>NZ_CP044434.1:0-2808590 GCF_016804365.1 Alicyclobacillus sp. TC | reverse complement strand
TGGGTGACAAAAATCCCCCTTACCATCTGTAAATAGAGAAAATGGGCATTGAAAAATTTTCATAAGAAGTCCACAAAGTTTGATTTGGAATACTTATGAATACGCTTTTGATAGATTTTCGAGTTGATTCGAGATGAATCGACAAAATTAAAGGATCAGTTATTCACTTTTCAACAAGAGGTGAATTATTTTATCCACAACCTGTGGATAAAATGGTGGATAAGTTGAACTTATTCACAGTTTTTAAAATGTGGTGATGAAGAGAATCATATCAGAATTTCTAGGTAAAGAGCAATGGACAAATTAGTTATCCACAATGTTCATATTTTGCAAAGTGAGCAATGCAATATCTGTGGATTTGTGTATAAATTTGTGGGTTTTTATGATTGATAAACTGTAGATTTTCTAAGAAATTATTTTTTGTGGATAATAATTGCGATTCTGTGTGTATAATATTCCGAATGGTAGTCTTGCTTTAATTTTTTTGATATTCCTTTTCAATGATGATTGTGTATAGGTGTCATTTACATGAATTGTCTTGTGTTTTGAAAATTAATATGGTATCATTTTGAGCGGTTTTCTTGATTGTCAAGGGGGTGTAAGAGTTGAAACCTACCTATCAACCGAATACTCGTAAGCGGAAAAAGGTACACGGGTTCCGCAAGCGTATGTCAACCAAAAATGGACGCAGAGTCTTGGCGGCTCGGCGTAAAAAGGGAAGAAAAGAATTGACAGCTTAAGGCCACTCGAGGTGGCCTTTTTCTATCAATGTTTCTACTCAAAGAGTATTTTTAAACAGCGAGTATTCTTAAACAGCAAATGTGCAAAGTCATGCGAGGGGTTGGGTTTATTGATATCTCGAATTCACCGTTTGCGCGAAAATCGTGATTTTCGTCGGGTGTTTCAAAGAGGTCAGTCTTTCGCAACCTCTCGGCTTGTTTTATATAGTTTTCCTAATAGACTCTCTCACTATCGTGTTGGGTTTTCTGTGAGCAAGAAGATGGGCAATGCAGTAGTACGCAATCGATTAAAAAGAGTTTTGCGTGCATGTTTTTATCAACTCGAAAAAGATTTGTCGTCTGTTTCTGCGGATTTTGTGATTATTTGTCGAAAACCTGCTGTTGATGCGGAATTTGATGTTTTATTGTCAGATTTGCGGAAAATGCTCAATAAGGCGAAAAACATGCTATGATGGTGGCGGGAGTGAATAGCGATGATGAAATCTATCCTGCTTTTAGCTATTCGATTTTATCAACTTTATATATCGCCGCTTAAGAGACCAACTTGCCGCTTTTATCCTACCTGTTCTCAATATGCTTTAGAAGCTATTCAGACACATGGGGCATTGCGTGGCAGCTGGCTTTCCATAAAGCGGATTGTACGTTGCGGTCCTTGGCATCCGGGCGGTGTTGATCACGTTCCGACCAAAGTCCATTAGGAGGAATATGGATAGTGGCTGAAAGAAAACCACGCAAGTCACGTTGGCTCTGGGCTCTCTCGGCGGTTGCATTGTTGTCTGTAACTGGCTGTGGATTGTATCCAGCAAAACCTGGTGATTGGCCCCATAATGCATGGGGCGATATTTTAAAATTTGTTTCCAGTGTTCTTGACTTCTTTGCAAAGCATGCAGGGGGATATGGAATCTCTTTGCTGATTGTTACTTTTATTGTGCGTTTGATTATATTTCCTTTGATGATTAATCAATTGCGCAGTATGCGAAAGATGCAGGAGCTTCAACCGCAAATGCAAAAAATTCGCAGTCAATTTAAAGGTGACAATAAAAGAATTCAAGAAGAAACCATGAAGCTTTATCAGACAGCTGGCGTGAATCCTCTTGGAGGATGTTTCCCTTTACTTTTGCAGTTGCCTATTATTTATGCTTTATATGGAGCGATATACGGCAGTCGACAACTTCATGAAGCCGTTTTTTTGGGAGTTCATTTAGGACAACCTGACCCAAATTATATCTTTCCGATTTTAGCTGCTTTGACTCAATTGCTTTCTACTTGGTTGACTATGCGTGGACAACCGACTCAACAAAAGGCGATGTTGTTTGTAACACCCATCATGGTTCTGTTTATTGGCTTAAGGTTGCCTTCAGGACTTGCGTTATATTGGATATATACTAATATTTTTACGTCCATCCAAACATGGTTAATGAAATATATTCCTGAAAAAAATTCTGCTGCGAAAAAGTCTGATAAAAATATAGTTGAAGCTCCGGCTCCGCAAAAAGGAAAGGGTCGTTAAATTCTTCGTTATAAAAATGGGGGAACAAGCAGTGAAATCTGTCGTCACGACTGGGCGAACGGTGGAAGAAGCTGTGACCAGCGCCTTAGTAAAACTGGGTGTGACCCGTTCTCAAGCAAAAGTGCGCATTATTTCAGAACCAGTAAAAGGGATTCTGGGGTGGATAGGCGGACGCCCGGCACAGGTTGAGGTTTCTATTGAAGAAAAACCTGATGAAGTCGTTTTACGTCTAATGCGCAATTTGTTTGATAGACTTTCAATGACAGCCGTTGTTCGTTGTTCTTATCATTCTGAGTCTGATGTAAATGAATTAATGATTAATGTTGAAGCTGAAGAAGATGTTTTACCCTATCTTATTGGTCATCACGGAAATACGTTGGATGCTTTGCAAAATTGGTTGACGCTTGCATACAACAAACAAATGCGCGATACATCTTTTTCTACAGTTAAGATCAATATGGATATTGGTAATTATCGTGAAAAAAGAAAACAAAAACTTATTCATTTAGCTGATATTGCAGCTGAAAAAGCTACTCATTTGAAAAAAGTCATTTTTCTTGAACCGATGGTTGCTGTCGATCGGAAATTAATTCATGAACATTTTCAAAATCGCTCAGATATACGAACAGAAAGTGAAGGTAAGGAACCCAATAGAAGAATTAAAATTATCCCTGTCGATCATGATTAATTTTTCTTGAGTTTATTTGAGTTTGAATAGCAGCGTTATGATATTAAATTTTAGCCCTTCTCTTGGAGAAGGGTCTCTCTTATGAAATAGGACGGGTTTTCATTGTTGTGACAAGGGAGGTGTCTCTGAATGAGTGTAAACGATACTATTGCTGCTGTTGCTACTGCTCCTGGTGAGTCAAGTATCGCTGTTGTACGCTCGAGTGGGCAAGGTGTGAAAGATCTGATACGTTCTGTTTTTAGAACGCCTTCCGGGAAAAAGGCTGTTTTGCCTACAAAGAGAGTGATTCGATACGGTTTTGTTGTCGATCCGGTTACTGAAGAAAAAATTGATGAATGTATATTGCTTTGGATGCCAGGAACTAAAAGTTATACTGCAGAAGATTCTTGTGAATTTCAAGTTCATGGAGGTTTCCAGTCTGTAAATTTGACACTAAACGCGTTAATGCGTTCCGGTGTAAGGATTGCGGAACCAGGTGAATTTACAAAGCGCGCATTTTTAAACGGTAGAATTGATTTATCTCAAGCAGAAGCAGTTATGGATTTAATTCAATCAAAAACTGAAGCTGCCAATAAAGCAGCATTCTCCAGTTTGCAGGGAAAACTTCACAATGAAATTATTCGATTGCGTAAACAGGTCTTGAGATTGCAAGCTCATGTAGAAGTTCATCTCGACTATCCTGAACATGATGATGAAGAAATTGCTCTTGTGCAAGTTATTCAAGAAGGAGAGCAAATTCATAACAGTATTCATTGGTTAAGAGAAGCTGCTGTCAAGGGAAGAATATTGCGTGAAGGCATTAAAGTTGCTATTGTCGGTAAACCGAACGTAGGTAAATCTTCTCTTATGAATTTATTTTTAGGTAGAGATCGTGCCATAGTGACAGATATTCCAGGAACGACAAGAGATGTTATTGAAGAATATATTTCTCTGAATGGCGTTCCTATAAAAATTGTCGATACGGCAGGTATTCGAATCACTGAAGATTTAGTAGAACGAATTGGTGTAGAAAAATCACATCAAGAGATGGAATCTGCAGATTTGATTTTGTTGCTTTTGGATGTTAGTAGACCTCTTGAGGAGGAAGATTTTCAACTTTTCTCCTATACTCAGTCCAAACGCAGGATTATCGTGATCAATAAAATTGATGAAATATTGCAGTGGGATATTGATGAGATTGGGTCATCATTTTTTAAAAAAGAAGATAGGGTTGTAAAAATATCTATAAAAGCGGAAAAAAATTTAAATGATTTAAATCATGAAATTGTGAGTAGTGCTTTAGGGAGTCAACAACAGGATTTTTGGGAAGGCGCTTTAATGGCCAACGCGCGTCAATTAGCTTGGCTAAATAAAGCTGATGAATCTTTACAAGAGGCTATAGAGGCGGCTTCTTTCAATGTAACACTGGATGTTATAGCTGTGTCACTTCAAGAGTGTTACAAAAATTTAGGCTGGGTGATTGGAGAGCAAGTGGGAGAAGATCTGCTTGATGAGATATTTTCTAATTTTTGTTTAGGAAAATAGGAGGTGAATCGATCATGAGATTTGAAGGTGGTCAGTATGAGGTTATTGTTATTGGCGCAGGTCATGCTGGTTGTGAAGCGGCGCTTGCTGCGGCAAGAATGGGTTGTAAAACTTTATTGATCACAATAAATCTAGACACAATTGCCTATATGCCATGTAATCCGTCTATTGGTGGTCCAGCTAAAGGTATTGTCGTTAGAGAGATCGATGCACTCGGTGGAGAAATGGCAGAGAATATTGATAAATCTTATATTCAAATGCGTATGTTGAATACTGGTAAGGGACCTGCTGTACAAGCTTTAAGAGCACAAGCTGACAAACCACTCTATGGACAGAATATGAAATGGACTTTAGAAAATACAACGAATCTTCAACTTTTGCAGGGGATGGTTGAAGAACTTCTGGTTGAAAACGGGAAAGTTGTGGGTGTAGCCACAAAAAGTGGCATGATTTATCGTTCAAAAGCCGTGGTTTTGACAACTGGGACCTATTTACGGGGACGAATTTTTATTGGAGAAGTGAATTATGAGAGCGGTCCAAATGGGCAAATGCCCGCTATACGATTAACCGATAGTTTACTTGAATTAGGTTTCCAATTGGTTCGTTTTAAGACGGGTACGCCACCGCGAATCAATCGAAATACAGTACGATTTGACGCATTGGTAGCGCAACCTGGTGATGAACACCCCGAGCATTTTTCATTTAATAGTCATATACCCACACGTCAACAATTGGATTGTTGGCTGACCTATACGAATGAAAATACGCACGAAATTATACAAGAAAATTTACATCGTGCACCTATGTTTTCTGGAGATATTCAAGGTACAGGGCCTAGATATTGTCCAAGTATAGAAGATAAGATTGTTCGGTTTAAAGATCGACCGAATCACCAAGTCTTTCTAGAACCTGAAGGTCCTCATACTGCTGAATGGTATGTTCAAGGTTTGTCGACTAGTCTTCCACAAGATGTTCAACTAAAGATGTTGCGAACCATTCCTGGGCTCGAACAGGTAGAAATGCTGCGTCCCGGGTATGCAATTGAGTATGATGCCATTGTTCCTACTCAGCTCTGGCCATCTTTAGAGTCTAAGCGAGTGGAAGGATTATTTACAGCTGGACAAATTAACGGTACATCCGGATATGAAGAGGCGGCAGGCCAAGGTATCATGGCCGGAATTAATGCGGCGCGTAAAGTTCAAGGGAAAGAACCTGTGATTTTACCGAGATCGGCCGCCTATATTGCGGTAATGATTGATGATTTGGTTACTAAAGGGACATTAGAACCTTATAGACTGTTAACTTCTCGGGCGGAGTATCGTTTGTTGTTGCGTCACGATAATGCTGATTTGAGATTGATGGAAATTGGAAGAGATATTGGATTGCTTTCTGAGGAAAAATATTCAAGAATGGCAAGAAAACGTGATGGCGTAGTTACAACATTAGAACGATTGAAGAGAACGAAAGTAAAACCAGCAGAAATCAATCAAGTTTTAGAGAGCCTATCTTCGCAAACTATTGATGAAGCTGTGAGTTTATCACAACTGTTAAGAAGACCAGAAGTAGGCGTAAACGATTTGTTGCCGTTCCTCGTTGATGGTCATCAGGATGTTTCTTCGCTTTTTAATGAGATTTCTACAGATCAAGTATTGCTAAGTGAAATGCTAGAACAAGTGGAAATTCAGTCGAAATACGCTGGGTATATTGATAAACAGCAAAATGAAATAGAACGTCAAAGGAGATTGGAGGAAAAGAAAATTCCTCTTCAAATAGAATATGATCAAATTCGTGGACTGGCTATGGAAGCGAGAGAAAAATTAAGCAAAATAAGGCCTCAAACTATTGGTCAGGCATCCCGCATTCCTGGAGTAACACCCGCCGATATTTCTATTTTGTTGATTGCAGTGAAATCGCATTGGGGAAGACATGCCCATGGATAATCAATTATCGATGGTTTGGGACAGGCTGCCTGATCATCAAAAGTCTGCATTTGAGACTTTTTTTCAATTGTTAGTTGAATGGAATGAGAAAATAAATTTAACCGCAATTATTGATTGGCCTGATGTACGTATCAAACATTTTATTGATAGTTTGCTTATTCATGTGTCTAATTACCGTAGTTTCTTAATGGAACCGGGTCGTAGAGTGATTGATGTGGGTACAGGAGCAGGTTTTCCTGGGATTCCATTGGCAATTGTATATCCTGAGGTTTCTTTTACTTTAGTAGATTCATTGCAAAAAAGAGTTCAATTTTTACAAACTGTGATTTCAGAATTAGGAATTGAAAATGTGGAAATTATTCATGCACGAGCAGAGGATTTAGGTAGATCTCCAGATTATCGTGAACAATTTTCTGGCGCAGTTTCCAGGGCTGTTGCTAAAGTGAATGTTTTATTAGAATATCTATCACCTTTTGTAGAAAAACATGGTTGGATTTGTATGTACAAAGGACCGCAAGTTGATGATGAATTACAATTCTCCAAAGTAGCCCAAAGCAAGTTAGCGGTACATCTGCAACATCAAGAAAATTTTAGGTTGCCTGATGAAGCAGGTACAAGGCACTTGTTGTGGTTTCAAAAAATAAGCAGTTTGTCTCGCAAGTATCCGCGTAAAGCGGGAATTCCGTCGAAGCAACCGTTATTATGATGTTTTTTGCTGGTCTTTTGCATGTCGTAGAAAGAGATGTTTTGTCGTTTCCTGAGAACCTTTGTCGCCTGGAAGGAAATGCAGATCGAAGTGTGGAAACCTAGTCATGTCGAGACGAGGATTCTGCTTATCCATTGGGGGCTCGTGATTTATGATGAAGGAAGCTTGGGGAAAATTCAAGAGTCGGGATACATCGCCTCCCGCTCAAAACGTTATGGATATTGATGTTCATAGTATAGTTTCTAATCCATATCAACCACGCACCGTTTTTGATGAACGTGCTATTGAAGAATTAGCTCGGACTATTCATACGCATGGCATTATTCAACCTATTGTAGTTCGGAAAAAGTCCGGTGGATATGAATTGATCGCTGGAGAACGCAGATGGCGGGCTGTTAAACTTCTGGGTTGGACTACAATTCCGGCAATTGTAAGAGATATGAACGATGCTCAGACGGCGTCTGCTGCATTAATAGAGAATTTGCAGCGCGAAGGCCTTACTCCGATTGAAGAAGCTGTCGCTTATCAACAATTGTTAGAATTACATGGGTTGACACAGGAAAGCCTAGCCCAAAGATTAGGGAAAGGCCAATCAACGATTGCCAATAAGCTTCGTCTTCTTCATTTGCCGTCCGATGTTCAACAGGCTTTGTTATCTAGACAGATTACTGAGAGACATGCTCGTGCTTTGTTGGCTCTACCTTCTGAAGAGTTACAATTAAAATTACTTATGGAATGTATTGAGCGAAACTGGAATGTCAAGCAAATGGAAGAGCAAGTGAAACGATTATTAAACAAATTAGAAAAAGAACCCCAGCGTAAAGCCCGAAAAAAGGGTTTATCCAGAGATGTGCGTCTAGCAGTCAACACGATTCGTCAATCTTTGCAATTGATTGAAAAAAATGGACTATCTGTTAATGTTGAAGAACAGGATGAAGATTCCTATTATCAATTTGTGATAAGAGTTCCCAAGTCTCATGTATCCTCTTGATATGATGTTGAACTCTAAATTTTCCTGTTTTTATCGTCATCTAATCTATATTCATACAAAGTTTTATATATCGGCTCCTCCCTTTTAGCTCATAGATGCAGTACAATGTATGGTACTGAATTGGGTTGAGAGGTTAGGGGGCTTCTTTGTGTCCGGTGGTCGTATCATAGCTGTTGCAAACCAAAAAGGTGGTGTAGGTAAAACTACCACAGCGGTGAATTTGGGAGCTTGTCTGGCTAATCTAGGCAGGAAAGTGCTACTGGTCGATATTGATCCCCAAGGAAATACGACGTCAGGTATAGGCATTAATAAAGCCGATGTACGTTATTGTGTATATGATGTCATTATTAATGATGTAACTATGGAAGAAGCGATTTTACCGTCTGGATTGGAAAATCTCTCTATTCTACCAGCTACCATTCAACTAGCGGGTGCTGAAATCGAATTAGTGCCAACGATTTCACGGGAAGTTCGATTGCGTCAAGCTATGAATACACTCAGGTCAAAATTTGACTATATGATTATTGACTGCCCACCTTCTCTGGGACTTTTGACTGTAAATGCACTTACGGCTGCTGATTCTGTTTTAATCCCTATTCAATGTGAGTATTATGCACTTGAAGGTTTAAGTCAGTTGTTAAATACAATCCGTTTGGTCCAAAAACATCTGAATACTTCTCTTGAAGTCGAAGGTGTGGTTTTAACCATGTTGGATGCTCGTACGAATTTAGGATTGCAGGTCATTGAAGACGTAAAAAAATTTTTTCGGGATAAGGTTTACCATACTGTCATTCCTAGAAATGTTCGCTTATCTGAAGCTCCCAGTCACGGACGTCCTATTATTCATTATGATCCGAAATCTAGAGGTGCTGAAAGCTATATGGATTTAGCGAAGGAAGTGATTGGTATTGAGTAAACGAGCACTCGGTCGAGGTTTGGACTCACTTATACCTTTACATGAAACATCAGCTGATTCTATTTCATCCATTGATATTCGTGATTTACGTCCTAACCCTTATCAACCTAGAAGAGTATTTGATGATGACAAATTGCAGGAATTGGCTAATTCTATTCGAGAACATGGTATTCTTCAACCGATTGTAGTACGTAAAAGTGCTATTCAAGGTTTTGATATTGTAGCTGGTGAAAGAAGATTTCGTGCTGCAAAATTAGTTGGTTTACATGTAGTACCTGCTATTGTAAGGGATTTAACGGATATACAGTTGATGGAGATAGCCATTATTGAAAATCTTCAACGTGCTGACTTAAATCCTCTGGAAACAGCTGAGGCTTATGTACAGTTAATTGAACGTTGTGGATATACTCAAGAGCAGTTAGCAAAAAGGATTGGACAAAGTCGAAGTCATATTGCGAATATGATGAGATTACTTCAATTATCTCCTTTGGTACGTGAGTATGTTTCACGTGGAACATTAAGTATGGGACATGCTCGTGCTCTTTTAGCTATTCAGAATAAAGAAGAGCAAGAACAAATAGCAGACTTGGCTGTTAAACAAGAGTGGAGTGTTAGAAAATTAGAGGCGATGATTTATGAGCCTAAAAAAACTAGAAATGTTTCACGTGAAACAAAAATTCATGAACGATTCAAACATTATGAAGAACAAGTACGACAATATCTTGGTACATCAGTTAGAATACAATCGGGTAAAAACAAAGGTAAAATTGAAATAGAGTATTTTTCAGAAGAGGATTTAGAACGAATTCTACAGTTATTAATGGTTACTGATGCGGATGGTGTTTAATCTTGTTTTTAATTGGAACCTTGGTAAATTCAATTGCGATTATTTTAGGCTCAGTGCTAGGTGTACTGTTACCACGAGTCCCTGAAAGCATGAAGACAACCATTATGCAGGGACTTGCTTTATGTGTAGCTTTAATAGGGCTTGGCATGGCTCTATCTGATCAAAAAGATATTCTTTACTTGATTATATCGATTGTTATAGGGGCGATTATTGGAGAATGGATCGATATTGAGAACCGTCTTTTGCGATTCGGTAACTGGATAGAACATAAAATGCATCGTCTAAATCAAGGTCCGGTTTCCGAAGCATTTGTCGCATCAACTTTGTTATTTTGTATAGGTTCCATGGCAATAGTCGGAGCTATACAAAATGGTATAAGTGGAGATCCTCAAACTTTATTTGCAAAATCGATTATAGATGGAATCACATCAGTTATATTTGCTTCAACATTAGGATTTGGCGTTGCATTTGCTGCTGTTTCGGTATTTTTGTACGAAGGTAGCATTGCCTTGTTAGCACATTGGGTAGGTAAAGGAATGGATAATCCTGCGGCAATAAGTTGTATGACAGCTACTGGTGGATTGTTACTTATTGCGATAGCTATCAATTTGTATGGATTAAAGAAGATTGCCGTGGGTAATCTGCTGCCCGCAATTTTTATAGCTGTTTTATTAAAAATTTATTATCCGTCTATTATACATGTTTTACATCATCATTGGATTTAGGGTGTTTTATAACTCATCATTTAGTTTGCTACATGGCAGAAAAATTTTCATTGTATCAGATGGATGGGAACAATGAAAAATAATGTTGGAGTACTTTTTAGGAGGAAAAATCATTGTTAAAAGAAATTGTAAGTCAATATCTTTGGATTGCTGTAGGAGTCAGCCTAATACTCTCCATATTGAGTATTATTCTGGCTTTGGTATCAATAAGTTCGTTATCCAAAATTCGCAAGCAAAATCGTAGATGGAAATCGATTCATTCATCAGCAGATTTAGAGGCAGTTTATGAACAAACTGTTTTAGCTGTTCATAAAACAGAAGAAGAAATGAAAAAATTACAAAAACAAATGGAATTTATTGAAGAAGGGCTCCATAAAAAAATCTCTACGCCAAGAATGGTGCGTTATAATGCGTTTGGCGATCTCGGCAATGATTTAAGCTACTCAGTTGCATTTTTAGATGATGAGCAAAACGGTGTCGTGATATCTTCTATTTATGGTCGAGAAGAATCTCATACGTATGGAAAACCTATTCAAGAGGGAGAATCTCAATATACTTTGACGCAAGAAGAAAAAATGGTCATTCAGCAAGTAGCAGCAGAATTATCGAGTGATTTGAGAAAACCTGAAACCGTCTCAAGATGAGAGAGACGGTTTCAGTATTTAAAATATATTATTATTTCATTTGACTATTAGGAAGTATGTAGGGAGCTACTCATGTTTTTTCGGATTTGAAATTTCCATAGACTATTTTTTAGGGATTGCACAACGATTTCGGACATTTTCATAACGATGCCTAATCTTGTATTTTGAAGAACAAAATACTCCATAAATCCACTGACATTAACAACACCGGTTAGAGTCATATCTCCGAATTCGGGCAAATTTTTCTTAACGCCTGCACCGGGCCGCAAAGGACCAGGCTCCAAAGTGATGTGTCCAACATGGTCAAAACGTCCTAAACAAGCATCGATAGCCAATATAAATGGTGTATGTGAATATGAATTTCTTACTTCTTCAAGAGTAGAGGATAAATTTACAGCATGAACGGGATTTTCGAGTGTGCCTTTGACTTGTACATAAGGCATGGGAGCACCTTGTGTTAGTTGTGTACCAACTATTGGTCCAAAAGCGTCACCTGTTGATCGGTCTGTTCCAACGCATATAATGAGTATGTTTTGAATGTTTGGTGCTGAAAATACTTTATCCAATGCTTGTTCTAACAGACCTACTGCCTGTTCATCATCATAAGGAATACGCCAGCTTGGCTTACTTGTTTCTATAAAACCCACGACATCATCCAGCCCCTTTGAGCCCAGTCCTTTTGCTCATGAAGTATTCACAGTATACGTACAATGGACATGTTCTATACCTTATCTCTCATACAATTTCACTGTAACAAGTTGAAATTTTATGGGGGACAATATTGTGGATATTGGGTTATCAGCGTGTTTCTTATGGGTGTATTTGATGATGAAAAGATGGTCTCCAGAGAGGATCATCAAATTTTGGGCAGGATGGATGGCATCATTTTATGTTGGCTATGCATTTTACCACCCCATAAGCCAATACATTACTCTTCGAGATCCAGGTATTTTAGTTTGGATTAGTCAACATATTGAAGACAACCAAGGTGCTATCAGTGTGTGGGCACAATTTTTTCCTCGGAACGCTATAGCAGTGTCTTCTATCACACCTTTTCATTTATGGTCTCTATATATTTTTCGATTTAGTTTATGGATGGGTGTTGTATGGATTACATTTACTTCTTTTATGATAATTTCTAAGTTAAAGCAGGCGATTTGGGATGAAGAAGACAGAATGGCTGAAGGTCCTGTAGCTAAAATTTTCTCTCAAGTACTTGCTATGGTTACGTCACTTGCTTCAGTTATTTTGGCAGCAAGTATATTGTCGATGGTTACTTGTTTTTTACCCCAACATTTTAATAGTTCCACAGATGGAGAAATAGTCAAAGCGGCTGGAGCCATTGTACATGAATGTAGTCAATATCTTTTGGCGAGAAATTTTTGACGCAATTCTTATTTCATTCTATGATTATTGGAAATTACAAAATGCAATAGATTTAAAAATGGAGGAATAGACTTGTGCAAAATTTTTGGCATCAACTGATTCAACAATCTTTATCGGATATACCGAGTTTAACTAAGATTGCTATAGCTTTAATCAAAATCATCATTCTGTTTTTTTTAAGTCGAATTGCTATTGCTGTACTTGAACATATTAGTCATCGATTCTTTAAATCTAAAGCTGTTCGTTCGGATGAACGCCGAAAAACAACTTTACAGTCTTTGGTCGATAATGTGATTCACTATACAGTATATTTCTTGTATTTTTTAATGGTATTGCAGTCTTTTGGTTTTCATATTGAAACATTACTGGCTGGAGCAGGTATTGCTGGGCTAGCTATAGGCTTAGGTGCGCAATCTTTGATTAAAGATGTGCTCACAGGCTTCTTTATATTATTTGAAGATCAATATGGTGTGGGAGATACGGTACAAATTAACCAATTTACAGGGACTGTCGTATCCATAGGATTAAGATTGACTCGTGTGCGTGCTTGGACTGGTGAAGTGGAGATAATTCCTAATGGACAAATTACGACAGTAACAAATTATTCACGCACTAATTCCATTGCTGTGGTGGATGTTGGTATTGCTTATGAAGCGGATATAGAAGAGGCGAAAAAAATCATTTTAGAGGAAATGAATAAAATTTGTGAGGAAAATCAAGAGATTGTAGTTGGCCCTGTCAAAATGTTAGGTGTTCAATCGCTTGGAGCATCTAGCGTGAATTTGCGAATCACGGTGGAGTGTAAACCAACACAACAATATGCTATTCAAAGGTTGGCACAACAAAGAATCAAAGAAGCCTTGACTGACGCCAATATTGATATTCCATATAATCAATTGGCAGTAAGACTTATTCAATAAAGTTCATGACAGATTGGTGATGAACAATAATGCTTTCCTATTCGCTCAATAGTATTGTTGTGATGAAAAAACCTCACGCTTGTGGTACAAACCGTTGGCAGATCATCAGGTTAGGGATGGATATACGCATGAAATGTTTGCATTGTGGTCACAGTGTGCTTATACCGAGATCTCGTTTTGAAAGATTATTAAGAAAAGTCGAGACAGATCATGAAGGTGAAACGTCATGACTGAACGCACTATTATCACAGCGTGTCCTCTCGATTGTTATGATGCCTGTAGTTTTTCAGTCACTGAGGAAAATGGTCAGATAACACAATTGGAGGGGAATAAAGATCATCCAATTACCAAAGGTGTTATTTGTGGTCGAGGCAGAAGATTAAAAGAGCGTACGTATGCTTCATATCGCATTCTACATCCATTAAAAAGAGTTCAAGATAAATGGGTTCGTTTATCTTGGGAACAGGCTATTTCTGAAGTTTCTAGAAATATTCGGCAAGCAATGGATTTATATGGACATCAGTCTATCTTTCATTGTTATGACTGGGGTTCTGGTGCGTTATTAAAAAGTTTGAATCAAAGATTTTTTTATGCGCTTGGTGGATGTACAGAAACTGTAGGAAGTCTTTGTTGGAATGCTGGGTTGCAAGCGCAACAGTATGACATGGGTGAAGCAAGAAGTCACGCACCAGATGATTTACTAAATAGTTCGGCTATCGTGGTCTGGGGTAGAAACGCTGCAGTTACGAATATGCATATTCTCCCCTTTTTACGGGAAGCGCAGTCATTGGGTGCGAAATTATGGATTATTAATCCGCTTCCAACAGATTTAGACGCCAGGGCAGATAAGGTAATATCGTTAAGACCAGGAACGGACGGAGTTTTAGCGCTGGCTGTATTAAAAAGATGTATACAGTTTGGGTATTTGGACAGGGAATTTATAAACCAATACAGCATAGGTTGGGAAGAGTTTGAGTCACAGCTTTCTGCTTTTGACTATGAAGATTTAGTGCGTCAAACTGGCGTATCTGCTGAAGATATTCATCAATTGGCAGAGTTATATGGCACAAAACAGCCTGTAGCTACTTTACTGGGAATAGGTTTGCAACGTTATCAAAATGGTGGGCAAAATATACGGGCTATTGATGCGTTAGTAGCAGCCACTGGACATATTGGTGTACCAGGCGGTGGCGTACAATATGCCAGTCGAGATATGGGTCAGTATTTTGATACTAAAGTACTTACGGGTGATGTACCAGAGAATATCAGAACATTTTCGAGAGGCAAAATAGCAGAATGTATGGAGATGGCTGAACCACCAATTCAGGTTATGGTGGTTACACGGACCAATCCATTAACGCAAATCCCAAATACAAAAAAACTAGAAAGTGTCTTGAAAAAAGTTCCGTGCAAAGTAGTGATAGATACATTTATGACTCGCACAGCAGAGATGGCTGATTATATTTTACCTTGTACCACAGTTTTTGAAGAGGAAGATTTCACATATACAACGATGTGGCATGCATATGGCAATTTCATTCAGCCTGTCGTATCAGCACAGGGAGAAGCAAAGGCGGACTGGGAAATATTTAAGGAATTAGCGAATGCGCTGGGTTTGCATGAGTTGTATGACGGATCGCCCAAAGAATGGATAGCTAAAGCCTTACGTCCTCTAATTCAAACCGGTGTATCTTTAGATGAGGCCAAACAACGCGGATTTATCAAAGTTCCATTATCTGATATTGCTTTTGAAGACAAAAAATTTCTAACATCAAGTGGACGTTTTGAATTTGCCTCGGATAAAGCCGAAAAAGATGGTTTGCCTAGAACTGCCGTTGATGGATGGAAGGCGCTTACTCCTTTAGATGAAGGTCAATATCATCTTATTACGGCTCATCCTAGAAAAAGTGAAAACTCACAACATGCAGAGTTCCCTAAACTGCCTTCCATGCCTATTGTCCAGATTCATTTTCGAGAGGCAGAAAAAATGGGTATTGTAGCTGGGGACATCGTTCAAATCTCCACCCAAAACGGAGTATTATTAGCTGAAGTCAGATTGCTGCAAACAGGTTATCCAAAAGCTGTTTTGCTCGAGGAAGGTTGGTGGAATGGAGAGCATACCATCAATCATTTAACTGGCAATGAAATGGCTGATATGGGGGATCAAACAGCACAATACGAATGCCTTTGTACAATTTCACCTATTCAACAAGAAGGGAATGAAGACAAATGAAATGAGCCCATAAGGGCTCGTCAAAAATGTAGGTTAGGAAGCTAATTTACAATAATGGCGTTTGTTGACGGAGTGTTGGCTGTCGAGCGTTTTTACTGCCAATGCTTTGGGCGACAGTTTAGGTACCCTTAGCTTGCGCATAAGTCGCTTCAGCACATCAATCACCTCCCTGTCAATAGTCTGCCATAATTTTTGTCAAGATTCTAGCTGTATACAGCCCGGTTTTGGCTTCTTAACAGGCATATACAAAAGTTTCTGAAAATATGCTCGTAGTTTTGTACAATAAGAAGAATTTTTGTATTGTTATTTATTGTGCGAGACACAGATGATTTTTATACTAGCAGTGTTTGTTGCTGGAGATGAGGTGCATGTATGCCATTACAAGCAGGAATTGTAGGTTTGCCGAATGTAGGGAAATCTACATTGTTTAATGCCATAACCAAGGCTGGAGCAGAAGCCGCAAACTATCCCTTTTGTACAATTGACCCTAATGTCGGTGTTGTAGAAGTTCCGGATTTACGGTTACAGCGTTTGGCGGAGATGGTCCATCCTAAAAAAATTGTTCCAACAACTTTTGAATTTGTGGATATTGCCGGGTTAGTTGCGGGGGCCAGTCGTGGAGAGGGACTGGGCAACAAGTTTTTAGGACATATCCGGGAAGTGGATGCTATTGTACATGTCGTCCGGTGTTTTCAAAATGATGATGTAACACATGTGGCAGGTTCTGTCGATCCTATTCGGGATATTGAAACCATTGAATTAGAACTCGCTTTAGCCGATTTGGAAACCGTAGAACGTCGATTGGATAAGGCAAAGAAAAATTTAAAATCTGGGGACAAGCGTTACGTAATAGAGGTTGCAGCGCTAGAAAAGTTAAAAGGTGTTTTAGAAGAAGGACAAGCGGCTCGCAGTTTGGACTTAACAGAAGAAGAGCAGGACGTATTAAAAGATTTGCATTTATTGACAATGAAACCTGTTCTATATGTGGCCAATGTGGGTGAATCAGAAATCCATGATGAATCAACCCATAATCCATATTTTAATGCTGTAAAAGAGCGTGCAGATCAAGAAGGCGCTGAAGTAATTCGTGTTTCTGCTCAAATGGAATCAGAGATAGCTGAGTTAGATGCAGAGGACAAAGTAGCTTTTCTGGCCGATCTCGGTGTTGAAGAATCCGGACTTGATCGTCTGATCAGGGCAGCTTACCATCTTTTGGGGCTCATTACTTACTTTACAGCGGGGGAGCCTGAAGTGCGGGCTTGGACCATTCGTCAAGGAACGAAGGCGCCACAAGCTGCAGGTGTTATTCACAGTGATTTTGAACGAGGATTCATTCGAGCGGAAGTTGTTTCTTATGAAGATCTTGTGAATGCTGGCAGTATGGTGGCTGCGCGAGAAGCAGGCAAATTACGTTTAGAGGGAAAAGAATATGTTGTACAAGATGGCGATATTATGCTGTTCCGATTTAATGTCTAAGAAGAAAATGTTTTATTTTGGATTTCATCGGTTCTGACGTGTTAAGGACCTGTCTGAAAATCGAGTTCTACAAGAGTGACTGGTTGCTGTTTTATCATAAATAAGATAAAATTTTATCTTGGCATGTCGCATGCCTATCCTTGCTCCAAGCATTGACTTGGGGCCATAGTCCAAAAGGAGGTGAATAGGGATGCGCCAGTACGAAACCATGTACATTCTGAAACCTGAACTGGAATCAGAACAAATTTCTTCACTGGTGGAGAAGTATCAATCCCTTGTAACCGAGCACGGAGGCCAGATTGATGAACTTCAAGAAATCGGCAAACGACGCTTGGCTTATGAGATTGATCGCCATCGTGAAGGATTTTACGTCCTGATGAAGTACTCGTCAGACACCGATGTGACCAATGAACTCGAGCGTGTGATGCGTATTGAAGATAATGTGCTTCGATACCTCACAGTACGTCTTGGGGAATAGGACGCGTCGGAGGGGATGGTACAATGTTAAACCGAATTGTGCTGATTGGCAGATTGACTCAAGATCCTGAGCTTCGCTATACCAATAGCGGAACGGCTGTAGCAACATTCAGTCTGGCGGTAGATCGTCCAAGGCTTAATCAAGCTGGAGAACGAGAGACCGATTTTATCCAGATAGTAGTCTGGCAGAAACAAGCTGAAACCGTTGCACAGTATTTGCATAAAGGACGCTTGGCAGCGGTAGACGGAAGGTTGCAAATCCGTTCTTATGAAAATAAAGACGGTCAAAAAGTTCGTGTAGCAGAAGTTGTAGCTGAAACGGTGCGATTCCTCGACCGAGGCGAAAATTCTGCACGCGATACACACAGCAACGCAGGTATGCAGAGAAACAGCTCAGGAATGAATTCAAATCGCCGCCAAGAAGTTCCCAGACCCTCATTTGATGATGATCCATTTGCGGATGATGGACCGATGATAGATATTTCTGATGATGATTTACCTTTCTGAGATTTGTCGTTGAGAGAAGAATAGGATGAAGGGGGGAAGAATGTTATGCCGCGCAAAGGTCGTGGAGGTAAGCGCCGTAAGGTGTGTCAGTTTTGTGTGGACAAGATTGACTATGCTGACTACAAAGATATTGGTCGTTTAAATAAATTTCTTACTGAACGTGGCAAAATTTTACCACGCCGAATTTCGGGAAATTGTGCAAGACATCAACGTCAAGTGACGATTGCCATAAAGCGTGCTCGTCAAATTGCTTTGATGCCATATACTACTGAATAAATGTTGTCCCGAGATGGAAACGTCTGGAGCCGCATCGCTCATGGTGCGGCTTTTCTCTTAGCAGGAAACAGAGATTAGGTTGTGGAATAGAAGCGGCAATACAGCGCGCGGATTACTCGCGATGCAATAGGTTAGAGGCGGAGCACTGGTGCGCATTGAGGGGGAAATCGAGGTGTCGCACACGGATCCTCAGATACAAATTGCCCGGCGCTTGCGTGTATTAGAATCTTTGCGCATTGGGCTCATCACAGATGTAGCGGAAACTTTTAAAAGTATACATCTCGGAGAAGAACGGGAGCTTACGCGTTCACTTGGAGCGTTGATAGCTTCCGCATATCTGTTAGGTCGCCAGATGGGTATTGCGCCGGCAGTGATTGAACAGGAAGTTCTGGAGGCTTTATCCGTATATTCATTGGATGATGAAGCTTTGCAGGAGGATTCGGCAACTGTTCGAAGATATCTAGACCATCGGGCTTAGCTCAAAAGGAGAGTTGATGGATGAAGGTTATTTTCTTGCAGGATGTGAAAGGACAAGGTAAACAAGGCGAAATTAAAGAGGTATCAGAGGGATATGCTAGAAACTTTTTATTTCCTCGGCAGTTGGCAGTAGAAGCCAATCAGGGCACCTTACATCAATTAAAGGAAAAACAAGCGAGCAAGGAACGCAGGGCAGCACAGGAATTGGCAGACGCTAAAGCGCTAGCTCAAAAAATAGAAGGCAGAGAAATTTTGCTCAAGGTGCAGGTAGGTGAAGGTAGTCGTCTGTTTGGAGCTATTACCACCAAACATATTGCAGATGCCTTACATCAAGCTGGTTATCCTGTTGATAAAAAGAAAATTGTTTTGCATGAACCGATTAAGTCGCTTGGATATCATGAAGTGCATGTGAAATTGCATCCAGAAGTAGGGGCAAACGTCAGAGTACACATAATTGCCGAAGGCGAATAAAACTGTTTTGAGTTTGGAGAGGAGAAGTCAGGAGTGGAAGAAGCCGTATCTCCATCTGTGCGGCAAAGAGAAGTTGAGATGAACGGGTTACGCTTGCCTCCTCAACAAATTGAGGCAGAACAAGCGGTTCTTGGCGCCATGCTCATTTCTAATGATGCAGTCGTGGAAGCTATTGAGATTCTTGAAGCAGATGATTTTTATCGTACTCCCCACCGTATCATCTATGGAGTCATGCAACGATTGTTTCAGGAAGCAGAACCGATTGACGTGATTACTGTTACGGCTTCTTTAGCTTCAGAAGAAGCTGCTTTGGAAAGCGTAGGCGGCGTTGAATACATCGCTCAATTGGCCGCCGCCTTGCCAACAGCCTTGCATACGTATCATTATGCACGAATCATTAAGGAAAAAGCTTTAATGCGCCGCATTATCCAGGTTTCTACGAAAATTGCTGAACAAGGTTACGATACAGAAAAAACAGCTGCAGAAGTCCTTGCTGATGCAGAAAGAATGATATTAGAACTCTCGCAGTATCAAAAAACTCGCGATTTTACCCATATTTCTGATGTATTGCAATCGACCTTCGATCGTATTGAGCAGTTGTACGCAAGTGAGGGCCAGTTAACAGGTATTCCAACAGGCTACAGTGAACTGGACAGAATGACCAGCGGATTTCAAAAGTCAGATTTAATTATTGTTGCAGCTCGTCCTTCTGTGGGCAAAACAGCGTTTGCACTCAATATTGCCCAAAATGTTGCTGTGCGAGCAGGTCTACCTGTTGCGATATTTTCTTTAGAAATGTCTAAAGATCAACTTGTTCAGCGTATGCTTTGCGCTGAAGCGTATATTGACGGACACAAACTTCGCAATGGTACATTAGATGACGAGGATTGGCCAAAGCTTTCTATGGGTGTCAGCACACTATCCAACTCCCCACTCTATATTGATGACAGTCCTGGTATTACAGTGCCTGAAATGCGCAGTAAACTTCGTCGTCTCAAATTAGAAAAAGGTTTAGGTTTTGTGGTGATTGACTATTTGCAATTGATTCAGGGTCGCCGTGCTTCGGGAGAAAATAGGCAGCAGGAAATTTCCGAAATATCGAGATCGCTCAAAGGGTTGGCTCGTGAACTGGAAGTTCCTGTGGTAGCACTTGCACAGTTAAGCCGTTCTGTTGAACAGCGCCAGGACAAACGTCCAATGCTTTCCGACATTCGTGAATCCGGAAGTATTGAGCAGGATGCCGATATTGTAGCGTTTCTTTATCGGGATGATTATTACGATCCAGAGTCTGAAAAGAAAAACATCATTGAGATTATTATTGCTAAGCAGAGAAATGGGCCAACCGGAAAGGTCGAGCTTGTCTTTTTAAAGAATTACAATAAATTTGTTAATCTGGAGAGGGCGCATGCTGCACCATGATAGAGTCAGGATCGCTCGAGACGCTTGGTCGCAAAGAATATAAGCGTCAGCTTAATAAGAAAAGGCAGCGTCGACGTAAACAACGTCGAGCACGTATGCGAAGAATTCGTGCTTTGCGCGCTGTGCGTTCGCTGCGATTTTGGACACGCGCGATTACATGGCTGGCGATTGGTTTGTCAGTTGCTTTTTGGTCCCGATTCGCGTTTGTTTATAATATTCCATCCTTTGCTCAAATCGGCTCCTTACAAGGTGTCGAGTCGTATGTTACTGTGAAACCATGGTGGTTTGGTCCTCCTGTATTTGATATCGAAAGTTATGTAGAGTCTGAAAATTTGCCAGAACAGACGAATTTATCTCCCTATCCGTTGTTGCTGATGCAATTGGGGAGATACCAAGCCGTATTGACACATCCTCACTTCGTTTGGGTAGCTTTAGATCAACATTCTTGATGTTGGATTCCGCATAAAGAGAGGAAACTCTATGCCGAAAATTTTAGTAGTAGAAGATGAGGAGCCAATTCAAAAAATATTGCGATTTGCTATGGAACGAGAAGGCTATCAAGTGATTTCTGCTGAAGATGGTGTACGTGCAGTGCAATTGGCTCGCGAAGAAAAACCGGATTTAGTATTACTGGATTTAATGATACCTGAGAAAGACGGTTTTGAAGTATGTCGAGAGTTAAGAGAATTTACAGCTGTACCCATCATCATGTTGACTGCACGGGATGCGGAAGTTGACAAAATTTTAGGTCTTGAACTGGGTGCAGATGATTATGTAACCAAGCCGTTTTCTACTCGTGAATTGTTGGCTCGTGTAAAGGCAACGTTACGACGTGTTGAACTTGAGAGGGATATGCATGAAAAAGAAGACGGTCATTTACTTTATTTACATGATATTGTCATTGATTTGGCCCACTATGAGGTGCGTAAGAATGGTACTTTAATATCTCTCACACATAGAGAATTTCAGTTGTTAGCGTATCTCGCTTCAAGGCCAGGTCTGGTCTATACCCGAGAGCAATTGCTGACTGAGGTGTGGGGTATGGACTATGTGGGCGATGAGCGTACGGTTGATGTGACCATCCGGCGTTTGCGTGAAAAATTAGAAGAGGATGCAAGTGCTCCTGAATATGTGCTGACTCGGCGCGGTGTTGGCTATTATGCGCGAAGATAGGCGTTTTTGGCGAAGTATTCGTTTTAAGTTAGTGACGGTCTCTTTATTGCTCGTACTCTTTTCTTTAGAGCTCATCGGAGCTTATTTTGTGCGTACACTTACGACATCTCTCGTTCAGAGTGAGACACAAACTGTTGAAAATCAGGCTCATCTTATGTCCATATTGGTAGCTCCGCAACTGGAAATAAGTAATTCGTCACATAACAAACATCCACTTGATACATTGACTTCCATGTTATCGTCTCTGCCACAATTTATGGGTGGTTCGGTCTATATTCTTAATCGTGACGGATTTGTGGTAGATACTTCTGCAGGAACAGCATTGATTGGTCAGCAGCGCACAGATTCAGTTTCCACAGAGGCTCTTTTGCAGCATAAAACGGTAGCCGCCATTCGGTTTGATCCTCTTTCAAACCAGCATTTATTAACCGTTGCTGTACCTATTTTGTATAACAACCGATTTCTTGGCGTGGTGGAATATGTTGTCCCCATCCAGTCTGTATATAACACTGTCCATGAGGTTACAAAGATTTTTTATACCGGATCGGCCATAGGTTTGATGTTAGCAGCTCTGCTTGGTATTTTACTGGCGCGAACCATTACTCGTCCTATTCTAGATGCGACACGCCAAGCCCGTGTCTTGGCCAGTGGAGATTTCAGTCGTCGAGTGCATGTAGGTGGCGATGATGAATTTGGTGATTTGGCGACAGCGATTAATGATTTGACGACTAAATTGGAAGATGCTTTGCAAACAAACCAGCGGGAACAGGAACGTTTGCGAGCCATTATTACTTCGATGGGTGACGGCGTGGTTGCTTTTAATCCAGAATGGCAACCGCTTTTCTTAAACGAAGCGGCACGGCGTATGTTGCAATTGCGCACAAACGATAGCAATGCTGCGATACGGCTTGGCTTGACAGAAATGAAAGAAGATATACGGGAGAAGATTTGGGTTCGAGAAATTGGCCAGAGTATTCTTCATGTTCACGTGACAGCGCTTCAACAGCATCAAGAACGCCAAGGCTATGTCGCGGTGATTCGAGATGTGACAGAACAAGAGAAACTCATACAAGCGCAACGAGATTTTGTAGCCAACGTTTCGCACGAATTGCGAACACCGCTAACCTCGGTTAAGTCTTATATTGAAGCTCTTCGCGATTTAACACCAGATGAAGAAGATGTCCGACAAGATTTTCTACAAGTTGTCAGTGATGAAACAGATAGAATGGTCCGTTTGACGCGAGATCTATTGCTTTTATCCGGTTTATCCAAGGATTCGCAGCGTCCAAGGACAGTTACATACATTACCATGGAACGTTTGTTTGCTTTTGCCGAGCAGCGGTTCCGTATACAGGCAAATGCGCGCGAGTTAACTTTTATAGTTGATCCCGCTCCACCCGCTACCTTGTTGGGTGACGAAGATATGTTGCATCGCGTCTTGGACAACCTTCTCTCTAATGCTTTTAAATATACCCCTGCAGGAGGAATTGTTTGCCTGTCAGCTCATATAGAAAATGCGGATGAAGTAGAAATTATAGTTTCTGATACAGGTATAGGCATTCCACCAGAAGACTTACCGCATGTTTTTGAACGTTTTTATCGAGTGGACAAAGGGCGTAGTCGTCGATCGGGTGGTACTGGTCTCGGGTTGGCGCTGGCCAGGGAAATTGTTGAGCGCCACGGTGGTACCATTGATATGGAAAGCGAAGTCAATCGAGGCACAAAGGTTCATTTGCGATTGCCGATGGTCAAAGATAAAGGGGTTGGCCAATATGAATAAAAATTGGCTCGCACACATTCGTACCCTTATTTTAGTTGTTTTAGTTGGGCTTTCACTGTTGTTAAGCTATTGGCTGTGGGTAGGAGATTTTCAAAACGCAACGGAAGTTGGTATTGGTGAACCTTTGCCATTGGCAGCAACCGAGTATCCCATCGCGAGCCAATTAGGTCGTCCGTATCGAATTATTCTCAGTCAACATTCGGCAGCAAGTTTAAGTGTCGCTTTACCGGAAACTCATAGTTACAATCAATGGCTTACATTATTGCAATCAGTGCGTGTGACTGCTTTGCAGGAAATCCCAGCTTTCCCCAAGAGAACCTTGGACGAGGTGGAATATGATTTTGGCGTGCCTCTGTCCGCAGCACTTTTACAACAATGGGTACCGAATATTGAACCGACAGGGTATGTGCAATACTCAGGGTTAATTTTATTGTATCAGACAAGCTCCAATGGGCCTGTATGGCTTGGATTAACCAGCGGCGGAGTAGACTACGAAGCGCAAACCAACTTATCGACTGTTTCACTTTACAATCAAATTACGGAAGCCGTCAGGGCACAACCGTGGTCCATTTGGACTACCGTACAAAGTAATAATGACTTGCCAAGCTCCTATACCCAATTGAGTACGAGCACTTGGACCACCAATGCGATTTCGCTTCTGCCTGTTGTTCATTCATTTTTTGTTAATCCTTTAGTCGTAACGCGAATTCAGGAAGATAATAACACTACCCTTTGGACGGATGGCAGTCGAGCCGTGCAATGGACGAAGCATCCAGATGAAATTACTTATCAAGATCCAAATGCAAACGGCAAACGAATTGAAAATCTGGATACCTTGGAACTAGCCGCACGTTTTGTGCGCGATCACGGTGGAGGACCTAATAATCTGATTGCGACTCATGTGCAGTCCAATGCTTCGGGAGAAACCATCACTCTAGTGCCTTATGTTGATGGTTTGCCCATTTTAAACGGATCGAACGACTATCAAGTAGTCATTCGAGCGGGCAGAGTCGTGTCCTTCAGTCGTCCTTTGTACAATTTGGCCAGTGAAATAGATTCAACCCGAGGAAATGCTTTAAATGGTTGGCAGTTGTTGAATGTCTTAAAAACGATTTTAAGTGTTCAACAAATCAAACAGATACAACAAATTCAACTCGGCCTTGATGAGCAAGATGAAGGTTCAATCGTATCTTTAATTCCAGCGTATTTTGTACAATTGCCGAAAGGGCAGCAGCTTATCATTGACGCTATAGATGGTCATGTTTTAGGAGGGGATCTGCCGTGAATTGGGAGGTCGCAAAGAATTGGCTGATTGCTGCCTTTTTGATTTTAGATCTTATTCTTGGCTGGCAATTATATGAAAGTCATATTCAAACGTATGGCTATGTCGAGTCCTACAGCGATCTTCTTGCCAATACGAAAACGGTATTGGCTGATCACGGTTTTACTCTCCAAGCGCATGTTCCAGAGTCACAACCAGAGATGGTTACTTTTAAAGCCAATTGGATTACGCCCAAGTTAGATGAATTAGCCAAAGCAGTTTTTCCAAATGGAAAAATTCTCTATACGTCTACTACACAGATTCAAGATTCCGAGGGTCAAATCAAAGTGCGAGGTGAAACTTGGCAGATTCAATTTCAGCCTCCATTGCAAGGGATACAGCCTGTGGATCTGTTGAAGACAGCTTTTCATGGACAGTTGTATACATTTGATAAATATTCATCGACGCAAAATATATCCGATTATCTGGAAAACTACAATAATTTTCCGGTTTTTGATGTCCATATTCAAATTCGAACAGGTTCACATGGTGAAATTTTAGGTTATAGTCAACAGGCCATTCACCATATCCAACCGATTGGCCGACCCAAACCTGTCATATCAGCGATTGATGCGCTCAATAGTTTGGCAGAATCGGTAGACAAGACCTACAGTGCCACAGATAATGTGATTTTAGGTATACAATTAGGATATGCCAGAAAAGTTGGAGTAGGAAAAATTTCTAGTGGACACCTGGGACAACAACTCTGGTTTCCGGTTTGGCGCATTATTACACCCAGCCAGTCTTATGACGTCAACGCTTTAACAGGTGAAGTAGATAATGCATCGAGTGCGTCAGCTTGACGCAGGATGGAGGATTCACTCTTTGTTGTCTGTTAGTGTTTTATCGAGTGGTAGCAGTGGAAATGCAATTTACATATCTACAGAACAGACTCGTTTGTTGCTTGATGCGGGTATTAGCGGTAAGCAGATTTCCCAACGATTAGCTACCGCTTGCCAAGTGGATGGTTCGCAAATAACGGCTGTACTGATTACCCATGAGCATGTCGATCACGTTCGCGGCTTAAAACAGATACTCAAGCTCTCTCAAGCACCGCTCTATACGACGGAAGGTACATATGCGGAAATTGTGTCAGGAATAAGCGGAAATCACATTCATAAGGTTGTACGCGCAGGAGAAGTTTTTAGTATTGGCGACATTCGAATTACGCCTTTTGCTGTTTCACATGACGCAGAAGAACCGGTAGCATATCGGTTTGATGCAGGAGACGAAAGTCTGGCTGTAGTCACGGATCTCGGTTTTGTCAGTGACTCGATTAAAGATGTGATTGCTGGCTGCGACACCTATGTTTTTGAAAGCAACCATGATGTAGAGATGTTGCGAGCTGGTCCGTATCCTTGGTCTATCAAACGGCGCATCCTTGGCGATAAGGGGCATCTGTCCAATACGGATGCTGCAGAGGCATTGATTGATATTATCGGTCAACAAGAAGTAAAAGTTTATTTGGCTCATTTAAGTGAGGAGAACAATCAGCCCGATTTAGCTGATTTAACAGTTTCGAGTATTTTGCAGGAAGCGCGATCGACCTATCAAGAACAGGTCTCACTGTTACGGACAAGTCGCTATGAACCGACGATACTGACTCCTGTGTCCGCTAAATGCAACGCATAGGAAGTGTCGGTCTGAGACACGCTAGAGGGAGAATTCGAAGAGGCAATCATTGCCGAATTCTCCATCTGGAGGGTGTCTATGATGAGTCAGCGCCATGTTCAAAGAATGAAAAAATGCTTCTTGGCTTTAAGCAGCGTATCTACATTTCTTTGCTTGAGCCCGGTGTTTTTTCATGCAGAAGCTAGTGCCCAATCCATAGCGATTTCTGGCGGCTACACAAACAATATCACTGACGCGGTGAAACGTGTAAAACCAGCCGTAATGGGCATTGTCAATTATGCGCAAATCTCGAACAACATTACTCAGCAGACCAAAATTGAGCCCGCTGGTGTGGGAACAGGGGTACTTTTTTACAAAGACAGCGAGTACGGTTACGCCGTTACGAACAACCATGTGGTAGAAGGTTCTGTTAAAGTGAGCGCAGTCTTAGAGTCGGGAAAACATATTCAAGCGTCTGTGGTAGGTACCGATCCATATACAGATTTGGCGGTTATTCGACTCCCAGTTGCAGAAGTACGAGGAATTCAGCCTGTGACTTTCTGCAATTCAAATGATCTGATTGTGGGTGAACCTGCGATTGCTATTGGAACGCCAATGGGGTTAGATTTTGCTGATTCGGTGACAGCAGGTATTGTGAGCGCTGCCAAGCGTATTATGCCAGTTTCCGAACCTGAGACGGATCAGGTGCTTGATTATCAAGCGGTGATACAGACAGATGCTGCTATCAATCCAGGTAACAGTGGAGGGCCTTTGGTCAATATTCGCGGACAGGTCATGGGTATTAACAGCAGTAAAATTGTAGCGCCTGAGTTTGAAGGAATGGGTTTTGCCATCCCCTCCAATGAGGTTGTGACCATTGCCAATCAATTGTTAAAGACAGGCCATGCTATTCATCCCGCGCTAGGTATTGAAGGATATTCGTTGGCTACTCTGCCAGAGCAGTGGTGGCCTGATGTGCCTGTTGATTATGGAGTATGGGTGAAGGCTGCTATTTCTCCTGAAGCTCGTGCTTCCGGATTGCAGGAGAATGATGTGATTGTGGCTATGGATAATCATCCGGTAAAAACCATGGCTGATTTGCGTACGCATCTTTTTCAGGAGCATCCAGGCGATGTAGCTCAACTGCGAGTATATCGGGGTAGCCGCGAACTGAATCTTAAGTTGAAAATAGGTAAAATGGATACGAAATTGACAACAGCCAGCCCCAATTCCATCATTCCAAGTTCTTCATCGGATGATGATGTCGATCCGTTTTTGCAGGGAGCCCCCGAATATGGTCCAAATTTCTGGAGCACTCGCTGATTTTAGTTTCTTTGGTATACAGGAAACATGTTGGACTGGTTTAGGCTGCTGTCATAGAAAGAGAATTTTATGAGGTGGCCTGACATGCAAATTTGTATTCTTTCTGTGGGGAAGATCAAAGAGAAATTTTATCAGGAGGCGCTTGCAGAATATGCAAAGCGCCTTAACGCTTATGTACAATTGGAAATATTGGAAGTCGATGATGAGCCATGTCCAGAACATTATTCTGCGGCGGATAAAGAACGGGTGCTGCAATTAGAAGCAAAGCGTTTATCTCGACATCTCCGGCAAAGAGACGGCTTAGTCTTGTTGGACATCTTAGGGAAAGAGCTGACCTCTGAGAAGTGGAGTCAACAATATCAAGAACTTTGCGGGCGTGGATTTGGGCGCCTGGTCTTTATCGTGGGGGGCTCACTAGGCGTTCATTCGGAAATACGTGCGCGGTCTGATTTTCGATGGTCTTTTGGACCATTAACTTTGCCACATGCGCTTGCCCGTGTTGTACTTCTAGAGCAGCTATATCGGGGTATTCGTATTCAACGGGGTGAACCGTATCATAAGTAACGGTATACTCACTTAAGCGTTTCATCGGTGAATTCATGTCATCCTCCACAGCTTAAATGATCGATAGCTGCCGTTTTACGCTGTCACTTCTTTGGGGCGATCGCGATCGGGCAAAATCCAATGAATAATCAGTCCTGCAATGGTGGCATAGGCAATGCCGTTATTGGGCTCTCCCACGCCTATAATAGAAATGACTGCGACGATGATTAAATTTTTAGTTCTTGTTAAATCAACTTTCTCCTCAATCATATGCCGAATACCCATGGCAGCAATCATTCCATAAAGCAAAATGCCAATTCCACCCATGACAGCAGCAGGTATGGTTTCAATTAAGCCGCCAAATTTGCCAAGCAGTCCTAATATGATGGCAATTACTGCAGCGCCTTCTATTAATCGGCTGGAGAATTGGCGAGTCATGGCAAGTACACCGAGATTCTCGGCATATGTCGTTTCAGCGGGGCCACCAATGAGCGCTGAGACAAGAGTGGCGACACCGTTTCCCAAGAGAATAGATGAAAAGCCTGGATCTTTCGTCACATCGCGTCCAATAATTTCATTTAATACAAACATATGACCAATATCTTCAATCATGGTTACTAGTGCGATGGGAGCCATGGAAAGTACCACAGTCCAAGTAAAATCTGGCATGTGAAAAGTTGGTGTTTGTATCCAGGGAGAAGCGTGGAGTTTTTGAAAAGATACATATCCTCGCAATACGGCATAAAGGTAACCAACGACAATTCCTACCAATATAGGTAAAAGGCGTAATTGTCGAGTTCCTACAATTGCCGACAAGATGGCGGCTACAAGACTGACAATGGCCACATCCCAATGTGTATTGGCTTCGCTTGTAATCGCAGTTTGCGCTAAAGAGAGACCAATTATTGCAACTACTGGACCTACAACGACTGGTGGAATCGCTTTGCGGATTTTGTCAAAACCAATCGTAGCTACCAGAATCGTAAAAATAAAATAAACAATGGAGACACTGATAAGTCCGGCTGCTGCTTGATTAGGAGCATGATGTTGACTGACAAATAGCGCCAATGGAGCAATAAAAGCGAATGAAGAGCCTAGATAAGCTGGCACTTTGCCCCTTGTAATCAGATGAAATAACAGAGTTCCTACGCCACTTGCAACAAGAGTCGCTCCAGGATTTAAACCGGTAAGCAAGGGGACTAGGACTGTTGCGCCAAACATTGCAAAGACATGTTGGAATGAGAGCGGTAAGCCGCGGAAAAACGATCGCATCCTAATCACCTCCAAAGTACACAAATTGCCACAAGTATACGGTTTGGACAAGTATTCTGCAAGATGAATTAGAAAATCTTTTGTAAACCGTCCTTTGGTAAAAAACTACTGTATGCTTGTTCGTATCTTTTCGCATGATATTTCTGCTCTTCTGAATTGATTTTAGTCAGAGAGGATGATAGTATAAAAAATGCGTAGCAAACAAAAAATAAGTAGTGGAGGTAAATGAAGTATGAATACACAAACTCAGCAATTATTTGATTTCTATACGGCACTTCGTAACCGTCGTTCCATCTATGCCTTAAGCAAAAATTCTCCTGTTTCTGATGCTCGGATTCAGGAAATCATAGAAGAAGCCATTAAACATACACCTTCCGCCTTTAATTCACAAAGTACTCGCATAGTACTTTTGCTGGGTAAACAGCATGATGAATTGTGGGATTTGACGACGGACGTATTGCGTGGAGTTGTTCCTGCTGATCAATTTGCTTCTACTCAGCAAAAAATGGATAGTTTTAAATCAGCATATGGAACTGTGCTCTATTTTGAAGATTGGTCAGTAATCGAAAGTTTGCAAAAACAATTTCCCTTATATCAAGATAATTTTCCTGTCTGGGCTCAGCATACGAGCGCTATGCATCAGCTTGTGATTTGGATGGCGCTTGAGGCAGAAGGATTGGGAGCAAGTTTACAGCATTACAATCCTCTTATTGATGAGAAAGTAAAAGCAGAATGGAAGTTGCCAGAGTCGTGGCGATTGATTGCACAGATGCCATTCGGTAAGCCAGAGCAACCTGCTGGTGAAAAACAGTTCAATCCTATTTCTGAGCGAGTAAAAGTTTTTAAGTGAGCGTTTTGCAGAATTGCATTTCTCTTTGAAGTGAAAAAAGAAACAGTACTAGTCTGAGGGCTATTATTTACTTTTTTTGTTTGTGTTGTCTAGATTTTCACATACCTTTACCAATAACAGAGTGCCAAGATTAAGCCGTCTTCAGTGAACTTGCCGTCGCATGTACCGCTAGTGCAGAAGCAAGTAGAATAATCGCATTGAGGTAGACGTATGTGGTGACCTTCTCAATACCCCGGACATGCGTGTCGTTGGCTGTAAGATTTTCTTTCAGCCGAGAATTACATCGCTCCACGGACGTTCGCTCCTTGTAGAGTTCCATCCAACCCCGCGTGTTTCGGTGTGGATTGGCGTATCGCCTTACATCGTCGGTGATGCTCTTCTTGACCACCATTCCGTAGTTGGAGTCCGAGCAAGCAGCAGTCCCAAGCGGGCAGTCAACCTTGCCTACTGCATGTGGACAACGGAACTTTAATCGGTCACCGTCGGCTCCCCAATAAACCATGTCGTAACCCATGGAGCAACGAGGTGTCCCATCGGATGTCATGCCTGCAGGTGGTTCCTTTTCTCCACGCTTATTGAGTGCAATGATTGCTTGCGCACCATAACCACGGGCAGCTTCGTAGTTTTTCACCTGGTCGTACCCGGCATCCATCATGACGTATTTGACCTTCCAACCGTAGTTTTCGACGACATCTTTCATGAGCGGAATCGCCATCTCACCATCATAAATATGAGCGGGTGTGACTTCTAAGGCTACCGGTAACTCGCTGGAGGTATCCACAGCGAGATGAATTTTGTACCCGAACCACGTGAGCTTATTGCCAAATGTGTCGTACTTGGCACCCCAGTTGGCATTACCTGTTTCTTGGCTACGCGATTTCGGTTGCTTCTTCTCATAGGCACCAATCGCTGTACTGTCAATGGCGAGGTGACTTCCATCGATGATTCCAGCCTCTTTGCACTGACTGACCAGGTCAATGAAGAGTGCCTTGGCAAGATCTTTATCCACTACAGCCTTGAAGACTCGACTGAGTGTGGCAATTGACGGTGCGGATTCATCTAACCGAAACCCGCATTGGTACCGGAACCGCAAGTCGCTAACCAAACGTTTGTGCAACTTGGTAAAGGTTGAAATCCCCTCAAGCGGAGCAGCGAGCAACGCTCGTAAAATCGCTTCACGGTTGATAGGCTTTGCACCCTGGGGTGATGAATTTCGTAACTTTGCGGCATACGGCTGAAGATCCAGAGCAGAAAAGAACAGTTCAAGTCGTTCACTGGGTTCGATTTCTAGCCACTCTTCAAAGGAAAACAGGGACTTTTGGAGAAGATACAAGTGGACTTCCCTCCTAGGAGAATTTTGGGTTTGGTCACTTGAAATCTTCTCCAAGTTGGGGTGAAGTCCTTTTTCATGCTCTGAAATCCTTTGTCCCACAAGGGCTTATGAATCTGCAAAACGCTCAAGTAAGTTTTATATTCAACACTGTTATGTTTTTATTGAGGATGTCACGATTGTTTCAAAGTTTGTTCTGAATTTTAATTGGAGAACAGCCTCCTTTTCACTCTTAGAGTTTCAGAGTTGATAAGGAGGCCCTTTTATCGATAATTTTTGATTGCATGTATTAGCTTGGAGTTTTTTAGATCATCCTATATGAACCAACTCAATGAATGGGTAATTCTTAATCGTGTAGAGTGCGTGAGCCCTTGGCAGTGTCTTCTTGTTCGAGATTTTGTGTTTGGTGGGGTTCAGGTTTGCGTTTTTGAACTCGAGAACTATGTCCGGCTTGAGAACTGGTACTGACGGAATTTGCTTTTGGATAATTATACGTTTTACTGTTACCCATTTATATCGTCTCCTTTGTTGATTGATCGTTGGCACACTTTCACTTTGTCTCCGTACAAGTTTTTCTATACAGACTAAACAGACTTGTTTCTACCAGTGTTGGATGGTTTCCATTCGTCTCTCATAATCGATACCAGTCATGTAATTTTGATACAATGTTGATAAGCAATCGTTTTGTTTTGAAAGCAGATGGATTTGCTTGAATAGGATTGGAGTCATTTTTGGCAATATGTTTTTTGAAGTTTGGGTCATGCGTGACCATGAGAGGGCTGCATAGGTATGATGCTCATTCATCTTCTTTATATTGTAACATTTTCCATTGATTTGGTGACTGCGGGGGTCATTATATTCCTTGAACGACGAGATGCTGCAGTAACTTGGGCATGGTTAATGGTTCTTTTGTTTGTTCCTATTGGTGGTTTTTTGTTGTACTTATTACTTGGAAAGAAATTAAATGGAGTAAAAATGTATCGGATTCGTCGTATGCAGAGAGAGTTTGTAAATGCGATTGTTGAAGCTCAAAAGACGAATCTCCGTGAAGGAAATATTGAATTTTACGATCCGTTTGTTCAGCGATACCAAGACCTTATTTATATGAATTTAGTCAGTAGTTATGCTGTTTTTACCCAAGATAATCGGGTGGAAGTTTTTTACGATGGACAGAGTAAATTTATTTCTTTATTAGATACTATTCGACAAGCGAAACATCATATTCATTTAGAATACTATATTTTTCGCCCTGATCGATTAGGTAGGCAACTTGTGTCCGCCTTGATTCAAAAAGCGAATGAGGGTGTTGAAGTCAGAGTTTTATATGATGCTGTTGGTAGTAAAGGATTGCATATGGATTTTTTTGGCGATTTGATTCAAGCAGGAGGATATGTTGCCCGCTTTTTTCCTTCTATTTTTCCTTTTTTCAATCCGCGTATGAATCATCGAAATCATCGTAAATTGGCGATTATTGATGGCAGAGTGGGTTATATTGGGGGATTTAATATTGGTGATGAATATCTTGGCCGTGATGTACGATTTGGAGCTTGGCGTGATACACATTTGAAAATTGAAGGGACGTCTGTGTTGGAAATGCAGGCTCTCTTTTTGATGGACTGGAATTTTGCCTCAAAAAAACGTCTTCGTGTAACGGATGACTATTTTCCTCTTCAACCTGATACAGGTGACGTAGGAGTTCAAATTGTTTCTAGTGGACCAAACAGTCGTTCAGAAACGATTCGAAATGCTTATGTAAAAATGATTTATTTAGCCAAACGGCAAATTTTAATTCAAAGTCCTTATTTTATTCCTGACGAAAGTTTGTTGACTGCACTAAAGACAGCGGCTCTTTCTGGTGTTGATGTAAGAATTATGCTACCTGATAAACCTGATCATTACTTGGTCTATTTTGCTTCGCGCTTTTATTTGGCGGAGCTTTTGGAGGTAGGCGTAAAGTTTTATTTGTATAAAAACGGTTTTTTACATGCCAAAACGGTTGTTATCGATAGTGAATTAGCATCCGTTGGCACTGCAAATCTTGATATTCGCAGTTTTAAATTAAACTTTGAAGTTAACGCTGTTTTGTATGACAGTCGAATCGCATGCCGGTTGGCGGATCTGTTTTATACGGATATTGAAAAAAGCTCTGAGTTGACTCGTGAGTTATATCAAAAACGTCCACATGCAGTTCGAATTGCTGAATCATGTGCCCGCTTGCTATCCCCCATTCTTTAATATGCCTTAACTAATGATTTGTACGGGTGTTCCATAATGGATGATGGAATAGACTGTCTTTGCGTTAATCATGGGTAGCTCTACGCAACCGAGACTTTGTGGGAAGCCGTAGGATGCGCGAATGAATCCATGGACAGCGTCACTATGATAGAAGTAATTGATAAAGGGTACTCCCGGATCGTCATAAGGAGTTCCGTTGGGATTGGTCCCACGCATGGTTTGTTCTTTTAATCGTAGATAGACTGGCCAGATACCGTTGGGCGTTGGACTTGCTGCTATTCCCGTATTAGCTAAACTTTTAAAAATGGGTTGACCGCTCTCCCACACTTGTAAGGTTTCAGGCTTTGTTTTTTGTACTTCAATATAAGTGTATGGTTGGCTGTTCTGTTGATGATGTAACAATGCTTGGTAGAGTGCTTGATTCACTTCTGGTCCGGCTATTCCATCCACAGCAAGTTGGTGTTGGTGTTCAAAACTCATGATTGCCCCTTGTGTAATGGCTGTCGCTTTGTAAGGATTCCAATCGTTTTGTAGGACTTCGGGATAGTTCCCTTTCCAAGACCACTGCACTGATAGTATGGGTTCTAACTGATGATGGACGAGTTGCGTTGCAAACTGACTTTCGATCATTTCTTCATTCTCTGTATCGTTTGTTGGTGTTGTGTATGTGGCCGCTGTTGTGCTTTGAAGTTCGGAAGTTTGTGGGTCGTTCCATGTCACAGGTAAATAACCTAATATGGCTAACGCTTCGTTATACCATAGTGCTTCATTGCCAGTCATTCCTCTCGTCAGGAGGGGAATCGTTTTTGGTTTTATAACGTCTACCTTGACTTTAACATGGGTATCGATGGGTTGGGTTTTTGCGTTGCCAGATATATCGGTTGTTGTGTGTGCAGATTTTAACGTGTCCCATGTGGAGCATCCGCTTACTGCACATATCGTAAGTGTTGTCAGAAGTAATGTAATGATTTGCGCCAATTTTATTTTCATACAAGGCACCATCCTAATTTCGATGTAAATATATGTATGATGACAATGTGGAAAGTGTAACAAAGACAGGACGTCAAATACTGTCGAAATTAAGTTTGCGTAGTGTAAAATTATGCAGAATGCTTGTCTGTCTTTCTTATTTCTTTCTGTCTAGGGTTGAGTTTATAGAGGTGGTGAATGTTTGTTATTGCGTGAAAGAGATTCTCGCTGCAGATTAAGAGTGATTTGTAAAGACCAACCAGGCATTATCAAATCTATTTCTGAATTCCTGTTCCTTCATGACGCTAATATTGTGGAATCTAATCAGTACACGAGTGAAGATGACAACTTGTTTTTTATGAGGATTGAATTTGAGATACCTTCAGTTGGAAGTTTAATTTATCGTTTACGTTCTGAGTTTGCTGAGATTGCGGATAGATTTGTTATGGATTATCACTTTGAACTCTCCAATCGTCGCAAACAACTTGTTATTTTTGTTTCTCGAGAAGAACATTGTTTACGAGAATTGTTATGGCAATGGGAAATAGGTCACTTGCATGCGGATATTTGCATGGTGATCAGCAATCATGATGATGCTCGTTTTTTGGTTGAATCTTTAGGGATACCTTTTCATTATTTGCCTGTTCGTCCAGACACGAAATCGATAATTGAAGAAAAACAACTTAACCTCATTGGAAAGCAAGTTGATTTTATTGTCTTGGCTAGATATATGCAGATTCTTTCCCCACATTTTTTAGCGGCATTTCCTAACCGTATCATTAATATTCATCATTCTTTTTTGCCGGCATTTGTAGGTTGTAATCCGTATGAACAGGCTTATCATCGTGGTGTAAAGTTAATTGGTGCGACTGCCCATTATGTGACTGAAGAATTGGATGAGGGACCTATTATTGAACAACAGGTTTTGCGGGTTAGCCATAGAGATTCAGTAAATGATCTGAAACGAATTGGTCAAAATGTGGAACGTTCCACATTATTTCAAGCTGTGAAGTGGCATGTGGAGGATCGGATTCTTGTGCATCGTAATAAAACTATTGTACTAGTATGATGATGAAGCAGTATGTTCTTAAAAAGGGGTGTATAAAATGTCGTCTTTGCAGGATATGGTTGGTGTTTCTTCGCAACCTGTAAAAAATGAGGTTGAAAAGGGAGCTATTCGAAAATTCGCTGAAGCGATAGGAGATAAAGATCCCGTTTACCGGGATGAGGAAGCGGCAAAAAAAGCTGGTTTTCCTGCCATTCCGGTTCCTCCTACTTTTTCTCGTACATTTGATTACGGAGAGATACCTGGTCTTGAGATGCCTAAAGCTGGGTTAATACATGGTGAGCAGAGATTTACATACCACAAACCTATCTATGCTGGAGATGTAGTTTTTTGCAGTCGTAAATTGTTAAAAGTGCGCGAGAGCTCAGGTCGGCTAGGTAGCATGACATTTTACATGTTTGAAGCTGAAGTTAGGAACAGTGCTGGAGAACTTTTGTTGGTTGAAAATTTAACAGTTATTCGTACGGGAGGTGCTAAGTGATGAATCCTTTATTCACGATTGGGCAGGAGTTACCTCGTTTGATCAAGCCACCCATAACGAAAACACAACTGGTTATGTATTCTGGTGCATCAGGTGATTTTAATCCCATTCATACGGTGGACGAGTTTGCAATTGAAGCGGGCCTTGGTGGAGTTATCGCGCATGGTATGCTGACCATGGCTTTTGTGGGACAAATGATTAAGGATACGGTTAAGCCTTATCAAGGCCGAATTTTACAGTTTGGGGTTCGATTTCAGGAAATGGTTCGGCCTGGGGATGTTGTTACTTGTAGTGGTAAAGTAACAAAAATAGAAGAGCAAGGTACGGAATATTACGTTGAGTGTGATATTGAAGCTCATACTCAGAATGGAGCTCGTGTTGTAGCAGGTTCGGCTACTTTTATGGTTCCTCAGCAGTAATGATTTTCTCTTTTCTTGGGGCTGTCCCAAAAGTCATCGTAGATGACTGAGGGATAGCCCCTTTGGTGTAAACAAAAAGAAATCGCCTTTTGGTAAAATGGAAGTGTGAGCAACCAAAACACCAAAGGAGCGATTTCTTTGTTTATTGAGTATAACATGGATCAGCAATACCTCCCAATGGATTTGGAGTTAGACATTCCCCCTGGTCACATCTCTCGGGTGGTAAACACAGCCGTTAACCGCCTAGATGACACCATTTTTAAAACGGCTTACCCTGGCGGCGGTCGGGATAGTTACCATCCCAAAATGATGACCAAAATTGTGATTTATGCCTATACACAACGTATATATTCCTCTCGCCAAATCGCCAAAGCTGTTCGAGAGAACGTACCGTTCATGTGGTTAGCTGGAAGACAAACACCGGACTTCCGGACGATTAACAGATTCAGAACGGAACGCATGAAGGACGTTTTGGAGAAAATCTTCACCGGCGTACTAGAACTACTGGTTGAAGAGGGATACGTCAAGCTGGAGAACTACTTTGTTGACGGCACGAAGATTGAAGCCAACGCGAATCGATACACATTTGTCTGGGGAAAGGCTGTTGCCAAGCATAAAGCTCGACTTCAGGAGAACGTGAAAACACTCTTTTCCAACATAGAGGAATTGGAACGACAAGAGGAGCTTGAGCATAGTGGTGATGACTTACTTGAGTTGGGTGAGTCCTCGCAGTTGACCAGTGAAAAGCTGGAGCAGGCTGTACAAAATCTAGAAGCTCGACTACAAGAAAGACCGAAGGACAAGCCGCTTCGGCGAAGTGTACGCCAAATTCGTCGGGATCTTCTGCCTCGCCTACAGAAGTACGAATCGCAAGAACAGACACTTGGTGACCGGAATAGCTTCAGTAAAACTGACCCGGATGCTACGTTTATGAGAATGAAAGAAGACCATATGAAAAATGGACAATTAAAGCCAGGTTACAATGTTCAAATAGGTACGGAAAACCAGTTTATTTTGGGGTATACCCTACACCAGCGTCCAACGGATACAAGATGCCTGATCCCACATCTAAAACAGGTAAAAGACCGTCTAGGCAAACTTCCAAGAACAATTATTGCAGATGCAGGATACGGTGGCGAAGAGAATTACGCGTATCTCGAAAAAGAAGAACTTGATGGCGTTGTAAAGTACAACACATTTCACAAAGAGCAGTCTAAGACGTGGAAGAATGACCCAAGCCGAGTTGAGAATTGGCACTACGATGCTGAGCAGGATGTATGGACGTGTTTGAATGGACGAAAGCTGACATTTTGGGGGCAAAGCAACAGAAACACTGATAATGGATACCAGACACAGCTACGAACATACCGAAGCGAGAACTGTGAAGGGTGTTTACTTCGGGAACGTTGTACAAAGTCCGCTGGTAATAGGGAGATTCGAGTGAGCCTGCAGTATCTGCTCTACAAGCAGCAAGCAGCCGAACGACTTAAGAGTCCAGAAGGAAGGGACTTAGCCATACGGCGAATGACTGAAGTGGAGAGCGTATTTGGACAGATAAAGAACAACCGTGGATTCAGACGATTCCTACTCCGAAACCTGCCCAAGGTTACCATGGAAGTTGGGTGGATTTCACTTGCCCACAATTTGTTGAAGAAAGCCGCGATTGACGAAATGAGGCACAGGGTTGGATGAGGAGATCTCATCCTTTTCTAAACCTCCAATGAAAAATCCCCAACCACAAACGAAGGGGCTGCCCGTCAGCGGTTTTCAACCGCTTTTGGGACAGCCCCTTTTTATTTTGATTTCACTTTTTTCGATAACGGGTTTAGGGGTTAATGAATATATGAATTTAGTAGTTAACTAGTATATTCATTTATTTATTAACCCATAAATTCATAAATGCATTGATGTTTGACGATAATCTAGCACAATCTCTATAATGAGTGGTAGGTAGGATAGTGATTACAGAATGACAGTTTTGCTGGACAGAGGAAAGAATGATTAAAAGGAGAGCAGCCCATGGCCAAGGAATCCAATATGAAAGAAACAAAACTCGTTATCGCTGTCGACAATGGCAATAGTTTTGTTAAGGCAGCATATGAAAATATTGATCAAACTTTCATGTTTCCCAATGTAATTTTCCAATCGGATATCAAACGAAAAGTGATTCTAAACCAAGGCTCTCCCATAGAAAATTTAGATGTGGAAATTGTCTCTCCAGCGATTCCGGAAGGGGCAGGAAGAAATTATCACGTGGGTGTCTTAGCATCTCGAAATGCTCGCGCCCAATCCATTGTTGGTTATCGGGCAGCCCAGATGAAATCGCAACGAGTAGAGACGCTCATTACAACGTTAACCGCCATCGCTTATGCAGCTGCGCAAAAACATGCGCAAGATATCCAGAACGGAGTTAAAAAATTACGAGTCGATGTACAACTTGGTATCGGATTACCTATAGCAGAAGTGGGAGAAGCAGCACTATTTGAAGAAAAACTGACAGCCGGAATTCATACCGTACAATTTAAATCAACACCCGAGTATGCTGGAGTTGTAGTCGAACTGGATATTGCGCTGCCTGATGGAGTAAATGTTGATAACGTGGCTGGTATTATTGATATTGCCAGTGAAAAAGGGAATTCACTTGCCAACAAAGCTTTTGGAGTGGCTGATCTCGGTGGAATTGACCTGGATATTGCATTTTTTCGACCAGGTTTGCAACTTGACGACTATACTTCCACAGGATTTCGAATTAATTTAAACGACATTGTCACTAAAATTCGCAAAGATTTTAATACTGCTATGGGACAAGAGTATTTAAGCAGTGATGTCAATGTAGTAGAAAGATTGGTTCATAAAGATTATGAAGTACGATGGCAGGGTTTAGTTAAAGGAAGTATTGCTGATATTGCAAATTTGCACTTAAGCGAGTTGGCCCGAGAAGTACTGGATAGAGTACTTGATGCGTGGGCAGCTGCACCAGAAGCGGAAGAATTTTTATTTATCGGTGGCGGATCGGCCATACTCAGCCCCTATATAAAAGAGTTAGACCGACAAGGACATCCACTTCGTTTTGATACACCAGAATTAGCACAAATGCGTAATTTGCGTGGAACTTTCCGCTCTTTAGCGACCGCTTTGTCGCCAGCTCAAATGGAAATAGCTTCAGCAGAGGCTGATAAAGCGTGAATGAGCGGCGAGAGCGGCGTCGCAGGGAAAAGACAGTTCGACATGGAGATTTGATTCATATTTATATTGCGTCTGACACGCCGCAAGAAGTTGTAAATTTTATTAATCAACTAAAGAGCGAAGGCGATTTTAGCTACGAGATATTGAGAATTGTGGAGCAACATCTAAAACAATCGAGAATCATGACAAGTGATACAACGGTAGACAAAGTGAAAGAAAACATAGACATGGAGGCTTTAGAATCGATACCCGTTAGAACAGATGAAAAGCAAACAAATGTAACTCGCCCATCAGTGGAGAATAAAACGCTAAATCAAGTCACAGGGGGAGAATCCATTACAGCTTCGACAGATGAACAATCAGTTAGCCAATCGCACACGGCAGAAACTCCTGCAAGTTTACCCATGAAGGCAATAGAAGCGCTTCGTCGCCAGCGTATGGCACTCGTTCAACAGGCACCACGTCAACAAGAAAATTAATTCAGTCATCATCCCTGAGTTTCAGTATACTTTGAATAGAAGAAGAGGAAACGAGGGGAGATGACGATTGATATGAGATTTACAGAAATGTTGTATGAGAAACCGGATATACAGGAGATGGCGGAAAAGTTTTCCCTATTAATAGAAAAGTTTGAGAGTAGTACATCTGCCGAAAAACAAGATGAAGTTTTGGAAGAAATACAACGATTGAGAATGGACTACAATTCTCGGCAGTCGTTGGTCTACATAAGGCATAGTATGAACACCGAAGATGAATTTTACAAAGAACAGCAGGCATATTTTGATCAGAATGGCCCCATTATGGAGGGGATGATTAATAAATATTATCAGAAACTCATCAATTCACCTTTTCGTCGTGAACTAGAGCTCAAATGGGGAAAACAGCTTTTCCGAATCGCAGAAAATAGTGTAAAAACATTTGATGAATCCATCATCCCGTATTTACAAAAAGAAAATCAGCTTATAACAAGTTATCAACAATTGATGGCAGCAGCCAATATAGAGTTTCAAGGCCAAATACTCAATCTCTCGCAGCTAGGTCCCTACGTTCAGTCAACGAATCGCGAAACAAGGAAAGACGCACAAGAAAGCTTGTGGAATTATTTTTTAGAAAGAGAAGAAGATTTAAATAATATTTATGACGAATTAGTCCATGTTCGACATGAAATGGCCAGAAAACTTGGCTATCCAAGTTTTGTGGAACTCGCCTATGCAAGACTGAATCGAACAGATTATGATGCCGCAATGGTAGCCCGCTTTAGGCGGCAGGTTAAACAGGAAATAGTACCCATAGCAAGTAGACTCCGTGAGGAGCAAAGAAACAGACTGCAACTGGAGAACCTTCGATACTATGATGAGTCGTTGACTTTTGCTAATGGAAATCCCCATCCACACGGAAACGCAGATTGGATTATAGCTCAAGCAGCTCAGATGTATGAAGAACTTTCTCCTGAAACGGGGCAGTTTTTCCGCAATATGCAGGAGAACGAATTAATGGATTTGCTGGCTCAGAAGGGAAAAGCGGTAGGTGGGTACTGCACGGTAATTCCTAAATACGAAGCCCCCTTTATTTTTGCTAATTTTAATGGCACTTATCATGATGTTACTGTACTGACTCATGAAGCTGGGCATGCTTTTCAGAGTTATATGAGCCGAAAATTGCCGGTACCTGAATATTTATTTCCAACTTTAGAAGCATGTGAAATCCATTCTATGAGTATGGAATTTATCACATGGCCCTGGATGGATAACTTCTTTGCAGAAGATGCGGATAAATTTCGCTATAAACATCTATCAGAGGCGCTAACTTTTATTCCATATGGCGTGGCAGTAGATGAATTTCAACATCAAATCTATAGCGAACCCAATCTATCACCAAGGGAACGCAAAGAAATATGGTCGAACATAGAGAAAGAATATTTACCGCATCGAGATTATGAAAATAATCCATTTCTTGAGGCGGGTGGATATTGGCAGCACCAAACGCACATCTACACAAATCCTTTTTATTATATTGATTACACCTTGGCTCAAGTGTGTGCGTTTCAATTTTGGAAAAAAAGGCAAGAGAATCCCGAAGAAGCCTGGAAAGATTATTTGCGCATATGCAGGGTAGGGGGAAGTCGTTCCTTTCTCGATATTGTTCGAGAAGGAAGGCTGATGTCACCTTTTCAAGAAGGGGCAGTAGCATCCGTCACAGCACCTATAACTCGTTGGTTAGATAGTGTGGACGCTAGTCGATTTTAGATTGACTAAGGTTTGACAATCTGCGCGTTGTAACAAGAATACTCCTGATGTTATCCATGTTGAATAGGACTGCCCCATGGAAGAACGAGTGGGACAGTCCTATGCTGATGATAAAAGTCGTATTCGTCTTTACAGGTTTATTGGCGATGTTTTCCTACAAGCTGTTCGATTTCAGAAACCGTTTTGGGAATAGCCTGTGACAAGACTTCGTGTCCGTTTTCAGTTACCCAAATATCATCTTCAATTCTTATACCAATCTTCTCCTTGGCAATATACAATCCAGGTTCTATGGTAATCACCATACCAAGCGCCAGGGGAACATCGCGATCGCCCACATCATGTGTATCCAATCCCAACGGGTGACCGACGCTATGGTAATAATATTCGTCAATCTCATCCTTCGATTTTGCGATTCCCAAACGAACAACAGATTCGGCTAAAGAATCTTTAGCCACTTGATTCAGCTCAGACCAAGTGACGCCGGGACGCACAGCGGCAATCACTTTTTCCTCCGCTTCAAGAACCGATTCATATATAGCCTTTTGGCGTTCGGAAAATTTACCGTTGACCGGAAAAGTCCGCGAAATATCAGCCGCATAGTATCCGCTTGAGGCTCCTAGATCGAGCAAAACGAGTTCGCCATCTTCGGCAGTTAAGTCGTTACTGACATAATGAAGGATGGTAGCGCGCTCACCAGCAGCAACAATGGGCGGGAAAGCGTGTTCTGAAACGCCGTGGCTACGAAGTGTAAAATCAAAGTAAGCCTCCAGTTGATATTCTTTCATTCCAGGTTGGCTGTGCGCCCAAAGATTTTGAATAGCCTCGTTAGTAACAGCAATGGCTTTACGAATTTCTTCAATTTCAGCAGATGATTTAATCAAGCGCATTTGACTCAATGTATAGTGTAAATTGCGAATCGTCAGTCCAGGATAGTTACGTTGTATGGTGTTTGCAAAGCGGTGTGAAAGACTGATGGGCTCCTGTTGTAATTGGTTTTGATCAAAATCCAGGTAGCAATATTGGAGATTTTGCCAACTCAACATGCGTCCGAGGATATTTTCGAATGATTCCCTAGGCTGGACATCATCGATATGACTGAGTGATTTCACGGTTTCAGGAGTCATATAGAAACCTACCCATTTTTCTAAATCAGGATTAGTTTTAGGTGTAAACAGGGTCTCAGAGATTTTTCCATTTCTTTTGCTGATCAGCAAAATCTGATTTTCTCTGTCGCAGCCCGTCAAATAATAGAAGTTGCGATTGACACTAAAAGGATAATCATGATCTTCCGATTGAGGAATACGGGTTCCAGAAAATAGCAAAGCAAAAGAATTGTCCTCCATTGCAGCAGCTACTGCTGCACGGCGTATTTTTCTGTCTTCCAAATGACCCACGAAGTTTGCCTCCTTAGTATATTCTAGAAATCAAAACGGTAGGGAAAATCGGTTCAGGTAAAGTTGGGTGGAGAGAATAAAGGCTTGTTAGAAGAACCGAGCAAATTTTGAGCAGCAGCTCGAATGAGAGCTTCTGCAGTTGCCAAGTTGGTTGCCACAGGAACATTATGTACATCACAAATGCGCAAAAGTGCAGAAATATCAGGCTCATGCGGTTGGGCAGTTAACGGATCGCGCAAAAAAATGACCATATCCATTTGATCTGTAGCAATCAATGCACCAATTTGTTGATCGCCACCAATTGGGCCGGACTGCAGTCGTTCGACCTGCAGGGATGTAGCTTCCATGATTCGTAAACCTGTTGTGCCTGTAGCGAAAAGTTGATGTTGAAGGAGAAAAGATTCATAGGCAACTGCAAAGTTGACCATCCAGTCTTTTAGATTATCATGGGCAATCAATGCAATTTTCATCATGGCATCACCGGCCTTTTTGGTAGAATGAAAGTAACCAACTTGTCTCTTTATATGAATTCCACATGTGAGTCATTCAAACCTTTCAAACAAATCTAACGTACAGCTACTCGGGAGATTTCATCGTCTTGCCATATCTTATTGGCATTTTCAATGAGTTGTATAACTGCTTTCTCTCCAAACCGTTCTTCAATGCCTTGGTATGCAGCGACCAGTGCAGGAGGGCGGGCGTTGGTGTTATGGCTGTCAGACGCAATGACGCTGGCATATCCGGTCTCCAGCAAAGTCCATGCCAGACGATTCACAGGTCGATCCGCTTTGGCGGAAGGTATAAAACAGCTGGCTGTTAATTGGAAACTAGCGCCAGTAGCTAACAGTTGATCGACTAAGTCAAATGACTTTTGCAATTCAACAAGTCTTTCAGGATGGGCAATAATGGGGTGCAATCCTGCGGATGTAACACGTTTCACAAATTGCAGAGTAGTTTGAGCGAGTCCAAGGTTGGGAAGTTCCAGAAGAATGTAATGAGTGTCTCCGAGGCGGGGCCAATCACTATCTTTTAGCCGTTCCAATTGTTGCAGATGGACGCGCATTTCAGCACCCAGTTGAATTGCGGGCCATGCTGATTTTTGAGGAGTGGACTGCAGAAGATCATAGGCTGAAGTCATTTGCTGAAGAGAGACTTCAAAAGAGGGAGAAAGGTAGTGGGATGTGCAGAAAATTCGATCGACTCCTACTGCATGCATGGCTGTCAGTAGATGTTCGGTTTCTTCCATATTTTCCGGACCATCGTCAAGATTCGGTAAAACGTGTGTGTGAATATCTGTTATCGTATAATGCTTGTACATAATTTAATATCGTTCCTTTCTATGGATGATCTGTCCAGCAGAATGGTTCCAATCGGGGATATGTCTTTTCGACAGACCTCGACATATTTCTTGGGAAATGATTAAATTCTATCTACGCTCGTGAAACGAGGAGATAAACATGGACCAACCGATCCAACCTATTGTGGACGCACTGAGTCGGCCATTGAAAGATTTGCGGATTTCAGTCACTGACAGGTGTAATTTTCGCTGTACCTATTGTATGCCAAAAGAGATTTTCGGATCGAATTATTCTTTTCTTCCCCACGAGAAAATCTTGACATTTGAAGAAGTTGAGCGGTTGGTAAGGATTTTTTCGCAGCTTGGTGTAGAAAAAATTCGCATTACCGGGGGAGAGCCCTTATTACGTAAAGATCTTGAAGAGTTAATCCACAAAATTGCGCTTGTAGATACCATTCGCGATATTGCCTTAACTACCAATGCGTCCATGCTTACGCTTCAACGCGCACAACGTTTGCGAGAAGCAGGTTTAAAACGTTTGACAGTTTCGCTGGACTCTTTGCAAGATAACATTTTTGGCAGCATGAACGGAGTAAGGTTTCCGGTTCAGCGTGTGCTACAGGGCATTCAAGCAGCAAAAGAAGCCGGTTTTACGTCAGTTAAAGTAAATATGGTTGTTCAAAAAGGGAAAAATGACAACGCAATCATAGAGATGGCTGAATATTTCCGGGGTACGGGCCATGTTTTGCGCCTTATTGAGTACATGGATGTAGGTACCACCAATGGCTGGAGTCTGCAAGATGTGGTTTCCGCAAATGAGATACTGTTGAAAATTTCTAGTCGTTGGCCACTTGAACCGATACCAGCGAGATCGCCTAATGATGTAGCCAAACGTTACCGTTATCTGGATGGGGAAGGTGAAATCGGCCTGATTACCTCAGTCACTAACCCCTTCTGTCATGGTTGTTCGCGAGCGCGACTTTCTTCAGATGGAAAAGTTTACACTTGTTTGTTTGCGGCAGATGGATTAGATATCAAAACACCCATGCGCGAAGGTGCTAGTGACAAGGAAATTAAAGAAATATTGTGTTCGCTGTGGCAACACAGGCGAGATCGATACTCAGAGATCCGTACGGACGCTACTGTCGCTTTGCCCAAGGTCGAGATGTCCCGTATCGGGGGATAATTGTTGTTCTAGCTCTTCCATCCGCGCAGTACGTTCTGACAATTCATTTTCCAGTTGGCTACATTTGCGACGCAGACGCAGTTGTGAAACGAGTCCAAAACTGCCTACAATTATGCCGCCTGCAGCAGCGGAACCGAGAATAATCAGAACAAGTGGAACATAAGCAGTAGCAAAGAGAAAGTTAATAGGTTCTTGATGGACATTGATCACCGCAAAAATAGCTACAATGACAGCAAAAAGTAGAGCTAATATCAATCGACCTTGAATTTTCATGATAGAATCACCAGCCTTTCTTCTATTTTTTTCAGAAGGAAGTCATATTTAACTTAGATGGGATATGAACTATTGTACCGAAAAGAGGCACAGACATGTGCTGAAGTTGCAAAAATATTGGCACGTCTGGAGCGGTTTTCTGCATACGGTATGGAGAGTCATACCTCAGCATGAAACGTTCAGAGGAGGAAAATCACGTGCCAAACCGAGCAGGTCGCAGTGTATCCGGGAAGAAAAACCGCACGGTGACTGCCAGAAAAAAGGGGCGGGTGCAAGAACAACCTATTCAATCCATGGAACAGCCCGCTGTTGAAGCACAAACCAGTTCCAACCGTGCCGACGGAACGCCCTCAATACATTGAAAAATAATTTGAGTGGCAAGCGTAAGGCTATTTTTGAAATTCTTGACGATGTCAAGAAGGTTAAACCAGAACAATGGAAAGATCCTCAACAAGTTGAAAATTTAGCTAAATCTTTTGCCAACAAATTAGGATTACCTGTTCCTGAACAGCGTATTAAACAGTTCATGAATGCTTATACAGACGCTACCAAAAATGGACCAAATGCCAATGTGGATGAATTGGTGAAAAAATACGGAAAAAATGTGGATGATAAAACTTTAAAAGAGATTAAAAAATTTGTACCCAAAACAAAAGATTGAAAGCCATGTTTGATAGGAGGTGTCCTGCCAGCTGTATAACGGCTGACAGGACACCTTTTTGCCCTCAGCATATGTGGGAATTTAAAATGGCCTGCCTTTCTATAGGAGAGGCAGGCCCTATGTCAAGAAAATCTATTTTACATCATTCCTGGCGGGGGAAGAGTAGGATTTCGTGCTGCCGGTTGTTGACCAGAGCCGTTTTGTCCAGATGAATTTTGATTGGTTGCAGCAGATGCGGTCGGTTCAGGTGTTGCAGGAGTTTCTTCCGAACTCGTTTCGCCACCACCTAAACCTTGGAGCATCCGTCCGCCTAAGGGTGTGTTAAGAATGGTAGCAAAGATGGTTGTAAAATCTTCTGTGGTCAGTTTGCCTTTCTTTTTGGAAGTTAGCTTCTCAAGGATCCCCGCCTCTTTTAAAGAAGTCGTTGTTCCATAGATGCTATCCAGCCAAACATCTGCCTGTTGGAGATAGGAAAGCCAATTTTTGACCGTCGAGCGCAGATTGTCTACTGCTTTAAAAGAATTCTGTATATTTTTGGGTGTCAACAGTTGAGATAATGTTTGCGACTGCTTTTTTTTGTTTGTTGACGAACCGTTACTTTGGTTTGGATTTGGAAGTGAAGTGGTAGACTTTGGTGTTGCGGCCTTTCCAGCCGTCTTACGTCTTTTGGTTGCGCTTGGCAATGCTTTTTTAGGAACAGGAGTTTTTGTAGCCACGCTTGTCACCTCCTCGCTTCATGGGCGCAAATACGACAAGCAACCTAGATTTGCGCCCATTGTTTGGCGAGACCGAACGGTCTTTGAGGGACCGAACTATTTTCGCATTCCACTCCTATCGTATTGAATTTGGCCATGGAGTGTGCACATTGCGAGGAGATGAAATAAGTTAGCAATTTAATTCAGCATGTTATGAAAAGCAGCTATACGTCTGACAGCTTCCTCCACGTCTTGCATTGAGACCGCATAAGAAAGGCGGATATTATTCGGGGCTCCAAAGGCTTCCCCTGGAACAACTGCAACCAACTGTTTTTCCAGCAACAGTTCAGCATAGTCAACCGCTGTTTCAATGATCCGGTTTTCATACCGTTTGCCAAAAACTGCAGAGACGTTTGGGAAAACGTAAAATGCACCCTCCGGATTAAGGCAACTGAGTCCAGAGATCTGATTGAGCCCCTTTACTAAACAGTCACGGCGAGCATGGAACGCTTGAATCATAGTTGTGTCTAAGGATTGAAGTGCGGCGACTCCAGCCGCCTGAGACATGGTGGAGGGCGATCCGGTTCCATGGCTTTGCAGTGATGCAACAGCTTTAGCGAGATCGGGCGGGGCAGCTAAATATCCCAGCCTCCATCCAGTCATAGCGAAAGCTTTGGAAAAACCATTGACGAGCAGGGTACGATCGATGAGTTGTGGACAAGCTTCGGCAAAAGAAGTGAAAGCTACGTTGTAAACTAATTTTTCGTAAATTTCGTCTGAAACTATCCATGCATTGTGGTTCTCCAAAATTTTTCCAAGCAACGCTAATTCATTGCGGCTGTATACAGCTCCAGTTGGATTGCAGGGAGAATTTAGCAAAACAGCTTTTGTTTTTTCGTTAAGCGCTGCCTGCAATTGCTGGGGTGTCATCTTAAAACCGCTCGATTCGTCTGTTTTTACAAAGACTGGGATACCACCAGCTAAGCGAATTTGCTCAGGATAAGAGACCCAGTAGGGAGTCGGAACTATCACTTCATCACCAGGATTGAGAATGGCCAAGAAAATGTTAAATAATGTATGTTTGGCGCCATTGGAAACAACAATTTGTTCGGGCGTATAGGTGAGATGGTTTTCTGTCTGTAATTTTTTGGCGATTGCTTGGCGTAATTCCGGCGTTCCAGCAGCAGCCGTATAGCGTGTTTTGCCATTAGCAATGGCACGAATGCCAGCTAAGGAAGCCGCGGTGGGTGTGTCAAAATCAGGTTCACCGACGCTCATATTGATAACAGGTTGGCCGGCTTGCAGCAAAGATTTTGTTTTAGCGTCGACACTCATGGTGGCGGATGGGGTTAATTGGCTGACGCGAAGGGATAGTCTATTCACCTCGGGCGGACTCCTCTCTATGAATTAGCGACATTTTAGCATAGAGAGGCGTCCTCGGGGTGAAAAGTGGTGGCTTGTATCTGAAAAGTAGAGAAAGTTCAGCCGCCGAACCAATGGCGCAGCCAAGGCAGCAGTCCTCTGGTTAGTTTTTGCACAGGTGTTTGCGGATGAGGATGCAATGGGCAAGATGCAACAGGCTCTGTGCCAGGCTGGAAATAATCCGTTTCTGTGCGACCACATTTATCCGTAGCTAATTTCCCCGAGAGGGGATCGATTTGGCGTGTAATGAGACCACTCGGCGGTGAGTACCAGGAGTAGGGCATATGCAATTGAGCCGTACTCATAAACTTGGCCCAGATCGGCGAGGCCAAGTGCGATTCCATCAGATTGAGCGGACGGTTGTCGTCGTATCCTACCCATACAGCACAGACTAAATTGGGGGTAAAGCCGACCATCCATGCGTCAGTGTCGGTTGTTCCTGTTTTTGCAGCAACTGGATCATTCAGATAATGGCTTACACTATAGCCAGTGCCGCCAGGCTGCATGACACTTCGCATTAAATCCGCCATTTGAAAAGCGACCTGTGGCGAGATGACTTGTTTGGCTGTCGGATTGGCATGAATGTCTTCATTTTGCGTGGCTGAACGCACTTCTTCCACTGCGTAAGGTTCCACCCGTTTACCCCCGTTGGCAAGTGTAGCGTATGCAGTCGCCATTTGTAACGGACTGGTAGGGTATACACCGAGTGCAAGTGATGGCACGGAGCCCAAATGAGTGGTTATGCCCATACGGTGTGCTGTAGCCACAACTTGGCTGGGATTTACGGCAAGGTTGGTGCTGACAGCATATATATTATCACTTCGCGCTAAAGCCTCACGCAAAGTTAACGGCCGTCCAGCGTAAAAATCTCCATAATCATGCACAGTATACAGGGCGTTTGCGCCTATCCCAGCAACAAAGGTTGTCAGTTCACTGTTGATTTGCCGGGCAGGTGACCAGTGCTGTTCAAGAGCCGTTGTGTAAAGCAATGGTTTAAAGGTCGATCCCGGTTGACGTTCGGCAAATACACGATTATACGGACTTGTCATGTACGATCTTCCACCAACCATGGCCCGAATCGCGCCAGTTTGCGGATCGAGAGCGACCAATGCGGCTTGTAAAGAGCTGTTTGCCGGCAAAGTGCTGCGAATGGCACGTTCAGCTGCCTGTTGCAGCAACGGATCGAGCGTCGTCATGACTTTGGTGCCGCCACGGTAGAGTTCATCGCTGGACAGGTGGTAGCGATGCGCCAACTCCTCCATGACGGTTGTTGTGAAGTAGGGAGCCTGATGCAGCGGTATATGGTGGGTGGCATAGTGCAATGGCTGGTTAAAAGCAGCGTTTGCTTGTTGCCAAGTGATGTAGTGACAGGCCACCATTCGGTCGAGTACAATTCGCTGCCGTTCCTTGGCTGCTGCAGGATGTTCGATGGGAGAGAAGATGGCAGGTCCTCTTGGCAATCCTGCAATCATAGCAGATTCGGCAAGATTCAATTCTTCTACAGGTTTACCAAAATAGGTTTCAGCAGCTGCATCTACTCCGTAAGCCCCGTGACCGTAGTAAATGACGTTGAGATATTGGTTGAGGATGGTATCTTTCGATTCATGCATTTCTAGCTGAATTGCATACAACGCCTCACGAATTTTTCTGGTAAGGGTTCGCTGTTGTGATAAAAAAAGATTTTTAGCCAATTGCTGGGTTATGGTCGATCCGCCCTCAACGACATGTCCACTTTTAATATCAACAAGCAGGGCTCGTCCCAAGGAGGGCAAACTGAAGGCTCGGTGATGATAGAAATGAGCATCTTCTACGGCAAGTGTGGCTTCCTGAAGTGCTTTAGGTATTTCTGAAAGCGGCACATGTCTTTCAGTATTGGCAGTCCAACTCCAACTAGCGATGCGGGTACCGTCTGCCGCTTCAATTTCTGTCGGATCGGACAAACTGTCTTCTGGCAGGGGTGTGGCACGCAGTCCAAACAACAACAATGCGGTACCTGTAAAACCAGCCAGTAGTGGCCAAGCGACCATGAGAATTAGAGTTTTACGGTTTGGTTTACGCATTTTCGGCAGGCTGAATGAGTGCAACAACATGGATTGAGAAGCTCCTCTCTTCAAAAGCTGCAGTCAGCCGCAATGAATGGCGTGTAAGATTTACCAAATCTTCAACGGTATTATTTCCGCTTCAGGAAAAACTATGTAAGTTCTCTCGAGTGCCTCGGCAGGCGTATAGACAGCGCAGATGTTGGGTATCTTAAGAATCGTTCCCCCAAACTATCGAAGCGGGGTGGAGCAGTTGGCAGCTCGTCGGGCTCATAACCCGAAGGTCGCAGGTTCGAGTCCTGCCTCCGCAACCAAAGGGGTAAGAAAGCAAAAAACCGTCGACATTTGCTTAGAGTCGCAAAGTGTCGGCGGTTTTTTTGTGCGAAAATAGTCGCATTTTCGCATAGGACATGCGGCTGATGAATACCGTCCAAATGTCGAATGGTGTAACATATCGTCATGTGGCTTCGTCTATATGGCAGCGACTGGTGAATGAGGAGAGATGTACAGTGCCACAACCCATAGAAGGAAAAAACCGCTATATGCCTGGACTGGATGGCCTGCGCGCCATATCGGTTCTCGCTGTCATGGCCTATCATTTGGGGATAGGTTTTGTTCCGGGCGGATTGTTGGGAGTAGGCGTTTTTTTTGTGCTCTCCGGCTATCTCATTACTGACTTGCTAATTGCAGAATGGGCCAGAAATGGGAAAATTGTCATGCGCCAGTTTTGGCTGCGGCGTGCCAAACGACTTTTACCTGCGCTTTTTACCCTGCTGGCTGCAGTATGGTTGTGGGAAATTTTTGTTACCCCTTCACAATTGTCATCTTTAGGTCAGGACACACTGGCCGCTCTCTTTTATGTCAGTAACTGGTGGTATATTTTTCACCATGTATCCTATTTTGCTAAATTTGGATCTCCTTCTCCCCTCACTCATCTATGGTCATTGGCTGTTGAAGAACAGTTTTATCTGATTTGGCCACTTTTGTTAGTGTTTGGATTGCGCAAAAAAAACCGGCGCAGTTGGCTCGTCTGGCTGACTGTGGTTTTGGCTACCGCTTCCGCGTTAGCTATGGCTCTTCTCTATCAACCAGGTTCTGATCCAAACCGGGTCTACTATGGAACGGATACCCGTGCTTTCTCTCTATTGATTGGAGCGTTGCTGGCTGTTATCTGGCCAAGTCGCAAACTCTCTTCAAAACTACCAAATGCTTCCCGTTGGTTGCTGGATATTATAGGAGTTCTGGGATTAGCCATGGTCATTTGGATGATGGTTGGCACGAATGAATATGAAACTTTTCTTTATCGCGGGGGTATGGTGCTTCTTTCGGTAGCTGCTGCTCTCGCTATTGCCGCCTTGGCTCATCCAGCGACGTTGCTCCATCGCCTGTTGGGAAGCAAACCATTGCGTTGGCTTGGCGTCCGTTCCTATGCTATCTACCTTTGGCATTATCCGATTATTGTCTTGACCACACCGAGTGTACAGACAGGCGGTTTTAATTATTGGCGAGCGGCTTTACAGGTTACAGCGAGCATCCTATTAGCGGCGCTCTCCTGGCGGTTTATTGAAGATCCGATTCGCCATGGGGCACTTGAACGAATGTGGAAGTCGTTCTTTGGCAAAGGAGGAGTCCATCGACGTGCTCATCCACATCCCCTGCGTCGCATTCTGACCGTGAGTAGCGTGGCACTCTTGTTGCTTGTCGGTGGCGTGTTTACTTCCTATCGACTGCGTGTGCATGCTGCTACTGCTCAGACAGAACTTCGCGATAGTCGACCCGTTCCAGTCAAAGTGACATCAAAACAAACCAAAGTGAAATCAAATCTCACAACCGCCGACGCGAATACTCAGAAGAAGAGTCTATCAGCAACCGACAGAACGAATTCAAAGACAGCTACCACAGCGTCCACAACATACAATCAAGGCGGTTCGTGGGTCATCGGATCGGGCGCTGGCGTCATTGCTGTTGGCGACTCAGTTATGGTAGACGCAAAACCTTATTTGGAAAAAATGTTGCCAGGCATTGTGGTTAACGGCAAAGTGGGTCGCCAGTTAATTGAAGCTGGACCTGTTGTGGATAAAATGCGAGCTGCAGGTGAAATTCAGAAAGCAGCTATTATTGAACTTGGTACCAATGGGCCATTCACCATGGGTCAGCTACAGGCCCTTTTGGCCGATCTCGGTCCTGTGTCCCACATTTTACTGGTCAACACTCGTGTACCTCGTCCCTGGCAGAACGTTGTCAATCAGATGCTGGCCTCGGAAGCTGCTGCCAATCCACGTGTCACACTGGTAAACTGGTATGCTGCAAGCCGTGGTGAAAACCAGTGGTTTTATCCGGATGGCGTGCACCTCAATCCGGTTGGAGCGTCCCATTATGCTGCTTTGATTGCCCACACTTTGCTCTATGTTGAACAGAGCGGTCATTGAAAGGTGTCCACTTCTCTTGCTTTTGGTATAATACGAGCGCATGAGAGGAGTGGGCATTATTGGCCAATTCAATGGAGCTTTGGTTTACAGAACTGCAAAACAGCAATCTGTCAATTGGTTTGCGTGTAAATCGGACTTTGCATAGCGAGCAGACAGAATTTCAGAGTCTCGACGTAGTAGAAACGGTACAGTACGGACGTATGTTGGTACTTGACGGTTGTGTCATGACAACTGACAAAGATGAGTTTGTCTATCATGAAATGCTTGCTCATGTCGGCCTGCATACTCATCCTGAGCCGAAAAATGTGCTAGTAGTGGGGGGAGGAGACGGTGGCGTCATTCGTGAAATCGTCAAGCATCCGGCTGTCGAACGAGCAGTGCTTGCAGAAATCGATGGACGAGTGATTGACATCTCTCGCGAGTACTTTCCACAGATTGCCCAAGGTTTAAACGATCCGCGTGTAGACGTTCAAGTTTGTGATGGCATCAAACATGTTCAAGAACACAAAGGAAAATATGATGTCATTTATGTGGACTCAACCGATCCCATTGGACCGGCTGTGGGTCTTTTTGCCAAGGATTTCTACCAGGCTGTCTATGACGCTCTTAAACCCGATGGATTGTTTGTAGCGCAGACCGAATCACCTTTTGCCAATCAGGATCTCATTCGTCATGTTCACCGTGACGTACGAGATATTTTTCCCCACACCTATTTGTATCTAGCCCATATACCCACATATCCCACGGGAATGTGGAGTTTTACCATGGGCAGTAAGCAGTACAATCCGCTTGAGCCAGTGGCTTCGCGAGTGCGTGATACGAAATATTACACAACGGAAGTTCACAAAGCTGCGTTTGCCTTGCCGCCGTTTGTCCAGGAGTTGGTGCAAAAATGAGTGAATGGAATGTGCGTCAACCTTTGGATGCCGCGTACAGCGGCAATGTTTTTATCCAATCGTCTCCAGATTACAAAGCGGCTAAAGCAGTTCTCTATGGCATGCCCATGGATTGGACCGTATCATTTCGCGGCGGTACTCGCTTAGGGCCTGCTCGTATTCGTGAAGTTTCTGTGGGTCTTGAGGAATACAGTCCTTATCTCGATCGCGATTTGCGCGACATTACTTACTACGATGCGGGAGATTTGCCGTTACCCTTTGGCAATCCGCAGATGAGTGTGGAAATGATTTATGAGTACGTCTCGCGTCTATACGAGGATGGCAAATTTCCGCTTGGTCTTGGCGGAGAGCACTTAGTTTCTTGGGGTGCTATGCGTGCTGCTTGGGAAAATTATCCCGATTTGCGCGTCATCCATCTCGATGCCCATACGGATTTAAGAGATACTTATGAAGGCCAACCCTATTCGCATGCCACGGTGATTAAAAAAGTATGCGACGCGATTGGTCCAGAACGAGTGTATCAGTTTGGTATTCGCTCTGGCACGCGTGAAGAATTTCAGTATGCACGGCAACATACGCGTTTCTTTCCCTTTGAAGTAGCTGATCCGTTAGAATCTGTTTTGTCGGAGCTGATGGGTCATCCGGTCTATGTGACTTGGGATATTGACGTTTTTGATCCGGCTCATGCTCCCGGTACGGGAACTGCAGAGCATGGTGGTATTCATCCGCGCGAAGCATTTCGTATATTTCCTATGCTTTCTCGGTTGCGTGTCGTTGGCTTTGATTTGGTGGAAGTTTCTCCGGTCCTGGATACAAGTGAACAGACGCAAATTTTGGCTGCCAAATTGGTTCGTGAGGCTCTCTTGGCCTGTGTTTCACCATGAGCAGTTTTTATCTCGGCAGTCCATTAAAGAATGTTGTCCCATTGGTTTGGAGTCGCGGCGATGGCCAAAATTTAGAATCCTCTCCCGTACTGTCCGCTACTTGGGATTTTCGTTCCAATGCGCATTATTTGCGTTACTTTGAAGAAGCTCAAACGGAAGAGAGGAGCACTTTCGTGATACGTCAAGACGCCGTGACGGTGATTCGTCGCGGCGCTTATCTATGGAATTGCACTTTTGTGTCCGGACAAAAACAGTCTTCTATACTTTATCTCGGTGGCGAACCGTATTCGGTCGAAGTCAGGACTCGTCAATTGCTGGTAGATGTGAATGCTACTGGCGGGCAAGTTCAACTGTACTACTCCTGGGATTTTTCGGGAGAGGATAGCGACATCTATCTACAGATATGTTTTGGGTCATGTGTGGTAAGGAGGAAGCAGCATGGATCAACATCGTGATCAGCAAGAATGGTTTAACGCAGTTCTTGATACGATGGATGAAGGCATCCATGTAGTGGACGCGCGAGGAGTGACGGTGGTATACAATCGGGCGGCCAGTCAATTAGATGGAGTGTCTGTAGGAGACGTGCTTGGTCGACATGTGCTCGATTCGTTTCCTTCTCTTGGTGAGGAAGGAAGTACGCTTTTACAGGTATTGAAAACGGGTCAAGCCCTGTTTCATAGAGCACAGACGTTTACAAATATTCGTGGTATTCAAGTACATACGGTCAATACCACATTGCCGATCCGAAGAGAAGGTAAAATTGTAGGCGCCTTAGAAATCAGTAAAGATTTTACTTATGTTAAACATTTGACAGACCAACTTTCTGCTTTACAAGAGAAGATGATTGGACGAAAACCTAAAAAACAGCAAACGGTAGGAGCACAATATCGTTTTTCAGATATAGTCACGACGGATGGACAAATGTTGCAAACGATTCGCCGGGCAGAACGGGCGGCGCGCAGCCAGTCCCCAATTCTTGTGTATGGTGAGACGGGTACGGGTAAAGAATTGTTGGTTCAATCCATTCATAATGCGAGCCGCCAAACAGGGGCGTTTTTAGCTGTCAATTGTGCAGCTTTGCCGCCATCCTTGTTAGAGTCTTTGCTATTTGGAACGGTACGAGGTTCGTTTACAGGTGCCGAAAATCGGGCAGGGTGGTTTGAACTGGCAGATAACGGTACTCTGTTTCTTGATGAGGTGCAATCATTACCGCTTGATGTACAGGCAAAACTGTTGCGTGTTTTACAATCTGGAGAGTTCTCTAGGGTAGGAGATGCGCGACTTTTGCATACCAACGCACGAATTGTCGCTGCTATGAATGAATCGCCGGAAGGAGAGTTAGCAAAAGGTTCGCTGCGCAAAGATCTGTATTATCGATTGAATGTAGTGCGGCTTGATTTGCCTCCCTTACGCGAACGCGGTGAGGATATTCTTTTACTGGCTAGGCATTTTCTTGAAAAATGGAATCAACAGTTAGGGACCCGGGTGAAACGTTTATCAGAAGATACACTTGCTTTCTTTCAAACTTATCCATGGCCTGGCAATGTTCGCGAGCTTGAACACGTTATAGAGGCTGCGTTGAATTTGATGGATGGTGAAGTGCTGACACTTGCCGATTTGCCGCTTCCCATGCAGGAATCAGCTAGGCAGTATGGATTTGGCATTCGAAAGGCCGAGCGCCAGAAAGAAGAGTTAGCTGAATTTTCTTCTGCCGAAAAATCGGCAATAGACATTGGGGGCGTCTTTCGTCGTTTTCTTTTGCCGAAAAATCAGCAAGCCATGTAGAGCCGAGAACGAAAGGGATAGAAAATGTATGGTCGCAATCAGGGTTTGAACAACTGTGGACTGCTTTGAACGAATCGGTGGTATTAGATGACGCACCTTCTCCTGCACTTCCAGAAGTTTTGCAATCAATTGAAAAAATCGTCCTCGAACGCGCACTAGCCAGTTGCAACGGCAACGTTTTATCCACGGCTAAAAAACTTGGCCTTCCACGACAAACGCTCCAATATAAATTGCAAAAATTAGGGCTTTCACACTAAGCGCAAACAGTTTTCAAGATTTTATCCCTATGTGATGTTAATTTTGGCACAGAAATTGCTTAATCATTCTATTGAGAAATTCGATAGCGCTTTCATATCTTGTCCGTTCTGAAGGTTTAAGGAAGCGTGACGCGGGACCGTCTCCAGCGAGATGGTATAGGCCCGCAAGAGGAGGTGTTTGCCGTGGCTGATTCTCATCCCTTTGGATTGCATCGAGTGCTTGAGCCACAAGGAGTTATGCCTCAAGCAGCTTGGAAACTGGATAATCGAATGGAATGTGGGGTCAATGAGTTGCTGATTGATGTAGAGCGACTCAATATTGATTCCGCATCTTTCCGACAAATCTATGAGGAAGTTGGAAAAAATGAGCAAGCGATAGCTGCCAAGATGAAAGAAATTGTGGCCGAACGCGGTAAGCATCACAATCCCGTAACCGGATCGGGCGGAATGTTGATTGGCAGGGTGCGGGAAATAGGTTCCATGCATCCAGCGCGTCAGGAGCTTTCAGTAGGTGACAGGATTGCGACTTTGGTGTCCTTGACATTAACCCCGCTTGCGCTGGAGGAAATTCTACAAATTGATGTGGCGAATGCTCAGGTCACCATTCGCGGTCAAGCGATTCTGTTTGCGACAGGTCTCTATGCCAAAATGCCGGACGATATTGAAGAACAGTTGGCCTTGGCACTTTTTGACGTTTGCGGGGCGCCAGCCCAAACAGCTCGCCTTGTACAGCCTGGTCAGACGGTTGTTGTTCTGGGGGCTGGCGGAAAATCTGGATTAACTGTCCTTGCGGCGGCCCGGCGAAGTGCACGAGACGGTATCGTTGTGGCAATGGATTATGGTCAACTCGCTTGCGAGCGAATACAGGCTCTTGGTAAAGCAGATATCGTGTTGGATGTGAGTGCGCAGGATGCGGTAGCTTGTTTAGCCAGTTTGGAACAGGCCTGGAATCAGCGATTTGGGCAAGCATTTAGCGGAGCTGATGTGGTTATCAACTGTGTCAATGTTCCTGGCACAGAAATGGCCTCTATTCTACCCTGCAAGGATGGCGGAACAGTCTACTTTTTTTCCATGGCCACGTCCTTTACAGCCGCTGCACTAGGTGCAGAGGGAATAGGCAAAGACATTCAGATGATGATTGGCAATGGGTATTGCAAAAATCATGCTGATTACGCTTTGAATTTGCTGCGTACTGAACCTGTATTGCAACACATTTTTCGTCAGAAGTTTGCGGTACACAGTCATTAATCGTTTCTCTCAACAAAAGTTCCAGTCGGATTGACTGCAAAATTTAAAATAGGGAGTGTTTTGAATGAGTGTTCTCGAACCCGTCAGTGCATATCGATATGGCAAGAAACAGCGTCATTATAAAGAGATTGAATTGTGGAAAGATGTGACGGAAGAACAATGGAATGATTGGAAGTGGCAATTGACACATACCGTCAATACCATGGAAGACCTGGCGAAAGTGATTCATTTGACCGAAGAAGAGATGGAGGGCGTGCGCCATGTCAAAGAGACAATCCCTCTGCGCATTACGCCGTACTATGCAATGATGATGGATCCGGATGATCCTAATTGTCCCATTCGTCTTCAAGCTGTACCGCTTTCCAACGAAATGCAGCGTTCTCCATGGGATATGGAAGATCCCCTCGATGAGGATACGGACGCACCTGTGCTTGGATTGACGCATCGTTATCCCGATCGCGTTCTGTTCCTCATTACCAATCAGTGCTCGATGTATTGCCGTCATTGTACGCGTCGTCGTTTTTCAGGCGCTGTGGGTCATGCAGTGCCCAAACCACAATTGGATGCAGCCATCAATTATATTCGTAACCATCCGGAAGTGCGCGATGTTCTGCTCTCCGGGGGCGATGGCCTGCTTGTGAATGACCGTATCCTGGAATACATTATCTCCAGCTTGCGTGATATTCCGCATGTGGAAATTATCCGAATTGGCACGCGGGCTCCAGTTGTATTCCCGCAACGGATTACAGACAACCTTTGTAATATTCTAAAAAAATACCACCCAGTGTGGTTGAATACACATTTCAACCATCCGGACGAAATTACACCAGAGGCGGCCGAAGCCTGTAAAAAGCTAGCCGATGCAGGAGTGCCAGTAGGTAATCAGACAGTCCTCATGCGCGGAGTGAATGATTGTGTGCACATTATGAAAAAGTTGCTCCATGATTTGGTAAAAATTCGCGTTCGTCCCTATTATCTCTATCAATGTGATTTGTCAGAGGGCATTTCGCATTTTCGCACTACCGTTTCTAAAGGCATTGAAATTATGGAACAGTTGCGCGGACACACTTCTGGTTACGCGATTCCTACTTATGTGGTAGATGCTCCGGGAGGCGGCGGTAAGATACCTGTTCAACCGCAGTACATTATTTCACAAGGACATGGAAAAGTGATTCTGCGCAATTTTGAAGGAGTCATTACCACTTATCACGAACCGGTTTATGAAGATCAAGGCTGTCCGCCGACTTGTACGCACGATCACGCTAAAGACAATGATGAGTTGATTGGTGTGGCTCGCTTGCTCAATGATGTGCAACTCGCACTTGAACCTAAAGGACTCAAACGGGCGGAACGAAATCAGCACGGACATTGAGGGATGGCCAGTGGAAATCTACGACCGTGCTGTAGCTCACGGCTGGAATCGGATTGCTTTCATGGGAGCCAGTAAACATGCCGGTAAGACAACTGCCTTCAATGCTTTTTTGCAACAGGCAGCAGTCGCTGGCCGGGTTGTCGGACTTTGCAGTATTGGTGTGGATGGAGAACGCCAAGATGCGCTGATGGGTATAGATAAACCGCCGATTTTTGCCCCGCAGGGGGCGCTCCTGGCTACTGCTGAACGCGCACTTTTTGAAACTCAGTCGCTCGAATGGTTGGAGTCTACGGGCATTCGTTCTCCGCTGGGTGAGGTCGTCATAGTTCGTGCAGCAGAGACCACACAGGTGCTTTTGGCGGGAGTCCGTTCCCGGCAGCATATCAGCCGTGTGCTAGAGGGGTTTGCACGCTACCAGGTTGACATGGTATTGGTGGATGGTGCGCTGAATCGAATAGCGGCAGCATCGCCAGAACTGGTGGATGCTGTGGTATTAGCAGTCAGTCCCGTATCGGGATCGACACCTGATGCCGTTGCACAGGTGGCACTTGAACTTTCACACCGGTTTTTCTTGCCAGAAGTGCCTTTGGCATGGCGCAACGTATTAGATTCCGCTCATCAGCGAAGACAAGTGGCGCTCTATTTTACCACGGGAGAGTATCGAGAGTTTTCCGCAGATGCTGCAACTTTACACCCGGAACGGCTTTTGGCTGATGCGCGGCTGGTTGCGCCTCTTCAGGCGCTTTATGTGCCTGGCGCTGTGCAGGATAAATTCATGGAAACCATTTTGCTTCAAAGACAAGAACCGATGACACTCATCGCTGCTCATCCTGCGCAGGTTTGGGTAAGTCGGCAAGTCTTGTTGCCGTTTTATCGGGCAGGTCATCAACTCATGGTGATGCGAAAGCTGCCTCTTTTAGGCGTAGCTGTGAATCCTCACCATGTTTCCGGAGCAGACCTGCCGTTGGATGAGATGTTGCAGGCTGTATCTGCTGCATTGCCGGAAGTGCCTGTGTATCATGCCGCCTTGTCCATGGAGAGGAATGCGTGATGAATGAAAATATAACCTGGCGTTCTGTATCTCGTTCCTTTTTGGACGAGAAGACAGCTGAGAAAATCGGTTGGAAAGAAGTGTTTGCGGCGTGGCAGCCAGTGACAGCTAGCGGGGTGCGGTTTAAAGAAAATTTGCGGCCTTATTTACCGGGGAATGAAGTTGATCTACTCCATGTTTATGAGCTTTTGGCACTGGATTTGCAACGCATTTCGCCAGAAGAATTGAGACGATGGAGAGAATGGCTCCGCCAGTTGCCCGATATTCAGCCACTGCTTGCTTCGCTTGCCTTAGATACGCTCGAATTGACGCCGAAAACGGCACTTTGGTTGAAGCAAACGGTACAGTCAACGCTTCACTTGTTAAAAGAGTCGCAAATTCCGCCAGGATTGGACTATCTGGCCATAAGCGACATGGAATCCTTGCTAAAACCATTTGGTCACCCAGAATTAAGTCATTTTGCTGTACAGCATTTGGCGGACTCCTTTTATCTGGAAGCGCAACACGAAGAGCGAGAGATTAAAAAAAAGTTGACCCAGTATCAAACGGAATGGTTGAAAACTCTTCAAAAACAAGGATGGCCACTCTACCAACGGCCGGATAGCACGTTGATGCTCAGCTTGCCAGTTCATCGTGATCTGCTCGAACTCGTTAAATCTTCTCCAAACTTGCGTGTATTGCGTGAAACACCGTTTGAAATCATCTTGCAAAGAGTGCCTGATGACGTGGAGTCAGAGTTGCTTGTCGCTTGGGAGAATGCTTTCGCCAAGCTTCAACAAGAGACTGATCGACTGTTGGCCCAACTGACCGAACAGGTACAGAGGCAACTGCAAAGCTGGAACAGGTTAGCAGATGCTCTTCAGGAGATGGATATCCGTCTATCGAAAGTTGCATTGGCTCGAGTATGGCAGGGAGTCGTACCTTGTGTCAGCGAAAGATGGTCGCTTCGGGAAGCTCGCCATCCTCTTCTGGCTGAGCAACTTCAACAACAGGGGCGTTCTTTTGTAGCTATTGATTTACCGGATGTGGGAACTCTTAATGTGATAACGGGATCGAACATGGGCGGTAAGTCAGTTACGCTATGTGTCATTGCACTGATGCAGTGTTTGTTGCAGTATGGATTGCCAGTTCCGGCCGTATCCTTCACAGCTCCTCTACTGACGGGAGTGCGTTTGCTCTTTGCGGCTGGAACGCAGATGGAGCATGGCCTTTCAGCGTTTGGGCAGGAAGTTGTAGGATGGGGAAGTGTACTGGAAGAAGCGGAACATCAAGCGCTTTTGTTACTTTTTGACGAGCCCGGGTGTACCACGAATCCTCAGGAGGGGGAAGCGCTGGTGCACGGGTTGCTTCATAAACTTTCCGGATTGCAGGACAGCATTGTTTTTCTGGCTTCACACTACGCTTCCGTGGCAGCTTATCAAGGAGCTGCGCATTGGCGTGTACGGGGGTTATCCTCGGTGCTGCACCAAGATATGCAAAATGCTACCTTAGCAGAGCGATTGCGATTTCTTGCCGCCGCAATGGATTACCGTTTGGAGCGGAGCCAGCCTGGCCAAGGCGTACAGGAAGCGCTGGAAGTGGCTAAATGGCTGGGGTTGCCTGATTCTCTGTTACAGGTGGCCCGGCGATATCAAGAAACTGAAGGACGGATGAACATATGACAGGAAAACTCCATTTGAATGAAGCCGAAATTCAAAGGGCCAGGCAGGCAGCCAGTCAAATAGCCGATGATGTTATGTCTCAAGTCATGGAACGTACCACGGTTGCTATTGAAAGAACAGTTCTGCGGCTGTTTGGTGTAGATGGAGTGGATGCCGAAGGCGTACCACTTGCCAATGTGGTGGTCGATCACGCTCTATCCCGAGATCTCCTGGCGGGGGGTATTGCCTACCCGTTTGTCGGTGCAATGATGGTGCATGGGATGACGGCGCAAGAACTTGCTGAAGCGATAGGCGCAGGAATGGTTCAATTAGGAACGGAAGATTTACCCAGTCGAGTTGATATTCAGGTCAAAGCAAGAGAGATGGCGCAATACGCATTGGATGGTATTGCTGCTAACCGTGAGAAACGCAATCAGTATCTTGGACGTTTGGGAGAAGGGAAACAGCCATACATCTATGTCATTGTAGCGACAGGAAATATTTATGAGGATGTAGTTCAAGCCAAGTCTGCTGCCCGTCAGGGAGCGGATATCATTGCTGTCATTCGCAGTACAGGGCAAAGTCTGATTGACTATGTACCGTATGGGCCGACAACGGAAGGTTTTGGGGGAACTTATGCCACGCAGGCTAACTTTCGCATCATGCGGCAGGCACTTGATGAAGTGAGTGAGGAAGTAGGCCGTTATATACGGCTGTGTAACTATTGTTCAGGACTTTGTATGCCTGAGATAGCCGCTATGGGTGCTTTGGAACGCTTGGATGTTATGCTGAATGACGCTTTGTACGGAATTCTTTTTCGAGATATTAACATGCAACGAACGTTGTGTGATCAGGCTTTTTCTCGAATGATTAACGCTTATGCTGGAGTGATTATTAATACAGGCGAAGACAATTATCTGACCACTGCAGATGCAGTAGAGTCAGCTCATACTGTTCTTGCTTCGCAATTTATCAATGAACAGTTAGCTCTACGGAGTGGCCTTCCCGAAGCACAGATGGGGCTTGGGCATGCTTTTGAGATGAATCCCATGTTAGAGGACGGTTTTTTGTACGAATTGGCACAGGCGCAGATGGCTAGAGAAATTTTCCCTAATGCCCCGCTCAAATACATGCCGCCTACCAAACATATGACAGGAAACATCTTTCGTGGTCATGTCCAAGACGCTCTTTTCAATATGGTAGGTATTATGACACAGCAAGGAATTCAACTGCTGGGCATGATGACGGAACAGATTCATACTCCGCTTATCTACGATCGGCATCTGGCGATTGAGAGTGCAAAATATATTTTTAATAATGCAAGACATTTAGGAGAAGAAATCAATTTTAAAGAAGATGGAATCATTGTCCGGCGGGCTCATCAGGTTTTAGCAGAAGCGGTACAGCTACTGGAAAACATTGTGGATGTGGGACTTTATCAAGCATTGGCTTCGGGTATGTTTGCTGATGTCAAACGGACTGCCACTGGTGGTAAAGGATTATCCGGCGTACTGATGAAAACTGCAGACTATTTCAATCCATTTGCTGATGAATTGCGCGTGCGCTTAGGGATTACTAGGACTGTACAGCAAGAGGAGGTTCGGCGCGGATGATGGAGCAACTCGACTATCGAACGCAGATTGCGAAGCCAGACTATACGGCAATTCGTCCTTACGGGGACACAATGAATGACGGCAAAGTCCAGTTGAGTTTCTCTTTGCCCGTTCCGGACGGTCCTGAAGCTGTTGAAGCAGCCCGCCTGCTTGCTCTTAAAATGGGAATTGTCAATCCGAGTGTGGTTCATCACGAAGATATTGGAGAGAACTTTACTTTTATCGTTTTATATGGGAACTGTGTACACAGTGTCGACTATGCCCACATACAAGTTCCCAAAGTCGAGACAGAAGTGATGAATTTTTATGAAATTAATGAGTTTATCCGAACAAAAATTGGTCGTAAAATCACCATACTTGGAGCGTGTACTGGAACAGACGCACATACAGTGGGAATAGACGCAATTATGAATATGAAAGGTTACAACGGTGAGTATGGGCTTGAACGCTATCCGGAAATCCAAGCTTACAATCTTGGCAGTCAAGTAGAAAATGAGGAACTGGTTCGTAAAGCGATTGAACTGAAGGCAGATGCGCTGCTTGTTTCGCAGGTTGTCACGCAGAAGGATGTGCATCTTCACAATTTGAGCGCTTTAGTTGACCTTCTTGAAGCTGAAGGATTACGAGATAAACTGATTTTGGTTGCCGGTGGTCCGCGAATTACTCATGAATTGGCACTTGAATTGGGCTATGATGCTGGATTTGGTCCTGGTACTTTAGCGCCTGATGTGGCTTCTTTTGTAGTTCAGGAAATGGTTGCTCGTCATTTGCAGTAAAGTTTTTGTTCAGTCATGCATGCTGGGGTGGGAAATCGCTCATACTTTGAGTGCTGTTGAGTTGTTGGTCAGGCCAACACGCCGTCCGATTCAGTAGAGGGAAGAAAGCTATGTTATAGCGCTCAATTCTCAAAACTTGCAGAGGCGTCATCAAGAAGAGAGGTTTCTGAGTTGACCCATTCCCAGCAGATCTTATGGGCCATGTTGATTTCCTCATGGTTGACAGTTTTTCTTTTTATGGATCGCGCGTCTTTAAAACGCTATATGCCAGTGACTCTATTCACCTGCTTTGTGATGAGCAATATCTTCATTATTGCTTTTCATTATCATTGGTGGAGTATACAACAATCGATTGTCCCCTGGGGATATGTTATCAATGTCAGTTTTGCTTATGGATTATTCCCGGTGACGGTCTTGTGGATTTATTATTTTACTTCGCGCCGATTTTGGCAATATGTCAGTGTCAACCTAGTGATAGATTGGATTTATGTATATCTTATTTTTGATCGCGTTTTACCATGGTTAAAAATTGCTAAATTTCGCTTGATGCAACCTTGGCAGTATTATCTCATTGTATTTGGATTATCGCTTCTCATTTATCTCTATGACGCGTGGCAAAAACAAATGATGTTGTCTCCTCATCAAACGGTTTCCAAAGATTCTCGGATGCACAAGCCTGTTTTCCCCATTTTCATAGGGTTCAAGAGCAAATCACCTATAGAATAATGTTTTTAAGACAGCGTATCAAAAAAGTATTGTGATCGACAAAATTAGATATTGAAGCCGCTTTCATTAATTGGTAGGATAAATATTAAGAAAATGTGCAATCGTTTGCATTAACACTGAGTATATTATGCAAACGTTGCACTTACACATGATGAACTATTTGTGGTTAGGGCGAGGGTAAAATGAGGATGAGGGAGAGAGAGTTACATTGAAATGGAAAAATTCCATGAGTTTGGCAGCTACGGTTGTCATGACGGCTGCGTTACCGCTTGTTGCATCTGCCGGTACAGTCTATGCTAGTACAAGCAGCGATTCTGCGAGTGGCGGAGGTCAAACAACGCAATCCTCTAGCAGTGGAACTAACTATGCCAGTAATCTTTCGAATAGTGGCACAAGTACACAGGCTACTACGTATGGAAGTACATACAGTACGAGTGCAACGGTACAAATTGTGTCAGGAAACGATTTTACTGCTGGTAAGGCAGCCACTGTCCAGCTTGATGTCTCTGGTATAGACTTGAGTGCTTCGAATGTTCAGGTCACACTCGAGAATAGTGTCAATGGTACAATCAACGTGACGAATAACGCTACCGTAACTGGTCCCAATAGCATACTTTTACAACTTCCTGAAGGAGACGCAGGTGTAGGTGCGGGAACTTACACGATTACTGTGCAAAGCGGCAGTAACATGGCAAGCACAACTCCAGGAAATGGTTTGCAAGTGTTGCCATATACGGATGCAAGTACTGTACAGTGGGACGGTATCTATACATCCGACAGTTCAACTTATGTATCTAATCCCAATCCTGCTGCGGGTCAGTCGGTGACCATCAGTATGCGAGCATATAGTGGAAACCTCAGCAAAGTGGTTCTCAATTGCTGGGACACAGCCGCCAACAAAGGCTTTCAAGTGGATATGACACCTGGAAAAACGTTTGGACCCTATCAACTTTGGTCTGCCACCATTCCTGCTTCCAATGGTGGAACCATCTACTATCGATTCGATATTTATGACGGAAGCAGTTTTGCCTGCCTTTCAGGTGACGGATTGCACACCTATGACGACACGAATCAAAACTTTCCTCTGCCGGTTGGTTCAGTTTCACTGTCTGAAATGGATGCCAACCCCGGAGACACATTGACAGCGAACGATCCGGTAGGCGATTTTTCAGGGAGTTCCAGTCAACCGAATCAGACGATGGTCAGTTTTATCAATGCAGATGGTCAGACAGTTGCAACCAGTCAAGGTTTTAATGCCGGATGGAGCAGTGTGCAATTTACTGTCCCGCAGAATTTACCAGATGGATTATATACGGTAGATTTAGATACAGTAGCGCAAGATGCGGATAGAGTTGTGAATGTTTCCTTAAACCGTTCAGCCACACTGCTTGTGGGACCACTTCCAGCTTGGATGAAGGCGTATTACCACGATTCGTTTAACACGTTTTATCGGTCGCCATTTGGTGCTGTTGCGGCTGGTACACCGATTACGCTTCGATTGCGCGGACCTGTCGATTTAAAAAGTGCTACACTCCGCCTTTGGGGTGCGACGGGCCAATCGGGTGAATTAGATCTGCCTATGCAACCTTTGCAAATGCCTGCTAGTCAAATTGAGCAGGAAGCTGGAGTCAGCCAAGCTACAGATTATAGCTGGTGGACGGTGACCATCCCTGGTTCCGACGTTCAAACACCAGGAACCATGTGGTATCAATTTGTTACCCAAACATCTAGTGGACAGACCCTATATTATGATGATAACGGATCGCAATTAGAGGGGCCCGGTGCGGTTGGTTTTTCATCGAATGGTCCAAGTTACCAAATTAGCGTGTTTGAAAAGGGATTTCAAACACCTGATTGGTTGAAGCACGCAGTCATTTATGAAATCATGCCTGATCGGTTTTATAACGGAAATATTGCTACAGATGAAAATCCTAAGACTCAAAAAGGGATTTATGTGAATGCAAATGGACAGGAGTCTTTAGGACCGATTGAGTTTCATCAACATTGGAGCAGTCCTCCTGATGATCCCAATATTCCGCCCTCCTCTAATCCAAGTATTGAGAAATTACGTGGTAACGGGCAGTGGAATATTGACTTCTTTGGCGGAGATCTTCAAGGTATTCAAGATAAGCTGGATTACCTGAAGAGCCTCGGTGTCAATACGCTCTATTTGATGCCTGTTTTTGAGGCTGAATCCAACCATAAATATGATACGGCAGATTTTATGAAGATTGATCCCGGTTTTGGTACACAGCAGGATTGGCTGAATTTGGTCAAAGCCGCTCATGCCAAAGGTTTTCATATCATTTTGGATGGCGTCTTTGAAGACACAGGTAGCGACAGCATTTATTTCAATAAATTTGGCAATTTTAAAACAACAGGAGCATGGCAGGCGTATCAAAGCAACCAACCCTCGTCGTCTCCCTACTATTCTTGGTATGAATGGACAGGTAATCCACAAAATCCGTACAACGGATGGTTTAATATTGATACGTTGCCAGAAACGAATACTTCTAACCCTGCATATCAGAAATTTATATACAGCGGGAAGAATTCAGTGGCAAAATACTGGATTGAGCAAGGTGCTAGTGGTTGGAGATTAGATTCAGCGGACAACAGTAATTTCAACACAGCTTGGTGGAGCGGTTTTCGCGACGCTGTCAAGTCTATCGATCCTAATGCTGCTATTATAGGTGAGATTTGGAATAACGCGACCAATGATAATGGCACAGACTGGCTGACCGGATCGACCTTTGACAGTGTCATGAATTATCAGTTCCGAAATGCAGTGATAGACTTTTTCCGCGGTAATTATAACGATGGCAATGAACAGCATCATGCAGTTGACGCAGCAGGGTTTAATCAACGTCTGATGCGCCTGTATAGCGAATATCCCAAGCAATCTTTCTATGCCATGATGAATCTGGTGGATTCGCAAGATACGATGCGTATTTTGACGATTCTTGAAAATGCACCACAACCAAGCGATATTTCCGCTTTGCAACAGGATTTGTATCAACCATCCGCTGCAGATGAACAAATCGGCATAGAGAAGCTAAAACTGGTTTCCGATCTTCAATTTGGTTTCCCAGGTGATCCGACCATCTGGTATGGAGATGAGGCTGGCCTGACAGGATACAAAGATCCACTGAGCCGTCGAACCTATCCGTGGAATCATCAAAACCTCACTCTTCTCAACCACTATCGCAAATTAGGTGCGATTCGCAAGGCAAACCCTGTGTTGCAGACAGGTGACTTCCAGCCACTCTATACGCAGGGCATGGTCTATGCTTTTGCGCGTACCATACGTGATGGACATGATGTGTTTGGCGATCCGGCTAATGACGCTTCTGCAATTGTAGCGCTAAATAATCAAAATCAATCTACCACAGTCAGCCTTCCTACCAAAGGTACGGTCGCTGATGGTACTCGCTTGCTCGATGAGCTGAATAACCAGTGGTATACAGTGGAGAATGGTCAAGTCACGTTGACCTTACAACCTTATCAGGGAGCTATTTTAGTAACACCTACACGTGTTCCGGTCGCTTATTTACAAGAGTCAAGTCATCAGAATCAAATTGCCTGGACACCTGTAGAAGGTGCAACAGGCTATCGGGTCCTTCGTAAAAATAGAGCGGGTCAGTGGCAACCCGTTGGTGGGCCGTTGTCTGCTAGCACACTCTATTTACCTGTAGAACGAGGGGCATATGCTCAAACATTTGCTGTAGAAGCGTTGTTTGGCCCTGGCCCATTAGTGGGGCCACCAGTAGCACCGCCGGCTGGACCCAATGTTTCGGCAAGCATGCTTTCGTCTACAGTTGATTTGCCAGCTTTGCGCTTAACTGCGCCAGTAGTAAAGGGTACCCTGTTACGAGGGCAAGCGATTCTGAACATCAACTCGGTTCCCGGAGCTACTCAGTATGTCGTTTATGAAGAACAAGCAGATGGCTCATACATTCCTGTGCAAACCGTATCTGTGCAGGGGATTTCTCAGCAGCCGGGTCAACCGCCAATTCATCCGGGTGTTCCCTTGCAACCGGTTCAACCATCTATGAGTCCGGGTAATCCTATCTATCCGCCTGGCATTATGCCCAATCAACCACCCATCCGAGTGAATTTGGAAGTTCCTGCTGGGACTACTTCGGTCACTTATCGTGTGGCAGCTCAAAACGAAGATGGCCAGGCAGTAACGCAGCCATTTACCTTGACAAACCAATGATTTGGCAGATGCCTTGATGGATATTCCTTACGTGGCGCGGATTGATAGGCTTTCATCCATAGTTTGAGGGATTGAAAAGTCACGAATCTCTCCTTTACCAAAAGATACTACTTGGCAGTCAAAAGTCGATTTCATTCTTCCACGGCCTCTCGTTGCATCGTGTCGGTCACATGTGCATACGCATCTGCAGTCATCGTGATGGAGGCGTGGCCCAGGTGTTCAGATACAACTTTCAGGGGCACCTTTTCTATCAGCAAAAGCATTGCATAGGTGTGACGAAGGCCGTGGAAGGCAACAGGTGGTAAATCCCTCTTCAGCGCCGTTATATCATGTGTCCATCGTTGCTTGCAAACATGAGATTTGCGCGATTGTGGTGAACCGGTGGGCAAACCTCCTCTACAAGAATGGTGGGTTTTTGACTGGGAAAACAGGAACCGGATCGACGAATATCATGACTGAAGAATATCCACTGGAGTCATTTCATCGAGTGCTAAAGGATAACAGACTATCCACATGGGAGTTTGCGACATACGCAAAGGCGTGCAAGACTGTGGACACGTACATGACAAAAGAGATAATCCAAATTCCCTCATAAAAAATCTTTAAGGTTTATCAATGTTTTGACAAAGAAGATACCTCACCGGACATAAAATTTACAACCTCATCTACTTTTTGAATCGGAGAAATAAAAAGAAGCACTTCGTCATCTTTTTGAAACACTGTTTTTCCATGAGGTACAAGCAGATTATTTTGTCGTTTAATTGAAACGATGACGGCTTCAGAAGGAAATCGCACATCTGCTAAGGATAGCCCAATCACTGGACTATTTTCTTTTAATCTGAGATTTGTGAATTGGCCTGAATTTTGATGAAGATCTTGAAGTTGTCTAATTTTCGCGTTCGATTCGGTTGAATAAATGGTATAAGCGTTATAAGCACGCACCACATCGCGTTCTGTGAGCATGCCAATGACTGAATGGTTGGTTTCGTCCATAACAGGTAAGAGGGGGAGATCGTAAAGTGAGAATAACCTCATAGCCTCTTCAAGACTTTGATGTTTTTGAATTGTGGGAGTTTGGTGGGTACTTAAATCATGTAAGGTAGCATTGGGTTTGTGTTGCTCAATGAGCGGACGAAGTGTTTCTAAGGTAACAATACCAGTTAGCTGATTTTTTTCGTTCAAAAGAACAGCTGCATGGTGACGAGAGGAGGTTAGCAGATGATAAGCGTGATCGACCGTATCTTGCTCAAACAAAATTAAAGCAACAGGTTCCATAGCTTGTGTAACTGAAATTTGTTCGGTGGGTCGTACTTCGTTACCACGCAGGATACGAATACCACGTCGGACTAATTTTACCGTATACATGGAATCTCGCGTTAAAAGCCCATGTACTAAATAAGCCATAATGCAAGCAGCAATCACAACGGGTGTCAATTGATAATCTCCAGTTACTTCAAGTAAAATAGTGATAGCAACAAAAGGTGCTTGTGCCGCCGCTGCAAAAATAGCTCCCATACCTGCAATTGCGTAAATTTCTGGATGAGGAATCCAATAGGGAAAAATAATTTTCAAAAAGTCTCCATACGAAGCACCGAGCATAGCACCAAGAAATAGGGAAGGTGCAAATACGCCACCCGAACCTCCTGAGCCAACAGTTGTGAGCGTAGCAATATATTTGAAAATCATCAGAAGAATGAGTGTACCCAGAGAAAGCTTGCCCTTTAGTGCTGAAAGAATAATCGGGTAACCAACTCCAAGAACTTGTGGCAGCATAAAGCCAATTAATCCAATAGTAAGCCCCCCTACAATGTTTTTCATCCAGAAAGGGACTTTCCATTTAGCAATCCAGTCTTCCGAGATAGTCAATCCTTTGGAGTAGAGAAGCCCAAATCCTCCTGCCAAAACGCCAAGAATAATCATAAATAATAGTGCAATTGGGTGAATGATAGGGTAGTGTGCGGTTGGCAGTACTGGATGATTCCCCATAAATACGTCAAATGTGGTTGCACCTGTGACAGATGCTATAAAGACAGGCATGATGGCGCCAAAGGCGTAACTGCCAAGAATCACTTCCAGCCCGAAAAAACCACCAGCAATCGGTGCATTGAAAGTGGCGGAAATACCCGCAGCTGCTCCGCAAGCCAGTAACAAAGAAATGTATTTATCTGTAAGCTTTAATGCTTGGCCGAGCACAGAGCCAAAAGCTCCGCCAATCAGTGCAATAGGCCCCTCTCGTCCGACAGATCCGCCACTACCTATAGTGATGGCGGGGGCGAGGATACCAAAAAAAGCTATTCGTGGACGAATTCTGCCGCCTCGTAATGCCAAAGATTCGAGTATTTGTGGTACACCATGCCCCTTCACTTCACGCGCAAAATAGTTTGTAATGAATCCAACTAAGAGTAACCCTATCGCTGGAATGATTATGCGCAGAGGGGAATGGGTGACTTCAGGGGACGCATGAAATAAAAGAAAAAAACAGTGAATCATAGCGCGAAACAAAATAGCGCCTAGACCCCCAATTATACCTACGAAAATGGAGAGAAGAAGTAAAAGCAAAGGTTCCCTATAGGGCTTGTTGAGCCAGCGAGAGATAATAGGGTCTTTTGCACTCACTGTTACATACTGGTTATGCATGGGTTGTTCATACACCTTCTTCTCATTTATGTTATGGAATTCTTTTTCTGAATTTTATTTTTGCATCACAATGTATCTTCAGAGTACAAATGTCAGTATATCAGAATCACTCAAGTTTCGCGTTCTTAGGCAGCCAGTTTCTCTTGATAGAACTGGGTAAATGAGTCATAAACTGCAGAATTACCATATCGATTCCGGTGTCGTATGTACGTTCCTGTAACTCCTTCGCCAGCCGGAGGGTCTGACTTGCTCGCCTTGAAAAAGGACTCAATATCCCAACGCTTGTCATAGATGCGAATGACTTCATCGTCCGACAGACTTATATCCGTGGATAGTAGAGCCAGCCACTGACAAGAGAGATTCCTTTCTCGCACGAACACGATTTTTGCAGGAACGGGGTTCCCCTTTGCATCCTGTTCAATTGTGTCATCATGATGGAGTTAAGGATCTTTGCCCATTCACGGCCCTGTCAGCATCAGTTATAAAATCTCCACTAGGAACCTGACATCCTCCCTGAGGAGGAGAGAATCTCGGGCGGGATCGAAAGACCATACGTGGATGGCTTTTTCAATAGGAACCTGGAGCTTATCATCACATATCTACCAAAACTGTTGTCGAACCCTATGCGGAATTTATCCGAAAACGTATGCAGGATGGTTGTGTGAATGTAGTTATCTTGTTGGATGAGATTGGGTAACAAGGATATATCGGGGGTGTGACGAGGCTACGCAACTTTATGCGTCCATCTTTAGGCATGGGGAGGATGTCAACTTTGTAAATTTGAAGGTCATTGGTATCAGTGATATGTGTGATTGTTGTTTGGACTTTCTGTGTATTTACAATATATAGCATGAGCTATGCAGTTGCTCTCAATAATTGGGTATTGGTAGGTTCGAACCACCTCAATTCCAGTTTAGTTGACCAAAATTTGCGGATGAGTATTGCAAACTGTTTCGCTGGTGTGTCAAGATCGATCACGATCGAGTCTTGCTCATTTTGCCGAGCGGCTTGACGGGTACGACAGCGGATGCAGATTAGATTGCGGATCACTTGGCCGTGGGTACAGTCTTCTTCTCCCGCTGTTTTTTGTTGCCAGGTTATGTACCGAACAAGCGTTTCAGCCGTGAATAGTAGCGTCATGTGAGCGTGAATATGGTTCTCGTTCGGTGAATGGCAACCCAGCATTCCGAGTTCTTGCTTTGCCGTACGGAACAAGACTTCGATTTTCCATCGCTTCAGCCATGCTCCAATTACCTCAGATGGCGCATCGTAGCGGTTGCTGACGAGCAGGTAGGCTCCTTTATACTCTGCAGCCACCTCTTCGGTCTCTACGGGTTCATTGGGGTTCACCAGCTCACTTGGTTCCGATGCTGTTTGATCATTTTTTGACTTCATGGGCTTGCCGACAACTGCAGCGACTCTGGTGTATTTCATTTTCGTGCAGGGTTGGACCCGCCGATTCACGGAAGCCTTGGGCCTTTTCATGTAGATGTCCTCACAAGCGACGGAGGCGACATCCACATTGGTTTGTGCCATAAGCATCGGATGGGCCTCACGAATGAGATCCTTCGGACGGAGCGGCACAAAGCGTTCACGTGCAGTTCCGGGTTCAATCATCCGGCGGAATAACTGCGTGTTCCGTTTGGCCTTGGGTACCCAGTCAAAGTTCGCCGACTCACACTGAAGTAGAAAGGGCTTGCTAAAGTACCAGCGGTCCATGACCACCCACAGGCGACACGTGACCTGTTTTCTGACGGTCTGAAGCATCTGCCAGGCCAATTCAAGTTTCGATTGCTTCTTATCCGCATCACTTTCGGGCTTCGTCCAGATGGCGTAGGACCAAGGATATTCCATTCCGTTATTGCGGACGGCGTGCAAGGCCACGATGTTCATCGTCCCTGTGTAAACTTTGTTTGAACTGTCGTAGAGCCAGTAGAGAAATGGGATCCCTTTGGCGTATGGGTGTGGCACATGCGTATCGTCCAGTGCAAGTACATCCCTGTCTACCAGAGCTGTGTCCGGGTGCCTCTTGAAGACGGGCTGTTCGTTTTAGATTGAATATGTCCCACTGAGAAAACCCTGTTAAAAAGCGACTGAGAGCCGATTGTGTAACTTTCTGAATACCGGTCATGCGCTGTAGCAAGTTGTCTGAGTTGAAGAACGTGGCCAAGGCGTTTACAGACGAGCAACGATTGATGAGACCAATGACGTAGATAAACGCTAAAATCTAGGTGGCTACGCCACGAACTTTGAAAATCCCAGACTGCGACAAAAGTAGCGAAAAGTCGAATCGATCCCAGAGCGTACGCAGAACGGGAGCACCACCAACACTGCTGAAAGACGAGAGTTCCTTGAATCCAGGTTTACATAAACGAGCCATGTTTCACACCCACATCGCTAAGAGATAGGCAGTTAAATGCCTCCTCGGCGATTCTTGGGGTGTTTCAAAAAAGTCAAGGGATTTTTGGCGTTTTCAAGTAATTTTCATTCGTCCAAATACCAAACTCATACAGCAACTGCATAGGTCATGATAGGATTATTGTCTTGACAAATAGTGGCGTGACTTCGTAGACTAAATAAAGTCTAAGCAAGGATATTCAGCAAAAATGACTGACATATCTACTCCTTATTTGCATAGACTGGATTAACCATTGAGTGATATCGGTGATGGAGCTCACCAGAAAGCCTCTACAAGAGGATGATGGCTCCTGCAAAAGCTAAATGCTTTTGCAGGAGCCTGTTTGTTTTTATCCAACTTCCACGCAGATTTTCTAGGGAAGGCTTTTAGGATTGAGGTTTATGAAGAGAGGGGGACATGTCATGAAATTAGGAGCGATTGTAACAGGTGCGATTATTGGAGGGGTATTGCGGTTTTGTCTCAGTGTCTGGATTCCAACGCCAGAAGGGTTTCCGCTCGGAATATTGTTCATTAACTTGTCTGGCTCCTTGCTTCTAGGAGCTTTTCAGGCTTATGTCGCCCAGAAATCGTTGCCGGAGTGGCTCATTCTCGGCTTGAGTACGGGATGTATAGGTACATATACGACATTTTCTTCCTATTGTTTAGGTGTTCAACAATTAGCCATTCACCATTTGGGATGGGCTGTCTTTTACGCGCTAGGAAGTTTGATAGCAGGACCTCTCACAGCCTTTTTCGGTGAATGGATGGTAAACCTCAGTGTGCGCAAGTTGCATGCCGTGAAGGAGTTGTCGGTATGAATGCCATGATGTTATTGCTGGTCAGTATCGGATCGGCCTTAGGAGCTTTAGCGCGTTATTGGGTAGGTAAGCGAACCATCAGTCTTGGAACAGATGTTTTTCCCTGGAATACATGGCTGTTGAATAGTACAGGCACATTTTTGCTGGGGATTTTTTTTCAAGAATTTAGTGTCCTTCATCATTGGATTGCTCTTTGGATATTGCTCGGTGAGGGATTTTGTGGGGGCTTTACTACTTTTTCAACATTATCTGTGGAAGTTGTCCGATTGATGAGGAGGAAGCGAATGCTTGCTCTCGTTTATTTGAGCAGTTCGCTCAGTTGTGGATGGTTGCTAGCCTGGCTGACTCATTGGTGGCTGTGATACCCCCCAATCGTTGTACAATGAAGGGAAATGAATTTGCAGGTGAAGAGGAGAAACTGTGATGAGGGCATTGATGATCGTTCCAGCCTTCAATGAAGGAAGCAATATTGAAAAAGTGCTGATTTCATTAAAAAAGGAACAGCCGTTTCATTCCATTTTAGTCATCAATGATGGTTCCATAGATGATACCGCTGAGCGCGCTGCCTTAATGGGGGTAGAGGTGCTTTCTCATCCATGTAATTTAGGGTACGGCGCAGCTTTGCAGACGGGATATCGATACGCTGCTCGCCACTCGTATGATTGCGTGGTGCAGATAGACGCAGATGGACAACATAGTCCGCAAGATGTTACGACGCTTCTGGCCGCTCTCTCTGAAGGGGACGCCGATATCGTGATTGGTTCTCGTTACAAAGGGGATGCCAGTTTTCAGCCTGGTCTAGCCAAAGGTTTTGTCATTCGGTTTTTTCGAAAAATCATCTTCTGGATTGGCAAACAATATCTGTCTGATCCAACTTCTGGTTTACGGGCGCTGAATCGGGCCGCTTTTTCTTATTACAGTCAATCCGCACAGTTTCCAGCGGATTATCCAGATGCCGATTTTTTAATCGATGCTTGCTTAAGAGGTTGGAAAATCAAAGAAGTGGGGATAAGCAATCAAAAAAGAACTTCTGGAAGAAGTATGCATTCAGGTCTCCGTCCCCTTGTCTATCTTTTGAAAGTCAGCATGAGTATTATGGTCAATCTTCTCGTTTATCTATTGGATGTCAAGCAGTCTGTGCAGTCTGTGAGTGACTGTTCAGAATCGAAATCAAAGTGAGGAGAAATCCAAGAATTCATGGTTCGAGAACGCATTTCTAACCTACATCGTTTCGCAGTCTACTATGGGCGAGGATCACTGCAGGATTTAGCTGAGTACGATATGGTGATTCTGGAACCCGCTCACTATCAAGAAGAAGAAATTCAATATCTTAAAAGCAGACAGACACTGGTGATGGCCTATGCAAGCGTTATCGAGGTGCCTGAGTATCACCCGCTCTATCCTTTACTGAGAGAGGATGACTTTCTTCGTAAAAAGGGTGAAAAAATAGTGCAGCCAGTTTATGGAGGATTTTATGCCGATCTCGCTTCTCCCCATTGGCAGACCCTTCTCCACCGTCATATTGGTCAGTTGTTGGTTCATTCTCATTACGATGGTGTTTTTTTAGATACTATCGGTAATGTGGAGTGGCCGGAACTGCCAGATAAAACAAATCAATTGAATGCTGCCATGCAAATTGTCGCGAGTTTACGCAAATGGTTTCCACAGCACGGAATTTTGCAAAATAATGGATTAGAGACACTGGCTAACCATACGGCTCCGTTTCTGGACGCCATTATTTGGGAAAATGTTCCGCTCGGTGACTCGGCAAGTGCAGCTTGGATTGAAATCGTCAATCAACGGCTGCGCAACCTTCAACAAAAATACGCTGTACGTACTTTGCTGCTTTTTGACAGACTGGAAAAGATGACGCGACAAGAAATATTGCGGCGGCGTCAGTTTGCTGATTTAAATCAATATCCAGTCTACTTCGCAGAGACTTATTTTCAGGGAAAAGTTACTCCCGTAAACCGTCATATATAACCCAAAAGCGTTTTTTAACGAATTCTTTTTGCAATCACAAATAAATAAGGTGAAAAAAATCGATTAGGATAATTTTCTAATCCTAGGGTGGTCGTCAATGAACGAAGACCAAGAAATAGTTTTCTGCGTAGAGAGTGTTTCACTAATTCAGCATTGTCTGGATTGAAATAGAGAAAGCAGGATTTATAGTATCCACTAAAAACAATTTCAAAATTGTTGGATTCTTTGATAGGTGCTTGCAAGGCTTGCAGATTCATCGCCTTTGGATTGTGGATGGCTAACAATGACGGATTCAATATACGGTAGAGAAGAAAATTGAAATAGCGAATATTGGGAACTTCTATGACTAACCATCCCTGAGGCGCCACCAATTGCATATGTCGTTCTATGACATCTTGAGTATTTTGAAAATGTTCTACAAAACCAAACGATGTAACGACATCGTATTGACGTTTAGGAGTATACGAGAAAAAATCCTCACCTGAGAGTTCCTCTGGGACAATGCCATGATGCTTTAAAAGTTTTCCCACCTGTTCAATATTCGAGTAGTCGATTCCTGAAACGCGGTAACCAAATTGGTTAGCAAAATAGACGAGATTTGTGCCTGGTGCACAGCCGATTTCGAAGTAACTTGCGTTCTTTGGCAGGTAATGTTGGAATATATCCGAAAATATATGCTTTTGAAAATCACTCCTAGTTTCTTGTTGCCAATAAGCATCCCAAAACTTCTTCTCAGACAAGCGTTCCATGACTTTGACTCCTCTTTTGCAGTCTGGTTCTCTATATTGAGTGTGGGAAACACCTTCGCTGAATGCTTGTATTTATCCATAAGTGAGATACACTTGAAATGAAAATAGCCCTGTATTTGGAGGCGTGGGCCCATCGTTGACTACGGCTCGTTCTTTAATCAGCTTTTTCATCTATTTCATTTTGCCATTGCATTGGTTGTTTTTTTTCTATTGTTTCCTCGCTGGCTGTTTCGACAAGTTGATGGCTCCAGAAGTGACCGGTTTTGGTCTTCTTATCTACGCATGAATTGTCTATTGATAATTATTGGTTATGTATTAGTAGTTTTCAAAATTTTTGCCGGCATCAGCGTGTTGGCTTGTCTGTTTGGAATCCTGGTATTTCGTTTGCGCCGGACACCTCACAGGACACGTTTAGTGGCCCTTGGGGGAGCGTTTTTTTACAGCAGCTTGGAAAGTCAAAGTTGGTGGGTTCACCTAAGACAAAAGTTGAGAAAACGCTGGGCAATATTTTATCGTGATTTGCGTCGTTGGCATTTTAGCCATCGGACAATAGAACTTTTTGCTTTTTGGGTCGTTTTTGTCCTGTCCGTCTATATTCGCTCTTATGATGCATTGGTCCATGCGGCACCTAGTATGTCAGATGGGTACACCACATTGACATGGGCCAAATATATTGACATGAACCAATTATTTCATGATGGAATTTATCCTCAAGGTTTTTATATATACATTGCTCTTATCGGTAAATTAGCACTTGTGAATTTATTATATATTTTGAAGTATAGTGGGGCTTTTAACAACAGCCTTGTGGTTTGGAGTATCTACTACACTCTAAAAAATTTAACAGGCAAGGCCAATGGCGCGCTTGTTGGCATGGCTCTGTATGGCGTTTTTGGATATCTAATCTTGCAAGACGATTGGAGTCGCGTAGGAGCCAGTCTTTCGCAAGAATTCAGTTTTGTTTTTGCCTTGCCAGTGCTAGTCTTTGCCTATAAATATTTAAAGAGTGGCAGACCAGAAGAAGGATATACCGTTTTCTTTGGTCTATCGGCAGCCGGTTTATCACATCCATTTGGTTATGCACTGGCACTTCTTTGTGCCGGATCGCCACTTTTGGCTGAATGGCTGGTTCAACATTTGCGTTGGAATCGAAAAATGACATGGATGACTGGTGCCATATTGGCTTCTTTATTTGTCACTTTATGGCCGCTTGCTGTGGGTCGATTGCTAGGTCATGCAGTGAACGCTGCTTCGGTTACTTTCATTCATGCTCATCAGGCGATTCCATTTCCTCAACTCACTTGGCTGGATATCCTAGGAGCCGCTTGCAGCATGTTTCTCTGTGTGATAGGTGTCCTTCATGTATTGCGAGGCGACTCTCTCACTTTATCCATAGCTTTGGCAGGTCTGCTCATGTTTACACTTTATGAATGGTTGGCTCCTCTTTCCCAGAGCGTCGCGTTATCGTCACGGGCTATTGATATGTGGGCCATTATAGAAGCGCTGGTCATAGGATACACAGTCTATCTGCTTCTTTCGTTTTTTCCCGTTCGGGCGTGGTGGCAATGGACACAGGCGGTGGGCATTTATGCGCTGTTCCAAGGAGCTGTTGCTTTCTGCGGTGTCAATCCAATTATTCCTTATAAATTGTTGTCCAATCACAATGTCGAACAGTATTTACAAATAGTCAAACAGCAAACAAATGGAAGCTATTTTTTGGTAGCGCCTGATCAATATTATTCTCTGGTGCTCGATACAGGTTATTTGATGCATGTCAACGCGTTTGTGCATGAATTTAATCCAAAGGCAAGGATACCGTTGACAGCGTATGGAGCCGGGAAACCTTCCTTAGCCATTCCGCATGACGTGTATATCATTTATCCAAAACATCTGTACGAAATTAATCCAAGCCTGAGTATTTATCCAATTGAGAAAAAGATATATCAGCAGGATGAACTCGCATACCGGAATCTGGCTCATTGGTTGCGACAGTATCAAAGTGCGGGTCATTCTTTACAAATTGAATATGATGGACCTAATACTACGGTTTATCTGATTTATAACAATAAATAAATATCATAAAATTAAAAACGCAATATGTTATTTAAAGTAAATTAAAATAGAATGGAACTATGTCTATCATTTTGCTCGAAGATACCTTATAGTGTATGGTTAGAATAAAAGATAAAAACCATAGAAAAGATATATTCTTGCAAGCTGTACACGGTAGGTGGTGTATGGGGTGAATGATGTACTGCGGCTTACGGTGTTCTGTCTAGGATTCATTTTTGCCTTGACGAACGGTTATTTGCTCATAAAACGAAAATTAACAGAGCGTTTTAGCATTTTGTGGTTGTTTATTTTCGTGTTGATTATGCTCATTTCTATTTTTCCAACGGTCCTCAATCAAGTAGCATACCTTCTTGGTGTCACTTATCCGCCCTCCTTATTGTATCTAATGGCTATTTTAGGCATGCTGTCCATCATGATTTATCAGTCCATTCAACTTACTGTACTTGACCAAAAAGTGCGTACCATGAGTCAGACGCTTGCCATCCTGGAAAATGAATTAACAGCTTTACGGCATCAGGGATGGGAGTTAAGACCCGAGACAGCGGCAACTGAAGAAGGTGCGCAGTGAGATTGAACATGGATTTTTCGCATCTTACTATGACATTATTTTGGTTCATTCTTCTAATTGTTTTTATAATCATTGTCATCCTTGGCAGTTTGCTCTTTAGGCAGGTCCGCTGGCGAAAACATTACGAAACAGAAATGAATCGTATGGAACGAATGGCACAAGAAATTCGTCCAACGGCGAGAATAGAAGATAATCTGGCTGCCGTGTTACGGATTCTTTCCAGTATGCATGAAGCGCCTAATTATGCAGCATATGTTCTCGACAAGCGGAGCCAACGATATATACTCAAAGCAACATTGCACCCATTTGACAAGTTTTCTAATACAGGTCCATCCTATAGCGGCTTGGCTGTCGACAGTCGAGAAAAGTATTTGCCGCCTATGGTTTTGGAAGCGGATGCCACCCGTGCATCAGTTCAGGTTATATATGAAGGTGAAGTTCCCTTGCTCTCTATGCAGACGGAGGGGAAATTGGTTCTTTTTCGCATTGGTCCAGTATATCGAGTGGCTAAGCCAATCCGAATGGAGATGCGAAAATTTCTTCATCAATATAGTAAGTTAATCGAAGATGTAGTCGCTTTGGAAACAGCCCGTCTCCAACAGGAAATTGCGAGTTTGGGGGAAGATGCTGTTAAAAAGGTGGCCAGACTTTCAACGGACGAATCGTCCGCTTTGGAACTTATTGTGCAATCTTTTACAGGATTTTCAGGCTATTGCGGTGGCGCATTTTTTCGCGCTGCGGAGAATGAAGAGCAAGCGGTAATCGCTGTAGGGGCTTTGCGAGGCTTGAGATCAAGACTCAAGCAGGACCAGGAACTTCAGGATATGCTGAAGACATGGATAGAAGGCCGCCCTTATTGCTTCATAGGACGCCAATCACAAGAATTTTATCAATTACCGGGTTATCTTACAGTTAGCGATGTAGGTGCCGTGTTGATCGTGCAGATTCCTCAGCAGGGTATCTTGCTGATTTGTTTTGGGGCAGATCTGGACAACAAAAATGCCCTGCGCCCTAATGAGAGCCAAATTCAGTTACTTGTCGATCAAATGGTACAAATTTCTAGTTTTTCTTCTCTTCATCGTAGACTGGGGCGTTCTTATTCCTATATGCTGTGGAATCTTTCCAATATGGTAGATGACTTTAATCCTTACACGGTGGGTTATTCTGAAATGATGGCGCGTTATTCGTTGGTCGTCGGAAAGCGAATGGGTATGACAGAAGAAGAACTGCGGGATTTAGCGCTAGCAGCACATTTGAGCAATATTGGCGTGATCGGACTCAATATGGAGCTGCTCAGTAAAGAAGGTGTCTTTAATGATGCGGAATATGAGTCCATTAAATTGCATGTTCAAATAGGAGCTTCCATGATTCTGATTGCTTCTGGAAATGAGCGCGCTGCTCAATATGTACTCTATCATCATGAACGTATAGATGGGTTAGGCTTTCCGGAAGGATTAAAAGGGGAGGACATCCCGCTAGGGGCAAGAATTATTCATGTTATACAAGTCTTTCTTGCCAAAATTAATGGAAGAGCATGGAGAACTCCCCTTTCTTTCGAAAAAACGCTAGAAACTTTACAACAAGCAGCAGGGACACAGTTGGATGGCCGTGTGGTCAACGCGTTTGTAGACTGGTGGAAAGAGCGTGCGCAAATGTCGGAAGTAAACAATCGCACGCTGGCTCCCTGTTATGAGTTGTGTTGTACGCCCAAGCATATCTGTCAGGCTTGTCCGGTCTACCAGTCTGCAGCACCGCGTTGCTGGGAAGTTGGCAATCATCTTTGTAAAGCACATGGACGGGAATGCAAAACTTGTTTTGTGCGTACAGAATTTCTCTATCGCAATAAAGAATTCGTCCATTAAATGTCGGTCTTGGCGATCACGCTGCAGTTTCCTGTGTAAGCTAGGTGGAATAGGAAGGAGGCTCCCCCTGATGGAGGATAAAATCTCAGTTTTGTTAGTTACAGAGGGTACTTATCCATTCAGTCAGGGTGGGGTTAGCCAGTGGTGCGACATTCTGATGAAACGTCTCACAGCAGTTGATTATAAAGTGTTCAGTATTGTCATGGACCCGTTTGTGACTCAAAAATTTGATATTGGTGAACGGAATGAATTGATTCGTGTGCCGCTTTGGGGAACAGAAGAACCGAGTGAACATCTGGATACTCCCTTTAGTTCTACTTATCTGGCTAAGCAAAGAACAACCGATGAAGTCATACAGCAGATGTTTATTCCGCTATTTTTGGATTTAGTCGGCGAATTGCTTACCGAAGAAAAAAACAGCTATGTTTTTGCTGAAACGATTGTCGCATTGTACGATTTTTTTGTGCAGTACGATTACAAAGTTTGTTTTAAATCAGAATTGACTTGGCGTGCTTATCGGAGTTATTTGCTGGAGTTGGAGAAAGAAGCTCAATTTTTTCGTGCCGAACCGGATATTTATTGTACCTTGCAAAGTTTGGGATGGATTTATCGCTTTTTCAATATCATCAACACGCCAGTTCCCAAAACCACAATTACCCACGCTTCTGCTGCTTCTTTTTGTGGCTTACCTTGCGTGGTTTCAAAATTAAAATATGGAACACCCTTTCTGCTTACAGAACATGGAATATATTTGCGTGAACAATATCTGTCCCTCTCCAAGCGTGGGTATCCATCGTTTCTGAATACTTTTTTAATCCGCATGATTCAATCAGTGACCGATTTATGTTATGCATTCGCGGATCAAATTTCACCAGTTTGTGCTTACAACATGCGCTGGGAAAAGCGTTTGACAGATAGACACGAACGGATTCAAGTCATTTACAACGGTGTCGACCATACTCTGTTTTCCAATATGCAGGATGTAGCGCATGATAGTCCAACGGTAATTACGGTTGCGCGCGTGGATCCTATTAAAGATTTGCAGTCTTTGCAAAGGGCTGCGCTTATAGTCAAACAACACATTCCAAATGTTCAATTTTTGATCTATGGTTCCATCAGTGTGCCTGAGTACTACGATGAATGCTTGGCGTTGAATGAGAAACTGGGTCTGCAGGAAACAGTCCATTTTCTTGGTCATACCTCGGATATAGTCAAAGCTTACGAAAGCGGTGACATTGTCGTACAAACCAGTGTTTCCGAGGCATTTCCCTACTCTATTGTGGAAGCCATGTTTGCAGGCAAGCCGATAGTCTCTACAGATGTTGGCGGTATCTCTGAGGCTTTGGGCGATCACGGTATATTGGTTACACCCGGAGATGTGCAGGGACTGGCGGAAGGTATCATTCGTTTGCTGGAGCAGCCTCAATTGGCTAGCGAGATGGCGAGTGAGGCAAGGCAGCGGGCCATGAGCATGTTTACACTGGAAAAAAATCTAGAACAATATTTGAAATCCTATATCAAGCTGGCTCTAGTACGCCAAGTTGCGGAAACTCAGACTGCGGAATGGAGAGAAAATGTTCCGTCAATTGAACCATTCATTGAACCTGAAAATCAATATGATGAGGGTAGGATTAGAACTGAACAACTGTTGGCAGAACGTGGTTATGCGTTAAAAGATATTGGACATATACAATTGGCCATTGAGCATTTTGAGAAGGCCATTCAACTGACTCGCCATCCGTCGATCATTTCTATACTTTGGACAGAAATCTCACTTTTATATATGAGCCTGGGTGATACAGTTCAAGCACAACGAGCGTTGATGGAGTCTCAGCGAATAGAGGAGCGACTTCATCGCCGGCGCCAGCTTCAGGCGGCAGAACGTGCTTATGCACTGCGCGATTTGAAAATGTATCCGCAAGCTATCAAACTGTTGGAGCAAGCGCTGAAAGAAGATCCGAATCAATTAGCGGCACCTATATTTTTGTTGGATTTAGTTGAATTATATTCTTCCGTTGGGCAAGAGGAGAAAGCGAAAGAGTATTTGCGTAAATTTGAGATGATTCAATACATCATGGATTTCGCAGGTTAAAAAGACAGCTGGAATCGTACTGTGAAAGCGGGAGAATATTATGGAGAGTTTATGGTCAGAAATTGAATCCTATCTCAAATTTTGGACAGAAGAGAGTGAAGGCAGGCCGCATATCACATTTGCATATCCCTTTTCAATGGAGATGCCGAAGGAACAACAGATTCAGGAAATGAGGGTTATGTTGCAGCCAGTCAAAGAGGCATTTGACTCTAGCCTTCAAACGTCCACGACAGCATCTTCTGCTTCGGCAAACACCGTCGAAAAAACACAAGAAGAAAAGTTTTCCCTGCCTGCTTCCATGCCCAAAACTACGTTTCTGCCGAGTGAAGTAGTAGAACAGCATGAAAATCTGAAAATGCGTTATATCGTCGGTAAAAAGGCGGGGAGTGATCTGTTTACACGTTTTGGGAAACGTATCATTGCTCGAGGTGAAACGATTACCAAAGAGATAGTCGAAGAAGCGGATCGGGAAGGGAAACTGGTGGAATTGATTTTAAATATGGTTATTGATGAGCTGGATAAGACATGAGCTTTCCTCCAGATAAGATCAATCCTTCGTTCGATTTATATGAAAAATTGCTGTTGGAAGTACTGGAACGGCACATTCAACCAGAAAATGAATGGGAAATTGCAGCCATATTAGAGTCTTTTGGATGGACAGATAAAAGGGTTGAGCAAGAACTGGGCTTACATGATGTTTTTCAGCTTGCCCGTATTCTCTGGCCCATGACGCATCGCAATATTGCCACTGCAGCTAACAGCTATCGCCAGCGGACGTCTTATGTGAAACGCTGGATAAGTGTTATCAAGCGTTTTATACGAGGAACTTTTTTTGCCTTGCCTATGTTGATTGGCATTGCTTCCATGCTATTTTTTCGCTTTTCTCTGTGGTCTTATGAACAAGCGTCTGTCAAGACGGCAACCGCTATTGCAATAGGCACGGTACTGAGTTTCTTGACAGCAGGCGGCTTTATGCAGACAATTTCTCGTCGGGGCTTTTTCTATCTTCTTCAGGGTTACTATCGAATGGCAGGCATCATATCGCTGCGTATTGTTCGAGCTAGCCTGTTTTTTTCGTTAGCAGTCAGTGTTGCTTTAGCCCTGTTCAATGTACTGTTTCCCATACTTCCGTGGCACATGTTTGTCATTACAATTTCCTTTTACATGGCTTTAAACGCTATTTGGATGGCTGTAACCTCCCTGTATCTACTTCAACAAGAACTGGTTTTTTCCGGCCTGTTGATATTAGGGATAGGGTTTGTCTATATTGGGTTTCATTATTTTCGTCTAAATATATTAATTTCCCAGTTAATGGCCATTGTAGCTATTTCGATAATAGGGGCTCTACTTGTCACCTATTTTTTTCGTCGTTCCGTTGCTCGCGGGGAACGGGGGATTAATCCTTCTCTACCGAAGACGACGGTGACAGTCTATTCTGTAGCACCTTATTTTCTCTATGGATTTTTATATTATTTATTGCTATTTATGGATAGATTAATGGCTTGGACAGCAACGGGGCAATCGCTGCTTCCGCTGGCAATTTGGTTTCGGGGAGATTACGAAGTAGCTCTTGACTTTGCGCTCATTATGCTTGTTGTTCCGATGGGATTAATGGAAGTAAGTGTCTATCGTTTAATTGTCGAGGCAATTGAAAGTCAACAACAATATACTCTTTCGATGGCTGAAGAATTGAGCAACATCATCAGGCGCAAATATTTGCGCAGTCTGTTGCTCATGCTCGGAGTTTCGCTGATAAGCGCGTGTACAGATTATGTAGTCTTTCGCTTTGTGTTGGCTGAATATATTGTGCATTCATTGCATGAGCCCATCTTTACAGGCTATACCATAAAAGTATTTCTCCTTGCGCTGATTGGCTATACCTTGCTGTCAATCGCTTTAATGAATGCAATTTTAATGTTTTCTCTATCTCGGCCTGACGGTGTGATTCGTCCCTTGCTATGGTCCATTGCTTTAGACGCGCTAATCGGTTTTGTGCTCAGTCGCTGGTTTGGTTATCCTGACGCGGTCTTTGGATTGATGGCAGGGGCGCTGTTGTTTTCCACTTTAACGACGATAAATGTTTTTCGTATCCTGACGAACGTTGATTATCATCTCTATTTACTTTCCTAAATCCTGCCCTCCCAACAATTTCAGGCAAGTTCCATGGACCCTTGTCTATTTCGACTCAGTATGTCTTGAACATACGCTGTGGAGACATAGGAAGGTGTCTGCACATGTTGCTCGGAATGGTAGGTGTGAGTGCCTCTGTAGGTTTTTTGGGTGCTGGTTTAACCACGCTGGAGCAAGAGGATTTTGTGGCAGGTCATCCTCAAAAATCTAGATGGTTGGGATGGCGAAACAAGTTAGCCGTGATTTCGCTATGGTTTTGCCTTTTGGGAGGATCGACGGCTGAAAAAATCATTACAGAAGAAAATTTTTTCCATTTTACTTGGCTGGGTTCAGTCATACTCATAAGCATGGGTTTGTGGATTTTAATAGAGATTGATCGCAATTTCATACAAGACATCCATGATGAAAAGGTATCCGTTCTGATTCATGAAAAAATGATGCTGGCACTTGCCTTTTCACTCGAAAATCTATCCATTGGGCTCAGTCTTGGATTTTTGCATGAGTTTATCAGTTGGGCTGTGATAGCAGGCTTTTTATTAGCGTTATTTTTAGTCTTGGGCTCTAGGATGTTCCAATTGAGCAGAAAACCATCAGCAACTCATTCTGAACATTCCACAATATTTTTCAACAGGTGGATGAGAATAGCGATTTCCATTGCCGTTTCCTCGCTCTATTTGGGATTAGGCATCTACCATCTATTTTGAACCATCCAGGTTATGGGGCGTTCTGTCGTTTTTGAAAAAAGAAACGCAATCCCAATCCAATGGATAAAATGGCTGCCGTCATCAGGCTTTGCAAGGTTGTTTGCGAGGCATCATCAAGTGACAAAATCCATGCATGGATAACGGGTGTTTCCATGCATAGCGCTGCAGCTGCCCAGGCCATCATGCCAGCACCCAGAGGGAGTATCCACTGCTGTTTTTCCGCCTGTTGAGAAAGGAAATAGGCAACCAGAAAAAAGATAGGTAATGTGATAGCGGTTGTAAAAAGCAATCCTATGCGATTTCCTTTTGTCATCATGCCAAGCCATAAGATATTATCCAGATTTCCGATTGCCGTAAAACTGAAGATTTTTAGCGTTGTAGGAATCCTATACCATGGTCGGCGGGCAGAAATGCGGCTCAAGGACTGGATGCTCATCCAACTCAACAAGAGAATCGCCAAAAAGCGGAATACAACCGCCTGTAGCAAATAATCAATTTTGCTGACCATTGCAATTTGCCATAAACCAAGTAAAATTCCAGTTTGAATCAGAGCGTTGCGCCGTTCTTGCGGCATAAATCCGGTAGGTAATAGAATTCCAGCCAATAAGGCGTTGTCTATACTTGTGATGAGCGAGACCAAAAACAGCTGCAATGTGGAAGACATGTTTCACCTCAAAACCAAAAAAGTACCCCTACTGTCTGTGAATGAAAGAATAACAGTAGGGGCCATTAGCCAGTTCATTCCGGCAGTTCACGGTGAGCTCCATCACCGGATTCAATTGTCCAATACTTATGAATGAATGGAGCAGAACATGACAAACCTTGGACTTTCTGTTAAGACGAAATTCTTTTTGTAACCGGATCGGCAAAAAATCAGAGAATGCGCTATACATACCAACCAGTCGGTAGGTATAATATGTGCTAGCGATGTTCGTGCCGGCTGCTATACAAAATGTGACCGCGCACGTTTATACTAGTCATGAACGCACGGAGGAGGGGCGCCTATGTGGTATATCATTCAGGGAATTGTGTTTGTCCTCGTTTTTGGGACAGCGCTTTACCTGTTTGGCACAGCTGTCAGACAACGTTACTTGTATTTGAAATTGGCAGCGCCTGACCCTACACGTTTTGACAAACCGGGGCAAAGATTGAAAAGCTTCGTAGTCAATGTGTTGGGACAACGGAAGGTTTTAGCCGAACCGTCCGGGTTAGGACATTTTTTTATCTTTTGGGGCTTTCTATTTCTAGTATTTGGCGATCTCGATTTTATTGTTTATCACATCCTTCGTTTTCATCTGCCTTGGGCAACTTCTCCTGTCTATCTGTTTATTGAGGAGATGTTCTCTTGGTTTGTGCTGGTGGCCATCATTGTGGCGGCTATTCGCCGCTATGTGTTGCGTCCTATGCGCGTGGAGCAGACTTTCGAAGGCGGCTTTATTCTCTTTTTGATTGGGACAATTGTTGTCACTTACTTTATTGCCACAGGTGCGGATATGGCCTTGGCGGGAAGTTACGGTGGATGGTATTCGCCGGGTGTTTCGCTGATCGCGCGTTGGTTGGCGCCTCTTTCAAAGAGTGGGTTGCTGGCAATTAGCGAAATTTGTTTTTGGCTGCATATTCTTGCAATCTCCACATTTCTCTATTTTATTCCTCGTTCGAAACATATGCATATGATTGGCGCACTCTTTAACTGGTACTTCAAGAAGTACGAGCCTGCTGGCAAGCTTCGCAAGCTCGATTTGGAAGACGAGTCTATTGAGGAATTTGGTGTAGGACAAATACAGCAATTTACCTGGAAACAGTTATTAGACGGCTATGCCTGTACGGAGTGTGGGCGTTGTCACATCAATTGTCCAGCAACCTTGTCAGGAAAACCGCTCTCTCCTAAGCATCTGATTTTGAAGATGAAAGAGGCTATTGTTGCTGAAGGTCCTCAGTTATTGCAACAAAAAGCGGCTGGAGCAGAAACTCTCAGTACACATCCGGTTTTTGAAGGAGTATTTACTGACGAGGAAGTTTGGGCTTGCACAACTTGCCGTGCTTGTGAAGAAGCCTGTCCGGTAGCGAACGAACATGTTCAAGACATTATCGATCTGCGTAGGTATTTGGTGTTGACAGAAGGAAAAACATCGCCGGAAGTTACCAAGGTTTTTAGTAATTTAGAGAGACAGTCCAATGAATGGGGTATTAGTAAACGTGAACGTGCGGCTTGGGTTGGAGACTTGCCTGTCAAAACCATGGAGGAAGTGGAAGGGAAGGCCGAGTATCTGTTTTTTGTCGGTACAGCCGCCTCTTATGATCAGCGCAATCAGAAAATTGCCCAAGCGTTTGCGCGTATTCTTCTGGCGGCAGGCGTTGATTTTGCGATTCTCGGTACAGAGGAAGAAAGTGATGGCGATTCTGCACGCCGTTTAGGCAACGAGTTTTTATATCAGGAGTTTGTGCAGCGCAACATTGAAATTTTCCAAACATACGGCGTGAAAAAAATTATTACGACCGATCCGCACGCGTTTAATACTTTCAAAAACGAATACCCTGATTTTGGGTTTGAGGCGGAAGTCTATCATAGTACGCAATTTGCGGCAAAATTGATTCAAGAAGGAAAACTGAAGCCAACCCACCGGATCGAAAAGAGAATTACCTATCATGATTCCTGCTATTTGGGCCGATATAATGACATCTATGATGCGCCTCGTTTTATCCTGGAAGCTATTCCGGGGCTGGAGCTTGTAGAAATGGAGCGTAGTCGGAACAAGAGCATGTGCTGTGGCGCTGGCGGCGGTGGTATGTTTAAAGAAGAGGGCGGTGCTTCCCGTATCAATGTAATGCGGGCTAAACAGGCTCTGGATACTGGGGCTGAAGTGGTTGGCACAGCCTGTCCATATTGCATGACCATGCTGATTGATGGTACAAAAGCGAATGGGGCAGAGGAAAGATTGGAAACGTTTGATGTCATCGAACTGCTCGCACAGTCCATTGCTTGAGGAATAAGGTATGAGGGGCATAAAAGTGGGTTTATCCAAAACTCTCAGCTTCTCTGTTACGCATGGAGTATATTTTCATGGGAATTTTGAAATGAATAAGCAACTATCGGAGCTGTCCAACGATTCTTGGGCAGCTTCCCGATTGTCTGCAGAAGTTTGCAAATCATGTTGTGTCTATTTGAAAATGACCAGGCTTTCCCTTTGGTTCTTGTCGCTATCTCGGCTATCATAATGACAGAAAGTGAAAAGAGCGGGAATTTTGCTTGCTGAAAACCATCATCAGTCTAACAGGAGGCGGACGAGATGAGAAAATCGGTGATTGTCAGCGCGGCACGCACACCGTTTGGCAAATTTCAAGGTGCTTTGTCCAATATGAAAGCGGTTGAGTTAGGTGGTATAGCCATTCGCTCCGCACTTGAAAGAGCGAATCTACCGGCCGGTCAGGTGGGTTCGGTTATTATGGGAATGGTACTACAGGGCGGTGCTGGACAAATTCCTGCTCGACAGGCTGCGAGACTGGCTGGATTGCCGTGGGAAGTGCCAAGCTTAACCATTAATAAAGTTTGTGCGTCCGGTTTGCGAGCAGTCACGTTAGCAGACGCGCTGATTCGCGCGGGTGATATTGAGGTAGCTGTGGCGGGAGGAATGGAGAGTATGTCCAATGCTCCCTACGCGTTACCTGCGGCGCGAGGCGGCAACAAAATGGGCGATGTACCTATTGTCGATTTGATGGTTCATGATGGATTAACATGCGCTTTTCATCAAGTTCATATGGCGGTTCATGGCAGTGATGTGGCGGCAGAGCTGGGTATTACACGTGAAGAACAAGATCGGTTTGCCTTGTTGAGCCACGAGAAAGCAATAGCCGCAGCAAGAGAAGGAAGGTTGCGGGATGAGATAGTTCCCGTATCAGTGCCCACACGCAAAGGAGACTTGCTGGTGGAGGCTGACGAATGTCCGCGAAGTGATACGTCGCTTGAAAAACTGGCAGCTTTACCCCCGGTGTTTCAGGAAAATGGTTCGATCACGGCAGGAAACGCACCGGGAGTGAACGATGGAGCGGGAGCGCTTGTGCTCATGTCTGAAGAACGAGCCGCGTTACTAGGTCAAAAACCTCTGGCGTTCATCCATGGATATGCAGAAGCAGCACTTGAAGCAAAATATATTGCCCTGACTCCAGCGCTTGCGATATCTCGACTTTTGGATAAAACGGGTTATCGCCTAAAAGACATTGATTTATTTGAGGTCAACGAAGCGTTTGCTGCAGTTGCTTTAGCTACGGGCAACAAACTGGCTTGGGATACTGAAAAAGTCAATGTGAATGGCGGAGCCATCGCTTTTGGACATCCTATTGGAGCAAGTGGAGCGCGTATATTGATGACTTTAATCTATGAGCTGCGTCGTCGTGGCGGTGGTCTCGGCATAGCGGCAATTTGCAGTGGGGCGGCACAGGGGGATGCAGTATTGGTAGAAGTGCCGCGCAATTAAGCTTGCCTGAGTTACAAAGAAGATGTAAGAAAGTTCACGTTCATCATTTGAGACAATGGGGAGTGTTATCGACTAATGGCAGAGATACGTAAAGTGATGGTTATAGGTGCAGGTCAAATGGGGAGTGGTATTGCACAGGTAGCTGCAGAGGCGGGACTTCAAGTTGTTTTGAATGATATTCAAGACGAATTTATCCAACGTGGTTTGGCTGTCATACGTAAGAATTTGCAACGCGCAGTAGATAAAGGGCGCATGGGACAGGAAGAAATGGCTGCTGTGTTGGGACGGATTGAGACGAGTTGCCAGCTTGATGCAGGTTCTGACGCAGATATAGCGATTGAAGCAGCCACAGAAAATATGGATATCAAATTGGGGATATTTCGCAAATTGGATGAGTTGATGAAGGGTGACGCTATCTTAGCTTCCAATACATCCTCTTTGCCGATAACAGAGATTGCTGCTGTCACTCGTCGTCCTGAACAAGTCATTGGTATGCATTTTATGAATCCAGTACCTGTGATGAAATTGGTGGAAGTTATTTGCGGTTTAGCCACGAGTGATGCGGTTTATACAGCTGTGCATGAATTGGCAGAGAAAATGGGTAAAACGGCAGTGGAGGTCAACGATTTCCCGGGTTTTGTCTCCAACCGTGTTCTATTGCCTATGATTAACGAAGCGATTTACTGTGTCTATGAAGGAGTGGCTACACCGGAAGCGATAGACGAAGTGATGAAACTTGGCATGAATCATCCGATGGGACCGCTTACCTTAGCTGATTTTATAGGACTTGACACGTGTTTGGCGATTATGGAAGTGCTCTATGAAGGTTTTCGTGATTCCAAATATCGCCCTTGTCCCTTGTTGCGCAAGTATGTGAGAGCAGGGTGGCTTGGGAAAAAATCAGGTCGTGGTTTTTACGTGTATAACGATTAAAGCTCTTGTAAGCAGTGAAAATATATAATTGACAAGTGAGGGAAATGTGAATGTCTGAAGAGTACGTAAAGCTTGTGATTGAAGGTACGACAGCAAAATTAATCTTGCAGCGTCCGAAGCAGTTGAATGCTCTCAATCAAGAAGTTATCCGTCAATTGGACGCTCATTTAACTCAATTGGAGAAACAAAAAGATGTGCGTTCCATCATTCTTTGTGGAGAAGGCAGAGCTTTTGCGGCTGGCGCAGATATTGCCGAGATGGTTGATATAGATAGCCTCCAAGCTGCTGAATTTTCACGTCTTGGTCAAAAGGTGTTTGCCAAACTTGAGGCACTTCCTCAACCTACCATTGCGCTCATTCAAGGTTACGCTTTAGGTGGTGGACTGGAGGTGGCCCTGGCTTGCGATATTCGTATTGCGGCAGAAGGTGCTAAATTGGGGCAGCCGGAAGTGAGTATTGGTGTATTGCCTGGATTTGGTGGAAGTCAACGGTTACCACGAATCATAGGTCAGGGACGAGCCTTGCATATGCTTTTGACAGGTGAGCCAATTGATGCTCAAACGGCAATGGCTTATGGACTCGTTACGGCTGTGGTCAAAGAAGAAGAATTGATGGAAGAGGGCATTAAGCTTGCCAACAAGTTTGCCAAGTTGCCTGCTAAAGCTCTCCATTTTATCAAGAGAGCGGTTTATGAAGGGGCAGAGACGGATCTCGAACGAGGTACCGCTCAGGAAGCAGCCTTTTTTGCTCTTGCTTTCTCAACAAATGATCGCAAAGAGGGTATGCAGGCTTTTCTCGAACGCCGTAAACCGGAATTTCGTGGAGAATAAATTGGTTATGCATCTTTAAAATAAATCATGAAATTCGGGAAGATACGAAGAAACCTGGATAAAGGTGTCGATGGGTCATGAATTTCGAATTCACATCTGAACAACAAGAAATTCGTAAAATGGTGCGCGATTTTGCCCGAGAGGTCATTCTGCCCAAAGCGGCCGAGATTGACGAAAAAGACGAATTTCCAAGAGAAATCATACGACAGATGGGCAATCTCGGAATGATGGGTCTGCCTATTCCAGAAGAATGGGGTGGGGTAGGCGCTGATTTTGTCTCTTATATTTTGGCTATTGAAGAGATTTCTTACGCGTGTGCAGCTATTGGCGTCATACTCGCTGTTCATACTTCAGTGGGTACATTTCCGATTCTATACTTTGGCACAGAAGAACAAAAACAAAAGTATATTCCCAAATTGGCACAGGGGGAATGGATTGGCGCCTTTGCCCTGACGGAACCTGGAGCCGGATCGGACGCATCTTCCATTCGTACACGTGCCGTGCGTGATGGGGATTCGTATGTGCTGAATGGCAGCAAAATGTTTATTACCAATGGCGGCGAGGCGGATGTCTACTGTGTTTTTGCGGTGACCAGGCCAGAAAAAGGAAGTCGTGGTATCACAGCATTTTTGGTAGAGAAAGATACTCCGGGTTTTCGCATAGGCCGCAAAGAGCGGAAAATGGGGTTACATGGCTCTTCTACTGTAGAATTGCTATTTGAGGATGCTCGTGTACCTGTCGCCAATCGTCTGGGAGAAGAAGGCGCAGGCTTTAGTATTGCCATGCGCTTGCTCGATACAGGTCGAATTGGGATTGCCGCCCAAGCTCAGGGCATAGCACGGGCAGCGTTTGATGCAGCGAATCAGTACGTCCGCGGTCGCAAGCAGTTTAACCAGTCGCTTTTTGACTTTCAAGTCGTACAGTTTATGTTGGCAGATATGGCGACCAAAATTGAGGCATCGCATTGGCTGATTTACAATGCGGCCAATCGTAAAATGCGCAATTTGCCATGTGCGAAAGAGGCCTCCATGGCAAAAGTATTCGCTTCAGACGCCGCCATGCAAATCACGACGGATGCAGTCCAATTGTTTGGAGGGTACGGATATATAGCGGACTATCATGTTGAGCGGCTGATGCGCGATGCCAAAGTCACACAGATTTATGAAGGAACGAACCAAATTCAACGCATTGTCATAGCCCGTCATATTTAAATTAAGAGAATCCAGCGTAAAGGTTTCTTCATCGGGTTCTAAAGCCTTCTGCCCGACATGTGTTTGCACAAGATAACAGAGAGGATGAAAGATACTTATGAAATTTACTTTGGACAAGGAACATGAACAGCTTCGCCAGTTAGTTCGTGAATTTGCTGAGAATGAGGTTAAGCCAGGGGTGGCAGAACGGGACGAAAAGGAGTATTTTGACCGAACAATCTTTGATAAGATGGCTCAGTTGGGAATTACAGGAATTCCTTGGCCGGAAGAATACGGCGGCGCAGGCATGGATTATCTCGGCTACGTGATTGCTGTAGAAGAATTATCACGTGTGGATGCATCTGCAGGGGTTGTGCTTTCAGCACACACATCATTGGCCGGTTATCCGATATATCGGTTTGGGTCAGAAGAGCAGAAACAGAAATATTTAAAACCTATGGCGTTAGGTGAAAAGCTCGGGGCGTATGGTCTGACGGAACCGGGAAGCGGATCGGACGCTGGTGGAATGCGTACTACGGCGGTTCGCGATGGGGATAGCTATATCTTGAATGGCAACAAAGTATTTATCACAAACGGTGACGCTGCGGAGACTTACGTTGTCTTTGCTTCGACCGATCGCGCTCAAAAAACACGTGGTGTGACTGCCTTTATTGTCGAAAAGGGGACACCTGGATTTCGCATTGGCAAACATGAGAAGAAGATGGGTATTCGCGGTTCAACAACGGTCGAGCTGATCTTTGAAGATTGTCGCGTCCCGCTGGCCAATCGTCTTGGTGAAGAAGGATTTGGCTTTAAAATCGCCATGATGACACTGGATGGTGGGAGAAACGGAATTGCTGCGCAAGCGGTTGGCATTGCCCAAGGAGCGTTTGAAGCAGCGCGCGACTATGCGCAATCCCGTGAGCAGTTTGGCGCTCCAATTGCCAATTTGCAGGCGATTCAGTTTAAGCTAGCAGATATGGCCACCAAAACTGAAGCAGCGCGTTTGCTAACCTATCAAGCAGCATGGCTGGAATCAGAAGGGTTGCCCTATGGACAGGCGTCTGCAATGAGTAAAGTGTTTGCTTCCGATGTAGCCATGGAAGTGACCACAGAGGCTGTGCAAATTTTTGGTGGTTATGGATTTATTCGTGAATATCCAGTAGAACGCATGATGCGGGATGCTAAAATTACTCAGATTTATGAAGGTACAAACGAAATTCAACGATTGGTTATTGCTCGTCATGTTTTAAACAGTCAGCACTGACAGATGTTGTTATCCATCGTCACCCTTAGAAAGGAGAATGAGCGTGCATCCCCTCGTGGAAAAACTTTGTCAGGGCGACATCCGCGCAGCAGCTCGCGCACTGACTGTGGTCGAGTCTGATGATGAAAATCGTCGGCAGTTGCTGGAAAGTCTCTATCCCATGACGGGACGCGCTCATATTATTGGGTTTACAGGTCCGCCGGGAGCAGGAAAAAGCACTCTCGTAGATGCTATGATAGGATTTTTGCGCCAACGTTCATTGAAAGTCGGTGTGTTGGCGGTTGATCCGTCTAGTCCATTCAGTGGCGGGGCGTTGCTCGGCGATCGTATTCGCATGATCCGACATAGCGAAGATTCAGGTGTATTTATTCGCAGTGTAGGCACACGCGGAGATTTAGGTGGACTGTCTGCAGCTACGGGCGATATGGTTCATGTTCTGGATGCCTTTGGCTGTGACGTGATTTTTTTAGAGACCGTGGGAGTAGGTCAATCAGAATTGGACGTGTTAACTCGCGCTGATTCTGTTGTGTTGGTCTTGACACCTGGCACGGGTGACCATATTCAGGCGGCTAAAGCAGGAATTATGGAAATTGCCGATATCTTTGTGGTCAACAAAGACGATTTGCCGGGAAGCGACACTTTGATTCGAGAAATTCAATGGATGTTGCATGAGAAAAGGCAATTTCGTGAAAATTGGCAGCCTCCTGTACTGCGTACTCGAGCAGTTGCCGAGCAAGGAATCGAAGAGCTTTGGCAGACGCTCGTTGGTCATCGCCAACATTTAGCTTCTAGCGGTTTTGGCGAAAAGCGTCGTTGTCGACGGTTGGAAGTGGACGTAGAACGCTTGTTACAGCTCAAATTTCGCAACTATTTACAGTATCAGGTGTTTTCTTCGCAAAAGTGGAGAGAATTGTTGCAATCGAATGTTCGCGATCCTTACCAAGCTGCAGAGATGATTCAAGAGCATTTTCCTAGATTGGCTCTGTAAACCTATTGGCGATTATGTTATAATCCACACATTTGAAGTGTAGATGGAGACGGGCAGCCCGCGCTGGTCAAATGGCGCGGCTTTGCCCTTTGCCCTTGAGGAGGGAACGAGCGTTGGCGACGCTGCTGAGCAAGGGGAAAGAGGAAATCCAGCAAATGCCGCTCGTGGAGTTGGCATACGAAATTCTCAAAGAGCGCAAGGAACCTCTGTATTTCCGTGAAATCATGCGTCAAATTCAAGAATTGCGCGGTATGACGGATGAAGAAGTCAATGAGGTCATTGCGCGTCTTTACACAGAAATCAATATTGATGGTCGCTTTACTTGCATCGGCCAAAATATTTGGGGTCTGATTCGTTGGTATCCTGTGGATAAAGTTGGCGGTAGCAGCGGCAACAAGAAATTTGTTCGTCGCAGCGGCGATGCCTTTAGCGATGAAGACGAAGAAGATGTTTACGAAGATGAGGAAGAAGTACTTGAAGAAGTTGAAGAAGATGGCGATTTGTTTGACACTGTCGTAGAAGATGGTGAGGATGAAGTTTTGCCGGATGATGATCTCGATGATACAGAAGAAGTTGAGGATGAAGTAGAAGAGCCATTTGAAGAAGAACCTCTTCTCGAAGACGATGAAGACGAAGAGGATGAGGAAGACTGATTCTTCATGTTGCCTAACGAGATCGCCCTAAACGAAAGGCATATTCGTTAGAATGCGCGGCAAACAAGGTGCGTTCTGGTGGAGCAAAGAACCAGGACGCACACTTTTTGGTGTCAGGTGCTCATGTGTAAACAGGATGGACAATCTTTGGGAGGATATAGCATGGAAACGAAATTTATCTTTGTTACAGGCGGCGTGGTTTCTGGCCTGGGCAAAGGAATAACAGCAGCATCGCTGGGTAGATTGCTGAAAAATCGAGGTTTGTCCGTAACTATACAAAAATTTGACCCCTATATTAATGTTGACCCTGGTACCATGTCTCCCTATCAACATGGAGAAGTATTCGTCACCGAAGATGGGGCAGAAACCGATCTTGACCTGGGACATTATGAACGATTTATTGATATCAACTTGACTCATGCCAATAACGTAACAAGCGGAAAAATTTACTGGTCTGTAATCACCAAAGAGCGTCGGGGTGATTACTTGGGTGGCACGGTGCAAGTGATTCCGCATGTTACGAATGAGATAAAAGAACGTATTATGAAAGCTGCTACACCGGGAACGGATATTGTTATCACCGAAATTGGCGGAACTGTGGGGGATATTGAATCGCTCCCATTTCTAGAAGCGATTAGGGAAATGAAGAGAGAAGTTGGAAGACAAAATACCCTATACCTGCATGTCACGCTAATCCCCTATTTGCGAATGGCCAGTGAAGTGAAGACGAAGCCAACTCAGCACAGTGTTGCAGAACTGCGTTCCATTGGCATCACGCCAAACGTCATTGTCTGCCGAACAGAAGTGCCGTTGTCACTCGATGTTAAAAAGAAAATCGCTCTATTCTGCGATACGGATGAAGAATCGGTCATTGAAAATCGCGATGCGGAAAATCTTTATGAAGTTCCCTTACTGATGCAGCAAGAGGGCCTTGACAGCATTGTTCTTCGTCACTTTGAGATTGAAGCTCCTGAACCCGACATGAGTGAATGGCAACAGATGGTGGAAAAAATCTCTAATCTTCATCGACTTGTGAAAATTGCTGTGGTAGGAAAATATGTAGCTTTACCTGACGCATATGCGAGTGTACAGGCAGCACTTCAGCATGGTGGATACGCTCATGACGCCCAGGTGCAGGTGGTCTGGGTTCAATCTGAAGATGTGACGGAAGAGAATGTTGAGCAACTGCTGGGTGACGTAGACGGTATATTGGTACCAGGAGGATTTGGCGACCGCGGTATCGAAGGAAAAATTGTCGCAGCTCAATTTGCGCGTGAACGGAATATACCTTATTTCGGGATATGCTTGGGTATGCAGATAGCTGTAATTGAGTTTGCGCGTCATGCAGCCGGACTGGAAGCTGCGCACAGCAGCGAAATTCAACCCTCTACACCTTATCCTGTCATTGATTTGCTTCCGGAGCAGAAAGAAGTTGAGGAGAAGGGCGGAACCATGCGCCTAGGCGCCTATCCTTGCAAATTGGTTGCTGATACGCATTCCTACCGCGCGTATGGTGGGGAATGGGCCAGTGAACGGCATCGTCATCGCTACGAATTTAACAACGCCTACCGCGAGATATTGGAAAAGGCGGGACTGGTCGTGGCAGGAACATCTCCGGACGGACGATTAGTCGAAATTATCGAGATACCGAGTCATCGTTGGTTTGTAGGAGTTCAATTTCATCCAGAATTTACATCGCGGCCCAACCGTGCCCAACCGCTATTCCGTGATTTTATAGGAGCAGCGTTGGCGTACGGGGAGGAGCGCTGAGGAGAGGGTCCTCTTTGTCACATAAAGTATTGGTAGTGGACGATCAATTTGGGATTCGCGTATTGCTCCAAGAGGTTTTGGAACGAGAGGGATATCAGACATTTTTGGCTCACAATGGGACTACGGCACTGGATATTGTTGAGGAAGAGAATCCTGACTTGGTACTTCTTGATATGAAAATACCGGGAATGGACGGCTTGGAAATCCTACGTAACTTGCGTAAACGAGATCGACAAACAAAGGTCATTATGATGACAGCTTACGGAGAACTTGATTTGATTCAAGAAGCGATGGAAATGGGAGCATTGTCACATTTCACCAAACCGTTTGACATTGATGAATTGCGGCATGCAGTAAACGCCCAATTGCGGGGGTGACTCACTTGGAAGAGAATACCTGGGAAAGTGTCATTCGCTTGCGAATGGGCGAGCACGATGCCCATTATGGGGGCCGACTTGTTGATGGTGCACGGATGTTGGCGCTCTTTGGGGATGTGGCTACTGAACTTTTAATACGCCATGATGGGGACGAAGGGTTGTTTGTCGCATACGATTGCGTGGAGTTTCGGGCGCCTGTTTATGCGGGTGATTATATTGAGGCGCGCGGTCGTATTACAAAAGTAGGCAAGACCTCCCGTAAGATGGAGTTTACGGCGCTAAAAGTGATTGAAGCAAATATCGATTCACTTTGTCCGTCGGCAGCGCGGCCGCTTTCACCGCCGCAAATCGTGACTTACGCTACAGGAACTTGTGTCGTGCCGCTTGACAAGCAAAGAAATCGTTCCTGATGGCGGCGCCAAGGCAATGCGGGGTAAAGTAGTCACACCAGCATCACCCCGCTATTCTAGCGACGCTCTTTCTCCTTTATGTGAAGAAAACATAGAGGAGAGGGCGTTTTTTTATCCATGGATTGAAGTCGAATGGTAGGAGGGTTTTGGTTGCAACCATTAATCATTACGGCAGCTATGGTTGGAGCGGAAGTTACGCGGGAAGATCAACCTCATTTACCGATTACTGCTGAGGAAATTGCCACAGCGGCCGCCGCGTGTCGGGATGCTGGAGCGAGTATTGTGCATTTACATGTTCGCAATGAAGACGGAACGCCTACGCAGAGTAGAGAGAAATTTGCTGAAGCCATAGAAGCGATTCGAGCCAAGACTGATGTGATTATTCAAGTTTCTACCGGTGGCGCTGTAGGTATGACAGCTGATGAACGTTTACAGCCGGTTTCACTTCGGCCAGAAATGGCAACACTGACCTGTGGAACGGTTAATTTTGGGCAGCAAGTGTTTATGAATGCTCCAGCAGATCTGATTCGTTTTGCTCAAGAATTGCAGATGTACAATGTACGCCCAGAATTTGAAATTTTTGATGCTGGAATGATTCAAAATGCTATGCAGCTAGCGAAAGCGGGCTTAGTTACGCCTCCTTTTCATTTTGATTTTGTGCTGGGTGTACCGGGTGCTCTACCTGCAGGTGCCAAAAACCTCCTGTTCTTGACTGAATTGTTGCCGGCAGGAGCGAGTTGGAGCGTAGCAGGTATGGGACGCCATCAATTGTCATTGGGGGCGTTAGCCATAGTTCTTGGTGGACATGTACGAGTTGGTTTTGAAGATAACATTTATTATCGCAAAGGCGAGTTGGCGGAGAGCAATGCACAATTGGTAGAGCGTATGGCGCGCATTGCTGCGGAGTTGGAGCGTCCCTTGGCAACGCCAGACGAGGCGAGGCAAATACTTGGTATTGCCATACGTTAATCTCTGATGAATGGATGGCTATTTTTTACCATCGGTGAAAGCTTGATTGCCTGCGGTAGGAGGGCGAATTCGTGGAATTTTGGCTTGATTCAGTCAACGAGTGGGAAGTGAGGACAGCCGCGTCGTGGGGTGTTCTTTCCGCGCTCTCGCTCAATCCTGTCAAACTTCAGCAAATGGGTATGCGGGCGACTGACCTATGGCAATCGTTGTCTGGACAATTCGTTGGGAAATGGGTTGTTTCTACCACTCATCTGGATGCAGAAAGTATTTTGGAAGAGATGTTACCGCTGAGTGAACAAATTCCACAATTATTGGTCAAGCTCCCTATGTCGTTAGAAGGACTTAAAGCTGTTGAGCGTTTTTGCCAGCTGGGTGTGGAAACAGAAGTTACGCTGGTTTACAGTGAAGCACAAGCGTTGCTTGCTGCCCGAGCTGGTGCGACCTATGTCTCAGTATTGCTCGGTCGTATGGAGGATATAGGAATGGACGGGGTTCGTTTGTTAGGCAGTATTACAGAACTTTTCCAGAAACAACAACTTCATGCACGCGTATTGGCCAGCAGTGTTCGGCATCCACGCCACGTTATCCATGCTGTGGCGGCAGGTGCTAAGGCTGTTCTCTGTTCTTTTGAAGTACTGCAAAAAATGGCTTATCACCCTTTGACAGAGGGAGAAATAGAAAGATTTTTGATAGAGTGGAGTACAGTCAGTAAAATATGATGGAGGTTGATAATGTGAGTGATAGTTACTTGCAAAATTTATTTGCAGATCGAATAGGTGGCAAAAATTTTGGGAAAGACACGGTGATTTACAAGTTTGAGCGCATCAAGAGAGCGAAGGCGGCAGCTCTGGAGGCGCATCCGGAGCGAGCGATGATTGACATGGGTGTAGGTGAACCGGATGAACCAGCGCATCGTGAAATTATACAGGCGCTTTATGAGGCGGCGCAAAATCCGGCGAACCGCTTTTATGCTGACAACGGAATTGAACAATATAAAGAGGCAGCTGCAGACTATTTGCAACGTGTGTACGGTGTGACCGGATTGAATCCCCACACTCAAATCAACCACAGTATCGGTTCGAAGCCTGCGCTTGCAATGCTTCCTATGGCGTTTATCAATCCTGGCGATGTGGTACTGCAAACAGTTCCTGGTTATCCAGTCATGGCGACAATTGCGACATGGCTTGGCGGAGGAAGTTACAATATGCCGATTGGCCCGGAAAATGATTTTTTGCCCAATCTGGAAAGTGTGCCACTCGACGTTAGAAAAAAAGCAAAAATGCTCTATTTAAACTATCCAAACAATCCTACCGGAGCTGTTGCGTCCAGAGAATTTTTTGAACGAGTCGTATCGTTTGCGCGTGAAAATGAATTGGTGGTCGTGCACGACAATGCCTACGGTGCGCTTACGTTTGACGGGCAACAACCGCTCTCATTTTTGAGTGTTCCGGGTGCAATTGATGTGGGCGTAGAAGTGCACTCCATGTCCAAAGCATTTAACATGACAGGTTGGCGCCTCGGTTTTGTGGCCGGCAACGAACAAATTGTCAAAGCTTTTGCTACTGTGAAAGATAACCAGGATTCCGGACAATTTCGCGCCATTCAGGTAGCATCTGCTCAAGCGTTGAAACATCCAGAATGGACAGAAGCTACAGCGGCGAAATACTCACGTCGACATGATAAATTGGTCAAAGTTTTACAGTCACTTGGATTTCCCGCCAAGAAGCCGAAAGGTTCATTTTTCTTGTACGTTCAGGCACCAAAAGGGTTAGAAGACGGAAGAACGTTTGAAAATGCAGCTGCTTTTTCAGAATTTCTCATTAAGGAATACTCTATTTCCACAGTTCCATGGGACGATCACGGTCACTTTGTGAGATTTTCTGTTACTTACGAAGCAGCAGATGAAGCAACAGAGGATGCGGTGATGGAAGAGCTTTTTCGTCGTATGTCCTCTGCTCGCTTTATTTTCTAAATGAGAGAAAGACTGAATGTTTTCTGATTTGCTATGTATGGGAAATCATTACAAAAGAAAAAATGGGTAGAATAACATTGTTTTCTTGCATTATCAACCGTATACTGACGCTATGAAAAATGACAAACATCTTTCAACCAATCGTCCCAGTGTAACGGCAGCCGTGATGGTTGCAACTTTTTTGACTGCGATGGACAGTACAGTAGTAAGTACGGCTATGCCCACTATTATCAGTGATTTGGGCGGTATTCGTCTCATCAGTTGGGTATTTGCAGTCTATCTACTGACTTCCGCAGTGACAACACCCATTTGGGGTAAACTGTCTGATTTGTGGGGCCGCAAATGGATGTTTACCATTGGCACGTTGCTCTTTATGGTTGGGTCTATGCTCTCTGGTGCTTCGCACACCATGACCCAACTCATTATTTTTCGAGCGTTCCAAGGCATAGGCGCAGGCGCGGTACTGCCTATCACTCTCACGATTGTCGGAGATCTTTATCCATACGAACAGCGGGCCAAAATGCAAGGACTTTTTAGTGCAATATGGGGGATTGCTGGAGTCCTGGGACCGCTTGTGGGAGGTTTTTTTGTCGACGTTTTGAGTTGGCGATGGATTTTTTATATCAATCTTCCAATAGGCGTCATTTCCATTGTTCTGCTCATTTTGTTTTTGCATGAACCGTTTGAACGTAAAAAGCGAAAGATTGATTTTCTTGGTGCTGTGGTTTTCAGTATGGCAATTACGGCATTTCTTTACGCATTATTGGCAGGGGGGCAAACCTTTGCTTGGTCGTCAATGGTCATTGTGGGTCTGTTTATTTTTTCAGCGATATGGCTGGCGCTTTTTGTATTCCTGGAATGGCGCAGCAGTGAACCTATGGTTCCTCTCAAACTGTTTAGCCATCGCACGATTCTAGTCTCGAATATTGCTAGTTTTTTTATTAGCGCTGTCTTGATTGGGTTGACTACTTATCTGCCATTTTGGATACAAGGCTTACTTGGTCACAGTGCAACCAACGCCGGTTTGACATTGACACCGATGTCGATTGGCTGGCCCATTGGCGCGACATTAGGTGGAAGATTGCTTATCTCTCTTGGTCCTAAAAAAACTTCTGGCATTGGCGTACTGGCACTTTTGGCAGGAGGTATTTGGCTGGCAACAGCTTCACTTGCAACTCCGCAATGGGTTTTGATTGCGATTATGCTGATCATGGGGTTTGGTTTTGGATTTGCTACCACTGCTTATACCGTAGTTGTACAGTCTTCTGTAGGTTGGTCCATGCGCGGATCAGCCACAGCTTCAAATCAATTTGTTCGAACGTTGGGTCAGACTGTTGGCATTGCAGTGTTTGGTTCCTGGTTTAATCAAAAAATTCTATTATATACAAAGTTGCATCCGACACTCGGAGGAAAGTATGCCAATAGCGCCCTGAACGCTTTGCTCAATCCGGCTACAGCAGTGCGGCTTCCCAGTCATATAGCAGACTTCTTTCGTCACGCGCTGGTGTATGGTTTGCACTCGGTCTATCTGATCATGCTGTGGGTTGTCATATTGAGTTTAATCGCTACTGTATGGGTGCCCAATCGTCGACCGGAAATTATGGCGGAAGAATAAATATATACAATTCGCCGACAATAAATTTTGAAAATATAAATCAAACTAAAAAGAAATTTATTTTATGGATTTCTTTTCGAATATTCCTTTTGACACGACCCAGGGGAAGTCACTATACTATAGGTACGTGTGATGCAGTGACGGTGAAACTGCTCCCTCTACAATATTCTGCTCTCTGGGTCATTTTCTTTTTCTGATTGCCTTCCTTCCATGTATGGCTCCAAAAATTAATGAAAATACATTTTGGCATTGCGGCTGTTTTTTAAAGGTGCGTATGCTGTTTCCATTGCTTCTTTCCAACATTGGAAACGTAAACAGTGCGTCGTGCGTATGAAGAGGTGCATGAATTCTATGGAGAGAGAACTCGCGCTGGAGATTGTTCGGGTTACAGAAATGGCTGCGCTTGAATGCGCGCGATGGATGGGGCGCGGTCGGAAAAATGAGGCAGATGCGGCAGCTACCAATGCTATGCGTGCCATGTTTGATACTATTCAGATGGATGGAACAGTTGTGATTGGTGAAGGCGAAATGGATGAAGCTCCTATGCTTTACATTGGTGAACGTCTGGGTACGGGCACACCGCCGGAATTAGATGTAGCGGTCGATCCGTTGGAAGGTACCAATATTGTCGCTAAAGGACAATGGAACGCTATGGCTGTGGTTGCTGTAGCTCCAAAAGGAACTCTTTTACACGCTCCTGATATGTACATGGACAAAATTGCAGTTGGACCCAGAGCTAGAGGAAAAGTGCATTTGGATGCTTCGGTCAAAGAGAATTTGAACGCCGTCGCAAAAGCAACCAATAAAGATATTTCTGATGTAGTCGTAGTAATTATGGATCGTCCTCGACACGAAAAATTGATAGAAGAAGTGCGAGATGCAGGCGCAAGAATCAAGCTTATCCAGGATGGAGACGTAGCAGCTGCACTCAATACAGCTTTTGAAGGTACAGGTGTGGATATGTTACTTGGAATGGGTGGTGCACCTGAAGGTGTTTTAGCTGCTGCGGCCCTGAAATGTCTGGGTGGAGATTTTATGGGACGTCTGATGCCGGAAAATGAGGAGCAGGAAGAACGCTGTCATAAAATGGGTGTCCACGATGTTCGGAAGACTTTGATGTTAGATGATTTAGTCAGTGGAGATGACGCGATTTTTGCCGCTTCCGGAGTGACGGATGGTGAGTTGTTGCGGGGTGTACGATTTTTAACACGAGATCGGGCAAGTACTCATTCGGTTGTCATGCGGGCGCGTACAGGCACTGTAAGGTTTATTGATGCTGTGCACGATTTAAGCAGAAAGCCGATTTTCCCTACCATTCATCATTGAATAAAGAATTCATTTCTTTGCGGAAGTAAGAATAGCATCAGATAACCAAGCTTTCAACCATTGTGAAAGTAAATGAGATTTGAAGCAAGGAAGAATGAATGAAACAAGCTATATTGGATGGATAAGGGGTTACCCCCTTGAAAGAATGTGAGGGAATGGCTTGGATATAAGAGAACTGGAAGAAAAGAAACTTACTGAACTGTATAAGTTTGCTAAGGAGTTTCAAATTCCTTATTATGGAAATATGAAAAAAAGAGAATTAATTTTTGCGATTCTCAAAGCGCAAGCGGAAAAAGATGGACTGATGTTTGCTGAAGGCGTACTTGAAATAATGCAGGATGGTTATGGTTTCTTAAGGCCTATTGGTTATTTGCCTTCTTCAGAAGACATATACGTAGCAGCGTCACAAATTCGGCGTTTTGACCTGCGCACAGGAGATTTGGTTTCAGGTAAAGTGCGTGCCCCCAAAGAGAGTGAACGTTATTTTGGATTACTTCACGTGGAGGCTGTCAATGGCTTCAGTCCTGAGCAAGCTGCTGAAAGACTTCATTTTGCTGCGCTGACGCCCCTTTTCCCCAAAACTCGGATACAATTGGAAACTACTCCTGACCATATTGCAACGAGAGTCATTGACTTGTTTGCTCCTGTTGGATTCGGCCAACGCGGTCTAATTGTTGCACCTCCCAAAGCTGGTAAAACACTGCTTCTTAAAGAAATTGCCCATAGCATCTCTACAAATTATCCAAATGCACATTTGTTTGTCTTGCTCATTGATGAACGGCCTGAAGAAGTTACCGATATGCAGCGTTCCGTGAAAGGTGAAGTCGTAGCATCTACGTTTGACGAGGTTCCGGAAAATCATATTAAAGTAGCAGAATTGGTTCTTGAAAGAGCTATTCGATTGGTCGAGCATAAACAGGATGTTGTCATTTTGCTGGACAGTATTACTCGCTTGGCACGAGCTTACAATCTTGTCGTACCTCCCAGTGGTCGAACATTATCTGGTGGAATAGATCCAGCAGCCTTCCATCGGCCCAAACGTTTTTTTGGCGCAGCCCGAAATGTGGAAGAAGGAGGAAGTTTGACTATTCTTGCCACAGCTTTGGTGGAAACGGGATCGCGTATGGACGATGTCATTTATGAAGAATTTAAAGGCACAGGAAATTTGGAACTCCATCTGGACAGGAAATTAGCAGAAAAACGTGTGTTTCCTGCCTTTGACATTCGTCGCTCCGGAACTCGTCGTGAAGAAATGCTCATACCGAAAACTGAGCTTGAAAAAGTATGGGCTATTCGTAAGTCTATGGGAGATAATCAAGATTTCACAGAAATGTTCTTGCGTAAATTCAGGCATTATAAGACGAATGATGACTTTTTGGATTCCCTATCGTTACAACGGGAAAAGAGAGCACCTGCAGTGAAGAACAATGACCAAGAACAGCCGCAATCTCAATCTGGTGGGCAAACCTCCCATTCAACGCCAGCCACTTCTACTGTTGCACCTGTGAGTTCTTAAGATTTGGATGCTGTATTTTCATCAATCATTTGGGTAGGATGAATATATGAGTTTATAATGATGGAATGAAGAAGTAGGTTATTTTGTGAATAACCAGAAAACAGTTGACATTAGTTGCGCATTTACGCGAAACAAGATTGGCTAAGAACTGTGAGGCACAGAAAATCATGTCTACGAGATTACCCAAGCTTCTCTATGCAAATAGTCATGGAGAAGTGATGGAGCATCCAGAGTTTCTTGCTGTTGGACGTACAGCGGATTGGATAACGACAATTGAATCGGAAGAATGGATTCCCTTGCCGGAAGGTGCGGAGTTATCCTGGCTACCCGGCACTTATGCGGTTGGACGTCATCCAAAGACGGACGAGATGTTGCGTCTACCGAACGATGTCTTTGCGGTAGGGGCACTTTTGCCACAAGGTTATACTCGGTTACTGCTACCTGGCTATAGCAAAAGAAAAAATGAACAAGTTACTCTCCCTCTTTTTGGTTATACAGCAGTAGGGTGGATGGATGGACAGTTCTATGTAGCTGCCCATCCAACAGATGATCCAACTGAATGGAATCCTGCGACTATAAATGAAATAGAATTGCATCAACTGGTTGAAGATACTCTTGCACAATATCCGGAAAATCGATTGTTTCAGCATTTGTCTCACTGTGCCCTCGAATATGGATGTATGACAGCGCGCAATACATTTTTATCCAAATCCGAGGGAGCCGTACCTGCTTCCATGGTTTGCAATGCCGCATGTGTAGGGTGTATTTCTGAGCAACCGGATGACTCTCCATTTCCGGCTCCGCAAACGCGTTTACAATTTCGTCCTACAGCCGAAGAAATGGCTCAGGTTATGCTTGTTCATATTCAGAAAAATCCAGATGCAATTGTTTCTTTTGGACAGGGCTGTGAAGGAGAACCTTCTACGCGATTCATGGATATCGCAAATGCTATTCGCAAGCTGAGACAAAAAACAAACAATGGATATATCAATATAAATACAAATGCTGGTTTCGTAAGAGGAATACAGAAAATTGTCGATGCCGGCCTCGACTTAATGCGAGTTTCTATCATTAGTGCAATTCCGGAACATTATCAGGCCTATTATTTGCCGCGAAATTACAGTTTGGATGATGTTGCCACGTCGTTGTGTTATGCATCTGAACAGGGTGTCTATACATCTATTAACTATCTGGTATTTCCAGGCATCTCTGACCGCGAAGAAGAAGTGGAAGCGATGATTCAGTTTTTGCGACGTACAAAAGTTAAACTAGTACAAATGCGCAACTTAAACATCGATCCAGATTATTATTTGCAACGCATTCCTGAACCAGGGGGGGATGGCTGGGTATGCTTGGTATGATGGAAGCATTGCGGTCAGAGTGCCCTGGTCTGGAGATAGGCTCTTTTACACACCGCCCACCTCAACGGCGAATATTGCAACACTAAAATTGTAAAATTTCTGCTTAAAAACGACTAAGGTTTCTCAGTAAATAAATTTCAATTTTCAAATCAAGGTGCCACTGCTGACTCGCTCATGAAAGCCTGCCTTGGGTGGAATGATAACTTCATCATAATAGGGTGGCTTTCCAGCGTAGTTGGGTTGACTTGTCACCTTTGTGACTTCGTCATAATAAGGCGGTTTGGTGGCGTAATTAGGTTGCATGGCGTGTGCCAAAAGTGGTCCTCCAAATGAAAGAAATCCTAATGTAGCGCCAGCGATGGTCCAGAGTGTTTTGTGTTTCATGGTATCATTCTCTCCTTTGATAAAGTGTGGTCGATAGTAGGTGGTTCGACCTGAGATAAGCGTAAAAAAGATGAAGCTTTCTAACAATTATTAGGAGTGAAAAATGATTTCTCTTTGTATGATTTCTTGAAATATTTTAATGCTTGTGTGTAACGAAGTATCAGCGCTTATGCAAGGTTTATTCGTTCTTTGATCCTTTGAAATATCCATCTGTACCGTTTGGTAAGTATGTCATTTTTTCAAACCTTGAAATGACGTGACAGAAGGCAGACAACGTGATATACTACTCCACAGTGCTATTTTGCGGAATGTGAAAGAGGTGAAACGCATGAAAGCAGAAGGACATCCAGTTTATCATAAAGCTGTTGTAACGTGTGCCTGTGGTGAAACATTTGAAACAGGTTCTGTGAAGGAAAATCTTCGAGTTGAAATCTGTTCCAAATGCCATCCTTTCTTTACCGGTAAGCAAAAGCTGGTAGATGCCGGCGGTCGTGTAGATCGCTTTAATAAAAAATACGGAATGAAGAACGCTCAATAGTTTGCCTTTTGAAAAGGGCCAGTTACGCCTGCTAACCGCAGGGTCGCTTTTTTATGCGTTTATTTTGCATAAGGGCGGGCGTAATTTGGCTCTTTTCCGCTATTTAGAGAACAGGTTAATGCCAACGATGCGAGAAAAGAAGGTGAGTTTATGTTTGAGAAACTTGAATCTATGGAACGGCGTTATCAACAATTAAGTGATTGGTTGTGTGACCCTAATATATCGTCCGATCCAGAAAAGTTGCGCAAATACGCTAAAGAGCAGTCTGATTTACAAGAAACTGTAGAAATTTATCGCGCCTATCGGGAAGCACAAGAGCAATTTAAAAGTGCGAAGGCTATGCTTGATGAGAAATTGGATGATGAAATGCGAGAACTTGTCAAGCTTGAACTCGATGATTTGCAAAATAAGATAGATGACTATCAAGCTAAATTACAGATTTTACTACTTCCCAAAGATCCAAATGACGATAAAAATGTCTTTCTCGAAGTTCGGGCAGCGGCTGGTGGCGAAGAGGCGGCGTTGTTTGCGGGAGATTTGTTACGTATGTATACACGCTATGCTGAAAATTGCGGTTGGAAGGTAGAGCTCATCGATGCTAGTTATACGGATATAGGAGGATTTCGTGAAGCAACGCTTTCTGTGCAAGGTAAGGGAGCATACAGCAAGCTGAAATATGAAAGTGGAACACATCGTGTACAACGTGTACCAACCACAGAATCGGGTGGTCGTATTCATACTTCCACAGCTACAGTGGCTGTTTTGCCGGAAGTTGAAGATGTACAAGTGGAAATTCATGAAAAAGATTTGCGCATTGACACGTTTTGTTCAACTGGACCAGGTGGACAAAGTGTCAATACCACTCAGTCGGCAGTACGAATTACCCATTTGCCGACAGGGTTAGTCGTCTCGTGCCAGGATGAAAAATCACAGTTGAAGAATCGAGATAAAGCCATGAGAGTCCTGCGTGCACGACTGTATGAAAAATATTTAGAAGAACAACAGCAAGAGCAGGCAGCTAATCGCAAAAATCAAGTAGGTACGGGCGATCGCAGTGAAAGGATACGGACATACAACTTTCCACAAAGTCGCGTGACGGATCACCGGATCGGCCTGACCCTGCATCGTTTAGAAAGTGTTTTGGCGGGAGATTTGGGAGAGATTATTCAACATCTAATTATTGCTGAACAAAGCGCTAAATTGAATGAGGCATTAGAGGCATGATTCGCACAGTGACAACATGCTGGAGCGAGGCAAGGAATCAATTGCTCAAACAGCCACTGTTTCAAAAGTGGCAGCCAGACGATGCATTTCATCAATGCCATCATGAAGCGGCAGAACTTCTAGCCGCCGCATCAGGATGGAAGGTAGAAGAATTGTGGCGTCACTTGTCAGATCCGATTGAGGAGGAAGTTTGGCTTCAAATGCAGTCATTTCTTGAACGTCGCCTGCAAGGTGAGCCACTAGCTTACATTCTGGGGCATGCTTATTTTGCGGGTAGAAAATTTGTGGTTGACGAGCGTTGCTTAATTCCTCGTCCTGATACAGAAAGTCTTTTAGAGATTTCTCTGGCATTTTTGCAGGAAAGTGGCAGACACACAGGTTGTTTGCTCGATCTCGGTACCGGCAGCGGTGCCTTGGCAGTCTCTGTGGCTCTGGAGTATCCAGCCTGGCAAGTTTGGGCAGTGGATATCTCCCCTGAGGCGTTGGAAGTGGCACGTCAAAATCAGATGCTTCACCAGGCAGCCGTCCGCTTTATTCGAGCAGACGGTTTGCGTCTTTTAGCTAAGATCAATAAGCGTAATGGGAAAAAACCTCACATCATTCTATCTAATCCACCCTATATTGCGGAATCAGATCCGTATCGCCGTGTGGATGAAGAGGTTGTTCGATTTGAACCCCATCTTGCCCTGTTTGCTGGAAAAGACGGCCTCGATTTTTATCGAGAATTTGCCCGATTAGGGCCGGGAATACTTGCAGACGAAGAGGCTGTGGGTCTTTTTTTAGAAGTGGGTATGGGACAGGCGAAGCAAGTACAGCAACTTTTTTCAACCAAGCCTTGGCATTCTTTTGCAACGCAGTTACATTGCGATTTGCGGGGCGTTCATCGTGTGGTAGCTGTCATTCGCCACCATAGAAGCTGACCTTTTAGTACGGCAATGAATTTATGGGGGATGGTTTAAACCTATCTTTTTCTGGGCAGACTTTTGCTAGAGAAGATAGGGAGGCGAATAGGAATGTGGCGTAGAATGATGGTATTGGCAACAATTGTGGGTGGTATCTGTGTAGCTGGACATCTTTTGGAAACGAGCACAGCTTCGACGAACAGCGCTGTAACCGATATGTCAACAGCGAAGATTCAATCCATTGATTTTGCCGTGCCTCATGATGCACCCATTCCTAAAGAGGCGCTCCGTTTAAGAATTATTGCAAACAGCGATAGTCCTCAAGATCAACAATTGAAACGGGAAGTACGCAATGCTATAGTCCTGCAAGTAGGAAAATGGTTAAAAGGAGTTACGAGTTCTGCAGAGGCTCGGCGTATCTTGGAAGAACACGAAGCAGATATTGAGCAAATTGCCTTAAAGGTGACTCGTGAGCATGGCTTTACATACGGTGTGCAAACCAATATAGGCAAAGTTCCTTTTCCTACTAAAATTTATGGGAATCAAATTTATCCAGCCGGTAATTATGAAGCGTTACGCATTATTCTCGGAAAGGGACAAGGTGCCAATTGGTGGTGCGTCCTTTTCCCGCCTCTCTGTTTTGTCGATATTGCTGAGGGTGACGCGGTTCCGAATACAGGGAGTTTTCCGGATTTACCTCCTCTTGAGGTCCTCAATATGATGGGTCCCAACGGCAAAGAAGAGAAGGTTCAGGTACGGCTGGCTGTAGTTGACTATGGAGAAGAGCTATGGCATACATTGGTTCACCAGTGGTCCATCTAAAAAACATGTGCAAGCCGGATAAAATCACTCGCTGGGAAACAAACCCCATCGTAAAGGAGGTAGCAGAGTGTGCAGCGCATCCAAGTAAGTGTAAGTATGGCGCGAGAGAACAAAACCCAGGCAATCAGGCTGTTATCCCCTGCTGCTGCCGCTCTGAGACAGGGCGGCTTAGTTGCCTTCCCTACAGAAACGGTCTACGGATTGGGCGCGAATGCCAATCTGGAGGAAGCCATTCTGCGTATTTTTCAAGCCAAAGGGAGACCGGCTGACAATCCGCTCATTGTCCATCTACCCAATGTTGAAGCCATCTCGTCAGCTGTTGATATAGCACGTATTCGCCCGCACGAAAAACGACTGATAGAATCCTTTTGGCCCGGACCGCTCACTTTGCTGTTACCGCCAGCAAGGACTATTGCGAGAAACGTTTATCCTGGCCAGACCTTGATTGGTGTTCGTGTACCCAATCATCCTGTTGCGCAACTTCTGCTCAGTCTGTCTGGAGTGCCAGTAGCTGCTCCGAGTGCTAACCGTTCTGGCTTGCCGAGTCCTACCACATCAGAAACTGTCCTGCTTGATTTGGCGGATCATCTTGATGTGTTGGTGGAAGGTGGATCTTGTGAGTGGGGAATTGAATCTACCGTAGCAGCGGTGCAGGAAGAGAGCATACATATTTATCGTCCAGGAGCGATTACGGCCGCCATGCTAGAGGATGCCACAGGGTTGCCAGTAACGGTTTCTACAGGTTTCCAAGAAGGTGGAACGCCACTGGCTCCGGGTATGAAATATCGACACTATGCGCCACATACACCAGTCAGCGCTTGGTGGGGCAATGTAGAGTCCGTTCAATCAGCTATGCAACAGGCGTTATTGCAGTCATCCATTCAACGATTTGGCCTCATCGCGCCCCGGAATTTTCAAACATTAGCAGACTTGCTGCAACCTTCTCCTGTTTGGACCTGCTGGATAGAAGGAGAGGAAGGGAGCTATGCGCCTTCTTTTGCAGCCAAGCTATACAGCAGTATGCGTGAAGCGGATACAGCTCATTTGGAAGCACTTTATGTGTTTGCCCCAAGTGCATTTCATCCTCTCGGAACAGCTATTCATAATCGACTCTTGAAGGCAACGGAAGGTCGATTATGGCACGCTGAATCATCCTAAGCCATCTCTTTGCCGACATGATTCATCATGTTTGTCCGGATAGGTGCATACTCTCCTTACAAGGAAGCAGTTCATAGAAACATTCTCTGCTCGAGCCATGCTTCTGGGCAGAGATGTTCTTTTGTTGCCTGAGGAGGGTGCATGTGCCTTTTTCCATGAGAGATTTGCTCAATATTGCCATGATGTCGATCGCGCTTGGAATGGATTCTTTTTCACTATCCATCGGCATGGGCTTAAACGGGATCAATCGCAAGCGGGCGATTCAGATGTGCATATGCATCGGTCTCTTTCATATTGTTTTTGCTCTCCTGGGTCTTTGGGTAGGATTTTGGGTAGAAGCAAAAGTTGGACAAATTGCAAAAGGGTTTGGAGCATTTTTGTTAATTGGTCTAGGAATCCACATGCTTTTTGAGAGTTTTCATAAAAAAAGAGAAACTGTCAGAAGAAGAGGCAACAGTTTGCTTTCTCTCTTGCTTTTTTCATCGGGAGTATCCATTGATGCTTTGTCCGTTGGCTTTACGCTTGGCTTGCGTTCGGCCACATACGGTATAGTTTCGGCGTTTGCGTTTGGCGTAGCGGGTGCGGTCATGACAGGAGCAGGTTTATATTTAGGGAAAAAAGCTTCAGGCTGGTCAGGCTGGCTTGGAGAGTTGTTTGGTTCGCTTTTGCTGATTTTTCTTGGCTTGCGATTTTTATTTGAGTAAGTTTATAGAAAGAGGATACAATGGCAAGAAGATGGAGTGCGACATGCACTCCTTTTCACCATCTAACTTACCAGGCAATTCGTCGCCCCTAAGCGATGATTGTGCGAGGTGTCTATAGCCAATGAATCTGCTGTTTATTTGTACAGGGAATACATGTCGAAGTCCGATGGCTCAATGGTTAGCTCGTCATGAGATAGCCAAACTGGGACTTCACCATACGGTTCGTTCAGCAGGATTGTATGCATTTCCAGGTCAACTGATGTCGCGATCGGCAGTAGATGCGTTGTTGCGTCGCCAAGTGGTGGTCGGACATCACGCTTCTCAGCCTGTGGAGGATGCCATGGTTAAGGAAGCGGATCTCATTTTTACCATGACAGAAGCCCATAAACAAGCGATGCTTGAAAAATTTCCAGATGCTGCGGAGAAAATTTATACTTTATCGGAATTTGTGAAAAAGGTCGATCGCGATGGCTCTGGGTATGATATTGTAGATCCGTTCGGACAGTGTGACGAGGCGTATGAGGCGTGCGCTGCCCAATTGGAAGAATTGATCAGGGAAATGATCCGCCTTTTGCCGCAATCTTCAGAGGAGGGCGGTGAAGATGGAAAGAATGCTGCCAACAGAGAGTGATTCTTGTGACCATCCATCTCCACAAGTCGTGGACAGACAACAGCAAAATTTAAATATTGCAGAACCGTTGCGCGCCATTTTGGACGAGTTTCAACAACTGGCTTGCTTGGGAACTGGGCAAGTCTTGGTGGTAGGAGCTTCAAGCAGTGAGGTGGCAGGTCAACGAATTGGGACGGCAACCTCAATGGCCATTGGTCAGCAGATAGTTGATATTTTCCTGCAATGGTCGTCGGAAACAGGCTGTCAACTCGCCTTTCAATGCTGTGAGCATCTGAACCGGGCGCTGGTCGTCAGCCGCCAATTGGCGATGACGCATGGTTGGCAGGAGGTTTCTGCTATACCCGTGCCGGGTGCGGGGGGTGCGGTAGCAGCTGCAGCCTATCGTAAAATGAGCGATGCCTGTCTGGTGTCTGCCATTGCGGCCGATGCGGGTGTGGACATTGGTGACACTTTAATCGGTATGCATTTGAAACCAGTCGCGGTTCCTGTACGTGTTTCTGTCCAGTCCATTGGTCATGCGCATTTGGTGCTGGCTAGGACAAGGCCGCCGTTGATTGGTGGCATGCGCGCTGTTTACAGTAGGGAAGAAGCTGAAAAACGTTGGTTGGCAAAATAGGTAGCCAGCATAAAGGAGAGAGACGGACGAATGAACTTGAGCCAGTATGATGCTGAGTTGGCTGCGGCTATGCAGCAAGAGTTAAACCGTCAACGTAACAACATTGAATTGATTGCTTCTGAAAATTTTGTCAGTCCGGCTGTTATGGAAGCTATGGGAAGTCCGCTAACGAATAAGTACGCCGAAGGATATCCAGGACGTCGCTATTATGGTGGTTGTGAATATGTTGATATCGTCGAGAATATCGCTCGCGATCGCGCCAAGCAATTGTTTGGTGCGGAGCACGTCAATGTGCAGCCTCACTCCGGAGCGCAGGCCAATATGGCGGTTTATTTTGCTGTGCTCAAGCCAGGAGATAAAGTGCTCGGCATGAATCTCTCGCATGGCGGACATTTGACGCACGGTAGTCCAGTTAATTTCTCAGGACAACTTTACGAGTTTATTTCCTATGGTGTAGACGAAAAGACGCAACGTATTGACTATGAAGAATTACGCAGATTGGCTCAAGAACACCGTCCCAGAATGTTGGTGGCTGGTGCGAGCGCCTATCCGCGAATCATAGACTTTGCTAAAATGCGCGAAATTGCGGATGAAGTGGGAGCCTACTTGATGGTTGACATGGCTCATATTGCCGGTCTTGTGGCAACAGGATTGCATCCGTCTCCTGTACCGCACGCGCAGTTTGTGACCACAACTACGCACAAAACATTGCGTGGTCCGCGCGGCGGCATGATTCTTTGCAAGGAGGAATTCGCCAAAGCCATAGACAAATCCATCTTTCCTGGTATACAAGGCGGCCCGCTGATGCATGTGATAGCCGCGAAAGCCGTTGCTTTTGGTGAAGCGTTGAAACCAGAATTCAAAACGTATTCCGAGCAAGTTGTCAAGAATGCAAAAACTTTAGCTGAAGCTCTCCTTCAGGAAGGATTTCAACTGGTCTCTGGTGGCACTGACAATCATTTGGTGCTCATTGACTTGCGAAGCCGTGAATTGAGCGGTAAAGAAGCAGAAAAACGGCTCGATCAAGTGGGCATTACAGTGAATAAGAATACTATTCCTTTCGATCCGGCGAGTCCCATGGTTACAAGCGGTATTCGTGTCGGCACTCCGGCCGTCACATCGCGTGGCATGGACGAGCAAGCAATGCGTGAGATTGCATCAGTTTTCTCGCTCGTTTTGCAAAAAGATTGGACAGAAGCTGGCGAAGCAGAAGCGAAAAGTCGCGTGAGCGCCTTGACATCCCGCTTCCCGCTTTATCCAGATCTCACCATTTAAAAACAAATACCACAGCCAAGGCTGTGGCATCTAGAGGTTCTTTCAAAATAGGAAAGACATAGATTCTAAAAGGTACTGCGTTGGCGGTGGCGAATGGATTCTCTGCCACCGTCTTTTTTCTGTAAAGGTACAAAGATGTAGAGTAAACAAATTAAAAGAATAACACTCCCAGCCACCCAAAAGGGGGCTTCTGGAGAGAGAGTTTGCCAAACCAATCCACCCACATAAGGACCGACGGCCGATCCGATTCCTTCTACAGTCATAAAAATTCCCCAGAGCGTAGCCTTCTTATCGGGATCGATATGCGTATCCACAGTTTTATTCCAGCTTGGCAGAACAAATCCATAGGCGATGCCAATAAAGGCGACGACTAGATATGTGGCCAGACGCGAATGGTAAAACGAGAAAACAATCAGTGCAAAAGCAGCCGTTCCAAAGCCGAAAATGAGAAAGTATCGCGCCCCGAAACGATCGACCAATTTACCTGCAGGAATGAGTGTCAGTGCTGTCAAGGCGCCGCCTGAGACAAGAATTCCTGTATAGTAGATGGGTGACAAGTGCAGTTCTAGCTTTGCGTACAAAGAGAGAATCGGTACCAGAGATGTAATGGCAAAGGTCTGGGCAAACATTCCCGGGAATAAATAAGAAGCCTCGCGTACATTGGTCAAAATGCTTTGAATGCGGTTTTGCCAGCTGTATTTGTTGGATATGCGCATTGAGTCATGTGCACGGTATTGTCGATTATGAACAAAGAGTAGAACCACCAACAAGCCTAGACCATCCGCCAAGCCAAGAGCAAGAAACGCAGCTGGATAAGATCGAGCAATCAACAAATTGGCCAGCACTGGACCAAGCCCGGTGCCGCATAACCAAAATAAGTATAAATAACCAACATAAGAGGCACGCTCTTGAGGCTCAATACGATGAGCGATGGCTGACATGGCAGCAGGCCACATGGGCGAAACACCAAAGCCAAAGAGCATAGCGGCCAGCAACAGCATAGCGCCAGTTCTGGCTTGAAACATGAAAATAACAGCACAAAGTGCAGCCACAAAGCCTGCCATGAGCGGGTAGCGAGGCCCAATGCGATCGATCATCCAACCGAAAGGTGTACGGAACAACGTATCCATCAGGTAGTGCAGTGAAATAGCGAGTGCTGTGATTTCCACAGGCAAGCCGAGGACACCGCTTCCATAGGTTGGCAGGACGGAAAAAGTCAATGCGCCTCGCACCAACTCTGAGAGTGAGAGGGCAGAAAAAATGCTGACGAGCGCCAGCGGAAAATCACGAGGAATAATGTTCAGCCAGCGCCTTTGCGATTTTTCCTGTGTACTCACCGGACAACACCTGTTGAATTGGCAGACATAGTTGCAAATTTCGGTGTGGGATAGACGATTCGACCGTTGGCCAAAGCTATTAAACGTTGGGCAATCACCTCTGCAGCGTTAACGTGTCGGATAGCCAAAGCTCGTTGACGCATTTTGCGAATTTCCTCTGGATTGTCAATCAGCAATCGAAGCGAGATGTCTACAATTTCCTGTTGGTTACGAGCTAAACAGGCTGTGCCAGCCTTGGTAAGATAATGGCAGTTCTGAATTTCCTGGCCAGGGATAGGTCGATAAATAATCAACGGCAGGCCCAGAGCCATGGATTCACTGACGGTCAAACCGCCAGCTTTGGTCAGCATCAGGTCGGAAGCAGCCATCAGGCGATAGACATCACGCACAAATCCGAATATCTTGACACCCGCTTCAGCTAGTTCTGGCATACCGCAAAGCTGCTGGTACAGGCGTTCGTTCTTTCCAGCAACGACAATTAACTGTAATTGATTGCTGTACTTGGCAAGCTGCAAAGCTACTTGACCGAGATCGCCCAGAACTCCATAAGCGCCGCCCATCAAGAGCAATATCGGTTTCTCTTCAGACAGTTCAAGTTCTCGACGCAGTTCAGCTTTATTCCATGGGCGACAAAAAGCTTCACGCACAGGAATGCCTGTTACTTCAACGCGATCGGGCGAAGTGCCCCGTTCCATTAAACCTTCGCGGACGTAGTTGGATGGCGCGAAATATAAGTCAGTCTGCGGGTGAATCCACTGGCTGTGAATAGCATGGTCAGTAATCAGTGTCGTCAGCGGAATGTTGGTACGGCCTTGCTGTTTCAGCATAGAAACCACGCCTGCTGGTGTGGGAAAAGTGGCTAGAACAATATTGGGTCGAAAATTGTGAAGTGTAGCAGCCAGTGTTTCGATGCCCAAGGAATTCAATTGCCGCTGAATGAGTGATTGTGGAGTCAACTGGCTGGTACTCTGATAGAACCATTTATAAAGAGTGGGTGCATATTTGACACTTTGCAGGTAAAAGTATTTGGCCATGGCGTCCAATCTTGGATGGACATCATGCAAATAATCGAGAATTTGTACATCCGCTTCTGGACAGAGTGTTGTAACGGCCGCCTCAACGGCGCGCGCGGCTTGCTGATGGCCTTCTCCGTATGCAGCGGAAAGGATAAGGAGTCGCGACAATCGCGCCATGGAATCGCACCTCTCGCGAATAGTTTCATCTCCCAGTGGAGGGAGGAAGATGCTACCTCCATTTTCGACATTCTGGGCAACCTGTAAACCTTTCTCCAAAAAATAATCGGCTGATCATATCTTTTCTTCGACCGTTGAGGAGATTCTGCTATAATGGGCGGGACAATAAGACAGTTTCAACAAATGAGCGGATGGGTTGGTGCAAAACGCTTGCCATAGAAAGAGGGTAGAGTTGGTGGGAACAATCCATGTCATGGAGCATCCGTTAATCGAACATAAACTGACGCTCATGCGTGATAAACGTACAGGCACAAAAGAATTTCGTGCGCTTCTTCAGGAAGTGGCTATGTTGATGGCCTACGAATTGACACGTTCTTTGCCATTGGCGGAGGTTACCATAGAAACCCCGGTAACGAATGCCCAATTCCGGGTGATTGCCGGCAAGACACTGGCGCTTGTGCCAGTTTTACGGGCAGGGCTCGGTATGTTGGATGGCATCTTGAACCTTATCCCAGCTGCCAAGGTAGGTCATGTTGGGCTGTATCGCGATCACGATACACTTCAGCCTGTTGAATATTACTGCAAACTCCCCAGTAACTTGCAGGAACGCGACGTGATTGTGGTGGATCCTATGCTTGCTACGGGAGGGTCCGCATCTGCTGCGCTAACGGTCGTCAAACGACATGGTGCTGTACATCCTAAATTAATGGTATTGGTAGCTGTACCGGAGGGCATAAAAAAAATCCAAACAGACCATCCGGACGTAGACATATATACGGCAGCTATTGACGAAGGTTTGAATGAGAAAGGTTATATTGTTCCTGGGCTTGGCGATGCAGGAGATCGTCTGTACGGCACATTTTGATGAACAGCGAGAGGAGTGGAAGAGTGGAGAAAATACGTGTCATGACGGTCTTTGGGACGCGGCCGGAAGCTGTCAAGATGGCTCCGCTCGTCAAGGCGTTGGAGTCAGAGCCACTGGTGGAGAGCATCGTATGCGTGACCGCTCAGCATCGCGAAATGCTCGATCAAGTTTTGAATGTGTTTGCGGTTGAGCCTGATGACGATCTGGATATTATGGAACCTCAGCAGACACTGGGTACGATTACACGCAAGGCGTTGGAAGGTATTGAACAAGTCATTGCCAAGCGGCGTCCGCACATTGTTCTTGTGCATGGAGACACAACAACCACGTTTGCTGCTGCTCTGGCTGCTTTCTATCAACAGGTAGCCATTGGTCATGTGGAAGCGGGCTTGCGTACATACGACAAATACAGTCCCTTTCCAGAGGAAATGAATCGTCAACTGGCCGATGTGCTCAGCGACCTTTTCTTTGCGCCAACCGATTTGGCGGCTGAACAGTTGCGGCGAGAAGGGAAGCCTGATGAGGCTATTTATGTGACTGGCAATACAGCCATTGATGCAATGAAGACAACCGTCTATTCAACCTATCGTCACCCGATTCTCGAACAATTACCTCCCCATAGTCAATTGGTTTATATGACATCGCATCGTAGAGAGAATCTGGGTGAACCGTTGCGTAACATTTGTTCGGCAGTGCTTCGTTTAGTGGAGTCCCACACCGATGTTCAACTGATTTATCCGGTGCATCTCAACCCCAGTGTACGGGATACGGTATTTACCATGTTGGGCGGTCATCCACGTATCCATTTAATTGATCCGCTCGGCATTGTGGATAATCACAACTTTATGGCGAGAGCCAAATTGATTCTGACAGATTCAGGCGGGATTCAGGAAGAGGCGCCGTCGCTGGGCATTCCTGTTCTCGTTCTGCGTGATACAACAGAACGTCCGGAAGGCATTGAAGCGGGCACGTTAAAGCTTGTGGGGACGAACGAAAAGGAAATCTATGAAACAGCCAGTCGTTTGTTGACGGATCAAGAATTTTACAAGGATATGGCTGGGCGCAAAAACCCATATGGTGATGGAAAAGCGTCAGAGCGAATCGTCGAAGCGATTTTGCATTACTTTGGGCATCGTGATCGACCTAAGGCATTTGTCTATAATGAAAATCATGAACAGGCATAGGGCGGATGTATTTCCGCCTTTTATTCAACAAATTTCGCTGAGTGAGAAGTGAAGAATGGATGGAAACTTGCTTTCCTATTCATGTGGATGCGCTTACAATAATAGATGAAAGAGAATAGGTATTTGAGTTTGGTTTGGAAGAAGGGATGGAATCCAAATGGGTCGTGAAGTAGTTTTGTCAGGAGCCGTGCGAACTCCGATTGGTAATTTTATGGGGGCTTTGGCGCCGCTTTCTGCGGTCGATCTCGGTGCTTTAGTGTTGCGAGAGACTGTTCGACGTACGGGTTTGCCTTTGGATGCAGTTGAAGAGGTGTTGATGGGCAACGTTTTGCAGGCGGGATTGGGACAAAATCCGGCTCGGCAAGCTTCGATTCGCTCGGGCCTTGGCGATAGTATACCAGCCATGACCATCAACAAAGTATGTGGGAGTGGATTGCAAGCGGTGATGTTAGCCGCGCAAGCCATTCGGGCTGAAGATGCGGATGTGCTTCTGGCTGGCGGGATGGAGAGCATGTCCAATGCTCCATATTTGCTCGAAGGTGTACGTAAAGGCTATCGAATGGGTGATAGTAACGTAGTCGACAGCATGATTCGAGATGGGCTTTGGTGCGCGTTTTGTGATGTTCATATGGGGATCACGGCGGAAAATATCGCTTCTCGCTATGGCCTTACGCGTGAAGAACAGGATGCGTTTGCCGTCCAGAGCCAGCAGCGTGCAGCTGCAGCTTTGGCAGCCGGGCGATTTGCGGATGAGATAGTAGAGGTGGCTGTGCCGCAAAAACGAGGAATGACGCTTACTGTATCGGAAGATGAATTTATTCGCCCGGATACAACGATTGAGGGATTGGCTAAATTGCGTCCGGCTTTTCGTAAAGAAGGTACGGTTACTGCTGGGAACGCAAGCGGTATCAATGATGGAGCGGCAGCTTTAGTTGTCTCTAGTGAGAGTGCTGCCAAGCTGCATGGATTAGAGCCCATGGCTCGAGTTGTCAGCTACGCGTCAGCAGGCGTGCAGCCAGAAGTGATGGGTCTTGGACCGATTGAAGCTACGCAAAGAGCACTTCGTAAAGCGGGCTTGTCCATAGATGAAATCGATCTCATTGAAGCGAATGAAGCATTTGCTGCCCAATCTCTTGCTGTAGCAAGAGACTTACAGTTTCCCATGGATAGGGTGAATGTGAACGGTGGTGCAATTGCCCTGGGACATCCGATTGGCGCAAGTGGAGCGAGAATTCTTGTTACACTGTTGCATGAGCTGAAACGTCGGCAAGCTCGCTATGGTTTGGCAACACTTTGTATTGGTGGCGGACAGGGAGTCGCTATGGTGGTTGAGCGACTATAAGTGAGTAAATCAAAGAAAAGTCGGATTTTTTGTGAACAAAACGCTATTTTTGGCTGAAAACGCCGGAATTTCGGGTTTTTGCGTTGACACTTGTTTTTTTTCTAGTGTACTATAGGCGAGGGTTCGGGCATCCCACCATAGAGAAAGGGAAAAATACGCAAACGTAAGGTATTTTATCCCGTATTCGAGGTTACATCAGCTCCCTAATGGGCAGGATGGGAAAAGTATCACTATCTTCCTGGCCCGGACTAAACCGCGCTAGACTGCGATTCTTATCAGTTTCGCCTCTCTTTTCATATCTACGTGGGTGGTGTACAAATTCGAAAACGACCGGCGTTCTAATCGGCGGCGAGAAAAGTCAAGACGAGAGCCTAGCATGTGGAAAACGTTTGCAGTTTATTCCGGTGCTACCATGCAACTCGCGGTGAGCGTCATCGTTTTTGGTTACTTGGGCCATCGCCTGGCAGTTGAAATTCATCAGATGTGGTTGACGTTTGGCGGCGTGCTGCTTGGAGTGGCGGTTGGCGTTTCGGGACTGGCGTTCCTCATCAAAAAGTTGTTAGGGGATGAGTCGCCGTGAAGCGGGATGGATTGCAAGCGCGACTGAAGGCTATACAATGGACAGGTGTGGCGATTTTTGTCGTAACAGCGCTATTGTGGTTGGTCATTGCGCACTGGCGTGTCTGGATAAACGGCTTGTTGCTCGGAGAATTAGGAGGAGCAGTCGTTGTGCTATCCATGATACGCGGGGGGCAACCGGATGGTCGTTCGTCGGGTGCACCGCTTTTTTTGTCCGGTATGCTAGGCATGGTGATTCGCTTTGCCGCGCTTGTAGTGGTTATGGTGATAGCGGCTAAATGGCGCCATATCTTCAACCCCTACATGGCGTTGGTGGGATTTTTATTCGGATTCGTGCTCATCTTTGCAGGTCTCTACGGGTATGCCAAGAACCAAGATACCACTTCCAGTGAAAGCAGGTGATGAGGTGCCAGCTTTTCCGACGCTCTTTCGACACACGTTTCCAATCAATTTGACAACCATCGCCATGATTTTTCTGACAGGGCTAATTGTCATCATTGTGATGCGTGTTGGCTTGCGCCGGTTGGATATGCGAAATCCTCGCGGACTTCAAAACATGTTGGAATGGGCAGCTGAGTTTGCTGCCAATATGGCGCGTGATACGATGCCGACGGAACAAGCGGTGCGGTTTATTTTACCGCTTGCCTTTACCATGTTGTTCTTCTTATTTGTTGCAAACTGGCTCGGCCTGATTGCGATTGTTGCTGTGCATATTCACCATCCGATTCAGCATTGGGGTATAACGCCGCAGGATTTTGCTCAATCGAAGGGCATTGTAGAACTGTTTGATTCGCCAACAGCCAATATGAGTATGACGCTTGGTCTGGCAGTCATGGTTTGGCTTTTAGCACATGCGCGTGGTCTCAGGCATCCCAAACAATGGCTCATTCATTTTTACAAGCCATCTCCTTTGGCGATTATAGAAGAAATTACAAATCCGCTTACGCACGGCATGCGTCTTTATGGCAATATTTTTGCTGGAGAGGCATTGTTGAATGTGTTGGTTTCGGCGCCGAGACTCTTTGGCTGGGTACCTCTAACATTGCCGTTAACCATTGTGTGGCTTTTGTATTCAGCGTTTGTTAGCACCATACAGGCATATGTCTTTTCTATTCTGATGTGTCTGTATGTTGGAAATAAATCATTTGAAGGTCATCAGCATCATTAAATCATTATTCAACAGCATCTTTGTACATGCTTCATTGAGTGAAAAACAGGAATCATCAATTACTTATTTCCGCAAAAGAACAGTCTTCTTCTATAGATTGTTTAAAGGACGCGGAGCGAGGAGGAACAAACGAATGGTAAAGGCGATTTTTGATATTGCGGTAGCATTGTTGCTGGGTTTGGCAGCCGTAGGTTCCGGTGTGGGCGACGGTCTGGTTATGAGCAAATATGTAGAAGGTGTATCGAGACAGCCAGAAGCGCGTGGAACCATTTTTGCCAGCGCATTGCTTGGTGTTGCTCTTGTTGAAGCTTTCCCGGTTATTGCGTTGGCTTTCGGTATCATCATGCTTTTCACTCAAGGCGCTCTGTAATCCTTGTGCGGCACAGTGTTCTTTGTGCCCGGTAAAAGATTTTCAAGGCGGCGGCGCAGAGCTTGCCGCCTGGCTGAAGGTCTCACCCAGAAGGGAGTGACGTAAGTGTTTGAATTAGGAACGTTTATAGTTTCCATCATTTCATTTTTAATCGTATTCTGGATTATTTCCAAAGTAGGCTTTAAACCTTTAGCAAATGTGATGGAACAGCGTCGTGTCTATGTAACCTCACAATTGGAAGATGCAGAGAAAAATCGTCATGAAGCAGAACGACTGCTGGAAGAGCAAAGAAAATTACTGGAGCAAACACGCCAAGAAGCTAAAAATATTCTTGATGCTGCTCGGCAGAGAGCGGATGAACAAGCTCGGCAGATGCTCAAAGAAGCTCAGGAAGAAGCTGCTCGCATTCTCGCTGAAGGCAGAGAGTTAATTGAACGCGAACGGGCAGAAGCGATGAATCAGGCGATGCAACGTATGACGGAACTATCAGTTCAGCTTACCAGCAAGTTGCTGCATAGTTACGCCAATGAGCAGGTTCATGCTGAAATGATCAAAGAGGCAGAACAGAAACTAGGTGAGCTCGTATGCTGAACACATCAATTGCCAGACGATACGCGCGAGCTCTTTTTAACCTGGCAATGAAACAACAGCAAGTACAAGCTGTACAAACAAGTTTGCAACAAGTTTCCCAGTTGCTACAAGATTTTAAAGACGCAAGGATACTGATTGAACATCCTTTGCTTTCTCCCGAACAAAAGAAAGCCTTTCTGAAATCCGTATTTGCAACAAATGTGGACGAACTAACCTATCGAGCTCTCTTCGTTCTCTTTGAACATAAACGTTCAGAATACGTTGATTTGTTCTATCAGGAATTTAAGAAAATGGCAGATGAGGCGCAAAATATTGTCGAGATTGAAATTCAGACAGCGCGTCCATTGAAAGAAGAAGAAAAAACCGAGATCGAACAAAAATTAGCTGTTTTGTTGGGAAAATCCGTACGTTCAACAATCTCAGTAATTCCAGATTTACTGGGTGGCTATCGCGCGCGCCTTGGCAATCGTCTTTTAGATGCTACTGTGACAGGGGCTCTTCAACAATTTGCCGCGCAAGCACAGGTGTTACAAAGGGCGTAACGAATTTCAGAGGTCTCGTGAAGGAGTGACCAAATTGAGCATTCGACCTGACGAAATTAGTCGGCTGATACAAAAACAAATTGAAGAATTTCAGTCGGACGTCAAGGTTTATGATACGGGCGTCGTATTGACGGTTGGTGACGGTATTGCCCGCCTTTATGGGTTGGACAACGTTATGGCTGGGGAATTGGTGGAATTTCAGAATGGCACTTACGGCATGGCATTTAACCTTGAAGAAGACAATGTGGGTATTATTGTTTTAGGGTCAGTTGATGGCATTAAAGAAGGCGACGAAGTCCGTAGAACAGGACGGATTGCACAAGTTCCAGTCGGTCCAGAGTTGCTTGGCAGGGTCGTCAATCCTTTAGGACAGCCTTTGGATAACCGCGGTCCAATTGAAGCTAAGCAATTTCGTAATATTGAGTCGCGTGCTCCAGGGGTTATAGATCGTAAATCAGTCCATGAACCGTTGCAGACGGGTATCAAGGCCATTGACGCAATGATACCTATTGGACGTGGTCAGCGCGAGTTGATTATTGGCGATAGACAAACGGGTAAAACGGCAATTGCACTTGATACCATCATTAATCAGAAAGACACAGGTGTGAAATGTATATATGTAGCCATTGGACAGAAACAGTCCACAGTTGCGCAAGTTGTAGAAACGTTGCGTCGACATGGAGCTATGGATTACACCATTGTTGTGGCAGCTAATGCGTCCGATCCCGCTCCGCTCTTGTTTATGGCTCCATATGCTGGTTGCGCCATGGGTGAGTATTTTATGTACAATGGCGAACACGCATTGATTATTTATGATGATCTGACGAAACAGGCAGCAGCCTATCGTGAAATGTCTTTGCTTTTGCGCCGTCCGCCTGGTCGTGAAGCCTACCCTGGTGACGTGTTTTATTTACATTCAAGATTATTGGAACGCGCCGCTAAGTTGAGTGACGAGAAAGGCGCTGGTTCACTGACCGCTCTACCGTTTATTGAAACGCAGGCGGGCGATATTTCAGCCTATATTCCTACGAATGTCATCTCCATTACGGATGGTCAAATATTTTTGGAATCTGATTTGTTCTTCGCAGGACAACGGCCAGCGGTGAATGTGGGAACCTCCGTATCACGTGTCGGCAGTTCAGCCCAAACCAAGGCGATGAAAAAAGTAGCAGGTACGTTACGTTTGGATTTAGCACAATACCGAGAATTGCAGGCATTTACGCAATTTGGTTCAGATTTGGATAAAGCGACGCTCTCGCGATTGGTTCGTGGTGCCCGTACAACTGAAATTCTTAAACAAGCTCAATATCATCCGCTTTCATTTGAAAAGCAGGTTGTTTCCATTTGGTCTGCGGTCAATGGGTATTTGGATGAAATTGATGTGCAGGCCGTGGGTAAGTTTGAGCAAGAGTGGCTGTCCTTCATTTCGTCTCAATATCCGCAAATCTACAGCTCAATAGTAGAAACGAAAGATTTGACAGAGGAAACAGTAAACTTGCTGAAAGAAGCAATTCAAAAGTTTAAAGCGACATTTGTTGCTTGATTTTCCTGAAGGTGCATCGCTGGATAAAGGTGGTGATTTCGGTTGGCGGAAAATCCAAGAGAGATACGTCGGCGCATCAAAAGCGTGCGAAGTACCGCACAGATAACAAAAGCCTTGGAGATGGTAGCTGCTGCAAAGTTGCGGCGCGTTCAAAGCGCAGTTGCTAATGCGCGTCCATATTTGGCAAAAATGCAAGATATGTTGGAGGGTGTGGCAGCATCAGCAAGATTTGTAAAACATCCATTACTGGTTTCTCGACCGGTCAAACGAACAGGATATCTTGTCATCACGTCAGACACAGGACGTGCAGGTCCGTATAATGCGCAAATTTTCCGACGTGCTCTGCAGGAGTTTGGACATCGGGATAAATCGACATACAGCATATTTGCAGTTGGACGAAAGGGCAGAGATTTCTTTCGGAAAACGGGATATCCAATAGATGGCGAAATTACGGGATTGCCGGATTCCCCGGAATATCGTTCGATAGCCAGCTTGGCAGAAAAAGTAGTCCATGCTTACGCTGAAGGCAGATTTGATGAACTTTACTTTATTTATAACGAATTCATCAATCCTGTAACTCAACGACCTATTGTCAAAAAAGTTTTACCGCTCACAAATTTGCACGCGATTCAGGAAACATCACCGGGCAAAATGCCAACACAAAAGAAACCGCAGTATTTATTTGAGCCGGACGAACAGGAAGTACTGTCCAAATTGCTTCCACGTTATGCGGAAACGCTTGTTTATCAGGCGGTTCTTGATGCGAAAGCCTCAGAACATGCCGCCCGTATGGCTGCTATGAAAAATGCGACTGATAACGCGAAAGAAATGATCGAACAATTGACGCTCAGTCTAAATCGTGCTCGTCAGGCTGCGATTACTACCCAGATCGTCGAAGTGGTCAGCGGAGCGCAAGCACTTGAATAGTTCGTCTTGCAAAGTTGTGATAGGTTGGGTGAACTGAGAGGTTCCTCAATGAAGTCGGGTCCCGTCTTTAATGACATATTTAGACCCGCATAGCGAGGAGGGAATGACGTGAATAAAGGACAGGTTGTGCAGGTGCTTGGTCCTGTTGTCGATGTTAGATTTCCAGAAGGACAACTGCCAGCACTGAACAACGCTTTGCGCATAGAAACACAAGGGGAATATCCTATCCATCTAACACTTGAAGTAGCCCTTCACTTAGGCGATAACGTCGTACGTACAGTGGCTATGTCATCCACTGATGGTCTTGTGCGAGGTACAGAGGTAGAAGATACAGGTCGCGCCATTGCGGTTCCTGTAGGAAAAGCTACACTGGGAAGAATTTTCAACGTCTTGGGTGAGGCAATTGACGAAGCAGGCCCCGTAGAGATGAGCGAGACATGGCCGATTCATCGCAATGCGCCTTCCTTTAGTGAATTGAGTACACGTACAGAAATTTTTGAAACAGGTATTAAAGTTGTAGATTTGCTTGCCCCATACATCAAGGGTGGAAAAGTTGGACTCTTTGGCGGTGCCGGTGTAGGTAAAACCGTTTTGATTCAAGAGCTGATTCACAATATTGCTAAAGAGCACGGTGGCTATTCCGTGTTTGCAGGTGTCGGAGAGCGTACACGTGAAGGTAATGATTTGTATCATGAAATGAAAGACTCTGGAGTTATTGATAAAACTAGCATGGTTTTTGGTCAGATGAATGAACCACCAGGTGCTCGCTTGCGGGTAGCATTGGCGGGACTGACCATTGCGGAATATTTCCGCGATGTAGAGGAAAGAGACATTCTCTTCTTTGTAGATAATATTTTCCGTTTCACGCAAGCAGGATCTGAAGTATCAGCATTACTTGGACGTATGCCTTCTGCAGTAGGTTACCAGCCTACTCTTGCAACAGAAATGGGACAATTGCAGGAGCGTATTGCTTCTACAGTAAAAGGTTCCATCACGTCTATTCAAGCCGTATATGTACCTGCTGACGACTATACCGATCCGGCGCCAGCTAATACATTTGCCCATCTTGACGCAACAACAAATCTAGATCGAAAAATTTCAGATATGGGTCTTTATCCTGCGGTCGATCCGCTTGCCTCAACATCCCGTGCTTTGACACCAGATATCGTGGGTGAAGAGCATTATCGAGTAGCTCGCGGCGTACAGCAAGTGTTGCAGAGATACAGAGAATTGCAGGACATCATCGCCATCCTTGGAATGGATGAGTTGACAGATGAAGACAAGCTGACCGTGGCTCGTGCGCGCAAGATTCAAAACTTCCTGTCGCAACCATTCTTTGTCGGTGAAGTATTCACGGGTATTCCCGGTAAATATGTGCCTGTGAAGGAGACGGTACGCTCCTTCGGTGAAATTCTCGATGGTAAGCATGATGATATTCCTGAGACTTATTTCCGGTATTGCGGCGTGATCGAAGAAGTTCGCGAAAAAGCGCGTAAAGACGGTGCAGTAGACTAAAATCGGCTAGCCGTAATTCGCGAAACGAGGGGTCTATTTCTCAGTGTTGACGGTATAGATCCGCGGTGCGAGGAGGACTGACATTGAGTACGGTGCCGTTACAAATCATTACACCGGACAGGGTTCTTCTGGAACGGGAAGTTTCCATGGTTACAGTAAAAGGCGGTTATGGGGAATTGGGTATATTGCCTCGACATACCCCTTTAGCCACCACCGTCAAACCTTGTTTGGTGAAAATCAAATTAGAAAACGGCGAGGCTAAAATACCTGTCACAGGTGGTTTTTTGGAGGTATTGCCCAACGCTGTGACCATATTGGCAGACGCTGCTGAACTTCCTCATGAAATTGATCCAGATAGAGCTGAGGCATCCAAACAACGTGCATTGGCAAAATTGGCATCAAATCTTGAGACGGAAGAAGAGCGTAAACATGTTGAAGCAGCTCTGCTAAGAGCAGAGTTGCGCTTGGAAGCACTGGATTGGGCGCAAAAACACGGCAATCTTCTGCAAACAGAGAACTGAAATTAAACTCGCATAGAAAGAAAAGCGGCTTGCCGGTGAAGGACTATTCTTCACCGACAAGCCGCTTTTATTCCACTTTTCTGGCTAAGACAAATTGTACAGGATAGTCAACGGTTAATTCTTCTTTCGAATATTTCTCCAAAATTTCTTGCCCTCTGTCAATGAGGTGGTCAAATAGTTTTTGCCTTTCACCCCAGGGTAGCTGTAACATTCGATTAGCATATAAGTCGACCGATTGTATGAGAAACCGGACAACATATTCCGGGTGAGCATACACCGTAGGTGCCATTTGGATAAAGCTCTGCAGGTCAGAGAATCCGACTTGCAAAGCGTTGGGGATCTCCTTTTCTAAAGGCATTGAAGAACTATTCAACGTAGTGCCCGGCAATTTGAAAATCGGCTCAAACCATTCTGTAAAGAAGGGCAGGTCAACTTGGTGATGAATGGGATGGGCACTCGCAAATAGCCCACCCTTTTTAAGAACACGCCGCAACTCGCGAATAGCTTTGTTCCAATTTGTCAAATGAAGACTAGCAAAACCAATCACGAGATCGAACGTATTGTCTGCGTAAGGGAGATGTTCGGCAATTCCGTGAACAAATTGTACCCACGGTTTATGAGCGGTTTTTACTTTGTAATTCGCTTGTGCCAGCAGTCCTGGAGCGGGATCGATACCAAGAACTAATCCTTTCGGGCCCACTGTGTCTGCAAGCCCTGACTCCAAAGTAAAGGAACCACTGCCACAGCCAAACTCCAGTACCTTCATGCCTGGCTCGGGTATGGCCAAATCCAATAATTGTTTACGAATTTTCTTGCCCATTGGGAAAATGACATCAAAAATATTATCGTAATCATTTAATTCACTAAACGACGAAATTCTGAGTAAATTGCTTCGCAAGCTCAAAAAACCAACTTCATCAAGAAAATGTTGAATTTCAAAAAATCTCTGTTTACCCAAATCGGTCAATCGAATATACCGAGTGTTGTTTTTAATAAAAACTTCCACTACACCGAGAACATGCATAAACATTAATTCGTCACGTAAAGTGTAAGTAATCCAAGGACGGTGTAATTTTCCAAAAACAAAGTCAAGCTCTCGCATTTCGCCATAATAATTGAGTGCTACATAGTTTTCGTAGGCAGTCACATAAGCGTAAGTAGAGACAAATTTATCAAACCCGTGCTGTTCAATAAAAGTAGTCAATGACCAAATCGCTTGTTTCGCAGCATCTTGATGAATAATCGTTGATTTTCCTTGATTGTAGGAATAGTAATACGCTGTGGAGATAGCCGTTTCGTAAAAAGCGTTTTCTGGTAGGCGCGGCGAAACTGGCAGAGTACCAAATACATTGATATCGTAGGATTCGTTCCAATGAAGTAGAGAAAATTCATGAGCTTCATCACGCATGGTTTCGTAAACATCGCTTTCAAAATCAACACCATAGCGTATATAGGCCAGCCAGGGACTGATGACAATGGGCGAGTCGCAAAGTGCGACAATTACATCGCGCAAGTCTTGCAGTGAATACACTTAAAATCCTCCTAGCTGAGTGGTCAGCATCTGAAATTCAATCCGTCATGAGTAGATTCAAACAGCGCTGAGAGACAAAAAAAAAATTAAGTTCTATATGTGCATACTCTAAAGGATAGTACAATGCAAAACAAGTAACACTATGAATTTATTGGAAAATCATCAGAGTGTTGCGATTAGAGCAAAAATTTTGTGACATTCATGTTATAATTGTGAGCAAATCAGATGTATTTAAGATTTTTGCAGGAGCAACATGGCATGATTATTTACATGATTCACGCAAGGATGGTTGGCTTTCTCAAAGAAAATGAATTCCATAAAGAGGAGGATTGGTGTGGCATCCATTTGGAACTCTGATTTATATTTTGTTATTTTTTTGCTTTTGGGAATCCTCTTGCCAGTTTCATCGCTTTGGGTACTGGGTCCACGCCTGCGGCCGCATAAGCCGTCCCAAGCCAAACAAAGCAGTTATGAAAGTGGGGTGGAACCGTTTGGCGATGCGCATGTACGATACCATGCGCGTTACTACCTGTTTGCGCTTTTGTTTGTCGTATTTGATGTCGAGACCGTCTTTTTTTATCCCTGGGCAGTTGCCAGTCATCAGCTGGGTGTTTTTGGACTGATAGAAGCTGTTCTTTTTATTCTCTTCCTGGCTGTTGGTCTCATCTACGCTTGGCGAAAGAAGGTGCTGGAATGGAATTGAATCCACGCATGCAACCGCGTCGTGTTGAATTTGAAGGGTTTTCAGCAGAGGAAAATGCAGAACTCAACCGTGGCGGGATTCTGATAGGCGCTTTGGAGGAAATGAAGGCGTGGGCGCGCAGCAACTCTCTTTGGCCTATGACGTTTGGTTTAGCTTGCTGCGCCATTGAAATGATGGGGGCAGGCGCTTCTCATTACGATCTCGATCGTTTTGGCATCATTTTTCGAGCCTCGCCCCGTCAGTCGGATGTCATGATAGTGGCAGGTACGGTTACGAAAAAAATGGCGCCGCTGTTGCGCCGGCTTTACGATCAGATGCCAGAACCAAAATGGGTTGTTGCAATGGGTTCTTGTGCGACAGCAGGCGGTCCCTATGTGAAAAGTTACAGTGTGGTCAAAGGTGTCGATCAGGTTGTCCCCGTAGATATTTATATTCCAGGCTGTCCGCCTTCACCGCCCGCTCTCATCTATGGTTTGAATTTACTGCAAAAGAAAATTCGTCGCGATGCTAGAAGGAGTGTGGCGCGCGCGTGAGCGAGTCTAAGCCAGAAAACCAATTGGATAAAAAAGAATCGGCTTCAAAGTCTCACGAGGCTGAGGTGGAAGCCAATCCGTTGGCAGATGATTTAGCAGGAGAGTTGGTTCGTCGCTTTGGCGAATCATGTGTCATAAAGTCAGGAATGGCACGGGGAGTGCCAAGCATACAGGTGGATGCTCAACAGTTTGTAACAGTCCACGCCTATCTCAAACAACATCCAGATTGGCAGTTAAACTATCAAAGCTGTTATACAGGGGTAGATTACGGAGAAGAGTTGGAAGTGGTCAGTTACGTGCGTTCTTCATCCCTGCTGCATATGGTTTGCCTTAAAACTCGTGTCTCTAAAGAAAGTCCTCGTTTACCAACATTGACCACCGTACATCCGGGAGCGAATTGGGAAGAACGAGAAATGTTCGATTTATTAGGAATTGAATTTGCAGGTCATCCAGATTTACGCCGCATTATGCTCTGGGAAGGGTACGCAGGTCATCCATTACGTAAAGATTTCGTAGAGCCGCAGGAGGAATCCTATGGTCCATCGACTTGAATCGGCCTTGCAAGCAGGCGAACGCATGGAAGAAATGCTGTTGAACGTAGGTCCGCAACATCCGAGTACGCATGGAGTGTTGCGAATGCTGGTTCGAGCGCGCGGCGAAACCATTGTGGACGCTGAACCGGTGATTGGTTATTTACATCGGGGCACGGAAAAATTAGCAGAAAATTTGCAGTATACACAAATTATTCCCTATACAGACAGACTTGATTATTTGGCTTCTATGCTCAACAATTACGCGTTTTGCCATACCGTAGAAACGGCGTTGGGACTGGAAGTTCCCGAAAGAGCAGAATACTTGCGCGTCATTGTCATGGAACTGCAACGTGTAGCTTCTCATTTGCTTTTTGTAGGTGCCTATTTGCTCGATCTCGGTGCACTTTCTCCCTTTCTTTACGTTTTTCAAGAACGTGAACGGATCGTGCAGTTATTCAATCGTATTTGCGGTGCTCGTCTCACCTACAACTATATGCGAATTGGCGGTGTCAAGGCCGATGCTCCATCAGGTTGGTTAGAAGATGTCCGAGATTTTTTGCCCTTCATGCGCGAACGAATTGAAATGTACGACCGCCTGATTACTGGCAATGAGATTTTTCTCAATCGTGTACGTGGGATAGGAGTCTTTGATACCAAGACAGCACTTGAGTATGGAATCAGTGGCATCAATCTGCGTTCAACAGGGTTTCGTTGGGATTTGCGCAAGCAACAATCTTATAGCCTTTACGACAGATTTAATTTTCAAATTCCTGTTGGCCAGCATGGCGATTGTTTTGATCGCTATTACTTGCATTTGTTAGAAATGCGTGAATCGTTGCGCATTGTTGAGCAAGCTTTAGAACAAATGCCCAAAGACGGCCCGGTTATTGGTAAGGTTCCTAAAATGATTCGTGTTCCTGCTGGAGAGTATTACACCAGTATTGAAGGGGCGCGTGGCGAAATTGGTTTCTATATTGTGGCGGATGGCAAAGACAAGCCATATCGAATGAAAATCCGCAAGCCTTCCTTTGTAAATTTACAACTTATTCCAGAATTATTGCGCGGACAAAGTCTCTCCAATCTAATAGCGATTCTTGGTGCGGTTGATATCGTGCTTGGGGAGGTGGATGCGTGAGTCAGAATTTCTGGATATGGCAAAATAGTCCACTCAACGGGCAACATCTTTTAACTATGGTTATCGGTGCTGTGATTACACTGATGTTAACGCTAGGTGTAGTAACGTACACCATTTATGCCGAGCGCAAGGTATTAGGCTGGATGCAGGGACGAATAGGTCCCAATCGGGTAGGGCCACTTGGTTTACTTCAATCCATTGCAGATATTTTAAAACTTTTGGTGAAAGAGGACATAGTTCCAGAAAAGGCCGATAGAGCTCTGTTTTTGCTTGCTCCCATCATAGCCTTCGTTCCATCTTTTATGACCCTTGCGGTCATTCCATTTAGTATGCAGCATGTTTTTACTGCCGATTTTGGGGCCGGATTATTGTACTACTTAGCGCTTTCCGCGTTGACCATTCATGGTGTCATGCTGGCTGGCTGGGCCTCTAACAACAAATATGCGCTGCTCGGCGGTATGCGTAGCGCTGCTCAAATGCTCTCTTACGAAGTGCCGCTTGGTCTGTCGCTTGTCGGAGTAGCCCTTATGGGACATTCGCTGAACTTGAATTCCATCGTTATAGAACAATCGCATACGATTTGGAATATCATTCCTCAAATAGTGGGATTCCTAGTCTTCTTGATTGCCGCCACCGCTGAACTGAACCGTACACCTTTCGATTTGCCAGAAGCGGAATCAGAATTAGTGGCTGGATATCATGTAGAGTACTCCGGATTTCGCTTTGCATTCTTTATGTTAACGGAATATGTCTACGTGTTTGCCATGGGATGTCTGGCCGCCACGGTCTATCTAGGAGGATGGTCTGGACCCTGGTTGCCAGGTTGGCTGTGGTTTGCCATCAAAGTCACAGCGTTTATCTTCTTTCAATTTTGGCTGAGGGCCACTATGCCGCGTATTCGTGTGGATGGGCTGATGAGCTTTAGTTGGAAGTTTCTTCTTCCTGTGGCGATGCTTAATTTGGTAGGCACAGCCGTGATTCAAACCTTAGTTTCTTTGCGCTGATGATGCATTTGGGTAGAAATCATCAGACAGCACAGTTTCCAACGAGATCGGACGGAATCCAACTAAAGGAGAGGAAGCGTCTTGTTAGGATTCGTCAAAGGTTTAGGTGTGACGCTTGGTCAATTGCCGAAAAAGAAAGTCACACTGGAATATCCAGACGTTCAGCCTGAGTGGCCAGATCGTTTTCGAGGAGTACATCGATTTATTCCTGATCTTTGTATTGTCTGCAATCAATGTGCAAGAATCTGTCCCACAGATTGTATCACTCTTAGCGGATCGCGCGATGAAAACAGGAAGATGCACATCGAGACGTTCGACATTAACTTTGAAATTTGCATTCTATGTGATTTGTGTGTGGAAGTTTGTCCTACGGATGCGATTCTCATGTCGGATACTTTTGAATTGGCAGTAGAGTCGCGCAATCATTTGAAGCTTGACATGCAATGGTTGGTGGAGAGTGAAGAAGAATACGAAGAAAAATATCCTGATCGCGCTCCTAAGTTAGAGGCTGTTGATGTTGCAGAAAAGGGTGAGGGTTGATGGTTCATTTTTTTTCGCACGGAGATAGCCTGGCCTTCTATGTATTGGCACTCATCATTTTGCTTTCCGCAATGCTTTTCCTGCAATTTCGTAAAGTTATCTATATGGCTCTGGCTATGGGCGCTATCTTTGTGGGGTGTGCCGCGCTTTTCCTACTACTTGGTGCAGTTTTTGTAGGTATAGCTCAAGTCATGATTTATGCTGGAGCCATTACGATTCTTATGATGTTTGCCATCATGTTGACCAATCATGAGGCTACTGAATCGGTATCAGCATTTGGCATTCGCAAAGGGCTAGCCGCGCTAGGAGCTTTTCTCTTGGCAGTGATTTTGCTGTTCACCATTCGCGCTACGCACTGGCGTCAGTCGCTCGTAGTCAATACGGATACGCAGCACAATGTAGACAAAATAGGATTTATGCTTTTTCGACAATATACAATTCCTTTTGAACTTGTCTCTTTGTTGCTCTTGGCGGCGCTTGTAGGAGCGGTATGGATTGCAAGGCAGACAAAGGAGGAGAAGCAAGATTGACGACCGTGCATATTCCCTTGCCGTCCGTTTTGGCGCTTGCAGCCATTCTTTTTTGCATTGGACTTTATGGTGCCCTTAGCAAACGTAGTCTCATTATTGTGTTGGTTTCGTTGGAACTGATGCTAAGCAGTGTCAACATCAATCTCGTGGCATTTTCTCAACTTGGCGCTTTTCCAAATTTGCGCGGACAAGTGTTCTCTTTGTTTACCATTACGGTAGCGGCGGCAGAAATTGCTGTAGGATTCGCCATCGTGCTTGCATTTTTTCGTTTTCGCAAATCAGCAGACGCGGATGATGCAAACTCGCAAAAGCGTTGACGGCATGTACGCCGGATTTTCATTCTGATATATCAAGCGGATAGGAAGAAGGTGTTTAAATGATAGAACTAGCCCTCATCCTTTGTTTGCTGCCTTTAGTAGCTGCTGTATTCTCTTTTGTCCTGCGCAAGTCATCTGCGTGGTTGCATGCACTTGTGGCAACGTTAGCGATGCTAATTTCTGCGCTGCTTGCACTGATTGTTTTTTTTCATCCATACCATCGTCATGCTATGGAAGCTAGCATTCATTGGCTGGCGCTGAATCACGATTTTATGCTGACAGTCGGTGTGCGTCTCAATGCGCTCAACAATCTGATGCTTGTGATTGTTACACTGGTTTCACTCAACGTAATGCTTTTCTCTTACGGCTATTTAAAAACTGATGAACGAATCGGTATATATTACGCTTATCTCAATTTTTTTGCTTTTTCCATGTTGGCATTGGTCATGTCGGCAAATTTATTGCAACTATATATTTTTTGGGAAATGGTAGGTCTCTGTTCATACCTGTTGGTCGGTTTTTGGTTCTTTAAGAATGAAGCGGCACGTGCAGCCCGTAAATCGTTTGTTGTCACTCGCTTAGGAGATGCAGGTATGCTTGGTGGCATCCTTTTGCTGGCATTGGCTGCCCACTCCTTTAACGATTCAACGCAAGCCCTGCTCGCTGCCAGCGTTAATCTTCACCTTTCCTGGCTTAGCCAACCGCACCTCTTGACGTTGGCAATGTTGCTCATTTTTCTTGGCTGCGTCGGTAAATCAGCACAATTTCCGTTACACGTTTGGTTATCTGATGCCATGGAAGGTCCCACTCCAGTTTCGGCATTGATCCATGCTGCAACAATGGTGGCGGCTGGCGTCTATTTAGTAGCCCGGTTATATCCACTCTTTCAACTTGCTCCCGGTGTATTGGAAACTATAGCTTATATCGGCGCTGGCACAGCTTTACTTGCAGCTTGCATTGCCTTGTCGCAGCGGGATATCAAGCGAGTGATAGCCTATTCCACCATCTCTCAGCTAGGTTACATGATGGCTGCTTTAGGTATTGGCGCCTATGCGGATGGAGTTTTTCATTTATTGACCCACGCTTTTTTTAAAGCGTTACTGTTTCTTGCGGCAGGGAGTGTCATACATGCTCTAGCAGGTACGCAGGACTTGTTCCAAATGGGCGGCTTGAGGAAAAAAATGCCCATCACTTTCTACACTTTTTTAGCCGGCGCTCTCGCTTTATCCGGTGTTGTACCGTTTGCTGGCTTTTGGTCAAAAGATGCAATTCTCAGCGCTGCGCTAGCCTCTCGTCACTACATAGTTTATGCGCTTTTGTTAATAGCCGCTTTTTGTACGGCAGTCTATATTTTTCGCCTGATTTTCCTGGCGTTTGCGGGTCAATCCAGACAGCCAGCCTTGACAGAGCATGCGCATGAAGGCGGTTGGGAAATGAAAGCTCCATTGCTTTTTCTGGCTATTTTTGCAACCTTTGCTGGTTTTCTCAATACGCCGCTCAATGATGATGCGCTAACCCGCTATTTAGAACCGGGTATACCGATGTCTGAATACCAGAATTGGCCCATCTTGTCCATGTTGATCAGCACTCTTGTAGCTTTACTGGGCATTGCCGTAGCGTATCTCGCTTTTCAACGCTGGCAAGATCAAGGTTCACCTGTACCGCCTGAAAGAGGACGTCCTTGGTGGATTCAAATATCCTATCGCAAATTTTATTTAGACGAGATTTACTATCATACCATTCAACGAGCCGGAAGATTTCTTTCCATGCTGATTGATTTGTTCGATCGCTATTTTCTCCAAGGTCTGGTTCGTTTGATAGCGTTACTCTTCTACGGTATTGGCAATGCATTGCGAATGACGCAAGATGGATTGTTGCAATCGTATGGGACAATTGCGCTGGCTGCTCTAGTGGTTTGGTTTGCTATTGCGGTCTTTCGTGCTGGAGGTGTGTTTTAGTCTATGGCCTTCCTGCTTCTGGCGCTTATAACGCCGCTCGTAGCTTCTTTATTGGTCTGGCTTTTGCCGGCTTCATCTCCATCCAACAATGTGCAAGGTCTCAAACAGCCTCATCGCTCGCATGAAGACCATTTTATCTGGATTGGCCGGGTTGCAATGAGTATCAGTTTCCTATGTATGTTTGTTCTTTGGATAAAGATGCGCCTTCTGTCGGATGTCTACCAATTTGCTTTTTCTTTTCGTTGGTTTCAATTTTCGCTTGGATTTCATCAACACTGGACGTTGCGAATCGCTTATGGTTTGGATGGACTAAGTCTGCCACTATTTTCTTTGGCCGTCTTGCTCGGTTGGATCATCTTTTTTGCTGTACGTCCGCCTGGAGAACAAATTCGCGCCTATACAGGATGGATGTTGCTCGCTCTGTTTGCAGTCATGTCCAGTTTTGCGGCAATAGATTTACTCACGTTTATTCTATCCATGGAGTTGACACTGTTAGCAGGTTTTTTCCTGATTTTGCGACAGGGCAAGGAACAACACTGGGATGCCGCCCTGCAGTTTCTCCTTTATCGTGGCCTGGCCAGTGTTTTCATCATTCTGGCGCTCCTAGGTTTGGCTGCTGCAGCAAGTCGCGGAGGATTGTGGCCAGCTTCTTATGCTGTTTTATCGGCGGTGCTTTTTCATCATTCTGTGCCTCATATCGTCTTTTTGGCACTGTTTATAGGTGTTCTTCTGGAAGAGGCGTTTGTACCGCTGCATAGTTGGTTCCCCAATGCTATGCAGGATGCTGGTGCTGGCGTGGCGGTTTTATTAGCTGGCATTTTGACCAAAACAGGACTTTATGCGTTGATTCGATTTGGTGTCGGTATGATGCCGCAGGATGCTAACGATTATCGACTCTTGATAGCCACTGTCGGCATTATCAATTTACTCTATGCTGCGTTTGCTGCTTGGTCAGCCAAAGATTGGCGGCGACTCATCAGTTTTTCTTCCATTTCCCATATGGGGTTAGCGCTCTTTGCAGTGGCTACTTTGCGCCAAACCGGAATGCTCGGAGCATTGTTTCTGCTCGTTTCGTCCGGTCTTGTTAGCGCATTGTTCCTGCTCACTTCCGAGGGGATGTTTAAGCGCTTGCATTCTCTTGAATTCAGTCGTCTAGGGGGCTTTCAAAATCGATGCCCATCGCTTCGGGGTTTCTCCTTTTTGCTGCTCTGGGAAGTTTGGGCCTGCCCTTGACCAGTAGCTTTGTGGGTGAATTCCAGTCGATTTTTTCCGGGTTTGCCGTTTTGCCAGGCTTTGCTTTTGTAGCTTTACTCGGCCTCTTGCTGAGCGCCATATACAGCCTCAACGCGATACGCAAAACGACGTTTGGCCCGGTCTTAGACAGCACCCTGATGCAATTGGCTGACTTACGTTGGCTGGAAAGCTGGCCACTAGCTGTGCTTTCCTTATTTTTGCTCTTGCTCGGCATTCTACCCAATCCATTCGCGCAAGTGGCGCTTTCCGCGTTTCATCATCTGCGCGCGTTAGGGGGCTGAAAGATGAGCTTGTATTCACTTTTGCACGCCCATCTAGGTCTCACCATGGGGCCCTTGTCTATTGTAGCTATCTCTGCAGTTTTGGTGATGTTGATTGAACTCCTGCTTCCAACCCGTTTTTTGCAGCTTCCTGTCTGGCTCAGTTTATTGGGACTATTGGTTGCTTTAGTGGACGCGTTCATTCATCTTTCCCAGGTGCCTCAGTATTCGCTGCATACGCTTGTCTCCGACGGGCTGGCTAGCATACTGACTTGTCTCATTTTGCTCTTAAGTTTTTTGCTCTTGCTGTTTCATGTAGATGAACTAAAATCTCAGACTAACCCATTTCCCCGCGAAGGAGCCTATCTATTTCTCTTCGCGACTGCAGGCGCTTTAGCCATGGTCACTGCGGTCGATCTCGTTACGCTCTATGTTGGTCTGGAATTGCTTTCAGTCTCTTCTTATATATTGGTCGCTATGACGCGTAAGCGGTTAGCTCTTGAGGGCGGAATGAAGTATTTGGTGCTTGGTGGTGTCGGGTCGGCTCTGTTTTTATACGGCGCCTCGTTTATCTATGGCATGACAGGGCAAACCAATCTCTATACGATTGCTCGTATGAGCCATCAACTTTGGCTATTGAATCCAGCCATTGTAGTTTTGTCGTTCTTACTTATGCTTTGTGGACTGGGCGTCAAACTATCGCTTGTTCCTTTCCACTATTGGACTCCGGATGCATATGAAGGCGCATCGGCATCCGTGGCTGGCTTTTTGGCTTCCGTATCGAAGAGTGCAACGTTTGCCATGACCTTGCGTGTGCTGCTCTATCTGTTTCTTGGCAGTACGCATGATGTTTTTCCGTATGTAGCTGCTATGGCAGCGTTAACCATGGTGGCGGGAAATTTGTTGGCGTTGGGGCAGAATAAGCTGCGTCGATTGCTGGCTGTCTCCAGTGTAGCTCAAGCTGGCTATTTGCTCATTCCTATCGCTTTGTTAGCGCAAGCCACACCAAATACTTGGCCACTCGTATACAACAGTCTTGTGTTCTATCTCGTTTCGTACTCAATCGTGACCATTGGCGCGTTTGCAGTCTTGTCCATCTTAGAACAGCGTTACGAAGTTCAAGAGATTGCGGATTTATCACGTTTGCCGCGTCCATATCGTTGGCTGCGCGCCGCATTTGCCTGTTTTCTGCTCGGATTTGCTGGCATGCCGCTGACTTCGGGGTTTATGGGAAAACTCTATCTGCTGATTGCCGCTCTTCGTTTGCATGAGCTATGGCTTGGTGTTTTACTCTTTGCTGTAAGCGTGATTTCCTTCTATTATTATCTGAAACCGATTCGCACCATGTACCAGAAACAACTTTTTACAGACAATGGGGAAGTTCAGGCTGTGTCGCGTCAAACGGCTACGCAAACGGTCATTGCGTTCTGTGTTCTGGTGACATTGTTGCTCGGTGTCTGGCCAGGTATTTTATTGCAGGCCTTTAGCCACGTGCAGTGGTACTAGGAGGATTCACATGTATACCCAGTTCAATGAAAGTCATTTACCTTTTCAAATCTCCATAGTATTTCCGCTGATGATCACCCTCTTTTTTTTCTTTGGTCTACTTGTCTCATGGTGGGCGCTTGGCGCCTTGCCATGGGACAAAATTACCCGTCACCCCCTCTCATCGCGATCGCAAATGATTCGTTTTATGTTGGCCTTGGCTGGAGCGTTGCTATGGGACACGTTTGCCGCATTGTTACTCATCATGATGCAGTGGATGCGTACTTTGTAAAGAATTTTTCCTGCACAATGAAGGCTGGTCATGTTCTGTTCCTCGAGTTATTGGCGTCTGAGATCTTAGCAACTTTTGGCTGACCCGCATAAATCTCGCAATCTGAGCGAATTTAACAGGTAGAGTACGTATAAAATCCATTCCCCAAGACCAGACTAGAAACATCGGAAACAGATGGGGGATGGAGAACGTGGCTCGACAAGTGAAGCGAGGACGAAGCAGTAAAAAAAACCGCCGACGCAAACATTGGCTGTGGGGGACAGCGATTGTTTCTGTAGCTGCATTTCTTTGGACGCATCCTTTGATTGCAACCGGAAATAGTTTACAGGTTACGGCAAAAAATCAAACACATCAGTTGCATGTAAACCGTCAAGGCATGGAAGCCCATGATTGGGCAGCTGAAGAAAGCCATTTTTTATCACAGACAATGTCTGCCACTGGTGCTGAACCTGATGAATATTTGCTGAATAGTTGGGACAGCTTAAACCATCAATTTTTAAGCGAAAACGAGGATTTGTCCATTGCACGGGAAATGGTGCAGGAAATGAAACTGCGCAGAGCGAAATTGTATCATACGGCTACTTCTGTAGAACACTATGTATTGGTTGATGCGTTGAGTCCAACCGGAAGCCGAGTGGAATTGGTGGTCACTTCTTTTGCTCCTACGACTTCGGTGGAAGGTACTACAGCCGGAGAATTAGTTGATTCCTCCACCGTACTGGCAGTGACAGAAGAGCATCAAGGTTATACATCACAGGCATTGACTGCGGATGAAGAACAGTTGGCAGCAGCACTTTTGCAGATTGGTGCTAAACCGCAAATTAGCAGTTGTCTGATTGGTCATCTCGATGCTAAAATGGTCGGCGTTCAAGCGAATCAACTGGCTGAGCGAGCGCTGCATGCAGTAGATGCTAAATCTGTGCAGACGTTTCAAAGCGGCTTGGAAACGAGCATCTCAGGATATGCGCCGCGAAATTTGACTTACATTGTATCGCGCGGCCAGCCCATCAACCTGCAGGTAGCTGTTCATTACGATGGATATCAACACGACACGAACGTCCTGGTCGGAACACCCATCATTACGACAACGTATTGATGCAAAATCGTCCTCGTAACGCTTCGTAAGACAATCTTGTCGTGTAACGGGGGTTACGGTATGCCAAAATTAGTGATTGACGGAGGGTATCCGCTCTCAGGCTCCGTAAGGATTGGCGGCGCAAAAAATGCGGTATTGCCCATTTTGGCTGCCAGTCTGCTGGCAGAGTCCGGCGTGAGTCAGATTGAAGACGTACCTCATTTATTAGATGTACGCAATATGATTGAAGTTATCGCATCCCTGGGCGCTAGAGTGGAGAGAAGAGGAACCACTGTGCGCATTCAGGCCAGTCACATACATAGTGTGGAGCCGCCTCAGGATTTGGTCAGGCGTATGCGCGCTTCGTTTGTAGTGGCAGGACCGCTGTTGGCTCGTTTTAAAGAAGCGTCCATCTCACTGCCTGGGGGTTGTAAAATTGGCAACCGCCCAGTAGATTTGCATATTAAAGGTTTTGAAGCCATGGGTGCTACAGCACACACTGAAAATGGCTTTGTCCATCTCCAAGCGCCACGGGAAGGTTTGCGAGGAGCACGCATTTATTTAGACATTCCCAGTGTCGGGGCAACGCAGAATATCATGATGGCAGCCGTGCTGGCTAAAGGACAGACGATTATTGAAAATGCCGCCAAAGAACCAGAAAACGTGGATTTGGCCAATTATTTAAACGCGATGGGCGCACGAGTGCGCGGTGCTGGAACAGATATGATTCGTATTGATGGTGTCGACAGCCTGCATGGCGCTGTGCATACCGTCATTCCCGACCGTATTGAGGCAGGTACATTCTTGGTGGCTGGTGCATTACTGGGTACAGGTGTATATGTGGAAAATGCTGTGTCTCAACACATGATGTCGGTGATTGCAAAGCTCGAAGAAGCGGGAGCCCGCTTTGAAGACAAGGTAGACGGTATTCAGGTATGGCCGGCAGAGCGTGGACGGCTTTCCTCTATTGATGTGAAAACGCATTTTTATCCTTCTTATCCCACAGATATGCAGGCGCAAATGGTGGCTGCCCTGTCTGTAGCAGCCGGAACAAGCACGGTGACAGAAACCGTTTTTGAAAACCGCTTTTTGCATGTGGGTGAATTGCAACGTATGGGCGCCAATATTCATGTAGAAGGCCGGACGGCAGTCATTGAAGGTGTAGACCGACTTTCTGGCGCGCTGGTCACTGCCACGGATTTACGGGCGGGAGCGGCCCTTGTGATTGCGGGGCTATTGGCAGAGGGCCAGACTGAAGTATTGGGATTGCATCATATCGATCGCGGCTATGACAATCTGGTCAGCAAATTCCAACAGCTTGGTGGACGTATCAAACGTCTGGAAACTCCTATGGAGGAGAGCGACGCAGAATCTGCGTAATGCCGTACAAGTGCGAGTTTCTACAGATACCTCTACATCGACATGAAATTTTCCGATGTAGAGGTTTTTTCATAGAGTGTATCCTGAGTGGTCTTATTTAGGATAATTCGGGTTTCTTATCTACGGTTGGCAAATAGATACGAAAAACGGTACCATGCCCTGGTGTGCTTTCCACATCAATCGTACCTCCATGCAGTTCGACAATATGATAGCAAGTCGAGAGTCCCAGTCCCGTTCCACTATTTTTGGTGGTGAAAAATGGGCTAAAGAGATGTGTCCTCGTCTGTTCATCCATACCAACGCCATTATCCTCAATGCGAATCTGCACATATCTGCCAAACCGTTCCGCCTCAAACTGAATCATTCCTGTACGCGAGTTTGGTAAGTCGGAAATGGCTTCCATCGCATTATGGAGCATATTCAGCAGGACTTGCTTCATTTGTAAGCGATCCGCATAAATCATCAGGGACGGATCGACCGGTAAAATCACCAGTTCAATCCCTTGCAAGAGCGACTCACTGTGGCATAAAAGTTCCAGCTCAGCGAATAAGTCAGTCACAGGAATGGCTTCTTTCAACGGTGGTGCAGGTTTGGCAGTTTTCAGAAATTCTGTGATGATGCTGTTGACGCGATTGATTTCGCTAATAATGATATCAATATAGGATAATTTGGCGGAGGAAGTCAGATTCGGCGCTAATAACTGCACCAAACCGCGGATGGAAGTTAACGGATTACGAATTTCATGCGCGATACTTGCCGCAATTCTGCCAAGTTCGGCCAATCTGTCATTTTGCGCGTTCGATTGCTGGAGGTTTGCTAAGAGTCGCTCCAATTCTTCTTTACGACGGAGAAGGTCGTAGTTGGTCATGCCCAAACGCTGTGTAAAACGTGTCAGAACCTCAGTGATTTGCTGATAACGTTGACTTTGTTCTATGCAGAGAATAGAGCAATGATTGTCTCGGTTCCACTTTAGATGAATATCAAACAGCATTGCAGGTGATTGAACTGTATTTAAAAGCAGTTCAAACTTTTGAGGTTCAAAGCGACGCTCGGCCAAACGCTGAAATTTCCTCCGACTCTCCACATCAATGAGTGAGAAAAAATTAGCATGCTCGCCAAAGATACGTTTCGCGTCCTCAGATTGATAGAGGATGTCGTAGAACGTGTTTACATAGAAAAATGGGGCTGGTATAGAAAAGTCAGGGCAAACAGCCATAGATATCACTCCGGTTTGATGGGCAAGTAATCCTGTTCCAACCATCCAGCGAGTTCGTGAAGATTTTGCATGAAAAAAAGACGCTGTTTGTTCGGTGCACCTTTCGAGCTTGTATAAGACAGGTGGTGAATCAGTCGGCCGCCCACAATGATTTCTGGTTGATAGGGCAGTCCCTGCAAGGCCTCCAAATAATCTTGTACCTTTTTCAAATGATGAGATTGGGTTACAGACAAAGCTACAATCGATGGCCGCCATTTGGAAATAAAGGCAAGAAAATGGTGTAGAGGACAATGAACGCCTAGATAGTGTGTCTGCAAGCCATGCCTATTAAGCAAAAGAACAGCCAATTTAGCACCCAGTTCATGCGGGTCACCATCCACGCAGGCTACAACCGCTTGACAGTTTTGTTGATCTGGAGGGGTGATGTACTGGGCTTGGTAGCGCATGATAAGATAGTCGCACACACAAGAAGCAATATGCTCATCTACTACAGAGATGGCATTTTCTATCCATAATTCCCCGATATACGTCATCGCTAAAGGGATATAGGTACAGAATATCTCCGTGCTGTGAATTCCGTTCACTAACTGCTGCTCAATAAATTCCCAACTTTTTCGTTCGTCCCCGCTGAGAAGGATATGAGCGAATTGGATAATTTTCATGCGAATACTGTCGGTTAAATCCAGTGATGCTTGAAAAAAACGGTTGTTATGCGTTGCATTCACAATAATTTCTTTCCTTCCAAAACGGGATCGTAGGTGGGATGGGCCAATTCACTCAAAATTCTATGAAAATTATAACGGAGGAAAGAAAGATTTTGCATATTCTATTAAAAAAAATCATAGATTTCGGAATAGCAAAGTTGAATGCATGAAGTCTAGAAGGTGGGTCTTATCGAGATCGGCCGAAAGAAAGGAATCGATTGCCTTCATGAAGTCGCCTGCGCATACTTCGAGTCATTCCAGCGGCATGCTTACCCAGTTGTTCTCTGGTCTGGCTATAGGGTCGGCTGTTATAGCGGTCATTTTGGGACTGCCCACACTAGCAGCAGAACTGGCTGGAGGGCGCGTTGTGAACGCCAATCATGTGGGGAATCCATTGGACAATCGCGTGCAGGTAAAGTTACAATCTCCTGCTCAACAAAATACTTCCAGCACCATGACTTTAACACAGTATGAAATTGAGGTGCTTTCTGCTGAATTGTCGCCCAATACTCCGCAAGCGGCTGTAGAAGCGGCAGCCATTGCGACACGCACCATGGTGATTCGCGCTCTCATGCCTCTTGGCGGCGGACAATCTAATACCGGTCATGGCCCGTGGGTAGCGCAACTGGAAGACAACGATTTGCCGTTGTGGACGCGTCATCAGGTAGAAAATGCATACGGAGAGCAGAGTAGCCTCTTTTTGGCCCAGATAAAAGCAGCCATTGAAACGACGGACGGACAAATACTTACTTATCGAGGTCAACCCATTCTGTCCTTTCAAACGCCTGTTACTACTGGCGCCACAGTTCCAGCCAGTCAAGTGCTTGGCCGCTCCATTCCATATCTCGTTCGTGTCAATTGTCCGAGTGATGCGTCTTATCCAGTTCAAAATCGACGTATCAGTATCGCTGGCAGCACTTGGCGGCAGGTTTTCCCTTCAGAACAACCACCTTCAGACATAGCATCGTGGAATGGTTGGATTAGAGTGGTCGATCGCGCTCCGTCAGGAGACGTCTTAGAAGTCATGGTAGGCAACAAGCGCCTTACAGGTTCGCAATTTGCGGCGAATCTAGGTATTCCTTCCTGGAACTATGATATTCTGGGCGGTTCCATACGCCAACCCTTGCAAATTGAGGTCAATGGTACAGGTACAGGCATGGGAATGAGTCTACACCAGGCTGCGGTTTGGGCGGCTTCTGGAATGACGGATACACAAATACTCAGTCGTTTTTATCCGGGCAGTCATTTGCAATTGGATAGTACCTGGCTCTCTTGACAGCACCACGGATTCTCATTGAATCCCTTGAAGCAGTTGAATAAGAAAAATTTCTCATTCTGTCAGTTTATCAAGGTATAGAATCAAGAGACTGTGGCGACACTCGTTAAAGAGGTGAGCGCTACATGGATGAGAAAAAACATCCAAATTCATCAGAAAGCAAACGTGACCAGTCTACTGCAGAATCGGAAAATCCTAATATGACTCGTCCGATTCTCAAACGCAGCAAAACACGTCGTTGGATTTACCCAGCTCTCTATTTGGGAGCAGCAGCCGTCATCATTGGCGTTGTCTACGCCAAGACACAATCAGGCGGTGGGGCTACTGCGCCTGTTGTGTCTCCGTCGGTTACGGATACTGGCAATCCGTCTCCGGATACTACTCAAGCAGATACGTTTATCTGGCCAGTAAATGTCGCGCATAAGGTTACGCTGGGCTTTTTCTCTGCTGACGGCACGGCGAAACAACAAGCAGCGGCGCTAGTGCAATATGGCGGATCGTACTATGCGCACAAGGGTGTGGATATTCAGAGTGACACGGGGACTAGTTTTGATGTTTTAGCCGCTCTTGCTGGCAAAGTCACTCTGGTAGAAAACAACCCTCTCTACGGATGGACGGTAGAAGTCACAAGTAATGATGGTTACGTAGAGAAGTATGAATCGTTAGGCAATGTCACCGTGAAAACGGGCGACAATGTGTCGCAAGGAGAAACCATTGGCACAAGCGGAACCTGCCGGTTCGAAGAGAATCAGGGCAACCATCTCTACTTCCAAGTCAATCAGGATGGGAAATTGTTGAATCCGCTCGATTTGTTGCCGAAAGAATAAAATATTAGTCTTCTATCTCTTTCTTCTCCGCCTGTATGTAGGCGGTTTTTTTCTGTCTATTTTTAAGGAAAGAGAGGAGAGGTAAGCAACTGAAGGACAAAAACTATCGTATTTTCGGAAATAATAAATTGATTATTTCCCGTAGAGATATTTTGAGATAGACAGAATAAATAGCGGCATAGATTGAATAATCACAAAAAAGCGAGGAATACGGTGTACATCTCCTCATATAGTGTATCAGACCAGGCACCAAACCAGTCGATCACGGAGGATGGGGAGGCGAGGATGTGCACGATTACATCAAGGAGCGCACGCTCAAAATTGGTGAATACATTCTGGAGACGCGTAACACGGTGCGCACCATTGCTCGTGAATTTGGAGTCTCAAAAAGTACAGTGCACAAAGATTTGACGGAACGTTTGCCGGAAATCAATCCCGACCTCGCAAATCGTGTCAAAGAGATTCTTGAGTATCATAAAGCGATTCGCCATTTGCGCGGGGGTGAAGCCACTAAGCTCAAATACCACAAAGATGACGATCTCGATGAATCTGACGAAAAAGATTACGAAATGCAAAAAGGAGTTCCCGGTGGATTGTAGAAATTAGACCTGAATAATCTAGGATATGCGGGCGCACCATTTGATTAGAATATTAGATTGCGTACGCTCAGTCGAGCCGGGGAGGAAAAGTGCCAGATGCTTTCCAAGGATATTGGGGTTGATTTGGGTACGGCCAATGTGCTGGTACATGTGAAAGGGCAGGGGGTCGTACTGAATGAACCGTCTGTCGTAGCTATCGATCAAGTCACAAAACAGGTGGTGGCTGTTGGCGAAGAGGCGCGTCAGATGCTGGGTCGCACTCCTGGAAACATAGTGGCCATCCGTCCGTTGCGCGAGGGCGTGATTGCTGATTTTGATGTCACTGAAATCATGCTGCGCCATTTTTTGCGAAAGACAATTGGGAAGAGTTCCATGTTGCGTCCCCGATTGATGATATGTGTGCCTGCTGGCATCACTTCCGTAGAGCAGAAGGCTGTGCGGGAGGCTGCGGAAGCGAGTGGAGCCAAGCAGGTAGATTTAATTGAAGAACCGAAAGCTGCTGCTATTGGTGCTGGTCTAAATATTTTTGAACCAAGCGGCAGCATGGTGGTGGATATTGGCGGCGGGACAACGGACGTCGCGGTGCTCTCCCTCGGAGATGTGGTTACTTCCACGTCTCTGCGTGTGGCGGGGGACAAGCTCGATGAAGCCATCATTAAATTTATTCGTCGTGAATTTAATCTTATGATTGGCGAGAGAACTGCCGAAGAATTGAAAAAGGAATTGGCTCACGTCTATCCGGGTTCGGGCAACGAGTCTCGAGAGGTACGCGGTCGCGATATGATGACGGGACTGCCAAAGACGATTGAAGTACATGCGGAACAAATGGAGCAGGCTTTGGCAGAACCAGTTTCGGCTATTATTGCAGCCACTAAATCTGTTTTGGAACGCACGCCGCCTGAATTAGCTGCTGACATTTTTGACAAAGGCATTGTGTTGACCGGTGGCGGAGCGCTGGTCAACGGATTGGACAAGCTCATGAAGAAAGAATTAGAAGTACCCGTGCATATTGCGGAAGATCCTATGCAGTGCGTGGTTTTGGGAACCGGTAAGTATTTGGAGATGCGAGACAATTTGCGTGTCAATAAAGCTGTGTCAGGAGGAAAATCTCGGCGCAGGTCGCGTTGGTAAAAGAAGCTTTGTAAGGCGTCACTCCACTTTGCGTGAATGGTGGCTAGCCTGTAAGAACTGCCGCTTGAGGTTCAGGAAAGCGAGGGATAGCATGATTCGGGCATTGACCACAGCTGCAGCTGGAATGTTGACTGAAGAACGGCTGCAAGCCGCTCTGGCGAATGATTTGGCTAACTTAAACACACCAGGATTTAAAGAAATTTTAGGGTCGGCTCGCGAATATCCAGTAGAAAATCTGTATCAGTCCCAAGATGGGCAATTGATTCAGCCGATTGGGCAGATGGGAACGGGTGTGCTTTTTCAGGAAGGCGTACCGCTCTGGTCGGAAGGTCAATTGAACAAAACTGACCGTTCGCTGGATGTAGCCATTCAAGACAATACGCCGCCTGGACCTTATGCGGCTGTAAATTCACCTGGTGGACAGGCTGTTTCTGTAGCTGGGCCGGTAACTGTAGGGACGGGGGGACGGCTGACGGTCAATCAGCAACCCTTGGCGGTTCTTAATGCTAGCGGTAAACCTGTTCCTGGCTGGTACGCCATGAAGAACCCTCAATATACAGGAACGTCGCTCTATGCCGCAGACGGCATGCCAAACTACGATGCTGCTGGTCAACCTTCCTATTTGTTTGCAAACGCTCAAGGTCAGGTTCTGGCTGTTCCTGGAACTTTGCAGGCCGCTGGTTTGGCACTCAGAATAGGTACGAGCAACGATATGGGGCAGCATTCGTTTTATGCGGTTGCCTATACTTCGGCAGATGGTCAATCAGGTGTTGTACTGACCCGAGACGGCCATTTCAGTGTCAATGCACAACACGAGTTGGTGGATGCTGCCGGGCATCCTATTTTGCCTGTTGGAAGCAATGGAATGCCGATTGTGGGGGCGCGTATCATCATCAATCCAAACTACACAGGTCAGGCACTGTTTGCTTCGGATGGACAAGCTGTACGGGATGCTGCCGGTCAGTTGTCTTACACAGTCGTCGGACAAAACGGTCAGTCCGTGACAGGTGCCAAGTTGGGCACAGTCAATGCGGACGTGACTCAGGTCACGCCGCTCGGAGCGACTGAGTTTGAAGTGGGGGGTAGCTTTGCCACAAACACAGCACTTTCCCATTTGCAGCCCGGTACAGGAACCTTGATGCCTGGGTATTTGGAAGGCAGCAATGTCAATGCAACTAACGCGCTCGTACAGATGCAGCAAATTCTCAATCTTTATCAAGCGAATCAGCAAGTTCTCTCTACAGAGAATTCAACACTTGGTGTAGCGGCTGAGGATATCGGTAAGATTCCATAATTCTATCCATTCTTCGATAAAATGTTTGAGAAAGAGGGCTATTTACATGCAATCCATGTGGACGGGTTTAGATGGTGTCAATGCGGCATCCCAATGGTTAAATGCCATTTCAGGCAACATAGCCAATCTGGATTCTGTAGGTTATGCCAGCCAGAACGGTTCTTTCGCCGATACATTGACCCGTCAATTGAGTAGTGCGGCTACGGCTCCTTCGGTTGCCAGCCGGTATACATTGCCTGGATATTGGGGAGGTAGTGGCGCGTACTTTACTCAGCCGGAAATTGATTTTTCCCAAATGCCGCTACAAGCAACGGGGAATACCATGGATGCTGCCATTTCAGGGCCGGGTTTCTTTACCGTTCAGTCATTGAGCGGCCAAACTTTACTCACGAAAGCAGGCAATTTCATCTGGAGTAAACAGCCAAACGGTTCTTTTGCCTTATCGCTACCCGATGGGAGTTTGTTGTTGGATACTCAGCATCAACCCATTATTCAGCCGAATTCCGCTGCAAGCATGAGTATAGGTAAAGATGGACAAATCTTTTTCAACGGTAAACCGGGACCCAAGCTCAATATTGTCCAAGTGGCGGTTCCCAGTCAAAGTTTGATTCCGCAAAGCAATGACACATACGCCATTGCGCAAGGATGGAAAGCCATACCTTCCCCTCAATCGACGGTTCTACAAGGGTATCTAAGCCAGAGTAATGTCAACATTACAAATGAATTGGTCAAGTTGATGCAAGCTCAAGAGCTTTACAGTCTAAACGCTCAAAGTTTAAAGATGTCCAATCAAATGATGGGGATTGCGAATACGATTTTGTAAGCGCCAGATTCACAACCGTTTCATGATGCATCTCCCACATCTGGCGCGTGGTAATCCTTCGTGAGATCGACTCTGCACTGCACAGTGTTCCTAAAGACGCTGTGCAGATTTTTCTTTTGCCATTCATGCTCATTTAAATTGGAGCTGGTAGTCCAGTATAATGAACATTGTGGGTAGGGGTTTTGGGGTGGCAGCGTGGGTTGACTGAAGGAATCTATACACTCATAAAATGGCCCAGAAAGCAGGGGGCGAAACATTGTATTTTCCGAATCTATTAACCATCTTGCGGCTTGTTTTAATTCCGGTTTATCTATGGGCGTTCTATGCAACGCCAAGTTCACATAAAGTAGGCGCATTGTGCATTTTGCTTTTGGCTGGTCTCACAGACATACTGGACGGTTATCTGGCACGCAGGTTCCACTGGCAAACCCAAGCAGGACAATTGCTCGATCCGCTTGCAGATAAGCTGATGATGCTGGCTGTGCTGTTCTCGTTGCTGGATACGAATCGTATACCCTGGCTTGTAGCTGGGTTACTCATCTTACGCGATGCCGTCATGATTCTGGGTGCCGCCTACTTTTATTTTCAAGGGAAACGTGCGGTTCCCAGAGCCAACGTGGGTGGGAAAGCGACTACCTTGTTTTATTACATCACCATTTGTTCCGTCATTCTTGCTTGGCCCACCCACGCTGTCACCTATGTCTTGCTCTGGCTAACCGTAATGCTGTCTTACGCGGCCATGTTGGTCTATTTACTGAGAATGGAAATCATCAACGTGAGGCGCCGGGTTTTTTAAGGTTGCGCAAATATCCCATGGCTGCAGCAAAAGCTGCTGCTCGCTCAGGTACACCTTGATGGATCAATTGGTGAGCGGTTTCTTGAATCACTTTGCCCATGTCAGGACGTTGTTGCATGACCCAGTCCCCCGTTTCTCGGCGTTTTCTGCGCTGTTTTCCTTCTCTTCTTGGAAACTGTGACGCATCGCTTAAAAAGGTAGCGAGCGTGCATCTAAAGCCGCTGTAAAACAGTCAGCAACCTGCAGTTATACAACTGGCACTGCCCAAGCGCTGTAGTCTGCATATGCAACAGAACAGACGTCTTGAGGCAGTGCCTATTGCTAAGCCCAAACTACAGGCGCTGATTTTATAGTGCCCATCGTTTTACAAATTATGTTTCATTCACTCAGAATTAGGGCAATAAACTCAAAGCTTGCAGGCGTCGATTGATATTTTGCAAATGTGCCACAGACTGTGCGGTGATTCTGTTCAACATCAAAACCGATCCATCTTCGTTGTCAGCAGTGGCAGCTGACGCTGAAGATACGGAGAGTAAGTTTTGATTTAGACTGCCAATCGTGTTCAAATGTTGACCCACTTCCAGTGTGACGTTATTTAAGGTTCCGAAATTACCCAAAATAGAGAGTTCCTCTTGGCCGATGATAGACAAATGCTGGTTCATGCCATCAATATTCAGCACAGTTTGCTGTTCCGATTGCTCAATTTGTTGCAAAGAAGTCGAGATATTTACCAGTGGAGTCAATGCGTCTGCAGTTTTTTCCACAACCGGAATGGTTGCAGCTATAGATTGGCGTATAGTGGCCATGGTCGTATTCATTTGTCCTTGAATTTGCGTTTGCTCGGCTAAGCTAGCACCAAGCATTCCCAATCCGCAGAGTGCAGCGGCAAACTTGATGATAAACGCCGCATGCCATCCTTTTACCATCGCCTTTCACTCCTCTCTTCGGTTTCTACTCGCGTCTTAACCTAACAGTCCTGAGAGTAGACCGCTTAGACCCGAACCTGTACTTGAACTTGAAGATGCAGATGACCCTGTCGTCTGATTTTCTTGCGAACTTGCTCCTGATGGGCTGCTACTCTGACTGTTGTTGTTCAAACTGCTCATACCTTTACCAAGGCTGCTCAGTAGTCCGCCTGCGCCCTTGCCAAGGCCACCTGTGGAAGCAAGGGATTGACCCAGTGAGGATGTAGCGTTACCGAGTGATGAAACCGTGCCACCCAATGCTTTGCTGACGGGCGCAGTTACTCCGCCAAGGGGTGATTTTTGCAACAGGTTAGGGAGTTGGCTAAGCAATGTATGAAGTTGACCAAACAGGCGAAATTCCGTCAGTGATTGTTGCAGGGCAGCCAGCAGGGTGTTTAACTGCTGATTTAATTCGGCCGATCCGTTCGTAGCAGTTTGCAAAGCTCCTAGTAGTTGTTGCAAACTGTTGGCGTTTTGAGTGAGCGTACCAATCATGCTTCCGCTTGCAAGAGATAAATGTTCAGTCAATTGGTCATTCGTACGTTCTTTGGAGAGAATTTGTTGCATCAGTTGGACACCGTGTTGAGTCAGTTGTTGTTGTGTATTTAAAGCAGCGCTCAATTGTTGTCCGGTGTTCGTTTGTTCCTGGAGAATTTCAACTTGTGTGGGCAAAAGAGACAGTCGCTGATCGACCAATCCCACGCGTGATTTTAAATCAGCAGAACGATTCACAATCTGACCTGTGGTTCCATCCAGTTGATGGACAAGTGTAATCAAATTCTTTTGCGCCGCGTCTTTCACTTTGCCGCCGCCGTAAGCAAATCCACCTGCGAAGGTGGCTAAGCAGGCCAGACCAACAGCGCCTTTAAGCAACAAGGGTTTGAATGCGGCCAATGCGCCTTTTGTGGGCGTTGCTTCGGAAACACCCTGTGGCAGCAGAGGGGCGGGCTGTGTGCTCATAGAAAAACCTCCTCTATCAGGGAATCATCGATGTTTTAGCGTCCATTTGTTGCAGGTTTTGATTAATCTCCTGTTCACTCGCTGTCATGCTTTGCAGCCGTGCGTTAGCGTCTTCATTCGTAGTTTGTAGTTGCTGCAATACACCAAGTAATAAAGCGGCATTTTTCGAAATTTGCGCTGTCTCTCCATTCGCGCTGCCTACACGGTTAGAAATTTGCTCAATGCTGGTATCAATTTGGCCGACAGTGTTAGCCAACTGGTTGAGCCCAGCATTCATGCTGCCAGTCAAGCTGACAATCGGAGCAAGTTGTTGCTGGAGTGCAGCAGTACTCGTTTCCAACGTCTGCAAGCCGCCAAGTCCTCCTTTTAATTGCAGTGACAACGATTCCGCCTTGGCCACTCGTTCTTTCAAGACTATCGCTTTATGAGCCATCTCTTTTTGTAAATGCACATCATAAAAACCATTGACACCGAGCGCCAACAAACCTAAAGGAGCAATAATGCTAGCCAGTTTCGTAATGACAGCACTTTTCATGGCGACACCTCCGGCACTTTTTGGTTCATCGTCTGAGTAGCCGTTTCTATTTGTGATAAATTGCTGGCGTCTTGACCCAGTACTTGGTCGAGTGATGCAACAGATTGTTGCATTTGTTGGGCTGCCTCAGTAATGGCCAACAGATTCGCGTTGACTTTTGCAAGTGTGGCAGCGCTCTCTCCCGTTGGACTCATCATGGCCTGGTTCATCGCGAGTACATCGCTGTTCAGTTGATTAATGCGTACAATATTGTCGTGAATCGCACCCGTTTCAGTGACAGTTGCTTCAATACGCTGTGTCATTTTCTCCGCCGTTTGTACGAGCAGCGGCAAACTTTTGTTTTTGGTCACAATTTCTTGCTCGGCAATTACCAATTGTTGAGTAGAGCGCAAACTGGAATTGAGCCCAAGGTTTAAACGAGTCAGTTGGACAGTGGTCGGCAACATCACGCCAAGCACTGCCAGAATAGCCACTGTCCCACTGCCAGCAAGCCATGTTTTCATCAGCGAATCCCTCGCTTTCTCTTAAGGCATTTCGTTCGCCAATTGTTGGCTGTCAGCTTTGGCTGTATTCAACTTTCCGCCCATTTCTTGATTGATCTCGTTCAAACGGGCGGCCGTTTGACTGAGCTCCTGCGTCAATTCGTTCATTTGCGAAAGTGCATGGTTCTGGCTGGAACTGTTAGCAGCTATATTCAGCAAATTGCCGTGAATGGAGTTGGCGTATTGTCCAAAGCTGTTGCTTAAATTGACTTCCTGCAAACTCAGTCCATTCAGGCGCTGTAAAGTTTTGTCTTCTTCTCCAATGCCTTGATACAATCCACCGAGTTGCTGATTCATCACTGTAGAAGCTCCCGATAACGTTCCTGCTTTATCCATCTCTTTGACAATCTGCGCGTTGTTCTGGCTGATCCCGTTGTTATGCGTTTGTATTTGAGAGAGCGTGTGGCCAATGTTCAGTTCATCCGACAATTTCTTGACGTTTTGCGGATGCGTAGCAGCTAGCGCAATTCCACTCGCTACAACGAGTGCTCCGAGCGTCCCGCCTCCTATGAAAAGTGCGCGTCGCAAGCGGCTTCGAGTGGCCAGTTTGGAGTTTTCTTGCGCCGGTTCTTTATCTTCAATGGCATCGGTTTCTATCCAATGGGCAGTACCGTCAGTTGTGTCGTGATGCTCACTGTCGTCACCGTCCCCCGTCTGGCCGCCGCTGCCAATCAGTAAGACATCTTTGCTGGGGGAATGGTACATCCGTTCAATTTCTTGTTCGTAGCGCATAGTCAAGAGACGTGACTTGACTTTCAAAGTAGGAGTTAATTCTCCGCTTTCCATGGAGAAGGGTTGACGCAATAACAGTGCTCGTTTGGGACGCTCGAAGGCGGCAAATGGAGCAACCGCTTTCACAATCTCCGCGTCCAGCCATGCCAGTACATCGGGGCGTTGAAGAAGTGCTGTTGTGTTGCCGTCAGAAACATCGTCAAAACGAGTTTTCAATACCTCAAAGTCTGGTACCAGCAGGCAGGTAACATAAGGCTTGCCGTCGCCAATCAGAACTGCGTCCGAAACTGCTGGACTAAGTGTCAAAGCGTTTTCAATCGGAAACGGAGCGACATTTTTGCCCGTTGCCAGTACCAAGATATTTTTTTTGCGATCCACAATGCGAATATAGCCGTCTATGATTTCGGCGAGATCGCCCGTATGGAGCCATCCTTCTTCGTCAATCGTCTCTTCAGTGGCTTCTGGCTGGCGATAATAGCCCTGCATTACGTTTGGACCGCGCACTAAAAGCTCACCGTCTTCAGCCAATCTTACTTCTACGCCGGGAATAGGTTTGCCCACAAAACCTGGCCGTGCATCTTCAAGCGGATTGACGGCAATAACGGGCGCAGTTTCTGTCATACCGTAACCTTCTACAATAGGAATACCAGCGCGGCTAAAAAATTTCGCAATGTTGCTGGCTAAGCCAGCACCACCAGACACTACAAGGCGCATTTGCCCGCCTAAAGCGCTGCGAATTTTGCTGTAGACCAGTTTATCAACTACTTTATGAGCCAAAGGTGAAGGACGCTCACCCATTCCTTTTTCCAGTAACGGACGCACCGCTTTAGGAGCATGTTCGAGATTTTCCAGAATGCCTGCATACACTTTCTCCAAAAGGCGCGGTACAGTAACCAGAATAGAAGGGCGAATTTCGAGCAAGTTATCACGAATGGTGTCAATGGATTCCGCGTAGGCTATGGATGCACCAAACAGTAACGGCGTAAACAAACCGACTGTTCGTTCGAATATGTGGGACAAAGGGAGATAAGAAAGAGCTTTATCCTCTGGATAGACTGGCACCACACGTGTAATCGCTTTCACATTGCTGATCAAATTTTGGTGAGTCAGCATCACGCCTTTCGGCTGGCCAGATGTGCCTGATGTGTGGACAATGGTGGCCAGCGCGCTGGAGGGGATGTTGGGGAAAATTTCTTGCGGTGGACGTGGTTGCGCAATAGGGCTTTGTGATGCAGCTAAACGTTGTTGACCATGGTTTTGTAACGCTTTTAGAGCGTAGAGTGGAAAGCTTGATGGAAAACGGGCGAGTCCGAGATCTTCCAGCAGTACCGTACCTTCCAGATCTTCAGGAAGATGATTTTCTTCATCCATCAGTTTCTCTAAAAGTTTCCAATGTCCAACGAGCAGAAAACGTGCTTCAGCGTTTTGTAAAATGTACGTCACAGCATCGCGAGGCAACGTAGGATAAATGGGAGCCACAACTGCGCCAATGGCCATGCAGGCGAAATCACAGATAGCCCAATCTGGACTGCTTTCCGCCCAAAGTGCCACTTTATCGCCTTCGCGTACTCCGATTTCCTGCAAGCCGGCAGCGGTAGCGAGAATTTTCTCCCACAACTGCTCATAGGTCAGCGCTACGTATTGGCCATTAACTTTATGCTGCATGGCTACTCGTTCTCTGTGTGTCTCTACGGATGCTTCCAACATTTCTACCAGATTCAAAACCAATCCCCCCAGAATGGCAGATGCTGAACTTGGTATAGATATGAAGTCAGGCAAAGATAGTGACAATTCGTCAATAAACGGATTCGCTTTAGATCTTTCTTTTACGGGGGTTATCCACTAAATTTTCAAAACATTTTATCGCATCTTTCAGTGGACGGCCAAACTTGTTGTTTACCGTATGCAAAGTTTCTTTTATTCATATCTGCCTTCTTACAGATTATAAGTTTTCCTTAATTTTTGTACGGCTCTTTTGCGCCATATTTTGCACGTTTCTTTGGAAACTCCATGTTGGCGAGCCAAATCCTGCAAGGATTGATCTTCAAATACAGCGCGCATCGCCTCTTTCTCGCGGGGGCTGAGTCGGGCGTTGTGAATCCATTGTTCCATATCATGGCGAAGTAAAAAACGTTCTGTCGTTTGCTCAGCACTGGGGTCGATTGTCCAATGGAATAGCCATTCTTCGGTCGATCTCGGTTGGCAATGAGCTTCATGTTTCCATTCGCGGCGCATGATGTTGCGCAAATGTCCGTGAATCGAACGATACAGATACGTCAGGAGACTTGCCCCGCCTGTAGATCTGTAGGCTTTAGCCGCCACAAGCAGCGCGTAGCGTGCCTCCTGTACAGCGTCTTCGAGTGAGGTATGGCGATATTTGTTAGCCAATTTCCAGACGAGCTTTTCATACTTTTGCAAGAGAAATTCGGCGCCAGTAGAATCTCCTGCCTGCCAGGCGTTTAGTGCGGTTTGTTCGTTATCATCCATACGTTTCTCTCCCGTTCCTTGGGAGACCGGTCTCAAGGTGTCTAACGCGTTATCTGTAGCTTAAAACGGAAGTGACGGAGAGAGCGAATCGGGAGTTGTGTGAAAGTCAGCAAAATATGTTAATCATATTGAAATTTATCCAAATTCAAGATAGCATAATTATATATATATTTATTTAAATTTAATTTTAATTTATTAAGTTTAAAAATGTTTTTTTGGACAAGTCCTGAGTGAAAAGGAAGTCTGACAAGACAGACATGAATTCAGGGGACATAAGGGGATGATTCCAATTGAATGAGAACAATCATTTGCAGGCACATTCATGGAAGGGAAAGGAAAACACAGAATCGTTTTGTATCTATCATTCCAAGCAAAATGTACCTCATTTAGAAGACTGGATTGACGATGTCATGGGTTTTGTACCTGTTGATGTAGCCAATGTGGGACGTATGACGCGACTGATTCGCCGGATGGAGGAGGATATGTATGTACCTTGGTCCATCCCTTATGCATACCGAAGGGTGGCTGCGTATTACGGTTTGCATTGGCAATCTCTGCGTGAGATTCAAAGAGAAGTCATGCAAAAATCACAGTATGTGCCTCTTGTGGCGCGAGCTGGGAAATCAACATTTTGTGCCGTTAAAACCATAGCCAGACCTCTGACGCGCCATGAGGGAGCTACTGGCTATATCGTAGGAAAAGAAGTGAAGACCATCCATAATGTTGAGGAGAAAACAAAAATGTTGGAGTTTACGAATGGGAAAAATTTATTGGTCTATATGAGCCGTGAACAGATTCAACAAAGATTTATGGATGGAAATCTATTTGCAGCTGTATGGCGGGACAGGCAGTTTCGTGAATAAAGGGTGGAAAGGCGAATTACAACCCTTGTGGCAAGTTTTCCAGGCGCAATTCACCGTGATCGACACGGCCAGCCCAAACAGGCGGTGAGAGATGGATGGTGGCCCGGCCGGCCGTCCATTCCTGAATCGCCGCTTGCCAGTGGCTGGTGTCTTGAAGCGAAAGAAGCAGCCGTAAACGGACGTTGTCTGTAAAATCGCTCTCCAGAATGTGTACGCCCTCGTTGTGCAGGGCGTACTCCAAACGCCCGTAGTCACTGTAAGGAAGTGTAACTTCTAAAACGGTCGCCTGAAACAAGGCCATTTTTACAGCAGCTTGCAAGGCGCCGGCTGCTGCCTCTGTATACGCCCGCACAAGTCCATTTGCCCCCAGAAGTGTTCCGCCAAAATAGCGAGTGACAACAACGAGCAGACAATCGAGCTGTTGCCTGCGAATCACGTCTAAAATCGGTCGTCCTGCCGTACCGCTTGGTTCACCGTCATCCGAGTATCGTTCCTGCACTCTGTCCAGACCAAAACGCCAGGCAAAACAATGATGCGCCGCGCCACGCTCTTCAGTTCGAATTTTCTCTAGCCACAAATCGCTGTCTTTCTCACGCAAAAGAGGGATGGCCCGACCAATAAATTTGGATTTTTTAATTTCCATGCTGAACATGCTGGATTCTGCAAGAGTTGTTGAGTTCATAGAGAAATCTCCTTTTTTGCAGGGCTTCTGGGTCGATCTCGATGATTTTCTAGTCCATTGCTTTTCATCTGCGCCATTCGACAAAAATTGACACCGGGTTAGGCTTGACCCACAAAAAGAAAAAATATTTATCGATAGTCTGTAACATCAAGAACGTTTGTTACGTCTAAGTAAACGCTGAAAACTTATAGTATAGCAACTTGTCTTTCGAAATCAGCGCAGAGGAGTCAGGAAAATCAAGCCAAAAGTGTTCTGTTCAACGAACTTTCCGCGTAACATAGCATTGTTGGACCGCATTCGGCGTACAAAACGGCAATGGTGAATGGGAAATGAAAAAAGTTTCCGAAAGAGGAATTCTAATCGATTAGAGCGAAAACAATGGAAATTATTAATTCTAGCTTTACTCGCAAGCAAGCTAACAGTATAATCAGCCGTGGGAGTAGGAAAAGGCAACAGCATTTGGCTGACCTGTTCCGTACATAATAAAGGGTTCAGTAGACTATCTGCCTATTCTCACATAGCTACTAAATTTTCTACTCATGGCTTAATTGCTCTGATAAAAGAGGATTTTTGCGAATTGTGTCGTAAAAAGTCTCTTAATGCCATGAATCGAGAGACAATCGCGAGTTTTCCGGATATGGGGCTCCGTGAATATCTCTACTGAAGGGAGGGATGCCTACCTGCGCGGCGCATCGTGCATCGGCTAAGTCATAGCTTAGTCTGACATGGTCTACTCCGTTCAAGACCGCCGTTGAATAGCGTAGGGGCATAACTACTGTAAAAGTTCTAGGATGGGGTGCAATCACCCTCTCTCAGTAAGTTGTAAAAAGAAGTTTTTTAAGGAGGAGAAATTCACTTGAAACGAGCTCTTACGGGTATCGCTGCTGCGTCTGTCGTTCTCGGTATGTCCGTTCCGACAGTTTTCGCTGCCAATTACAGCAATGCTACATGGCACCAGGAAACCATTCAGATTGGTTCCACCACACTTGGTTTTAAAGGTTTTGACGCATTGTATGCCGGCACACAAACCGACTACATGCCCATTTATTATTTGATTGAAATGCTGCAAAAGGATGGCTACCAAGCTTCCTGGAACGGCATTAACAAAGTGTTCTCCATCACCACCCCATCTGGTGTGAAAGTGGACATGAGCCAGTTCACCAACGCTGGTCAAGGCACAGCTTCCATCTATCTGAACGGTCAACTCGTGCAGATGACGGATTCTGTCGTCATGAAAGACCCGGCTTCTGGTGTTAACACCACCTACATGCCGGTTTACTTCTTGCTGAAGGTGTTGTCCGCGATTGGTGCAGCCAGCCAGAGCAACTGGGATGGCAACACTGAAACCTTGACACTGCAGGCTCCAACACCGGCTAGTACAAATGCTAGTTTGTCGGCAATTATGGTATCAGGCGCTGCAAGTGGCACTGGCGCTGAAACAGCTCCTGCAATTAACACAAATGGAACTTCAGAGACATTGAGTACAACACTAACAGATGCTAGTGGAAATCCAGTTTCAGGGGCTAGTTTAACTCTTACTCTTCTTGGTGCAAATCAACCAGTTGTACAACAAGGAGGTAACTATTTAGCGGGCACAAATGTTACTGGTGGTTGGACATATAATGTCACAACTAATTCTAATGGTGTTGCTACTGTATCAGTAACTGGAAATGGTGCATATACTGCTACATTTACAGCTCAATACACAGTTAATGGCTCACAATTAAGCCAAACTGCATATCTTGGTTTTGTTTCATCATCAAGTACGCCTTTAGTCTCACCTGCTTCTCCTTATTCAGCAACAACATCATCTGTATCAAATCCAAGTGTAGGTGTGGTTCCTGTAACGGTTACTCTGCCACCTAATAGTAACGGCACTGCACAATCAGGTGTGAACGTAACATTCACACTAAGTACTTCTTCTGGAGCATTCTTGTCAACATCTAGTGGTCAAAGTCTCGGTACGAATCAAATAACTGTAACAACCAATTCAAATGGTCAGGCAACTGCTTATTTGAATAGCTTCAGTGCGAATGGTACGGCAACAGTTCAGATAACTGCTTCAGGATTTACTATTCCAAATGAAGTAGTAAACTGGACGCCAGCATCATCAACAGTTTCAAGTTCTGTTACAGGAATTGGCGTATATGCATTACAAAACTTAGTTCCTTCTACAACGCCATCCACGATTCCGAATTCAGTCACAGGAATTCCTGGGAATGCAGATGCTTACTTCGTACCGTTTACATCGACAAGTAATGCGATGACGGCAGGGGATGCAGCGGGAACATATAACCTATCATTAACAAATGGAGCTACCTTTACTAGTGTAGCTGGGTTACCTGTTCCAGCAGTACTTTCTGGTATGAGCAATCTGCAGGTAGTTCTTACTGAAAATACTGCTACAAATGGTGATTTTGCTGGTTACACAGTAACAGCAGATGGAATTGATATTGGGAATGTTACATCATCACTAAATGATATTGCAGTAGAAGTCGCGCAATCTACTGCGGCAGGTGCTGCAAATAACACTACATTGACAGTAAATAGTGGTTCGATGAGTGCAACAGCAGGTTATGAATTTACATCTGGAACACAGTCATACGCTGCAAACTTTAGTCCTGTAGAAGCAACGTTGACTGATGGCGCATCACAGACATTTACGTATACTGTGGAAGATTCTATGGGAGATCCCGTACCAAATGCCCCAACAACTTTGACTTATGATAACACAGCACCATCAGGTTCATGGTTGACTGCTGTTAATGGAACAACTCTCTCGCAAGGAATAGGTACGAATGGTCAGACTGAACCAACTCCAATACCGCTTTATAGTTTCACGGGTACACTAGGCTATAAATCAGTATTTATTCCTGGTGTTGTCGACTTCAGTTCGGCTGGAACTGTAACAGTCTATAGTAATGCAAATGGTCAAGTCAGCATTACACTGCAGAATGGAGAAGTTCCGTATTATAACGGTAACGTCGTAGCATCATCTGGAACTGGTACTACAACAGGTGCGACTTATGTATGGACATACCAAGGAAATAGCCAAGCTACATCAACAGGCTCCATCTATTTCGATGGGAATTCTACAGCACCTACTACTTTCTTCAATAATGGCTCTCCAACACAAATCGGTCAAATCAACTACTAATCTCGTTCTCAAAAAACCCGGGTTCGCCCGGGTTTTTTTATTTCTCCATATTTTAAAATCTAATTCCTCATTTGTGACCTTTCATAAGTCAAATTTCAATCATCCTTCAAGCTTCCCCAATTATAATTTGTCTATTAAAATATTTACATTGTGAAAACATGACATGGATAAACAAGTGAGGGACAGTCAAATGGAACCTACGCCATCTGCGGCAGAAGAAATCATTCAGCCGCTGCGCAAGTCACGTAAGAAATGGCTCTACACAGGAGCCGCCGTTATTGTTGTATTAGGAGTTGGCATACCCATAGCACTTGCCAAAACGAGATCGCACACATCCATACCAGCGAATGATTGGTATACCGTAGGTTATGGAAATGTGCTGCAAACCATCAGTACTTCTGGTACCATCGTTGCTCCCACAACGATAGATTTGGATTTTCAAGGTACACAATCCGTTGTCACTTCCATCCCCGTGCATATTGGAGAAAAAGTGAAGGCGGGTCAAATACTCGCTACAGAAAACGATCAAACAGAACAAATTGCAGTTGCACAAGCACAGTCCACAGTCTCTGAAGCAGAAGCATCCTTGCAATCTGCAGAAGCAAAATTACAGCAAGATGAAGCAGGGGTTACCCCAACACAATTGGCACTCGATAAAGAAGCTGTCACGAAAGCTCAGTCCAGTCTGCAAGAAGCGCAACAACAATATCAGGATCAACTTGCTGCCTATAATGACCGTACCAGTGAAGAACAAGCTGTGCAAAGTGCACAAGCTGCTTTGACGCAAGCTGAAGATGAATTAAATCAACCCAGTGATCAAGTCTCACTGGATGAGCAAAAGTTGCAGGATGATGAGGCAGCACTCCAGCAAGATCAGCAACAGTTGCAAGACGCCATTGCGCAGTATGGGAATATTACCGAGTCACAGGTGCAAAACGCCTATCAAGCCTATCAAACGGCTCAGGAAACTGCGAATTATTGGGCCAGCCACTACACTGGAAATAATCCTTACGAAGCGCAGGTGAGCCAAACACAGACTCAGTACCAACTTTTAGAGACTGGGTACAGCGCTATTCAGCAAGCACAGCAGGCAGTAAACAACGAACAACAAGCCGTTCAAACAGATAAAACTACCTTGCAAAATGACCAAGCGAGTCAATCGAGCAATCAGCAGAAGTTAGAACAGACGGTTCAAGAAGATAAGCAAGCGCTGCAATTGGCAGAAGAACAGTACAATAATCCCATCAGCGCCAAACAAGCTCTTGATAGTGCGCAAGCAAACGTCACCCAGGCCCAGGAAGCCTTACAGACAGCCGAGTTGACTCTGCAAAATGTCGAACAACCCGCTACTCCAGCTACCATAGCCCAGGATGAAGCGAGTATAGCCAGTGCGCAAGCGCAAGTGCAAAATGCTGAGGCCAGTTTGCAAAATGCACAACTCAATGAGTCAGAAACAGTCATCCGTGCGCCCATCTCTGGCGTGATAACCGCCATCAATGGCGTGGTGGGTGAAACAGCCAGTGAAGGTGAAGCAAGCAAGGCTAGTTCTTCCAGTTCATCCGGCTCCGGTAGTGGAACAGGATTGATTGAAATGGCCGATTTGAATCCTGACGATCTCGCTGTTCAACTGGATGTGGCTGAATCGCAAATCGGCAGCGTGCACCCGGGTGAATCAGTGCAGTTCACAGTTCCTGCTTATCCTAACCAAACGTTCACGGGTACGATTACACAAGTTTATCCCACACCCGTACAAAGTTCTTCCGTTACCGAATATACGGTGATGGCCGCTGTAAATAACGACAACGGCAGCCTAAAAGCTGGAATGTCAGCAAGTGCAACGATTGACACAGCTTCAGCCAACCATGTTCTGAGTATTCCAGCCATTGCGCTTCATCAACTAGGTTCCATTGAGGGTGTCTATGTAGATACAAGTACTGGAAATCGCACAAATTCAAGCAAAAAATATAGTCATTTTGCCAATAGTCAGGCAAAATCAGGCAAGTCACCATTCAGTGCTGGTTTGCCGGCGGGTGTGCATTTCCAACCTGTCCAAGTGGGATTGATGGGAACCAATACCGTAGAAATTACCAGTGGTTTAACGGCAGGTGAAAAAATACTGCTGGTTTTGCCAGGGCAGACTGCAGCCGCTATTGTCAATAGTCAAAGCAGCGGATTCCACTTTGGCGGCGGCTTTGGCGGTGGTGCTGGATTTGCTGGTGGAGGTCATGGTGGCAACGGCGGCGGAGCCGCTGGAGGGAAACAGGGATGACAGCGCTATTAGAGATTCATCAACTTGTCCGCACTTATCAAGTGGGGGGGCAAGAAATTCGTGCACTCAGCGGTGTCAACCTGACCATTCAGCGTGGTGAATATGTCGCCATTATGGGACCGTCAGGAAGTGGCAAATCCACTATGATGAACATGATTGGTTGCCTGGATGTACCTTCCAGCGGAACATATCGTTTGGACGGTTATGACGTATCCCGTTTATCCGATGACGAGTTGGCCATCTTGCGAAACCAGAAAATTGGTTTTGTTTTTCAGAACTTTAATCTATTGCCCAAAACAACAGCTCTGGAAAATGTGGAGTTGCCCATGCTCTATGCGGGAATTTCACTGCGTGAACGACGTCAACGAGCTATGGAGGCTCTAGAGCGTGTAGGGTTGGCAGAACGTATGCATAACCGTCCTAATGAATTGTCCGGCGGTCAGCAGCAGCGTGTATCCATTGCCCGAGCCTTGGTAAATAAGCCTGTCTTATTGTTGGCTGACGAGCCTACAGGCGCTCTCGACAGTCATACAACGGAAGAAATTTTGCAGTTATTTGCGGACTTGCATGCGCAAGGCAACACCATTGTTTTAGTTACGCACGAGCCTGAAGTCGGTCGCCGAGCCAAGCGCATCATTCGCTTCCGCGATGGTCGTGTAGAGTCGGATACAGCCCATGATATGGAAATCAAACAACCCGTCGCAGCAGCCGAAGCCATTCGGCAGGGTCAGGATGGGGGAAGTCGCTGATGATGCTTGAGATTATGCGTGTGGCTTGGAGAAGTGTCAAAGCCAACAAGATGCGTTCGTTCCTTACCATGCTCGGCATCATTATTGGTGTAATGGCCGTGGTGCTCAGTTCTGCCATTGGCATGAGTGCTAAAAACGGTGTCACCAGCCGTATTGAGAGCCTCGGTTCCAACGTACTTACCATTATGCCCGGTTCCACATCAGTTGGTGGAGTGAACCAAGGCTATGGGAGCGCATCCACTTTGACAATCAGCAACGCCACAGCCATTCAACAGGACGATCCCGATGTGGCGATGACAGCGCCGCTTGTTTCACACTCGGCACAGGTCGTCTTTGGGGCCAACAATACCAATACCGCTATAGAAGGCACTAACCAAAACTATCCCGCGATTAAAGATGTCAGCATGGCGCAAGGTAGCTTCTTTACGTCGGAAGACGTTTCGAAAGCAGCCAATGTTGCTGTTCTCGGCAGTCAGGTGGAACAAACGCTTTTTTCTGGAACTGGCGTCAATCCGGTGGGACAAACCATAGATATTGCCGGAATTCCTTTCACTGTTATTGGTGTGGCAGCCTCGCAAGGAGCGAGTGGTTTTCAAAATGAAAACGACGCGATAGCCATACCCGTGACAACCGAGCAGAACTTGTTGACCGGATCGGACACAGTCAATGAAATTTTGGCATCGGCCAAATCGGCTAACGTCATGAATCAGGCGCAGTTGGAAATTGAATCGACGTTACGCGTTTTGCACCAACTGTCTCCCAGTACAGCCGATGATTTTCAAATTATTAATCAGGCTACCATCCTCTCCGCGTTGTCAGGGGTGACTCAGATACTGACCGATCTTCTCGATGGCATTTCAGCTATTTCGCTTTTGGTTGGTGGGATTGGCATTATGAACATCATGCTTGTCTCAGTGACCGAACGTACCCGTGAAATTGGTATTCGCAAGGCCATTGGAGCAAGGCGAGGTGTCATCTTGACACAATTTCTTCTGGAATCTTTAGGTCTGTCGCTATCCGGAGCAGTGATTGGCTTGCTTTTGGGTACGGCTGGGGCTTTGACGGTTGGTGCTGTCAGCCATACTGGAAATTTGCTCTCACCGGGTGCCATGATATTGGCAGTCATTTTCTCCATCTTGATAGGTTTGGTGTTTGGTGTGTATCCGGCGCGCAAGGCGGCAAATCTTAAGCCCATTGACGCGTTGAGATATGAATAAAAGTGAAAAAGGATTCAGGGAAAGGAAGAAACCACCAGAGCTTGTGAGAACGGACACAGTGGCTGGTGGTTTCATCATGTCTAATGACAAACTGTCTTTTATCCCTTCAACATCGATTTGAGAACAAAACCTACGTTGGCCGGACGTTCTGCCAAACGGCGCATGAAATAGCCGTACCAGTCGGTGCCGTAAGGAATGTAAACTCGTACTGTGTAACCTTCTGCAGCTAGTTGATCTTGTAGGTCCGAGCGAATACCGTAGAGCATTTGAAATTCAAACTGTTGACGGGGAATCTGATGCTCTGCCGTAAACCGTTTGACGTGTTCAATGATCTTCTCGTCATGACTGGCTACGGCCGCATAATTTCCTAGAGTCAAATGTCGCTCAATGATGCGAATATAATTGGCGTCTACATCTTCTTTTTTCGGGAAAGCCACACTTTCAGGTTCTTTATAGGCTCCTTTGACGAGCCTCAGGTTTGGGTGAAAAACATTCAAATCTTCAATATCCTGAGCGCTTTTGTAGAGATAAGCCTGAATGACCAAACCTACCGTTTCACCATATTCCGCACGCAGTCGTTTGAAAATGTCAATGCTGATCTCGTTGTGTGCATAATCTTCCATGTCTATTCGGACAAAATTGCCATGTTTTTTTGCAGTGTCGAGGATGCGGTGCATATTGTCCAGGCAAAGATCTTGCGAAATATCCAGACCTAGCTGAGTCATTTTCAAGGAAAGATGAGACTGTACGCCAGCCGCGCCAATCGCGTCAAGTGCCGCAACACACTCGTCAGCCGCCATCCGAGCTTCTTCTTCGCTAAAAACAAACTCGCCTAAGTGATCGAGCGTGGCCACAATACCACGGCGGTTAAAGTCACGGACCTTTTGGATAGCGCTTTCAATATTATCACCAGCGACAAAACGACTGGCCCCAAGCCGCATGCCATAAGCCTGTGCAGCCTTATTGGCGGCACGATTTTTAGCTAGGAACAAGAATGTGTTGCGCATTAAGGCTTCCATTGAATATCCCTCACTTTCAATGAGATGCAAGTGATTAAAATTAAACACATTTATAAAAAATGATTATAAATTATACACATGATGATTGTAACTTTTCTCTTTTCAAAAGGCAACTAGGAAATTAACGAAGGATAGCCTATATTGAGAGCGTGTACATTTTGCATAATGGACGGTGCTTAAAAATGGTCAGCCATTCAGATAAGGAGATGTTTTCCTTTTATAAAGTGCTGTTGGACGCGCTGCCCGAAGCCATCACTATGGTGAATCGCGAGGGGGAAGTGCTTGCCTGGAATCAGGCGGCGGCCAAACTGTACGATATCTTGCCAGAACAAATTATTGGTCAGCCCATCGGTCAGTTTTTTCAACGCGGTTCCCTTATGCTCTTTCAGGTCATGGAAAGTGGCTTGCCTGTCTACGGAGTGTACCATCAACCTCGACCGGACAAGCATGTCTACATTCATACCGTTCCGGTTCACAACAGAGAAGGCCATTTGGTGGGCGCCATCTCCATGGAGCAGGATATTACTGATTTAGTTCGACTCAGTGAAGAACGATACGCGCAACAAAATGGCAACCTGGATGAAGATTGGCAAACACTACTGGATACTCAAAATCATGCCTTGAGGGAAGTTATCCATTTTTTAGATAAAATAGACAAACTGCGACCGGATGCTCCACTGCTCCTCTTGGGAGAAAACGGATCGGGCAAAGAATGGCTGGCACGCTGGATTCACACTGCAGCGAAGCGTAAGGGGCCGTTTGTGGTAGTGGATTGCCAAGTGCTTCCGGAAGGCATACTAGATATGGAGCTGTTTGGACAATCTGCAGAATGGTACACATCTCAGAGCAGTGAAAAAGCAGGTAAGTTGGAAACGGCGGGGCAAGGGACGCTTTTCTTGCGCAATGTGGATAAAATGGCGGAAAAAACTCAACTCAAACTGGCGCAGGCTCTGCAATCGGGAGGATTGGCCAAAACGGATGGGCAATGGTTGCCGATGACTTGCCGAGTCGTTGGTGCTGCCCATGTAATGCCGGATGCGGACGTGTCTGAAACGCTGGTCTCCAATTTGCGATTTCTCTTCTATGAGTTACGAGTACCATCGCTGCGGGAAAGGAAAGAAGATATCCCAGCTATTTGTCATTTCTATTTGGCGCAAGCGGCCAAACGTTTTGCTAAAGGGTTGCCGCAGCTAAGTCCCGAAGTCATGGCAGCACTGACGAACTATCATTGGCCGGGCAATTTGCCGGAATTGCGGAGGGCTATGGAATGGATGTTGTTGAATGCTGGAGAAGGTCCGCTGACACTTGAACATCTGCCGCGCGAGTTGCGTCCCATGACTGTAGAACAGTTGACCGATTTGTCGCTGCCGCTCAATGACTATGCGCAGGAGATGGAACGCAAGCGGATTGTCGCAGCGTTAGAACAGACATCCGGCAACAAAGCGCAGGCAGCTCGTTTGCTGGGGATATCCCGAGGGGCGTTGTACTACAAAATGCGCCAGTACCATCTGACGGAATATTAAAAAAATACATCACTTCTACTTGTGCGCGTTGAATGTATTCTTTATAATCTGAAATCATGTATAAAATTTAGACATAGAATAAGAAGGTGTCTAAATTTAAACACGATAAAGAGTTCCGCATTCCTCGGGGAGAAAACGCTTACGTATGCGTTTGAGGATGCGGAACTGCTTTGCCCATCTGCGTGCAGGAATGGGAAAGCGCAGGTTTTGGAGATTGCGCGCAGAAGAAAAAAGTCCTAAGGGGCAATTTTTAAGAAGGGGAGGATTAGATTGCCGAGTCAAGACAAAAAGCTCAAAAAGAACTTGTCCATGCTTGATCTGACCTTAATCGGTATTGGAGCAGCCATTGGTTCTGGTTGGTTGTTTGGCGTACAGTATGCGGCCAATGATGCAGGACCGGCTGCCATTGTAGGTTGGGCCATTGGTGCTGTAGCACTCATTTTTATTGCGCTCGTTTATGCGGAGTTGTCTTCCATGTTGCCGGCTGCTGGCGGTGTCGTGCGATACCCAGATTATTCTCACGGGAGTATTTTGGGATTTTTAATGTCTATCGCTACCATCATTGCCTATTCCACCATTCCGCCCATTGAAGCGGAAGCTGCTGTGCAATATTTAGCTCCTAAGGCGTTTTTCAATGCTAAATCAGGATTGCCCAATTTTACCGGTTGGCTGATTGAAGCTCTGCTTGTGGTGCTCTTTTTCTTGATGAACTATTATGGAATTAAAATTTTGGCTCGTATCAATAATGTCGTGACGATTTTTAAAGTGATTGTCCCGCTTTTGACTTTTATCACATTAATTTTCAGTATTCATGTATCGAATTTTACTTCAAAAGGTTTTGCGCCCTATGGATTTCATGGCATTTTGACAGCTGTTGCTACTTCGGGCATCATCTTTTCCATGCTTGGTTTCCGGCAAGCTGTGGACATGTCTGCTGAGGCGAAGAATCCTGGACGAGATGTGCCGCGTGCCATCATTCTGGAATTGGTGATTGTAGCCATTGTCTATATCTTGGTGCAAGCTGTTTTCATTGGCGCCGTACCAGCACATGCTTTTCAGCATGGATGGGCCAAACTGTCCTTCCAGGGTCCTTTGGTGGACGTTTCCTTGATATTGGGACTGACATGGTTGGCATGGTTTATGGAGGTATCAGCTGTAGTCTCGCCACTCGGAGCAGGTTGGGTTTATTTCGCTTCTACAGCGCGGGCAGTGCTGGGCTTCTCCAATAACGGATATTTCTTTAACTTATTCTCCAAGGTAGACGAAAAAACAGGAATTCCACGTGCAGCCATGTGGTTGACATTAATTTTAGGTATCATCTGGACAGGTCCATTTCCCATTTGGAGTAAGTTGGTGGCGTTTTGTTCGAGTGCCTCCGTGTTGACTTACGTTGTTGGTCCGGTCAGTGCAATGGTTTTTCGACGGCACGCTGCCGATGCGCATCGGCCGGTTCGTCTGGGTGGGTTGCCTGTCATTGCTATTCTTGCTTTTATTGTAGGGAGCAATATCATCTATTGGACGGGTTGGAGCAATGTGCAACCACTGATTATTCTAGAATTTATTGCGCTCGTTGTTTTCTTCCTCTTTTCGCTGTTTGCACCGCGTTTGCGTGAAAATCTAGGGAAATCGTTTGTATCTTCCATCTGGATATTGGTTTATATGATCTTCATGTACGTGGTTTCATACTATGGTAGTTTTGGCGGCAAGGGCAAGTTGGCCTATCCTCTGGATATCATTGTGGTTGCAGTGGGTTCAATTATTTTCTACTTCTGGGGTATTGCCAGTGGTCGCCGTACAGCGTCATTGGAGACTGCAATTCAGGAAGCGTCTGAACATACGTCAACAAGCACGGCCAATCTATAAACATGCGAAGATAAGACGGCGTGTGGTTGCTGGAGGACGGAGGGGAGAATCAAGTGGTTGTATTGACAGCACGTTACGAGTGTAAACCTGGTACGTCTGAACAAGTGCAGGCGGCATTGATGGAGATGAAATCACTGGTTCAAAAGGAGAGTGGCTGTCTGCTCTATTTAGTCAATCGCTCGCTGGAAAATCCCGACGTCTTTCTGCTCTTTGAACAATATGAAAATGAACAGGCCTTGGAGGCTCATGCAGAGACGGACTATTTTCAGCGACTGGTGAAGGATACAATTTTACCGCTTTTGGCTAAACGAGATCGGGAGTTGTATCGTCCTTTGTAAAGCGCTGTTTACCTAACTGTGTGACCATTCCTCCATGAAGTAAACATGCATTGAATTTCAAAAAATGTAAAAAGGCGCGTTGGCCCTTGGGCGAAACGCCCTTTTTTGTGCGCATCCATCAGGCATCAGTTGCCATTTGTTATGGCTGATGTTGAGAGGAGGCAGGGTAGAAGCGCATGGACACAGCCATCTTTGCTGCTTCCAAGGCGCTGCGATAATCCCAGCACTCATAGAGCGTGGAACCAAAGACCCATTCGGCAGCCGTGTGATTTCCGTCCCCAGTGATATTTACAGCCAGTGTACCCCGCGTTTCTGGTAGCAGGTTTTGATTGAAATAGTTTACCAATTCTTTGGCGACAGAGATGGCTGTAGGATTTGTGCCTTCGACTTGCAAAGTCCATTTGCCTTCATGCCAAACGATAAGGGAGCTATCGGGTTGCTGATAATCTGTGCCAACCATGCCATGACCGAGATGGATGAGGCTCTGTGAACTGCCTGCAGGTGGCTCGATATAGGCAGGGGCTACGTCACCTGGATTGGACTGGTACAACTGTTGAACCGCTGCAGAATCGGACTTGTATTGGTTAGCGCCAAATCCTCCTATCAGTTGAGCTAACCCTGCATTCAGCGATGCTTGAAGTGCGGGGCTGTTGAGCGGCAACGGCTGCTTGGTCCATTGTAAAGTGACGTTGTACTGGGTCTGTCCGGCTTGAGCTAAGGCGCCTATAGACCATTGGTTAGATTCAGGGTGGTAAATAGGCAGGGTGGGTGCCATGGGTTGGATTTGAGTGCGGTTTTGAATAAAACGCATAGCTTCAGAAATCGACGGCAACCATTTTTCCTCCTGAGATGTGGAATGAGTAGGAGGAACAGCGTACGTTTGCTGGGTAGCTGTGGATATAGGTTTGGGTTTGTTTTCTTTGGATTGAACAGGTTTGGTTGGGTTTGCACATCCCGTAGTCGCGGTGAACAGAGCGCAACAGGAAAATAAAATCCATTTTCTTTTCATTTTTGATCCCCTTTACCTTCCATACACGAGTTTGAATTCTCACCAATATACTGGATTAACGCCTGCATCAGGGAGGGTTGCGTCTTGACGTACGCCATTCAGGTTGATTTGTCGGAACGCAAATTATCTCTCTATAAAGATGGGAAATTGGAAAAAACGTACCCGGTGGGAATTGGTAAAATGCTGACGCAAACACCCGTTGGCGATTACATGATTGTCAATAAGGAGCCCAATCCTGGAGGGCCTTTTGGTGCGTATTGGCTGGGTCTTTCCAAACGCCACTATGGAATCCATGGTACCAATCGGCCCTCTTCGATTGGTAAAGCCGTATCCAAAGGCTGCATCCGCATGTATAACCAAGATGTTTTGGAATTGGCTCAAAAAGTCCCTATAGGCACAACTGTGAAAATCCGCCCCTAACAGAAAGCGGTTAGAGGCAAGAGATGACAGTAGAAAGAATAGCTGATTGAATTAGACGGCGGCCAGAGCTTTTTCAATGTCTGGTTTGATACTTTCTGGAGACGTATTCGGACTGTATCGGTGAATCGTTTGACCGTCGCGGCCAACGAGAAATTTTGTGAAATTCCACTTAATCGATTCTGTGCCAAGTGCGCCTTTTTCTTCTTTTTTTAGATATTGAAAAAGTGGATGGGCGTTTGGGCCATTGACTTCCACCTTGGCAAACATTGGGAATGTCACGTGGTAGCGTGTCTCGCAAAAATTGCGAATTTCCTCTTCATTGCCAGGTTCTTGACCCCCGAATTGGTTGCACGGGAAGCCAAGAACAACCAATCCTTTGTCTCCGTAAGTTTCATACAGTTTTTGCAGTCCCTCGTATTGCGGTGTAAATCCGCATTGACTTGCCGTGTTGACAATCAGCAACACCTTGCCCCGGTACATCTCCATCGATTGTTCTTCACCATCAAGGGTTTGGACTGAAAAGTTATAAATGCTCATGGATAGCACGCTCCTTTTCCTTATTGTCCAGAACCGTAAGTGGCGCCGGTTGTGGACGATTCATTTTGTGGCAAATCGGAAGGCGGAGTAACGGGCGTGTTGTTATAGGTATAGGTAAGCTGCAAATCAATATTCGCCTCGATTTGTTTGATATAAGCGGTCATTTGCTGACCTAGACTCTTGCCAAACATATTAGGTGTAATGGAGAAACTCATCTGGGCCGTTTCTTTTGACAATTTTGCGTTGTCTCCTTGCCCGCTGACCGTCAAATGAAGTTGCATCTTGGTGGTTTGAAGAATGTGATTTAACAGATAGAGCATTTGCGAGCTTGACAAATTTTCCTGTCCTGCCAATCCACTTAATCCACTTTCCGAGAAAAGCAAAGACATGTAACGTTCAAGGCTGCTGGTGTCGAGTTGAGCTGCATAGGTAGTCGTATCGCCTCTGGTAGCAGTGATGTGGATGTTGCGCAGCATGGAAAGCGACAAATCAGCGCCCAGTTCCGGATTTTCCTCCAATTTAAGCAATTTTTCCGAGATGGTGGATTCCATCCACTGTCCTTGTCCTTGGGTCGATCCGCTGCTGTTCAACATCCTCTCATAGAGATGATTGCCTTGAATGTAAACTTCTGAACTCTGTGGGGGTATCGTACTGTCTTGCATCTGCGTCGTTACTTCGGCCAACTCTGCTCTTTGACCCGCCACCTTGCCGACTTCCATCTTCGTTTGTATAGTTAAATTTTCAGACGTTGGCATGCTTTGCTGGGCTGATTTCAAATCGTTTATCGCAGTTTGGGTCAGTTGTGTTTGCATGTGCAGATGTTCTATGGCGTTGGCTTGGTAAAAAGGACTGCTTGATGTATCGGTCAACGCGATTTTTAAAGATTGCAAGCTGGGACTGTCTGCTTGCCATTGACTGCCGTTAAAAGATACCTGCCAACCTAGAGCCTGTACAACGCGGTCCATATCGGTCATGTTGACAAAAAAGGTGGTCTTGTGTGAAAACGGATCGACCCGATTCATACCTGGCAATATAGCAATGGTGGTGCCGTTGACAACCACTGGAACACCTGCAACGGCGAGCTTTCCAATAGGTTGTAATTGTAATCCTGGCAAATGAATGACCCACGAACCTGCTTCCCAATGGGAGGATATCCCTGCCCGCTGTAAATCATGAATCAAGTACCATAAGGGCAAGTAGGTTTCACCATGCAAGGTGACACTGCCTGGCATGTGGATGGGATAGCCGTCTGCCAGGGCGTATGGAGCAGGACTCATTTGCGGCATGGGTGAAGCCATGGCACTGGTAGAGCACATGCCCATCACACAGAAGGTTCCCATTAATCCTAGTAGGCTTTTTTTCAAACCCATTCTCCCCCAATCATCTATCGTAGGCGCAGTATACTTCATCTTCCTATGTTTTTTCTTCTTCAAATATATCAGTTGAAATCTTGTTTGTCTTTCGATTTTTCAGGAACAAGTCAGATAGCAAACACTAGAGCAGGACAACCATTTTTGCTGCGTCATCATTCGCTTCTGACTCAACGGAGGTGTACAATAAAAAAGATTGAAAATATTTGCTTATGGAGGGGTATGATGACCAGCATCAACAGTTTGACCAGTACAGCAAAACTGAACAATGGTGTGGAGATGCCCTATGTAGGTTTGGGTGTATGGCAATCCAAACAAGGCGGCGAGGTTGAGAATGCGGTTCGAGCCGCCCTTGAATTGGGTTACCGCCATATAGATACAGCAGCAGCTTACGGCAATGAGGAAGGTGTTGGCCAAGCGATTCGCGACAGCGGCGTAGCCCGTGAGGAAATTTTTATAACCACGAAACTATGGAATAACAGCCATGGTTACGAAAAAGCTCTGCAAGCCTTCGAAGTCAGCCGTAAAAAGCTGGGAGTTGATTATGTCGATCTCTATCTTATCCATTGGGCGATTGAAGGGAAATATTTAGAATCCTGGCGCGCTTTTGAAAAGCTGCTGAAAGATGGATATGTCAGAGCGATTGGTGTCAGCAATTTTGAGCCTAAACATCTCCAGGATATTATGAATCATTTTGAAGTGGTTCCGGCTGTCAACCAGGTAGAGTTTCATCCTTATCTGACGCAGCGCGAGTTATACGAGTTTTGCCGCGCTCATCACATTCAATTGGAAGCTTGGTCGCCTCTGATGCGTGGTGGAGAATTGTTGAACCATCCGTTGATTCTCCGTTTGGCTGAAAAATATTCGAAAACGCCAGCACAAATTGTATTGAGATGGGATTTGCAGCAAGAGGTAGTTACCATACCCAAGTCGGTGAGACGCGAACGTATTGCGGAAAACGCCCAGCTGTTCGATTTTCAGCTTAGCCAAGAAGAAGTTGCTGAAATCACGGCCCTCAATCGCAACCAACGCAGCTTCGAATACGATCCGAATCATGTGGATTGGGGACTGGAATGAACTTGTCTGAGCAGAATCAGCGATACCATTGCTGCGCAACTTGCCAGCATTTTCGCGCGGAAAATCTTCGCAAGCAACAACTCTCCAGCCCGCAAGAGGCTGGAGACTCGCTTGCAGAAAAGAAATCGCGCGTGCGTACGTATTGCGCCCGTCTTGGCTATGAAACGCGCAGTTTCTATCAATTTCGTTGCTGGACACCTCGACCAGATATTATTGCGCGTATGAAGAAGAATTCTGCCGAGTAAGCAACTTCGTCAGCGCATCTTCCCTCTTTTTCAGACAAGCCTCATCGAGACAAGGATTATTGAAATCCATGGCGAGGGTCGTTAATAAATTCTAAGCTGCCACAACGCTCGCATGCGAAGACGTGGACAGCTACATTTCTTTCTAACGCGGTATTGATAAATTCTTCATCTCTGCCTCCCAAGAGCAAATCGCCAATGAGACCTGCCCCTCGGCTGACACCGCCGGTTCGTAAAACATGGGCGCCATGATAGCGCATGGGAATGTGGCAACGTAGGCATTCATGGTCTCCCTGATAGTTACCGTTTGATGAATTGCCTTCCATAGCACGAACGAGGTTATCAAAAAATCCCATTTTTTCTCCTCCTTCATTCCTCTTTCATTATGATTCTATCATGACCATGGAGAGTCAACGCTTGTTGCAATTTGTCCACAAATTTTATTTTTTTCGTCCTCTTGGACAAGGATTTTCATGGCTTGTCTAGAATCGAAAAAAAGGATTTTTGAATCGTTTTATACAAATTTTCAAGGTTTGATTTAAAAATTCTCCAATTTTATTATCGATATAGAGTAAAATAAGATACTGAATTTAAAAGTGCTGGATAACCAAGCTCATCCATGTATATTGAGGAGGAAACCATGTTAGAGTCTATTTATCACCTATTTCCTGCTACCATTCACCCTATGGTCGTACATTTCACCATTGCCATCAATTATCTGTCTTTGCTGGCTGGATTCATTGGCCTGTTTCGTCCAGGAGATAGATTTTACGCGCGGTCTTACACCTATCTTCTCATATTGGCCATTTTATCCACCATTGCGGCAGGAGTTGCCGGTGTCATCAGTGAATCTTATCTAGTTCATATTTCTGCTGGGGCAAGAGCTATGTTGCCTGTGCACAGAAAGTTTGGTGAATTGACGGGAGTGGCTCTGGTTATTGCTCTGGCTTTCCAATGGCTACTAGCTCGCCGTAAAGATAGAATTTCTTTACTCGCATTTCTCTTTAGTATTGTAGCCGCGGTCCTGGTAACAATTACCGGCCATTTAGGAGGGACCATGGTCTACCATTACGGCCTTGGCGTTCATACTTCTATCAAAGGTTAACCACGATTACACGTTTCCATTGTCCATCGGGGTGGTTTTCACTATCAGCGGCTGCCCCTTTTTTCACCTCAGTCAGGATATTTTAAGGAAGTGGTTTTTTGAAAGGCAAGCAAGGTTACAAGCCTGGGAAAATCATCATGAAAAAACACTCAAGCCGTCATAAAAAACGCATGTTAGCTTTGCAGGTGGGCGGACTTGCCGCGCTTGGTCTAGTTATTTTGCGGATTGCCAACATTCAACACGCCATGGGCCATGAATTGCTCACGGCAGCGGCTAAGGTACAAGATGTATCCAAGGTAGAATTGGCTCCACGCGGAGAGATTCTGGATTCTGCAGGACAGCCCATTGCTTATGATGTGCCGGCTTATATGATGGATATTAAAATCTCCGATTTTTCTAATAAAAAAGCTTTAGCGCAAAATCTCTCCAAAATATTAAACCTTCCTTATAGTGAAATTTATCCCCTGATTGCTCAAAAGTATGATTGGATTCAATGGAATCAGCCTATTCTTGCGACCGCCAAAGATGCTATTGAAAAATTGTACGGCAATGGAAAGCATGCGACAGATTTCAGTTTTACAGCTACAGAAAAACGATTTTATCCTTTTGGTAGCTTTGCGGCGGCTACAGTAGGTTATGTCGGTTCTAATGGTCAGGGAGTCATGGGGGTAGAGGCGGAGGAAAACAAGCTCTTAGAAGGGACTCCCGGAAAAATCATCTATAAACAAGACGCGTTAGGATTCCCGTTGCCTGGAACGGTGCATACTCTTGTTGCGCCTAAACCGGGGGATTCTGTGGAACTGACCATCAATCCGGTCATTCAAGGTTTTGTCGATCACGTGATGAAAAATCTAAATGCAAAACTTCACCCTGAGCATGCAACCATGATTGTCATGGACCCCTGGAACGGGCAAATCCTTGCCATGTCCAATCAACCGGATTTTAATCCAAACCATTACTGGACCGCTACTTCCAACGCTCTCGATCAAAATTGGGGAGTGTCAGCCGCGTTTGAACCGGGATCGACATTTAAATTATTTGTCTTGACGGCTGCGTTGGCGACTCATTCCATTCATCTGAATCAAACCTATATGTCTGGGAAAATCACCATTGACGGACGGACTATTCATGACTGGAACTACTGGGGTTGGGGGAGAATCAGTTTTTTAAAGGCGCTTGAATACTCTAGCAACGTAGGTTTTGCAAAGATTGCCATGAGGGTGGGATGGACCAATTTAATGCATTATCTTCGCCTGTTTGGTCTTACCCAACCAACCGGTATCGACTTGCCGGATGAAGGCGACTCCATTCTCTTCCCGCCTTCACAAGAAGGTCAAATCGAATTGGCTACCACAGGTTTTGGTCAAGGTATTGCAGTCACCCCGATTCAACTTGTGGATGGTGTTTCCGCAATTGCGAATGGTGGAACATTGTATCGGCCTTATGTAGTCCAAAAAATTATTTCTCCACAGGGAAAAGTGATTCAAACCATAGAGCCTCATGTTGTCCGACGCAATATTGCGCCTGCTTCTGTATTGGCAACTGTGCGTCACGGTATGATACTCGATGTTTCACAAGGTATTGACAACGCAGCGTATATTAAAGGCTATGAGATTGCCGGGAAAACAGGAACGGCTCAAGTGGTCAATCCAAAGACAGGGAAATTTTATAGTTCCAGGTTTATCACATCTTTTGTAGGTTTCGCTCCTGGGTGGGCGCCGAAAGTGGTTATCTATTGCGCGGTAGACTGGCCTAAATTGCCTGCCAACGATACATGGGGCAGTACAACGGCTACACCAGCTGTACGCCAAGTCATGAAAGATCTAATGAACTACTATGGCATAGCTCCGCGTACGGCTACCTCAGCCCAAACCTCTATGCTGACTCATCCTGCCCAAAAAACTGTCTATATCCAAAACCTGCCCAGTTTAATTGGAGATTCTGTTCAGGAAGCCCAAAAGGTGGCTCATGGTATAGCAGGGTCCCTTGTGGTCAACGGTAACGGATCAACCATTCTCCGTCAGTGGCCGCTGGCGGGTAGTTCGGTACAAGCTTCTCAACCCATTTATGTCTGGACAAGTACAGCCCGAACTCAAGAAAAAATGCCGTCGATCCGAGGTCTTACGTTAACACCTCTGTTGCAACTCTTACATGATTTTGGCTTGCGCCCTATCATTTCTGGCTCGGGATTTGTCGTTGGTAGTTCAATTGCTGCTGGTCAGCCCGTTTATCCAGGTGAACAGGTGCATGTATCCTTGCAGGCTCCGACACTTTCATAAGTCAACCTCAAAGTACCACAGTGCAGCCACATGATGCTTGCCTTTTTCATTTCTTTCTATCCTTCTATAACAAAGGGATGGAATGGTGAAGATGACGTCTAGACAAGGTAATGTATAGATTTACATTTCTGGACGTTGGAGGGTACTTTGGATTGCGTGACATTCATGTAAAGCCTGTTTCTTACTATCCATCGGAAAATCTTGAATATCCAATGATGACAGAACCACAACTCATCACTCCCAATGAATTGTTTTACGTTAGAAATCATTTTGAATACCCTTTTGTGGATGTCCATCAATGGTCGCTTTCCATAGAAGGTATGGTCGTTCAACCCCTTCAGTTAACTTATCAAGATTTACTGAAGATGAACTTGGTTACCTTGCCGGCGACTCTTGAATGTGCAGGTAATAAGAGGTCGTTATGGGACAAGAAAGCGCAAGGAGTTCAATTTAGTCTTGGTGCCATTAGCCATGCTGAATGGAGAGGCGTGCGTCTCAAAGATGTCTTAGAACAAGCTGGAATATCCCATCAAGCGAAAGAAGTTGTTTTTCAAGGACTTGATAGTGGCCAGCGTCCGGATATGGAAGAACAGGTGTTTTTTGAAAGAAGCCTGCCCCTTGAAAAAGCGCTTCATCCCGATACGTTACTTGCACTAGAGATGAATGGCCAACCTCTGCCGTTCAAACACGGATTCCCTTTGCGTCTTCTCGTGCCGGGGTACTATGCTATGGCTTCAGTGAAGTGGCTGCATCGTATTCGTGTGGTTGAAGAAGTATTTAAGGGGCCTTTTCAAAGTATCGATTATGTCATTCTAGAGAAACCCAATGATTATACACATGCCAAGCCTGTTTCTTCCGTTGTCATCAATTCCTCGATAGCCTCTCCCTCGGAAGAAGAAGAAATCGCTATGGGTCAGCATGTTATCTGTGGTTATGCCTGGGCTGGAGAACATTCAGTAAGTAAAGTAGAAGTAAGCACGGATGGAGGGAAACATTGGAGAGAAGCTCAACTGCTCGATCCGGATATAGCGTATTCATGGCGGCGCTGGTCGCTGGATTGGCGTGTTGATCAACCGGGAGTCTATACATTGATGGCCAAAGCGACCAACGAACTTGGCGAATCTCAACCGATGAAAGCGAAATGGAATAGCAAAGGCTATCAAAATGATGCTGTTCACGTAGTACATGTTCATGTCGCCGATGCCCAACTGACAGAGAATTTACTGCACGGAAAAGCTTGATTTTAACAGCTCGCTACAAATCTTCCATAGACAGAATGATTCCCAGCGGACAACTTAGTTCACGTTTTGGACATAGACAGACTGCGCTGTACTAGGTTGCGAATGACTGGTATCCGTGTTGCCTTCTGATCCCTGATTGGAAGGTGATGTTGAAGATGAAGTCGTTGTGATGTTCACACTGGATGGTGACACATAATGACCGCGAATGGTCACCAGAGTTCCATAGTGGACAAGTGTCCAAACTTGTGCAGCATGAGCATACGGCAGTTCTACGCAACCCAGACTCTGTGGGAACCCGTAACTGGCTCGAATAAACCCGTGAATAGCATCGCTTCCGTGAAAGTAATTAACATCTGGGATACCGGGATCGACATATTTGCTGCCATTAGGATTTTCTCCACGCATGGTCTGCGATTGAAAGCGTAAATAGATAGCATATGTACCGTCTGGTGTACTTGCTCCAGGAATACCCGTATTGCAAACAGACTGATAAATCCACTCACCATCTTTCCAAATGCGCAATGTTTCCGGTGCTGGATTTTTGGAAACCAACACGTATGTAAAGCGATGCGGATCTGCGACGGCGTTAGGAGAAAGAATAGCTTGCCATACGGCTGGTCCGGCAATTCCATCAATGGTGAGGTTATTGACATGTTCAACCGCAATGACAGCAGCTCTGGTTAATGCGGTATAAGTGTCTGGTTGCCACAAGTTTTGAAGGGTAGAGGGAATATTTCCGTACTTCCAAACAAATGTGACTTGTGGTGGATTTTGAATGTTATTCAGAGTAATGTCCGGAGCGTTTCCTTCAATCGTCACAGGCAGATATCCCAATTCGGCTAAACGTTCGTTTAACGCCAGAACTTCAGGACCTGTGGTTCCCAAGCCAAAACTGGGGTATGGTGATGAGGGAGTGGCAGAGTTCTGCGGTTGGCTGTTGGAAGATTGACTGGTGCTTTGTTGTAAAGAGACCGTCTTCACAGTGGATTGAGTTGGATTTGTATGGTCAGAAGACTGCAAAACTTTAGGGGCCAGAGATTGTGTATCAGGAAAAAAAGATAATCTGGATTTTAAATAAAGTACACCACAACCAGTGGACAAAATAGCCAGACCCAAGGAAACGCCTACAACAGTCAAGCGAGAGAAACGCACATCATTCACCCCGTTTTGTTATCCATATCTATAGAAAAATTTTATGTTACTGGATAGACGTTATGGCGAGCTATTTTGTGACACAAAACTTAAACATTGCTGTTGCTTGTTAAAATGGCATAATGGGCAGGGTGAGTTAACACTCGCAGTTTTCCAGTCGATGTGATGTCGATATAGCGAGCAATAGTTGGCGTTTGCAGATTTTCCACCAAAGTGGACTGTCCGGTTTGCAAATCAAATTTGTAGACGGCGGTAGCTAAACCTTGCTGATTGATAGCGGCGTAATAAAAAGTATTTCCTACGCATCCTATCAAACCAGCGTTTTGTTGAATCAAATGTACTGACCAGTGATTGAGATGGGGACTTTGTGTTAAATATCCAACATTAAATGTTCCACCGGAGTAATCTTCAAAGTAGAGAATATCTCCCGTTTCTGAAACAGAGATATTGCGGATATCTAAACCGCCAAAGTGGGTTTGAAACATATTTCCATCTGTATCGTAATGATAGACTACACTGCTGCTTGAGTCGGCAATTAAAATGTACATGTCGTTGGTGTATGGACTATCAGTAATTTTAAGAAACTGCGCATTAGAGGATAGACCAGCAAACGTTTGAATTAAACGAGTAGAACCTGTCAAGAGATTGGCCGTCTTTAAAACCAATTGGCCATTACCATCATTTTCGCCTACAAAAACTTCATCGTTGCGAATCCAGCGCAAAAACGTGATCGGATTGGAAAATGTCTTCGAGTAGAGCAATTTCTCGGTAGATAAGTTTTTAATTTTGAGCGTGCCATTGGAATTGACATAAGCCACATATTGTCGATTGGGTGAAGTCAATACCAAAGGAGAATATAACTTCTCTATAGAGTCTAGATGTTGTTGAGCTATCAGAGATATTTTTTGCTGCTGCTGGTTCAATTGCAAACTAACCTTTTGTGCTCTCTGTTCGGAATGAATCAATAGAGCATTATAGTGTTGAAAAAACAAAAATTCCGCAACAGCAATGACAGCTGCCACCATGAACATGCGTCTGCCTAAATGTCTTTGTTTCTGAGCATGTTTTTGTGGTTTCTGTTGTTTAGGTATTGCCATGACAGTATGTGAACGTTTTACAGTCCTTGCCATAATCAATCATACCTTTCAATTACTGGCTGGAAAGATTAAGAAAGCAGTGGCGACTTCTCTTTCACCTAACACGTCTGTCGGTTGATTGACAAGTTTCCCATTATACATCATTGTACTCGATGAACCGCCGTCTAAATTGGCAGCAGTAACAGCTCCAAGTCGCAACATTAAATTTTGCATTTGCAGAAGTGAGGCGCCAATGTCGTTAGGGCCGTGAATACCTCGACCATCCGTCACAATAAAAATTAATGTTCCATCAGATTTTTGTCCAATTACGGTTCGTGGCGCATATCCCCATCCACCATTGCCGTTTTTGATCATTCCTTGTCCATTTTGAACAAGCGTAGGTCCAAAAGTCAGCGCCTGCGTTACATGCAGTTTTTGCAATTGTGACAAGGTGTATGGGCCAGTGATTAATTGACCTTCGTTGGTTAAGGCAATGACGGTTTGGTTACTGGATTGTTGATCGGTAATGACTTTTCCGTTCATAATTGTAATACCTTGAGGTGATCCGCCAGTTCCCCGCCAGTGCTGGACATCCTGAAAAGCTCCGCCGTTAATGCCGCCGATAGCATGATAATAGTTCAACATTTCGCTTAATGTCATGCCAAATTTACCAATATACTTGGTGACTCCCACTCGAACACGGGTCGGATCAGGAATCAACATAATATCGGCAGTGTAGGTGCTGCCGTGATAGGTCTCGATACGGACAGTAGTCGTTTTAGAATATAGAAAATTTTCTCGCACGACATGCGTTGATGCTTGTTGGATGTCGCGAAGATGAGGCTGTGCCGACTGAATGACTTTTTCAGGAAGTGTATCTAAAGCCAATGGTTCAAGTAAATATCCATGCATGGTGGTTTCCAGTGAATCAATCACATATTGTCGAACTGCTGGAAATGGCCCATGAAAAAGTAAAAGGGAACCCAGCACAAACGCGTACACAACCGCCATCATGCTGTATAAAATGAAACGGACGGCACGTTTTACAAACATAGGATAACGCAACTCCATTTCCTAAAAGTCGAGTTTCATGCTTATCGAACAGATAAAACAAGAGAGAACCATGTTCTCGAGTCGCTCTTAGGGCAACACCCCTTCTTCAGGTTGCTTGTAAGCAAAGGAGTGCAGCCAAGCAGTTGCTTGAAAATGATCGGAAAGCCACTGACTTTGAGGGAAATATTCATGGTGCATCTCAAAATAAGCGTTAAAGAGTCGATGCGCAATATGGGACGCCGTAGTCGTACTTGCTCCACCGCCGGGAACCATTACGGCAATAGCAATCTGTGGATGATGATAGGGCGCAAAAGCAATGGTCACAGAATCGTCTACGCGTTTGCCATTCAGCACAATTTGTGCAGTTCCCGTTTTTCCGGCTGCATGGTAGGGCGATCCGGCAAATCCTCCTTGATACAGCAAACCGCCTGGAGCATTGGCCATGAGATACATGCCTTGATATACAGCGTGTAAATCTTTAGGATTGAGTTGAATGCGAGCCTGAACTTTCGGATGCATAGTATAGATAGGTTTGCTGCCTGGTGCTCCAGGCACTTCATTGGCCGGGTAAATAGCTTTAAGGATATAGGGTTGATACTTCACGCCTTTGTCGGCAAGTGTCATTACATATTGGGCCATTTCAATCGGTGTAAACTCTTGGGACTGTCCAATATCAGCAAATGCCAAGTCTGGTAAAGCACCCCAGTTGTTGAAGTACCCATATTTTTTCATACTTGCCTCTGCTTTGAGCAAAGGGTAAGACACTTCTTCATAATTTTTCTTTGTGTCTTCTTCGTAGAATTGTCCTTTGACTTCTCCTGGGAGATCGATACCCGTTAATTGACCTAGTCCAAACTTGTATTCCCATCCAAAGATGGTATCCAACGCTTTAACAAATCGAGTTTTCACCCATTGTGTATAGGATTCGTGATTCGGATAGTGCTGGTTGGTCCAACCGCCTAACCACATGCCTAGTTGATAAAAGAAAGTATCGTCAGAATGCTCAAGGGCTAGCACTACATTGACAGGTCCAAAACCCGGAAGATACCAATTGTGGAAGATGCGGTTACCAATCTTCAGATAGCCTTTATCATCCACTATCGTATTGGGGGTAATCGTACCCGTCTCCAATCCTGCAAGCGCATTGGCAGGTTTGACAGCCGAACCAGGGTATTCAGGGCTTTGAATCGCGTTATCAATCAAGGCTGAAGTTTGGTTAAGATATTTTTCATGTTTCATTAAGTTTCCATCCACAAACCAATTTGGATTGTAGAATGGGTAACTGACCAAAGCCAATACGGCGCCTGTTTTGACGTTTAAAACTACGGCAGACGCTGAATTAATTTCATATCGCATCACATCGTCTCGTTGAATAAAATCCGAAACAATCTTTTGCGCCTCTGCTTGATAAGCCGAATTGATGGTAAGTTGGATATTATCCCCGATTGAGGCGGGGGTAATAGACCCAAACTTTTAACACTGCCATTACTGTGTATGAGATACTGCTCATATCCAGCTTTTCCTTCTAAGTATTTGTTGTACTCTGCTTCGATACCCGTTTCACCGACTGTTTGGTTATTTAAATAATGGAGTTTGTTGACATAATACGACTCATTTTGTGGGGTAATAGGTCCCACGTAGCCGAGAATGTGTCCGGCCAAGTCGCCTAGTGGATATTGGCGTACATAATCCGTTTGAATCTCAATACCGGGGAGTTGATGATGATGTTCAGAAATATAAGAAATGGCGGTATAAGATAAATTTTGTGCAATTCTTACTTGCGGGGATAACGGACTGGTGTTCATTTTTTGTAAAAGTTTCTGAACTGTCGTATGAAAGATGGGAGCCAATAATTCAGCCATTTTTCGATAATCTTGGTGCACATGGGGTACTCTGGCCAGATAGGCATCATAGATATATTGATCGCGTGCAAGTATGGTGCCATTACTGCTGTAAATATAGCCACGTGAAGGTAAAACGGGAGTGGAGACAACCGCTACATTGGAGGCATCCGTTCGGTATGTTGCGCCTTGCACAACTTGTAAATAACCCATTCGTAAAATCAAACTGGTAAACGCAAGAGTGGTCATGCCGGAAATAAACCAAAGTCGGCTGGCTGGCATTTTTCTCCTAGTTTTGGTCGATCTCTTTTTTGCCATAAGCTCCTCCGCGTTTTAAATAGGAAGATAAAAATACAAATCAATGAAGCGACACTTTTATCATAATCAAATTTGCATTGAAAATGGTGAGTCAAGAAATGAACATTTTTAAAAACATCTTTTTATCTTAATGGATTGGCTGTTATGATTGGATAGTCTTGGTGCCAGGAGAATAAAGTGTTTGAAATGTATCCTCGATGGATAAGAAAGAAATGTCATTGGGAAACCTAATAGCAAACTTTTGTGAAAAAAATATTGCAAGCATGCACAAGTTTACTTTGGGTTTTAAATTGTGAGGTTGATTCTTCCATAAGGCTTCGATAAGATCGGGTCAGCAAGATAATATAGAAGTTAAAATATTCATATCTACAACTGATTGCTTGGTTTAGCCAGGACTGAAAGAATAAGATGGTTTCGGGTGACGCGGCGTGAGGAGGTCGTCTTTGTGAAAGTTTATATCGTTTATGACAGTGAAAACGGCCATACAGAAGTTTTAGCTAAAGCGATTGCAGAAGGGGCGCGCACTCAACCGCAGGCAGAAGTGTTTTTGCATCATGTCCAGGATGCCAACCCGCGTGATTTGACGGAGATGGACGCTATTATCTGGGGGTGCCCAGGACACTTTGGCACTATTTCGTCTGGACTGAAAGCGTGGATAGATCAATTAGGGCATCTCTGGGCAACAGGCAAATTGGTGGGCAAGGTGGGTGCAGCTTTTTGTACCACTGCAACTGTTCATGGGGGCATTGAAATGACCTTAATGAATTTACTGACGCCCATGTTGCACAACGGTATGATTATCGTTGGCTTGCCAGGCAATGTGCCGGAAAACGTATTGTACGGAAGTTATTATGGTCTTGGTGTAACTTGCCCAGTAGAAGAAGATGCTTCAGCTCCTATGAATGCACCAGCGGAAGAGTTTTTAGTACTCGGTCGCGTCCTTGGAAGACGTGTGGCTGATGTGGCGGGGAAGTTATTTGACCATGCATAAACCATGGTTTACAGCAGGAACACTGCGTATGGGCGGATGGGGGAAGAGAGCATGAATTTTCTGGTTATTTTTGTGTTGGCAGTTGTTGTCATTGGCATTCTTTTGATTTTCTTTAATTGGCGTGCGCTGGATTCCAATTCGGAAAACTCTCAGGGAAAAAAGGAGAACCGAGCTTCGGAAGCTATGAAAGTTGAAAATTCTGGTCATGCTCCTACAACAACCGACCGCCCACCGCTTACAGAAGAAGCGGCAGAGAACCTTGAGGCAACCGCGTCGTTCATTTCTCGTGAAGCTCCGCGAGAAGAACTAGAACCTTCTCCCGAGCGCAAACCAGTTATGTCGGGTAGCAGTGATTCTTTTTATCGAGCCGCGTTGCGCTCCATGGCAGAACAGAAGAAACAACAGCCAGAACCTATTGCAGAAAATCAAACGGAAGATCAACAGGAGCGGTAAATGTCATCACGCGAGGAGTACAACGGAGTGGAGAGGGTCTTGCTCTGTCCGCATTGTAGCGCAAAAAATCGCGTTAAACTGGAAGCTGTGCAAAGGGCTCGTTGCGGAATTTGCCATGAGCCTTTATCGGATTCACTCTATCAAGTGCTTGGAGTATCAGCTTCCGCTGGCATGCCAGAAATCAAACGAGCGTATCATAAGCAAATTCTTGTCTGGCATCCAGACCGCCATGCAGGAGACGAATTGGCAGCCAAACGCTTTCAGGCATTGCAGGAAGCTTATCGTATTTTAAGTCATCCAGAGAGACGTGCCTCGTATGACCTGGCTCGCCAGGCAGAAATGGAGAACTGGGCCAAAGATTCCCGCTCCTTTGAACATATGAAGAAAGAGGCAGATGAAAAAAAAGGCTCAACTCAAAATCCGCTGCCTCCTAAAAATCATCATCATGAAACGCCTATAGATTCATGGGATGTTCAGACTTCCATCGGGTTTGGGTCAGTCACCTACGGTTTGTTGTTTTTAGGAGCGGGTATTTTACTGTTTATTATTTGGGCAAGCCTTCGTACATCAAGTTCATGGGATGTTTCCTGGATATTGTGGACAAGCGCAGTTCTCGGTGGCATCGGCATATTAAGAATTCTTCTCTTTCTGTGGGATGAGTGGTCAAATCAAGATCCCTCGTCGAAATCGCGAGGATAGACGAAAAATGTGAAAAGTGGAAAGCGCCTGCATCTCAGTTCAATGGAGATGGCAGGCGCCTTTGTGCGTATGGGCAATTTTTACTAACTCTATGGTTATTGCTGCTGTGTCAAACTAGCCTGATTGGTAGAGATAAGCCCCGTTTCCATTTGTCCTGTCAATTGATTGGCAAATTGAATGGTGATATAGCCTTGGCTATTGGGCGCTGGGTTATTGCATACCACAAAATTGCCCGCATGTAACTGAGTCAACACTTGGCTCGGATTGGAAGCGTTATACACGGTTACTTCTGTGTTGGTTGAAGTTGGGTCAGGCACGGTAATGCGATATACATTCTGTAACTGTATATAATTGGAGTCTACCCAACCGTACCCGGCCAGGTCATACCATTCAGTGACAATGCCGCCAGCCATTCCTTGTTTCATCTCTTCAACTTGAACAGTGGCGCCGTTTTGTAGCATTTGCGGTGGAGCAGGGTTAAACATTGCCCACATACTGTAATCCCACTGTCCATTGACAGGAAGGTTGTGGGATTGTTCAAATTGGTCAACAGCAGCTTGTGTATCCGGTCCGAATTGTCCGTCTACCGTAAGATTAGCATTGTCTACTTGATTCAGATACTCCTGTACGGAAGCGACATTGCTGCCAAAGGATCCTTCAGAGAGTGTGCCAAAAAACATGTTCGATTCGCCTTCGCCCATCGAACTGTAATAAGGCAAGCCGTTATAATCGGGATCGGCCACAACCTTGCCCACGGCTCCATTCATCAAAAAGACAGGTTCTGTTGTAGACGCAGGTTGTGGAGGGTTGTCATTCGGCGTGTACTGTACATAGTCATTGACTGAGCTTCCCAGAGATGTGGCAAATTGGTTCATTAAATTGCCAATGTCTGTCGCCCAGTTGGGATCGGTTGCGTAATTGACGTTCATGCCAGTCAGGGTGGGTGAGACGTAAAGCGAGCCGGACGGATCGAGATAGTTGTTGCGTACTTCCCAAGCTTGGAAACGAATGGCATACGCTTCACTCGGGAACATGCCAGCATCATTTCCTGGATTGCTGTCGTATGCTCCGTAACCAAACAAATTGTTTTTCGCAAGCGCGATTTGGCTCTTACCCCAGGCACTCTCTAAAATTGCGTGCGAGACAAGATAGTTTGCGTCTACACCGTAAGTATTCTGCGCCTGCATAAATACAGTTCCTAAGCCGGTCATGGGCGATCCGTTGCTCGACAGGTAGCTGTCGATGCTGCTTGCCGTAACGTCAGAAGGAGCTGGAAAACGCAAATCCACATTGGTAAAGCTCGGTCCGTTATTTGCTGACGTACTGCTGGAACCAGTGTTTGATGAAGTGCCGCCAGCAGAACTGCTGCTTCCTGACGTGTTACTGGAAGGTGGCGGATTGTCGTTAAATTGAAATCCATTTTTTTCTTCAGCTTGTAAAGTGGCTACCTGTAGTTGCTGCCAAGTGGTCTGGTCAACAATACCCGTCACAGGCAAACCAGCGGATTGCTGGAACGCTTTGACCCCTCCCTCAGTCATGGGGCCAAAAATTCCGTCAACGGGTCCTACATTGTCTCCAACAATGTTTAAATCATTTTGTAGCAATTGGACAGTTTGTCCGGTATCCCCGAATTGGGCAATAATGGGATCGTTGCTTGCCGAGTTATTGCTTGTCCCACTGCTGCTGGAACTCGGATCGGTTCCGTTTGAACTGCTGGGCGTTGAGCTAGAGCCTCCCTGTGGGTCACCACTGCTGCCCGATCCTGAACTGGTACTGCCATTCGCAGAGGTACTTGGGTCTGGACTGCTATTCCCTTGCGAACTGCCACTTGGGTTACTCTTGCTGCTTGTGCCGCTGCTCGATGGACTAGTTGCACTGGGAGCAGGAATACTCCATTCACTGCCATTCCAAGTGGTTTGCAAGTTAACGCGCTTGAGCACCTGTTGAATATACCAGATGGGTACGTACGTAGTTGGGCTGTTGGAATCAGGATCGACTTGCACTGAAGTTGGCACAACCAAAACGGCTTGGCCATTCAGTTTGACAATAGCCGTATTGGGAGGAAGGGTTTTTGGCACGGAAGGCAGGTTGGAAAGCTTAGCCGTCATATTGGAAGGGGCTTGCAACGACCATTCACCCGGTTTCCAGGTGCCTGCAATGCCGGCTGCTTTCAGAGCTTGTCCTACGTACCAGAGAGGCATGTATGTTGTACCGTTTTCCACGAAACTATAAGGTGTAGAAATAACATTGCCAGAAAACGATATCGTTTTCTTCACCATTTGTATAGGTGGAGTACTGCTCGATTGGTTATCTGATAATTGCTGAGAAGATGCGGCAGATGAGGCCGATCCGCTAGTAGAACTTGCGCTGTTACCCGTTTTGCTTGTTGTTTGCTTGCTTTGAGAAGACTGGCTGCTTTCAGAGCTTTTGCTGGAAGTTGTGCTGGTAACGGTCACACCGCTACTAGCTTGATTGCTAAGATACCAAGATTTCCCGTTCCATTCGCTTTGTACACCAAATCTTTGCAAAACTTGACTCACGTACCAAATCGGAACGAATTCTACAGCTTGTCCACTGGCCGGATCGACATGAACCAAACCAGGAATGTAGTCAACCGTCTTTTGATTGAGACGAATGACAACTGTGGATGGCGAAAGTTTTTTTGGTTTCTGTGGCAAATGGGAATCGTTGACGGGAACAATGGAGGGTACTTGCAACGACCATACATTTTGCATCCATTTAGAAGAGACACCAATGCTTTGCAAAGCATATTGAATATACCAAAGTGGCATGTAGGTGGTGCCGTTTGCCACGACTGCATACGCTTGTGTAATTTTTTGCTGGTTAAAATAGATGGTTTTGGCGTGACTGGAAACTGTCATAGACGATGCGGATGGCTGGGTGGCTGCCTCCACCGTGTTGACCGATGCGGCTAGCATGATGACGGCCGGAAGACTGACAAGAAGAGATGTTTTTTTCATGACCTACCTCCGATTGCTGGAGTTTGCTGTGAATGAACAGGATTGTTGAATCCTCAAGTTTGGCTCTCTAATCAACAGGGTCGCTGGAAAACAAGAAACTGCGACCGTCGCAAGAAAAATTCTCCAACAGCCCGAGTGCGACATCCTGTCGATTTTGATGGAGTCCGCAAGGCAATTGAGGCGCGTGTATAGCAATAAAATGGAAGAGGTATAAGATTATAGGCTACAGTGGTAGGTTACACGATCCTAGTTAAACTGTAGCAGGAATGGTCGAATCCTGTCAATTTGAATCGTTTTATTTCTGAAAATTAGATAAGAAAAGTTTTATCTTTTACGTCATTGAGCCCTATAGCAAGCCGTGCTATCATCCGAATCAGTAGAGAAAAAGATAAAGAGGCAGATGGGGAAGCGGAATTTCATTCTTTACGGGGGTTAAATTGTATGAAGAAAAATAAAAAAATCTGGCCTGTTTGGGCTGCTGGTGTTATTGCGGCGGCAGCTATTGGAACAGGGATTTATGGACTGCAGCAAATCAAACATCCTCAAACCAACCCTGGGAATATGACGCAAGAACTCAGTTTGCAACCTAGCACGCAGCAGGCGCCGAAGGTGCTGGGGATGCGTAAATTTCCATATCCCTATCAGGCTATGCTCGCCATTTCATCAGATGCAGATCATGAGACGCTGCGCAAATTCAATCTTATCCATGAGTTTATCAATACACACGACATGACGCCTTTTGGATACTATGGCATAGGCATTCCTTTTGCGGATTCTTTCTTTATGTATAACGGCAGTAACACTGACAAAGTTATCGACTACGGTGATGTTCGCAAACCACATGAACTTTCCTGGTTCAAAGGCACCAGTAATCAGCCCTATGCGGCAAGCATATTGAACTACTATATCCACGTAGGCTGGATAGACACGCTTCATTCGTGGGGCGATTTCACGATGAAAGACCCGTTTGAAACTCGTTTTTCACCCGAGCTTGCAGCACAGGCTATTCAAGCGTTGAAAGCCAATGGAGACTACCTTACTGTTTGGACAGACCATGGGAATCAAAGCAATGTAGATGATATGGGGGATTTTGGACTTACGCGGTTTTATCGATATCAACAAGGAGCCAATCCGTGGTCGCCATACTATCATGCTGATATGACCATTCCTTACGGTGTTCGCTTTATTTGGGCGGATGGAGCAAATGACCATTTTGGTATGTCATCCATGATTTATCCTATGCGATTGCCCAATGGCGATAAAGTTTGGGGTTTCTGGAGATACACAAGCAACGGATGGAACCGCTTCGGTCAACCGGAATGGAACTGGACGGTTGGTGATTTGTCGGAGCAGATTACTCGTCAAAAGTTGGAATGGCTTGAGCAACATCATGATTACAGCATTATTGCCCAGCATTTGGAGGCTCTGAACACTAAATTGCCCTTGCCACCGAATGCGATAGATGCTCTATGGTTGCTAGCCGGTCAGTACGACCAGAAAAAATTGCTCATCGCAACCACCAGCCAATTATTGAATTACAATGTCGTACAACAGTATGTCCGCTATCATGTCACTTATGGAGATGGCAAAGCGTACATTCACATCGATGGTGTGGTCGATCCAGTGGACGGGTCGTATATGCCAACGCTTGCAGATATACGCGGGTTAACATTCTATACAACCAATCCGAATAATACGGTGATTGAACTTGGCAACTTGCCGGTGCCAGACAGCCTCATTGTAAGAAATCCGAGTGATGGCCATGCACCGAGTATTGGGATTCGTTGGTTTACATGGAGCACCAAAAACTATGCAATCAATAGTAAATCGGTCTATTAATGTTTATCAGTGATTTTCGGCTGCCAGCAAGGCTTGTCTGCCTTTTGGCAGTTTCTTTTTTCTTAAAATAGTTCTCTAAAAACATGCCAAAGGTGAACAAATATAGGATGCCTAGAATATAAAGTTAAATTTTTTTGAAATGAGGAACAAGAACTGGTACAGACAGTATACTTTTGTGTGAATTTCATGTTAAAGTCAATCTGGACAGTGATTTCCTAGCAATAGCTTCCTTTGCATAATAAAAATGTCGAATCTTGTTGAATGTTGTAAAAATATGTAGAAATCAGGTTGGTTGGAGTAGAGAATCATTTGTCCTCAATCGTTTCGGCATACGGATTAACTTCCCAATTGGGGTGATAAGACTGGACAATCTCTCTTCTCCAAATAGCATGAAAGATGCCATAAACCACATGCTCTCTATATCGGATTTTTCTATTCTCTCTCGATTAACAGAAGATGCCTTCTATATCTGCAAACTAGATCCCTATAAAACTCCAAGTGTGATTTTGGATGTAAATCCATCTGCTTGTTGTATGCTTGGGTATTCCCGAGAAGAATTGATAGGGAAAAGTACTAAAGAAATTGTTCATCCTAATTTGCATAGTCGGCTCTCTTCTTTTTTCGAAACTTTGGAAGAGGCTGTTCCTAAGCAGTACCATTCTGTACATGTTTGTAAGGGTGGTAAATTGTTGACTGTTGAAGTCACAGCACAACTTCTGACTGTTCAGGATGAGGTTTATGCGTTTGCTATATGCCGTGATATTACGCCACAGATTCGTTCAGAACAGGCTTTATATCATCTGGCTTATTTTGATAGCCGGACGAATTTTCCCAATCAAAGTTGGCTACAAGAAAAAATCAGCAGTGTCTTTGGACGTTTGCAAGATGAGAGAAAACTACTGTTTCTTGCGATTTCGTTTGATAATTTTTACATTGTGGCAGATGCGTACGGTTGGAAAATGGCTAACCATGTAATGGAAGAATTGATGTTGCAAGCGCAAACTTGTGATACTGAAATATATCTTGGTCAGTCAGAACGGAACGAATTTCTACTCGTTCATCCGATTCAGGATGAGGAAGAAGCTACAAACTGGGCTGCTCGATTGATGAAAAAATTAGAGAAAAACAATTTTTCACAGACACTTTTATTTCGTCCACGCATTATAGGTGGTCTCTATATCAATTCTATTGTTGAATTAGATGCTTTTGAGAAAATCAACTCAGCCATAGAACGTTCATTAACAGCATTACACTTAGCACGTAGCAGCGGCAAATCTCAGCTTTGTTATCATCCGCAGATGGTCATGGATGTACTTCGTCGTCAGCATTTTTATAATTTGCTCAGAGATGCTATGGATGAAAAACAATTTTATCTAGTATATCAACCGATTTTTGATATCAACCAGAAATTGGTAGCCGCAGAAACCTTGCTTCGACTGAATGGACCGAATGGTGCAATTTCTCCTGCTGAATTTATTCCAGTGGTAGAACGAACAGGCATGATTCATGACTTGGGCGAGTACGTCTTACAACAGGCTTTTCAAGATTTCTCATCGTTATATCGTCAAAATTTGGAGTCTCCATTGATACTTTCGATTAATTGTTCTGTACATCAATTGGAGCATCCGAAATTTTATCCCTATTTATTGAAACTATTTTCTCAACATATCATTCCTCCTTCTCAAGTAAAACTCGAACTCACAGAGACCGTCATGCTCAACAGTGCCGTCCATCTGGAAATGATCAAAAAGCTGAAAGACCTCGGTGTGATGATAGCCATTGATGATTTTGGCACTGGATACGCCTCTTTCACTTATCTGCTCGATATTCGACCGGATGTCATCAAAATCGATCAATCATTTATCCGTAAATTGGCTCAGGTGGACAAGCCGGATCGGGACAATGAGCGAATTGTGGCTTCGATGCTGACACTGGCTCGTCAGCTAGGAATTTCCACTGTCGCAGAAGGAGTAGAAACAGTACCGCAATTGCAATGGCTACAGCAACACGGCGCGATCACTCAGCTAAAATCTTACCGAAAGGGTATCGGCTCACTCAAACAGAAATCTTACCGAAGGGATCGATGTGCGGATGTCCATGCAGAGTCGGCAAGAGTACCTGAGTACGATGCGCGTGCGTTACCTTAAGGCACGCACTAGGCAAGAGAAATCGCAGATTTTGGATGAGTTGGAGCGGACCCTGGGATACGCGCGGAAGTACGCGATTGCCACTATGAAACCCAAACCGGAGCACGATAAACCGCCCGCTAAGCGTACTCGCTCTCTTCGGTATAGGGATGTGATGCCCATCGTTCAAATCGTTTGGGAAGCACTCGACTATCCTTGTGCAGAGCGCTTGCATCCCGTGCTGATGTGTACTGCCGCACAGTTAGCCAATCACGGTGAGGTCAAGCTGACTCAAGAGGCAATCCGTGACTTGCAGCAAATGAGCCGTGCGACGCTGGCCCGTCGTATCGCCAAATGGAAGCGTCCCGGTCCCAAGCACATCCCTGCCGACAGACGCCCGTCCGCGCATCTACGCTCGGAAATTCCAGTGGAACGCTATGACTGGGACGAGGACAGACCTGGTGCGTTGGAAATCGACCTCGTCGAGCACAACGGCGGATCGTCCTTGGGACACTTCGCTTACACCCTCTCCGTCGTCGACGTCGTGACGGGATACAGTAGACGCGTTGCGGTACTTGGCAGGGGCCAGCTTGGTGTCATGGCAGCGCTGGAACGCATACTAACGGAATGGCCATATCCGGTGTGGGGAATCCACAGCGACAACGGCAGCGAGTTCATCAATGCTCACCTGGTTCGTTTCACGAAGGCGAATGGGCTGTCGCTCACCAGAAGCCGACCTTACAAGAAGAACGACAACGCTCACGTGGAGCAAAAGAATCGATTCTTGGTCCGCGAAATCGTAGGTTACGAGCGTTTCGACACTCCAGAGCATGTTCAATGGCTCAACACGGTTTATGCGTGGCTTGACGTATATGCCAATGCCTGTCTGCCCATGCGCAAGGTCATTGAGAAAAAACGTAACGGCAGTCACATGCAAAAGAAATACGACTCAGCAAAAACTCCTTTGCAACGGGCGTTCGATGCTAGTGCCATCCCAACGAACAGCCAAAAGTACTGGAGTGAGTGGGCACAGTCCCTCAATCCACTACAGCTACACCGACAACTGGTGACACTGCTGGCACAGGGACTAGGCGGGGCGAACCTTGCTCCTGCTCCGCTGCCCGCACCGGTTTCCAGGGGGATCGACAACGACAAACGAAACGGCACTCGGGACTCCTATTGAGGCCAAAACATTCGGTCTGTGGATTTGATGGACAACTCTTCAAGTTGCCCACAAGCTCCACAGACACAAAAAAAGGGGAAGCCGCTTCGCTCCTCCCCTCTGGCCTACGGCCATTCACCCCTCCCACTTCAACGGAATCGGGAATGGGTTAGATTTTTAAATGAGTTAGCCATCTCTCTTCGGTAAGATTTTTACGTGAGTTGACACGCACGGCTGCGATTATATACAAGGATATTTGCTAGGCAAACCTATGCCATTTGTTGAATTTGAAAAAGTAGTCAAATATTCGACTTCTGTTTCAGGCAGTATGGAATCGCAAGAAAATATACTGTAATTTTCTCTTTTCCAATTCATGATTTAAGCTAAAAATCAATGGCGCACCGATTTCGGTGCGCCATTATTTCACAACTGGATCGAACCGGAGTGGCTCAAAAAATTCACTAGGGCATTAAGAATCGCAAGTTCGTAAGCAGTGCATAGCTACTATGCAGATTTTGCCGCTCTTTGACAAAAGCCAAAACAGTAGGATTTTGAAGGGCGGGGAGTCCTCCCTGTTGGGCAATTAAAGTTATCATTTTGGCTACGTCTCGAGTATGTTTGTCGCTGTTTGCCAGTTCTTTAGCGGCAAATTGTATGGCCATCTGGTTGTTGCCAATGCCAAGTTCTGCAGTTGCCAGTGAGTCGAAGGTGAACGAATCGAGCACATACGGTTGCATCGGCGGCAGATAGGGCGGCAAATGCTGAACGATTGACAAGTTTTTTTGGTACTGCTGATAGAGTGAGAGAGCAGCAACAAGTCTTTGTCTTGCCACGCTAGGATTACTCGGAGCTTTTTGCATTCCGTCAATGGTGGCGGCGTTAATCGCAAGACTGACATTTGAAGGGAAGAAAGGAGCGTTACGGAAAGCTCGCGCTGCAGCCTCGTAGGCGAGAGAATACTGCCTATCCTCAAAAGCGATGGTCGCCAATTGAGATTGCACTGTAGCGTTATATGGGTCGAATTGTAAAGTTTTTTGCAAAATAGAGATGGCTTGTTGCAAATTCTGTTGGCTTGATCCGTTTGCCAAAAATGCGTTGGCTTCATCTGTTAAATAGGTTGTATTGTAAGGGACTATATGCACGGCTTCAGCGTATAGATTGATGCGTCCCTCTCCGCTGAGTGTGGCATTTGCGTTTCGCACTAAATTCTCTGCGTGGACAGTTTGCGCTGATTGATACAATCCAGCCAGACAAAGCAGACATGTGATTGTCGTTGCCGTTCGCATCAACCAACCATGTAAAGGAACAGAGAATCCTTGTCCAGATAGATGTGATCGCAAGGAAAAAGCAGATCCGACACCGAGGAAAAACAGAAATTCCATGGAAAGAAAGGCAAAATCCCAATCCATCAGACTGTGGGCAAACAGCATCAAAGCCATAACGGATAGTGCCCGTCTGCCAGCAATAGAGACATCTGTCTCAAGAATGGTGCGCCATGGGGCAATCACAGTTCGCAAGAGTGGCCATAAGACGAAGAGCAGGGCACAGATTCCCAAGATGCCAATATTCATTAAGGTGTCCATGAAAAACGAGTGTACCTGCGTGCTGTAATATGGGTAGGATTCTACTCTTTCAAACATGGCCGCCCATGCTCCGTAACCTTTTCCACTGATAGGGTTGTAGGCAAAAATACGCAATCCGTCTCGCCAAAAAATAAAACGTTGTATGACTGACAATTGATGGACATGATAGCTGTGAATCTTGTGTAGAAAACTTTTTGACTTCATAGCGGCTATGCCAAGGATACCGACAATATAGACCGTGGTAATAATAGGTAGAGTTTTTTTGGCAGATAGGAGAACGCTCGTATAGTCTCGAAAGGGAACAGAAAAAGCGAGAACTAAAAAAATTGGCAGTACGATTCCAATGACAAAGGCAATCCAGCCGTTACCAACATCCTGATGCAAAATGGCTGAGCGTAGAAGCGTGTAAGATAAACCAGCTCCCACCCATGCAGCGGCAAAAAAGAGCAGAAATCGCGAACGGGCAACCTGGCTGCCTTCTTGTGTCTTTAGTCCAATCAAAAGACAGATGAGGACAATAACAAAAAACAGTAATGCGCCACGAGAATCAGAAAGAAGCAAGCCAGCAAAATCAAGAGCGGCCATGCCTGTAAAAAACGCGCGCAACATAATCCATCGTGGTGAAAGTGCGCAATACGCCATTAGTCCAAGTCCAATCGCCGTTACAAATGACGCGTACGTGTTATGGTACTGGAAAACAGACGATACTTGCAGACTTGGTGAAAGAGTGATAGCGCTTGGAAATAATAGTTGCCCCCAGCCGTTGGCAAAGCCAATAGCATTGATACCTATAGACGAAATCCCGAGTGCACACAATAGATAAGTTGATGCAAGCGAGAAGTGCCCATAATTACGCATCAGCGCAAAGGGAAAGATAAGCGCTAAAGCATCCAGAGCGCCCTCAACTGCCAGCGGCAGGCTGGCTGCATAAAAAAGCGAGAGGAGATAAAGGATAACATACACAGCAAAAGCTACATCAAACCAACTTAGATGTACGTATAAAGGTTTTTCCCCGGTTGAGGGCTTGTCCACAAACCAAGAAATGATTCGAAAGACAAGATAGAATGAAAGCAGAATAAGCAAAACGAGATCGATATGCGCGTGACCGCGGCTAAAAAAGACGCCATTGTTATAAAAAGGCATCCAGGCAATGAAAGCGGATAGCGCAATCCAAAAAAGATGTTGACTCAAATTTCGGATGCTGGATGACTGCAACGGACAATTCCTCCAATACTGTGTTCGAATCATGTGTATTGTATCACGGGGCAAGGAAAGCTAGATCGAAAAATGTCACATTTTGTTGAAACCGAGCCTTTTTGACTTTGCCCTTTGGACAAGCTCGGTTATAGTAAGAAGGGCTGGAAATGAATCGCAGCCTGTTTTGCATTTCATTAAGCATTCGGGCTAGCAAGCATGGGCTAAGTGTTTCCATACAGAGAAATATTTCTGAGACAAGCCCAAAGCGAGGAGAGGTGACAAGAAAAATGAAAAAACTTCTTTTATCCCTGACAACTGTAGCTACACTCGGTCTAGTTGCTGGTTGTGGCACTGTCAATCAAACGGCCAATCAAGCGGCCAAGCAGGTTCAAAAGACTGCTAACCAGGCCATCAAGACACCCGGAGGAGTCATGGTAGGCGCTACCGCATATTATGGCGCAGCAAATCTTAAAAAATTTGAGAACGCGGCCAAGGCGCAACCTAAGAGCGAGAAGGCGCAGATGGATGCAGGTATTAGTGCTTTTGATAACCAGCAGTTTGAGAAAGCCATCACTTATTATCAGAAGGCGGCTCAATTAAACCCTAAAGACCCAATTCCTTTAAACAATATAGGTAATGTCTATTTCCGGGGGTTGAAACAGCCAAGCCAGGCACTAGCGTATTACAAAAAAGCTACACAAATAGGTCCAACATACGGAGTTGCGTGGCTTAACTTATATCTCGTACAGATACAACTGAACCAAAAACAAGCAGCCAAGCAAACTCTTCAACAGGCTTTGAAAGTAGTGCCAAAATCCAACGCCTACTATTCAGACTTGCAAAAAGATCTGAATTCCCTGAAGTAATGTGCTTTCTATATAGATCGATCCTCCGCAAGACAGTGTCCTAGTTTTGCGGGGGATTTTTTAATTCTAAAAATAGAATGAACCTTTTGTGCATAAGATATTGAGAATTCTATAAGCTAACTGTACAATAGGAGAAAGTTTGTCTTCCCATTAGTGGATATTCCATACAATGACTAGTATTTATAAAAAAAGATGAGAGATTGTCGGAGGGAAAAGGGGAAATGGACGTGCTCAAAATTCCACAAGCCAAATCTTTGTTGAATTCTGAGGATGCCCATGCCTCCAAGGAATGGCCACCCAAGGTTCGACGTGAAGTAAATCCTGCCCTCTCTGGTGAAGATGCTGTTCATCGTCGCCGTTCACCGATGGAAACCAGTGAGCGGTTAGGAGAGGAAGGGCTGGAAATGGCCGCGAGTGATGCTGCGCAATTAGCGCTGTACGAACACTTGGATTTGCTTTCCGACATTCTCAAACATATGTCCGATCCGTTGGCGGTTGTCCGCCAGGGGCCAGATGGTGAATATACTTACATTTTTGGCAACCCATCAGCGGAAGCGCGTATTGGGGGATGGCAGGGACTTACTGGACGTTCTTTGCATGATGTGCACAGTATCCATGTTCTCGAACAACTCATTCCACTTATGCGCACTGTAACGCAAAACAGCGGGCGGCATGTGATGGATATGGATTTTGAAGGCTGGTGCGGCGAAGTGGTCGTTGACCCTCTTCCGCAGCGGCTTGCTGAGCATCGCTATTTTCTTCTGACTATACGTGATATATCTGAGCGTAAACGCTATGAAAAGAAACTGAAAAAGGCTGCCTATCGCGATCCGCTGACTAAGCTCCACAATCGTCGATACTTAGATCGGTGCCTGCGACTTCTTCGTAATTCTCGCGCAACATATGGACTTTTTTATATTGACTGCGATAATTTTAAATTTATCAATGATCGTTATGGTCATGACGCAGGCGATGCGTTTTTGGTGCAATTTTCAGAACGTTTACGTGGAGCGGTGCGCCAAAGAGATGTGGTTGTGCGCCACGGTGGAGATGAATTTATTGTGCTCTGCCGAATACACGGACTGGAAGAGTGTAATCTGGTAGGACAACGTCTCGTTCGCGCGTTGAGTGGACAATATACCATCGCTGGGCAGACCATTGAGGGCGCGGTTAGTGTAGGGGCCGCCTGTTATCCGGTGCAAGTGGAGACGCTGGAAGACTTGATTTTGGCTGCAAACGAAGCTATGCATCAATCCAAACATGAGCGTAAAGGACAATTGACCGTGTACCGGTTTGTTTCGCCAAAGCTGGAATCGTTGCTGAAACGTTGAAACCGCTTGTTTCTCTGTTGGCGAGATATTTATCATAGCAGTACACGGTCAAATGTCATGCTTGCCCCTTAATCTCCGGAGTTATCCCCTGTATTGCCATAGACTGATCCTGTAGTTGACCCGTCTCCTGAATTACTGCCGTTATTCTGTTGTGAATTGTTTTGTCCGTCTTGTCCATCATTTTGATGATCTTGACTGTTGCCGTGATCTCCATGTTTTTGAGAAAATTGTTGAATCAGGTTTTGCAGAACTGAGTTTGCGTTGCCCGGATTTCCTTCCGTTTCTTGTTCAGCTCTTAACAATCCTTTGGCCCAAACATTTAAATCACTCGTGCTGTTATCCGATGTGCTTGTATTGGTGGACGTACTCGTACTGCTAAGCAATCCATTTAATTGATTCAATACTTGTTGCTGGTCATTGCTCGGAAGTTTCTCAATACTTTTGAGAATATCTTTAAAATCTCCTACCTGTTGATCTAGGTTGCTGTTCTCACTGGAAAGTTGTTGTAGGCTCTGTGATGGAGAATCCATAGAGAAGTTTTTGACGTCGCCATTCCACTGGTTCACAATACCTTGTTTTTGGAGCACTTGCTGTACGGCATAAAGTTCAGCATAAGTTGTGCCGCCATAAACAAGAGCACTGCCCTTGATGCCGTCGTAATTCGCGATTTCTTTCTGAGCCTGGACAAAGTTGCTGGTAGCTGCAAACACAGCACCTCCCGCAAGCAGCGAGCCAAAGAGCGTACCAACGACTGCACCGGTAAGGAGAGATTTTTTGTCTGGCTGTAATTGACTGAACCATTTCTTCATCAAGTTTACCCAACCCCTTTTACTTCGATGGATGAAGCCAGTAAGCTATTGAATCTGGCTTGAAAGAAAAGAAAAACTGGCAGACAGGCTGGAGGACACCTGATTGCCAGTTAAACCACGTCATCATTCATGAGTGGCAACTGGCAAGCATGGCGATTCTCTCGCTTTAGCCCCTTTAGCTTTGCGTCCCTGCATTTCCACAGGTTTGCCTTTGACACATGTTAAATTTAATTCTTAAATTTGTCTTTATCATAATCATTCTATTCGGGCTTGTCTATAAAAAATAGAATATAATTAAATATTTTTGCATATTTCAACCTTTCTCCATCCGCGAACCGAATTGATAAACCACAGATGCTCCGCATGCAACACGTCGTCCAACGACAGCACGCTTTCTTCTACAAGTCCTCGTTTTAAAAGATGTTGGCGCAGCGTACCTGCTAAAAGGCCACAATGGCGATGGGGTGTCCAATAGCGACCCTTATCCCATACGACTAAATTACCAATCGTGAATTCAGTTACTTCACCACGCTCATTCCAAAGTAAAGTATCAAGTACGTTAGGATTGGTTGAAACGTGTACTTGATAAAGGTTCCGATAGGTTGTTTTGTGATAGAGAAACAAGTTTGTTGAGTCCACGGGGTTTTGGGCAAGCATGATTTTGAAGACAGGGTTTTGTCTGGTGCTTTCTGGGTTTGGCAGTGCATCGGTTCTCCCGTGCATACGTTCTGTAGGTTGGAAGTTGATATCATATCCTCCTTTTGCATCCACAGTCAGACGTACGCGCAAAGCTGCTTCATGAAAACTGGCAATGCTCAGTGAATGCAAATCAGCCAGAATGCGTTCTTCTGGCAAAGGAAAATGGAAAAAAGCTGCGGATGATCGCAATCTTTCCATATGTTCCTCTAGTAGCACAAACTGTCCATCTTGCAGTAAGAGTGTTTCTAGTAAAGCAAATTCCTTGTGGTAAAAAGGTGAACGATTTTGTCTGAGAAATGCTGTTTTAGCCTGAGTCTCACGCCACTCTTCGGTTGGTGTAGAATCTATGGTTATGCCTCCGCCAACACCGTACTCCGCTTGCCAAGTGTTTCCCTTTTGATGCAATGTAACGGTACGAATGGCCACGTTGAATATCGCGTCTCCGCCTGGTTTGACATAGCCAATAGCTCCACAGTAAACTCCGCGCGGTTCAGCTTCCAACTCAGCAATACGCCGCATCGTTTGAATTTTGGGCGCTCCAGTAATCGACCCGCAAGGGAACAAGGCGCTAAAAATGTCTTCCAAACGGACGTTGAGTTGCAAGTTTCCACAAATGGTGGAGGTCATTTGCCAAACGGTAGGATATTCTTCAATTTCAAACAGCACAGGTACATGTACGCTGCCGATTTTACAAATTCGGCTCATATCGTTGCGCAGCAAGTCGACAATCATTACATTTTCCGCTCGATTTTTTTCGGATTGCTTCAGCCAATCTCTGTTGTACAGGGTTTCCTCCAGCCATCGACCTTTCTCGGCGGTTCCTTTCATCGGTTTGGTCAAAAGAATACGTTCAGAATTTTCTCTAGATGTAGAGGTACGGAAAAACAGTTCAGGTGAGAAAGAAAGCAGACGCCAACCGGGAAATTCTAAATAAGCTGCATACGGGCAATTTTGCTGTTCTTTCCAGTATTCATAGAGAGTCTGCGGATTTTCATTCAAAATGGTATGCAACCGATAAGTGTAGTTCATCTGATAGGTTTCGCCGGCTTCAATCAACCGTCTTATCGTATCGAGATCATCCGCAAATTGCTGTTCCGTCTTGGACGGCGTCCATGGATTGGGCAAATTTATGGAAGCAGTCTGCGGAGATTTTGCAGTTAAATGTAAATGCTGGACGTCTGCAAAAATGGCAAACCAAGCTAGTGGCAGTTCTGTTTGCTGCGCACAGACTTGATAAGCGTCGTCAAAAGCTGGGGCGGCTTCATAACTCAGAAAACCGGCTGCGTAATAGCCTGAGCGACTCCATAATTCAACATTTTGGAGGACAGGCCGTACTTCGGATAGATGGTGTGCGGCAAAAATTTTGATGGGTTGAGAGAAGTAAAGTTGTTCAGGCTGGTTGTTTTCATCATAGAAGTCAAAACACAGTTTGACAGAATTTTTCATTGACACGTTAGAATCACCTTCAAAAAAGTTGATCACTTCGCTATACTGTACACAGTGAAACTTTGTCAAATCTTAAAATTTCGGATAACCTGAGTAAAGAGATAGAACAAGCATGGTAAAGGGTTGAAGGCGCAGGAGGGAAACCGTTGTTTCGAACCTACCAGGTCTTCTGGAATCGTATGTTTCAGATCATAGACGCCTGCATTGTCATTTTGTCGTTTTTTGTCGCTTGGCGTATCAAATTTGATACTGGACTTCTTCCTTACCGCGGACATGAACCGTTGGCTAGCTTTTTGCCGGCCATTTTGATCAGTTTGCCGCTCTTCTGGCTGGCTAACTGGATAGGTGGCCTATATAAACCCATTCGTTCTCGCACCTTTTTTCAAGAAGGTGCGGCGCTCATTCGTTCGCTGTTTTTCGGCATGTTGTTTTTCATGAGTTTGCTCTATTTTCTCCATTTGGCTCAATTTTCGCGTGCCGTTCTGATTTTATTTGCAGTTGTCTATGCGTCGCTCATTGTTGTGGAGAGAATAGCTGTCCGCAGTACGCTCAGTTTGTTGCGCAGTCGCGGTTTTAACAAGAAATTTATTTTGCTCGTCGGTTATACGCCTGCCACAGCGCGGTTTATTGAAGCCATGGATGCGCATCCCTGGTTTGGCTATCATGTACTAGGATGTGTTTTACCGCAGGGGGCAAGTTTTATCACTCGTGAAAAACCTGCCTTGCCTGTACTGAATACTATAGACAATCTTGATGATGTACTTCATGAGCATTTGGTCGATCACGTTCTTATCTCGCTCTCCCGCCAGGATGTGTCCTATCTTCCGCATGTCATGAGTGTTTGTGAAGCGCATGGCGTGCAGTCGCTGATTCTCCCTGATTATTTCGATGTTCTGCCTGCTCGTCCTCGCTTTGAGACATTCGCGGGTATGCCGTTGATTGATACGCGCTATGTGCCGCTGGATGACGCTCTCAACGCTATGTTTAAGCGAGCGTTTGATATTTTATTTTCTGTACTTGTTTTAGTGGGCTTGTCTCCGCTCTATTTGGCGATTGCACTGGCGGTCAAACTGACCTCTCCTGGTCCTATCTTATTTAAACAGGAGCGAGTTGGCAAAAACCGCCGCTTGTTCACCATGTATAAGTTTCGTACCATGGTGGTGAATCCCTCAGTTTCATCGGTTGTTGAGCATGACAATGGCAACCATGAAGTGGCGGTCACTCAGTTGGAAGCGGATTTGGGTTGGACGGTTCCCAACGATTCAAGGCGCACAGCGCTTGGCAAGTGGCTGCGAAAAACCAGTCTTGATGAGTTGCCGCAATTTTGGAATGTCTTGATTGGCGATATGAGTGTCATTGGCCCGCGTCCAGAACGTCCTCAGTTTGTCGATAAGTTCAAGGAGGAAGTTCCTAAATACATGGTCAAACACCGTGTGCGTCCGGGTATTACAGGTTGGGCGCAAGTCAATGGCTGGCGTGGTGATACTTCTATAGTGGAGCGAATCAAGTTTGACATCGATTATATTGAAAATTGGTCATTGCTCCTCGATTTTCAAATCGTCTGGAAAACGCTGACGAGAGGGTTTGTGGATGAGAATGCGTATTGAATAAAATATCCGATTAATTATATTCCGGATAGAATGAGGTTAATTGAAATGATCTCTGTTCTTCTAGTTACTTACAATTCGTCAGGAGTTATTAAAGACTGCTTGGAATACTTAGGAAATAGTAATATAGCTAGTATGCTTGAAATTATTATAGTAGATAATGCTTCTACAATTCAGGAATGGGAATATACAATTCAATTATTAGATCAATATAGATGTTATTTCTATAATATAAAGTCGATGAGATTAAATGAGAATCTAGGATATGCATTTGCGAATAACAGAGGGGCTGAGATTGCTGAGGGGGAGTATTTGTTATTGCTCAACCCAGATTGTTATGTAGGAAAGGATGCCATAGAAAAATGCTTGCATGTGCTTGAAAATAGAAAAGATATAGGGGCAGTTGGCTGTCAATTAAGAATGCCTAATGGTGAACTTGATTTAGCCTGCAAGCGTTCACTTCCTACATTATGGAATTCAGCAATGAAATTTTCGGGGATTTCTAAATTGTTTCCTCGTATTAAATGGATTTCCGGTTATAATCTGACCTATTTGCCAGAAGATATCTCGTGTGAAGTTGGATGTATTTGTGGAGCATTTTTATTAACACGCACAAATCTATATTGGGAACTTTCTGGATTGGATGAAGTTTTTTTTATGTATGGTGAAGATATTGATTTTTGTAAGAGAATACGAGATAAAGGAAAATTGATTTGGTATGAGGGTAAAATAATTTCTTTGCACATAAAAGGTGCAAATGGAGGGAGAAAAACTTTAACTAGTAAAAATTCATTTTACAATGCTATGATAATTTATTTTTCTAAACATTACCCCAATAAAAAAATGACATTATATATAATTAATTTATTAATAAATATTATAACAAAATATAATTCGTATATTATTAGAAAAAATAAAAAGGTTGATATATTATGATAGATAGAATAAAAGAAATTTATGAGTATAGAACAATGTTTTGGAGTTTGACTTTATCAGAGTTAAGAACAAAGTATAAAGGTTCAATACTTGGATTTTTATGGACTTTTTTAAATCCATTATTAATGCTTATTGTATATTCTATAGTATTTTCAATAATAATGAAATCTAATTTACCTCATTACCCAGCATTTCTGTTTATTGGAATACTTGCATGGAATATGTTTTCAATATCATTAAGCTCTACATCTGGGGTTATAATTAGGCAATCATCTTTAGTGAAAAAAATATATTTTCCAAGGGAAATTCTCCCACTATCAATTGTCGCATCAAATGTGATTAATTATATTTTTTCTTTGTTAATTTTAATACCTTTTCTTTTAGTTTCAGGGATTAAACCTTCCATATTTTGGTTATTATTACCTGTAATTTTGTTGTTTGAAACTATTACAATAGCAGGTTTCTCATTATTTTTTTCTTCAATAAATGTATATTTACGAGATGTTGAACACGTACTAAATATCTTTTTGATGGCATGGTTCTATATAACTCCAGTTGTGTATTCTATAAAATTAATACCAACTAAATATCATTTACTTTTTAAACTTAATCCGATGACTGATTTTGAAGTATTATTCCAAAGCATATTATATTATCATCAACCATTAAGATGGAAAATGTTTTTGTATTCAGTTATATTTAGTATCATGATTCTATATATTGGTTGGAAGGTATTTATTAAACTGAATAGAAGATTTGCGGAGGAAATATAAAATGTTACACTCAGATTTAGCTATTCAGGTTAAAGGTGTTACTAAAAGATTCAGGATATATGGTGAAAAAAATTTCACATTAAAAGAAAAAATATTATATGCAGGTAGAACAAAACACAAAGAATTTCTAGCACTAGAAAATGTATCAATAGATATAAAAAGGGGGATGACAGTAGGGCTCATTGGAGTTAATGGTTCGGGTAAAAGTACCTTATTAAAAATTATATCACGAATATTATATCCAGACTCCGGTGAAGTAATTGTTAGTGGTAGGGTTTCAAGTTTGCTTGAATTAGGAGCTGGTTTTCATCCGGAATTTACAGGTTTAGAGAATATTTATTTAAATGGATCGTTAATGGGATTTACAAAAAAAGAATTAAATAAAAGGATTGATGAAATAATAGAATTCTCAGAGCTAGGAGAATTTATACATGAGCCAATAAGAGGGTATTCCTCGGGGATGTATATGAGACTAGCTTTTTCAATTGCTACATTAATTAAACCTGATATTTTATTGTTGGATGAAGTATTAGCTGTTGGAGATGCATCATTTCAAAAAAAATGTATTAACAAAATGAAAGAGTTAAGAAATGAAAATAGAACAATTGTATTGGTAACTCATGATTCATCAGCCGTAAAAGAAATATGTGATCAAGCAGTTCTCCTTAATCGTTCTAGAATAGAAGATATAGGAGATGTAGATAAAGTTTTAAAAAAATATAAAGAAATATATACAAAATAACAAATAGATTTGGAGGACTTAAATGTACGACTATATAGTAGTGGGCGCAGGTTTTGCAGGTTCAGTTATTGCTGAAAGACTAGCATCTCAATTAAATAAAAAAGTTTTAGTAGTTGATAAAAGAAATCATATTGGAGGAAATGCTTATGATTTTTATGACGAAAATGGAATTTTAATACACAAATATGGACCACATATTTTTCATACTAATAGCGAAAAGGTTTTTAATTATTTATCAAATTTTACAGAATGGAATTATTACGAACACAGAGTATTAGCAAGTGTGGATGGAAAACTTATTCCAATGCCGATAAATAGATTGACTGTTAATTCAATTTTTGGATTATCATTGTCTAATGATGAGGTAGAAGATTTTTTTTCAAAAATCAAAATTAATATAGATAAAATTGAAAACTCTAAAGATATAATTGTTTCTAAAATTGGTATTGAATTATATGAAAAAATATTTAAAGGATATACAAAAAAACAATGGGATTTATATCCTGAGGAGTTAAACCCATCGGTTTGTGCAAGAATACCAATTAGATTTAATGATGATGACAGATATTTTTCAGATAAATATCAAGTGATGCCGAAACATGGATATTCAAAGATGTTCGAATCTCTTTTATCCCATCCAAATATATCGATTTTGTTAAAAGAAGATTACAAAAAAATAATAAATGATATTAAATTTAATAAACTAATTTATACTGGCCCTATAGATGATTTTTTTGATTTATCATATGGCAAATTACCATATAGATCACTAAAATTTAAATTTGAAAATTATAAAAAAGAAATATATCAACCAGTTGCAACAATTAATTATCCGAATTCCTATGATTTTACAAGAGTAACAGAATTTAAGCATTTAACAAATCAAACTGCAGAAAGCACAACAATTGTAAGGGAATATTCAAGCTCTATTGGAGACCCATATTATCCTATTCCAAGAGAAGAAAATGATGAACTATATTCTAAATATAAAGAACTATCTTTAAAACTAAAATCAGTACACTTTATCGGTAGACTAGCTACATATAAATACTACAATATGGATCAAGTTGTTGCGCAAGCATTGACTTTATTTGAAAAAATAGCTAAAGGAGACTTTTGATATATATATATATATAAGTTATAAACAAATTAACGGAGGTATCAAATTGAGAATAGCCGTAATTATTGTGACATGGAATAAATCAAATTTTGTACTTTCTTTGCTTAACTCGTTAAATAAAATTAAAAAAGAAAATTATAAACTTGATTATTTTGTTGTTGATAATGCATCTACAGATGATACTGTTTTATTAATAAAAAAATACCATCCTGATGTAAATTTAATAGTTAACAAAGAAAATTTGGGTGGTACAGGCGGCTTTAATACCGGAATAAGTAGTGTTGTTAAATCAGGAAAATATGAATATTTGTGGCTGTTAGATAATGATGTTGTGTTGGATGAAAACACTTTTATTGAATTAATTAATGCTATGAAAACAGATAATAATATTGGAGCAATTGGCTCTCAAATGAGACAGTTAGAAAATCCGGAAATAATAAATGAAAATGGAGGATTGATAATTCCTGAAATGGGTGGTGTATATTTACTACATCACGGCATGAAAGTGGATGAATTTGCAAAATTAAAAGAGAGTCAAAAATTAATATCAGTACATTATTGTGCGGCAGCTAGTCTATTAGTTCGAAAAGAAGTTATAGATAAAGTGGGATTATGGGCTGATATGTTTATACATTTTGATGATATCGAATGGTGTATGAGAATAAGGAAATATGGTTATAAAATTTATTGTAATCCAAAATCTATAATTTGGCATATGTCGATGATTTCAAAACCTGTAACGTGGATTAGATATTATGATGTAAGGAATTATTTATATTTGCTTATGGAGTATTATGGTGGTAATTCTGCTTTTAAAGCGATAAATAGGTTTAGATTATCTGCAATTAAAAATATTGTTTTGGGTAAAGAAGAATTTGCGAATAATACTTTATTAGGTATAAATGATTTTATTAGGGGGATAAAAGGTAAATCATTACATAATCTTAACGAAAATACAAAAGTCATTAACTGGGGTGAATTTGCTACTGAACTAATGAGAGTAGATAAAGTTGTAATATCACCAAATTTTTCTGGAACAAATGTTGAAAATATAATAAATGATTTACGAAATCAAATTAAAAGTTTGTTTGTATATTCATCAGAAAATGATTTTATGGCTGGAGCATATTTGTTGGGGTCTAATTTATATTTTTATCCTAATAAAAGAATGAAAAGATTTTTTAAGATATTATTATATTTAATTATTAGAAAAAAGATTTTTGATATAGCAATAGTACCATATAATAATTGCTCTTTACTGCTTAATATAATTACAAAAAATGTTTATGCAGTTGTTGATAATGGTTTGGTTAAACTGGAAAATAATATTATTTCAATAATTCTTAATATCTTAAAATTTAATAAAAAGTGGAAAAAAACAACTCGTGAAATAAAAGTAATGATAAATAAAATGGAGAGTATAAAATGGGGAAAAATGAAAGAATTGCAGCAGTAGTTGTATCATATAATAGAAAAGAATTATTGATTAAATGTATTGATGCTCTTCTTTCGCAAAGTTATCAATTAAACAAAATCATAATTGTCGACAATGCCAGTAATAATGATGTTGTTGATTATTTACGTATAATAAGAAAAAACGATATTTTTAAAATTATTTTTAATAAAAAAAATATTGGTGGGGCAGGAGGATTTAAGGTCGGAATAAGTGCAGCAGTAGAAGATAATTACGATTTAATTTGGACATTAGATGACGATGCTATTCCTGATTATAACGCTCTTGAAGAATTGATAAATTTTAAAAATAATGAATACAATCAATTTAATAAACTAATTGTTTCCTCTAATGTTACAGATGTTAGAGGTATAAAACAAAAAAAACATAGTGGAAACTTCTCAAAAAAATTTTTAATTCAAAAAGATTTAAAGAAAATTAATAATAAGATGAACTCTATAAAAGTAGATTATTCATCCTTCGTCGGACTTTTAATTCCTAAAATAGCAGTAGAAAAGTATGGTTTACCAAGAGATGATTTTTTTATATGGCATGATGATCTTGAATACTGCCTAAGATTAAATTTCACGTATGACATATATTGTGTTTTAACAAGCAATATTGTGCATTATGATAATTTGAATGAAAATATCAAAACTATAAATAAATACGATAAAAAAAATAGTTGGAAATTATATTATGGGATTAGAAATATAATTTTGATTGGCATGCAACATGGGAATAAATTTTCTGTGCCATGTTATTTTTTAACAATATTTTTAATTAAGAATTTGCATGTATTATTCTTCGGCAAGAATAAATTATTTTGTATTAAATTAATGTGGAAAGGTTTAATTGATGGTATAACAAAAAAAACTGGGATGAGAGTTGATCCTATAAAGTTAAATACATATACGTAAAAAGAATAGTGCATTGTATGATGATTTATTTATTATTTGGATAGAATAAGAACATTTGGACTGTTATAAGGAAAATTTTTATAAGAATTAAACGTGAATTCAGTAGAGATCAATTTAAAAAATGTTGAATTATACTGGGAATATAACTTGGTTAGCAATGATATGGTTGTATTTAATGCATTTACTCAAAAGCTTTAATTCTGTCGTTTTTATGAACCATTTAATTCAAAGTGTAAAAAGATTTTCAGTTGATAGTAGGCAAAACTCACTAAATACTTGTTAGTATTGAACTTGTTTGTCATTTGGAGGTGCTAGGAATATGAATTGATATGTAAGTATGCGAATTTTAGGCAAATCGTTATCAACTAATCGAATAGCAGTGTCTTTGATGATATTCAAATCACTTACGTCAATTGCCTCAAAAATTCAGCAAAGCGATCGCTGAGAATTTATTTCAAGTCTGACATACATAGATAAATTGTCCAACAAATCTGCAATACGAAAAAGTACTTGTCTTATAGGTACTACAAAGCAGTTAAGGGGCGGATAAACGCATCTACAAAACAATTACTATGTATGCTTTCTTAGAAGAATTTGTTAAATTCGAAGAGACCTAGAGTATTAGTATTTACTCCTCAGCCAATCTTGTATTAGCAACTAGAAATAACTAGCAACCTTCTTAGATTTTACACCAGAAATGAGCTAGTTAATCTATACAACCATTCAGATTGAAAGATACTACTGACAACTTCACAAGGTGACCAAATCAAAATTATCTTTTCGGCAGAAAATTTACTGACCATGATAATGTAATTGGCTATGGAGTATGTTATGAAGTGCTGGTCAATGCGTGTTCAGAACATGGACCAAATAGTAAGTAAATTAATTATATAATTTTCATAAAGTATAGATTGCTACATTTAATTAATTCGCTCATATGGGTTTATACAAAATTATTGAAAGAAACTACATATACTAGTTTGTTTTTGCTTGTTAATGTATTTACTCAAAGAATAGATCAATTTGTATCTGTTCAATTTTATTGGCACTTAATTATTTGTAAAAAATTACATGTAATTCTTGTATAAAAATAAAATCAATGTACATATTTTAAAAAATAAGAAAATTAATATAGTTGAGTCAGAATAAATTAATTATACATAAGATAAATAGATATTCTATTTTCTCAATCGGCGGTGATGGTTTATGAAAGGTATCGTGCTCGCGGGCGGAACAGGCTCGCGGCTTTTTCCTCTTACAAAAATTACTAACAAACATCTTCTTCCTGTTGCAAAATACCCTATGATTTATTACGCAATTCATCATTTAGTACAAGCGAATATCAATGACATCCTGATTGTTACGGGGCGTGAACATATGGGGGATGTCGTCAACCTTCTTGGAAGTGGCTGGGATTTTGGAGTGCAATTTACCTATAAAGTCCAAGATCAAGCTGGTGGTATTGCACAAGCATTAGGATTAGCAGAGCAATTTGTTCAAGGGGATGCCATGACAGTTATACTGGGAGATAATATTTTCTCGACAGATTTGACTCAAATGGTGAACAAATTTGAGGGGACTAAAAAGGGTGCGAAAATTTTATTAAAAGAAGTTCCAGACCCTGAAAGATATGGAGTTCCTGTATTTGAAAACGGTCGTATCATTCGCATTGAAGAAAAACCTAAACATCCATTAAGTCCATACGCCGTGACAGGTATTTATATGTATGATAGTGAGGTTTTTAATATCATTCGCACGCTCATTCCATCGAAGCGCGGTGAACTGGAAATTACAGATGTTAATAACGCGTATTTGTTCAAAGGTAAATTAGATTACGATATTTTGGATGGCTGGTGGACGGATGCTGGCACTCACGAATCGTTAGCCAGAGCGAATGAGTTAGCCAAGGATATTAACCTTGGTCATCAGTTTGAGCATTGATTCGCAGATCTGATTTTATTTTATTCCAAGCAATTCCTTATCCCCCGGAGGTTCTCATGCGCATTCTTGTCACTGGCGGTGCTGGTTTTATTGGTAGCAATTTTGTACGCTATACGCTTTTACATCATCCTGACGACACTCTTGTTAATTATGATGCTTTAACGTATGCCGGCAATTTAGAAAGCCTGCAAGATATACAACAACATTCCCATTACCAGTTTGTTCATGGAGATATCCGTGATGGCCAGAAACTCAGCGAGATCGTCCAGAAACATGGGATAGAGGCTATAGTCCATTTTGCGGCAGAGTCGCATGTCGACCGCAGTATTCACGAGCCAGCCGCGTTTGTGGAAACCAACGTGCTCGGGACACAAGTGCTTCTTGACGTGGCCAGACAGGCAAGAATTCAAAAGTTTGTTCATGTGTCCACAGACGAGGTGTATGGCACGCTTGGCTCAACCGGTTATTTTACCGAGGAAACGCCGCTTTCGCCCAATAGTCCCTACTCCGCGAGTAAGGCGGGTTCAGATTTACTCGTCCGAGCCTATCATGAAACCTATGGGTTAAACGTCAATATTACGCGTTGTTCTAATAACTATGGCCCCTATCAGTTTCCTGAAAAGCTCATTCCACTGATGATTTTAAATGCGTTGGAGAATAAGCCGCTGCCCGTTTACGGGACCGGAGAGAACGTACGCGATTGGCTGCATGTAGAAGATCATTGTCGGGCGGTCAATCTCGTTTTGCGCAGTGGTGTTCCAGGACGTGTCTACAACATTGGCGGTCACAATGAACGTCGCAACATCGATGTAGTACGAGAAATTTTGCGCGTGCTTGGCAGACCAGAAAGTCTGATTCAATTTGTGACCGACCGACCGGGACATGATTTGCGTTATGCGATAGACCCGACACGTATTGAACAGGAACTTGGCTGGAAACCGAACCACACTTTTGAGACAGGTTTACGCGAAACGGTTGAATGGTATGTAACGCATCAGGAATGGTGTAAACGTGTCAAGTCTGGAGAGTATCAACGATTCTATGCATTGCAATACGGTGGAGACGAGTCATGAAAGTGTTGGTAACAGGCGCAAACGGTCAGTTAGGTTATGATGTGGTTCGTCTGGCCCTGCAGACGGGCCATGAAGTTTTTGCTGCTACACGCCGCGAACTGGATATCACCCATTTGGACGAAACACGGCGTGTATTTTCTATGCAAAGGCCTGAGGCAGTGATTCACTGTGCCGCCTATACAGCGGTGGATGCGGCTGAGTCGGACGCAGACACTGCCTTTCGCGTGAACGCCTATGGTACACGCAATGTAGCGTTAGCTTCCGAAGAAGTTGGAGCGCGACTTGTCTATGTGAGTACGGATTATGTTTTTGACGGTTGCGCAAACCAACCGTATAGCGAACATCATCCAACCGCGCCACAATCGGTCTACGGAAAATCTAAGCGTGCTGGTGAGGAACTGGCGCAAATGGTTTGTCGGCGCCTTATGATTGCTCGTACTGCTTGGGTCTACGGCGAACATGGAAATAATTTTGTGCGTACCATGCTGCAGCTTGGACGTACACGCGAAGTTGTGCGCGTAGTGGATGATCAAATTGGCAGCCCCACCTATACTAGGCATTTGGCCGCCGCACTATTAGCGTTGTCTGAGCAGGATGTGTACGGTATTTATCATCTGACAGGTGGCGGTCACTGTTCATGGTACGAGTTTGCGGCGGAAATTTTTCGTCTTGCCCGTTTGCCTGCGCGACTGGAGCCTTGCAGCACAATCGAATTTCCCCGCCCGGCGCCCCGTCCCGCCTATTCCGTGTTGGACAATTTAGCGTTTCGCGTCAACGGAATGCCGCCATTACCAGCTTGGCAAAATGGCTTGCGAGCGTATTTGCAAGAAATAGGCGAATATAAAGAAAGGGATGTTGATGTGTGAAAGTGATAGACCGTTGCCTAAACGGAGTTCTTTTGCTTGAACCCGTTGTCCATGGAGATCATCGAGGATTTTTTCTAGAAAGCTTTCGTCGCGATCAGCTGAAAGATTTGGGTGTAACAGAAGAATTTGTCCAAGACAATCATTCCCTCTCTGCAGAAGCGGGGACACTTCGCGGTTTGCACTACCAAAAGCCACCTGCTGCACAGGGCAAACTGGTACGTGTGACGAGCGGTGCTATCTACGATGTGGTGGTGGACATTCGCAAGTCGTCGCCGACATTCGGACAGTGGCGGGGGTTTCTGCTCACCGCCAGCAATTTTCGCCAGCTTTGGGTTCCACGCGGGTTTGCGCATGGTTTTTGCACACTCGTTCCTCAAACTGAAGTCCAATACAAAGTGGATGCGCCCTACAGTCCTGAGCAGGACCGCGGCATTCTTTGGTCCGATCCGTCGCTTGCCATCGATTGGCCGTACAGTCAGCCTGTTCTTTCTGACAAAGACAAACGCCATCCTCTGTTGAATGATGCGGAACATTTTGAATCCATCATTGAATAGCGGATTGGCAACATTACCGGCTTTTTCCGCTCATTGCCTTGGCACTTGCGCCGCGAGCGCATTCTGTGTAAGGTGACGAAAAAGGAAATAGATATGTAGGAGTCGGATGGATATGAAAGGTGAGAGTGACCGTTGGTCTCATCCGGAAGAGCGGAATCTAGTGAGCCAAACCAGCGACGGGAATTACGGCAACGGCCATGAGACGTGGAAGATTGGAAGCACTTGGACCAAATTCCTTTTCCCCTTTCTTTTTGATGTGGATATTGCAGGCTACGCGGATTCTGCACATCCCAAAGTGAGCGACTATTTTGTGGAATCGCGATGGGTGCGCCGTGTTTGGGTAGAACACGAGTACGACCTTGCAGAATTAGACAACATGCTCCCCTATGTCAAACAGTATCTCAAATTGCCGGATAACCACAGGCGTTTTCGGATGAATGACGCTTGCATCAGTCCACGATTGGTGTTTGCTTTTCAACAGCCTTCCTTGGCTTGCGCATTTCGCATCGCTTCCATTGAGATGGATATTTTCTATAACGGTGTAGGGTTTATCTCCATTGAAATTGAACCGCTTGCTGAAGGTGGCCCATGTCCTAAAGCGCCTCTCACCATCGAACAAGTGGAACAGACCAATGCCCAATTGGCTTCTATTACGAACGGTGTTCCCTTTCGCGTGGTGGGTAGTGTATTTCAGGAAGAAGAGGTGGACAAAGAATCGAAACTCTTTATGGATAACGAATATGCGGATTGGTGCGATTTACATAAGTCTTACACACTGAAATCTTTGCTCGATGAATTGCTATTATTGCCATTTCGGGAAGACGACCATCTTTCCATCACGCCAATGATCGATCGTTTTTTGCCGATTTACGGTGCGCTGCTTCTTCACCCAACGCACGCTTCAGAGCCGATTGAACGGCTGGATGAACAGTTTTTTCACTTCGCAGAAAGCCATTTGACGATTCTTCGCAAGACGTTTACGCCCAATCATATCAGTCGTTTTTCGCAGTTGCACGTGGATGAAGAAGGGCATAATTATATGCCCTATCACAATGTGATTCATTCTCAATCTTTAGATGGCGGTTTTGTGCTTGCCTATGATAATGGACTGGCCCATTACCAAGGTGAGCGGCCGCGAGCTATGGAGTCGTTTCGCACAAACTATTTTTATATGATGTTGGTTCCCTTTCATCAGCGTCTCTCCATATTGCGCTATGCTTCAGAGATGGCGAATCTGGCAGTTTCAACGAGGCGTGGCGAACGAGCTCGCAAAATTCGCGAGCAGATTTACGATTTCTCGTCTCGGTGTTATTTTCGTCAAGCCTCCGTCAGTGAAGAAAGAAATACGATTTATCGACGTTGGCAGTCCATTTTCCATGTTACAGAAATGTTTCTCGATCTCAAACAAGAGGTTCATGACATTGATAATTATCTGGCCGATCTCTATCGTTCCCGTGATGCGGCTTTGCGCGACAAGATGATGCGCCGTGATATGCGCTCATCTCAATTGTTTGGTCTGATTACACTCGTTTTTCTGCCGATTACCATTACTACGCAAATCATCATGAGTATTCCTGTACTGCAAAGTTGGATTCATCCCGAACGGCATCCGCTTCACTCCCTGATAATTTTATTTCTTATGATTCTCTTTGTGGCCTGCATGTTATATTTCATTTTGCGTTACGTGCGGCGAGCTGCTATCAAAGATGTCTAATGAGCCCATGGAAGTAAGCGGTGGAATTTAGGGTATTCTACTATGGATGATTAAAAACTTTCCTTTCATTTGTTTGGTAGTCCAATGAATTCGGCGGTATGATAAGGAAAGAAAGACAATAGGATACTGTTGGCAGGAGAGTGGTGGAGAATGAACGCACTGCAACAATTGCATCAACTTGGTCAGAGTATATGGTATGACAATGTAGAACGCGGTCTGATTGAATCGGGTGAAATGGCTAAACTGATTAGTCAAGGAGTGCGTGGAGTCACCTCTAACCCAACCATTTTTGAAAAGGCGATTTTGGGCGGACACCATTATGATGAAGCGATTGCCGAAGCGGTTCGCAAAAATTTTACACTCGATGAATTGTATGATGATCTTGTCTTTCACGATATTCTGGCTGTGGCCAAATTATTGCGTCCTGTTTATGATGAGTCCAAAGGCGAAGATGGATACGTTAGTCTGGAAGTTTCGCCCCGTCTGGCTCAAGACCAAGAAGGTACTGTAAAAGAAGCATTACGCCTCTGGCGTGCTTTGCAACAACCCAATTTGATGATTAAAGTTCCAGCAACTGACGCGGGCATCGGAGCGGTTCAAGAATTGATTCGGGAAGGTGTTAACGTTAACGTAACGTTAATTTTTGGCTTGCACCAATACGCTCAAGTGCTCGAAGCATATATTCGCGGGTTGGAAGCTCGCCATCAAGCAGGACAGTCTCTACATGTGGCATCTGTAGCCAGTTTCTTCGTCAGTCGAGTAGACACGCATGTAGACCATAAGCTGCAGGAAAAAGGTAACCAGGATTTACAGGGCAAAGCTGCGGTGGCCAACGCTCAACTTGCGTATCAGCACTTTATGAAAGTCAGTCAGAGTGATAGATGGAAAAAACTTTCTGATGCAGGAGCCCAACCCCAACGTCCGCTGTGGGCGTCTACCAGCACAAAAAACCCCAGTTATTCTCCATTACTTTATGTGGAGACGTTGGTAGGCCCGCAAACTGTCAACACAGTCCCTCCAGTGACACTTGAGCATATTCTCAAAGCAGAACAATTTTCGCGAACGGTTGATGCGGATGTGTCTAACGCCGAGAAAACGGTCCATGATTTGCGCGTAATGGGTCTGGATGTAGAGGAAGTTGGCAAGGTTTTGCTGAGAGAAGGATTGGACAGTTTTAGCAAGTCGTTTACCACACTTTGGGACGCGTTGCAGAAGCGAATTGACGAAGCGAAAAAATAAAATAAAATGAAGTAATTTCTGATAAAAGCGCTTTCTAAGCATTGACAAACTTGTGTGGACTGCGCATAATAAGCGTGTCATTGACTATGAAGAATAAATGGTCTTGTGTCCAGTCACCTTTGATAATTCTGTTCATATCATGGCAACATAAAAACTGAATGCAAGTGAAGTCCTCGTTAGGCGAGGCTTCTATACGAAAAGATGCCACTGCCCGGAAACGTGGAAACACGCCAATGGGTTGAACAGGTACTGCCGGCTTAAGGCTTTACTTAATGTGGCTGGGGGAATCCCTAAGTCGTATAGTGCCAAAGCTCAACCAGGGGGATAATGAATGTTAATGCGTGTTGTATTTGCGCGTTCACATAACCCCCTAGGACTGTGGTCTTAGGGGGTTTCGTAGTGTCGGGCTCAAAACAAGGAAGGAGGTGGTAGGTATGGATAGTTCCCCTAGTCGAACTAGTCAAATTTTTTCATTGTCGTTTTGCATGAGTTTTCTTTACAGGGGGAGACTGTCCTCCTATCCCGAATTCCGAGGTGAGTCCAATGGCAAAAAATCTAAACTATATTGAAACAGACGCACAACTGGATTGGAAAATTCGCCAGCAGGATATGCAGCGTGTTGCCTCCCTCCATGCTAAGCGTGGAATTTGGGCCAAAATCATGTTGCTTCTCGTTTTGATAGGCCCTGGCGTTTTGACCATGATTGCTGATAATGACGCAGGCGGTGTCATCACCTATGCGCAGACTGGCGCGACTTACGGTATAGGTTTCTTTATCCCATCGCTGATTATCGCTGGTTTTATTGCTTATGTCGTACAGGAAATGACCGTTCGTCTTGGTGCTGTCACCCATCGCGGTCATGCCGAAATGATATGGGGTCGATATGGTTCCTTCTGGGGCTGGTTTTCACTGGTCGATCTCGTTATCGCGAATGTCTTGACCCTGGTTACTGAGTTCATTGGCATTAAAATTGGCATGGGTGTATTTGGAGTACCCACTTGGATCAGCGATGTTCTGGCGATTGCTTTGGATGTTTTTGTCCTGCTGGTTCTGCGCTACTATACTTGGGAGCGCATCTCACTCTGGATTGCGGCAGGTAACTTGATTTTTATCCCGCTTGTGCTGATGGCTAAACCTCATTGGTCGGTGGTGGCGGCATCTTTTGCCAACTGGAACATTCCTGGCGGATTTACAGCCATGTTCTTGTTTATTGTATTGGCTAACTTTGGAACAACCATTGCTCCGTGGATGCTCTTCTTTCAGCAATCCTCGGTGGTAGATAAAGGTTTGACGGTGAAAGATATTAAACATGGACGTCTGGATACAGGCATTGGTACGTTGGCTATGGTTCTTGTCGCACTGGCTATCATCGTTTTGACGGGCTCGCTTGTTCATGGTACGGGTAACGCCAATCTCAATATCTCGCAAATTATGGATATTATTGGACGTCGCTTAGGGCCCACTGGAGAGAAATTGTTTGCGCTAGGATTGGTTGAAGCGGGTACGATAGCGGCCATTGCCTTGACGGCCAGTACATCTTGGGCTATGGGAGAAGCGTTCCATTGGCCAAAGAGCATCAACATGCCAGCTCTGAAAGCTTGGAAGTTTTATTTGCCGGGAATTCTTAGTGCGGTTTTGGCGGCTGCTATTGTCATGATTCCGCATGCTCCACTTGGTTTCTTGAATATGCTGGTACAGGTCATTGCATCCATCTTTATGCCTGCCGCATTGCTCTTCTTGCTCTTGCTTCTGAATGACAAAGAGGTTATGGGGGAATATGTCAATCAAAAATGGCAAAATATTTCCGGATTCGTCATTATTGGCCTGCTCGTGGTACTAAATGGTCTGTATGGTTTGACGGTTATATTCCCCAATCTCTTCTCGTGACGAGAGAAACAATAAGTTCATTTCGATAGACAGGGAGGTTGAACCACATGTTGAACAACGGATCGGCAGAAAAAAATGATGTTTTGATAGAACTCAACAAGGTGACACCTATTCCCGTTCATGCACCTTTGCAAAGAGCCAAAGTAAAGGGCTGGGTCAATGTGGTGTTCTGGGGATTGCGGATCTACATTCTGGCTATGGTTGTTCTGGTCATCATAGGTTTTGCCAGGGGGACTTTGTGAGATGGATATAGACGGTTCTCAATGTAAAGATGATGTAAAATTCAATGGCACCGACAGTTAAACGCTCTGGAGTCTCAGGTCGTAATTATCTGTCGGTGTTTTCCTCATCAAATACAGAGACAAATTATTTTTTTCTATATGAACATTTTTTCGGGTCATATGATACACTAGATCTACCCCGTACATTTTCATTTCATGAACATACTACACGTTTATTTTAGTTGTCAATTCATGGGTATGTTCACCCAAACACCTCATTGTAAGTGAATATTGCAGATAAAAGGAAGACTACATTCTTGAAATGGCGGACAAGATTTTGGACAGGCTTGTTTTTGACCGGAGTGTTATACACTTTCACTTTTCTACAAACGAATCATAATCATTTAATGATTCTGTTATTTTTGTTTGTATTGGCGCAGGTTTTTATTTTATTTCCGGTTAAAATAGGCAAGCTAATCATTTTTCCAGGCACATTGGTGGCGAATTTATTAATCTTTCGCAGTGCGCCGCTTTGGCTTAGTCTTGCTTTATTGGTAGCTACTCTGCTTTCTTCCAATTGGATTGTATCACGTGAACTATCTATTCGTATTAATTTTGCCCAATCTGTCCGGCGCTATTTTTCTTTTGCTCTAGGCTACCTGATTACAGTTGGATTTATGAACCTTGCTGTGGAATGGCCGCCACTAGCACTGGCGGTTTCTTCAGTATTTCTGTTTGAATTTATTCAGTGGCTTATAGATACCAGACAAGTTGCGATTCGCAATCCGAAAAAGTTCTTTTATGGTGGATGGTCATATGTTTTGTTGCGTCAATCCTATTGGCTCTGGCCGCTTCTGGCTGCCGTTGTAGGACTTTGGCGCTCGTTAATCGTGGTAACTGCCAATGATACCAATATTCGCAACGATCTGTTCTGGATTGCGCTTCCTTATATCAGCTTCTCCATGCTGATTTATCATTTCAATGAATTGCGTGAAAAGCAGCAGGAGCTCCATTTTCACTATCGTCTGATTGCGGAGAATATCAATCGATACATCGTGTTTGTGGATAAATCGCAAATCATTCGATATTGCTCTGGCAATTTAATTGAGAAATGCGGTGATTTTTGTGGGCAGTCGTTGGAAGCGGTTGCTAGAGTATTTCTTTCCGAAGATAACTTGTCAGAAATTTTGAAAGGCTATCAAAAGGCTCTGGAAACAGAAAAATCACAGCAGTTTACATTTCATGAATTTCGCGCGAATCATTTTATCGCGTTCGATCTCGATATATCTCCTGTTATGAATGAACAGGAGCGTTTGCTTGGTGTGGTACTTGTGGTCAATAATGTGACAGAACGAGAACAGTGGCAAGAGAAAGTGGCAAAGGCGGAACGGTTGGCTGTGGTCAGTCAAATGGCTGCGGGTGTTGCTCATGAAATTCGTAATCCAGTTACTTCAATTAAAGGATTTTTACAACTATCACGTGATTTATATAAAGATCATCCGAAATATTGGCAAATGATGTACAGTGAACTTACCAATATAGAACAGGTGATTAACGACTACTTGCAACTTGCGCATTCTCTTTCCGAATCGACTGCTATTTTCTTCAATTTGCGCGAATGGTTGCACATATGGATGGAAGAAGTGCGGAGTAAAGCGCAGCAACAGAGTATTTATGTGGATGAACGAGTGGTGGAAGAAGATGTGTGGATTTTAGGCCATCCGCACGCTTTGGGCAGAGCGTTTGCTTGTATTTGGCAAAATGCGCTTGAGGCTATGGGACAGGGTGGGAGATTGACGATTTTACTTGAAATGAGACAAGATAAAGTCGTTTGGCAAATTATTGACACTGGAGTTGGCATGTCCATAGAACGTGTTCGCCACCTGGGAGAACCTTTTTACGGCACTTCCGAGCGAGGGATAGGAATTGGTTTAATGATTGCCAATAAATTGGTATCTGAGCATCAAGGGGAGTTAGTGATTGAAAGTAAACCAGGTCACGGTACCCAAGTAACCATTCGATTGCCAAAACATAACTATCCACTGTCCAAATCCCAGGGTTCAAATGGCATTCATTCTTAGAAGCGTATAATTTAATGCGGCAAAGTAAGCGGGGTTGGCCATTCGCCGCTTTCTTTTAAACTTTCGATATCCACCAGCAGTAAAGAACGAAGTACAAGCTGGGCAGCGCCATGTACAACCGTCTCAGGTGAGGCGATGTGTACTTTGACACGACGATTGAGGGAAACAGCGCGATTGGCGACGGTGCGTTCAATATCGGGCAAGATATAGTTTCCTGCTAACACAATCGGTCCACCAATCATGGCAATTTGCGGGTTCAATCCATTTAATACATTAGCAAGCCCAATGCCAATATGTTGACCAAGAGTTTGGAAGGCGCGAATATAGAGAGCATCGCCCGTATCAGCGCGTAGAACACACTCCTCAATAAAATGCGCACTCGGGAATAAGGGGAGATTATAAGCCCCAACCTCCTGAAGATAACGAAGAAGTGCTCGTTCGGAAGCGTATTGTTCCCAACATCCATACGAGCCGCAAGAACATTTTAGCCCCATTGCAGCAATGGTTGTGTGTCCAAATTCTCCTGCAATTCCATCGTATCCATGAATCAGATTGCCATTGGTGATAATGCCCACACCTGTTCCCATGCCTACGTTGACAAAGACCAGATGGTTCAGATGGCAGGTTTGTTGTACAGCTAATGCGCCACAATTCGCGTCGTTGTCAATAAAAATAGGGATTTTTAGATTTGCGCGCAAGCTTTCTAAGAAGTTCCACTCATGAATTTCAAGGTTCGGCAAATAATGCAGATATCCGGTTTGTGAATTGACCATGCCAGGGATGGCCACACCTGCTCCAATGACGCCGTATTTACTCGTTGGTGCTTTAGAAATCACCTTTTTTGAAGCAGCAATAAGACTCTGCAACAATGCTTCCTGAACACTCATTCCATCAGACAGATAGATGGGTTCGTGATGTTGTTCTATGATTTTGCCGCTCAGGTTGCAGAGGGCAACAGTCACATGAGTAATCTGTACATCGATACCAATGCAGTAGCCGGCGTTTTCGTTCAGGGAGAGCAACATGGGTTTGCGGCCGCCGCGTGATTCACCATAACCAATCTCGATAACAAACTCTTCCGCAATAAGTTCGTCAACAATGGAAGAGATGGTTGCTTTGTTCATTTCAAGTAAATTGGCAATATCCACTCGAGAAATAGGGGCATTTTGGTAGATGGTTCGAAAGACAGCTGTTTTATTGAAACGTCGCATCATGGTGCTGTCGATGGAGGTGGTCAAGGTTTCTCACTCCCAACCTAAAATAGCGAAAAAATTTTCGAAAACGAATTGAAATTTCGTTGAAATAAGATTGAAGATAGTTTATCATACAAACCAAGTTCAGAAAAAGAGGACGCTTTCATAAGATTGGAGACCATTTTTACTCATCTTTACTTGAGATTTCGTTGAATCGAGCAACCATGGTCCTGTTTTTTCGTCCAATTTGACAACCAATGAAATCGAAAGAAAGTTTCTCCTGTAAGCGTTCTCCAGGTCAATCTTTACTTTACATCTTTTCGTTCCATAGGGCGCGCGTTTCTGCTTGCTGATTCGATAGCACGCAGAATCGTGAATGAACACGCCAATAGGAGGGGTCATACGTGAAAAAATTTAGAAAAATAGGTGTCGCGGCAGTAGGAGTTTTGACATTGACTGCGCTCGTTTCTGGTTGTGGAACTGCCAATACGACGAATTCTACACCAAGCTCCAGTGCTCCGGTACCAACAGGAAATGCTGGAACAACTGGAAAATTAGAGATTTTCTCTTGGTGGACAGGTGTTGCATCATCAAAAGCGTTGAAAGCTTTGATTCATGTTTTTAATGAAAAATATCCTCACGTCCAAGTTATCAATGAAGCAGTGGCGGGTGGAGCAGGTTCAAATGCACATGCCGTTTTGGCTAGCCGCATGACAAACAACAATCCTCCAGGAACCTTCCAAGTGCATGCTGGTAATGGATCTTTGTATTCTTGGGTACAAGCTGGAGACTTGGATTCCTTAAACAACCTTTACCAAAGTCAAGGATGGTTGAATAAGTATCCGAAATCATTACTCAATTTGATTACCTTTAATGGGAATATTTACGCTGTGCCTGTAGATATGCAGAGAGCCAATGTGCTTTGGTACAATCCGTCCATTTTCAAGAAATACAATCTGACACCGCCAACTACCTTTAGTCAGTTTTTCCAAGACGCTAAAGTCTTAAAAGCGCATGGTATTACTCCGCTTGCTTTGGCCAATCATGGAAACTGGGAAACGACGCTTCTCTTTAGCGACGTATTGTTAGGTACAGTTGGATATACAGATTACAACAAATTATTGCATGGTCAAATGTCTTGGAACAGTCCTGGTGTTGTGCAGGCTGCGAATACCTTCACCAAAATGATGCAATATACCAATTCCGATGCTTCTGCCTTGCACTGGCAACAGGCCGATCAATTGGTGGCGAATGGTCAAGCGGCTATGAACGTCATGGGTGACTGGGCACAAGGTTACTTTAAAACCACGTTGAACCTGACACCTGGCAAAGACTTTGGTTGGGCGCCGACACCTGGTACTCAAGGAGTGTTCTCAGTAGTTTCCGACGTCTTTGCTCTGCCTTCCAAACTCAGCGCTTCACAAAAAGCAGTGGCTCTGAATTTCTTGAAAGTCCTTGGATCGGCCGAGGGGCAAAAAGTTTTCAATCCATTGAAAGGTACTTTCTCGCCTCGTCTTGATGCAAATCCAAGTGACTACGATGCTTACTCTCAAGCGGCCATGAAGTCTTATCAAAAAGACCAACTCACACTGTGTATTGGTCAGGGTGCTGTAAACCCAGGCTTTACTACAGCCTTTGAGAATGCTATGGCCATTTTTGTTACAAACCACAATACCAAGCAGTTTATTCAATCTATTGAGAATGCGGCTCAAACCAATCCTTTGAGCTAAACTGCTTGGATGCTAAAAAAGAAGAAGGCTGCCCCGTCTGTGCAAAAGCCAGGCGGGGAACCTTTTTGCAGCGGTATAGTCCGCTAAGAATCTGTGAGATTGGCAGGTGAGAGCGCTTGAGTCAAGTGGTGGATGTGCAATTAGCCAAAACAGGACCTGAACGTCGGAGAAAACGGCTCTCGTCAGGGAAAATTTGGTCTATGATCACGTTGATTCCGTCCATGATTCTCTTACTCATTTTTGTGTATGGTTTTATTGGCTGGACGGGTTGGGTTTCAACAACCGCTTGGAACAGCATCATTCCCAATTTTCTTTCCGTAGGTTTAAAGAATTATCAGATAGTCTTTCAAACGTTTCGTTTTCAATCAGATATTCGGAATATGGTTGTTTTTACTATTCTATTCATTCTCATCTGTCTGATTGTAGGCTTGTGTCTGGCATTATTAATTGATCAGCGCATTAAAGCGGAGTCTTTTTTCCGCAGTCTCTATCTCTTTCCCATGGCGATTTCTGCAGTTGCCACGGGTGTTGTTTGGTCTTGGCTGCTGAATCCAGACACTGGCGTGAACTTGATATTAAAAGCTTTTGGACTTAAACATGTGCCTCAATGGTTTCTCAGTACTCGAATAGTTCCAGGTATTCCGGGTGGACAAATTCAAATTGGTATTCCTATTGCTCTTTTGGCTGTGTTGATAGCATCCGTTTGGCAGATGTCAGGCTTTGCAATGGCCGTATATCTTGCTGGATTACGCGGTATACCTGATGAATTAAAAGAGGCGGCAAAAATTGACGGTGCTAATGCCTGGAGAACTTTTTGGTCAGTCATTCTCCCGCAATTGAAGGCCACGACAACAACCATCATTATTATTTTGACTGCAGCATCCTTGAAGGTGTTTGGCTTGATTTATGCCATGACAGGTCCCGGACAAGATTTTGTCACAGACATGCCAAGTATGAATATGTTTCAAACGACCTATCAGGGAGATCAGTTTGCGCAAGGTGCGGTTATTTCCATTGTCATGTTAATTTTGATAGCTCTCTTTATCATTCCCTATCTCATTTCGACTCTACGGGAGGAGGAGTAAACCATGTTGGCGATTCGAAGAATCAATCGCGGGCTGCTCTACGTATTGCTGCTGCTCATTGCCTGTTTTTACCTCATTCCCGTATATGTTGTTTTGGTTACCAGTTTTAAAACCAATACAGAAGTCAGTTTGTCGCAAATGTGGTGGCTTCCACACCAATGGAGTTTACAAGCGCTTGGTGCTGCTTGGCATGCTTTAGGTCCTAATTTTGGTAACAGCTTTATGTTGGCCATTCCTGCCACCATCTTGGCGTCACTGTTTGGCTCCATTAATGGCTACGCATTATCTAAATGGAAGTTTAAAGGCGCCAATGTGGTGTTCTTTCTCATATTGTTTGGAATGTTTATTCCTTATCAAAGCGTATTGATTCCGCTCTTGAAAGTACTTGATTTGATTTCTCTGTACAACACGATTCCTGGCCTGATTTTGGTTCACGTGGTGTATGGAATTCCTATTTGTACACTTATATTCCGTAATTTTTACGCTTCGATTCCAACGGATATTATTGAATCTGCGCAAATTGACGGAACAGGATATTGGGGGATTTATCGGCATATCATTTTGCCGCTTTCTATTTCTGGATTTGTGGTAGCGGGAATTTGGGAGTTTACACAAGTATGGAATAACTTCCTCTTTGCCGTGGCTGTGACCAATCCACCTCATCAGCCTGTGACAGTAGCCCTTGTCAATATCGCGGGCAGTCAAACGGTGCAATTTAACGAGCAGATGGCCAGTGCCTTGATTGCGTCGATTCCAACGTTGATTGTTTATATCTTCCTGGGTAAATATTTTGTTCGAGGACTACTGGCGGGATCGGTTAAAGGTTAATCAGAAAGATAATGCAGAAGAATTTTCTATGTAGCCGTGCCCAGCCAATGAGCCATTCGGTTCATGAGCGGGCGCGGTTTGATTTTGAAGAAGATAAACGACGTAAAAGGTTTAATAATGCAGAAATACTCACCCACATAGAACCCCAAACAAAAGAAGAGGCAAGAGCGGTACTAAAATGGAAATAAAGATTTGCTGGATTCCCATCCACCGTTATATTAGAGAGAAAGGGAGCATTCAGCGGAGTATGGAGACCCATGCCTGTTAAACTGGATTGGTGGAAGAGGTTAAGTATGTGCTCCCGCAACCAGCCAAACAGGCGGGCGAAACCGGCTGCAACAAGGTACCATGGATAAAGAAAAGCAATCAGGACTGAAACAATGGGGGCAAAAGAGATGACACCGAGATCGAGCAAAAGTATACAGGCCCACCAATACCAGCGGATTCGCAAATAGCGTTCTAGTTTTTCTTTGATGAGTGTAGCGCCCCAGATAGACAGATAAGGAAGCGGTACCACACAAAGTAAGCGCCAACGAATCGTTTGACGTTTACGCGACAGTGTTTGTGGACTGTAAAAGGTTGTATTCGTGTCTGGTGGCTGGTTATCCAATCGTGGTTTTTCTATTGTAGATGCATTTTCCGCACCGGAGATCCGCTCTTTGCGCTTCCATCCTGAATAGACGACGGGGCGCTCAGCGTTGGCTTCCGGTAATTCTTCCATGGCGTTTGAATGTACATCTGTGCGTCGTAACGCTGTACAATAGGCGAGTCCAGCTAAGAATTCACTTTTCGTCATACGCTTTTGAAACAGTTCATGATCTGAGAGATCAAATCCATCCATATCCAGAATCCACAGACCGTAGCTTTGTTCCCATTCCCGTAAAGTTTTTCTTTCTTCTGTAGGGCGACTATATCTGCGCACGTCTTTCACCTCTGCAGCATGCTCTGCTAGCAGAATACCTATCCTATCGATTTGCTGCAACTGTTAAAAAAAGAGCGATCCAATCGGATCGCTGTAAGGGGGTTAGGGCTGTTCCATGGGAATGATTATATGTTAGAAATATTGAAAGAGCATTGAAAAAATCAATACTCGGCCAACAGGACAAATGCTCTTTTCTGTTCTATTTAAAATAAAATAGACAAAAAACTTCGACACCTATTTACAATTTTCGTATGTTTGATAGAATAGTAGACATCAATTCGCATATTCCACCAACGATGCTCAGGGCAAACCAGTAGAAATGCTGGGACGCAAAGCTTCGGGTCTACGGGTTCATACCTATGATAGCCGGGCTGCCATGGTTGCTGATGTTAAAGAGCAATCTTCCCTGGGGAGATTGCTCTTTTTTCTCCAAACCCAAGGCTGGTTGTCCTTTGCTTCGGCACCGCTGCTCACCCTCCGAATGTCTGCATCCCCCCAGTCAATGCTGTGCAGACATTCGGCACCACGCGGTGTGGTGGCTTTGGAGGAAAAATAGACATGGCAAAGCATGGATGGGCTGTAGGGGTAGCAACGATTTCAACACTTTCCATAGGGGCGTTCTGTGCGCCACAAGTTTTCGCAGATGGTCTTTCCGCACCCCATTTTCCCAATCAAGCACAATCCGATAGTATGTATTGGTCAAGAGCTAGCAATGACTTTTATATACAAGCCAGCAGTGTACCTTATACAGAGAGTGGGACGCAAACACTGCTTAATATTCAACCTGGAGAGTCGTTATACTTAATGGCCTATACAGGGGACAAAAATCTGACTTCCGTTCGTTGGTTGGTCAATAGTCCTGATGCTGCCATTGTGCCGGATTCACCAGATGAGCTTTGGACGTATGGCTCCAAAACCGTCCAAATGGCTGTTTTCACAGCGAGTGAGCCTGGTATTTATACAGTGCAAGCTAGCTCCGAGGGTCAGTACAGTGTGCCTTTGGTACTGATAGTAGGGTTACAACAACTAACTGGTCGAATTTCTCCTGAATCATCTCAATGGACAGGTGTACAGCCCTTCTCTGCAACTGATGCCGGATCAGCGTTAGCTACTGGCGAGACGGGTGATATTCAATATGTAGAGTACAACCCCATAGCCAATACAGACTGGATTCCTGTACAGGGAACGGTCATGGGGAATGAATCTCATGTTGTCGTTCAGCTATCCAGTAACAGTGGACAAGGTATATGGAATTATCTTCTCCCTGTGCAAAATCACGAATTCTCGGCAGATATTCGTTCTCCTTTTACTGGAAGTATTAACATTTCCTATATTTCTCAATTTTATCGCCAGCTAAATACTTCTGGAGATTACACATGGCAAGGGGGATATACACTTTCTGTCAATGGACCGCCAACAAGTGAGTCCAGAAAGGCGTTACTGTATTCGGCGTTTATGGATGGAAATGTAAATCCGGATGCCAGTAAGATAGCGAGCCAAATTTTCGCCAATTCTCCATCTCCAGAAACGGCTGCGGCTGCTATTGCAAATTATGCCAGTGAGAGCATGTCGTATGATTGGTCCATGGTAGATGGGGGCAAGTATTTGTTTGAAGATGTTGCATCAGCGTATTCTTTGCGTAGTGGTGTTTGCGAAGAGATTGCGGAATTAGCAGCAACGATGATGAAATCAGTTGGCATTCCCGCAGAAACTGTAATTGGTAAAGCCCCAGTCAATAGTGCGGAAGATAATCATGAGTGGCTTCAAGCGGACGTGGGAGGCCGTTGGGTAGTCATGGATCCGACTTGGGATAGTCCCAATCAGGGACCCAACACTTTATTGTCCAACGAATATATGACAGAAACTGTTTCTCTGGAGACTAGCCATCTGCCTGATAATCGCCTGGTGGGCAGTATTCAGTAATCGTAATCGCAGCTTAATGATGTGTTCCTGGATGGGGTTTATACAAATAAACCTTCATAAGATGATTCAAAAAGCTAAGACGCAGGTAATGCGCCTTAGCTTTTTTGTTTGGACCATTGATTGAATTCTTCCCACCATTCGGGATGAGCTTCAATAAACTCCATCAGGTTGCTGATTTTTTTCATGGCGTTGCGTGAAAAATAATGTTCAATACCTTCCACCGTTCGGTCAATCTCCTCTGTGTCCGTGAGACCAAGCGATTGAAGAAAAGACTCCAACATCTGATGTCGTTTGGATAGATGCAAACCAAGGGAATAGCCTTCTTGTGTTAGGTTAAGGCCTCGGTAACGCTCGTAAATCAACAGTCCATCTTCATCTAATTTTTGAATCATTTTGGAAACCGAAGCATTATTGATACCGAGTCGGTCAGCAATATCGGTAACTCGTGCATAACCTTTATTTTGAATCAGAATCCAAATGGCTTCAATATAGTCTTCCTGACTCGGGGTGGTGGACACCGAGCAACACTCCTCTCCGCCTCGACCGCTGGGTTCGCGGATTTTGTGCGGACATCATTGATGTTGGTTGCGCGTTGTCTCAACCATTCGAGTCATTTATCGAAGGTTATTGACAACCGTGAATGCTACGGCAACCAACATGAAAACAACGTAAAGCCGCAGACCCCAAATTAAGGTCTTTAATCCCCAGCCGAGTGGCATACGGCCCATATTTTCCAAGCGCTGCATCGCTTCTTTTTGTTCAGTGAGCAACGCTTCAACAAGCTCCGGATGCTTCTCCATCTCTCTTTGTGTTCGTATTGTAACAGAACTTGTATCGTTCGTCGCTATGGAAGTTGTTGTCATGCTGTTCACCTCTTATAACGTGAAGTTGGGGAAAATGGCTGTCAAAGCGTACAGGATACCAGCTATGCAAATGAAGACGCCGATACTGATTGCTAATGTGTTGGCCCATGCTTTGTTGCGGTATTCGCCCATAATCTCCTTGTCATTGACGAGCAGAAGTAGAAAGCCTAATGCTGGCGGCATGGTGAGTACGGCAATCACGTTGACAATGAGTACCACCCATTCTAGTGGGAAATGGGGGATGAGCACAATGCCTCCTGCCACCAGAACAATGGCGAATAGTGTTAGGTAAAAAGGTTTCGCTTCTTTAAATGAACTGTTCAAGCTATGATTTTTCCTCTGAACTTCACCATAAGCGTAAGCAGAAGAAGTTGAAATGGCAGTAGCAGCTACAAGTCCAGCTTCCATAATTCCCATCGCAAACAAAGTGGAACCTGTTCGCCCAATGTACGGTTGGAGAGCTTGCGCAAACTGAGCTGCGCCAAACGACGCGCTGTTCATGTGATGAATAAACAAAGGCGATGTAGCAATGATGCAAGCCACTGCAGCTAGTGTAGCTAAAATTGCGCCAAGCAAAGTGTCCAGTTGGCCGTGGCGTATATCGTGTTTCGATAAACCTTTATCTGTAACAGCGCCTTGCTGGAAAAAGAGCATCCAGGGAGTGATTGTGGCGCCGATATCAGAAAGAAAGATGACCAGATTATTGTTATTGAGCCCACCGGCAGGAAACGGTTGAAATGTCAGAAAAGACTTTCCTACCGCACTCCAGTCGGGGTGAGCTAGCACTGCAATGGGAATAAACACTAGATTAAAGAGAGCCAATGCCATGGTAATTCTTTCCCATGACCAGTAACGGCGGAAACTATAGGCCAAAAGAATGATTACAATGGCAACAGGGATAGCTATAAATTTAGAAATATGAAAATAGCTAGCTCCAGCCACCACACCGACAAACTCGGTAATAAGTGTTAGGAAATTGGTGAAAATCAAATCTATCATGGCAAAATTGCCCCAAAATCGTCCAAAACGTTTGTATATCAATTCCGCATGTCCTGCTTTGGACACGGCTCCAAGTCGGACAGTAATTTCTTGAACCACAAAGGCCATCAAAAAAGTTAGAACAACAAACGGAAGAAACACGCCGATTCCATATTGTGAACCGGAAGCAGAGTAAGAGAGCATGGAAGGTGCGTCATTCTCACCCAACATTACCAGTACACCTGGACCAATCAACAACCAAAGTAAACGTGCGTATTTACCTTTTGTTTTAGCATCCATAACTTTCCAACGATCCAGTGCTCTGGAGGTATTCTCACGCGCGTTCAAAAGATCACCTCTTTTCCTATAGTTGCACTTCATCCAAATTGAATGGGATTGGTTGCATCATCAATATTTCGTTTGTGAATCAAAATTAGCCTAGAGAAACTTTTTTTGAAAGAAAAATGCCGCACAGTAAGGTTTTATCCAGATCACAATCTTTCCTGTGGGCAACTTCTATAGTTCATCTTATGTCGTCTATATGAAAGTTGCAACCCATTTTTTAAAATTTGTTGGGCATCCATTATTGCGAGAAAATTTGGTTACCTATTTTTGTAATTTCTGGTTTACCCCATATCCAGGGTGACGTAGAGGTTGCCGGGTTGAAATAGTAGAGAGCTGAACCGACTGGATCCCAGCCATGAATTGCGTCCATGACAGCCTGCAACGATTCAGCATTGTATGGTTCGTTGATGGTACCATTGCTGACACACTGAAAGGCTCCAGGCTGATAGATAATACCGGGTATACTTTGCGGAAATTTAGGATCTTTAAGTCGGTTGAGAATAACGTCTGCAACTCCTACCTGCCCCAGCAGGGGCTCGCCTTTGGCTTCTGCGTGCACGACATGAGCCATCAGATCAATATCAGCTGGCGTAAGCGCGCTGGTTCCAGAATTCGATACGGCAGCGCCTGTCACTACATCGCTGTTGGCAGGGACACTTTGACCGCTTGCTACGCTTTCCGCATTACTTTGGCCGTTCTGTGGATTGGGAACGATTTGGCCATCCGGAAGTTCCTCCATACCGTGTGGTAAAGGTCCGACATAATGCCATCCCTGAGTTGCCTTGACCAATTGCATTTTAGTCGCCATATTCACATAACCAGTGGGCTGCATGCCAAACGCGTATTGAAAATCACGCACCGCCCAATAAACATCCCACGTGAAAATACCGTTGATGGGACCGTGGTAGTATCCCAAATATTTTAAGCGGTTCTGCAATTCGTAAACGCTGTATCCAATACAGCCGTAGGAAAGATTGCGATCGGAAAAAGCTTGGACAGGGCTGTTGGGCAAAACGGCGAAACAGCTACCAGCTACCATACATGCCAGAAGCCACTGCAGACCGAATTTTTTTCTCACAATCCATCACCTCTCTTTATCAGCGTTTGCGAAAAACGGATGCCTTATGTACGAATCAGTGGCTTCGAGTAAAAACTCGCAGCCATAAATTTGACGTTTTATCAACGTTTTTTTGTCGGAAATATGACGAATTGGTAACTATCATCTAAAACCTCCATGCATCCACGAAGATTTCTATAAAATGGGATTCATTAGATTTTGCTATGTTTTGAATGTGGAATGAGGAGGACATCATGAAAAGACAGCGAGTCATTCAAATGGCATTGGCGTCTTTGTCGAGCGTAGCCTGGTTGGGAGTGAGTTCATGGACAAGTGCCGATGCTGCTTCCATCTGGACGAATCTAGCGAGTCAAGCTACTTTGAAAATTTCCGTCACAGGCTATCCGGATCAACAGTTTGCTGAACAGGAAGATGCTTATCAAGGGAATCTATTGCAAGGCAGTGCTTGGCAGGGGTTTAGTCATCAGGGGGGGCGAGAGTTAGATATTCATTTGCCTCAACCAGCGGTGGTACATGCCTTATCCATCGGTGTGCGACAATATTTACCAATGGGAATTTACTACCCATCATATGTCCAGTTTGAAGTTAGAGAGAACGGAGTTTGGCATACGCTCGGACGAGTTTATAATGATCGATCTCGTATCGGCCTCAGAGATAGTTCGCAACGCTTTACACTTTATTTTCCACCTACGCAAGGTCAGACGTTTCGGATTCTTTTTCCTGTCCATGTCTGGGTTTTTGCCCGTCAAATCGCTTGTATGGGAACCTATCAGGCTGTTTCTGACGCGAAGACGGCTAATGATTATCCGATTTCCAGCGTGACTCCTGCGAATACGACGGGTCAAGCTTTAACACCTGCATCCGCCAATCAAATAGAGAACATGTTGCTTGTTAACGTATCACCGGACAGTCCGCTCTACACCTCAAGTCAGTTTGCCTCATTAGTAGCTTATGATAATCAGCAGAATGAGCCGGTAGCTCCTTTTTTCAATACGATTCTTTTCCTTGCAGATGGTTCTGTGCAAGATAACAAAAGTGCTTGGAATCAATATTTGGGAAACTTGTTTTCTTCTCATGGCCAATTAGCTCAACTGCAGGAGGCAGTTTATCAAGACAATGCCAAGCTTGGTACTCCAAATGCTGTAGAGAATGTCGTTTTGACCCTACCATCGACTCCGTACAACGGTGGCGATTTTGGTGAAATAGACGGTCAGGACTTGTCATTCAATCCAACTTTGACGCACCCCTTTGCTGTGCAAGCACGAGAAGCTGCCATTCAATGGTTTTTGCAAAAAGCTGTACAGGATTTCGCGGCAGGTGCTTATCCCAATTTGCGCTTGGCTGGCTTTTACTGGCAGCGAGAAGATTGTCCATCCGACGCTCTAGGAGAGAAACAACTGATTCAATATAGCAGTGCCCTGTTGGCTAAGGACAAGCTGCCACTTCTATGGATACCCTTTTACGCGGCCAGTGGCGTCACAGCATGGGAGCATCTGGGTTTTCAGGCTGCATGGCTGCAACCCAATTATGCTGAACTTGGCAATCAGGCTTTTCCGGCACGATTGACAAACGCAGCAGACATTGCAGAGCGTTATGGTATGGGATTGGAACTGGAATGGACGCGTCTGACTCCTAATGGCGAAACGCTCTATGTCCAACAACTGCAACAATTTGCAGCGGATGGATTAGGTCAAGGTGTTTCCCACGCTTTTTACGATGGCGCCAATTTTTTATCCCACGCTGAAGCTTCGGCTAATCCATTTACACGCGCGATTTATGATGATACTTATGATTTTGTTTCTGGACAATATAACAAGATAGGAGCACCCATTCAATGAGAATCGTACGTTCCCTTTGTACTGCGGCTCTATTGATGACCTTCTGCCCGACTGTGGTTTTGGCCAGTACTCAAACCTCCCATCATCTTGAAGGTTCACAAGAGTTTGTGACAACCATTCGTATCAACGGCAAAGGTATGGATAGACCTTATGGGCGAGTTTATCAAAACACGACTTTTATACCGATTTGGTATGTCATGCAAATACTCAAACAAGCTGGGGTAATTTCTATATGGAAAGATCACATCTGGTCCATGCAAACCGTCACGCCTTCCAAACAAACTTCTCCAACTCTATCTCTTCCACCTGTACTTCCTTCCAACGAGGTGGCTGCAGGTTCCTTTGTCTTGCAATTTTTGACTGAGGAAGGGGAATTGCCACCCCATAGTACTCCTTTGCAGGCCATGTCATTCGCAATTCAAAATGGTTGGTGGGACACGAATTCTACACAGCATACAGAATACTTGGGTGCCTATGAACCACTTACTGTTGAAGAGGCGGAGCAATTAGACTGGAATTTTCTCGGCATGAGTAATCCTGCCTTTCAACCCGGCGGAAGTATGTCGGCTTGGGCTCAATTCATTGGCCTCAATCCTGCTGGTTTAAGTTTAACGGCTGATGTTACACCTGCTGAAGCCGATGCCATGTTACATGTGATAGCAGATGACTCACAGGGCTATCAGGCTTTAAAAGAGCATCAATGGCAGATTGTATATCCACCAGAAAATGAAGCTATGGCTACCTTTCAAGGGGATATGACAGCCAATGGTCAACCTTTTTTCACATCCAATCAAGCTGTTCAACAAGTGATTCAAGACACCTATCAATTTTTTGATGGTATCCAAGTTCAGGCTTCATCGAATGGTAAGCAATGGATTGTCACTCTGCCCAACGTCAGTGCGGCAGGTGAGTTTTACATAGCCAGTTCGAACAATGCGAATTACAGTGTGAATGGCGGGCAAACGTGGCAGACTGTCAATCGTTTAAACAGTCTGCGTTTGAATGAGCATTCATCTGTACAAATACAACTACCTGATACGTCTGCCCTTTCACTGAGCTATAATGTTCTATTGCCCAATTTGGGGGGCTCTACAACGCTTGGTGAAATGACCTTACGTCTCAATTCAGCTGAACAGTTGCAAGTTCATCGTGATCAACTAGATTAGTTTGTTTCTATTTGTCGAAAACGCTTGGCAAATGGCCAATGATGAGCCAATCCTACAATGGCTGTTGCGGACGGCACAAATAGGCCAAGCAAAATAAGAGCGTAGAGCATGAGACCTATAATCACAGCCAAACCAATTTCCATCAATGAAGTGACGCCAGAGACGATTAGGCTGCCAAATGTCCCTGCCATAATGATGGCTGCAGAGAAGACAACTCCCCCATACGCAACATAGCCGCACGCATAGCGCTTGCTGGAGCGTCTGGCGATTTTTTGAGTTCTTCATCAAAGCGCGCCATCAAGAACATGGAATAATCAACTCCAAGAGCAACCAGCAACAAGAAGACAAAGAAGGGCACAGGCCAGGAAAGACCTGGCTTGTGCAGCACATGTATGGTCAATGTCTGTACCAAGCCCATGCTGACGAAATAGGTTCCCATTAACGAGATCATGATATAAAGCGGTGCCAAAATGGACTGCAACATGAAAATCAACAACAAAAAGATACAAGCAGAGATAATCGATACGGTACGGACAAAGTCATCCGTCGAAACTTGATTGAGCGCGTTTTGAACGGCCGTAGGTCCTGCAGTATAGATATTGCTTCCCTGATAAGGTGTAGCGGCAAGAGCAGTAGCGGCGTCTTGTTGGAGTTCTCCTAACTGTTGCATGGCCGTCAGGGAATAAGGATTATGACTCAGAACTACACTGATGGTTGCAACATGGCCATTGGCTGAAATATAGGCGTTCATCGCCTGTTGTAAACCTTGGTTACTATTCAATGTATGGGCAGGCACAAAAAATCCTGGATTCCCCTGACTTGCAGCCATGCTGGATTCCCTCAAGGCATTTTGGATCTGTTGAACACCTTGCTGTAATCGACTCATACCTTTTCCTGCTTTTTGTAAATTCTGATCCACAGGTGCGAGAGCTGCCGTAAATTGTTCTACTCCAAGGGCAACTTGTCGATTTCCGTTTGCCAATTGAGATGCCCCGTTGGCTAATTGACGAGTCCCCGCTGCCAAGGCCTGTCCAGCTTCGTTCAATCGACTCGCTCCATTGGCAATTCCTTCAATACCTGAGGTTAATTGCGTTGCGCCGTGATTCAGTTGCTGATTGGCTTTGGCTAACTGACTTGCGCCACTCGCAAGTGGTCCCAGTCCTTCTGTTAATTTTTTCGTACCAGCAGCCAATGCTTCCGTACCGCTTGCCACCTTTGTCGATCCGTTTTTGGCTGCTGTGGCGAGGGCTAAAATCTGTTGCCAAGCTGGATTGGTATTGTCGTTAGGATGCGACTGGCTCCATGCTGCAAGGGCATTTGCCAATTGATTCGCTGCCTGTGCTAACTGATTGGCGCCGTTTGCTGTTTGCTCGCTGCCGTCTGCCAGTGTGCTTGCAGCTTGGTTGGCGTTTGTCAAACCCTGTGCTAATTGATTGGCTCCATTGGCACTTTGAGCAGCACTTTTTGCCAACTGTTGCGTACCTTGATTGAATTGCTGGGCTCCGGATGCTAATTGACTTGTTCCTTTGGAAAGTTGGCTAGCTCCTACTGCTGCTTGACTGATTTTTCCTGATAATTGTTGAGCTCCGTTGGCGACACGCTGGGCACCTTTTTGTAAAGCGGTGAGTCCCTCTTGATTGCCGCTGCTTTGACTGAAGCCGGATTGTAATTGTTGTAATCCAGCAGACACCTGTTGCAGACCGTTGGCTGCAATTTGATTTTGTTTCGCTAATGTGAATAAGGAAATCGCTTTGCCGGTAGGTTGTGTGGCACTCATGACCTCACTTACACCAGGTTCAGAGGAAAGTGTATGTGAAACATCTTGAATAGCGGCAAGCCCTGCTTGGCTGCGGAAATTTTTTTGGCTATAAAGAACGATGGTGGAAGGGAGAACATGTCCCTGACCGAAGGCGTTGGCCACTACATGAAAGCCTTGTACAGATGGAGCGTTAGGGATATCGTCCATAGGATTGAAGGTTCGGTCATCGCTAAATAGCATACCTATCGGGGTAAGGATGGCTAGAAGTACAAGCATGGTCCACCAAGGACGGCGTGTAGCGATACTACCTGTTTTCCCCCAGATACGTGAGGGAGGATGTTCACTTCCTGGCATCGGACGGCGAGGCCAAAAAAGGCTTCGGCCCAAAATGGACATCCATGCGGGGGTAAAGGTGAGAATCGCGAGCAGAGCTATAAAAATACCAATGGAAACACCAACAGCGGATCGATAAAGTCCAAAATGGGCAAAGCTGAGAGCTGCAAATGAGACGAGTACTGTCGAGGCGCTAAAAAGAACTGTACGGCTAACAGAACGAAGCGTGGCTTCAATAGCGTCCGTTAATGTTTCGTGATTTCTCGTTAATTCCTCTCGAAATCGATTGAGAAAGATAATGGAGTAGTCTGTTCCGGCTCCGAATAGCACGGCGATAAGAAAGGTCTGTGTAAAAGTAGAGACGGGTAAGCCGCGCTCTGCCAACCATGCTACCACCGACGAAGAAATGAGAAAGGATATACCGATGCTCAGCAAAGTTACCAGAGGTGCGAGCAAGGAACGAAAAACTATCAACAGAATAATCAGTACCAGGGCAACGGTCACTCCAGCGGTCTTTTCCACACCTTGCTGAGATATGGTTGAATCATCCCATTGGATGGGCACATCGCCAGTAAAGTAGATATGGCTTCCGGACGGGTTTTCGGTAAACCACTGTTTCAGTTTTTGTAGACTTTTATCGGTAGAACCAGCAATATCTCCACCAGGAAAGTTAACAATAGCGATTTCCGTTGTTTTATCTTGGCTGATAAAGGCACTCTGGTCAGCCTTGGTGTTCTCTGCGTCTGCCATGCTGCTGATGCCATAAGTTTGTTTGTGGGCATTCATATAGTTTAATTTATTTGAAAAGTACGTTTGATCTGCATGGGTGAGTCTGCCCTTTTGATAAATGGCAATTACAGCTGAACTTTGGCCGTTTTTACCCGGATTCACTTCTTTTAACAGGCGGCTAGCCACCATTACCTGATTGTTGTTGGGTAAATAGTTAGTTTGTACGTGTAGAACGACACGGTTTAAATTCGGCAACCCTATCAAGCCGGCAACAGTCAGGGCCAGCCATAAGAGAAGAACCAGCCAGCGAAATCTGACAATAAAACGCGTATAAACCCCCATGAATTCTCTTCCCTCGTTTCTTAACTTTATAGTTATGTATTTAAATTATTTAGAGACAAAACATCATAACGACAGATTAACGACTTCTTTACTTGAGCTCAAGTAAAAAAAGGAAAATAATCTGGGTTGATGATAGGGTGTCGAGTAATCGTCAAAATTGCATGTCTGTCTGTATGGGCAAGTCCGTTATAATGTAAAAGCAGCGATGATAAGATTCGTGTTTGGAAAGCGCACCCCGCGTTGATGCGAGGGAATTTATTTGTCAGTCAGGAGAGAGGTGAGTGAAGTGACAGCTGAGATTCTCAGTTCACTAATTGCCGTCGTTTTTGCTTTGACTGTCATTTTTGTGCGTGTTCGGGCAAGTCGAAAACCAACAAACGCGCGAAAAATTTTAATTCCGCCAGTAGCCATGAGTACAGGATTTCTGATGTATATCGCGCCACAGACGCATGAACCATTTCTATACGCCGTCGCTGCTTTTCTGGTAGGTGTCATTTTTAGCTATCCGCTCATCTCCACCTCGAAAATGTATCGGGCTGAAGATGGCCATATCTATCTCAAACGCTCACGCGGGTTTATAGCCATTCTGCTGATTCTGCTTGCTTTACGGATTATTCTGCACACTTATGTAGAGCAGTATGTGACCATTCTGCAGACAGGTTCTCTATTCTTTGTTCTTGCTTTTGGAATGATTTTACCATGGCGAATTGTTATGTATTTGAGGTATCGTCATCTTGCTGGACAACGAGTGGCTGCTGCTTCTGAGTCAGCATCATGAATGGTCTTGAAAGCAAGATTATGTATAAAATGTTTTTCAGCCCTATCTAAGTTCTGGATGAGACGTCAAACCTAAAAAGAGAGTAAACCTGACGGCTGGCTTTTCATACGAAGGCAGATCAGGTGGTGGGAGGTACAGTGTGCGAATTCGTTGGATAGTATTACTCATTGTCTTGTTGGTGATTGCACTACCTGTTGTACAGTTGCTTCGTCCCATACCTTCAATTACTGCTACACCCATACTGGCATCAGATGCGCAGGTTCCTGGACAGGTTTCCATACGCTGGCCACAGCAAGGCGAAGCGGCACTGGAAGTTCTCGGGATCGGCGAAATGGGTCATTTCGGTTCCAACACTCCACTGCCCATTGCCAGTGTGACCAAGCTTATGACAGCTTATCTGACTTTGAAAAAATATCCTCTCGGCGTGGGTGAAAGTGGTCCGGAATTAACCATGACACCTAAAGATGTGCAAGTTTATCAAGAAGATGTGGCTCAAGGCGAATCTGTGATGAAAGTGGTTGCGGGGGAAAAACTTTCCGAGCGCCAGCTTTTAGAAGGTTTGTTACTTCCTTCAGGTAACAATGTTGCTTACATTCTGGCTCACTGGATCGCCGGCAGTCAGTCTGCTTTTGTCCAGCAGATGAACGCTGAAGCTAAAAAACTTGGCATGACTCATACGCATTACGTGGATGCGAGCGGTTTTAACCCGGGCAGTGCGAGTGATGCTCAGGACTTGTTAAAGCTGTTCAACAAAGTGATTCAAATTCGGGCTTTTCGAGATATTTCCGGCATGGCCCAGGCTACTGTGCCTGTTGCAGGAACGATATATAATGTAGATTATAATTTAGGTCAAGGTGGTATTTTTGCTGGTAAAACTGGAAGTACGCCACAGGCGGGTGGTTGTTTCGTCTTTGCATCCAAAAAGATGGTAGATGGCAAAAAAGCGACCATTCTGGGTGTGGTCCTGGGGCAGGAAGGGTTACAACCTTTAATGAATGCCTTAAATGAAGGTGTATCTCTTTCTGAGCAGGCGCAAAAAATGATTCGCGTGGTTCAAGTTTTACCTGCTCAAACACCTGTGGCTCAATTGTCTGTACCATGGATGTCGAATCCAATAACAGTGACAACCACTTCACCCATTAGCATGGTTGGTTGGCCTGGAATGACTGTCCATCGCGTTGTACACTTAGATTCAATGAAGGCACATAGCATTGCTGTTGGGCAAACCATTGGTACTGTAACCGTGATTGCGGGAAATCAAAAGATCAGTGAAACATTAACAGCACCAACCAGTATTCCCGCACCATCGTATAGTTGGCGTTTAAAACATATTTAAGGTAAGAAAACACAAAAGAGTTGGGGGCACGGGTAAAGAAGTCTATGTGATGGCTTCCCGTGCCCTTTTCCTCATCTTCTGTTAGACTGTCAGAAAGTATCATTATCGATGAATAAGGCTCCGGCCAAGGAGGGAACCTTTTGCGATCGAAGCGACCTACAGCACCTGCTGGAAAAAATAAGACCAAAGCAGTAAAAGGCGGATTTTCCATTGGAAAGTTAATTTTGACGCTGATTATTGTTCTTTTGGTAGTGGTTATCCTATTTACTGTAGGATTCTTTCTGTTGGTGCAGTTTACACCTTTTAATGCAGCTAAAATGAATGATTTTAATTCGCCAACCGTTGTCTATGATGGTAATGGACAAAAATATATAACGATTGGCAATGGTTCATCCTCGATTCCCTATCAGGATATTCCAAAGGATTTACAGAACGCTTTAGTGGCTACAGAAGACCATACCTTCTGGAGTTCGCCATCGAGTATCGATTTCCGTTCTATTTTACGTGCAGCTTATGTCGATCTGCTTGCTGGCGGAGCCGATCAAGGTGCTAGTACCATTCAGGAACAATTGGCGAAGATGGTCTACTTAACCGACAACAAGTCGATTTCTTACAAGGTTAAACAAGTGGTCTTGGGTGTTCAATTATCTCGTCATTACACCAAACAAGAGATTTTAACCATGTATCTGAATCGAGTTTTTTTGGGATCTAATGCTACAGGTGTCGAACAGGCGGCCAAATTGTATTTTGGCGTGGACTTGCGCAAAGATCCTCACTTGACGCTAGATCAGGCTGCGCTTTTAGCTGGCTTGCCTCAAGCGCCTTCTGCATACGATCCGTTGCTGCATCCGCATGCAGCCATAGCGCGGCGCAATATTGTCTTGCAAAATATGGCTAACTACGGCTATATCTCGCAGGCCAAAGCAGATTGGGCTATGAAGCAACCTTTGGGTGTTTCTGCACATTCTATGGGTGAAAGTGGTTGGAGCCAACATCCACTTTTCACGAATTTTCTCTTTGATTGGGCTCAGCGTCATGGCATCTCGCCAGAAGAACTTTCACAGGGCGGCTTGAAAATTTATACGACGATTGACCCCAATGTTCAGGCGGCTTTGCATCAAGTATTCTTTACGAATAAATATGACAATGATTGGCCAGGCCCCACAACCGGTACAGTAGTTGAAGGCGGCGCCATCTTCCTTGATCCAAAAACGGGTGCAATCTTAGGCGCAGCAGGCAGCCGTAAACAAGATTACACAAGACTAGGCATTGATCGTGTCTATTCGCTTAGTTCACCGGGATCGTCCATCAAACCTATTATGGATTACGGCCCTGCTATCGAAAGTGGCAAATGGAACTATTTGTCCGTCTTGGACGATACTCCACATGATTTTGGCGGTGGGTATACGCCGGAAAACTGGAATCCCAACGCGCCACCGAAAATTACCTTGCAATACGGTATCCAGTGGTCCCAGAATGTTGCTTCTGTCTGGTTGCTGCAGCAAATCGGCATTCAAAACGGTGTGAGCTTTGCGGAAAATGATGGTATACCTGTCAGCCAACAGGCGTCTCATCAGTTGGGTATTGCTATTGGTGGGAATCTCGATGTCAGCCCGATCATGATGGCGCAGGCGTATGAGCCGTTTGATGACAATGGTGTTCAAATGGAAGCGCATCTTATCAATAAAATTGTCAACGCATCCGGTCAGGTCATTTATCGCGATCCGGTTCAAGCCAAGCAGGTCATGACACCTCATACGGCTCACGTATTAACCCGTTTGATGCAAGATGTTGTCGATTTTGGAACGGGTCAGTTAGCGCAAATTCAGGGATGGGGTGTGGCTGGTAAAACAGGGACAGTCCAGTATTCTCCTGGATTGGTAGGCAATCATCCAAATTGGGTAAGAACGGGCTGGTTTGACGGTTACACGCCGAATATTGTGGGTTCCATTTACATCGGCTATGACGTGACAACCCCAGAACATCATATGTCTTGGGTGACGCTCGACCCATCAGGCAATGCGGCTGAACTTTGGCGAGACGTGATGGTTAACGCGCTTGCTGGTCAGACGCCGCAACAATTTCCGGAAGGTCCCTATCCTTATGCAACAGGTCTGCCGAATGCAGCTATGAACACTTCACAGCCTATTTCTGGTTTACAGGCTAGTTACAACGCCAGCCAAAATCAGGTTATTCTCAACTGGAAGGCGAATGGCCAAAACAATGGTTGGGTCTATCAAATTTCGCGCGCAGAAGACAGTTCATCCAATGCAAGCAACAGCAATAACAGCGCAAGCAATACAACAAACAACAGTTCTTCTGCAAACAGCAGTAATTCAAGTTCAAGCAGCTTGACTTTCATTGGTCAAACGCAAAATACCACGTTTGTCGATCCCGGTGTTGTGCAGGGGAACACGTACACGTATCAAGTTCAGGCGTATGATCCTTCTACGCAGCAGACAGTGGGCTCTCCCTTGACAGTAACCATTAATGTGCCGTCTGCCACTTTGCCCAATCAAGGCAACGGTCCAGGTAACAACAATCCCGGCAACCCACCTGGACAGGGACCAAATGGACCGGGAAGTGGTCAGGGAAACGGCACAGGCCCGGGAAACACCACGGGAAATAATACGAATGGTGGCAACCCGGGCAACACCACTGGAAATTCTTCGAGTACTGGGAATACGAGTTCTCCACCTTCACCGTCAGCGCCTGGAGGACAGGGGAATTCAGTGCCTGTAGGAAACTCGGTGCTACCGACATCGGCACCTGCACCCAGTAAACCAAAATCGAGCAAACATTAATGAAATTTCTAGAATAGAGATTTTCCACACCTCACCCTTCTTTAACTCAGGGGGTGAGGTTTTTTGAGTTGTCTGTAATTGTTATTGTGAGCTAAAGAAATATGGGCAATTTAATGAAATCAAAAAAAATCCGTAAAGAAATCGCTTCCTTACGTTGACGTAAGGTTACATTTTCGTTAGTATCTTTTTGTGAGGCGAAATATCAGAGTGTCTAAAATCAACAACGAGGTGGGGAGAGTGGAACAAGCGGAGGCGGAACTGTCTGTAGAAGCCGTCTGCCAGCGGCTTGGGCTGACGGCGAGAACACTGCATTATTACGAAGAAATTGGCCTGATTTCGCCAAAATCTCGAACAAGCGGTGGACACCGCCTATACGATGAAAAGGTCGTGGGCAAGCTTGAGCAAATTGTCCGCTTAAAAAATCATCTGGGATACTCTCTCAATGAGATTCGTCATATGCTTGATGTGGAGTCTAGGCTTGACCAGATTCGTCTCAATGCGGACAATGCGTGTCTCAGTGAAGAGATTCGCCGTTCTGAGCTTGAGGAAGCGGCTGATATGCTGCACAGCACACTTTCTCAAATTCAGTTAAAAATGCAAAATCTGCAAAATATGAAAAATCGTTATGAAGAAAAACTTCGTATGACAGAAAAAGCTTTAGAGACAAAAAAATATACATTTATTTCACAGAAGGGGAGTGAGTAGGCGCATGTCTACATCAGTTGCAGCCGTCGATGCATCAGGGCGTGGCTCATCTTATAAATGGGTAGCATTATCTAACACGACGCTCGGTGTTTTGATGGCCTCTATTAACCAGACCATTCTTATTATTGCTTTACCTGCCATTTTTAAAGGTATTCAAGTCGATCCGCTGGCGGGCAATCAGACTTCGCTTTTACTCTGGGTTTTACTTGGTTTCAATGTGGCTACTACTGTTTTTCTTGTTACTTTTGGACGACTGTCGGACATGTTTGGGCGAGTTCGGCTTTATAATCTTGGGTTTTTCATCTTTACCATTGGCTCAATTCTATGTTCAATCACCTGGAGCAAAGGTGTGGCCGGTGAGGTTGAATTAATCATCTTCCGCTTGGTGCAGGGTGTCGGCGGCGCATTGCTGTTTGCAAACAGTTCTGCGATTTTAACAGATGCTTTTCCAATGGAACAACGCGGTTTTGCTTTAGGATTAAACCAGATTGCTGCAGTGGGTGGCAGCGTTATTGGTCTGGTTGTTGGTGGTTTGTTGGCTGATGCTGGAGATTGGCGCTGGATTTTCTTAGTCAATGTTCCGGTGGGTATTTTTGGAACCATATGGGCGTATCTGGCTTTGAAAGAGATTGGCGTCAAGGTAAAAGCTTCGCTTGATTTGCTCGGGAATTTGTTTTTGGGACTGGGTATTCTTGGCATTATGCTGGGTTTGACATATGGTATCATGCCTTATGGCACAAGCTCCATGGGCTGGGGAAATCCGTGGGTCGTCACAGCTTTGGCTGGCGGCGTAGTCTGTTTGATTGTGTTTGTCTTTGTAGAGATGAACGTGGAGCATCCGCTTTTCCAGTTGCATTTATTTGCGCACCGTTCGTTTACATTAGGCAATATTGCCTCACTTTTTGCTGCCTTGGCTCGCGGTGGTTTGTCATTTATGTTAATCATTTGGCTGCAAGGTATCTGGTTGCCGCTCCATAACGTTTCGTTCTCTCATACACCATTACAGGCAGGCATTGACACGTTGCCGCAGATGGTCGGATTCTTGGTAGCAGGACCTATTAGCGGGTATTTGTCAGACAAAGCAGGCGCGAAATGGTACACGTTTGCTGGCATGATTATTACAGCTGGTGGTTTTGCACTTATCAATACTTTACCGTTCAATTTTCATTATTGGACGTTCGCAACGTATCTTTTCATCATTGGTATAGGTATGGGTGTCTTCTCTTCGCCAAACTCAGCCATTATCATGAATTCTGTGCCACCGCGTTATCGAGGGGTTGCCTCGGGAATGCGAGCCACTTTCATGAATGCTGGACAGTTAATGAGTATGGGTCTCTTCTTCAGTATTGTGATTAGTGGATTGGCCAGTCGTTTGCCGCAAGCGTATTTGAATGGGTTGAGCCAACATGGCGTACCTCTTCCGTATGCAGAAATGGTCTCCAAACTTCCGCCTACAGCGTCTCTCTTTGCTGCGCTTCTTGGCTATAATCCAATGGCTCATTTGTTGCCAGCGCAGATTTTGAATAATCTGTCCGCGGCGAATCGTTCTACATTGCTCGGTATGCATTTCTTCCCAAACATGATTGGGCCTGCATTCCATCATGGGTTGGCTTTAGCGTTCTGGATTTCAGGCGGTCTTGCTCTTCTGGCAGCTATTGCCACTGTCTTTTGTAAAACCAATCGTGTGGCTGCGGTTGCCGAGCAAATGCAGTCAAAAGCGGATTTGCCGAAATCCACAGGTTTGCTCAGTTCAGTAGAAATTGCTCGTATGGAAAGATTGGGTCTGATTGCTTTGCATCAAGCACGCACAGGACTTTTACCGGATGCTCCGGAGGAAGAAAAGGAAAAAGCGCGCCGCGCGATTCAATTATTGCAGCAAGTTTTGGAACATAAACAGAATGTCAGTCTAAGCAGCTAGCTGATGGGTTCATCGTGATCGGGCAGAAAGAAAGGGGATGGAAGCTATGGATATCCAACGTTTGGCGGAAAATGTATTGGAAGATTTGGAGCACAGCAAGACTTCAGGTCATCATCATAAAACGGAAAAAAGTTCGTTGGATGTGGCTATGGAGCGTGTATTAAAGCAAATGATTGAGCCGCAGGCAGCAGAACCAACCAAGAAGCCGGAGGAACAGTCGCTGGCCTCGCAGGCGGCGACCGTACTTCGCCAACTGGCGCAGACACATGAGTCAGCGCCCATTCAAACAGAGGTAGCAGCCACCAGTAACGTGGATACGGATGACGTGCAACATTTTTTATCACTGCTTCTCGAAGACGTAGAGCGAATGACTGAAGAACACCGAACAGAGCCGTTAGCTCATCAGCCGTTTGTCTCATCTTCATTGAGCGAGACTCCTGTTGCTTCTGCTAGTAACGTTTCCAGTGGGGTCAAGCGTGTACCTGTAAATAGACATCCATTCCGTCTGGTCTCACAAGGATTGCAAAGTGGAAAATTGGATGATTGGATTCAACGCTTTTACAAGTTGCATGAAGAAACTCGCGTACTCGGATGGATTGCCTATCAAAATGGACACAGTATTGCTTCGGACAGAGATTATGATGAAGAAATTGAGATTGTCCTGTTGCAATATCTGCAGACACTCCAGAATTTGCAACAACAAATTGAGGGCATGAATTTGGATAAATCATCTATTCATAGTGTACAGGGTCAAATCAACTTCTATTGGATGGAAGATAATATGGTCCTGATTGTATTTACAGATTCAGATCATCATGAGCGGGATTGGTTGCAGGATTTACTTTCTGTGCCGGTTGCTGCTACTGTAGCGCACGGACAATAACTGTTTCAAGCCATTGAGAAATCGAGCAGATACGGATAGCCTGGCAGGGATGATTGAATCCTTGCCAGGCTTTTTTTTAACTATTTCTTCTTTTCAATGATTTGGTATATGATGAAAGACAGACAAGCAGACATTGTGTCAGTCACTGAAGTATTCTTTACGAATTTGGATTTGAAAGTGGGTCAAAGGAGCGCGATGGATATGAAAGGAAAGCATACTACGCGCCTGATTGCTGGCGCAGTGGGTGCAGCAGGGTTAGTGGCGCTACTGAGCGCACCAACGGTTATGGCGGCAACGCAAGCCCCCATGGAAGGCACCTTGGTGGCACTGGGGGATTCTATTACGTTTGGGTATAACTTGCCAGATACTGCTGGCAATACAACTCCCTCTGTGGAAGCGTTTCCTGATTGGATGGCAAAACAATATCACCTTTCTGTTACAAATCTTGGCGTGCCTGGATGGACGTCAAAAGATTTGCTGCTCAATTTGCAACAACCAGACATTTCTTCGAGTATTCAACACGCAAGTCTGATTACACTGGACATTGGCAGCAACGATTTACTTCATTTTGCCGCTCGCTATAATCTGTTGCAAGATGCTTCCACAGTTGCTACCACCTATGGGCTGCAACTGACGCCGTCAGAGATGCAAAGTGGTATGCAGCTCGTTGACCAATTTAAAGAAAATTTGCAGGCCACATTAGCAGCCATTCGTAAAGAAAGTCAGGCACCCATTATTTTATATACGCTCTATAATCCCTTTCCTTCTGGTAGCCCCTTGCATCAGGTGACCAATCAATTTCAAGGAATGATGGATGACATTATTCGCCAGGAGGCAGCCTCTTTCCCTAAAGTGGTTGTAGCTCATGCGCATTCAGCTTTTGCCGGTCATCAATTGGAATATGTTGATCTATACCTGCATGATGTCCATCCCACTCTGCAAGGACAAGAAGTATTGGCACAGGTTGGTGAGTCAGCACTGGCTAAAGCTCATCTTAACCCTCTTTCCATTCCTGTCACGTCTTCTGTCAGCGCCGATGCACAAATGAAACCAAGTGGCAACGTGATTACCGGACAGTTGGGTGCTCTCAAATACACCGTTTCCGCATCAGCAGGTGCAGTGAGTTCAAAATCAGAAGTGCTGTTTGTGAGTCTGCCTCCCTCGCAAGTTCAAGGAATGATACCAGCGGGCGATCGCGTGGTAACCAGTTTCTCCCTCAATTTTTCAGCCAATACAAGCTTAAAAGCGCCTTTAAGTGTCCAATTACAATTCCCTTCTCTGCAAACAGGAGATGAATTGGTTCAGAAGACCCCCGGTGGTTGGCAATCGGTGCAAACGGCGTCGTTTCAACCCGGCAGCGTCAAGTTCTCAGTTTCTACACCAGGTGAATATGTGGTTCTTTCACCGGTCATACAAACTGTTTCAGCAACCAAGCCAGTTACGGGAGTTCCTGTATTGCCGGAAGCTGCTATGGCATTAGCTTTTCTAGGATTTGGCGCGGGTGTTTTGCGGATTGCCCGGCGCAGGTAAGTCATGCAAAAGCTTTCCAAACGTTGGTTGACTATTATCGGCATTGCGCTCTGCGTCATAGGGCTTGGCATAGCAGCTAGAATTCCATTTTTTTATCTGAGAAGTCGCGTTATTGGGCAAGCCGAATTGGCGAAGGCCAAACAAATGTTGCGTTCCAGTCGTCAGTCTCTGGCTCCACTTTCTCCTGCAGCCTCAGCGTTAGCAGCATCTCTTGGGGCGTACCATCTGCCCCCTGATGGGTATACTGCAAATTCCAAGTCTATCTGTTCGCGTACCCGTTTTGCAGGGAACTGACGATACGGTGCTCAATGTAGCTGCTGGACATTTAAAAAACAGTGCTGAACCAGGACAACCTGGTGCTAGTGTCATTGCCGCGCACAACGCAACCTGGTTTCGCCACATCAATCGACTGAAGAGTGGTGACCAACTGGTATTTGAGTCTTATGGACAAACCTATATATATCAGGTTACAGGACATGAAATCGCACATGTGGGTGAAAGCGTACCCAATACGGTAGCTCCCAGCATGATTTTGGAAGCTTGTTATCCCCTCGATGCGCTCTATTTAACACCCTATCGCTATCTGGTTTTTGCTCGGCTTGTTGCTGTACAGGCTACGTCTCAATCCGTACTTGCTGCTCATACGAGTGACATTTACAGCGTGCAATTGCCGAAAAAACTTATGGATTCGCCACAAATTCAACTGGCCAACAATCCATTACCCATGGGCACGTTGACATACACAGGCAATCCTTCTCCTGCCTATCAACAGAGCAATGCGCCGCTGTCCGCCGCCAATGCCATTACAGAATTATTTCTGGCATTTGTGCATATGTCAGCAGAAAATCGAATCCCAGAACTTTACGCGTTACTTCATCCTGATGCAAAAGTGATCCCTGTTGCCTGGCAGAAACAAATCACACAGATGGATCCCCTGCTGCATCATTCCATCCAACAAGTGCATTATGCATCCCAGTTTGATGTTCAACTTGATGTTCAAGGAACACGTCTTTTGTTGGTAAAAGGTCGCGTAAAGATTCGCGTAGCAGGCCAAAATGAATGGCTGCGCGTGCAAGCCAGTGTTTCAGCACAGAATGTCGTGACACTTCACACATTCCAATTTATTCCCGAATCGCAATCAAATCCCTGATTATGGCTGACCATTTAAGGCCATACTCTCATCGATCCTGACTGCTCTGGAGTATGGATGAAGGGAGTGGCCTTGATGCGTTCAGCGTGGCAACGTTTCGCTTTGCTTGCTCTCGGATTCATCTCGGCACTGTCTATGGTGCCATCCTGCCAGGAGCATGGCATGGTGCCTTGGAAGCGTGTGTCTGGACATCCGGGAAGAATTCTCGAATCCTCCAATCAGCCTGTACAACTTCGTCCCTATCCGTATCCCTATCATGCCATGTTATCCATTGCCAGCGACGCAGATCATCAGACGTTACGCAAATTTAATCAAATTCACCAGTTTCTCAACACGTATGATATGACGCCATACGGACGGGGACTTGGTTTGGATATTGCCGATTCTTTTTTTATTTATAACGGAAGCAACATTCAACGAAATATTGATGTGGGCGGTGTTCCGTTACATCAACAGCTTGCCTATTTTTACGGCTTGAGTCTCAAACCTTATGCAGCTAGCGCAATTCGCCATTATCTATCCTGTGGATGGATAGACAGTTTGCATAGTTATGGCGATTTCAGTACCGTAACAGAAAAAGGTACACGTTTTCATCGGTTGCTTGCAGTAAAGGCTGTTCAACGTATGCTCTCGGATGGTGTCCAGGTTCCCGTATGGATCGATCACGGTAATATGGCTAATGTTGATAACTTTGGTTCCCGTCATTTGCGCCCGTTTTTTCATTATCAAATGGGAGCGGTACCGCAATCTCCGTACTATCATTTAGATGTAACACGTAAATTGGGTATTCGTTATATGTGGACAGACATCGACAGTACATCCTTTGGATTGAAAAAAGTAATGAAACCGGTACATATGCCGGATGGATCCATTTTGTACGGATTTTCTCGTTATACTCATGAAAAGATTGGCAGTCGAGGAGAAGTTCTTTGGCAGTGGACCGCGGGGGATTTGGATGATGAACTTTCGCTTGTGCATCTGAGAAAATTGGTTCGTGAAGGTAAATCGGTGGTCGTTGCTCAACATTTAGCTGCCAATCAGGAATTTCTCTGTCTTCCAAAAAATGCGGTCCAAGCTTTGCAGACCTTGGCGCACTGGCAGGATGATGGGAAAATATTGGTGGCTCGAACGAGTCGATTACTGACTTATGAACGGGTTCACAGTCAACTCCACTATCATTTGCTTCAACGGGGGCGGTGGCTGGAAATTCATATTGACCCCTTGTACGATCCGGTGTTTGGTAAACATTGGCCAAGTCTGTCTGAATTGAGAGGAATAACGTTTTACACACCCCATCCCATGCACACCATCATCTTTGTGGGCTCGACTCGCATCCCTGATGGTCAATTGGTGGTTTCTCCAAGTGACGGACATGCTCCAAGTATAGGTATACGCTGGTTTACACCCCATGTTCAAAATGAGGCCGTTGTGTTGCCGAAGGTATTGTAGGGAGAAGCAAATCAGCAGGTTTCAATAGGTTCGTGGCGAAACTTTCATTCAGATGGTTTACTTTTTAGGTTATTACTCGTCATAGAGTGCGCAAGAAAGGTGCGTTTGGTGTGAAAATCATTCTTCTTTCCGGAGGTTCTGGAAAACGGCTTTGGCCCATGTCCAATGAAGCGAGATCGAAACAATTTCTTAAAGTACTGCCAGATAAGGAAACGGGTCAACCTGTGTCTATGTTGCAACGAGTGTGGAAGCAGTTGGAAGACGTGGGTATGCAAAATAACGCCTATGTTTGTGCGTCCAAAGCACAGTGGGAATTGGTGCAAAGTCAACTGGGAGAAATTTCTTTTATTCAAGAACCAGCTCGCAGGGATACATTTCCTGCCATCAGCTTGGCTGCTTTATATCTGTTGGATAGAGAAGGAATTTCACCAGATGAAGTGGTGGCCGTGGTACCAGTCGATCATTTTGTGGAGAATCATTATTTTCAACAAATTGTTCGTTTGGAGCAAGTTCTACAGGAATCGTCAGCCGATATGGTATTAATGGGAGTCGTTCCTGAAGAGCCCACAAGCAAATTTGGCTACATTGTTCCTGGTGAATCCACGGATGGTATAGCGTGGGTGGAACAATTTGTGGAAAAACCTTCATCAGATATTGCACAAAAATTGATGGACCGCGGCGCTTTATGGAATTGCGGAGTGTTTGCATTTCGTCTTTCTTTTTTGCGCCATTGGCTGGCAAGCAGAGGTTATCACGCCACTTATCAAGGATTGCGAGGACAATTTTTAGAGTTGCCGAAAAGATCGTTCGACTACGAAGTTGTAGAGAAAACGGGAAAAATTGCCGTTTTACCTTATCGAGGAGTATGGAAAGATTTAGGTACATGGGCGAGTTTGTCTGAAGAAATGAGTCAGCCGTTACTTGGTTCGGGTGTTCTAAAAGATTGCCAGGAGACGCATGTGTTAAACGAACTGGGTATTCCCGTGGTAGCGCTGGGTGTGCAGGGAATGATGATTGCGGCCACACCGGATGGCATACTCGTTGCAGATAAAGAGGCTAGCGCCCACTTAAAAGATGTGGTCGAACCTTTTCAAGGAAGACCTATGTATGAAGAACGGCGCTGGGGAAGTTATCGAGTGCTCGATTATCAAAAACTTGAAGAGGGAGAAGTATTGACCAAGTGGATTGAAATTTCCCCTGGCTGCAACCTTTCCTACCAAAAACATTTCCATCGCACGGAGACTTGGACGATTTTAGAAGGACACGGAGAAGTAGCTTTGGACAATCGTATTTTCCCCATTGGTGCAGGAGATGTGGTTCGAGTATATGCTGAACAGTGGCATGCCATTCGTGCGTTGGATAGACTGAAACTCGTCGAAGTACAGCGTGGAAGTGAATTAATAGAAGAAGATATTTTGCGCCGCTATATGGAATGGCGCGAAATAGTCGAAGCATGTTCTTTAGGACGGGAGAGCTCCATAGCCGTTTCCACTTCGGTGTTGTAATCTTTACACATTCCTCATCATAAGTTTACAAATATTTACGAGAAATTTATTTATCATTTATATTCATTTGTTAGTCTACACGCGCAAGCCTTTAGAGGGTTTGCGCGTGTTTTGTTCATAAGCATGTCTACAGAGGGAGTGGAGATTGATTGAACATGAGATATGGCAAATTGTTGGGTATTTTCGGTTCATTATTAGGTTTGGGCTTTTTGGTATCAGGATGTCAAACTGCTGCATCCATGACAAATGCAAATGCCAGTCAACAACAGAACCACACTACATCAGTAAGCTCAACTGGTCATCAGCAATTGGTGCTCTATTCAGCGCAAGGCTATGATTCAGCCATGGCTCAAGCGTTTGAAAAAGCAACAGGAATTCAAGTGAAACTAGACGATAATTCAACAGGTACGATTGTCGCCAAATTGGAAGCTGAAAAAAGCAATCCTCATTGGGACGTTGCCTGGTTTGATGGAGCAGCTACCATGCAGGCGCTTGCCAATCAAGGGATGCTTCTGGAGGGCTGGAAGCCTAGCGATTATGACAACTATACAAGTCTGGGCAAATCATTGGTTCCCTCTAGTGACGCCTATTTTCCAGGTGGTGTAACAGCAGCTGCAGCTATTGCTGTCAATACCAAACTTGTTCCTCCTTCTGAATATCCTACCGATTGGAGCAGTTTGCTTAAACCCTATTGGAAGAATGAGATTGCTATGAACGATCCGGCTATTTCAGGACCTACCTTTCCTTTTGTAGCGGGGATTTTACAGTTGATGGGCAAACAGCAGGGGGAAGCTTTTTTCACTCGTCTAAAGGCAAATGGGTTAAAAATATTTCCAACTAATGGTGTCACACTGCAGGCTTTAGAAAAAGGTCAGGTCAAGGCTATTATGATTCAGGATTCTGCATTAGTAGCTGCAAAAGAGAAGGGCGCACCTATTCAAATCATTTATCCTTCATCTGGCGTATTCACGTTACCGGATGTTTTGGGCATCGATAAAAACGCTCCAGATATGGCTGCAGCCAAAAAATTCGTTGAATTTGTTCTTTCTCATCAAGGGCAACAGGTCATGTTGAATCCGCAAAATGGTGGAGGAGATTCATATTTTAATCCTATTATTCAAGGAGAATCTCCCAATCCAGCGCGACAACAAAATGGTATTCACTGGGTAAGGGTCAATCCTGTACAAGCTGCCAATCAGGAAAATCAAATTCAGGAATGGTTCCATGACAACATTACGGAATAAGCAGAAGTGGAGGCCATTTTTCAGCGGGCTGGGTTCTTTGCCCGGTTTGCTGATTTTTTTTCTTCTCATTTTCTATCCGCTGGCAGCGTTGTTGCTTCAAGTAGGATTTCCTAATGTTTTTAATACACCTATATCTTGGAAACCATCATGGCAACCCTTGCAACAACTTTTTGCTAATCCTCTGAATGGGCAAGCCATAGTCAATTCTCTTATTTTAGGAGCTGGTTCTGCCATCTTGGCAACTTTTTTGGCGACGTTGGTTGCTTTTGCAAGAGTTCGTGGTGGAAAGAAAATGGGCAAAATTTTAGACACTGCCGTATGGATTGTCTTTTTTGCTCCTTCCTATGTCATCGCCCAGGGCTGGGTGAGTTTGATGCAAGAAGGGGGTATTCTTAGTGAATTGTTGAATTTGCCAAACGGATTGACACAATGGTTTTTTTCAAAAGAAGGACTCGTTGTGGTCATGGCCTTGCGGTATATTCCTTTTATTTATTTTGCTCTTGTGCCGTCCATTCAAAATATTGGCTTAGAGTATGAACAAGCAGGTCGATTATTAGGCGCTAATGCAGGGTATCGTTTGCGACGCATTACATTGCCTTTGCTTTTACCAGCTCTTTTAGCGGGTGCGTCGTTGGCGTTTGCTGAAGGATTCGGAGATTTTGGTATGGCTGCAGCCATCACTCCGCAGATGCACATTCCGCTTATTACGTATCAAATATACGCTTCTCTAGACCAGACGCCTGTAAATTACCCTTCAGCTGCCAGTTTGTCGCTGATTTTAATCGTCATCATGGGCTTAGCTTTTTATCTGCAATTTCATTTTTTGAAAACACGTTCTTTTGCCACCATCAGTACACACAGTAAAGAACAAACCGAAATACGCAACCATCATCGTGGTTTCAGTCTTGTGGCTTTTTTTATACTTTTTCTAGCGTTTTTTTTACCCATCGGATCGACCATCATTCAATCACTTTTGAAAAATTATGTGACTCATCTTGATGCCCATAGTTGGACACTAGTCCACTATAAGAGTCTATTCAAACCAGGAGGCAGTGGTCTTCAAGCGCTTTTACGCACGTTGGTCTACGCGTTGACAAATGCATTTTTAACAATGATTTTAGGGCTTTTTTTGGCCTATCAGATGATGTTTCGTCGCTCTAAAATCAATCAATTTATCAATTTGTTAATGATAGCTACCATTGCAGTTCCGGGTATTGTTTTAGCAGCCGGTTTCATCTTTGCTTACAATGCAACATGGCTTATTCCACTTCATTTCGTCATTTACGGCACGCCGATATGTCTGGGTATGGCTTATTTAGCAGGCTCATTGCCGTATGCTGTACGTTTGCAGATAGGGAGCATGCAGCAGGTGTCTGGGAATCTTGCGACTGCCGCATTTAGTTTAGGTGCTTCCAACTTGCGAGTGATTGCACAAATTGTCATGCCATTGGTGCGAACGACGACGGTCTCAACATTTTTTATGACCATGACCGGCACAATGTTTGAGCTTCCTGCCTCATCTTTGCTTTATCCACCAGGTTCGCCACCTTTTCCAGAGACGATTCAACAGAAATTCAATGCTTTTGAATTTGCGCGGGGGTCAGCAATGTCCATTCTTGGACTCATCATTGTACTCCTTCTGTATATGCTGGGAAGATGGGTAGAGTCTATGCTTTTACGTTCTTCCAACTCTGTTAGAGTCGAGTAGAAACTTTGTTGAACGGTACGTTAGACATGCGAAAGGAGAATATGCCCTATGCTGATTGAGTTTCGGGGAGTGAGTAAAAGCTATGGAGACAAAGAAGTTTTACAAAACATTACCTTGAATATTCCTTCTGGGGCTTTTTTAGCTCTATTAGGTCCATCAGGGTGTGGAAAAACCACATTGCTGTCGATTTTAGCAGGGTTTCAAGACATTCAAGCAGGTGAATTAAGAGTAGCTGGAGAGGTTTGGGCTAGACCCGGTTATATTGTACCACCAGAAGTGCGCAATGTGGGTATGGTGTTTCAGGATTTTGCACTCTGGCCACATATGTCGGTATTTGAAAACGTTGCGTTTGGACTTAAGGTGAAAAGATTGCCTCGCCAACAGATTGCCGATCGTGTGGAGGAAGTCCTTTCTCTGGTTCGCATGCAGGAATATCGACATGCTATGGTTCATCAACTCTCAGGAGGACAAAAGCAGAGAATTGCTATAGCCAGAGCCCTGGCTCCAAATCCACAGATTCTTTTGATGGATGAACCTCTTTCTTCCTTGGATACTAAATTGCGTGAACAAATGCGCTGGGAAATACTAGAATTTTCATCTGCAGCTAAGACGACAACCATTTACGTGACACACGATCAAATTGAAGCCTTGTCCATGGCTAGCCATATCGTACTGTTGAATGCGGGAAAAGTGGAACAGACAGGTTCTCCTCAAGGGCTGTATACTCAGCCCAGTACGGCTTTTGCGGCGCATTTTATGGGAGCTGCCAATGTTTTACCCGTACAAGTTGTACGTTCAGATCATTCATCGATTATGGTAGACTGGAAAGGATATCAGATGTTGCTTGATGGCAAAAAAGTTGTCCAGCGTATGCCGTACTTGCTTATCCTCCGTCCTCATCACTTACATCTCCATACTTATGATGGAACTGTGGAATGGAAGGACAGATTTCATCCGTCCCTCTCTTCTGGCGATCATATTTTTAGCTGGACAGGTGTCATTGTGCAAAGAGCTTATCATGGAGCACAGTGGCTTTATAAAGTGGAAATCTTGTTGCCTCATGGAAAAGAAATTTTAGAGGTTTGGCAGTCAGAAGCGTACCCCATAAAGAGTAGGGTATGGGTATGGACGGAAAAGAAATCTTGTACCTTAGTTGCAGGAGGTGAGAGTGAGCAGTCACGATACCAAAAAAAATTGGGGTGATCTATTCATGAACGGGTTTGCTGTCCTCTCTAGCTTTTTAGGTACAGGTGTGGAATTCATTGAAGCGTTGACCATTGTTCTCGCCGTAGCGGCCATTCGCGGGTGGAAAAATGCGCTGCTTGGCGCCTTCTCTGCTGTCTTGGTTTTAGCGATTTTGGTTACGCTGATAGGTGCGCCTTTAGCTAAGGTGATTGATTTATTTTGGGTGCAGTTGATGGTTGGTTTGTTTATGCTGCTGTTTGGTATACGTTGGTTACGCAAGGCAATTCTTCGTTATGCGGGACTGAAAGCATTGCATAATGAAGCCGAAAGCTATGAAGAAGAAGTACAGCGTCAGAAGGCGGCTGGAGAAGTAAAGCCTGGTATAGATCGATTTGCCTTCGCCACAACGTTTAGCGGAACATTTTTAGAGGGTCTTGAGGCTATTTTTATTGTCATCACATTCGGATTGGCCTCGCATTCGATTTCATCCGCTGTGCTTGGCGCTCTTATAGCCACGGTTGTTGTCATCTTACTCGGTATCATTGCAAAGCAGCCCTTATCTAAAATTCCTGAAAACACAATGAAATTTATTGTCGGCATTATGCTCACCTCTTTCGGAACCTACTGGTTAGGAGAAAGTTTTCATGTACGTTGGCCTAATCAGGATTTGTCTATTATTTATTTAATTGTAACTTTGCTCCTGCTCTCATATATATTGGTCACTCGTTGTAAGCGAGCTCTACGTTCTTCGCATGGAGAGGATTCATCGCAAACTCCTGGGGAGGTCAGCCAATCATGAGTGTTTTGAAAACCCTATGGGGACTTCTAGTAGATGATGGGCGCCTTGCTTCTATTTTAGTTGTTGGCATCCTGCTAGCTGCAATTTCTGCTGTTTTGCATCATCACACTATAGCGGCAGGTATTTTATGGCTATCTTTGATGGTTTCTTTGTGGGTTTCAGTCTCTCATCAGTTGCGTTTAAAGACGAAAAAGTAACATTTTTTAAACTTACTTTTGATGATGCATATGTAATCTGACTTTGGCAAGATGAAACAGGGGTTGTCCGCAAATCAGTCCATAACTGAGGGACAGCCCCTTTTGTTTTCGATTTTGCGTCACAATAAACCTGGTATACAAAACTTCCCTTAACTCTCATATCCGGCGCTGCTTGGCGTTTAAATTCAGGTCAGGTATGACGAACACCGGTTGTCCCAAAAGATTGCAAAACTCGGTCTTCAGCAATCGACCATTCCATGGGACAATCGTGACTTACACTAACGACAACGCCGTGGTTTTGCAAGTTGTAAGTGGCTGTGTTGCTCTTGAATTGATTGTGATCGACCTCTGAAACAGCATTCTCTACAGCTAAATTGTACTGAGGGACTAAACTGGCAAGTACATGTTGTGGAAATCTACTGGCCGCATCGTAACCTGTGTTCATAATTTGTAGAGATGAAGTTTCGGCTGCTTGTAAGAGTGGTCCTGTTTCCACGTTGCCTGCGCCATATATCAAAAACGCTCCCTTTTCCGTAGCGTTGTGGATGGCAGATTGGATAGACATGGATGCAAACGGAGTCGGGAGACGCATGAGCATAGGTTTTTGTCCTGGATATGCTTGTGAAAATCCCTTGGCAAACGCATGAGCATTCGCTAACTCTTGTGCACTTTGTGAATTATAGAGAACTGCTACTTTCTGGGGCTTATTCATATTCTTTGACTTGTCTGCTAAACCTGCCAGATATCCCATGGCGTATGCTGCCTGTTGAGTGTCAAAAACAGCACCAGCAACATTCGCTTGACCTGTCGTTGCTTGACCCAGCAACAGAAAATGCGTAAGTGGATATTTCTTGGCAGCTGCTCGAACCGCAGATTCTCGAACTCCACTGGAAGCTACGATGAATTGAACATGCTGCTCGCCCAACTGTTCGAGATTGCTCATTTCATCCGCAACTGTATGAGATTGTACGACGCCTGGTTGAGTGTCTGCCATCTCATGCGACTTAACTAGTCCATTCCAGGCACCATCGTTTGCACCGAGATCGTTCATACCTTGTCTATTGGTGACCAACACGGTTTCAAAAGGGAGCGCTCTTGCCCCTGTTGCTTTCACTTCTGTATTCGTGCCGTTACGCTGGTGTTGTCTGGGCACGCTGCAACCGCTAACAGCCAACAGTGTAACAGCGGTTACCGCTAAGTAACGTATCCAATGTTGATTCATCGTACATCCCTCCGCTGTGCCTAATGTGCTTCTTTGCGGCAAGGTTTATGCAGTTGTTGGCAGAGTATTTGTTTGATACAGCTTTACATTTAATGGATGTTTGATATTTTTTATAGACCTTGCTAGGGTAGAAAATGAACCGGGAAGGATTTTGCTAAACCATCCATTTGGAACCTGAACAAAGAGGAGGCAATGGCCGTGCAAACAACGATTTTGATACTGCTGATTGCGGTTATCTTTATTCTCGTAGTTTTGCCGATTGGAGTATTGGGTTATCTCTATGTGCTCTCCAGAAAACCTCAGCATTCTGTGATACGTGCGCATCCCTATCTCGGATGGATGCGATATTTTTTGGAGAAACTCGGTCCAGAGTTTCGTCAGTATTGGTTTGACAATGATACGGAAGGACGACCTTTTTCCCGGGCTGATTTTTTAGCAGTTGTCTTTGCGGGGAAATATCGTACGGATTTAATCAGTTTTGGTGGGAAACGTGATTTTGAAAAGCCAGGTCTTTATTTGGCTAATGATGTTTTTCCAAAACTGACTAGCGAGTTGCGTGCTGCGAATGATGAAGCCATTCCAGCCAAAAAATACACCATTGTTCATGAAGGGTTATTCACGCGTCATGAAAAGATTGTGAATGATTCGGCCAAACGTTGGTTGTATTCAGAAGAGGACGCTGTGGTGGTGGGTGAATCGCGGCCACATCCCTGGAAGTTACGAGGTATGTTTGGAGTCTCTGCTACCTCTTATGGTGCCGTCGGAGAGCACTATATTCTTTCTACAGGACGTGGAGCGGCTATGGCTGGCGGCGCGTGGCTGAACACGGGTGAGGGAGGTGTAGCACCAGAGCATTTATCCACAGGCGTAGATGTGATAGCCCAAATTGGGCCTGGGTTGTTTGGTTTTCGGGACGATCACGGTCAGTTTTCTTTCGAGGAATTTGCTGCCCATGCGGCTCAACCCAACATTGTGGCTTTTGAGTTGAAATTTCATCAAGGTGCCAAAATCCGCGGCGGCCATCTGGAAGGTTCTAAAGTCAACGAGAAAATTGCCCATATACGAAAAGTTCCCGTGGGACAGACGGTCAACTCTCCGAATCGGTTTCCGTTCCTTCATAACGAAGAAGAAGCGTTGGAGTTTGTGAAAAAGTTGCAGGAAAAAGGCGGAAAACCTGTGGGTTTGAAAATTGTTGTGGGTAACGTGGAACGTTTGCAAAAACTGTTTATAGCTATGAAGAAGTTGAATATCTGTCCGGATTTCCTAACTGTGGATGGCAGCGAAGGAGGTTCCGGTGCGACATTCAAAGCTATGGCCGATGGCATGGGGTTGCCGCTTTTCTCAGCCCTGGTCGAGGTCGATAATGCGGCACGCCGTTATGGACTCCGTGATCGCATTAAAATTTTTGCATCTGGCAAATTGATTACCCCTGACAAAGTTGCGATTGCCCTTGCGCTTGGTGCGGATGCTGTCAACTCTGCCCGCGGATTTATGATTGCCAACGGATGTATTATGGCCATGCAGTGCCATACAGGAAAATGTCCTACGGGTATTACCACGACAGATCCCAAATACATGTCAGCGCTTGTACCGGAAGAGAAACAATATCGCGTTATGAATTACATTCTCCATGTGCGTGAAAGTGTTTTTGCTTTGGCGGCGGCCTGTGGGTTAGTCAGTCCGCGTGAATTTTCACGTGAACATGTGGTCTTTAAAGATACAGAGGGTCGAATTGTGAGTGCACTCGATCTCTTCCCCTATCCAAAACCGTTGGTGGGTGCAGAAGATACAGCGGTTTATCAACCATCTGCACAGTAAATAGATGGGCGGTAAAGTCAGATAAGAAGAGAGGCGATGTTTATGAAAGAGAAAATTATAGAATCGTTGCAGGGTATGCCAGAAGAAGAGTTACAGGCTATCTATCGCTTGATTGAAGCAAAAAAAGCGACTTATCACCGCCCATTGGCGTTTGTACAAGAGATGATGAAATTTGAAAATTGTGGACTGCATGATGGAGCCTATATTTACGAAATGACCGTTCAAGAAGAAATGCTCAATCGTTATGGCATTCTCCATGGTGGATTGATGACAGCTTTTATTGACACCGCTATGGCAGAAACAGCGTTTGCGGTCGATCATTCTGTAGGCAGGGCATTAACACTCAATTTGTCAGTCGATTTTATAGCCCCAGGACGTCTTTCAGATGTTTTGCAAGCACGCATCATGCCGATTCAAAACAGCCGTGCCATCCTTGTTTTTCGTGGCGAGGTTTTGAATCATGAGCAAAAACTCTTGGCAACCGCCTTGGCTCATTTTTACAAACAGCCAAGACGTACCGATGAACATGCATGAAAGAGAGGTTACAAAATTGACAAACACAACTGATACGGTACTCATCACTGGTGGCGCTACAGGTATTGGATTGGCTTTAGCTGAACGCTTTTTAGCACAGGGTTGTCAGGTGATTGTGATTGGTCGACGTGCCGAGAAATTAGCAGAGGCTCAAGACAAGCATCCGCGTCTGATTACACGTGTTGCTGATGTTGCAGATGAAGAAAGTCGCGTGGAACTTTACCATTGGGTTGTGGAAAATTACCCAGAGTGCAATTTGCTGGTGAATAACGCAGGCATTCAAAAGCGGATCAATCTGACAAAAATCTCTGACCGTTCCTGGTCAGAATTGCGAGAGGAAATTGCTATCAATTTAGAGGCGGCAATCCATTTGACGCTTCTATTTTTACCGCATTTGCGCAGTAAGGAGCGTGCGACCATCATTCAAGTTACATCGGGTCTCTCCTTGATTCCCGCACCCTTTGCGCCTATATACAGTGCTACCAAAGCAGCGCTGCGCTCTTTCACCCTCTCTTTACGCGAACAATTGGCGGATACCCAAGTGCGTGTGGTAGAAATTTTGCCACCTGCGGTCAATACCGATTTAGGTGGTGTTGGTTTGCATACGTTTGGTGAACCGTTGGATGCTTTTGCTGATGGAGTATTTGCGGATTATCTGCGTGGTGAAACTGAAATTGGCTACGGCGATGCCAAACAACGATTAGCCATGATGCCAAGTGAAATGCATCAGAGAATAGCAGGTATGTGGCGCGGTTTTCTCCAAAATAATCCGGATTTTTAACCTGTTGCGGTTGATGGAAGAGTATAAATGACCTATGGTTCGGCCTATACTGTCTATGAAAACTTTGTCATAGGGAGACAGCTGATGATGGCCGAAATTGTCAAGGGTGAACAGAATCATCTGGAGTCCGATCTCGATGATTGGCGCCGCCGCCGCCGCTATGCGTGGTTTTTTATAGCTGTGGGTGCTCTATTGTTTCTCATCGGTCCAATGGCTACGAGACCTATGTATTCGTTACTAGGTATGTTGACGATTGCTGTAGCTGCTATGGTATTGAAGCGAGTACGAACAGAAATGAATGTACTTGGAGCAGGTCTGGCAGGGGAAGAGGCAGCCATTCTCGCTTTTAGCGAATTACCCAGTGGATACACGGTATATTCTGATCTGGTTGTAGAATGGGACGGGAAATCGAGCCAGATTGATCACGTGATTGTTGCTCCTCATGGTGTGTTTGTTGTAGAAACCAAAAATATTGTAGGAACGATAGTCGGTCAAACGGAAGAATCGGATTGGATTCAATATAAAACAACTGCAAGCGGTCACACGTATGAAAAACGTGTATACTCTCCTCTCAAACAGGTGGGAACGCATGTCTACCGATTGGCAGAGCGGCTGAAAGAAGAAGGTGTGCGTGTTTGGGTGCAAGGCATTGTCTATTTTTCAAATCCAGATGTTCATTTGGATGTGGATGGCGATAGCCGAATGCCGATGTTTTTAGTAAGCCAAGGTGGGGCAGAGAAACTTTTGGATTACGTGGAAAATTACGAAGGCAAAGAGCTCTCCAAAGACGAACGAAGACGTATTGATCGGGTACTCCGAGAAAGTATGTTTGACCCCGATTAATCTTTTCCTGGATCCAACAAAAGTTTTCCAATAGAAAGGGTATTTCCTCCCAACGCTTGGTACATCCTGTTGCTACAGGATGTATTTTGTATCCCTAAAAAAGGGAGGAGAATTGCCATGAATCGTTTGAGATGGCGAAAAACCAGGCGTGGCCATCACTATCGTCGCAAAATAGGGAAGCGTACAAGGGTTGCTGTTGCAGGGCTGCTATCGCTTGTTGTGATAGGTGGCTGCGTGCGTTTGGTACAGGCGGTAGAAGGGGGAAATCTATATTCAGCCAGTCAGGGAGCGGAACTCAGTCGAATTCGGGAGGCGGCGAATCATAGCCATTTGGCCAATGTTTTGCTGCCCAACGGCAAAATTGGATTGGGCGATTTTCAATCTGTTTCAGCTGACGGGGGAGGTATATTGACCCTCAATTATGCGGATTACGTAGTCTATGAGTCAAATCATTCTCTTGTTCTTGACTCACCGGATATGGTAGAACATTTGGGGCCAATGGAAACGGCGCAAACGGTTGACTGGGAAACTTTCCAAACGCCTAATCAACCGACGCGCCACGCTCTTTTTATACAATATCAAAATGGACAAAATATATTGGTGATTGTAAGGAATCCATCAGAAAATTGGGGTTTAGAGGATATCCAATCCTTTGTCCAAAACTTGACGCCTCTGACCTGATGTGCTGTTTTTGACATGCAGTTGCAGATTGTCAATGAGGCGTGCCTTGCCGAGATAAACTGCAACGGCCAACATGATATCGCCTTCGATTTGCGCGGCAGGTTGTAAATCAGAGAGTCGCACCACTTCCACATAGTCAATTCGCAATTCTGGCTGGTCTTGCAAATGACTGTAGATGATTTGCCGAACACGATTTGGATCGGTCTCTCCTGCTTCAATAGCCGCTTTACCTTTCAATAATGCCTGATAAATTTGCGGCGCAGTTTGTCGTTGATGTTCATTCAGATAAACATTGCGTGAACTTTTAGCCAGTCCATCTTCTTCACGAACGGTAGGCACACCAATAATTTGGACAGGAAAGTTGAGATCTTCCACCATACGTTTGACTACGGCGAGTTGTTGTCCATCTTTCATACCAAAGAAGGCCAATTCTGGCTGGACTATATGGAGCAATTTAGCAACAACCGTAGCTACGCCCTGAAAATGTGTGGGTCGCGATTTTCCGCAAAGTTGGCTCGCCAGTTCGGGAAGTTCAATTCTTGTCAACGAAGGAGTTGGATACATCTCCTTTTCGTCTGGACGAAAGAGAAGTTGACATCCCACTTTTTTTAGCAATGCTTCGTCTCGTTCAGCGTCTCTTGGATACGTGGATAAATCCTCACCAGGCGCAAACTGAGTAGGATTTACAAAAATACTGACCACTACAAAATCACAATGTTTTCCTGCAACTTCCACAAGTCGAGCATGTCCCTCATGCAAGTAGCCCATGGTAGGAACAAAGCCAATTTTTTTGCCGGCTGCTTTGGCTTCTGCCAATCTTTCCCGAGTTTCCTGAATCGTGCATGTTATTCTCATGGGCGCATCTCTCCTTGCCTATCATGAGTTGCGGCGTGTTGCTGCAATTTCGTCAGCATACTCTTTTCATCCGAACGAAGATGTATAGATTGTTGTGGTCCAGGGAATTCTCCGTTTTGCACTTCCTCAACATATTTCATCCCCGCCTCTTTGAGGATGTCGGCCAGATGAGCATAGGCCTTATTGTGTTTGGGAATGTAACCGGAAGTATAGCCTGCCATATCGTGAAAGACGAGCACTTGACCGTCACAATGAGGGCCTGCACCAATGCCGATGGTTGGTATGGATAATGCTTCTGTCACCACTTGAGCCACTTCTGCGGGCACGACTTCCAGGACTATGGCAAAAGCTCCTGCATCCTGCAGTGCCAAAGCGTCTTCTAGAAGTCGAATGGCAGCTTCTTCTGTCCGTCCTTGCACATGGAACCCACCAAGAGCATGCACCGACTGCGGTGTTAAGCCAATATGACCCATCACAGGTATACCTGCTCCTACCAAGCGTTCCACAGTCGTTGACAATTCACGGCCACCTTCAATTTTGACGCCTTGTGCACCGCCTTCTTGCATGATTCTCCCAGCTGCACGCAATGCATCCTCTGTCGATACGTTATGTGTCAAAAAGGGCATATCAGCCACAACCATGGCTCTTTCGACGGCGCGGGAAACCATTTGCGTATGGTAGACCATGTGATCCAAAGTTACAGGTAAGGTTGTTGAATGGCCTTGTACAACCATGCCGAGTGAGTCACCAATTAACAAAATATGTAATCCTGATTGATCCATGATTCGCGCAGTTGGATAATCATAAGCAGTAAGCATAGCAATCTTTTCTTTCTTCTGTTTCATCTGTAAAAGATTGCGTATCGTGATTTGGGTCATTTTGGTTCTACCTCCACTCCTTATTTTTCTCGATCACGATTTCTTTTCTTTCTATCATGAGACAGTTCATCAACAAAGATGCGTTGTAATTGAATTTTTCGGACATTCGTTGAATGGTCGGCGTCGGCCATCTCAGCCATCCATAAGCTCAACTGAGCATAGCAAGATTGCAGAATAGGAAAAGCCTGCAGAGCATTGTAATGTTTTTCGATGGTTGCAAAATCTTTGCGTACCACTGGTCCAGTCAGCGCGTCATGTGTACCCAATTTTGCGACAGATTCTAGAGTCTGTCGCATGATGGGCAGGAATGGTGCAATACCATACTGGGTTGGCTGAATGGTTGCCACCGCATCAGCAAGCGCAACCAGCGCATTGGAGGCTAAAACGGCTGCTGCGTGATAACGCACTTTATCTGATTCTGCAAGATGGATGGTGTGTCCTTCAGCTTTACCCACTAAGATTTGTGCCCATTCACAGGCCAATGATTCTCCTTCAAGAGCAAAATACATCCCTCGTACCCATTGATCTGGAAGTTGCCAAGTTAAGGCTGCCAATGGATGGACGCTGGCTACAGAAATAGAGAATCTTTTAAGTGGGTTTAACTGTTGAGAAGACAGTGCTCCGGAAAGTTGCCAGGCCACTTGGGGAAATTTTGAAATCTTTTCTATTTCATGCACAAAACGTTCAGCAGTGGGCGCTATTTCAGTGTCCGGCGTACAAAAAATGACGCCGTCAATAGCAGCATCTTGTAAACGATAAGGCAAATGGCCCCAAGATAGTTGCTCAATTTTTGGAAATCGTTCTGCATAACGTATCGCGCTTTGACTTTTTTCGCTTGATATGACCACCATCACTACAGATTCACCAATCTGTAGAAACCAGCGCGTCACAGCAGCGGCAGCTTGTCCTGAACCTAACAAAAGCCATCTCATGCTGCCCGACTCCTTTGTCTTAATCGTTTACAATGACAGTTTATCAAATAATCAGTATCTAGACGTCTATCCATGACAATTCAGAACAAGAGTGCATTTATTACAACGTGCGTTGCACCAAATCTTTAAGGAGGGAATTCCATATGTACGGAGTATTTGGTGGGTACACACGTTGGGCTGTGGTGTTCCTGATCATCTTTGTTCTCTTCTTCTTGTTGGTTCCAACCTATACCACAACTTGCAACACCACACCTGTTCTTCCTTGAGTAAATTTAACTCAAATCCATTCGGCAGACATTCCAATGGTGAAGCATTCTCCATTGGAATGCTTTATTTTTGACCAAAGAAATGGCAGTGCGAACAACCGATGTCTGGGATCCATTTTATATTACTAAAGACATCGGGTTGTTCGCACTTCAGTTTGTCTAGGCGAAAACTTGTCAAAAACTAAAAGGAAATCCGCCAAACCCGCCATTCATGGGTCGATTAGGTGGATTTTGACCATTGAAAAACGGGAAGCCCCCCATTCCCATAGACTTTTGCCAGGCAAAGGGAGACCAGATTCCACCAAACCCTCCATCTTGCCAGCCAGAATTGGGAGTAGACGGTTGATTGGAGGCAGGATTCTGCCCATTTCCCCATCCTCCCATACCGCCAAAATTCATCCATCCACGATTGCCGCTCCATCGGCGTAGTCCTCCACTAAAAAGAGGCAGCAGCATCAGGGGAAGGAAACAGGGTTCAGCATCTACAGAGACAGATGAAGAAGCAGGTTTTACTGGTTTACTGGTTATTCTTCTCTCAGATTTTGTATGATGAGATTTATGTTTTATCGATTGATGATGTTTCATAAGCCACACCTCCATGCTCCTTATCTTCTACTTTATGATCTCTTGACACGGCGCATGGCGGAATACTTCCACATTGCGTGGATGGGTCAGGCATTGAAATATCGCTTGAGAATAGCATGTTTTCTTCTCTATACTAGATAAGGGATGTTGCAAGTGTGTTGATGCTTATAGGAGGTTGATGGGCAGTGTCTGAAGAAATAGTCATTAAGGTTAATGATAATGGTTCATTGCGGGTCAAAGGTCCGGTTATCTTGGAAGATGCTGAGGGTAATCGGTTTACAGTGAAAGAATCGTTCTCACTTTGCCGTTGCGGCCATTCTCAGAACAAGCCCTTCTGCGACGGTAGTCATCGTTCGGCAGGATTCAGCGACTGTGCACGCGCCAAATAGTTTTTTCAATGGCTAGCGCGGGTTGATTTCCTGCTATACAGATGAACCGGGTCCAATCCGGGTTAGAAAAATTTAGGCGATGGAGGGAGAAAATGGCGGACGGAGTTTCATTGCGAATTGAATACTGCACGTCCTGCGGCTTTCTGTCCGTCGCCATGCGTGTGGCTGAGGAATTGTTGAATCGTTATCGCAGCGGTATAGCAAAACTCGTATTCGTACCTCATTTTGGCGATGGATCTTTTGACGTTTATTTAGACGATGAATGCATTTTCTCAAAGCATGAACAGGGGCGTTTCCCGGAACGCATGGAAATTTGCAAAATATTGGAGCCCTATATACGACTTATTTAGAAGATTGTCAATTTGTATAGCCTAACTATTCAGCGATGGATGGTTATATGCAAAACATTAGCTTTGCATAATCCTCCATCGCTATTGTATTTTGTAACTGTATTTTTACGTTTTCTTTTTTATGACGGGTGTACAATTCGCTTTCTGCAGAAAGGAGCCGTAAGGCGTATGGATAAATATTTAGAAAAAACGCTGAGTGAAAATTGGCGCAGAGAAATGCAGGCAGCCCATCTATATCAAGTTTCTGCTGAAAAGGAGCAAGATGCGCGGCGCAAAAATATTTTGCAAAGACTGGCGGAGGTAGAGTATAAACACGCACAAATGTGGGCGGAAAAAATAGCCGATCTCGGTGGCACGGTAGAAGGGCTCAGTTACCCCAAGGTAGAATTGCCAGCCCATAGTGACGTTACTCAATTGATGGATGCCATTGAACGTGTGGAACAGGGGAATGAAGCTTGGTATGCTTCACAACGCAACGTCATTGATGACGATGATATCCATCGGATTCTCGATATCATTGACGAGGACGAGAAAAACCATCACGGTTTAGACGAACTCTTTAAACCAGCCATTGCTCCGCAGAAAAAGTTAAGTCGTATATGGGACAATGAGCGTTGGCATCGAAATAAAAGTGGCGGCTGGTTAGGTGATGCGATTTACGGAGTCAACGACGGATTAGGGGCTATTTTTGGAATTATTGCAGGTGTGGCAGGTTACACCAATCAAAATACGACCATACTCATTTCCGGATTTTTTGGCGCACTTGCTTCTACGCTATCCATGGGCGCTGGTGCTTGGTTGGCCACCAAATCGGAAAATGAACTGATGGAGTCAGAACTGGCTGCAGAGCGCAGGGAAATTGAAGAAGATCCCGATCATGAACGCGAAGAATTGGCGCTTCTCTATGAATTAAAAGGTTTCGAGCCGGCGGAAGCGGAGCGCATTGCTTCGCAAATTTCGGCGGATAAAGAGCAATTTATCAAAGCCATGGCCCAGGAGGAACTTGGAATTCACGAAACGAGTGAAGGCAATCCGTGGCAATCGGCTATTTTTGGTTCAGCATCGACATTTGTAGGAGCCATTGTGCCGTTGATTCCTTTCTTTTTCATGCAAGGGGTCGCGGCGTTGATTACAGCTGCGGTGGTCTCGATTGTTGCTCATTTTGTCGTGGGTGCTCTGAAAAGTCGAATGACGGTACGTTCTTGGTGGGCGAGTGGTTTGGAAATGACGCTGGTTGGTATTTTAGTGGGTGGTGTCTCCTACGGTCTGGGTGAACTGGGAAGAATCATTTTCTTACCGCATGCCTGAGACGTGAAATCAAGAAGTTTGGTTGACTATTCATGAATTAGAACCATTGCTCTTTGAAGGATTGCTTGATACGATAGGCCCAATCATTTTCCAGTGCAACGCAGAAACGGAGAGGATTGGGCTTTATGGTATGGTGGCGTAACCAAATTCCTCAACTTCATCCTGTCGTGTGGTTTCTTATTGCAGGTACTGGATTTACTCGCTTTGCCCAATTCATGGTCATGCCGTTTCTTGCACTTTACATGTCTCACGAAACGCAGGCTAGTCCAGCGGTAATAGGTCTAGCGGTAGGTTCGGCACCACTGGTAGGAACCTTATTTGGACTCTTTTCGGGAATCTTCTCTGACAAAATAGGCAGAAAGCGCTTTATGCTATTCGGCATGTTGTTGGGTACAGTTGCTATGATTGGCTTTGCAAATGCACGCAGTGTTGTTGCGTTTATTGTTTTTAGCAGTGTGAATGGGCTGGTTCGTCCACTTTTTGAACCGTCTGCACAGGCCACCATTGCTGATTTTACACCGGCTGATATGCGGGGGGCAGCTTTTGCGCTTCGCTACTGGGCCATTAATGTTGGTGCAGCCGTAGGCCCGTTGGTGGGCGCTTGGTTAGGCACGGTATCCAGTGGTTGGACTTTTTATATCACAGCTTCTGTAGATGCCTTATACGTTATCTTTCTCTTGGTGAAAGTGCCAGCCAATATTCAAAGTATGGATGTTCAACAGCCTATATCGACAGGGCTGAAAACACCTTCTCCTCTCCAGCTATTAGGAATTCTTGGTCGCGATAGAGCCTTTCTAATTTTTTTACTTGCCGTCCTTACGGAGACATTTGGATATGCTCAAATTAACTCTACGCTTCCGGAAAGCTTGGCTATGCACTATACGGTTTCTGTTTCTGCCCATATCTTCAGCTTGCTTGTTTTCACCAATGCGGTAGAAGTTGTAGTTTGTCAATGGTTTATCCACAAATCTGTGCAACGTTTGTCTGCCTTATCACAAATCGTGATCGGACAAATTCTATTTGCCGCAGGGTATGCTTTGTTTGGAATCCTCCATAGTCTCCCTGGAGAATTTCTGGGTATGGTTGTTCTCACGTTTGGGGAAATTTGTTCGTTCCCTCCCAGATCGCGCTATATTGCCGAGATAGCACCTTTGGGTGCGCGAGCTACTTATTATGGAGCCAGCAGTTTATCCTCGTTCGGTTTTTTTCTTGGTCCTTGGCTCGGTGGAGTGGTTTTGCGGGATTGGGGAGACGCCTGGATGTTTCGCTGTGTTGCCATGCTTGTACTCGCAGGAGTACCTCTGTTCTTATTGAGCCACTACATTCGCAAACTACATGTGAGTGTTGCTGAGAATACCCCCATACAAGGTTGAAACCAGAAAATGGTGGTTCCACGCGTCGATCTGATTAGAATTCTAGGTTGGCGCATGGAACCTTAGGGCATCAGGAGACTACTTGAATCATTCCTCCAGCGCGTCTGACAACATTGCGAATCATCTGTTCGGGTAATCTGAAGAGGATACCCGATGGATCGGAATGAACCCATTGGACAATACTATCCATATCTTTTTCCTGGATGTTGTAATCCGTCAATGTATCTGGTAGATGAATTTTAGCGCGTAAATTCTGAATGGCTTCCACGATGGCTTGAAGGCCGGCTTGTGGGGTTTCAGACGAAGCGTTGCAGCCTAGAATAGCGGCAAATTTTTGCGCTCGAGTTAAGTAAAAATCGGGTAATTCTTCGAGCACATAAGGCAATAAAACAGCATTCGCCAGTCCGTGCGGAATATTGAATTTTGCTCCTAAGGCGTGTGCCAGGTTATGAACGGGAATAGCATTCAGTGCTGTGCTGAAAGCGGTGATGGCCATGGCGCTGGCAATCAACAGGTTGGAACGAGCTTCCAGGTGTTGTCCGTTTGCTACAGCAAGAGGAAGATTTTCCACTATCATTTGTGCGGACTGAATCGCAAAGGCGTCTGTGATTGGGTCTGCAACTGGCGAGAAATAAGCTTCTAATGCGTGCGTTAGTGCATCCATACCCGTGAATGCCGTTATAAAAGCTGGCAAACCGACTGTCAAATCGGGATCGAGCAAAGCAAAATCGGCTGCTGCGTATGGATGAATGAGATTGGTCTTGACCTGTAGCATTTCATTGAATACGACGGAAATAGGTGAGACTTCTGCCCCAGTACCTGCGGTGGTAGGTAGGGCGATGTGTGGAATCGACATGCGCGTAGCGCGGGGAAAAGCCTCAATGGTGTTGGTGACCAGCGCCATGCGAATATCTGTCAAACCTTTATGCATCATCCACTTCATGGCTTTGACTGTATCGAGTACGCTGCCGCCGCCAAGAGCAATCAGGCAGTCAGCAGCAAGTGATTTGTAAACGCTGACAGCACGATTGATAATGGCACCTTTGGCATCCTGTTCAACTTCATCAAAAACGCCAACAAGTTGAACTGGTTGTGGCAAGCCTTCAAAGAGAGATGTAATCTGCTGGACGACACCTGCCTTTTTCAGGCCTTGATCAGTTACCAGCAAGGCGCGTTTTCCGCCAAGACCGCGCAATAGTTCCGGCAGCAGTGTGCGGCAACCCACACCACTATGAATTATCGTTGGCAGATTGAACTGGAAATGAGATGTTGTCATTCCCTTTTTCTACTCCTTTCTATGCCTTTTCTATGGGGCTCTCCAAAAGTAAATCCCACGCTACGCGACGTTTTTCTTCTGTAACGAGAGAAGCGTGAACATGTTTTAACTGTGAATATTCATCCAATGCGTATTTCCCCAATTCTCGACCAAATCCGCTCTGCTTGAAACCACCAAAAGGAGCATCGGAGCGCAGCATGTGCCAATCATTAATCCATACGGTGCCTGCACGTAATTGTCGGGCAATGCGGTATGCTTCATTGATATTTTGTGTCCAGACTCCAGCGGCCAGGCCGTAAATGGATTCGTTGGCCTTTTGCACTGCTTCGTCTACGTCTTTATACCGAATAACGGACAGGACTGGGCCAAAAATTTCTTCTTGAGCAATGCGCATCTGGTTGTCTACATCAGCAAAAATGGTCGGTGGAATGAAATATCCACCTTCGCATCCAGGAATCTGTACGGGCTTGCCGCCACAAACCAAACGAGCACCTTCTTGTTGTCCGATCTCGATATAGTTCAGTACGGTTTCCATCTGCTGTTTAGATACGAGTGGGCCCATGCGTGTTTCCATGTCAAACGGATCGCCCATACGAATAGCTTGAGCTTGTTCGGCCAGTTTGGCCAAGACTTGGTCGTACTGCGATTCATGTACAAATAGACGTGTGCCTGATTCGCAAATTTGTCCGCTATGCAAAAAGACGCCAAATAAGCTGCCGGGTATAGCTAATCTCAAATCGGCATCCGGCAAAAGAATGGAGGGAGATTTTCCGCCTAGCTCTAGAGTAACGCGTTTTATGGTGCCTGCTGCTTGACGCATAATGTTACGTCCTACTGTAGTTGATCCGGTAAAAGCTATTTTGTCCACGTCTGGATGCGTGACGAGCGCTTCGCCAACTTGACTGCCAGCGCCAGTGACCACATTCAAAACACCTGCGGGTATTCCGGCGCGAACAGCTAATTCAGCGAGTTTGAGAGTGGATAGAGGTGTATGGGATGCAGGTTTAATAACCATAGAATTACCCATGGCTAGAGCAGGAACGATTTTCCACATAGCTAAAATCATTGGGAAATTCCATGGAGTGATGGCTGCGCAAACGCCTATAGGTTCACGCCAAACTTGACCGTTGGCAGGGCCGGGATAGGGTGGGATGGGCAGGTATTCAACATATGGGTATGATTTCATAAATTCTGCTGTTTGCAAAAGGAGATCGGCGATTTGCAGGATATCCATGTTCCGGACTCTGCGGAGAGTTCCCCCGGAACTGAGTACTTCTAAATAAGCGAGTTCATCAGCATTTTGCATAATTTGTTGGGCAAAGCTGAGGAGCAAAGCCGCTCGGATTTCAATCGATTGTTTGGACCAGATACCGCTTTCAAAAGTGCGTCGGGCAATCGCTACAGCTTTGTCTACATCTTCCTTGTGGCCACTTGCTACTCGTGCTACCGTCTGACCATTACCTGGATAGATAATGTCAAACCATTCACCGGATTCTGCCGCTTGCCATTTTCCGTCCATAAACATTGGGAATTCTTTCACTTGTAGTACGGTTGACAATGGGATGCCTCCCTCCCAAAAATCATTCATACGACCGTTTGTTTGATGGAGGGCACGATTGGGTCGTACGTTTTCTGTTTTTACGAACAGATAAGATCAATATATTCTATTAATTCAGATTTATCTATAAAAAATTCTAAAATACTTTATAGAAAGAGTTCTAGCTGTATTTCTGCGTAAAAAAACAGGTGTTATGCAACACCTGTTTTAGAGTTGTGCTCAGTTCACAAATTAAAGCACTGTTAGAATCTCTGGTCCATTTTCTGTGATGGCCAGAGTATGTTCATATTGAATAGAGAGTCCACCATCTGCTGTGCGTGCAGTCCAACCATCTTCGTCAACGCGGCATTCGTATGTTCCTGTATTTACCATCGGTTCGATAGTAAAAGTCATGCCTTTTTTGATGCGTGGTCCTTTGTGGGGTGGCCCAAAATGTAAGACTTCTGGACTTTCATGCATTTTTCGCCCAATCCCGTGGCCAATAAAATCTCGTACTACTGAAAATCCTTGCGCTTCAACATATTGTTGGATAGCATGGCCGATATCGCTGATATGATGATCGATGACCGCCTCTTCGATACCTATCATGAGTGCACGTTCTGTCACTTCCATTAATTTTTGGGCGGTTTCACTGATGTCTCCAACGGCATAACTCCATGCAGAATCTGCATGCAATCCTTTATATTGAGCAACCATGTCTATGGTGATAATATCGCCGGATTGAAGTCGATATTCACTGGGGAAACCATGGCATACGACATCGTTAACAGAGGTACAGGCGGCAAATGGGTAACCTTTATAACCCTTTTGGGCAGGAATCATATGGTGGCGAGTCAGAAAATTTTCTACAAATTGATCGATTTCGAGCGTGCTCACGCCTTCTCGTACAAACTCTTTTAAAGCAGCGTGGCATTCAGCAACGACTTTACCAGCTTCTCGCATAATGCCAATTTCATGTCGGCTTTTCAGAACAATCAAGATACAGCCTCCTGTATAATCATTTTACATACCCTATTTTGGACAAACTGTGCTACATTACCTACAGAAGTATCTGAGGCGAATGTAGGGGGAACGGATATGGCATCACAAGTTTGTCCAGGTTGCAATGCTTCATTTATGCCGCTGCCGCCGTTTGATGTAGCGTGGACATGTCCATCCTGCGGTCAGGTTCTGCCGCCGGAAGAGAGGTACAATCCGCTTCATGATTCAAAATATCGATTGAAATATATCATGGAGCAATATGTGCGTTACTGGCTTCACAATGGTACGCAATGACAGAGGTTTAGGCACGACAAAAATTTGAAAAAAACTTTAACCTCTGAAAGTTCATTAAATGCCAATTGGTGTCTGATAGAGCGTTTGAGTAGAAAAGAATACTTCTGCGAGAATGAGTCCTAAGATAAAAATCGCAGTTCTTCGCGGCCAACTGAGACGTCTTCCGTCCGGTCGCAACTCAACAGCCGCAATGAGCAGAATTCCAGTTATGATAGCAAATACTATTTTGATACCATAGTGTAACAACGTATGCATATTCCATCGTCCTTTCAACATGTAGAATGGGATGAATCAGAACCAGCTTATTGAATGTAGTTTTTCCAACCTGCCATTGTTCGAGTAAAATAAAAATTCTACTCTATTCTATCTGCCGTGCGAACTTTTGCCAAACTGGGCGGCAGAATTTCTTTTTCCATTGTGCTTTCATATGATGCGCTGAGCAAAGTAAGCAAATTATAGGATGAAACTCGTATGGAGGAGAAGCATGATTTTAGGACTTGGCACGGACGTTGTAGAAATAGAGCGGATCGCCCGATTGATAAATTCCCAAAAAACGTCATTCAGTAAGCGCATATTGGGACCGGAAGAGCAAAAAACCTTCTGTCTGTTAGAAGGCAGACGTTTACACGAGTTTGTAGCTGGTCGGTTTGCGGCAAAAGAAGCTCTGGCTAAAGCGATTGGATGTGGATTGGCCAAGCTTCATCCTCATCAAGTGGATATTCTTCTTGGCAGTGCGGGTCTTACTGCGCGTTTCTACCATTCGGATGCGTTGTTACCTGTTGGCACTGAGGTGCGTTTAAGTTTGTCGCATGCTGCAGGAGTAGCATTTGCTGTTGCGATTTTATCGAATTGAAGAGCCATACATAATGAACGGACGGGCTGAATATCTATGAAACAAGCCTCGGGAGGGTACTCTTGTGTATCTGGTCACGAGTGAACAAATGAGAGAGCTCGATAGACACGCTGTAACGTCGCTTCACATTCCTGAGATTGTCCTTTTGCATCTGGCAGGCAAAGCTATTGCCGATGTGTTGGTACAGCGCGGACCGCGCGGCCATATCGTCGTACTGGCAGGAAAGGGGAACAATGGAGGAGACGGATATGCCGCAGCCCGTTGGTTAAAACATTACCAGTACTCCGTAGAAGTTGTCTCTTTGGTTCATCCTGAAACGCTAACAGGTAGTGTGGCTTTGGCTGCGCAAAGCGCCATAGCAGCCGGTGTGCCCGTTCGGGTATATAGCGGGCAACCGCTGCCTGAGGCTCAGCTCTACCTGGACGCGTTGCTTGGTACGGGCCAAAATCGACCGCCTGCTGATCGATTATTACAGATGCTGGAGTCGCTTGCTCACACATCTACACCGGTTTGGGCGGTTGATGTACCGACAGGAGTAGATACGGATACGGGAGCTGTTTATCCGGGCGCGGTCCAGGCAGTACTTACCATCGCCATGGCTGCGCAGAAAATCGGCACAGCGGTGACTCCTGGATGTTTGCAGGCTGGCGAGGTAGTGGTAGCTGATATTGGCATTCCGATTCTGCACAATCCATCCTTTGCGACTTGGATTGAGCCTGCTGAATTGGCTGCTCGTGCGGCATATCGACCTGTCACAGCGCATAAGGGATTGGCTGGTCATGTGGCAGTTATTGTCGGTTGTTTGCCGGGTGCAGCGAAGCTTGCAGCGTTGGCTGCAGCTCGGAGTGGAGCAGGGCGCATTTCACTGTTAACCGCTTCAGCCATTGAACCGCCGCTACCCGATATGCTGATGATTCCAGTAAATGGAGCGTTGCGTAACAGTTTGCCAGAAGGAGCCGTTTTCTTAATGGGTCCCGGTATGCTTGACGCTTGGCCGATTGAGGTGGTATGGAGTGTTGTGGAAAGTGGCGGTAAGGTAGTGTTGGATGCGGAAGCGATGGATGCCTGGTTAAGCGCTCCAGAGGAGCGGCGTTTGGCTGATCCGTTCCTGGCAGAACGGGTGGTGCTTACTCCGCATCCTAAGGAATGTGCTCGATTAATCGGTTGGACAGTTGATTCTGTTCAGAAACATCGCCTTGCTGCCGCCCGACGACTCAGCCAACAGGCGAATGCCACTGTACTGTTGAAAGGTTATCGGAGTATAGTGAATTCTCAGCAGAGTGTATCTGTCAATCCGGTAGGCGGACCTTCGCTTGCTGTAGCCGGCTCAGGAGATGTTTTAGCAGGGGTTATCGCGGCGTTACTCGCCCAAGGATTGTCAGCCTACGATGCAGCCCGATTAGGTTGTTGGCTGCACGGAAGGGCTGGGGATCGACTGGCAAGGCGGATACCGGCTGCTGCTTGTATGGCTTCCGATGTTGTGCAAGAATTGCCGCAGGCTTTAGCTGATGCGCTAGGTGTAAAGATGAAATCGACGGATAAGTGAAAGCGTTGCGTTACTCGCGTGTGTCTGTCGCGGAAAGGCGAGGTGGCACATGCGTAAATGGGCAGTCGCGTTGGGCGTCCTGGTCGTTGTGGGTGGACTTGTAGTGGGTTGCGGCACACAGAATGGTGAAAAAAGTGTAGCCAGCAAGCTAGAAGCGCACGTCAAGACATTGGACGGATCGAACTATAAAAGTACAGCCATGATGACTGTGCAGATGGATAATGGTTCGCAAACTTACTATGTCGAGACGTGGTATGAATCTCCAGAGGTTTATCGCATTGCTTTGGGTGACGCCAACAAGCAAATTAACCAAATCATTGTCCACAACCAAAATGGCATGTTCATTGTCTCGCCCTCGTTGGGCAAAGTGTTCCGTTTCAACGGGAATTGGGCACAAAACCAAGGACACATATATCTTTATAATCAAATTTTGTCAAATATTGTATCTAGCAAGGATATTCAATTTACCAAAAGTGACGGCAATTACAATTTTGAATTGCCAGTTTCTCCAGCTAATGATGTGGTAACTCGCGAACGTGTGCAGTTGGATGCAAAGACGCTTAATCCAGAGCAGATTGTCTTGATGGATAAATCATCCACGCCTGTAGTTACCCTTAAGTATGAATCGTTCCAGACGGGTATTAAATTTTCTCCCGATGACTTCAATCCGCAGGCTCTGGTTGGTGGAGAGAAAGCTAAAACGACGCTTTCTACAGGGGATAGCGCAGCTTCGGATGGTCCGGGCTATATCAATCCCACCCTTACTTACGGCGATAAGCTGGACAGTATGTGGCAAGTGAGTGACACGGATGCCATCATGCGATTTACGGGCGATCACGCTTTCACTTTAGAGGAATGGCGTCCTGTTTCTACTGTATCAGGGTTGCCGTCTGGTGAAATGATCAACCTTTATGGTGTACCTGCTGTGTATACGGATGGCGGCGGTGCAAGACAGTTATTCTGGTTGAACAACGGCGTTGAGTTTTCCATTACCTCCAGCGCGCTTTCTCTGAATCAGATGGCAGATGTAGCCATGTCTACTTTCAATCAGGTTGGCAAATAGCCAGTGTCTAGTGATTACCAATGATATGAAAAATGGCGTACCTGTTAGATGGTGCGCCTTTTTTTTGCAAAAGATGCAACAGAAGTTCTAAAACACGCTGCCTTCCTGAATATGTATTTTTCGAAAAACACAACTATGTGCTGGCGACGTTTTTGTGAATGACGTTGCAAAACAAAGATTTTTATGTCAGTTGACACGGAGTAGCTTTGTAAAAGTTGAGCGAATTTCTCCATCATTAAACGAGTTTGCTTTTTTGATATAAGATAAAACATAATAAACAAGCTCTAAATGGAGAGCGAGGTTTTAACTCTGAAAATTAAAAAGGTAGTTTATTTTGTTGCTCGTAGTGAAAATGTTCCTCATGTTTTACAAGAAGCGTTATTTCGATCCCCTACTCAAAATGTCACTATTTTTTTCGATTTGGAAGGGGCTCGAGCATTAGATGAGCATTATGCTAGGTTGATTTCACAGGAGAAAAAAATAAATTTATTTCAATTGCTTCAACAAGCCAGAGATGCTGGTATTGAAATGTTTGTTTGTCAAATGAATGTAATGGAAAGTTGTCAGATTCATTGTTTAGATGGAATAGCATCTGCTGGCGTGGTTACCTTTTTAGAGTATAGTTATGAAGCAGATGCGATTTTTAGTTACTAAGGGTGTATGGTGATGGCTACAAAAAAAGTTGTTTTGCTGGTTTTGCACAGTGAACTAGAATCGGCATACCCGCCACTGAATATAGCATTAGGTGCAATATCATCAGGAGCGAATGTCATATTAGCCTTTAGTCATGAAGGCGTAGATATACTTTTACCGAATTATATACCGATACCATCCGTAGGAAGCATAGATATTGCCAACGGTTTATCAGATTTTGGGGCACCTAGTATTGAGGAATTGATAACGATTGCATCAGAATCGGGAGTTCGTTTGATTATCGTCGATAATATGATTCTGACTAATTGGAATGTTGAGCGAAAAGAGTTGCGTTGGGTATTGAATGAAGCTGCAGACGCCGATTTATTTCTTCACTTTTAATACGTTTCGATCTGCAGGTATGGTATCCGATGGGGCACTTCGTTGCTTCATGGGTTACAACATAGTGTATTGGGGAGCCGACGAAGGCCGCTTAAAGTTTCGTTGTCCACATGCAGTAGGAAAGGTTGACTCCCCACTTGGGTCTGTTGCTTGCTCTCATTCCAACTACGGAATGGTGGTCAAAAAAAGTATCGCCGAGGATGTCAGGCGTTACGCCAATCCGCACCGAAACACTCGGCGTTGGATAGAACTCCACAGAGAATGAACTTCGGTGGAGCAATGGAAATCCCGGCTCAAAGAAAATCTTACAGCCAATGACACGCACGTCCGTGGCATTGAGAAGGTCACCACATACGTTTACCTCAATGCGTATGTTCTACTTGCTTCTGCACTAGCGATGAACACGACAGCAAGCTCGCTGAAGATGGCATAATCCCTTGATTTTTGGCGCTCTGTGATTGATAAGGGCATGTGGAACCTATGCAACACAAATCACATAGCTGCATTCATTTCGGTGTCCATGGTAGAATCCAATCAGAATCAATATCTAAATTTTATATGCAAATTCCCAATGATAAACTTTCATATTTTTTATCGGAGGTGTTGGTATGCTTGTTCAGCAAACTATTCGGCAAGCCATCATCTCTCGCCATCGTATCTTGTTAGTAATAGGGTCGTTTTTATTGCTTTTGTTTTTCTCCGTTCAATTGCAGCTTGTGCATCCAGAAGCCATTTGGATGCTAGGCATTTTGTTGCTTTTTTTAGAGTGGTTTCCTGTTGGATTGGGAAGAATTAATTTTTCGCTCTGTTTCCCACTTTTTTTTGGACTATTTTTCATGCTGGGTCCAAGTATGACCCTTTGGTTGGACGCTTTCATTTTGTTGTTGGTTCAAGCAGCAAGGCGTAAACCATGGGAAGTATTCTCGTACAATTTCTCCAGTCGTATGATTGCGCTTGCCCTATCCGGATGGTTTTGGCTATGGGCAAATGCGAATGTCATTCAGGAAGGACATAAGCACCTTATCATTGACAGCCTCTGGCTGTTGATGGTGACTGCTCTCATCTATTCTACAAGCGCAAATTTACTGATTCTGCTTGTTTGGAGGCAACGTCGTTCCTGGCGAGTCAGTGCCCGGCTTTTTTTGTCCGCACTCGGTATTGATTTGGGCTTGGCGACTCTCTATAACGGTTTAATGATTTGGCTGGCGAGCAATCCTGTCAATGTTCACACCGGAAGTATTGGATCTTTCTTTTTCTTTCTACCGCTTGTGGCGATTTCATTAGTGGCTCACCTAGTGGCTAATCTTTTACGCGAAAAGCATCGTTTAGAATCAGTCTTTTCCATTACAGAATCTATCCGTCAACCCAATCATTTAGATAGTGTTTTACCCCAAATCGCCAATGCCGCTAAAGAGTTGTTCCGCAGTTCTTTTGGTGTTATTTACCAAGTGGATGAGTGGGGATTGCTTTATCGGGAAATGGGAAACAAACGGTATACTTTGCCAAGAGGTCAGGGGATTTCTGGGTGGGCTGTACAGACCGGTCGTTTGCAAATGGTTGCCGACGTGGAGAAGGATAGTCGTTTTTTACCTCAGGAAGCAGACAAAGATATTCGCTCGTTGTTTGTGGCGCCTATTTATATTGATGAACAAGTAGTGGGAGTTATTACACTTGGTAAACCAATTGTCAATGGCTTTCATCCACAAGATGAAAAATTGATGACGCTTTTTTCCAGCTATGCCAGTGTAGCTATGCGTAATGCCCTTTATTTAGAAGAGCAGAAGCGAAGAATTTTACTTGAGGAACGTAATCGGCTGGCCCGTGAAATCCATGACGGGATCGCACAAAATCTAGCAGGTGCACTCCTTCGTGTGGAAAGTATTTTGCGTCATTCTGAACCCGTCATGCAGAAACAGCTTCTTGACTTGCAAAAGTTGTTGCAAGAAACCGTAGGTTCCGTGCGCTCATCTATTTATTCCTTGCGTCCGCAGCCCTATGTTGAGCAAGGATTGGAAAAAGCTATTCGCAATTTGCTTAAAGATTTGCTCGAAGATACAGAAATACAGGTGGAATTTAGTGTTCATCAAGAAACGAATTTATTGCTCCATCCGGAAATTTCCCGCACAGTGTATGAAATGATTGCTGAAGGCACGCGAAATATGCGCAAACATGCGCATGCCCGCCATTTTAAAGTAAGATTAGACTTTTTACCCGATCGCGTGAAAGTACTTATGTTGGATGATGGGTGCGGATTTCATTTTGCGCGCGCTATTCAAAATGCAATTCGCGGAACTTCCTTTGGAATTGACATGATCCATCAGATGGCGGCTCAGTGGAAGGGTCGTGTGGAATATATCACTTCACCGGGTTCAGGAACAGAAATCTGGATTGAACTTCCTATCGGAGATGAGGTGGAGGAGAATGCCCATTCGAGTGCTTTTGTGTGATGATCATCAAGTTTTGCGCGACAGTCTTGCCTATTTATGTAATGAAGAGCCGGATATGGAGGTTGTAGCCACCTGTAGCCGAGGTTCAGAACTGATGTCATGTGTTACAGAGACTCCAATTGATGTAATCTTGCTCGACATCAATTTACCGGATGGCAATGGTATTGAATTTGCTGAAGAGTTAAAAAATCTTCAAGAACGTCCCAAATTGATTGTGTTAACCATGTATAACTATGATGAGTATCTATTTCGCGCTATTCGCGCGGGTGCAGATGGGTATTTGCTGAAAGATGCTCCAGTATCCGAAGTGTTGGCAGCCATTCGCGCGGTCCATGCTGGACAATCGGCCTTACCAGCCAATTTGACGCAGCGACTGATTCAGTCAGTGCGTGGCGATTTGCCCACGCGTGAACGACTGTCACCTCGTGAGACAGAGGTATTACAGCTTTTAGTCAATGGATACAGTAATAAAGATATTGCTGGTCAACTTTATATTTCTGAGACAACCGTAAAGCTGCACATTAGCAATATCTTTCGCAAGTTGCAAGTGCGTAGCCGTTCTCAAGCTATACTGGTGGCAATTCGAGAAGGATTGGTTCCGCATCTGTTGGATTACCATGAATGATCCTTTTTATTTTCCAGTGTTTGCGTCCCCCATCAGCATGGCTTTTTCCCACATAGGCCAGGTATGTTCTCCGACAATAAAATCCACCTGTTTGCCATCTGCAAAGGCGAGGAAGGGGAAACCGTCAATATACTTTTTTTCGACTGTCCCTATGAGAAAATACGGTTTTGTAAAAGATAAATGAAACGTCTCTTTTTCTTCGTCGGCAATTTTTACAGCTGAAGATAATGGAAATCCGTTGGCATATCCCACGTAGACAATCGTAGGCCAATCATTTGGCGAATGAAAATGTTGATTCATTAAGACAAGGGTTCTCTGGCAATGTGGGCACCAATAGGCAACAAAAAGAATCGGATGCTGTTTCGCGTTCAACGTGACCCACTGGCCACTTTCTGTTTGTACCCGTATAGCGCTTTCCGCAGCTTGGTTAGGAACAGGCTTAGCATCCCATGTAGAAATAGGTTGAACGAGATCGACATCCAAAAGGTTTGTAAATTGAGGAGTTTGTCTGGCGACAGTAACCGGATTGACAGAGGCTGGCTTACTGTTTGAAGTTGTCTGTTGAACTGTTTGACAACCTGTAAGCGCCAGAGCGACAAGAAGAGTGCCAACTAAAGATATGGTTTGAATCCGTTTATGACGAAGTGTTGTTAAGAATTTATGATGAGTTTTCACACGAGTCATCCTTTTCATAGTTTTACTCACCAGAGTGCAGAAGATTGGTTCTCTTGTCAATACGACAAAAGTTATAGTTTTTATCTGAACTTTTAGTGAATACATTTCTATCTATTTTTCAATAAAATTTTAAGTAATTTGAAAAGGGGGTAGAATCCGTGAAATTACGCTCTAAATATTTGCGAGTCACAGCGGCTACAGCGTTGCTCGCCACACCTATTGGGGTTATGGGGTCCATGCCGACAGCACAAGCAGATACAACCAATTGGGTGGCTACGCATACGCAAGCTTTTGTACCTACCAACGCAACCAACTTGGGTTCGTTGCCCGCTTCTACGGAATTGACGGTGGTGATTGGCCTGCAAATGCAGAATCAGTCGGGACTGGAGCAGTATATCCAGGATATCAGCACGCCGGGCAACGCGCTCTATGGACAGACGCTGACACCGTCTCAATTTGAAGCCACCTACAGTCCTTCGAGCAGTACGGTGGACGCTGTGACTTCCTATTTGGAAAGTCAGGGGTTGAGCAATATTCAGGTATCTGCCAACCGCCTATTAATCACAGCTACCGGTACAGCGCAACAGTTGGAAAGTGCCTTCAACACGCAAATTGATCAATTTTCCATGAATGGCCGTACGGTTTATGCTAATGTCGATCCGGCCTACGTTCCATCCTCACTTGGTGGAGCTGTGGTAGCAGTTCTGGGACTAACCAATGCAGCTCAAATGCAGTTGCCCCTGGCAACACCGACGCCAACGACTTCCACCTCACTGCCCAATTATCCAGCCAGTTATAACCCACAAGGTTTTTGGAAGGCTTACAATGTTGGCAATACTCCGCAAGCAACAGGAACCAATATTGCTATTTTTGCAGAAGGTAACTTGACGCAAGTAGTTCAAGATTTGCGTACAGAAGAGGCTGCTAACCAGTTGCCGCAAGTTCCTTATACGATTGTGCAGGTTGGCATTGCCAGCAATGATACTTCTGGAGCAGATGAGTGGGATTTGGACACGCAGTATTCCACGGGGATGGCAGGCAATGTGGCGCATCTCTATATTTATGACACCACATCCTTGACGGATTCTGACATTGCTCGTGAGTTTAATAAATTTGCTGAACAGGATGTTGCTAAAGCGGGAAGTGCCTCTTTTGGCGAATGTGAATACGACGCCTATTTGGATGGCTCGATGCTTGTTGATGATGAAGTGTTTGCTGAAGCTGCTGCACAAGGACAGACGACTTTCGCTTCCGCAGGTGATACGGGAGGATTTTGTGCAGTTACGCCGACGAATGGAGTCCCCGCTGGTGTACCGGATGTCAATTACCCAGCATCCTCACCGTATGTAGTGGCAGTTGGCGGTACAACATTGATTACCAACAGCGATGGCAGCTATGACGAAGAATTAGCTTGGACAGGCGGCGGCGGTGGTACAAGTTACTTTGAATCTGCTCCGTATTGGCAAAATGGCATTGTGCCGCCAACCACGAATGTCGGCAAAGGTTTGCCAGATATCGCTATGGATGCAGATCCAAACAGTGGTGCTAACGTCTATGTTGACGGCTCTCCAGAAGTTGTAGGCGGAACAAGTCTCGCATCACCGCTTGCCTTAGGTGTTTGGGCAAGGCTGGAGACGAGTCACAACAATCAACTTGGCTTTGCTGCCCCGCTCCTTTATGGTGTCTATGGCAGTGACGGTTTCCATGATATCACACTTGGTGATAGTGGTCCCTATCCTGCTACACCAGGTTGGGATTTTGCAACAGGACTCGGCAGCTTTGATGTAAGCAATATGAATACCGTTATGGATCAATACGCACCTATGCAAACTGCGCCAGCTCCTGCACCAGCTCCAGGACCGGCTCCTGCACCAGGTTCGCAACCTGCGCCTTAATTTTGCTGGCTACTTGCGTCCATGCTAGATTCTCGCTGACAATAAGAGAATCATACTCAACTCGGCTGCAAGCCATGGCATGGAGGCGTCCATCATGTTTCGCGGTACGTTTGCGGTAATTGATTTATCAGCTCTGGTCAATAATGTAAAAAAAATTCAAAGTGTTCTCCCACAGGGAACGAAAATATTGGTTGCAGTGAAAGCCAATGCATATGGCCATGGCGATATCGCCGTGGCCAAAGCTATTGAAAAAAGTGGATCTGCGCACATGCTGGGACTTGCTTCTCTGGAAGAAGCGTTGCGTCTGCGGGAGGCAGGTGTGCGCATTCCTCTGCTTGTTTTGGGGTATGTCGATCCGCTCTCTTTTCCAGTTGCGTCCCAGCATCAAATTGAATTGACCTTTACAGGTTCGTCTGAAGACCTGCTTCAAGTCTCACAACTCTCTACGCCGTTACAGCTTCATTTAAAAATGGATACGGGTATGGGACGTCTGGGGTTGCGCAGTGTGTCAGACGTTCTGAAGGTTGCTGAATCCATCCATCAGCGTCCTGATCTACACTTGCAGGGACTTTTTACACATTTGGCAAAAGCGGACAGTCCTGAGGACGGTCATACATCTGCCCAGTTACGGCGTTTTGAGGAGGCATGTTCAGCGTTAGCCGCACGTGGACTATTGCCGCCACTTTTGCATGCGGCGAATACGGCAGCCGCTTTGCAACGTCAGGATGCTTTTTATCATATGGTGCGTATTGGAATTGGCGCATATGGATATGCTCCTAATGCGGATTGGCCTCCAAGCCTATCTTTGCAACGGGTTATGCACCTATACAGCACAATCACTCGTATCGCTTGGTTGAAGGCTGGAGATAGTGTCAGTTATGGAGCCACTTTTGTAGCCAAGCAAGACTGCAGAGTGGCTACTGTATGCATAGGCTATGCCGACGGCTATCCGCGCTCGCTCTCCAATCGGGGCTTTGCTATGGTCAGAGGAAGAAAAGCGCCTTTGCTTGGGCGGGTCTGCATGGATCAATTAATGCTCGATGTCACGCATATTCCTGAAGCTGAGTTGGGCGATCCGGTCACCTTGTTTGGACATTTAGCCCCTGATATCTGGAATGGTGGGGCGCTTTTCAAACAACGTCCAGAAGAACGTGAGCGTTGGATTGGAGAAACTTTTTCAGCAGCATCCAATCGGGCGGAAATGCCATTAGATACCTTATCCAGATTGGCGGGAACGATTTCATACGAGATGTTGACCTCCATCAGCAATAGAGTACCGCGAATAGAAATTTCTTTTTGATTGGATTGTTATCCCCAAAAACAAATCGATATAATAGAGAAGATTACATCGGCAGGGAAATAGGTGGAGGTGCCGGGCGTGTCAGATAGCAAACGGGTGGTTGTCTATGTTCCTGAGCAATTGCTCGAACAAGTGGACGTCGTAGCTTCCAAGTCCAGAGAGAGTCGCAGCGAGATTGTCCGTGCAGCGCTTACGAAGTACGTACAGGAAGAGCGCAAATATCAAATTCGAAAAATGATGCAACAGGGGTACCAGGAAATGGGAAGACTCAATCTTTGCTTGGCCTCGGAAGCATTCTCCGTGGAGCAGGAAGCAGGAGGTACGGTAGAACGCTTGGTCAGCGGGGGTGATACGGTGATCGTGAAGCGAGGAGACGTGTTTTTTGCCGATTTATCTCCGGTTGTAGGCTCTGAACAAGGAGGATTTCGGCCGGTTTTGGTTATCCAGAACGACATCGGCAATCGCTTCAGTCCAACGGTCATTGTGGCTGCCATAACCGCTCAGATACAAAAGGCCAAGTTACCAACACATGTTGAGTTGCCGGCACAGCCCTACGGGCTTGATAGAGATTCAGTTGTTTTGCTTGAACAGATCCGTACGATTGACAAACAACGACTGACAGATCGCATCACGCACTTGGATGATGCCATGATGAAACGTGTCAATGATGCGTTACTCATTTCCTTAGGACTTGTCGACTTCTAGTTCTGTTTCATGAAGCTAAAAAAGTTTATCCTTCTCTTAGCCAGAAATTTGCACGCTTTTCTTATTGGAATCATTCCACGGCCTCCCGCCATTTTATGAATGGATGGGAGGCCGTAGTTATAGTTAAAAATTATTCAACTATTAAAACCAAGTCTCCCGGTTCTACCATACTGCCTGGTTTGCAATAGATTTCTTTGACAGTTCCTGATTTTGGAGCTGCCAACTGCACCTCCATTTTCATAGCTTCTGTAATCGCTACTACTTGTCCGCGTTCAACAGTGTCGCCAGGTTGGACAAGTAGAGAAATGACAGTGCCTGGCATACTGGCTCCAAGTTCGCCCGCTTGACCGCTCACTTTACGACGCGCGTCTTGAGAGAGGGGCACTGTTCGATCAAGAATGCGCACATCACGCTGTTGGCCGTTCAGTTCGTAAAAGACGGTTCGGTAGCCATCTTGGTCAGCATCGCTGATCGAAAGAAGCCGAATAATCAATGTTTTGCCGGGTTCAATCGATACGCGGATTTCCTCGCCAGGACGCATACCATAGAAAAAGGTCAGCGTATCTAACTGTGAGAGATCGCCAAATTGTTGACGATGTTTAAGAAATTCTACTGTGACCTGCGGGTACATGACGTAAGAAAGCAACTCTTCTTTATTGCTGTTGCGACCCATTTTCTCTTCGAGTTGCTGGCGTTCTGATTCCCAGTCCACTGGAGGTAAGGTTTCACCCGCCCTACCCTGCAAAGGTTGTCTGCCTTTCAGTACGGCGCGTTGTAGAACTTCAGGAAAGCCTCCGTACGGTTGCCCCATTTTTCCTTCAAAGAAATCGACCACTGAGGCTGGAAAATCGAGATCAGCCGCTTTTTCCAATAGAGAGTGCTCATCCAGCCCATTTTGTACCATAAAGATGGCAAAGTCGCCAACCATCTTAGAAGAGGGGGTCACTTTAATCACGTCACCGAGGATTCGGTTAACGGTACGATACGCTTTTTTGACCTCGTCAAAGCGTTGACCAAGTCCAAGTGCTGCTGCCTGTTCACGCAAGTTGGTATATTGCCCGCCTGGCATTTCATGCAAATATACCTCGGCGGATGCTGAAGTCAGGCCGCTCTCATATTTACTGTAATACTTTCGCACGGTTTCCCAGTAGTCGGCCAATGCCTGAAGTTCTTGCAAATCATCAGCTGGTTGCCGATCCGTTCCTTGCAAAGCGGCAACCAAGGCGTTCCAACTCGGCTGTGAAGTGTTCCCGGACATGGAGGAAATAGCTACATCCACAATATCTACTCCTGCTGTGGCAGCCATCAACAATGTCGCAATACCATTTCCGCTTGAATCGTGTGTGTGCAAATGTATAGGCAAAGACACAGCTTCTTTCAATGCTGTAATCAAGCGGACAGCAGCTATCGGTTTGAGCAAGCCTGCCATATCTTTAATGGCAAGAATATGTGCGCCAGCTTGTTCTAAATCTTTGGCAAGTTGGATGTAGTAGGCAAGATTATATTTACTTCGTGTTTCATCCAGAATGTCTCCCGTATAACAGATGGCCGCTTCAGCTATTTTGCCAACTTTTCGAACCTCATCTATGGCTACTTCCATGTTGGGTAACCAGTTGAGACTGTCGAAAATTCTAAAGACATCAATTCCTGCTTCTGCGGCTTGACGTGTGAATGCACGCACGGCATTATCGGGGTAATTCTTATAGCCTACTGCATTCGCACCGCGTAGCAACATTTGAAAGAGCAGGTGCGGAATTGCCTCGCGGAAACGGTGCAGCCTTTCCCAAGGATCTTCTTTGAGAAACCGCATACTCGCATCAAATGTAGCGCCTCCCCAAACTTCCATGGAAAAAAGATTACGACCTGCTATACCCGTGGCGGGGGCTATAGCCAGCAAATCACGGGTGCGAACACGTGTCGCCAGCAAGGATTGATGAGCATCGCGAAACGTCGTGTCAGTTAATAAAAGCCGGCGCTCGGCGCGAATGTGCTCAAGGAAACGTTCTGTACCGAGGGACTGCCAAAGTTGTCGCAATCCGCTAGGTGTTGGCGACACAGTGGATAATTCAGGTGGTATCGCTACAGGCACTTCTGGTTTGGCTTCTGCTCTGTTACCATCAGGGCCATTAATCGTTACTTCTCCGATATAGTTGAGCAATTTGCTCGCTCTGTCCTTTCGTTGCGGGAAGGACAAAAGTTCTGGATGCTCTTCGATAAAGTGGACCGTGTACTGGCCAGCCAAAAATTCCGGATGTCGCACAACATTGGCTAGGAAAGGAATATTGGTTTTGACACCACGAATTCGAAATTCTTGCAAAGCTCGGAACATTTTGCGTGCTGCTTGTTCAAAATTGAGTGCAAAAGCGGATACTTTGACTAATAACGAATCGTAATAAGGAAGGACGCGAGCCCCCGTATAACCATTCCCCGTATCTAGGCGGATACCAAAACCGGCAGCTGAACGGTAAGTGGTAATACGTCCTGTGTCAGGGAGAAATCCGTTTTGCGGATCCTCTGTTGTCACACGGCATTGAATCGCTACCCCACGAGTCGTAATGCTTTCCTGGCCATGAATGCCAATTTCTGAATCGTCCAAACGATGTCCTTCGGCAATGCGAATTTGCGCTTGCACGAGATCGATTCCGGTAATCAGTTCTGTGATGGTATGCTCTACTTGAATGCGAGGGTTGACTTCAATGAAGAAAAACTGACCATCTGGCTGCAGGAGAAATTCTACCGTTCCTGCATTGACATAGCCAGCATGTTTCATCAATTGTACCGCCGCGTTGCAGATGGCGGCACGAGTTGGCTCGGGTAGAGAAGAAGGTGCGATTTCCACCACTTTCTGATGGCGGCGCTGAATGGAACAGTCTCGTTCATAGAGGTGAACGAGTTTGCCATGATGGTCACCTAAAATCTGAACTTCGATATGTTTGGGACGTTGTACATATTTTTCAATGTAAACCTCAGCAGCGCCAAAGGCAGACTTCGCTTCCGAACTTGCTCGGTCGTATGCTTCATACAATTCTTCTTGTGAATGGACTAAGCGCATACCACGACCGCCGCCGCCGCTGACAGCTTTAAGCATGACAGGGTAGCCGACTTTTTGAGCAAAAGCACTTGCTTCTTCTTTACTGACAGGTCCGTCTGTACCTGGCACAATAGGTACACCAGCAGCCTTGGCAACCTGACGGGCTTTGACTTTATCGCCAAACATCTGTAAATGTTCAATGCGCGGACCTATAAAGGTAATACCAGCCTCCTGACAGGCGTGTGCTAATTCCTCGCTTTCAGATAGAAAGCCGTAGCCTGGGTGAATTGCGTCGCATTCCGTCTCTTGGGCAACGCGAATAAGGCTGGGAATGTTTAAGTAGGCTTCTACGGCTCCAAGACCTTCGCCAATATAGTAAGCCTCATCTGCTTTGTAGCGATGTAATGCCAGTTTGTCCTCTTCGGTATAAACGGCGACAGTGCGGATGCCAAGCTCTGTGCAAGCTCTGCAGATTCGTATGGCAATCTCACCACGATTGGCTACGAGTACTTTCTGAAAATGACGCACCTTGACACCCCCAGATTAAATTTTTCGAATTATACTATAACACGTAGAGCTGTTGCTCAGAAAATGTGGTACAGAAAAAGAAAAAGCAGTAGAATGAAAGAATACGCAATTTTATGCAAAAGCATTACAAGACATAGAAAGCTGGGATGATTTTGACCACAATTCAAGACGCTGCAAAACTCTCGCAAATTCGTGATTTAGCTCTGGCACCACGGGGGCATGAAAAAATCGATTGGGCATTGGCTCACATGCCCATTCTTCGCCAATTACAAGAAGAATTTTCTCAAACTCGGCCATTTGCAGGGATGCGCATTGGCGTTTGTTTGCACATTGAAGCTAAAACTGCCTGTTTGGCATTGGCTGTGCAAGCTGCCGGAGCTGAAGTGGCGATTGCCGCCAGCAATCCGTTATCAACGCAGGATGACGTTGTGGCAGCGCTTGTAGAGCGGGGAATCGTGGCTTTTGCCAAACGTGGTGTAAACGAGGAAGAGTTTGCCCGGCAAATAGATCAAGTACTCGACTTTAATCCTCAAGCACTCATTGATGATGGTGCTGATTTAAGTAGCAAACTCCATCTTCATCGCCCTGAGCAGGCCAATCAAATCATCGGTGGATGTGAAGAAACGACTACAGGTATCACTCGATTGTCCGCTATGGCACGTTCAGGCGAGTTGCGTTATCCCATGATGGCAGTCAATGACGCTTACTGTAAACATCTTTTTGATAATCGTTACGGTACGGGACAATCGGCCTGGGAGGGAATTATTCGTGCCACCAATTTGTCAGTGGCTGGAAGTACTGCCGTGATAGTGGGCTATGGCTTTGTGGGAAAAGGATTGGCCATGCGAGCGCGTGGGTTAGGTGCGAAAGTGATTGTGACAGAAGTCAATCCAGTACGAGCACTGGAGGCGGTTATGGATGGGTTTGAGGTTATGCCGATTGTGGAAGCTGCACGATTAGGAGATTTTTTTGTCACAGCGACTGGGAATGTGGCAGTCATTGACGAAGATGCCCTGGCAGTGATGAAAGACGGCGCTATTTTGACCAATGCAGGTCATTTTGATGTAGAAATCAGTAAACCCGCATTGCTCCGCCTATCTCTCCATAAGAAAAAAGTACGGGAACATGTCGAGCAGTATAGCATGAAAGACGGTCGTTCCCTTTATCTTTTAGCAGAAGGACGTCTGGTCAACTTAATTTGTGCGGATGGTCATCCAGTGGAAGTGATGGATTTGACGTTTGCCATGCAATTTTTGGGACTCGAGTATGTCATTCGTCACCGTCTAGAGCCCGGTTTGCATAGCATGCCAGTAGAACTTGATATGCGCGTTGCAAAAATGCGGTTGTCCGCCTGGGGTATGAAGCTGGATGAACTGACGCCCGAGCAGTCGGCGTACCTCAATTCATGGAAATAAGCTGGCCACCCTGACGGATTGCGCCGCGTTGTTTGACTTCGCAGCAGCAAAGGGGCGATCCCGATTGAACCCAATCATCGCCATGACCACTTCACGACAAAGTTGGCAAGCGTCAGATAATTCCTGGCATCTGATGGGAGCTGGACTTGCAGATGACTATGCTCGCTCGGTAGAAGATGCGGGCGGAGTTCCCTGGTTGATTCCTTATTTGCGCCATCCGGAGACCATTGCATCCGTAGCTGAACGAGCTGATGCACTTATTCTGACAGGTGGCGATGATATGTCTCCCCGCTATTACGGAGAACAGCCACGTTCAGGTTTGCGTCAAGTGACACCTGAAAGAGATTATTTAGAAAGTCTTTTGTTCGCCGCTTTTCGTATGCAAAATAAGCCTATTTTAGGTATTTGTCGGGGGCTGCAAGTTATTAACGTGCTGCTTGGCGGTAATTTGTATCAAGATCTGGAACGGGAGTGGCGCGGATGCCTCCAACATGAGCAGCACGCCCCGCGTTCCCATTTTGCACATACGGTACGTATCGATCCTGAAAGCATTTTGGCGGTCAAAAGAGAACTGGGTGAAGAAATTTGGGTCAATTCCTATCACCATCAGGCCATTCATCGTCTGGCAAGTGGACTTCGCCCTATCGCCTGGGATGAAGAAGGGCTGGTGGAGGCGTTTGTTTCCTTGGATGGAAACATTCTTGCTGTACAATGGCATCCAGAAAACACAGCGCCAGATGACACTGTGTCCAGACGAATTTTTGAATGGTTAGTAGAACGAGCAGTAACGGTTGAATCTCATTCTGGTGCGTAAGTGCGAATAAATTGGATGCAGAGGTCGGCAATTTGATCTTTATCGTGATCAAGCGTAGCTACGTGGTAAGAGTGAGCTAAGGCGATACGCTGTTTTTCTGGTGAGCCGAGCATCTGCATCCAATCTTCTGCATTTTCAGCACCTACCACATGGTCTTCATTGGAGGCCAAAATCAAAGCAGGACATTGAATATCTGCCAGGATAGGACGAGTTTGGTCAATCAAGTGCGACAATTCGCGTAATGAACGGAGTGGAGTACAATCGTAAGCCAACTCTTGCACGCCTTCTGCCCGAATATCACTCCCAATAGCAGGTAAAAAACGGGGCTCACTCATTTCCAGCATCGGTTTTAATGCATCGTTGCGAATAACAGCGTTAATGAGAACCATTCCAGATGTCCCTGGATAGCGATGTGCGAGATTGGCGACCAAAGTTCCGCCCATCGAGAGCCCTATAACAAAAATAGTGTCACAAACGCGAGCCAATTTTTCATAACCTTGCGAGGCGGAATCAAGCCAATCTTGATAAGTTGAGCGCTCCATGTCCTCCGGATGGGTGCCGTGTCCGGCTAATCGCGGCGCATGCACGGTAAATCCGGATTTCGCCAGTTGCTCCCCTACATAGCGCATACTATGTGTCGTGCCTGTGAATCCATGTTGCAAGAGCACACCAATAGAATCTCCGTGTAAAAAGAATGGTTCGGCACCTTGCATCAATGGATGATGCTCTTGAAATTTCATAAGTGGCATTCCCCTTCCAACAGATTTGAAAACGATTTCACAAGCTTTATTGATAGAAGTATAACGTCAAATATAGAGCTTCAGCACAATTTTTTTTGCAAATGTTCCGACAAAAAACTGAAAGATGTGTAAAATGATAAAGGGGGCTAGAAGTATACTCGCGGGGTCTCTATTCAGTGGTCTGTCGAATCGAAATCAACTTGAATTGTTATTATCCATTTTATAATATAGTAATCAGATAGGATTAATATAAATTAGGGGAGGTTTCAATTCAATGAGCGATACACAAGTCACTTTGCCAAAGTTAAATGAACCAGCTCCAGATTTTGAAGCTGTGACCACACAAGGTAAATTAAAACTCAGCGATTTTCGCGGTAAATACGTGGTACTGTTTTCCCACCCTGCCGATTTTACACCCGTTTGCTCAACTGAATTTGGCTCCTTTGCTTCCCGTCAAGAAGAATTTACAGCTCGCAACGTGCAACTGATTGGACTGTCAGTAGATGGTGTGCAAGCGCACTTAGCGTGGATTAACGATATCGAAAGAATTTTTGGTCAGAAAATCAATTTCCCCGTCATTGCCGATCTCGATATGAAAGTCTCTTCTCTATACGGCATGATTCATCCCGGGGCCTCTTCCACTGCAGCTGTACGTGCGGTCTTTGTGATTGATGACAAAGGTGTATTACGAGCTATGATTTACTATCCTATGAGCGTGGGACGTAATATTTCCGAGATTTTACGTGTAGTTGATGCCTTGCAGACAAACGATAAGCACGGTGTATCCACACCAGCCGATTGGACTCCTGGAGCGCCTGTGGTGGTTGCGCCACCAGCAACTGCTTCAGCTATTGAGTCTCAGCAAGAAGCAGAAGCAAAAGGTCTAGAGTATAAGAGTTGGTATCTGCGTACAAAAAAACTGTAAATTTATCCTGAGCAGGCTTATGAACAGAGACAAATCAGCCCCAGAGTGAACATGCTCATGGGGCCATTTTTTCGTGAGAGTGTAATTCATAGCTGCTTTTAGGGTTGGTTTAGCTTTTGATAATTTTAGCTAATTCGGTCAATTGGCTGCTTACTTTTTCTACTTCTCCTACAGCATCGGCAACACTATTAATTTCATTTGTCTGTTCATGGATAAAATGGCTGATCTCAATAATGGAAGTTGAAACTTTCTCTAATGATTCCACCATAACTTCTGAGAATTAAACAATCTGATGGCTTGAATTTTTTGTATTTTCTGACAACCTACGAATTTCACTAGCCACAACAGAAAAACCGCGTCCATGTTCACCTGCGCGTGCAGCTTCAATTGCCGCATTGAGACCGAGCATTTTGGTTTGTGTCGAGATGTCGCTAATCATTGTCGCAATACTACTAATCCGTTCCGTTGCTTGTTGAATTTGCTGGTTGTGGGTGGTCAGATGATCGGCTAATGCCTGCAGTTGCCTGGTTTGAACACGCAGTTCCTCTAATGTAGCCGTAATTTCCTGAACCATGCCAAGCATATTTTCTGAAGTGTTTTGTAAGGTTTGTTTGTTTTGGGTAGGTAAAAATATGCACATTGCACCCATGACTTCATTATTTTCTACAATAGGGACTCCTGTTCCTTGATAAGGAATACCTCCAGTTAGCGCTGGATTTCCCATACGCGTAACAATTTTTCCGGTCGTTACTGTTTCTTTGCCAATACTGCCATCTAAAAATGTTTTTCCTTGGTCGAAAACTTCAAGAAAAAAATGTTCACCAGGCAACGCGAGGATATATTTTTCCCTATCGGTCACTACGAGTTGGGCTTCAGGTATTAATGCATGAATCATGGGGGCAGCTTCTAGAATGAGTTCCAGTCGCGTCAAACCTTGTCCTTCCCTTCTGCGCAATGCCTAAATGCTGACTTTTTAAAACTTATTAAAGAAAATTCTTCCGCTCATCTCATTTCTCCTCTTTTGTAAGGCGAAAGTGCTTGATTCCAACTGTCCGTATCAGCTTGGCTTACAACAGACGTAAGATACAGCAACTTCAGAGACAAGGAGGTGCATGCCATATGAAGAGCAAATGGGTCCGTCGTCTGACATTTAAAGAAAAGGCTCGTCAATTGGTTGGGAAACGTGTAGTCGTCACTACAACCAACGGCACTTTCCGAGGAGTTCTTTACGCAGTTGAATACGACTATCTGACACTGCGCAGGTTTGAATACGGCAGTTATCGCAAAACCTATATTCGCATTGCTGAGATTGTTTCCCTGCGTCGCGCGCTTACTTCAAGCACAAGTTCATCTAGTCTTTCCAGTTCTAACAGCTAATTTTCCAGGTTGAAAAAAGGGCTGTCTCAAAAGTCATCGTAGATGACGGAGGGACAGCCTCTTTACATACGACACCATTCGACTTTCAGTTTCATCGAAGGTATACTTTGGCTCGAAGACCTATTGTCTGGAAATCTATGGTGAGGGTGAGAGTCGATTGGCTAGAGTAAACCTTTCGGCGGGGGTATCCTTTTTAAAATATTGTGCTACAGGTGTTGTCAATACCCTGGTATCTTATTTGGTTTTTTTGTTATTACGCCGCATAGGAGCTACGGCTGCTGTTTCCCTAGCCATAGGCTATGCCTCTGGAATGGTAACTTCTTATTTGCTCAATGCACTCTGGACATTTGCTCAACCTGTCAAGAGTGGAAGACAAGCGCTGCGGTTTTTAGTTGCTAATCTCTTTGTGTTATTGATCAGTGAAGCCTTATTGCAATGGATTATGCATCACATCACGCACGTGGCTGATGTCGCTCAAGCTATCAATCTTTTACCCACGACCTTGGTGGGCTTTTATATCAATCGAAGATATGTTTTTAAGGTGAATTCGAATCGTCTATCTCGTGATGAGAAAAATGACAATCATTTTTGGCTCTTTGGTCTGATCGCGTTCTTGCTTGTGGCTGTTCAGCGAACCATAGTTTTGTTTGGAGAATGGGAAGCTGCTAAAATTCACCATCTACCTGTTTCTGCTTATCAGCTCTGGGTAAAAGGCATGATTCACTGGGATGCGAGATGGTATTTGGAGATTGCCCAATTCGGTCACCAAAATATTGCGCAAACAGCATTTTGGCCGTTTTATCCATGGGTAATACGCTGGACCCATGAATGGACAAGCCTATCCTATCCGGTAGCAGCGATTGTTGTTTCACTGGTCTCTTTTTTCTTGGCCATTTGGGTTATGTTGTTGTGGGTGAATGGTTGGTTGGGTTTCAAAGCAGCGCTTTCTGCCGCAATTTTATTCTGTTTTTATCCTACATCCTTTTATTTCGATGCAGCTTACACAGAATCATTGTTTCTTTTATTGATGTTCTTGTCTGTAGAAGCATCTCGCCGCAATCGAATATGGTGGGCCAATATTTTTGCGTCACTGGCTACATTAACAAGAAACACGGGTGGATTAATAGGATTTATTTTGTTTTTTCAATATCTTCAAAACAAGCAAATGGATTTTCGTTTTTGGCTCCCGGTTTGGTGGAGAAAGCTAAGTTGGCAAGCTGTTGCTTTTTTGTTGCCATCCGCCAGTCTCTTGATTTACTGCTATCATCTCAAACAGCGTTTTCACTCATGGATGCCATTCTTGAAGGCCGAAAGAAAACATTGGCATCGTCAGTTTATGTGGCCCTGGAAAGCTTTCGCACACACTTTATATCTTTATCATCACCCTCGTTTAACAGTGATGCAACATCGATATATTGCCTTTGAATTAGCAGCTTTTTTAGTCATGCTCGTTCTTTTGGTGTCAAGTCTTGGACTTTTAGCTTGGCGTCGCCGTTTTACAGAGTGGGGGGTTTTATTATACATGCTCTCCGTCTCATTCATTACGTCAAGTGAGCCTTCTATGAACATTCCAGATTACTTGGTGTCACTGCCAAGATACGTCCTTATGTTGTTCCCAGGATTTGCGGCTATAGCCAAACTGCTTCGCTCCCTCGTCTTGTGTGTTTTGATTGCTGCTCTTTGCGCGATTGTTCTTGCATGGAAATCTGGTGTTTTTTTCCGTGGTATTTGGATAGCCTGATAGGCAGGGGAGGAAAGAGTCGTGTTACCGAAACAAGTTTCATCTGAATCGATATATGTAAAAACTCGACCTGCTAAACCGCTGGTATCCATTGTTCTTCCAGCCTTTAACGAAGAAGCCACCTTGCAAACTACAATCTCTCGTATCTCTGATGTCATGCAGAATTTAGACCTAACCTATGAGATAATCGTTGTCAATGACGGTTCGTCCGACCAAACCAAAACAGTGCTTGAAGATTTGGTAAAACGCCATACTGAAGTCAAAGCGATTCATTTTTCACGTAATTTTGGACATCAGATAGCAGTAACGGCTGGAGTCGATCACTCCATTGGTGATGTGGTTGTTTTGATGGATGCTGATTTGCAAGATCCTCCTGAGTTAATTGAGCAATTTTTAGAGAAATGGCGAGAAGGATACGATGTTGTTTATGCTGTTCGTCAAAAAAGAGAAGGCGAAAGTTGGTTCAAAAAAATAAGTGCCCATCTTTTTTATCGCGTACTTCGTGCTATGACTGACATTGATATCCCTATGGATACAGGTGATTTTCGTCTGATGAGTCGAGAAGTCGCATTAACCCTCTCAGCCATCCGGGAACGCCACCGCTTTATTCGCGGCATGATTGCCTGGATGGGTTTTCGACAAATTGGCGTTCCTTATGAAAGACAAGAGCGTTTTGCGGGAGAATCGAAGTATCCTTTGCGTAAGATGATCCGGTTTTCTATAGATGGTATTACTTCGTTTTCTTTCCGCCCTTTGCAGTTTGCAACACATGTCGGTGTGTTTGTCGCCTTTTGTGGTTTTCTCGGCATGCTCGCTGTCTTGTATGAAAAAATATTTACCCGCAATACGGTGCAAGGTTGGACATCACTGATGCTGGTGGTACTTTTTCTAGGTGGGATTCAGTTGATACTGCTTGGCGTGGTTGGAGAATATATTGGACGTATTTACGATGAAGTGCGTGGGCGTCCTATGTATATTGTGGAACAGAGAAGCAATCTCAATCATTCTGCACTTGAACAGGCCCAATCAATTAATAAAAATAGGGAATAAAGGAATAGGTTGATTATTCTAACATAGAGAACAGCGAATTTGCATAATTTTTGTCGATTTAGAGAAAATCATCTGATCTATTGTCTATAAAATTTGTTAAGATGTCGATGCATGCATCAGCGATTGTGAAATCGAGTTCAGAGTGTTGAGAGAGCGCTTTCTGCATGCGCGCGTAAAGTTAAATCCACCATCTTTACGCATCAATCATTATTGACAGGAGGGAAAGGAATGTCTGGTGTGGCGGTTGATACGAGAGAGCGCTGGACGAGCACAGACAGTTGGCTGTTTTGGTCATTCGGCCTCGGCATGCTACTGGAGAACTATATTTTTTCTCTCGCGCCAGTAGCTACTGGATGGGTAAAAGTACCTAAAGTGCTTGACCAACTCATGTTATCTTGGGCACCCATCTGGCTTATCATCGGAATTATCATTTTTGGTCCTATTGCCGATCGCTTTGGACGCAAGTCGACTTTTTATTTAACCATGGCTCTTTATGCGGTGGGCGGCATTATTTTGATTTTTGCTCATACGTATGTCTGGATTCTTATCGCTTTGGCTTTGCTTCTCCTTGCTTCCGGTGGTGAGATGAACACGATTATGGTGGCATCTCACGAAATGATGCCACGTTTGCATCGGAGTAAGACGATGATGATGGAATTAAACTTTATTAATCTTGGTGCTTTCTTGCTGGGTATTTTGGCAGTCATTTCATCAGCATGGAATTCATCGGAGACGTTTCAAAAATCTACAGTGGGCGTCGCTTTAATCATTGTTTTATTTGTTCTCTTTCTGGCTCGGACTCGCACACCGGAATCTATTCGCTGGCTCATGCGTCAAGGTAGAAGAGAACAAGCAGAGGCTGAAGCCATACGTTATTATGGTGAAGAACAGGGACGGATTCGCCTTGAACCCGTTCAAAAGCGAATAGAGCAGCCCTCTGATTCCATGCCTAAAAAACGTGTTTCGCTCGGTTTGCGCTTTTATGTCACGCTGACCACAGCGTTTGCCGGATCGGCCGGATTCGGCTTAATGACCTATACGCTGGCTCCCAACTTTTTTCCCAAATTGACGTCCACCATTATTTTGATAGCTGGTGCGACCGGATTTTTTTCTGGATTCTTTGGTTTGTTTGGAGACCGTTGGAGTCGCAAGAAGCTTTTACTCACAGGATATCTCGGTACGTTTATCATTACGGTTCTCATTTATTTTACCCTTGGTGCTTGGAGTAAAAGTCTGGCCTTGTTCATTATCTTGCTTGTGATTTTGAATGTGTTTGTCAACATTGGCTATTTGACAGAAGACGCGCTGAAAGGCGAGGTTTGGCCGACCCATCGTCGGGGAACATACACGGCTATTGTCCGCTTTGTGTCCATTGGTCTCTACATCCCCACTATCTATATCTCTTATGCAATCAGCCTCAAAGGCAACATGGTCATGAATATTATCATTTGGGCTATTGGCTTGACAGGCGCGCTGCTTTGGGTAGCTCGCGGTATTGAGACGGGTAAAGGTGTTTCTATTGAAGAGGCTTCTTTAGAATAAAAATTTGCGTCCGATAGTTTATTTGTAAAAAGCTATCATTGAATATGCTTTGGGACAAGGGAAAGATTGCCCTTAGTTCTGAAGCATTTTTTTGTTGATACATGTTCACGATAAAAGGTGTTCCAAACATAGGACGTTTATCTTCAGTTCGACAAAAATCACAAAACTTTTACGTCATCTTCACACAGTCTTTACAATTCCGTTTTACGATACAGATAGTCAGTCAGACCAAACATTCTGTTTGCACTCATATGAAGCGTATTTTTTGGCAATCTGGCTGATAACTAGGGGGAGGTGGAGGATTCTCGCGACGGGGTAAGCGCGGGAATCTATGAGCGAATGTCTCAAAACAACAGTTTGGTTGACGCGCTGAATGAAGCGCCGCTTGGCTTGTTTCACTTAAGAGCAGTCATTACAGCAGGGCTGGGATTTTTCACAGATGCTTACGATTTGTTTATCATTGGCGCCGCCCTTGTCCTGATTAAAAGTGAATGGCATTTAAACAGTAGCCAAGTGGGTCTTGTAGGAAGCGCTACTCTAATCGCCACATTTATTGGAGCGTTTGTCTTCGGAAGACTGGCAGATATATATGGTCGCAAGAAACTCTATGGGTTAGAAGCGGCAATTATGGGAATAGGAGCATTATTAAGCGCTTTTTCTCCAAATTTTATTTGGTTAGTTATTTTCCGTATCATTATGGGCATTGGCATAGGAGGAGATTATCCGGTCAGTGCGGTTATCATGTCGGAGTTCTCCAATACTAAAGACAGAGGAAAAACAGTCGGTCTGGTCTTTTCCATGCAAGCTTTGGGCACGATTGTTGGACCGATGGTTGCTATAACTTTAGTGGGTGCAGGAATTCAACATGATTTAGCTTGGAGAATTATGCTCGGTCTGGGAGCGATTCCGGCTTTAGCCGTTATTTATTTACGCCGTACACTTCCTGAATCACCAAGATTTGAAGCGCAGGTTAAAGGTCGTGAAGCGGAAGCAGCGAGTACCATGCGCAAATTCACCAATGGTACGGTGGATGCAAAATCGAACAGTTTAACAAAGAATGTGCAGCGTCTCACTTTCCGTCAATTTATAACCAATCCTCGTTTCCTCATCACGCTCATTGGTACGGCAGGTACATGGTTTGTATTTGACTATGCATACTATGGAAACACCATCTCCACGGGTGCCATTCTCAAACTTGTTTCTCCGCACATGTCCTTAATCCAAAATGAGGCCATCTCGCTCATGATTTTCTCAATTGCCGCAGTTCCTGGCTATGTGGTAGCCTTCCTAACTATGGATAAGATTGGTCACAAACGTCTGCAGCTCATTGGATTCTTTGTCATGGGACTGATGTTCCTCCTTATTGGAGTTATACCTGGAGTTACCAAAGATTTAATCCCATTTGTTTTGCTCTATGGGGTCAGCTACTTCTTTGCGGAATTTGGTCCGAATACAACAACTTTTGTCATGGCTGCAGAACTTTTCCCTGTTTCCCAGCGTACTACTGGACATGGTATATCAGCAGGTATTGCTAAATTTGGGGCGTTTATCGGTGTATTCATCTTCCCTGTTTTGAGTAGCCACCTAGGGCTTAGCGGAACGCTTGATATCACATTTGGGTTTGCGCTGGCAGGTATTTTATTGACACTGCTCTTACCAGAACCGGCAAACAAGTCTATGGAAAGTCTCACAGATATTGGTCAACCATCATCCGTTGCTAAAACGGTCTCAACAGGAGCTTAAGTTCCGCGCTCCACTGCTCAATCTTGTCATTGTTCAAAAACGAAAATTGTCTTGGCATGAGTGGAGTGATTCGCTTGTGCTTTTTTTTTCATTTGGAGAAGCCACTCAGGATGGTTACAATAGGAAGTAGTAAAGGAGTGGAGAAATTTATGGCAAAACAACGCGAAATTAAACTGGCAAGCAGACCGCAAGGCATGCCAAGTCAAGACAATTTTTTGTTTGAGACAGTTGAAATACCTGCTTTGCAAGCAGATGAGGTTCTTGTAAAGTCTCTTTATATTTCAGTTGACCCTTATATGCGTGGCAGAATGAATGAAGGAAAATCTTATGTGCCTCCCTATGCACTAGGTGAAGTTATTACAGGTGGCGTGGTAGGTCAAGTGGTGGAATCCAAGAATGACCGCTTTCAAACCGGGGATTTCGTCTTAGGTGAACTCGGCTGGCGGGAATTTAACGTAAGTAAGGGACGCTTGACGAAATTAAATCCGCAGCTAGCTCCACTTTCAGCCTTTCTCGGCGTATTAGGTATGCCTGGCTTGACAGCTTACTTCGGATTGTTGGATATTGGACAGCCTAAAGAAGGGGAAACAGTGGTTGTCTCTGGTGCTGCTGGAGCGGTAGGTATGATTGTTGGGCAGATTGCCAAATTAAAAGGATGCCGCGTAGTGGGTATTGCCGGATCGGACGAAAAAAATCAATATCTTGTTTCAGAACTTGGTTTTGACGCAACCATCAATTATAAAACATCACCTTCGATTCGTAAGGAACTAGCGGAGCTTTGTCCACAAGGAGTGGATATTTATTTTGACAATGTGGGAGGAGACATCACAGACGCGGTTTTTCTTCAATTGAATGACTTTGCTCGCGTTGCGCTCTGTGGGCAGATCGCTCTTTACAATACGGAAAAAGTTGAAGTGGGTCCGCGCATTCTGCCTATTCTCCTCGTTCGCAGAGCGTTGCTAAAAGGTTTTATTGTCAGTGATTATCAGCCTCAATACAGTGTAGCTATGCAGGAACTAGGGAAATGGCTTCAGGCAGGTCAATTGAAATATCGTGAAACCATAGTCGAAGGTTTTGAAAATATTCCTAAGGCTTTTTTAGGCCTGTTTCGCGGAGAGAATGTAGGAAAACAACTTGTTAAAGTGGCCGATCCGTTTTAAAACATGTCAGGCATTTGAAACAGATAAGTTTTCCAAACAATCCATATGAGTTCGGGGCAAATGGATGGAAAGGCGGTCATCTATCATGTGGACACGATTCTCGCTTTATCGAATTTTTGTTATCGTGAACATGAGTATCCGCTTTTCCCTGCAAATTTACTGGTTTTCCAAACGCCATCCAGAACCACGTGATGCAGCCGCGATGGAAGCGTGGGAACAATTGCTGGTGCGACAGGCCCGCGAATATCGGTCCATAGCGCTATCACTGCAGGGATTATGGATTAAAATTGGTCAATTTCTCAGTACACGTGCAGATTTGTTGCCTGATGTATTTTTGCACGAGTTGGACAATCTGGTTGATCAAGTGCCACCTGTACCTTGGCAGCAAGTCGAGAAAGTAATGCGAGAAGCTTGGCATGGCGATATCAGCAGTGTGTTAGCAGACGTGGAACACCATTCTGTCGCTTCCGCTTCTATCGGCGTTGTTTATCGTGGGAAATTGCATGATGGTACCGAGGTGGCGGTGAAGGTCCGCAGACCGGGTATTGACCGGATTATTCGTGCGGATTTTCGAGCGATTCGTATTGTCATTTTTCTTATGAAAAGATTTCGTCGTTTTCGCAAGATGGCGGATTGGTCAGCGCTCTATCGCGAACTTGTACTTGTCATTCGCGATGAACTGAACTTCCGCAAGGAAATGGAAAATGGCCAATATTTTCAAGATAAATATGCGGAACGTAAAGATATTCATATTCCACGCTACTATCCTGAGTTTACAACCCGTTCTGTGCTGGTTATGGAATGGATGGAAGGAGCGAAAGTTTCAGATATCGATTTTCTCGAAGCGCATGGACTCAATCGTAAAGAATTGGCAGAACGGTTGTTTAATGCTTACGCAGAACAAATTTTTTTCGGCGGCAAATTCCATGCAGATCCCCATCCGGGTAATCTGTTAGTACAGAGTGACGGAACCATTGTCTTTCTTGATTTTGGTATGGTAAGTTCATTAAGATCGGAAGATGCTGCGCATATTCGTTCTTTGGTTGAAGGCATACTTCTCAACAACATGGATCAAATTATTGACGCATTAGAAGCGTTGCGCTTTCTGTTACCTAACGCGAATCGTCGTGAATTGTCACGAGCAATTTCCGATTTGATTTCGCTTTACCAAAGGCAGAGCATAGAACGTTTTGATGAAACGGTACTGGAAGAAATTTTAGTAGATATTCAAGCTGTGATACAACGTCAGCCTATTCAATTGCCGGCAGAATTTGCGTTTTTAGGCAGGGCGCTTTCGACGTTTGTCGGTGTCTTGCATATCCTTTCGCCCGGCATTGATATTGTAGCGCTCGGTAAACCCATTGTTGAGAGCTGGATTCAAGGACGAGGCAAAGATGAGAATCAGGAAACAGGGCAAGGTATATCTTGGCTTCGACTTGCTCAAACCTATTTGGCGCCATTGACGCGATATCCTGGCCTGGTCGAAGAAGCGCTTAAAACTCCGAAAGAGCGCTTGACGTTTGAACGTTTTCAATTCCATTATTCTCTCGTCGAACGTGCTCTTGCAAGACAGATGCTGTACAGTTTTCTGCTGCTCTTCGTTTCTTTTGTGGCACTGATGCTCAGTCTCTGGTTCAAACAAAGGGTTGCAGAAATTATTGCATGCGCTATGATGGGATTGAGCCTGTTATGGCTGTTTATCGTTTGGCGAAAACAGCAAGGCTGGTTAAAAAATATTGCAGAGCGCCATTTTCCGGACAGGTAGGAGATGCGTATGAATGACAAAGAGCGCGTTCTGAAACAGGCCAAGCAGCCTCTTGGACCGGTAGAAGTGAAGGTTGAAGGCTTGGAAGATGGATATCGTCTCACATTTCGCGCCAATCCAGAAAGAATTCGTACGGACAGGCGTGTAGCAGGTTCATTTATAGCATTTTTGTCACAGGTCGATCGCGCTGGCATTCGCTTGCCGTTTTTCTTTCGCTGGTTGCTGCGTTTTTGGAAACGATATAATCAAAAATAGAGCTGAGAAAAGAATAGAGAATCATTCAATTTTAAAAAAACACTCCTATTGGAAGGAGTGTTTTTTTTAGACGTACATCAGGTTGATCCAGATGCTTCATCATAGAAGCATGCTTGGAAAACCTCAATAGTTGACTATACATCAAAATATTATATAATTTTAATATTATGAACTGGAGGGAAATCGATGAAAAAATTCTTGCTGAGTTCAACTGTTCTTGTTGCTATTTGGTTGACGGGATGTGGTACACCATTGACTGCAAAATCGCAAATAGCTACCCATACAACTTCTACGATAGGCAAGAGTTCTATCACTACAGAGGCCACTCAAAATGCCTCATTCTCGTAGGAATGGGAATAATGATGCTGGCTGGACGTGGATTCGAACTGAACACTGCGAAATATACTGGCGGTCTCGGTAAAAGAATAAAAGTAGGGTCTGCTTGGTCGCTGTTTACTTATGGCATATTCTTTGCTATAGCATCGATAGGCTGTACGTTCCCAGTATTTTTAATGCTTGTATCTCAGTCTATCATGTTTGGAAAGTTTGAACAGGGATTATCACATTTTGTCTTATATGCTCTGGGTATGGGTCTTGTGGTTGTGACGATTTCTGTTTTGGCTCTTATTTCAAAAACATATCTTGTCAAAAGACTACGCCAGATATTGCCTTGGGTCACTCGAATCAGTGCGATCATGATGATAAGCGCTGGATTATATGTTATATATGACTGGCTATTTGGCCACCATTTGATTTAAGAGAATAAAATTTGTATTGGCTCCTCTTTTATATTAAAATATTAAAATATAATTATTCAAAAAAGAAACTGAGACGATTTTTAGGTTTGTGCAAGCAGGAATATAACAATGAATCATAATAGGAGGAGGATATTTTTTGGAAGATAAAAAGAATGGTTCGTGGTGGAGTGTTTTGGGCATTTTGTCTCTTTTGATTGTGCCGTTGATTTGTTGTGGGGGACCACTGATTGCTGGGATTTTGGGGGCGACAGGTGTGGGACTCTTCATTACGGGGTTCCTCAAAAATTGGCTGCTTGCTGGTGTGATTGGAATCGTCCTTGTGATGGGTATCGTAATCTTTGTGAAACAACGAAATAAGCGTAAAGCGGCTTGTCACTGTGATGTCAAACTCTCCAGTCCTCTTACAAGCGCAAAGGATGCTAACTTAAGCAATCATCACAGTACGAACAAGACTTAATACGAAGCTTTTTCTTCATTCCGGTGTTTTGTTTTCCTCTTTTTAGGGCGATATATCTCAAATGTCGGGAGTGGTTATAAATGTCTGACAATAACGAATGGAGAGTTCGTTTAAAAATACGAGGCATGACTTGTACAGACTGTGAAAATCACGTCAAATCTGCCTTATTGCGTGTCGGAGCGAAAGATGTATCCGCAAATTTTCGGCGTGGAGAAGCAACTTTTCAGGTTAAAGATAAAGAAAGCCTCGAAGAGGCCAAACACGAAGTTTCCAATATAGGTTATATGCCGGGTGATGAGGAAATCTTAAATATGTCGGAGCGTATTCCAGAAATTGCGCCGGGAAATGATGAATATGATTTGCTCATCATTGGATCAGGAGCATCAGCGTTTTCTGCAGCGATTCAAGCAGTTGGGTATGGGGCGAAAGTAGCCATGGTGGAACGTGGCACCATTGGCGGAACCTGTGTGAATATTGGCTGTGTCCCATCCAAGACGATGTTGCGAGCGGCAGAAATTCATCATATGGCTATGCATAACCCGTTTCATGGGCTAAATACGTCAACAGGTGCAGTTGATTTAGTAAAGCTGATAGTTGACAAGAATGAGCTTGTAGGGGAGCTTCGCCAGCATAAGTATATTGATTTGATTGATGAATACGGGTTTGATCTCATTCAAGGGGAAGCACGGTTCGTAGATGAAAGGACCGTGGAAGTCAACGGCCGCCAAATCACAGCACGCAACTTTCTGATTTCGACTGGTGCTTCTCCTGCAGTCCCGAATATTCCTGGTCTTTACGAAGTCGATTATCTGGTAAGCACGACGGCTCTTGAACTACAGAAGCTTCCAAAGCGACTTGCTGTCATCGGATCAGGCTACATCGCCATGGAGCTGGGACAAATGTTTCACAATCTCGGTTCTGAAGTGACCTTGATGCAAAGAAGTGCCCGTGTATTGAAGTCGTACGAACCGGAAGTCTCACAGGCGATCACCGAGGCACTCACGGAGCAGGGTATGAAAATCATCACCAGTGCGACGTTTAACAGAGTCGAACAAGTCGGGGATATCAAGCGGGTTTACATTACGGTAGGTGGTCATGAGCAAGTCGTTGAGGCCGAAGCTCTGCTCATTGCAACGGGACGCAAACCGAATACGGATTCCTTAAACTTGGAGGCTGCCAAGGTGAAGTTGGGGGATCGCGGTGAAGTGATTGTGAATGAATATCTGCGTACGAGCAATCATTGGATTTATGCGGCTGGAGATGTTACGATGGGGCCACAGTTTGTGTACGTGGCTGCGTATGAAGGCATGATTGTGGCAGAAAACGCAATTACTGGTGCCGAGAAAAAAATCGACCTCCGTGTCGTCCCAGGTGTGACATTCACTAACCCATCCATTGCAACAGTCGGCTTGACTGAAGAGAAAGCAAAGACTGAAGGGTTTGACGTGATGACGTCCGTATTGCCTTTGGATGCGGTACCACGAGCTTTGGTTAATCGAGAAACGACGGGAGTGTTCAAAATCGTAGCGGATTCACAAACACGGAAGATTCTGGGTGTCCACGTGGTTGCTGAGAATGCTGGTGACGTTATCTATTCTGCTCTGTTGGCTGTGAAATTTGGACTTACCATTGATGATTTGCGGTCAACACTTGCTCCGTATCTGACAATGGCAGAAGGGTTGAAACTTGCGACACTGACATTTGATAAAAACGTATCAAAGCTTTCCTGCTGTGCAGGGTAATATAAAACCTATTTTGTAGATGCTAACCTCCGAAATTCTTTGCAAGATTCACTTCAATAAGATTAAAGTATTATAATATCTTTAGAACCTTGAGCATCAATAATTTATGCCATTCATTGAATATAAGGGGATAGTTGAAATGGCGGATACTAGCTCTCCGTATCAGGAGTCTGAAAATATATTGCAAACAGAAATATACGCAAAATTTTTTCATGGTTTGTCAAATTCAACACGACTTCGCATTGTTGAGTTGTTACTAGCTGGGGAGAAAAGTGTCAGCCAGTTGGTCGAAATGATAGGCGCCACGCAGAGCCAGGTTTCAAACCAGTTAGCTTGCTTGAAGTGGTGTGGATATGTTACTTCTCGACAAAATGGCAAGTATGTGTTGTATCGGATTTCAGATGAGCGAGTGAGTGCGATTTTAAGACTTGCCAAAGAAATTGTGGCGGATAATGCAGAACATATTCGTAGTTGTACGCGTATGTAGCTGACAGAATTGAATATAAAAATCCCATGGTCATCGAAGAGAGTCAACCTTGTTTAGCCAAGGCTTTGACTCTCTTTTGACGCTTCACTTAAAGATTGGAATCCCTTTGTAAAATCAGACTGTCTTATAAATTATATATACGGTATAATATAAATAATGGTGTGAAAAAGCTTGATTCAAGTCGAGTGATGAGGAGAAATCATATTGGAGACTATGAGAAACCCCATAACGAATATGGCAAAAGATGAAGAACCAGCTGTTTTTCACAAGTTGCCAAGTGACGATTCGGTTATCCCTCTCGCGTGGTATCCAGTGGCTTGGTCAAAAGAGTTGCGCGATCGACCTTTAAAATGTCGAATTGCTGGTATGGATCTGGTTCTTTATCGTACAAGCAAACAAAAGGCTTATGCGCTTGAAGCGTATTGTGCACATCGGGGAGCAGATTTGTCTTTAGGGAAATGCATTGGTGATCATTTGCAATGTGCGTATCATGGATGGGAGTTTTCTGAGAAGGGTATATGCGAGAAAATCCCTGCTCATCCAGACAGGCCGATACCTGATTTTGCGCGAGTCAGAGCGTATCCGGTCGAAGAGTGTGCAGGATTAATTTGGGTATGGCCGGATGCCAATATTCCATCTCAACCTCTGCGCGTATTCCCCGAACTTTTAGAAGCCCAGATGCGTTTGGCTGCCTATGAACAAACCTGGAACGCGCATCTCACTCGTGTAGTGGAAAGCGTGCTGGATGTGGCCCATTTGGCCTTTGTGCATGAAAAGACAATTGGGCGTCGTTTGCGTCCGGAAATTCCAAAAATTCAATTTTCAGTCGAACAGCAGGACGTTATTCAAATTCAAAACGGCGGCGGTCATTTGCGATATGAATTTCCTCAACAATGGATATTGACTCCATCATCAGAGGCGCGTCGTAAGTTTATTAATTATGTTGTATTCTCTCCGATGGATGGAAAGACAACTAAAATTTTTGGTTATGCGGGAAGAAATTTTATGCAGAGTGTACCTGGGATGGATAGAGTTTTTAGTCGTTATAGCTTGAAAATACTAAATGAGGATAGGGAAGTTGTGGAAAGTCAACATCCACGACCTATTCCTGAGGCTTTACGCATGGAGGCGCATGTTCCTGCAGATGCGCCGCAGATTCGGTTTCGACAGCGCTGGTTTGAGTTTTTAAGTTCAGATGAAGCCAAGTTGAACGTACAATCCTAAACCATGTCTTGATCGATTGTAAATTGAAGTTAGTGATTGCGTTGCTTAGATAGTTCACTAGGAGATTCGGTTAAGAACTGGATGGATACCCTGTTCTTAACCGAATCATATGTGTGTGTTATTCTGTCAAGAGTTCGTAACCAGGAAGAGTTAAAAATTCAACGCATTCTTCAGAAGTCGAGATTTTGTCAAACAATTGCTTGGCATCAGTGAAACGGGAATGATTCATCGCTTCATTGCCAATTTGCGACGCAATTTTTTCAAGTTCTTCATCAAGCAGTTGCCGGAAAAGTTCGACTGTCACTTTGCGTCCATCTTCCAAAATACCTTTGGGATGGTGAATCCATTGCCAAATTTGTGTTCTGGAGATTTCTGCAGTCGCCGCGTCCTCCATCAGATTGAAAATAGGAACTGCTCCAGAACCGCGCAACCAAGCCTCAATATACTGAAGTCCTACACTAATATTCGTACGCAATCCTGCTTCAGTAATCGAACCTTCAGAGGGACGGATAAGTTCTTCCGCCGTCACATGAACATCTTCACGCAATCGAGAAATCTGGTTGGGTGTTGGCATGTGTCGATTAAAAACTTCCATGGCAACAGGGACTAAACCAGGATGAGCTACCCAGGTTCCGTCATGTCCGTCTGTGACTTCCCGTTCTTTATCTGCGCGCACTTTAGCAAAAGCTTGTTCGTTAGCTGCTTCGTCGTTTTTCACTGGAATTTGCGCCGCCATGCCCCCATAGCGTGAGCTCCGCGACGATGACAAGTTTGAATCGTCAATAGCGTATAAGCACGCATGAAAGGAACTGTCATCGTTACTTGAGCGCGATCGGGCAAAAAGAAATCCGGCAAGTTTCGGAAACGTTTGATGTAGCTAAAGATATAGTCCCAACGTCCGCAATTTAAGCCTGCAGCGTGGTGACGAAGTTCATAAAGGATTTCGTCCATTTCAAATACTGCCATAATAGTTTCAATCAGAACAGTAGCTTTGATAGAGCCACTGGGAATCCCCAGTTTTTCTTCGGAATATTGAAAAACATGATTCCAAAGTCGAGCTTCTAAATGACTTTCCATTTTGGGCAAATAGAAATAGGGTCCCGATCCGCGTGCGAGGAGTTCTTTAGCGTTGTGATAGAAATAGAGACCAAAATCAACCAGTGCTCCAGAAGTCAGTTCGCCGTCTACGAGAATATGCCGTTCGGGGAGATGCCAACCGCGAGGCCGCATAATGAGCACGGCTGTTTGCTCATTTAAACGATATTCTTTTCCCTCAGGGGAAACATAGTCAATTTGGCGGCGAATAGCGTCAAACAGGTTGATTTGACCTTGTATCGTATTTTTCCAGGTGGGAGAATTGGCATCTTCAAAGTCCACCAAAAAAGCCTTGGCGCCAGAATTAAGAGCATTGATGACCATTTTTCGATCACTGCTCGGACCAGTAATTTCTACACGCCTGTCCTGTAAATCAGCAGGGACAGGGTCTATTTTCCAATCAGAGTTGCGAATTTCAGCCGTTTCAGGAAGAAATGTGGGTAGCTTTCCTGCGTTTAATTCAGCTTGACGCTTTTCTCTGTTTTGTAGCAATTCAAGTCTGCGGCGGTTAAAGTGGCGATGTAAATCAGCCACAAATTGTAGCGCGTCCATACTCAGAATAGGTTGGTATTCTTCACGCCACGCGCCAGGAATTTCCACTCCTTGGGGGGTGTTAAAACGGGTCATCTCTTGAACCTCCCTGTCTGAATGAATTGAACACTTAGAATCATATCACAGTGTTCTGAAATATAGAAGTGCGTTCTGATATACAGAACGCACTTTAGAGTATCCAACAAGTGTTTTAGGGAACCATACCTTTCCATACATGAGCTTGCAGAACAACTAAAATTCCTAAGAGTGCAGTCAGAATTAAGCTGTGAATGAATGTCCTGCGAATGACCAAACCTTCTTTTCCTTTGAGTTCGCCTGTTGATACGCCCGTAGATACGTTTTGTGGCGAAATCATTTTACTCATCACGGCACCACTTGAATTTGTAGCAGCCATTAAGGTGGGTGATAGATGTAAACGGTTTGCGGCGACTACCTGAAGATTGCCAAATAGGGCATTGGAAGAAGTGTCCGATCCCGATAAAAAGCAGGCTATCCAACCCAAAAATCCTGAAAAGAATGGGAATGCCGCACCCAAGGCTGCCACAGCAATACCCAGAGTATAGGCCATACCTGAATAATTATAGAGGTAGGCAAGACCTACGATGCACATAACCGTCAGTATGGGAAATCGCAATTGTCTCCAACTGTCTGCTGCCGCCAGCCAGAAATTTTTCCAACCAGAACGAAGTAACAAGGCAGAGAAAATAACGGCAACCAATATAGGTGTACCACTTCCAAGAGGTTGGAAAACGTAAACGGCTGCATACTTTTTCGCGTACAGTGTCAAATAAATAAGATTGTCCAAGCCTGGCCAGTGAATTTTCTGAGTACCGAGATCGGACAAATGCAAAAATGTCCAGGCTATGACAATCACTGTAATGGTGAGCCAGGGCAACCAGCCTCGCCAACCTTCTTTACTTGTAAAACCTTCAAAATCTTTGTTGCGTGATTCTGCATGAGCATAAGACTGAAATTCATGACTGTCTTTAGGTTTCCAAACTCGTGTGAAAAGAACAAGGACAATGAGAGAAACTAAAGCAGCCAGTACATCAGGAAGTTGTGGACCTAGATAATTGGAAACGAGAAATTGTGTAATAGCATAAGAGAATCCTGCTACAAACGCGGCTGGCCAGGCGCCTTTTAAAGCTTTCCAACCACCCATGACTAAAATGACATAGAAGGGTAGGAGGAAGGCGAAAAAAGGTAACTGTCGCCCGACCATGGCTGATAAATGGGCTACTGGCAAATTGGTCACAGAACCGAGTGTGACAATGGGTACGCCAAGAGCTCCGAAAGCGACAGGAGCGGTATCAAAAATAAGAGCGTATACTACGGCGTCCAAAACTGGAAAACCCAGACCGACAAGAAGTGCAGATGCAATGGCTACAGGTGTTCCAAATCCTGCTATTCCCTCCATAAGTGCACCGAAACTGAAAGCAATGACAAGCAGTTGAATTCTTCGGTCAGTTGTAGCGTAGCGATACATCCACCGGCGAAAATTTTCAAACGATCCGGTTCTTTGACTAAGGTTGTAGAGCCACATAGCGGCAAAGACAATCCACATGACAGGCCATAAGGCAAATACCGCTCCGTTGGCAATTGAACTTACAGCTAGATGAGCGGGCAATTTCCACACGAATACAGCCATAATAAAACCAATCACCAGGCCGCTCAGAGCCGCAATCCAGGCAGGTACACGAAGAATACCAAGCAGAACCAGGACAACGGCAATGGGAATCAATCCTACCAAAAAGGAAGGTAGTGTTGCGTGAGCAACCGGGAGTAAGAGCTGATGAAACAATGCGTGGGAAAGATTCAATCGGCTCACATCCTTCTGTAATCATGAATCGTAAAGCTTGAAATACAACGAGATCAGGAAATATATATGAAAGCGGTTACATTATTTTTCTGGACGCTTCCTATCCTCCTTTCTATGCTGTCATCGACAGACAAGGATCGTGTTCGACACATTCTATTGCGTAAAAATTCAAAATACAATATTCTAGAACAAAATTCTGTATAGTAGAATTCAGTAGGAAGAAATGTCTCCCGAATATCGGGATCATATTGAACATCAAGATTAGGGGATAGACATTTGGAGGATTATACGGTCAAATCTGTTGAAAAAGCATTGCAGTTGCTGGAAGCTGTCAGTGAGTATCCACAAGGAGTGGCTATTACTGAGTTAGCAGAACGTATGAGAATGGTCAAAAGCACTGTGCATCGTCTTTTGCAAACGATGATGCGTCGCGGTTTTATTGAACAGGACAGCACCACGGGACGTTATAAGTTGGGTTATGCTGTGCTCGATCTCGGTATGCGTTTATATGCGTCGATTGACTTGCGCAAGGAAGCTGAGCCCTTTCTACGCGAACTCGTGCAACAAACTGGTGAAGTTGTTCATCTGGCGCTAGTTGATCAAGGATCGGTCGTTTATATTGACAAATACGATAGTGCGAGTACCATACGTATGCACTCCAGAGTTGGCAAGCGAGTACCCGTTCATGCTACTGGGCTCGGAAAAGCGATTTTAGCTTTCTCTCCTCGTCAAATAGCACTTTCTATATTGGATCGATATGGGATGCCATCGCTGACTCCTTATACCATCACGAGTAAAGAAGTATTTATGCAGATTTTGCAACAAGTTCGTGAGAATGGTTTTGCGGAGGATGCCGAGGAGAACGAATTAGGTGTTTGTTGTGTGGCTGCGCCTATTTTTAATAATCAACGGCAGGCGGTTGCGGCTTGCAGTGTTTCCGGTCCGAAGGATAGAATGGACGACAAACGACGTCAAGAGTATGCTGAATATGTGCGACAGGCAGGGCATAACATTTCTATGCGACTTGGCTACGGATTAAGTGGTTCCTCTATTTAACGATTCGTTGCATGGAGTGGCTTTACGTGTGAAATACATCAAAAATTACAGAACGCAGTTCTGTAATATAGAACAATTTTTCAGAATGATGGCATGTTTCGGTTTTATTCGTTAAAAGATCATCCATGATAGGTCGGTAAAAGGTGGGGAAAGTATGGGGCAGCATCCAGATGAAGTGTTGGAAAAAATAAGTCTGTTACAGAAAACGGCAGCCCATTTTTCGGAAAATACTGGCATTACAGTGGAAGAAAGAGCTGGAATGTACAATAACCAATATCTTCATGTGAAAGCCCATAGTCCAGAGGCGGTTGTTTCAGTCATGAACTTGGCGGGAGAGAAGGGCTGGCGTGTACACCCTTGCGGAGCTGGGACGATTTGGCCAATGTTGGATGATAATTCCATGGACATTCTGCTGGAAGTATCTTCTCTTCAACAATGCATAGAGTATTCTCCTGCTGATATGGTCATTACCGTACAAAGCGGAATGTCTTTGCATTGTTTACAGAATATAGTTCATGAGCAAGGGCAGCATCTACCCGTTTATCCAGTTTGTCATCCTGGAGCCACTGTAGGAGGACTTTTGGCTGCCAATCATAATGGACCCGAAAGGGTGTTGTATGGTACTTGGAGAGATTTGTTGATTGGTGCACGGGTTGTGATGGCGAATGGTGAGTTATTGCGTACTGGAGGCAAGGTAGTTAAGAATGTAGCTGGTTATGATATGTCCAAGTTATGGGTAGGTTCTTATGGTTCTCTGGGTATTCTTACGGAATGCACTTTTAAGTTGCGTCCCTTGCCACTTTATCACTCCGTATGTCTATTAACTGGTGATTTTATGAAAATTTCTGAGGCTAGTTCCTTGATTAGAGATTCATCGTTGATTCCAAGTACTTTTGAGTGGATGTCAGGAGATGAATTGAACAACTTATGGGATACGCCAGCGCCAACAGCGTTAGCCATCGGTTGTCATGAGAACCAGCTTTCAGCTGAATACCAAGCTGATTTTCTTCGTCAGATTTGCCGTCAACTCGGTATTCAAATATCTGTCCTTCACGGGCAGGAAGCAGATGAATGGTGGCAACAATACCGCCAATTGCTTGCTTCCTATCCCATTCTCCTGCAAATACAGGCTAAGCCCACAACTTTGCCTGAAATTCAGAAAACATTGCACAACTGGTCTCACGTTACAGGTTGTCCAATAGAACAGAGTGCAAGTCAACCAGTGGGAGTTTTACGCATCTATACCAAGCCTACAGAAATCAATGCCCGTCTATTGATAACAGAGGCAGTCCGCCTAACTCGCCAATATTCAGCTACGCTTCAACTACTTTCTGCCCCATTTGCCTGGCGTTCCTCTTTGCTTCGTGAATTGCCCACTTATCTTCATCCTGTAGAGCAACAACTGATGAAATCGTTAAAACAATCGTTTGATCCAAATGAAATTCTACCCCAACTACCTATTTTGGGAGGCGGTTTGCTTGAGTCTGCCATTTGAAGAAGTACATCGCCAGTCATCTTTCATATTTGCGGATGCTCCAGATGAGGATAAATACTCCGTCTGTGTACATTGCGGTTTTTGCTTAGAAGTTTGCCCTACATATCAGGAGTGGTCCGATGAAAACCATTCACCGCGGGGAAGGGTTTATTTAATTAAACAAACAGCCGAAGGTCACTTGACTCTAAACGAAGATGCTATGGATCCCGTTTTCACTTGTCTAGATTGTCGAGCTTGCGAATCTGTTTGTCCTTCTGGTGTGCAAGTGGGAGCTTTGATAGAGGAGGCGCGAGGACAAGTGTTTTATGCCAATCCTAAAAGAGGTTGGCGAGGATGGTTAGAGCAACTATTTTTACGTGAGATTTTCCCCCATCCTAAACGTTTACAAAAGTTACGGGCTCTGACGCGTTTTTATCAAGTTTCAGGACTTCAAACTTGGGTGAGAAGGCTTGGGTTATTGCGGATTTTGCCTCGGCATTTACAGGCGTTGGAAGCGGCTATGCCTGAAGTGACTGTTCAACCATTACTAGGGAATTCGGAAAATTTACCAATGGTGGATGGCAAATCTTCAACTCGTAAAAATACGGGAGAAAAAGGTATGGTTGCACTGTTTACAGGTTGTGTGATGGATGTTTTTTATACGCATGTTCATGAAGCTACAGCTGAAGTCTTGCTTCGCAATCATTTCCAAGTTCATGTACCAAGCGAACAGAAATGTTGCGGAGCACTGCAGGTTCATGCGGGAGACCGGGAAACAGCGCGTTCGTTGGCAAGAAAGAATATACAAGCATTCCTAAATTCAGATGCAGATTATATTGTTGTTAACGCTGCAGGTTGTGGAGCGTTGTTGAAAGAATATCCTGAACTTTTCCGCAATTATCCAGAAGAAATAGAAAGAGCAGAGTTATTTGCATCTAAAGTCAGAGATATTTCTGAATTGCTTTTTGAAAAAGGATGGGAACCTCCGAAAGGTGAGCTTTGCGAAACTGTAGCCTATCATGATGCTTGTCATCTCTGTCATGCACAAAAAATACGGCATCAACCAAGAGCATTGCTCGCTTCTATTCCAGGACTTCAATTAGTGGATTTGCCAGATGCAGATCGGTGTTGTGGAAGTGCAGGTATATATAACCTGACACATCCAGAAATGGCTCAAAGACTTCTCGAACGTAAACTGGCGGACATTCCGGATAACGTATCCACTTTAGCAATGGGAAATCCGGGTTGTCTATTACAAATTTCCTCAGGTCTGAAAGAAAAAAATGTACCCGTCAAAGTGGTCCATACGGTGGAACTGTTGCAACGAGCCTACAGAATGGAAGGGGAAGGTGAAGACGGTGCTGCCAAGACATGTGCAAATTGAGCTTGAATACTTGCTCGGATCGGCAAATGTCATCTTTCAATCGGATAAGCTAAAAGCTTATGACTGCGATGCGTATGTAGCTGAAAAGGCGATGCCAAGAGCAGTAGTGTTCCCTCAATCTACTGAACAAGTGGCCTCCATTGTAAAAATCTTCAATCGCGAGCAAATACCTTTCCTTCCTCGTGGCGCTGGTACAGGATTGTCAGGGGAGCTACTCCGTTCGCTGGTGAGGTTGTCATTAGTTTAGTTAAAATGGATCGATTGCTGCATGTGGATTTTGAAAATCATCGAGCTATTGTGCAGCCGGGTTTTGTGAACTTAGTTTTAAGTCGCCAGATTGCACATCGTGGCTTCTATTACGCTCCCGATCCCTCCAGCCAGTCTGTATGCACCATAGGAGGAAATGTGGCTGAAAATTCTGGGGGATCGCACTGCCTCAAATACGGGGTAACGAGCAATCACGTAGTGGCTTTAACTTTGGTCACTCCCACAGGTGAAATTGTTACGCTTGGGCAGGTACATGGTGATGTGTTGGGATATGATTTACTGGGAGTCATGGTAGGTTCGGAAGGGACATTGGGCATTGTTACAGAGATTACAGTAAAAATTTTAAAAAAACCAGAATCGGTGGAAACTGTATTAGCTTATTTTCATACGGTAGCCGACGCTTCTGACACAGTTTCTGATCTCATAGCTCATGGTGTGCTGCCAGCTGCGGTAGAGATGATGGATCAATTGATGATGCAGGCAGTAGATAAAAGTGTCTACCATGTAGGTTATCCGCCGGAAATTGCGGCAGTGCTGCTGATTGAAGTAGATGGTCTTCAAGCTGGTGTAGAAGATATGGCCCAACGCGTATTGGATATCTGTTGTCGCCATAATGTTCATTCAGTTCGTCGGGCTGTTAATGAAGAAGAACGGAAACTTTGGTGGAGCAGTCGGAAGATGGCATTTCCAGCCGTAGGTCGAATTTCTCCTGATTATATGGTTCAAGATGGTGTGATTCCACGTACAAGGTTAACGGAGATATTGGCTAGGATTGCAGATTTGAGTCATGAATATGGATTGCGCGTCGCCAATGTCTTTCATGCTGGGGATGGGAATTTACACCCATTGATATGTTATGACGGCCGTATTCCAGAGCAGTTGGCGAAAGCGATGGATCTCGGCAGAAAAATTTTAGAGCTTTGTGTAGAAATGGGTGGGAGTATTACAGGTGAGCATGGTGTGGGAATTGAGAAAATTGAACAGATGAAAGTCCAATTCTCTTCTGTTGACTTGCAATGGCAGGAAAGGTTGCGACGTGTGTTCAATCCTGCTGATTTATGTAATTCTGGCAAGCTGATTCCACGCCCTGCCCGTTGTGCTGAATTTCGACAAATTCAAACCATGGTTGAAAAGTACGCAGCAGCGTTCCAGGAAACGGTATAATTCGTCAATACCAGCGCCCCAATCCATTGTCGACTGATTGGGGCGTGTAAATGGACTATCAGCTCAAATGACCAAACAGATTCTTCTTAATAAGACTTGGCGTACCATACGCTGTGTTTCGCTTCAGAGCCGCAGACTACGCATGTTTGTAAGTGAGTAGGCGGCTCAAAGGGAATGTTGCGGCTTGTAGCGCCAGTTTTCTCTTTGATAGTTAACTCGCAAACGTTGTCACCACACCAACCTGCTAAAACAAACCCACGCTGATTTTGTATAATATCATCTAATTCAGTAAAAGATGCAGCGATTCGGCTATTTTCTTCAGCAAATTGCTTAGCTTTGCGATACATATTTTGTTGAATATCCGTTAAAAGTTGTTCTACGGTCTCTTCTAATTTATTTATTGCAATAGCCTGTTTCTCTCCTGTGTCGCGACGAACCAAGACCACTTGTCCAGCATCCATGTCGCGCGGTCCTACTTCTAATCGAATAGGAATTCCTCGCATTTCATATTCGTTAAATTTCCAGCCGGGACTTGCATCTTCATTGGCGTCCATTTGAACGCGAATGTTACGTTTAGAAATTCGCTTCAATAAATCTTTGGCGTGAGTTACAACGCGTTCTCTCTCTTTTTGTGGACCAATTGGAATGATCATGACTTGGGTAGGTGCGATTTTAGGTGGTAGTGCCAAACCGCGATCGTCCCCATGAACCATAATCAGCGCTCCAAGTATACGTGTGGAGATCCCCCAGGAAGTCGTATGAACATATTTTCTCTCGTTGTCTTTATCGAGAAATTGAATCTCAAACCCTTTGGCAAAGTTTTGTCCCAAATAGTGTGATGTTGCTGCCTGCAGCGCTTTTCCATCTTTCATCAGGGCTTCAATTGAATAAGTGCTAACGGCGCCAGCAAACTTTTCTAGAGGTGTCTTTTGACCTTTGAAGACTGGAATGGCCAAGAAATTCTCTACAAAATCTGTATAGATGTTGAGCATCTGTTCAGTTTCTGCAATCGCTTCTTCAGCAGTTGCGTGTGCAGTATGACCTTCTTGCCAGAGGAATTCGCTTGTTCTTAAGAATGGAAGCGTTCGTTTCTCCCAACGCACTACGTTTGCCCATTGATTAATCAGTACAGGCAAATCACGATAGGACTGAATCCATTGTGCGTACATATGACCAATGATGGTTTCGCTGGTTGGCCTTACCGCCAGACGCTCTTCCAATTTTTCTCCGCCTGCTTCAGTTACCCAAGGTAGCTCAGGGTTAAAACCCTCCACATGTTCTTTTTCTTTCTGAAAAAAAGATTCTGGAATGAAGAGCGGAAAATAGGCATTACGGTGCCCAGTTTCTTTAAAACGTCTGTCAAGTTCTTGTTGGCAGGCTTCCCAAAGCGCATACCCATCTGGTTTAAACACAATACAACCGCGCACCGGCGCGTAATCCATCAAGTCAGCACGCCGAATGACGTCAATATACCAGCGTGAAAAGTCTTCGCTTTGAGGAGTAATTTCTTTGACGAAAGATTTATCAGATTTTGGCATACAGCGTCCTCCTTGTTTTCCTGTGCCCATCTTACACGGCAAGAAGCCTAAAGGAAAGTGCAGGAGAGTAGAACAAGCTTTCTTCGCCATAATAATTTTGTCAGGAGGAATTTCACATGGATACCATTACGCACGCTGCTATGGGCATAGGTGTCTACTCTACATGGTTGGCTTTTGCCCCGCCGGATCCCCATCTTTCCCACTCTGTCATGCTTGCGGCAGCCGTATTAGGCTCGGAAATCTGTGATTTGGATACCGTTATGCGTCTTTTTGGCAGGGAACGATTTTTATATGCTCATCGTCGCGCCACGCATTCTCTGCCAGGCACTCTCTTTTTCGCTTTATTGATTGCCGCTGTTTTTCAGTTGTGGAGTTCAGGGAAAGGTCCGGAAATTTTTTTTATGGCTTGGTTCTGTGCGTTGCTGCATGTGCTTAGTGATGTTTTGACAGCTTATGGTACGGCTGTTTTTTGGCCGATCTCGGAAAAAAGATATGCATTGGATGTCTTATTTTTATACGAATACGCATGGGATGTATGGCTTGTCTTAGGTTTAGTGTTACACCTCATGGGCATTCCGCTCTTGAAAGTAGTCATTCTTTGTGACGGATTGGCGTTGTTGCTGCTATTCATTCGTGTTCTGAATCGACTCATTTTACCTAAACGAGTACGTCCTATCCAGCAATTGGATGAATCTGCGGTTTTTCCACCCGCGCTACTTCCATGGCGTCAACAGTTTGTCTTTGCTCATCCTTCAGGAATAGTGCGTTTTGGAAGTTGTTCGTGGTTTAAATCTCCGGTGATAGATGCTGTTTATCAAACGGAGGAAACGCAAGCGTTTCATTATGTATTGCACGAAACCAAACTTGGTCGAGAGTTTTCACGCTTGGCGAGAGTGCTGATTGGGTGGACAGAGCGAGAGGGCGATGGATTTCGGGTACGCCTGGCGGATGCAGTGTTTCGTAGCGGGCGGTTGCTTCCTTTTCATATTTGGGTTGTATTGCGATTGGAAGGAGAACGTTTTGCCATTTTGTCTGAAGGTATGCGCTTTGAGGCATTTCGACCTGCAGCTTGGGGAGGTCAGGTAGTGGATTTTCCTTTAAGAAATAAGAAAAAAACTCCATCTGCTCATTCAATCATCCGTTGAGTGCGAATCTTCAGGAAGATAAGTTGCTTGGTTGTCGCTTAAAAATTCAGCAATCGATTCCAGTAAAAGAGAAGTGTTATCGAGTGCTTTACGTTCAGCGAGATGTTCAGCCAATTGTAAGTAACGAGCTCCTTCTTCAGAAACCAGCAAAGGATAGTTTACAGTAGTCATCTTTTCCTCTCGTTCGTTGTGACTGTCAAAATAGCTGAGCGGCAAATCAAATGCATGGGCAATCCGGCAGACCACATCGAAGGAAGGATTTTTGCGTCCCCCTTTTTCAATGGCGCTTAAATGGCTCATAGAAATTCCCGTCCGTTGACAAAGTGTTGCCAACGTCCAGTGTCTTTGTAGTCGCAAGTACCTGATTTTTTCTCCCAGTGTCATGTGGCCACCCCACAACAACGCTCAGTATGCTTTATCAGTATAGGAATGTTATACAAATGTGTAAAGAGGAGAGACGATTCTCTAAGTCTCTCCATTTTTTATATGAGTTACGTGTGGCCAGTATCTAGACCACTCATCCCGGCTTACTACTGCCATGGACAATAACTCATCAGACTCAAATTGTCTTCGTCGGAAAAACTTTCGATAATGCGATGGAATTTTTCCGGTATCAGAATAAAAACGATGAGGGGGTAGTTTACGCCAGGCTAGAATAGCTTGCATATTCTCTGTAGGGATGAGAAAAAGAACCTCCTCAATAGAAAAAACATGTATGAGATTGTGAATCAGTTCTGACTTGACAGGCAAATTCCACCCCTTATTGCGAAAAGAAGGGAGTAGATAGGTTCCAGCCTCCATACGCCGTTGGCCATCGTTAAACCACTGTTCATCAATGAGGGATACGTACGCAAAGCCAATGGTCTGTTCTGACTCATTCCTTGCAGATGTTTCGCCTGCCTTTTGGAATGAGTTCTCACGCTGGATAGGGTGCATAGTAAATATCCATGCTTCGGCGCTGCCGTTTGCTCGGCCAAGTTGTAAGCTCGCCCACCATGACAACACTGATGTTGTAGAAAAAGCCATAGCAAAGGCTTGATCGGATTCAAGAAGAGGTAGTAAATCAAGTAAATTCTCCTCAGTCATGGGACAAACACTGGAGAGCTGAAGCATGAGTGACTTCCTTTCTGTAGGAATCTCAATGTTTGCAAGATGCTCATTCTAGCATACGGTAATTGAATATTAAGAGAAAAATTTTTCGCGCGTTTTCTACAATCGTATAAAAATGGCAGACAAATTGAGTCAACATCTGCTAGAATTTACTCTATTGTAGAAAATGATGGGGTGGTGGGTGTGGCACGTTTGTCTGAAAATGTAAAATATTACCGAACAGTCAAAGGGATGTCGGTTCGAGAACTTGCCATGAAAGCAGGAGTTAGTTCTTCATATATCTATGCCATAGAGTCGGGCGCTAGAGGAAGCAATTTAACTAAATTGGAGAAAATTGCAGAAGCTTTGGAAGTTCCGCTACAACGATTGTGGGAGGAGAAAAAACACCCATGAGTCTTCGTACAGGACTGGAAAAAAGACGAAAAGAGATGCGACTGTCACAATTTGAATTGGCGAAAGGACTGACCTCTCAGAGTCATATTTCTCTTCTTGAAAGAGGGTTAGTAAAGCCGTCCAACGAGTTGGCGGAAGCACTTTCCCAAAGATTGTGTTGTTCAGTGGAACAACTATTCGCAGCAGATGACAGTTCTCTCCTGCAAGGGAAACTTTTGCAAAAGGCTTGGCATGCTTTTTTGCTATCTGAGTTATCCCAACCTGAGGGTTTGAAAGAATTATGTCAAATTAGGGAGGATTTGCTTGATATACAAGAGAAATTGCTATATCAACACTATCTTATCTCCTCTCAAAGTCTCACAAACGAATTGGACTGGTACGATTTTGAGAGAAGATTAGACTGCGTCTGGCTGATTCCAGCAGGAAAAAGCAGAGAAAGCAGACAGAGGGAAATACAGCGCAAGGAAGAATTACAGCGTCTGGTGGTAGACGCAGCTACTCGCAGAAATATTTATGCTCATCTGGGTCGAATGGAAGCTGCCGATTGGTGGAGTCAACAGGAATGTCAATTGCTGCAAAGGTGGAACTGGTATCAGATGCAGCCGCTTGTCGATCAGATTTGTCACCGTCTATATGATTCCAAGGAAGAAAGGGAACTTCATGATGCCCACGCCTGAAGAGATTGGATATGCAGATGCCATTCGTCAAATGCAGCGCGCCTTGCATCGCAGGCAAAAGCAGTTACAAGAACAACTTGAGCAACCGGAGATTAGCAGCGAAGCAGAGGTAAAACTTCAAGCAAGGTTAGATGAAATCAAACATTGTTTAGAGGTTCTTGAATCCATTCACCGCTGATCTTTGATAAAAATTTTATAGGAAATTATCAAAAAGTTGTTAACATGTGATACCATGCGGATAAGTGACTTCGTAAATTAGAGGATGGGTTACTATGCCGTTTGAGCGTCTCCGTGACAAACACGTAGATAAACTTTTTCAGGCAGTTCTGTCATTGGAGACAATGGATGAATGTTATGCATTTTTTGAAGACCTCTGCACAATCGGAGAAATTAAATCGCTTGCTCAGCGCTTGGCAGTTGCGGAGATGCTCCAGCAAGGACTCACGTATCATCAAATTGAAGAAGAAACGGGCGCCAGTACCGCCACCATCAGTCGTGTCAAACGCTGTTTGTACTATGGTGCAGACGGTTATGTCACGGTGTTGAAGAGATTGCAGCAAGAACAAACCAACCATTGGCGCCAAGGCGGAGATGGGGATAAGACGTATGATTGATAAATGGGGTAGAGAACGTTTTGAGTTTGTTCAAGATCCAATTGATTTTTTTGATTTAATGGGACAGGCTGCTTGGCATCGTGAATTACAGATGACCTGTCTACATACGGCAAGCATTCGCGAAATGGACGATGTGGTAGACATGGCGTGTGGTGCTGGTTGGCTGGGTCTCTATTTGGCTCATAGAGTGAATACAGTTTACTTTGTGGATAAAGATGAACGAATGGTAGAACGTGCCCGGCGCAATGCAATCAAATATAAAATTGACAATGTAGCTTTTCAAGTCGCAGATGCCAGTCATCTTCCTTATCCGGATTATCGCTTTTCAGTTATCTTTTGTGTTAATCTTCTGTTTTTATTGGACGATCCGTTAAAGGCCATTCGTGAAATGATGCGTACGCTCAAGCCGGGAGGAAGGTTGATTATGGTCAATCCTTCTCGCAATATGAATCTTTGGGCGGCAGAACAGTATTGCATGAATAATGGTATTACTCAGTTGGACAAGGACATGTTTGTTTCCTGGGCAGCAACGGCTGCTCGTTGCAATCCTCTGATGATCCGCTCCTTAGAAAATCCTCAAATTCCAGAGGCTGAACTGATTAAACAGCATTATATGTTAGGTGGGTTAGCGAGTTTTGTCAGAGTTGTCAAACGGAAAGAACTGCCGACTGCTTAAAGTGATGAAGAATGACTGGCCCGTAGAAACCGTGGTCAGTTTTGTTTTGAAAAGAAATTTCTCAATATTTGAAATTAATTTATACGTTGATTCTGGATAATTGGTTGACGTGCAGGATACGCTGGAAAATATAAAATTTGCAATCCTGAAAGAGGAATAAGACTATCTCTTCGAAAATTGTTAAATTTGTGTCGCAAATTGACACAATTTGTGGTCATTTGTCGGAACAGTATGTTAAGCTACGGGTGTATGATTGCTGTGGCCTTCCAAATTGGGCAAAAAACATTTGGAAGAATCAGAAATTATTTACAACCATAAACCAGTTCCACCGATATGACATTGGGTGGTCGAAAGAAAATAACAAAGAGGTGTAGAACATGAGATTATTGGACAAGGTTCAAGAAATGGGTAAGTTGTTGCGCAGCGCAAACGAACAGGTGAATTTTCATGAGGTGGCGGAGTTTCTGAGCCGTGTTTTGACTGCAAATACTTATATTGTTGGTAGAAAGGGAAAAATTCTTGGTTATGGCGTAGCAGAACATGCGTTAACGGAAGAGTGGCTGGATATCATGACCCGCGATCAACGCTTCCCCGGGGATTTTAACAAGCATTTGCTTACAATTGAACAAACCGTGGCCAATTTGGAGGATAAGGAACCTTTCTACGTTTTTTCTCCTGAAGAAAATGAAAGTTTTCGCAGTAAGCATATCGCCATTGCACCCGTGATTGGTGCACGTGAACGACAGGGAACGCTTGTTTTTGCTCGCACTAATCAACAATTCAGTGAAGAAGATATGGTATTGATTGAATATGCTGCTTCGATTGTGGCGCTTGAAGTTGTACATTCGCGCCAACAGCGAAAAGAAGAGGAAAGCCGCCAGCGTGCGCTTGCACATTTGGCTGTAGAGTCACTGTCTTTCTCCGAATTACAAGCAGCCAAATATTTGGTCGATGCGGTAAAAAATTCTCCAGATGGCATTGTCGTCAGTAGTCAAATAGCCGATGAACATGGTGTTACCCGTTCTGTTATTGTGAATAGTATTCGTAAGTTGGAAAGTGCGGGAACCATTGAAAGTCGTTCGCTTGGTATGAAAGGTACACATTTGCGTGTATTGAACGCTTTTGTAGAGGATGAAATTAACCGCCAATTCGACCGCTAAAATGGCAGCTGCTAGGTGGTTATGCGCCTCGTGAGGTGGCAAATTTTATTCCTGGTGAGCAAGAAAAACTTGTTCCAAAATCGGAATGCGCACTTATAAAGATGGAGAAATAGGGGAATTTAACCGGAGACAAGTTTTTTCCGGGAGGCCCTATGTTCGAAAACCATTCTTTGCAGGAACGAGCGCAAACTATTGCCCTCACACATGAAATTGGACGGACTCCGGTGCTTCTGGCACAGCGCGGATTGCGTGAATTTAAGCGTGCAATGGATAGTATGCGCGCCTTTGTCCAGCAGTTGCAGCAGCAAAGATCTGAGTGCAGTCAGCCTGCAGAGGACTGGCTGTTAGATCACTTTGCGTTTTTGGAAATACAGTCAGACTTGGTGATTAACCATTGGTCTCGCCAGGCCGTTCGACATTTACCGTATTTGCAACAGACAGGGAAAACGCGTATTGAAGCCATTGCAAGTGACTATCTGCAGGCTGTTCAAGGTCAATATCAAATCCATACATTTCTACAATACATTTCAGCCTATCAAGAGGTTGCCATTTTGCAAATACAGGAGTGTTTCATGCTCTTGGATGCTTTGCGGATGGCAGCCATTTCTCAATTGTCTGCTGCTATGCGCGAGGTTGAGCATAGAAGCCAAGTCTGTCGAAAGATTTCAGATTGGATGCAAAAGGTTCGCCAATCCGAACGGACCCATGAGGATATTGCTCAAAAGGTTGCAGAATATGCCCACTCATCCTCCTTCACTCCAGTTGAAATTGTTCATTTGACCCAGCATTTGAATGAGTTATCCTCGAATGAAGACACGGTTCATCATTGGTTGTTGAGTTATGTTCAACAGTCTAGTCAAGATCTGCAACAAATGATTTCCATAGAGCATCAATTTCAAGTGGATTTGCAATTAAATTCTGGATATCTTGTTCAAACATTACATCGATTAGAACGTGAATGTTGGCAGGATATTGTTGCGAAAATCTGTCGTGTAGAAATTCTTTTGCAAGAACATGCTTTTGCTGATTATCCGCGTTTAGACAAGAAAAGTCAGCATCAACTTTTGCACAGTATCCGCAAACTGGCGCGAAAACTTGCTTTGCCGGAAATGATGGTCACTGAAGGATGTTTAAAACTTGCTGAAAATGCGTTTGAAGCACATGGCTCTGAAGTGAAAGAAGCTTCACCTGCTTACTATCTACTTGAGCCCATGGGACAACATCTGCTTCATCAATATCTATCACAATTAGCCAAACCGCGTTTCTTACCCTCGCTGCCGCTTCGTCGCAGACCATATCTAGCTTATTTTACAGCCTTAGGTCTAGCGATAGCTTTGATATTTTGGATTATGGTGGATTTGACATTACCCTCCATAGCTTGGCGAAGTTCTCTGTGGATAGCTGTTGTGGCTGCTCTACTGATCATATTCCCTGCAAGTGAATGGGCTTTAGAATGGGTACATACGACCATTGTAAAAACGTGCCAGCCATGGCCGTTGTTGCGATACGATTTTAGTGAAAGTCTTCCTGAGGATGCTCGTACGATGGTGGTTATGCCAATTCTTTGGAGTCATAAAGAAGATGTGGATGACGTATATGAACGACTTCTCACGCATGCATTGGCAAATCGCCAAGAGCATATTCACTTTGCCGTATTGGCTGATTTTCCGGATAGTCAGTCAGCTTGCTCAGAAGCAGATGCAGAATTACTTGCTTATGCGAGTGAACGAATGGCAAAAATTCAAGAAGAATATGGCAGTGATCGGTTTTTTCTGTTTCATCGAGATCGGCAATGGCATGCGTCTGACAAGTTATATCTAGGATGGGAGCGGAAACGGGGGAAATTAGTAGAGTTTGTCCGTCTGCTGCAGGGATATGAAGATACAAGTTTTTTTCACATACAAGGCGAACGTTCAGTATTGTCAAAGATACGCTATATTTTTACGGTTGATCACGATACGCGTTTGCCAATAGGTGCTGTTTGGCGCTTGGTCGCTACCATGCACCATCCTTTGCATAGACCGCGTTTGAATGAGACAAAAACCCGCGTAGTTTCTGGTATGGGGGTACTACAGCCGCGTGTAGCGGCTAGTTACGATTCCGTTTTTGCTTCAAGGTACGCAGAGTGCACAGCAGCTGAACCAGGACTCGACCCGTATGCATTTGCAGTATCTCATCCGTATCAGGACTGGTTTGGTCAAGCTTCGTTTGTCGGTAAAGGATTGTTTGATGTGGAGATGTTTGCGCAAGTACTCTCCAAACGTCTGCCAGAAAACAGTATTTTGAGTCACGATTTGTTGGAAGGAGGATTTTTGCGCACCTGTCTAGCTTCAGATGTTGAAGTGCTTGAATCTCAACCTAAGACCATCTATGAACACGAACGACGTCTACATCGCTGGATTCGTGGCGATTGGCAATTACTTCCTTGGTTTGGCAAGTATGTACGCAATGCCGAAGGCCAATCAGAGAAAGTAGATCTCTGTTCATTAACTCGTTGGCAAATGATAGATAATTTGCGCCGTAGTATGCTGGCACCTGCTTATCTTTTGCTGGCATGGTTGGCCACGTTTGCCCAAACAACTTGGAGTTGGCGGTTGTGGGTGTTGATTGTGGTTACCTTAGCTCTGCCTTGGTTGAGGACTCTATCCCGTTTGACAATGGGCCGATCACGTCGTAAAGAATGGCAAATGGTTACTTTGCGATGCTGTATGGATGTGATTTTTTTGCCGTTTACTGTTGCGTTGGCCGTGGATGCTATTGTGCGCACTCTTTATCGGCTAATCATAAGCCATCGACGCTTATTGGAATGGACACCATCAGCACAAGTAGCGAGAGAGCATAAGCAACCTGCGTTTCTTTTTACAAAAACAGGGATTTCCTTGTATGTCCTTTTGATTTTGTCGGTTACCTTTACTTCTTGGAACGGACATTTTCTAACAGCTGGTTTGTTGCTATTCTTTTTCTTCGCCAGTTGGCCGTTTGAACGTTGGCTGAGACAACCACCTCGTGCTAAAAATCCACTTTGGACCCAGGAAGACTTGCAAACTTTGAGACATTGGTCTGAAAAAATTTGGTCTTTTTACAATTGTTATGTAACGGCTGAAGAAAATTGGTTGCCGCCTGATAATGTTCAATATTTTCAAGGCGAGCAAATCGCTCATAGAACATCTCCTACCAATATAGGTCTGTATTTATTATCGACCGTTGCAGCAGCCGATCTCGGTTATCTGACGGAAGAACAATTATATGAACGACTCTCTTCCACGCTAGCAACTGTCGAACGCCTTCCCAAGTGGCATGGCCATTTACTGAACTGGTATAGCACTGAAGATTTGCGCCCGCTGTTGCCTCGCTATGTATCAACCGTAGATTCAGGCAACTTTGTAGGTTATCTGATGGTCTTGGAGGAAGCTATAGCTGAACGCAGTCAGTCAAATATAAAGAATAATTGGGAAAAATTGCTGAAACGTGTTCGTCGGTTAATAGCAGAAACAGATTTTCGTCCATTGTTCCATTATCGAGAACAGTTGTTTTCGATTGGCTATCATCTGGATAGCGAAAAATTGGAGGATACTTTATACGACTTAGCCGCATCAGAAGCGCGTCAAGCCAGCTTTATAGCCATTGCTCTGGGGCAAATTCCTGCTTCTCATTGGTTTGTGTTAGGACGGACCATGGTACGCGTAGGTGAACACAATACTCTCCTTTCGTGGTCAGGAACGATGTTTGAATATTTTATGCCTTCTTTAATCATGCGAACTTTTCGGGGGGGTTGTGGGACGAGACCTATCAAGGTGTGATTGAAAAGCAACAGTCGTATGCGCGTTTACTCGGTGTTCCTTATGGTATTTCAGAAAGTGGGTACTACGCGTTTGATGAGCATTTGTCTTATCAATATCGTGCCTTTGGCGTGCCGGGGTTGGCTTTTGACCGGGGACAGCAAAATGAGTTGGTGCTTGCTCCTTATGCTACCTTGCTGACACTTCCTTTTGCTGGACATTCTGCCATGCAAGCGCTCGCTGAATTTAGCAGACGCGGTATGGAAGGAGATTTTGGATTTTATGAAGCGCTCGATTGCACACGTCGTCGCTTGCCTCCCGGATCAAAAGAAGAGCGCATTATCAGTTATATGGCGCATCATCAGGGCATGGCTTTGCTAGCCATAGCCAACGTATTGACCAACCAGAAAATGATTCAACGATTCCACCGTCACCTGGCTGTGCGAGCTGCTGAATTATTGCTGCAAGAGAAAGCTGCAGCGAAGGCGCGTTGGAAACAGGCTCCAGTCCTACCCAAAGGAGTTCCGGATTTTCAGCAGACAAATGACGTGGCGCGTCGAGAATTTCAGCAACGGCCAGCATGGCCAGAAGTCAATCTCTTAGAAGGAGCAGGTTTGTCCAGCATGCAGACCACAGCGGGGGGCAGCTGGTTGCGTTATCGAGGTGTATCGATCACACGTTGGAGAGAATTTGCAGTTTCAGAGATTTATGGGTCATCCATCTATTTGCAAGTGTTGAATGGTCAAGAGTCTTTACCCGATTCGCCAAGCTTCTATCCTTGTAGCCGAGAATTTGGTGAAGTTTGTTTTCAGCCAGATAGCAGTCGTTTTAGAAAACAAATGGGGAACTTGGAAAGTGAATTGTCCATAACAATTCATCCAGAAGCGCCTATTGAATTGAGACGGTTGCGAGTATTCAATCATGGCGACAAAGATTTGCGACTTTGTTTAACCACATTTACTGAGCTGTCCATGGCAGAACAGTCTGCTGACTTGGCTCATCCTGCTTTTGTCAAATTGTTTGTGGAAACTAGGTTTTGCCCGGAAGAAGGTTGTTTAGTTGCCAAGAAAAGAGCGAGATCAGCCGAAGAAAACGAGTTGTATACCATTCAAGCACTTTTAGCAGACCCTTCGGATTATTTATCAGTGCTGGAATTTTCATCAGATAGGGCAGAATTGCTTAAACGTGGTGACACGATGTCTGCCCCGCAAGGTCTCAACCAACCGCTATCAGGAAGTACAGGTTCTGTGGCTGATCCGGCGTTTATTTTTCGTCATACTATTGACTTGTCTGCCGGTCAATCCGCGACGTTTTACTTGGTAACAGCTTGTGCGGATACAGAGGAAGAAGCGATGTCTCACATAGAATACGCTAAACGTTCTGGCGCACTTGAGGGTATGTTTCATCGAGCTTGGCTAGCTGCTGAAGTTAGACGGAGGCAATTTGGGCTGACGGCAGATCAAGTGAAAGTAGCCAATCTATTGGCGAGTCGTCTTTACTTTCCTCTTCTCCAGCGTCACCAGAAAAAATGGGCGATGCAAAATACCCTGGGGCAATCAGCTTTGTGGTCAAAAGGTATCAGTGGAGAGTTGCCCATTGTATTCCTTAGAATTTCGCATTTGGCAGATATGCCTTTTGTGATATCGCTGGCTCGTATTCAGCAATGGCTTATACAGCAGGGATGCGACTGTGATTTGTTGATTATGGATGCAACCGATGGCGGTTATCGTGATGAGTTGATGAATCGACTTAAAACTTCGCTCGGTCATAGTGGACACTTTGTCGAAGAGCGAGTGCACGTATTGCGTCAATCTCAACAGACCGAAGAAGTATTGCGATTGCTCAAGTCAGTGGCGCGCGTTCATTTAAGAGCAGAGGGTCCAAGTTTAGAACATCAATTGCGTCAAACAGAATATCAGCCCATAGCGTTACAGGATCAGGAAATAAAAGACATCATGGCTCATACAGTTCGCCCTGAATGGCCAGCAAAACCATTGCATTGGCCGGCTGAACCGTTGCATTCCATGTTTTGGAATGGTTATGGCGGTTTTCAAAAAGGTGGTCAAATTTATCAAATGGCTGTTCATTTGAATCGTCCTTTGCCGAGACCCTGGAGTATGATTCTTGCTAACTCGCACTTCGGTTGTTTATTGACCGAGTTAGGAACAGGGTATACTTGGTGGCGCAATTCACGAGAATGGAAGATATCTCCTTGGAGCAACGATCCCTTGCTTGATCCACCTGGAGAAGTTATTTACTTGCGTGATGATGAAGCAGGAGAGGTATGGTCTCCCATGCCCAAACCGCTTGGAGGACAGAAATGGTTTACGGTGTCTTATGAAAAAGGTCGAGTAACCTATACTTCTCAACAGAGTGGAATCGAGCAAGAACTGGAGGTCACGGTTCATGCGCGTTTACCTGTAAAAATGATGCGGATCCGACTCAAAAATACCACTCCACAAGTGCGTCGAATGAGCCTGTTTGCCGTTGTATCCTGGGTGTTGGGAGTGCAACGTCAACCGTTTGATCCTTTCTACCATATAGAATGGGATGAAAAACGAAAGCTGCTTTTAGCGAATCATCGTTATGCGGATACCTTGAAAGATGCACACGCTTTTATACATGCGTGTCAGCTGGGTGAAAACGGAATAGAAGAAAATCCCCAAATATATTACAGTGCTAGTTTAATGGATATATATGGACCTTCTGGAAGTCCAGAACAACCTTTGATGATTTGTAGCCGAGAGTTTTTGCCGAATCGATTACTGTCTTGGCCAGAGCCCTGCGGCGCATTGCAGGTATGTTTTTCCATCGCTTCCGGAGCGACAAAAGAGCTTCTTATATGGATAGGAGCGGCTGAATCTAAGCAGGCAGCGCTTCGTGTGTTTGATGAATTGACGGACTCCATGATACACAATGAAGTTTTGCCTGCACAATTGTCCGAAACCTCTTTGTTTGCGTATGCAGCATGGACCGAGAAAATTTGGGTGAATACGCCCAATGCGGCATTCAACACGCTGATGAATGGTTGGTTGCTTTATCAGGCGCTTGTATGTCGGCTATGGGCAAGAACTGCTTTCTATCAAGCTGGTGGAGCTTATGGATTTCGCGATCAAATACAAGATTCACTAGCCTTCTTACAAATTGATCCTAGCCTCTGCCGTGAACAAATTTTGCGTTCAGCGGCTCATCAATATCAAGAAGGTGACGTTCAACATTGGTGGCATGAGGAGACGGGTAAGGGTATACGAACCAGGTTCTCTGATGATTTGCTCTGGTTGCCGTATGCAGTGTTGCGCTATGTGGAAACAACCGGAGATCAGTCCATTTGGCAAGAATCGGTCGCTTTTTTGTACAGTCCGCCTTTGCGCGATGGCGAATTGGAACGTTATGAGGATACCTGTATCTCTAATGAGAATGCTTCACTAACTGAACATTGTCGGCGTGCGCTTCATCGAGCTTGGCGGCTGGGCGAGCACGGTTTGCCATTGATTGGGATTGGCGATTGGAATGATGGGTTCAGTCGTATAGGGGCAGAGGGACGTGGCGAGAGTGTCTGGCTAGGCTGGTTTTTTCTTGACATTTTAAGTCGATTCCAGCGTATTCAGCCATATCCTTTTACAGAAGAAGAAAGAGAAGAATGGCGGATCAAGGCTGAAAAATTACGTGCAAGTATGGAGCGCGAAGCGTGGGATGGATTCTGGTATCGGCGTGCGTTTCACGATGCGGGGTTCTGGATTGGGACGTCAACCGCCACAGAATGCCGAATAGACGCGCTAGCTCAGTCCTGGTCAGTTATCTCTGGAGCGGCTGAACCGGATCGACAGGAACAGGCCATGCGGTCTTTCTTGCGTGAGTTGGTAGATGAGAGATGGATGTTGGCGCGTCTGTTGACGCCAGCCTTCAATCATTCCCATCCCAGTCCGGGCTACATTCAAGGGTATCCTCCGGGTTTGCGTGAAAATGGAGGGCAGTATACGCATGGCGTGATATGGTCAATCGTAGCGTTAGCGATGTTAGGTGAGGGTGATCAAGCTTTTCATCTATTTCAAATGTTATCTCCCATTTCACACACCAGTTCCTCTCAGGGAGTTTGGAGATATGGAAATGAACCTTATGTGATGTCTGCAGATGTCTATACAGCCCCGCCGCATGAAGGACGAGCAGGGTGGTCCTGGTATACAGGAGCGGCTGGTTGGATGTATCAGGCAGGATTGGAGTGGATTCTGGGAGTTCGCAAAGAAGGTGAACGTTTAATCATTCAACCTGCTGTACCAGAAGAATGGCAGGAGTTTTCGCTTCGATACACCTATGGGGATAGTGTCTACAACATTCAGGTTATGTTAGATCGAGAGCAAACTGAGACGATTTGGGAAGATCTTGATAGTGGTCAGAAAAGTAGTTTTTTGACACTTGTTGATGATGGCCGTCAACATCGGTTTTGCGTAAAAGTGGCAGTAACAAATAAAAAGCTTGCCACGAACGCCTTTGCGTTGGAGCAAGCTTGAATCTACGGGTCGGCTCTACAGCCGACCTTATTCTTTATTTAAGGGCATCGGGGAGGCCCTGATAATAATAAGCCAATGTCCGAGTACCTAAACGAAAGTTCTCCAACGCGAAATTTTCATCAGGAGCGTGCATATTTTCATCGGGTAATCCAAATCCCATCAAAACCACTGGTATATGAAGCAATCGATCAAACGTTTCAACAATCGGGATGGATCCTCCGCCGCGTGTAAATGTCGCTTCCACTCCATACGCTTTTTCATATGCCTTAGCAGCCCATTGAATCGCAGGGTGATGGAATGGAGTTACGTAGGGGCTGCCTGAATCTTGACGGGTCAATGTGACGCGCGCACCTTTAGGGGTGTGCTTTTCAATATGTCTTTCAATCGTCTGGTAGATATGTTCTGGCGTCTGATCCGGAACAATTCGGCAAGTGAGTTTTGCATGTGCTTCGCGGGGGATGACGGTCTTGGTGCCTTCACCCTGAAATCCACCATAGATACCGTTCACTTCTAAGGTTGGTCGCACCCAGAGGCGTTCCAATGTACTGAATCCCGGTTCGCCATGTAAGGCTGGCAGGCCGAGTGACGTACGGTAAGCTTCATCATCGTGACCGAGATCGCGAAAAGCTTGTAATTCTTCCGCGGTTACCGAGGTTACTTGGTCGTGAAATCCGTCTACTGTAATTCGCCCTTCGGCGTCATGGAAAGAAGCGATTAATTCAGCTAGAGCGTGAATTGCATTGGGTACGCCGCCACCGTGTTCGCCGCTGTGCAAATCACGCTTGGCCGTTTCTACATGTAATTCAAAGGCAACCAGTCCGCGCAACCCATAGCATATGGTTGGTCGGCCGGGAGCAATCATGCCTGTATCAGAGATGAGCAGAACATCAGCTTGAAAGCGTTCTGCATTTTTTTCTAAGAAATCCGGAAGATGGGCACTACCGATTTCTTCTTCGCCTTCAATGCAAAATTTAATGTTCACTGGCAGTTTGCCTTCTGTTTGAAAGAGTGCTTCCAAGGCTTTGAAATGTAAGAAGGTTTGTCCTTTGTCATCTGTAGCACCACGCGCAAAAATTCGTCCATCGCGAATTTCTGGTTCGAATGGCGGAGTTGTCCATAGAGGCAGTGGATCGACAGGTTGCACGTCGTAGTGACCATAGACAAGCACAGTGGGTTGACCAGGAGCATGCAACCAGTCGGCATAGACGACGGGATTTCCCTTTGTCGGTAACAACTCTGCATTTTCGAAACCCAGATTGGCTAAATGATTTTTAATAAATTCCGCGCAAGCCAGCACATCATTTTTGTGTGCAGAAAGTGCTGAAATGCTAGGGAAGCGGAGAAGATCAAATAATTGTTGTAAATGTTCTTTTTCGTTTGCCTCTAAATAAGCTTCCAAATTCATGACTAGAGACTCCTTTCGTATCCCCCGTAAATAGGGGCATAGATGACTCATCCATAGTGTAAAGCATTTGCGCTTTTACAGCTATTCGAAAAAAAACATGGACGCAAAAGAAAAAAACAGATAAGATGAGAAGGGTTTGTCCCCAATACCTTCGCTTATCTCGTGTATGCGAAAGGAAAAACATTTGAAATGAATAGAAAAGGCCCAGGTACCCGTTTTTGTACGGGTTGAAAAGGGAAACCGGTGAAAATCCGGTGCGGTCCCGCCACTGTGAATGGGGAGCGCGTCTTCCATGAAGCCACTGGATTTGTCTGGGAAGGCGGATGCGCGTGAAGAACCAAAGCCAGGAGACCTGCCTGTTGGCCTGTTACATTTGCCGTACCTACGGTCGATAGGGAGAGGTGTCTATATGTCTATGCCAGAAAAACGCAGTCAGCGTCTGCGGCAAACATTTAACCTTTTGGATTTAAGCAGTTTATCCATTTCCAGCGTTGCTCCTGCTTTCAGTATTTCTGCCACAACAGGTATTATGATTGGCTATAGCGGCATCTATAGTTTGCTGGCGATTTTGCTGATTGCCATTCCGTTTATTGTATCCTCTTTCACATTTCGTACCCTCAATCGTCATTTTCCTAGCGCAGGAGCTTCATATCATTGGTCGACTCGAGTTCTTGGCAAACGGATTGGACGTTTTCAAGGCTGGATTTTATTGCTCGCCTATTTCAGCTCGATTCCTCCCATCCTGGTTCCTGCCGCCCAATATACTTTGGCGCTTATCTACCCTCACGGTGTAAACCAGCCGTTGCTTGAATTTTTGGTGGGTTCTTTTTGGATAGGAGTAGCCATGCTCCCGTTGCTTTCTGGAGCGCGTCCAACTGCGCTGATTACTCAAGTGTTTTTTGCTGTTGAAATTTTCTTTCTTATCCTGTTTGCCATATTGGGTATCATGGCTTGGCCGCATGCGCATCCGTCCTTGCCTGTCGAGCATTCTCCTGTCGGAGGTATTTTTCTAACCATGATTGTGGCCAGCACCATTATGGACGGATGGGAAATTGACAGCTATGCTTCCGAAGAATCCACTCAGCCCAATCGCGATCCTGGTGTTGGTGGAATGATTGGTGCACTTTTTGCCTTAGCTATCTATTTATTGTTTGTGCCCATGATGATATGGGAAACACCTGGCAATGCTCTTGCCGGTTCTGCCGATCCGTTGGTTACCTGGATTCATTATTTACCCACCACAATACCTCACGCTACCATTTGGATGTTGGTTCCTATTCTCGCCTCAACGGCAGGTTCGCTCTGGTTGACGGCTTATATTTTGATTCGTGGTGTGTATGCCATGGGGCGTGATGGGTTATTGTCCCGACGATTTGCCAAGTTGAATTCTCGCCAGGCGCCATCTTTGGCTACGGCAGTGGTACTTATGGCGGCGTGGGCGGTAATGGCCTTACAATTGTTTGTCCATTCGCTGAATGTCTTTTTTAGTATTGTCTTGTCAACCGCCGGGTTTTTCCTTATCTTCGAATTTATGCTGGACAACATCACAGCGACTGTATTTCTATGGCGAATGCATCATCGCGATCAACTGCATGAAAAAAGGGATAGAAAACATTCGCATCGCATCATGCTGATGTTTTCTTCGTTCACATCTTTTTACTTGCTCATCTTGCTCGTAGCCTTTCTGTTTCTAAGCGGGCGCGCGATTTCTCCCTGGGTGAATCCAATTTTAGCAGGGTTACTGTTGGCAGGTTTTTTGTATGCCGTCAAAAAACCATCACCAAGTCAAATGCAAGAGTCCGAAAATTTTTGTCAGCAGTACGATGAAGGGATATACTAAAGAGAATGAATGTGGTGTTATGGCTAAAGGAGGTTCCTGCGGTGTTTAACAGTAAAGAGATAGCCCGTCGCTTGACAGAGAACAGCCAACGAGCGTTTCAGGGCTGTGTCTGCTATCCGCAGCCTGATGCAATTGCCAAAATGATTAAATTGTTGCGCAGCGCTTTGCTGCCTAACTATTTTCCATACAACAATCTTGGCCTGGAAAGAAGCGTAGAAGCAACCATCAGCGAGTTGCAGCAGGTCTTGGCAGCTCAAATTCACCGTGCTTTGTTTGAGAAATGTTACGATTTAGAAAGTTCTCAAGAAACAAGACACATTGCAGATGAGCGTGCGGCGGATGTTCTACAACATCTTCCTGAATTGCAGACCATGCTTTATGAAGATGTTGTGGAGACACAAAACAGCGACCCTGCAGCTTCATCAGAAATTGAGATTATCCTAACCTATCCTGGCCTGCTGGCACTGTCTATCTATCGTATGGCACATGTTCTCGTACAATATGATATCCCACTTTTACCAAGGATGATGACTGAATATGGTCATCGCTTAACGGGGATTGATCTACATCCAGGTGCCAGCATTGGACACGGAATTATGATCGATCACGGTACGGGTATTGTTGTGGGTGAGACAGCGCAAGTAGGCAACCATGTAAAAATTTATCAAGGTGTGACCCTGGGAGCTTTGTATTTTCCTCGTGATGAGCAAGGTATTTTAGATCGCCAGACAAAGCGTCATCCTACCGTTGAAGATTATGTTGTTCTATACGCTAATGCGACTGTGTTGGGTGGAGACACGGTCATTGGACATCACAGCGTGATTGGCAGCAGCGCATGGGTTACTGAGTCGATCCCACCTTATTCGCGAGTTGTGCACAACCATCAGTCTGTTGTCACAAAACGACAAAAATCGCGTTAAATATACTCTAAGGTGCTTTGCTTTCATCGCAAACATGTGGTACGTTTATCATAACCCTTTACCTCTATTTTTGGTCCGCCATATTGGCGGCCTTTTTTTATTGAAGAATCCTTCCTTATTTGTTCTTCAATCGTTATACCAGCTAATATCTTGTCAAGCTCAAAGGAGTCCAACTTCAGAAAAAAATGTCGCTCGTCTCCGCTCGGCTTAGCTAGGGGTTAGCCCGCCGAATGCGGTCTAAGCTCACTGCAATGAACGAATGTATACAATCCTCAATGTGCGAGGGGCAAGAAACCATATGAAGAACAAAATACATATTCTTGGCGCATCTGGTTCAGGAGCAACCAGCTTAGGAAGAGCGTTATCTTTGAACTTGCCGCACATCAATTTAGACGGCGACGATTATTTTTGGCTTGAAAAATTCACTGCACCTAGAGAGCGATGTGATAGACTTAAGTTATTGGAATAAGATCTTTCGCAGCACACTGAATGGATTCTATCTGGTTAAGTCTGCGGTTGGGGAGACGAATTAAAGCCGTACTTTGATTCGTGTGTTTTCATCTATACTCCAAAGGGGTTAAGGCTGCAAAGACTAAAGGAGAGGGAGTTTCAGAGATACGGCAGTGAAATCCTACCTGGTGGAAGCAAACATCAGGAATCACAGGCATTCTTGGAGTGGGCGTCGTTATATGATGAAGCTGGCTTGGAAGTTAGGAGCAAGGCTTTGCACGAGCATTGGATCTTGGATCTGAATTGTCCAGTCTTACGAATAGAAGGAAACCATTCGGTTGAGGAAAGAGTAAGCATCGTTCTTGAGTACCTCGGGATTAAAAGTTGACAAGCATTTTCGTTACCATTGAATCAGCTTCTGCAGGTAAACCAGCTAATAGTTTGTCAAGCCTCAGCTGTAACTTTTTCTGCAACGGGTAACTATGGCTTAGCCCGCCGAATGCGGTCTAAGCCGCCTGGTTCAGCGTCTACAGCGCCTTGACCCACCTGTCAAGGCGGGAAAGCGTGCCTTGACAGGTGGGCTCCTGGCTTGTCAGCGCTAGACACTCATCTTGTGACACCCATTCAAACCTGTGATATAGTCAACAGTGGGCATGCCAAATAGCCCTCCATTTCGCGGCAGGAAGGATTTGGAATGGCGATTGTGGTGGAGGTTATACTACATCGACAAACGCTTCCTTGCGCTTTAAGATGGCGTAAATCCAGTGCACGAGCTTATTGACGCAAGCGGTGATCGCCACTTTGTATGCTTTGCCTTCGTCTCTTTTCTGGTTGTAATACGCTTGGAGCTTCTTGCTCCCTGAGCTTCGGATCCCGCATAAAACCGCCACGTACAAGGTGTGGCGCAGTCGGCTGGATCCACGCTTGGTGATGTGGTTGACCGTAGCGGTAAATTTGCCTGACGAGTGGACGCTCGGATCCACGCCCGCAAAGGCAACCAGTTTCTTTGGGTGATGAAACCGATTGATTTCCCCAATTTCGGAGAGAATCGTTGCCGCGATCTTCCCTCCAATCCCAGGGATCGATTGGATCATCTGATATTCCTCTATGCCTTGAGCGAGGGCATCTATTTGTTTCTCAAGGGCGGATAGATGCTCCTTGTACTCAAGAATCATACGGATGTACATGTCCAAGCTAAACAGATGACTCTCAAAACGCGTGTGCGTGAATGGATTACGCAAAGCAGCTTCACGGATCCTTTGTGCTCTTTCGCGCGCCCAGCGAGGAGAACGACTTTTGCATAAGGATGAGATCTTGTCGGCGAGTACCTCCTCATCGAGTGCGAGCACCTGCGTAGAGGTTGGAAACGCCTGCAGAATCTCGAGTGAAACATGCGAGTACAAGTCACCGAAAACGCCTCTATACTCAGGGAAGACTTGATCCAGAATGGCAAGGAACTGGAGCTTGGTCTGGACAAATAGCCCCGATATCGCGGCATGCTGTCGCGTCAGATTACGCAGATTGAGGAGCTGTAATCCCCGCTTTTTGTGGGTGTCAAACTCTTCTTTGTAGAAGAGCTCTGCAAGGCAGTACGCGTCAACGGCGTCTGTTTTGACCTTCCGCAGGCTGGATTTCTTGGCTTGGTGCGAAATGAGCGGATTGATCATAATGTACGCATAGTGATGCTGCTCGAGAAACTGAACGATCGGTGCGTGGTAGTGCCCTGTGGACTCGAGAATGACTGTGGGCTGTTGCTTTGCGAGTGCCTCAATTTCTTGGAGAAACAGGTGGAAGGCATCCAGACCGTCGCGGGTGTGTAGGATGCGAATGCTCTTGCCGTGTGGTTTTCCCTTGTCCAAGAAGGCTTGTCCTTGACTTTCTCCTTTCGCGACATCGAGACCGATGACTGGATTCATAAAAAACCTCTCCTTCGTGATTGACTTATGCCGGTAGCCCCTATCACCTTGTAGTACATAGCTTCGCTTGTTATGCGGGATCAGCGTCCCAACCAGCTTCAAACATGTTTCTACAAGTAGGGGGTGAACTGTTTAACGATCCGGTTCTCGGACCCACGGGCGCGGACGTTCACCCCGGCTACCTAAAGTATAGAACCTCTCGATTGAAAGAGGTCAACCAGAACCAACTGGCTGACCTCATAATACGAAGAGCGTGAAATCAGTGAAGCGAGTTTGGAATAGATGATTTTGCGGCTATGATACTTGAGAATAAAGAATGGGCATTTTGTAAATAAAACTTAAAATTAGAAGCCGCGTGGCTTCATTGGCAAAAGTCATGCCTTTGTGCTGCAGGATATCTTCACCAAAGAGTCCATGAATCAAGATGAAGCAGGCTAAGAATACAAATGCGGTACGGTAATGTGTTGCAATCTTTTCTTCTGCATTCAAGCTTTCCACCGCCTTGACTCAAATGACAGACGTTCTGATGATTGAGTCGAAGTGAATCATTTTAGGATATGTGTAAAAATCTTATAGGGAACGGCAGACCTATAGGTTGCTAACGACTGTTCCCATCGTTATGTATGAAAAACCGTTTGTACTTGTGATTTGTGAGTAAGCAGCATATACTAAGATTGACTTACAATTTCATAGTTCCTTCGGGGCAGGGTGAGATGGTTTCCCTATACGCCATCAATTCCCGATCGGTGGTGAGCGTATCCCGTATGATGCTAAGTCCACGAGCTGAAAAATGCAGTTTTCACTGCGGTACAGCATGAACTGGTGAAAATCCAGTACCGACGGTATAGTCCGGATGAAAGAAGGAAATTGGCGCAGACCGAAAGGTTTTGTGTCTATGTGTCGTTCGTTCATTGCCCCTCCACGTTCTGTTGGAGGGGTTTCTTGTTTAGGATGAACGATGGCTAATCAAGGCCCGAAGAGAAGATGGGGGTGCAGATGTTCGCAGACTTTATAGAAGAACTTTTAGAGGATAAACATTGGGCTTTGGCAAATTTGCATTCGTTTTTGGATGAATCAGAGGATGAACGTTGGATGCGCATGGCGCTTTCTTTGGCAGCTACGGCTGGTAGTCAAACCCATCCCAATCCTAGGGTGGGTTGCGTGTTGGTCAAAGAGGGGCAATTGATTGGACAAGGGGCGCATCTCCGCGCCGGTACTCCACATGCTGAAATCCATGCTTTGCGCCAGGCTGGTCCAGAAGCGAAAGGCGCTACGGCTTATGTCACACTGGAGCCATGCAGTCATTATGGCCGGACGCCTCCTTGTGCTGATGCCCTGATTCAAGCAGGGATTAAGCGTGTAGTTCTAGCCATGGTCGATCCCGATTTACGCGTATCCGGTCGAGGTGCCGCGAAATTGCAAGCGGCTGGGATCGACGTGAAGATGGGGGTTATGGAAGAAGAAGCGCGCAGATTAAATAAGCCTTATCTTCATGTTCAAACGACTCATATGCCATATGTTGTCTGGAAAACTGCCAGTACATTAGATGGTCGTATGGCGACATCAACTGGGGACAGTCGATGGGTAAGCGGAGAAAAGTCCCGTCAAATGGTTCATTACTGGCGGTCGCGAGTAGACGCAGTGATGGTGGGCATCGGCACAGTTCTTGCGGACAATCCGCAGTTGACAGTTCGCTTGTCTCATATGCGAGATGTCCGTCAACCGATACGAATCGTGATCGACACCCACTTGCATACTCCGCCTGCTGCTCGGTTGCTCAGTGAACCTGGACGCACATTGATTTATTGTGGACAGCAATTTCTGCAATCTGAGCAGAAGGAGGAGTTGATTTCACAAGGAGACGTTGAAGTAGTAGGCGTAGCAACCGATGTGAATGGCCGATTAGACTTGCGAGCTATTCTTGCGGATTTGGCCAATCGTCAGGTGGTAACGGTCTTGCTTGAGTCAGGACCAACTTTGTCAACAAGTTTCCTGGAACAAGGCCTGGTACAAGAAATAGCCTGGTTCATGGCTCCCAAATTGTTGCTGTCTGGTAAATCGACATTACTTTCTCAGCAACCAATTACCCGTATGTCTGACGCTCTACAACTGAACAGTGTCAAAGTCCGGATGGTGGGACAAGATATTTTGCTGACCGCTGTTCTAGGGGGACAATCGTAATGTTCACCGGTCTGGTAGAAGAATTGGCGATTCTTAAGAAGATAGATAAATCGCCACAAGGCGCCCGTTTCATTTTGGCTGCAAACAAAATTCTTGGAGATATGCAATTGGGTGATTCCATTGCAGTCAACGGTGTCTGTTTAACAGTAGTGGAGCGAATGCCCGGAACTTTTGCTGTAGAAGCAGTGCCAGAGACAATGCGCCGCACGAATTTAGGGCTTTTGCAAACGGGTGACGAAGTTCATGTAGAACGGGCATTACCTATTGGTGGTCGTCTGGGTGGACATTTAGTTTCTGGCCACATTGATGGTACCGGAACCGTGCGCGAAGTGATGCACGAGGGGATGGCACGCGTCTTGACGATTGCAGCTCCTGCTCACTTGATGAAATACATTGTTCATAAAGGTTCCGTTTGTATTGATGGGGTTTCGTTAACCGTTATGGAAGATCGAGGAGATGCATTTACACTCTCCATTATTCCTCATACTGGTCAAATGACAACATTGGCAAGCGCTCGTCCTGGCCGAGTTGTAAACATTGAATGTGACGTGCTGGCCAAGTATTTAGAGAAACTTTTGCAATACCAAACTGTTGACTCATCGTCTGTCAATCGTAGTAGCCAGTTGTCATTGCAGTGGTTGGCGGAACACGGTTTTGCTTGATGGTGGCAATGGTGGAAGAGAGGGGAATAGGCAATGTTGAGTACAATTGAAGCTGCAATTGCCGATTTGCAAGCTGGCCGTCCTGTTATTGTGGTGGATGATGAAGATCGGGAAAATGAAGGAGATTTTGTGGCGCTTGGTGAAAAAGTCACGCCTGAACTGATCAATCTCATGATTACCCATGGTAGGGGTCTGGTTTGTGTGCCGATTACGGCAGATCGCGCTGCTCAATTAGACTTTGATGCGATGGTTGCGCACAATACGGATGTGCATGGCACAGCTTTTACGATTTCTGTCGATGAAGCACATACGCACACAGGTATATCAGCTTTTGAACGGGCGCAAACCATTGCGGCCATAGTCTCTGAAGAAGCTCGTCCCGAGCACTTTCGCCGTCCTGGACATATTTTTCCACTCATCGCTAAAGACGGTGGAGTCTTAAGGCGAGCTGGCCATACAGAGGCGGCAGTTGACTTGGCTCGGTTGGCAGGCGCGAAACCTGTGGGGGTCATTTGTGAAATTCTCAATCCCGATGGGAGCATGGCTCGACTACCTGATTTGGAGAAGATTGCGGGTCAACTCGGATTGAAAATGATTTCTATAGCCGATTTGATCGCTTTTCGAAAACGCTCTGAAAAATTGGTTATTCGTCAGGCCCAGGCCCAGTTGCCAACCGTTTTTGGTCATTTTCAGGCGGTGGTTTATACCAATTCGCTAGATGAAAAAGAACATGTGGCGCTGGTCATGGGGGAGATAGATGAATCACCCATATTGGTTCGTGTGCATTCAGAATGTCTCACAGGAGATGCGTTTGCTTCTCTGCGCTGTGACTGTGGACCACAGTTGCATGCGGCACTGCGTCAGATAGCTGAAGAAGGAAAAGGCGTTTTGCTTTATCTTCGCCAGGAAGGGCGTGGCATTGGTTTGCTGAATAAGATACGAGCCTATGCCTTGCAAGATGAGGGAGCAGATACAGTAGAAGCTAATCATCGACTTGGATTTGCTGATGATTTGCGAGATTATGGAATTGGTGCACAAATTTTGTACGATCTCGGTGTGCGACAAATGCGGTTGTTAACCAATAATCCGCGCAAAGTGCGGGGGATTGAAGGGCACGGTCTGACCGTGATCGAGCGTGTCCCTCTGGAAGTGGATCGCAATCCATTTAATGAGCATTATTTGCAGACCAAGCGCGAAAAGCTGGGGCATCTTCTTCATCTGTAGCTCTGAGTTGAAGTGAGCTGTTACGAAATCGATAACATTTAAGCGTGTAAGGACATTGAAATGAAAAAGGAGTTGAACAAAGTTTGAACGCGCAAATTTGGGAAGGACATTTGATAGGTCAAGGATTGCGCTTTGGCATTGTGGTTGGACGTTTTAACGAATTTATCACGCATCGCTTGCTTGGTGGTGCTCTGGATGCTTTGCAACGCCATGGAGTTGAAGAGAGTGCTGTCCATGTTGCTTATGTACCGGGAGCATTTGAAATTCCGTTTGCGGCCAAGCGATTGATGCAAAGTGGTCGATTTGATGCTGTAATTACATTGGGTGCAGTTATTCGAGGCTCTACGCCTCACTTTGAGTATGTTTCGTCAGAAGTTGCGAAAGGAGTGGCCAACCTTAGCTTACAGGCTGAGATTCCCGTTATTTTTGGCGTATTGACCACAGATACTATAGAACAAGCCATAGAACGAGCAGGTACAAAGGCTGGCAACAAAGGTTGGGAAGCTGCAGTTTCGGCTATAGAAATGGCTAACTTAAACCGCTCGCTGCAAAATTTAGGTTAAGTATTTGAGTTGCCTCAGAGAGCACCCTGATACCAAGTCGCCCATGGCCATTCGTTTTGGTTCTGGGCGACAGCTTTGCTCGATTCATGATTATGACAATTTGGTTTCTGACTGGAGCAGGGTTTGTTCAAGTCGTCGCGAATTTTATGAAGAGCACATTTCGCACAGATTGTGGGCTGTGCTTTCTCTTTTTGGCGAATAAGAATAGGCTGGAAGGTTTGATAGTTGACACTCGCAGCCTGGCTATTCATAAATCGCTTTGAGGTGCAAAAGCGAGGGGTGGAGCTTTGAAAGACCAAAAAAAACGGTACAAGCCTGGCAAAGTGATGACGGAAAAGCGCCCGAGAAGGCATAGAAGGCGTATGCTTGCCTTGCAGGTCGGCGGTATAGCTGCACTTTGTCTGGTAGCTTGGCGGATTACGAATATACAACATGTGTTAGGGCCGGGATTGTTGAAAGACGCGTCCAATGTTCAGGATGTTTCCAAAGTCGAATTGGCACCGCGTGGTGAAATTCTTGATGCTGCTGGTCAGCCCATCGCGTATGATGTTCCAGCCTATATTATGGATATTAAAATTTCTGATTTCACCAACCGACAGGCTTTGGCGCAAAACTTATCCAATATTCTACAATTGCCATACACCCAGATTTATAGCTTAGTATCTCAAAGTTATGATTGGATTCAGTGGAATCAACCGATTCTTGCGACAACGAAGGATGCTATTGAGAAACTGTACGGACAGGGTAAACATGCTGAAGATTTTACGTTTACCTCTACAGAGAAGCGTTTTTATCCTTTTGGCCGTTTTGCCGCAGCTACAGTTGGATATGTTGGACCCAATGGTCAAGGTGTCATGGGGATAGAAGCTGAAGATAACCATTTGCTCGAAGGTACCCCTGGTAAGTTGGACTATCGGCAAGATGCACTTGGATTTCCGTTACCGGGCAGTGTACATACAGTAGTGGCTCCTAAACCGGGGGATTCTGTGCAATTGACCATCAATCCAGTCATTCAGGGTTTTGTCGATCACGAAATGGATATTTTGGATGAGACGGTACATCCTGAACACGCAGCCATGATTGTGATGGATCCCTGGAATGGACAGATTCTCGCTATGTCGAGCCGTCCAGATTTTAATCCCAACCAATATTGGACGGCATCGCCTGTAGCACTCGATCAAAATTGGGCAGTGTCGGCTTCTTTCGAACCAGGTTCCACATTCAAGCTTTTTGTTCTGACAGCTGCTTTAGCTACTCAATCCATCAATCTCAACCAGACTTATATGTCAGGACAAATTACAATTGATGGCCGTACCATTCATGATTGGAATTATGTTGGATGGGGTAAAATCTCGTTTCTAAAGGCTCTTGAATACTCCAGTAATGTTGGATTTGCCAAGATTGCTCTTAAACTAGGTTGGTCCAATTTGATGCATTACTTAAATCTTTTTGGCATGACTCATCCTACAGGTGTTGACTTGCCGGATGAAGGAAGTTCTATTCTTTTTCCACCTTCACAAGAGGGTCAAATCCAATTGGCCACTACCGGATTCGGTCAAGGTATTGCTGTAACCCCCTTGCAATTGATTGATGGAGTTGCGGCCATAGCCAACGGTGGAACGCTTTATCGGCCATATGTCGTAGAAAAAATCATTTCGCCTGAGGGACAGGTGATTCAAACGACGCAACCAGACGCGGTACAGAGAGATATTGCTCCATCTTCGGTACTTGCTGCTGTGCGCCATGCTATGGTTCTTGATGTCTCTCAGGGGATCGATAATGCGGCATACATTAAAGGATACGATGTGGCAGGTAAAACGGGTACAGCTCAGGTGGTCAATCCAAAGACAGGGAAGTTTTATAATTCTCGATTCATCACGTCTTTTATTGGATTTGCTCCTGGTTGGGATCCGCAAGTTGTAATTTATTGTACGGTAGACTGGCCGAAAACACCGGTTAATGACACATGGGGAAATACTACAGCAACACCTGTGGCTCGTGCTGTTTTGCAAGATATTATGAATTACTATCATATTGCTCCTCTCGGACAGACACAAAACCAAACATCGGAATTAAAACCAGCACAGAAAATGTCCTATATTGAAAATTTACCTAGCTTTGTAGGGGATACTGTAAGTCAAGCACAAAATCTTGCTGCCCGTCTATCAGGGAATTTGGTTATCAATGGAAACGGATCGACCATATTGCGCCAGTGGCCTGCTCCTGGTAGTGAATTAGCAACCTCTATGCCCGTATATGTTTGGACGCGCGGCAATCTAGAGGGGGAAACGATGCCGTCTATAAAAGGGTTAACATTAGAGCAAGTCATTGGTTTATTACAAGCCTATGGTTTGAATCCCGTTGTGCAGGGAACGGGATTTGCTGTGCAGACTTCCATTGCTCCAGGACAACCTGTACATCCAGGTGAGCAAGTGAACGTTGTACTCAAACCGCCTTCCACCATCAGCTAATCAAGGGTGTTTTTACGTTGGGGGGATTTGAAGTTGAATACGTACACTTCTTCTGCAGCGTCGGGAGGTCAAGCGCTCTCTCGGCGCCTTTTACTTGTCATGGCCATAGCCAGTGGAGCTGCTGTGGCTAATCTTTACTATGTACAGCCTTTATTGGCGGAAATTGCTCAAACCTTTCATGCCAGCACGCACGCGTTAGGTATTCTGTCTATGCTAACCCAGGTGGGGTATGCGTGTGGTTTATTGTTTTTTGTTCCACTCGGAGATCGTTTTGAACAACGCCGATTGATTGTCATTTTATTGATTCTCGTCAGTATACTTCTGGCGGCAATGGCCACGTCAGTTTCTATGCTCTGGTTATGGATTTTTGCGTTCCTAGTCGGATTGACAACCGTGGTACCACAAATCATTATCCCGCTAGCCGCAAATATGGCGGATGAGACGAATCGCGGCAAAGTTGTAGGGGTGGTAATGAGTGGACTACTCATTGGTGTCCTGTTGGCGCGTGCTTTTGCAGGGTTGCTTGGATCGGAACTAGGCTGGCGTTCAGTGTTTGGGATTGCGGCCATATTCATGATTGCTCTTGCGTTGTTGCTCTACTTCATGCTTCCAGTTTCACCCCCAAAGTCAAAACTTCAAGCAAGAGACATATTTTTATCGCTTTGGCAGTTGATACGCACGTTACCCACACTTCGTGAGGCTGCCTTGATGGGAGGGTTGCTATTTGCCGCTTTCAGTGCTTTTTGGACGACGCTCGTCTTTCGACTTAGCACATCGCCCTATCATTATGGGGCGGAAGTGGCCGGCTTTTTTGGGTTGCTCGGAGTAGCGGGTGCTTCCATTGCGCCTGTGGCTGGACGTCTGGCAGATCTTATGCCGGCTCGGAGAGTGGCATTTCTTGGAGCGCTTTGCACCCTTCTTTCCTTCCTGGTGTTTGCTGGATTGTCAGCGCATCTTTGGGGTTTAATCCTGGGAGTCATTTTGCTCGATCTCGGTGTGCAGGCAGCGCAAATTTCAAATCAAGCAAGAATTTATAGTTTGCGGCCAGACGCTCGCAATCGTTTGAATACAGTTTATATGACGAGTTATTTTATAGGAGGTGCACTTGGGTCTGCCATTGGGGCTGATATGTATGCTCACTTTCATTGGCTTGGCGTTGCTAGTGTAGGTTTCGTATGTTCCTTTGCAGCGGCATTAGCTGCTGCGAGACCTGTAAAACGTATGGTCAGCCAAAAGTAGAGAGTGAGTCCAATGATGCGCTATACTGTGGAAGTGTTAACGCTTCCATAATTCAAAACTGTCAGTAACCCTCATCGCAAGATCACGCATCCCGCCAGAAATATTGGGATACATACTAACTGCCTCGCATTGAGAAGTATTCACGTAGAGGTATCAACAAGAACAGGAGATGGTCAGTCTGAATCAACAGTTAAAGAAATACGCGGAATTGGTGATTCGAATTGGTGTCAATCTGCAACCAGGTGAGAATTTGGTGATTGGTTTTGCCAGTCGCCAAGTTTATCCAGAACATGTAGAGTTTGCACGTTGTTTGACGGAAGCGGCATATGATGCAGGTGCTAAGTTTGTTCATGTGGACTATGGTGATGAATGGTGGATGCGAGAGACTGTAAAGCGCGGTTCACTGGAAACTTTAGCAGAAAGAGCAAAGTGGCAAGCGCAATGGGTGCAAAAATTAGCGGACGAAGGCGCAGCTTTTATTGCCATACCGGCGTCCAATCCATATCTTTTTGACGGAATTGAACGTAGTCGGGTTGATACAGCCAGTAAGTCAATTGCGAATGCCTTCCGTTCTTTCAATGACCGACGTACCAATGATGAATATACTTGGTGTTTGGCCTCCGCTCCAATTCAACCATGGGCTGATGTAGTTTTTGCCGATCTACCTGCAGAGGAGCGAACAGAGGCTCTTTGGAAAGCGATTCTCAAAGCGGCACGTGCAGATGGTGAAAATCCAATTGAAGAATGGAAACAACATATTGTCAATTTGCAGAAACGTAGCCAGTGGTTGAATCAACTAAACATTGTGGAACTACATTATCGCGCTCCCGGAACAGATTTGACGATTGGTATGCCAGATGGTCACTATTGGACAGCGGCTGGGAAACCAAGTCAAGGCGGAGTGCACTTTGTAGCCAATATTCCAACGGAAGAAGTGTTTAGCGCACCACATCGCGATCGGGTCAATGGCACTGTGACAAGCACCATGCCACTTGTTCACAATGGTTCATTAATTGAGGGCATACGCATCCGTTTTGAGGCTGGTCGAATTGTCGAATATTCAGCTGAGAAAGGCGAGGATGCACTGCGTCATATTATTGAGGCTGATGAGGGAAGTCATTATCTGGGAGAAGTAGCTCTTGTTCCTGTTGATTCGCCTATATATCAAATGGGGCGACTTTTCTATAATACGTTGTTTGATGAAAATGCCTCCTGCCACTTGGCCATTGGTAAAGCCTATCCATTAATTGAAGGGGGCTATCAATTGCGTCGAGCCGATTGGAATGAGCACGGATTAAATGATAGTCTCATGCATGTGGATTTTATGATTGGATCGCCAGAAATGAATATTGATGTCAAAACCAAGACAGGTCAAATGATGCCCATTATGGTAAATGGAAAGTTTGTAAGTATGGAGTAAGGATTTCCAGGATTGCCACACACGGAAAGGAGTGGCTTAACTTGGCGAATATTGCTTTGCAGATGTATTCTTTGCGCGAGATGGCGGCGGAAGATTTTGTCGGAACGTTAAAGAAAGTATCTGAGATAGGCTATCATGGAGTGGAATTTGCAGGGTACGGAGGTCTAGGTGCTAGAGAACTTCGAGAAATTTTGTTCGAGCTTCAACTTCAACCAGTATCCAGCCACGTTCCGTTCGATCAGTTAGAAAATCAAATAGAAGAAGTTCTGGAATATGCTACTGAGTTGGGACTTTCATATATTGTCTGTCCATTTATAGCACCGGAGCTGCGTAGGAATTTGCAGGATTATCAGCGATTGGCTGAGAAACTTGAACAAATAGCTCAAAAAGTGTCTCAGGAAGGTTTGCATTTTGCATACCACAACCATGACTTTGAATTTATAAAGATAGAAAATGAACAGCCCATACATGTACTGCTAGGGAAAGGCCATTCATCTCTAATTCAAGCAGAGTTAGATATTTATTGGATTGCGTATACTGGCGAAAATATAGCTTCTTATCTGCATAACTATACTGGACGTGCAGATCTGTTGCATGTCAAGGATATGTCCAAAGAGGATAAACGGCAAAACGAAGTTGTAGGCAGTGGACGTCTAGATATTCCAGCTATACTTCATGCCGCTCAGACAGCTGGTGTGAAATGGTACATTGTTGAACAAGAAACCTATCAAGGACATCCGATGAGAGATTTGAAATCTAATTTTATCTATCTATCGCAACTCCTATCTGCACCTAGCCAATAAACAACAAAGCTTGTCATACTATTTCAAGGTATAGTGACAAAGTAGAGGCTCCCTGTAACAAGAAATAAAGAAAGCGTGAATCTAGCTTTCTTTATTTTTCGGGGAGCCTCAAAATGGATATTTCTATTTGACAATCTTTTTACGATATACGCGCCACTGTCAAGGTTAAAGATTTGCCATTAATATCCCATTCTTTTTGAAGATCTCCAGCGATAGGTTCTGTCACTAATTCCTTCATGAGAACAGTCGATTGAATGTGTGGAAGATGTTTGCGCAGAATCGACATAATCTCACTATCTCCTTCTGCGAAAAACTTAACCCATTCCGTTACCTCGTAATTTACTTCTTTTCGCATCATTTGCATTTTGGAAATCAACTCGCGTACATAACCTTCCTCAATCAGTGCAGGAGTCAATTCTGTATTCAAACCTACAAATCCCTGTCCGACATGGGTCATAACGCCTGTAAAACAGGGCTTGTAACGAATATCTCCATGTTCACGCGTAATCGTTTCACCAGCTAAATCAACAACTCCACGTTGGACAAATTCATGAATCTGGTCGATACTCGCGGTTTTGGCAGCTGCGTTAATCAAAGGAACCTTGCTGCCAAACGATTTTCCAAGAGCTTTTAAGTCTAGGTAGATCTCTGCTTCAGCAACTTCGTTAAGAGTAGTGTAGACAAGCTGCTTGACATTCAGTTCGTCCTTCAAAATCTCTTCGTATGCTTGCAGGGTATCTTTCCAGTCTAAAGTGACGTAGAGCGTTTCCAGTGGTTGACGAGTTTTGCACTTACTTTCATTGCGCAATAGTCGTCCTGCTTCAACCACTCGCAGAACGAGTGACATCTCTTGAATCAATTGTTCATCAATAAGCGCTTCGTCCACAGCAGGAAAAGCGCAAAGATGCACACTGACAGGTATATCAACTCTTGTTCCGCCATCTCGCGTTACGTTTTGATAGATTTCTTCAGCGATAAAAGGTGTGTAAGGTGCAATCAGTTTGGAAAGTGTTGTAAGGGTCTCGGCAAGTGTTAGAAACGCAGCAATTTTATCTGATTCCATGCCAGATGCCCAAAAACGTTCACGATTGCGGCGAACATACCAAGTCGACACGTCATCGACAAAATTCTGCAGCGCTCTGGCTCCAGCAGTAGCATCATAGGAATCCAAGCTAGCATCCACCGTCCGAATCGTCTCGTGCAGACGTGCCATGAGCCAACGATCAAAGAGCGGGCGTTCCACTACGGGAATGTCGTAATCTGTCGGCGAGAACTGATCAATTGCAGCATACAGAGCGTAAAAAGCGTGTACGTTCTGCAGAATGTCAAGAAATTTTGCCTTGCTCTCAGCCACAGCTCGATGATAGAACAACTGTGAATTCCAAGGTTGCGTATTCGAGAGAAAGTAAAAGCGCAACGCATCTGCTCCATGCTGATCAAGTGCTTCAAACGGATCGATGACGTTACCTTTCGATTTAGACATTTTTTTCCCTTGCTCATCTAAAACATGACCCATCACAAGTACATTCTTATAGGGAGCTTCACCTGTAATCAGGGTGGAAATGGCAAGTAAAGAATAGAACCAGCCGCGTGTTTGATCGATGGCTTCGGAGATAAAATCGGCCGGATATTGTCTGGCAAACTGCTCTTCATTTTCAAATGGATAATGGTGCTGGGCAAACGGCATGCTTCCAGAGTCAAACCATACATCAATTACTTCAGGCACCCTTTCAAACGTACCGCCGCAGGTGCAAGCGAAAGTCAATTCGTCAATATAAGGTTTGTGTAGTTCCTTAGGAAGTTGTCCTGTTTTCTCCAGCAGTTCTTTGCGCGATCCGATACATATCTCCTGATGGCAATGGTTGCATCGCCAAATGGGAAGCGGTGTTCCCCAGTAACGGTTGCGTGAAAGGTTCCAGTCCACCACGTTCTGCAGAAAATTACCCATGCGACCTGTTTTTACATGTTCGGGTATCCAGTTGACACGGTTGGAATTCTCCAGCAGCTTTTCACGGACGTCTGTCATACGAATAAACCAGCTGTCAATCGCGTAGTAAAGAAGCGGTGTGCCGCAACGCCAGCAGTGTGGGTAAGAGTGTTCAAACTTCTCTTTGCTGTATAGTAAACCTGCTTGGCTTAACTTGCGGACAATATCCACGTTGACTTCTTCATCTTTGACAAATCTGCCAGCAAAGTCAGTCACGTCATCTGTAAAACAACCAGTTTCATCTACAAAGTTGCAAAAGGCCATACCGTGTTCGCGACAAGCTTTGTAGTCATCTTCACCAAACGCGGGCGCTTGATGAACAATACCTGTGCCGGATTCATCTGTGACATGCATAGCCTGAATGACTTCGAATTTTTTTCCAGGAATGCGATTGACATATGGGAAGACAGGCGAGTAAGGAGTTCCTGCCAATTCACGACCAAGAGCTTGTGCTGTCACGCGGCCGTCATCGCCAAGAAAATTTTCCTGTAACGCGCTCGCCACCCAATACGCTTCTTTTTGTGAAGGTGAGAGAATACGCACATACTCGATATCTGGATGCACAGCCAGTGCAACGTGTGAAGGAAGCGTCCATGGTGTGGTAGTCCAGGCTAAGAAAGAAGTGACTATCCCTGGTTCGCTGAGTGGGTGGTCATCGGGTAAGCGGAATTTGACCGTAACCGACAGGTCTTTCACGTTTTCGTAGCCTTGAGCAACTTCATGACTGGATAGAGTGGTCTCACAATGTGGGCAGTAAGGAGAGACGCGATGCCCTTGATAGAGATAACCACGTTCATAGATGGTTTTCAACAAATGCCAAACCGATTCAATGTACTCGTCTTTTAATGTCATATAAGGATTATCGAGATCGACCCAATATCCAAGTCTCTCCGTCATTTCCCGCCAGGTAGCTTCATATTGAAAAACACTCTCCCGGCAAGCTTGTATAAACTTTTCGACCCCAAAAGATTCAATCTGCTTTTTGCCGCTGATGCCGAATTTTTTTTCGATCTCGATTTCCACAGGTAGTCCATGAGTATCCCATCCTGCTTTGCGCATGACGTGATAACCTTTCATGGTACGGTAACGGGGATAGACGTCTTTAATGACGCGCGTCAAGACATGGCCCGGATGTGGCTTTCCGTTGGCAGTGGGAGGACCTTCGTAAAAGACGAACTCTGGGCCTCCTCGGCGTTCTTTCTCTGTACGCTGAAAAACGCTTTGCTCGTGCCAAAATTCCAGTACACGTTGCTCTCGAACGGAAGCTTGCTCTTTAGCGTTTACTTTTTTAGCCATAGATGGTTAATCACCCTTTTCTAAAAACAATTTTGAATCAAAAAAGCCCGTCCCGCGTAGGGACGAGCTACTAGGAACCCGCTGTACCACCCTGATTAGCCATGCACATCCGCTGACTGCGAGCACGACTCCATCGGCCGCTGGCAATAAGGCTGAAAGAGAAAAAACCTTGCGCAGCGCATCCAGATAACGGTGGAACACCGGTGTGATCTACAGCAGACAAAATGATACGGATTTTGCCTTTTCGACACACTTCTTGAAGGGGATATCGCGCAACCGGTGTATGGGCTTGCACCACCGCCCATTCTCTGCGACACTGGAGGAAGCGCAACGTGTCCTTCGCATTGAATGTTCATATGAAAATTGGACGAGTTGAGGTATTTTCTTATAAACTCATGGCGTTTGCGCCTTTTGTCGATGGCTGATTTTAGCATAAACCATTTGCGGTCTCAAGTAGCCATTTGTCTTCTTTACTATTCTTTTATGAAATGAGAGACCGGATGATTAAGAAAATGAGAGGTGCTCCAATTTGCAAAGCATCAGTGTGGTTGGACTTGGTTTTATTGGCCTGCCTTTGGCCATCAGTTTTTGCGAGAAAGGATTTCGTGTCTATGGAATCGAGGTAGACACTGCCAAGCTGGATTGGTTGAAGCGTGGTGTTTCCTATGTTCAAGAAGATGATCAAGGCATTCCGCTTGATAAGTACCTGCAAAAACATTTACAGCAAGAGACGTTTATTCCTACGGATCGTATGGAAGAAGCGGCTAAAGCTGTGGACACTTATGTGGTTACAGTCGGTGTTCCTGTTTCTGGTACAGGTGATATGGTATACGACTATTTGGACAGTGCGATGCAAAATATTGGATCTGTTCTTAAAAAAGGGGACTTTATTCTCCTGCGGCCCACTGTCGTTCCCGGAATGATTGAAGAACGGCTCATACCACAGCTTGAGCGGGTAAGTGGATTAAAAGCAGGTGCTGATTTTCATGTTGCCTACGCTGCAGAACGAGTAGCTGAAGGTCGGGCTATGGAAGAGTTTCGTACACTGGATGTTGTTGCTGGCGGTTTGACACCTGCTTGTACGGAACGTGCAGTGCAATTGCTCCAACAACTAACGTCTGGAACGGTACATGTTACCGACTTGCGTACGGCTCAATTGGCAAAGGTTGTTGAGAATGTGCAAAGAGATGTGAATTTAGCCATCATTAATGAATTGCGTCAAGTTGCTGAGGCTCATCATGTTGATATCTACGAATTGATACGCATGACGAATACGCATCCTCGAGTACAGCTTTTGATGCCAAGTGTGGGAGTGGGGGGATTTTGTATTCCCAATGCCTACTATTACTTGCGCGCATCTGTGGACAACCCACATATGATGCCTCTCTATGATACTGCGCGTCGCGTGAACAGTGATGTGCCCAATCAGTTGGTGAAAGATGCTGCTACCGCTCTTGCAGCTTCTGGACGTTCATTGCAGGGGGCGCCTGTAGCTATTCTCGGACTGGGTATGAAAGATGGTTCCAATGATACTCGACTCAGTCCACCTGTCGATTTGGCTAAAGTGTTCATAAGCAGTGGAGCTCATGTACGAGCTTACGATCCAACTATAGCCAAACACTCTTTTCCTTTTCAGGTCGAATCGCCAGAAGTTTGTCTGGACGGAGCACAGGTCTTGGTCGTAGGTGCCTGGCAACCACCGTTTGAAGCCTTGCCCTGGCGGCAATTGCTTGAGAAAACCAATCGTCCCTATATCATCGATCCTCGACATCGACTCAAGGGGTATCTGAGCTAGAAACTTTTTGGAAACGTGATGGAGAAAGAGGTTGACTGCATGCCGCGTGTACTTGTGATTGCCCATCTATTTCCACCGATTGGCGGTATTGGTGTACAGCGGGCGCTCAAATTCACACAATATCTTTCCGAATATGGCTGGTCGCCCGTGGTACTGACGACCAGTGATTTTCATGTTGCAACCATGGATCCGTCTTTACTGGAAAAAGTGCCTGCGTCTGTCCCGGTCTATCGCACAGCAGATCGAATGGCTCGCTGGATGGCTAGAATTTCGCCAGTTTCAGCTCATGCTGCCAAAACGTCTGAGAATTTTTCGGCCAAGCCAACAAAGCGGAGTTTCAAACAGCGTCTTCTGCCCATGCTCAAGACCTTGCGCAATACTTTAGCTATTCCTGATGAACAATTGCTTTGGGCTATATCGGCTGCTTTCGCGGCTCGCCATGTGATTCGTAAAGAACAGATTGATTGTGTTTTCACAACTTCGGGACCCAATAGCGCCCATATAGCAGGATATTTGCTCAAACGGTGGCTGGGTATTCCCTGGGTGGCTGATTTTCGTGATCCCTGGACGGACAATATGCACTTTCCAGATGAGGGAGTTCGCGCTGTTGTGGAAAGGGCTCTGGAAAGGTGTGTTCTCAAAACTGCTGATGCGCTGATCACTGTGACGGATTCTTTTGCATCGCTCTTTAAACACAAGCATCCTTCCGTTCCAGGAAAAATTCATGTGATTCGCAATGGGGTCGATCCGGCAGATTTCCCCATTGTTACACCAGACCACCATACGTCCCATCAAACACTTGCTGGAGAACGTCCCTTTACTTTACTTTACGCAGGAATTCTTTATCCCAAGCGTTCTCCGGAAATTTTCTTGCGCGCTTTGCAAAGAGCAATCGCTTCAGGTGCAATTCAGAGAGAACAAATTCGCATAGAATTTGCTGGCGTTTTTGACTATCCAGCGCCCGTCAGCAATAGTCAACTGCTGAAAGAACTAGATCTTGAAGATGTAGTCCAGCCTCTGGGTTATCTGAGCCATGATGAAGTAGCCAAACGCATGCTGCAGGTTGACGGGTTGCTTTTGATTGGAGATGCAGACGAACGCGCGGGTATGTATATTCCCGGAAAGGTTTATGAATATCTTTACGCTCGAAAGCCGGTTTTTGCCTTGCTTCAACCAGGTGAGGCCGCCAAACTTCTGGAACAGTTTCAAGTGGGGGTTGTAGCTCCTGTAGAGGATGAAGAAAAAGTTTTTCAGGCGCTATGTGTTTATTGCAACGAATTTATCCAGAATTGGTCGGGAGGACCGAATGAACAGGATTTGCTGATTTTTAGCAGACAATATGAGGCGCAGTTGCTGGCTGATGTTTTGACGGAAACTCTCCAGCCTTGGTTGCTTGAACGCAACCGAAGCCAGTCTGCATGGGCAGTCCAATAAAGAGAATACGCATGGTTTGGGGTGATGAAGAATGCTCAATAGAAAAGCGGTTGTTGTTTTAAGTGGAGGATTAGACAGCACCACATGCCTTGGGATTGCTGCTGACGAAGGGTATAGTTTGTATACGTTGACATTTGATTATGGACAGCGTCACGCACGGGAATTAAGAGCTGCCGAGCAAGTAGCAGACTATTACCAGGTTGCAGATCGGCGGATTGTCAAACTGGATTTTCTTCGAAAGATTGGTAAGAGTGCATTGACCGATTTCCATTTGTCTGTTCCGAAGAACGTCCATGATGGAGAGGACATTCCAATCACTTATGTGCCTGGCCGAAATTTGCTTTTTCTTTCTCTGGCGGCTTCTTTCGCGGAGGCGATTGAAGCGCAAGCTATCTATATAGGTGTCAATGCCCTGGATTATAGTGGTTACCCTGATTGCCGTCCGCAATTTATTCAAGCTGTTCAAAAAGTGCTTGATGTTGGCACAAAAACTGCTGTGGAAGGTGCCCCCATCTCTCTTCAGACACCTTTGTTACATTTGACCAAGGCAGAAATCATTCGTTGGGGACATCGCTTAGGCGTGCCCTATCAATTGACGACCTCCTGTTACGAAGGCGCAGAGGAAGCTTGCGGAGAATGTGACAGTTGTCGGCTTCGTCTGCGCGGTTTCAAAGAAGCAGGTTTGATCGATCCGATTCCATATCGCAGTCTTTGAATCTCAACATCAAGGAGTCGATTCTCTTGATGCAAATGGAAGATGGTATTACTGGCGTTGAAATTCGTGAATGAGCTTCCAAGCCTTTTCCACTTGAGCGCGTTTTTGTGCGTCAGCATTGATATATGCTTGAAGAAACTCCATAGCCTGTGGGTTCATGCGAGTAAATAAAATCATTCGCGCTTCTTCTCGAGAAAGTGTCAGTGTAGTGGTTCCAGCCTGAGCTGCCGCTATGGGCGCTGCTTTTACAGTTTGCGTTTTCTCCTGATGGGGTAGGCGGGTTTCCGTTTGGTTATTGGTTTTGCTGTTGTTGAGTTCTTCAGGACTTACTTGCAGTGCTGAAGAAAGCTGCTGTAAAATTTGCTCATCTGGCTGTCTGCGGTTGGTTTCATACATAGCAATGGCACTTGTACTTACACCTGCTAGTTTAGCAAGTTGCGCCTGAGTCATGCCGCGTTCTTTACGTAGTTGGGCAATACGGTTTGTTGCTTTCACACGATCACCTCGCAAGGCGTATCTATCCAATCTAGAGTATAGGGTTTGTAAGAAGACGCTACAACTAGGGTGTTCATGATTTCGTGTACATGCCTATAGTTGGAGAAGTAACTATCTATTTTTGGTGGGCTTCCTTTTTGTTGCTATACTGAAGAAGAATGAGTTCTAAGGGAGGGAATTTGATGAAGATAACCTATCATGGTCAATCTACATTTATTATTGAAGCGGATGGGCACAGTGTAATTATCGATCCGTTTCTCAGTGGCAACCCCAAAGCACTTATCAAGCCTGACGATGTTAAAGTAGAAGCAGTTCTGCTCACTCATGGTCATGGTGATCATATTTTGGACGCAGAGCCGATTGCCCGCAAGAATAATGCAGTCATTATTGCTCCGAATGAACTGGCGGTATATTTCGCTGGCAAAGGTGGATTAAATGTGCATCCTATGCATATTGGCGGTGCACATCAATTTGCTTTCGGCCGTGTTAAATTTACGCTCGCTTTCCACGGTTCGAGCATAGATGTCGGCAACGGGCAGACGATATATGGCGGTATGCCTTCGGGAATCCTTTTGACAATGGGCGGGAAAACGGTCTATCACGCTGGAGATACAGCTTTGTTTGGCGATATGAAATTGATTGGTGAATTGAACTCTGTGGATGTAGCGTTACTTCCAATTGGTGATAACTTTACCATGGGTCCGGAGGATGCCGCTATCGCAGCAGAATGGATTCATGCCAAAGTGACCGTTCCTATGCATTACAATACGTTTGATTTGATTGCTCAAGATCCGCATGCTTTTGTTCAGTTAGTTGAACGCAAAGGGCTGCGGGGACAAGTACTCGAATACGGTCAGTCTCTGGAAGTATAACCACAACTTATGTAAAGAATTTTGTTTCTGGATAAGCAGCCTTCTTTCCATTTCATGAACAACGCAACCTGTCCCAAACTGGAGAACAGGTTGCGTTTATGTTCATTATAGCGGTTAGCAGGTCAGTGAGCGCGATCGGCCAATTTAACCATTAATTTTGCAATTGTTCTGCGCTCTTCATTGTCTCCTACGTCCCACAGTTCCTTCAGCAAACGTTCTTCCGGATTTTTCGGATCGACTTTATCAGCCAGAAATTCACCCATCTTGGCAGCTACATTAGCAATTTGGTCATCATTAAAGCCCATCGACTGAGCCTTGTCTACATGTTCACCAAGAAATTCCTTCCAACGGCCGAAGCTTTCCAACACACTATTGTTCATGCCTGGAATCATCCTTTCAAATTGAACTATTGTACTTTTTCAGCATTCCGCAACTGCAGGCAGGCTATGCATGGGAAAGGAAGGGACAACATATGTTGGAATAGAGGACAAGAAAAGAGGTGCAAAATTTTCATGTGGAGAAAAACAGCGAATGTTGTTAACGGCCGCCGTAAAGCCCTGTATTACGGTTGTGCCGCTATTGCTTTAGCAGCCTATGGATTGCCCAGAATCCCACGTCTGCAACATGGTTTACCGGGAACATTTTCTTTCTTGTGGATCGCAACCATTACACTGGTTCTTGCGGCCAATATATATTTTTTGGTAGGTGCGGACAAAGAAAGGAGTATGATGCTGGAAGTTAGACAAATATTACCTTCCCGTATCAAACAGCGAAAAGATATACAGGAATTACCTAAACGGGTGCGTTCAAGGGGATGAAAAACTACTTTTTGGGATTTCGCGATTCGTTTCTTAACATGTAAGATACGAAGACTCCGCCAAGTCCAATGCAGACCAGCATGGTTACAATCGGATCGAGCGCACCGCCTAAAATCTCCATCTGAGAACCTCCTCATGGGTTGCTGAACAAGTTTCAGCAACTTTTATTCTATCACAAAAGAGTTTTCGGGAAAGATAGGGAAGAGGAGATTTGTATAAAAATATGTACGAGTTTGAGACGATATTGTGAAATTGGGTGGCAAAACACGCTTAACTTCGGCATACTGAAGTATGTACAAAGCGACAGAACTTCATGAGGTGAATGCATGAAAAAAGTCTGGGACTGGATATGGCCGATTCTTGTAGGAGTTTTGGTGGCATGGGGGATTATGCATTGGGTGGTTTCCTTTGCAGTTGTGCCTACAAGTTCTATGTATCCAACCATCCCCAATCCGTGTTACATTTTAGTTAACCATTTAGCCACGGAAACATCTCCTATACATGAAGGAGAAGTGATTGTTTTCAAATATCCGGATGATCCGTCCCAGATATTTGTGAAACGTGTTATTGGTCTTCCTGGTGAGACGGTGACGATTCATGGTGGGCATGTATACATTGACAACCATGAATTGGCCGAGCCCTATCTTCATGGTCTGTTGACGGAGGGTACATTCGGCCCTTACCATGTTCCTGCGGGACATTACTTTGTCATGGGAGATAATCGTCAAAATTCTTATGACAGTCGATATTGGACACCTTATAAATATGTTCCGCGAAGCTATATTCTTGGTGAAGCGGATGCTGTCATTTGGCCGCTTTCAAAGATGAAGCCAATTCCGCAATAATGAACTTAGGCCGTCAATCTTTGGCGCGCCTGATAGGTATGTGACATTGAGATGAATCGAAGTAAGTTGCATTGTGATGTTCACAGGTATTTGTGTTGAAAGCGGGTCGAGTATACTCGACTGCAGGGGGTTCTTTTGGGTGAAGGACAAGCGTCACATGCGGATTCGAGAACTGGTTAGTCAATATGAAATTGAAACGCAGGAAGAGTTAGTCAAGGCTCTGGAAGAGTCTGGATTTCCGGTCACTCAAGCGACCATTTCACGAGATATTAAAGAATTGCAGCTCATTAAAGTGGTAGGTAGCAACGGGCGTTATAAGTATGCTATTCCTGTGGCAGCTTCCGGATTTTCTCTTTCTACGTTGCGTAGAAAACTGGCGGAAGTTCTCATTTCACACGCGCGTGCGAATAATCTTTTGGTTATCAAGCTGATGCCAGGCAACGCTCACGCGATTGGTGCTATGATGGATGGGATGACCCAACATGGTTTGCTGGGTACAATTGCCGGAGATGACACCATTCTTGTGGTTTGCCAAGATGATGAATCAGCCATTAAGCTCATGGCCCTGCTGTTGAATGATGTCAAACAAAACAGTTGAATAGTTTGATGAGAAGAAAATCTCTACGCTTCTACGCTTCTAGTCTATATAGGGTTAAAATCTCACTATAGCGAAAAATCAGCAACATTTGTAAAGATGAAAATGAAGTTGATTTTCGCCATAGTGAGATGGTCTCTATAGAAATTATGCGATATCGACCGAAAAATAGGATAAGGGGTGATTGAGTTGACTGAACTATCAGACGTCGATTTGCAAAGAGAGTTAGTCGCTGTAAGGCGTGCGTTGCATCGCCATCCAGAAACTGGTTTAGAAGAGTATGCTACGACACAAACTATTGAAAATTTTTTGAAAGAACATGGTATTGAGATCATCTCAGGTCGTATGTCAACAGGTACATTTGCGTATGTCAAGGGAAAACGGCCAGGTCCTTGTGTGGCTATTCGCGCTGATATTGATGCGCTTCCTATTTTAGAAGCTACAGGGTTGCCCTATGCCAGTGAAATAGAAGGGAAAATGCATGCTTGTGGGCATGATTTTCATACCGCTGCCGTAATCGGATCAGCATTGTTGGCTAAAGAGCGGGCTGAGAGTGATGAATCGTTTGCAGGCAGCTTGCTTTTTGTCTTTCAACCTGCTGAAGAACTTGGACTTGGGGCCAAGCTGGTTTTGGATAGCGGTGTGCTCAAAGAGCATCAAGTCAAGTGCATGATTGGAGAACATAATAACCCGCTCTTGGAAAGTGGAAAGATTGGCGTACGTGTGGGACCACTGATGGGTAGCGTGGATGAATTTACATTAACCATTCATGGTGTTGGTGGTCACGCAGCTATTCCAAATTTAACGGTAGATCCCATAGTTATTGGTGCTCATTTGGTCACCGCTTTGCAAACATTGGTCAGTCGCGGGGTTTCTCCTCTTGCTTCTGGAGTGGTTACAGTTGGCAAATTTCAAGCGGGGACAGCACGCAATGTCATTCCTGATATTGCTGTATTAGAGGGTACCGTAAGATCTTTGGATGAAAATGTCCGCCGCTTTTTAGAAGAACGCATTTGGCAAGTATCCGAAACGATTTGTAAAGCGTTTGGAGGCAGTGTAGACATTGAATTTGAACGTCAACTTCCTGTAACGACCAACCATTCGGAGGTTGCTGAGTGGGTGCGCCTTGCTGCCATTCAAGTTGTTGGAGAGGAAAATGTAGTTGAGGCAGAACAAACATTAGGTGGAGAAGATTTCTCGATATACAGCCAAGTTATGCCTGCTTGTTTTTTTTGGGTGGGGACAGGCAAAGGCGATGGCTCCTCGCGAGGGTGGCATCATCCACAATTTGATGTTGATGAGAATTGCCTGCTGATGACTAGTCGTGTTCTTTTACAGTCAGGTTATTTAGCGCTTGAATATTATGCGCAGCAAGAAATGACAGTTAACATTGGCAGTTAAGAGTTGTTTTGAGTAAAGATATGCTAAAATTTTCAATGGACATTTGATTTCTAATGTCGAAAGGGAGATGATTTCTGTGTCAGAAGAGCGCAAAGGTGAGGTTACATTTGGTGGGAATCCAGTAACTTTAGTGGGTCCTAAAATTCAAGTTGGACAAAAAGCTCCAGAATTCGAAGTTCTGGATAACGATCGAAAACCAGTGACGCTCTCTTCGTTTGCAGGCAAGATTCGCATCATCAGTGTGGTTCCATCGTTAGAAACAGGTATTTGTGATGCTCAAACTCGTAAATTTAATGAAGTTGCTGCCAGTCTGGGTAACCATGTAGTCATTTTAACCATTAGTGCAGATTTACCGTTCACTCAGAAACGCTGGTGTGCTGCTGCAGGTATTGAACAGGTACATACCTTGTCAGATCACATGGAAATGTCGTTTGGGAAAGCATACGGAACGTACATGAAAGAGCATCGGCTGGAGTGTCGAGCTGTGTTTGTAATAGATTCGAGCGATCGCGTTGTTTATGTAGAATATGTTCCGGAAGTTGCTCAGCATCCAAATTATGAAGCAGCTATTGAGGCGGCAAAAGCAACTCAATAATGAGATGGTGGGAGCATGAAAAATAGAATAACAGCCATTACAGACATCATTTAATACTGTAATGGCTGTTATTCTATTCGTAAGTTGCGTATGGATGAAGCGATTATAAAGCTAATCCATGTTTTGGATTATGAGAGAACGTCGGAGAGCTGATGGACTAAGTCAGCCTTGGGGCGAAAGCCAACAATCTGCTTAGTCGCTTTGCCATTTTGGAAAAGCACCAACGTGGGAATACTCATGATACCGAATTGTGAGGCGGTTTGTGGATTTTCATCCACATCCAATTTTGCTACAACCAGTTTGTCCGCATGCTCTTTAGCTACTTCTTCCAATACAGGAGCCATCATTCGGCATGGACCACACCAAGTTGCCCAAAAGTCTACTAATACAGGTTTGTCAGAAGAAATAACTTCTTGAAAAGTGCTATCTGTTACCTGCACGGTACCTGCCATTGACACACCAACTTTCCTACTAGATTTTCACTTGAATGAGAGAGCGCTTTTTACGAAAGGGTTGTGTACATACTCACTCTTGAGCGAGTGCTTCTTGAATTTTCGACTCTACTTTTTGAAACCCTTTGTCCCCAGCAGCGCGAAATTTTAGTTTGCCATCCTTTCCAAAAATGAAAAAGGCAGGAACATACTCATTTTCAAATCGGTCGGCTACAGCGCGAGCGTGATCGAGACCGACTGGCTGGGTTAAATGAAATTGTGAAATATCTTCTTTCACCTTTTGAACGTTAGCATCTTCTGCAATTCTTGGCAAGTGAAATGCAATAACTTGCAACCCCTGCGGTGTGTATTTTTCCACCATTCGCATCAAATCATCCATAGTTTCATGACAAATATGACAAGATACAGCCCAAAAATGAATCAACGTCACCTGGTTGTCGGCCAGTTGTGGTCTGCTTTGAGTGTTGAGCCATTCGGTGGCGCCTTCAATGGACGGCATTTCTGTACCTAGACGCAACGGCATTGTTTGCACCGCCTTTCTCGCTTGATGATTTTGAACAGTCTCATGAGTGGTGAAGCTTGTGACTTTTTTAGAGCAGAAAAGGCTGACAAAAGTCAGCCCTTTCTTGCAAACTTTGCTTATACAGTGAGCAGCGCTTCGCCAGGCTTCCAGTTGGCTGGGCAGAGTCCGCCAGCTTGCAAAGCTTCAAGAACGCGCAACGTTTCGTCCACATTGCGACCAATGTTCATATCATGAACGACTTGATAACGCAGGATTCCTTCAGGATCAATAATGAACAACCCGCGCAGAGCCTCACCGCTCTCTTCTACCAGGACATCATAGTTGCGTGCAACCTCTTTAGTAAAGTCGGCAGCCAGAGGATAGTCCAAACCACCTAAACCATTTTCATCTTTGGGTGTATTGATCCAAGCTTTGTGGCTGTGCACGCTATCACAACTTACACCCAAAACTTCAGCATCCAAATCTTTGAATTCCTGTAGGCGCTCGTTCATGGCTATAATTTCGGTTGGGCAAACAAACGTAAAGTCTGCTGGGTAGAAAAATAGAATCAGCCATTTGCCGCGATAGTCGGATAATTTTACAGTCTCATCAAGGGTTTTTAAATTTTTTGTGCTGAGCATCTCAAAATCTGGAGCCGGTTGTCCGACCAATGGCATGAGTAATCACTCCTAGGATATAGAATTAAACTAATTCTAAGCACTGGGACATTATAACACATATTCAATGTCTAAGCTACCCGTCAGTTTGGTCGTTTATACATCTGACGACAGCTGCTACATAGGCCAGTAAAATGGATGTTCATTTTATCTATTTGAAACCCCGTCTGTGATTCTAATTGAGACAGCCAATCGGAAGGTAATGGAGTGGCGATCTCGCTGATAGATCCGCATTGTTCACAGATAAAGTGATGATGGTTCTCCAATCGTCCGTCATACCGAGTCACGCCGTTACCAATATTCAACTCCTGTATAAGGCCGTGATCGGTCAAATACTTTAAGGAGTTGTAGACGGTTGCGTAAGCAAAGCGATTACCCTCTTGGGCCAGTTTCTCCATAATGTCCGCAGCGGTTGGGTGATCTGTTGCGTTGCGGATAACCTCTAAAATGACACGGCGAGGTTCAGTGAGATTAACAGTCTTCGCCATATCGTCGCCCTCCTTTCCTGTAGAATCTGCAGCAAGGGCATACTTTACACTATCTTTGCTGTAAGATACGCTCACTCACGGGTGAAATCAAGCCAAAATTTGTTTTCTTGGCAAATTTCTCGGGTATTGCTGAGTAAGGCTGTTATTCCGGTATAATGGATTGGGATTGTCGGAGAAATACTCGCCTAACATCATGACCCGTTTGTGAACTTTATAAGACCAATCAAAAAAGGAGAATGGAGATGCCATTGTATAACTCGGTGTTAGATTTAATTGGAAACACTCCGGTTGTTAAATTAAATCGCATTCCTCATCCTGATGGCGCTGCTGTGTATGTGAAACTAGAAGGTTATAATCCAGCGGGCAGTGTGAAGGATAGGCCGGCATTGAACATGATTGTACAAGCAGAGCAAGAGGGAAAATTGATTCCCGGAAAAACCACCATTATTGAACCTACTTCCGGAAACACAGGTATTGGCATTGCTATGGTCTGTGCAGCCAAAGGATATCGTTGTATCATCACCATGCCAGATAACGCTACTGACGAGCGGGTCAAGTTGCTAAAAGCGTACGGTGCTGAGGTGCATCTGACTCCTGCAGCTTTGAGGATGCAAGGGGCTATTGATGAAGCAAAAAAGATTGCTGCTTCCTTACCGCACGTATTTATCCCTATGCAGTTTGACAATCCAGCAAATCCTGATGCTCATCGACATACAACGGCAGTAGAGATATACAACGATTTTTCTGGACGTCTTGATGCCATGGTATTGACAGCAGGTACAGGTGGTACAGTTACAGGTACCGGAGAAGAACTCAAAAAGAAGATTCCAGGGCTGAAAATTTACGTAGTTGAACCAGCGGGAAGTCCTGTACTCGCAGGAGGACAACCAGGTCCACACAAAATTCCTGGCACAGGACCAGGTTTCATACCTTCCGTGCTCAACCGCTCCGTTTATGACGAAATACTCCATATAGAGGATGCAGATGCACAGCAGATGGCTCGTCGTTTAGCTGCTGAAGAAGGAATTTTGCTTGGGGCTTCTGGAGCTGCTTCAGCTTTTTTTGCTGTCCAGATTGCCCAAGAGATGCCCAAAGATGCGCGTGTACTCTTTATTGCTCCTGATACTGGCGAGCGATATCTGTCGTCCGATCTCTTCCAGGCTTAAGCGGCGCGTGTACTCTTGCCGTGGATGGAACATATCCAGACGCTTTTGTCACATTTTTCGCCACTGTGTCGTCTTTCAACAGTGAACAGGTTGAATCCTGACTCCTGTCAAGCAAAGACGATAAAGAGAGAAATGAGGCGGAAGCGTGAATATAAAAAGCAGATACTCTATATGGGCAGCAGGATTGAGTCTCACCATCACAGCTATGGTGGGGTGCAGTTCTGCTGTTTCCTCTTCAGGCATGCATCCTCAACACTCTTATCAGGGTCTATCTAAGAATACTCCCCAAACCCACAAAGCGAATGTTCTGCAGATTTCTACAGATTGGCCTAATTTTGGTAATAATCTCTGGCAAAATCATCTTTCTCCCTTGCGTGTTTCTCAATCCTTCAACATGCAACTTCTTTACAGTCAAAATCTTGGCAACGGTGGGGAAAATGAAAGCTTCCCCATAGAAGTGGGGGCGTTCTTTATGTAACCACTATGCGCGATCGCGTTTTAGCCTTAGATGCCTCCACAGGAAATGTCATGTGGGAGTTTTCGCCGCAATTGCATCTGTTGCAAGGCATTCCCACCATTAATCGAGGTGTTGCAGTCGGGCAGGGAAAAGTCTTTTTGCTGACAGCGGACGATCGACTTGTGGCTCTTTCTCAGCAGACCGGACAATTACTCTATCAAGTGTCAGTGGCTAACGAGTCAAAAGGATATTTTGAATCTATGTCGCCTCTTTATGTGGATGGCAAAGTATTTGTGGGCAGTGCGGGCGGCGATGAGGGAGTCCGTGGGTTTGAAGCCTGCTATCTAGCGTCAAATGGGCAATTGTTATGGCGGCGCTATACCGTTCCCAAGCGTGGTGAAGGCTGGTTGCCTGCAAGTGGTCAGCACGGCGGTGGAGCTGTATGGAATATCCCTGCTTATAATCCTCAAGGGGGTCAACTCTTTTTTGGTACCGGGAATCCTTCACCAGATTTTTACGGTGTTTCGCGTCTAGGACCTGACCCTATGACAGACGCTGTTGTTTCGGTGAATGCAACTACGGGAAAAGTCAACTGGTATCGACAAGAAGTCAAGCATGATTTATGGGATTATGATGTGGCTTCTCCGCCTATGCTTTTTCCGGTTCAGGGAAAATTAGCTGTAGGTGAAGCAGGGAAAGACGGGCAATGGTATGAATGGTATGCAGCGAATGGTCAACCTGTTTTTTCGCCAGTAGCGTTTGTGAAAGAACAGCACCGACCGCCTGGCGCTCAGCCAAATATGGAGTGGCCGGGATCAGACGGCGGCGCTAACTACGGTCCGAGTGCCTATGACCCTATACAACAAACAGTACTGATCAGCGGTATCAATGGACCGGAGTATGTCAAAGCCGGGCCGACCCATCATACCAGCTATCGTGTGGATGATGGTACCAGTGCTTCACCTGCGCCAGCAGGAGATTGGACTGGCACATTGACTTCCATTCGAGTCAACGACGGGCGTATAGAGTGGCAGAGAAAACTATCAACTCCAGCAATTGGTGGCGTAACCACCACTATGGGGGGTGTCGCTTTTTTTGGCGAAGCCAATGGAATGCTCTATGCCGTCAATATGAAGAATGGCCAGACGCTTTGGCAGTATGACGCCCACATACCTGTAGCAAGCGCACCCATTGTTTATAAATTAGACGGGCAAATAAGAGTTACTTACGTTTTAGGTCAAAGCGCTTCTCTCCAAGGTTTATTCCCATATCTGGGCAAGACAAAAGTTTTGACATTTCAAATCAAGGCTCGGCATGCAACTGGAGCTACTTAACCAATTAATCTAAGAGATGGCGAAAATGTCCCAATACTTCCGTTGTGTCTAAAATGGTAACAAACGCATGAGGATCGATATCCTGAGCTAGCAATTTAAGGTCGGCTACTTCCAGCCAAGTAAGCACACACATGAGCACCCCAAGATTTTGTTTACTATAAGTGCCGGAAGCACTCATGAGCGTGCTTCCCCGTGTTAGGCGAGCGCTGATGGCGTTGGCCATTTTTTCTGCCTGAGAGGTGACGATGAGAGCCGTTTTTCTTTGTTGATAGTGCATTAGAGTGGCCACGACGCGAGAGGCGGCAAACATGGAAACCAGGGTATACATGCCGGCCTCTGTACCAAAAACCATCGCAGATAAAAGAAGAACAATGACGTTCATAATAAGTCCCGTTGAAGAGACGTTGCGTCCCGTTAATCGGTAGAGCACGACAGAAAGAATGTCTGTTCCTCCCATCGAGCCGCCTACGCGAATAGCTAACCCTGAGGAGATTCCGCCAAGCACACCACCATAGAGAGACATCAGAAGTGGATCGTGATGTGGCGTTTGAAAGTTCAGATGCACCAAGTCGGTAGCCGCAGAGAAACCCACCACACCAATCGCTGTCAGTAAAATGAAACGTTTTCCAAGATAGCGGTATCCGAGCAAAAAGAGAGGTATATTAAAAAGGAAATAGAGCGTGCCAATCGGGAGAATCACAAAATAGTGGTGAAGGATCTGGGCAATACCTGTGACACCACCGGAAAGTATGTGTGCGGGCACCAAAAAATTGTTAACGGAAATGGAACCTGCCAAGTCTCCGAGCAACACTACAAAGACTCGCCACATAAAATCAATGACTGGCTTGGATCGCCATGATTTAATAGATAGTTGAGAAGGAGAAAATGATGTGGACATGAACGTGTTCCACCCTTTCGTGAAATATAGAATGTTAAAACCTTGCTAAAGAAAGATTCCGTTTTTTTCTTTTAGATGTACTATAGCAAGGAATCCACTTTACAGACAAAATAGGGCGGCAAGATTTCGGGAGGAGTCGTTTTGTCAACCAAACACGAGCAAATTCTCGAATATATTGAACAGCTCCCCATTGGCGCGCGTATTTCAGTGCGTGGTGTGGCGCGTGATATGCAGGTAAGCGAAGGTACAGCCTATCGAGCCATCAAGGAAGCTGAAGCACATGGATTGGTCAGTGCAATTGATCGAATAGGTACGGTGCGTATTGAACGCAAACAGGTTCGTGAAATTGAACGCCTAACTTTTGAGGAAGTAGCGCGTATTGTTGAGGGAACTGTGCTCGGCGGTCAAGAAGGTCTGAACAAGACGCTGCATAAATTTGTCATTGGCGCCATGCGTTTAGAAAATATCACAAGATATCTCGATCCAGGCAGTCTGATGATTGTGGGAAACCGTGAAAATGTGCAAAAACTGTCTCTTGAAGCAGGTGCAGCTGTTCTTATAACGGGTGGTTTCGATGCCTCACCGGAAGTGCGTAAATTGGCTAATGAACGAGAATTGCCTATTATTTCTTGTTCTTATGACACGTTTACAACAGCCGCCATGATTAATCGAGCGATTTACGATCGACTCATTAAAAAGGACATTCTCTTTGTAGGGGATGTAGCACAGACAGAGGGATTGGCCGTATTGTCTCGTGATGCGACAGTTCGAGATTACTTTCGAGTCGTCGAAGAGACGGGTCATGCGCGCCTGCCAGTTGTCGATAGCAATCAACGTCTGGTTGGCGTGGTCACCGCACGGGATGTGGCGGAGGCTCGTCCAGAAGATCCCGTTGAACTGTTCATGTCAAGTAAACCTACCACAGTTTCACCGCAAACCACGGTTGCCTCAGCGGCGCATCGGATGGTCTGGGAAGGCATTGAGATGCTGCCTGTAGTCTCTCATCGCAAACTGATGGGTGTTTTAAGTCGTCAGGATGTCATTAAATCACTTCAGTTTATGAATCGACAGCCGCAAGTTGGAGAAACGCTAGAAGATCTAGCAGTTCGTGGATTTTCTTCAGAAACTTGTGAGCAAGGTGTCCGAGTACGGGGTGTAGTTACCGCTCAATTGACCAGTGCGCTCGGAACGCTTTCCACAGGAATGCTGACCACCTTGATTGAGTATGCGGTGCGTGAATGTTTGCGGCGGCAGCGCAACGTTGATATGGCAATTGAAAATCTATCGTTTTATTTTCTCAAACCTGTATCGATTGAAGCTGAAATCAGTCTCACTGCGCAGGTGCTCGACTTTGGGCGTCGGTTTGCCAAAGTGGAGGTGGATGTATCTGGAGAAGATGGGCAGTATGCCAAGGCACTGGTAACCACGCAGATGATGGAGAGGTGAACGGTCAGTTGGATTTTGTGCATTTACATGTTCACTCTGCATACTCGTTGAAGCAAAGTTGTCTCAGTCTAAAGGACGCCATCGAGACCGCCCAATCTCTACATATGACTGCCCTTGCTTTAACAGATAAAAACACTCTCTATGGGGCAGTATCTTTCTGTCGTTTGGCTAAGTCGGCAGGAATTACGCCACTGATTGGCGTGGATTTTGACGTTCTCCCGGAAGAGGCGTCTGAATCTGCTGGACGTCAGGGCAACTCACCGCTGGATAGCCTGGTATTGTTAGCTAAAGGTTTCGCAGGATATTCGTCGCTCGTAAAACTGGTTACACTGGCCCATAGCCGTTCGCGTCGTCCGTATGTTCAGTGGTCAGAAATTGCTCAGCATAGTCACTCCCTGATTGCTCTGGTGGGTGGACGCGGCAGTAGTATAGCGCGGGCGTTTTCTGAAGCGGATCGTCATAAAGGCGAGCAGTTGCTGCAACGCGCCAGTGAGATGTTTCCGCCTGGGGAATTGTATGTTCAGTTGCACGATCACGGTCTTCCTGAAGAGCGACGGGCTTTGCCGGGGTTAATTGCTGCCGCTCGCCAGTTGGGGTTACCACTTGTGGCCAGTAATGAAGTATATTACGCACGTCGAGAAGATGCTGCAGTCCAGAAAGTTTTGGCGCAAGTGGATGCAGATGGATTACTGTTACCCGTAAACCATTTTCATCTGGCATCATCGGAAGAAATGGCCGAGAAATTTCAGAATCTCCCCGAGGCAATTGCGAATACACGGGTAATAGCGGATGCAGCCGCTTTCGAATGGCCTAAACCGCAACTTTTTTTGCCTCGCTATCCGTTATCCCCAGGTGAATCTGCGCAAGAAACGCTACGACGTGTGGCGTATGTGGGTGCAAAAAAACGCTATCCCCTATGGACAGCTGAAGTGGAAGAACGTCTCCGTTACGAGTTGGATGTTATTGATCGACTTGGCTTTGCCGACTATTTTCTGGTGGTGGCCGATTTTATTCGCTATGCGCATCGGCAAGGCATCTCCACAGGTCCTGGCCGAGGTTCTGCTGCAGGTAGTTTGGTCGCTTACGCACTATCGATTACAGATGTCGATCCGTTGCAATATGGTTTGCTGTTTGAACGTTTTCTCAATCCCGAACGGGTGAGTTGGCCGGATATTGATATCGATTTTGAATTTGAGCGGCGTGGAGAAGTCATTCAGTACGTACTGGAGCGTTATGGCGATACGCGGGTAGCCCAAATTGGAACCTTCGGCACATTTGCCGCGCGAGCAGCGATTCGCGATGTGGGGCGTGTATTGGGATCGGATAAAAAATTGGTGGATACATTGGCGCGGCTGATTCCTTCTCATCCAGGTGTAACGTTGAATGAAGCTCTTGAAAATGTAACTCAACTGCGGCAAATGGAGGAAGAAAATCTGGAGGCGAAAAAAATTCTCGCCTATGCCCGTCGACTGGAAGGGTTGCCGCGTCATGTCTCCATACACGCAGCGGGGGTTATCATTTCGCCTGTTTCACTGCAGGACTGGATACCTGTTGTGCCTGGCGCTAGTGGAATGCCAGTCACCATGTATCCTATGGAAGATGTCGAGGCACTTGGTTTCTTGAAAATGGATTTTTTAGGTCTCAAAACTTTGTCACTGATGGATATGACCCGTCAAAGTGTGGCTCAGCGCATAGGACAACCGTTGCCTGAATGGCAGCAAATCGCGGATGGAGACGAAGCGACTTATCGTATGCTGACGCGCGGCGAGACGAGCGGTTGTTTTCAGCTTGAATCGTATGGTGTCCGAAAAGTGTTGCGGGATGTCAAGCCTACCTGCTTGGAAGATTTAATTGCCGTTATTTCTCTATATCGCCCTGGTCCTATGGAGAATATTGCTGAATTTGTTGCTGCCAAACATGGCCGTCAATCGATTCGCTACCCGCATCCTGACTTGGAACCGATTCTTAAAGATACTTACGGTGTCATTGTCTATCAGGAGCAAATTATGCAAATTGCTTCCCGGATGGCTGGCTTCACGCTCGGTCAGGCAGATATTCTGAGGCGCGCAGTATCCAAAAAGAAACGAGAAGTGCTCGACGCTGAGCGTGAACGATTTGTCACGGGATGTCAACGTCGTGGTTACAGTGCGGAGACAGCCAATACCGTCTACGATTTGATTGTTCGCTTTGCAGATTACGGCTTTAACCGTTCGCATGCAGCGGCTTATGCATTGCTCGCCTACCGTACAGCCTATTTGCGCGCTCATTATCCAGCTGATTTTTTTGCAGCTTTAATGACGCTGGCTGCCGGTACTCCAGATAAAATCACTGAGTATACGAGGGATGCCAAAAAATTAGGCATTCAACTGTTACCGCCCAGCGTCTCTGCAAGCGGAGCGGCTTTTTCAGCCGAGTCGGACAGGAGCATTCGTACTGGCCTTCTCTCCATACGTGGCGTTGGTCGTGCGGCAGTCATGGAGATATTGCGTGCGCGCGAGGAAGCCCCTTTTACTTCCCTGGTTGATTTTTTGCGTCGTGTTTCTTCTCGCGCCTGCAATCGCAAAGCCGTTGAAAGCCTGGCTACAGCCGGGGCTATGGAAGCTTTTCTGCCTTCAGCCAAACTCAGTGAGCAAGCACTTTCCCAAATCCTCGACCATGCCTATTTGGAAGCTGAAGCAGGAGGTGAACAGGCTCGGCTGTTCAATTCCGACCACACGTTTTCTGCACACGCGACAGCTTCGGGGCCAGCAACTCTCTTCATTCGTTATCGAGCTGGCGACGATTCCCGCACACTTTTGGCTGCAGTGCGTTCAGCTCTGCTTGAGAAACCGGGATCGACCCCGGTGGCTTTAGTTGAAACGTCTACCCGCAAAGCACGCTTGTTGCCAGCTCGTTATACAGTAAAGGTCGATCCCGATTTAATCGCTGAATTAGAGACTATTGTGGGTCTTGGCAATGTGAAATTGCAGCAGCGGTCTGAAACGGCTCGTCATTGAGTAGGTTTAGGAGAAAGCATGAGTAAAGGAGACGTGTAACATGAAACAGCAAATCGTGGAGTGGCTGTCGCGCCGCCATGTGGAATTGACCGATATTGCCCATATTGTGTTGGAGCTACAGCGTCCGTACTATTCTGACCTGACGCTTGACTATTGTTTGGAGAGTGTTCATCGTGTCTTGGATAAGCGGGAAGTGCAGCACGCTCTCTATACAGGAATAGCACTTGATGAACTGGCGGAGCAGAAATTGCTGCCAGAGCCGCTGCAAAGCATCATGGAAAAAGATGAGCCTCTTTACGGCGTCGATGAAATTCTTGCGCTCAGTGTGACCAATGTTTACGGGAGTATAGGTTTGACCAATTTTGGATATCTCGATAAAACAAAAATTGGGATTTTGGGGTACCTGAATAATCACGCGTCGGAAATTCACGTATTTTTGGACGATCTCGTGGCTAGTGTAGCAGCGGCTGCGGCAGCTCGAATTGCTCATCAGCATCACGCTTCTTCTTATAAAGATGAATAAAATGACTGATAACAATCAAGGTGTGGCGTCCGCAGACAGGCATGGTATACTAAACATAATTTCAAAAAGAGGAACGTGGGCGATAGAAATGGGGCGATTGTGAATGTGGACTGTAATTTACATCGCCCAGTCTGCCAAGCAGGCTGAATGGGTGAAAGAAAAATTGACTCAGGAAGGTTTTCTCGCCAAAATTCGTGCAGCCCACATGGCCAAGCAACAATACGAAATTTTGATACCTGAAACGGAATTGGAAGAGGTAAAGGAAGTTCTTCATGATATCCTTCACTCTTCTTTGTGATGCAGAGGTGACGGAGTGCTTAAAGATTTATTTGTAAAGAAGCGGCATTATGCAACGCTGCCTAGCGCTGTTAAATCGTCAGAACGAGATCAGAAAAGTCAGTCTGTTCCTGAAAAAGATATTCCTAAAGGATTGGTGGAGAAATGCGACGGCTGTGGCGCCTTGTTGCTTGGTAAGGAGCTGCAGAAGCATGATTTCACCTGCCCTCATTGTGACTATCATTTCACGCTTGGGGCTGACCGCCGTATCCGTTTGACGCTGGACGAGGGCAGCTTTGAAGAGTGGGATGCTTCGTTGACTTCAGTCAACCCACTACATTTTCCCGATTACGACAAAAAATTAGCCAAAGCACAAGAGATGACCGGCATGCGCGAAGGCGTGGTCACAGGACGCGGGACCATTGCTGGGATTCCACTCGCTATGGGCGTGATGGACTCGCGTTTTATTATGGGTAGCATGGGTTCCGCGGTCGGAGAAAAGCTGACACGAATGATGGAACGCGCTTTAGCGGAACGCCTGCCAGTGGTACTCTTTACGGCTTCTGGCGGTGCTCGCATGCAAGAGGGCATTTTGTCGCTAATGCAAATGGCCAAAACCAGTGTTGCGTTGGAGCGTTTGCATGAAGAACAGCTTCTTTTTGTCACTGTTATCACGCATCCTACTACAGGTGGCGTAAGTGCGTCGTTTGCCTCGTTAGGTGATATTATCCTGGCAGAGCCGCGAGCTCTCTTTGGTTTTGCGGGGCGGCGCGTGATTGAACAGACCATCCGACAGAAGTTGCCAGACGATTTTCAAACCGCGGAATTCATGCTCAAACATGGCATGATTGACGAAGTTGTACATCGTAAGGAACTGGTCCATACTTTAGCCAATATTTTGACAATCCATAGCGCGAAGGGGTGGAAGCATGGCAACGGGACTTGATTTCGAGCAACCCATTCGCGATTTGGAAAGCAAAATTAAAGAACTTCGTTCTTTTGCGGAGAGCCATCAAGTGGATTTGTCTGATGAAATTCGCACGCTTGAACAGCGTCTGCAATCACTGGAGGATTCGCTATACAGTAATCTTACTCCTTGGCAACGAGTGCAGATTGCTCGCCAATCGGGGCGCCCAACCACTTTGGAATATGTGCGTGGGATCTGTGAGACGTTTGTAGAGTTGCATGGTGACCGCAACTTTCGGGACGATCCGGCTGTAGTTGGCGGTATTGGCATGTTGCAAGGACAACCTATCACATGGATTGGTCATCAACGTGGTCGAGATACCAAGGAGAATCTCTATCGAAATTTTGGTATGGCGCATCCTGAAGGATACCGCAAGGCGTTGCGACTTATGCGTCAGGCAGAAAAATTTGGTCGGCCAGTGGTATTTTTTATCGATACTATGGGTGCTTATCCTGGTAGTTCTGCTGAAGAACGGGGGCAAAGTGAGGCTATTGCAACCAATTTGCGGGCAATGGCCGGCCTCAAAACACCTACCATCAGTGTGGTCACTGGTGAAGGTGCGAGCGGAGGAGCACTCGGCATTGGCGTGACCGATCGAATTTATGCCTTAGAGTATTCTTGGTACTCTGTCATCGCTCCTGAATCAGCAGCTGCTATTCTCTGGCGCGACAGTACTTACGCTGAAAAAGCGGCTGAGGTCATGCGCATTACAGCGCAAGATTTAGTCGATTTGCGAATTGCTGATGAATTAATACCAGAACCACGAGGCGGTGCCCAGAAAGATCCAAATTGGATGATCTCTAAAGTAGGAGAAAAAATAGTAGCAGGATTGAAAGAACTTTTGCAAATTCCTATTGAACAACTGTTGGATGAGAGGTACCATAAGTACAGGGATATGGGATCTTTCTCGGAATAACAGAACTGGATTGAACGGAAGCGGCGATGTCCACCGGACTGGTGGGCATTCCGTTTGCCCAGCGTGAATGTCATAGGAAATGAGAAAGACTACATGGAGAATGCGTGCTCCAAGAGCGTACATAGAGAGCAGCCGTCGTTGAGTGGATAAGACTGTTTCTCTATTTAGGGACAAAAAATGTCCATGTATGACAAAATAAGTCCAGCGCATTGCTTTTGTGTCTCTTGATTTCTTTTGCTTTGTGTATGGAAACTGATTGAAATCGCCAAAGATGAGGAACGATATCCTCGGAAGGAACGGTGAATCATGCGAAAAACCAAAATCGTTTGTACCATTGGGCCTGCCAGTGAATCACCCGAAATCCTGCGTCAATTGATGCGCGCAGGCATGGACGTTGCCCGTCTCAATTTCTCCCATGGTTCCTATGAGGAGCATGCTGAGCGTATCCGTCGTATTCGTGAAGCGGCTGCGGATGTAGGTAAGCATGTAGCCATTTTGTTGGATGTCAAAGGTCCGAAGATTCGGACAGGGAAAATTGCGGGTGGACAAGTTGAACTGCTTGACGGAAAGTTGGTCACCTTGACCATCCAGCCTCTTGCAGAGGGAACGGCAGAACGCGTATGGATTTCCTATGAAGGACTTGTGGAAGACGTCTATCCAGGGGCTCCTATTCGTATTGATGATGGCTTGATTGGGTTGAAAGTGGTTGAAGTCAAAGGTCAGGACATTGTCTGCATAGTAACCAATGGCGGTATACTGAAAGACAATAAAGGAATTAATGTACCTGGTGTGACACTGCGTATTCCTGGTGTTACTGAGAAGGACAAGGCAGATATTCGCTTTGGTATTGACCAAGGTATCGATATGTTTGCTGCTTCCTTTGTACGTAAAGCCGGAGATATTTTGGAAGTGCGCAGAATTCTCGAAGAACGCCATTACGAAGCAGATATTATTGCTAAGATTGAAACGGTGGAAGGTCTCGAACGGTTGGATGAAATTGTCGAAGTTACAGATGGTGTCATGGTGGCCCGTGGCGATCTTGGTGTAGAAATTGCGACAGAAGATGTGCCGCTGGCTCAAAAACGCATTATCTCGCTTTGTAACCAGTGGGGAAAACCTGTTATCACTGCAACGCAAATGCTCGATTCGATGCAGCGTAATCCTCGTCCAACTCGTGCGGAAGCCAGCGATGTGGCCAACGCTATTTTGGATGGCACAGATGCTATCATGCTCTCGGGCGAAACGGCTGCAGGCCGCTATCCCCTGGAATCGGTGCAAACCATGGCGCAGATTGCTGAGCGTGCTGAAGAGGCCATTTTAAAGCGTGAAGTGGTCTATCATCATCATACGGAAGTTGAACGGAAGGTGCCGGATGCGATTTCTCATGCGGCTAAAGAAATGGCTTCCGAATTGGATGTGGCTGCTATTGTCACCGCAACGACTTCCGGACATACAGCGCGACATATTGCCAAACATCGTCCGCTTAAGACCATTGTAGCTGCAACTCCGGATGCGAGGGTGGCACGTCGTTTAATGCTTTCCTGGGGTGTCTGTCCAGTTGTGGTACCTATGGCTTCCACGACAGACGATGTACTGGAAACCGCAGTAGAAGGTGCTCTCGATGCAGGTTATGTGCAGCATGGAGATATGGTGATTATTCTGGCAGGTGTTCCCGTCGGTATCCGTGGAACCACCAATTTACTAAAAGTGCACACTATAGGAGAAATTTTAGTTCGTGGTAAGGGAATTGGACAACATGCTGTGAGTGGACGTGCAGTAGTGTCTAAGAAAAATCAAGATATTCTGGAACGTGTTCAAGAAGGGGATATTCTTGTCACGAATTGCACCGATGCTGACATTATGCCTGCGATTGAGAGAGCTGGAGGAATGATTGTTGAAGAAGGTGGATTGACTTCTCACGCTGCAGTTGTGGCCATATCCCTCGGCAAGCCAGTAGTAGTCGGAGCTTCGGAAGCCACGGAGCGTGTGGAAGATGGTGCATTGGTTACGGTCGATCCGGTTCGAGGTTTGATTTATCGTGGTCGAGCGCAAGTGCTGTAAAATAGTTCAGCGGATGGGTAAATAAAAATCATGAGGATGGCGCTTGGCCATCCTCATGAAGTAGGATGTACCATCAACGAATATTGATACTCAACAGCTTCTAATAAATTCGCGAATATTTGCATTGTAGTTACGCTGCCTACTCCTCCGGGAGTGGGAGTGAGGGCATGAACCACTTCTGCCACTTCCGGCGCGGTATCGCCTGCGATTTGCCCGTTTTTATCCTGATTGATACCTGCATCAATGATAATAAGTCCTGGATGACACATTTCGGGCTGAATTAGACCTGCCTTCCCGACTGCAACAAAGGCAATTTCAGCGCGTTGCAAGTGCTCGCCAATATCTCGTGTTTCTGCATGACAAGCGGTTACAGTAGCTCCTCGGCGAATGAGTTGATGTAAAAGAGGCATACCGACCGTTCTCCCACATCCAACTAACGTAACGTTTCGTTTACGCAATGGAACCCCGTAATGATCGAGCATTTTCAAACAAGCGAGAGGAGTAGCTGGGTAAATCCCTGGTGTACCGAGCATATTGGCTAGTGCGTTTTTTTCTGTCAAACCGTCAATATCCTTAAACGGATCGATCTCCTGTAAAATTCTCCATGATTCTAAATGATGAGGGAGCGGTAACTCAAGAATAATGCCATGAATGGTATGATCTTGATTCCATGCATGAATCTGTTCTATGACGCGTTGTTCCGTAACGCGTGCGGGAAAGATATGCAACATGCATTCAATGCCGAGCTTCTCTGCCATGCGGACTTTAGAACGAGCGTAACAGAGAGATGCGGCGTCTCCTTCGACTAAAGCAGCCACCATTTTTACCTGTATATGTCGATGAGAGAGGGAATTCACCTGCTCTCTAATTTGTTGCTTCATTTGATCTGCCACTGGTTTGCCATAGAGCAAGTGGGCCATGAGATCATCAACCTCCTTTGCATAGGCTGTCCCAATGACGAAAAAAAACCGTCTGGGCGCCGTCTTTGTTTTTCGAGACGTTGCCCAGGCGGTCGGCAAAAGGCAGCAATCGTGCGCAGTCCCCCGTGGTTTTCCACGTTATCCGCCAGTTCTGCGCGCAGCCTGTTTCATTCACTGTAACAGTGTAAGTCTAACGCGATGGAGTACTTTCGTGCAACTGTTTGTCAACTTCTATCTGTTACGTTCGTTTGAATTTTCACCATGATATTGAAACCTAACTGCCTCTCGATAAAGTGCGAGAATATGTTTGCGCCGAACGGTTTGCCCAGTAGCCTCACAATGAGCCAGAAATTCTGGAATGTCCATATTTTTTCTCTCTTGGTTGCACGCTAAACAGGCACACATCAAATTTTTGGGATGAAATCGCCCACCTTTAGACTCAGGAATGATGTGATCCATTGTTGTGGCAGGTGCTCCGCACCATACGCAACGGCCACTGTCGCGGCGCAGAACCGTTTCTCGATATTTCTTTTTGCTCATAGCGGAAAAACGCAGGCGAATTGTTCTTTCATTGACCCAAAACGCATTTCCGTAGCGTACTTCTTCCTGTGCTCGCTCTTTGGTACAGGGAGTGAGCAGGGCACCCGAACCATCTAATACACGTACCACGCTACCCTCGTTCAGTTGGTGTCCGCAATGAGGGCAGGCCCCGTTATGACTCTCCATACTGGATATGGTAAATAATCCGTTGCAACGAGGACATCTCCCCTCTGCATGACGTTTTCTGCCCACATGCTCACCTCACTGACTAGAAAGTTCAAGGATTTTGTCATCAAATCATCGATTCCGTAAGTTCTCTGAATTCTATTGTGACAAATTTTGATTCGTAATGCGACTGGCTCACTGTGCGCTTGGTAAGAAGCTGAAAAGAGCTATACTGATGAGAGTGGTGAACATCAATCTCTATGGTGGGTGGAAAATAATGAGAATTGGATTTCTCGGCACAGGAACTATGGGCTTGCCCATGGCGGAAAACTTGCTACGTGCAGGATATAGTGTTACAGCATATAATCGATCTCCTGAAAAAGTTCAACCCTTGCTGCAAATGGGCGGAAAACAGGCTCAGAATATAGCTGAAGCCGTACGTAACCAAGATGTAGTTATCAGCATGCTTTCTGATGACAGCGCCGTACGAGAAGTCTATTTAGGAAATGGTGGTGTGGCCGAGAACGCGAAACATTCTTTTGTGGCTATTGATATGAGTACCGTTTCGCCGGGAACAGCTCTGGAAGTGCAGAAACATATGAACCAATTAGGCATTGCGATGCTGGATGCCCCCGTTTCAGGAAGTGCAGGTGCAGCCAAAGAAGCGAAGTTACTCGTCTTGGCAGGCGGTCCGTTGGAAACGTATGAAATCACGCGTCCGATTCTGGCGGCTATGAGTCAGGCGCAATTTTATTTCGGACCTGGCGGTAACGGCGCCAAAGCAAAATTGGTTGTCAATCTACTTCTTGCCTTGACGATGCAAGGAATCTCTGAAGCGCTTGTCCTTGCAGAAACGTTAGGCTTGTCTCGTTTCAATGTTCTCGATATGCTTTCCCAGTCGTCTGTTGCATCACCTTTTCTTGGGATTAAAAAGCAGATGTTGATTGATGAATCTTTTCCACCAGCATTTGCACTGAAGTACATGCGTAAAGACTTGAATTTGATTCTCCAGGCAGCGATTGAGAGAGAAGCAGTACTTCCGGCCACGTCAGCAGCTTTCGCGAGCTATACGTCAGCGATGCACAATGGTTTTGCGGAAGACGATTTAGCAGCTGTTATGATGGAACTTTTAAGGCAATCAGGGTATACTGGCGCGAAGGATTCATCTTTCAACTTAGGTTTGTAGGGCAAGGAGGAAGAATTCATGCAAAGAGTGTTTTCCGGCATTCAGCCGTCAGGAACCATTACCATAGGAAATTACCTAGGCGCTATACGCAATTTTGTCCAATTGCAACATACAGCTGAATGTCTCTTCTGTGTTGTAGATATGCATGCAATTACTGTGCCGCAAGATCCACAGCAACTCTATCAGAGAACGCGCGAATTGGCCGCTTTGTATTTGGCGTGTGGCATTGATCCACAAAAGGCAATCTTGTTTGTTCAATCACATGTGCCTGCTCATGCTGAACTGGGGTGGCTTTTGCAGTGCATGATTTATTATGGCGAACTTGGACGCATGACACAGTTCAAAGATAAATCAGAACAAAAAGATGTAGTTACAGCAGGTCTATTCACTTACCCGGCATTGATGGCTGCTGATATTTTGCTGTATCAAACCACTCTTGTCCCTGTTGGCGAAGATCAAAAACAACATCTTGAACTGACTCGCGATGTAGCCATTCGTTTCAACCGTCGTTATGGAGAAACGTTTATCGTTCCTGAGGCAATGATCCCTAAAATGGGTGGAAGAATTATGAGTTTGGAAAATCCTTTGAAAAAAATGAGCAAGAGTGATGAAAGTCCCAATGCAACGCTCTATTTGCTCGATCCGCCAGAAGTCCTACGGAAAAAAATTAGTCGCGCTGTCACAGACTCGGGACGCGAGGTCCGATACAATGAAGAAGAAAAACCAGCAGTATCCAATTTGATGACGATTTACGCGCTTTGTACGGGAAAGAGTCTGCAAGAAGTAGAGGAAGAGTTTGCAGGTCAAGGGTATGGGCCTTTTAAACAAGCTATCGCTGATGCGGTTGTATCCGTGTTTGAACCCATTCAGCAACGCTATCACGAATGGCTCGAATCTCCAGATTTAGAAAAGACACTTGCAGATGGGGCTGAAAAAGCTGAGAAACTGGCTTCTGTGACACTGGAGCAGGTCAAAGAACAAATTGGGTTTCTGCCGCGCAGAGCGTAAAAGATCATTCTTTGGTTTTTGGTTTTTCGTTAGCAATTATGCTAAGATGTGGCGTGGAACCTGATACATAAGGAGGCACCCTCATGGCGCAATTCAAAGCGTTTTCAGGCCCGACAGAAGGAGAACCAATTACTCTTCAAAACGGGCAGCTTCATGTTCCTCATCATCCTATTATTCCTTTTATTGAAGGCGACGGCACAGGTCCGGATATCTGGCGCGCATCGCAGCGTGTTTTTGATGCCGCTGTTCAAAAAGCGTATGGTGGCCAGCGGAAAATTGCGTGGTTTGAAGTTTATGCTGGCGAGAAGGCGTTCAATCAGTTTCAGGAATGGTTGCCAGAAGATACATTGAAGGCTCTTTCGGAGTATATTGTCTCCATCAAGGGACCACTGACCACACCCGTAGGGGGAGGCATTCGCTCGTTAAACGTAGCGTTGCGTCAAGAACTTGATTTATACGTATGCCAGCGTCCAGTTCGCTATTTCAAAGGCGTTCCCTCTCCGGTTAAACGTCCAGACTTGGTAGATATGGTTATTTTCCGTGAAAACTCGGAAGATATATACGCTGGTGTAGAATGGCAAGAAGGTACTCCTGAAGTGAAAAAGGTCATACAGTTCTTGCGTCAGGAGATGGGCGTGAAGAAGATACGCTTCCCAGAAACGTCCGGCATAGGCATCAAACCAGTTTCCAAAGAGGGTACAGAACGTTTGGTACGTTCAGCGATTCAATATGCGTTACAACATAAACGCAAGAGCGTCACATTGGTTCACAAGGGAAATATAATGAAGTTCACAGAGGGAGCCTTCAAAACTTGGGGTTACGAACTTGCCGAGCGTGAGTTTGCAGACCAAACGTTTACATGGGCTATGTATGATCGCATTAAAGAAAAAGATGGACAGGCCGCGGCTGACAAGGCTCAGGATGAAGCGCTCAAGTTAGGCAAAATTATTGTTAAAGATGTCATCGCAGATGCATTCTTGCAACAAATTTTATTGCGTCCAGCGGAGTATGACGTCATTGCTACACTGAATTTAAATGGTGATTACATTTCTGATGCCTTAGCAGCACAAGTAGGTGGCATTGGCATAGCACCGGGAGCGAATATCAATTATGAGTCCGGACACGCAGTATTTGAGGCGACACATGGTACAGCGCCAAAGTATGCCAATCTGGATAAAGTCAATCCGGGTTCTGTGATCTTGTCTGGTGTGATGATGTTTGAATATATGGGGTGGCAGGAAGTAGCGGACTCCATTATTCAGGCGTTGGAAAAGACCATTGAATCGAAAGTCGTAACTTATGACTTTGCCAGACTGATGGAAGGCGCTACTGAAGTAAAAACTTCTGGGTTTGCCGACGCAGTCATTGCGAATCTATAAGACATTGACGTGCCGCTTGGCGCGTCCTTTTCTTATTGACGTAAACATCAATCTGGTTTGCGAAGAATAGATAGTCAGAAGAGAAAGGTGGGCTATGACTATGATGAAGCGCAAAAAGGTATCTGTGATTGGGGCAGGACTAACAGGTGCTACAACAGCTTTCATGATTGCCTCCAAAGAATTAGCCGATGTAGTGCTCTTGGACATCCCACAGATGGAAAACCCAACTAAAGGTAAAGCTTTAGATATGCAAGAAGCTATGCCTGTTATCGGATCGGACGTAACGGTAATAGGTACGGCAAACTATGAGGATACCAAAGATTCCGACTTGGTCATCATTACAGCTGGACTGCCGCGCCGACCTGGTATGAGCCGTGATGATTTGGTTTCCACCAATGCCGGAATTGTCAAATCGGTGACAGAGCAAGTGGTGAAGTATTCACCTGATTGCATTTTGATGGTGCTATCCAATCCTGTCGATGCCATGACCTATGTGGCCTATAAAACGTCCAAATTCCCTAAAAATCGAGTCATTGGTCAGGCGGGCGTCTTGGATACGGCACGTTTTAACACATTCGTTGCCATGGAACTTGGTGTGTCTGTGGAAGATGTGCGGGGATTTGTTGTAGGTGTCCATGGTGATGATATGGTTCCATTGGTTCGTTATTCCACAGTAGGCGGAGTGCCACTCACACAATTGCTTTCCAAAGAGCGCATTGATGCCATCGTTGAACGTACAGCGAAAGGCGGAGGAGAAATTGGGGCTCTAATGGGCAATGCAAGTGCCTACTACGCTCCTGGTGCGTCGTTGACTGAAATGGCGGAATCCATTTTAAAAGATAAGCGTCGCATTCTTCATTCTATTGTGCTTCTCGAAGGTGAGTATGGGCAAGAGAATATGTTTCTCAGTGTGCCCACGATTCTTGGTGGCAACGGTGTTGAGAAAATTATAGAAGTGGAACTTACGCAAGAAGAACGTGACGCTGTACAGCGTTCGGCTAATTCAGTGCGTCGTGTCATCAGTGTTGTAGACAATATGTAGGCAAACTGGTTTAAACAAAGCTGTTCATCATCACAACAGGTAGGCCTGAATGGCACTGCCTGTTGCTTTTTTATCTAAAGGTAGGAATGACCTGGAGCTAGCTATGCTACAATGACTAGCGAGTGAAGCTTGTCTTCGCAAGGCGAAGATAGGAAGTAGAGGTGCATATATGGTTGAACGAAACCCTCTTTTGGTAATTGTTGATGGAAACAGTATTGCATATCGAGCTTTTTTTGCGCTGCCTCCTTTAACGGATCCACAGGGACGACCCTCACAGGCAGTTTACGGATTCGCCATGATGCTGTTGCGATTACTGGAACAAAAAAAACCGACACATATGGCTGTCGCTTTTGATAAAGGCAAACAAACATTCCGTCATGAGTGGTATACAGATTATAAAGGCACAAGAGAAAAAACTCCCGATGATTTGGTGCAACAATTCCCATATATAAGAGAGTTGCTTGAGGCATTTTCAATACCCTATTTTGAAATCGATCAATACGAAGCAGATGATATTATTGGCACATTATCTCGGCAAGCGGAAGAGGAAGGTTTGCCGACTTTGATTGTTTCGGGTGATAAAGATCTCTTGCAACTGGTGACTCCTACAGTAAGGGCTGCCTTAACCAAAAAAGGGGTTACAGATATGGATGAGTATGACGAAGATGCCGTTTATAATCGATTTCAACTATCACCTAAGCAAATCGTTGATTTGAAAGGATTGATGGGTGATCCGTCCGATCATATTCCTGGAGTTCCGGGTGTTGGAGAAAAAACCGCCATCAAGTTATTACAAACTTATGAAACGGTAGAAAATGTTCTTCTCAATAAGGAAGAAGTCTCGGGAAACAAATTGCGTGAACGATTAACTGAGCATGCAGAACAGGCTCTGCTTTCCAAACGACTTGCTACGATTCATCGTCATGTGCCCTTGGACGTTCCTCTCTCTAAACTGGAGTATCCAGGTTACGACGTGCAACGGCTAAAAAAAGCGTTTCATTCCTATGGGTTTCGCTCTTTAATCGACAAAATTTCCGGGGAAATGACAACATCCACGAATCCCGACAAAAATCATGTCGAAACGAGTGAAGTCTCAGACAACTGGACCATTCAACAGATTCGTCATATCGAGACGCGTAGCGAGTGGTCCGATTTTTTGAATCAATTAGCCGATCCGTTAGGAATCCTCTTTCACTTTTCTGATAAAACAAGTGTTTCTTCGGAGATTAGCGGGGTCATGCTGGCTTCCTCCAAGTCTGCAACTTTCGTGTCATTTGAGAAAGAACTCGATATGAGCGATCTGCAGGAGTTTTTCAATGGTCCGGAAGAAAAGGTTACTTTTAATGTCAAAGAAATGGCTGTACTGTTAGATGCTCACGGTATTACACTGTATCCGGATCATAATTTTCAGGATGTTATGTTAGCTGGCTATCTTCTAAACCCATCAGAGGGAGAATTGACCCTTGAGCAATTGGCAGAGCGAGAATTATCGCTATCATTTCCAAAGAATGTGCCTGTAGAAAATGAACTTCTTTGGTTGGGACGCAGAGCGCATTCGTTGGTCGAAATGCTCAATGGGTTACTGGAAGCCTTATCTGCTCAAGAAATGGATGATTTGTATCGGAATGTAGAGATGCCACTCGCGTTTGTGCTCGCAGGCATGGAAGTTTGTGGATTTCGGGTGGATGAAAAGCTTTTGAAAGAAATAGGCAAAGAACTGGATCAAAGTTTGCAAGCATTGACAAAGACTATTTATCAGATGGCGGGAACGGAATTTAATATTCAATCTCCCAAGCAACTGGGGGAGATTTTATTTGATAAACTCGGCTTACCAGCAGAGAAAAAGACGAAAACAGGTTACTCCACAGCGGCTGATGTTTTGGAACGTTTGGCGCCAACGCATGAAATTGTTCAAAATATCCTTGACTATCGTCAACTTAGCAAACTCAAATCAACCTATGTAGAGGGTCTTTTGAAAGTCATTCATAAGGATACGGGTCGAATTCATACCCGTTTTCATCAGGCGCTTACCGCTACGGGTCGTTTATCAAGTTCTGATCCTAATTTACAAAATATACCTATTCGTATGGAAGAGGGACGCCGTTTGCGCAAGGCATTTCTTCCTACTTATCCAGACTGGAAGATTCTCTCGGCTGACTATTCTCAAATTGAACTGCGCGTTTTGGCTCATCTCTCTGGAGATGAGGCGTTAATCGAAGCTTTTCGCCAAGACATGGATATTCATACACGTACAGCTGCTGACGTATTTGAGGTTTCTCCAGATCAAGTGACGCCACTCATGCGCCGTCAGGCAAAAGCGGTGAATTTTGGTATTGTCTATGGAATTAGTGATTTTGGCTTGGCCCAAAATTTGAACATTTCACGTAAAGAGGCCAATCGATTTATTGAAAATTATTTTTCAAAATTTCCGCAAATCTACACTTACATGCAAGAAACTGTTGAAGAGGCTAGGAAACGAGGTTATGTCACAACGTTACTCAATCGTCGTCGCTATCTTCCCGATATTCACCATAAAAATTACACCATACGTTCCTTCGCTGAACGTACAGCAATGAATACGCCGATTCAGGGAACGGCTGCGGATATTATCAAGCTGGCCATGGTGCGTATGGATCATGCTTTAAAAATATCGAATTTGCATGCACGTATGCTGCTTCAAGTGCACGATGAACTGATTTTTGAATGTCCTCAAAGCGAAGTAGTCTTGTTGAGTCAACTAGTGAAAGAACAGATGGAAACCTCTATATTGCTTACGGTTCCATTAAAAGTGGACGTTCATGTAGGGGGCTCTTGGTATGATGCCAAATAAAAGATATGAAAATGTTGGTTGGAAAACTTATTTTATGTGTGTTCTGAGAAGCCCCTGCCTTTAGGCATGGGGTGTGGACACCCTGTTATGCTTGTCATTTGTTTGTAAACTTTGTGCGTTAGAATGTCAATGGCAAGTAGTAAGGGGAGGATTCGACAGTTGCCTGAATTGCCTGAAGTAGAGCATGTTTGCCGTAATTTGCAGCAGTTGGTGGTTGGAAAGACCATAGGCTGTGTAGAAGTGCGTTTGCCAAGGATCATATGCTATCCATCAATCCAAGAATTTTGTGCACAACTTCAGGGTTTGACCATACAAGGTGTTCGTCGCCGAGGAAAATATCTGATTTTTTCAATCCCTCCTTTTGAACTTATCTCTCATTTGCGTATGGAAGGCCAATATAGATTAGCGATTTCAGAAGAAGAACAACCGCATACGCATGTGGTTTTTCACTTCACAGATGGCACAGAATTACGTTATCGGGATGTTCGGCAATTTGGCACCATGCATTTGACGGATCGGCCTGAAAATTATCCGATAGGATTACAAACGCTCGGTCCAGAGCCATTTGATGAATCGCTGAATGCTTCTTACTTTCTGCAAATCGCAGGACGCAGGAAACTGTCAGTTAAAGCGTTACTGTTGCAGCAAGACGTTATTGCGGGTATAGGGAATATTTATGCGGACGAGGCGCTTTTTTTGGCAGGTATTCATCCGGCGGCGTCTTGTTGGCAATTAAAGAAGAAAGATTGGCAACGTTTGTTGGTGAGTGTTCGCGAAATACTTCAAATGGCTATCGAGGCGGGTGGGTCTACGATACGTTCTTATGCTGATGGATATGGTCGCCACGGCGGGTTTCAAATCCAATTGCAAGTGTACCAACGAGAAGGGCAACCCTGTCAACATTGCGGTCGGGAAATTGTCAAAATTCGTTTAGCCGGTCGAGGTACTCATTTTTGTCCAAAGTGTCAAAAGATACCGCGTGTTCAGTCGGATTCTCAATCTGTCCAAAGGAGAAAAGAAGCGTGATTATTGGATTGACAGGCGGTATTGCTTCAGGAAAAAGTACAGTTTCGGCTATGTTCAGAGAACTTGGGGCATATGTGGTTGACGCAGATATTTGGGCACGCAAAGTGGTCAGTCCAGGCAGTAGTGGATGGAAAGAAATAGTCGATTTTTTTGGGCGTGAAATTTTAACAGAAGATGGCGAACTGAATAGACCTCAACTGGCTGAGTTGATTTTTCATCATCCAGATTATCGCCATCGTCTCAATGCAATTACGCATCCAAAAATTCGTATAGGCATGAAAGAGGAGACAGAAGACTATCTTAAGCAATATCCAGGTCAACCTGTGATATGGGATGTGCCGCTTCTATTTGAAGGGGATACACACCAACTCGTGGATGAAACTGTCCTCGTATATGTGCCCTACGATATTCAGTTAGAACGTCTGATGAAGCGCAATCAACTGTCTGAAGAGGAAGCGAAGGCTCGTATAGCTTCCCAAATGCCGCTCGATTCCAAGCGAAAACTTGCCGACTATTTAATTGACAATTCGTTAACTCTGGAACATACAAGAGAGCAGGTGCAATCCATATGGCGTACAATTCAACAAAACGCATGCCAAGAATAATTTTTGTCCGCCGTCGCTTCCTGGTTTCCTTACTCCTGCTCATTTCAGTCTTCGCCATCATTTCTTCAAACACTTTTTGGAGATGGATGTATCCCATCTCTTATCAGACAACGATTCAACAATCTGCTCGCGCTGTATCGGTTGATCCGCTTTTGGTAGCGTCCATTATTCGGGTGGAAAGTAAATTTAATAAAAACGATGTATCGGATGTAGGGGCAGTTGGATTGATGCAACTGTTGCCAAGCACTGCTTCTTGGGCGTTACAGAAAATGAATCAACAGAATATGGCGTTGCTGAGGAATACCGCAGATTCGAGTCATAGTTTGGCCAATCCAAGTGTCAATATTGCCATTGGGAGTTGGTATGTAGCTTATCTTATTCAACGCTTTCACGGTAATCTTGTGGCGGCAGTTGCTGCATACAATGCGGGTCCTCGTCGAGTGGAAACCTGGCTAGAGCAAGGAGTATGGAATGGCCAACTGAATACTATCTTAAATATTCCTGTAGGTGAGACGCGTCATTTTGTCGATCGCGTGTTTTACAATTATCGTCTTTATCAGCATATTTATGGATCTTTTCCTGAATGGCAAAAAGGTTGACACTGAATTGAAAACTGTTATAATGGGATTCGTTCTCTTTGATACACGTCGGGATGGCGGAATTGGCAGACGCGCACGTTTGAGGGGCGTGTGGGGTAACCCGTGCGGGTTCAAGTCCCGCTCTCGACACCAAAAAAGTCTGGAATACCGCAGTGCATCAGGGTTTTTGAGCTTTTGAGCTCAAGAACCCTGTTTTCATTTCTGTCTGATATTATGGCAGGAATTTAGCGTGAACGTATGGAGGCATACGTCACAAAAGTGTGAACCAATTTGACCAAGTCCCCCACACGTCCAGAACAGGGAGCGTGAGTGCATGGAGAGTGAACCACTACAATGTCTGATTTGAGTGTTTGGTTTGTTTGGTTAATTTAGCCTTAAAATAGTCGCCACCTTTATATTCTGCGTTGTCTGTACCCCAATGAATTTCTTTGTCCAGTTTTTTGAGAAGAGGGATGTGCTTGGAGCAGTGTATATACGTGTGCGCTATTTGACGCACACGACAAAACCAGGTTCTCCAGCCCGAAACGACGCATCGCAATTTCCTTGCGAATCAGCTGTAGAGACAAACATCATCTGTTGTTTGGCAATGAATCGAATCATTTCTGGATTAAGATGTTCAAGCGTTTGATTGTCATAAAAAGCTTGTGCCCGACTTTCCGATTTGTATCTTTTTTGCAGCTCTTTTTCTCCATTTGATCCAAACAAGCCTATTCACCCGTTTTCCGCACAGCTATCATTGAGTGTTTCTGATAGCTGCCAAATTGTTGATATTAAATGTAGTTTATCATTTCTAATCCGTTCTTGTTTCCTTCCATAACAGCCATTTTCTCTGGATGCATGATATATCAGGACGGAAGGATAAGGCTTGTAGATGATTCTGAGTCACAAAACGGATTGGTAAAATGTAAAGTTGTAATTTCTCGGCACTTTGCCAAAGTTGATATATACGATACAATCTTTTTTGGCAAGAGGAAAAATTTTAATCAGAAAGGACGAATCAATGGCGTATTTATCAGCACATCAAGTCGCGCACTACGCTTATGAAGCGGGATTTCGAGGCAGTTCTCTGGTGACAGCGGTAGCGATTGCCGACAGTGAATCATCATTCAATTCTACAGCAGTCAATCCGGATCATTCGTGTTTCGGGCTTTGGCAAATCAGTGATTCCAATCGTGGAGCCCAACCAGATCTACTTTTTCATCCATTGGATAATGCACGAATGGCATACTTTATTAGTGATGGTGGGTTCAATTGGAGTGCATGGACTTCTTTTGACAGCGGATCGTACAAACAATTTTTAGGAATTGCAGAACATAGTGTATTAGAAGTAGAGCAGTCGGCCCATTTTCCTCGAATCAATGTACGAGTCGATGGTCAGCCGTTTATGGCAGTTGAAGTAGGCAATTCAACGTATATGCTATGGACGATTCTCGCAAAGTGGGGTATTCCCTACAAATATCTCGGTAACGGTAAATTCTCCATTGATGGACGAAAGGTAAAAGGCTTTGTCTATAAAGGCAGCAGCTATATCAAGTGGCGTTCCATACCGAATATCCAGGTTAATAAAGTCAATGGAGAATTTAACTTCACTGAGAGCCGTTGAGACCTGCAACCAGTTGGGTGCTATACGGAATTTCAATGATTGAACAGCGGGAATTGTGGCGCAAGCCATTCAGGAAAATTTTATCGCTCTATCCCTTTGGGGATAGGGCGATTGTTATAATTCTCGAGTTTATCGACACTTTCTGTCGACTCACCTACAATAGAGTGAAAAAGGTGCGATCGCGTTGTTCAGGTATAGTCTGGGAGGGGAGCGAATGAATCTCGAAATAAGTCTGGGTATGAGTCAAGAACTGTCGCAAAGACTGGCGCTTACACCTCAGATGACGCAATCCATCCAGATTTTAAGTTGCAATATATATGAATTGCGGGATTACTTGTTGGACGCTGTTAGCCAAAATCCCTGTCTTGAGGTGGTGGAACCTCAAAACTTCGTCCGTTCAGCGGGGGGGCGTAGCGGTGTGCAAATGGATGATTGGTTAGCTGCACGACCTTACCAGCCCTCACTGGTTGAACATGTCACCCAACAAGTACGCTGTTTGCTCCATACGTCCGAAGAGATGCGAATTGCTGAATACCTCATTGGTTCGTTGGATGAGTCAGGATATTTGCGTGTACCATTAACAGAAGTTGCAAATGGTTTAGGTCAAACTGTGCAAACTGTAGAACGTGTATTAGGAACTGTGCAATCGTGCGATCCACCAGGAATTGGTGCGCGCAATTTGCAAGAATGTCTTTCGTTACAAGTTGGTCAGTATTCTCCTCAAATCAGTCAACCCTTGCTCTTATTGATACAGCATTTACCCGATCTTGCTGCCGGGCGTTATCGCCAAGTTAAGAAGATATTAGGCATAGATGACGCTCATTTCGAACAACTCATGGTACAGTTGCGTTCATTGAATCCTCGCCCGGCTAGTGGTTATACGGTAGTTCAGCGAGATACCCTTCTGCCGGATGTGCGTGTATGGATGACAGACTTTGGCTGGGAAATGGATATCGAAGAGCGAATCTTGCCGATGATACGTGTGTCTGACGAGTATAGCCAGATTCTTCACCATGCAGAAGAGAGCGTTAGGGATTATGTGCAGCAACAGTACCGTGCGTTGATGTGGTTGCAACAATGCGTCTTACAAAGACAGAGAACGATTCGCAGAATTGTAAACATTGTATTGGAAGTGCAAAACCATTATTTGCAGTCCAATTCTGATTGTCTGGAGCCTTTGTCCATGCGTGATGTTGCACTTCGTCTTGACTTACATCCATCTACGGTCAGTCGTGCAGTGCGAGGTAAATTTTTGCAGACACCACGCGGGACCTATGCAATGAAGTTTTTTTTCAGTCATCGTCTGCATCCAGAAGAAGACTTATCAGCGCAAGCGATTCAACAACATTTGAAAAACTGGATAGAACGGGAGCCCCCTGAACGTCCGTTCTCTGATGCGGAAATCGCTCAAAAACTCAGTGTACAGCCAGGGGTTCAATTGTCCCGGCGTACGGTTGCTAAATATCGTGATCAGCTTGGCATACCCAATTCTTCTTTGCGCAAGCGAAAGGGATTCGGAGGTTTTTTCTAAATTCTGAAAACAATCTTTTCAGTAACAGAGGGTATGGCTAGGCTATAATATGTAAAATAGGATTGGGAAATTGAAGGTTAAAATGCGTCCATTGGATCAAAAAAGGAGAACATGCATGAGCCATCATGATCACAGTCACAACCATTCCCATGACCATGCGGATATTTTTCATAGTCACGCTCCTGCGGGAAAAATGCAACTTGCTTTTTTTCTGACTTTATTTATTTTTGCAGCCGAAATTGCGGGTGGTTGGTTATCGCACAGTCTTGCGCTCTTTTCTGATGCAGGCCATGTTCTGACGGATATTGCAGCGATTGGATTGTCATGGTTTGCTATGAAACAATCAGAGAAACCTGCTAATCAAGAGATGACATTTGGCTATTATCGAGCGGGGATACTGGCGGCCTTTCTCAATGGATTGTTGCTCATTCTGGTAACGCTCTGGATACTTTGGGAAGCTTATCAACGTTTTCAGCATCCGCAATCAGTATCGCCGGGCTGGATGTTTGTCAGTGCTGGTGTGGGACTTTGTATCAATCTATATTTAGGATTAGGAATGCGTCATGAAGAAGATATCAATGTCAAGAGCGCCGTTTTGCATATGCTTGGCGATGCTGCTGCATCAGCAGGTGTGATTATAGGTGGTCTAATTATTTTATTCACACGCTGGTATCTGGTCGATCCGTTGTTAAGTGTGCTCATTGCTGTTTTGATTGCTTTGGGAGCATGGAGAATTGTCAAGCAAGCAGTTGGGATTCTCATGGAAGGGACACCAAAAGGAATTCAATTTGAGAAAGTTGTCAATGAGATTAAGTCAGTACAGGGAGTTCAAGGGGTTCATGATATCCATATGTGGAGCATTACCAATGGGAAAAATGCACTTTCCTGTCATATTATACTTGATGGCCATATGAGTATACAGGAAAGTCAAATCATCCTGCGAGCCATAGAACATCGGCTGGCTCATGTCGGTATTGGCCATGCCACCATTCAAATCGAAGACTCAAACCATCCTCATACAGACTCCGAATTCTGTGCAGCCATTGAGACCCACAATCATTCATGAAAACACTGTTTTTTTCATTTCTCCAACGTTTTTAGAAAAACAGCCCAAAAATTTTAGTAAAATAAATAGAATATATTCTTGATATTTTTCTAGTTTTTTATTCGATTTTTATAAAAATGACAAGTTTTTTGGGTAAAAAAGAACTATTGACAAATTGAAAACGGAATCATAGACTAATCTCCAAGATAAAATATGAGCATTAATTGAAATAATTTTACTAAAAAAGAGAGTGATAAGATGCCGACCATAAAAGATGTAGCTGAGAAGGCATCCGTCTCCATTGCTACCGTTTCACGTGTTTTAAACGGAGACAGAACATTGGCTGTTCCGGAAAGCACACGTCTTCGAGTCTTTCGTGCTGCAGAAGAATTGCATTATGTTGCCAAACGTCGACGCCGGGAAAAAGATACGGCAACTGTTAAGAAAATCGGCATTATTCCTTTTGGTAACGAGGAACTTGAGAATCAGGACCCATACTTTTTGAGTATTCGCCGCGGGATTGAGACGGAGTGTAACAGGCAGGGGATTGAAGCTTCGCTTTTATTAGGATGGAGAAATCTGAATGAAGGAAGAAGTGATTTAGGGGAATTTGATTGGGTGATGGTTATTGGTGAACCCGATCCATTTTATACCGCTTTGGAAAATCAGGCAAAGAATTTGATTTTTATCGATTCTTCGCCCAATCCAGAGAGATTTTTTTCAGTTGTAACGGATTTTGAGCGTATTACACATTTGGTTCTCAGACATCTCATGAAGTTAGGTCATACGCGCATTGGTTTTATCGGTGGGAGTCGGCTTTCAAGACGAGATGAACGACATGTCGCTTTTGAAAACTATATGAGAGAGCAGGGGCTGTTTCGGGAAGATTGGGTTTTTATTGGACCTTGGTCCATTAATGGCGGGTATGAATTAGCCAAGCAAGCTCTACAGTCAGATGATTTGCCATCCGCGTTTTTTGTAGCCAGTGATCCTATGGCAGTTGGCGTCATTCACGCCTTGCGTGAAGCCAAGCTCTCTGTTCCTGGAGACATAGCGATTGTCGGCTGCGACGATATTGATATGGCAGCGTACATGAATCCGGCATTAACGACCATTCGTATTCCGGCTGAACGTATGGGGAAATTGGCAGTGCAGATTTTGCTTGGATCTGTCCATGAAAATGAGGGGCCATTCCAAATTACTCTACCTTCAGAATTGGTGATTCGTGAGAGTTGTGGTTCATCTTTAGAACCATCTTGAAAAGAGGCTTGAGGAATTGAGAAGTATCCATACAGCGACAGATAAAGCAGTTCTAACCAAACCATAAGGAGGCGTAGAACCAATGTCACATGCCCGTTCTGCTTGGTGGGTCAATGCTTTGATTTATGCAGTACTTTGCGTGGGGGCGTGTATCTCCATTTTCCCGTATCTCATTTCTATTTTAACTTCCCTCAAACCGGCTAACGAGGTTTATGCAGGCCATTTATTTCCTTCTCATGTTGATTTTAAAAATTATCTAGAAGTTTGGACGTCAGTTCCGTTTGGACGTTATTTGCTGAATACGTTGTTTGTGTCCGTGGTCATTGTCTTGGGGCAACTCATTTTTGGATCACTCGCAGCCTATGCTTTTGCCCGCATGCGGTTTATGGGACGCAACGTATTGTTCATGATTTATTTGAGCACATTGATGGTTCCTAATATTGTGACTCTGATTCCGCTTTTCATTTTAATGAAAGATTTAGGTTGGATTAATTCTTACGCGGCTTTGATTGCCCCAACTGTATTGAGTACGCCAGTAGGGATATTTCTTCTTCGGCAATTTTTTCTTGGTATACCGGGAGATATTGAGGAAGCCGCACGAATTGATGGCGCGGGTGTGGTTAGAATTTTCCTGCAAATCATTCTTCCCCTCAGTCGGCCCATCCTTGCGACGTTAGCGATTATCACTTTTGTAACTTCCTGGAACAACTTTTTATGGCCATTGATTGTCACCAATACGGATCAATATAAGGTGGTCAGTCTGGGAATTGCGTCCTTCCAATTGCAGTATGGCGCAGAGTGGAACGAATTGATGGCTGCAGCTACAATCGCGCTCTTGCCTCTGATTATCCTGTTTATCCTGTTCCAAAAACAAATTATTCGCTCTATTCAATTGACAGGATTGAAATAAAGCACTCAGTCTGATCGATAGGCTGGAGAGGGGGCGAGGCTTGGCGTTTGCTCTGGTTTGTATGAAATTTTCATTAATTTAAAATTTAGGGGGTAAATATATGAAAAAAAATAAAACTTGGAAATGGATTACTGGTGCTTCTGTCTTATCCTTGACCTGCGCAGTAACTGCTTGTGGTAGCCCGCAGTCGAGTAATACCTCTTCAGGTGGAGGCAGTTCGGATGGTAAAGTAGTTCATCTGACTTACATGTTATGGGATCCAAATGAAGAAGTTGGATATCAGAAATCGATTGATGTGTTTGAAAAGTTACATCCAAATATTCAAGTAACCATTGAACAGTATCCGTGGGCTCAATATTGGCAGAAGCTTCAAACCGAAATGGCAGCAGGGGATGCTCCAGACGTTTTTTGGGATCATGTAACCTACTTTCCTACGTTCGTACAAAATGGCCAGTTGTTAAATCTTAAGCCTTTTATTGAGAAGGATCATCTCAATCTATCCATCTACTATCCCAATCTGCTCAAGCAATATGAATATCAAGGTGGGATTTATGGATTACCCAAGGATTGGGATACTATCGCTATTTTCTATAACAAAAATCTCTTCAAGAAAGCGGGTATACCAGCTCCTAATCATTTGACATGGAACCCGCAGAATGGCGGGACGCTTTTACAAACTGCTGAAGAATTGACTGTAGATGCAAATGGCAAACATCCTGGACAACCGGGTTTCAATCCGAATGATATCAAGCAATATGGATTTTTCTCAGGAAACAACAACCAGGTATTCTACTACAATTTTATTGCCGAAAATGGCGGGAAAATTATTGACCATCCTTTTGGTCACAAGATGCTTCTCAATAGTCCACAATCTGTAGCAGCACTGCAAAATTTAGTGGATATGATTTACAAATACCATGTGTCCCCAGGCGGCTCTGATGTCACCCAGCCGAATGTTGGTTCAAACGCCATTCAACTGTTCGATGAAGGCAAAGTAGCCATGTATACAGATGGTGACTGGGATTTAACTCCTGTGGTCAAAGGAGCTAACTTCCCTGTGGGTATAGCACCCTTGCCAGTCGGACCAGATGGTCGGGTTTCAGTCATGAATGGTTTGTCGGATGCGATTTATGCGCATACCAAACATCCACATGCAGCGTGGGAGCTAGTCAAATGGCTGGCTAGCAAACAGTCGGAGAAAATTTTGGCTTCAGGCGGCTATGTATGGCCTGGAATTCCGTCACTCGCTCCGCTGTTTGCAGAGTCATGGGCGAAGCGCGGTGTCAACGTTACACCATTCTTGAATGAGTCTCATGGTCAGACGATTAGCTTCCCCATTACAACCAATTGGTCGCAAGCGAGCACAGCTATAGACAATGAGTTCAATTTGCTCTGGTTAAATCAAATATCGGCCCAAAAGGCGGCGCAAGTTGCTGTTCAAAATGCAGATGCGGCACTTTCTGGTCAATGAATCTGGAACAGGCAGAGGGAGGTGCTTTGCTGTGCCTCCCTTCCTCAAAATTCTCTCTTTTGTCCGATGGACGGAAGACGATAGGCTTCAGAAAGCGAGGTGTAAACCGTGAGTTTTGATACCAAGATGTTGTCTACTCGGATGCCTAGAGAAAAAATCAAAAAATCGAAACTAACATCGCAAGGTATTACACCCTATCTCTTTGTTTTCCCCAGTTTTGTTGGCGTTTTATTGTTTATGTTAATTCCGGCTATAGCAGTGCTAGTAATTAGTTTATTGCATTGGAATTTGCTTTCGTCTCCTTCTTTTGCTGGCCTGAGTAACTACACGAAAGTTTTTCACGATCCAACGGCACTTCACTCTATGCTGATCACGGTTTACTATGTTTTGCTGAATATTCCACTTCAAACGGTGTTAGCCATCATTTTGGCGTTACTTCTCAATCGTAGATTGCCTGGGATGGCCATTTTTCGGGCTTTGTTTGTCATACCTTGGTTGGCTATGCCGGTAGCAGTAGGTGTGGTTTGGCAATGGATTTTGCAGCCCACGGGCATGCTTGACTCACTGTTACAGGTGTTGCATCTACCGCAAATTGATTGGCTTGGGACACAACACTGGGCTTTACCTGCAGTTGCAATGGTAAACATATGGCAGTGGACCGGTTACAATATGCTCTTTTTTCTAGCTGGCTTGCAAGGTATCCCAGCCTACCTTTACGAGGCAGCCGAGTTGGATGGAGCCTCACCGATTCGTAAATTTTTCACGATAACATTGCCGCTCTTGCGACCCACATTACTTTTTGTGCTCATTACTTCAGTGATTGGATCGTTTCAAGTATTTGATACAGTCTATGTAATGACTCAGGGAGGACCGGGTCAAGCAACCAATGTGTATAATTTCTATATTTTCCAGGAAGGATTTCAGTTCTTTCATATGGGATTTGCTTCTGCTTTATCCGTAATTTTATTTGTTGTCATTTTGCTAGTCACTTTGTTGCAGTTTGCCTATTTCCGCAACCGTACAACTTACGATTTAAGCTAACCACGACTTTCCCAAAGAAGAGAGATGTGAGAAATGCAAATTTTGTTTGATCCTGAAGAGCAATTGTTCCATCTTCAAAACAAACACACCAGTTATGTCATGAAGGTTACAGAGGAAGGGTACTTAGCACATCTCTATTGGGGAAGGAAATTGCGTTCCTCTTCAACTGCACATTTACTGAAGATGATAGATCGTCCTTTTTCGCCCAATTGTAATCCTGAAAATCCTGCTTTTTCTCTGGACACACTTCCTCAAGAGTATCCTGTTTATGGTCATGGAGATTTTCGCGTTCCCGCATTAGAGGCTATTTTTGCGGATGGCACATCCGTTGTTGATTTGCGATACAGGAACCATCGAATTCTGGAAGGTAAACCTGCATTGGCTGGGCTTCCTATGATCTATACAGAATCTCCGCATGAAGCTTTGACGCTGGAAATCGATTTGTTCGATCCGGTTCAGGAGTTACAGGTTACGTTACTTTATACCGTGTTCTCACAAATCGGGGTGATTACGCGATCGGCCCGATTGTATAATGCTGGCCAACAACCTATTCAGCTGACTCGAGCATTGAGTATGAGTCTTGATTTACCGTGTTCTTCCTGGGATATGATGCAACTTTCTGGTGCCTGGGGAAGAGAGCGTCATTTGGTTCGTCGACCCGTGGTCCCTGGATTGCAAGCGGTAGAAAGTCGTCGTGGAGCGAGTAGTCATCATCAAAATCCATTTTTAGCGTTAATGGCTTCTGATGCTAGGGATACACATGGTGAAGTAATGGCGGTTAATCTAGTATACAGTGGTAATTTTCTGGCACTCGCTGAACAAGATTCCTTGCAGCAGACACGTCTTCAAATAGGAATCAATCCAGCAGATTTTTCATGGTTATTAGAGCCTGGTGAAATTTTTCAAACACCAGAAGCGGTACTGGTCTATTCTGCTGAAGGTTTAGATGGAATGACGGAGATATTTCACAACGCCTATCGAGAGAGACTTTGTCGTGGCCTTCATCGCCATCAACCGAGACCTATTCTTATTAATAATTGGGAAGCTACGTATTTTGCTTTTGATGAAGAAAAACTTTTACAACTTGCTAAAGAAGCAGGTCAGTTGGGCATTGAACTATTTGTGCTGGACGATGGTTGGTTTGGTCAAAGGGATAATGACAAAACGTCTCTGGGCGATTGGCGAGTGAATTTGAAAAAACTCCCGCATGGATTAGATGGATTGGCCGAATCTATTGCCGAAAAGGGTATGAAGTTTGGCCTTTGGTTTGAGCCGGAGATGGTATCGCCAGAAAGTCAGTTGTTTAGAGAACATCCTGATTGGTGCTTGCATGTGCCTGGTCGTCGTTCTTCTACAGGTCGTCATCAATATGTTCTGGATTTTTCACGAAAAGATGTTTGTGATTTTATCGTCCATTCAGTGAGTGAAATACTGTCGTCTGCGCCCATTCAGTATGTAAAATGGGATATGAATCGCCATATGACAGAAATCGGATCGGCCTGTTTGCCAGTTGAACGACAACGAGAGACGGCGCATCGCTATATGCTTGGTCTCTATGCAGTCATGGAAACTTTGACAACACGTTTTCCTGAAGTGCTCTTTGAGAGTTGTTCCGGGGGTGGAGGACGATTCGATCCTGGCATGCTTTACTATATGCCTCAGACATGGACGAGTGATAATACAGACGCTATTGAACGTCTTTATATTCAATACGGTACTGCTCTGGTTTATCCCCCTATCACCATGGGGGCCCATGTTTCTGCTGTACCCAATCATCAGGTGCAGCGAACAACACCGCTTGCCACACGCGGGATTGTTGCCATGGGAGGGAATTTTGGTTACGAATTGGACATTACAAAGTTAACAAATGAAGAAAAAAATATCGTAGCAGAACAGGTTGAAACCTATAAGCAAATTCGAGAAACGGTTCAATTTGGTCGTTACTTTGCTTTAGCTAATCCATTTGAGGGCGATTTTTATGCTTGGATGTTTGTATCCCAGAACAGACAACAGGCGGTTGTTTCTTGTGTTACGAAGCTTCAACAGGCCAATCATGCTATACATCGGTTGCGTCTTAAAGGCCTGGATGCTGAAGCTCAATATCGTGTGGAACTTGTGCAAGGGATGTCTTATGAAAGTGATATTTATGGCGGCGATGAATTAATGTACGCGGGGATAGCCATTCCTTATTTCACAACTGATTTTCAATCTTGTATGTGGAAGTTGTCCAAGCTGAACGCCTAAACGAAAAGCAAACCCTATCCATTGGCCCTATCTCGCGATAGAGGCCAATTTTTGATGAACGATAAATTCAATTCAATTCTCTCATCTTCATGAGAAGTTTATATATTTTCTATACATAGATTCTTTTTAGAAGTATTCTTATAGATGGGATGAAAATAAATTTTTTAAGATATAGACAGAGAATATTATGGAAGTAAGGTGAGTGATGCCGTGAATGGGGATGTGGAACAACTCTCCAAAGCACTGCTTGAGGGAAACCGGGTCACGGCATGGACTCTTTTGCGAAGATACGCAAACGATATAGGTGATAGTTTGGGTGTATATGATTATCTAACCCAAACCATGAGATGGATTGGCCAGTTATGGATGGAAAACGAAATTACAGTGGCGGATGAACATCTGGCGACTGGTATTTGTGATTATATTTTATCCCAATATGCTTACTATCATTTAGCGGATAATCGTTACGCGCATCAAACTGTCAGAAATCAACGGGCCATGTTTTTTTGTGTTGAGGGAGAGAGTCATTATTTGGGGCTCAAGATGGTTCGTTTATTGTTTCAAGAAGCCGGTTACGAGACCGTGTTTTTAGGAACGCAAATTCCCTTAGCTGAAACAATCGAGTATGCCAAGCAATTTCAGCCATCTATTATTGGTATTTCAGCATCCATGTCCTACCATCTTCCGTCTGTCGTCAAGGCGGTTGAAGCGTTTCATTCTTTGAAAACTCTTGAGAAGTTTAAAATCATTGTAGGTGGACGTCTGATACAGCAAATCGCGGATGATGTTTCCAGGTTTTCGCATTGTCTACTATTTCACAACCTGAAAGAAGTTCAGCACTGGTTAGAGAATGACGCGAATTCGTCTTTGCGTCCTCGTTTGGGGTGAGCAGAATTGTGGATCGATGCTGGGGAATTTATCAGTTATTTTGTGATCGATCCGGAGTTTCATATCCTCTATGCTTCGCCAGCTGGTCAAAATAAATTTGCTACGCCAAACAATTTTTTAAATATAGTGGATGAAGGAAGTCTGTCGAAAGTAGGGTCTTTTATTCGCCCGGATAGGCCTATCATGCAGTTGGAAGTTAATCTGATGACCAAAAAAAATCAGATTGAGCTTAATAAATTGGAGGTTATTTGGGACTCACCTGGGAAAGCGACGATTCTTTGTCATACTATGCAAAGCGAAACGGACGAATTGACACGGCAGCTTGAAAATATTCGAAAAAAACTTGAAGCTGTTCCCTTTCCTATACTTCAGTCGTTGGAAACTGCCCAATGGTTGTCAGATTCAGCTCTTTCTCATCCAAATTGGCTTTGGGTACAGAAAAAGATAGGCCAATTGATCAACCCTCTTAAGCAATCATTATTGCGTTTGGAAAATTTATTAGAAGAACAGAATCTTCAGGAAGAAAAACAACAGACAGATGATCAATTAAACGAAAAACTGTTGCATGAACTCAGTGTGGCAGAGTTACTGATTTCTCAATTACAAGCCGATTATTCGCTAATTTCTGGAGAACAGCACAAACTGGACTTTGTTCGGCTTCTTCAGTCGATTTTGCACGAATTTGATGAAGTCATTGCAAAAGAAAACATCTCAGTTCAATTGGACGCGTGGTTAGAAAATAGTGAACTGTGGTTTAATGCCCATCAACTTGCGCAAATTTTGCGAACTCTTATTTATCATTCTATGCAGTCAGTGTTAGGGCTTGGCAGAGACCAATTGCGATATATTCATTTTGATGTACGGAAACATGAAAAAATTTTACAATTGACGATTTATCATAACGGATGGATGGTCGATGAATGGGTATTGGAACAAATGTTTCATCCTACTTCTCTCGATCAGCAACCCTTGGCTTTTTTGCATTTAGATTTAGTGCGTAAATGGGTTGAGGAAAGCGGTGGGAAACTGAAAGTGACTAAACGAGAACAGAATGGAACAACACTCTGCCTCTCTTTGTCTTTATTAAAATCATCATCGTAATATATATACGCTTAAAATAGGTTAGCTTATAAAAATACGTTACAATGAAATCTGAGAGTGGCCTATGGGTTGTGCATCATGTTTGGAGCATCCGGTAGATTGGATGACAGTAAGGAGGATATAGAATGAAATATCGTCATTTGGGTAAAAGCGGTCTTGAAGTGTCTGTCATTGGCCTGGGTACCAATGCATTTGGAGGTCGTGCAGATAAGGCAAGCTCCATTCGTATCATTCATCAGGCGCTTGACGCTGGACTGAACATGATTGATACGGCAAACGTATATACCAACACACAGTCAGAATCAATAATTGGCGATGCGCTGATCGGTCGGCGTTCTGCAGCCATACTGGCTACAAAAGGTGGTATGCCGCGTGGAGAAGGAGCCAATCGACGTGGTGCTACGCGCATTCACTTAACGACTGAGTTAGAAGGAAGTTTACGAAGATTACAGACAGACTATGTTGATCTGTATCAGGTGCATACTTTTGATCCCCATACGCCACTGGAAGAGACGTTAGCTGCTTTAGATGATTTTATTTCTTCTGGGAAAGTGCGTTATATAGGAGCTTCTAATTTTCAGGCTTGGGAATTAATGAAGTCCTTGAGCTTGAGTGAACGTCACCACTGGGCTAAGTTTATTTCTGTACAACCTTGCTATTCATTGGCAGATAGAACCATTGAACAAGAACTCATACCCATGTGTGTCTCAGAAGGCGTTGGAATTATACCTTATTTTCCGCTGGCTGGAGGTATTCTGACAGGCAAATACACTAAAGACAGTACACCTCAAGGTTCACGAGCAGAGAAAGATCCGAATTTTGCTAAGAAGCTTGATGACAGTCGCATAGAACTAGGAAATCAGGTGGCTCAGCTTGCAGAAAAACTCGGTGCTACAGCGACGACGCTTTCTTTAGCCTGGCTGTTGCATCAGCCTGCTGTTTCTACAGTTATTGTGGGCGCCACTAAAGTAGAGCAATTGGAGCAAAACTTACAGGCTGCTGAATTGGAACTTTCGGCGGACACGCTGCAAACGCTCGATGAAATGAGCAAGTCGTTTGTATACGCGCCGCCATTTGCTGTATATCGTCCGCTTGGATAAAGGGATGTGCCTTAGGGCATGGGTTCGCCACGGGCGGTAATCCAAAGGTCATACCATTCTTCCCGACTTAGTTCGATATTTGCAGCATCTTTGCAGGCAAGAATACGTTCTTTGTTTCGAGTACCAATTACAGCCTGAATTCCTGCAGGATGGCGAAGCAACCATGCAATTAGGATGGACTCCACTGTGGTGTGTTTTTTTTCAGCGTATTCGCTTAACTTGGCTGCAGTTTTTTGTACGACAGGAGGAGCCTCAGCAAGGTTTTGTGCGCCTGTATAGGCACCTTGAGCCAACGGTCCCCATGCCTGAATTTGAATATTGTGAGTCCGACAATATTCTATAGTACCTTCAGGAAAAATATCGCCTATTGCAGGTTGGCGATTAATATTGATTCCTACATTGACAAAATCATGGTGCAACAAACTCATTTCTAATTGGTTCACAACAATAGGCTGTACTACGGCTGTCTTGAGAAATTCAATTTGGCTGCCGCTCATATTGGATACTCCAAACCAACGCACTTTCCCAGCCTGTTGTAAAATATCGAAGGCAGCAGCTACTTCCTCCGGTTCAACAAGCGGATCAGGTCGATGGAGGAGAAGAATGTCTAAGTAATCCACACCAAGTCGTTGTAAAATACCGTCTACGCAGTGAAGGATGTATTCTTTAGAAAAATCAAAGCGAGTAAAAGAGGCTTGTTCATCTGCAAAACGAATACCGCATTTGGATTGCAATAGAATTTCCGAACGCAAACTGGGTCTTTCTTTCAGCACATAAGAGAACGCTTTTTCTGCATTGCCGGACTTATAGATGTTAGCGTGATCGAAAAAATGAATACCAATTGAGAGGGCAGCGTCCACAGCTTCATGGGCTTCTTTGATGTCTGCTTGGCTGAGCGGTGTACGTCCGCTCCAATCTGCACCACCAAGTCCCATGCAACCGTAGATCAAAGGCGTCGCTGCTAAACCTCGTTTTTGTAAGGGTAAGATTCTGGACATAAAACAGTCTCCTTTGCTGCATAAGTCATTTTTGGAAAAAGTTAATCCAAGTTCCATTGTACACAATGCTATACAAGACATCCCGTTTTGGTATGATTTCGCTCAAAAATCTCAATCAAGGAGAGAACGATATGGAAATCCGCCGATTTGTGGTATCTCCTTTTCAGGCCAATTGCTATGTTTATTTCAATCCTCTTCAAGAACATCGACCAGCTGTTCTTATAGATCCTGGCGATCTCGATTTACAGCCTGTTTTTGATTTTCTGGATGAGCAGAAGCTTACTTTACAGGCAGTCTACTGCACACATGGGCATATTGATCATGTATCCGGTGTAGATGTGGTTCGATCTCGTTACTCAGTGCCAGTTTATATTCACCGGGCTGATGCAGACACGGTATGGAAGGCTTTGCCCCAAACGGCTAAGCGTGTTTATGGGCATGAAATACCGTCCTTGGCAGCTCCAGATGGATATTTTAAGGAAGGCGACCAACTTGATTTTGCTGGTGAGACTTTTACTGTGATGGAGACGCCGGGACATTCGCCAGGCTCAGTATTGTTTATTGGGAAAGAGTTGGTATTTACAGGAGATACTTTGTTTGCAGGCAGCATTGGTCGGACAGATTTGGATTTTGCCAACCCTTTGGATATGCAGACGTCTTTACGCAAATTGCTTGTATTGCGAGACGAATTCAAACTATATCCAGGTCATATGGGGGCTACCACTATGGAAATGGAGCGAGAAAGCAATCCTTTTTTGTTACGCTTGCAGTAAACTCAGCAATATGAAAGGCCTCGTATTGTGTGCGAGGCCTTGCTGATGCTCATAGAACGAAGTGGCTAATATCTTTCTCCATGGTTTGGTGCAAGATACCAGCTTCTTCAAAACGCTCGCCTATGGGTAAATAATTTAGTTTTTCATAGAAAGCGAGCGCTTGTATTTGGGCATTCAGGCGAGCTTTGATAAAGCCGCGTTTTCTTGCTTGTGCTTCCATAGCCCGCATTAGGGCTTCGCCGTATCCTTGTCCTCTGGCTTCTTGCAAGATCGCTACGCGTTCGATTTTGATGGTTTGTAGTTGATAAGGGCGAAAACGCGCGGTACCTATTGGTTGCTTGTTCACGGTCAGCAACCAGTGGGATGTTTCGGAATGTGTGTCGTACTCGTCTAATTCAAGAGATTCCGGAACATGCTGTTCTTCCACAAAAACTATTTTCCTGATTTGCAGAGCTTGTTGTTTTTGGCTTTCACTCGTCACCTCAAAAATTTGAACGTCCAAGTGCGCACAACCTTTCTCCATCCAGCCTTACTTGTAGTTCTTGCTTGCTAGCGCAGGTATTTGCTGTCATCTTGGCATCAAGTATACAATGTTTCTATCAGTCTTGTGTGCGGAGGTGCTGGACGCGGAAAGCATGGGCATGTTGCCGCCAGTTCAGGGCAGGACGTTTAAAAAACTCTTATTTATCAGTTCTGTCATCAGCGTTACGTGCTTTGTCGGCGCTTTTCTGATTGGCGTCTTTGAAAGGAAAGCTCTCCTGGGGTTGAGTTTAATAGGGTTATCCATCTTGCTCGAAGCTCAACCTGCGGCAGTAGCCAGCCTACCTATGGGATTTCATCCACTTTCAGGAGCGATCATCAGCATTTTGGCCAATTTTATCCCTCTGCCGTTTTTGATGCTTTTTTTTCATCAATTATTGCAGAAGTGGCGTTGGCTTCGAAAGAAACTATTGAAGACCAAACGTTGGTCACGTAAATATGGACATTACGGCGTATGGTTTCTTGTAGTTCTATCTCCGTTTATTGGTGCGTATGCCTGTGTTACTTTGGCTTATGGTATGCATTGGCGGCCTGTGCCCACATTTGTAAGCATTTCCATAGGTGTTATTGGTTCAGCATTACTGATTACATATGGAGGCGACTTTATTTTGCATATATTTCATCCTTTTTCGTTTGGAATGAATCACCGATGAAAGAGAAGATAAACATTCATCCTATTGCTAGACGTTTGATGGAGACAAGATTTTTGCGCAGTGTTGGTCAAGGAGCACTGGCAGTTGATTTCACACTCTATTTACATGCGCGTGGTTGGGATGCAACCGAAATAGGTCTACTTCTCATGGGGGGAGGACTTGCTAATAGTGCTCTCAGTTTATTGGTTGGGATAACCAGTGATCGTGTAGGGCGCAAATTATTTTTGGTTTTTTATGAAATAGGTCTGTTGGCAGCTACGTTGTGGCTTACATTGGCTCCGTCTATAGGGGTGCTGATTTTATCTGCGGTTTTATTTGGTTTTGGTCGTGGGGCCAACGGAGCGTCAGGCCCATTTGCGCCAGCTGAGCAAGCCTGGCTTGCCAAGTATATCCCTGGTCGTCAGAGAGGTTCCATTTTTAGTTGGAATGCGGCGTTGCAGTTTTGGGGCATGGGAATTGGTTCTTTGCTTGCAGGTTTTCTGCCGAGAATGCTTCCGGGCACATCGGGTTCGCACCGTTTTTTGCTTTTATTTGTCTTAAACGCCGTGATAGCGGCTATCAACTTGTTGCAAATTGCGACATTGCGAGAGGATGCTCCTGTACCGGAAGAACTTCCATTCCGGAAAGAAAAAAGCTTGGAAAAGCAATCTGCGTCAAACGATTCAGTTATACAGGGACAAAAAGAAGTGGTCATGTCTGCAGCAGAAAGCGAAAAAGAAATTCGACATCGAGAAAATCGTGCCCTTTTATTGTTGGCTGTTATCAATCTCGTCAATTCAGTGGGTGTAGGACTCGTAGCGCCGCTACTCCCGTACTGGTTTGACGTGAAATTTGGGGTTGGCCCTTCGGCCATTGGTCCAGTTTACGCGCTTACTTTCGTGTTAACAGGACTTTCTTCCATTGGAATAGGTCGATTGACGCAACGTTTTGGATTAGTACAGTCGATTGTCTGGCCGCGTTTATTAGGAGTAGCCCTGCTGGTCGCCTTGCCCTTTGTTCCAACTTTTTCTTGGGCTGCGCTATTATATGTGGTACGTTCCATTGTCAATCGCGGTTCCATGGGAGCGCGCCAAGCACTATCCGTTAGTCTTGTTCGTGACAAAAGACGAGGTTTTGCCAGTAGTCTGAATAATTTAAGTTGGAGCCTTGCGGCATCTTTTGGTCCTGCTGTGGGTGGCTGGTTGCTCGATCGCGTTTCTTTCTTTTGGCCGTTTTTAATCGCTTCGTTCTTACAATTGGCGTATGTTTTTCTCTTTCAGCGTTTCATGCGCCCATACGATAACATGTCAACAACAGCCTCGCCTAAATCGGCAAGCCATTCTTGAATACAAAAGGATGGTTATTTTCAATGAAGGCGAGTGTGTGCACAATATACATCATGCTGTATGACCAGATGCTTGATTTCAGGAGACAAATTGAGCTGTCCTTTACTTTTCGGACACGCTCTATCCCCTATTTGTACTCTTCAACCCCGTTATATCATTCGACAAGACCGGATGTTAGTAGGAGAAGCGCTACAAAAACCAGAAGTGCGTGTGTGGTTGGAAAAGAAGCTGGAAATGTTTCGTGTGTATAGTGAAAAACAAAAACATGTAGGTTGAAGCGGGGATCAACATGAACACATCGACCGTCATGCATCAAATGAGCGGAGATTTGGGTATTTTATTGGCAATAATCTTTATTCTATTCGTAGGACTTCGGTTGTTTGCCGCAAAATTCAAGGGAAAAATGGGCGAATTGAAAGTCGATGGATTGCTGGTCAAACTTCCGTCTACAACCTATCACACCTTGGACAATGTGCTGCTTCGCAAGAAAGATGGTCGCACATCACAAATCGATCACATTGTGGTTTCCAAATTTGGTGTATTCGTGATCGAAACAAAAAACCGTGGTGGACAAATTGTAGGCACAGAAAACCAATACAAGAGATGGAGCCGAGAAGACCTCATTCTCAATGCCGCGAATGTAGAAGGAGAAGAGTTTATCCAACCATCCCTGATTTGTTAGCTGATCATTCAAACCGTGAGATGGAATGGTTTTCTGGCTTATCCGAGCGAGAAAAAACCATTCTGTATGGATTGTACTGGGAAGGAAAAAATCAACGGGAATTATCCAGACAAATAGGGATTTCCCAAACAACGATTAGCCACATACACCGTCAAGCGATTCGGAAATTAAAGGAGCAGATACAAAATGAGGGATAGAACACAGAAGGTACACAATCTTTTGGAACAAGTCAGACAAAACAAGGAAGTAGATGTCTTTCTGTTAGGTCGATATTTCCGAGAAGAGATCGGTCAGCAAGTGTCATCTGTGCCGAGATGGTGGAGAGGGGAAGCTCAATCGCAAGTTTGTACAGGAATGTTGGAAGAGGTTCTGAAAAAAATTTTTGAAGAGCATGCTCAAAATGGGGAGTAGAGGTGCTTTTAAAGAGTAGAGGGGCAAAACGAAAGCCCCTCACCACTCCGGCCGGGTGGGGAACATGAAACGGAGGGTAAAAAATGACACAAGTGATTACAGTAACTGCTCCCGGAACAACAGGTTTTGATACCGCGTCCATTCTAGACTCATCACAGATTGCAACAATGTGGGATAATTCCCCATATTTAATTGCACTAGCTGATGTAGCTTCAGGTACTACAAGTGAAATACAGAACCATGTTCAACAACTATTAAACCAAGGGTTTTATGTTGGATTGTACAGAGGATATTACTCTGGCATGTTTGATTCTGATCCTAGTTCTGTTGGTGCTGCACACGCTCAACAGTGTATAGATGTAGCGAATGGATTTTCTGGCGCAGCAGGAATGACATTATGGTGTGATTTGGAGGGAGCAACTGCTAATACGACGATTCAGGACATCATCGACTATGCTAATTCTTTTAATAGCACTTGCCAAGCAGCTGGTTATGAAGGGGGAGTATATGTGGGAGATGATGAACCTTATGCTCAAATGGACGGCTTACAGTTGTACTACGATTTAACAACTTCACATTATTGGAGATGCTGCTCATCTAGTAATTGGCCTACTGTTGATAATGGGCAAGTAAGGGGATGGCAGATACTCCAGACTAGTTGCGAATATGATTATGATGGAATTGTTGACAATGATTCCATACAAACAGACCAACTTGGAGGTAATGCAGTTTTTATTAAACTTTCTTGAAGATTGGATAGGAGACCAGGTTGATAACCTGAGTCTCCCTATTTCCAATTACATTTTATTAATACGCATGAACAACGATACGCAATGCAGAAACTGGATCACCGACATACTTGAATGAATATATTTTGTTTCCTTTTTGCCAAACTATAGTCGTTTTGAGTGTACTATCAGACGGATGATATTGATTGGAATTGTCACTCACAAGAATTGCGCCAATTTTCTCTGGAATGGGCATCATATGTGAGTGCAAATATTCAGCAATAGACTGCATAATCTTTTTCCCGTTTTGATTGGTTGATAAAAATTGTCCTTGAATGGTCCATTGTCCCTCGTTCCATAAATATACATAGTTACCGGCACCGCCGATAAACTGAGATTTTATTCCATATCCTAAATTGACTAAAGGATTTTGAAGATGACCATAATTTGGGATCATTTGCTGGATAGCATCAGTTGCTTGAATACTATTATTGAAAGTCTGTGTCTGAATATTAGTATTAGAATGAACAATTTGGGTTGTTGATGATGTCTGTTCGGGACTAGAAAGAGCACCCGAATTAGTTGAATTGGGTTGAACTACAACTGTGAAATGCGCAGAATGTTTCCCGTCACTAACATTCACCAAATAATGCCCAGGTTTACTCCACTTAGCTGTTAGATCAAACTCACCTTGAGCATTCGTTTTCACCATGTATCCAGATGAATGGTCAGGAAGTCCCACCACGCTTTATTGGATGTTAGGTATACCTTGATGTGATTGATTCAATACCACGCCACGAATTTGAACCGACTGGTTAGTGAAAACTTGCATATGAGAATGAGGCACAACTATATTTGCAACTTGATTTTGGGTATTCCTTGGAGATGTACTATGTTGCGATGTATTCGGGCTTCCTGTAGAAGAAGGATGATGAGTGATCCCACACCCGGTCACGGTCAAACACGTCAATGCAAGCATAGACGCCGTCAGTCCCCAGATTCGTTTTTGCACAAAAACCACCCCTAGTCTCGATTGTTCACCTGTATAGACGTACCCGATACACATTTTGTGACAGGAGCAATTTCCATCCATCAAAATTGATGTTTTTTTGACGTTTTTCTAATCCACAAACATGGTACGCTCCTTGTAGAAAGTGTACTTCTCCACAAAGGGGTGTATTTTTTATGTTGGGGCGCAGTCATATGGGAATTGGCGCAGTGGGTGCTGTCGTGGCCACACCTTTTCTACTCCACGAATCCTGGGAACCCATGCGCCGCCTTCTAAGCCACAGTGGGCGGACGATCCCGCACATGCTCATCTTGCAAGCCATTCTTGTTGCAGCGTTTGTCATCGGCTCACTTTTGCCTGATCTCGATGAACCGAATGCGCTCGCTTCTCGCGATTTGGAGCGCTTCATGGCCTTGCCCGTCTATGCCTTGTTGGTTGGCATTGTGTTTTTGCTTCACAGAGAAACCTCTCTCGACGCTTGGGGAATGGTTATCGTATTGACGCTTGCCTTTCGGACTTCTCGCAATCTTTCCAGACGTTTGGGATTGGGACTCATTGCGGTACTCCTCGCGTATCTCGCCTGGAAACATCATCTATCTTGGCAGGCGACCATCCCTATCGCTCTTTGGTGTGTAGGCGCTATGTTCTCCAAACATCGTACCTTCACGCACAGCCTTATCGCTGTTTTTATGCTCGGGTACGGGTTTTGGCACGTCCATACCATTTTTTCTGACGTACATGTAGCGGTTCTTGGTCTTATGATTGGCTACATCCTGCATCTGATTGCGGATGCCATAGCGGGAGGCGTACCGCTGTTTTGGCCTTGGTCGAAGCGATTGGGGATACGAATCCTCACTACGGGAAGTGCATGGGACCATATGATTGGCGGATTGACTGTGTTTGGCTTCCTCGCTCTGGCGTTGTTCTAAGCGTTCCATGGGGCAATGTGTTCGGTCTCTGACGGATCTAATTCCGCTTGAATAGGAAAAGTTGTATCATCAGCATATCTTGAAAGAGTTTCAATCATTAAGGATGAACTGACCATCTTCTCAAGATTAATTCATTGAAGTTCGGATAACCAGGTTATGTTGCAAAGTGTGGATGATGTTTTTAGATTAATTGACGAAAGGTCCAAGGATGCAAAAATAACCATACAAGTAGTTGATTATCCTAACGGCGTACGGGACGTCGTTGGTGCAATAGAATAATAAACGGTTAAAGGAGGGCATCGTGTGCTAATGGCTGAATTGCGCTCGTTGCTGATGGCTGTCATAGCAACGTTCATAGCCCTCATTTTTGCGACTGGAATCTCTTATGCGATTTGTTTTCTGGCAGTGGGTAATCGTCAGAGAATCATGATTTTTTTGAGTGATGTCCTGCGTGGTCTACCCGTGTGGATTGTTGGTCTTTGTTTGGGCAGCATTTTATTTCATTCTTACACTTCAAATCGTCAGTCAAATATGGACGAGATACTTTTCTTGGCGGGAATTCTGTTGTTAATCGTTTTGCTGATACCCTTGCTCATCTCAATACTCTGTGAAGGATATTTTCAGATTTCTAACCTGACTCGTGAAGCGGGACTCGGTCTTGGTTTAAGCGAATGGGAGCTAGCCCGTCATGTCTATTTTCCTTTGTTGCGTCCCATTTTCTACAGTGCTCTGCTGATAGGAATTGGGCGAGCATTTTGTGAAACCGTCGCACTTTGGATGCTTTTTTTTGCCCATTTTCCTTCTACTTGGTTTATGGATGTGAATGCAGGCGTTCGGATAGTGGCGGATGCACTGTTTTCGCATGGCAAGTTATCATCACTCATGCGCATAGCAGGGCTGCCTTTACTTAGTTTTTTCATCATCATTGCCTTGACTCAGAGTCTTTCACATTGGCTCATCCGCAGAAGTCTTTTAATGAAGTTGATTGAGAGGAAGCAGATATGATGGAAGCAGAAAGATTGCGTCGTAAGCGCAATCGCAGGGCGGCAATCGTGTCTAGCGGTATGGTCTGGCTGCTGGCAGTCCTGTTTGTTGGAATCATACTTTTGGTTTATGTGCAAGCAGGGACATCACTCGTTTGGCTCGGTGGACGAGCCTGGCCAGATTTTTTTATGGTAATGGAGTATATGGGGTTGCTTTTTGGCAGTTTGTGTTTTTCAATACCGTTTGCCTTTTTCTTAGCAGTTTATTACAAAGAATATCGCGCAGTCTCCACGTCTGTTTGGCTTCAATACGTGTTACAAATTTGGGCAGGATTGCCGGGGGTCCTTTTTAGTTATGTGTTGGGTGTGATCATTTTCCAAAGAACTCAAGGACATTTGGTTGTCGCCTTATTCTTGGCAGGATGGCTATATTTGATTCCACATCTCAGTCAGCTTTGGATGGCAAGTTTGGCGAGGGTGCCGGAGAGTGAGCGTGAGGGAGCGTTGGCCCTGGGAATTCGCCGCATGCAAATTGTATGGCATCTACTTTTGCCGTCGACTAAAAATTGGATGTTGGGTGCTGCAGGTATTGTTTATCTTCAGTCTTTGGCCGATCTCGGTCTTTGGTTATTCATTACCCCATTTTTCCAAAAAGCTGGTCCAAAGTTGGGAATATGGTATAGTCAATTACTTTTACCTCATTTGCAACAGCAGGAACGATTGGGGATATGGTTTGTGGCCAGCTTGTTTTTAACTATTCATCTTTTGACGCAGATTTTCGTTCGAGTTTGGCTTTGGAAGTTTCGTAAGATGTCTACCATGCATTCTCGCTTTTTTCTGAATGTTGACCATGAATGATGAAACATTCATCAGCCAAATCGTCCAGCAATATAATCTTCCGTTCTTCTATCCGATGGTTTGGTGAAAAGTAGTGAAGTGTCTCCCCATTCAACCAGTTCTCCGTCTAGAAAAAAGGCTGTAGTATCGGCAATCCGCGCCGCTTGTTGCAAATTATGCGTGACAATCACGATGGTGAGGTCTTTTTTGATTTGTTCCATTAACTCTTCAATTTGTAAGGTTGAGACCGGATCGAGTGCAGAGGCTGGCTCGTCAAGCAGCAGTACATCGGGCTCCAAAGCTAACGCTCTAGCAATGCAAAGTCTTTGTTGCTGACCCAGACTGAGGACAAGTGCATTTTGATTGAGTTTGTCTTTGACTTCATCCCATAAGCCAGCGACGCGCAAACTTCTTTCAGCTCGCTCTCGTAATTGGCGATGGTTACGCATGCCGCCTAGGCGCAACGCCAAAGTGAGATTATCAAAAATAGAAAGTGTAGGAAAGGGATTGGGTTCACGAAAGACCATACCTATGCGCCTTCGTACTTCTGTAGCCGGCATTTGATAAATAGAGCTTTCTTCTAAAAAAATATCACCAGTTACGCGTGCACCGGGGACGGTTTCATGCATTCGGTTGAGACAGCGAATAAAGGTTGATTTACCACACCCGGAAGGTCCAATGATGGCAGTGATTTGGTTGGCTGACAGATCCATATGAATATGTTTGAGCACCAATTGGTCACTGAACCAAGCGTTAATATTTTGTACATGAAGCGACTTTGCCAAACTGAATCCCCCTACAGCGAAACTAGCATATTTGCAAGTCTGTCACATAGTTTGAAAAAGGACAAGATAGAATAATCAGTTGAAAAAAGTAGGAGGGATAGGCAGTGAAAAGATGGATAGGCCGGATTTTGCTCATTTTGTTTGCCTTATTGGTTGGCGTGCAATCTTGGTGGATTGCCTGGGTAGGAGTTTTTAACCAAATTCCTCAGCTTACTGGAGATGGCGGGGGAGGTGTATTGCTTGCTTTTTGGCTGCTGCTAGGTTCCCTGCTTTCCTTGAAATGGCGCTGGCCAGTGATTGTTTGCTGTCTGCTCGCTTCTATAGATGGGGTTTTATGCGGTCAAATCTATCAGGATAATATGCAATACGTTTACGCTGCTGGGGCGTTGATTGCAGCCTGTGTTTTTTCGTGGAGTTTGTTTACCAATTATAAAAGTGCCAAACTGTCTCCACAAGATCTCCATATACTGAAAAAACCATTTTAACTTCCCGAGATTGGACAGACGATATACTGCGGATGAATCAAGAAAAAACAGGGAATGATAGAGAAAACAAGTGCGTCTGTCCAAGGTCGCCATTTAGATTGTACGGCCTTGCAGTTGGCTCGGGAAGCGGGGCATCCAGCATGTGTGGTATATGTGGAACAGTTGAACGATCTGGAAAACATGCGCAACAAGATATGTTGCTTGCTATGACAAGATCTATGGTACATCGAGGTCCGGATGAGGAAGGAATTTATTTGGATAAAGAAGCAGGTCTTGGTTTTCGCCGTTTGTCGATTGTCGATTTAGCGCATGGTCATCAACCTATGACTAATGAAGATCAATCGGTTTGGGTAGTTTTTAATGGTGAAATATACAATCATAAGAATTTGCGCAAAGATTTAATCCATCGTGGACATCAATTGAAGACTGAATCAGATACAGAGGTATTGGTTCATTTATATGAAGAACATGGCGTGGAAATGGTTCATCTTCTGCGTGGCATGTTTGCTTTTGCCATTTGGGATGTTCGTAAAAGAGAAATGGTTTTGGCGCGGGATCGGTTTGGGATCAAGCCTCTATATTATACGCACAGTCCAAACGGCCTACTTTTTGCTTCTGAAATGCGTTCTTTACTGGCTTCAGGGCAAATCAACCGCCAATTAAACCATCAGGCCTTATGGGACTATTTAACATTTCAATATGTTCCAGATCCACAAACCATATTGGCAGATGTACAAAAGCTTCCTCCGGGTCATTATTTGCGTTATCGGCAAGGAAATATTGATATGACCCGATATTTTACACCTCGTTTTTTGGAAAGAGAAGATTGGACAGAAAGTGAGCATGTTGATCGCGTTCGACAATCACTCGAAGATTCTGTTCGTTTACATCTTCAGGCTGATGTACCTTATGGAGCGTTTCTGTCCAGTGGCGTTGATTCCAGTTCAATTGTGGCTTTGATGAAAAAATACGATACAGAGGTAAAAACTTTCTCCGTAGGATTTAACGATGCGAGTGGCTGGTATAACGAGTTAGCGTCTGCCAGAGATACAGCTCGAGCATTGGGTACAGAGCATCGTGAAATTTCTGTTTCTGCAGCGCAATTTGCGGAAAGATTGCCAGAGATTCTCGAGGCGCTGGATGAGCCGATAGCAGACGTAAGCGCCTGTGCTCTTTACTTTGTAGCGAAATTGGCTGCAGAAGATGTTAAAGTTGTGCTCTCTGGTGAGGGGGCTGACGAATTATTTGCGGGTTATCCAATCTATCATGAACCGCGATCGCTCAAAATGTTTTCGCGGTTTCCTTCCTGGGTATTACGAGCTATTGGCGGCGTTGCTGGAAGACTGCCGGCGGGACTCAAGGGTCGAGGGTTTCTTGAACGTGGAAGTTTGCCTTTGGAAAGACGATTTGTCGGCAATGCCAAAATTTTTTCTGAAGAAGCAAAGTCTATGCTTATGGAACAATTTTTCCGGACGCACTCATCTTTTCATGTGACCGATCCGGTTTATCAAGCGTTTGCCGATTTACCTGAAATTACACGCATGCAGTTAATTGATATGCATACTTGGTTGCCGGGCGATATTTTGATGAAAGCGGACAAAATGACAATGGCGCATTCTATCGAATTGCGAGTTCCTTTTTTGGATAATCAGGTATTGGAAGCGGCTTCAGCTATACCTGAATCCATGCGCATTCAGGGCCGCACAACCAAAGCTATTTTGCGCAAGGCCGTTCGTGATCTGTTGCCAGAAAACGTCGTTTCGCGCCCTAAGCTAGGTTTTCCTGTTCCTGTTTCCACTTGGTTGGCGGGCAGTATGGGGGAAACGGCGCTAGAGTGGATTGTGGAGAGTCCATTGATGGATTGGCTTTCTAAGAATGAGGTGGAATCTTTATTCCGTCGCCATCAAGAAGGTGAACGTCATTTATGGCGCGAGTTGTGGACGCTTGTGACGATGGCAGCTTGGCTCAATCATTTCCTTCAGCCAAAGAGTGTGAGCAGCGATTATTCAATGGTTGGAGCGCAGCAGTCTTTGACGGTTGGCTGGTAATAAAGGAAATTGCTTGACTGGTCAAGGACTGTCTAAACTTGTAGAATGGAATGCGGTTAGCATTTTATTTCTGCATCAAGTGGAAGGGAGTCTCCAGACATGCGTAGCAGCCGAAACCAAGTCATGGCCAGACGAATACGCAGCAGAAAATCGGCTCGGTGGCGCATTGGCGTGCTTACAGGAGTTGCTGCAGTGGTATTTGGGGCAGCTTGGACGGTTTTCGGTGCACCGTTAGCGCATTCCACGGTTCCCAGTGTTGTCAAAACTAAACAGCCAAAATTAATTTCAAAAAAGACAAAACCGAGATTGCCAACGATGAGTGAAGCTTTGCAAAAATTATATGCAGAGCCATTGCCGGCTTCTGCCTTATTGAATGTACCTGCAATATCCCAATTGCCGCAGCTTCCTGATGGTTGCGAAATGACAAGTTTGTCTATGCTTTTGTCAGCTGCGGGTCATCCAACAAGCAAAATGTGGCTGGCTGCTCATATGCCAGTTGATCCTACACCTTTGCGCACGAATGCAGAAGGCCAGCCTGTATATTGGGGAAATCCTAATGTCGGCTTTGTGGGAGATGTCTATACGGATACAGATGGTTACGGGATTTATAACGGTCCTGTAACGAAGTTTTTAAATCAAATATTGCCGGGACGTGCGCTGAACCTGACGGGTAAACCGTTTCGTGATGATTTGGCGACGGTTGCGTCAGGTCGACCAGTTGTCCTCTGGACCACGGCCACTTTTCAGCCGACAGACGACTGGGTAACTTGGCAGAGTCCTGAGGGCCCTGTTCATGCTACTTTTGAAGAACACGCCGTTTTGCTGGTAGGATATAAAGGGGATACACTTTATATTAACAATCCATTAAATGGGGAGAAAGACCAGGCTGTAAACAAAGAAGCTTTTCTCGAAGCCTGGGATCAATTGGGGCATCAGGCTGTCACATATACACCGCAGAGCGTCAAAAGCCTGCTGAGCAGAGACGGGGTGTAAAGATGTCCTATCGACTCTTGATTGTCGATGATGAACCTAAAGTAGTGGATGTCATGCGTTCTTTTTTGGAAGGCGAAGGATTCCTGGTAGAAGCAGCATACAGTGGCACAGAAGCGTTACATAAGATTGAACAGAGTTCGCCTGATCTAGTCGTACTCGACTGGATGCTTCCAGGAATGAGTGGGTTAGAAGTATGTCGTGAGCTGAGAAAAAGCTCAAACATTGGGATTATTATGGTGACAGCCAAATCAGAAGAAGCTGACAAAGTCGTTGGACTCGAAGTTGGGGCTGATGACTACTTGGCCAAGCCGTTTTCATTGCGTGAATTGTCAGCTCGCATTAAATCTATCTTGCGTCGTATGGGCGGCGAATTTGAGGAAGAGCGTGTTCTGGAACGCGGAGATATTCGTATTGATGTTGCCAAGTATCAAGTATGGAAGGGGAATCAGGAAGTACAACTAACACCCACGGAGTTTAAGATTCTTCTCACACTTGCAGAAAAACCAGGAGTTGTATATACGCGTTTACAACTGTTGAAAGCCGCAATGGGAGAAGAATATCTGAATTATGAACGGACAGTGGACACTCATATCAGTCATGTACGCCAGAAGTTGGAGGACTCTCCTGCACAGCCCGTCTATATTCAAACAGTATACGGTATAGGATATCGTTTTGGGGAAGCGAAGGCGTGAAACTGCGATCGAAAATATCCGGTTTGCTTGGAATCCTCGTTCTCTTTATGGCGACTGTATTCTATCTGATCTCACATGTCTTTATTATCCCTCTCTTCAGCGAATATGTGCGTGCAGCCGAACATGGAGAAGCCGAGCAATGGGCTCGCTCTCTTGCTTATTATTACACTTCGCATGGTAATAGTTGGGATGGTGTCGGGCAGTTTGCAGAAGGTGTGCTCATGCAATCCGATATTGCCCATCCTAATAATTATGTAGAAAAAGTAGCTGTATACACACCTGAAGGTAAATCCATTACGTCTGTGGTTCGTGAGGGAGACCATTCTGAGCACATGGACAGCGACGATGCGGAGCTTATTGACGCCAATGGTATGGTGGCTGACATTTGGGTGGGCAATAAGCCAGTTGGTCAAGTTCGCGTCGTGGATGCGGGTGCGGACAGTCTTCAGGATGTACAAATGAGAGTCTTGCGCCTCATGGATATGGCAACCCTCGGTGGTGGACTGGCTGCTGCAGTTTTTGCTCTCTTGCTAGGCTTTGTGTTTGCTAGTCGATTGACAAAACCGCTGCAATCGTTGGTTCAGGGAATCGCCCGCATAGGTCGAGGCGAGAGTGGTGTACGGGTTGTCATTGCCAGTCATGATGAAATTGGTCATGTAGCCGAACAATTAAATTATATGGCGGAAAAGTTGGAGCAGCTGGAAGCGGCTCGCAAACGCTTGGTTGCAGATGTGGCTCATGAATTGCGTACACCACTGACCGTCATGGAAGGTCAGTTGGAACTGATTCAGCAAGGAGTGATTCAGCCTTCTGATCAGACTCTTCTGCCTATATTGGATGAAGTGATGCGCTTGTCTCGACTCGTCGATGATTTGCATCAGCTGAATCTTGCAGACGGTGGAGTTCTCAAATTAAATTGTACAGAGGCCGATCTCGTTGCCATCTTGCGCAGAATTATGGATAATTTTTTGTATGAAGCTGCGGAAGAACAGGTTCGATTACGCCTGACGACTTCTGCGAATGAACTTGTAACTTATATGGATGCCAGCCGGATTACCCAGGTGTTTGTCAATCTTCTTGGCAACGCTTTGAGACATTGTCCGCCTGGCGGGGCTGTGGATGTTCAAGTGCTGGAAACACCGCAGAATATCGTTTGCATAGTTACGGATGATGGACCTGGCATCCCAAGCGTTGATTTGCCGCACATTTTTGATCGATTTTATCGAGGGGATGAATCGAGATCGCGCGAATCAGGTGGGATGGGACTGGGGTTGGCAATAGCTCGAGAATTTGTGCAAGCTCACGGCGGGACGTTACTTGCTGCTAATCATCCTTCTCGAGGCGCTCAATTTACAATGACTTTGCCCAAACAATTGCGGAGCAAAGTAGAAGGTTGACGACCTTTTCATTGCATGGTACCATCCACATACTCCCCCGATGAAAGGGGACATTTTGGATGGGGCCATCAAATTTTAGTGTCTATTCTCTATTGATTGTTTCTTTGCTGGCAGTTTCAGTGCCGTTGCTCGTCTCACGTATGAAAGCCATCCGCATTCCCATTGTGGTAGGCGAGATTATTGCTGGAGTCATTGTTGGCAATAGTGGGTTTCATTTAATTCAGCAAAGTGAATGGTTGCAATTTTTGCAATTTTTCGGTTTAGCTTACCTCATGTTTGTATCCGGGCTGGAGATTGATTTTGCAGCCCTGCGTCCTACAAACGAAACCTATAAACGCTCCCTGTCAGGCTGGCTGACTTCTGCTCCTGTTTTTGCCGTCCTGACATCTGTCATCACACTGGGACTTTCCTACCTTCTGTCAGAACGTCTGTATTTTTTACATATGATTCGCAGTCCATTGCTGCTGTCTTTAATTATTACAACCACATCGTTGACAGTGGTTGTACCTGTGCTGAAGGAATATGGGTTAACCAGCCATCCTTTGGGGGCCGTATTATGGCCGCTGCCGTAATGGCTGATTTTGTAACCATGTTGCTTATCTCTGTGGCTGTCTCGTTATACAAGGGTGGGCTTTCGCCAAGTGTTCTGTTGGTATTTGTGCTTATTCTCATTCTTCTTTTACTTTATCGCTTATTCCGCCGCTTTTCAGGTATAGCCGCATTCCGGAATTTAGCACATGGCACAGCTCAACTCGGAATTCGCGCTTCGTTATCGTTGATGATGATTTTTATTGTTCTCTCTGAAACACTCGGCGTTCAAGTCATTCTTGGCACCTTTTTGGCAGGCATGTTGGTAGGACTGGTGAACCCTCGCGAGCGGTCAGATGTGCGAAGCAAGCTGGACGCTATTGGCTTTGGATTTTTGATCCCGATTTTTTTCATTATGGTTGGCGTGGATTTTAATTTCCGTTCTTTGCTGCATGACCCTAAAGCGTTGCTTTTACTGCCAATTTTGTTCGTAGCCACTTATCTCTTTAAAGGATTGCCGGCGATTCTCCTGAGATTGCGCTATCCATGGCCGGAAACTTTAGCGGGTAGTGCTCTTTTAACGACACAAATGAGCGTTACAGTGGCAGCCGCCGCTGTAGGGCTGAAAATTGGCGCAATCAGTCAGGGAGTGGATACGGCTATCATCCTGGTAGCTATGTTGACATCCGTCATCTCACCCATAGCCTTTGGAAAATTACTGCCAAAGCATGTGCAAGAGACGAAAAAATCGCTATGGATTATTGGTGAATCTGCGGGGGCTCAACTTTTGGTGGAACAAGCTCGGGAACGAGGTGAGGATGTAAGATGGATCCAGCCGCATGTTGGATTAGAGAACGAAGTCACTTTGGAGGAAATCGCTAAAAAGAATATCGGAGAAGAGGCGGGTTATATTTCCGGTATGGTTCTTTATACCGAAATCGACCAACTCAATCTTACATTTGCCAAAGAAGCTGCTAAAGCAGGTATTCAACCTGTTATATGCCTGGTCCGTGATATGGCACTTTACCAAGAAAATCGCGATGAGACGGAATTTGTGGTTGTACAGCCGCAATTTGCCGCCGTTTCGCTCGTCGATCAGCTGGTACACTATCCGATTTCTACGCAGTTTCTTAAAGCACCAGCATCTCTGCAAATTCAGGAAATTCCGTTGCAAAATCGCGTGCTGCATCAACAACGTTTAATGAAAATCAATTTGCCGGGTCGACTGCTGATTCTATCGATTGTCCGCGATGGTGAGCAGATTGTAGCGCATGGTGAAACAGAATTGCATGTAGGTGACATTTTGATTGTGGTCGGCAGCCGTGAAGACATTGAAGCGTTTCATGTCATGGCAGGTGTGAGCTATTCCGGGAGAGATAAGAACATCAGCCGACCGTGGTTGAAAGAGTAAGTCAATCAGGAACTTTGATTGGATTGCTAAAAACAGTGAAGTCTGTATTTTACTATGCAAAAGTGAAAAGGAACGTGGTAGACTGTGACTGTTAGAGAGAGGGGTGGTTCTATGTCTGAATTGCGTTACAATCCGTTACTGAGGGATTGGACCATGGTTGCAGCCAACCGCCAGGTTCGTCCAGATATGCCGAGTGGCCAGTGTCCTTTCTGCCCAGGCTCAGGAAAAGTACCTGATGAATACGAAGTATTTGCCTACGATAATGATTTTCCAGTTCTTTCACCGCATCCTGAGACACCTGGTCAACCTTCACAATCGCTCTATCGTACTCGACCAGCCTATGGAAAATGCGAGGTGGTTTTATATTCTTCCAATCATCAGGCCTCGCTTGCCAATCTCAGTTTAAACCAAATGGAAAAGGTAGTCAGCCTTTGGCAGCAACGTTATGCGGCTTTGGCGAGTGACGAGCAGCATCAGTATATCCTCATTTTTGAAAACCGAGGCCGTGAAGTGGGGGCCACCATTCAGCATCCGCATGGGCAAATTTACGCCTATCCGTTTATTCCCATCAAAATTCGGACAGAGTTAGAGTCTGCGCATCAGCATCATCAGGTTACCGGACATTGTTTGCTTTGTGATATTACTCAAGCAGAGATGGAAGACGGAGCGAGAATGTTAGTGGAAAACCGTCATTTCGTTTCTTTCATACCCTATTTTACTGATTTTCCTTATGGCGCATGGATTGCTCCCAAAGTGCATATTCCAGACATCCGCTCTTTTACTGGAGAAGAAATTCGTTCATTAGCAGAAATTTTGAGTGCACTCACGGCGGGAATGGATGAACTCTTTGAGAGAGAATTTCCCTATATGATGGTACTTCATCAAACGCCTGTACATCGCCCTGATACTTCACTTTATTACCATTTTCATATTGAATTTTACCCACCCTTACGCACGCGAGATAAGATTAAGTTTCTTTCCTCTTCTGAAACAGGTGCCGGAGCTGCAGCCAATCCTGCGTCTGTAGAGATGACAGCAGTGGAATTGAGAGAAGCGATACAGAAAGCACAACGTCGACGAGCAGATCAATTTTAATGGTAGGAGAGATTTTGAAATGGCCGACTCTGCAATGGCTTTTATAGAAGAAACAGGAGTTTTTCCAGCATTTTTTCAATTTTCTCCCGGTCCTGCAGAAGATGTTCGAGTGTTTTTCGCCCCTGGCAGAGTCAATTTAATAGGTGAGCATACGGATTACAATGGAGGGTATGTACTTCCCGCTGCCCTTCAACTTGGAACAAGTGCAATAGTCCGACCGCGAAAAGATGGTCAATGGCGCTTTGCTTCCACGAGTTTTCCTGACACCGTGGTTGAATTTTCTCCAGAAAATCTTGAATATCGAGAAAATGCAGGATTTGCTAACTATCCAGCTGGAGTTATCTGGGTTCTTCGTCAGGAAGGGTACATAGCGAATGGAGCAGATATTTTCTTTGCGGGAAATTTGCCTGCTGGCGCTGGATTGTCGTCTTCTGCTTCTGTCGAGGTGGTGACCGCGTTTGCCATGGCTTCCCTTCATCATTGGAGTATCAGCAAAGAGACGCTCGCTCTTTACGCCCAACGGGCTGAAAATCAGTTTGTCGGCGTCAACTGTGGGATTATGGATCAGTTTAGTGTCGCTTTGGGTATGGAGCAACATGCGCTCTCTCTGCACTGCCAATCGCTTTCTTATGAGCAGGTGCCTGTAGAACTGGGAGATGTTGTCATGGTTTTGACCAACAGCAACAAACCACACAGTCTGGTTGAATCCAAATACAACGAGCGGCGCAGTGAGTGCGAAACTGCATTAAGTCTTTTGCAAGACGCCGGATTTTCCTGTTCATATCTAGCCGACTTGACACCAGAACAATGGCCGCAAATGGATGCAGTGCTGGTCGATCCGGTATTGAAACGTCGTGTTCGTCATGTTGTATTTGAGAACCACCGTGCCAAAGAAGCGCCAAAGCTTTTGCGACAAGGTAGATTGCGCGAGTTTGGCGAGTGGATGAACGCTTCACATCGTTCGCTTTGCAAGGACTATGAAGTTACCGGACCTGAACTGGATACACTCGCAGAATCAGCGTGGCAGGTCGAAGGCTGTTTGGGTAGCCGAATGACTGGAGGCGGGTTTGGCGGATCGACCGTATCACTTGTGGAACGTCATCATTTGGATGTTTTCCAGGAGCATGTAGCGCGTCAGTATGAGATCACCATAGGTTATGCTCCGTCCTTTTATATCACGGGACTGGGTGAAGGAGTCCGTGAATTGACTGGGGAGGTAGAGGGAAAATGAGAATTTTGGTAACGGGCGGAGCTGGGTACATAGGCAGCCATACAGTCGCGGAATTGGTCGATCACGGTCATGAAGTGACGGTGATTGACAATCTTTCGCAAGGTCATCGTCAAGCGTTGGAACCTTTTCCTACTGTCGAGTTTTATCAGTTGAGTCTCTTTGACGAGGAAGCGCTGACTCAAATTATGCGGGAAAAAGGCATTGAATCCGTGGTTCATTTCGCCGCCTTTTCACTAGTGGGACAAAGCACCAAGGAACCCTTGCTATACTATCGAAATAACGTCAGCGGTACAGAACGTCTGCTCTCTGCCATGGTGACAAGCGGCGTCAAGCGTATCGTATTTTCTTCAACAGCAGCAGTCTATGGCGATCCGTCAACGCTCCCGATTCCAGAGGGTGCGCGAACCTTGCCAACGAATCCCTATGGTGAAACTAAGCTCGCTATTGAAAAAATGCTTCGGTGGGCTAATGAAGCGTACGCAATCAAGTCAATTTCGCTGCGTTATTTTAATGCTGCAGGCGCGCACACCAAGTATCCGATTGGTGAAGATCATCGGCCTGAGTCTCATCTTATTCCGCTTGTGCTGCAAACGGCGCTTGGACAGCGTGAGGCCATTCACATTTATGGCTGCGATTATCCTACACCGGATGGTTCGTGCGTACGCGATTACATTCATGTCATGGATTTGGCCAGTGCCCATCGTCTGGCCCTGGAATGGCTTGTAGAAAATTCAGGAAGCCAAGTTTTCAATTTGGGGAATGGCCTTGGTTTTTCTGTGCGAGAAGTCATTGAAATGGCAGAACGCGTGGTGGGCAAGCCAATTCCGATTGTGGAATCAGACAGGCGTTGGGGCGATCCGGCAGTGCTTGTGGCGTCTCCAGAACGCGCCAAATTGACACTCGGTTGGAAACAGGAGTATCCCGAATTGAGCGATATCATTCGCTCAGCTTGGAACTGGCATAGCCAGCATCCGCATGGGTATGAACAAGAATAGTTATTTTGAACGATGTGTCCTGACGGTCATTTGTTAAGTTCAAAAGGAGCAGAATGCATGTCTTCCCATCTCATCCAGCCTATGACTGGGCTTGAAAAAGCCATATTAGAAATCATCGATTCGGCTGTTGCCATTTGTGACACTGAAGGTGACTGGGTGTTTCTCAATCACGCCGCCGATGCCTTGATGAATTATCCTTCTTTGCTCAGACAGTTGCCCGTGGAGGAGATTTTGACGAGTCGGAAAAGGCAAGAAATCGAACTTAGGCTGGAGCGTGAACTGGGAGAGACAGAGGTCTGGAACGCCAGAGCTATACCTGTGTTTTCACCGGATGGTCAGGTGCAGGCCGCACTCTTTGTACTTTCTAATTCAGCTGAAAAGACATTGGACGAGTCCAACTTTCAACGTCTCTTAGAGGAACAGGCACTTGTCGATCCGCTCACACGCCTTCCCAACCGGACAGCGTTTGAGAAAAAAATCAATCAAATCATAGCGGATGCCCGACTTCAGCACACGCAACATGTATTAGCTTATCTCGATCTCGATCAATTCAAGATTGTCAATGACACGGTTGGACATACGGCAGGTGACGAACTACTCTGCGAGGTGGCGCAGCGTTTTACGGCGCTGATGCAGCCTGGAGAGATATTGGCTCGCCTGGGCGGAGACGAGTTTGGCGTCTGTCTCTCTAACTGCAGTATGGATGAAGCCAAGCAACGTCTGCAAAGATGGATTGACGCTCTCAGCCATTTTCACTTTCAGTACGAAAATCGCCGCTTCCGAATTGGCGTTTCCATGGGATTGGTAGCCGTCGATGCAGACTCTGCAAGCTATCCTGACCTGCTGAGTGCGGCGGATACTGCTTGCTATGCTGCAAAGGATAAGGGTCGCAATCGGATGGAAGTGTATGTGCCGGGCAATCAGGAGTATGAGCGACGGAAACTGGATTTAGACTGGGCGGTTCGCCTTTGTGATTCAGTCGACGAAAACCATTTTGAATTGTTGCTGCAGCGCTCGCTTCATCGCCAAGGTGTGCAACCTTATTGTGAAGTGCTTTTACGTTTAAGACTGGCAGATGGCCGACTGGAGATGCCGGGAGCTTTTATTCCTGCGGCGGAACGTTATCGACTTATGCCGCAACTTGATCGTTGGGTAGTGCGGGAAACTTTTCGCCGTCTCTGTGAAATTGAAGATGATGGCACTTGTTATGCCATCAATCTTTCAGCTCAGAGCATCAGTGACGAAGAATTTTTACATTTTGTATCTTTACAGCTTGAAGAGAGTGGTATTCGAGCAGAACGTATCTGTTTTGAACTGACGGAGACTGCGGCAGTGCAAAACCTGCTGCAAGCTGAACAATTTGTGAAGAAAATTCGCGCTCTCGGTTGTCGCTTTGCTTTGGATGATTTCGGAAGTGGATTTGCCTCATTTGCGCATCTAAAAGCTTTGCAAGTAGATTTTGTGAAAATTGACGGATCTTATGTGCGGGAGATATTTAATAGCGAGATCGACCGAGCAGTAGTAGAAAGTATTTGTAAAATGGCTCGTTTGATGGGTAAGTCGATTGTGGCGGAAGCTGTGGAGACAGAATTGCTTTTGGCCGAAACCGAGCGAATGGGTATTGATTACCTGCAGGGATACGCAATTCATCGACCTGAAGATTGGCCCATGGTGTCAGCCTGAAGTATAAAGAGATAGAGCGAATCTTTTCAGCGAAAGACGGTATTCCATCTAAAATCTATCTTATTAAAAAGTGAGGAGCTGGTTCCTGACAGTTTCTACTGCCCAGGAGTCAGCTCCTCCATCGCTTGTGCGATTAGAATTTTTCCGAAACAGCTTTTGCCTGCATAAATTGCAATAGGTAATCAGGGCCGCCAGCTTTTGAATCGGTACCCGACATATTAAAGCCACCGAACGGATGAACGCCTACCAATGCCCCAGTGCATTTACGATTGAAATAAAGATTGCCGCAATGCATACGATTTTGGGCGTATTCTAAATGGCTGCGGTCATAAGAATAGACGGCGCCCGTCAAGCCATATTCCGTATCGTTGAAAGTATCAATGGCCTCTTCAAAATTTTCTGCGCGATAAATGGCGAGTACAGGTCCAAAGATTTCCTCGCACATAATGCGCGCCCCGCGTTTAGCGTTTGTGAACACAGTGGGTTGAATGTAGAATCCTTCTTCCAAACCGCGCTCTCCGCCAACAGCTAGGGTAGCTTCCTGTTTACCAATTTCGATATAGCTCATGATTTTATCGAAAGACTTTTGATCAATAACAGGGCCTGTGTAGAAGTTTTCCGCAGGAGGTCCCATTTTTAAAGCTCGAGTCAGTTCAATGACTCGCTCAGTAACGGCATCGTAGATGTCTTTGTGCAAAATGGCCCGAGATGCGGCCGAACATTTCTGCCCCTGGAATCCGAAGGCTGAAGCGACAATCTGCACAGCTGCGTCTTCCAAATCTGCATTCTTGTCGACGACAATGCCATCCTTGCCGCCCATTTCTGCAATCACTCGCTTAATCCAGCGTTGTCCTTGTGCTGTTTTAGCCGCCCGTTCTGCTATCCGTAGGCCGACAGTTTTTGATCCGGTGAAGGAGATAAAACGAGTTTGTGGATGTTCCACCATAAAATCGCCAATTTCCTCCGGAGGGCCAGGTACAAAGTTGATTACACCGGATGGCAAACCAATGCGATGCATCAATTCAACAAATCGTGCAGCAATGACAGACGTATTGGGAGAAGGTTTAAGCAGAACGGTATTGCCGGTGACAATTGCAGATGTGGTCATGCCTACCAAAATCGCCAGCGGGAAATTCCAAGGTGGAATAATGACACCAACGCCGAGCGGAATGTAATACTGACGGTTAAACTCACCTGCAAGTGGAGTCAGTGGAGTCGGTTCTGCAAGGCGTAACATCTCTCTTCCGTAGTACTCCAAAAAGTCAATCGCTTCGGCGACGTCAGCGTCAGCCTCTCCCCAGTTTTTTCCTGCCTCATACACTTGCCATGCGGCCCATTCAAATTTGTTGCGTCTAATTTCGGCTGCAGCTTTGAATAGATAGCCAGCACGCAATTCGGCACTGGTGTAGCGCCAGTCCTCAAAACGCTTACCAGCAATCTGCAATGCCTGTTCAATATGTTGCCGATCCGCTTGGCAGACCGTTCCTACTACTTCACTTTTTAAAGCGGGGTTGATGGATGCCAAGGAATTCTGAGTTTGAATTTGTTCACCGCCAATCCAAAGTGGATAGGTTTGTCCGAATTGGCTGCGCACCTTGGCGAGTGCAGCTTCCATTGCCGCTTTATGAGCGGGTTGGCTGAAATCGGTGAATGGTTCGTTGTGAAAAGTTGTTAAAGTCATTGGCGTACCTCCAGCACACAAAATTTAGCGCATGAAAATTGGAGTGGCTGCAGAACTGGGGAGATACGATTGCTGCCACTTCAAATCGCGCCATGCTGTACCCATCTATCCTAACATGAAAATTGTCTTGACTTCATCTCTGGTGACAGAAGGAAGGGAAAAGATGAAAATTGCAGAATTTTTCTTGTGCGCCGAAGATTTTTTGCATAAAAACTTTGCAAAGCGGGCACGCTATCGATAGTTATGAGAAACGTCATAGCGAAGTTATGATTTTGGCTCACAGTAAAGTCATCAAAACTCAGGGGATTGTTTCTTGTCAAGAAGTGAAGAAACAAAACTGTGAATTTTTACGGAACGAGTTGTGGTGAAATTGTTAACGCTGCTGTGTCGTTTCTTTGAAACTCGCAAAATTCTTCGGTAGCAAAGGGTGTCGAATGGTATCATCTAATGCGAGAGCCTTCGGCTGTACGTTCACGGGCCGTGCAGGCTCTGCCGCTGTGCGCGCGCCGGCACGGCGGCACCGGACGAACAAACGGGCTGAGAGAGGAGTTGGAAGTGTCAATGTTACCGCCCAAAAAGCGCTTGGCAAGCGTACTCACCATGGCGGCCGCAGTCATGCTGTTAGCTACCGGATGCAGTTCCAAGTACGCTGTCATGTCTCCGGCAGGACCGGTCGCCAAGAGTGAGTATCATCTCATTCTCTGGTCATTCGTTGTAATGATTATTGTCGTCATCATTGTGGCAGTGCTTTTTATCTATGTTCTAGCAAGATTTCGTGACAAAAGCGACAATCCTGCGCCCTACCATCCTGAATGGGAAGGCAATCGTAAGCTGGAGACAATTTGGACCATCGTTCCGATTGTGCTGGTTGCTGCTATTGCCATACCGACTGTCGTGGTGACGGGAGAATTGGAGAACCCTCCCAAGTCGAAAAACGCACCAATTACGATTGATGTGATTTCGGCGCGTTGGAAGTGGATATTCCAATATCCTCAGCAGGGGATTGAAACAGTCAATTATGTTGAAATTCCTGCCAACACTCCGGTTAACTTTCAATTAACCTCAGTAGGGCCTATGAATACCTTCTGGGTTCCACAGTTAGGCGGTATGGAGTTTAGTATGCCAGGTAAGGATTTGAAGTTATGGCTGGAAGCCAGTCATCCAGGCACCTATCTGGGGCGCAGTGGTCAGTTTTCAGGCAAAGGATTTGTTCATATGCAGTTTAATGTCTATGCTAAACCGACCAGTCAGTTTGATGCTTGGGTACAACAGGTAAAAACAACAGATCCGGCGCTTTCGGAAGCTGCAAGCCGTAAATTGCTGATGACAGCCGGTCTGGCAAAACCGGAAAGTTTTTCGTCTTATCCATCCGATCAACAGCTTTTCGCTCAAGCAGACAATTAATTTGAGAAATCTACTTGAATGAGTAACAATTTCTCCGGGAAAAAGGAGGAGACGGAAAAGTGAGTCCTGCTGTGAAACAGTGGATCCTCAACTTCTTCCCTCACAACGTTTTAGAGTTAGGTGCAGATGGCGCGATTATTCTTGCATCCTTGGCCATTTTATTTGTACTCACCTACTTTAAAAAGTGGAAGTGGTTGTGGAAAGAGTATCTAACCACGGTCGATCATAAGAAAATCGGCATCATGTACATTATTGCCGCCATTCTTATGCTCTTTCGCGGTGGTTCGGACGCCATACTCATGCGTTCGCAATTGGCATTCCCGAATGAGCATTTTCTCAGTGCAGAGCACTACGACCAGATTTTCACCACACATGGTACAGTCATGATTCTCTTTATGGCTATGCCGTTTGTGATTGGATTGTTCAACGTTGCTGTTCCCTTACAGATTGGCGCTCGTGACGTAGCTTTCCCTTATCTAAACGCTATTTCTTTTTGGTTGTTCTTTTTTGCGGCTTTGCTTTTCAACATATCGTTTGTCGTTGGTGGATCACCGGATGCAGGCTGGACATCGTACACACCGCTTGCTGGTGCTCATTTCGATCCGGGTCCTGGAGAAAACTACTATCTGATTGCTTTACAAATAACAGGTATCGGTACGATTGCTACAGGCGTAAACTTCTTGACAACGATATTGAAGATGCGCGCGCCTGGTATGACTTTGATGCGCATGCCCATGTTCACTTGGTCTGTGCTCATCACATCTTTCATTATTATCTTCGCTTTCCCGGTATTGACAGTAGCCTTGGCGCTCTTGCTCATTGACCGTCTGTTTGGCGCTCACTTCTTTACCATCAGTGCCGGCGGAATGCCCATGCAATACATTAACTTGTTCTGGATATGGGGTCACCCTGAGGTTTACATCGTTATCTTGCCGTTATTTGGCGTTTTCTCCGAAGTGGTAGCAACTTTTGCACGCAAGCGTCTCTTTGGCTATAGTGCTATGGTCGTGTCACTGCTTGCCATTTCGATTCTGTCTTTCGTTGTTTGGGTTCACCACTTCTTCACCATGGGTGCTGGTGTTGGTGTCAATGACTTCTTTGGGGTTTCAACCATGTTGATTGCTATTCCGACTGGTGTCAAAGTGTTCAACTGGTTGTTTACCATGTGGCGTGGACGAATCCGTTTTGAATTGCCAATGCTTTGGACACTTGCTTTTATCCCTAACTTCTTGGTTGGTGGTTTAACGGGTGTCATGCTGGCAGTGGCTCCTGCGGATTATCAGTACCATAACAGCTACTTCCTGGTTGCTCACTTCCACTACGTGCTCATTGGTGGTACGGTCTTTGGATGTTTTGCTGGCATGTACTACTGGTGGCCAAAGATGTTCGGCTTCAAGTTGGACAATCGTACAGGTCGCTGGGCATTCTGGACTTGGATCATTTCTTTCAACGTCTGTTTCCTGCCCATGTTTGTTGTTGGATTGATGGGCATGACTCGACGTATGTATACTTATCCGGCTGGTCTAGGCTGGATGCCTTACAACTTGATTGAAACGATTGGTGCTTACGGAATGGCCATTGGCTTCGTGCTCATGGTATACAACATCTATTGGAGCATTCGTTGGGGTGAACGTGACTTGACAGGCGACCCATGGGATGGACGTACCCTTGAGTGGTCAACCACTTCACCAGCTCCAGAATATAACTTTGCTGTAATCCCAACCATCAAAGATCGCGATCACTGGTGGTACGTGAAGTATATCGAGAAAGAAGAAGAAAAAACCAAACCGGCGTTCAAACCGATTCATATGCCCAACAACTCTGGACGTCCGTTTATAATGTCGGCAGCTTTTGGACTTGCTGGTTTTGGGTTTGTCTTTGAGTGGTGGGTTCCGGCTATCTTAGGATTGCTGATTGTACTCATCTGTATGGGGCAAAGGTCGTTTGAGGTCAATACCGATCATTATATTCCGGTGGACGTGATCGAACGCACCGAAGCCGAGGCGGGGAGGTTGTAAGGGTGTCCTATCAGATGGAAGGTCATTTGAACCTGGAACATGACCATCACATCGACACGTCCAAGCCGATGGAGTACTCTACTGAGGACGGAAGCCTAAGAATATTTGGCTTTTGGGTCTTCCTTGGTTCCGACTTGGTTCTGTTCTCTTGTTTGTTCACAATGTACATCCTGCTCTTCCGGAATACGGCAGGCGGATTTACATCGCAACAACTTTATGACTATCCGACATTTCTTTCTGAGACGTTCCTGCTGTTGACCAGTTCTTTCACCTGCGGTCTGGCTACTTATTCCATGCGTCGAGGCTGGAAGAACGCCGTCATAGGTTGGTTGATTGTCACTGTGTTACTTGGTCTTGGTTTTATTGGCTTTGAGGTATCCGAGTTTCTCAAGTACGTGCATATGGGAGCAACGATTTCCAAAAGCGCGTTCCTCTCCAGCTTTTTCATTCTGGTAGGTACGCACGGTTGTCACGTTTCACTCGGTATTCTCTGGCTCACCTCGATTATCATTCAGGTGGCTCGCCGTGGTCTAAACCCTGTAACGACGCGCAAGATATTTATCTCTGGCCTATATTGGCACTTTCTTGACGTCGCTTGGATTTTCATCTTCACAGTAGTCTACTTTATGGGAAAGGTGTTGTAAGCCATGTCATCCAACACGCCGACCCGTTCGCATCATCACGAAGAAAAGTTTCCGTGGAAGCACATTATTGGCTATGTGTTATCACTGGTACTCACTTTTGCGGCGATTTGGTTTGTGCTTGACTCGCATCTTCCGTCAAGCGCCATTATCTCAGCGATTGTGATCCTGGCAGTATTCCAGGCGGTCATTCAGTTGTTTATGTTCATGCACTTGACTGAAGCGTTTGGACCCAACTATCAACAATTTCTCATATTCTTTGCCATGTTCATCGCGTTTACAGTTGTAGCAGGTTCCATCTGGATCATGGCATTCAAAAGTTATGTTGCATAACGTGTTGCGGCGGCTCGGTGAGGCCGAGTCGCCGTTTGCAAAAGCAAAGTTAGCTTCGTGAGTTTTGGAATCCTATCATTTGTACTTTGTTTTCCAAGATAGAAAAATCTTATACTGTCGTTCAGAATGCTTGTTTACTGAACTTTATAAGTTATTGAAGATGAATGCTTGCTTTTGTTGTCTGTCCAATTCAACTGCAGTGTCTGCAGTTCTTTTCTGAGGAGAGGAAGGGACCGGAAATGTCGATGGTCGAGCGGGAAAGCCCGAAGTCGCAGTTAGATCGGCATGTATCGTTGACATACAGATGGGTGGATGTGGTACAAGCCTACATTGCTACTACAAAACCTAAAATCCAAATTATGCTTCTTTTCACTGCAGCTACAGCAATGATTGTCGCCCATCACGGCTTTCCACGCTGGTCGCTGTTTATCAATACTTTGCTGGGATTAGCGCTAGCTACGGGCGGCTCAGCCTCAATTAATATGTGGTTCGATCGCGATATTGATGCTGTTATGCAACGCACTTCCAAGCGGCCCATTCCGTTAGGGAGGGTGCCAGCCCATCATGTGCTCATTCTTGGCCTTCTTTTAATCGCTGGCTCTTTTGTCTATCTCAATCTAGCTGTGAATCCATTGACAGCCGGACTGGCTCTTGGTGGTGCTTTCTATTACGCCGTGATTTATACCATGTGGCTCAAACGTCGCACGCCGCAAAATATTGTGATAGGCGGCGGAGCGGGGGCTTTTCCGCCACTCGTTGGCTGGGCTGGTGTAACAGGACATCTTGGACTTGCTGCGATTATCATGTTTGCTATTATTTTTCTCTGGACACCTCCTCATTTTTGGGCGCTTGCGCTTTATAAAAACGAGGATTACACCAAAGCAGGTATTCCAATGATGCCTGTAGTCAAAGGAGCACGTAAAACCAAGATTCAAAGTGTTGTCTATGCTGTTCTGTTGATTATCGCGTCAGTACTTCTTGCCTGGACGGGACAGGTAGGCTTGGTATATGCGGCTGTGGCTGGGGTAGTTGGGATTATTTTTCTCGGTTTTGTCTTACGATCTTATTTTGAACCAGACGCAAGCATGGTTTGGGCTAAACGGACTTTTCTCTGTTCACTCATTTATTTGCCAGTTGTTTTTGTGATGATGATGCTCAATATGCGTTAATTGAATCATAGGATGGCCAGGCACACTCCAGTGTCTGGCTAGTCTATCTTATATGGAGGCCAGCGTATGGCAAATCAAGATAAACGGAGTATACAATTTGTCACTATTCTATTGGCCATTTTAACAGTTATTTTTCTTCTTGCTGTCAATACGGTTGGATTTATTGATACAGAGACAGGTTCGGGATTTGCTTGTGGAAATTCATGGCCGCTATGTGAAGGCGTGTTAATCCCACAGCATATGGGCATTCATAAGTTGATAGAGTTTGGCCATCGAGCTTTGGTACCTATTGCAACTTTACTTCTACTTGCTACATCCGTTTTCGCCCTGATTCAGTATCGTAAATTGCGTGAAGTTGTTTGGCTGATTGTCTTAGCCATTGCTTCAGTTTTTGTCCAAGGCGCGCTGGGAGCGCTTGGGGTGATTTTTGGCGATCCCGCTTGGTTTTTAGCTTTTCATTTTGGCATCTCATTAATTGCTTTTGCTTCCGTTCTTTTATTGTGTATTTTATTATTTCAATTGCGACGTGTACCATTACAAGAAATTCTCCAAGGCGGTCGTTTACGTCCAGACTATTCGGCAACGGGTAGCCGAATCCGATCGCTAGTCTGGTGGTCGCTGATTTATATTTATGTTGAAATGTATTTCGGAGCTTACATCTCAAGTAGTGGAGCTGCCCCGTTTTTTCATGGTTGGCCGTTTCCTACAGAAAGCATCTACGCACCACACTACGCATTTTGGATGGACTGTATTCACAGGCTTTTTGCTTTAGGTTTGCTTGTCTTTAGTCTGTTTATATTGCGAAGCGCCGCTGCCCTACGAAATCTACGCTCCGATCTTTACCGAGCCGCTTGGGGAACAGTGATCCTGGTTCTTTTGCAAGCTTTATCCGGAATTTTAATTGTAACCTATCATAATGTTTCATCGTTTCTCATTCATGTAACACTTGTAGCATTTCTTTTTTCGTCCCTATGCTTGCTAGCGCTTTTGACAGTGCCAGATCGACCAAGGAAAAAAAGTGTGTCGACAACCCTGTAAAGCTGAAATGTTTTTGCTTCCATCTAATCTCTAAAATCTAGTGAGGTGGCTGGCTGGTATGAAAAGTCGATCCATTTTTAGCTGTGTTGTAGCAATATGGGTCGCGCTTGCCACCTATTTCGGCGGTGGAATGCTGATGGCGCCGAGAACACGAGAAAATTTGCAAGTTCTTCCTCAAATTACGCAATTTAATGTGCTTAAAGGAATCTCGTTACATTTTAATCATCGAGTTCAAAGTTTGAAGTGGCGAATAGACGGAAAAACCTATCAGGAATCTTTAGCGGTTCCACAAGATACTCTTTGGTTGAAGGCATCCATGCAACAGCATCAATTTAATCAGTTGACATTGCTTTCTGCCGTTGATAGAGAAGGCCAGCACTTGCAACACTCAGTTACAATTGCTGGCTGGACCCCAAAACCGCTCCATGTTACAACAGATCCTGGAATTTGGCAGCTTGAAGTCTCGCAAGATGGTCCCTTTTGGTTTCACTTCAGTGCGCCAGTGAAAAATCCTCAGAGTCTCCAGCATGATCTCGGCTTTCAACCAGCGATTGCTGGAAATGTGGAATGGAAGAACAGCACTACGGCTGAGTTTATACCGAATCAGCCCTTGCCTGCCACGGAGCGAGTTGTTATGTTATTGCATGGCGGCAAGCATAGTATTGTTTCTACCACTGGTCAATTTTTGCCTGTGGCTCAGGTAGTTCGTCCTTTTGTAACTGCTACTCCTCTTAGTATAGTAGTTAGAGAAGGAACACCGGAAACTTTAACCGTTTATCAGGGACAACAAGCTATCTTTAAAACTCTCTGTAATACCGGCGTTGACAATGCAACGCCGCTTGGACATTTCTATATACGCTTTAAGTCGCCTGTCGTCAATATGAAGGGTGTCAATCCCAATGGGACACACTATGATGATCCGGGAGTGAAGTGGGTCATGAGCTTTGATGGTAATATTGCTATTCATGGATTCCCGAGGCCCTCCTATGGATTCCCACAGAGTGCGGGTTGTGTGGAATTGCCAGTGAATATAGCTAAAAAGCTTTACAGTATGGTACATATAGGAACGCCTGTGACGATTGAAGCATGATATCTGACCGGGGTTGGCAAGAATTTATCCATTCATAACATCATAAATAGAGAAAACATGGCTTAGGGATGATGAGCCATAAAAGGGGTCAACTTTCTTGGTGCAAAAAAATAGAACTGCACACTTTTCCCGATACATCACATTCACCAGAGATGAATGGGCGCAATTACGCGCCTCCACTCCCATGCCATTGACAGAAGAAGATTTGGTTAAATTGCATGGGATTAATGAACAAGTATCTTTAAGTGAAGTTGATGAAATTTACTTGCCTCTGTCACGATTGCTCAACCTTTATGTGGACGCTACACGAAACCTCTATTTAGCATCCAGTCGCTTTCTTGGCCATTTGGAGGAGAAAGTACCCTATATCATAGGTATTGCGGGAAGCGTAGCAGTGGGTAAAAGTACGACGGCGCGTATCATTCAAGCTCTGCTAGAGAGATGGCCGAGTCACCCGCGGGTGGATCTGGTCACTACAGATGGATTTCTCTACCCTAATCATGTTCTTGAAGAACGTGGTCTTATGAATCGCAAAGGCTTTCCGGAAAGTTATGATGTTCGCAGTTTGATTCGTTTCTTGGCAGACGTCAAGTCCGGCAAACCAGCCGTTAGTGCACCTGTATACTCACATCTAACCTATGATATTGTTCCAGGAGAGTATAAAGTCGTTGAGCATCCGGATATCGTGATTGTGGAAGGCTTGAATGTCCTGCAAACAGGGGGTACAACAACAACTAAGCCGCAGCTATTTGTTTCAGATTTCTTTGACTTTACCATTTATGTAGATGCGGAAGAACATCAGATAAAGCAGTGGTATATCGAGCGTTTTCAGAAGCTCCGGGAGACGGCTTTCCGTAAGAGAGAATCTTATTTCCAGAGGTATTCACTGCTTTCCGAAGAGGAAGCAATATCTACAGCCTCTCAGATTTGGGATACAGTGAATGCAGTTAATTTGCGTGAAAATATTCTTCCCACCCGTGCCCGTGCCCAGTTAATTTTAACGAAAGGGCCGCACCATGCGGTTCAACTGGCGCGGCTACGAAAATTATGAAAATCAGAGATGCCGTATAAAAAATGTCAGGCATCCAAAAAGATAAGGGGAATTTGAAAAGTCAGCAAAAATTCATCTACTAAAGATGCATCTGCCGATTTTTCTACTTGATGGTTCATGTCGGGTATTCGGCCAATCATCAGACTGTCTTGATTCATGACGATCTCAATTTCCTCTGCGTTCATGCCAAGTTGTAAGGTCAGCAGCTTGGCGAGTCGCAGTAATAATGAAAGTCGTTTTAAACGCTTATTGGCTTTCCCGGACAGAAGTTGCACCATATCCTCCGTTTCATGGTAACCAAGACCATACAGTTGCGACCATTGGGCCAAGTATGCGGAATGATGCATCCAGCGTTCAGTATGAATGTAGCATCCAGCGCTTTCTACTTGAACGGTTGTGTAAAATAAGGTTCGATCCGCTGCATCGACAAGCGACTTTTCAACGAGTGCGTCAAACAGGCGCAATGCAGCATCCGCGACGAGATCGGACACAGTAGGGTTGACGACAAATTTCCGCTGAAAATTAAAGAGGCTATGACTCAACACGTCATGGACCACAGCGCTGCCAGTATAGCGTAGATATCGTTCATAAAATATACCTTCACGTAATCCCGCCCGACTCACCATCAGAGACGGGCTACTGGTTTTCTTCATAAGAGCGCTCATGATTGCTAATCCAGGTACAATAATATCTGCTCGGCTCTTGGAAAGGTTTTTTATTTTTTTTCGCTTGGCAAGCGGTAAGCTGGACAGTTCTTCAAACCATTGTTGGACAGCCTCCTGGTCCATGGTAAAACCGTGAATGCGAGCGCTTGGTTTGTTCAGACGGGCTAATTCCAGTTTGGCCAATGCTCGAGCTGTTCCGCCCATCCCTACCAGAGGCATATTTTGTGCAAAAGACAAAAATGAGACCTCGTTCAACGCTTCCTGCATGAAATGATAGACGAGTCTGGCTGTCTCAGTTTCTGATATATTCTCAAAACGTTTCATGAGATTTAATGCTCCATGCGGCAGGGACACCACGCCTTTTAATTTCCTGCTTTCTACCAGCATCAACTCTGTGCTCGCTCCACCGATATCAAAGAGCAAGGCGTTCTGTATAGGCAGTGTATTGACTGCGCCTATATAGCCGTATCTCCCTTCGTCCGCGCCTTCGATAACTTGATAAGCAATTCCCGCTTCCACTCGTAAACGATGCAAAATTTCAGACTGATTACGACTTTGGCGAATAGCTGCTGTAGCGACTGCTAACCATTCGTCCACATTGTGTAATTGACCCGCGCGATAAAAAAGTCTTGTACAGGAAATCGCTCGCTGGATTCCTGTTTCCTGAATGATTCCATCGTTCATGGCTTCGGCTAGGCGAATATTTTGTTTCATCTCAAAAATGGGCCAGTAGGCTCCGCTTTTTTCAATTTCATAAATCATCAAGCGGGCTGAGTTTGAACCGAGATCGATAATACCGATTCGACTCATGCCTCATCACCTGCCAACAGTTTCAAGGCTAACTTTTGAATTTTTTCTTCCGTATTTTTTTCGAAGGCGGGCAGCATTTGCATACCGTATAGATTGGCCATTTTTCTATAATGGGCGAGTAATCCGTTCTGATAATGCAACAAAGAATCGAGGGCATCAGGTGAGATAGCTAAATCCATACCCGCCTCCCAATAGAATAGCTGACCATATTGTTGCAGGCATCGGCAAGCTAAAGTCGTTGCATCAGAATCTAGGTAAAGAGCCAAGTCCGGCTTGGGAGCCGCTTGATAGAGTTGGTGTAACCACTCACTATCTTCACCGCGTACGAGTTGACGCGCCATCAAGGTGAAAATGTAACGGTCAGCCACGACAACCATACCAGCTCGTAAAGCAGGCAAGATACCGTGTTCCAGCTCGGAGAAAAAATCTGTTGCATAGAACAACGCCATGGTGCGAGGTCCTACCATCTGTTCTTCTTTCGCTTCGTCAATAGCCTGTCGCATCAGTTTGGAGCGTTTGATACCAGCGGAATAAACAGCATATCCTTGAATTTCCAAAAATTCCTTTAGTTTTTGGCTATACTGATAATGATGAGAGTAGTCTGAACCTTCAATCACAATCAGTTTGCCGGGCAGTTTATGATTTTGGAAGGCGAAAGCTTGTTGCAGGTTTATCGCTTCGTTGCAAAAATGAGCAGATTTACCTGTATTTAATTGCAGTGCAGATAAACCTTCGTAGTTTTTTAGCACAGATTCCGTTAGACGCCGTATCTCACGTTGCTGTACGTCAATCGGCAAGGTAGCGTCAATAACGTGCAAGTGCTCTTCATCCGCCATGCGATCATATTCCTGTTTGACAAGACCTTGAAAGATTTTAAAGCTTTCCACCGGGTCGTCCGAAATACCTAAATCGAGTCCAGCTTCATGATATTTGAGTTCCGTCCGGCCTACGAGAATTCGGTCTACTGCCACGTTTAGAGGAGTTTGGAAGTAAAGCGAAAGCGCAGGGCGTACGACATCACGGTATGTATTGTGCACCCAGGCACGATTGCAGCCGCGTGCGGCATCTCTGGCAAACGCAGTATAAATATAGCGATCCGCCAAAACTATGAAGCCCGCTCGCAAAAGTGGCAATATGAAACGTTCATATCGTTCATAAAAGTCTGCTCCATGTATTAAGTGAAACGTGGCGGGCGATAACTGTTTTTGTTGTTTCGCTTTTTTGGTCCAGCTTTTGACGAGGGCAGATGAGTTCCATTCTGTAAAAACCACCGGATAGCCTTGATGCTTAAGCCATGTTTTGAGTAAGGCAATTTGAGTGCTTTTGCCCGATCCGTCAGTACCCTCCACGATAATTAATTTGCCGGGGTAGTTCATGGGTTGGCTCCCCTCTATTTTGGTCTCTTCTACGCTCTACATTTTGCCAGAGTAGGGTGCGACGACTCAAGAGTTTTTGCGAATCAAGGACTCCATTTTCTTTCAAAGGTTGTAGTAAAATGAAGACTTGATGTCGCACAAGAGGATGATCTTTATGAAAATCGCCAAAATCACGCTCTCCGTCAGTACAGTTTTGCTCTCCGGCGGAGAGATCCTTTGTGTACGTGAAGGGCGCGGCAAAAAGAAGGGATGCTGGAATATCCCCACCGGTCAACCTCATCCGGGTGAACCGTTGTTGGAAGCGGCTATGCGTGAATTACAAGAAGAAACAGGCGTAAAGAATTGTAGTTTGACAGGATTTCTTGGCCTCTATTCGTATTGGCGTAAATTCCACGAACGAAAACTGCGCTTGGTTTTTCTGGCCCGAGTAGAGGATATGCCAGCCTCTTTGCGTTTAAAGGTGGACGGGAAGGAAATTTTGGAGGCCCGTTGGATCACATTGTCCGATTGGCAAGAAGAATTAGAGGAAAATCCAGACTGTTGGTGGAAAAGTGGGATTCTACAGCAAATAGCATCCAATATACAAGCTGGACAATGTTTGCCGCTCGACTGTATCCATGAAGAATTATCAGGCATACAGGAGGGAGGCATACCGAGTGCGTTCTAAAATGTTACGCACTATTCGCCATTTATTGATGTATATTCGTTTCGCCATTGTAGGAATTTTGTTTGCAGCATTACTGATTGGCATCGTTGGTTTTATCATACGTTGGGGCGAATTGCTGAATCATCCTGAAATTGTTTTAACTCATTTTCGAAGTCTAACTGAAGATATTTTTTCTCTGTTGCTTGTTTACGAAATCCTTGAGTTGATTCGAACGCTGTCACCAACTCATTTAACAGATTTTATCCTAACAGTTTTAGCGAGGAAAATGATACTTTCACTACAGGATAGTGCAATTTTTCCAGAAGTAGCCTCATTCTCCTTGCTGCTTGTCATACGATTAGCTTGGGCCATTTGGCAAGAAAAATGCAAAACTTCTGCAAATCATCAGGATGGGTAAGGATTGCCCATTGCAAAATACGGTAAAAAAGAATACACTGACTACAAAGGTATCATATTAAGAAGGCTATCTTTCGTGGTGGTTGGGACGAAAAATGACTACACGGGACTAAATTAGTCCCATTGGTGGCAGATGAGCTTGAACTCAATAGAAGATGTTTCCATCTGGAGTGCCGTTCGTCGACTCGTACCTGAGCTATCGGACGAATTGCAAAAACGTATTCGCATTTTGGAACGCATTCTTGCCCTGCAACCTATTGGGCGCCGTGCTTTAGCTGTGGAAATGGGTACAACTGAGCGTGTGCTTCGCGCAGAGCTGGATTTTCTACGTGTACAAGGGCTTTTGACAGCTAGCTCTGCAGGAGTCTCTTTGACAGAAGATGGAGAAGCTGTGCTCGATCGCGTTGCAGAATTTGCTGTTCGCATGGATGGCAGAAAAGAGCTGGCTGAGCGCGTTTCCCGAGTACTGGGAATTCCTCAGGTGGTGGTTGTGGAAGATGACAGCGACCAAAACAGTTGGGTCAAAGACAACCTCGGCTATCGAGCCGCAGAGTTATTACGGAGTCTTCTGCAGCCAGACGAGGTCGTTGGTATCACAGGCGGCACTACCATGGCGGCCATAGCCCGACGAATGCCTGCTCGTGCGGTTTCTTATCCTGTAAAAGTTGTGCCTGCGCGCGGTGGATTAGGTGAAAAGGTAGAGTTTCAAGCCAATACAATTGCTTCCACGCTGGCTGAAAAGCTGGGCGGTGAGTCCATGATGTTGCATGTGCCAGACAGACTCAATGAAGAGACAATGGAACAATTGTTGAACGACCCATACGTTCAGCAGAGACTGCCGGAAATTCGCAAAGCCACGCTTGTCGTTCATGGAATTGGTGAAGCCGTTAAAATGGCAAAACGTCGTCAAGTACCTGATGAAGAAGTGGCGTGCTTGGAAAATCAGCAAGCTGTAGCAGAAGCGTTTGGTTACTACTTTAATCAGCAGGGCGATGTGGTGTATTCCATGCCCACAATTGGACTTCGTCTTGATGATTTGCAAAATGCCCGCGTAGTCATGGCTGTTGCTGGCGGAAGCAGTAAGGCGAGAGCTGTTGCCGCAGCTGCGAAGGCTTACAGAATCGACGTATTGATTACTGATGAAGGCGCAGCGCGTCTCATTGTGCAATCTCAAGATTACTATCAAGATAAATAAAGGGGAGAATAAAGATGGCACTCAAAGTTGGCATTAATGGATTTGGACGTATTGGTCGCAACGTATTTCGCGCAGCTATGAAACGTCAAGATATTGAAATTGTAGCGGTCAATGATTTAACGGACGCTGAAACTTTGGCTATGCTGCTTAAATATGACTCAGTCCACGGTAAATTAGATGCTGAAGTAAAGGCAGACAAAGACAGTATTTTAGTCAACGGTCGGGCTGTCAAAGTGTTTGCTGAGCGCGATCCAGGTGAAATTCCTTGGGCCAAAGTCGGTGTCGATTTGGTGATTGAGTCTACGGGGCGTTTTACAGATAAAGAAAAAGCGCAAGTGCATATAACAAAAGGTGGTGCAAAAAAAGTCATTATTTCTGCACCGGCTAAAAATGAAGATATCACTATCGTTATGGGTGTCAACGAGCATATGTACAATCCGGATGTGCATCATGTTATTTCTAACGCTTCTTGCACGACCAACTGCTTGGCTCCAGTTGCAAAGGTTATTGACGATGTATTTGGGATTGAACGCGGACTGATGACCACTGTTCATTCTTACACAAACGATCAACAGATTCTCGATTTGCCGCATAAAGATATGCGCCGCGCGCGTGCTGCAGCGCTCAACATCATTCCTACATCAACTGGTGCAGCTAAAGCTGTGGGACTGGTGTTGCCGCATTTGAAAGGTAAATTGAACGGTATGGCTATGCGTGTACCAACGCCAAATGTTTCAGTGGTTGATCTGGTTGCTGATGTGCGCCGTGATGTTTCTGTAGAAGATGTGAATGCTGCGTTAAAACAAGCTGCAGAGTCTTCCTTGAAAGGAATTCTTCAATATACAGAAGAACCATTGGTTTCTCGCGATTTTAATGGTGATGCGCATTCTGCCTCTGTGGATGCCCTTTCGACTTTTGCCATCGATCGTATGGTGAAGGTTGTTGCATGGTATGACAACGAGTGGGGATACTCCAATCGAGTTGTTGATTTGGCAGCCTATGTAGGTAACAAATTGGCGGTAACTGCAAGAGCCTAAATGGCCGTCCAGATAATTTGCAGGCAGTGCTTTGACTTTCGCCTGTAAATCATCCATACGCAGTCCGTATCATTGAATTGACAAGTTGCACCCCTGATTGGCGCGGAGTAAAGTCAAGTTATCCGCGCTTTTTCTTTTGCGGTGATTGGGAGGGAGCATAGATTGGATTTCAGTTATTCAGAGAAAACGCTTACTTGGATGAAGAGACTTAAAGAATTTATGGAAGAAGTAGTTTATCCTGGAGAGAAGATTTATGCCGAGCAATTGGCAGCCGCGGAAAACCGTTTCTCCATACCTCCAATTATGGAAACTATGAAACAACAAGCCAAATCGGCAGGACTCTGGAATCTATTTATGCCAGATGAAGAATACGGCGCAGGGTTGACTAACCTGGAATATGCACCACTTTGCGAGATGATGGGACGTTCTGAAATTGCTCCGGAAGTATTCAATTGTAATGCACCAGATACGGGTAACATGGAAGTTTTGGCGCGTTATGGGAGTCCAGAACAAAAGGAAAAATGGTTAAAACCACTTTTGGCGGGTGAAATTCGTTCTTGTTTCGCTATGACAGAACCAGAAGTAGCTTCTTCCGATGCCACCAATATTTCTGCCAGTATTGTGCGAGATGGAAACCACTATATTATCAACGCTCACAAGTGGTGGTCGAGTGGGGCGGGCGATCCTCGCTGTAAAGTAGCCATTCTGATGGGGAAAACGAATCCAGATGCGACTCGCTACGAACAACAGTCGATGATTTTAATTCCGTTTGATACCGAAGGTGTCCGAGTGGAACGAATGCTGCCTGTATTCGGTTACGACGATGCACCGCATGGTCATGCTGAGGTTACTTATCACAATGTGAGAGTACAAGCAGACCATATCATCTGGGGAGAGGGGAAAGGATTCGCTATTGCTCAAGGGCGTCTTGGTCCTGGGAGAATTCATCATTGCATGCGTTTGATTGGGGCTGCAGAACGTGCACTTGAACTTATGTGTGAGCGAGCTAAACAGCGTGTCGCCTTTGGCAAACCACTTGCTCAACAGGGAGTTATCCAGTCATGGATTGCTGATTCTCGTATGGAGATTGAGCAAGCGAGGTGGCTTGTTTTGAATGCCGCCTATAAAATGGATACCGTTGGAAACAAGGCGGCTCAAAAAGAGATTGCCATGATTAAAGTTGTCGCTCCCAATGTGGCTTTAAAAGTCATCGATCGGGCAATTCAGGTTCATGGTGGAGCGGGTGTTAGCGATGATTTTCCGCTGGCTAAAATGTGGTCAAACGCGCGCACGCTTCGTCTGGCGGATGGTCCGGATGAAGTGCATCGCCGTGCGGTAGCGCGTTTAGAACTGCAAGATTGACCGGGTACTTCTTCAGCATACCCGGTCATGAGCTGGTTTTATAGGAGTATCATCGTAAAAGTGATTTTTAAGAAGAAACAGCAGTACCGCCATTGACGTGCAACACCTGACCCGTCATATACGAACTGTCCTCGCTTGCCAAATACACATAAGCGGGTGCCAGTTCACAAGGTTGTCCTGCTCGTCCCAGCGGTGTTTGACTACCAAATTGGCTGACTTCTTCTGCACTGAAAGTAGACGGAATGAGTGGTGTCCAAATAGGACCAGGGGCTACAGCGTTGACTCGAATGCCCTGCTTGGCAAGAGATTTGGCTAAGGAACGTGTGAAACTGACAATAGCGCCCTTGCTGGCAGAGTAATCTATCAGTTGTTCATGTCCTTCGTAAGCTGTCACAGACGTTGTGTTGATAATGGCCGCACCTTTTTGCAGGTGCGGCAATGCTGCTCGTGTTAAGAAAAACATGGAAAAGAGATTGGTCTGAAAGGTCGACAACAGTTGTTCCTGCGTAATGTCAAGAAGAGAAGCTTGAGGATGTTGCTCGGCTGCATGATTAATCAGAATATCCAATCCGCCCAGCGCCTGAACGGTATCGGAAACGACTTTTTGGCAAAATGTTTCTTGTCGAATATCGCCAGGAAACAAAAGCGCCTTTTGACCCGATTTTTTAATCCAATCAGCTGTCTCGTTAGCATCTTCGTGTTCAGATAAGTACACAATGGATACATGTGCACCTTCTGCTGCAAACGCTGTCGCTACCGCTCGGCCTATACCACTGTCCCCGCCAGTAATCAATGCTCGCTTGCCAGCTAATTTTTCAGAACCTCGATAAGATGGGTTGTGAAAAACGGGACGTGGTTGCATGAGGGTTTCCAGTCCCGGTTGCTGATTTTGATGTTGTAATGGGAAAGATGTCGGAAATACGGGCTGGCTCATGGTTCATCTCCTCGTTAGAAAATCAATCCGCAAGAATCTTCTAACAGGATAACCTTTTTGCCAAGCTTTACTCCCCATTCTCCAATATGTGTTTTCTATTTTCCTAAAGAGACCACTTCGTTACGAATAATGGTTTGATCTCGATTGGGTCCTACGGATATATAACGAATGGGAATTTGCAAATCGGCTTCCAAAGCCTTGATGAACTGTCGGGCTGTTTTAGGTAATTCTTCGTAAACTCGGCAATTCGAGATGTCTTCAGAAAAACCTTCGTAGAATTCGTAAATCGGCTCTGCATCTTCCAATTGATAAGCAGGCATAGGCATAGAGTAAGTGTGTCCGTTCCGACGATAAGCGACACAGACGCCAATTTTTTCAAGACCAGCCAGCACATCCAGTTTCATCAGCGCCAATTCTGTATAGCCGTTCAGCCATGCTCCCATGCGCAATGCAGGTAAATCAAGCCAACCACATTTGCGAGCCCGACCAGTGGTAGCTCCAAATTCCTCTCCTTTATGTTGTAAAAATTGTCCAATTTCATTATCTAATTGTGTAGGGAATGGACCTTCACCCACAGCAGTAGTATAAGCTTTGGTAATACCTGTGACGCGTGAAATTGCTGTGGCAGGGATACCCGCCCCAGCAAATACTCCACCAGTAATGGGCGATGATGAGGTAACGTAAGGATATACGCCCCAATCGAGATCGCGCATAATGCCTAATTGTCCCTCCAGCAAGATGTGCTTTTGAGACTGTTCTGCCTCCATTAAAAATGGCAAGGTATCAGCAATGTGGGGTAAGAGAACTTCACGAGCATCTACCAATTCCGCCCACATAGATTCAAAACTTCCATAATCAGCAAGAGCCGGCATACGCTCGATTTTGGCTGCCCAAGCCGCTTCCAGACGAGTACGGAAACTGTCCAAATGAATCATTTCGCCAATCTGAATTCCATAACGACCTACTTTATCTTGATAAGCAGGACCAATTCCCTGTAAAGTGGTTCCTACTTTGCGACTGCGTTTCTCTTCTTCGTAAGCGTCTTGCCAAACATGATAGGGCAGCACGAGATGGGCTCTTTCAGAAACAATAAGTCGTTTGGTGGAAATGTCACGATCTTCTAGTTGACGAAGCTCACGCACCAAATGAGCTGGATGAATGACTACCCCAGTTCCTAAAATACAAAAAGTTTCCGGATTAAAAATTCCGGATGGTACTAAATGCAGGGCAAACTTACCGTGTTCATTGACAATGGTATGCCCCGCGTTGCCTCCACCTTGGTAGCGGACGACCACATCGGCATTGACAGCAAAATAGTCAACCATTTTTCCTTTACCTTCATCTCCGTACTGAGCTCCAACTACTGCGTGAAACATGCCGGTTCCCCCTCGTTTTGCAAGCCATCACAAATTTCAGTGTATGTAAAAAGTATCTATGTGTAAAATTGATTTATTGTATAATTCTTATACGGAATTCAAATGAATTTGAGATGGGTGAAAAGGTTGGAACTATATCAGGCGCTGGTGCAAATAGTCGAGAACGAAACTCTCGTCCAGGCCGCACAAGTTCTGAATACTACACAGCCAACATTGACACGGCAATTGCAGCAATTGGAACACAGATTGGGTGTGCGGCTTTTTGACCGAATTGGCCGCAGGTTGGTTATGAATCATGCGGGAGAATTGGCCTATCAGTATGCCAAACGTATTTTGCAAACAGAGGAGCGTTTGCGGGAAGAAATGAATGCCTTTGGCAATCCGGAAATTGGAACGATACGGTTGGGGGCGGGGTTGACTCCTTCCATATATCTTTTGCCACCGCTGCTCGCGCACTACCAACATCTTCACCCAGGAGTCCGTTTTCAAGTGACCACCGGTAGCTCTCGGCGTACCATTGAAGCGCTTTTGCAAAACGAGATCGACCTAGGCATTGTAACTTCCTGGGATGCAACAGACTCACAATTAACCGGGGTGGAGCTATGGCGTGACCCACTGCTTTTTGTCGCTGCTCACCATCATCCACTTGCTGGAAGAGAAGTAACACTGGCAGAAGTTTGCGCCTATCCCTTTGTCCTCATGCGCCAAGGCTCAGGTTTGCGTAAGATTATTGCCGATCTCGCTTTGGAGTACGGCGTAAACATTGACGCCAATATGGAAACGGACAGTTTGGAAAGCATCAATCGCGTGTTACAGTATGGGGAATGGGTTTCTGTGTTGCCAAAATCGAGTGTACAGGATGATATGGAGACGGGAAGATTGACAGCTCTTCTTGTATCGAGAGTTTTGCTGACATCCCGTACTATCACAGTGATTCGTCGACGTCAAGGTACGCTTATGGCAGCGGCGGAGCAGTTTGCTGCTCAACTGCCAAGTCTTTCGGCTGTTTTTTGGCCCAATATCTACAGTCAGCAGTCGCTACACGAGGTGGATTGAGATGCAAAAGATTCTCTTAGTTGAAGATGAAACAGGTTTGGTGGAGTTCTTGCGAATTGAGTTAGAACTGCAAGGATACCATTTGTATGTAGCTACAACGGGTGCGGCAGGATTGCGTATTTTTGAGGAACATTCTGTGGATTTGATTTTGCTCGATCGTATGTTGCCGGATATCAACGGACTGGAAGTGTGCCGAAAAATTCGTGAAAAAAGCGATGTACCAGTCATTTTTCTGACAGCTCGGGGGGCGGTGGAAGATCGAGTACAGGGGTTGGATTCGGGCGCAGATGATTATCTGATCAAGCCGTTTGCCATTGAAGAGTTAATTGCTCGTATTCGTGCCCTGACACGCCGTAAAGAGAAGTTTTTGGCTAGCGAGCCAACGGGAAATATCCAGTTTGCAGATGTGGTGATCGATCCGTTGCGGCGCAAAGTGTATAAAGATGGCCAATTGGTTGAATTGACTGCGAGAGAGTTAGATTTGTTGCTATTTTTATGGGAACGCCGCGGCGCTGTGATTAGCCGCAGTGAATTGCTGAAACAGGTGTGGGGGTTTGAAACGCCTGTCGATACCAATGTGGTGGATGTCTATATAGGATATGTTCGGCAAAAACTCGATCCGGATAAGCTATACATACGTACGGTAAGAGGACTTGGTTATATGCTTCGGAGTGATACCCCATGAGTCTTCGATCCCGCTTGTTGTGGTTGACAATACTCTGGTTTGCGCTGGTTATGCTGGTGTTTACCATCACCTTTTCCGTGTTTGTCCGTCAGTCTAATTTTTCCGACTACGAGCGGGAATTGACGCTTGAGGTCAACAACGTATGGCATGCGGCTGAACTTAATCCCAGCGATACTTTGATGAATAATAATTGGGAGGATTATGCTCTTTTTACTCGATCAGCCATTGCGTTTTTTAACAGTCAAGGCCAAATCACTTCTCTGGATGAAACGAATGATTTTCCCGATAATGTATGGAATCAAGTGGAGAGTAAGCTTTCGCAGGCATTGTTAGCGAGTCGATTGTCGCTGAAGAAGAGCATTGTTCGTTTGCCGGATATCACTTATGTAGAAAATGGACAGTTGAAATCGATGATGGCGTTAGCTCGTCCCATTGTATATCCTACTCAAGAAGTAGGGAGTGTGGTGGTAGTCGGTCCAACGGAGCAGATATACAGTAAAGTGAGTTCAGTGATGCATACGCTCTTTTGGATTGATGCAGTCAGTTTACTCATTTTTGCTGCGGGTCTATACACCCTCTTGCAGCGAGGACTAAGGTCGCTTGTGCAGTTGATTGACGGTATACGCACAGTGGAGTGGTTGCGTTCCAACCGTGTTCCTGTACCTGAAGGTCCTCAGGAAATTGTTTCTGTAGCTACTTCCATCAATCATTTGCTGGATAAAGTTGAAAGAGGTGTGGAAGAACAGCGTCGCTTTATTGCGGATGCTTCCCATGAATTGCGGACCCCTTTGGCTATTGTGGCTGGTCATGCCAATATTCTCAGACGTTGGGGCCATACCAATGAAAGTGTTTGGGAACCGGCGGTTCATCATATAGTCACGGAAGTAGATAGATTGCAAAACTTGGTTGATCGATTGCTTTTGCTCTCGCGATTAGAGAACCATCAAGAACCGGTTGAGTCCATGATGAATACTGAGGATATAACGTCTCTTCTGCAGCAGATGGCAGACGATGCGCGTCTTTTGCGGCCAGATTTGCGTGTTTTTGAACAAATTCATATTCAAGCAGGATTAGCTATTCGTATGGATCGCAACGATCTTCGGCAAATTCTTGTGATCCTGGTGGACAACGCAATGCGCCATACAAAAAGCGGGGGACAAATTGTGCTGGCTGCCAATCGCGAGGCGAGCCGCTTGCGGGTTTCCGTCCAGGATTCTGGTGAAGGCATTCCTGCAGATGATTTGCCGCATGTCTTTGAACGGTTCTATCGCGCGAAGGAAGGCCGAGATCGGAACAGTGGCGGTGCAGGACTGGGACTGTCTATTGCTCGTCAATTAGTTGAAATATATCAGGGCCAAATTTACATTAATAGCCGTTTAGGGGAAGGCACAACGGTTCATTTGCTTTTTCCGCTTTTGTTGGAGAAAGGCACATCACAAAGTAACAAATTTCGCTTAAAATCTGGGAACCTATCAAATTCGCCCATGGAGGAATAAATATTTTGATGAAAGCTAAGGATGTTTTGCTTTGGCCGGAAAATGTCGTTGCAGATACGTTGGAGTTGGACGATCCAAACGACAATATTTTATTGGATGATCAGCTGGCAGCTTCCATTGCTCGCTCTGAAAGACCGCCTTTGCTACGGATATGGCAGCATAGTGCGCCAGATGGTTTGGTGGTGAGCCGACGAGATGTAGCAACCCAAGCAGGTCAATGGGCAAGGGAACAACTTGCTGTGGAAGGTTGTCCCGTTTTTGTGCGTTCGACTGGCGGGACTGCAGTTCCTCATGGACGAGGCATACTCAATCTATCCTTGCTTTTTCCTAGAGTAGCTCATCCTGGAGCTACAACCGACGCCTATTATCGATTGCTCTGCCAGCCGTTGCTCGATTGGTTGAATGAACTTGGCGGCCGAGGGGAAATTGGTGACTTGCCGGGCAGTTATTGCGATGGTCACTATAATGTATTGCTGGGTGGAAGGAAATTGGTGGGAACTGCGCAGACTTGGAAAGGTGGATTAGCCGGTATATCCACCCATAAGCCAGGATACATTGTAGCGCATGCTTGTATTAGTGTTTATATTGAAGTTCCAAGAGCAATTGCCAATATCAATCGTTTTTACGAACTGTCCCATCAATCCTTTCGCGCTTTGCCAGAGACAGCAGTTTCGCTCCATGAAGTCTGGGAAACTGTCCATTCCCAGGAGCGGGAAGAAGTAATGGCTGTGGCTAAGTGTTCACTTTTGGAAAGTTGCCAGCAATTTATTCTGAAGATGAACGAGGCGAAGCAATCGGGAGTTCAATTGTAACGGTTGTTCCCAAGCCCAATCCTTCGCTGGAGATTGAAATCTTCCCTTTATGCGCCTCGACAATCCATTTGGCAATGGAAAGACCAAGTCCAGTGCCACTGACTCCCGTCTCGTTACTGGTCTCTCGTGTACGGGATGCATCGCCTGTAAAAAAACGGTCAAAGACGCGCGGCAAGTCTTCAGGAGCAATGCCGCGTCCTGTATCCTTGATTTGAATCAGCAAATGATTTCGCGAGCGTTCAGCAATCAATGCTATTTCACCGCCAGCAGGCGTAAATTTTCGTGCATTGTCAAGCAAAATAAGGAGCAATTGCTGAATGCGATCCGCATCTCCGGAAAAATATTGATGGGCGGCACTGGCGGCGATTTCAGAGCGATATCGGATACCGTTCATTTCTACAATGCTGCTGTATAAATCGGTTACTTTGTCAAAGACTTCTTCAATTGACAAGGTTTGAATTTGTAACGGCAATTTTTCTGAATCGGAACGGGCGAGTGTCAACAAATCGGTAACGAGTTTGGATAGACGGCGGGTTTCACTATGGGCGTTGTTCAGCCATTCCAAATTATCGAGAATCGATTCGTCTGTGTGTCCCATAGCAATATTCAAATTGGATTGAATGACCGCCAGAGGGGTGCGCATCTCGTGAGAAGCATCAGCTACAAATTCTAACTGCCTTTGCCATGCGGCGCGAATGGGGCGCAAAACACGATTGGCAAGAAAGAAGCCAGCCAGTGTAGAAATCAACATACCTGCCAAACCTACAAGGAAGATGACGGTTTTCAAGTTGTTCAGCACAGAAAGTTCAACGCGATCGTCCTGAGCTACCATTAAAATATCTGCGCCTTGTTTACCTAAATTTGACAACACATAAAATACTCGATAGTGAATTCCATCAGCCGTCAAATCGACATAATGTTCTCCAGGCGGGGCGTTGTGAATCAAATTCACCAACACCGATTGTAGGCTGGAAGTCGTTTTGACAAATAGAGTTCCGCTTGCAGCGAAGAATAGATAAGTGCCATGTGGCAAAAGATTTCCTGTAATTTCTACATTACCTGTGGCATCGTATTCGTTTGCTACGCGTTCGGCAATTGTGTGTAAATGTTGATCGATGCCATGGATGACATAAAGATGGACGATAGCATAAACAGCAATGGAAGAAATCGTATAGATAATGAGCACCAAAGTTAAAGCGAGTAGCGCAATGCGCATTCGAACTTGTTGGAACACTACGATTCAGCGACCTCTCTCCACCTGGAAAATGTAACCCACACCCCTTACGGTGCTGATATAGGACGGTGTGTTTGCGTCATCAATCTTCTTTCTCAAAAAATGGACGTAATTTTCAACCGCGTTGCCAATCACCTCAGCATCAGGTCCCCAAACGCGATCGAGAATAATCTCCTTGGAAAGTACCTTCCCCTGGTTGCGTAAAAAAAGTTCCATCAGTTGAAATTCTTTGCTGGTCAAATTGATGGTTTGTCCATTCTTTTGCACTTCCCGTGTGGCAAAGTCGAGCGTGAAGGCCCCAACTTGCAAATTTTCCGTCCCTTGCAAATTGCCTGTACGGCGCGTCAAAGCCCGCACGCGAGCCAGCAATTCTTTGTTCGCAAACGGCTTGACCAGGTAATCATCTGCGCCGGCATCAAGACCTGTGACGCGGTCTTCCACCGTATCTTTAGCTGTTAGAAGCAAAATGGGAACATTTAGCTTTTCTTTACGCAATGTCTGTAAAATCTCTAGTCCGCTCATGCGCGGCAACATAATATCAAGAATTATAGCATCGTAAGAATTGGTCATAGCTAAATCTAGACCGCTTTCTCCGTCAAAGGCAGCGTCCACGGCATATTGATTTTCTTTGAGTAATTGGACAATAGCGGCAGATAAACGCCGTTCGTCTTCCACCAACAAGATGCGCATATGACCACCCCGTTGTGACTATATTTTTGAGCTTTTGATGTTTGAATCTCATTGTACATCAAACTTTTCTTAAACTAATTTTTCAAGAGAAATTCAATGTGAAGCGAGGTGAATTGTTGCATCGTATGGAAAAGTTTCGTATAGACTTCTGACCATTCACAAAGTGGCGAGGAAGTTTTTTATTCTTTTTCTATCTCGTTTTCTAAAGCCTTAGGTGATATAATTTCGCGGGACCAACAAGCCTCTGCAGAGAATTGTGAACGGAACAGGTGAAGGAGAGTGCAACAAGATGGATAGATGGAAAAAACGGGCTTTGGGCAATGTGCCGCTCGTTTTATGGTTGCTTGCCTTGGCCTGTTTCATCAATGTGGGTGGACTGTCACTGCTCTGGCCAGTGAATTCTATCTATATCCATGTAAAGCTTCATCAATCCATGGCGGTTGCTGGGTTTGTGTTAATGGTCTATTCCGGAGCAGGTTTTATAGGCTCTCTGCTCGGAGGATGGTGCTATGATCGCTTTGGGCCTGTGTTAACATTGGCTGGCTCATCATTTTTGGCAGCCATATCCATTTTATTGCCTGTTTTTCATCAACATTTTGCTGTTTATGTTGGAGTTATGGCCGTTTTTGGAGTGCTCTGTGCCGTTCCATTTCCAGTGCTCAATGCATTGGCTGGTCACGCCTGGCCGGAAGCAGGGCGTAAAGCGTTTAATTTCTTGTATGTCAGCAATAACGTGGGCGTGGCTATAGGAACGGCGATTGGCGGTTTTATAGCAGCTCACTCATTTGATACAGTATTTTACGGTATTTTTTTGAGTTATCTTCTCTTTGTCATCCTTACCTTAACAGTGTTTCGACGTCCTTTCCAGAAGGTCTACCAGCATCGCTCTGTTCATGGTCATGAAAGTATTGAGAATGTAGCCAGTCGTTTGGAGACAGCCTCCATTCCCTGGGGGGCGATTGGCATCTTGCTGGCCGGTTTTATAGTGGCTTGGTCTGTGTATGTCCAGTGGCAATCGACGATTTCAGTCGACATGCAGGCCTTGGGTTATCCGTTGTCAGCTTACAGTATCCTTTGGACTATCAACGGAGCCCTCATTTTCCTTGGTCAACCTGTGGTTAGCTTTGTGGTTCGCCGTGTTCCATCGCTTACCGTTCACATGGTGGGAGGGGTGATAGGGTATATCCTCACCTTCTTGCTTCTTGCCCTCAGTCATAATTACATCGCTTTTTTGCTCGCCATGTTGTTGACAACATTTGGTGAAATGTTTGTCTGGCCATCTGTTCCAGCCGCCATTGCCCAACTTTCACCGCCTCGAAAACTTGGGTTTCTGCAAGGGTTGGTCAGTAGCGGCGCAACCTTTGGTCGAATGATCGGTCCATTTTATGGAGGCTATTTGTACGATCGCGATGGAATAAATGGAGTTTTGCATGTAAGTTTGCTACTCCTTGTACTGCCCATTTTTTTATTTTTACTCTTTCATGTTGTCAACAGACCGGGGCGAATTGCTGAAAGACGTGAGGTTTCTTAACAAAGTAAGCCTCGATTAATTGCGCAAATATTCTTGAATTTTTACAATTTAACAAATGAAAGCGCCTCCATAATAATTTTAAGAGGATTCTTAGATACAACTGAAGACCCGAAAAATCCTTAAAAACCTTATAAAATCAAAGTTTTTTCTTGTTTTCAGGTAAAAATTCACTGTTCAGAAAGCATGACATCTTCTTTACAATATAGTTAACACAATATACAATGTCCCCATTCAAGAAGAAATGGTTGCGAAAGTAGAGTCAATTCGACAAGCAGCTTCCGGATTGGAAGTGTAATAGATTGTTGGGAAACAGGTGCTTTCGCCAGCCTTTGAAAATAAGAAAAGATTTGATATTCAAGATTGCGGAATGGAGCAGGGTTAGGTGGCAAAGTTCTTGCAATCTGAAAACAGGTTGTCTTTGCCATAACAAAGGCTTCCTGATTTTTCTGCAATCACAGATTGTAGCACAGGAGTGAGTAGCGCATTGGCTAATAGCGTATTAAATGTGGAGTCGTTGAACGTCGAGTTCAACATGGAAGGAAATTACTTCCACGCTGTGCGCGACGTTTCCTTTAAAATTGAGCCAGGAGAGACGCTGGGGCTCGTCGGTGAATCTGGTTGCGGAAAAAGTGTGACATCTTTAGCGCTTGTTCGCCTGCTCACACAATCCGCTCGGGTTACTGGCAAAATTGAATACCAAGGCAAGAATTTGCTGGAGTTGCCGGAGAGAGATATGCGTGATATTCGTGGTAACGAGATCAGCATGATTTTTCAGGAACCCATGACATCATTGAACCCGGTTTATAAAATCGGCGCTCAAATTTCCGAAACCTTGTTGCTTCATAAGGATATCTCACCACGCGAAGCTTTTCAACAATCATTGGAAATGCTAAAAAAAGTTGGAATTCCCAGACCGGAAGATATCATGGACGAATATCCACACCAACTTTCTGGCGGTATGCGTCAGCGTATCATGATTGCCATTGCTATGGCGTGTAATCCTAAATTATTGATTGCTGACGAACCAACTACAGCGCTTGACGTGACTATTCAGGCGCAAATTCTTGAACTCATGAAGGGGATTTCTAAGGATTTAGGAACATCCATCCTCCTCATTACGCACGACTTGGGTGTGGTGGCTGAGATGTGCGATCGCGTTGCTGTTATGTATGCGGGTCAGATTGTTGAGCAAGGCAGTGTTGATGATATCTTTTTCAATCCACAACATCCTTATACGCGTGGATTGCTTAATGCGATTCCGAAAATTGATGCAGAGCAAAAACAACGTTTGCAACCGATTGAAGGAAATGTACCGCCGATTACGCGTATGCCTAAAGGTTGTCGTTTTTCGCCACGCTGCATGCATGCAAGTGATCGCTGCCGCGCTCAACAACCCGGATTTTTTCAGGTGGATAATGCGGAACACTTGTCGCGATGCTGGCTGAATGAAGCGAAGGAGGCGTAAACGATGAGCGAAGTGTTACTCGAAGTTAAAAATCTAAAAAAGCACTTCCCCATCCGTAAGGGTTTTATCCGTCGCACTGCCGGTTATGTTCGCGCTGTTGACGGTATAGATCTTACAGTGTATGCGGGTGAGACGCTTGGTGTTGTTGGTGAGTCCGGTTGCGGTAAATCAACCATGGGTCGGAGTTTGCTCCGTCTTGTAGAGCCAACCAGCGGACAGATTCACTTTCAAGGTAAAGATATCATGAAGCTGAGTAAATCTCAGATGCGCGATATGCGTCGTGAGATGCAAATTGTATTTCAAGATCCATATGCGTCACTCAATCCTCGCTACACGATTGGGCAGACATTGTCTGAACCTATGGAAATACACCATTTGCACAACTCAACGGCGCGCAAACAACGTGTGCAGTCAATGTTAGAGCGTGTTGGACTGGATCCGTCTTATTCCAGTCGATTCCCGCATGAATTTTCCGGCGGACAGCGCCAACGTATCGGTATTGCTCGTGCCTTGGTTCTGAATCCAAAGCTGATGATTCTTGATGAACCGGTTGCTGCCCTTGATGTATCCGTTCAATCGCAGGTTATTAACTTATTGGAAGATTTGCAGCAGGATTTTAATCTCACCTATATCTTTGTGGCGCATGATTTATCCGTAGTGAAACACATCAGTAATCGAATTCTGGTTATGTATCTCGGGCGTATGATGGAGCTTGCATCCTCCAACGATTTGTTTGCCGATCCGCTTCATCCATACACGCGCGCGCTCTTGTCGGCTGTGCCGATTCCAAATCCGCGTGTGAAACGAGAGCGTATTATCCTGCAAGGAGATTTACCAAGCCCAGCTAACCCTCCAAAGGGTTGTGTCTTTCATACGCGTTGCCCGCTTGCACAGGACGTTTGTCGCGAAAAAGTTCCTGAGTGGCGTGAAGCAAAGCATAATCATATGGTTGCCTGCCATTTGGTTTAATGGTAATGGAGTCCATGCCGAGAAAGGGGGGATGCGTAGGACGTGGCTCATGCCGGCAACTATGGAATGCAACGACGATGGGATGAGTGCATGAACACGGCGTACTTTCAGTCACCTGCACGCTTTTACTTGGGCGTTGTGAGACTCGCGTTCAGATGCATAGCAGAAAAAAGGGGGTTTCCAATTTGAAGTTGAAAAAATCTGTTTCTGCAGTCGTTGCAATGGCAGCTGGCACAGCATTGCTCGTGACAGGATGCGGTACATCTACGAATAACACGTCCAACTCATCCAACAGCACGTCATCGACGTCGCAATTGACGCCGCAAAAAGGCGGAACGATTACAGTTGCGCTTCCGCCGCAGACCGACTTAAACTGGTATTTTCCTTTAGTGAATTCAAGCTATGATAGTTTGTATAATTTTCAAATGATTGACATGTTGTATAAACCACTGATATGGATTGGTTCCAACTATAAAATCAATTATAGTTCTTCAGTTGCGGATAAAATCCAATACAACAACAAAGGAACCGTCTATCACGTCTATTTAAATCCGAAATGGAAATGGTCAAATGGTCAACCTGTGACCTCCAGTGATGTTCTATTTAGCTGGAATGTTATCAAGGCTATCTCAGCTCCCAATGCACCAGCTCCTTGGCCCTATGTGAATGCAGGGGTTGGCGATATACCGAATGGAGTACAAAGTGTTGTGGCCAATGGTCCTTATGAATTTACAGTGACCTTAAAACAGCCAGCTAACCAGCAGTGGTTTATTTATAACGGGTTGTCGCAGTTGGTACCACTTCCGGCTAAAGTCCTTAACAAATATCCAAACAATATGACGCAAGAAATTAAGTATTTGGGTCAGAACGGCACGAATCCGAATTTTGATACAGTTGTCGATGGTCCATTTAAGTTACAAAATGCAGTTTCCAATCAATCGTGGACCTTGGTGCCTAACACAGCGTATTCTGGCCACAAGTCTCTGGTTGATAAATTGATTTTTACGTATGAAGGTTCAAATGCAGCGGAATTTGCAGCACTTAAAACAGGAACGGTTAATGTCGGTTACATTGATCAAAGTCAATTGGGAGCTAAATCTGCATTGACTTCGATGGGTGATAAAATCACGCCTTCCTACAGCCTTTCCTTCTTTGATGAGATGCCTAATATGAACTCGGGATCGAAATCAGCCAGTATCTTTAAACATTTGTATGTGCGTGAAGCTTTGATGATGGGTGAAGACCAACAGTCCATGAATCAGTATATCTATAAAGGTTTCGCTGAATCTCAATATGGGCCGTTGCCTCCTCAACCTGACACAGCGTTCACATCGCCGGAATTGTTAAAACCTCTATATCCATTCAATATTGAAGCGGGTAAAAAATTGCTTGAAGAGCATGGCTGGCACGAAGTGAATGGCATCATGACGAAGAATGGACAACAGATGAAATTTCTGATGATTTATTCTGGTGGTACAACTTCGACGGATGACCAAGTTGAACTCTTAAAAGAAGATTGGGCGAAGGAAGGTATTGATGTAACGCTTAAATCTATGCCGTTCTCCACACTGGAAAGTGTAATCTCTAATCCAAAAGATGCGAATCAGTGGGATTTGGCTGCAGGTCAAGGTATCATTTATGGTGGTTCTTATCCGACAGGTGGCGAAATTTTTGGAACCGGTGGAGGATTGAACAGCGGAGGCTATAGCAATCCAGAAATGGATACCTTGATTAAAGCGACACACCAGCCGTATCCGACGCAGCAACAATCTATTCAGGCTCTCTTTAATTATGAAAATTATGTTGCACAACAACTGCCAGTCATTTTCACAGATAACCCTGCTAGCTTGACGGTTACTGCTGCAAACGTACACGATGTAAACACATACTCTAATCCAGTAACGGGTTATCCGCAAATGAATTATTGGTGGGTGTCCTCTAAATAACAAGAATCTCGCACTAGCAAAATAGTGCGGCTTGTAGGCTTGCGGGCGGCAGGTCATCACCGCCCGCAGCAGATAACAAGCGAAAGGAGGTCCTATGCTCAACTCAACGATTTTTCAAGAAGAAGAGTTACAGCAAGAACAAGTCGTCTATGAACGCCCTGGTTTTATGAAACGCTTTTGGAGGTCAGGTACCACCAAACTAGGAGTATTTTTACTGTTGTTCCTTGTTCTATTCTCTTTTGTGGGTCCATTGGTTTATCGCAAAAGTGCGATTGCCACTCACTTGCTTTACACAGTGCAGGGACCATCCGCCCGTTTTCCACTTGGAACGGATAGTCTTGGCCACAATATTTTGGCCCAACTTATGGTAGGCGGGCAGTCATCATTAGAAGTTGGTTTCGCAGCAGCTATCGTTACGATGATTTTTGGTACGTTTTACGGAATGGTTAGCGGACTGGCTGGTGGTTGGGTCGACTCACTCATGATGCGTATAGTGGATGTGATTTTGGCAATACCATCCATTTTTATATTGCTATTCTTAAACGTTGTTTTTCAACCTAACATTTGGATCATGATTCTCGTGCTTGCCTCCACCTCATGGCTTGGCGTTAGCCGACTAGCGCGCGGGGAAGTATTGGCGCTCAAAAACATGGTCTATGTGGAAGCTGCCAAAGCACTTGGTGCGCGGGTTGGGCGCGTGATGTTCCGATATATGCTACCGAATTTTATTGGTACGATTTTAGTGGCTGCAACATTGAGTATTGCTGATTCCATTTTAGCTATGGCAGGTTTGAGTTTTCTGGGTCTTGGATTGCCACCCCCGGCACCAAATTGGGGTAGTATGCTGTCCGACTCGTTGAACTATATGTTCCAGAACGCGTGGTGGATGATTTACCCGCCAGGACTATGTATTCTAATTTCTCAAGTCTCCATCAATCTTATTGGTGACGGTCTTCGCGGTGCAGTGGAAACGCGTCAACGTTAAGCGCGTTTCCCGTCTCTACCGTTCGGAAAAAATGAAACGAGGAGGATAATGGATGCTCAAATATATATTGCGGCGAATTTTAGAGCTGATCCCCACTTTAATAGGCATCTCTCTGATTTCGTTCATTATGATACACATTGTTCCTGGTAATCCAGTGCGTATTTTGTTGGGTAACCGTTATACGGTGGCTCGCGCAGCGGCACTTACAAAACAGTTAGGCTTAAACAAGCCATTGTGGCAACAGTTTCTGATTTGGTTGTGGAATATTTTGCATGGCAACTTTGGATACTCCTATGTTTACGATAAGCCTGTTGTTACGCTAGTTTTGCAAGCGATTCCTCATACTTTGGTGATTGTCGTCGTCTCTGTCATGTTTGCTCACATATTCGCAGTATTTCTTGGCGCCGTACAGGCATATTTCCAAGATACAATTTTTGATCAAGTAGTTACCGTCATCAACTACTTCTTTTATTCTATGCCATCTTTCTGGCTGGCTATTCTGTTGATTATCTTTTTTGCCATCGATTTACCTTGGTTTCCCTCTGGAGGCATCGTAAATCCTCAAGCTACGAATCCAAGTTTCGCGGATTTTCTGCATCACTTAGTTCTTCCAGTTGCTTCGCTGTTCCTGGTTTCTGTTGCCGGTTGGGCTCGTTTTATGCGGTCGTCTATGCGTGAAGCGTTACTTCAAGATTATGTTCGTACTGCCCGTATGAAGGGCGCTCGCGAGTTTCGTGTGCTTTTCATTCATGCACTGCGTAATTCCATCATTCCGTTGATTACGCTGTTAGGTCTCTCACTGCCTGCTCTGTTAAGTGGTGCTTTGTTTGTAGAAGAAATTTTCAACTATCCGGGAATGGGTCTCTTGTACTGGAACGCTATCATGTCCCGTGACTATCCTATCATCATGGGTGTTACGTTCTTTCTCGGAGTAGTAACCATTTTGGGCAATCTATTGTCAGATGTTCTCTACGCAGTGATTGATCCTAGAATTCAGTATCAATAAGCTGAATCAAGAAATCACCAAGAAATCCCTATGATTTCTATGGGGCTGTCCCAAAAGCGGTTGAAAACCGCTGACGGGCAGCCCCTTCGTTTGTGGTTGGGGATTTTTCATTGGAGGTTTAGAAAAGGATGAGATCTCCTCATCCAACCCTGTGCCTCATTTCGTCAATCGCGGCTTTCTTCAACAAATTGTGGGCAAGTGAAATCCACCCAACTTCCATGGTAACCTTGGGCAGGTTTCGGAGTAGGAATCGTCTGAATCCACGGTTGTTCTTTATCTGTCCAAATACGCTCTCCACTTCAGTCATTCGCCGTATGGCTAAGTCCCTTCCTTCTGGACTCTTAAGTCGTTCGGCTGCTTGCTGCTTGTAGAGCAGATACTGCAGGCTCACTCGAATTTCCCTATTACCAGCGGACTTTGTACAACGTTCCCGAAGTAAACACCCTTCACAGTTCTCGCTTCGGTATGTTCGTAGCTGTGTCTGGTATCCATTATCAGTGTTTCTGTTGCTTTGCCCCCAAAATGTCAGCTTTCGTCCATTCAAACACGTCCATACATCCTGCTCAGCATCGTAGTGCCAATTCTCAACTCGGCTTGGGTCATTCTTCCACGTCTTAGACTGCTCTTTGTGAAATGTGTTGTACTTTACAACGCCATCAAGTTCTTCTTTTTCGAGATACGCGTAATTCTCTTCGCCACCGTATCCTGCATCTGCAATAATTGTTCTTGGAAGTTTGCCTAGACGGTCTTTTACCTGTTTTAGATGTGGGATCAGGCATCTTGTATCCGTTGGACGCTGGTGTAGGGTATACCCCAAAATAAACTGGTTTTCCGTACCTATTTGAACATTGTAACCTGGCTTTAATTGTCCATTTTTCATATGGTCTTCTTTCATTCTCATAAACGTAGCATCCGGGTCAGTTTTACTGAAGCTATTCCGGTCACCAAGTGTCTGTTCTTGCGATTCGTACTTCTGTAGGCGAGGCAGAAGATCCCGACGAATTTGGCGTACACTTCGCCGAAGCGGCTTGTCCTTCGGTCTTTCTTGTAGTCGAGCTTCTAGATTTTGTACAGCCTGCTCCAGCTTTTCACTGGTCAACTGCGAGGACTCACCCAACTCAAGTAAGTCATCACCACTATGCTCAAGCTCCTCTTGTCGTTCCAATTCCTCTATGTTGGAAAAGAGTGTTTTCACGTTCTCCTGAAGTCGAGCTTTATGCTTGGCAACAGCCTTTCCCCAGACAAATGTGTATCGATTCGCGTTGGCTTCAATCTTCGTGCCGTCAACAAAGTAGTTCTCCAGCTTGACGTATCCCTCTTCAACCAGTAGTTCTAGTACGCCGGTGAAGATTTTCTCCAAAACGTCCTTCATGCGTTCCGTTCTGAATCTGTTAATCGTCCGGAAGTCCGGTGTTTGTCTTCCAGCTAACCACATGAACGGTACGTTCTCTCGAACAGCTTTGGCGATTTGGCGAGAGGAATATATACGTTGTGTATAGGCATAAATCACAATTTTGGTCATCATTTTGGGATGGTAACTATCCCGACCGCCGCCAGGGTAAGCCGTTTTAAAAATGGTGTCATCTAGGCGGTTAACGGCTGTGTTTACCACCCGAGAGATGTGACCAGGGGGAATGTCTAACTCCAAATCCATTGGGAGGTATTGCTGATCCATGTTATACTCAATAAACAAAGAAATCGCTCCTTTGGTGTTTTGGTTGCTCACACTTCCATTTTACCAAAAGGCGATTTCTTTTTGTTTACACCAAAGGGGCTATCCCTCAGTCATCTACGATGACTTTTGGGACAGCCCCTGTTTTTCTGTTTTCCAAGGGATACAATTTTCAGTGACAACAGCTATAAGAATACCTAACAGCATACCATTAGAGAGTAGTACCTGGAGCATCATGGGCAGGCTAGAAAAACTATGGCTTGGCAAGGTCATGATAGCAAGCCCCAACAGAGTTGGAAAGGCCAGTCGAAATGTGTTCATAGCATTAAAAGTGAAACCTTGGACATTTATTAGGGCAGCACCAAAAATTTGAAGATATGCAACAAAGAGAACAGCATCACCAACAGCAATGGGTAAGGTTGAAAGGAAACCAGCAAGAGCAGGGAATACGCCTATGATCATAAAGAGGAGGGCAGCTATGATAAACGGTTTGCGGTCTAGTACACGTGTTGCTCGCAAAAAACCTATTGCAGAAGTGTAAGGCGCATACGGAATGAGTGCGAGTGGGCCGGAAAGCATCGTATATAATCCTGTTAGAATAAATGATCTTCTCATTTGTTGCTTGGTTGCTTCTTGCCTAAACAAGCCTTCTGAAGCACGCAGCGTTGCAATGGTGTTTGTAGTATTGAGCAACGCGGTAACGACTCCAGCAATTACTAAACTGATTTGAAAGTGTGGGTTGCCAAGAGCAAACCATTGACCTATATGGCCAAAACTAGGGGCAATAGACTCTTTGTTTTCCCCAAACAAAATGACGTAAGCAAGCCAGCCCACGACTAGCCCAAAGAGAATACTGATGTTGGCCACAAAACCACGTGCAAATAAACTCATTCCAGCAACAAAGAACATTAGAATCATGGAAAAAAGTAAAATATCTGGTTGGATTACAGGGCCGCTGTCTAAACCAAGCATGCCGCGAAAGAATACATCGATTAATTGAGCCGAGAGCAGAATCAGTAGTACCGCCATCACAATGGGACGAAATAACTGATTTAAATACCGATAGGCTCCCAGGACTCCAAGCAGGATAATCAGTAATCCACCTAGTATCATGCCCACTTCCAGACTTCCGCCGATTTCAGCAAGCGATAGCCCAGAAGCAGCCCCTAGATTGGCTAAATTAAGGACAATTCCCCACCAAAGTCCACTTTGACCTTCCATAATAGGTAACTTGTGACCTATCCAGGCTTGTAAAAGACATGCAAGACCCGTAAACATGAAACTACGAGCCAACATCCCGCTGATGGCACCATGTGTGAGATGAAATGCTGCTCCCACAGATAGAGGAATAACAACAGTATTCGCAAACATAAAGCCAAGCCACTGAATGCTTGCCAAGCTTGTGGTAACGTAATTGGAAGCTGGTGAGCGCAAAAAATTCCCTGCTTTCTATGCATATTTAAAATACAACCTTATCCAACGTGCTATGGGAAGGAGCAATCATTGATGACAGTCAATCCATTATTTCATACAGTTTTGTTTGATCTCGATCATACTCTGATTGATACATCACTACAGTACACAGCAGGTTTGCCAGAAGTCCTTCGACAACTCTATGGTCACCAAATCCCAGATCATTGGATGGAAGAATTTTTTCGTCACCATGAGTTATTATGGAAGGAGTTTGATGCACGTCGGATAACGATTGATCAACTCCGACGTGAGCGTTTTCTTAGAACTTGGCATGCCTTTGCAAAACAACCGAAGGCTGAGGAAGTCGAACAATTTCAACGTTTACTAGATAAGGCCCTTGATGAGTATACACGTCCTTTACCCGAAGCAGAAGAGCTTCTGGCTCAAGTGAGTAAAGAATTTCCGCTGGCCATCCTCTCCAACGGATCGTCCGATGTCGTGAGAAGAAAATTAAAACTAGCTGGCTTAGAATCCTACTTTCATCCAGAAGCTGTCTTTGTCTCAGAAGAAATTGGGCCAGCAAAACCAGATCCACTTATCTATCGACAAGTCAGTCTTCGTTTGGGTTCACCTGTCGAACGCTTGTTGATGATTGGAGATAACTATGGGGGAGACGTGATAGGGGCAAGAAAGGCCGGCTTGCAGGCGATTTGGTATGTGCCAAAGTCAGAAGGCATTCGACTATCGGACGGCTTGAATGCTGGAGAACCTATGCTCACAACTGCAAAAGAGGTTTGGCAAACCATTCAAAAGCTGCAAGAGGTCAGATGACCAGACACGCTTCGACATTGCTTGGTCTAAGTGGGCACAGACAGGCATATGTAGAGGACAAAGGGAGGTGGCTGATGTGGAAAGAGCCGCATGGTGGCTGGTGGTCATTGGAGCCATCAATTGGTTGTTGGTAGGACTTTTTCAATTTGATTTGGTTCAAGCGGTTGGGAATTCTGTATTTGCTGATTATGGGAATCTATTTAGTCGCGTTGTTTACGTACTCGTGGGTGTTGCAGGAATCTATCTGCTGCCGAGATTGTTTGGTGTCCAGGTTGTACGAAAAAAATAAAATATTTTCTTAAAAAACTGTATGAGATTTCTCTTGTGTGAAATGTTACGTAATGAAACGGAACATTGAACGCAGGAGGAATTTTTATGCATTTGTATGCGACAATCTTTTCGCTGATACCCTTTTTGATTGTCATCCCTATTGCGCTCATCAGTCGGCAAGTTATTCCCGGACTTATTGTTGGCCTTCTGGTGGGTTCCTACATGCTTCATCCCACCTTTGTAGGAGGGCTCAAAGGTGCAATTGGTACGATTGTTCAACAAGTGGTTGTGCCAAACAATGCCAATCTCTTGCTGTTTTTATTCGGATTTGGCAGTTTTGTCGGTTTGGTGCGTGTCACAGGTGGTGTACAGGGATTCGCTAATTGGATGGGAAAACGTATCCATACAGCTCGAGGTGGATACGGAATTACTTGGTTGACCGCATTTTTTACCTTCATGGCGCCAGATTTTCGTATTGTCGCCATAGCTCCTGTCATGCGCGGCGTGATGAAAAAATTAGGTGTTTCAGTAATGCGCTCTGCTTTTATGATTGATTTGACCGCAACACCGTTTATTGCAGTCATTCCAATAGGTACAGTTTTTGTTGGCTATATGATTGGCCTGCTTTCAACTTCGTTGCATCATGCTTCAGCAGGAGGATTGCGACCGTTTCAACTCCTGCTCGAATCTTTACCGTTTAATTTCTTCTCTTGGATTGCCCTCCTTTATGGACTATTTGTTTCGTTTCGAAAGCCAAAACCAGCAACAGCGGATGGGGACACACCTCACAATCACAAACCTATTCATCGCCATTTGCGCTGGCGTTTAACGGAGCAACAGATGCAAATGGCTCACCGTGCGTCGCGTGCTGCACATGCAGAGGTAGGGCAAGTTGGGGAACTGGGAGAAGCTAGTCAATCCGGGAAATCTCGTGCCTTTCCAGACGCCTTGGAACTAGCTTCCGATGAAATTAAGCCAGATGCTCTCAATCTGGTTTTGCCACTTGTACTTCTTCTTGCCTTGACTTTCTTCTTTACATGGTGGAGTGGTCGAGCGCAAGCCACCAATATCTTTAATGCCTTTTTACATGCCAATGCCTCGTTGGCAATGCTGGAAGCCCTAGTTGTGACCTTGGTAGTAAGTTCTATTTATTATCTAATTAAAGGGCTAGGCATAGATCGCATCATGTTTGGATTTATGTCTGGCGGTAATGAAATGATGTCTGTCAACGTTCTGCTTATCTTTGTTTGGGGTGTTTCCGCCATTTCGTCCGATCTCGGTTTTGCGCAATACACGCAGAGGGAAATATCCCATTTTGTACCTGTTGCATTGTTGGTTCCGGCACTTTTTGTTATAGGTTGTGTCATTTCGTATTTTATTGGTTCCTCGTTTGGCGCTTGGGCTATGTTGATGCCGCTTGGTTTTGCAATTGCTCAACATGGTGTTGGCCACCTGCCGCTGATTGCTGGAGCAGTATTTGCCAGTGGAACATTTGGCGGCTTTGCTTCACCGCTCAGCGACAACACAGTAGCCATGTCAACTGTCACCAAGTTGCCGGTCATGGATTACGCCAATTACAAAACAAAGGTAGCCGTTTGGTTGGCTGGTATTTCTACAGTGCTCTACGCTGCTGTTGGTTGGTTGATGCCTAATATTGCTTAGCTTTCTTTAGGTAAAAACCAAGTGAGAGTAAATGCAACTAAAAATCCAACAATAAACGTCAAATCGGTTCCACCCAAAGCTTTGGCAATCGGTCCTTCATAGAGACTGCTTGACATAAATGGAATAGAAACTAAAATACCGATGATAAATGCAAGTAAACGGGACAGGCGGAGAGATGTCACCGTCCGAGTTTGAAATTGATTTTTCCAGAAATCAGCCAGTAGTACGCCAACCCAAGGCGTAATCCAATAGCCCAACAGCAGCAGGAAGTTTTCGTAATTATTTTCAAAACTACCAGCGCCAATCCAGGAAAGAATTAGCCCGAGCAAACAGGTAATGACGGTCATGACGCTTCTTGGCAAACGAATATCTATAGCTAAAGCAGATAGGGCGTTGGAATAAAGATTGAGTGCATCAGCAGCTGTGCCGCCAAGAATAATGGCAATGACCGCCAAGTCTCCAAAAGAACCCATGACACTGTGCAATGCAGCAATACTGTTGCTGCTGTTTTTAGCCAGCAAAGCAACACCCAGACCCACCAACTCCAACCAAAAACTGGAGAGAAAATTGCCTATGGCGGCAAAACTGACAATCCTTGCAGAAGATGTGTCGTTTTTGAGATATCGACTGTAGTCCGAGGCGTAAGGCGCCCAACTTCCTACGTATGAAAAGGTAGCTGCCGCCATGATGGCAAACAATGGCCATACGTTGGAAGGATGCGGATGATAGCTGAAAAAAACAGAACTATGTTGAACAAGCCGCACAGAAACAACCAAAAATAGAACACCTAAAACGATGCTCATTATGCGCTCATAAATATGGATGAAGTGGTGGCCGAGAATGGCCACCACACCTTGTATGACCACAAGACCTAAAGAAAGAATGAAAAAAGGTATACCGGGCAGAAGGGTTTGTAATCCGAAGGTACCCAATATATTGTTGACTGCAAACCATCCTACAGTGGAAAGAAAATTAAAAGCGGCTGGCAAATATTCTCCTTTAATTCCAAACGAGAAACGTCCAATCACAAGTTGGGGCAAACCATATTTAGGCCCCATACTCGCCAGGGCACCTACAAGCAAGGACCCAACCACGTTTCCAAGAAGCAAAGCTGCCAATGTAGCCCACAACGGCAGACCAAGAGAAACGGGTAGAAAACCGAGCGCAAAATCGGCAATCGTTAAATTACAGCCAAACCAAAGTGTCAACTGGCTCCAACTGTTTTTCTGTCGTTCCTCTTGAGGTATAACTTCCACGCCATAAGGTTCAATCTGTAATTGACGTTGATAACGAACTGTATGTTGACGAACAGCCAATGACAATTCCCCCCAAAAAAATCGTCCAAAAAATAATTACACATGTATATACACATGAAAAGAGGGTTTTGTAAAGTGATTTTTTGATTCTCACTAATTTTTCAAAAAGGGAAATATTAGGTTTACGAACGCATTAAAGGAGAGCGTTTATTCAAGCCATTGGCAAGATGAGCTTCAATGCCCTGGTCAGCCAAAGCGGATATCGCTTCTTGAAGCCTTTTTTTGGATGGTACATGTACTGTGTGAAAATGCCAACCGTCCGTAAGAGAAGAAAGAAAAACAGCTTGTGTATTTTTAGCTTGTTGAAGAAAATGTTCGACATCTTTACGGGATTGCAAATCGAGTGTACCGCTCAGTGTTCCATAAAGAGGATGAGCCACTTGCACGTCAAGTACAGCCACACCGTGATCGACCAAAATGTAGAGCTCAGAAGCAGTTTGATCTGGACGATGGAAGACTTCCAGAAGAAGGACATGTTTACTGGACAGTTCTTCTTTCATAAGCATGTATCCGCGTGCTGTGGATAAAATAGGATAGCCAGACGATTTCAGCAGAGCAATATCATGGACAATCACCTGGCGCGTAACATCCAGACGATTGGCTAGTTCTTGGCCGGAGAGAGGTTTTTCGAGTTGGCTGAGCCAATCGAGTATTTGTTCCTGGCGAGCTTCGCGAGCCGCTGTATGATAGTTTTTTTTCTCTTTTTTCACGCTTGTTGACACCTCTGTTTTCGACTACAATGAATTAAGAATATTTTCGTCAGACGAAAAGTTTAATCTATGATTCGTAAAGATATGAGAACGTGTTTTTATATTTTGTGGAAGTTTATGATATAAACCGAAAGCATTGGGCTTGTGGCTGCATTTACGGCACCCTAAGCGAGAAAGGTCGATTGTTATGAATCCAAGGAAGCTGCTCTGGCAGTTTCTGCTTGAACATAAAGGCTCCTACAGCTTATCGTTGCTCTCCATCATAATATCGGAGTTTATCACAGTTCAATTCCCTAATTTGCTTGGACAATTTACTGACGCTTTACAGGCAGGTAAAATGACCAACCGGCTTCTTCTCCACTATGCGATTTTGCTGGCGCTGGTTGGCATAGCTTACGTGATTCTATATGGAATTGGACAGCTTTGGAACGGGGCGCTCGGACGCCAGTTTGAATATCTGTTGCGAAAACGTCTCTTTTTGCACTGGGAATTGCTTTCGACTACATATTTTCGACATCGCAGTATTGGTGACCTGCTCAATCATGCTATGACAGACGTGCGCCAAGTTCGCGAAGCATTGTCCGGCGGCCTGAATATTCTTACGAATGCAGTCTTTTTATTGATCGCCACACTCTATATGACGTTTCGCACGGTTTCAGTCAAATTGACACTCCTTTCCCTCATTCCACTTGTTTTTGTGCCGCTCTTTATTGTCTGGTTTGGACCCAAGGTGCGCATCGCTTCTCGCCATGTCCAGGAAGGACTTTCCGATATGGCAGAACTCACTGAAGAAAGTTTGGCAGCCATTCGTCTCATTAAAGCAACTGGAAATGAAGAGATAGAAGAAGAACGATTTCGCAAACGTGTAGAAGAGATTGTACGTCGGCAAATGACAATGTTCACACGTTCAGCAACGTTTCAGTCCATGATTCCTTTAATGGGGTCTATTGCGTTTGCCATTGCATTGCTGTATGGAGGCTGGTTGGCCTTGACCCGGCAAATTCCACTCGGTTCTTTTGTTGCTTTCACGCTGTATCTAACCATGTTGATTCAACCTTTGCAACAAATCGGTTTTGTGATTAACAATTTTCAACGCGCTTCCGCGTCGCTATTGCGCCTTTCCATTTTGTTGGGTGAGAAACCAGAAATTCAGTCACCTCCAGAACCGCAAGCGTTAGAAGAGGTTCGCGGGGAGATTCACGTCCATTTGCCAGCCTTTCAGTATGCTGATGCCGATGAACCCACGCTCTACGAAATTGATTTTCATCTGCCCGCTGGACGCACACTCGGCATTGTTGGACGTACCGGATCGGGCAAAACAACACTGGTTAACCTGATTCCGCGTATTTTCGATCCGCCGTCGGGCACGGTCTTTCTAGACGGTGTTGATGTACGCCAACTTTCCTTGGAAGCTTTGCGTGAAGCCATTTCCTATGTACCTCAAGACGGATTTCTCTTTTCAACCACGATAGCGGACAACATTCGCTTTGGTGATAGTGAAGCATCTGATGAGGAAGTGCATGCTGCCGCGCGTGCGGCAGCAATTTATGAAGATGTTATGGATTTTCCTAAAGGATTTGAAACGGTCATTGGAGAACGCGGTGTCACTCTTTCTGGCGGTCAAAAACAGCGGACAGCGATTGCTCGTGCTCTGCTCAAACGTGCTCCGGTGCTCATTCTGGATGACGCTCTCTCAGCGGTAGACATGCATACGGAAAAAAGTATTCTAGCCGAACTTACCGAGCGCAGGAGAGGGCAAACCAACATCATCATTGCTCACAGACTCTCGGCTGTACGCCATGCTGATCACATTCTTGTGCTGGATGAGGGGCGGGTAGTAGAACAAGGTACACACGAGTCGCTTCTTGCAGCGGATGGTATCTATGCGCAAATGTACAGACTGCAGGAGGAAGAGGAGGCGGTAGGATGAGCAAGAAAAAGGCGAATACGAGCGGTATGGGGAGTTTATTGCGTTTGTTGCCGTTTGCCAAACCTTATCTGGGTCATTTTTTGCTGGTTCTGCTGCTTGTCATTATTTTTAATGCAACTAGTGTGATGCAACCTTATCTGGTCAAAGTGGCTATTGATAAAGATATTGCTGTTTCGCAGCCTAATTGGCAGGGACTTTATCATATCACAGCTATTTATGTTGGGATTGTGGTTCTTGGCGTGGTGGCAAATTTTTCACAGATTCTTCTCCTTCAATATACAGGGCAGAGTATTATACGTGAAATTCGTCTGCAATTATTCCGTCATATTGAGCGTCAGTCTATGCGTTTTTTTGATACCAACGCCATTGGTCGTTTGGTGACCAACGTGAGTAGTGATACGGAAACTGTAAGTCAATTTTTTACGAATTTTGCACTCTCCATGATGCGCGACGGACTCTCCATTGTCATGATTATCATTGCCATGTTTGAGCTAAACGTGCGAATCGCTGCTTTTTCCATGATCATATTGCCAGTGTTGTTTGCCATATCTTTTGCTTTTCGAAATCGATTGCGTCAAGCCTACCAGGCTACCCGCACTCGTCTCTCCAATATTGTGGCTTTTTTAGCCGAGAACTTGGCGGGTATGCGTATCATTCAAATTTTTCATCAGGAATCAAGGCAGGCAGAAAATTTCGAGCGGCTCAACACACTGCATCGACAAGCAAACGTTCGCGAGTATCGGACTTCCGTGTTCTTTAACCGGGTATTAGAACTTGTAGGCAATGTCGCTGTCGCTGCTGTAGTTTGGTTTGGCGGTGGTGCGGTGTTGCACCATGCGATTTTGTTTGGAACACTATATGCATTCATCTCTTACATTCGACAATTTTTTCAACCCATCAACTCAATGACTCAACAATGGAATACTTTGCAATCGGCCATGGTAGCTGCTGACCGTATTGGCCGTATTTTTGCGTTGCAGCCAGAGATTGTTGATCTTACTGAAGCAACCCCTTTAGCTGACTGGCACGCGGTGGCCGGGAAAATTCAGTTTGAGCATGTGACATTTGGCTATCATCCGGAATTGCCCGTGCTGCATGATATTTCTTTTACGGTCGATCCCGGTCAATTTATTGGCGTTGTTGGTCCAACGGGGGCGGGTAAGAGTTCAATCATGAGTTTGTTGACAAGGTTTTATGAACCGCAGGAAGGACGTATCACCATTGATGGGAGAGACGTGCGTCACTATACCCAAGCTGATTTGCACGCTATTATCGGGATCGTGCAGCAAGAAGTCAATCTATTTGCTGGAACGGTACTAGACAATATCCGACTTTTCCGTAAAGACATTTCACGTGAAGAGGTGGTTGCAGCAGCCGAGCGAGTCGGAGCGCATCGTCTTATTGAACGGATGCCGGAAGGATACGATACGCCGCTTGTAGGTAAGGGTGCGAATTTGTCAATGGGCGAGCGACAGTTGCTCTCTTTCGCGCGTATTGTTGCTTTGAATCCGCGTATTTTAATTTTGGATGAAGCTACAGCCAATCTGGATAGTCAGACAGAAGAACTGGTTCAACATGGACTGATGGAAGTTGCAAAGCAACGCACGACACTTGTCATTGCCCATCGTCTGTCCACCATTCGTCATGCTCATCGTATTTTGGTACTTGAAAAAGGACGTCTTGTCGAATCGGGTACGCATGAAGAATTGGTAGCAGCAGGTGGACTATACGCATTGTTGACGGAGCAAAGCTCAATAGAAACTGCTGCTGTTCCAAAAAGTCACTCAATCGCCGTGTTGCACTAGGGCATTTACTTAGCCTATGCTATCATGGACGGAAGAATTGGGTCGGGAGGTCTGTCCGTTTGAATGGATCTAGAAGTTTACAAAAACCGCTTGGATTTTGGGCTATTTATGGTGAAGCATGGAAAATATTTCGCAAATATCCGGGCTATTTATTTGGTGCCACCATTGCCATTCTTGTACCCTACAGTTTATTAAACATCTATGTATCAGCTCGTTACGCTAATCCTAAAGCTTTGCAACAAATGACCCAAGCTTTTTCACAACTGCAAAACACCCCAGAGGGACAGGCGGCGAGTTCGCCAGCATTGTCTGCTGCAGTTCATGGCTATATTTGGCTGCTCGCCGTTTCGTTGATCTATTTGGTGGTCGCTAAACCTTTTGTCAATGGCATGCTGATTTTTCTTGTGATGTATTTGACGAGCAAAGGAGAGGCGCCTTCTTTAAATGATGGTTCTAGCTATGCAGTCCGTCGCTGGTTTCCTTATATTGGTACAGTAATGATGCTAGCGATTTTGGTCATTGGTGGTTCCATGGCTGTTTCGCTTTTGCTTGGTGTACCTACGGCAGTTGTTTCGCTAGCCTCTGGATTACATTGGGTCTATCTTTTGCTCTTTATACTACTCTTCGTCATTGCGATTTATTTTGCTGTGCGCTTTAGTCTTTCTTTGACGGTCACTCTCGCACAGCCGATAGCTGGACTGATGGCAGTAGGACAATCTTGGGGATTAACCAAGCGTTTCTTTTTTCGAACGCTTTTCTTTTTGCTGCTGATTGTTCTTCTGAATGGAATTATCCCGCTCCTCATCAGTTTTTTGGGTGGAGGTCAGATGCCTATTTGGCTATCTTCTACACTGGATTCTGTGGTCAATATTTTATTGACGCCTTTTTCTGTTGTTGCCGTGACCTGTTACTATGTCGATTTACTGGTGCGCCATCAATTGGGTGCTTAATCAAGCAGTAGAGAAAGCTATGAGTGAATCTGCCTGCTCGGATGAACTCTTATAGAAGGAGGAGTCATGCAAGCGAATCGCCTCAAACACAAGCTGCTGAGTCCGTCTACTGCTCTACTTGTAGTTTGGACTGTACTTTTTGCCTGTAACGCCATGGCACCGTTGACCGATCCCGATACACCATGGCACATGGCTACAGGCATGTATATTCTTCAGCACCACCATATTCCGCGGCACGATGTTTTTTCCTGGTCTATGCGTGGTAAGCCATGGGTAACTCAGGAATGGCTGTTTGAGGTGATACTTGCTTGGCTGTCCTTACATTTTCAATTTGCGGGAATATGGTTTTTAATTGTTGTTATACAATGTGTGACGCTTGGTTTTGTTTATGTGCTGGCTCGACGGCTGGCGGGCGGAAATGCAGTCGTAGCTGCTTTACTGGCAATTCTTGCTGTTCTCGTAGGCTGGCCATTTTGGGTTATTCGCCCACAAATTTTTTCCTACGCCTTATTTGCTGTTTTTTTGTGGATACTGGAGAGCTATCGACGAGGTCATCGTCGCTACATTTGGCTCAGTTTACCTCTCATGCTCATTTGGGCAAACTCACACGCTTCTGCACCATTAGGACCGTTGATGATACTTTTTGAACTGGCTCTATCGTTTCTGCCCTCATGGGGGGCGCTTGTTCAATCTTCATTTTCTCAACGAGATCGGCTTCAGCTAGCTTTCTTTGCCATCACATCGGCGGCAATAGGATTGTTGAATCCGAATCATTGGCACGAATATGCGTACGCACTGCTTGGCGGTAATGCCCTCATGGTGCGCAGCATTATGGAATGGCATTCACCGGATTTTCATCAATCCCTGTATAAATGGGGCGTATTGCCTTATTTTCTCATTCTTCTTACGCTACTCGCCTATCAACGTCGAGGGGTGTTATGGAAGTTTTTTATTTATACGGCAGTGACTTTTGCACTCACCTTGGTCTATCAGCGTTTTCTACCTTATTTTTCTATATCCTCTGCTGTACTTTTGGCTCAAATGATTCCTCAGCGATTTTCACTGAGCGACGCCAACCGTTCTTTTTTATGGCGTATGCTTTCGGGTATGGTCTCAATCCTGGCGTTGGTCTGGCTTGGTTATGCATTGCCAACCGTCAAAGGAACCTTTCGTCAACATCTCTCCAGAAATGCTTTTCCGTTTGGTGCGGCTGCCTATTTACAAAAACACCATGTCCAAACCAGTTTACTCAACGCGTACGACTGGGGAGGGTTTCTCATTTATGAACATATCCCCACTTTTGTCGATGGACGAACCGATATTTTTCTCGAAAACCATACTTTTGCTAATTATATGGACTTGCAAAATTTAGCCAGTGATGCTCCGGCTTTACTCGATGAATATCAGTTTCGCTATATTCTCATGCCACCCAATTATGCCCTGACCGTTTATTTGGAGAATGATGCTGATTATACCCTTGTCTATGAGGGACGGTTGGCAGATATTTTTAAGCGGGTCAACCCTTCATAAACAAATTGGGTCTGGTTATGGAGTGGAACCATGCGGACAAGCCTTGCCGGGTAGATTTTTTTACAGGCACAATCGCCTATTCTCGCATAGCATGGGGAGAACAGGAAATGTGGGAATGCGATTGGTTGAGGTTATGAATCCATTCCTATGGCCTCAGGTCCACTATACGGATCGCTTAGACCGGCAAGCGGGGGATAAACATTGCGTATTCATACTGTCATGCGCGGCGATACGCTGCGTTCAATTGCTGCGATTTATGGAACAACGGTGCGTGAATTGCTGCGTCTGAATGAGCTGGACAATCAAGAGTTATTAGTACCCGGACTGCACTTGTTGGTACCTGGCAAGCCGACGACTGTCCGTCCCTACACGGTTCAGCCAGGTGATACGTTAAAATCTATCAGTGAAAAATTGCAAATACCCGAACAGGGTCTCTCGCGTTGGCTCGGTATCAGTCCAGCAACAGCCGGAAAAGAACTGGTGGCTGGACGGACTCTCTATGTACCAGAATTGTTGACCAGCAAGAAAACGATTGAAGTGAATGCCTATATGACGCCTAGTGGACAGCCTTCCGATGCTGAAATGTTGCAAACGGTCTCAGACATTACTTATGTCAGTATGTTTTCCTACCAGGTGAAAGCAGACGGTACGCTCAAGCCGCTTAACGACGCGGTTGCTCGTCAAGCGGCCAAACGTTATGAAATTGCTCCGCTTATGACGGTTACTAATTTTGATGGCAACACTTTTAATACGGAATTAGCTCATACCATCCTGGCAAACCGTTCGATGCGTCAAAAAGTAATCGATCATATTTTGTCCGAGCTTGGGGAGCGTGGTTTTCGTGGCGTTAATGTAGACTTTGAACATATGCGGCCAACGGATCGCCCGCTTTATAATCAATTTATTCAGCAGCTCGGGGATGCAGTCAGGGCACGTAATTATTCACTTTCCATAGCCATGGGACCAAAGACATCGGATGAACCGAATGCACCATGGATGGGGGCGTTTGATTATCGCACACTCGGGCGGGAAGTAGATTTTCTAATGCTCATGACGTATGAGTGGGGATGGGTCGGTGGACCTCCACTAGCCAGCATTTGACTACCACACAAACCTCTAAAAAGGGTAGACATGATAAGATGTTCAGTGTGCGGTTTCTTGTCAACTGTATAAATGTAATTTTTATTGGGGAAAAGAAGGTGAAACAGGTAAAATACATGAAAGAGTGATGGATTTGTTTGGAATCTTTAATCGCAGTGACGCCAAAGATCGATACCCAAGTCGCTACAAACCGAAAGTGCCAGATTGGCGTGATGCGCCAAAAATTACGGGAGACTTAAATCATACTGTAAAATATCTCCGACAAACGGCAGGACGAAGTATAGATTTTCGGATCAGCAGTTCAGACATCAATGGACGTGAAGTCGCTGTTGCCTTCTTTGCTACCATCACGGATAAGCAAGTTATTGAGGAACTTTTAGAAAGAATAAAAAGTCATGATTTTCCCAAACATTTGAGTATGAAAGTTCTACCTTCTTATCTGGCTCGCCATGTTTTAACGAGTACCAATATTACGATTATGGAAAATTTGTGGGAAATCCGTGAACGACTGACACTCGGTGAAGCTGTTCTCCTGGTCGATGGTCTCAATCGAGCGGTGTCTGTTGGTGCAGGTTCGGTTGAACAGCGCAGACCTAATTTGCCGCTTTTGGAATCTAGCTCACGTGGAGCACAAGTTGCATTTGTAGAAGATTTAAACATTAACCTCGGTTTACTCCGCCACGTACTACAAAGTGATGCGCTCACAATTCGAGAAATAGTTGTTGGGTATCGCAGCCGTACACGTGTCGCGCTTATCTATGAGCATGACGTGGTCAACATGACCTTGCTAGAGACGGTGACTAAACGTATTGAAGCAGTACATGTGGATAAATTGACAGGCAGCGCAACACTTGAGCAAAGAATTGTGGATAATCGCTGGACCATTTTTCCACTGACTCGCGCTAACTCTCGATTGGACAATGCTACGAAAGAAATTGGGCAAGGTAAAATTTTGATTTTAGTTGATGGTGATCCAACAGGATTGATTGTGCCTGGGAACATTTTTGATAATTTTCAGACTATGGAAGATGATCAACATAATTATATCGAAGCAACGCTAACTCGTTGGTTACGTATAGTTTCCTTTCTTCTTGCCATCTATTTGCCAGGTGCCTATATCTCGCTGACAGATTTTAATCCGGAATTGATGCCACATATTCTAGTCATGCAGATAGCAGGTTCACGAGAAACTGTACCGCTGAATGCTTCCCTGGAAGTCATCACGATGCAATTTTCGATAGAGATTATTCGCGAAGCAGCACTTCGTATGCCAAAAGTTATGGGGCAGACCATTGGTATTGTGGGTGGTCTGGTTTTAGGTCAAGCGGCTGTAGAGGCAGGATTGGTCAGCAATATTTTAATTGTAGTGATTGCTCTCACGGCGATTGCTACATTCGTAATTCCCAATTATGAATTTACTACGGTCACCCGCATACTTAGTTGGGCGAATATTATTGGAGCAAGTTTATTCGGAGTGTATTGATTGTTGTTGATGAGTATGTTAATGATGTACCACATGTATTCTTTAAAATCATTTGGAAGTAAATATATGGTTCCTATAAATGGGGAACATTGGAAAGATTTTTTCCTGGATGGAATATTCCGCTTTCCGCTGGCCATGCTCGACAAGCGAGCGGAACACCTTAACAATAAGGAATCTACTCGAAGTTCCGATTATACCGATCCTGCTCCACATCCTTTACTGGAAAAGAATCCCCATGTTTTGAAAAAGTCAGAGGATAGAAGAATATGAACAATATGGTGAACAAATATCTGCTTACCGGCTTTATGGTATGCATGTTATTGTTTATTCCTGGTTGCTGGGATTATCAAGCAATGAACACCAAGGCCCTGGCGATTGGTATGGCTATTGATCAATCACAGGATGGCAATCCAAAAAAATTTCGCGTCACCATTCAATATCCGGTCTTTTCAGGCTCTTTAGGTGAAGGAGGAGGTTCGTCAGAAAACGGAAAAAATCATGCTGAAGAATCAGCGGAAGGCTATACATTAGGAGAAATTCTCCGCTCTATACAATTAAAAATAAATCGCAATCTTGATTTGAGTCAAATTCAGACTATAGTGCTCAATAGTAAACTAAGACGAGAGATGCAGCAGGATATTTTAGAAGATTTAATCCGTGAACCACGTACGAATCGAATGGCTTATATGGTTAGCAGTCCATTCCAGGCTGCAGATGTCTTAAGCGCAAAACTGGATAAAATTTCGGCATCGGATGATCTCAGTAAGCGGTTTGGTGGGATTTTTCACCAAAATGGCTACTATATCAGTCGAACGCTTTGGGAGTTTTGGCGTGATCAAACACTGCCAGGATATGCTTCTTCTTTACCTCTCATTCGTCCATGGAAAGACCAGACTGGCAAAGTTAACAGACTTCTGGCTGAAGGAATTACGGTCTATCCACCAGATGGGAAAGTATTTACTCTCTCCAAAAAACAAACGTTATCAGTAAATTTTTTGCTTGGAACAGTCAAAAATATGAATTTAGATATTCCCTATCATCAAAAAATCGTGTCCTTGTCTTCAGTGTACGGGGAAAGCCAAATGCGATGTTTTAGGCGCAACTCGAAAATGAATCTCTATGCACGTATTTATATTCACGGCATTTTGGGAAAACGGGGTCATGTGAGTTTAGCGAATATGCCCCCAGCCAATGTCATGGCGCTTCAAAATACAGTCGAGCAGTATGAACGAATGCAGATTTTGCAAACCTTAAAGCTGTTGCAAAAACATGGGGCAGATGTTTTGGGATATGGAGAAATCTATCTTCAAAAACATCCTGAACAAGAGCAACAAGTACGGAGCAATTGGAACCGCATCTTTCAAAAAGCGTCCGTGGAAATCGATGTTCAAGCATGGATAAGCAGCAAAGGAGTTCTGATGTAGAAGGGTGGGAAACCGTTGCTAAAATTGACTCATATTCAGGCAATCTGTCTTCTCTCTACTAGTTTTCTACCGCTTCTGTTTTGGGTTTTTCCAAGATATGCAGTGAGTTTTTCAGGCATAGATGGGCAATGGGCGATACTCGGGGTTTGTATGTTTGGTATTCTTTCGGCCGTTTTGCATGGTTGGATAAACAAAACATTCTATCCCATATCTGGTGGGCAAATCGGGGAAATGATATTTGGAAAATGGTTAGGACGTTTTTTTACGCTCAGTTACATTCCTGGCTATATTCTGTTTGTCTCTCTGAGTCTTTTCTCCTTCTCACTGATTTTAAAATCCATATTACCGAATACTCCCCGTTTTGTCATTGTCAGTAGCATGGGAATTGTTGCTATGATAGGTGCTCTCTATGGATTAGAGACATTGGCAAGTTCCGCCTCGCTGATATTTCCAATTATTTTAGGCATTCTCTGTTTTTCCTGTATCAATTCACTGATTCACGCGCATTGGACAGGAATATTTTATCATCCTGTAAATCTGCAGCAATCTTTGTTTGGAGCCGAACATCTATTTCCTATATTTCTAGGATTCAGCCTCTATTTGATACTCAACCCTTACGTTATTCAACATCGCCGAGAATCATTTAGTATTCCTTTGCTCAGTATGGCTTTTGCAACAGGTACGCTTATTTTGATCTATGTAACTTCAGTAGTAGTGATTGGCTATTCAGGAATACAATCACTGACCCATCCTACAGAATTTGTATTGCAGTTGGCTCAGTTGCAGGGTCTATTGGTTGAACGATTCGGTATTGTCTTTGTCAGTCTGGTAACGTTTTTTGAAGTAGTATTTTTCAGTAACCATTTATGGGGGCTTTCCGAAACGATAATGAAATCTCTCAATTTGTCAGTTCATATTCGAGCCTGGTTAGTTGTAGGAGTGACAGTTGCGGTAATTTCAGTTTTTCAAGTCGTTCCGAATCAACAGGCTTGGGATAATTTAGTTAATCAAGTGTTGTTTCCATTGAGCTGGTTCTATCTTATAGGGCAGCCTATATTGATTTTGAGTACGTATCATTTACGCAAAGCATTGGGTAAAGGCCTGATTTTAACTTCATCATCGAGTGGAGATGTGGGTTAATCAGTTATCCTAAAATAGGAAATGAACGGTTGAGTGATATACTGAAAATATCTAAGTAACGATAGGGGAGTATTCGATGATATCACCCATGTTCATTGCCCACGGTTCACCCATGGTAGCCATTGAAGACAGTGAGTACGGCAAATTCCTTGATAAACTTGGGAAAACTCTACCACGTCCGAAAGCTATTGTCATTTTTTCTGCACATTGGGAATCTAAAATTCTGACTGTCAGTGAGGTAGAGCAATATTCCATGATTTACGATTTTGCAGGTTTTCCGCCTGAACTTTATCAGGTTGAGTATCCTGCCCAAGGTCATCCAGCATTGGCCAAACAGATTCAGCAACGTCTACAATCGGCTGGTATTCCTTATGTGGTGGATGAGAAACGTGGGCTCGATCACGGTGTATGGACCATTCTCCATCGATTGTATCCGCACGCAGATATTCCGATTGTTGCTTTATCGGTTCAGCCCAATCAATCTCCGCAGGCTCTCTTTGCTGTAGGTCGACAGTTAGAAGCTTTGGCGAAGGAAAATATACTTGTGATTGGAAGTGGGGTAACTGTACACAACTTTCAAATTTTACCTTATCGTGATCGGCCAGAAATCAAGAAGGCTGTGTACAGTTTTGAGAATTGGCTAGAAGAAACTTTGCAGGCTTGGGATTTGGAAAAGTTATTTGCTTATGAGAAGATTGCGCCTTATGCGGAAGTTGCTGTACCCTCTATGGCCCGCGAACACTTTGTCCCACTATTTTATGTGATGGGGGCGGCAGGAGAGAAAGTTAAGGTAGAAACACTTCACCGCAGTTGGTTGTTTGAGGTGATGAGCAATACAGTGTTTGCTTTTCATCCAATTCACTGATGCTTGAGTGAGAAACATATAAAAAAGAGAACTATGGAGTGTGTAGGCATGCAAGAGAAAAAAGAACCAAGAGAAGTGGGATTTGTGGAATGGGACGACATTGATGATGACGAAGAGGATAAATATGGTTTTTTTCTCGTAGTAGATTGGCGTGATCGATAAGTAGGCAAGTGGACATCTCTCCCTGGCATAAACATGCATTAGGTGATGTAGGTGCCGAAGAAGTGGATTATTGAGGAGAAATTTGAAGGTGGCGAGTCGGAAGACAAAGTATGGAATGATTGTTTGCTGATCTTACTGGAATATTTGCGTTTGGATCAAGCGGTGGAACAGTCAGTGCTCTCATCGCATGATGAGCCTTTCTATGAAGGGGAGTTGCGGTTGACTCGCTGCGCCATTTACGCTCGCGTATCCGATGAATCGCAACTTTCGGGTGACTCGCTCGAACACCAAATTTCAGTCTGTCGGGAGATGGCCAGAAGACGCGGTCAGGAACTGGGAGAATATTGGGAAACTCCGGATGAATGGATTTATGTGGATGAGGCAGTGTCTGGTACTAGCTTGGTGAATCGTTTACAAGCTCAGAAATTGCTTGCTGATGCTAGGGCAGGTTGTTTCCAGGTGGTACTTTTTAAAGGAATTTCTCGTTTGGCGCGTGACACGGTGGATGCGCTCCTGCTTTTGCGCACTTTGCTTGCTGTTGGGGTACGTGTTCTTTCACTTGAAGAGAATTTTGATAGCCAAAAAGATAACGCCGAATTTATCTTTACCATCCATAGTGCATTGGCCCAAGCTGAATCGGAGAAAATTTCTATACGAGTGCGTATGGGAGCTATGCAGAAAGCGAAATCTGGACGTTGGAATGGACAGCCGCCAGACGGGTATCTTCTCAATCCGCAAACACAGCGTTTGGAAATTGACGAAACGTTTGCGCCCGTGATTCGGGAAATTTTCTCACTTTATCTGCAAGGATATGGAACACGCAAAATCGCTGAGATTTTAAACAAACGATTATGGAAAACCAAAAGAAACGCCGATTGGACGGCCAGGACAATATCCCGTATATTGGAAAATCCTGCATATACTGGTGATGTAGTCTATGGTCGGAGAGAGAAACGCTTACTTGCGCCTAGTAGCCACAACTGGTTAAAACGCCGTAGAATAACAGTTTGGAGTAAAGATAAGAACTCTCAAGCGGTTTGTCCATCGGCTCATCCACCCATTATCAGTCGAGAAATTTTTTCTCAAGTTCATACGCTCATGGAGCAAAGAAGAAAATATCCAGGCCGATCCGGTCAAGTTCATCTTTTATCAAATGGATTGCTCCGCTGTTCTTGTGGCAGTCGAATGATTGTAAAGAAAAACGGTCGAGGGAAACGTTATTATCGATGTCGATCCCAAGCGGAAAAAGGTGTTTTCTTCTGTAAACAATCCTATCTGCCAGCAGATGAAATAGAAAAGATGGTGCAAAACGCTGTACTCCAGCAGTTGAAACGGTTACTGTCTTCGCATGAACTTCCCAATGTAAAACAAAGTTGTATCAGCGTCTCCAAAAAGAGATTGGCAATTCAAAAACAGATGGATAGGGTCATTAAACAGTCGCAAGAACTTTTTATGGCCTATTCACAGGATGGATTATCAGAAGAAGTCTTTTTGCCCCTCAATCAAAAATTAAAGCAACAACTACAGCATTTAAGGAATATTGAGGAAACTCTACTAGCCGAATCCAAAAACGAGCATCAAGGAGGCAGTGCCCCTCTTGATGCGCAGCAAACGCTTTTTCATGTAGTAGAAGAACTGCTTCATACTCCGTCGCCAGCTCCTGAGACAACCAGGGCTATTCTGCAAAAAATGATACAAGAGATTCAGGTTTCTCAAAGCACACTTTCTATACAGTATCGCTATTTTTTAGTGAATCATCCTTGATCACAAGCACAGTACTTCTTACGGTGAGTTATATTCATCTGCAGGTAATGGTAAATACACTCTAACAGCCGTACCTACTCCAGGTTCACTCTGAATATCCAATTTGCCGCCATGCGAATGGATAATGTTCTGGCTTACCATTAAACCGAGTCCTGTGCCGCTCTCTTTGGTAGTAAAAAACGGTTGACCTATCTTGTCTAAAATTTCTTGGGGTATGCCTATTCCTTGATCTACTAACAAAATTTCCACGTATTTTAGCTTTCGTTGGATGCGTATGGTTAAAACGCCACCAGAACTCATGGATTCAATAGCGTTCTTAATTAGATTGATCAATACCTGTTTGATTTGATCGGAGGCGCCATAAATAAATGGGACACTGGAATCGCTCAGGATATCAAAGTGAATACTGTGTAAACGCGCTTCAGGTTCCATGAGTGATACCACGCTTTGAACCAATTCATCCAGCTTAATTTCTGTATGTTGAACAGGATGGGGTTTGGCGAGCATCAACAACTCATCCAAGATGGAGCGTATTCGGTTCAATTCAGATTCCATAACATGAATGTAGAATTCATTTTCTCCATTTTCTGCTTGACTGTGCAGAAGTTGAAGAAAGCCGTGCAAGGCAGTCAAAGGATTGCGAATTTCGTGAGCGACTCCGGCCGCCAATTGACCAACAGCAGATAGTTTCTCCGATACTTGCAACAATTCCTGAGATTCGCGCAATGCCTCTTCTGCTTCCAATTGATCGGTTTCATCTTGTAACATACCGAAATATTTTACCACTATATCGTCTTTTACAATGGCTTTACTCTTCATACGAATTCGTTTGCGATTTTTACGGTTTTGTTGAATATCAAATTCTAGTTCACACATCCGTTGAGACAGTAAATTTTCTCTAATTTTTTCAAAAAGCTCAGAATGAATGTCTCCCAGAAACTCCTGCACTCTATTGAGAGTCAATATATAGCATGGCGGCATTTCAAAGATACGATAAAAACCAGTGGAAGCACGGAATTCATCTGTAAAGGGGTCATACTCCCAACTGCCCATTTGAGCAAGTTCTTCCGCCATTTCCAAGCGTTCTTGGTTTTGCCGCAATGTCCATTCTGTGTTGCGCAAATGGGTCGTATCTTGCAAAATACCATAGACTTCCGTAACTTTTCCTGCGTGATATATGGGTTCTCCGTAGGATTGAACAAAACGTGTTTCGCCATTTGGGCGTATAATTCGATATTCTATAAAGTATGGATTGCCCAGGTATGATTGATCAATATTTTCTTTCCAAGTCCATCGATCGTCTGGATGAATACGTTCTACCAAAAGATCTAAAGTCACAGGCTGTTCTTTCGGTAAATCCCATATTTCATAAAGTTCAGGAGAAAAATAAATTGTATCATTATTTGGGTAGCGTTCCCAATATCCTAATGCAGCACATTGTTCTACCCGTTGCATCATGAGTTCTTTTTTTTGTAGCTTCAGTTCCTGCAATTTATAATTTGTTTGATTGATAAGAAAACCGGAGAGATAATGAGCTTTTCTATCAGAAGCATATAAAGCTTCAGCAATCAGACGGACGAATAATGTTGGTTCTTTATCCATCTGCATACGAAATTCCAAGTCACATTGACCATTTGTCAAAGAGTTGATGAGAATGCGTGTTACCCAAGCTCTGTCATCAGGATGCACATATTGTAGAAATTGGTGCATAGAATGAATATTTTCAGCAACTAAAGTTCCATTTTCATGGATATTCCAGACAATCATATTTTTCTGGATATCCCATTGCCATAAAGCTGCATTCGAAGCTTTTTGCAGTAAATCCCATGGCACGGAAGAATACCTATCTGCGATGGCTATACTTTTATCTAAATCCTCACGCAATGTTGTTAATTCTTGAATAGACCCTATAGTTAAAACTTTTCCATCGACAACTAGAGTTTCGTATGAACAATGAAGCCAATTCATGATTCCTGAAGAATTTAGATTTCGAAAGGTAAAGTTTTGGTAATTATTTGCATGAGATTTGGAAATGGATAGCCATAGATGATGATCTTCCGTTAAAATCGTTTGAAGAAGATTTTTCATAGAAATAATATTTTCTGCTTCGTGCAAATTCATCATTCGCAACATTTGCGCAGAACAAAAAAATGTTTGTGAAGTGTGGTTATATTCCCAATATCCAACAGGTGTATGAACCACAGGAGAGTACTCAGGTAAATGATGTTCTCCTGGAATGAAGTGTTCTGGACGTTGTCGCACATAAACCGTCCTCTTCTAAATTAAAAATAGTCCTCATTAAACTATTCTCTTATGGATTCTCATCTTCCTGCTCAAAAGTATTGGCATCCGCTCTTTCTACCATGGGTTTATCTCCTTGTCCTTGCAATCGTTTTGGATTGAGTATATACACAATAATACTTTTATCAATATCAAAATTCCAATCCACAAATACTTCAAGTACACGTTGTTTTAAAATCCCTTCAAATGAACTGGTATTATGCAGATAACTTTTTTCAAGATTAGCTTTCACCCTTTTTAGTAAAGGGCCATGACCTACACGGATAAGTTCTTTTTCAATTCGAACAAGAATACCTTTACGAATAATCACAAGAATTTTTGGATGAAATAGAAAAGAAAATACTTCTTCAGGAACTTTTTGGGCGTTTTGGCTGATGCGAATAATTTCATCTTCTAGTAATTTCTTTCCTTCAAATTCTTGTTCAAGGTTTGCAATATTCGATAAAGGGTTGTCAGTCACTGCAAAAATTAATCCTGAACGATTATGAAAGTTCCAGTCATAATATAATTCTTCTATTTTAATACCAGATAGCATTTCAATGTAGGCTTTAATCTCTGGAAGTAAAGCTTGCATCACCTGTTGCCTTAATTCAGCTAAAGTAAAATCTTGATCATTTTCGAGCAATACTTTTTCCATAGGTGATAAAAAATTTCTTAAATAAATGGAAATAAATTTGTATCCGCTCGATACAAAAACAGACTCGGGCCCTTTTCCAAAATGTTCTCGGAAAAGTTTGCTCATACGATTACTAATCGTTTGATGGAAATCATTCTGATTGAATGATTCGGTTGTATTGGTTGGTTGGTTCACTGTTCCTCTCCCCATCATGTCATTCAATTTTATTCATAACGCGATTCAGCATGCTCAAATTTGAAAATAATTATCCGTGTTAGGAAACATGAAAATATAAATTTTGTACAGAATAGACAGCACCCCATATCGAGAAAATATTTATGAATGAATTGTTTAGTGTGAGGTGTTGTCTTCTGGGTGTGGATGAGTCCTTAAAACAAGTAGCCAGTTATTTTAGTCGTTTACACAGAGAAATGTTTGGACGAGGACCCAGTCATTGTCAGGCTTTTTTAGAACATCAGGTTCTGGTGATACAGGTTACAAATTTTATTTCTTCACTAGAAGAGGTATTGTTAGATCAAGGACAGATGGACATTGCCGCAGAATCTCGCATGAAAATCTTGCAGTCTCTAATTTCAGAGATGAAAGGTGTACTGCGTGTACTTTTTCAAAGCGATGTGTTGGAGGTCTATCATGACTGGAGTTATGAAAATGGAACAGGAATTGTAATTGTCTTATTTCAATTGCCCATTGAAAATGTGAATTTCTTGGGTAAGGAAAAATTGCATCAAGAGGTAGCTCGTTTAAGTGCACTAACGGAGAGAACTCCTGCAAAGATTCTATCCGTTAAAATCAACGCTCATTTAATCGTTGTTGAGCGCGACGGCATTCTTATACCATTGGAAAAAGCTATGATTCAAAAAGGTTATGCAACTCCATTGCGAACCACAAAGGCGGAACTGGAAAAGAAATATTTTCATCGTGATGGACACTTCCATGAGATATTTCAAGAAAGCGTCCAAGATATTTTTATTGATTGGAACTTGCAAACAGATAGAAGCCTTGTCTGTTTTGTCCTCAATACTGTGAAAGGATAAGCTCTTCTCATAGATGAACTTGTTTTAGCTTACGCAGTCTTCTTGTGTTGTTCCATCTGGTTTACGGCTAGTGCTGATGCGTATATCGCGATCGCGTTGATAAGCATATGTGTCTTTACCTTGGCTATTCCTTCAAGCGAAGCCATCAGAAGTGCAAGTAGAATGACTTCACGATGGATAGATCTCGTGCTTTTTTGGGAAGGCTTCTTAACTTCGAAGCATAAGGTTGGAGTTCCAAGGCCCCAAAAAACAGAGGCAGGCGATGGTTGGAGAAGATACATATGGGACTTCCCGCCTCGGAAATTTCTGGTTTCGTTACTTGAAATCTTCTCGAAGATTGGGGTGAAGTGCTTTTTCATGCCTTCAACCTTCTTGTCCTATAAGGCTTTATAATTCTACAAAACACTTATTTAAATAATTTAGCGGGAAGGAGTGGATGGAAATTTTAGCTCGTTACTAAGTTCAGCTAAATGTTCCAGAATGGTTTTACATCGATAGTTTTCCGTCAACATTACAAGAAAGGCTAATGAAAATTGGGCCCGGATTTCGTCTGGGATAAGTATAATATGGGTGTGGATTTGATTTAAGCAATTCTGGATCTGATTAATAACTAAGAGAAGATTTTGGATAGAAGAGGATATATCTACATCATTAGAATGTTGTAATTGATTGTTCCATACGATAATACTCTCCAGAAAATCATTCAAATGCAAACTGATTTTCACAATTTGTGTAAGGTGGAACTCGTATGGTTCACAATCTTTAATGAGAATATATGCAAAACCATGAATGGAAGCTAGCGCATCTCGTATGGTAGGAACTACACTTTCTGGTAATGAACTTAATACACTCAGCAAGTTAATTTTATCTAAATCATTCCAATCTAGTTGCAAGTTATTTTGTTTGGATGTTAGTTCGTTCATTATGTCAATATTCCCTCCAAATAAAAAATGAGCCTGAACAGATGCAGAAATTCTGCAAAACTGTTCAGGCTCACGTCTAGCGCACTCGTTAAAATTGGTGTCTAGAACATTGCCACCCTACTCAATCTTTTGAATGATTCATTGGCAAACAGGTAAACGAATTCTTACTTCAGTACCACGTTTTTCATTTTTTAAAATTTCAAGTTGACCCATATGGTCTGCAATAATACTTTGACTGAGCATTAAACCAAGTCCAGTACCACTTTCTTTGGTAGTGATAAATTTTTTTCCAAGATGATGGAGAATGGAATCGTCAATTCCTGGTCCATCGTCAATGATGAATATATCCACAAATTTATGGGTTCTTTTTACAATAACATCAATAATCCGACCTGGCTCTGAAGCTTCTACAGCATTCTTAATTAAATTAATAAAGGCTTGTTTAAGTTTGTTGGGCTGACATAACACATTTTGCTGCCAATCCCAGTTTTCTACAGAAAGGTGAATGGCGCAACTTTTGACAATAGCTTGCGGATTCAAAAGTATCACTACTGAATTTAAAATTTCAATTAGATTGCGTTGAAAAAAAGGTTGGCTTCTTGGTTTGGCTAATTGTAATAATTCCTCAACCAGACCATTAATACGATCGAGCTCGTTAAGCATGATTTGTGTATAGGATAGATTACTGTCCGGATCTTTGGAACGCTGAATCATTTGTGTAAAACCGCGCAAACTGGCTAATGGATTGCGAATTTCGTGTGCCAAACCGGCGGCTAATTCACCAACTACCAACAGTCTGTCCATTTCTTCAATGGACTCCCTATACGTAAATAAATCCGTAACATCTTTAAGAATTAAAAAAGTGACGGATGGTTCTGGAGTGCTAACAATGGTGAATTCTAAAATGAATAATTCACCATTCGTCAAATGTAAACGTTTCGTGTACAGATGAGCATAGCGAAGAGGCTCTCGGATGTCCAGAACAGATTTTAAGAATTCCTCTAGATTCCATAGTTTTTTAGGAGTATAACCAAGTGTACTGAAGAGTTGTTCAGCAACTGGATTATACAGGGCAACTGACTCATATTCGAAGCAAACAATTCCTATTGGCAAATGCTGAACTAGTGACAAGAAAACTTCTTGACTAAAAGTAAAAGATGGCTCGTCCAAATTAGAAGTTTTCTTTCTTTCTGTTGCTTCATGGACAATGTTTTCGTTTGCCATATGTAGACAGCCCTCGATTCGGTTTGTAATCGTACACGAATCGTCTGGTAAACGGTAACAATGCCATGCGCGACTTGCGTAAGTTATCACATTCGCTCATTTGCCCGCCCGCCATATTGCTTACTTTAGTTGATAAAAAATTTTAAATTGGAAGAAGAAAAAGACAACAAATCACTCAAAAAGTCACAGGCACATTGACTACCTTTGACCTATGCGCATTCTATCACATTCAATTTTAATTGGTCAAGATTGTAATGCAATATTTGGATATTGAGTCCATTTAACATGTATGGATGTGTATGTATGTAGGTATGTGGACCTCCGATGGCGGTAGCCCCCATCCATCAAGTGAAAAATGTTTTAGACTACGCCACTTCAGTGATTGCTTCAGAAAAAATATTAATGGGAGTTACACTTTATGGATATGATTGGCCCATTCCTTGGCGCAAAGGTCTCAGAGCGGCTAGCTTATCAAACAATAGTGCTCAAAATCTTGCTATCAATGAAAAATCACCTATACGGTTTGATCCTGTTTCCGCTTCTCCTAATTTTGAATATACGAATGGTTCACAAAGTCACCAGGTTTGGTTTGATGATGCGCTAAGTATCTCTGCAAAATTTTCTCTAATTGATGAGTACCAGTTGAGGGGCCTTTCTTGGTGGGTATTAGGAAATTCATTTCCTCAAGGGATTTACCTAATGTCAGATGTTTTTAATATTCGTAAAGTCTTCTGAAAATATCCCCAATATTCTACAGCTTTTCCCTCTTCTTTAAGGCTGCTATCCCTGACGATATAAAGGTTGTCCATCGTAGGATAGGGTAGTTTGATGGAGAGGGGGATGTTTTATGTACGGATGTTTTGGTGGATATACTCGTTGGGCAGTTGTCTTCTTAATCATCTTTGTACTGTTCTTCTTGCTTGTACCTGCAGCAGGATATGCAGCTGGTGCATACTAATGAAAAATTCAAAAATCTCATGAGAAATAGTTCGATCAAAGCAGGCATGCTTTTTAGTTAAAAACGTGATTGAAGAACTTCGACAGTGATTCACTGTCCAAGTTCTTTTTTCATGGATGGGTCGTTCAAAAATTTCTTCGTATGGCGTTGCTTTCGATAACTCACAATAACCATAAATTGATGTGTGGAGGCATTCATGGTGCTGCTTGGAAATTTCCCAAAATGTTTAAAATCATTAAAAAAATATTTGAAAAAAAGTGTGTGTTCTATACTCGTAGGCATATTCTTCTTTGTATGCATACCCCCGATTCCAACGGTATTTGCTAAATGTTCTATTCTCCGTAAAGTTAACATGACCTCGAAAGAAGTGGCGATTACTTTTGATGACGGACCTAGTTTGACCTATACTCCGCAGATATTAAAACTTCTGAAACAATATCAGGCACATGCAACATTTTTTTTAATTGGAGAAAGAATCATTCCTTATCAAAAGCTGGTGGTTTCGGAATGGCAAGCTGGAAATGAGTTTGGTAATCATACTTATCATCATATTCTTTTGACAGGAAGAACTGAGAATCAAATAAGCCAGGAATTGTCGTTGACGGAAAAAGCCATGCATCAGGTAATACCTCAGGCAGGAAAATTAAAGTGGTTTCGACCGACCAGAGGTCGCTCAAATGCGAAAGTGTGTTCCATAGCCCAACAAATGGGTTATCGTACAGTGCTATGGAGCATTGATTCTTCTGACTGGCAAAATCCTTCTCCTGAAAAAATGGCTCAAAGAATACTCGAACAGATTCGTCCAGGCGATATATTGCTTTTTCATGATCAAGGAGGTAATCGCACTTCAACCATTCGTGCCTTACGTATCGTACTCTATGGACTACATAATGAAAACTACAAAGTCGTAACCTTATCTCAGTTATATACAGATAAAGAAAAAGGAGATCAGAAATAATGAAAAGATATTATTTTGGATAATATAGGATGTTTGTGATGGATAGGATTGAATTGACGATACCTTTTTTGTTGTGCGATAATTCTCTTAATTTTAGCTCATATTTTTTGAGCAACTTACCTTATAAAACAGAAAGGAGGACAATGTATGAATGCGCAGCAAGAACCCAAACGTAAACGTGGTCGTGTATGGCTTTGGCTACTGTTAATACCCTTCATTGGTACTCTGTATCCGCCTTTTTATGCATCATATCATCCTGTTTGGTTTGGGGTTCCGTTCTTCTATGCCTATCAGTTTCTGTGGGTCATCATTTCTGCTCTGATTACAGGTGTGGTTTATTTTCTTACGAAGGACTAATCGAATGCCATTTTAAATGAAATCATGAAGGCGCTATCATTGTAGGTTTGTGGGGGAGAGGTGGAAAATACTTGCATGCAGCAGCTGTAATTGTATTTGTTCTGTTGTTTATCTTTATCACCGTATTAGGTTTTGTTGCTTCCCGGTGGAGAAAAGGAAATCTATCTCATTTAGATGAATGGGGTTTGGGCGGTAGACGATTTGGGACGTTTGTAACCTGGTTTTTGCTTGGTGGTGATTTATATACAGCCTATACTTTCATTGCCGTACCAGCTCTTATGTATGGCTCAGGAGCACTAGGTTTTTATGCAGTTCCTTATACAATAGTTGTATATCCCTTAGCTTTTCTATTTATGCCGCGTCTTTGGTCAGTAGCTAAGAAACATGGATACGTCACAGCCTCTGATTTCGTGCAAGGAAGATATCAGTCTCGTCTACTTGCTTTGGCGATTGCCGTCACAGGCATTCTTGCGACGTTGCCGTATATTGCCCTGCAGCTGGTCGGTATGAAAGCGGTATTAGCGGCGATGGGTCTGGCAGGAGATTGGCCGCTTATTATTGCATTTATCATTCTAGCTCTCTATACGTACACAAGCGGTCTTCGAGCTCCGGCCATGATTGCCTTTGTAAAAGATATTTTGATTTACGTGGTCATTCTTGTTGCAGCCATCGTCATTCCCATGAAATTGGGCGGTTTTTCGCATATTTTTCATGCTGCAGCCGCTGCGCTTGCTACACATAAACCGAAAGGCGCAGTAGTCATCAGTCCTAAATTATTCTTGCCTTATGCGACCTTGGCGTTTGGCTCTGCAGTAGCCCTCTTTCTTTATCCGCATGCTGTAACAGGGACATTGTCAGCCAGCAGTCGTGTAGCGGTTAAACGAAATATGGCATTTCTTCCTATTTATTCATTTATGTTAGGTGTTCTTGCCTTGCTAGGATATATGGCTTTGGCAGCAGGAATCCATACAAAAGTTACAAGTAATGCGGTGCCTCTTTTATTTTTGAAAGAATTTCCTTCTTGGTTTGCTGGAGTAGGTTTTGCTGCAATTGCCATTGGTGCTCTTGTACCCGCAGCCATCATGTCTATTGCAGCTTCCAATCTCTTTACAAGAAATATCTACAAAGAATTCTTTGTTCGTCAAGCGACACCAGAACATGAGGCGAGGGTAGCTAAAATATTCTCTTTGCTTGTCAAATTAGGAGCGCTTTATTTCGTTATAGGCATTCCAACACAGTACGCGATTAATTTGCAGTTGCTTGGTGGTATTTGGATTCTTCAAACTGTTCCAGCCATTGTACTTGGGCTATACACACGATGGTTTAACCGATATGCGTTGTTTATTGGTTGGGCCGTAGGTATGATTTATGGTACTGGCATGGCCGTTGAAAATCAGTTTAAATCTTCAATTTACACTGTACACTTAGGTCATTTGGCTATAGCGTCTTACGCTGGGTTAACTGCAGGTATAGTCAATTTGATTCTTTCAGTTGTTTTGACGCTCATATTGAAAGCGGTAGGAGTAAAATTCGGAACAGATATGACCGATCCTACAGATTACGAGCTTGAATTAACCACTCTTCAAAATTGATTGTAACTATACAAGACCATACGTTTACTTGTGATGCAGCCTGCATACTCCGTGCTCTGGGGTGTTGCAGGCTTATTCTTATTTCAACGATCACGTTTTATTAAGGTATGGAATGATATACTGAAGTTAATGGGATTTTAGACCAATCAATGCTAGGATAAAACATATATGAGTTTGCTGATTTCATGGAGAGGGGAATTTTTGATTGTCTCTTTCGGTTCATGAATGGATTGTCCATTTTGGATATATGGGTGTTTTTTTAATTCTATTTTTAGAAATGGTGGGTATTCCGTTTCCGGCTGAAACGACGCTTGTAGTCTCTGGTGTAGAATGGATACATGGTCAGTTTTCTTTCTTTCCATTATTGTTGGCAGCTTTTTTGGGCAATGTGGTAGGTTCTACGGTAGCTTATTCATTAGGGAGAATGCTGGGGCGACCTTTGCTTGTTCGGTATGGAAAATATGTTGGAATCAACGAAAAACGTTTGAATAAAGCTGAAAATCAATTTGCCAAGTGGCGAATATGGATTGTTTTGATGGGCAAGTTTATTGCCGGAGTCAGAGTATTGGTACCGTATTTAGCTGGAATAGACGCTATGCCCATTTGGAAATTTTCACTTGTCAACGCTTTGAGTGCACTCATCTGGGTTGCGTTTTTTTTACTTTCGGGTCGCTATATTGGAGTAGCGTGGAATCATTATCATGTGTTTCTTATGCAGCGCGGACTCCCGTATCTGTTGCTGCTCATGATTATTCTCTTGCTAGGTGCGTATTTTTTGCATTTCCGAAAAAGAAAATAATACAGGAAGGAGAAAAAACTAAATTTTTTCTAACTGAGGCGCTATTTAATGTTATTATCTGTGTTGCAACGTTCGTTGTTTGAGCATGCATGAAGGAGGCAACTGGCATTGCATAAAACTCTTCCTTTTTTAGATCCTTTACTTATTGTGTTGTCTCTTCTTGCGCTCTGGTTTGCCGTGGCTAATTTTAACTCTGTTAAGCGGTTTCTTGTAGGACGACCTATGCGCTCAAGAGAACTGAATAACAATCATACCAAGCTTTTTTGGTTTATCGCCCTACCTGTTTTAGCAGCAGATTTATATTCTTCTGTAGCATATGGCCCAGAGGCAGGCATCACAGAGATTGCGCAATTAGGTGTTGACGTAAAATGGTTGATTGTACCGATTACCTTAGCAACTGTTATACTTCTGACCGCACTGATTATTTCTTATATTATGGGCGTTAGCGCATATCCCAATGGTGGAGGGGCGTATGCGATAGCTAAAGACAATTTTCGTGCTCCTTGGGTACGTCTACTCGCTTCTAGTTCATTGATGATTGACTACATACTCACTGTTGCGGTATCTATTTCGTCTGGTATCCAACAGATTGCTTCCGCTTATCCAATATTAGCCCCGCATGTTGTTGGTTTATCCATTGCATGTATTATTATTATTTTACTGGTCAATTTGCGCGGGGTTAGTGAGTCAGCCTCTGTGTTTGCTTGGCCAACACTGTTCTTCATGCTCTGTATGGTGTTTTTAATCGGCTACGGTTTTATAGAAGGAGGCCCTCACGGTCTGGTTTCTAAATATACACCACCATTCGGAGTCTTTCCAAAGGGATTAACTTTGCTCTTGCTGCTTAAAGCTTTTTCATCTGCGTGTTCATCATTGACGGGTATTGAAACCATTTCTAATTCAGTTCCAATTTTCCGTGAGCCTCGTACACGGGGAGCTATTAAAGCTTATATAGCGTTGGGCACGATTACGGGTATTACTTTAATCGGGTTTTCGTGCCTTCTTTATTTCCAGGGAATTTCTGTAAATCCCAATAATACAATGTTGTCTCAATTGCTTGGTTCATATTTTGGACACAGTATCTTGTATCAAATTATTATCTGGGCAACATTTTTGGTTCTAATTTTGGCGGCCAATTCCACATTTACAGGGTTTCCTCAATTGACAGCTTTAATGGCAGGAGATGGTTTTCTGCCTCGTTCTCTGCTTGTTCGTGGTGATCGTTTAGGGTACTCCAACGGGATGTTGGTATTAGCTGCGCTTTCAGCGTTATTAATTGAAGGTTTCCGTGCTCAAACCAATTCGCTGATTCCTCTTTATGCGATTGGTGTTTTTGTTGCTTTTACGGTGGCGCAGATTGGTCTGGTAAAACGTTGGCTAAGAGTGCGAGGCAAGATGTGGAGACTGAAAAGTTTTATCAATAGTTTTGGCGCCGTGCTTTCGGCGGTCGTAGCCATCGTTTTTGCAGTTACAAAATTCACTGGTGGCGCTTGGATTGTTTTGGTAGTTCTTCCGTTGTTGATGTTCATGGCCACTAAAATCCGTAAACACTATACTTTGTTGGCAGACGAGTTGCGCATAAATCTAAAAGAAGAGCGACCAATTCGCCACCATGTGGTAACGATTCTGCTGCTTTCCGGATTACATCGTGTAACACTCAATTCGCTGTCTTTTGCTCTATCGCTTAATTCAGATGTTATTGCAGTCTATGTAGGTTTTGATGATGAATCGATTGCAAGAATAGAAAAACGATGGGAAGAATGGGGAAATCCTTGTCGACTGGTGACCTTAAAAAGTGAGTATCGTTCTCTGATTCAACCCGTACAGCGGTTTATAAAATTTGTTGAAAGTCGAGAAGGTGGAAGACCCGATCACATTCACATCATCCTCTCACAGTTTTTGCCTAAACGTCACTGGGCGCAAATTCTTCATAACCAGTCTTCATTGTTGTTACGTACATGGTTTTTGTGGAACAAAGATGTCATCATTACCACAGTTCCTTATCATCTGAATGAGAGTGAAATTGAATCTGAAAAAACATAAAAAATAATACGCTGTACATTCGTATTTTGGATATGCGTTGAGGTAAAAACTCAGCGCATATTTTTTTGTGCAAAGCACATAGTAAATCCAAATGGATTGGAAATTTATAGTCTTGCTTTAAGGGTCTATCTGATTTAATCTATGAATACATTTTCATGAAACCGATTTATGAAAATGTATCATAACAGTTTTTGTTTGCTCACGCATTTGCTTTTATGCTGATGAACCTTGGTTGCTTATGGAAGAGAGCTGAGCTTTGTGAAAGTAACGATTCGTGATGTGGCATCTAAGGCAGGTGTCTCTGCAGCTACTGTTTCTCGCGTGCTTAATAAACCAGAATTGGTCGATCCGGAAACGAAACAAAGAGTTCAGGCTGCCATCAAAGCGCTGGATTTTCACCCAAACGCTATGGCGCGAGGGCTCAGTGTATCACGCACAGATACGATTGGTTTAGTCATTCCGGGTATCAACGATCTTTTCTTCACTGAACTCTACCGCGGAATCGAAAAGGCATGCAGTGAGAACAATATGAAAATCCTGCTTTTTGACTCGCAACATTCACGTCACAGAGCTCTAGAAGGGTTTACCTTTCTGCGTCGACATCAAGTAAGCGGCATCATTTTCACCAGCAAGCTGGTCGATCAAGACTACGATGCTTTGTTTGATAGGATTGGAATTCCTGTTGCCCTTGCTTTAACGGAAGCAACGGGTCGAACGCCGTTACCAGCATTCAAAGTGGATGATGTAAGAGCCGTTTTTGATGTAGTGGCTTATCTTGTTGCACGGGGGCATCAGCGGATCGGCATGATTACAGGAGAATCTGAAGATGATCGGACTGGTTTGCTGCGCTTGGAAGGCTATCGCAGGGCAATATTGCATTTTGGTATCGGCTACAGCGAATCGTTTGTCACTTCAGGGAATTATCGTTTTGACGGTGGATATGCAGCGATGCAGGAATTGCTCAAGCGTCAGCCGATCAATCAGTTGACAGCCATCTGCACGGCCAGTGACGAAATGGCCATTGGAGCAATGCGTTGTTTGCACGATCACGGGTTGTCTGTCCCGGACGACATGTCGGTTATTGGATTTGACGATTTGCAGATTGCACGTATGGTGATACCCTCTTTGACCACCGTTATGCAGCCGTTTGAAGAAATTGGCGAACAGGTTGTGCGAGCGCTGCTGCAAAGAATTGAACAACCGTCTGAACTGCCGCGTCAAGGAACTTATTACATGCCGCATCGAATCGTTGAGCGCGAAACTGTCAAATGTTTAAATTCATCCACGTCAGAAGAGCAACTTGAGAAATGTTTTTGAAAAAGTATCCAAAGAGGGTCAGATCAAAAGGAGGAACTGAAAGATGAAGAAATTCTCCAAAGGTGCTGCGTATGCGGTTACACTCGTGATGGCAGGGGGTCTTGTAGCTGGATGCGGAACCAACAATAGTGCGGCAAACACTAGCTCCAGCACAACATCGAACACGGCTGCTACTGGTAAAACAGTCAATTTTTCTGATGCAAGCGGTACGATTGTCTGGGCTGCGCCACCGATTACGCACTCAGGTTTACGCCAGACTTTGATTAACGCGTTTGAGAAGAAATATCCCAAAATTAAAGTGGTCCTGCAAGATCAAAGCAGCGACACAGATACTAACCGCTCTTCGTTGGCTACAGCGATTGGCGGTGGTTCATCCACTCCGGATGTCTTTATGGGAGATGTGATTTGGCCTGCTCAATTTGCGGCTAATCAGTTGGCATTACCACTTTCAGATAGTCTACCTTCCTCGTTTTGGAGCCGATTCTCTCCTGGTTTGGTCAATGGCGCTACCTATCAAGGTAAAGTTTATGCTGCGCCATTTTTCGCTGATTCAGGATTTTTATACTATCGAAAAGATCTCTTACAAAAAGCTGGATTGCCTGTTCCTCAGACATGGCAGCAATTGAAGTCTGAAGCAGAAACACTGCAGAAAAGAGGTCTCGTTAAATACGGATTTGTTTGGCAAGGTGCGTCTTATGAAGGTTTGACTTGCGATTTCATGGAGTATTTGACTGATGCGGGCGGCAAGGTTTTGAATTCAAAGGGACAGCCAGTCATTGATTCTCCGCAAGCAACAAAAGCGCTGTCTTTTATGCGCGGATTAATTACCAGCGGTGTAACACCAGCTTCTGTTGTACAAATGCAAGAACCACAAGCAGAAGATGTGTTTGATCAGGGCAACGCAGCCTTTTTGCGCAACTGGTCGTACGCGTGGGATGATTCTAACAATCCTAAAAATTCGCGCGTGGCTGGTAAAGTGGGCGTAACTGTATTGCCATCCTTCCAGCCAGGTGGTGGTTACAGTACAATTGGCGGTTGGGATTTGTATGTCAATCCACATTCAAAAAATCTGAAAGCTGACTTGGCGTTTATCAATTTCATGACAGGAACGCAAGCACAGACCATTTTGGCTAAACAGTTTTCTGAAATCCCAACCAATGCTGCGGTCGCCAATAATCCTTCCGTCAAGGCGGTCAGTCCGATTTTCAATCTGATTCCTAAAACCAAATATATTGCTCGTCCTAGTCAATCACCGAATTATCCACAAGTGTCACAGGCAATCTATCAAAATGTCAATGCTGCTTTGGCTGGAAATGAATCCGTAAGTGCAGCGTTGAAAAAGGCGCAACAGCAAATTCAACAGGCACAAGGTGCCAATAGCGGTCTGTAATAAGTTTAGTAGTCAAGGGCCGGCAACGGCCCTTCTGCTATTCTATTCACGTGAAATGGGGGATAAGTTTGGCACAAAGTGAGCAGGTCATGGGAAACGACCAAAAATGGCGAGCAGGAAGAAAATATTTTTTGCGCAGTGATCGCAATTCTGGAATTCGCATGATGGCTCCTGCTCTTTTAGTCATTCTCCTTGTGACGTTGTTTCCCATCTTGTATTCCGTGGTCATGAGTTTCAGCCATGTTGCCATTACAGATAACGGATTTCAAATTCATCTGCAAGGATTTAAGAATTACAATATCTTGATTCATTCTGGAATTTACTGGCATAGTGTTTGGTTTACAATCTATTACGCTTTAGTAACCGTTTTTGTAGAATTGGTCCTCGGTATGCTCATCGCGCTGGCTATCCATAATGTGGAACAGTTGAAAAGTGTCTCGCTTGTCGTCATGTTGATTCCCTGGTCGCTGATTACGGTAATTTCAGCAGAAATGTGGTCCTATATCTACAATGGAGTGTATGGAGTTTTGAATTATGTGCTGATTAGTTTGCACATCCTTTCTTCTCCCGTCACTTGGACTGGGCATTCTGTAACAGCTATTATCTCGATGATGGTTGCAGATATATGGAAAACGACACCTTTTGTAGTCATTATTTTACTTGGCGGGTTACAAATGATTTCTAAAGAATATTATGAAGCTGCTTATATGGACGGAGCCAATCGTTGGCAAGTTTTTTGGAAAATAACTTTTCCGCTTTTGCGCGGCTCTATAGCATTAGCAGCTATGTTTCGCGTACTGCAAGCGTTTGGTGTCTTCGATTTGCCCTATGTATTGACAGGCGGTGGACCTGGCAGAGCAACACAATCCCTGGCTATGCTGGCTGACCAAGCACTTTTCACCAATCTTCACTTTGGACTAGGTTCTTCAGTGGCTGTCAGCACAGTGGTGATGGTGTTGGTGATTTGTCTGCTCTTTTTATCAGCATTTCGCTCGTTGGTTGAGGAGGGAGCCTGAACGTGAAAACGAAGCGTCAAGTTATCGTTGGTTATGTGGTGCTGATTTTATTTCTGGTAGCTATTCTGCTCCCTTTTTATTGGATGTTGGTCACTTCTGTCAAACCCGACTTGGAAATTAGCGCTTATCCGCCAACCCTGTTTCCGCATCACTGGACATTTATTCACTATGCTACGGCTTTTCAACAAGATAATTTTGGCATATACATTCGAAATAGTGTTATTGTTGCCATTTGTTCTACATTTATTGTTCTGGCTCTTGCCAGTATGGCTGGTTTTGCTGTTGCTCGTTTGCCCATTCCTGGAAAAAAGACCGTATTAATCGCCTTGCTCATTATTTCTGTTTTTCCTGAAATTGCTGTCATTGCTCCTCTTTATGTTCTTTTACGTGATGTGAATTGGCTAAATAGCTATCAAGCGCTGATTATTCCTTACAGTGCTTTCAATATGCCTTTTGCTGTCTGGATTTTGCGCAATTATTTCTTGGAAGTCCCCGGTGCACTATTTGAAGCAGCCAAAATGGATGGTGCAAGTGTTTTTCAAACGTTTTATCGAATCTTTTTGCCGCTCACACGTCCAGGACTATTTGCTGCCGCCGTTTTCACTTTCGTTGCCTCCTGGACCGAATTCTTTATGGCGCTCGTTTTCAATTCATCCGATACGATGCGTACGATTCCAGTCGGAATCGCCCTTTTTAGCGGTCAATACAGCGAACCTTACGGAACCATCTTTGCTGGATCGGTCGTCTCCATATTACCTATTGTAATCTTGGTCATTATCTTCCGAAAGTGGATTGTATCTGGATTGACTGCTGGTGCTGTTAAAGGATAAGAGGTTTAGGCAAGGTTTAGAAAAATAAAATGTCATGTTAAAGCTGGGAGGTTCTCATTTTGCAACATCAATGGTGGAAAGAAGCTGTTGTTTATCAAATTTATCCACGTAGTTTTAAAGACTCTAACGGTGATGGAATCGGTGATTTGAACGGTATTACTGAGAAATTGGATTATCTTCAGGAACTGGGTGTGGATGTTATTTGGATTTGCCCCATTTACGCATCACCTAATGACGATAATGGTTATGATATTTCTAATTACTATGAAATCATGAAGGAGTTTGGGACCCTACAGGATTTTGAACGGATGCTGGCTGAAATACACAAGCGAGGCATGCGACTGGTTATGGATTTAGTTGTCAATCATACATCAGATGAACACGCTTGGTTTGTTGAATCACGCAAATCCAAAGATAACCCATACAGAGATTTTTACATTTGGCGTCCTGGCAAGAACGGTCGAGAGCCTAACAATTGGCTTTCTTATTTTTCGGGATCGGCATGGCAATTTGATGAAACTACGGGAGAGTATTATCTCCACTTATTCAGTCGCAAGCAGCCCGATTTAAACTGGGAAAATGATCAGTTACGCAAAGCTGTTTATGAAATGATGCGTTTCTGGCTGGACAAAGGTATTGACGGTTTCCGTATGGACGTTATCAACCATATTTCAAAAGTGCCAGGTTTGCCGGATGCTCCAAATCCCAATTCGCAAGGTTATGCATGGGGTGGAGAATTTTTTGCCAATGGTCCCCGTGTTCATGAATTCATTCAGGAGATGAACCGTGAAGTTCTAAGTCATTATGACATTATGACAGTTGGTGAAACGGGAGCTGTCACACCTCATGACGCTATTCTTTATGCAGGAGAAGACCGCCATGAGCTAAACATGGTTTTTCAGTTTGAACATACCGATTTGGATGCCGGGCAAGGCGGTAAGTGGGATGTAGTGCCTTGGAAGCTCTCGGATTTGAAAGAAGTGATGAGCCGTTGGCAGTATGAGCTTTATGGCAAGGCGTGGAACAGTCTGTATCTGAACAATCACGATCAGCCCCGTTCCGTGTCACGTTTTGGGGATGACAAAAAATACCGTGTGGAATCCGCTAAAATGTTGGCAACGTTTCTTCATTTGCAGCAGGGAACACCCTACATTTACCAGGGTGAGGAAATCGGCATGACCAATGTCGCTTTTTCTTCCATTGAAGATTATCGAGATGTTGAAATCCATAATTTATGGAGAGAACGTGTTATAGAAAGCGGTGAAGATCCAGAGCGGCTTTTACAGGCTATTCACCAAAAGGGGCGAGATAATGCGCGAACACCTATGCAATGGAATGCTGGTGAAAATGCAGGTTTTAGTACCGCAAAGCCTTGGATTCAGGTAAATCCCAATTATCGCGAAATTAATGTGGAAGCTGAACTGGCCAATCCAAATTCCATTTTCCACTATTATCAGCAGCTCATTCAGTTGCGTAAACAAAACCCATTGGTAGTGTATGGAAGGTATCAACTCATCTCTGAAGAACATCCAGATATCTATGCGTATACGCGAACGATGAACGAAAATGTCTGGCTTGTATTGTGTAATTTCTATGGTCGCGACACAGTTTGGGAAAAGCCAAAAGAACTAGCGAGCTACCAAATTGCTGAACTGAAACTGGGTAACTATCCGATTCAGTCCACTCATCTATCGATTGACCGCATATCACTCCGCCCCTATGAGGCGTTGGTATTGGCATTGCAACCAAACTTGTGATAGCAAGCAGGCAACACAAATAGGAGGATATGCTTTGTTCGATCTCGTTGCGATTGGTGAGGTTCTGATTGACTTTCACATGCAAAAGGATGATATGTCGCCGCTTTGGGTGGGCAATGCGGGTGGGGCACCCGCGAATGTGCTTGCAGCGGCCTCCAAATTGGGGTTTCTACTGCTTTGATTGGTGCGGTAGGGGATGATCCGTTTGGACACTCTCTTTTGCAACTGATCAATAAGCTTTCCATTGATACCCGAGCGATGAGTATATTACCTCAAGTATGGACAACACTGGCTTTTGTCTCTCTAGACAGTCAGGGAGAACGCTCATTTTCTTTTTTGCGCAATCCGGGTTCGGATACTGCCTGGCATACAACTCACATCATGGAGCAATACGCTTCTTCCTGTCGTGTCCTTCATTACGGCTCACTGACTCTGTGTGCTTCACCAGCTCGTGAGGCTCTTCTAGAACTGTTGTCTTTGGCTAAAAATCAAGGAGCTGTACTCTCTTACGATCCAAATTGGCGCCCTGCTCTATGGAAAGATAAAAAAATGGGTATAGAAGCTATGCGCTTGGGATTACAATGGGCGGATGTTGTAAAAGTTGCGGAAGAAGAGGCATGTTTACTGACAGGGAAATCTCAGATAGACGAGGCTATGGAAGAGCTTGCTCATTGCGGACCAACGTGGCTGCTCATCACCGGCGGTTCCAAGGGCGCGTGGATTGTACATCGGGATGGATGGCGCCGCCATGTTCCAACAATTCCAGTACGAGTAGAGGATAGCACAGGTGCGGGAGATACATTTTTGGGCGCATTTTGGGCTGAATTATTGACGGTAATTGATGCGAAAGCATCACTGCTGACTGCACATCATGAGCAGTTAGAACATGCCGTGCGGTTTGCCAATCGGGCTGGAGCTTATATTGCCGCTCGCTCCGGAAGTCTCTCCATTATGCCGACAAGAGAACAAATTGAAGAGCTTGGCTAAAAGAAAAGGGTGAAGCGTGTCTCCCGCGCATTTATTGGCTTTGCGCGGGGTACTCACTTCATTCAAAATATTCTCTGATAACCCTAATTCTTCTAACTGGTCTTTAGAAAGAACCATCATTTTGGCATCAGCCGTTGCTTTAAGTTCACCTTCTGCATTATGAATGGTGGCATGCACCAAAATCAGTTTCCGGCTTTCCCTGGTTGGCGTGGCTTCTATGTAAAGTGTTTCTCCCACCCGAACCGGGGCTTTGAACGATATGTTTAATTCAGCCGTAACCGTCACTTTGCCGAGAAAAGTGGCTACATATGCACAGGCTTCATCGAGTAAAGTACTCGTAATCCCCCGTGTTGAACGCTTGGCCAACCAGCCATTTCTTTATCTACGTAAAAAGTGGCAAAAGAGTTCGCCCGATCACGTTTTTCAAAGTGGACATGGAGTCCGCGCGGATTGTCTGCGCCGCAGACAAAACAGTATTGATTGCCCAATCTCCATCCTCTCCCTGCTTCAGGCTAGATATAGCCCACTGTATGCCGATGGGAAAAGCATACTATATCTCCGCGCGATTTCAAAAAGCGTTATCAATGTAGTCCTATTTTTTCAGCCAATTGGTAGAGGAGCTGAAACCGTCGCGCATCAAACAAATCTTCGTCGGGGTGAGATCCATCCATCAGCAATTGAGTCAGGATTTTGCCTGCCATCGTATAGTAAACTGTGCCATTACCACCGTATCCCAGCGCATAAAAACAGTTCTGGAGTTGAGGGTGGCGACCAATAAAAGGCATGCCGTCTTTACTGGTAGCAAAAACACCAGACCACTGACAAGCAACACCTATTTGCGTGTACTCAGGGAAGAGTTGTCCTAGATTGCTCTTTAACTGTGTGACTTTTTCTAACAAAACTTTGTCCCGCTCTGGATTGCGAATGGTATTTTCATCAAGCCCACCAACAAGGATACGGTTGTCTGCAGTGGTGCGCAGGTATAGATAAGGGCGTTTCGTTTCCCAAATCAAGCATCGATTCAACCATCCAGAAAAATCCGTTGCAGGTTCTGTTGCAATGGTATATGTGGTTTGCAGTTTGGTACCTGATGTTTGCCAACGCTCTTCGGTCTCATAGCCACTTGCGAAAATAACATATTTACAGCGAATGCGGTGACCTTGTGAGCTATATAGAACTGGGGAACCGCGTTCTATTTTCAGGTTGACGATTTCGGTGTTTTCAAAGATACGTGTCCCTCGACTTTCTAAATGTTGAAAAATGCTGTGCGTCAATCGATAAGGATTGATTTGTGCATCTCCACCTGTCCAAAGAGCAGCAGGTTTACTGAAAGGGAAACGGGTTTCAATTTCGACCCGGGATAAAAATTCAACAGGAAATTTTTCTGCGATCAAGCAACGATATTCCTCTTCCAAACATTTAACATCTTTGGATGAAGAAGCAAAATAAAGACTATCTTTAGCTGCATATTCTGTTGGGTATGGAATCTGCAAAACAAGATCGCTTAAATCAGATACAGCTTGTTGGCAGAGTCGATAAAAACGTACAGCTTTTTCTCGGCCATGAATTTCTATTAGCTTATGGAGTGGCATGTCGTTCATAAATTGTACGAGACCGGTATTGGCCTGGGTGGACCCCCGTCCCACTTGTCGTTTGTCCACAACCATACAATGAAATCCTGCTTTGCTTAAATACCACGAGCAGATAGCGCCTGCTTCACCAGCGCCCAAAACAGCAACATCGCATTCCTCATCTTGAGACAATTCAGGATAAGTTGGCGGGTTGCTATAAGTCATTGTCCATAACGTTTTGCCAGTTGTGAGGTCCATGATTTAGTTTCCTCCCAGTCTGTTGCCACGACATACAGTTTTAAATTTCCACGAAGCCTGACAGCTTATACGAGTTCGTCTGCACAGGAATAAGGTCTTGTTCAAGTGTTTAGATTTTTCCTTGACAGCTTGAAGTTCGCATTGTATAACTAGCTAAATCTCACTGGTAGAGAAAGAAGGAGAAGAGAAAATTGACAATTGCTCTAGGAGTATTAGGGTGTGGAACCGTAGGACAAGGAACTGTGCTCCTGGCGCATCGCCGTGCTGAGAAAATTCAACATTTGACAGGCTTCCGACCTTACGTCAAAAGAATTTTGGTAAGAGATTTAGAAAAAACGCGCTCGCCCGAAATTGACCGTAGTAAATTGACTAATCAAGCTTATGATATTTTGGATGACCCAGAAATTCAGGTGATTGTGGAGACGATAGGTGGAATTGAGCCAGCACGTACCTATATCCTCGAGGCCTTGCGTCGTGGGAAACATGTGGTGACAGCCAATAAAGATTTAATTGCGCTATATGGTGCCGAAATTCTTAAAGTTGCAATGATGTTGGCGTTGAAGTTCTGTATGAAGCTGCAGTAGGTGGCGCCATACCGCTCGTAGGACCTTTGCAAGAGAATTTGACGGCCAATGAAGTGACGGATTTAAAAGGCATTATTAATGGCACAACAAATTTTATATTGACTCAAATGAGCGAAACAGGAGCAGAATTTGCAGATGCCTTAGCCGAGGCGCAAGCACTCGGATATGCTGAGGCGGATCCCTCCAGTGACATTGATGTTTGGATGCTGCTCGGAAATTGACGATTTTGGCCTCCATTGCATTTCATGCCCGTGTGGAACTGGCTGATGTTCAAGTCGAAGGGATACGCCATATCACCGCGCGTGATGTCCAGTATGCGCGCGAATTGGGGTGTGTAGTCAAATTATTGGCGAGTGGAACCGATCGCAACGGACGGCTGTCCTTGCGTGTGCGACCGACACTTATTCCGCTTGCTCATCCGCTGGCTCATGTCAGCAATAGTTACAATGCGCTTTTTGTGCGTGGGGACGCAGCTGGAGATTTGATGTTTTTTGGGCGGGGGGCTGGTTCCATGCCACTGCTAGTGCGGTCGTAGGGATATTATCTCGTTACTGCGCAATATTCGCCTTGGTGTAGCCGGATCGCCCGAAAATCGTCTCTATTTGCAAAAACGTGTGGTTCCTGATGAGATGCTCTACCAGCACTATGTTCGTTTTTCTGTATCTGACAAACCTGGAGTCTTTGCACGCATTGCTCAGCTTTTTGGCGACGCTGGCATCAGTATGGAAACCGTTCTGCAAAAACGAGTGGAGCAAGGGCAGGCGGAGATTGTGGTCGTTACGCATAGTATTCCCGCCCATCGTATGGATGAACTTTGCGATGCGCTAGCGCAAGTTCAGCAAGTACAGAAAGTGGCTTGTGTCATGCCGCTGGAAGCATTGAGTGAGTAAGATGGCTGTATTGAATATCGGCAGTGCATGGTATTCATCCGTGAATGAAAAATAAGCAACTAAGGCTTAAGACGGCTCCCTGTAAAAGGGGCCGTTTTTCGATGACAAAATAATTTATAAAATCTGAAAACTTCAATAACCATCTGAAAGTAAACGCTTTCTAAATTTTCGGAGAAAAACGTTTACATGGCTAAAATGGCACATTCGTCGCGTTGACAGTGTAAAAATCCCATACTAAAATGACCAACAAGCCTTTATTTGAACGAGAATTCCGAATCCTTCTACACCTCTTCTGAGCGCATCAAAGCAAAGAAGATTGAAAATTCAAAATTAAGGTTTCGAGAATGCTCACTTTCTACGGACTCTATACAAATTGGCAAAGGGAATTTCGGGAGGAGAGATTTTATGGAGCAGTGGATATTTCGTAATGGACAGTTTGTTGACAGAGATTCGGCCACTGTATCAGTGTTCGATCACGGTTTTACTCTACGGCGATGGAATATTTGAAGGTATTCGAGCATATTCGGGTAACCTTTTTCGCCTTCGTGAGCATTTGTTGCGTCTCTATGCATCGGCCAAGTCCATTCTCCTAGAAATTCCTTATTCTTTGGATGAAATGATGGAAATAGTCGCCGAAACTGTGCGCCGGAATTTGTTGAATGACGCTTACATCAGGCTGGTAGTCACCAGAGGCATGGGTGATTTGGGACTGGATCCCAAAAAATGCCCAACTGCAGAAGTCATCGTCATTGCTGAACAATTGAACATGTTTGCCCCTGAACTTTATACACGGGGAATTGAGGTTATCTGTGCTGCTACGAGACGCAATCGTTCCGACGTGCTCAGTCCAAAGGTCAAAAGTCTCAATTATCTGAACAATATATTGGTAAAGCTAGAAGCGCATGCTGCTGGCGTAAATGAAGCGCTTGTCTTGAACAGTGAGGGCTATGTTGTGGAAGGTTCGGGTGAGAATGTCTTCCTGGTTCGAGACGGAGTGGTTTACACACCGCCTACGTACTTAGGAGCTTTGGAAGGTATCACACGCCAAGCCGTCTTGGAAATCGCGCAAGAACTGCATATTGAAACACGTGAAGAACCATTTACGCGCCATGATGTGTATGTGGCGGACGAAATTTTCCTGACGGGAACGGCGGCAGAGATGGTCCCTGTCATCAAAGTGGACGCAGAGTCATTGGAGTGGTCTACCGGGTGAGGTGACTCGTCAATTGCATCGAGTTTTTCAAGAACGTACGAAAACAGACGGCTATGCGGTTTATGCTCCTCATGCTGTTTCTGAGGAGCTTAACTTTTGAGTAAGATGGTTGACCAAAGATGGACAGGAGTTGTCGATTTATTTGAAACAATGCCATAGGAGGTGCAAAGAACAAGATGCGCAGTGACAACATCAAAAAAGGACCGGATCGTGCCCCGCATCGCAGCTTGCTCTATGCTACCGGAGTTAGGCCAACCGACTTGCCTAAACCGTTTATTGGAGTCTGTAATTCCTATGTTGATATCATTCCTGGCCACAGGCATTTAGCTGAGATTGGACAACTGGTGAAAGAAGCTATACGCGAGGCGGGAGGAGTGCCCTTCGAATTCAATACGATTGGTGTTGACGATGGGATTGCCATGGGACATGTTGGCATGCGCTATTCCTTGCCAAGTCGTGAATTGATTGCTGATTCGGCAGAAACCATGATTCAGGCGCATTGGTTTGATGGAGTCTTTTTCTTGCCCAACTGCGACAAAATTACACCAGGAATGCTTATGGCTGCTGTTCGTACAAACGTTCCCTGTGTGTTTGTTTCTGGCGGTCCTATGGAGGCGGGAAAATCAAGGTTGACGGGAAAACCGCTCTCATTAACGTCAGTTTTTGAAGGAGTTGGCGGCTATCAGGCAGGCGTATCAGTTTGGCCGAATTGCAAGATTTGGAAGAAATGCTTGCCCTACCTGTGGTTCTTGCTCAGGAATGTTTACCGCCAATTCCATGAACTGCATTATGGAAATGCTCGGTTTGGCGCTTCCTGGAAATGGGACGTTGGTAGCCACGGCAGAAGAACGTAAAAACTTGTTTCGTGAAGCTGCCGAACACTTGCTGCGGATGGTTCGAGAAGATATCCGGCCACGCGACATCGTTACGCCAGAAGCGATTGATGATGCTTTTGCCCTCGATATGGCTATGGGTGGTTCACCAACACCGTACTTCATTTAATGGCTATTGCTCATGAAGCTGGGATTAATTACCCTCTAGCCCGGATTAATCAAATTGCCCAGCGAGTTCCTTATCTTGCCAAAATTTCCCCAGCTTCCGATTTCAGTATGCAAGATGTCATGAAGCTGGTGGAGTGTCAGCCATCATCCGCGAACTTTGCCAAATTCCCGGAGCGATTCATCCAGAGCGGATTACTGTCAGCGGTCAAACGCTGGGTGAACAAGTGAAGAACGCAACGATTCGGCGTCCTGAAGTGATTCGGTAGTATAGAGAATCCTTATAGTCCGGTAGCGGTCTCTCTATACTTTATGGCAATCTTGCTCCAGATGGCAGCGTTCTAAAAGTGGGTGCGGTCGATCCCGATATTCAGGTGTTTGAGGGTGAGGCTATTTTATCACTCTCAGGAAGAAGCAAGCTCTGGTATTGAGCGAGGCGAGGTGCAGCCAGGCCATGTTGTGGTCATTCGCTATGAAGGACCCAAAGGAGGACCCGGGATGCCTGAGATGCTTTCACCCACATCCGCGATTGTCGGACGTGGTCTTGGCCGAGAGGTAGCCTTGGTGACGGATGGTAGATTTTCTGGTGCTACGAGAGGTATTTGTGTTGGCCATATCTCACCGGAAGCGGCACTCGGAGGACCGATTGCCTATGTACAGGAAGGAGATCGAATTCGTATTGACATTGTCAATCGCAGCATTACCCTGCTTGTCACAGAAGATGAATTAGAGCGTAGATATCAACAGCCAGTTGCTTCTCCACAGCGTGAATTATCTGGCTATTTACGAAGATATGCTCAATTGGTTACATCATCCAATACAGGTGCAGTTTTATCAAGCAGCAGCTAAGCAGTCATCTTGTCAACTCTCAAGCAAAATCATCGACCAGATAGGAGGGGGAGAACATGGACAAATTCGCTGTGGACGGCAGTTCAGCCAAAGTGGCGTCAAGTTGTATGATGTCGGGTGCACAAATTCTCGTCGAGTCTCTGCGCAGGGAAAACGTCGATTTAATGTTTGGTTATCCAGGTGGCGCCGTTTTACCACTTTACGATGCTCTCTATCAATGCGGCATTCGTCATGTGCTGACACGCCATGAACAGGGAGCCATTCATATGGCTGAAGGTTACGCGCGTGTGACTGGCCGGCCCGGCGTGGTCATTGCTACGTCAGGACCGGGAGCAACCAATCTAGTGACAGGTCTGGCAGATGCCATGATGGACTCCCTGCCCATCGTAGCCATCACCGGTCAAGTTTCTACCGAAGTCATTGGCACAGACGCTTTTCAGGAAACATCGATTATTGGCATATCTACTCCTATTACGAAACACAATTATCAAGTTCGACATGTCGATGAACTCTCGCAAGTCATTCGGGAATCGTTTCATATTGCTTCCACCGGCCGGCCTGGACCCGTTTTGATTGATATACCCAAAATGTTGCTGTCTCGCTGGGACGTTTGGATGATGGTGGACCGCTCAGCTTACCGGGCTATCAACCGAATCTGGAACCTAATCTATTGCAACTCAAGCGTATTATAGAAGGCTTGGCTGAAGCAGAGCGTCCCTTATTGCTGGTCGGTGCAGGTGTTCTGCATGCCAAAGCCATCGCGAATTGTTGCAATTGCTGAAGTGTACCAATTGCCGGTCGTCAGTACATTGCTCGGTCTTGGGGCGTTTCCTGGCACTCATCCACAGTTTCTTGGCATGGCAGGTATGCATGGGTCTTACGCAGCCAACCAAGCGCTCTATGAAACTGATTTTCTTATCAATATTGGCTCTCGATTTGACGATCGATTAACCGGAAATGTACGGCATTTTGCACCCAATGCCACGATTGTGCATATCGACATTGATCCAGCCGAGATCGGAAAAAACATTCGTACACATATTCCGGTGGTGGCAGATGCCAAGCGAGCTTTGATGGATTATTGCGTATGGACAGGAAGTGAAAGACTTTGCTCAGTGGAAAGAACGTGTTTATGGGAATAAACGTGAATTCCCGTTTTGTATGTGCCAGAGCGGATATAATCAACTCAGGCTGTCTTGCAGCAACTTTAACAAGTTGACGGATGGGACGCTATTGTTGTAACAGATGTTGGTCAACATCAGATGTGGCGGCTCATTTTACACCTTCCAAAATCCGGATGCTGGGTGCCTCGGTGGATTAGGAAACCATGGTTTTGGATTGCCTGCACCGATTGGCGCGCAGTTTGGCAAACCAGACAAAACGGTTCTAGCCGTACTGGGCGATGCGGATTTCAAATGACACTACAGGAACTCTCTGTCGTGTAGAAGCAAAATTGCCAAATCAAAATGATGATTGTCAACAACGGCTCACTCGGCATGGTTCGTCAGTGGCAAGAACTTTTTTACAATGAGCGCTATTCTGAATCGCTTCTGGTCTCTCAGCCTGATTACGTCAAACTTGCTGATGCGTATGTATACCCGCTTATCGTGTAGAAAAAGCGTCAGAGTTATCCAGGTACTCCTTGCAGCAGTTGAGGAACCTGGCCCGGTGCTTGTGGATTGTCGTGTAGCAGCGTTGGAAAACGTCTATCCCATGATTGCTCCTGGCAAAGGACTGCACGAGATGGTAGGGGTGGTGCCGCTGTGAATCGTATTCTTTCCGTTCTTGTCAACAATCGGGCGGGTGTTTTACACCGTGTCACAGCCCTTTTTTTACGAAAAGGTTTTAATATCCAGAAATATTACAGTTGGTTCCACTGAGTTAGAAAATCAATCTCGCATGACCATTGTGCTTTCTGAAACGGATGAAGTAACTGTGGAGCAGGTCATGAAGCAACTACACAAACAAATTGATGTGTTGAAAGTAAGCGATTTGACAGAAGAACCTATAGTGGCCAGAGAATTGGTGCTTCTTCAAGTCAATAGTCCATTGAATAGTCGCTCGACGCTTATCACGCTGATCGATCCATTCCGTGCGCGAATTTTAGATGTAGGTAGGGACACGGTGATGATTGAAGCGGTTGGTAACCTGAGAAAGTAGATGCCCTGATTGCGCTTCTTCGCCCTTATGGGATTTTGCAATTGGCACGTACGGGTGTGACGGCTTTGACTCGCGATAGTCAGACGACCCAAGAAATTGCTCGTCTGATGCGCTCCAATGCTCTCAACCTTTAGAAATATAGCGAAACAAACCTAAATTCTTGGGAGGAATGGATAATGGCTACCATTTATTACGATCATGATATCTCACTGCAGGCGTTGGAGGATAAGACGGTTGCAGTGATTGGTTATGGTTCTCAAGGGCACGCTCATGCACAAAATTTGCGCGATAGTGGGGTGCATACAATTGTGGGGGTTCGCCGGGGAGCTTCGTTTCAACAGGCTGAAGAGGATGGATTTGCTGTATTTGATGTAGCCAGTGCAGTGGAGCAGGCAGATGTGGTGATGTTGCTTTTACCTGATGAGCGTCAGCCAGAAGTCTACCGTCAGGAAATTTTGCCGCATTTGCGACCTGGCGCGGCGCTCGCTTTTGCTCACGGCTTTAACATTCATTTTTCTCAAGTCGTTCCTCCAGTAGGCGTGGATGTGTTTATGGTGGCTCCTAAAGGTCCAGGCCATCTGGTACGACGCGTTTTTGCTGCGGGTGGAGGCGTACCTGCTCTGGCTGCCGTCGAACAAGATGCGACAGGTCAGGCTTGGCCTTTGGCGTTGGCTTATGCCAAAGCCATTGGAGCCGGGCGAGCGGCGGTACTCACCACCAGTTTTCAGGAAGAAACAGAAACTGATTTGTTTGGCGAACAGGCTGTGCTGTGTGGAGGACTTTCTGCGCTGGTCAAGGCAGGTTTTGATACGCTCACAGAAGCCGGCTATCAACCAGAAGTTGCCTATTTCGAATGTCTTCACGAGTTAAAACTGATTGTCGACTTGATGTATGAGGGTGGTTTAGCTTACATGCGTTACTCCATTTCCGATACAGCAGAATGGGGAGACTTTAACGCTGGACCACGACTTGTCAATGATGCTGTTAAGGCGGAAATGAAAAAAATTCTCCGTGAAATTCAGCAAGGTGTTTTTGCTAAAGGATGGATTTTGGAAAACCAATCTAATCGCCCTGTTTTCAACGCGCTGCGCAGACGTGAGCGTGAACAACCCATTGAAGTGGTTGGGCGCCGTTTACGAGAAATGATGCCTTTCATTCAGTCACCAGAACAGCGTGCTAAACAGCAGGGGGTGGCCGTTCATGCGAAAGCTTGAAGTGTTTGATACGACATTGCGAGATGGTGAACAGTCGGCTGGTGTGAACCTGCATCGTCATGAAAAACTGGAAATCGCGTTACAGTTGGAGCGTTATGGAGTAGATGTGATGGAAGCCGGTTTTCCGGCTTCTTCACAAGGCGATTTTCTCGCTGTGCAGGAAATTGCCAAGCGCGTTCGCAATGTTTCCGTCTGTGGACTGGCCAGAGCCCATGTCAGCGACATTGACGCTGCCTGGGAAGCACTAAAAGAGGCTGTTGAACCGCGTTTACACATTTTTCTTGCTACTTCCCCTATTCATATGGAACATAAGCTTCGTATGACACCCGATCAAGTGGTTGAAGCGGCAGTAAGCTCTGTTCGTTATGCTGCTGCCAAATTCCCTGTGGTAGAGTGGTCGGCCGAGGACGCTACACGCAGTGAATGGACCTTTCTAGCCCGGATTATCACAGCGGTGATTGATGCTGGTGCGAAAGTTATCAATCTCCCAGACACAGTGGGCTACAGCACACCAGCCGAATATGTAGCTATGTTTCAGTACCTCAGAGAGAATGTTCCCAATGCTCATTGTGTCAAATTTTCCGCACACTGTCATGACGATCTCGGTTTAGCGGTTGCTAACTCCCTGGCGGCCATTGCTTCCGGAGTCGAACAGATTGAGGGTACCATCAACGGAATTGGTGAACGCGCCGGTAATGCTGCTTTAGAAGAAATTCTCACAGCCTTGGTCATTCGACGGGACTGGTATGAAGTAGAGACAAACATCGAACTGGCACAGACAGCCCTGACTTCTAAACTGGTCAGCAAACTGACAGGTATCTCGGTTCCTCCCAACAAGGCAGTAGTTGGCGGCAACGCATTCGCTCATGAATCAGGCATTCATCAAGATGGAGTCCTGAAGAATACGTTGACTTACGAAATTATTCGTCCAGAGATGGTTGGCTATGGGTCAAACAAAATGGTGTTGGGAAAACATTCGGGTCGCCATGCTTTTCGAGAAAAATGTATGGAACTGGGCATTCTTCTTGAGGAGGAACAGTTTAACGCACTGTTCAACGCATTCAAATCTTTAACTGATCATAAAAAAGAAGTGACGGACGACGATATCCTCGCTTTGCTTTTAGAGAGTGGCCAGCAGGAAATGATTCAGCAATATCATTTGGATTTTCTGCACGTTACGTATATGGAAGATAAAACCACGACTGCTCTGGGTGTGCGTTTATCCAATGGAGAAAGTGTCAGAGAAGTTGCCACTGGTAATGGAACAGTGGAAGCTATCTTCAACACTGTTGAAAGAATTGTAGCCGGATCGGCACGAGAAAACATGTGTTTGCTCGACTATCGCATACAATCGACGACGGGTGGTCAGGATGCGTTGGCTGAAGTTTATGTAAAAGTGCAGTTAGGCAATCAGGCAGGTGCAGGCAGGGGATTGGACAATGATGTGCTGGCTGCTTCAGCCAAGGCGTTTCTTGACGCTATCAATCGTATTCATCTGAAATCACAGCTTGAACAAAATGTATTAGCTCTAGCTGCGGAGAGATAAGGAGGGACGCAAGCATGCAGTATCGACTTGCCGTATTGCCAGGGGATGGCATTGGCCGTGAGGTGACAAGTGCCGCGTTAACAGTTCTGAAAAAAATCGAATCTCTTTTTTCTTTTTCAACAGAAGTAGAAGAAGCGGATATTGGTGGTGCAGCTATTGACCGGTTCGGACATCCCTTGCCACAGCGTACAGTGGAAATCTGCCAAGCAAGTGATGCGGTGCTGCTCGGTGCTGTTGGTGGACCAAAATGGGATAATTTACCTGGAGATCTTCGCCCGGAAGCGGGTCTTTTAGGGCTGCGCAAGATATTGCAGGTTTTTGCTAACTTGCGGCCTATCCGTGTCTTCCCAGAATTAATGGATGCTTCTCCGCTCAAACGTGAAGTGGTGGAAGGCAGTCATTTTATCATCGTGCGCGAGTTGACGGGTGGACTTTACTTTGGAGAACCCAAAGAGCGTCGCCAGACAGCCAACGGTTTGGAAGTGGTCGATACACTTCATTACACAGAGGATGAGATTGAACGCATTGTTCGAGTGGCATTTGATTTGGCGACGAAACGTCGCGGTCATCTGACCTCAGTGGATAAAGCGAATGTTTTGGAGAGCAGTCGAGTATGGCGGGAAGTCGTTCAGCGAGTGGCTTTAGATTATCCGCAAGTCCAGGTTCATCATCAATTGGTGGACTCCGCCGCTATGATGATGGTGCAAAAGCCAACATTTTTTGATGTGGTGGTTACGGAAAATTTATTTGGCGACATTCTCAGCGATGAAGCAGCGGTTATCACGGGTTCGCTCGGCATGCTTCCCTCTGCGTCGCTTTCCTCGAGGGGTCCAGGGTTATACGAGCCTGTTCACGGAAGCGCTCCAGATATTGCTGGACAGAATCGAGCAAACCCATTGGCCACATTACTTTCTTTGTCCATGCTGCTCGAACATAGTTTTTCTCAGCATGAAGCAGCAAGCGTTTTAGAAAAGTCTGTATTATCAGTGATTTCGCAAGGATATAGAACGGCAGATCTTGCTGGTCGCCATCATCAGGCGTTGTCGACGACGGAAATGACTGAACGAGTATTGGCTGCTTTGGAAGATCAGGTCGGATGTCAGACTATGAAATCCGCGCACTAGATGGGAGAAAACTTCACATGTTTTGCAGAGTGAGGAGGAAGGAATATATGCCCAAAACGCTGTTTGATAAAGTTTGGGATCAGCACGTGGTTACAGAATTAGAGAATGGACAAACTCTTCTCTACATTGACTTGCATCTCGTTCATGAAGTGACTTCACCACAAGCCTTTGCTGGCTTGCGGGAAGCGGGTCGGCGTGTGCGGCGTCCAGATTTGACCTACGCCACGATGGATCACAATGTTCCAACGGACAATCCGCATCATGTTGTAGATTTGATAGCCAAAAAACAGTTGGAGACGCTGGCTGAGAACTGTCGGGATTTTGGTATTCGCTTGGCCGATCTCGATTCTCCCCATCAGGGGATTGTTCACGTTATTGGTCCGGAGCTAGGGCTCACTCTACCAGGCAAGACGATTGTTTGCGGTGATAGTCATACTTCTACTCATGGTGCATTTGGTGCCATCGCTTTTGGCATCGGAACCAGTGAGGTGGAACATGTTTTGGCAACACAATGTCTTTGGCAAGCGCGGCCAAAAACATTGAAGGTAGAGTTAACAGGGCGACTGCAACCGGGAGTTTTTGCAAAAGATGTGATTCTCGCCTTGATTGCCAAGTATGGGGTTGGTTTTGGCACAGGTTACGCCATTGAGTTTGCAGGTGATTTTGTACGTGGCTTGTCCATGGAGGGACGCATGACACTCTGCAATATGAGTATTGAAGCTGGGGCACGTGCAGGATTGATTGCGCCAGATGAAGTGACTTTTGCTTATCTGCAAAATCGTCCGCACGCCCCGCGTGGTGCAGAATGGGAGGAATGTTTGCGACTGTGGCGTGAATTGTCAAGTGATGAAGGTGCTGTGTACAACAAAGTTGTACAAATGGATGTCAGTTTATTAGAGCCGCAAGTCACGTGGGGAACAAATCCATCTATGGGCGGCTCGGTGCACAGCCTATTACCTGAAGTAGCAGCGCCAAATTCTGCGTTTTCTCAACAAGATTTGCAGAATGCCTACGCTTACATGGGACTTTCTCCGGGAATGAGTATGCTCGGTGTACCCGTTCAGCATGTATTTATCGGTTCTTGTACTAATGGCAGAATTGAAGATTTGCGTCTGGCTGCAGCATTGGTTGAAGGCAGGCGTGTAGCGTCCCATGTGCGTGCCTTAGTAGTACCGGGTTCGAAACAAGTCAAACAGCAGGCGGAAGAGGAGGGCCTGGATAAAATCTTTCAAGCGGCAGGCTTTGAATGGCGGGAGCCAGGCTGCAGTATGTGCTTGGGTATGAATCCCGATCTCGTTCCTGCCGGTGAACGCTGTGCCTCCACGTCCAATCGAAATTTTGAAGGTCGTCAAGGTCGCCAGGCGCGTACGCATCTTGTTTCTCCCGCGATGGCAGCCGCTGCCGCTATTGCCGGGGAATTTGTAGATGTTCGCGAATGGATGCAAGGAAAGGAGTTGAATCGTGTTGGAAGCATTCAACCAGCATAGAGGTAAGGTTGCTGTACTGCCAAACGCAAACGTCGATACCGATCAGATCATTCCAAAACAGTTTTTAAAACGCATTGAGAAGAGCGGTTTTGGTGATGTTCTCTTTTATGATTGGCGTTACGATGAAAAGGGTCAGCCGCGTCCCGAGTTTGTTCTCAATCATCCTGAATCCCAGGGAGCGAGTATTTTGCTTGCTGGTGACAATTTTGGTTGTGGAAGTTCACGAGAACACGCTGTTTGGGCATTGCGTGATTACGGTTTTCGGGCTATATTGGCTCGTTCTTTTGCAGATATTTTTTACAACAACTGCTTTAAAAATGGCGTTCTTCCGGTCGTTCTTAGTGAAGAAGCTTGGGACGGTCTGGAGCCTGTCCGTCAAGGTGTACTGAGAGAATTGGAAGTCGATTTGCCGGGAGAAGTCATTCGTTTACCAGATGGCAAATCCTTTTCCTTCACACTTGCGGCTCATGCGAAAATGATGCTCATGGAAGGGTTGGACGATGTTGGCGTGACCTTGCGCCATCAGCAAAAAATTGATCGTTATGAACTGTATCATCGAGTTGCCTATCAACGGGTCTATTGAAAAAATCAATAGTTTGAAATGGGATTGCCGTGCAACCTCAATTTGATTGGGGATTGCACGGTTTTTTGTATTATGATGGCGAGGGAAACTATTGTCGGGGAGAGACGTTTGTGGCTGACCATCTCGCGGAACAGGTAACTTCGTATATCGAATGGATTTATCAATCTTACAACCAGGCAAAACCATATTTACCTGAAGGGTTTGATCGTGATCGGCGGCACCCGGAGTGGACGCGTGCACTTTTAGATCAACTTGGTTCTCCAGATCGAACGACTTGTAATATTGCTGTGACTGGGAGCAAGGGAAAAGGAACGCACGCTATCCTATTAGCGGCTGTATTGGAGCGAATGGGATTATCAGTGGGTCTGTTTACTTCTCCTCATTTGGTCGATTTTCTCGAACGTATACGACTGAACGGACAAAAAATTTCCGAAAAAGATTTTGTGCGTTATGCACAACGTATTCGCAGTGCTGCCGAAACCTTGCAATTGCCTGCTCATCACTATTTTGGTCCAGTGGGATACGTTGCGGCAATTGCGGCAGAATTTTTTCGCGATCATCAAACGGATGTCAATATTTTTGAACTGGGGCGAGGAGCGCGTCATGATGATGTGAATCAGATTGTGCATCAGGGTGCACTGATGACGCCTGTTTTCCTAGAGCACAAAATGCAATTGGGACCAGAGTTACGGGATGTTATATGGGAAAAAATAGGTATCTTAACGTCTGATACACGCTGGTGGGTTTTACATCCTCAACCTCAAGAAACCGGACAAATTCTTGAAACCATCCGTGCTGAGTTGCATCTTCCCGAGCCTATCCGGGCACAAATGAATCAATGTCAGCTTGTCTGCCGTAAAGATAACATCGATGAATATCGTGTGACGACTTCGGGTCCCATTTTTACCATTTACGGACCGACCGTTTTGGAGGCGTTTCGCAGTAATCTGGTAGTGGTTATGGAGGCCGCATGGCAAATATGGCGAATGTTGCGCCCCTTTAGCGAAGCATCTCTGGAGTTGCATATTGAAGATCTTGCGCTTCCTGGTCGCATGCAGTATCTTCCTAACCTTTCCGTACCAACATTGTTAGATGGAGCAATCCACAGGGAAAATGCGCGACGAGTATTGAATTATTTGGATGCCATTGGTCAATTGGGGAATAAGAGGAGGGGAGCTATTGTCTGTTTGCCGGATGATAAAGATGGCGAAGGATTGCTCAATGAATTGCATGAGTATCTAGATTGGATTATATTTTGCAGAGCTCAAAATCCGCATCTGCAATTTTCCCGCCATTGGGTAGGTGTATGGCAACAGATGGGCAAAATAGGGAAGGAAACTCATTCTTTTGCAAGCGCCTGGCAAATGGCTTTGGATCATCTTTCTGTCGATGAAATTTGGCTGCTGGGAACCCAGTCGTTTTTAACGGACGTTTTTCAATATTTGAAAATCGATACGGGTTCGATATGGAATCAACCGACTAAACAGAAAAGTGATGGTAAGTCACTGACGGCTAAAGAGTAAGGAGGATTCTTGTGTTTTTGAAACTGGTGCTGGCTGGTGTTGTTTTGGCAGCCAATAATGCCGCCGCCGCCGTAGGAATCGGTGCTGCTGGCATACAACGACGACAACAGTGGCGGACTGCTTTGCTGTTTGCCCTTTTTGAGGCTGTGATGCCAGCAATAGGTCTGTTGCTGGGGCATCAGTTGTCTGTCTCGTTGCATCAAAGTGCCCATTGGTTTGGAGCTATTTTGCTGGCTTTAGTCGGTGTATATACCTTCTTTCAGAAAGAAAACGAAGAAACGGAAAAAACGACAAACGGATCGACATGGAAAACTTGGCTTTTAGCTATCATTCTTTCTCTCGATAATTTAACGGTGGGATTTGGGCTGGGTGTCATGCGTGTTCCTTGGATTGATGCCAGTTTAACTTTTGGAGCCATCTCGCTTTTGATGACTATTTTGGCGCTTGAGACGGGCCGCTGGCTAGGACGTTCTTTGCGTATGCCTGTTCATCAGTTTGCTGGAGCGCTTTTGGTTGTTATAGCTTGTGTTTTTGCCCTTTAGGAATCGGCGTTTCTCTGAGACACCGGAATCCGCCTCATGCCATAGACTGTGCTATTGGCGATGGGAGGGAATCGGTAGATGGAATCTTTGCCTTGGAACGTCTGGTATACAGCCCAGTTGCCCAAACGTGCGGAAAAACCAAGATTTCGCGGCATCACAGTCGCTATGGATACTGGGATCCCTTTTAGTTTCATGCAGGCAAGTTTACAAAATGTACATCCATATATAGACTTTTGGAAGTTTGCTTACGGCAGCCCTGTATTCACTACACCTACTATTCTGCAAAATAAAATTTCCCTTTGTCACGAGTATCATATTCGGCCTCTATCTTCTGGTATTTTGTTTGAGTATGCGGCGCTGCGTAATGAATCCGGAGAATTTTTGGACGCGCTTCATGAAGCAGGTTTCGATGCGGTGGAAATCAGTTTTCGTCTAGCTGACGCAAAAAACAGCCATTGGGTGACACGAATAGAAGAAAGTAAAAATAAAAATTTTACAGTTTTTACAGAGTTGGTACTTCCTTCTTCGCCAGATTCTGTTCCTTCTTATCTTGCTTTGATTGCTGCTCATTTGATGGCTGGAGTTGATTACATTCAGTTATTAGCAGAAGATCATCGTGCATCCGCTTTTACCTTTTACAAAGAGTGGCAACCTATTCTGGAAGAGGCTTTTGGAGAACGAATACATCATTTGGTTTGGCCAGTGCCTGACGCGGAAGAACTTTCTCGATTGCCGCAACTTGCTTTGGGGAATCTAAATATGCATCTTGTGCGTCCGCAGCAACTGATGATTGTTGAGTCTGCCCGAAGAAGATTGCTTGGAGAATGCTCTGCAAAACCCAAGGAATGGATGCTTGGGAATGAGATAGACGTATACGCTCCTTCCCAGCGACAAGAAGGGTTAAAGACCAAATTGAATCAGGGCTTATGGATGCCTCCCGAGAAAAAATGATGGCATGTCAATTTTTTTGTCAGCCTCATTTGTAGTATACTCAAATTAGGATGGACGATCTCGTTGCACGGGTTTTTGCAACCAATGTTTGATCAAAGCAGGAAACATATCTGGGAGTGGAGGGATTATCCATGGCAAACGATTCAACCGCATTTGTTGCCGGGTTAGAAGATGTTGTAGCTAATACATCCAATATTTGCTTTGTGGATGGTAAAGAGGGACGGCTTGTCTACCAGGGTTATGATATCCACGATTTGATTGCAGGCCATGCGACTTTCGAGGAAGTTATTTATCTTCTTTGGCACGGTAAATTGCCCAATAAAACTGAATTGCAGCAATTGACTCAAGAAATAGCGAATGAGCGTAAGTTGGATGAACCTACGCTGAAACTGTTAAAATCGTTACCGAAAAACTCCAATGCTATGGAGGTATTACGTACAGCAGTATCTTTTCTTGGGCTATACGATCCAGACGAAGGTCATGAAACTCTGGAAGCCAATCTCCGCAAGGCAACTCGCTTAGTGGCTAAAATTCCTGCTCTTGTTACTGGATTTGAACGGATTCGTCAAGGTCTCGAACCTGTTCAGCCCGATACAACGCTCAGCGCAGCGGCTGATTTCTTTTATCAGCTAAATGGAAAAAAACCTACAGAATTTGAGGAAAAAGCGTTTAATATCGCTTTGATTTTGCATGCTGACCATGAATTGAATGCTTCTACATTTTCAGCTCGTGTCACGGCGGGAACACTGTCTGATATGTACTCAGCAATTACGTCTGCTGTTGGAACGCTCAAAGGCCCACTGCATGGTGGAGCGAATGAGCAAGTCATGAAGATGTTGTTGGAAATCGGTGACATAAATAAAGCGGAAGCTTGGATTGAAAATGCTTTGGAGCAAAAGAAAAAAATTATGGGCTTTGGACATCGCGTTTATCGTACGGAAGATCCGCGTGCGACTCATCTGCGCCAGTTGAGCAAGCAAGCAGGAGAACTAAAGGGTGAGACGAAATGGTTTGAAATGTCGCAAATTGTCGAGCGCGTTGTCAAAGAGAAAAAAGGTCTCAACCCAAACGTCGACTTTTACTCAGCATCCATGTATTATTCGCTTGGATTACCCACACATCTTTATACACCGATTTTTGCCTGCAGTCGCATCGCGGGTTGGACGGCTCATGTGCTTGAACAATATCAAAACAATCGCTTGATTCGTCCGCGAGCAGAATATACTGGGCTCACTCATGCCCAATTTGTCCCTATCGAACAACGGTAACAACGGTAATATGTGTTTGTCTAACACCTTCTCCTCAGGGCACATTAAGATTGCAAGTTCATCTAAGACTCTCTGAGGAGGCGTTACACATGACGCAGAATAGCTCATCGAATCCATTGCTGATTCAGCAGGCTACCCAGGCTCTACAATCGCTGAAATATGAGGTTGCCTCAGAACTTGGCATTACCCCACCAGCTGACGGTTATTGGGGAGCTGTTTCGTCTTATGAAAATGGTTCTATTGGTGGAAGTATTACCAAAAAATTAGTTGCCTATGCACAGCAAAGACTAGCTGCGACTGAATCCTCGGTTGAATAATTGGGTTTGAACAATGGGGCTATCCTATAGGTCACCTTTGATGACGGTAGGAATAGCCCCGTTAAGTATGAGTTTTTTATATTTTATTGTGGGAAGAAAAAGCTTTCTAATCGTCCCTGATTTCGCTGAAATGGATAAATTTTTTCTGTTCCTCATCCCACAAACGATAGAATAGGGAATCTAAACTCTGCCTCAACCCAATATGTCGAACCTGTCGAAAAGCATCAACATTTTCGTGTGCTTTTTGCAACTGATAATTGGGAATACGGGGACCAAGATGGTGTACATGATGGAATCCAATATTACCCGTAAACCATTGTAAAATGAGTGGGAGCTTGTAAAATGAACTCCCCTGTAGAGCGGCGTCAAAATAATTCCACTTATTTTGTTCTTCAAAATAACTGCCATCAAATTGATGCTGAATATAAAATAACCAAATACCGATGATACCAGAACCATAAAAAATGGTTCCTTGTACCACCAGTACCACTTGCCATCCCCAATAGCTTCCCAGTACCAGAAGAGAAGTTAAAATGAAAATTGTTGTTCCATACGTGTTCCATCGTTCTTTTCGTTCTGCTCCTTTTCGGTTCATGCGTGCTTTGCAAAAAAGATATATAGGTCCTAATCCAAATAAAATAAGTGGATTACGATACAATCGATATATCATTTTTTTCTTAGGAGAGAGTTGCCGATATTCGTTAACTGTCAATATCCAAATATCACCTATTCCTCTATGGTTTAAATTTCCGCTCGTTGCATGATGTAAAGCATGTTCGTATCGCCATTTGTAATAAGGAAACCCTGTCAAAAATCCTGTGAATAATCCAACCCATTCGTTAGTTTTGGGATGCTTGAAAAATGAGTAGTGACCACAGTCATGAAAAATGATAAATATTCTCATAAAAAAACCTGAAGCAGCCAATGCCAACAGAGGAGTTAGCCAGATCCAATGATCAAGCATACTTTTAGCAGACAGATACCATAATGCTAAATAGGGAATACTGCTGTTTATCAATTGCCATGTAGAAGTTTTCCAATTGGCTTCTTCAAAAGGTTCAATTCGTTTTTTCCATTTTCGCGCGTGTTCTTGAGTGCTAATTGCTCGTCATCCTTTCCAGCCTTTTGTCTTCGAATTCGGTGATTCTTGATAAAACGCTGTAATGCTGAATCTATTCACAAAACACTGCAAATGACACAGAAAATTGACTCAAACATGTATTTACCCAATAGAAAACGCCTTCACGTTCACACTAAAGTGTGATGTGAAGGCGTATGTGTATGGGTTTGAAATGTTTAGTGTACGCCTGCTGCTGTACGACACTCGGAGATTTTGCTCAATGCGTCGCCAGCTTCGTTAATATGAATATCCACGGTTGCTAGGTCGCCAATCGAACAAATGCCGCAAATTCGGCCTTGAGCATCTACAACAGGCAGTCGGCGTATTTGGTGTTGAGCCATGATGTCAGCCGCTTCATGAGCGTCAGTATCTGGTGTGCAGGTGATGACTTGATTGGACATACAATCTTTGACGGTAGCCTGAAGATTGCCTTTGGCTACAGCGCGCAAGCAAATATCGCGATCGGTAATCATACCCACCACTTTATTGTCTTTGCAAACTGGTACGGAGCCACAATCCTCGCTAGCCATGATTTGCGCAGCTTGCTGTATGGAATCATTTTCCTGGCAACATTGCACATCAGATGTCATGAAGTGTTTGACCTTCATTGCGCATTCGCCCTCCTCAAGATAAAGTGTGGTTCTCCTTTATCGTCTCCAGCAAAGTTGATTTTAAGCAATTTTGCGCCAAGCAAGTAGTTCCGCAATTGCCAAATAAATTGTCCAAGCTCCTGTCAAGATTCGCACAAGCAGTTCAAGAGGATGTGGAGAATGCAAATAAGGCATGGTAGAAAGGTAGGGAAGGCCGGACCAAGAAAGAAGGATCAGTCCTAACAGAGTACCACCTGACAGACGATATCGAGATCGACATCTGGCAAGTCCAATGAAGAGGATGCCTAATCCAAGCAAAATAAAATTGTCTTGGCTGGACAGTTGCATATAATCTCCAAATTGGTGAAATATAAATCCCCAAACGCCAAGGATGATGTAACACCATCCAAAGACGCGATAGACGACCTGTGTGGACATGCAGACAACCTCCCGAATTCTCATGGTTTACCTTATGATGGATTGTCCCATGCTTATGAATAGACTGAGCTTGAAGGAGTGAAGGAATTTGGACTTGCTTGAACAAATTTCCCAATTGTCACAGCGCTTGCGCGAAGCAGTACGGATGTGTGAGTATTTGCAAATGCAACTGAACCATCATCAAGAATCTTTACGCCCTCAAGCCAGAGAGCCGCAAGTTCATAAATCGGATTCTCATGTCAAGCGCAATCCAGCCACTTACACGTATGCGCCTACATCAGCAGTGGAGTCTCATCTTTTATCACCCATTCAAGAGTCTTTCTCGCTTCAAGCAACAGAAACGACTTCCGTCATGATGTCACCTCGTCAATCTGAGTATTCTATCTATGGGAGAGTCTGAATACACCTTCCCAATAAGCCATCTTTCTATAAAGTTTGTCTATGGTAAAATAATGCTATCTCCATTGACGGTTTATGAGGTGTACGTGTGCAAAGGCGCAGATTTTGGCGGCATTATGGTTGGTGGCTAGTCATTTTATGTCTGGTTTGTCTGTTGACGGTAGCCGGATGGTTGCTCTGGCAACGTCAGAAACCAGTGCGATTGCAGTGGACTGAAGTGAGTAAGCATAATCTTTCCAATGCTATTATGGAAAGTGGCACCGTTAAACCTGTGCAGCGTCAGTTGGTTTTTCTCAATCAGCTGCCAGGTCCTATTGAAAATACGTATGTCCATCCAGGTGAAGTGGTCAAAAAAGGACAGGCACTGTTTACGTCTGGTGGTGTGTCTTGGCCAGCCAGCATAACAGGGCAAGTTCTTTTTGTGCATCCACAAGGAGTCGATTCTTCAGGTCAGCCCGAACCCGTCATCGAAGTTGCCAGTCTGCAAAAACAAATTGTCATTGAAGTATCAGAAGAAAATGCGGTTCATGTCCATGCTGGCCAGCGAGTCCTATTGACTGCGGACGCTTATCCAGGTCAGACGTGGAGAGGTACAGTCATCAGTGTAGCTCCATACGCTGCTGAGAATGTCAATGGTTCTTCTCAAGTAGAAGTCGATATAAAACCACATACTCCCTTTACCGTTCCTTATGGATTTACTGTACATGCAGAATGGAACACGGTTATTGCGCAGCATGTCCTGACAATTCCATACTCTGCGCTCGTTCAAGATGGAACTCAGTATGCTGTGTTTGTATATCAAAATCATCGTGTTCAAGAAAAAATCGTTTCATTAGGACAGACGGACAATTCATTGGTCCAGGTCCTTTCCGGATTGTCAGACGGACAAAAAATCGTGAACAATCCACCTTCTTCTCTACAATCCGGTGAGGTGGTAGTTCAGCCATGATTCGCGTTAAAAATTTGCAAAAATCATATCAAATGGGGAAGGAAAGTTTAACCATACTGCATCAGGCTACGTTTACCATTCGCCAAGGAGAGTTTGTAGCAGTGGTGGGTCCTTCTGGGAGTGGTAAATCTACTTTGATGCATATTCTTGGTTGTTTGGATCGACCGACAAGTGGTGAGTATTGGTTTCATGATCAGGATACGTCACAACTTACGGGCTACGAATTGGCTCAATTGCGCAATCGAAAAATTGGTTTTGTGTTTCAAAATTTTCATCTACTCCCCAGAATGACAGCACGCCAAAATGTCGAACTCCCCATGATGTATGCAGGAATGAAACGCGCTGAACGACGCAAACGGGCAGAAGACTTACTCGAAACATTGGGACTTTCTGAACGCCTCCATCATCTTCCCAATGAATTGTCAGGGGGCAGAAACAGAGAGTGGCGATTGCCCGCGCGCTTGCCAATCGTCCAGAACTATTGCTCGCAGATGAACCTACTGGCGCTCTGGATTCAACAACCAGCCATGAAATTTTAGAGATTTTTCAAGAACTCCACCAGTCGGGAGTGACCTTGCTTATCATTACCCACGATTATCGTGTTGCCCAATATGCGAAACGCCACCTATTTGTAGAAGATGGGTTTGTCAGCGAACGAACTTGGGAGGATATTCATGAACGCAACTGAACTTCTTACTTCTGCGTTTCTTTCCATGCGAGCACATTTACTTCGATCGCTGCTGACGATGCTTGGAATTTTCATTGGCGTCGCTTCGATTATCGCTATCGTTGCCATTGGTAAAGGCGGACAAAATGCTGTTGTATCGACCCTTGAAAACAACCAGTTGCGGCAAACCATTGAGATTGTACCTCGTGAATTGGTGGTTCCAGGCATTCCTCAGCCGGGACAAATACTTTCATTTTCAAATGAAGATTTTGACATTGCTCGTCAATTTCAGGGAGTTTTGCAAGTAGCAGAAACACTTTACGGGCAGGCTGCTGTCAGTGCAGGCAGACAGTCAGCGAATTTGATGTTGGAGGGTGGACCTGATTATTTAAACGGTTTGGCTAATTTTTCTGTTATCCAAGGAAGAATGTTTACAAACGGAGATGTGCTTACCCATCAGAATGTGGCGTTGCTAAGTCAGCAAGCTGCGCTTCAGTTGTTTGGACGAGAAAATGTTGTCGGACAGTCGCTTGTAGTGGGCGGGCAAACTTTACAGGTCATTGGTGTGACAGCATCCACAGAACCCTCTTTATTGAACGGCATCCTGGGAGGCGGTGCGGTCTATTTACCCTATACTACTTTAGAAGGCATATTCCCGAATTGGACGGCTTCAGAAATGGATATTGCCGTTCAACCAGGAGTATCCGTGCCAGAATTGTCGCAACGAATTGTTACAGCACTCAATATTCATGCACATAGCGCAGAGGCGTTTGAAACGTCGGCTGGATTTTTGCAAGGCATTGAGAAATTGATAGGGACCATCACTAATATTTTAACGCTTGTCATTGGGGCGGTTGCAGGTATTGCTTTAGTGGTTGGTGGAGTAGGAGTCATGAATATTATGCTTGTATCCGTGACAGAAAGAACACAAGAAATCGGTATTCGTATGTCTCTTGGAGCCACAAAATCCGCCATTGTATGGCAGTTTTTGTTTGAATCTATGATGCTTACCGCAACAGGTGGATTATTAGGCATTGTTTTTGGTGTGTTGGTGACTATTATAGTTCGGGCGGCTTTTCATTTTCCGGTTGCTGTATCTTGGCAAGTATCTATTGGAGCATTTTTGTTTTCTGCGCTTATTGGTCTTGTTTGTGGATTGTATCCAGCTTTAAAAGCGTCCCGTCTGTTGCCAGTCGATGCTTTGCGTTATGAATAAGTCACAGGTCACGACGCGATGTTTGTTCCATAGAGTTCCTTTTTGTATACTGAAACTATGGCTAGTGGAAAAGGAAGTGATTGAGCGACATGAAATTGGGTGTCAACATTGAATATGAAGGAAAAAACTATGACATTTTAGAGTTGCCATCTGAAGCATTCACCTCGCTCATCCCTGGGTTAACTGTTGAGCAATTTCAGCATCTGGACAAAATGTTTCAACCCTATTGGCACGATCCAACTGTGAGGAGAAATCATATTTTACAGTTTGCAGCCGAGATTTTAGGAACCTCCTTGGATTATTTGTTTATGAATCAAGAAACCGTTCGTTTTACCAAACATGACGTTGAAGAATATATTGAACATTACACCAAACAGGGGAATCGACCTTCTTGAATAGGATTGCACCCAATACAAAGTTACGTGTTTATGTCTTAGCTGCTGGAAACGAGCGAGGCGGTGCTGCGACTCATCTTTTGACGCTTGCCCGTTACGCTCAACAAGCGCGAATGGAGTATCATTTTTTATTATGGGGCAATGGTCCTCTCAGTACTCAATTGAGCGAGATTGCCGTAGAGCAGACCTGTTTAGAGATTTCCTCTTTACGTCATGCTAAACAACGCATTTGTCAGATGCTGCAATCGGATCGTTCGGCCATTTTACATTCTCATGGTCCAAGATTAAATGTGATTGCTGCACAAATAGCAAAACAAACAGGCGTTCCATTCACGAGTACCATTCATAGTAACCCTTATCTCGACTATCTTGCATCACGATGGAAATCAATCATTTATCCACAGTTGCATTTATACAGTTTGCGCAGGGCTATGGGTTTATTTGTTGTTTCCGAAGCTTTTGCACCTTTATTGCCTGTTAAAGATGTGGCTTTTGTACCCAATGCTCTGGATTTGCAAATCATGCCAAGCGCCTCTACGGAATTGAGATCGATCTTACGCAAGAAAATTCAAATACCGCTTGATACTCCACTGGTTGGAATTGCTGCCCGGTTTGATCCGGTTAAAAATATACCCTTGCTCTTGCGTGCTTTTGCACAAATGAATAACGTTTCTGCTCATTTGGTGATTGCAGGGGATGGTCCCTTACGCAAGGAATACGAGCAAATCGTTGAAAGCTTAGGTTTGCAGCAGCGTGTACATTTTCTCGGATTTTGGGAGTCAATGAAAGATTTTTACGCTGCTTTGGATTGGCACGTGCTACCTTCTAAAAGTGAGGGCTTACCGTCGGCTATTTTAGAGGCTGGAGCTACGGGCGTACCGACCATCGGATCGGACATAGCTGGTATTCTTCAACTGATTGAACACGAGAAAACAGGTTATATTGTAAAAGAAGGAGACAGTAAAGCGCTGGCTGTAGCGCTCGATTATTGTCTGGAACATCCTCAATTACGCCGGCGTTTGGTTGATGCTTTTCAGGCTGAAGTTTTGCCGAGATATCGGCCAGAGAAGATGCTGGAATCATATGCGCGAGGGTATGAGTGGTTCTTAGGATGGAGTCCAGTGACTTATATTCATAGGCGGAGGACTGGCCTATGAAGACCACGCTGTCCGTAGGCTTGCCAAGTTACAAGGAAGTGAGGACGAATCTAGGAGTTGCCTGGAGGAATTCGCCTGCAACAGTACTTCTTGTGGCATGTTGTGTGGGCTGGTTTTTACTGATGCAGTCTATTACGGGACATACTCCAGTTGGGGATGTACGGGCAGGTGCGCTGGTGGTGGGGGCTGTTTGGCGAGGCCATATTTACGAATTCGTCTCCAGTCTTTTTGTTCACGCATCATGGTTGCATTTGCTTGTCAATATGATTTCTCTCTGGTCTTTGCGTATTGTGGAACAAATTTTTCGCTGGCGTTTTTTTCTTGTGGTTTATGTTCTTGCGGGTATTGTGGGTAATTTGATTTCCGTTTTTTTCTATTCTCCAGGAACGATTTTGCTCGGTGCGTCGGGTGCGATTTTTGGAATCTTTGGTGTTATTCTTGTGATGTCCTATTTAGGGCTTTTTACAAAGCGTACAACTTATTGGATTTGGTTTTTGCTAGCTGTCAATCTTTTGTTTGATCTCGTTCAACCCCAGATAAACATTTTGGCTCATTTAGGAGGTCTTATCTGTGGGGCGGGATTGCTCTTTCTGTTTCGCAACTTCGGAAATCGGCATATGGTATGGAAAGGTGCTTCCTATGTTTGTATCGTGCTCATTGGCCTTGCTTGGATAGGAGTTTGTGCCCGTCTTTGACACACTCTGCTAAATTCCGCAATTGACAGGTATTTCAGTGTTGCAAATTGTCGGGGTGAGACTTATACTATCCCTCGTAATCTTAACCAGAACCATTTTGGATGAAAACGGAACAAGTGCGGCCTGCACTTAAAGGGTTAGGACCTCTATGGACTAACTTTCCCCCGTGGTGTAGGTGGGTTCCGTATGCCGAAAGGCATGGAACTTTTGGATGGAGGGGGATTTTGCAATGGATACAATGGGTCGTCATGTCATCGCAGAACTGTGGGGTTGTAGCGCAGAAAAGCTGAACGATGTGCAGGCAATTGAACGACTGATGGTTAATGCAGCACTGGAAGCAGGAGCAGAAGTGCGAGAAGTCGCTTTTCATAAATTTGCTCCGCAGGGTGTGAGTGGTGTGGTTATCATCTCAGAATCTCACCTGACCATTCACAGTTTTCCAGAACACGGTTATGCGAGTATTGATGTTTACACCTGCGGAGATCGCATTGATCCAAATGTAGCGTGTGATTACATCACCCGGTTTTTGGGAGCTAAACGCCTCGAGTCTATTGAGGTGCCGCGCGGTGTAGGACCTATTCAATTAAGTGAGGTAAGAACACGAGCCATTTCTTAAAGCAGTAAGTCGATTGGCTAGGAATAGGTTCATATTGTTCAGATGAAAATGACAATAGGTTTGTTTGTATGAGCTTTATTGGGATTCGGACAGCCCATGACAACCTCAGCAAGTGAAGAACGCTTCAATAAAGTAAAAGGGATTAGTGGGATGTCTATTGTTTGCATGAAAAAGAAGACACTGGGTTCTTTCGAATATACCCAGTGTCTTTTCCGTGCTTTCATACGTTTTCTGAAGTCTGGCAGTTGTTAATGATTTGCAATCCATTGACTTGCCTTACTCGCCACTTCCCGCGAATACTTTTGTATGGTGGGTTGGCAGCGGTTTGTCCATAAGAATTTTTCCATTTCCTGCGTCGACTACGACCAAATACTTGTCTTCATCGTCTTCAATAATAGCCATATAGACAAGACTTGTGCGAATGTTGCGTAATTGCAGTTCTGCAACTTTCATACCGGGATGTTCACTGATAACTACTTTTTGTGCTTGTGCGGCTGAGATTTTAGCAAATTTCTGCAGCTTCTCTGTATAGGCTTTTTGACTGGCTTCGAATGCTTGACGAAGTGCGTCCCGCGGTACTTGGACAGAAGATTGAATTTCAAAACGGCGTCCCGGTTCTGGAGCGTCGGCTGGCTGCATGGCAGCATTAATAGGATAAAGCGTTTGATGGATATGTTGTTTACAAGAATTGTGTTGGCATGCGCTTTGAGCCAATACTGTAGACATCGGGGCGAACGTCAGCATTGCCGTCATACTTGTTGCCATCAACCATTTTTTCATGTTTTACTCCCTTTCGTGAGGTGCAACATTTTATATGTAAGATGTCCAACGAATTCCAAGTTATACATCTTAAAAGGATTCTATAGAGAAATTTGGATAACTGTTTCTGATGAAATTGTCGCGTTGCTAGTTTAGAACAATCAAGTTGAGGTACAGCCACTGCTTGCAATAGAGAATAAAACGCGATATAATCCAAAACGTTCGCTGTTTGTAAAGGGCAAGGGACCGTAGCTCAATGGGAGAGCACTGCGCTGGCAGCGCAGGGGTTGTGGGTTCGAGTCCCATCGGTTCCACCATTCTTGTATGTTACACATCGGTAGTTGAATGGTTGTTGAAATGGCTCGGTAGCTCAGTCGGTAGAGCAGAGGACTGAAAATCCTCGTGTCGGCGGTTCGATTCCGTCCCGAGCCACCAGTGTCGTGTAAGGCAGAGCGTAAGAGATGAAATGTGCGGAAGTGGCTCAGGGGTAGAGCATCGCCTTGCCAAGGCGAGGGTCGCGGGTTCGAATCCCGTCTTCCGCTCCAAAAGCAGTCGCGGCAAGCTGGATTCTTACTCAAGGGTTCCCCCTTCTGGGTTGATAATTTGTCATTCAACATCGATGCATTTAATATGGCGCCATAGCCAAGTGGTAAGGCAGAGGTCTGCAAAACCTTTATCCCCGGTTCGAATCCGGGTGGCGCCTCCAAAAGTAAAATCAGTTGTGACGCAGTTTCTCGAAGCATGAGAGATTGCGTTTTTTGTTTTTGGTGGTTTTTATCAATTGTCTGTGTTGGCACCGCAATTTTTTTCTTGTAAGCTGCTTCAACCTGAAGGGATGACTAAAATGATGATATTTGATTCGGAGTATTTCTACGTATGTCCGATTGAAATGTCTGACGTAGATAATGTTGTTGAAGTGTATAACTCCAATATGATTTTTTTTGGAAAAACATACGAAAAATTATCCAGTTACATTTGAATGGGTTACTGAAGAACTGAAGTCGATGAGGAATGCGGGATTTTGTTCATGCAAGGTGGTTGACAAGCGTACAGGGAAAATGGTTGGAATCATTGACTATAAAATCGAGCAAGAATCCTATTTGTCGCTGTTAATCGTTCATCAAGACTATCAAAATATGGGATATGGTAAGCAAATCTATAGAGCATTCGAGGATTATGCCAAATCGAGAAAGAGCCAATGTATCAGATTGGATGTCGCCAATGGTTACAGCGACAAAGTAATCAATTTCTGGATTGCAAACGGATTTGAAAAGTTGGAGGACATAAAACTGAATTGGGCAGGGGTAACTTTGTCTGCCGTAATAATGAAGAAGTACATTTTGACTTAACCATGTCATTCTCAATAGTTTTTTCGATAGGCAGAAATGAAAAATAGGGTCGATCATTATTTTACGAAAAAACTAATGAAAGCGGTTTACAACTATCTTCTATTCATGTACACTCCAATCAAGTTAATCTTTTGCCAGTGAGTTTAGGAGACGGCGGCAGTGTTAGCCAAAAGGCTTACATACCACTGTCTTTTTTATTTTTTGGTAGATAGGAACTAATATAGCTTCAGTGAGCCTTGATAAAAACTAACCTCATTCAGAGAGGATGAATAATTGTGGAAAAATCTTATGTTCTGGCGTTTGACCAAGGAACCACAAGTTCAAGAGCGATTTTGTTTGATCAAAGCGGCAATCTATACAGCGTAGCTCAGAAGGAGTTTCATCAAATCTACCCCAATGCTGGTTGGGTTGAGCACGATCCTATGGAAATCTGGGGCAGTCAAAGTGGAGTCGCTCGTGAGGTGCTAGAAAAGGCTGCTGTCTCTCCAGAAGAAGTAGCTGCTATTGGTATTACAAATCAGCGAGAAACAACCATTGTTTGGGATTCGGGGACAGGAAAACCGATATATAATTCCATTGTTTGGCAAGATCGCAGAACAGCCTCTATCTGTGACGAACTAAAAGCACGTGGATTAACCGAGATCATCCGTCAAAAAACGGGTCTGGTAGTGGATGCCTATTTTTCAGGGACCAAAATTAAATGGATTCTCGATCACGTTGAAGGTGCAAGAGAAAGAGCTGCTCGTGGTGAACTGCTCTTTGGTACGGTAGACAGTTGGCTTGTTTGGAATCTGACGCGGGGTAAAGTGCATATGACAGACTATACCAATGCTTCCCGTACGATGTTGTTTAATATTCATACTTTAGATTGGGATGAGGAATTGCTCAAAGAACTAGATATTCCCAAAGCTATGTTACCAACAGTGCGTCCGTCAAGTGAAGTTTATGGATATACAGATGAACGAACTTTTGGTGGAGCCAATATACCTATTGCAGGTATTGCGGGAGATCAACAAGCGGCACTATTTGGTCAGACGTGTTTTGAGCCTGGTATGGTTAAAAATACCTATGGAACTGGCTGTTTCATGTTAATGAATACAGGTGAAAAACCGGTAGATTCAAAATCTGGATTGCTGACGACTATCGCTTGGGGAATCGACGGTAAAGTCACCTACGCGCTGGAAGGAAGCGTATTCATCGCCGGTGCGGCGATTCAATGGCTCAGGGACGGTCTCAAGTTTTTCGATAGTGCAGTAGACTCGGAGTATTTTGCCTCCAAAGTGGAAAGTTCCGACGGAGTTTATGTCGTTCCGGCTTTTGCAGGGTTAGGAGCACCTTATTGGGATATGTATGCGCGAGGAGCCATTTTCGGGTTGACACGCGGTACTACGAAAGAGCATCTCACGCGTGCCACATTGGATTCATTAGCTTATCAGACAAAGGATATCATTGATGCCATGCAGTCGGATTCCGGCATTTTGTTGAAATCATTACGGGTTGATGGAGGTGCAGTAGCCAATAATCTCCTCATGCAATTTCAAGCGGATATTCTTGGTGTACCTGTGGAACGTCCACGCATCACTGAATCGACAGCGCTTGGTGCAGCTTATTTAGCAGGTATAGCTGTAGGATTTTGGACAAAGGAAGAAGTGACTAAAACGGTCGATCTCGATCGAGTATTCAAGCCAGAAATGGCGGAAACAACGCGATCGAACTTATATAAGGGCTGGCAGAAAGCAGTGAAGAGAACCATGCATTGGGAAAGTGATGAAGAATAATGTGATGAATTTTGGTTGAGAGACGAATCAGCCGCAACCAGGTAACCGACTTTTGTCAAGGTACAGGCTTGCGGCTTTCTTTGTGAAAGCCAAATTGCAGTTGAATTAAAAAGGGCTTTGTGATATGTTTGTAAAGTCACTCTAAAAGGCTCGGTAGCTCAGTCGGTAGAGCAGAGGACTGAAAATCCTCGTGTCGGCGGTTCGATTCCGTCCCGAGCCACCAGTGTCGTGTAAGGCAGAGCGTAAGAGATGAAATGTGCGGAAGTGGCTCAGGGGTAGAGCATCGCCTTGCCAAGGCGAGGGTCGCGGGTTCGAATCCCGTCTTCCGCTCCAAAAGCAGTCGCGGCAAGCAGGATTCTCACCCAAGGGTTCCCCCTTCGGGGACTAGCGTGGACTGTCGCCCACGCGTCGGAATCCCGTCTTCCGCTCCAAAAGAATAATGCTCGTTATGACTCCCTACAGCTTCTTGGACTCAGGAAGCTGTTTTTTATTTCTCTCCCATAATGATCCACATATGCCTAGTGTCTGTTTTCCATTTTGCAGACAATTGAGTTAGAATTATGACTAGGTCATAAAAAAGAATAGGATTCATAGGATGAAGTAGTGCAAATGATTGGGGGAAGTATGAGTGCACGACCGTAATGTAACGTATGATGTGGTCGTGGTGGGCGGTGGCTCGGCAGGAGTAGCGGCAGCGGTAGGCGCAGCGCGAATGGGTGCATCCACTTTGCTTCTGGAGAAAAATCCTTACTTTGGCGGTGCCGCGACGCATAGTTCCGTGTTAACCTATTGTGGTTTCTTTGCTCAGCAAGATCCTCTATTGCAAGTCGTAGGTGGAGTAGGAAATGAATTGCTTGAACGGCTGCGTAGATATGGCGTATATCGGGAGCCCTATCGCAATCCTCGCACTGGAAACGTTATAGTTCCACTCGATAGTGAATTAACGAAATTGGCATTGGACGATCTCGTTCTTCAACATCGTGTGACGCCCTTACTACATTGTCAGGTGATTGAAGTAGAGCGCAGTGGAGACTGTGTATCAACGGTCATTGGCTACGATCATGCGGGCAAATTGAGGATATCAGCGCAGGCGTTTGTCGACGCAAGTGGTGATGCTGACTTGTCAGCCTTGTCTGGAGCAGAAGTTGTTCAGGGTAGTCCGGAAGGCATGGTACAAGCAAGTACATTGGTGATGCGTATTGGTGGAGTCCATCCATCAGTTTCGCTGGACAAGTCCATATTCGAGCAAGCTATTCAGAAGGCCAAGCAAGAAGGTTATCGTCATTTAAGTAAAGAGCGTGGTATGCTTTTGCGTCTGCCTAAGTCTGGGGATGTTTTGGCGATGTTTGCAGATGAGGACGTGGATGCCTTGCAATCTGCTCAATTGACCAAAGCAGAAATTTCTGCAAGAAAACAGGCGTGGGAGTATATGGACGTCTTCTGCAAGTATATCCCAGGATTTGAGAACGCTTATTTAGTGCAAACAGGTCCAGCTATGGGAGTGCGTGAAACCAGACACGTACTTGGCAATTACATACTTTCCGGTGAAGATGTTGTGAACGGTATTCGACATGATGATGCAGTAGCACGGGGTGGCTGGCCCATTGAGATTCATCGACCGGGAAAACCGGCGGAATATCTTTCCATTAAGAATCAAGCATACTACGACATACCTTTGCGTTCACTCACCGTACGTGGTTTCAAAAATCTTTGGTGTGCCGGCCGAATTATTTCTTGTGATGCATTAGCTTTTGCATCTGTTCGAGTCATGGGTACCGCATTTGCCACTGGCCATGCTGCCGGAGTAGCAGCTGCCTATTACGCGGCTACAAAGAAGTATGATGTCACTGCTATTCGTCAGGAACTGATTCAGCAGGGAGCTTCAATATAATCCCGTTGAGGCTAGCAAGCTAGCAAGACTATCTGCAGAACGTCGGGAAATGGGGGAATTCGCTGTGCGCAAAGCTAAAGTATACGTGCCTGATACGGTAGCAGTAGAAGCGATTGACATACTGCGGCAAGATTTTGAAGTTGTCTATACCCCCAAAGAAAATGCTGTTACGCCTTTGTCTGAATTGCTGGAACGATTGCAAGATGTGGATGGCCTGCTTGTATATCCACGCGTTCCGATTGACAAGAATTTATTGGATCAAGCACCAAATTTAAGAGTAGTAAGCAACATAGCTGTAGGGTATGACAATTTCGACTTATCGGAAATGGCGAAACAGAAAGTGGTTGGCACCCATACTCCTGATGTTCTGACTGAAACTACAGCAGATTTAGCCTTTGGCTTACTTCTCGCCGCAGCAAGACGCATACCTGAGGCAAATGCTTTCGTCAAATCTGGGCAATGGCATGCTAACGTTCCGAATTTGCTGGCGGGTACAGATGTGTATGGAAGGATAATAGGAATTGTAGGCATGGGACGAATCGGCACCGCTGTAGCACGCCGAGCGTTGGGTTTTGGTATGCGCGTTCTGTATTACAATCGGAGACGCCGGTCGGATATTGAGAACACCATGCATGTGCACTATGTTCATTTAGACCATCTTTTGCAGACGAGTGATTTTGTAGTTGTATTGACCCCACTGACTGAAGAAACGGTTCATTTGATTGGTCGATCACAGTTAGAGCAAATGAAACCAGATGCATATTTGATTAATGTAGCCCGAGGGAAAGTAGTAGATGAACAGGCTTTGATTTTCGCTTTACAAAATGGTTGGATTCGCGGAGCAGGTCTTGATGTTTATGAGAACGAACCCTTGCCATCAAATCATCCATTTTTACATATGAACCAAGTTGTCACTTTACCTCACATCGGGAGTTCGACAGTGGAAACACGCAAAGCAATGGCATTATTGGCAGCAGAAAATTTACGCTGCGCCTTGCTTGGCGAAAAGCCACCGCACATGGTTAATCCTGAAGTATGGGATGGTAAATAGTCACTGTCCAACAGCGATCAATCCAACTTCTTGATGGCTCTTTCTTCTTGTCCAATCAAGGCAAGTCTATTTAAATAGAAAAAAATTTTCATGAGGTGGCTAATTTATGGTAAAAAGGATTGACCAACCAAGCGATATTTCGGTATACTTCCGCCAGACGTCGACATAAAACGCCGAACCCTCTTGGCGTCGGGGGACGGGGGACATTCTTTTTTGGGGCGAATCCTAAAGAGCTGAATATTCTATTTTTTCTATGCTTTTTTTGGTAGGGCGCTCACAAGCTGCGGCCCGAGCCCGTCAACTAACCTCGTAGGTGCACAGGGAGCTTAAGTGTGAAAAAAACAGTTAAATTTGCGCTGTCTTTTGCTGCGTTTGCAGCCATGAACACGTCTGTCGTTTTTGCCGCCACCACATCTTGCACAGTTCAACCCGGAGATTCCCTCTACCTTATTGCTCAACGCTATCACACATCTGTTGCCAGCTTGAAAACTTTAAATCATCTCAGTGGAGACCTGATTTTTCCTGGTCAGCATTTGGAAGTAGAGACCAGTGATGTTGCTGGTGACTTGCAACCTGCAACAGTTTCTACACAAGTGGTAACCGTTCAACCCGGACAGAGTCTTTGGTCCATCAGTCAAGCGCATGGTGTTAGCCTCAGTCAGCTTGAGCAATGGAATCACCTCACCAACAATTCCATCTTGCATGTAGGAGAAAAAATTCAATTAAACGGCCCATCTTCATCTTATGCTACGGATAATCTCAGTGCTCGTAGTGGTGGACCCATGTCGACCAACTTGTCAGAAGCCGTATTAGGAGAAGAGATTGCCCAGTACGCCAGGCAGTATGTCGGCTACCCTTATGTGTATGGTGGAATGAGTCCCAGTGGCTTTGATTGCTCTGGTTTTGTCAAGTTTGTCTATGCGCATTTTGGTATCTATGTTGATAGAACCAGCTATGGACAATTTGCAGAGGGTGTACATATTTCTGAATCTGACTTGCAACCGGGCGATTTGGTGTTTTTTGACACGGACGGATATGGAGCTTCCCATGTGGGCATTTATTTAGGTGACGGTGAATTCATCAGCGCACAAACTCCAGCTTCAGGTGTTCAAATCGCTTCGCTTTACAATGAGTATTATTGGGCTCCCCATTATATTGGTGCTACAAGAATATACTAATCTAATGGTCTTGAAATGTGATTGAAATTGGCTGTATTTGATTTGAAAAAAGGGTTCGGAGTGCATCGTTTGTGAATGCACTCCTTATTTATGCATGGACAACTCCTTTTATGCTAGGCATAAACCGTTTCAGGCTTTTGGCAACAAGTCATACCATACTGTGAAATGTGCCGAGAAGGAGGTTGTCAATCATGGGTGTATTTGGTGGATACACACAGTGGGCAGTCGTATTTCTCATTATCTTTGTTTTGTTCTTCTTGCTTGTCCCGACTGTCAAAGCAGCAGGTTGTGGCTGTGGCTGCGGTGGAGCCTGCGGTGCACTGTATTAAGTGTAAAACTAGCGCCGGCGGGAGAAGACAGGGTTGTCTCTCCCGATTTTTGTTTGGAAACGTTGGTTGTGACAGGAAAATGTCAAAACAAAGCGAATCGATAACATGCGTCAGTAAAATGTTGATTACATAGCGGACTTAATGGAGAAAGAGCCAAAAAATATCGCATCTGTCTTTTGATATTGATTTTATGTAGGGAGGTTTGCCAACTTGGTTTCTTATCAAGTTCCTCAATGTCGTGAATGTAAATCTCCGCTAACAGTCGTTGAGCACCATATTCATGAATATATGCGCCAAATACGCCCGAGTGGCAAAGCGGACAAGCCATTTAAAGGGTCTTTTCGTCATTATACGAATGAAATTTTAAAGTGTGAAAAATGTGGACAACGTTATTTGGCTAGAAGAGATGAACTAGGGCGCTTTTTAAGAGGGAAAAAAATAACTCGACCCATTGGAGCGCTAAAGCTTTGAATACTTGCTAAAGTTAGCAGTGCATGGTATGACCTGCGGTTTGGCAATCTAAATGAAAATCGTGCTGATTTTGCAGTGAGGAAAAAAGTGACATGGATTGATATAATCGGTCAGTGCGTAAATTGAGTGCAGAGAGGATGAAGTCACTGTGCAAGTTGGTCTAATTGGTCTCGGCAAAATGGGACATAATCTCGGATTAAATTTGATGGATCACGGTCATGAAGTCATAGCCTACGATATTAGCCAGGATGCAAGACGTACTTTTGAACAATCTGGTGGTCAAACGAAAGAAACCATTGCCGATTTGGTACTTTCTCTCAACCAACCACGCGTTATATGGGTTATGGTGCCGGCGGGAAAAATTGTCGATGAAGTGCTTGAGCAAGTGGTTGTTCATTTAGATGCTGAGGATATCGTTATCGATGGAGGTAATTCACATTACCAAGACACCTTGCGTCGAGCGAAAAATTTATTCTCTAAAGACATATACTTTTTTGATGTGGGAACTTCGGGGGCACTTCGGGTGCGCGCCATGGAGCCTGTTATATGATAGGCGGCGATAAAGAGAAATTTGCACAGATTGAACCTCTTTTTCGCGATACGGCAGTGGACGAAGGCTATTTGTACACGGGCAAAGTCGGAAGTGGACACTACAGTAAAATGGTGCACAACGGAATTGAATATGGCATGATGGCAGCTATTGGAGAAGGATTTGAGGTGCTGCACCGCAGTGGTTTTGAGTATGATTACAGAGCTTTGGCGCACGTCTGGTCGCATGGCTCTGTTATTCGCGGTTGGTTGATGGAGCTGACAGAGAAGGCGTTTGAAGAAGATCCGCAACTCGATTCTATTCGCGGTGTTATGCATTCTTCAGGAGAAGGAAAATGGACGGTTGACGAAGCCTTGAATTTGGAAGTTCCTACACCTGTGATAGCCATGGCCTTGATGATGCGTTATCGATCACGTGAAAATGATACGTTTACCGGCAAAGTGGTTGCAGCTTTACGCAATCAGTTTGGTGGACATGCTGTGGAAAAAGCATAACCATCCATATCTTTCTAGCGCGATCGAGATAAATAAATGAAAAGATGGCTTTCTATATCAACTGCCACGGGTGCATTCCTTGGCAGTTGTATATTTTGTAGAATATGATGTCCAGCGAACAGGTTGAATTTCTTAGGTAACATACTTATAGTTAGATAGAGTTCATGGAAAGGCATAAGGAGGAGACGGGATGGGACCAATCCAACGGGTGCTCGCTGATGAAAAGTTGCAGTCGTTCGTCGGCCAAGAAGTCTATTTGCATCTGGAAACTACCAACGGAGCTTACGCCGGGAACAATCCCAGCGGCGGCATGGCCGTGTGTGCTTATATTCGCAATGTAAAAGTGAAATTTTCGCGTGCCTCCATTACCGGTCTTGGCCCCTATCGTGCGGGTATGAAAATGGACGGTGGCTGGATATATGCAGAAGGACTGACGGATTGGGAAGAAACGCCTGACGGGAAATTGCTCTTTGCAGGTTACGACAATGAGGGCAGGTTGGCTGTTTCTCTGGAGATCAGCAAAACACCCTTTCGTGTCTGAGATAGGCCAAAAGTGAAACTGTTCTGAGACCGTCCAGAAAAGAGAGGAGTTGGTAAAATGGAACGCGTAATGGTTGTGTTGCCTCATCCTGATGATGAAACGTTTGGATGTGGTGGTACAATTGCAAAGTTTGCCAAAGAAGGTGCGCAAATACTTTACATGTGTGGCACTTTGGGTGAAATGGGACGCAATATGGGGAAACCATTTTTTGCAACTCGTGAAACACTGCCCGATGTGCGTGCTAGAGAATTAGAAGAAGCTTGTGCAGTGTTAGGAATTCAAGAAATCCAAAAAATGGGTCTTCGCGATAAAACGGTTGAATTTGAAGATGCTCATGAATTGGCTAACCGTATCCGTCAAGAGATGATTCGTTTCAAACCGCAGTTGCTGATTACGCATTATCCCAAATACGGTGTTCATCCCGATCACGATGCGCTTGGATATGCGGCGATTCTTGCTGTCAAAATGCTTCCTAAAGATGAACGTCCCCTCATCTATGCTCATGCCATTACGCACAATCGTATGCAAACTTTAGGAAAACCGGATGTTGAGATTGAGATAGCCGATGTGTTGGAAACCAAAGTGGCGGCCATTCGTGCGCATCGTTCACAATCAGAAGCCATGATGAAGCGCTGGAGTGAAAATACGGAACCAGATGAAGCCTGGAAAAAGCGCATGGATCAAATGATGAAAAAAGAAGTCTTTTGGTTGTATGATGCAGATCGTTTGCCTGAAACACTCTGGTGACATCAGCATAATTTGAATATCATTCAAAGATGTCAGAAATGGGAGTCTATTTTACAATAGTTCCCATTTTTGTTTTGTTTATTTTATATTTTAAATCAAAAACTGCAGGAAAGTTATAAAAAATCGTCGAAATTTCTTGAAGAGTGTATACAGGGGAAAAGTTGGGTAGTGGGGGTCAATGCGCCATGTCGGACGCAAATCTATTTTACAAAAAACAAATGTTAATGGTTCCTAATTACAGTCATCAGTCTGAAGAGAATCTCTTTGAACAATTTTTTGTCCATCATCCGGATGGTCTGTGTTGTCTCAATGAAGAAGGCTGTATTTTGGACATCAATCCCGCTGGATTGGCGCTCTTTGGCTATCAAAAAGATTGGGTAGTAGGTCATGATTTGAGTGAATTTTTGCAATGGACGGGAAGCCGCGAAGATATTAAAAAAGAGATACTCACGGTTATGCAGGGCAAGAAGAAATCATTTCAGCTATCCATTCGCCATGCGGATGGGCATATCATCGATATGGCTGTGTCGGTGATTCCACATTGGAAATTGGGACAAGTCATCGGAGTGCTTGGTATTTTTCGTGATGTCAGTCAAGAAAATCAAATTTCGCGTGAATTGAGGAGTATTCGTTCTCGGTTGTCGGCCATGCTGGAAAGTCTGGAAATGGTAATGTGGTCAGTCAATTTAATCAAAGATGAGATTCTTTTCTGTTCATCTGGAGTAGAGCGGCTTGTTGGTTACACATCTGAGGAACTGGTTTTGTCTAAAGATTTGTGGCGTAGTATTTTTCATCCTGAAGATGATTGGTTACGTGAACAACTTGTGGACAGTGTACGTCAGGGAAACAAGAGCAAAATTATTCATCGTGTCTTTCACAAGAATGGTTCAGTTCGATTTATGGCTACCCATGGTGTGCCAGTTTTTGACGAAGGCGGCAACCTGATTCGAATGGATGGGCTTTCCTATGATATGACAGAATACATATTAAAGGAACAGGAACTAGGAAATGAGCGAAAGAAATTTTACACCGTTCTGGAGTTAATTCCTGACCCCATTGTCATCCATCATGAGGGTCAATTGGATTATTTAAATCCAGCAGCTTGTCAGTTGTTTGGAGTAGTCAATGAAAAAGCGCGGACGCAATCTGTTTTTTCTTACTGTAGTCCCGACGCAAGAGATTTTCTTGCAAGTGAGATGCAACAATTGGTGAGTAGTGGAAATACGCATTCCTTTGTGAAACATGAACTGGTTTTACTTCGTTCTGACGGTACAGAATTTATTGGAGAGACTACTTGCAAACTGTTTTATGAAAACAACCATCCTGCTATTGTCACCTTGATTCGTGATGTGACAGAGCGTCGACAGCAGTATGATTATCTGGCTCGGGTCGCTTATGTCTGCCCCTTGACTCAGCTTCCCAATCGCAATCGATTTTTATCGATTGTGGAAGAAACCATGCGTTCAACTGTGAAGAATATGGGATTTGCTGTGCTTATGCTCAATATTGACCGTTTTAAGTATGTGAATGACTCCTTCGGGTACAGTTTTGGAGATTCGGTGATTCGTGAAGTAGCCGATCGACTTTCTCGTATAGTGGCTTCGAATGGTGTGGTTGCGCGCATGGGCGGTGATGAATTTGGTATATTGTTTGAAAGCGAATCCCAAGCCTTTTCCGCAGCAAACCGTATTTTAAAACAATTTGAAACTCCATTGACTGTTCAGGGAAAAGCGGTATATCTAACTCTTTCCATGGGACTGGCAGCGTATCCGCGAGATGGTGAGGAGAGCGAAGGACTGCTCAAACATGCGGATGTTGCTCTTTACGCTGCTAAAGAGGCGGGGGGCAATTGTCTGCGTCGCTATCAGTCGCTGACGCACAGCAGTTGGTTGGATAACATTCAACTGGATGCAGAGATGCGTAAAGCGCTTGAACAACAAGAATTTGTTCTCTACTATCAGCCTAAAATTGACATGCGTACAAGGCGCATTGTGGCTATGGAAGCGCTTTTGCGATGGGTTCGAGGGGATGGGAAAAGTATTCCGCCCAGTCGATTTATCACTTTGGCAGAACAAACAGGTTTTATTGTGAATTTAGGGGTATTCGCCATGCGGGAGGCATGCCGACAAATGATGGAGTGGCGTGCGAGAGGTTTGCAGGATGTAAAGGTATCTGTCAACGTATCCATCAAACAATTTTTGCATGCCAATATGCTTGAACAAGTGCAACAAACGCTGTCAGCGGTAGACATGCCACCCAGTCTTCTTGACATAGAAATTACAGAGAGTGTGTTAATGCAAAATCAGCGCGATCTCGTTTCTATACTCAAGCATCTTCTTAAACTTGGTGTGGATATTTCGATTGACGATTTTGGTACGGGTTACTCGTCGTTTGGCTACTTACGAGAATTTATGCCATCTAGTATTAAAATTGATCAATCTTTTATCCATCGCATGAAAGATGATTGGCGTGAGCAGGCCATTGTCAGCACATTGGTGCAGATGGCACACAATTTGCACCTGAATGTGGTGGCAGAAGGTGTGGAAACGGAAGAACAGCTTGAAATTTTACAAACGCTCGGATGTGATGTGTTGCAAGGATTTTACTTTTCACCGCCTGTCTCTTCTGAGCGAATGAACAGAATGCTTTTAGAAGAGGGCTACATCGATTGAGAGTCTTCTTAAACATAAAGGAGAGATTTACATGCCAAGTCAAGAACAATTGAAAAAATATGCGGACGTCCTGTTGAGAGTAGGTTTAAACATTCAATCGGGGCAGCCATTGGTGATTAACGCGCCGATTGAAACGGCCCCCTTTGTTCGAATTTTGACGGAGCGTGCTTATGTTGCTGGAGCTTCAAGAGTCTCTATACACTGGCATGATGCGTTGACAGAACGGGTTCAGCTACAAATGGAGAGTGAAGAAAATTTACAGCATGTTCCTCGTTGGTTCATTGCTCGTGCGGATGAAGTAATGGAAGAAAACTCTGCTTCGTTACATATTGCAGCAGATAACCCAGATGTTTTTAAAGATGTGCCTCCCCAACGCCTGTCTCTTCGTCAGCGGGCAATCGGAGAAAAACTTCGTCATATCAATCAGAAATTTATGGAAGATGAAATCACTTGGCTTGTTGCATCTATGCCGACGGCTGATTGGGCTAAAAAAATGTATTCCGAATTGCCAACGGATGAAGCCATTGAAAAACTCTGGGACACCATCTTTACAGTGATGCGCATGAATGCGGAAGATCCAATTCTAGCCTGGCAAACTCATCTGAATGGGCTCAAACAACGTGCGGCGTTTTTAAATGAAAAACATTTTGCCAAACTTCACTATACGGCTCCTGGAACGGATTTGTGGATTACATTGCCGGAAACTCACCGTTGGCAGGCGGCTGACAGTGTCAATGTTCAAGGCACAACTTTTACTGCTAATCTTCCTACGGAAGAGGTTTATACGCTACCTTATAAATATGGTGTGGAAGGTACAGTGGTAAGTACAATGCCTCTCTCTCATAATGGAGTCATTATAGAAAATATTCAATTGCGTTTTGAAGGTGGCCGAATTGTGGAATATCACGCAAGTCGTGGTGAAGAGACATTAAAAGAAATCATAGAGTTGGATGACGGATCACACTATTTGGGGGAAGTTGCGCTTGTGCCCATATCCTCGCCTATTTACCAATTACAACAATTGTTCTACAACACGTTGTTTGATGAGAATGCATCTTGTCATTTGGCTATTGGCAAGGCGTATCCAACTTGCCTTACAAATGGTAAAGGTAAATCAGAACAAGAACTCATTGACATGGGTGTCAATGATAGTTTAAACCACGTCGATTTTATGATTGGTTCTAACCAATTGAATATTGATGGGGTGACTCAAGACAATCAGATTGTTCCGTTGTTTCAGAACGGTGAATGGGTTATTTAAGGTTTTTGAAAAAAATTTCTTAGCGTGAATACAGGGGGGGTTCTCATTGGCTCGCGTCATACTGCGCGACGGAAGAGTGGCTGAGTTGCGGCGGGCCCGCAATACGAAAGAAGAAGTTGCACGCATTCGAGAGCTATTCGCGAAGACATCTCCTGAAAGTCTTTATTTTCGTTTTTTCCACATGATTAAGGAAGTGGACGACAAAACCATCATCAGCATGATGGGGGATGGGAAACAGGCTCTGGCGCTGATTTGTCTCCATGAAGATGAGGTTGTTGCGTTAGGCAATTACAAAGCAACTCATGATGAAATGGCGGAAGTAGCTTTTCTTGTCAAAGATGGTTTTCAAGGGCGAGGCATAGGCAGTTTATTGCTGGCTCACTTGGCAGAGGCCGCCTGGCTTTCTGGTTTTCGCAATCTGGAAGCTCATATCCTGCGGGACAATTATAGAATGTTGCAAGTTTTTCGCGCCAGTGGCTTTGAAATGGTATCTGAATCAGATGGGAACAGCGTCCATTTGATTTGGAGACTTGGGCGTCACGAACAAAGCCGTAATTTGCAAGCAGTACGTGAGAAACTGGCCACAGCAGCTTCTCTTCATCCTTTTTTTCAACCGAAAACCGTAGCGTTAATAGGTGCGTCGCGCAATCCTAAATCCATGAGTCATCAAATACTTCGCAATCTACTGACTGCCGAATTTACAGGTGTGCTCTATCCTGTTCACCCAACAGCCAAAGCGATTGCAGGTGTACGTGCTTATCCAAGTGTCAAAGATATTCCAGACTCTGTTGATCTCGCTGTCATTGCTGTGCCAGCCGCAGGTGTAGAGGATGTTGTGGATGATTGCTTGTCAGCAGGTGTGAAAGCCGTCATGATTCTATCCTCGGGATTTTCTGATGTGAATGCCGCTGGAGCAGAGTTGGAACAAGCCCTTTTGGATAAGTTGCGTTCAGCAGGCTGTCGTTTGATGGGACCCAATATGCTAGGAGTTTTGAATACGTCTGAACAAGTGCGCTTAAATGCTTCATTTGCACCAGAGATGCCCAAATCGGGACGGGTGGCTATAGCCAGTCATTCCGGAGCGTTGGGCATAGCCATTTTAGATTATGCCAGTAAAGTTGGAGTTGGCGTCTCTTCGTTTGCATCCCTTGGCAATCGAGCGGATGTATCGGGTAATGATTTACTGCAGTATTGGGAGACGGACAGTGAAACGGATATCATTTTGCTCTATTTAGAGACGTTTGGCAATCCTAAGAAATTTTCGCGCATTACACGTCGTTTGACACGCAATAAGCCTGTCTTGGCTGTAAAAAGCGGACGCAGTCCAGCCAGCCTCTTTGCTTCCCATCGTATTGGTCCAGCATTGGTACACGATGATGAAACAATCTCAGCATTATTTCGTCAAGCGGGAATTATTCGTGCAGATTCGCTGCAGGAAATGTTTGATATCACTGCACTTCTTTCCACACCAGTTTGGGCATCCGGAGATAGAGTCGCTATTGTGACCAATACTTCCGGAGGTGCAGTGTTGACTGCGGATATGCTGACTCGCGAGCGCCTGCGATTGATGCACCCGGTCATTAATCTGGGCTTTGAGGCGTTGGCAGACAGTTATCGCGAAGTCCTGCCTGTAGTTCTTGAAGACAACTCAGTAGATGCAGTGCTTGTTCTCTATACACCCGTGGGACCATCGGAAGAGGATGAGGTAGCAGAAGCGATTGCTGATGCACTGCGTGAAGTGCGCGCTAAAAAACTAGGTCAAGGTGAGAAATTTACCAAACCTGTAGTTGCCAATTTTCTTTTTCGAGGGGACTATCTGGTACGTTACATTCCTGTTGATACCGCCTATCGCGTTCCCATTTATCCTTTCCCAGAAAGCGCTGTGCGAGCGTTGGCGCGGGTAGTAGAATATCAAAATTATCGCCGATCTCCTGTTGGACGAATTGTTGATTTAGCCGATTTTGACGGTGAGACGGTACGCAACCATGTTCGTCAACAACTGGGTTCGAATGTACATCGCACTTTGCAAGAAAGAGAACTTCGAGAATTGGTTGAAATGGCTGGCTTTACTTTAGAGCAGCTTCCAGAAGAATGCAGAGTTCGTTGCAGCATTCGTGTTGAATCCGATCCTCTTTTTGGGAATCTTTTACGCACGTACCCAGAAGGGATTGGCGCATTTCAAGGGGTTTACGCTGTTCGCCTTTTGCCTTTAACAGATCTCGATGCAGATGCACTAGCCCGTTTGGTTGCTGGGTGGTTTGCTGATGCTCACACTCGACAGCGCGGTAAATCAGCATTGGCTTACTATGACGGTTGGGTTAGTGATTTAACCGACTTTTTTTCCCGGTTATCTCAACTTGTAGAAGATGTACCCGAAGTCAGTGGATTACAGGTCACCATCGGAAATTATGAGGGGCAAATAGGTTGGGTTGGAAAAGTTCATGCTGAGCTAGGCCGTCCAAGTGAATCGGAAGGTCCGGTACTTGAATAACCGTGCTCATTGAAAATGAAAGGCGGAAACAGTCCATGGATTGGCAGACGGCAGAGAGGATGGCCAATGGAATAGCGCACGCTAGACGCCTTGTGGTTTTAACAGGCGCTGGTATGAGTACGGAATCGGGTATTCCTGATTTTCGCTCTGCCTCTGGATTGTGGTCGGCAAACCATCGTATGGAGAAAATGTCAGTTTCTTATTGGAGGCAGAATCCAGATGATTTTTGGGCTGTCTTTCGAGAAACTTTTCTCTCCTCTTACTTTCTGCAGGCTAAACCACATATGGGACATTATGCGTTAGCTTCACTTGAGGAAGGAGGCAGGCACGGTCTTGTTCTGTTGACGCAGAATGTGGATGGACTTCATCAACTAGCAGGCAATCGTCATGTGATAGAGCTGCATGGCCATTTGCGCACTGCTCATTGCCCGCTTTGTCATACTGCTTACCATATGGCTGATTTGCCAAGAGATGAGACTCCTTATTGCACTTCGCTAACCTTGAAGGGTGAATGCGGCTATCCATTGCGGCCCGATGTTGTACTTTTTGGCGATCCGGTTCCTGACTATACGAAAGCCGCACTTTTGATAGAGCAGGCTGATTTATTGCTCGTCCTAGGCTCTTCTTTACTTGTCGAACCGGTTGCCAGTCTGCCTTTCTCCAGACAGGCGTCGTGTCCACTTTATATTCTCAATGAGGAGTCTACACCTCTGGATGCTGAGGCAGAAATCGTTCTGCATGCCAAAATTGGCGAAGTATTACCCGGATTGTTGGCTATGGTATAAGGGCAAGTTATGTGGATAAATAAAAAACCTCCAATTTCATGGTGATGAGCGAAATTGGAGGTTACTTCTTTCTTGATATTTGTTAAGGTAATGCTTGCCTATGATTTGAGATTGAATGTAAAAGCAACCTTAGTGCAACAGACACAAGAATCTTATACCCACCAGTGTGCATGGTTAGCAAAATTCAAGGTCACGCCGTAGGTCAGATAAAGTAACCAAATGCCAGTGAGAAATTGAAACAAACCAACTGATTTATTCCAAAATCCGCTGTTCATAAAACGTGCAAACACTTCACTGATATAGATTAATGTCAGACCCACAAACAATATAGCAGCAGGAATATCACCATTACCGCCGAAGGAAATTATACCAAGTACGCTTAAGAACAGTAAAGGAATAGCCATCCACGCTTCAGGGCCAGAGTCTGTTCCCTTATAACGGCGTAAACCGAGAACAATCCAATGGATACCATAAATAGTAAATGCGAGGGCTGCCATATACAGCGGAGCAGCATTGGCGTATACGGGAAACCAAGACATGCCCACCATAAGGTAAATGCCTGTTAATAATTGGGCAAAACCACCAAGAAAGATACCCCATAAACCTAACGTTTTCTCATGCTTTTCCTTATCTTTGCTCCAGTTTGGGCCATTGAAGAGAGTAGAGCCACCTTGGACAAAGTAGTTAATGGAAAGTCCAAGGAAACCAATGGCGATGGGCCAGAAGGGTGAGGATGGAAATGACATGATAATACCTCCTTTGATTGTGATATTTGATAAATAAATAGGGATAATGAAAGAAAACACTTTCATCTGCTAACATATCATATGGGAATAGAAAAAGAAAAGGCAATTAATAAAAGAAATTTAAATAGGGAAGTACACTAACTAATGTTTATCTTGATCGAATGTCAAAAATAAAGAAATTCTAGCGATAGTGTAAGTCTTGCGTTACAATTTGTAAGTAGTCAATGGATGTGAAAGGATGGTTACTATGACAACTCACCACGAAGTGATGATTTTGGGGACTGGACCAGCCGGGTATACAGCGGCTATTTATACCGCACGGGCAAATTTACATCCGTTTGTTTTGGAAGGTCATGAGCCCGGTGGTCAATTGACGTTGACGACGGAAGTTGAAAATTTCCCAGGATTTGCTGATGGTATTGACGGCCCGGTGTTAATGGAAAATATGCGCAAACAGGCAGAACGCATGGGTGCGACTTTTCAGTTTGGTAAAGCAGTAGAAGTGGATTTATCAAAGCGTCCATTTACTGTCAAAGTAGATGATGGCAGTTTACACACAGCGGATGCTCTTATCCTCGCTACGGGTGCTTCTGCCAAAATGCTGAATATTCCTGGCGAGCAAGATATGATTGGTCGAGGTGTTTCCACGTGCGCTACCTGTGATGGCCGCTTTTTTGCCAATAAAGAAATTATTGTGGTAGGTGGCGGCGATTCGGCAATGGAAGAGGCTACTTATCTGACAAGGCACGCCTCAAAAGTCACGATTGTCCATCGGCGCAATGAATTGCGAGCTTCAAAAATTATGCAGGAGAGAGCAAGAAACAATCCAAAAATCGCCTGGGTGTTAAATGTTACTCCTATTGAAGTTGTGAGCGAGAACGGTAAAATGAAGGGTCTCAAAGTTCAGGATAACGAATCTGGCCAAGAGCGTCTTATTGAAGCGGATGGAGTATTTGTAGCTATAGGGCATCAACCGAATACGGATTTTCTGCAAAATCAGTTAGAAGTCAATGACATTGGCTATATCGTGACGCGGGGAAATACCAGTCTCACCAGTGTGGAAGGTGTTTTTGCCTGTGGAGACGTTATGGATCCTCACTACAGGCAAGCGATTACTGCAGCAGGAAGTGGTTGTAAAGCGGCTATGGATGCGGAAAAATTTCTTGAAGGTAGCGCTTTTCATGATTGGTCCATTGAGTTACAGGAAGCTCCAAAGATGTAATATAGCATAAAAAAATCCTCTGCATAGGAATGTGCGCGCCAACACATACTTTGTTTGGTTCGCATATTCCCGCAAAGGAGAGGATTTTATGAACCAATCGTATCAACAAGGTGGATATGGTATGCAGGGGCAAACACTCAGTCAGTTTGCTACTCCGTCTCAAACTGTGCAGCGCCATATTCAACAAGATTTAGGCTATTATGGTCAACAAACACAAAGTTACCATCAGCCGATGCCAACTTCCATGGGATATGGAATGGGCCAACAAGGTGGAGCACATTATGAACATTCCACATTCTCTGAGTATGGTACTCCTGCACATGTTGTACAACAGCATATGCAACAGGATTTAGGTCAACAGAGAATGCCCATGGCACAATCTGGGTCACATGGTTCCATGATGATGGCTGGCGGCTATCAGCAAGGTTACTCTCAACCTGCACTGCATCAGGTTATGCAAGCCGCTCCAGTAGGTTATCAAGACCAAATGTCGAGTCAACAGGGACCTATCATGAGTTCCAACCTCTACACGCAAGGTCATTATTCTCCTCAACACCCTTATCCTCAAATGAATCACGGACATTCCATGCTATCTGAATATGGCACCTCTCCCCAAGTTGTTCAACAGCATATTCAGCAGGATTTACAGTATGGTATCGGCAACATGACCTCTGAACAAGCTGGTCATCGTGTTGGTCAAGCGGTACAAATGGGCATGTCTATGATGGGTCAACCGTATCGCCCCTATTCCTAAACCTCTTTACGCATAAATCGGTTGTTTTTAGACAAACTCGATTGACTGTATGGCTTTTTGAGAATTGACAATGACACGGCCTTCATCCTACTTGGGTGAAGGCCGTGTATGGAGATAGCATTATGTCAATGTATGATTTATGTTTTGATATTTTCTTGCCGTTTTATATTCCATACTTTTCCTTTCCATTCCACCTGTTTGACAATCATTATCTTCCAAACTGAATGTAAAAACATGATGACTAACAGTAATGATGAAATTGGAAAGAGTGAAGCGCTGATTACGGAAAAAGAACCGGATCGGCGTAATAGGGCAAGCAGAAGGGCCGCTTCTGCAAAGTAGGCAATACTAAAAGCAATAAAATGGGATTTTGTGGGTTGCTGTGAATTTAACCAAATGGGCCAAAAACTGAGTAGACCCATAATCCACAGGACAATTAGAAACGATCGCCATCGATTACCTTCCGCTAAGGCAGAAGCAGCCAGGGTTTTAACCCAGCTTGTCCATAATTCGTTTAGGTTTTTATGGATATTTTGAAAAATCGTGTTTCCTCCAAGTAAATTGATAACTGGGACATAAAAGCTCATTTTTTGGGCAAATCGATACTGTTCCAAAATTTCTGAACGTACGAGCAGATGACTGCCCACATGAAAGTAAACTTCTTTGGGCGTTAAAGAAAACGGTCCAAACCCACCGCTTTGGCGAGGAGGCAACGCTCCTTTACTCATCATTAAGACGGTTGAAGCGTTGGCAAGAAGGGTCAATTGCTCAAAACTCTCCTGATGTTTATGGGAGGGTTGTACGGTATAATAAGCTGCCGTAGGTGGAAGATTGCGCAGCCATTGAAGCAAATGGCCCGGCTCAATATATACATCAGCATCAGCAAACAGCAACCAATCTCCTTTAGCTCGTGTTGCGCCAGAAATAAGCGCCCAAGTTTTACCGTACCAGGCTCGCGGTGAGTGGCGCAAGGAATGAACTTTAGCCCCAGCAGCCATTGCAATAAAAGCAGTTCGATCTGTAGATGAATCATCCACCACAATAATTTCTGCAATTAAATCTGGATCGAGTTCATAAGCACTCATCCACAACGGCAAGTTGGTTCGAAGATTTTCTTCTTCGTTGCGTGCTGGAATAATGACAGAGATACGCATCGGATACTTTTTGCGCAGCATAGGTGCTACATTTGCGCCAATGACAGCAGGAAGCGGCTGGGGATGGCGCGGGATGGGACGAACCATGGTAAAAAGCAAATATATGCCTGCCAGAAAGCTCACAGTAGGCAGAATCAGGTGAACAATCAAATCGCTTACCCCATCTCTTTTATATCTTTGAGGGCATCCTACCATATTCAGGAGAAGAATGATATTGTAAAGCAGTCTTTTCATTCTTCAATCCCAGCTTGGCAGGAGTTTTCAACTTTGCATAGAAAACCATCGATCAGCTGGTTGTAAGAGAGTCTAATGACATCATGAATCATTGAAAAGAGGTGTTCCCACTGTTTTTTTTAGCCGTAGGTGCAATTATGGCTTTCTTGGCTGTGGCATTGGGAGCTTTTGCGGCGCATGGTTTGAGGCAAAAGCGTGATGTGTCCGAATTGCAGGTATTTCAAACTGGGGTCACTTATCAAATGTATCATGCGCTTGCCATAATTGGAGTTGCTTCTTTGCACTTTTGGCAACCACAACTTCTTACACTTTGGGTAGAAGTGTGTTTTTTGGTGGGTATCATTTTATTTTCAGGAAGTCTTTATCTTTTAACATGGACAAGAGTTAAACGTTGGGGAGCTGTAACACCTGTTGGTGGCATCTTTTTTCTCTTAGGTTGGGCATTGTTGTTTGTCCTAGCTCTTCAACATCTCAACACCTAATCGCGCCTATCGAGGTGAATATCGGCCATGCGCATGAAAGCTGTCTCATCACTTGTACCTGGAGAATTGCTCGCTCAACCTGTATTCGGTAAAAGCGGTCAAATATTACTTCAAAAGCATGTCGAATTAACTTCATCCTACATCAGAAAGCTGGAGAACTATGGGCATACTTATGTATTTATAGAAGATCCAAGAACCGAAGATATTGAAGTGTCAGACGCTTTGTCTCAAGAATTGCAAGCTGAAGTTTTAAACAAAATCGAGCGTACTTTCAAGAAAATTCAAAAATCATTTGAAGATCCAACTTATACACGTGATATTCGATTAGGTGATACTTTTCAAGAATTATTTGGACTATTATTCGATCACGTTCTGAAAAATCAGGTCGTTTTGACGCATCTGACGTCTCTTTATACGAGTGATAATTTTTTATACAGTCATTGCATGAACGTGTCACTCTATGCCGGAGCCATCGCAGTAGGGAATGGATACAGTGAATCGCGAGTCAAAGAACTGGGCGTGGGTGCTATGTTGCATGACATTGGGAAATTAGCCATCGATAAAAGTATTCTGGACAAGCCTGGCAGATTGACGGATGAAGAGCGCACGCTGGTAGAGCAACATTGTCAAATTGGCTATGATCTACTGATTCAGCAGCCATCCATTCACTCTCTTTCTGCTCATTGTGCGCTTCAACATCATGAACGCATGAACGGAAAAGGATATCCGCGCCGCTTGAAAGGAATGGAGATACACGAGTTTGGAAGAATTATGGCAGTGGCGGATGTCTATGACGCGCTGACTTCAAATCGTGTTTATCGCAAGGCGTTTTTGCCGCATGAAGCGGTGGAGATGCTTTATGCGGGCTCTGGAGTAGATTTTGATCCTGAATTTATTCGACTTTTTGTTAAACATGTCAATGTCTATCCACCTGGTGTACCTGTTGTTTTAAACGGTATTTTTGAGGGAGTGGTGGTAAGAAACAATCCACAAAATCTATTGCGGCCGGTGGTACGAATTTTGCGTGAATCAGGTCGAGTTGTCGAGCCGTATGATATAGATTTATCCGTCTGTCTCCATATGGTGATTAGCAATGTTATCCAATCCACCGTCTCCTGAGTTGGTTAAAGGGAGAGTATCTTTCAATAAGGATGTTTTCCGCAAGAATAGATAGACTCCAGTAAGCAACAATATGCCGCCCATTGCTTCTTGCCAGTGAATCCATTGATTTAACAGCAGCCAAGCAAGTAGTATAGCCCCAAGGGGTTCACCCAAAATGGTCATAGAAACAGCAGAAGCCGGAAGTTTCTTTAAAACCAAATTAAAGAGAGCGTGACCGAGCAGAGTGGGGACAAGGGCGAGTAACAAAAAGAGTATCCAATTATTGAATGAATAGTGGAACCAGGGAGAACGGTGAATCAAAGTATCTAAGGATAGTAACAGGGCGGCTATAGAAAATACGCTGACATTATAGGTCCAGACGCTGACATTTGTTCGCGCCTTTTGGCCAGCGAGCATGTAAAGAGCAGCAAATATTGTGCCAAGAAATGCATAAATATCTCCCAAAAAGGCGTTTTGGCTCAATTGTAAATCATTGTAACCCACAAGTGACGTTCCGCATAGCGCAATAAAACAAGCGCATTGTTGCCAACGATTTAATCGTTCACCGAAGAGAAAAAAGGCTCCACATGCTACGAGGACGGGCTGTAATGCTACAATAAGCGTGGATGAAGAAACGGAAGTATATTTTAAAGAAAGAATCCAAAAGACAAAATGGAAGCCAAGAAACACACCGGCACATCCGATAGAAACGAGATCGACCCAAGATAATTTGGACCATAGCGTTCTTTCGCGCCAAGCGAAGGGTATGATGAGAAGTGAAGCTATAAGCATTCGATAAAATCCAATTACACTGGCAGGAGCGGTTGACATTTTTATAAAAATGGATGAGAAATATACCGCAATCACTGCAACAACCAGAAGTGCGCCATACTGAAATCGCTGGTTTGAAAATTTTTTAAGCATTTGTACTACGCTCCTCAGCAAGCGAACTGATGCCAAACAGGGCGTTGCAGAAAAATAGTTCCTGCAATTTCAATGAAATTCATTAAAAGCAACAGATGAAATCGTATGCTGTTGCGGTAAAGAAGGAGTAGCGGGCATGAATTTGGACACCCTTTTAGCACAATTAGGGAACCGTCAGGATCCTATTACAGGAAGTGTTTCGGCACCTGTTTATCGAGCAACTACATATGCGCATCCAGCGCTCGGGCAAAGTACCGGCTTTGATTATACACGAACAGGCAACCCTACACGCACTATTTTAGAACGCGCTATTGCGGATTTGGAAGGTGGAGCGAGAGGGTTTGCGTTTAGTTCTGGGATGGCTGCTGTTCATGCTGTCATGCAGTTGTTTTCGCCAGGTGACCATTTGATTTTTTCGAATGATTTGTATGGAGGCACATATCGGCTGGTAGAAAAGTTTTTACGTAAAGTAGGGATAGAGGCAAGTTACGTAGATACGAGTAACTTGGAAGAAGTGCAAGCTGCTATACAATCGCAGACACGCGGTCTTTTTGTTGAGACGCCTACCAATCCCACTTTAAAAGTCGCTGATTTACAAGCCTTGGGTGACCTTTGTAAAACTCATCAGCTTCTTTATATTGTGGACAACACCTTTATGACGCCCTATTTGCAACGGCCAATGCAATATGGTGCAGATATTATTGTACACTCCGCCACTAAATTTCTCGGAGGACATAACGATGTACTGGCAGGACTTGTTGTGACGAAAACGGAAGAATTAGGTAATGATCTTTATTTCATACAAAATTCTATCGGATCCACGCTCGGCCCTGACGATTCTTGGTTACTTTTGCGCGGTATGAAAACTTTAGCTCTCCGTATGGAGCGTCATTCTAAAACAGCCTCTGTTCTTGCTCAGTATCTGTCGGGACATCCGTTGATAGCGCGTGTACATTATCCAGGCTTAGAACTTCATCCTGGATACGCTGTACAGAAAAAGCAATCAAGCGATTTTGGCGGCATGCTCTCCTTTGAAGTCATACATGAATCGATGGTGCCTGTTATTTTAAAACAGGTGCGATTAATTACGTTTGCTGAGAGTCTTGGCGGTACGGAAACCCTTATCACTTATCCTGCTGTGCAAACTCACGCGGATATTCCTGAAAAGATACGCGAAGCTTGTGGGGTTACCCAGCGCTTACTTCGTCTCTCTGTAGGCCTGGAAAATGCGGTGGATTTGCAGATGGACTTAGAAAACGCCTTGACGGAAGCTGCTCAAATAACTTCATCTTGACGCGTTTGTGCTGTTTGGCTGGCTACGATTTGAAAGTTGAAAATAAAGGTGCCTGATATCCTATACGTTTAGCCAAAGACCACAAAACTCTTGGTGATAGACCCATTACGGTAAAAAAATCACCTTCCACTTTTTCAATAAACTGTGCACCCATGCCTTGAGCAGCATAGGCGCCCGCTTTGTCGAGAGGTTCACCTGTAGCAATATAACGGACAAAATCTTCTCGCTGAATGTTTGCGAAAGTTACTTTAGCGCAGTCTGTTTCACTGACGAGTAGTTGGTTTTTCAGATCGTAAATAGCAATACATGTCCAGACTAGATGGCTTCGTCCGCTGAGAGCCATCAGTGTCGCCAGAGCTTCGTTGGCATCGCTGGGCTTGCCGATAGCCGTTCCATCGAGATCGACCAAAGTGTCTGCAGTCACTATCCACCAGGGCTGATGATTGGGTGTTGGGATGAGAAAGTGTTCTTCCTGCAGTTGTTGATATACGGCGTGAGCTTTAGCTTCTGCAAGCAGTTTGACTTGTTTTTCTGGTGGGTAATCTTTTGCGAAAGATTCGTCTAAATGGCTAGGACGTATGTGATATGTTTGTCCGAGCATATCCAATATGGCTTGGCGGCGTTGTGAACTAGAACCTAGTAGCCAATGAATCCTGATGCTGTCATTTTTCATCAGTTATCGTGCTCCTTTATAAAGAAATTATCATGATTCTCCATTGTTTTGCACACAATGAGACTGCTTGTCGATTTTTAGTCAAGGAGGCCTGTACAATGACGACTCGACGCAAATCCATAGGACGTGGAGATGAAGCAGTAGGTCCTGTTCTCTCTCCAGAAGCCAGCACAGCTATGGCGCGCGGTGAACATCGCGGAGAACATCGACCACACGGGAATCCTAAATACGGAAAGTACAGTCGAAAATTGGGTGGTTCCTACGGTTCGTCAGTACAGCATAACCTAAACGACTAAGTTAGACAGCAGACGGCTTGGCAATCCATTTTCGCGCCACTTTAGCGCGGATGGATCTTGCCGTCCCATCTCATTCTGGCAATACTACTTTCATAATGAAGATGGACAGGAGGACAGAAAGAAACTATGATTTCCCGTCCATTGATGCTCTATCTAGGCAGTGAGACTTTGTTGAGTCTAGGTATTGGCATGGCACAATATGCGCTACCTTTTTTTTATGCACATCAAGGTTTGACAGACGCTCGTATTGGCGTGTTGTTTTCGATTAATGCGCTTTGTGGAGCTTTTGTTGCTTTACTCTTGGGTGGTGTTGCTGACAGGCTTGGAGCTTCGAAAGTTTGGAAATTAGCAACACTGATTATTGTTCTCGGATATTTGGGCATTGGCCTTGGTAATTTACAATGGGTGTATGCTGTCTGCACAGCTTTGGCGGGAATTGGTGGATCACTTTTGGTGTCGACAGAGAATGTAGTTCTCTCTTCTCTGACGGTTTCATCAGAGAAGGCACATATCTTCAGTCGGTTTGTTGCCATGTACATGTTTTGCATGGGCGCAGGTAACGTACTTGCTGGTTTTCTTTCGCCAATTTTAGGATTTCGTCATGTTCTTTTACTCGGTACAGCGATTGCGCTCATAGCTCCAGTCATTCGATTGTTCGTGAGAGCTCCTGATGCAAAGGCTCATCGCGCTTTTCGCAAACCTTCGCGGAGAATCATTTGGATGAGTGGATTCTCCTTTCTGTTTGGCCTAGCACCTGGTTTACTGTCTCAATTTATGACGCTTGTTTTACATCAGAATTTTGGTGGCTCCCCAGAAGCCATATCGATTGTTTCTGCACTGGCTATGTTTATGGTATCTATAGGTTCTGCAACAGTAGGGCCGTTAATTCGTCGAGTTCGTGAATTTCCTACTCTATCCATGGCTTTTGCTCTTTCAGCGGGGACCACTGCAGCTTCTGCGTGGGTATCGGGATTTTGGTCCTTTTCTGGACTTTATCTTGTTCGTACGGCGGCTAGTTCCATTCCGCAACCAATTGTAGATGCGTCCTTTCTCCGTTTTTTAGCAGAAACCGAGTATGCGCAAATGTTTGGAGTTCGTGTGGCCGGTGCTAATCTTGGCAGTGCTGTTGGAAGTTGGTGGGGAGGCAGCCTATTGTCGCAGCGCATGCTGCAACCGCTTCTTTGGCTGTCAGCTGCCTTTTTCTTTGTAGCTTACGTTTACATTATGTTGCTGTTGCGTAGTATGCGGCACTCTCTCCAGCTGTCCAACCAGTAGAAAAGGCTACTGTAATATTGTATCCGCCTGTGTGGGCGTGTACGTCCATCACTTCTCCAGCAAAATAGAGACCGTTGCAGAGTTTGGAAGCCATAGTTTTGGGGTCAATCTCTTTGACAGAGACCCCTCCTCCAGTTACTGTGGCTTTGCTAAGAGACAACGTACCTTGAATGGGGAGAGTAAAACAATGAATGATTTCCTCGATTTTTTCCAATTCACCATTGGAAATCTCGGCCATGGGCCGATTACCTTGCACTTTGGCACGCTCTAAAACAGCAGTGGCCAGTCTTTCAGGCATCATTTCCGTCAATACATGATGCAAATGCCTGCGAGGCGAACGCTGTCGACGCTGCACCCAGTTAGCCAGACCTTCTTCCTTGCTGAACACAGGAGCCAGATTAATAGCAAGGATCAATGAATCTGCAGGATCTTTTCGTTTGGTGACGGATACATAGTGACTGCATCGTAAAGCGGCAGGACCACTGACGCCGAAATGCGTAAAAATCATGTCTCCGTTCTGTACCGTCAAAATTTTTCCGCGTTTATGGAGAAGAGTCAATTCTACATTTTGTAAAGAGAGACCTTGTAAACTGCGATTTTGAATACAAGGAGCGTTAGAGACCAGCGGTACTTCGGTAGGAAAAGGCGCAACAATGGTGTGTCCAGCCTCGATTGCCCACGGATACGCGTCTCCTGTACTGCCTGTGGCAGGTACACTGCATCCTCCAGTGGCAATGACTACGGCTGGTGATCGTAAAGTTTCTCCGCTTTGCAGTATTACGCCGCAAATTTTGCCTTCTCTCAGATAGAGTTGTTTCACGGGTGTACGTAAGCGAATGTCCACATCTAGCCTGCGTACTTCGTTGACCAGAGCGGCAACAACGGTCAATGCACTATTACTCACTGGAAAAACTCTTCCTCGATCTTCTTCTTTCAACTCAATTCCTAGATTTTGGAAAAATTGCATGATATGTTGATTATTGAAACGATGCAAAGTGGAATAAAGAAATTTGGCATTTCCAGGGATATTCTCCATTAGCTCCGGTAAGGGCTTGGCGTTTGTTACATTGCATCGACCGCCGCCTGAAATAGCTAGTTTGCGTCCTAATTTTTCTCCCTTCTCAAGCAATAGGGTTCGCGCACCTTTTTCAGCAGCCGCTACGGCAGCCATTAAGCCTGCAGGACCTCCGCCTATAATAATCACATCAGCATGTTCATTTTTTGTTAGCAAACATTTTCACTCCACCTTGTTCTTATCCAGCCATTATTGTATCACGGGAAGAGGTGCGGTCCTATGGCAATGGTTAAAATGCCTAATGTACCCAGACAAGCTGCAAATACTGAGTAGGCGGAGAAGGATTCCAATTTTGATAAGAAAAGAATGGAGAATAAAGTCACCAACAAGGGTTCCGCTCCACTGATAGCCGCCACAGTAGAAATCGGAATATTTTGGCTTGCAGCAAAGAAAAATAAGATGCCAACAGCAGAAAGAAAACCTGCCGTCGCAAAGTAAGCGCCTGTTTGTCGCCAAGGATAGGACGACCAATGGTTTTGCAAGGGTGGGTAGATCAATCTGACCAAAAAATAGACGATTGTGGCTACTGTACAGTCCATCGCGGCTGCGGTTAGACTGGGGAAGTTATGGAGTACAGCTAGTTTGCGTGCACTGTGGCCAATTCCTTGAAATGTTGCTGCAAAGAAAGCAAGGCTCATTCCGGATGTAAAAAAAGACCAGGTCATTCCGCGTAAAGGCTTTATTTTTTGTTCGTGGAAAAGCAGTCCAATGCTTAAACCGATAAGGCCGATCCCGACAAGTTGACCGATATCAGGTTGCTCTCTCAGCCAAAGAAAGGCAATCGCCATTGTGAAGATGGGAGAGAGTGATTTAACAATTATTCCTCGCGTTGCACCGACCGCAGCAATTGCTCGATAGAGAAAATATCTTCCTAAAAATGTACCCAAGATTCCAGAGAGCAAGGAATATAGAAAGGAAGATAGAGGCGCATGTAAAACGGATAAGAGCATTTGCTGATGCGTCAAATAGTTAATCAGCCAAAAACCGTCCAGAAGGAGAGTACTCACGATGAGCACAGGTAATAGACCGGCGTCAGTGATGGCAGCTTCTGACTGACCGCGGCGCAGAACGACATAGGATAACGAATAGCAGAGTGTTGACAAAACTGCAAACATCACTCCTGACACGCGGTATCCTCGCTTTCTCAGGCCTGTAAGCCTCGGATTCACGGGCCTGAAAGCCACGCTTAATTGGATCTGGAACTCCATTCAATTTGTTCGAGTTGAGACCAGTTCACAGTGGATGCAAAACTTGCAGACGACTATCTTCATGTATATGAAGTGAAGGACAACTTTAGACAGACAGAAGAAAGCAGCTATTTGCCGCCTTTAATCATGTTTTGGTCTGGAGACCAAAACATGATAAACTAATTATTAGCTTGCAAAAGGTAACCATTTTGCCATTTGCAAAATCAGGAGGAGATTTTATGAACCCGTTTCGTTTTCAAAATCCAACAGCACTTTACTATGGGAAAGGTCAATTGGAACAGCACCTTGTTGAGGAAATTCGTAAATATGGAAACAAAGTGTTGTTGCTATACGGCGGTGGAAGTATCAAGCGTTTTGGACTGTACGACAAAGTTATCCACCTGCTTAGAGAAGGTAGCATTGAGTGGGTTGAACTCGCTGGTGTCGAACCTAATCCCCGTTTGACAACAGTTCATAAAGGCATCGATCTCTGCAAATCGGAGGGCGTACACCTCATTCTTGCAGTAGGTGGGGGTTCAGTTTTAGACTGCGCTAAAGCGATTGCTATGGGAGTCAAGTTTGATGGTGAAGTGTATGACATCTATCAACGCAAGGCAGTTGCTAAAGATGCCTTACCGATTGGAACCATTCTTACTTTAGCAGCCACCGGATCGGAAATGAATTCTGGTGGAGTTATTACAAATTGGGAAACCAAAGAAAAACTCGGCGGCGGTTCTCCTTATACATTCCCGAAATTTTCATTCTGTGATGCAGAAAATACATTTACAGTACCTCGTGATCAGACAATTTATGGTATCTGTGACATGCTTGCGCATTGTTATGAACACTATTTTCATCCCACGGAAAATGCGCCATTGCAAAGGCGCCTTATAGAGTCTGTAATAAAAACCATTATTGAAAATGCTCGTAAAGTCATTGACGAACCAACTAACTATGAAGCCAGAGAGACGATAATGTACTGCTCGACCATGGCACTAAACGGCATGATTAGCATGGGGATTGAAGGAGATTGGGCTAATCACGCAATGGAACATGAAATCAGTGCCATTTACGATATTCCTCATGGTGGCGGTCTTGCTATATTATTTCCACACTGGATGGACTTTGTTTCTCAGGAAAAACCAGAGCGTTTTGCTGATCTCGCTGTCCATGTTTTCGGAATCAATCCAGCGGGCAAAAGTACATCTCAATTGGCTGCTGAAGGGATTGAAAAGGTTCGAGAATTTTACCGTTCGATTGAAGCGCCACAGAGATTGGCTGATTATCAAATCGGCTCAGAAAATCTGGAGCGTATGGCCGAACAGAGTGTGCGTTTTGGAGAAATAGGGAAGTATCGCAAATTGAACAAAAATGATGTATTGAGAATTATGCAAGCTGCGCTATAACGCGCTATAAATTGATATATTAACCCCTGCCCCTGCCTCATTGTTAAATCGGAGGCAGGTTTTTTCTTGTGGGTGACCATGATTGCGACGGTCATAGTAGATAATGTAAGGTCGGTATGGACAAGCAGACAACTAGAAGTCTTTGATTTACCCATATGGACGGCATATCTTGGTCTTGTAATGTTCGTCTGGGCTGTTATTCCCTTGATAGGATGACTTCGCCGGATGAAAGTGGAGGAATCCATCTTGTTTGCTCATATCGGTGAAGCTTATGGACCATACAGGCAGCGCACATGGCGTTTGCTGCCGTGGATCTATTGATGGCTGGAAATTTTTTAAGAGATCTCTGTTCCATCCAGTGTGAAAAGAGACTCAATAGAAAAGGCTAGGTTGCCCTAGCCTTCAAAATCCGATGTGAAATCGATTTGTCCTGTTTATTAAATGAGATTTTAGATTACCAAGCGGTCCACTGGATGGTCCATTGCCAGTTCCCTTGTTGATTATGGACAACATGAGTATGCACATGTTGACTCAACAGCTGTAGAGGATTCCAACTCGAGTAGTTGGAGTGAGTTCCAGCATTCGTTAAATTACCAAAGGCACCCCAGTTGTTATTGGACAGTAATGATTGCAACTGTTGCTCTGCCTGTTGCAACTGTGCGACCCATTGCTGTTGTAGTTGTATCCAGCTTGATCCGTTAGAGGGAAGCAAAGAATTCCAGCTTCCGTTTGGATTTCCAAAAGCTTGTTGTAACTGTTGTTGCAATTGGTTTTGCATCTGTTGCCATTGCTGCCACGCTTCTGAACTATCAGATGATGGGAAAGGACCTGTTGGAACTTGTTGAACGACTGTAATTTGTGGCACTGTAGTGGCTCCAGAGTTGCCTGTATCTGAAGTGTAAAAACTGGTATCTCCTTGGTAGAGCTGTGAAGGCTGAACCAAAACCGTTTGACCGTCAGTGCCAACTAAAGCCATAGGCTCAGTGGATGCATCAGATTGTAGAATAGGTAACCCATTGGCGGTTGCATTTGTATATCGAATCGTACCCATTTGTGCTAACGGAATGAGATTCAACGAGACATCGGAAGGATCTTCGCTTATCCAGTCCGCGCTTGTACCCATCGCTTCCTGATAGGCGGGAGATACTTCTACTTCCTTTGTATATGTTTGGGTTTGTCCATTATCAGATACCACAGCTTTTAACAGGAACGTGTTTGAATTAGCCGATACAGGCGCAATGGAAGCAGAAACGGTTGCTCCAGCCGGAAGAGTCAACCAATCATTCGCTGCATTCGGTAATTTCTCCCAAAAAAGTACATTTTCCGCCTGTCCATTATCCATGGTTTCCACAGTACCCATTTGCAATAAATCTTTTGATTGCACGCCACCGAGCCCAATCCACTGAGCTGCTGCAGACTGATCTTCACCTTCAATGGCTGGGACCTGCCAAGTGCCGGTCACAGAATGAAAGGTTTGACCAGGCTTGGCGATATCGACATAACCAGCCCAGTTTTTGCTGCCGATTTCATCCGTTGCGTATAGGGGAGCATGTTTTATACTTTGAGAATTGGAAGACGCATGCATCTGGAGTGCAATTGTAGCAGGTACAGCTACAACTGCAGACATTAAAATGGCTTTGCCAAGCATGCTGGTGCACCTCCCTCATTCTAGTTGATTGATTTTTATTTTACTGTACTACGGAAACTTCGAAAAGTGCTTGAAAGATAATTCCTCTTCCCAAATTGATGATTTTGTGTCGATTGGGGCAAAGTAAAATGAATCCCCCAACAACTATGTGTATGGAAGTGATGGAAAATGAGAAGACATGCTTGGAGTGCAGCAGCCGTTTTTTTGGCAACCGTTCTGCTGCCAGGCTGTGGCGAATACCATCCTGAACAAAACATCAAATTGAGCAATAACGAAGTTGCCGATATTCTTCCTACTAGTGTAGCCGGTAAACCTATGACCTTAAACATGCCTAAGCGAATTCAGAATCCACCGCCAACTCATGTGGCCATAGTTGGGAAAGAGTTGCATATCTGGTCTGATGATGCTTGGTATGGTCATCAGGTAGAAGTCTTTCACGTACCAGCCCGTGACATTTCATTACAAGATGGACACTTTGCACTTGCCAGTACGGGAAGTGTCCAGAAAATTGCTAGTGGCACCATTCAACCGAATGGCACATGGTCGGTATACTGGCCAGGCGGAGCAGTGTACGTTGCTGATAAGCAACACGAGTTTTTTCTCATTCGTACGAATGAAGGTCAATTCGGACTTGCAGAGTATTCTCCAGCAAAAATCCACCATAAAAATACTTGAAAATAAGCCTCCTTCTCCACGTTGGTGTGGATAGGGAGGCTTATTTCATGTCTGCTCAAACTTATAGAGGTGTAGGTCGTTACGCTTCCATAAAGTTGCGTAATACAGTCTGGAGAATACCGCCATTGCGGTAGTACTCAATTTCCACATGACTGTCAAGGCGCAGTGTAACAGGGAATGATACGCTTGAACCGTCTTCTTTGTGGGCAACCACTTTGAGTTCTTGGCGAGGAGTTAACTCACCATCCAAGCCTTCAATCGTAAAGGTTTCGCGGCCTGTCAGGCCATGAGTTTCAGCGCTCTCACCATTTTTAAACTGTAATGGTAATACACCCATACCTACCAGGTTACTGCGGTGGATGCGTTCAAAACTCTCCGCAATGACTGCTTTCACACCCAATAAGTATGTTCCTTTAGCAGCCCAGTCACGGGAAGAACCAGTACCGTATTCTTTACCAGCAAGAATAATCAGCGGCAAATGGTTTTCCTGATATTTCATAGCTGCATCGTAAATGGGCATGACTTCGCCATTCGGGAAATAGGTGGTATAGCCTCCTTCAGTGCCTGGGGCAATCTTATTGCGAATACGAATATTCGCAAACGTTCCTCTCATCATTACCTCATGATTGCCGCGCCGTGATCCGTAAGAGTTAAAATCATAAGGCTCTACTTTGTGATCTACCAAATATTTTCCAGCTGGGCTATTGACAGCAATATTGCCGGCTGGCGAAATATGGTCGGTAGTGACAGAGTCGCCAAGGTAAGCGAGTACACGAGCCTCTTTAATGTTTTCAGCAGGAGGCAGTTCCTTACTAAGACCGACAAAGAAGGGAGGATGTTGGATATAAGTTGATTGTTCATCCCAAGCGTAGAGCTCTCCCTGTGGGATGTCGAGTGCGTTCCAACGCTCGTTGCCTTGGAAAACTTCCGAATAGCGGCTTTGGAATAGCTTGGCGTCCATTGCCAAGTTGACCGCATCAGCCACTTCTTTGCTGCTTGGCCAGATATCTTTCAAATACACCGGTTGACCGTCTTTGCCTGTGCCAAGTGGTTCGCTTGTCAAATCAATATCGACACTGCCAGCGAGAGCATAAGCTACTACAAGCGGCGGTGAAGCCAGATAGTTAGCTCGCACTAAAGAGTGGATGCGGCCTTCAAAGTTGCGGTTGCCAGAAAGTACAGCCGCTACGAGTAAATCATTCTCACGGATTGGCCCTGCAATCTCTTCCGGCAAAGGTCCACTATTTCCGATACAAGTGGTACATCCATAACCAACCACATCGAATCCAATTTGAGCCAACGAGTTGAGTAAGCCTGCTTTTTCCAGGTAATCTGTTACTACTCTGGAACCGGGAGCCAGGCTGGTTTTCACATATTTCGGAGGGGTGAGACCTTTTTCTACAGCTTTTTTAGCCAACAGACCAGCACCCATCATGACATATGGGTTAGAAGTGTTGGTACAACTGGTAATGGCTGCAATGGCCACAGCACCTGGTTTCATGGTGGAGGTCGATCCGTCTGGATGATGAATAGTCACTTCTTTCTTGCGGCCAGCTTCATCAAGACCAAATCCGCCTTTATCGACCGGAGTTTGCATGCCATTTTCAAAGGTCGATTTCATATCGCTAAGTTTGATACTGTCTTGTGGACGTTTTGGACCAGCCATGGTGGGTTGAACCGTAGCCAAGTCGAGTTCCAATGTGTCTGTAAATACTGGATCAGTCATACTGTCAGTCCGGAACAAGCCTTGCGCTTTGCAGTAAGTTTCCACAAGCTGTACAAGTTCTTCTTCACGACCAGTATTGCGCAGATAGTTGAGCGTCTCACTGTCTACTGGGAAAAAGCCCATGGTTGCTCCATATTCGGGTGCCATGTTGGCAACAGTAGCGCGATCGGCCAATGAAATATTGGAAAGTCCAGAACCATAAAACTCTACAAATTTTCCTACTACGCCTTTTTTACGCAACATGTGGGTGACGGTCAAGGCTAAATCTGTAGCTGTAGCGCCTTCTGGTAACTGGCCGGTTAGTTTGAATCCAATAACTTCAGGTAACAGTTGATAGAGAGGTTGACCTAGCATACAAGCTTCGGCTTCAATTCCACCAACCCCCCAGCCCAAAACACCAATGCCGTTAATCATGGTTGTATGGGAGTCAGTGCCTACGAGTGAGTCAGGGAAGACAACTATTTCGTTACCCTCTTGCTTTTGTTGGACAACTTTCGCTAAATATTCGAGGTTGACCTGGTGAACAATACCGGTTCCAGGCGGCACTACGCGGAAATTGTCAAAGGCGGTTTGTGCCCAACGCAAAAATTTGTAGCGTTCTTCATTGCGTTCAAATTCTTTGTTGATGTTAAATTGCAATGCTTCAGCAGAGCCGAAAGCATCTACTTGTACGGAGTGGTCAATAACTAAATCCACTGGAATGAGGGGATTAATGCGTTTAGGATCACCACCCAGAGTATGCATAGCAGCACGCAGGGCAGCTAGATCGACCACCGCAGGCACTCCTGTAAAATCCTGCAGGAGGATACGTGCAGGCTTAAAAGGCACATCAGCGCTTTGTGGTTTCGGTGCATTCCAATTGGCTAAATCCCGAACATGTTGCTCAGTAATTACTCGTCCGTCCGCCTGTCGCAAAACAGCTTCCAGTAGAATTTTAATGGAAAAAGGAAGACGCGAGACGGAGCCAACTCCAGCCTGTTCCAGTGCCGGCAAGGAATAATAAATATAATTCTTATTGCCAACCTGGAGGTTTTGGCGGGCTTGGAACAGATTGTTTTCTGCCATGTTGAGCACTCCTTTGCTACTATGAGTTCTAGAATATTTTCGCAGACGAAAGGTTCCTTGTAAAATCGATATCCTTTTTTTCGATAGGGATATCACAGGAAAAAATCACAGAACATTCGGTCCTGTCTGTAGCCAGATATCATCTGGACGAGGCGGTAGAGGTCCAATGTTCTGGTAAAACTGGGTTTCTAAACGTCCATTATAGAGTTTGCGACGCTTATGGATAGGTGCTTGAAAGTATTGTTCATAACTGCGATCGCTGGTAATGACAAAAACAGACCAATTTGGATTTTCTTGCTTCATGCGCGAAAGTTCTCGATAGATGTTCGGGAGTTCTGTCCGTTCTCCCATGCGTTCGCCGTAGGGAGGATTGGTAATAATGCAGCCAAACTCGCCATTTGTATGAACATCGGTAATGTTTTTTTTATAAATTTTTACATCTTCTCCTACTCCAGCTTGACGCGCATGATATTCCGCATAAGAAAGGACATCGGCATTGTAATCACTGGCTGTGATATTCAATTCCACATTTTGACGACGGGATTCGCGCGCCTCTTCTCGGGCCATTTGCCAAATTTGTGGAGTGAGAGCCGGCCATTCTTCACTGGCAAAGCTACGACGCAAACCTGGCGCTTGATTTCGCCCAATCATGGCTGCTTCAATGGCAATGGTTCCAGAACCACAGAGCGGATCGAGCAAAGGGCGATGTCCTTGCCATCGACTCAGCAAAACTAATCCCGCTGCTAAAGTTTCGCGAAGAGGGGCCGTGGCCGTGAGTTTACGATAACCGCGTTTATGCAGACCAATACCGCTGCTGTCTAGCCAAATTTGACATTGATTTTTGTGCAGTATAAAAGTGAAAGCAAACAGTGGGCCATTTTCAGGTAATTCATAAACTCCGAATTGTTCACGCATGGTTTCTACCAGTGCTTTTTTAACAATACTCTGACAAGCAGGTACGCTGTGTAACTGAGACTGTACTGAACGTCCTGTAACAGGAAAGCGTGCATCAGACGTTAACCAATCTTTGAGACGAATTTCCTTTGTTCCAGTGAAAAGTTGTTCAAAAGTGCGTGCTTCAAACTCAGCAAGTTTAATATAAACTCTGTCCGCTGTTCTTAACCAAAGATTTGCGTAGACAAGTGCAGCAACTGGTCCTGTAAATTCCACATACCCATTCATCGTTTGTGTGTTTTCAAAGCCAAGATTGTGAAGTTCGCGAGCAACCACGGATTCCAATCCGAAAGCTGCTGTCGCGATGAATTGAAACATAGTCAATCTCCTTTTTAGCCAACTGCATGTAAAGTTAGCAGTTACCGTCAAGTTAAGTGATTCATTGTTTTATCAAGACAAACGTGCGCAAGAATGGCCCGTTTCAACGGGCCGATAGCAAGAGAACTATCATGGAGGCTAGCGAGAAACACGCACTCAGGAGATAAATCAAGGCAACCGTTTGGCGTTGTGAAAAACCAGCTCGCAATAGACTGTGATGGACGTGCGATTTATCAGGCTTGTACACGGGTTGACCGCGCCATGCGCGAATCAGCACTACACGTAAGGCATCAAAAATGGGTACACCCAAAGCTAAAACAGGGACGACAATGGATACGATTGTAGCGGATTTGAAGGAACCAATAGCAGCAATACTACCAAGTGTATAACCTAAAACAGTACTTCCAGCATCCCCCATAATAATCTTGGCAGGGTGGAAGTTGTGGCGCAAAAATCCAAGCGCTGCACCTACGACAGCTAAGGCGAATATAGCTGATGCGTGATCAGTTTTAAGCAGAGCTACAAAAAATAAAGTGATGCCTGAAATTGCAGCAATGCCAGCTGCCAGCCCATCTACACCGTCCAGAAAATTAAAGACATTAATCACGCCTACAATCCAGACAACAGTAATGATTTGAGCCAGAAGATGCGGCATTACAATAAAGCCGGGTGAATCAAAAGGTGAACTGACCACACGGATAACTCCACCGAATGCAGGTACCATCAAGGCGGCAATAATTTGAATCATAAATCGAACAGCTACGGAAAAATCTTTTCCGCGAGTTTTATAAAAATCGTCTATGACGCCAATCAAAAACAATAAAAACGCGCCGACCATAACACCGAAATAAGGGGAAGCCAAAGATTTTAACTTTATAAAATAAAGAATACCTGCTGCCAAGATACCCATGAAAATAGCTGCACCGCCAAGTAACGGGAGAGGTTGCTGATGAATTTTTCGATCGTTGGGCAAATCAACAAATTTCCATCGCATTGCTAATTTGCGAGCAGCAGGAGTGCAGATAAACGAGAGAATGAAAGCGATACAGCCAGGCAACCAGACGTTCATTGTTGCAACACCGCACGAATACGTGTAAGTGCATCATCCAATTCCGGTTTTTCAATAATCAATGGCGGCGCAAAGCGAATGACATTTTCGTGTGTCTCTTTGCAGAGAAGCCCACGTTGCATCAGTGCTTCGCAGTAGGGGCGGGCAGATGTATCCAGTTCAAGCCCAATAAACAAACCCCGTCCTCTCACTTGAACAATGTGTCGATTTTGGATTTGTTGCAGGTTATGCAAAAAATATTTGCCCAGCTCCAGTGAGCGTTCAGCCAAATTCTCTTCTAAAGTGACATCTATGGCTGCAATGGCGACAGCGCAAGCAAGCGGATTTCCGCCAAATGTCGAACCGTGTGAACCCGGATTGAAGACATCCAGAATTTCTTTCTTTGCAGCTACAGCGGAGATAGGAAAAACTCCACCGCCCAACGCTTTACCAAGAATGTACATATCAGGTTTTACATTTTCCCAGTCACAAGCAAACATTTTACCTGTTCGTCCAAATCCTGTTTGAATTTCATCAGCAATAAACAGGACACGATTGGCTTGGCAAAGTTCCAGAGCTTGTTTCAGATATCCCTCCGGTGGCAGGATAATACCAGCTTCTCCTTGAATAGGCTCTATTAAGAAAGCGGCCGTATTTTCTGTAATCGCGTTTTGTAAAGCTTGAATGTCACCGTAAGGAATCACTTTAAATCCTGGTGTGAGGGGTCCAAACTGACGCTGATATTCTTTTTCTGAAGACATCGAGATTGCGGTGACCGTGCGACCGTGAAAATTACCTTGACAGACAATAATTTCCGCTTGATGGTCAGCTACCCCTTTTACCTCATAAGCCCAGCGCCTAGCCGCTTTGATAGCTGTTTCTACTGCTTCAGCACCTGTATTCATAGGGAGTACTTTGTCCATCTTCGTCAGCCGGCAAAGTTTTTCATAAAAGAGTCCCAAATTATCACTATGAAACGCGCGTGACGTGAGTGTAACGCGATCGGCCTGCTCTTTGAGAGCAGCGATGATGCGAGGATGTCTATGCCCTGGATTAAGCGCGGAATAAGCGCTTAGCATGTCCATATAGCGATTGCCTTCGGGATCCTCCACCCAAATTCTTTCCGCTTTGCTTACGACGATGGGCAATGGATGATAATTATGTGCGCCAAGCCGTTCTGTCTGTTCCATGATGATTTGCGATCTCGATAGGTTTTGAGACATATTCATACCCCTTCCATACACTGTCAACCTTTTGGGTCACAGCTTGAACCCTTGCTGATTTCAATATCTTTTGGCAGCTTGGCGCTGGCCATCAGCCAACGCCAGTGCCAGTCAGTGCCGGATAGATAAAGATTTCAGAGTGCGTCAATGCACCAAGATACTGAATTCAGTTGCGATGTTTCACGTCACCATTTTTGACGCGTGTCCACTTTCGGTTACCATTGGTTGTGCGTGGAAACCGATCGCCTTTATGCAGGTGGAGTTCACGCGCATGCAGGATTCCTTCACTGTCTGGGTGTTCGCCAATTTCTCGATATACGCCGTCATTGGGTACTTCCCATCCGGGTTCAAACTGGTTATGCTCTCCGCCCATCTGGAACGCCTCCTCATGCATTGGAACTGCAACTGTCCTTTTCACAGTATGCTTTGGCGTTGGGCGAATCTATGCATGTACAACAGGATTGACCCATTGTACCATTTTAGGCGAGTGTAACCTCTTTGCAGAGGTAGACATCCTGAATCGCATGCAAAAGCGCAGCACCTTCCTGCATGGGGCGTTGGAACGCTTTGCGACCAGATATTAGTCCCATACCACCAGCTCGTTTGTTGATAACCGCAGTACGGACGGCTTCAGCAAAATCATTCTCGCCGCTGGCGCCGCCAGAGTTAATAAGACCAATTCTTCCCATATAACAATTGGCTACTTGATAGCGCGTCAAGTCGATGGGATGGGGGCTGGTCAATTCCGTGTAGATGCGTTCGTCGGTTTTTCCGTAAGAACTTCCTTCCATATTAAGAGCTTTAAATCCTCCATTGGTTTCGGGAAGTTTTTGTTTGATAATATCAGCTTCAATGGTTACACCGAGATGATTGGCTTGACCTGTCAAGTCTGCAGCCAAATGATAGTCTGTTTTGCCTTGCTTAAACTGCGGATTACGCAAGTAACACCATAAAATCGTAAACATTCCAAGCTCGTGGGCTCGTGCAAATGCCTCACTGACTTCTTGCAATTGGCGAGTGGATTCATCAGAACCGAAGTAGATGGTAGCTCCAATTCCAGCTGCCCCCATATCGTAAGCCTGCTGAACATTGGCAAACATGACCTGATCGAACTTGTTTGGGTATGTGAGCAGTTCATTGTGATTAATCTTTACAATAAAAGGAATCTTGTGTGCGTACTTGCGAGATGTCAATGCTAAAACACCAAGAGTGGATGCAACGCCATTGCATCCGCCTTCCAAAGCCAATTTCACAATGTTTTCCGGATTGAAGTAAGCTGGATTTTTAGCAAATGAAGCACCTGCAGAATGTTCAATCCCTTGATCCACCGGCAAGATGGAAACATAGCCTGTACCTGCTAAACGACCGGTGTCAAGCAATCTCTGTAAGTTGCCTAGCACACGGTTGTTTCGGTTGGATGCAGCAAAAACGTCATCAACCGCTGTTGCTGACGGAGCATATAAATCACTGGCTGGGATGGTCTGGCTGACATGTTCCAGTAAATCATCAGCTTCTTGACCTAAATATTCGCGAATTTTTTCAATCATAGGGGAGCCACTCCTTCGCCCGGGTTCATTTGCATCCGCTTTAAGCAGTTTGCGTCTTGAATGCCCGAATCTTGTTTTGTACGATTATTAATGTAGCAGAAAGTAGGCACTTGGCAAATACGGCCATTCAGTGTCCCGCTGATTCTTGATAAAGAATGAATTGACAAGTAAGTCGAATCTGATGATTGAACCTGTTTAAAACGGAGAGGAGTCCATTTATTTTGTATACACGTGAGAAAACACGACCCGTACGTGTCGGTGATTTGGTCATTGGCGGAAATCATCAAGTCGTCATACAGAGTATGACGACAACGAAGACAGCGGATGTCAAAGCTACAGTTGCTGAGATTCTTCGTCTGGAAGAAGCAGGTTGTCAGGTGGTTCGTGTAACGGTCAACACACGAGAAGCGGCTGCTGCCATTCCTGAAATTAAGAAGCAAATTCACATCCCTTTGGTTGCAGATATTCACTTTGATTATCGTCTTGCTTTAGAGGCCATTCGCGGTGGAGTAGATAAGGTACGTATTAATCCAGGCAACATCGGCAAGCGGGAACGAGTGGAGGAAGTGGTCAAGGCTTGTAAGGAGCGACAAATTCCGATACGTATTGGCGTAAATGCCGGTTCGCTTGAACGCCATATATTAGAGAAATATGGCTATCCAACTGCAGAAGGAATGTTAGAAAGTGCACTCCATCACATTCGTATTTTAGAAGAGCTTGATTTTTACGACATTATTGTATCCATGAAAGCGTCTGATGTACCGCTTGCCATTGAATCCTATCGTTTGGCTGCAGAATCATTTCCCTATCCGTTGCATTTGGGAATCACTGAGTCGGGTACTTTGTTTGGCGGTACTATCAAAAGTTCAGCGGGGCTAGGAACACTTTTACAAATGGGGATCGGCAATACCATGCGCGTTTCTTTGTCGGCCGATCCGGTTGAAGAAATCCGCGTTGCCCGTGAGCTTTTGAAAACTTTTCACATAGTCTCTGATGCGGTCACCATTGTCTCCTGTCCGACGTGTGGACGTATCGATATCGATCTTATTTCACTTGCTAGTGAGATTGAACGTTTCACTGAAAATATTCGCGCTCCCATTAAAGTCTCCGTACTTGGTTGTGCGGTCAACGGACCTGGAGAGGCGCGTGAAGCGGATATAGGTGTTGCTGGCGCTCGTGGAGAAGGATTATTGTTCCGGCGCGGCGAAGTCGTCCGCAAGGTTCCGGAGCAGGAATTACTGGACGAATTAAAGAAAGAAATACTTATCATGGCTAAGCGATATGAAGAAACGGGCAGTATCTACGAAGAAGGGGAGATCTGAAAAGCGTAATCCGGAAAAATTTTTCACGCTGTTTTTCGAGAAACAGGAGACGCTATGTTTTAGCAATTCACATTCATAGACATCTCAATCGGAAATGATGTCGAGACGGGTTTCTCAAAAAAAGAAGGCAGGTCGACAAAAGGTTTAGACTTTGTCTGTCGACCGCCTTTTTTACTTCATTGCTTGGCCATGAAAATGAGGAGTAGGAGGGGTTTCATGGAAGCAGGTTTTCGCAAACAACTCGGTTTTTGGTCCCTAACAGCGGCTTCCATTGGAGGAGTGATTGGTTCCGGTTGGCTGTTTAGCGCCATGTATGCTGCTCAAGCTGCCGGTCCAGCTGCTATTTTGGCCTGGATTATTGGTGGACTTGCCATGCTTTGCGTGGGGTTGGTTTATTCAGAGCTTGGGGCGACGCGTCCTGAAGCTGGCGGTATTGTTCGCTATCCAACGTATTCAAATGGAACATTGGTCTCATCTATCGTTTCATGGAGTACCTGGATTAGCTATTCTGCTAATGCGCCAACAGAGGCTTCAGCGGTTATGCAGTATCTCAGTCATTTTTTTCCTGCTTTATATAACGGAAAATCGTTAACCGGTTTGGGGATTACTTTTGCCATATTACTTATGCTTGTTTTTGTTGTTATCAATTACTTTGGTGTACGCCTGTTTGCGCGAGTCAATAATACCATTACGGCCATTAAAGTAGGCGTTCCGCTTTTGACGATTGTAGCCCTTCTTGCTACTTCGTTTCATCCGGGAAACCTTAACAGTCCAGCAGCAGGTGGTTTTGCGCCGTATGGACTGGCAGGTGCGCTTGGTGCCATCGCTACTTCAGGAATCGTATTTGCGTATACTGGATTTCGTCAGGCCATCGATCTCTCCGGAGAAGCGGCTAATCCCAAAAGAGATGTTCCGCGCGCTGTGATCACGGTTGTGCTCGTCTCTATTGTGGTGTACCTGCTTTTGCAAATTGCCTTTATTGGTGCTTTGCCACATTCATTGTTGAGTCATGGATTTGGATCTATTAATTTCAAATCGCCTTTTGCCAATATTGCATTGCTTATTAATTTAACGTGGCTTTCGTGGATTCTATATGCGGATTCAGCTATATCTCCAACGGGCAGTGCAATTGTCTATGCGGCATCGAATGCTCGAGTTACTTATTCCATGGGAGTTAACCGTTTCTTCCCCAAATTTGTAACACGATTGCATCCCAAATATCGAGTACCTTTTGTCGCGCTCTTTATTAATATTTTACTCGGGTTCACTTTACTTTTACCGCTTCCCAGTTGGCATTCGTTAATTGCGGTAATGGGTTCATTAACGGGCTTCAGCTATGCGACAGGTGCCGTTGCTGTGATTGCTTTTCGTCGCAAAGGATTGAGTGGCAAAGATACACAAATCCGTGGTATCAACCTTATTGCTCCGATTGCTTTCGTAGTTTCTGGCCTGATTTCGTATTGGGCTGGATGGGACAAACTGAGCAAAGCCATCATCTTGCTCATCATCGGAATTATTGTATATTTCTGGTCTTATTTTCACTATAAAAAGCCACGTAAAGATATTGTTGGTGGAATATGGATGCTTGCCTATATTTTCTTAATGCTCATTTGTTCTTATCTTGGCACATTTGGCGGAAAACATTGGATTCCTGCTCCTTGGGATTCGATTGTTGTTGCTATCATGAGCTTTATCATCTTCTGGATTGGCGTGAAATCTGCCGATTGGTATATGCGTCAAGAAAAAGCGAGTCACTATGAAGAGTATATGGCTTCAGTAGATGAGAATACTGGACTTCCTGGCTGACAACATCAAATAAGCTATGCATAGAAAGATAAACACGGGGAAGCCAGCCATAAAATCCTGTCTACGCGATCGGGCCGCAAATGGAGAAGAAGCGTTACAGCGCCTCTCGACATTGCGGCTCTTTTCGGTGTAGTGTGATAAGGGCAGTCATATTTATCATTTGCATTTTGATTTACAAAACAGTTGATGAATGATTTGTGAAGGAGAGACTATCAATGGCCAAGCCGTTTATTCTTTTAACAGGTATGAGGGAGACTAAGCCATCGCGCGTTCCAGGTATGCCACTTCAGGCTGCCTCAGTCACAGATGATTATGCTCGAGGTGTAGAACGAGCAGGTGGATTACCACTTTTGGTTCCTTATTTAGAAGATATGGATCATGTAAAAGAATTGGTCGAGTTGTCAGATGGACTGTTACTGACAGGCGGAGAGGATGTAGCACCTGAAGTCTATCAAGAAGAACCGAGACATGAGCTAGGTGACTTGTCCCCCGATCGCGATAGGTTAGAAATGACCTTGATTCAAGCGATGCATCAAAAAGGCAAGCCTATTTTTGGAATATGTCGGGGTATGCAAATGTTAAACGCTGTATTTGGAGGAACGCTATATCAAGATTTGCGTCTTGAATGGGAAGGAAATATTCAGCACGCACAACGAGCTCCACGGAACTTTCTATCTCATCAAGTTAATTTGAAAGATGGGTCTCAAATTCGTTCAGCTCTCGGTGAGGTATCCGAATTGCGTGTCAACTCTTTTCACCATCAAGCAGTTCGAAAACTAGCCCCAAGATTTCAAGCTGTTGCGTATGATCCGGAAGGATTGGTGGAAGCCATGGAATCAGACAATCAGGAAACGCTGATGTTTGCTGTACAGTGGCATCCAGAAAACTTGTGGCGTGATTATCCTGTCTTTTTAGGCCTCTTCCGATTACTTGTAGATGCTGCCGCTGAGAGAAAAACCAAGTTCTAAATTTCAAACAGGATATGTCCAGTTTCTTAAAACTAAACGCTCAATATGAATGAAAACCTCCCGATTTTCTGTCATTGAGCAGAATACCGGGAGGTTTTGACGATACTGAGAAAATCTTTCGGTTAGGTAGCCTTAGCTCTGATTGGAGCTATTGGAAACCCACCAGTATTGCATTTGTGGGAAAGCTGTTGCAGCGTCCAAATACTGCAGAACGTTATGGACGTTGGATGAAGTTACCACTAAAGAAGCAATATTCAAGTTCCAAAGGAACGGTAACACATGCGCTGTGTAGTCTTCATATTGGAAGAAATTCTGCATGGTCTGTTGTTCCGTAGGATATGGTTGATGAGTTTCGGAAATTAACTTGTCTTCTTGCGGATCGCTAAATCCTGTTCCAGAAGGTGCACCCGTCTTGAACAGCTGACCGCCAGTTGGATAGAAACCAGGGCCGTTATAGTCCCAACCCGTACCAAATGCCAAATCCCATCCTGTTGGGTTTTTGCTGTTTGCAGTAACGGTCAAGAAGGTGGAGAATGGCATAGGTTTCAATGTGACATCTACACCAATTTGAGCCCAGTCTTCTTTCATCAACTCAGCCTGGTCTTCAGTAGAAGTACTACCACTAGCGTAAATCATGGTAAACTTCATCTGTTGGCCATTTTTGGTCATAACACCATTAACTTCTTTCCAACCGTGTTGCTCAAGCAATTGCTTAGCTTTCGTTGGGTTGTATGGATACGGATTTTGCAAGTTAGGATCAAGGAATTTCGTCTGTGGAACAGGCGGAATTGGACCAAAGAGCGGTTGAGCGTATCCTTTATAGATATCCTTGGCCGCACTTTCATTGTCAATGGCCATCTGCAAAGCTTGACGCACGTATAATTTGTTAAAGATAGGTGCATTTTTTGCGCCAGGATACATGTTCATTTCTGTCCAGAAAATACCAAACGGATATTCTGGCGTAATGGTGTAACCTTTAGAAGTTAAAGCGCCTTTTTCGCCCAATTGAGTCGGGTCAATATAGCCTACATTGATGTTGCCAGATTGTAAAGCGGCAAACTCGGCAGTATTAGAAGCTTCGTACTGGAAGATAATCTTATCTACCAAGCTCTTATGACCAGGATAGTTTGGGTTGGGCTTAATGACCCATTCTTGGTTTGGAGTAGCGCTGACGGGTTCAAAGGGCCCATCGACAACAGTATCAAACATTAAGTTCGTTGCGTTGCTTCCCAAGTATTTAATCTCTTGGGTCATATTGTTAGGATATTTATCCCAGGCATGCGCCGGCATAGGTGTAATTTGAATAATGCCATTATATTCAAACCATTGCTGGTTGGCCGGTTTTTTCAAAGTAAACGTGACTTCGTAAGGCCCATTCGCTACAACGCTCTTTACACCATTTGGAATATCACCCGTACCTGCACCTACAAAAGGCCAAGGACTTGGTGCGTTACTTGCACTTGCCGCTTTAATCACATTCCAAGTAAACAAAACGTCTTTGGAAGTGACAGGTTGGCCGTCAGACCATTTCCATTTAGGATTTAGATACACGTGATAAACGGTACCCTGACTATTCGCTACAATTTTTTGTGCAATTGAAGAATTCCAATTGATTGTATAGTCGTTGTTGATCCAGAGCATCGGTTTATATAATTGATCGACCAGCTGAGTGTTGTAAACACTGTCGTTTGCCGCATTGGTGATAGGCAAAAACCAGTTTAAGTTGGTTTGAGCAGGCAATGCGTACGTTATGGTTCCACCTTTTTGAGGTGTAAGGTTGGAACTCGAACCTGCACCCTGACTGCTGTTGGTTGGGGATGTTCCACAACCTGAGACAGCCAGCAGTAAACCTGTAGAAAGTGCGCCAACCGCGAGCATGGCTCGACGGCTTTTGCGAACAGCCATTAGCTTTCTCTTCACACATATCGCCCCTTTTTATGGTGTCGTAAATCATGATTCCCTTGAATAGCCGCTGTAATTCTCAAGCAGCCCGGCAAAACAGCACGCCTCCTAATTGGAGGCGTAGACTGATTTTCATGCCGTATATGAAACTATCACAAAATCACGTATATTTCATCATGATTCGCAAAATATTTTTTTGAATTTGTATGACAAATTCACCAAATAGATAGAAATGAGACACATTAATTGCTGCTGTTGCTTTGACCCGATACCCACCAATATTGCATTTGTGGGAAATCAGTTGCGCCATTGTAATATTGTTGCACATTGTGAACATTGGACGCAGAAACTACTAATGTAGCCACATTGTTATTCCAAATAATAGGCAATTGTTTGGCCGTGAACTCTTCATAAGCAAAGAAAGCTTTCATGTTTTGAGCGTCTGTACTATATGGTTGATGGGTAGCCGCGATTAAAGCATCTTCTTCTGGATTACTGTAACCAAACCCGGATGGTGCATTGGTTGCATAAAGTTGACCGCCTGTTGGGTAGAAACCAGGTCCATTGTAGAACCAGCCTGAACCCGTGGCCATCTGCCAAGAATTCGGATCTTTAGGATTGCTTGTGACCGAAATAAGTGTGGAGAAAGGCATGGGTTTAAGGGTGACTTGAATGCCTTCTTGAGCCCAGCCCTGAACCATGAGTTCGGCTTCGTCCTGTCCTGATGTGGTACCACTCACATAAAGCATGGTGAATTTTAGCTTTTGATTACCTTTCGTCATTACACCGTTTACTTCATGCCAGCCATGTTCTTCTAAAAGTTTTTTTCCAGCTGCCGGGTTGTAGGGGTAAGGATTGTGCGTCAGGGTCGGGTCGAGGAATTGTGTTTTAGGCACGGTTGGAATTGGACCGTATGCTGGTGCCCCGTAACCATGGAAGACTGACTGATCAATAGCGTTGCGATCAATACCCATATCAATAGCCTGGCGAATGTATAGTTGATCAAAAATAGGGGCTGTTTTTGCGCCTGGGAACATATTTAATTGTGTGTTGTAGTATCCGAAACTGTATTCAGGTGTAATGGTATAGCCTTTTGAAAGAAGAGCTTGGCGCGAACCGTATTGGCTTAGGTCTAGGTATCCGACATTGACAGTACCAGATTCAAGTGCCGAAAACTCAGCAGCATTGGAAGCTTCATAAGCAAAAATCAGCTTATGAATAATACTCTTGTGCCCGTCGTATTTGGGGTTAGGAACGAGTGTCCAAGATTGGTTTGGCACAGCGTTCTTCATCATAAATGGTCCATCTACCACGGAATCAAACATAGGATTGGTGGCGTTGGCGCCCAAATACTTAATTTCTTCAGTGATATTGTTGGGATATTTATTCCATGCAGATGCTGGCATTGGAATGATTTGAATTAAACCGTTGTAAATAAACCAATGCTGGTTGGCAGGCTTATCTAAAGTGAAAGTTACCTCGTATGGGCTGTTGGCAACAACACTGGCTACTCCGTTTGGAATATCGCCAGTTCCAACTCCAACATACGGCCATGGGTTAGGTGCGTTATTGGCGCTAGCTGCCTTAATCACATTCCAACTGAAGAGAACATCTTTAGAAGTGATAGGTTGGCCGTTAGACCAGTGCCATTTGGGGTTTAAGAAAACATGATATACCGTACCTTTTTTGTTGTAAGTTATCTTACTGGCAATCGATGAATTCCAGTTGATGTTATAGTTGTTGTCAATCCAAATGAGCGGTTTATACATTTGATAGATAAGCTGGTAGTTGGCCACGCTGTCCGCAGCGGCGTTAGAAATAGGGAAAAACCAATCCAGATTGGTTTGTGGAGCCACCGCAAAAGTAATCGTACCTCCGGGTGTTGGCTGACTGTTGGAAGAGCTTCCGGTTGACGAATTGGTGTTACTTGCCGTACCACAACCAGCCACGGTCATCATCAAACCAATGGCAGCTGCGCCCAATGTGTAAGTGGATTTTCTTTTGTACCAAGATGCTGTGTGTGACTTGCGTTTTGACATTTGTTGACCCCCATGGTTTCTAAAATTTTATAAGCTTAGACGCTACTTGGATGACCGTGCGTTTAGCTTTCTTGCTGTATAGGACAGCTGGCCATTCTTTCTGAAAGAATGGTGTTATTTAATCTATCATATTCTGTCTCTGAATTCATCTGGTATTCTCAATATTTTATATATTTTTATCTTTGTGAAGAGACTTGCGAAGTTTGCTTTGAAAGCGTTAACATTAAAGAAAGCAAGCAAGCGCTTGTTTCCTGATGGAGGGGATGAATTTGACAACTCAGCATCCTGTATCCATGCGGCCACAACTGCACGGTTTAGGGGTGTATGCTCCGGGAATGCCCATTGAAGAAGTGGCTAGACGTTATGGGATCTCACGTATCATCAAATTAGCCTCAAATGAAAATCCGCGGGGTTGTTCAACGCGAGCTACTGAAGCTGTGGTGCGTGAAATGCAGCGTGCCTCGCTCTATCCTGAAGCGCTTGGACCGGAATTGCGCGCAAAAATAGCAGCACGTGAGCAACTGTCGGAAGAACAGGTACTCATTGGAAACGGATCAGACGAACTGATTCGACTCCTTACTCGCGCTTATATTGAGCCTGAAGATGAGGTGGTCATGGCGGATATTACGTTCCCGCGATATCCGACCAACGTACGTATTGAAGGTGGAACAGTACGAACTGTGCCTCTCAAAAATGGTGTTCATGACTTGGCAGCAATGTTGGAGTGTATGGGCTCACGAACGAAAATGGTTTTTGTCTGCAATCCAAACAATCCTACAGGGACTGTGGTCGACCATCATCAGCTTCTGGAATTTATTCAAGCGGTTCCTGAGAACATCATGCTGGTACTCGATGAAGCGTATATCGAGTATGTGACAGAAGAAGTTCTGGAAAGCGCGCGTCTATTGCAGAATCACCCCAATCTAGTTATTCTCCGAACCTTTTCCAAAATATATGGTCTTGCTGGATTGCGTATAGGTTACGGTTTGATGCACCCGGATATTGCGGGAGCCTTGGTGCGAGTCAAAGATGCATTCAATACGAGTCGAGTCGCACAGGTAGCCGCTTTTGCCGCGTTAGACGATCAAGCTTTTGTTCAAGCATGTCGACTGGAGAACGCCCGAGAGAGAGCGCGGGTGAGTCGGATTTTGCTTGACAAAGGTTGGGATGTATATCCATCGCAAGCGAATTTTGTGATGGCCAAAGTACAGGAAGATGGTATGAAATGGTTCCAGGCGTTGCTCAGTAAAGGGATCGTAATACGAGCGGGTCAACAATTGGAAGCGGATCCTCAGACTTTACGTATCACTATCGGCACACCCGAAGAAAACGATTTTCTTCTGGAATCTATAAATTCTCTCTATCAGGATGGAACTTTCCAATTGTCTTGAAAGATGATTAGATGAAGCGTTTATCAGTTCACCTTGAGAACTTATCTTTACAATGATGAAAGGAGTGGTCCGTGAGTGTTGGCAGAAAATGAACTCTTACAACATCCTGGTTTTACGAGTGCCGCTGAATTGACCGCTTTACCCGCTTTGCGTGTGGTCCAACCAGATGGTCAAGCGAATGAGGAACTTTTATCTCGGGTTTCTGATGAAGAATTGATAGCTATGTATCAGCAGATGCTGCGCGTTCGTCTGTTCGATCGCAAGTGTATCGCTCTGCAACGCCAAGGGAAGATGGGCACTTACGCTCCTTTTGAAGGGCAGGAAGCTGCACAAGTGGCGAGCGCCGTATGCCTGGCAAATAAAGATTGGATGTTTCCTACTTACCGCGATCACGCTGCAGCCATGACTCGGGGATTGCCTATGCAGACGGTGTATCGCTACTGGATGGGACAGATGGACGGTTTTAGTGTACCGGACGAGTTGAATATTCTCCCGCCGTGCGTTCCGATTGCTACCCATTTACTGCATGGTGTGGGAGCAGCTTGGGCAGCTCGATTGCGTGACGAAGATACGGTCTCTTTCTGCTATTTCGGTGATGGTGCTACTTCAGAAGGCGATTTTCACGAGGCGCTTAATTTCGCCGGAGTCTTTCATCTGCCAGTGGTATTCTTTTGCCAGAACAACGGTTTTGCCATCAGTGTACCTTTTGCTCGTCAATCTGCGTCTCCTACAATTGCCAAGCGGGCGTCCGCGTATGGTATGGATGGCATTCGTGTGGATGGAAATGATGCAGTTGCAGTGTATCTCGCTTGTCAGACAGCTATTCACAAGGCGCGCAATGGTGGTGGACCTACTCTGATTGAGGCAGTCACGCAGCGGTTTGGCGCGCACACGACAGCAGATGATCCAACTCGCTATCGCGATCAGGCAGCTATGAACGAAGAATGGCGCCGCGAGCGCGATGCTGTGCAACGTCTGCGTTTGCTTTTGACGGCCAAGGGTCTATGGGATGACAATCGCGAAGAACAATGGATTGCCAAAGTGGGAAATGAACTGGTGAATGCTTGGGAAGAAGCGGTGGCAATGCCGTTCTCTGAGCCCATAGAGATGTTTGACCATGTCTATAGTAAAATGCCTGCGCACTTGGAGGAACAGAAAAAGTTGTTAGCAGGAGGTGGACTGGCGTGACTCGGATGTTGAATATGGTTCAAGCTATTCGTGATGCACTGGACGTCAAATTGGCAGAAGACAACCGCGTATTAGTGCTTGGTGAAGATGTGGGTGTCAACGGCGGAGTTTTCCGGGCCACGGACGGACTGCAGGATAAATATGGTCCTGAACGGGTCATTGATACGCCGCTGGCCGAATCGGGTATCATTGGTTCTTCTATTGGGTTGGCCTTAAACGGATTTCGGCCTGTAGCAGAAATTCAGTTTTTAGCTTTCATTTTTCCAGGTTTAGAACAAGTTTTTGCTCATGCAGCCAGAATGCGTTATCGCACTCGAGGGCGCTTTACAGCTCCTCTTGTCATTCGTGCTCCTTATGGCGCTGGTATTCGCGGGCCTGAATTACATTCAGAAAGTTTAGAGAGTTTATTTGCGCATACGCCAGGTCTGCGTGTGGTTGCGCCAAGCAATCCTTATGATGCTAAAGGCATGTTGATATCCGCAATGGAAGTGGACGATCCGGTCATTTTCCTTGAGCCAACTCGGCTTTACCGAGCAGGGACACGTGATGTTCCAGAAGGCAGCTATCGTGTGTCGCTTGAGAAGGCTGAACGTTTGACGGAAGGTAGAGATGTATCGCTGTTTGCTTGGGGAGCTATGGTACCTGTAGCGTTGCGAGCGGCGGAACAATTGGAGAAGGAGCAAGGATTGAGCGCAGAAGTGATTGATTTGCGTTCTTTGATGCCGCTTGACAAGGAGACCATTCTTTCTTCTGTAGAGAAAACTGGTCGTGCTGTGATTGTGCATGAAGCGCATCAAACAGCTGGACTGGGTGCAGAAATTGCTGCACTTTTGGCAGATGAGGCGGTCTGGTGTTTAAGGGCGCCTATCAAACGGGTAGCGGGTTTTGATGTACCCGTGCCTCCTTTTTCTGTGGAAGACGCGTATTTACCAACAGCAGAACGCGTTTTGGCAGGACTGAAGGAAGTGGTGATGGCTGAATGAGCACTACAATGATTCAAAATGGCGAGACGACGGGTATTTATGAATTCCGACTGGCCGATATTGGTGAAGGCGTTCATACAGCTACTATTGCGCGTTGGCTGGTTGAAAAGGGGCAAAAAGTGGCTTTGGATGAACCTTTGGTACTGGTTGAAACGGACAAAGTAACAGCTGAACTGCCTTCGCCAGTAGCCGGAGAGATAGTAGAATTAGCGGCGCCAGAAGGAGCCAGTTTATCAGTGGGCGAAGTGCTCGTTAAAATTCGTACACACTCCAAGGCAGATGATAACGCTCTAAGCAAAGCTTCAACGGCAGAAACTCCCCCGCAGGCAACTGTATCTTCCATGAAAGCTGACCGAATGTTGGGGGACGTTCCTCAGGCACAAGATACAGTAAATGACAGTCCCATGTCAGGCCAAACGGCGATGGTGCGAGCTACTCCATATGTGCGGAAATTGGCGCGCAAACTGGGAGTTGATTTGTTGACCGTTGTGCCTACCGGGAAAGAGGGACGCATTACGGAAGCAGATGTGCTTCACACGAGCCAATTGTCCGAACAAACCGGTCAGGAGAAATCTAAACTTAATTTGCAACAGCAAGCCACTTCTGTGCCCAGAGAAGAACGAATTCCATTTGCGGGTATTCGTAAAAAGATTGCTGAGCATATGGTTCACTCTGTGCGTACCATTCCACATGTAACGCATTCCGATGAAATTGAGATGGACGCTATATCGGATATATGGCAAAAAGCGAAAAAAGCGGCTGCAAGTCAAGAAATCCGTTTAACATTGCTTGCTTTTATGGCAAAAGCAGTTGCTTTGGCTATTCGTGAGTACCCCTATATCAACAGTTCCATTGATGAAGAAAAAAACGAGATTGTGCTTAAGTCTTATGTCAATTTGGGCATTGCAACCGATACAGATGCGGGACTTTTGGTACCTGTGGTAAAGGGTGTAGAGAATTTGAGTGTGCTCGAGATTGCTCAGCAAATTCAGTCTCTCACAGAAAAAGCTCGTACAGGCAAGTTGGGATTAGGGGATACTGCTGGTGGCACTTTTACCATCAGTAACATGGGTGGGATTGGAAGCCAACATGCAACTCCTATTATTCGTCATCCTGAGGCGGCGATTCTTGCTTTGCACCGCATGGAACCGCGTGTAGTGGTAAGAGACGGAGAGATGGTCATTCGCAAGATGATGAATGTGTCACTCTCATTTGATCATCGACTTTTGGATGGGGCTACGGCAGTTCGGTTCACCAATCGTGTCAAGCAACTGCTGGAGGAACCGGAGCATTGGCTGCTGAACTTGAGATAAAAAAATACTTTACAGACTGGTGGCTTCAGCATACTATAAAAACAAGCAAGCGCTTGTTTGGGAAGAGATGAGGTGCGATAACATCGGCAAAGGACAGTCTACGTGAAAGCGGTACAAAAGAGAAGGCAAGAGAATCTATTCTAGCTGCTGCCCGTAAGCTCTTTAGCGAAAAAGGGTATCACGGTACGACGATTCGCGAAATAGCAGAAGAGCGGGGGATACTGTCAGGCAGTTTATACGCCCACATTGATTCAAAAGAAGATTTACTTTTTGCTATTGCAGATGAAGGTGCCAACGCTTTCATAGACGCATTGACTCCAGTACTTGAAAAAGATGTGTCGGCTGCTGAAAAACTTCGTCTTGGCTTGGCGGCGCATATTGGTGTCATTGCTCATCGCTTGGAAGCAGCCCGCGTTTTTTTCCATGAATGGCATGCACTGGGTAAGGAACGGCGTCAAGAAATACTGGAAAAGCGTCTGAGCTATGAAGCAATGTGGGATGAAATTCTTCAACAGGGTATAAGTCAAGGGGAATTTTCGGCAGATGGCGCGCGGTTTGCCCGCTTATTGATTTTGTCCGTAGCCAACTGGGTCTATCAATGGTACAGTCCCAACGGCAGTCATAGTCCAGAGCAAATTGCCCATCAATTCTCTGCATTGATTTTGCATGGAATTGCTGCAAACCATGAAGATAAACTTGGACGGAGGTGAATCGGCATGTCGACATCGCTCGATAGAGCCCAATCAGTTGCGGATGATGCACAAAAAATGGAGCATTTTCTTGCTCGCATTGATGCGGGCGAGAAAATAGAGTCGACGGATTGGATGCCCCTGGAATATCGGTTGCTTTTGCTGCGTCTCATTCACATGCATGGCATCAGTGAAATTATGGGGGCTTATCCGGAAAAAGAGTGGGTTCCCAAAGCCCCTACTTTAGCTCGTAAACTCTCATTGCTCGCAAAAGTTCAGGATGAAATGGGCCATGGTCAGTTGCTCTTACGTGTTGCTGAAGATTTGGCAGCGCCGATTGGAGGCACGCGGGAGTCACTGATGACTGACGTATTTACGGGCAAAGTGAAATTTCACAATGTCTTTCATATGGAAGCCCCCACTTGGGCGGATGCAGGAGTGATTGGCTGGTTGGTGGATGGTGCGGCCATCATTACACAAACGGCTCTTCTTGACGGTTCATATGCGCCGTACACGCGTGTATTGCGCCGCATCTGCGCAGAAGAAAGTTTTCATATGCAACATGGAGAGTCCATTATTCTCACATTGGCAGAAGGAACCAAGGAGCAGAGAAATATGCTCCAGGAGGCGCTCAATCGTTGGTGGCCGTCCCTGCTTTTCTTTTTTGGCCCAACTGAGGTGTCCGATCCGGTTCGCAAAATGATTCGTTACAAAATTCGTGAACGCACGAATGAAGAGTTACGTCAGAAATTTCTTTCTCGTTACGTACCGCGTATTCGTGCCATCGGGTTGACCATTCCAGATCATCAACTAGCCTATGACGAGAAGAAAGGCGAGTGGACGTACACGGCGCCCGATTGGGAATATTTTGGTCGCATGGTTCGCGAGAACAACGGTCCCAAATCAGCGGAACGAGTGGCTTTGCGCCGTCAAGCACATGAAGAACAAGCGTGGGCACGAGTGATTGGCTAAGCCGTCCCAGCTTTCCGCAGTCCGAAAGCAAGTGGCCTATTCTTACGAGATTTTTCTTAGGCCTATGAAAGCGAGTGATACAGTATGAGCAACACTTCATACAATGAGTCTGCACCCGTTACTGGCGAACAAATCTATGAAGTGTTTGTGCAATCCAATCATCAAGAGGCGCATCAACACGTAGGCAGCTTACTTGCACCAGATGACACTATGGCCATGCTCCTGGCAAGAGAAAATTTTCTGCGGCGTGACAAGGCAGTCAGTCTCTGGGTTGTACCGCGATCGGCCTTTATCGTAAAAGACTCCGAGAATGGGGCTTTTTTAAAGCGCGAATTTGACCGCAGTTATCGGGAGGTTCGCGGTTATGCCGATAATGCTGCGCGTTGGAAAGCGTTTAAAGCGAAAGCGCTGACACTTGAAGAAGTTATAGAGGATGTGCGTACACCATGAAGGATTCTGCAACGGCAGAAATCTCTCTTGAACGATTACCCAAAGAGCAGAGAGAGGCTTGGCAAACCGTTTTGTTGATACTCGCCGATGATGAATTGGCGGCTGGACATAGGGCATCGGAGTGGCTTGGTTTGGCGCCGAGTGTTGAAGAGGATATCGCCTTTGCTTCGATTGCTCAAGACGAATTGGGGCATGCGCGCTTTTATTATCAATGGCTTGCTCGACTCGAAAATACGGATGTGGATGCGTTTGTCTTTAGACGCCCTTCAGCAGACTGGCGCAATGCAGTATTCTTGGAACGAGTGCGAGGGGATTTTGCAGAAGCGATGTTGCGTGTATGGCTTTATGACGAGTGGGATGCCATCCGTTTGAAAGCGCTCGCATCATGCTCGTTTGCACCGTTGGCTGTAGGTGCAAAGAAGATGCTTCGTGAGGAAGAGTACCATCTTGAGCACGCGCGAGCCTGGATGAAGCGTCTAGCCAGTGGTGGTGAAGCGCGCGTCCGACTGACTACCGCTTTGGCTCATAGTTTCCCTGCTTTAGCCGATCTCGCTGATTTTGGATCGGCAAACTTCGTTTTACCAGAGTTACTGGGTGTGGATATTCATTCATTGCGGGATGAATGGAAAAAAGAGGTTGCTGAACGGCTGGAAGCGTTGCGGTTGGTTTGTCCAGCATGGCCCGAACCTCAATCCGGCGGTCGCATGGGGCGACATACAGAAGATATGCAAGAGCTGCTCAGTACCATGACAGAAGTTTCTCGTTGGCTTCCAGAAGTGTCCTGGTAACCAGTCCAACCGGAAAGGAGGCTTCGGATGTGGATGCAGTGCTTGGTAACAATCATTCACAAGCTGTGTGGAAACATTTAGAAAATATTGCCGATCCGGAATTGCCAGCCGTCAGTCTGGTCGATCTTGGTATCGTCCATCGTGTGGAGACGGAAGAGAATCGCGTGAAAGTTGAATTGCTGCCTACCTTTATCGGATGTCCGGCTCTTTCTGTGATAGCAGATGTCGTCGCTAGAGAGCTTCGTTCTCTGGATGGCGTAGAATCTGTTGATGTTCAATTTGTATATGACACCCTTTGGACGTCAGAACGCTTAACTGAGCGCGGAAAGCTGGCACTGAAGCGGTATGGCATTGCCCCGCCAAGTTTAGCGCAACCCGTTTGTCCCTACTGCGATTCTGTGGAGACAGAATTGACGAGTCGATTTGGACCAGCTCCTTGCCGAATGGTGGCTTACTGTCACCATTGTCAGCAGCCGTTTGAAGTTTTTAAAACACTCTGACTGAAGACGAAATTTCTATTTGGGGAGTGGGTCACCATGTTTGAGCCGCAAGTGGAAAGCATGAGTCGGGACGAGTTAGCGGATTTGCAAAGTCGACGTCTGCGTCAGCTAGTGCAACGCGCTTATGAAAAAGTGCCCTTTTATCGTCGGAAAATGGAGAGTCGCGGTTTAGTCCCACAAGATATTCGTTCCATTGCTGATATTCGCTACTTACCCACTTTGCAAAAATCAGACATGCGCGAACAATATCCATTTGGACTTTTTTCTGCTGAACGGGAAGAAATCGCTCGTTTTCACGCTTCTTCTGGAACCAAAGGCAAACCTACGCTGGTGGGATACACGGCTCATGATTTGCAGGTTTTTGCCAATCTCTTGGCGCGTTCGCTCGTAACAGCTGGAGCGACGCCGCAGGACACCATTCATGTGGCTTATGGCTATGGGCTTTTTACAGGCGGTCTTGGTTTTCATGCTGGTGTAGAACATCTTGGGGCTACCGTTGTGCCTGCTTCGAGCGGTCAAACTGTCAGGCAAGTGACGCTGATGCAAGATTTGCGTCCACAGGGAATTTGTTGTACACCGTCGTATGCCATGACATTGGCGGATGTGATGCTCCAACACTCCATACAACCCAAGAGTCTTGGGATTCGCTATGGTATTTTTGGCGCCGAGCCTTGGTCCGAGTCTATGCGTAAGCAGATTGAGGATATCTATGGATTGACAGCTTGCGATGTGTATGGTTTGTCTGAATTGATGGGACCGGGAGTAGCCATAGAATGTTTTGAAGAGCAGAACGGTTTGCATTTGGCAGAAGACCATTTTTACGCGGAAATTTGTCATCCAGATACGGGCGATCCCGTTCCTGAGGGTGAATATGGGGAACTGGTACTGACCGCTCTGAGCAAGGAAGCGATGGCCATTATTCGCTATCGAACAGGAGACATCACTCGTTTGAAGAGTGAGCCGTGTTCGTGCGGTCGAACACACAGGCGAATGGAGAGGCTGCTTGGACGGCGCGATGATATGTTGGTTGTACGCGGAGTCAACGTCTATCCATCAGAAATTGAGCGAGTGATTCTTCAGTGCCCTGAGCTTTCCGCTCATTATCAGATCCGTCGTGTGTATCAAGGCCATTTGGAGCAACTTGAAGTTCATGTAGAGGTGGCTGATTCGAGTGCTGCCACTGTTGAATTAGCCGCGGCTGCATCCTTCAATTCAGATGCTTTCTCTCGCCAGGTGGCAGAGAAGCTTTACAATACGCTGGGGATTAAAGTCGAAGTGAAAATCTGCCCTCCGGGTACATTGCCGCGCAGTGAGGGGAAAGCCGTACGATTGGTGGAAGAACGTCACTCATAAACCTATCTATGAATGATGATGCAGTGATAGGTTAGCAAGCTATGAATTTTGAAAACCGGGCCAAGCCCACGAAAGCGAGGAAAAACCATGGCCAAATTAATTGCCATTTATCGTCAACCTGAAGATGTAAAAGCTTTTGAGGATCACTATCAAAACATACATGCACCGCTTGCCATGAAAATGCCTGGGTTAGAAAAGATTGAGGTGACACGGATTGAAAGTGACGCAATGGGTCAACCAAGTGAATACTATCTTTTAGCCGAAATGTATTTTAAGAGTCAAGCTGAGTTGCAGTCTGCTATGCGCTCTCCAGAGGGAAAAGCGGCAGCCAAAGATCTGATGGGATTTGCCGGGAAAATTGTTCAAATGGTGATTGGCGAGACGGTCGAGGTGTAAACTATGCAATCGTTTACAAAGGTATCCTTCCCGCATGATGGTGTAGCACTGCTGTCCATCGGCACCGAAGATGGGCTGAATCCTCTTTCCATTGCGGGTATTAAAGAAATTGTGGATTGCTTAGATCGCTTGTCGGAACAGCCGGAAGTCCGGGTTGTGGTACTGACAGGCGGGGAACGTGCACTGGCTGCAGGCGCTGATATTTCAGAAATGGAAAACCTCAGTTTGATGGAAATGAAATTGAAAAATCAATTTCGCGATTGGGATCGGATGGCTTGGTTTCCTAAACCACTTTTAGCAGCCGTGCGTGGCTATGCTTTGGGTGGCGGGTTTGAGCTGGCGCTGCTCTGTGACATGATTTTTGCCGATCCTAAAGCGACGTTTGGATTTCCGGAATGCAAACTTGGCCTTATGCCTGGTGCAGGCGGAACACAACGCTTAGCCCGTAAAATCGGCGCTGGAAAAGCGCTTTCTCTGCTTTGGACAGGAGATTCTGTCAAAGCAGAAGAAGGTTTTCAACTCGGTTTTGTCGATCGTGTGGCACAAGAAGGGGAATGCCTGAACGAGACGATAGATTTTGCTAAACGTCTGGCCCAGGGGGCGCCGCTTGCGATTCGAGCCATTAAGGAAGCTGTATGGCATGGTCTCGATATCCCTTTGCTGGCGGGCATGGAAATGGAACGCAACCTGTTTTATCAACTATTTTCCAGCGAAGATAGCCGCGAAGGAATGTCAGCTTTTCGCGAGAAACGTGCGCCGCGCTTTACTGGCCGTTGACCGTTAACGTCTGTCCGTCTCGCCACGCTTCATTCAGAGAATGGGGGAAGAAGGATGGCTGAACACCAGAATGTTCTTTTTGAAATATCCCAGGGCGTGGCTACCATCACGCTAAACCGGCCTGAGAAATTGAACGCTCTGACCATGGACATGCTGCATCAACTCGCTCTTCTCATCGCTAAGTGTGCAGAACACGATGATGTTCGCGCGGTCATACTGACAGGAGTTGGACGTGGATTCTCTGCTGGTCAAGATTTAGCTGCGGTACAGGGAAATCAGCCCGTGAATTTTGAACAAGTCGTTCGTGAGGGATACAACCCGGTAGTGCAAGGCATTGCTGCTTGTCCCAAGCCAGTCATTGCTGCTGTCAATGGCGTTGCAGCAGGTGCAGGTGCGAATCTAGCTCTCGCTTGTGACTTGTTGGTGGCTGCAGAGTCGGCTGTCTTTATTCAAGCCTTTACTGCAATTGGGTTGATGCCGGATTCCGGAGGCACCTGGTTTTTGCCAAGAATATTTGGTCTGCATAAAGCCAAGGAACTCGCCTTTCTCGGTGAACGTCTGACTGCAGCAGAAGCTAAGCAATGGGGAATGGTAGCGCGTATCTTTACCCATGAGAATTTTGCTGCGGAATCTTTTCAATTTGCCCATCAGATAGCTACTTTACCAACAGCAGCTCTGGCCATGACCAAAGCTGCCATGCATCAGGCACTCTCTTTACCGCTTGCTGAGGCGCTTGATGCAGAGGCCAAGTGGCAGGGAAAGGCAGGTCTTACGACCGATCACGCTGAAGGAGTTGCGGCATTTCTGGAAAAACGCAAACCGCATTTTCAAGGAAAATAAAGCGCCGCACGCATGGGGAGAGGAGGAGCGAAATGAAGTCTGGACTCTACGTAGGCTATCAAGAAACGCTTGAATTTGATGTGACGGAGGACATGTGTCCTGAGTTTGGCGGTCAACGTGTCCATGCTACACTCTCCACCGTTTCTCTTGTCTATTATATGGAATGGGTGGCAAGACGAGTTATCTTACCTTTTCTGGAACCCCATGAAGAAGGAATAGGTGCGGCTGTGGAAGTCCGTCATGCGGCGCCAGCTCCGGTAGGTACGCGTGTACGGCTTCTTGCCGAAGTAACGGAATGTAGTCAGAGTAAAGTCATCTGCAAGGTTAGCGCAGAGCACAAATTGGCTCAGGTAGGATACGGTTCGGTTGTACAAGCTATTTTACCTCGCGAAAAAATTTTGGAGCGAATTGATGCAATGCGAATTTGCTCGGAATCGCATTGACTGAGGCTTTGCAAATCGACGGGTAAGGTGAATGATGAATCGGAATAAAGGAGCGATTGGCTTTGGAAATTGGCAAAATGTATATCAATGGTGAATGGATAGCGGCTGTAGACGCTGGCACTTGGAAAGTTCATAATCCAGCAACCGGAGAATTGGTGGGTGAGGTAGCGTTTGGTGGCGGTGTTGAAGCGAATCAGGCCATTGCTGCTGCACATGCAGCGTTTCCTGCGTGGTCTGGTCTGACACCTAGAGAACGTGCCAAATATCTGCTTAAATTGCACGATTTAGTGCGTGCCAATCGGGATGATTTGGCTGAACGCATCTCGGCGGAGATGGGTAAACCGTTGCGTGAGGCTAAAGGGGAAGTACTCGGGGCTGCGGACAATTTTCTTTGGTATGCCGAAGAAGCGAAACGAGTTTATGGAGAAACCATACCAAGTTCCGTCCCAGGTAAACGTCTTTTTGTCCTGCGTCAACCAGTGGGGGTTGTCGCCGCTATCACCCCTTGGAATTTTCCTGTCAATATGGTGGCGCGGAAACTGGCTCCAGCGCTTGCTGCTGGTTGTACAGTAATCCTTAAACCTGCTGAATCTACGCCTCTTTCTGCGATTCGCTTGTTTGAGTTAATGGAAGAAGCCGGTTTTCCAGCTGGTGTGGCTAATCTTGTCATTGGCAATCCGGCAGCCATTGGAGAAGCTTTCTTGGCAAGTGAGCATGTGCGCAAGATTGCCTTTACCGGATCGACCCGTGTGGGCAAATTATTGATGTCTGGCGCAGCGCGCACTGTTAAACGGGTCAGTCTTGAACTAGGTGGGCATGCACCTGTGCTGGTCTTCGCCGATGCGAATCTCGATCAAGCGGTTCATGGGGTTTTTGAAAGCAAGTATCGCACTTCTGGACAGCAGTGCATCTGTGCCAATCGCCTGTACGTAGAAGACAGTATACATGATGCTTTTGTAGAAAAACTGAAAGAGCGAATTCTTGCCGCTAAAGTTGGAGATGGCCGCGAAAAGGGAGTAGAGATTGGTCCGCTCGTCAATGCTGCTGCGGTAGAGAAAGTGATGCAGCATGTGGACGACGCAGTGAGCAAAGGAGCCAAAGCCGTTGTTGGCGGTCACCGTTTGACCGAAGGAACCTATAGCCAGGGACATTTTATGGCACCGACACTTTTGACGGATGTGGATGAGACCATGCTCGTCTGCCAGCAAGAGACGTTTGGACCTGTTTTGCCCGTTCTTCGCTTTCAGACAGAAGATGAAGCGATAGAGCGTGCGAATCATACCAACTACGGTTTGGCGGCTTATGTTTATACTAACAATCTCAGTCGCGCTTTGCGTGTATCGGAGAAATTGGAGTATGGCATGGTGGGCGTCAATGATGGAGAATTTACACAAACGCAGGCACCGTTTGGCGGTTTTAAAGAGAGTGGTTTGGGAAGAGAAGGCGGACATCATGCTATGGATGAATTTTTGGAAGTCAAAATGGTCTCCATTGCGCTTGATTAAACCTGTATATTGTAACTCTGAGCATAGAGTGGCCGCTCATTTTTCATCTTGGGTTTAGATACCTGATCCAACCGGCATGCTGAGCACGATTTCGCTGGCATGCCGGTTGTTATGTTGATGAATTTTACAATGGGCGTTGCATCTGTTCGAGCAAAGTTTCAAGCACGTCGACGTCTTCTAATCCTGTAACATCGCCTTTCATATCACCGGTTTGGAGAATTTCACGCAGCATGCGGCGGATAATTTTGCCCGATCTCGTTTTTGGCATGACATCTACAAACAATATTTGGGATGGACGCGCAAAAGCACCAATGTCTTGTACAATCTTTTCTTTCAATTCATCTGCGATGTTTTCCGATACTGAATAGGTTTTGTCGAGTGTCACAAAGGCAACAGGCACCATGCCCTTGAGTGAATCAGGTTCTCCTACTACAGCTGCCTCCACCACGGCGGGATGTTGAATCAAGGCGCTCTCCATTTCCATGGTGCTGATTCGATGGCCTGACACATTAATCACGTCATCTACTCTGCCGAGTACCCAGTAGTGACCGAATGAGTCACGGATAGCGCTGTCTCCAGTGAAATAAGCGCCCGGCAATTGTGAAAAGTAAGATTGCAAGTATCTATGGCGATCGCCAAAAATATCGCGCGCCAATGTTGGAAAAATGCTGCGAATGACCAAAAAACCAGGAGTATTGTCCGGCAAGGAGCATCCATTTTGGTCAACAATGTCCAGATGGTGTCCAAAGAAAGGTACACCGCAGGATCCAGGACGCATGGCAACCGCACCCGGTAGCGAAGCAAGAGGCGTACCACCTGTCTCTGTCTGTCCCCACGTGTTGTTGATGACTGTTTGACCTTGGCCAAATACGCGCCGCAGAAAATGCCAAGCCTCCGGATTGAGAGGTTCGCCTACGGAAGCAAGCAATTGGACGTGATCAAGCTGATAGGATTTGGCAAGATCTTCACCGTGTTTCATCAGCATGCGGTAAGCAGTAGGTGCGGAAAAAAGTTTGTTGACCTGATAGCGTTCTATCATTTCGTAGAGTCGACCAGGATACGGATAATCCAGTGCGCCTTCATAAAGCAATGTCGTTGCGCCCATGGCCAAGCCGCCTACGAGTACAAAGATGTGAGATGTTAACCAGCCAATGTCAGCCGTATTCCAGTAGATATCTTGTGGTTGCAAGTCTAACTGATATTTGCTGTAAGCATACGTTCCCAACAAGAAACCGCCACCTGCGTGCACAATACCTTTCGGTTTGCCGCTTGTGCCACTGGTAAAGATTAATAATCCTGGAGCATTGGCTTCCATAGGTGTGACAGGGCAGTCAGGACTGGAACCTTTCATCAACTCTTCATAATCAAGATCTCGACCTGTGGTCATTGGAGTAGCTAAGTTTTGTATACGGCGAAAAACAATCACGTGCTCGACGCTGTCCACTCCTTGTAAGGCAAGATCGACAGTGTCCTTAAGAGGCAGAACTTTTCCACGTCGATAACTGGCATTAGAGCAGATTACCAATTTTGCCTTCGATGCGACAATTCGTTCGCGCAGTGCTTCGGCTGAAAATCCTGCAAACACTGTATTGTAGACAACGCCTATACGCAGACAGGCGAGAAGGACAACATAAGTCTCTAACAAATTTTGCATGTATACGCTTACAACATCGCCGGGTTGAAGTCCTAGAGAGCGAAGGACATTGGCGAATTTTGAAACTTGTTGCTGCAGCATAGCGTAGGTCAAAAAATCTTTGTCGCCCGGTTCTCCTTCCCAAAAAAGTGCAACCTTATTTCGAAATGCAGGATTTTCGGCATGACGATCGACACAGTTGTCGCAGACATTGAGAAGACTTTCAGGAAAAAAGGAAAAATCGGGCATACTTCCGCTCCATACCGTACTTTTTCGATCCAAAAAACGCAATTCATCTGCAATGCGATTCCAAAATTGTTCGGGGTGTTCAATCGATTCTTGGTAGAGTTGCAAATATTCCTGCATGTTTTGTATGTAAGACGAATTACGATATTTGTCAGATGGATGATAATGTTCGTCAGATGCTAAAAAAACTGGTATTTCCATTCCATTCCCTCCTCTTAATTCAGATATATTCAAAAATTCGTAGAGTTAATATGAAAATCCTTGTTTGATAGGTGAGATCATTCTGAAAAAATCTTCAGCAGAAAACCAGTACAGTATTTCTAACGTATAATTCATAGAACCATTTCATGCATGTTTTCAAGGGATACAGTGATTTCCGTCCCGGCTGATGGATGGCAGAAAAGAATGCTGAATCGTGTCGTATAATAGACGCATTGGGCTATCCATCGGGGAGTGAACGGGACTGTGGATTTGAATGAAGATGCTTTATTATTTCAGTCGCTTCAACATGGAGATAAGACTGCGTTTGAACGACTATATCATCAATATAGTTCATTGGTATATACGTTTGCTCTCAGGTGCTGTGGTAACCCCGATTTAGCCAGTGAGATAACTCAGGATGTTTTTCTCAGATTATGGAGAACCAAGGCTGTCTATCAACCAGAACTTAGTCGCTTTTCTACTTGGTTACTGACGATGACTCGCCATATCTGTTATGACAAACTGAGAAGCCCGTCACAGCAGGTTCAGAAAAAATCCGTTTCATTGGAATCGGATACGAATCGAGAGATGTTAAGGAACGGATCGACTCATGAATTAGAAAAGAGCTGGTTTCGTAAAGATATGGAAGATGCGCTGTCAGAATTGCGTCCCGAAGAACGAACCATTATTCAATTAGCTTACTTTCAAGGATATACACTGAATGAAATCTCACAACAACTCCATTTACCGATTGGTACGGTAAAAACCAGATTGCATAAAACTTTACGGCGTTTGAGATTGTACATGCGCGGTTGGGAAGGAGGCATAGATGATGAGCGGGCAAACGTGTGAATCCATGGATTGGCTTGCTTATTTATCGAATCAATTGTCTCCTGAAGAACACAGTCGAATGCAGGAGCATCTTCACTCTTGTACGGCTTGTCAAGCTGAATTGAAAGATATAGAACAACTGTTTGACCATTTATCCATCCATCTAGAGTTGATAGACCCCCCCGTTAGTCTTAAAGAGCGAGTGATGTCTTCGATTCAAGCAGAGAGTATAGAGGAGGTTGAAAACTACAAGCAAGAACGAGAAGCAAAAGGGCAACCTTTTTCACGACTTGAATCCTTTCATCCGGGTTATCAAAGGCGTCGACCCTTTTGGATAGGGCTTGGTTATGCTATTTTGTTCTTTCTTTGCGGAGGTTTGGGCCTGCAACTCAATCATGAACACAAACTACTTACACAGTTGCAACAGCAAATGCAAGATACTCCTGCGATGTTATCCATGCATGCAACGTCGTATGATAAGGAGGGACAAGGTGAGGTCATTCTCATACCGAAAGGGAATTCTCTGCGCGTCATTGTCGTTGTTAACCATTTAAAACCAACCGTAGGCAGTCAAGTTTACCACATCTGGTTTTGGCATCATGGTACACGAAGCAGTGCAGGTGTGATGACAGTCAATGCAGAAGGGAAAGGAACGTTTGTTCAAACGTTTCCTATTTCCTTTCATGAAATCGATGGAATTGGGATTACTTTGGAACCTAATCCAAATACAACTCATCCTGTTGGCCCTAAAGTTTTAGGAGTGTCACATGTCTAAAGATGAGACGTGTCCATGAAGCTGTTGCGTGTGAGATTAGACTCGTGAAGTCAAAATAAAGGGGCTTTCCTTCCAGTCACTTAGAATGACTGTTGGAAAAGCCCCTTAACGATTTGTCATTTTAATGACTCATTGATAAGTTTAAACTGTCATTGGACAATTGCAGGGATATTCCCGTATTCTCCAGTACGGATGTTAAGTCAGACAGACAAACGTATGTCGTAGGTTTTCCAGTATACGGATCGCTCTCAACCATTTTGCGAACAATCCCTGCATACGTACCATTCACCATCAGAGTAGCGCTTGTCAGTGGATCGCCCAATGAGCTGGGAATATCTTTGGACATCATCGATGACATCTGACTTGAAGTAGAAATGTTCAATGTCGATCCGTTCCAAGTGGAAGAAAAATTCATGGCATGAAGAGCTTGCTGCAAGTAATAAACAGGTACATACCATTCACTTTTTCCCATATCCATGGCTTGCGTTTGATAAACATAAGGAGTTTCAACCGTTTGCTGATTCACTTGCATCATCATTTGCATTTTACCTGTGATTTGTATCGAAGGTTGATAGTCCAATTCGTTTACCGTGTTGCTGTTGTCGTCCGTATAATAGACTACCAAATTTCCGCTTGCATCTTTACTCGCGGCAATGCCAAATAATGCTGATCCTGCACCAGTTTTAGGGTTCACTGGAGTTTTATCAAGTACCACTTTTGCCACAGGCTGTGCTTTACCGTTGGGCAGGATACGCAGTTGAATCAAATCGTTGTTTCCTTGATTCACCACTAACAAATCTCCATTCACAGGATCAATCGTCAGACCTGCTGGTTTATTCAAAAGTCCGTTTTGATAAACCAATTTACCCATCCCTTGATTCTTACTGGCTGTACCGTCCCATTGAAAAGCGCGTATAGAATTATCGGCTGTATCTGTGACATAGAGTGTATGAGTCATAGTATCATAGGCCATTCCCTGAGGGCCTTCAATATTGTTGGCACCCCAACCGCTTTTCGCCAAACCACTGCCGAGGACGATAAAGTGAGTCGTTGTTTGAAAATCAGGTGGTGAAAATCCAAACATGGCCACCACTGTGCCATTTTGAGCCCCGGTTGCAAAAAAGGCTGCTGGCACAGTACTTCCATTCGATGTTGTATAAGCAGGTGCAAAGGCCTGTCCCCATGGGCCTTTCAATACTGGGTTGGTTATCCAGCCTCCTTGACCAAAGGATGTACCATTTGGTTTTGTCACTTGTACATTTCCGTCTGTTCCATTTTGTCCAAAGTTAGCAATCCAGAGCGGGCCTTTGGGAGAAAAGGCCATAGCAGCAGGTCCATTGGCGTTTGTGACAAAAGGAACAGGTTTACCTGCTACAATCCGTTCAATCGTTGTACCGGCTCCATTGGTACCTGCTTTGTTGGAGAAGTTAGAAACAAAAATTTCTCCATAAGTTGTTGAACCTGGTCGATTATCTACGACAACTGCGTAGGGATTGTTGTCTCCATTTGTTGGGTCAACAGTGGAGGAAACCACAAAATTTTGATTGAGTTGATTGATATTTCCTACACCCATCATGGAAGAATTGGCTGCAAAGACGGTGGGTACGTTTAATACTGCTAGAGAAAATATAGAACCCCCAAGCGCAGCAGCTTTCCAATAATTTTTTTTCATTAAGAAATTCCTCACCTTTCTGTGTAATGATGTCTATCACAGTCTAATACGAGCAAATGTGGCAAGCGGTTTTTATTTTGAAAAAACTATTTAAAAATAAACCAGGTGAATTCTATTTCTTTCAGGCGTACAATCGTTGACAAAGTTATCGAATCGATTCAACTGATTGCCGATGGGGGAGAAAATGATGCAGTTTATACCGAAAGCTTTAGGGCAATCCAATGATTTGTTGACCTTCTGGGATCATTTACCGGAAATGGCGATTCTGTTGCCGCGTCCTCTACAGGTTGTATCAGAAATTCAGTGGGGAATTGGCGAATTAGACAGGCAGCCTTGTTTGATACTCTATCTGTTTGTGGGTGAAGATACGTTAGAATTGTTGCTTCCCCGCGAATTGCCGACGTCTCCACATGAGCAGGTGGATGTGTGGGAGCTACTCATATCTTGGAGGACTGACTGCGTAAAATTACGTTATGGAGAAAGTCCACTGCATGCGGAGCAAGAAGTCACTCTTTTTTTGCCAGCCTCCGAATCGGAAGCTCTTCTTTCACAATTATATCTCTTCGTTCAAAAATCATTGACATTGTCTTCTACAAAAGAACTCCCTCAAAGTTATCAAGACTGTCTAATAGCGTTGAAAGAAAGGATTGAAGAACACAGAGAGCAAAGCAGGGAATCGGTTTAAGGTCGGGAGAGACGATTGATGCACATAGAAAGTCATGAAGTGTTTTGTGCTGTGGTTGAGCATGGGAGCTTATCCCGTGCAGCGCATTTATTGCATATGACGCAGTCTACAGCAAGTCGTCATTTACAGGTGTTAGAAGAAGAATATGGAGGCTTGTTGTTTGAGCGAAGTGCTTCTGGATTGACACTGACATCGCTCGGACATGCCTTGTATCCCTTTAGCAGAGATATGTTGAGTTGTCATATGCGCGCTAAAGAAGAAATATTTCGTCTGCGCAGTCAAGGCGGGGGATTGTGCGTAGGAGCAACCTTGTCGATTGGCGAATATGTGCTTCCTGAACTTCTTGGTGAATTAAAAAAACAGTATCCTCTTACCGAAATTCGCATGCATATAGCCAATACAGCTGAAGTGTTGAGGCTTTTAATCCATCACAGTATTGATATTGGTATTGTCGAGGGCAGGTAAAATCTGCTTCCGATTTTCAAATTACTGAATGGATGGAGGACGATCTCGTTCTAGTTTGTCCACCTTTTCACCCGTTTGTTCATCAATCAGAAGTTACTTTGCAAGAAGTTTTACAAGAACCTCTTTTGTGTCGTGAAGAAGGTTCCGGTACGCGGCAAATTACAGAGCAAGCTCTTGATAAAGCAGGAGTTTTAGATCGAGTATCTTTTATGATGGAACTTGGCAGTACACAGGCGATTAAATCTGCGATTACTGCTGGCCTGGGTATTGCTTTTCTGTCAAGACTAGTGATTCGTGAGGATTGTTTGAACGGTACGTTGGTAGAAATCCCGGTCAGTGAGTTTCGCATTCATCGAAAACTATACATTGTGCAAAGACAAGAACGTTATGCGCGATACATGGTTGCCCATTTTTTATCGCTCTTATTAAAAGAAAGTTCCTCTTCCAAACACCGAGACGGACGGGAGTTGAAAACATGAACTGGATTCCTATGTTATCTATGACGGAGGGAATGGTTACGCCGAATACAGGTTTTATGGAGTTTAATTTGCAAATGCCAATGGGATATCGCGAATGGCGAGGTATGTTTACTGAATTGGGTGTAGAATCCACGTTATTTAATGGATACGCTCTTCAATACAAAGATGGTGGCAAAAAAATATCAGACACAGCTGTCCAACTGCATTTTTTTGAACACGGTTTGTATATTGCTCCACCCTTTGTTACAGAAGAATACTATTTTCACATTCCTATTCGGGAGTTAAAAATAGGAAAAGTTTATTTTGATCTTCCTAAAGAACAGAATTTGCTTTCCTTAGAAGGATATAAGCCGAAAAGAGAGCAACTGCAAGCAATTGACATCTGGTCATGTTTTTCGGAGGATATGGAAGAACAAATCATTTATTCATTTTTTTATGAGGTTCATATCCAAACCGATTCGCGAATCTATCATTTTGAACGTTTTCGTCTGCAACAGTAGCTATTCAACTGATAGTACGTGTGGTTGACATGAAGACAGCTTACCGAACTACAAAACTATTTGTGAAATACTCACCCTAAAGATATTCTGATGCCCGTCAATCGGTTACGAAGTATAGGAAGACGGATGCCCAATGTCGTTCGAATTTATAGGTGTCGATCACGTTCAATTAGCTGCCCATGAAGGTTGAGAAGTGGAAGCTTAAAAATTCTTCACGGAGTTGTTAGGTTAGGGGGAGATTCCAAAGCCAGAAAACCTTATGCACAGCCCGCGTGCTAGATTTGCATACGGGCAGGGTGAATGGCAATCGTGTGCTGGACAAAGATGCAGAACTCGATACCCGGTTGTAATTTTCGCATAACCTAGAGGCTCCTGACAGTGATACGCTTTGAGTATGCAGATTGTCAAAAGGAGGTCTTTAGGTTGAGCCAAATCATGGTCTCTTCTCCTTTACAAGAAGAAAAACCTATACGTTGGGGCAAAGTTATCAATCAGGAAACCTGCATCGGCTGCCATGCCTGTTCTGTAGCCTGCAAAATGGAACATGATGTGCCTCTCAGTGTCAACCGTACGTATGTCAAACAGGTTGAAGTCGGCGTTTATCCTCAAGTCTCCCGGGAATTTCAAATTACTCGCTGTAATCAATGCGACGATGCTCCCTGTGTACCCATTTGTCCAGTCACAGCGATGTTTAAACGTGATGACGGTATTGTTGATTTCGATCGCGATGTGTGTATTGGCTGCAAAGCGTGTATGGCTGCTTGTCCATACGATGCGATTTATATCAATCCTAACGTTCACAGCGCAGAAAAGTGCAATTTTTGTGCGCATCGGATCGACCAAGGGCTTGAACCGGCTTGTGTCATAGTATGTCCTGTGGAAGCGATTGTGGTTGGAGATCTCAATCAACCCGACAGTGAAGTTTTACAGCTTATCTCACGCCATAAAGCAGATGTCAGGAAACCCGAAAAAGGAACTAATCCTAAAGTTTTTTATGTTGGTGCAAGCGATTACACATTGAATCCTTCCAAAGCTCGCTACGAAACAATGAATATGTACGCTGAAGAGAGGACCGGTTATCCTGTCCATGATGAGCACCGTCAAAAAGGTAAACATAGCGTCGCCGCTGCTCGTTTGGCTTATGATGTTCCGCACCATTCACCATGGCATTGGGAAGTCTCTCTGTATACATGGACGAAATCAATTTCAGCAGGAGCTCTTATTATGCTGGCAATTTTTGCGCTCAGCGGTGTTTCATTAGATTCGACTATAGAGATGGTTGCTGCTGCAATTGGACTTGTATTTTTGGGTATTACAGGTATCCTGTTGATTTACGATTTGGAACACCCCTGGCGTTTTATCCGCATTTTTACACGCCCTCAATGGAAATCTTGGCTGGTTCGCGGTTCCTTCATCATTGCTGGGTACGGCATTGTTCTTCTGCTGCAATTCTTACTGAGCCTTTTCCATCAACAGCAACCAGAAATGTTTGTCGCTGTTGCCGGACTTCTTTTGGGTGCTTTTACAGCCATGTACACCGCATTTTTATTTGCTCAGGCTAAAGGACGCGATTTGTGGCAAAATCCCGCCCTGCCGTTACATCTTTTGTCTCAGGCAGTGTTGGCAGGAGCCGCGTCGTTTGCTATTGTCGGACTCTTTATCCCCATGTCTGGAAAAATGGAATTTATCATACAAACGACACTCATCGTCTCAGCTGGCGTACATTTAGCTTTGGTCTGCAGTGAAATGATGATTCCGCATACCATTGAGGATGCTAAACGAGCTGCTCATCAGATGATCTACGGTCGGTACAAATGGTTTTTCTGGACCGGGTTGTTAGCTGGGGGACTCGTTCCTTTTGTGCTTGGTTTCTTTATGCACAACCATACTTTAGAAATAGTAGGTTCAATTTTTGCTCTGCTGGGACTTTTTCCTTATGAACACGCTTACGTTCAAGCAGGTCAATCCATACCGTTAAGTTGACACCATTAAGTTGACACCATATCGATGCTATTTTCTCTATTTCATATTTTGTTTGGAGGTGTGGAATTTGGGTATTCAGGAGAAACATTTGGAAATGACCAAGGGCTTTGGTCATCTGCGCTCCCATCCTGAACCAGCTAAATGGGATGACTGGAAAGAATTAGATGCCAAAGCGTGGCCGAAAAGAGTGGAGCATCACTATGAACTCATTCCAACCGTTTGCTTCAATTGTGAAGCAGCTTGCGGTTTGTTGGCCTATATAGACAAAGAAACAGGAGAAGTCAAGAAATTGGAAGGCAATCCTCTGCATCCGGCTAGTCGTGGCAGAAATTGTGCTAAAGGCCCAGCAACGGTAAGTCAAATGACCAATCCGGAACGCATTCTGTATCCACTCAAACGTGTGGGCAAGCGTGGAGAAGGCCGATGGGAACGAACCACTTGGGATGAAGCCTTAGACGACATTGCCGCTCGCATTCGTAAAAGTATCTTAGCCGGAAAGCGGGATGAAATTACCTATCATGTAGGTAGACCGGGTGAAGACGAGTATACAGAAAGAGTTTTGAAAACATGGGGTATTGATGGGTTGTCCTCTCACACCAATGTGTGTTCTTCAGGAGGACGTGCAGGTTATGCTTTTTGGATGGGAATGGATCGGCCTTCGCCAGATTACACAAACGCCAAGTTTATCTTAATGATGAGTGCGCATTTAGAGTCCGGCCACTATTTTAATCCAAATGCGCAGCGTATTATAGAAGCTCAACAAAAAGGAACGAAAATCGCGGTTATTGATACCAGGCTCTCCAATACGGCCTCGAAAGCTGATTACTGGTTGTCACCGTGGCCGGGTACGGAAGCTGGCTTGCTTTTGACTCTTGCGAATGTGTTGATTCAAAGTGAGCGATTTAATCAAGAGTTTGTACGTCAATGGGTAAACTGGAGGGAATTTTTAGCGGATCGACAGTATTTGCAAGATTTGAAACAGAGGGGCTTTTTGGATACTGTCCCTACAGGACAAACATTTCGGGACTTTGTGAACGTTTTGAAATCGATTTATGCGAGTTATACTCCCGAATGGGCAGAAGAGGAATGTGGTGTTTCAGCCGATTTAATTCGAAGTGTGGCTGAAGAAATTGCCCGCGCAGGAACAGCGTTTTCAAGTAATATTTGGCGCAATGCGGCTGCAGGACATCGTGGAGGTTGGATGATTACTCGCAGTCTGATGTTTTTGAATGTCTTGATGGGCGCAGTTGGAGAACCTGGAAGTATGATTCCTAACACATGGGTCAAGTTTGTTCCTACACGTCATACGATGCCAGAGCCTATTAGAGTTTGGAATGAAAATCATTGGCCACGCGAATTTCCGCTCTCTTATTTTGAAATGAGTTTTTGTCTTCCACATATCCTCAAAAAACGAAAGAAACGTTTGGAAGTATATATTACTAAAGTTATGAATCCGGTTTGGACTTTTCCAGATGGCTTCCAATGGATTGAAATGTTTCAAGAGCCCGATCGCGTTGGTTGCCATGTGACCTTATCTCCGGTTTGGTCTGAAACCGCCCAATTTTCTGATTATATTCTGCCTGTTGGTCTGGCCACAGAGCGGCACGATTTGCATAGTTATGAGACGCACGCTGCACAATGGATAGGTTTTCGTCAACCTGTCTTGAGAGTTTCAAAAGAACGAAAAGGTAATTTTACAGGTGATACGAGAGACGCTAATCCAGGTGAGGTTTGGGAAGAAAATGAATTTTGGATTGAACTGTCGTGGAGAATCGACCCTGATGGAAGTTTGGGTATTCGCAAGTATCATGAGTCTCCATATCGTCCGGGACAAAAAATTACGGTGAATGAATATTATCAATGGATTTTTGAAAATGCTGTTCCAGGTTTACCAGAGGCAGCGGCGGCTGAAAATATGACACCGTTAGCCTACATGAAACGATATGGCGTTTTTGAAATTACAAAAGATGTGTACGGAGTTTACAAAAGACCAGTAGAAGAATCTGTTTTGCAGGATGCCGTTATTGTTCCAGAACCTTCTGAAGGACGGAACCTACAGGGTCAAGAGCCTGGTGTATGGGTGGATAAATTGCCACATTCCGCAAATCATGCTCCCTTGCCTGGACCGTTCAAGAATAAGGAAGGCAAAGTGAGAGCGGGTATTTTGGTAGACCAGCAAGCTGTGAAAGGCTGGCCAACGCCTTCAGGGAAATTGGAGTATTTCTCCACAACGCTCAGAGATTGGGGATGGCCAGAATACGCCATTCCGATTTATCCAAGAAATGAGCGAGAACGTCAATCCATGATTCATATTGTCAGTCAAGTGCATCATCAATCCATAGATCCAGCCAAAGGAGATTACATTTTATTGCCAACGTTCCGGTTGCCCATGTTGATTCACACTCGAACCAATGGTGCCAAGTGGCTGCATGAGATTGCCCATACCAATCCCGTGTGGGTTCATCCTGTAGATGCTGCTCGACTGGGTGTAAAAACAGGAGATGAAGTGCGTATTTCTACGGAAGTTGGCTCAATTGTAGATAAGGTTTGGGTTACAGAAGGTATCAAACCAGGCGTGATTGCTTGCTCCCATCATTTGGGCAGGTGGCGATTACATGAAGAGATAGGTAGTGATCGATGGAGTTCGTCACTGGTTAAAATTGAAAAAAATCAATCGGGTCAATGGACGATGAAACAAATTCATGGTCCGATTCCCTGGAAAAGTAAAGATCCTGATTCCGGACGAGTTTGGTGGACCGATGGGGGTGTGCATCAAAATATTATTTTCCCTCCTCAGCCCGATCCGATTAGCGGCATGATGTGTTGGCATCAGAGAATTCATGTAGAGAAAGTAGAAAATGGACGTCACTATGGAGAAATTGTAGCCGATCCTAAAAAGTCCTACGAAGTTTTTCAACGTTGGCTTGAGTTGACGCGGCCTGCGCCAGGACCAGGTGGACTCTACCGTCCCTATTGGATGCTTCGTGTTTTAAAGCCACATCCAGATGCTTATGTTGTTCCGGAGAGCGTTCCAGGAATGCGTGAAGTGAACCAATAATTGTATGGTCGCGGAGTTTTTGTTTCAGGAGCAGGGGAATAGCCGTCCCTTGCTCCTGAAACTGTTATCCAGATGTCTAGATGGGTTCTTTTCAGTGCAAGATTTACGACGCTTCATTGACAACCGAATCTATTTTCAGTAGACTACGGTCAAATGCTTTATCATATTAGCGAACTAAAGCAAATGACGCAGGTACTTGTCTGCTGGAGAGTGAGAGTGTGAATCGAGTTTTCTTTGAAGAACCAGCAACTTTTTCCGGTTCAAACAATGGCGATCGTCCTGCTGGCTTGAGAGATGCCTATCCTTCCTATGCCTCGAAGCGACGAGCGTTGGAAATACAACTGGTTGACTATTTCGAACAACGTGGATGTTCTTTAGTCAGTGCCTCCGCGATTGAGTCACTAGATACATTTTGGCGTGCCAAAACGTCACTTTCCGTCGATGATGCTTATCAAATACTTATGGCTCCTGGAAAGTTGGCGGTATTGCGCCCGGAAATGACACCCTCCATTGCGCGTATGGCAGCTCCTGTTTTGCAACAACATCCTCAGCCGCTTTACTGGTGTTACGCTGAACGTGTTTATCGCAAACCTGGAAGTGTTTCTTCCTGGTCTGAACTTGCTGTGGACGCTGTGGAATCTACACAAGTGGGAGTGGAATGGATGGGAGTAAGCGAAGCGGCAGATGCTGACTTGCTTTTGCTTTGCCATGAAGCGTTACAACAGTTATCGGTCCAGGGAGCGCGGACGGTAGTTTCACATGCTCGCTTAGCAGTTTTGTTTTTGAATGCTGCAGGAATTTCTGAAGATGTGATTGCGAAAAGTTTACAGCAACTGGTCAGAGGGGACTATGTAGGTTTTCAAGAGCTTATGATGACTTACCATCCGTCTGTATCCTTACTGACTTGTCTGCGTCAACTCAATCCATATGATTCGGAAAGTCTGAAAAGACAATTGGAGCGTTGTGGGCAGGCTGTACAGAAGAACACAGAATTGTATCAAGTGTGGAATACAGTTGTATCTATTGCAAAACAAATTACAGAACTTGGCCGTCAACAAGAATATACTTTCGATTTTACGCTGACGCGCAATATTGCTTATTACACAGGTATTCTTTTTGAAACTTTTGCTCCCGGCGTTGGGGCTCCGATTGCTCTCGGAGGAAGATATGACGAGTTATTGAAGCAATATGGAGCTGACGCTCCTGCGGTCGGATTTGTCCTGGAATTGGAACGTCTCTTGAACGTTGTTGCGTCGACAACAAATCGGGGAGGGGAATCACTTTGTTGACGATTGCTCTTGCCAAAGGACGCACAGCAGAAGATACGTTGCCTTTACTCGAGCAGTCAGGCTGGCCGCTTGCAGAAAATTTTTTCACCAGTCGCGCTCTCGTTTTCCCTGCCCACAGTCCAATCCTCGGGGAGCTTCAATATCTGTTGGCCAAGCCTATGGATGTGCCGACATACGTTCAATATGGTGTGGCCGATCTCGGTATTGTTGGCAAAGATATTTTGCTTGAGCAGCAATCTGATGTCTATGAATTAATCAATTTGGGGACAGCGCGCTGTACGCTTTGTCTGGCTGGCAAACCTGAAACAAAGATGAACCAAATTCGTCGTGTCGCAACGAAATATCCGCGATTGGCGGAAGCGTATTTTCGCAGCGAAGGGCTGTCGGTAGAATTGGTAGAACTAGGAGGGAGTATTGAACTGGCAGCTGTGATCGGTTTGGCAGATGCTATTTTTGACTTGGTGCAAACTGGAGCAACGCTTGCCGCTAATGGACTTCAAGTACTCCATGAGTGTCATAAAATTTCTGCACGCCTGATTGCGAATCGCTCCAGTTTTCGTCTCAAACAAGACAAACTGGAACCGTTGTTGGTTGCTTTACAAAAAGCTACTACGGATGGAGAGGGTTGGATATGATCATCCGTCGCTACAGTTCAGACCAATGGATTTGGCAACGAACATTAACATCAGAAACAGCTGTTCAATCCAAGGTATCCGAGATATTGGAAACTATTCGAAGAGACGGAGACTTTGCTTTGCGTCGTTACACACAGGAATTCGATAGATGGCAAGGAGCTATGAACGCTGAAGAGCCTCTTTCTGTACCGCGATCTGTGCGCGAAGCAGCGTTAGCGGCAACACCTGCGTCTCTTCAGACGGCTTTGCGAGAAGCGGCTCAGCGCATTCGCCGTTTCCACGAAGACGTGCTTCCGGATAATCGTCAATTTGAACAAGCAGGAGCGACGCTTGGGATGGTTTGGCGTCCGTTGCGTCGAGTGGGTGTTTATGCGCCGGGTGGTAAAGCTGCCTATCCATCCACGGTCTTCATGAATACTATACCCGCTCAAGTAGCAGGTGTAACAGAAATTGTTTTGGCCTCTCCTCCACAAGCTGAGACAGGCTGGCCCCATCCTCTGATATTGGCGGCAGCTGAAATTGCTGGTGTGCAAGAGGTGTATCGCATAGGCGGAGCACAGGCGATTGCCGCATTTGCCTATGGAACTGCCAGTGTACCCGCTGTTGAGAAAATTGTCGGTCCAGGCAATCAATGGGTTGCCACAGCCAAACAGCAGGTTCAGTCACATGTTGCGATTGATTCCATCGCTGGACCAAGTGAAGTATTTGTAATAGCTGATCATACGGCTAAAGCCCCCTATGTAGCTGCTGACATGTTAGCTCAAGCAGAACATGATGAAGCTGCTGGTGCTGTCTGTATCAGTACAGATCGCCGTTTGTTGGATGAAGTAGCAAGCGAGTTGGAACGGCAATTGGCTATTTTGCCGAGGAGATCGATTGCTGCTCAGGCTCTACAGACATGGGGTGCGCTGGTTGAAGTGGCTTCAATGACTGAAGCGATTGAGTTAACCAATCAAATGGCACCAGAGCATGTGGAATTACATGTGGCTCATCCATACGAAATTTTGCCTGAGTTAAGAACAGTGGGCGCGGTGTTTCTTGGTGAATATACGCCAGAACCTGTAGGCGATTATTTGGCCGGACCCAACCATGTATTGCCGACACATGGTACAGCCCGTTTTGCATCTGGGCTCTCTGTGCATGATTTTCTGCGTCGTTTTACTTATGTGTCATATGATTCAACCGCTTTAGCTCGTGATGCGGAATCGATTATCCGATTGGCAGAAGCCGAAGGACTTGACGGCCATGCGCGAGCTGTACAAATTCGCTTGGAAGGTGAGCGTTCGTGAATGTAAATCGTTTTGAGAAAGAGGATGAAACAGGCTATCCATCTGTGCGAAAAGCGAAGATTGTTCGTCAAACGGGTGAGACGTCAGTCGAACTGGAACTTTGTTTAGACGGTCAAGGACAGGCGCAATTGGATATACCGGTGCCTTTTTTGAGTCATATGCTCCATTTGTTTGCCGTTCACAGTGGATGTGATTTGACCATTCAGGCGAGCGGTGACATTGAAGTCGATGATCATCATTTGGTAGAAGATATCGGAATTTGTCTAGGGCGAGCGCTTTACGAATCTCTAGGAGATAAGGTGGGCATTCGCCGTTACGGTCAACGTTATACACCTATGGATGAAGCGTTGGCTCGCACGGTACTCGATTTTTCTGGGCGTAGCGCCTTTGTTTGGCAAGCAGAATTTCGTCAAGATAAAATCGGTCAATTTTCTACCGAATTGGTTGAAGAATTTTTTAAGTCAGTCGCCAATGAAGCGCGTATGGCGCTGCATATGGCGGTTCTCTATGGATCCAATCATCATCATATGGTAGAAGCTCTCTTTAAATCATTTGCTGCGGCCTTGCGAGAAGCTGTGACACTCGAACATCATCAACGCTTGCTTAGCTCTAAAGGGGTGCTCGAATGATTGCGGTATTGGATTTAGGTATTGGGAATTTGTCGAGTGTACGTGCTGGTCTCGCCAGGGCGGGGCTGAGACTGTAGTTTTGGCGAATCTCCACGATTGGCAGATGAACTTTGATCCCTCCTCACAAGTCAAAGCCTTAGTTTTGCCAGGTGTTGGTGCTTTTGGTGACGCCATGTTCCAGTTACGGTCCCGTCAGTTGTTGTCGCCGCTAAAAAAACTAGCTGCCTCTGGATTTCCGATTCTCGGTATTTGTCTGGGCATGCAACTCTTATTCAGTACTTCAGAAGAGCATCAAGGTGCCATAGGATTGGGACTATTGCCGGGCAAAATCGTTCGATTTCCTTCTGTCGATCGGGTGCCGCATATGGGGTGGAATACACTGGACGTCCTACGCAAGCATCCGCTTTTAAACGGGATCGACCCTGGTGATTTTGTCTATTTTGTTCATTCTTACTATGCAGTACCTCTTGAAGAGGAAATTGTCTTTGCTGCTACCCATTATGCAGATGTACAAGTGCCTGCAATTGTTGGACGCGGACAACTCTTTGGAATGCAGTTTCACCCGGAAAAGAGTGGTCGCGTGGGGGCCAAGTTACTAGAAAACTTTGTGGAACTGTCCGAACAGGGGGTACGTCCGAATGTCAGAGTTTAGGATTTACCCTGCGCTCGACTTTCTGGGTGGCCGCTGTGTTCGGCTCTATCAGGGAGAATATGGAAGTGCAGCGGAAGTCAGTACCCATCCGTTGGCTACAGCCGAAACTTATCTGCAGTCTGGCTGCCGTTATTTGCATGTGGTCGATCTCGATGCGGCTCGTTCTCCGAAGCACATTGCGCAAACTTCGGTGAATCTTGAGATTATACGGGACATTTGTCGGCTTGCGTCTACCTGCAATGCAAAAGTCCAAGTAGGTGGCGGCGTCCGTTCCTTGGCTGATCTTGCCGCTTGGCTGGAAGTGGGAGCAAGTCGCTGTGTAGTGGGCACAGCTGCTCGTGAAGAGGGTTTTCTGCAAACGGCGGTCGAACGTTTTGGCGCAGAAGCTGTAGTTGTGGGACTGGATGGACGAGATGGAAAACTTGCCGTTCAGGGTTGGGAAGAGCAAACCAATCAACCGCTGATAGAAGTCGCTGTTTGGGCACGACAGGCTGGGGTAAGGACTGCTGTGGTGACGGATGTGCGTAAGGACGGAACCGGCCAAGGACCCAATTTACAAATCGCTCGGGAAATTGCTGAAGCGACCGGTTTATCCGTGATAGCTTCAGGCGGTGTAGCCCATCTTGACCATGTGCAAGCAGTGCAAAAATCCGGATTAGCTGGGGTCATAGTAGGAAAGGCGCTTTATAGTGGTCAGATAGAACTTTCTCAAGTAGCAGCTTGGTGGCAAAGTGAAAAGGGGGATGTGTCGTGCTGACCAAACGAATTGTCCCCTGTTTTGATGTGGATGCGGGACGTGTGGTGAAACACGTAGGTTTTTTAGAAAATCGTCGCGATGCAGGAGACCCAGTAGCGTTAGCAGAGCGTTATTCTGAAGAAGGAGCCGATGAACTGGTACTTTTGGATATTTCGGCTTCTTTGGAAGGCAGACTGGCCGTCTTGCGAGTGGTAGAGGAAGTGGCCTCTCGTATTCAGATTCCGCTCACCGTAGGCGGGGGTGTCAATCGTATTCAAGATGTGCGTGATTTGCTGATGGCTGGAGCGGATAAAGTGTCCATGAATACGGGGGCCGTGCGTTCTCCAGAGCTCATACAGGAAGCAGCCCGCCGTTTTGGCGAGCAGTGTGTGGTTGTGGCCATTGATGCTAAAAAAAATTCTCTGACAGGCGACTATGAAGTGATGATAAAAGGCGGAAAACAGTCGACAGGGCTTGAAGTTGTCCATTGGGCACGCCGTGCTGTCAGCCTTGGGGCGGGTGAAATACTCCTCACCTCGTTTGTGCAAGATGGAACTAAAAGTGGTTTTGATATTACATTGACGCGGGCGGTTGCAGAAGCAGTTTCTGTGCCCGTAATAGCTTCAGGTGGGGCTGGTTGTGTAGAAGATTTTTACGATGTCTTTACTCAAACAGAAGCAGCCGCGGCACTAGCTGCTACAATTTTCCATTTTTCTGAAACTTCTATTCGTGAAGTCAAGTCGTATTGCCGCCAGAGAGGAGTGGCTATTCGATGGATTTAGCAACAGGCGAATCTGCCATGCAGTCTGTAGCACTGGCTCGCGTCCGTTACGATGCAACAACAGGATTGGTGCCGGTCATCGTCCAAGAGGCTAAGACGCGTGAGGTATTGATGATGGCTTATGCGAATCGCGAAGCTCTCAAACGTACGTTGGCGACAGGTCAAGCCTGGTTTTTCAGCCGATCTCGTCAAGAATATTGGCGCAAAGGCGCAACTTCTGGAAACACGCTGAATGTGCTTTCTATCTGGGTCGATTGTGACGCGGACAGCCTCATTTATTGGGTAGAAGCTGTTGGACCTGCATGCCACACAGGTGAGCGTAGTTGTTTTTATCGAACCTTGGTATCGGACAGTATGGCTGAACAGGCGGATAAACTGAGTGGGGAAGTGAGTATAGAAAGGTCAATAGAAAAACAGACAGACGATTCTGCGAGAAAAGTGTTAGATAATGGAACTGACTTTACACTGCTGGCTGATTTGTGGGATACTGTCATCAGTCGACAATCGGAAATGCCTGCAGGAAGTTATACCACCTATCTCTTCACGCAGGGCATGGACAAAATTGCCAAAAAAGTTGGAGAAGAAGCTGTCGAAGTTGCTCTGGCAGCCAAATCGTCAGATGCTGTCAGACAGCGGGAAGAAGTAGCGGCTGAAAGCGCTGACCTACTTTATCACCTGCTGGTTCTTTGGAGTGCTTCTGGGGTTTCTCCGGCGGATGTAATGGCAGTGTTGAGGAGCAGATAGCGCAGATGCAGTCAGAAGTTGTACCACCTCCTGGAGAAGTGCCTGCCTCGCCATCGCGCGAGGCATTTGGTTTGTTTTCCGTCCTTTTTGTCAATCTTATTTGGGCTGCGAGTTTTCCGGCCACTGCGTTTGCCGTACATAGTTTTCCTCCCGTTTTTTTGACACTGATGCGCCTATCGGTAGGCGGACTGCTTTTGTCGCCTTGGCTTTTTTTGCGATCAGCGCGTCGCCTTTTCCATCCTCGTGTGTTAGCACTCAGTGCCTTCTTGGGTGTAGTCGGTTTTTCCTTGCCAGTTTTTTTCGAGACAGAAGGTCTGTATCAATCGACTCCAGCTGTAGCTGCCATTTCTATAGCGATGGAACCTCTTTTTACAACCTTCATTGCTGCGATGGTTTTGCGAGAGCGGCTAACATGGCGGCGGATTTTTGCTTTGTTTTTAGCGCTGATAGGTGCTTATGCGATTGCAGGGTTTCCTCGTCCAGACAATCCAGGCTATTGGCTTGGCGACTTGTTTATGTTGGCTGCCGTTCTGTGCTATGCTGTGTACAATGCGTTGTCAAAAAAATTGACCGATTCTGTACCTTCTATGCCAGCTGCTTCAGCATCATTGTTATTTGGTGCCCTTGGCAGTTTACCTATCTGGCTTTTGCTCCATCATCCGCTGCCGCACGAATGGATTTCCAAAGACATATATGCAGCAGCCTATTTGACACTCTTTTGTACGACTGGCGCTTATGTGCTCTGGAATCTTATTTTGCGTGTTTTTCACGCCTCTTTTGCAGCGTTGTTTCTCTATTTGCAACCCGTTTTTGGGGTGTTGCTCTCCGTTTGGTTGCTTCACATTCAACCGGAAGCATCCTTTTATGTCGGAAGTGTCGTTATTCTATTTAGCCTATTTCTAGGTAGACAACAGAGAGGAGAACGGTCGGATTGAATCCATTTGTTCACACGCTTATTTCGCCTCACGGATTTGAACTGATTCCTTCGCTCGACACAGCCAAACGTCCGGGAATTCAGCGTTTAAGGAGTGCTTTGGAAAAGCAAGGGAAACGTATGACAGCTGCTAAACCTGATTTATTGGTGGTTTTGACACCGCATGGACTGCGCACGACCCGTTACACTACAGTAACAACCAGCACTTGGGTACGCGGGTTAGCGGAATACGACGGAGAAGAAGCCAGCATGGAATGTCCTGTAGCGCAGTCTTTTGCAGTGGGTTACGTAGAGGCTGCTGAGGCTGCAGGTTTACCACTTTTGGGTGTTCAGTTTGCCACGGCAGCAGGACCGCTCTCTGTTTTACCGCTTGATTGGGGAAGTATGGTTCCGCTCTGGTTTATGCCTGATGTTCCTGTTGTTATTATCACCCCAGCGCGAAATTTGGATAAAGCGTCATATATTCGCTGTGGAGAGCTATTGGCAGAGTGGACAGTGCGTCAGAAAAAACGTGTTGGCTTGATTGCCTCCTGTGACTGGGCGCATACGCACCATGAGGGCGGACCTTATGGTTTTGCCAAAGAAGCCGTGGAGTTGGATCAAAAAGTTCGGGATGTACTTATGCGTGGTGAATGGGAAGAAATGGCGGATTGGGATTCTTCATTTGTTGAAGCTGCTAAACCCGACGGAATCCCACAAATTTTAATGTTAGCTGGTGCTGTGTCCAAAGCGGATCGTAAAATTACAGAATGCGAATATGAGTGTCCTACCTATTTCGGAATGTTAGTAGCAGGACTCGCTTAAGCGGTTTGTGAACGAGTCTCTTGTTACTCAGACGCGGATTTGCTACACTGCTTGCAAACAGCATAAAGAAAAGAGGCGCTAGGGGTGCCCTTTGGCTGAGAGACCTATGTCAACCCTTTAGACTCGATCTGGATAATGCCAGCGAGAGGAAGTGCCAAGTTCGGGGAGAGTCACCTCTTTTCACGCCATTAGCGGGAGAGGTGTTTTTTTATGTCAACTCTCGCAAAACAATCATAATTTGGGGGAATGTTTATGAGTTGGAAGTTGCGAGACATTGTCTTGTTAGCCATTCTCGCGGTTGTCAGTGGTCTGATTTTCCGTATTTTCGATTTCTTGTACAACATTCTGCAAATCGGCAATATTGTCTGGCCGCCTGGTCAAAATATTTTAAACGGTGTCTGGTTTATTGCTGTCGGCTTGGTACCTTATATCATTCGTAAACCAGGGGCTGCGCTTTTGGCAGAAGTGCTTGCTGCCGTCGTTGAATGGGCGCTCGCTGGTCCTTATGGAATTAGTGGCGTTCTTTCTGGCTTATTGCAAGGTCTTGGCGGCGAATTGGCCTATCTGTTCTTTGCTTATCGTCGCTACAATCTCGGCGTCTTATCACTCTCAGGTGCGCTGGCCGGTGTGGGGTACGCTGTGCAATATTACTATCAGTATGGCGGTAATCATCTCACTCATTTGGATTTTATTCTTGCCGTTCTCATCAACTGTATTTCAGGAGTATTTTTTGCTGGATTTGTGCCGAAATGGATTGATGATGCTCTTGCGCGTACAGGGCTTCTTCGCAATTACGCGATTGCTCAGCGAGCTAAGGGGATTTCACAGTGAGTAGCCAACTGAAGCAGAGTCCTCGTACCCTCGAAGAGATGGCAAGTCCGCTTCTCTTTGTAAAGGATCTCTGTTTGCGCTATGAGGAGCATGGGCCATGGATTTTGCGCCATATTGATTTTGTCCTGCATCCAGGTGAATCTGTATTGCTGCTTGGCCCAAGCGGATCGGGAAAAAGCACATTAGCTATGGTACTTGCTGGTCTGATACCCGGGATTCTTGAGGCAGAAGTCAAAGGAGAAGTCTTTTCTAGCGATTCTTTGCGCAAGCCGGGGAATATTGGCTATGTTTTTCAAGATGCGGATACACAGTTTTGCATGCTGCAAGTGGATGACGAATTGGCGTTTGGCATGGAGAATCGGCAAATTCCCCGCGCCAAGATGCGTGAACGAATGAAAGAAGCTTTGGCCAATGTTTTGTTGCCCGTTGCTCCAAACGATCATCATCATGAGTTTTCGGGCGGAATGAAGCAGAAATTGGCGATTGCTTCCGCTTTGACACTTCGTCCTCAACTTTGTGTCCTGGATGAACCTACAGCTAATCTCGATCCGTTAGCTAGTGCACAGGTATTGGCGACCATTCAAAAATTGCGCGAACAAGGGACTAGCTTGCTGATAATTGAGCATCATTTTCAACCTCTTCTGCCCTATGTGGATAGGGTGGTCTTGTTCAATCGAGATGGTAGCATTCATCGCCAAGGTCCTGCTGGAGAAGTGGTTGCTGAAGAATGGGCATGGATGCTGGCAGAAGGAGTAGCAGAAAGTCATGAGCTTGTCCAAACTGCGGTGCGGCGCGCTAATGATGCGTCCAGTTTGTCTTTGGGCAATCCGCTATGGACTTTGAGTGGGTTGGACGTAAAGCGTGGAAAGCGTGAAGTGTTGAAGCAGGTTAATGCAGAAATACGGCAAGGCGAATGGATAGCCATTGTGGGTCCAAACGGATCGGGCAAATCGACATTACTTGAAGCGCTCGCGGGATTGGTTCCGGCTGAGTCTGGAGAGTTGTCGTATGCTGGACGTCCACTCAAGGATTGGTCGGCAGAAGAATTGTATCAACGAATTTCTGTGAGTTTTCAAAATCCAGAGCATCAGTTTGTTTATGAACGAGTGGGAGAAGAGATAGCCAATCAACGTCTGTCAGGTGACATTCCTGATGATGTCCAGTCCTGGCTCAGTGATTTTGGCCTGGCAGGTTTAGCTGAACAATCGCCTTATATGCTTTCCCAAGGCCAGAAACGCCGTTTGTCTGTTGCTTCTATGTTACGTAAGGAACATGAGGCGTATTTGCTTGACGAGCCAACGTTTGGTCAGGATGCTGCGACAACCCGTTTTCTTATGGAACGTTTGGAGTCGTTGCACATTCGCGGTAAAACTCTGATCATGGTTAGCCATGACTTGTCACTCGTCTATCGTTATGCTACGCGCGTTTGGGTGGTGGTCAATGGTCGGTTGATTTGGGATGGTTTGCCGCAGGATTTAAAAAATCATCAAGCGATTCGAGCAAAAGCTCATCTTTTATCGGAACAGGAATTGATTGCGGCAGAGTTGCAACGAACGGAATTGAGCATGAAAGATATTTGGAATGCTTGGGAACCGAAGAGTGTTCCTAAGAATCATGCTCGTTTGTCCTGGTTTCGTAAAATTCACCCAGTCTGGCTATTCATTGGTATTCTGGTGGCAGCGGTCTTGATGGTATTTGCAAACAACTGGCAACAAGGTTTGGCGATGTTACTCTTTCCTATGGTTTTGCTCATGACCTTGGGACATCAATCTCCTTGGCGTGTATTAAAAATTCTTGCGCCATTTGTCCTTATTTATTTTCTTTCCCTTGTCTCTTTGACATTGAATTCAGCAGTACCGTCTGGAAGTGCCAGCGTGACGATTCTTTGGTGGCATCCAAGTATAGCCGGACTTCTCAATGGTATCGTGCTCGCCACACGAATGATTGGCACGTTGGCGCTTGGCCTGCTCTATGTGGATGCCGTGGATTTAACAGAATTGACCATTGGACTGACGCGACATTTTCGCTTGCCGCCTAAGTTCGCCTATGGTTTTCTGGCAGGTTTTCGCATACTGCCGTTGCTGCACACTGAGTGGAACAAAATTCAAGATGCACGTCGCGTGCGAGGATTATCCCTAAACGGATGATATGGCGCATCGGTATTTTTGCGTTGCCGCTATTGGCTCAGGCTGTACGCATGAGCGAGCGTGTAGCCATGGCTATGGAAGCTCGTGGTTTGCAGGGTGATGCGGCTGCGTCCGCTAAGGAACGCAGCTTTTACCGTGATGTGTCCTATGGAACTTTGGATATTTTTATTGCTCTCGCTTTTCCTGTTTCAGTGTTCGCTTTGCTTATGATTTTTGCTCACCCTTAAACCTGTGGCGAATGGTCCTATTCCAGATCCACGGGAACGCTACACAACCCATGGGCGTAAAGAGAGCGTATAAAGGCATCAATGGATAACGGAAACGATCCCAAGCAGGGAAAAAGAAAAAAACAAGAGTATAGTAAACTAAAAAGCAGAGAATAATGGCCCATTGTCGAAGCAGTGGGCGTTTTTCTGCTTGGATGGCCAAATACATCAGGCCGAGTAGTACAAAGAGCATAAAAATCCAATAGGCAATTGTATCCACGTTACGCATGGTTGTGACCAACCATGGTTGGGCTCCAGCATTGATGAATGTATAACGAACAGCGTTTACGTCATTATTGTATAGATGATAAATTTTTGCCCAGCCATTCAGGAAGGTCTGCCAGGGATGAGTCCAGTAGTATTGAAACGCTACTTTTTCGCCAATTGCATTTTCTAGAACTTCGTTTTTACCAGCCGCAAGTAATGGATTGATGTTGGGATTGTATGACCAATAGTATCCTGAATTTGTCATAATTCCTTGCCAAAGATTGACTCCTCCATTTGTCGATACCAGGACAAAATGATGCATGGCCAGCCAATTGCGCAGCGTCACTGGAAAGATGCCGACGACCATGCCCAGGACGAATAAAACCGTTCGTTGAAAAGCTATTCGCCATGCAATTTGTCCTAACCAACGTTCAGAGAATAAATAAAAGATAGGAAACAACAGCGGGATGGGACGTATATCAATATCTAGACCAAGTAGTAAACCTACAAGCGCAAACGGCCACCAACGGTGTTCTTTTTTGTTTGAAAGCAAGGTTAAGGCAAAGAGTACAATCACAAGTAAAAAAGTAAACGATTCTTCCGATCCGTTGACAGCGTTCCATTCTATTTGACTTGGCAAGAGAGTGTAAAACAGGGCACCAATTGTAGCTAGCCGAGCATGATGGGTAAAGTGTTCAATGAATTTGTAAATCAAGATGACCATTCCAATACTCAGGAGCGTATTAAAAATCAACCCAGAAATCATTACCGGACCGGTCAGACGATAAATGATGGACAGGATAAATGGCCAGCCAATCGGCCAGTATGCGGTTGCCTGTCCGCGCCAATGGTAACCTTGTCCAAGCGCCATTTCTCTAGCATGGATAAAATACCACTCAAAATCAGCGCGTTGTGGCGGTTGCATGTATAAAAGAAAGGCTCCTCTTAGCAAAATGTTGATGAGGACGACCCAGAAGAGATTAGAATGTTGAAAACGGGTAAGATAGGTTATCGGCCAGAAACGTTTTTGGGGTTTGTTGTTTTTTTCCTGTAAAATGACGGATTCACCTCTACAGTTCGTAAGCCTTGTTGTCCAAATTTTACTTTGTAAATGTTATCATATGCGGAGAAGCAGCGCGTTTTGTCCACGTTGCACTCATATTTTCCGTTGCCCATCTTTTGTTGCAGAGGAGTGGAGAAATGCCGTACACAGAAAAAGATTTGTTAGCTGTTCAAACGATTCGTACACTTTCTATTGACGCCATTGAAAAGGCGAATTCAGGCCACCCAGGATTGCCCATGGGTGCTGCACCTATGGCCTATGTATTATGGTCCCGTTTTTTGCAACACAATCCTGAAAATCCCCATTGGTTTAATCGTGATCGATTTGTGCTGTCGGCTGGTCATGGTTCTATGTTACTCTACAGCCTGCTCCATCTCTTTGGTTACGATGTGACCATAGACGATTTGAAATCTTTTCGACAATACGGCTCACGTACACCAGGACATCCAGAATACGGACACACGCCGGGAGTGGACACTACAACTGGACCGCTTGGACAAGGAATTGCGACAGCTGTGGGTATGGCTGTTGCGGAAAGATTTTTGGCTGCTAAATACAATCGTCCTGATGCGCAAGTGGTTGATCATTACACTTATGTGATTGTCGGCGACGGCGATTTAATGGAAGGTATCTCGGGTGAAGCGTCTTCACTAGCAGGTCATCTCAAATTGAACAAACTCATTGTTCTTTATGATTCTAACGATATTTCTCTTGATGGGCCTACTTCTTGGTCGTTTACGGAAGATGTAAAAGCGCGTTATCAGTCTTACGGCTGGAACGTTTTGCATGTGAAAGATGGTAACGATTTGGAAGAAATTGAGGAGGCTATCAAAGAAGCTCGCCACGCTAACGCCCCTACACTCATTCAAGTCAAGACCATCATTGGATATGGCGCGCCTACCAAGCAAGGGACATCCAAAGCTCATGGTTCCCCGTTGGGTAAAGAGGAAGCAGCTAAAGCAAAAGCATTTTATCAGTGGGGTCATGACGATCCGTTTCATGTTCCCTCCGAAGTTCGAGAATTGTTTGCAGAACTCAAAAAAGCCTGTGCATCTCGGGAAGCAGCTTGGAACGCTGTCTACGTGGAGTTCCAAAAGAAATATCCTGAGCTGGCTCAAGAACTAGATACAGCCCGCTCTGGGAAAGTTCGTGTTGATTTTCCGCAAGTCATGCCGCAGTTTGAAGGTGAAGTAGCGACACGCGATGCTTTTGCAAAAGTCATCAATGCCATTGCTCCTCACGTTCCAACAATGCTTGGCGGTTCTGCCGATTTATCAGAATCCAACAAAACTTTAATTGCTGGAAAAGATCATTTTGGACCAGAAAATTATGCCGGTCAGAATGTTTTTTATGGAGTACGTGAGCATGCCATGGGAGCCATGATCAACGGACTGTGTTTGCATCAAGGTATATTCCCTTATGTTGGGACCTTCCTGGTCTTTTGCGATTACTTGCGTCCATCCATTCGCTTGGCTGCACTGATGAAACAACCAGCACTATATGTGTTTACACACGATAGTATTGCTGTTGGTGAAGATGGACCGACGCACGAACCGATTGAACAATTGGCTTCTCTGCGCGCTATCCCAGGATTAGTGGTTTTTCGTCCGGCAGATGCTCAGGAAACAGGTTATGCGGTGGAATATGCATTGACGCATCGGGAGGCACCGATTGTGCTAGCCTTGTCCAGACAAAAACTCCCGGTTTTACCTGAAATCCAAAAACATCGAACGGAGTTTGCCAAGGGTGCTTATGTCTTGTATCAACATGGGGATGGTCAACAATTAGCCATCATGGCTACTGGTTCTGAGGTGCACCTTGTACTCGAAGCTGCCAAGCGTTTGGCTGCTGAAGGAATCGCGGTGCGTGTGATTAACGTCACATCTTTTGAATTGTTTGAATCAATGGATGCGGCGTATCGAGAGAGCGTCCTGCCCGGTGGATTGCGTAAGCGGCTTGCCGTGGAAATGGCTCACCCCATGTCATGGGGCAAGTATGTGGGGTTGGATGGTGATACGTTGACCATACAACGATTTGGTGCTTCTGGCCCTGGAGAAGTTGTGATGCGAGAATATGGATTTACCGTGGAAAACGTCATCGCAAAAGCAAAAGCCATTTTAAATCGTTAAACGTCAATTTCTATGCAGAATGGGGCAGTCCTTGTGGACGCCCCATTTGTTCAATGCTCGAAGGACAGAAATCGCTTGTTCTCTTCAAACAATCATGATTGTTTTCAGTAATTTCAGGAAAGAGTTTCCGATGATTGTAAATGAGCTTGCAATCCTGCCATGACAAAACGAATAATACGGTTTTCAAATGTTGTTTTATCGGACTCCTCAATATGCATTGCTGCATAATAAGCCATGTCTCCCACCAATGAGATAAGCATGAGAATCGTCCAGCGATCTTCCTTGCTTTGAAAACGTCCCTCGTGGCGACGATTGAGAGCCTCTAGCAGTTTGTCACCGAGAGAACCATACATAGCTTCCTGCTTTCTTTCCATAAACGCTCGGCCGCCACCCGAATAATAAACTGACGCCATGGCTTTATCATGGTCAAACATGCGCAGAACGGTTCTGACTGTCGCTTCAGTTGCCTCTTCAAAAGAGTTTTCAAGATTGTCAAGAATGGGGGAAATTCGAGTCCAGGTCTGCTCCACCATCTCGTCAAATAAAGCGGTGAGCAAATCTTCGAGTGAATTGAAATGCAGGTAGAAGGTGCCGCGTGCAATGTTACTTTCTTTGATGACATCGGCAATCGTAATATCGTCATAGCCATATTCTTGAAAGAGCCATTTGGCAGTATTCAGAATGTGTTGATGACGTTGCTCTTTAGTCATGGATTGACGCATTTCAGAAGCTCCTTTTTCAACTGCGCTGAAATGATAGTTACGTAATTTACCCCCGCGCGGTATGTAGAGAATGTTTTATGTCAGTGATGCATAATGATCACGCACGACTTTTAAAAACTGATGGGTGATAGGATGTTCGGCTATTTCTTCTGGATAAGCCAGTAATGTCGGCCGCACCCAATCCTCCAGTCCCACATCAATAGCTAAACAGCCCTTGTGGACCGCATCTGCAAGAGTTCTTCTTGGTAACAGAGAATATCCAACACCGAGTCCAACCATGGCTTTAATAGCGTCAAGACTGTCGAGTTCCATACTCACTTTGGGATAGACATGTGATTTGGCAAGGAGTTCCATAACACGCTTGCGAAAAGGCGCTGTTTCCCGGCTGAATGCGACGAAAGGTTCATTGACCAGTGCCTGAGGACCAGGAAAATGATGTGTAAAAGGATGGTTTTTCGAAACTACCAAATCAATTTTATCTGGAACAAACTCTACAAGACGCACACGTGGATGATAAATCGGCTCACCTAAAAAACAAAAATCCACGCGTCCAGTGGTCAAGGCTTCCACCATTTCATCGTAAAGTCCCATTTGTACTTGCAGGCGAATCCGACTTTGTTGGTGAAAGGTGGCAAGGCAACTAGGCACGTCAGTAGAGACAAAAGCGCGGCCAGACATGATGCGCAAAATAGGTAAAGGTGAACTTTCGGGCTTGCTCATTTCAGTGACCAGCCGTTGCATACGCTCAGCGAGGGGTAAAAACTGTCGTCCTGCAACAGTTAATTCAACTCCTGTCGGAACGCGATCGAACAAAGCATAGCCCAAGTCTCGTTCCAGTCGCTGCAAACGTGTAGTGACGGTGGATTGTGACATAAATAGGCTATCGGCCGTTTTGGAAATCGATTTTAGCCTTGCTATAGCCAAAAAAAGCTCTACATCACGTGTATCCACATCATCACCCAACTGACCTTTTTCTGCATTCTATCATGTGCTGCTTGAAAGGAACAATTAGATATTGATGAGAATTTCGTCATGCTGCCAAGATTTCTCCATCCTCTTTTCGCAATTTCAGAGTAAACTAGAGAATGTGGGTTTTTTCGTGTCGATGACTGTCAATTGTTGACGATGAAAATGGCTGATAGATACGAGAAAACTGATATTTACACAGGGAGGATTGTCATGCTGAAACGAAAGAATCGAGGCAAACGCGTGAAAAGACACAATCCTGCTAATCGCCTGTGGGTCGTATCCGGTATAACCACTCTTGCTCTGGCGGGACTTTTATTGCGCCTAGGCTATGTGCAAGTCAAGGAAGGTTCGCAGTTTCGCGGAGAATCAACGAATGTTCAGGTGGTTTCTTACCCGGTTTTACCACCTCGCGGATTTATATATAGCAGTAACGGAACTGTGCTCGCTGAGGACAAGCCAGTATATGATGCCTATCTAACTCGCTTGCCCAATGTTTCAGAAAATCTTCAGAATATGGCAGACAAGTTGGCGCCTTGGTTGGGTGAAAGTCCGAAAGCAGTATTGACGGCCATGAAAACGAGCCCGCTTGCTACTCAAGTGCTCATTAAACGAAATCTTTCTGAAGCTGCTGTATCTTACATTTATGAGCATCGAAGCGAACTGCCGGGAGTGCGTGTTGAGGTCGATCCAATTCGCTATTATCCTTATGGCGATTTGGCAGCGCATATCCTTGGATATGTCGGACCGATTACCTCCAGTTCTGAATCTTACTATAACAAACTGGGGTATCTTGATTCACAAATTGTTGGTGAAACGGGCGTGGAAGCGCAGTATGAGTCCTATCTGCAGGGACATGTAGGAGAAGAGGAAGACCTGGTCAACAGTGCAGGTGTGCCTATAAAGTCAATTGGCATGCAGCCACCAGCACAGTCGGGAGACAATTTGCAGTTAACAATTGATTCTACCTATCAGGCGTTGGCCCAAGAAATTGTGGCCAATTATATTCAAAATTCACCACTTAAATATGAGATTTCAGAAGCTTCCGCTGTTGTTTTGAATGTCAAAACAGGCGGGGTGGAAGCTATGGTTAGTTATCCTTATTACAACCCCAATTGGTTTTTGAATGGTAATTATTTAAAACACGCTACTTACTTAGAAAAATCTGATGCGTTGATTAACAATGTGATTCAAAGCCCTGAATATCCTGGCTCTACTGTCAAACCGGCAAACGCGATTGCAGGTATGCAGTCGGGAACAATTACACCGAATACGATAGTGTACGATCACGGTTTCTTGCAAATTGGTAACCGCATTTTTCACAACTGGTATCTTCCTGGATTTGGACCGGTTAATGTGACGCAGGCTATTGAACTTTCCGATGACACGTTTTTCTACCAGCTTGGATTATGGCTGGGGGGATGGAATAACAATACCGGTTACCCCAATGGAGAATCCTACAATCAGTGGGTAAAAACTCGTTTTGTCAAAGCCCTGAATACACTGTTTGGCTGGGAATATCGGTTTGGTCTTGGCGCCATGACCGGCATTGATTTGCCGGGAGAAGTACCTGGTATGTTCTGGGAAGAAGACACGCAGCAGAACTATCTGGAAGTTCCTTATGACTTAAAGCAAGCAGAAGCTTCTTTAAAGAAGAAAGGCTATTATGATAACTGGGGGGCAGTACCTGATTTAGCGTTTGCAGCCATAGGCCAGTCACAAGAATTTACGCCTATCGAAATGGCCCAATATGTGATGACTTTGGCCGATCGCGGAGTAAAACTTCAGCCGCATGTTCTTCAAGCCATTTATCCAGCGGACGAAGCGCCTGGCAGTCCTGGCAGTAAACCGATATACACTTTTAAGCCTAAAGTGGAGGCACGGCTTAACATTAATCCAACGTATATGCAGGCTGCGTTGCAAGGTATGTATTTGATGGCCAATAATCCTATGGGATTACTTTACCAGGGTGGATTTGCTGGATCTCCATATCACGCTGCTGGTAAGACAGGAACTGCTCAGATCTCTGAAAACGGGCGCAATGTGGACGACTCCGTGACCATTGCTTTTGCGCCTTATAACCATCCACAAATTGCTATTGCTGTCATGGTGCCAGGTGGTGGAGCGAGTACAACCACTGCTTCACATATAGCTCATCGTTTATTTAATGCGTATTTTCAATTGCATCACGAGTTTTTCCCTAAAAGTCAATGGATTAATCCCCAATTTCCGGCCAATTGGAGCTCAACTTTTGCTGCTCAACAACCAGAAAAGGGTGTTATGCCCTAATCTGTCTTATTAGGAAGGCTGCAGAAGCCTGCATATGAGCAGGTTTCTGCGACTTTCTATTCTATAAGAGGCTGCCTATGAAGAAATGGGTAACTTTTGAGCAAAAGAAGATTGAATTAATTGAAAATTTCTAATATAATGTTAAGAAACGATTCCTTAGAGAATCGAGAAAAAAGGCTGAAATCGCGTTCGCATTCAATATCTGTGAATTTTGAAATATTTGCGAATTTCGATGAATACAAGCCTGGGGAAGAGAGGAATTCAGATGGAATACAATCATTCACAATGCGCATTTTGCGGGTCGGAAATGGAGCAAGAAGAGCGGGAAGTAAATTATCGCCAAGTATGTTCTTCTTGTCTCGACAAATGGGAAAGGGATGCTGATGCAACTTGGTAGTAAGAAGTCAGCAAAAAAGGTTGTCCCTCACGGAAAAAGTCAAATCGCTCTGTGCATTTACAATTAGTCACAGATGGCAGAGCTTGGCTTGTCCCTAAGGGCAACCTTTTTTGTTTGACAATATCAACAGATTATAGAGCCATATCAGCAGCTAACGGGCGGACGACGTGCGGAGAGAATGACTTGACGTATGGTTCGAACGACTCAATGATACCACCACCGAGGCAAACTTCTCCATTGTAGAGTACAACCGATTGTCCGGGAGTAATAGCTCTTTGGGGTGTATCAAAGAGGACGTGCGCACCTTTAGCGTGCATATAGACAGTAACTTGTTGATCAGGCTGGCGATAGCGAAATTTGGCTGTACAGCGAAAAGTCTCAGCAGGTGGATGACCAGCAATAAAATGAATTTCACGGGTTTGTAATGAAGTGCTGTAGAGCAAGGGGTTGTTCAATCCTTGAGCAACCACAAGCTGGTTGGTAGATAAAATTTTGTCCACCACAAACCACGGTTCACCATTACCTTCACGTTTACCACCGATGTTTAATCCATGACGTTGGCCGAGAGTATAGTACATCAAGCCATCGTGTGTTCCTAATACATGTCCGTCTGCATCTATAATTTCTCCAGGCTTAGCTGGTAAATACTGTTGTAGAAATTGTTTAAAGTTTTTTTCGCCAATGAAGCAAATACCCGTACTGTCTTTTTTCTTTGCTGTCGGTAATTTTGCTTCGGCGGCAATTTTACGTACTTCTGGTTTAGGCAAATGACCAATTGGGAAAACAGCTTTTTTTAAAGCTTCCTGACTGAGTAAGTGCAAAAAATAGGTTTGGTCTTTTTGGTCATCCGCCGCTCGCAACAGGATGGCTTCTTGATCTTGTAGTTCCATACGGGCATAGTGACCAGTCGCGAGTCCATCTGCACCAAGTTCAAGGGCAACATCCAACAATTCTTTGAATTTAATTTCACGATTACAAAGAACGTCTGGGTTAGGCGTTCTTCCCTGTTGATACTCTTGAAGAAAATATTGAAAGACGCGTTGTTCATATTCTTTTTCAAAATTGACACCGTAATAAGGGATGCCAATGATTTCGCAAACTTTGGCCACATCTTCAAAGTCTTCTGTTGCAGTACAACGTCCTTCCGCGTCTGTATCGTCCCAATTTTTCATAAAGACTCCAATCACTTCATGTCCTGCTTGTTTCAGAAGCCATGCAGCCACTGAAGAATCCACTCCGCCTGACATGCCTACAACAATTCTTTTTGGAGAGGAAGCCTTGTGCATGTTGTTCCCTCCTTATTTCTTGGCTTGAGCTTTTTATATGCAGAACCATCTTACGGTTTTTGCCATTCAAGCGCTCGTACCTTAGTAGTTTGCGCAATTTTATCTATGCGGTCAAGAAGAGGTAAACTGTTTTCGATATGAACTTTTCCTTCAGAGGGAACTGGAGGATACGCGTTCTTTTTGTCGAAACTCAAGATGATTATACTGTTAATTTCCGCTGCAGCGAGTGTTCAAACAGGATTGGGGAGAATCAAATGTTTCAAATCAATCGCCAAGTTATCTTGGAACATCCAAGATTAAAATTTTTACAAGATGTCGTACCTATTGATGAACATATGGACGGGATCGAAAAATTTATTAACCTGTGTTATGTCGACGAAGGATGGAATGTGGTTCAACATGGACGAGTGATAGCTCTAAGGGCTACTGATGAACAACGACTTTCATCAGCTTTCAAGGCAAGCCTATATCTTGGCAAATATAAAGATATGGCGAATACAGAACGGTTTTTGAAAAGCATGGTATCTGCTGGACATTCCTACGAACCGATTCGAGGAGAAACCATACTCTTTCTGTTTATTGGTATTGGCAAACCGGTTTACGATCATCTGGTTACTTATACGGTCGGTCGACCTACTCGGATTGCTGGTGGGCAGCGAGCTAATGTGCCCTGGGGTTTTGAATTGCCTGTAGAGGCGAGGAATGAAGAAGAGTATGCGGAAGAACTGGATCGCATTCGTCGTGTAATTCAATTGGCTAAAACGGATCGGGTTGAACAAATGCAGGCGGCGCGTGCCAAATTGCCTGTGGGCTATATCATGCCGCCCTTTCTCTTTGAATTTTCTGAAGAAGCGCTCATCAAACATGTCTTTCGTCAGCGACTCTTTGAAAGGGGAGCGCAAGGGGCGACTGTTGAAGTGGTCAGTGACATGATGGAATGTTGCATGCAAATCGATCCTCAGAAATGGGAAGTTCTGGTTGACTATCATGGGCCTCATTTACAACAGTGGGAAAAAGCCATGCGTACATTGCGAAAAGAATCTTATCAATTGAAAGATATATGTAAATTATTAGATATCTCTTTGGAAGAGGCTCTACAAAAAGATTTATACTCTCTCCTGTTGGAGTCGGTGGGCAAGTTGCCGCCATCGATGTGGGAGAAACAGCGTTAGATGATAGAGTAAGCAGAAAAAGCAAAAAGTGTTTCAAATAGATGAATGAAGACTCCACTTTGGCAATTATTGAGTGGCAGAGTGGTGTTGTGCCTGCGTATGGTATGCAGAGGGATACAGTCCGGGCAGAGATTGAACCTCTGCCCGTCCCTTCGCAATTTTCAATAGCTGATTAATGAGTCAAATGGCTGTCCTGGCTAGGTAAAATGTTTTCTGGAGATTTAGGTTCCACTGGATAAGCCCGCTGTCCGCAAGTACACCATACAGAAGGGTACGGATGTTCAGATATATGCATCCGTCCACAAGTACATAGATAACGAATGGCGGGGATATATCTTTCTAGTGTCATCGGATCGACTTGCCGAATCATTGATTTTAAAGTGGGGGGATGCCAGTTTTTTTCTAGGATCTCCAAGTGATTTGGGTGTTGCGGATAATCAACAACAATCATCTCACCCGCATAACTTAAAATACGATGAAGGCCACCATATTCTCGAATCACTCGTTTTGGAGAAGAAGCTTCTACATAAGTAATAATGGAACGATTTTTTTCTTGTGACGAATCGACAGGACGTTCCTGCCCAATCATTCGATACCAGTGAAGGATTTTGTTGGTCATACAGACACCCCTCTCCAAACTGCTCTTAGCTCAGTTGGATTCCCGCTCAAGTCCAATGGCTTCGTTATGGTCAAGGCGGTTTTTCTCATTTTTATTTCTCTACTTTGTTAGACGTTTTGACTTTGCGAAATGTTACAAAGTCGCGTCATCTAAGTTACGTTAGGACCGTTCATTCTGAACCTTGAATAAGGTGAGCAATTGTGACAAATTCGTGATAATTGCGTCTGCGTTTGTCAATTCGTCATCATGTCCGAATCCAAATGCGCAACCTATACAAGGAATTCCAATTTCTTTCGCAGCCTCAACGTCGCTCTGTCGATCACCTATCATCACCATACTCTCTATATCGAATACTTTGCAGTGTGCACGCAAAATATCCGCTTTTCGTTTACCGTGAACGCTTTCTAGGCAAAGTGGAAGCGTAAATAACGTATCAAGGTGTTGGGTTGACAGAACAGCGTCTAAGTAATCACAACCGCAATTACTAGCTGTGGTCAAAGTATAACCTGCTTGTTTTAGGGCTTCTAAAGTAAACCTTGTTTCAGGAAAAAGAATATCGCAATGAGACAGGGTAAAAGCTACCTCTTTTCCGCAGTCTGTCTCAGCCTGCTTGCGAATTTGCCCAGTTGAGTTGGGCATCAATACTTCCCAGATTTGCTCATCGGGCAACCCGAATGTGCGCGTCATGGTTAGGTCATCCGGCGCTTTGTCGCCATATTGGGCAATAATTTTTTTGTAAATTGGCAGGATGAAGGAAGCAGATGACAATAATGTTCCGTCAAGATCAAAAATAAGGGTACTGTAATCAGTCCAAGGTTTCATGATATGAGTATACCAGTATGAAAGAAAACGGTGAATTCTTGAACACTTGGCATGGGCTGAGTTTGGTTTACAATAGAGAGGGGAGGTTTTGTTTATGGGATTTCAGGGACAAAATCGCGTTGCTGTCATTACTGGAGCAAGTTCAGGAATCGGTGAAGCTATTGCCTATGGTATGGCGGAAGCTGGCTTTCGTTTGGCGTTAGGTGCGCGACGCAAAGAACGTCTTGAGCAAGTGGCTCAGCAAATCGCAGAGCGATGGAAGACTGAAGTATACATAGCTGAATTGGATGTGACAAGGCGGGAGAGTGCTGAGGCGTTTGTCAAGGGTGTCGTTGGGCATTTCCAACAAGTAAATATATTGGTTAACAATGCTGGTTTGGCTCGAGGCACTGCGCATGTGGCTGAAGTGACAGATGAAACGGATTGGCAAGAGATGTTGGAAACCAATGTTATGGGTTTATTGCGAATGACAAGATTGATTTTACCGCATATCCAGACAAGCACTAGTGGACATATCATCAATATTGGCTCAATTGCTGGACATGAGGCCTATGCAGGAGGCTCTGTGTACTGCGGGAGCAAATTTGCTGTTCGAGCTATAACAGACGCTTTGCGTCAAGAATTGCTGGGTCAACCGATTCGTGTCAGTACGATTGATCCAGGCATGGTCGAAACGGAATTTTCTGTTGTTCGCTATCACGGTGATAAAAGCAAGGCAGATGCGGTCTATGCAGGTATGCAGCCTCTGACGGCCTCTGATATTGCCGATTGTGTGGTTTATGCCGCTACTCGGCCACAACATGTCAATATTGATATGATTGTGGTCAAACCGACCGATCAAGCGGGTGCAGGGAAGGTAGCCAGACATCCCGTTCAGGAATAGTCTCGGTCTGCAAAGGATGTGCTAGGATTGCTCATTTCTGTAGAACAATTGCATGCTGCTATGCAGCAACAAGAAGATATCGTTGTGCTTGATGCGCGGTTTCGACTGGGGAAACCAGAAGCGGGTTTGGAAATGTATCAAAAGGGTCATATTCCTGGCGCAGTATATATTGATTTGGAAAAGGAATTGTCGAAGCCAGCAGCTCGTCCGGGTGGACGTCACCCCTTGCCTGAAATAGACGATTTAGTTGCCTGTTTTGCAGAGAAGGGAATTCATCAGGACTGTCTTATTGTGGTTTATGATGATAATCAGGGTATGGCGGCTCGTGCATGGTGGTTATTGACTTATCTTGGACATCAGCATGTGTTTTTGCTAGATGGCGGAATAGATGCTTGGTTGAGGGCTGGGTACCCGCTTCGACAAGGAGAAGAGCAGAAGACGCGCCAAACTTTTACAGCTATGCCGATGCAAGGTTGGACTGTCGATTATGAGGAAGTTGCTTCCCTTGCAGAAGCAGGCAATGGGTTGTTTCAGTTGCTGGATGCTCGTGACGCGGTTCGTTTTCGTGGTGAATCCGAGCCTATTGATGCTGTGGCCGGACATATACCAACGGCCAAAAATTTACCTTGGACGTATTTCCTTCATAGCGATGGGACATGGAAGTCGCCGCAAGAAGCAAAAGAAATTGTTGCCTCTCTGCAACTGTCTGAAGATACGCCAGTTATTGCTTATTGCGGGTCTGGAGTAACGGCCTGCTCGTTGATATTTGCTTTGCGTCGGGCTGGGCTTCGCCAGATTCGCCTCTATCCGGGAAGTTGGAGCGATTACATCAGTCATCACAATGCTCTGGTAGCTACAGGAGAAAAGGATGAAAACAAGTACATCTTGCCATGATTTTTGACAGTGATATCTCATAGGGAAAATGCTCTACAGACCAGGTGAGGAGGAATTTTCTATATGAATCAGGATTTGCAGAGTTTACTGCAAAAGTTTCGAAGTGAACTGCGAGAAATTGGACATTACGAGGAAGCTACACGGTTGATGGAATGGGATTTACGTACTGGAGCGCCCAAAAAAGGACATGAATTGCGTGCGGAAGCGCTCGGAACACTGTCGGCAAAGATTTTCGCCATGTTAACCAGTGAAAATATGGGCCGTTATCTGAATGAACTGACCAGTGCGGAAGCGGAACTGTCTCAGGTCGATCGCGCTCTGCTTCGCGTGGTGCGTGAAACGTATGAGCGCAGCAAAAAAATCCCTCCCGAACGGCACCAAGCGTATGTCATGCTTGTTGCTAAATCGCAATCTGTATGGGAAGAGGCTAAAAAACAGGCGAATTTTAGTATTTTAAAGCCTTATTTGGAAAAAATCATCGCTTTTAAGCGAGAATTTATTCAATATTGGGGGATTCAAAATCATCCTTACGACACTTTGCTCAATTTATATGAGCCAGGACTGACAGTAGCAAAAATAGATCCGATTTTTAAACAACTGCGGGAGGCTACCGTTGATTTGGTACAACGGATCGGTGAGAAAGGTTTTCCTAAATTCCCTGTTTCGTTGCGTCGGGAAGCGCCGATTCATCAGCAACGTCATTTTAGTGAAAAACTTTTGGAACGAATTGGATATGATTTTCAGGCTGGACGTTTGGATGAGACCGCTCACCCTTTTGAGGAATCCCTCAATCATTATGATGTGCGCGTAACCACCAAGTTTGTTCTCGATGACGTATTGAATGCTATGTACAGCACCTTACACGAAGGCGGCCACGCTCTTTACGAACAGCACGTCAGTGCTGAACTGATTGGTACACCGCTTTGTCATGGAGCTTCTATGGGTATTCATGAATCTCAATCTCGTTTCTGGGAAAACATGTTGGGTCGATCCCGGTCTTTTCTGCAGGCGATTTATGGAGACTTTCAAACAGCATTTGCTGGATTGTTTGCTGATGTCCATCTGGAGACTCTATATCAAGCAGCGAACCATGTTGAGCCATCACTCATTCGTATTGAGGCAGATGAATTGACTTACAATTTACACATTATGATTCGTTATGAAATTGAACGCGCACTTTTTGAAGAAACGTGTGAAGTTGGTGATTTGCCTCGACTCTGGAATGAGAAGGTTCGCGATTATCTGGGACTTGAGACGCCAAACGACGCGTTGGGCGTTTTGCAGGATGTACATTGGTCAGGGGGAGACTTTGGATATTTTCCCACTTATTCGCTTGGCAATCTATACGCAGCTCAGTTTCGAGAGACTCTTTACAAAGAAATTCCTGATATTGAAGAACAGTGGTCAGAAGGGGATTTCTCGCAAGTCTTAAAATGGTTTTCAACTCGAGTGCATAGTCACGGAAAAGTGCTTTTGCCAAGCGAATTGATCGAGCAGGCTACAGGGAAACCGCTGTCTGCAGATTATCTCATTCGTTACTTGCAACAAAAAATGAGCGATATATATCAAGTCTAAGAAGAGAAAAAGAGCTGGGAGAACAGGCGACGGCGATCCGGAAGATATTCCGGGGCGCCGTTTGACTTGCCGAGAGAGGTGAAAGAACATGCCCTGGCAAGCTCGAATTCAGACTATGTTGGGGAAAACATTTTGGATAGGGCTACTTCTCTGTATGTCTTATCTATTGGCTTTTATGCAACGGACAGGACCGGGTGTTGTGTCGACCACTTTGCAGCATACTTTCCACGTAAGTGGCGCTGTATTAGGCACAATGACCAGCGTGCAATATTTGCTTTATATGATTTTGCAGATTCCAGTTGGGCTTTCTGGAGACAAACTTGGCCCTGAGAAGCTTCTGGCAGCCGGCGTTTGTTTAGACGGCATAGGAACGCTTTGTTTTGCGGATAGCCACCAGTTTGCCATGCTTCTAGTCGGTAGAGCTATCGTTGGCTTAGGTGATGCGCTCATTTGGGTGAATATTGTATTGATCATCGGAGGCTATTTTCTCCCGTCTCAATTTGGCGCTTTACTTGGTATTGTGTCCACAGCAGGAAATGTGGGAGCATTGTTGACCACGATTCCGTTTGCCGCCTGGACGACAGTTGCTGGTTGGCGTGAACCTTTTGCTCTTCTTGGAATTTTGCTCGTTATCACGGCCGTATTTGATTTTGCAGTGATTCGGAAAAAAAGGCCAAGCTTGGATAGGGTGTCTGTCCTATCGGATCATCCAGTGCAGTTTAAAATTAAACCTGTTCCCATCCGAAGCATTTTATCTACTGTGATTCATGACAGAAATGCTTGGGCTACGTTTTTTTGCCATTTTTCAGCGGTTGGAACGTATATCGGTTTTGTGGGGCTTTGGGCTGTTCCTTATTTTGAACATACGTATGCAGTTAACCGCTCTTTAGCCACAACGTTTACTTTGACAGCCTTTGTAGGTGCCTTGATCGGTGGCCCGCTTGCGGGTACGCTGACTGACCGTATCGGTTCGCGCCGTGGTACCTATATTGTCCTGCAAGTGTTCATTTGTCTCTCTTGGCTGTCTGTTCCGCTTTTTGCTGGGCAACCACCCGTACTGATTGCCTATATGCTTATGTTTGTACTCGGATTGGGATCGGGAGGTAGTTTGCTGACGTTTGCCGTGATTCGAGATCAGACTCCTGCAGAGCGTGCTGGTGTGACTTCTGGATTTGCCAATACGGGAGGCTTTTTATCAGCAGTTCTTTTACCGGTACTGTTTGGCGCACTGTATGATGCTCACCTTCGCCAAGGTATCCATACGGCATATGCGGTTGCCTTTTTGGTGCCCACAGGTTTTACCTTGCTTGGCGTGATAGGCAGTCTGTTTATTCGAGAAAGAAGGCAAGCATTCCAAAATGAGGTGGGAGTATGAGTCAACTTCATTGGTTTTTGGATGATGAAAAGGCGTTAAAGCGTTTCAAAATCATTCGTGATTTGTCGCAGCAGTTCTCAAATCGGGCAGCACTTCACGATACAGATTCATCATTTCCCCGCGAAAATATTGCAGCACTGCGACAGGCGGGTTATGTGGGTTGGACAGTTCCAGAAATGTATGGTGGTCTCGGTTTATCATTATATGAATTGCTGGCTCATCAAGAAGAATTAGCTCAGGGCGATGGGTCTACCGCACTTGCGATTGGTTGGCATATGGGATTGTTCCTGAATTTATCAGCAACCGACGCATTACCAGAAGAAGTGTTTGCGGAAGTTGCTACAACCGCTGTTCAACACGGCTGGCTCATGAACTCCTGCGCAACGGAACCTGCCACAGGAAGTCCAAGCCGCGGCGGACGACCGCTAACAACTGCCAGGCAAGTGGAAGATGGATTTCTATTGACTGGCCGAAAAACGTTTAGCACACTTTCTCCTGAATTACATTGGATTCTAGTCACAGCTGGTATTGAAGATTCTGAAGATGTCGGCGAATTTCTCATTACCGGCAATCAAGTCCAAATTGTAGAAACATGGAATATGATGGGTATGAGAGCAACAGGAAGCCATGATATTGTCATGGAAAACATTTTTGTTCCCCATCGTTATTTGGTTGCACGCTTAAAGCCGGGAGAAAAATCACCGCGCAATCGTGATGGTGGCGGTTGGATGTTGCATATTCCTGCTTGTTATCTTGGTATTGCAATGGCTGCTAGAGATTTTGCTGTCCGCTATGCTGCGGAGTATCAACCTAATAGTCTAGCCCACCCCATTGCGCATGTCCCGCATATCCAAGAAAAATTGGGACAGATGGAAATGAAATTGTTAAGCGCTCGAACGTTGATGTACGACATGGCGAGAAGGTGGGATAGAGCGAGTAAATCGGATCGTCCTACATTGAGGCCTGCTCTTGGTGCGGTCAAGACGATTGCTGTCCAAGCTGCGATGGATGTGGTCGATCTCGCTATGCGTGTAGTGGGAGCACAAAGTCTTTCTCGTTCTTATCCTTTAGAACGGTTTTATCGTGATGTGCGCGCGGGATTGCATAATCCGCCTATGGATGATGTGGTTTTGCGTATGCTTTCCGAAGCAGCTGTAAACGAAATACAGAAAACTCGCAACAGTGATTCAAGATTACCCTTATTCTAAGTGTGATCAGATGGGTCAAAAAGGCATGTCAATATAGACGAAAGCTAGGGGTGAATGTATACGTCCGTTCCATTAGGAATATGTGTATACAGCCATTGAGCGTCTTTCAGGGAGAGACGCACGCAGCCGTGTGAAGCTGGTTGACCTAATTTTTGTGCCTCTGATTTTAAAATTTGTTGGTGGATATCCATGGGTATACTGTGAAACAGAAATTCTCCGTGATTTTTAAAGGAAATCCAGTATTTTGCTCCCTCATGGTATAAAGGTGAGTAAAACCACACCCCGCGTTCTGCTTGAATGTGAAAGTGTCCAAGAGGTGTTTTTTCATGCGGACTGCCTGTTGACGCTAACATGTCGGCCAGCAGCCGATCTCCCTGATAGACGAGCACATGTTGTGAAGAAAGAGAAACTTCAAGCCGGTAGGAGGAAGTTGATGGGCTGGCCTTAGCAGAAGTGATGTTTGGCAACATCAATCCTAAGACGACAGAAAAAAAAGCGCCAGTTTGAATAGAGCGATAAACGTATCGATAGTTTTTCATGAAGAACTCCTGCCATTCATTTGAAATTGTCGCAAATCGCATCGAATCTGCACATGTTACTGGATTAGTTTGTTTTTCCTTCAACGTCTCATACATAAATGCCCCATAAAAATTTTCTACTATTCAATATTGACCAAATTTTCTTTTCCGTGTAGCGTTAAATGAGATAGATTGAATACATAGTCATAGAAAATCATTCCTTTGGAGATGGTTATGTGACATATAATTTTGCCGAGAAAATTGATGAAATTGCCCAATTAGCTGGTGATAAGCTGGCCTTGATTTGTGTGGACGAAAATAGAAAGGAAAGCCATCTTACGTATGCCGAGTTGACTGCGCACAGTTCTCAACTGGCTAGAGCGTTACAACTGCAGGGTTTGCATATGGGTTCACGAGTACTTGTACTATTGCCACGTGGTATTTTGCCATACACTGTCTATTTAGCTTTATTGCGAATCGGTGCCACCATATTGCCAGGCTCGGAAATGTTGCGTTCTCATGATATAGTCTATCGACTCCAACATGCTGGTGTAGAAGCTGTCATTGCGGATGAAGGACTGCTTTCTGAGGTTGAAAAGGCGCTTGAGCAACAACCGGTCAAATATCGCTTTGTGGCTGGAGTGGCGCATGAGGGTTGGAAATCGTTAGATGACATTGTGCAAGGAGTTGCTCATCATCCACTGGTTCAACCTATGGATGATGAAGCATTGGCTTTTCTTTCCTATACCAGTGGTACGACAGGTGGTCCTAAAGGAGTTCAGCACGTATACAGTTGGCCTCGAGAACATCTAAAAATAGCAGGAACATACTGGTTTGATGCGAAACCTGAAGATTTAGCCTGGGCTACAGCTGGTCCTGGATGGGCTAAATGGGTGTGGAGCCCATTTGTTTCGGTGCTTGGCAATGGCGCCACAGGGTTTGTCTATACCGGGCGTTTTCAACCCGAAACTTATTTGCAATTGCTGAATGATTACGGAATCACTTTACTTTGTGCGACACCTACAGAATATCGTTTGATGGCCAAAGTGAATGGTTTGCAAAGGTTCCAGTTAAAGTTAAGATCAGCCTGTTCTGCAGGAGAACCTCTAAATCGTGAGGTTATTGATACATTTCAGAGAGAATTTTCAGTTTTAGTTCGAGATGGTTACGGTCAAACGGAGAATAGTCTTTTGGTGGGTACGCTCAAAGATATGGAAGTTCGTGCCGGCTCCATGGGCAAACCTTTTCCTGGAATGCGTATTGCCATAGTCAATGAGGAAGGTCAGCCGCTACCTGTAGGAGAAGTAGGGCATATTGCTGTGCACAAGTCATTTCCGGCACTTTTCCGTGGCTATTTAAATGATCCAGAACGGACCCAGGCGGCATTTCGAGGAGAATGGTATATTACCGGGGATAAAGGTCGTCAAGACTCAGAGGGATATCTTTGGTTTGAAGGCCGTTCAGATGACATCATCATATCTGCGGGATATACCATAGGGCCCTTTGAAGTTGAAGACGCTTTAGTCAAGCATCCCAAAGTAGCAGAATGTGCAGTAGTTGCCAGTCCAGATGAAGAGCGTGGCCATATTGTCAAGGCTTTTGTCGTTTTGCGCAATCCGGAAGATGAATTTCTGGGTGAGAAGTTAGTCGAGGAATTACAAAATCATGTAAAGCAACTGACAGCACCCTACAAGTATCCCCGAAAAATTGAATTTGTTAGAGATTTGCCGAAGACAACCAGTGGGAAAATCCGGCGTATCGAATTGCGCAACAAAGAACAAAAAAATTCCTCTTGGAGCAGGACCTAGTTCTTAGGTTCTGCTTTTTGTTGGGGTCTACTGAACGGTTTCTTAACGCTATTTCTCGCATTGTTGTTCCAGACTGTCACTCTGCCCAATCCAGCTGATGCACGACCCGTTCAGCAGGCCCTAATTAACCTTTTTGAGAATGATAAATCCTGATTGATTTGCCGGATCGACAACAATCTGTTCTGCTTGATACAGAACGCCACTCAAGGTGATATTTCCATGCGTGGCAAATACCAGATCCTGATGTCGGTGCTCGGGATGCCCAGAGCTTGGGAAAATCTGTACCAGTCGCTGATGGTTATACACGCTGACAAAAGCTGCTCCAGCGCTGTTTCGCGTCAGTGTCCAAGTCTCATTTTGGGTTGTCACGTTTTGCGTTTTGACGGGAATGCGAATAGATGAACCGTCGCTATCATGTGCAGGTATTTCTGCACTCGGAGTGCTATGCAACTTATAGATGATTAGAAAACCTGCCAATAAAATAATCCAAATCCAATTTTTTCTTGCCAGTCTTCTCATCCTTTCTTTAAATAGTCGTTTAAAAGAACGTGCCTGTAAAACCAACTGGCCATACTGGCTCCAGCATGCGCGTGGGCGCTCAAAATATTTCCGTGGACAGCCAGTACTTGATTTGATTTTTGCACATTTTGCAGTCGATAGGAATAGAGTTGTTCACATTCGTCGTCAATAGCCACCTGTAGACCGCCAAGCAAACCAGCCGTAGCTAATAAACCAACGCCTTGGCCTGTAGCTAATATCCAGGCGTGATGACTGTCTGCTTGGCGCAAAAAACGGATGGCGTGAGGATTTTCAGCAACTGTTGGCGTATATCGCCCGCCTGGTACTAGAACGATGGTATAATCAAATGCGGCTGATGGTTCCAGTGCGCTATCAGCAAGCAACCATTGCTGCCCATCCAGACGAATTTTATTTCCTCCCGGAGTTAGGGTGCGAATGACGATGCCCGCGTCTGTTAAACTCTGGTTGACTTGACCCATCTGCCAGAGAGAACAACCTTCAAATGCCAACAATGCTGCTTTCATTTGTGTACACCTCGCTTTCTTCTTCATCTGCATCGTACACGCAGCAGGAAAAAAAGTCATGCAGGAGTTGCTGTTTCTCTATGAAAGACAAAACATCAATACCCGTGCGCGTTGAGGAACTGCTTGGCGGACTCAATGATGAGCAGCGTACAGCCGTTCAAACAACAGAGGGACCAGTGCTTGTAGTGGCTGGGGCAGGTAGTGGCAAGACGAGTGTGCTCACACGCCGCATAGCGTATTTACTTGCCCAACACTTGGCTAACCCTCATCAAATTTTGGCGATCACGTTTACCAATAAAGCGGCTCGCGAAATGCAGACACGCGTGCAGAAACTGGTTGGAGATGCTGCGCGCGATCTGTGGATGGGGACTTTCCATTCAATATGTGTAAAAATTCTTCGTCGCCATGCTGACAGACTGGGCTATGATTTGAATTTTACAATTCTCGACAGTGATGACCAACGAGCATTAATTGCTCAGTCGTTACTGGATGCGCATTACGATCCGAAAAAATTCGATCCAGCCGCAGTCCATTTTGTCATCTCGCGTTGGAAGAATGAATTGGTGACAGAAGCACAATTGTCCAAATCGAGATCAGCCAAAAATTTGACAGAGGCGGTAGCATCACAAATTTATCCCGTTTATCAAGATCGTCTTTTTGCCGCTTCAAGTATGGATTTTGATGATTTAATAGGTTTGACGGTCAAACTTTTTCGCGATCATTCCGATGTTCTTCAATATTATCAAGAAAAATTCCGCTATCTGCATATTGATGAATACCAGGACACCAACCGTGCCCAATATCTTCTTGTCCGGATGTTGGCTGATCAATATCGTAATCTTTGTGCTGTTGGTGATTCTGACCAAGCGATTTATGCGTGGCGTGGAGCAGATATCGAAAACATGCTGCGTTTTGAGAAGGATTTTCCAGAAGCGAAGGTTATCTTATTAGAACGCAATTATCGTTCTACTGAAACTATTCTCCATGCGGCCAATGCCTTGATTGCCCAGAACAAACGCCGGAAGGAAAAAAACCTGCGAGCCGTTCGTGAAGGAGGTTGGCCCATTCGTGTGGCCGAGTTAACAGACAGCGAAGCAGAAGCGCGATATGTGGCTGACACCATTCAAGCGCACCTGCAATCCGGCGGACACCCTGGTGATTGTGCTGTACTATATCGTGCCAATGCTCAGTCACGGGCTATTGAAGAAGCTTTGATGAGTCAAGCCATACCTTATACCATAGTAGGAGGATTGACTTTTTACGATCGTCGAGAAATTAAAGATGTCTTTGCCTATCTACGTGTTCTTGTCAATCCCAAAGATGAAATTTCCTTGTTGCGAATCGCCAATGTACCAAGACGTGGACTCGGTGATGGTACGCTGGGAAAACTGTTAGACTATGCGCATGCTGAAAATAAAACTTTGTATGAGGCACTTGCCTCTGGACGGGAAGCAGGTTTGACAGAAAAAACGGCATTAGCCGCTGAACAGTTCTATCAGACACTCGAAGAGCTTAGACTATGGATGGAAGGCATGAGTGTGACAGAATTTCTGGCCGAAGTTCTTCATGGGACAGGCTATCGCAAGATGTATGCGGAGAGCAACAAAACAGAAGACCAGCAGCGCCTTGAAAATATTGATGAACTTCTGACCGTCAGCCAATCCTTTGATCGGCGTAGGGGTGGTTCAGTGGCTGAGTTTTTGGCGGAAGTCTCTCTGCTGAGTGATGTGGATAAAGATAAAGGCAAGGAGCGGGACAGTGTTCGACTGATGACTTTGCATGCGAGTAAAGGCTTGGAGTTTCCTGTCGTTTTCCTGGTTGGCATGGAAGAGACGCTGTTTCCTCATGCGCGTTCTCTAGATGATGAACAGGGCATAGAAGAGGAACGCAACCTTTGTTATGTAGGGTTAACGCGAGCTAAAGACAAGTTATATTTAACGTATTGCAGCGAGCGTACTCTTTTTGGACAGACCAGCATGCGTGAGCCTTCGCGTTTTTTGGCCGAGTTACCTGCCCAACTTGTGGAGCGTGAAAGATTAACCAATGATGTCATTTACTCCTATTCAGCGGGAGATAAAGTGATTCACTCACAGTTTGGAGAAGGTATTGTTTTGGAAATTGGCAAAGATGTCAAAACGGGTGAAGAACTGTTAACTGTGATGTGTCATCCGCGCATTGGAATGAAGACGTTTCCCAAACGTTACGCCAAGCCTGCTGTGGAACGAAAAAAAGCGTAATAGGCCGATCTCGTTTCCGTTGTTCAGTGAGCGTGGTACAATACGGATACATTTCCATCGCAAGTTTATACAATAATGAAGAACCGACAGGCTTGCGGTCAGGAGGCAAATCAGTGTGCGTTACTGGATAATCATTGGCATCCTTTTTGTGGTTTTTGTCGCAGTTTATCTGGGTGTATTTCTCTACACGAGGAAAAAACAAAAAGCGTTTGATGAGCAATACCTATCTATGAAAGAAAGACATGAAGTTTTCGTTCTCAATAAGAAAATTACTAAAGAAAGACCTCAACAGGGTTGGGCGCGATTTATGAAAATGAAATCTTATCAAGTGGTAGGCCGAGTTACTGTCTCTCAAGCTATGCGTGGAATGCAGATGAGTAAGATGCAGACAGTCACATTTCGGACCACCAAACAGGAATACGATAAAATCGAGATCAACCATAAATACAAAATGGACATTGCGGGAAATTATATTGGTAATGTGATAGCACCGACGCCTTCTAAACAAAAAAAGTCGTCGTCCAAAACGACTGGAGGAAAATCGGAGAGCAAAGGTAAAAACAATAAGAAATCAAACGTGAAATCGTAAATTCAAAGCTGTTCTCAAAGCCATCCGCAGGATGGACAGGAGAACAGCTTTTTACATGGATTTGCATGCTGAATGTTTCTTCTACGGACCAACGCCTATGTTTTTGCATAGGCTGTTGTGAGTTGGGCTGGGTCTTCGATTCAGATTGTATGGAGACCCGTGAAGCGAGGGGCAGTGGTCTCCAGTGGAGATTGGATGAAGCCCGCGAAGCGAGGAGGAACTAGCATGCAACAGAAACGCCGTACGTCTACCGGATTACAGAGTGTGCGCAAAAAAAAGCGTCCGCAGGGTAGAAAAACAGCTCAAACGACAGGTCAAACGCCTTCCGTCAGTTTACCAACAGCGTTAACCTATCGTCTGCGCCGTCCAGAAGATGATGAATATATTGTGAAATTGACCAGTGAACAATTAGGAGGAATTCATCAGAACGCATTTGGTGAACCTTTTCCAGAATCAACTTTTCTGCACTATCTGCAATCTGGGGCACCAACAGTCATTATTGAAAAGGACGGGAAAAGGATTGGCTACTATTCTTATCTGGTAGGGCCAGCAGAAAAAATGCATATCTCTGCAATGGTGCTAGAGCCTCAGTATCAGTCATCCGGCATTGGTCGCGAGGTTATGGCGCGTATTGAAAAGAGAGCAAAGGAACAGGGAATTCAAGTACTTGAGGTTTTTGTGCAAGAGAATAACGAAAAGAGTCTCAACTTTACAAGGCAACTTGGCTTTCAAGAAGTATTTCGTTTAGAACCGCATTCAATTGCTTTCCAAAAACGCATTCTCTAGGCAAGGATTCGTGCGGATTTTGTCGAATTTGATAGAGAGGAGAAAGAAAATAGCGTGATCGGGACATAAAAGGGAGTCGTTACAGATGTCAGAAACACTGTCACAAGGGCGCATACAGGTGGAGCATAATCAAATCCGGGTACTCGCCGAGCCACAAGATTTGCCGCCGACATTGATTGTTGCTCGTCACCCTTCTTTGCATGTGCTTGTGGACGGTGTGGAGGTTGTGGGTCGTGTACAGGTGCACGCCTTTCAGGAAATTCAGGTCAGTGTCATTGATGTGGAACCTTATCGGGAGATACGCATACAAGTCTCTCCAGATACGCTTCACGCTACACTCGAAATTGAATATCAAAAAGGGCAACACTTTCGCTTGGGCGATTCTCCTCCAACTGCAGTCTGTCTATTGCATGTCATTCAAGAAGCTGTTTTGCCGCAGCCCTATACGCGAAGCGACGTGAGACAATTGCTTGCTGAACAGAGAATTGTTGAAGGTGTGGATTGGGAAGCTATTGATAGTTTGCTCGCTTCCGGTGAATCTGGTAGTTGTGTTTGCGCTTCCGGTACTCCGCCGGTGGATGGTTTGCCGGAGCGAGTAACCATGCTGGTTCAGCCCGTTCATGAACCTCTCTATGGAATTGTTCCAGTGCGTCCCATTCTTTCTGTACAAAAAGGTATTTCCGTAGCCAAACGTCTGCCGGAAGAAAGCGGTGAGGCAGGCGTCAGTGTTTATGGTACGGCCATCCCTCCTTATACGCCTCCTGCCAAATTGCCACGTATTGGAGATGGGCTGGCAGAAAACGATGAAGGAGTTTTCATTTCTGTGCGAGGAGGACGTGTAATTCACCGTCCTGATTTGCTTGATGTGGCTCCCACGTTGGAATTTAATGAATCTCTTACGGCGAAGCAGGGTCATGTGCAGTTTGACGGCGATGTTTTGGTACGTGGCAATGTGGAGCAAGGTGTAGAAATTGCTGCTTCAGGACAAGTTTTTGTCCAAGGGATTGTATCACGGGCTAAAATTGTTGGAGATGCGGGAATTATAATATCGGGTGGAGTTTTTCAGTCAGAGTTGTATGCGGGTCTGCGCTATCATTGCCTGCAAGAACTATACCATTTTCTTCAGGATTTCTTACAAGAATGGCAAATCTTTCAATCGGCCGTTGAACGCTTGCAAGAAGCAGTTAAGACGCGTGGTTCAGAAATTTCCCATGCGCGCATTGTTGCCTCTCTTTTGGCAGATAAATATCGTGAGATACTGGTTTGGCCAACGCGATTTCAAGAATTTATAGAGTCGCACCCTACGCTCGATCTCGGTCCCTGGCTGGGGAGATTGCGCCGGGCTGGAGAATGGATGCGCCAAGCGTATTTGGAATCAACTACAATACAGCGTTGGGTACTTCATCGTACTGAAGTGGAAAAGTGGTTGAGTGTGATAGAAAACTGGGAAGTGTCAGCTGAACTGGCCGCCATACAGTGCGCTTATGCGCAGTCATCTGGTTTGCGTGCTGCGGGGGATGTGGATATTACACATCAGGGAGTTTACCAATGTCGCGTGCGGGCTGGCGGTACTGTAAAAGCACTCGGTAAGCCGGGCGTCATTCTGGGTTCCAACATTGAAGCAGGTTTGGCTGTCTTTGCCAAAATTATTGGTTCACACGCCGAGTCAATAACTCGTATCCATCTTCGTCAAGAGGATGGTTGCCAAGTATCTGCCGATCTCGTTTACCCAGGCACAATTTTTATCGTCGATGATTTTCCCCATCATGTTCAGCACGAGTGGCGCCAATGCGTATGGCCAGTCCCCGCAACAAAAGACTCATAACAAAAAAGCTGCCTGCCAGAAGGCATGCAGCTAGCGGGGATAAGTGCTGGAGTGTCTAGACGGTTTCCCTATCAGAGAAGAGCAGGGAAATGCAATAGAGGCCAGCCAGCCCAATGATGACATAAACCACACGACTGATAAGTCCGGTAGTGCCACCAAACAGGGCTGCTACAAGATCGAATTTAAACAATCCAACGAGCAGCCAGTTGAGTGCCCCAATGATAACTAGAACTAATGCTGTCTTGTTCATGGGAACTCCACCCCCTTCGACAAAGAGTATGCGCTCCGTGAGACTTTTCCATGTGTCCAGTTTTTGAGCAAAAACCGGAAATTTTCCTGTGCCAGTTTCGCATATCGTGGTTCTGATCTGCAGAAAGCTATCAGCAGGAGCAGTTGCAGCCTTTTGCCATTCGGGGTATGCTACTAGGGAAAAGATTGTAGAGCCTCGAAGTGAGGAGGGTTGAGCGCATATGGATGTGGAAAATCGGATTCGGGAAGTGTTGGTTCCCATCAAGGAAGCCATTCAACAAGATGGCGGTGATGTGGAGTTTGTTTCCTATGATAGTTTGACCAAAACGGTCTATGTTTCCCTGCTTGGCGCGTGTGTAGGATGCCCGGCCAGTATGATGACCTTGAAAATGGGAGTTGAGCGCTCCATCCGCCAGCAAATACCCGAAGTTGAGCATGTGGAGGCATGTTGAAGACTGCTTGGACATAGATTTTACCATAACAGGCATCAGGGGCGTGTCGTTCAGTGAATCGACGCGCCTTTCTGTTGCTGACGGATGGGTTACGTTTTAATCTTATGGATAGGAAGGAGGTGCAACGCTTGAAAGTGGAACTCAAGGGTCAGAAATTAGAAATCTTGGCACGAGATTTGCATGAGCCTTGTACAAGCCGCGTATGGCTCGAACAAGCGTTGTTTTTGCCTCCTGGTTTCGTTGGTAGACTGCATGCTCAAGGACTCGTTTTACGTGACGCCAATCGTTTGCATGTTGAAAGCAAAATATATCCAGACGACCGAATCGTTATAGATTTATCTGCTTTTGCACCACCTACGACTTTGCAACAACTCGACTTGAAGCGTGTGTCCACTCAGTCACCTGGTGCGGAGATTCTTTTTGAAGATCCTCATTTGCTGGCCGTACAAAAACCAGCTGGTATTCTGATACATAGTGAACGACCAGAAGAGGACACATTGGATAGACGAGTTTCTATACAACTGGGCAGTCCATTTGTCTATCATGTGCATAGGCTCGATCGCGGTACGAGTGGCATCGTACTATACGCCAAGCATGCGCTGATGTTGCGATCGCTTGACCATCAGTTGGCAAAACATAAAATTCGTCGGCTTTATGTAGCTCTGGTGGAAGGAAATCTGTCGCCTTTGAATGGAACCTTGAATGATTCTATAGGAAAGGATCGCCACCATGCGGGACGATATCGAGTATCTAAAGGCGGCCAGCCAGCAGTTACAGAGTATCATACGCTCTTCTCGCCACTCTTTTATGGTCAGCAGAAAGTATCATTGCTTGCTTGTCAGTTAAAAACCGGACGCACTCATCAGATAAGGGTTCATCTTTCTTCGCGGGGTTGTCCTGTTGTGGGAGATGTCTTGTATGGTGCTCTGCAGCCTGGGTTGTCCTCCGCTAGACAAGTGAATCATCATTCTGCAATAGAGTCAACCAAAGAAGCATTTTTTTTGCATGCTCACGCTTTATCCTTTGTCCATCCATATACTGGGAAGGCTCATTTATTGACTGCTCATTGGCCGCAAGCTTGGCAACCTGTGCTTGAACTTGTGGGAGACCATCGACTCGATAGAAAATTGCATCATCTTTACAAAGAACTGAATGGGGCAGAGGTACAGGCATGATACAAAGAGTTCAGGTTACCATACGATTTTGTTGGGCTTTGTTGTTGGATGTGACGCGTAAAGACATTGCCTCACTTGCAGCAGTGATTTGTTTTTATGGACTTTTCTCCATGTTTCCTCTCTTGTTGTTAATTCTATATTCGCTCTCTTTTCTAGCTCCTAACGACTTGGTGGAACACGCCTTGGTTCAATCCGTTAGGCCTTTTTTTCCTGCTCTTCCTGATGCGAAAAAATTTATTGCTGACAACATTACACGTTTGGCTGGACTTGGGGCTAAAGTGACGCTGTTTTCCTTGATTTCGCTGCTGTGGAGCGCCACAAGCGCTTTTATTGCACTTCAACAGGCACTTGACGTCATCTTTGAAGTGAAGATACCGCGCTCTTATTTTTCTCGGCGTATGGTAGGGTTTGCCATGTTTGCGTTATTGCTTTTGGTCATGATGGTCACTTCTATTGCGCTTGCCATGTTTCCTGCGGCGTTTTCCCATTCAGCTTTCTGGAGAATTTCTATCTTTCATCATCTCCCTTATCCTTCGATTACTAATTTTTTGTTTCCGTTTGTTCTGTTTGTTACCTGTGTGCTTCTGTATCGGATGCTACCTACCCATAATGCACCACTGCGTCCGTTATTGATTGGCGCCTTTGTGGCAACGGTACTTCTCGATATCGCTCGCCAGATGTTTGTCTGGTATGCAGAGAGTTTTGTACGGTATGAGATGGTATATGGCACTCTGGCGATTTTAATGATTATTGTTTTGTGGATGTATGTGGCAAGCACGCTCGCTTTGTTTGGTGCCGCAGTATCTCATCAATGGATGCTTCAGTTTGAATCGTGAACGACCCAACATTTTCATTGGATAAAATCAAGGGGAGACGCTAAGGTTGGAGAAATCAACTTTCTCAGTCATTATTCCTACAAAAAATCGACTTCCAGACTTGTCAGCTTGTCTAGATGCTCTGGCTCATCAAACTTATGAAGGTGTGATTGAAGCTTGCGTAGTGAACGATGGCGGCGAGTCTATTCAGTCGGTGCTGGATAAACCTCGTAACCTTCGTGTGAATGCTTTAGAGTTGCTCGATCCGGTTGGACAAGTAAAGGCTCGTCAGCTCGCTATAGAGCGGGCCAATGGCGAATGGATTGCCTTTTGTGATGATGACGACCGGTGGTTGCCTCAGCATGCAGAACGGCTTGCCCAAGCCCTGCTAAACGGTATGAACTTTGTCTATACAGACGCGGAAATGGTAGCTAGAGATGCTTCTGGTGTTGTTCGTGAACGTCGGACGTTTGCATTTCAGCATGGAGAAAGGCTGCTTTTACACTACAATACTTTGCTTGCTACGGCTGTTGCCGTCCATTCTTCACTTCTCGAGCGAGCTGGTGGATTGGATGTGAATATGGAACATTATTGGGACTGGGATTTATGGCTGCGTTTGGCTCGTCTAATATCTCCTGTTCGCATACCAGGTTGCAGTGTGCTCTATCAAATATCGCTCGCTGGGCATAACCAATCAAGCCGACCTGAAAGTATGCGCTCCTCTTTAGAACGTCTTATTGAAAAACATCACTTGCCAGATTTGCCAAGCAGTAATTTCTGGAGAATGACGGAAGTGGCTGAGTTGGCAAAATACCGTGACTCGCCAGAAGTTTTTTGGGATGGTTCGCTAGAGATTTGGCAAGGTTGGCATTGAACCATAGAGTTGGTCGCATCCAGCAGATGTATGAATGAGGGCAATGTGACAAGGAAAGGGAGAATGAGCAAGTGGATGAAATTCGTCTACGTGGTCTGCAGTTTTTTGGTTATCATGGTGTGATGCCAGAGGAGACAGTTACAGGTCAACGGTTTATCGTTCATCTGAATTTAAAAATTGATTTAAAACAGGCAGGTCTTACCGACTCTATTAAACATACCGTTGATTACGCAGCTGTTTATCGCACTGTAAAGGAAGTTGTTACTGGAGTTCCTCGTCGACTGATTGAGGCTGTAGCAGAAGATGTTGCGAAAGTGCTTTTGGAAAGATTTCTGCTGGTGGAAGAAGTCACGGTGGAACTTGAAAAACCGGGGGCGCCTATCCCCGGTATTTTTGAAACGGTGAGTGTGCTTATGACGCGACGCCGTCATTAAACCCGTTGAGTTGAATGCTATGATGCTGGGATGCTTGAGGTTGTGCATTAGGGCTGGACACTCATTAAATAGGCGATAATGGCAAGCAGGGCGACAGCAAGAATACCAATACACCAGTTGCTGACTCGCAAGCGTTTTAATTCGGCTTCAGCCAAAATCTTGCGGCTGTCAGATATTTTTTGTAACTCTCGAAATAGGCCGTAACGAATAGCGACAAATACCAGAAGATAGAGGAGTAATGAAATAATCATCCATGCTTGTTCAAGCATTTTTAGACTGGAAAAAAGAACGAGTAAGCCGCCCGTAATCCACAACAAAATATTGGCGGTGGTTTCAAAAGGGCGGTAGCGTTGGATGAAACGTGTCACACCAGCTACCGAACGCAATCTAGGAATGGCGAAGAAAATGGTAAGTTTCGAACAAACAGCTATAAGATGGACAACCAGTACTGGCATAAAAATCGCAGGCACGCACGATCTCTCCCTACTCAAACGATTCTGTCGCTTAAGCAACTCCTACTATGCCAGTGTAACTCATTGACCAAACGGCCGGAAGATCCCCGAACAAACTAAAAACACATTGATTCAGTGGTAAATTCTTGATCACCGGATGATCCGATACAAAAGGCAAGCCCAGTAGAACATCCAGGCCGTTGGGCCGGCTTGCAACAGCAGCCATTGCGCTTTGCGAATACCTTTTTGCCGCAATGCTTTCCGATCTGAAAGATACATCCCCAATAAACCTTTGACAACAAACTGGTGAATTTTATTTTCTAAGGGCTTCCGTCGAGAAACCCATAGACTTGTTTTCATAAAACGGCGCAACCTTTTGCGAGCAGCGCGGGGGAAGGGTAACAAAGCACGAAATTAAAGTCACCTTCACGAATATCTTCTTCTACGTCGATCAGATAATCCAGTAGGATATGCAAGCCGCAAAGCCAGGGAAAATAACCAGCCCGTACCTGGTTGGCCAAATCTGATTCCAATGGCTCTGTAGCGGCTAAAAATAAAGCGAACATACCTAAGGTAGACCCAGTGGCTGCAGCAAACTCCCACCATTCAATTTCCGGAAATTCGCGCAGATAGGGGCGACTCCATGCAATCAGAGCTGCTTCCCTCAAGTGAGGTTCAATATGCTTAGTTTCTTGCAATTCGCAGTATCGTTCTACAAGCCACTCTACATCAGGTTGGACTGCTGCATAACCAGGCAATTTTTCCAGAGCATTTTGACATGTACTGACTAAATCGTCCAGATAATTGCCATCATCACAAGATTTGCGAAATCGGTAGTATTCTTGATGAGCTTGTCCTGGACGTACGGCATCGCGCATAGCGTCGTGCAATGCGCGGAAATCATTGGCATCTGTGCGTTGACATCGGTCACAGAGGTTGTCCAAATAATCGCTGATGGTTTGTAATGCAACAATAATCTTGACGAGCAAGATTCTCGATTCAGGCTTGGCGGCTGCGTAAACACATCCTCCATCAGCGTGAAAACGCTTGTCAGTCAAACTGGCAAGTGCTTGAACACGCAATTCTGTATCCGGAATGTTTTCAGCCCGGCGGCGCCAATACATTAATTCGGCGCGCGCCGTTGGCATCACATCATGAAACAAACGATAGAGGAACTGTGGTGGAGCTATTACAGACAATCGTTTCGTCACAGCAGCCTCCTCTCTTCGTTGAACACAGTGGCTACAACTGTTTTTACTTTAACAGCAATTGACCTACATCACTTGCCACACTTAACATCTTTTTGGCATTCTCGGCATTTAGCCAACTAGGTAAACCTGCCTGAGACGGAATGGGTTGTTGAGTTTTGGGAGCAAAGGGGATAGCCGGTTTCGGCACAGACGCATGTCCATGAATTTGTCCGTAAAGTCCGCGCCTTTTTGCGCCCTGATGAACCATTTTGACTAATTCTTGAATTCGCTCATCGCGCGCCACATCAAAAGCCATTCCCCCAAATTTTAGCATGGTGTTCAATTGCATGCTCATACACCTCGCATTAGGGTAATTCTTCATTGGCTTCTGCTTTACCATATGCAACTGATGTGTGCGAGTAGCGGACAACCGCCTCATTCCTGATGTGCGTTCATTCACTGCTCTGTGTCTAACATTCTATGCATGTTCTGTATTTCTCAGTCATGCTAAGCGGAATCCACATGCCTTTATGCTTAAACTTCGCAAAGCGGTGATTGCAGGTAGTGAATGAGCAATTCGGACGTGTGGATTAAAGCGTCTGAGTGCAGGCGTTCATAAGTATGAGAATTGGCAACGCCGGGTCCCACCAGACCATGCTTGATGTCTGCACCGGATCGGACTGCTGCAGAAGCGTCAGAACTGTAATGTGGATAAATATCAACTGCATAGTGAAGCTGGTGTTGTTGAGCTATATGTACAAGGTGCTGACGTAATCCGAAATGGTAAGGTCCTGAGCCATCCATAGCACATATGGAAACACTGTGCTCATCTGTTGTCTGACCCTTGCCAATAGCCCCCATATCTACAGCGACATATTCTACAGTTTGTTGCGGAATGTTGGAATTACCTCCATAGCCAATCTCTTCGTTGTTTGAGATGAGAAAAGTACAATCTACAGCTAATTCGCGGTTGTTTCTTTGCAATGCGTGAACCACACCAAAGAGTATGGCCACACTCGCTTTATCATCCAAGTGCCGACTCTTGATATATCCACTTTCAGTCAAAACAGCGCGTGGATCCCAAGCGATAAAATCTCCTACGGAGATACCGAGTTTCTTGACATCTTCTGCTGAGTGTACGACTTCATCAAGCACAATCACCATATTGTCAGCAGTGCGTTCAGTTTCGTTGACTTTGGAGTTAACGTGGACGGAGGTGTTTTCCAGGAGAACAGTGCCTGTAAATGTCTTTTTCTCAGAAAAAATGCGACAAGTTTCTCCTTCGATAGTACTCCAGGCATAGCCGCCAATTTTTTGTATGCGCATTTGTCCACTGGGCAAAATTTCTTTAATCATGCCACCGAGCGTATCGACATGAGCCGTCAGCAAACGGCTAGACTCAGATTGTTTTCCTTGGATGGTAAAACAAAGCGCACCTTTATGTGTTCTGGTCGACTGAATTCCGAGCTTTTTGGCTTCTGCTTCAACAAAGTCAATGGCAGTCTTCGTCATTCCGGTAGGGCTAGGAATATTTAACAGGCGCAGCAAAAAATCTTGAGTATACTGTAAGTCTTCCTGCGAAAATAGCATGTTCTTATCCTCCCTTTTTGTGATAGATGAGGCAATGTCGCTCTATTGTCAGAATTCCGCCTCATTGTATCACAACAAAATCTCCACAGATTCTTAAACTTGCGTATCATAGTGTAGGTGGAGATTACGATCATTGAGTGGAGATTGTGATAAATGAAAGGAAGCAGACGGTATGGTACAGCAAAGAACAGTCGCTGACACAGCATGGACACCTAAGTCAGAGCGGGCATTGAATCAAGTGTGCGCAGAGATGGAGGAGCAAGGACAAAATGAATTGTCTGAGCGCTTGCGCGCTATTGTCAGTCCATTACGGGAGGGTCAATGGAAGATAGTGGTGGCCTTTTGTGGCCTGTTTTCCGCTGGTAAATCCAGCCTCATCAATGCGCTTACAGGTGCTTCTCTTGCGACTGGTGCCGTACCTACAACTGCCAAAGTAGAAACAGCGGCAATGGTCAATGAAGAACTTGGATGTGAAATCGATCTACTGGACACACCGGGCATTGATTCAACGGATGCGAGTCACGAAGCTGAAACGCTTGCACACCTCTACCTGGCAGATCTCGTGGCGCTTGTCATGGATTACCAACACGTGGAGGCTGACGAGCATCTGGAATGGGCAAAACGCTTACAAGATGAGGGGAAGCGGCTCATTTTAATTGTCCACCAGGTTGACAAACATCTCGATTTTGAATTGTCGTTTGAAGAATATCAAGAACGGGTGGAAACAGCATTTTCAGCTTTTGGTGTGGAACCCGAGCGGATTTTCTATACTTCCACTCGTCCTTCACCCTATTCACAAATTGTCGAGCTCCAATCTTTCCTTCTAGGATTAGCGCATATCAGTCCTTGGGAGAAACAGTTTTCCATCTATATTCGTGTGCAGGAAATCCTTCGTCAATTCGCACAAATTTGTCATCAAGAAGAATGGCAAAAGGTACAGGAAGATGTTATGGACATCTTTGGGCAATTCCCGGAAAACGCTCAAGAAGCCAGGCAGTGGTTAGAAACGAGATCGAAATCTATTCTAAAAGTACAAAAAGACTACCAATTGCGGCTGGATGAGCTACAGGACAAATGGAATCATGAGCGTATTGAACTGGCCCGTCTCATTGAATTGGCGCAGATTTCTCCTTATGAGACAACGGAACTGGGCAGAAAATATGTTGAGAGTTTGCGAAGTGATTTTCGTGTAGGCTGGTTTGGTCGCGAGAAAAAAACGGAGCAGGAACGCGAACAGCGTATCCAGAACTTCTTGAATGATTTAACCGATCGCGCTCAAAAAAATCTTTTTTGGCCGCTTCAGTCTGCGTTGCGCGCCTTTCTTCAGGAGGAACTCAGTTCCGGAACCTGGGATGCTGCGCAACTTGACAATTTGACAGTTCCCATAAGCTCTGAATTGCTGCAGAGACAAATCAAATCTGGTGCGCTGGTTTCTGCAGATTACGGTTATCAGTACGTTCGGGATGTGGTAGCGGCAATTCGTGGCCAGACATTGGCGCGTTTGCAAATGATGCTGGACGATTATCAACAATTGGCCATTGTTCAACTGCAGGAAGAAGAACAGTCTATCAAACAAACATTTGCTCCTGATGCGGAAGCCTGTCGCGCCTTGAATGCTTGGTTGCAGGTTTATGAGAGTATTGAACGGGAATGGCGCCAGAAATTAAATGAAATTCCTGTATTTTCGGAGGTGGGCGCAGGGTAATGGGTGTTGAACATACCATCCAAGATAAAATTGCAGCAGCTCAAAATTTACTGGCGGATTTACCGCACGGGCAGCCTTTTCAGGAAAGCCTTGTCTTAGCAAAGGAACGTTTTCAGAATCGTCAAGTCATGGTGGCTGTTTTTGGTGCTTTTTCAGCAGGCAAGTCTTCTTTGCTCAACGCTTTGCTGGAGCAACCTGTATTAACCGTCTCTCCCAATCCTACGACAGCGACAGTGACAAAAATTCTTGCTGGTCGTCAGGGTGAATTATGGATTGAAGCTAAATCGAAAGATGAGGTTTGGCAAGACGTATCTGATGCCTGTCGACGCATCCAGTTAGAAGCAGATTCTCTCGAGGCTGCGCTTGCCAAAGCAGAGAGTTTGCAGCCAGCTCAGTATGGCAAAACAGCGAGAACTTCCCTTTCCTATCTCAAAGCGGTCAGCAAAGGTTATCCTGTTATGCGTCACCGTCTTGGGCAATCATGGAACGCAACGTTGGACGAGCTGCGTTCTTTCACTGCAGATGAGTCATTGGCCTGTTATGTCAGAGAAGTACAGGTGCCGCTGGCGAATGCGCCTTTTGCGGAAGGATTTGTTCTCGTGGATACACCGGGCGTCGATTCTATTCACCGCCGTCATACCAATGTTGCTTTTAACTATATGCGCCAAGCGGATGCAATCGTTTTTGTGCTTTATTATACACACGCTTTTTCGCGTGCAGATAAAAACTTTTTGCAACAATTGGCTGATGTGCAAAACGTAATGGGTCAAAACAAATTGTACGTGGTTGTGAATGCGGTCGATCTTGCTGTGAACGAAGAAGAGCGGCATGCTGTAGAGCAGCGCGTTCGAGATGAGCTGAGATCACTGGGTATCGTTGAGCCGCGTATTTATGGAGTTTCCAGCCAACTGGCTTTAGCGGCCAAGCAATTAAAAATAAAAACGGATCCGAAATTTGAGCAAATGGCAAGAGTACGTCTTCAATTAGGTCCTGAAGAGCCATTGCCAGTTCCGGATGAGATATGGAATATTTCAGGGCTGGAAGCTTTGCAAAAAGATTTAATGACGGCAAATGATGATGTGCGTGAGCGTTTGCGGGTAGAGACTTTACAACGCGAAATGACGCATCTTATGAATCAAATCGAAGCGGAAGTCACGCGTTTGGGATTGCTCCAGCGCGCTCGAGCAGAAGAGCGGGAACGTTTCGTGGCAGACGTTGAAACTGCTCATCGTTTGCTTCAGGAAGAAAAAGAAAACGGCGCTGTTTTGCGGAATGTGCAAGTACAACTGCAAAGTGATTGTCAGGAACTTATTTTTCATATAGGAGAACGCATTCGTCTCAGGTTTTCTAACTTATTCCGTGAGGCGTTTTATCCGGGCCGTTTTGTTCAAAGTAAGGAGACCAAAATGGCTTTGCAGGAAGCGGCCGTAGAATTGGCCGGACAATTGGAAACGCAAATTTTGGTAGAGACTAGAACTTTTTCGCTTCGTTTGCAAAAAATTGGACAGGAATTACTTGAACAAGCAGCAGATGCTCTTTGTGCTCGACTACCACAGATGTTGCGAGCAGCAATTAATATTCCAGACATACAAATTCAGTTGCCTGAGGTTCAGGCAGAGGATGTGCACATGAATCATCAACCTTTATTGCAATCTCTCCACTACTTCCGTTCTGCGCGGCAGTTTTTTGAAGAAGGCGGCCAACGTGATATGCTTGAAGCAGTGGAACCATTGCAGATGGGGGAAGTAAAAAGCGAGATTAGCCGTTTGACAACACAATTACTCGAACATTTGCAACAGCAATGGGCAGAGATGGAGCAAGAATGGATTGAAGCATGGATGTTGCAGTTGCGACAGTTTACAGAGCAAGGTAGAGCAGAGGAAATAGCAGAGAATCAATCGCGTTGGCAATTTGTTGCAGAAGAATGGGCAAAGTTGTGGGGGCTATCTAGGGCGCAATAAGGGGGTATGCACATGGCGAGAAGAAAATGGCGCGATGATGATTTATGGCAATCGCGCCGCAACGGGGGGGCGCGGACAGTTCTACTCGGTATTGGGATATTTGCTGCATTTGCTGCAGGACTTGGAGTAGGATTGTTGGTGCAGTCGCCGCGTGTAGTAGAAGTGCCAATGCAGGCTCCAACTTCTGGCGCTCCAAGCAGTACGGGTGCGCTCGGAAACTCTCCTGCGAATACCCTTGCCAGTGGACAGTCGGCTAATGTCATTACTCGGGTTTATAATCAGGTAAAAAACAGCATTTGTACCATAACAGCTATCTCTGGCGGTACAGGCAAAAATGCCGGCGAGGAAGACATTGGCACAGGCTTTTTAATTAATAATCAGGGCGATATAGCTACAAACGCTCATGTCGTAAATGGACAGAAAACTGTTACGGTTACGTTTGGACAAAAGAATTATACAGGAATTGTGCTTTCTGCAGATACATTGGATGACTTGGCGATTGTTCATGTGGCGGGTATCGATCAACTGCCACCGTTGCCTCTTGGAAATGCCAACACACTGGTACCCGGTCAGTTTGTCATAGCCATCGGTAATCCGTTTCAATTGACGGAAAGTGTGACTTTTGGCATTATCAGCGGTTTGAATCGATCGATGCCTATGCAAACGGGTCATGTGATGGATGGATTAATTCAAACCGATGCACCTCTGAATCCTGGAAATTCTGGCGGTCCTTTGCTTAACGAGGCTGGACAGGTGGTTGGTATAGATACAGCCATTGAAAGTCCGGTTGAAGGATCTGTGGGGATTGGTTTTGCGATTCCTATTAACCGTTTGGAACGCTTGCTTCCGACTTTATTGCGCGGTGAACAGGTCAAGCATGCCTGGATTGGTATTGCAGGAATGGATATTGACAGTTATTTGCAAAGTCAACTTGACCTCCCAGTCAGCCAGGGTATTTACGTAGAGTCTGTCACACCCGACAGTCCGGCTGCGAAAGCAGGATTACGCGGAGATAGTGGTGCGGCTGCCGCCAATCAGACGGGGCAAATCAGTAAACTGCGTGGTGATGGAGATATCATTATTGGCTACAATGGGCATCCCATTCAGACCATTGAGCAGTTGACGGCAGATATCAATCGGGATCAGCCTGGACAAGTGATACAGTTAACAGTGTTAAGGAATGGTAAGAAAATACAAATCTCCGTGACGCTTGGTAACTGGCCATCATCATCCAGTGGAGGTTGATTTCATCAATGACCAACCGGTCTTTTGCTGACCGGTTGGTTATCCAGTCGTATGGGATGAAAAGTCGAGACTGCCATACAGTCGTTTTTTAAAATCGAATTGGCCCGAGACTTTGACCGCCGTCCATCGTGAGTACATCGCCGGTGATAAAGCTGGCTTGCTCGGAAGCGAGCCAATCCATAGCTTTGGCGATTTCTTCTTTGCTGCCCAGTCTTCCTGCGGGGATGGAATGAAGAACTCGTTGATAGGCTTCTTCTGTTGGCCATAGGCGATCGGCGCCGCCGGTGTCGCCTATTGGCCCAGGAGCAATGCAATTAACCCGAATACGGTGTTTGGCCCACTCGACAGCTACGCTTTTTGAGAATGCCACTACACCAGCTTTAGCGGCAGCCGAATGACAGACACCTGGGCCGCCATTCGCGTAATAAGTGGCGACAACATTGACAATCGCTCCTGGTTGCTGGCGGGCAATTAAACGTCGAGCAAAAGCGGTGGAATAGAAAAATGTTCCATTCAATACAATTTGAACAACAGCATTCCAGCCGTTAGCTGACAGTTCTTCTGCTTTACAGATAAAATTCCCTGCAGCGTTATTAATCAGCACATCTACTTTTCCAAAGTCTGAAAAAACCTCATCCCAAATTTCCTCTGCGCGTTCTGAGTCCCGTACATCTGCCTGATAATAACGTATACGATCTGTTTTGTTTTCTGTTAATCCGCAATGCGTGGCAATCGAATTAGAGGCGTTCTGCAATTTCTCAATACTTCGTCCAATAAGAGCAACAGAACCTCCCGTTTTCACAAAATGCTCCGCAAACGCTTCGCCAATGCCGCTGCTTCCTCCGGTAACAAGTGCAACTCTTCCGCTGTTTAACAATAAGATTCCTCACTTTCGCGGGCCTGAAAAGGTCTTCATCGCGCAGCTAGTTCAACCTCTGCACAGAGCCCACTGTTCTGAAGAGTTTCAACTGACATTCAGTCAAAACTCTGATAAACAAAGATTACCTTATTTTCAGCCGTTTGAGTTTAATTTTTTCAAAATATTTACGAGTGAAGGGGAAGCCATAAATGCATGGCCATTGGCCAGAACATAAGGCGATTGTAATGAGGTTGGGTTTACGGCCAGTTGGATAGAAAGCATTTGTTGTGAATTGGACTCCACATAAAGCGTATCGAATACTTGAGCGCTTTGGACGTTTTTGTTATCAGATATAGGAGTCGATTCAGATAGAGATTTAAGAATTTGCACAATCGTGTTGTGACCGCTGACTGAAATCAGCGTATTGGCAGCCGTTGCGCCAGAAGTCAACGGCTGCAATAAAATGGAACGAACATTAGCCACATCTATATTTTCCGTCAATACGTGAAGTGTGACATGTTCATTGATATAGTCAACGACAAATGCAGACAGGAATGCGACAATCAGGAGAATTGGCGCAATCCAGACAGTACGTGGAATACGGTTTCTTCGCAAGCCATACATAGGGCAGAGGACTCCTTGATTCAAAAGTCGCTTGGCGCGTCCTCTGGTATCGTACTCTGAAAGAGCATCGACATCAACAGCAACTATATGGTTATTGATCAACAATCTTGTGAGAAATATCTATCTAGGTTAGCAGCGTTCTAAGAATCTGCATATCGGCGCTGATAACGAAAAGCAGCTCGTCGGCGCTTGCCTGCTTGCGAGTGATGAAACATTTTGAGCAGAGCCCTTTTTTCTAAACGTGAAACGTAGGAACGGGATATGTTTAAAGCATCTGCTACGTCGTTTTGCGTCCACTCGCGTCCGTCCGTCAGTCCAAACCGCAGTTCAATGACACGTCTTTCCCGTTCATCCAAAATATCAAGCAACTTTAGTGTGGATAGGATTTCCATGCGTTTGCTGACTTCTTCCTCAGTCATGTCTACTTCAGAGCCAAGTACATCGGCAATGACGATATCGTTACCTTCTTTATCAGTGCCAATGGGACTGTAAAGGGATACATCTTTACGGGATTTTTTCTGTGCTCGCAGTTGCATGAGAATTTCATTTTGAATACAGCGCGCAGCGTAAGTGGCAAATTTTGTCCCTTTGTTGGGCTGGTAAGTATCTACAGCTTTGATCAGTCCAACGGTGCCAATGGAAATGAGATCGTCCTGATCGATATTGGCTGAGTCAAATTTTTTTGCTACGTGGGCAACTAGGCGCAAATTGTGTTTAACCAACATGTCATGCGCTTCCCGATCGCCGTTTTGCCAGCGTTCGAAGTACATCTTCTCCTGCTCCTTGCTCAACGGTTGGGGAAAAGACTGATGGAGGTAGCCGCTGACCAACGTGACATCATGAAGCAGGGAAAAGGCAGCAGCGGCAAGAGAAAACAAGGCAGGAACACCTCCGACATTTGATTCAAGATAGCGTATGTCGGAAGCGTATTTTTGGTGAGGAGCTTTGTAGATGTCACCTGCCCAAAGTTTGTTTTACATCATAGTCTTCGCAGAAAAAATCTTCATTGCGTATGATAAATCGTTTCATGCATGCTTTCGCTTTATTGAATGCAAGCAAACCTGTTCTTTTGTAGGTCTAATGACGGGGTAAAACAAAGTTGCCATCCATACCATAGGAGGTCTATAAGAATGACGGTGCCTTCACAAAAAATCTATTTATACGCAGCAACAGAAGGTGATTTTTGGAAAGCAATGGCTGCTGCGCAAGCTTGTAATATACCAGTTTCCCAAGTGACGGGTGATTTCCAAGAAGCCTGGCGCTATGTTGCAGATGGTCAACATCTGGTTATAGCTGTTGGGGGCGCTGCACTTTATGCGCTCTACTACAATCCGTGCAATTGGCAGAATCCTGCTGCTGAAGCTGGGGGGCACACACCATTTTCTCATTATGCCAATGGTGGAGGTATCCAAACCATCACCAAGAACTTCTTTGTGAATGCAGCAGGTTATACAGCACTAGATTCGCTCAAATTAGCCACAATGCTCACTTACTATGCAATTAATGGTGTCTACCCTTATGGGTGGACTGGATTGCCGATACAGGAAACTCCGCAAGCTGTTTGTGTCCAAGGTTCGTCTAACCATATTGATCCTTTGCAACGATCAATAACCACTGTTCAAAAAGCTGGCACCAATATTCTTTCGCCAGAGGTTGGATTATACGCGGTGTTTGACTCTGTACAGTCTGCCGAGTCAGCTTTACAAATCGGCTGGTCAGGATTGGCCAGCACAGCGGCATTGGGTATCTCTACGCCTCCTTATACAGAGTTGCTCTCTAACCATTCTGATCAATATGTTGCAGCCGCGTTGGCCAACAATAACAATCCTCTTGTCTTCTGGATTTCCTTTTGGACGGTTTCTTGGCCTGAACCGGGAGATAGCTTTCAATCGGCTGGGCATGCTGCGGGTGTCTATGCTGCCAATCAATTGGCCAACTATCCAGGGACAATACGCCCTAGTTTTGTTGTGATTGATCCGGAAGGATACAATCAACCTGCAACGACCTCCAGTGAATGGAAGGATTTTATCAGTGGATGGCGGGAAGGACTGCTCTCTGTAGATAGCTCTTTGCAACCAGGATTCTACTGTAATCAGTTTCAGTATCAACAGTATCAATTAAGCTCTTTGCCCGATCCGGCATTTATCGCCATATCTCCAATCTCGGGAAATCAACCTGAAGTAACGGGCGGCAATATCCGTGGCTATATTGCTTACACCGCAAGTTGTCCTGTAATTTCTGATGTAGAGCAGGTAAAAAGCTGGGGAGCTACGTACAATACAGTTCAATTTGCGGACAGCGGTGTAGATTGTGGTCCCAACAGTTAAAACCAGCAGATGATAGTTTCCATTTTTTTAGCATCCGATATGTCTGTAAAACAACTGCTGTTCTTTGGCATGCCAAGGTGGATAAGGTACACTATGGGGTATGATAAAGCGTATGGACCACCTTGGCATCAATGGAAAAGGCCCAAGGCGTTGGTTAGGGAGGTAAATTTGTATGACGTCAACTGTCCGTCGCAAACCGGGCCGCCCCAAGCTGGTCAATGGTGATACTTCAACTGCGCACGCTATCCTAGAAAAGGCTGCTGAATTATTTATGAATTATGGGTATGAAGGTGTGAGCGTAGAGCGCGTGGCAGAAGAATGCAATTTGACAAAGGCAAGTATCTACTACCATTTTGCTAATAAGGCGAGTCTTTTTACTGCTTCAATGATTCATTTGATGAATTTAATAGAGAATCAAGTTAAGGATATCTTGTCCAAAGACATGCCTTTTCTGGACAGGCTTTATGAAATTTCACTGGCTTATTTGAAAATTGCTGAACCACGCATGGAGTTTTCCACGTTGATGAGAGAAGCTAAGCCGTTATTAAGTCGGCAACAGTTACGGCGTATGAAAGAATCGGAAGAACGTTTAGCCACAGCCTTAGCCCATGCAATTCAAGAAACTCAAGAATCCCAAGCCAAAGCGTATGTCGATCCTTATTTGGCAGCTAAGGTCTATCAAGCACTTTTGCCACTGGGTCGTTTGAAACTGGCTAACGGCGCTGCTTATTTTTCAACTGCCGAGCAAGCAGCATCGGAAGTTGTCCATATCACCGCTAGAGTTTTAGGATTTTCTTTTCAGACAATCGAATAAATCTTCATACTTATGCTTCGTTGGATGCTCGAGCAATGGAACGTGATCGAAAAAATAATATTGTACAAATATTATACAACTGTTGTACAATACAAATGAACCTACTGTCCAATTTATCCATTCAGTCTCTTGGATAGGCAGACAAGTATGCCTGAGAAATCAGTTGGCGAGACTTGGATTATCACCAAATGGTTTATTATGAAATTTTTGTAATGCTCTGAAGGATCAAGGTTATCCATGATGTCGTGATTGCGAGATTTTTTAATTTGGGGAAAGGAAGGCCATGTTGTGGGCAATAAACCTGCGTTTTACAGTATTAGCCAAGTTGCGGAAATGACGGGACTGACAACGCAGTTAATCCGGAAGTGGGAACAGCGTTACCGTCTCATCCAACCAGAACGCATGCCTAATGGCTATAGGGTTTACACACAGCATGATGTGGATCTTCTCCAAAAAGTAAGTAAGCTTGTGCAAAATGGGTTCTCCGTAAAAAACGCGGTTCTCTCTGTGCAAAACCAGCATTCTCATTTGCGAGCTTTAGAAAGTCATCCAGAATATCAGCAAACCTCAGAGACTCTGGTTTCAGACAGAGGAATGGATGTTTCAAAAATTCAACAACTGCTTGCTTTAGGAGAACGAGCGGACAGCAGCGGTTTAATTGAGACGATGCAACGCATGCAGCAGGAACTAGGAATTCGGCCATTCCTTTATGAAATCGTTGTTCCCTTTATGCAAAAAGTGGGCACTTTTTGGGAAGAAGGGGTTTGGAGCGAATATCAGGAGCATATTGCCTCAGGAGTGACACGCGATGTGCTGATTCAAATGAGACGCACATTGAGGACACCTGAAAGTGGACCGCTTCTGCTGGCCGCTTGTGTACCTTATGAGCGGCATGAGATTCCTTTGCACATGCTGATGATTGAAGCTGCTCTGGAAGGATGGCGCAGTGTTTTCTTAGGCCCTTCTCCAGCTGAAGGAGCAATTGAAACTTCAATCGTAGAGTTGCAGCCTGTTCGTGTGGCGCTTTCCATGTCCACTCTCGAGCCTGTCCATATCCATCCAACTCTCATAGATGAGTTGAGTCAATTTGCGGCAAAACATGCCAATACGACTTTCTTCTTTGGCGGACGGGGAGCCCAAGCTTACTTTTCTACGCATTCTGCGCATCCATTTTACCTTGTGCAAAACCTGCGGGATGTATTAAGAACGCCCAACTTTTTTTAGACTTATCTATGTCTTACCAAGTCATCGGTCAGCAAATTTTGTCATTCGTTTCTGAATAGTGATCCAATCGATATGTGGATAAAGTATATTGGAGTGGTAAAGTGGACAGGTATAGATGGTTTACAAGTGTTCCGGGGGAGAGATGAGGTCATGGCCCAAATCAAGCGTAGCAAAGCGCTGCAATCGGTAGCTACTTTCGCGGAAGATACAACCGCGATTGAGATGAAAAGGCACAGACCGACCGTAGACAGAGAAAAGGTTGAAGAAGCCATACGTATGTTGCTCGAAGCTGTAGGAGAAAATCCTAATCGGGAAGGTCTTCTGGATACCCCTGCTCGTGTCGCGCGCATGTATGAAGAAATTTTTGCAGGTTTGCATCATAATCCGTCCGAGGAATTATCCGCCCGTTTTCATGTTGATCACGATGAATTGGTATTTGTTAAGGATATTCCGTTTTATTCGATGTGTGAACACCATCTTCTCCCGTTTTTTGGAGTGGCGCATGTAGCCTATCTGCCAAGTGGCGGTGTCGTAACGGGCCTTTCCAAGCTTGCGCGTCTTGTCGATATGGTGGCCAAACGCCCGCAGGTTCAAGAACGCATGACTAACATGATTGTCGATGTTTTGATGCAAGAAATGGAACCTGCAGGGGCCATGGTTGTCATTGAAGCAGAACATTTGTGTATGAATATGCGCGGAATCAAGAAACCTGGCAGCAAGACACTCACCATTGCGGCTCGCGGCGAATTTCAAGAACATCCAGAACGCCGCGAGGAAATTTTGCAAATGATTCGTTATGCGCACTAAAGGTACTTGGCTAGTTTTTATTCATCTTCAAGGCAAAACCATGCTAATATATCATTTGAGGTGTTAGCAGCAGTAGTGGCGACGGCGACTTTTCGCTTGTCGCTCGTCGCGATCAGGAAAGTCATCTTCGTCTTCGTCTGACGGTTCAAGCATGGGTCTGCCGCGTTTTTCTGACTTTTCTCCAGATTCGTCGTTGCTTTGTGGAGATCCGGGAATATCATGCGCATTTTCAAAGGTGCCAAAGACAATTGCCTCTCCGTTTTCCACTACCTTGCGGCCCTTGGCAAATACGTGTTGAATTTTGTATTCTTTATCCGTCAATAGTATATCAGCGTCAAGGCCGGCTTTGAGTCGGCCTTTGTGTTGTAGTTTTAATATGCGTGCCACGTGCAGGGTCACTATGCTAATAGCTGTTTCCACAGGAACCTCTTCTTGAACGATGGCATCCACCGTTTCTTCCCAAAGTGTTTTAATGGAGCCAATGCCCATGGCTAAAAGTTTGCCGCGATCGTCAAAAATAGGAGAACTGCCATTGCTGTCAGAACTCATGGTAATCAAAGCAGGGCGAATTTGGGCATCCAACAAGCGGCGAATCGCTTTGGATGGTTTAACAGAAACGTGGTCGTGCTTGTCGGGGCGAATACCAGATGTAACATCGACGATCCCCCCTTTTTTTCCGTATCGCACAGCATCCTCTAATAAATCAGGATTGCGGTTAAGATGGGTTGGGACAAAAGTGGATAGAGGCAATTCTGTTTTGTCGATTAAATGAAAAAGAATCGACAGCTTTTGATCGTCATCACCCACATGCAAATGAAGCACGCCTGCCTTGCCAGCTAAAAGCCCGCCAACACGCGCTTCACTGGCTAGTTCGGCTAAATCCTGCTCGCTAGGATGGGATGAACGGGTATCAGAGATGGCAATTTCGCCAATGCCGATCACTTTTTCGATTAAAACCAAGTCGCTGCGTGGCATGCCTGTCAACGTACGTGTGGGCACTTGATAGGCACCAGAGTATATGTACGTGCTGACGCCCTCAAAATCGAGTGCCTGCGCTTTGGCTAGCAGTTCGCGGGTGCTGCGCGTTACACCATCTGTTCCCAGAACTCCTACAAGGGTGGTGACTCCAGCTGTTGTAATATGGCTTAGAGATATTTCTGGAGTACGGTAATGAAAACCACCTTCGCCACCACCACCAGCCATATGGACATGTTGATCAATTAATCCAGGAAAGGCGTAATATCCGTCAGCTTCGACAATTTCCAGTTCGGGTAAACTTCCGTGCATCGAAAGGTCATCAGCAATTGCCAGAATGTGTCTGCCACCAAGCAGAATGTCTTTCTTGCCAAGTGATTTTGGTGCAAACACTTCAGCGTTTTTAATCAAAGTCAGTACAGGCATGCAAATCCCCTCGCTCCAATAAAAGGCTGCTACAAGTCTTTCCATCCATAGCCCGCAATAAACGTGGCAAGATATTATGGAGATACGGACAATCTGTGTATAATGCTGTGGGGGGTGTTGCCAAGATGGAACGAACAATGTTGAAATCCAAAATTCACCGAGCCACGGTCACGCGGGCCAATTTACATTATGTGGGCAGCATCACGATTGACGAAATACTCATGGAAGCTGCAGATATATGGGAAAATGAAAGAGTTCAGATTGTGAATTGTAATAACGGGGAGCGCTTGGAAACTTACGTCATTCGGGGCGATCGCGGTAGTGGTGCGATTGAATTGAATGGCGCGGCTGCTCGTTTGGTACAGCCTGGAGATATTATCATCATTATGTCCTATGCGCAAATGAGTCAAGAAGAAGCTCGGGAGCATCGGCCTCGTATTGTCATTGTCGACGAGCATAATCAGCCTGTGCCGGTTGATTTTACAGAAACACATGCGTTCAATCAGCAATTGCAAACGGTTATTCGTTGACTGAGGCTTTATTTCCACCCTTTGTATGCAAGTATGAAAAAAGCAAAGGGGCTGTCCCAAAAGTCATCGTAGATGACTGAGGGATAGCCCCTTTGGTGTAAACAAAAAGAAATCGCCTTTTGGTAAAATGGAAGTGTGAGCAACCAAAACACCAAAGGAGCGATTTCTTTGTTTATTGAGTATAACATGGATCAGCAATACCTCCCAATGGATTTGGAGTTAGACATTCCCCCTGGTCACATCTCTCGGGTGGTAAACACAGCCGTTAACCGCCTAGATGACACCATTTTTAAAACGGCTTACCCTGGCGGCGGTCGGGATAGTTACCATCCCAAAATGATGACCAAAATTGTGATTTATGCCTATACACAACGTATATATTCCTCTCGCCAAATCGCCAAAGCTGTTCGAGAGAACGTACCGTTCATGTGGTTAGCTGGAAGACAAACACCGGACTTCCGGACGATTAACAGATTCAGAACGGAACGCATGAAGGACGTTTTGGAGAAAATCTTCACCGGCGTACTAGAACTACTGGTTGAAGAGGGATACGTCAAGCTGGAGAACTACTTTGTTGACGGCACGAAGATTGAAGCCAACGCGAATCGATACACATTTGTCTGGGGAAAGGCTGTTGCCAAGCATAAAGCTCGACTTCAGGAGAACGTGAAAACACTCTTTTCCAACATAGAGGAATTGGAACGACAAGAGGAGCTTGAGCATAGTGGTGATGACTTACTTGAGTTGGGTGAGTCCTCGCAGTTGACCAGTGAAAAGCTGGAGCAGGCTGTACAAAATCTAGAAGCTCGACTACAAGAAAGACCGAAGGACAAGCCGCTTCGGCGAAGTGTACGCCAAATTCGTCGGGATCTTCTGCCTCGCCTACAGAAGTACGAATCGCAAGAACAGACACTTGGTGACCGGAATAGCTTCAGTAAAACTGACCCGGATGCTACGTTTATGAGAATGAAAGAAGACCATATGAAAAATGGACAATTAAAGCCAGGTTACAATGTTCAAATAGGTACGGAAAACCAGTTTATTTTGGGGTATACCCTACACCAGCGTCCAACGGATACAAGATGCCTGATCCCACATCTAAAACAGGTAAAAGACCGTCTAGGCAAACTTCCAAGAACAATTATTGCAGATGCAGGATACGGTGGCGAAGAGAATTACGCGTATCTCGAAAAAGAAGAACTTGATGGCGTTGTAAAGTACAACACATTTCACAAAGAGCAGTCTAAGACGTGGAAGAATGACCCAAGCCGAGTTGAGAATTGGCACTACGATGCTGAGCAGGATGTATGGACGTGTTTGAATGGACGAAAGCTGACATTTTGGGGGCAAAGCAACAGAAACACTGATAATGGATACCAGACACAGCTACGAACATACCGAAGCGAGAACTGTGAAGGGTGTTTACTTCGGGAACGTTGTACAAAGTCCGCTGGTAATAGGGAGATTCGAGTGAGCCTGCAGTATCTGCTCTACAAGCAGCAAGCAGCCGAACGACTTAAGAGTCCAGAAGGAAGGGACTTAGCCATACGGCGAATGACTGAAGTGGAGAGCGTATTTGGACAGATAAAGAACAACCGTGGATTCAGACGATTCCTACTCCGAAACCTGCCCAAGGTTACCATGGAAGTTGGGTGGATTTCACTTGCCCACAATTTGTTGAAGAAAGCCGCGATTGACGAAATGAGGCACAGGGTTGGATGAGGAGATCTCATCCTTTTCTAAACCTCCAATGAAAAATCCCCAACCACAAACGAAGGGGCTGCCCGTCAGCGGTTTTCAACCGCTTTTGGGACAGCCCCTTTAAGATGAGCATGGTGCAACTGCTATTATTTCGCAGCTTCAAAACGTTTGTTCACTTCAGCCCAGTTGATGAGGTTCCAAAACGCTTTGATGTAGTCTGGGCGTTTATTCTGATACTTCAAATAGTAAGCGTGTTCCCATACATCAAGTCCCAGAACTGGTTTTTTGCCCTCCATCATGGGGTTGTCTTGATTGGGAGTGCTCATAATGGACAGTTTGCCGCCATCCACCACCAACCATGCCCATCCACTTCCAAATCTACCTGTTGCAGCTTTGGTAAACTCCTCTTGGAATTTTTCGAATGAGCCAAAGGTCTCGTCAATCGCCTTGGCAATTTCACCCGTAGGTGCTCCGCCGCCGTTGGGGCTGAGAATTTCCCAAAACATACTGTGATTGGCATGTCCGCCACCATTGTTGCGCACAGCGGTGCGAATATTTTCTGGAACAGCGTCTAAATGGCTTAGCAGATCTTCGATACTTTTGGATTGCAGGTCAGCATGTCCTTCCAGAGCGGCGTTCAAATTGTTGACATACGTACCATGGTGACGGTCGTGGTGGATTTCCATTGTCAGGGCGTCAATGTGTGGCTCCAAAGCGTTAAAAGCGTATGGGAGCGGTGGTAATTGAAAAGCCATGCAAATCCCTCCTATGTAAAGTTGTAGAGTATTTGTTCTTCTTTAGTTTAGCGTAATTATGCGGGATTTTCCAAATCTGATTTTGCCACTTCTGCATTTTCCGTTACTTGTACGATTCCGCTTGTCCCACCAAATCTGCAATCCTTTGGACACCTTCACGATCGAGCCGTTCAGCCAATTCCTGTGTCAATACGTCCAATAAAGCAGGCCCGCGATAAATAAAAGCAGAATAAATTTGAACGACACTGGCACCTAGTTTTATCTTTTCGTATACGTCGTCTGCACTATAGATACCGCCACATCCAATAATCGGCACTTTTCCTTCTGTAACCTTATACAAAGCGGCTATGACTTGGTTCGATCTCGTTTTTAGAGGTTTGCCGCTCAGTCCGCCACTTTCTCGGGCATGGATATGTTTGATTTGATAACGTTCAAGGGTAGTATTGGTGGCAATCCAGCCTTCACATCCCGCTTCAAGAAGTTTGCTGGCTAGTGGAACCAGACTTTCATTCGGCAAATCGGGTGACAGCTTGACAAAGACGGGCGGTTGATAGGAGCGGTGAGAGGTTTGACGATTGCGTTCGGCAATCACTTGTTCGACAATACGGCTGGCTTCTTGTTCGTTTTGTAAGTCGCGTAGTCCAGGAGTATTGGGAGAAGAGACGTTAATGACCAAATAATCAGCTACACCCGCCAATATTTCTGTACAGGCTACATAGTCGTCAACAGCTTGAGCATTGGGGGTGCTTTTATTTTTTCCAATATTCGCCCCAACAGGAATGGTGAGATGGCTTTCTTGCAGACGTTTTTTGAGTGCATGGGCACCAGCGTTGTTAAATCCCATACGATTCACCAGCGCTTCTTCTTCAACAATTCGAAATAAACGAGGTTTCGGGTTACCAGGTTGCGGCCGCAGAGTGACGGTGCCCACTTCAAGCATGGAAAAACCACAAGCTTCAAGGCCAGTGAGTGCAATACCGTCTTTATCCAGACCCGCGGCAAGTCCAATCGGATGTTTAAGATCCATATGATAAAGTTGTGTGGCTAAATTTGGGGCGGGCTGTTGGGCTTTAGGACGCAGCCATTTCCCCATATTTGGCGCTGTTTTCAGTATGGAGAGCGTGGTGTGGTGAGCTGTCTCAGCGTCGGTGCTAAAAAGCAGTTTTCGCAAAACCGAATACATCGAATGGATTCTCCTCTGCACCTTGATGCGTTTTTATCTAGTCAAAGTTTAGCATCCTTTACGCTGACACCCCAACAAGGTAGACTAAGAAACGGATCGGCCGATGTTAAATAATGGTTTGTAACATGGTAGTCGATGGTGCCGTCAAAAAGGAGAGGACGGCTGGAAGGATTGGTGAAAACCATCAGTGAACTCACAGCGAGAGCAGTGGCTTCAAGAAGAAAAATTAGCCGCCCTCAAAGACTGGATGAAGTTATATGGACAGGATGTTATTCAATACGCATACTCCTATGTCAAAGATTATCATCAAGCAGAAGATATCGCTCAGGATGTCTTTCTAAAGGCTTTGACACAGTATGATACATTCAGGCAGGAAAGCTCGCCAAAAACTTGGCTCATGGCTATCACAGCCAATCGATGCAAAGACTATATCAGGTCTTGGAAAGTCAAGCACGAAGAAATCAATGAACAGCCTATTCAAACGTTCAGTACATCTGAAAATGTAGAGCGTGAAGTGATAGAACGGTTGGAGAAGGATGAAATTTGGCAGATGATTCAACGTATCCCTCTAAAATATCGAGAGGTTCTAGTTCTGTTTTATCAGCAGGAACGAAGCGGTCAAGAGATTGCACAAATCTTGCAGATTTCCGAAGCCTCTGTTCGAACGCGTTTGCATCGAGCGAGGTCGTTCATGAAAACCGAGTTGGAGAAAGGAGGTTTCACAGATGCAACATGAGGACGATGATATAGAGCAGAAAATTCGCCAAACGCTTCAGAAAGCAGGTAAAGTCCCGTTTCGTGAACAATTGCAACAGCGCATTCTAGAAGAGGCTGAGCGACAATTGGTCAACGTTCCTGGTTTGGGGGTAAAAAAACGGCGCTGGTTTCGGCTTTTGCCCAATTTGACTGCTGCAGCGGCAGTATTTTGCGTGATTGCTGTAGGGGCTTGGCTCTATACACAAAAAAAGCCGCAGGCTGGACCAATTGCTCCTTCGGGTGCTTTTAGTTCGGCTTCGCAAGGTAGTCTAGCTTCTACATCCACATCCTCCTTATCTTTAAGTAAGGATGCCTATTTGCTCTATCCGGCACCGATAACTGTTCAACATATTCGATTTGGTCAGCTTCCTGGTTGGCCTGCTGGTTCTGTGGTCTTTACGCAGTTGACCAATGAGTCGAATCGGATTATAAAAAAATCCGAAATATTTGGCATTCTTAGTTTTTCTGGAAAATCCGTCCAATCACGAGACAATTTTTTAAGTTTTGTCAATGGCCCTAAAGAAATAGCGCCTCATGCCACAGTTACCTGGTCGTTTCATCCGGTGGGTGCACCGGTTAATGCTGCAGGTGCGCTGTCGGAGCAAGCCCAACTTGCGTTTTATTGGTCGAATGCTTCCGATATTCCATCCAATCTCCATGATTCGCCGCTGGTTTGGCGTCAGTCATCTATTCTCTTGAGCAACATCAGTGTCTTAAATGGTCCAACTTTAGCGCGGGGGCAAGCCATCACGGTGGATGCCCAGTTTACCAATCCAACCAAGCAGACGATTGTAACTCATAATTTACTTGCCGTTGTTTGGTTCTCTAACATGCCTAACCAAGGATTTACTGAATATGGAACTGCACGCTTTCTGGAACATCTGCCTTCGTCGATTCCCAACAAATTAGCGCCAGGAGCCTCCTTTGATGTGCAATTTCATGTCATCGGTGGAGAGAAGACAGATTATTTCAGTATGACACCGCATGTTCAACTTGTGGAATTGCCTACTCAAGTCCCAACACCTTCTCCTTGAACGATCTCGACCTTATCAATCTCGGCCTGTGCAATGGAATGATGGTAAAGTTGCTCTTGCTTTCAATAGCGGAATAGAGGAGCATAGATGTGAGATAATGGACGAAGAAGGTATTTGAGCATGACAACAAGATTTAGCATGGCTGAACTGGCAGAAATGCTTCATGAAAACATCGAGCACGTACGGATAGCTGTGGATTCACTTGCTGCAGCAGGCCAACTGACAGGGGAATCTTTTCAATTTGGTCATCGCAATTGGCGAATTGCTCCAAGTGATGTGAAAAATATTGCACACTGGTTGGTGGAAAACAGAGAACACTTGAGTCAACATCCATTAGCCGAAAAACAGTCAGGTCGCGGACAGAGAAGAGTTGTCAGGAAAGTCATTTCTGCTCCGAACAAGAGCCATCAAAAGGACTGAATTCTTGCTTATTTTATCAGCAATTGCGTTTCTGGGGTGGTCTGATTTACACTGATGGCGCCGCCTGAGGATTGGCAAATAGCGAGGAGGTTGGAAAAGGTGATAGTGGGGGTTCCGAAAGAGATTAAAAATAATGAGAATCGTGTGGCTATTACGCCGGCAGGTGTTCACGCGTTGAAGTTAGATGGTCATACGGTCTTGGTGGAAGCTGGGGCAGGATTGGGCAGTGGCTTCACGGACAGTGTCTATGAAGAAGCCGGTGCGAAAATTGTGCCATCAGCTGCAGATGTTTGGGGACAAGCTGGGATGGTCATGAAAGTCAAAGAACCGCTTCCGGAAGAGTTTGGATATTTTCGTCAAGACTTGACGTTGTTTACATACTTGCATCTGGCTCCAGAACCTGAATTGACGAAGGCGTTGATGGATAGCGGTTGTACGGCGATAGCCTATGAAACGGTGCAATTGCCCGATAGGAGTTTGCCTTTGCTCTCGCCCATGAGTGAAGTGGCTGGTCGCATGTCGATTCAAATTGGCGCGCATTTTCTGGAGAAAGCACATGGTGGACGTGGTGAATTACTTGGTGGTGTTCCCGGCGTGCCGCCTTCTCGAGTGGTCATTGTGGGAGGAGGTATAGTGGGGACAAACGCGGCGCGTATGGCCATGGGCTTGGGTGCTTCTGTAACCATACTGGATACGAACCTTTCGCGGTTGCGCTACCTTGACGATGTCTTTCAGGGACGTATACGTACCATCATGTCCAATGCCTACAATTTGCGTCAGGAGATTGAAGGTGCTGACTTGTTGGTGGGTGCAGTCCTGATACCAGGGTCCCGTGCTCCTAAACTGGTAACCGCTGAAATGGTGCAGGGTATGAATCCTGGTGGCGTGATTGTCGATGTGGCCATTGATCAGGGTGGGAGTATTGAAACTATTGATCGAATCACCACTCATGACCAACCTGTATTTGAAAAATATGGCGTATTGCATTACTCTGTTGCCAATATGCCGGGAGCTGTGCCACGTACCTCTACGCTTGCATTGACCAACGTCACCATCCCTTATGCGTTACAACTTGCGAATTTGGGAGCGGAAAAAGCGGTTGCTGCAAATGAGGCACTGGCCAAAGGTGTCAATGTATACCGTGGGCATGTAACCTATCAGGCGGTAGCTGATTCATTAGGATTGCCGTATACTCCGTTGTCCAATCTTGTCTCCTGAGAGGAGGGGTTTTTATGGTTACGGAGGAAGTCGTTCGCAATATGTTGATGGATGTGCTCGATCCGGAAATACAGATTGACATTGTCAACCTGGGCATGGTCTACGGGATCGATATACTCGAAGAAGGTCGCAAAATTAAAGTAACCATGACATTGACGGCTATGGGTTGCCCGGCCTACGATGATTTAAAGCAACAAATTGAGGACACGTTGCTTTCTTTGGAAGGTGTGCAAGAAGTCGAAGTAGAATTGACGTTTGATCCGCCTTGGGATAAAGAAATGATGTCTGAGGAAGCGAAGCTGGTTTTTAAATATTTGTTTTAAAGGCTTTCACACAACTACCTGTTGTGGGTGGATTCCCAGCATGTTTGCCTGGATTCTTGGAGAAGGTTAAGACAGTGCGAAACTTTACTACACTGTCTTTGCCTTCTTTATTTGTAGACATTTTGTAGACAAAAGGGTATGCGAAGTTAATTCAAGGTACATGTATGCGCAGTTACCCTTGATTTTCATCAGCAATATGGTACATTGAGAATGAAACATGACTCAAACAGTCAACTTTAAGACATTATGCCAATGGATGTATGAAGCCATGAATGGTGTTAAACGGCTTTCATCAAAATGATGAGGGTCGCTTGAGTGAGGAGGATATGGTGATGTCTGTTCCACAGTTGGTCATTGAAGGATTACACGTCACGGTTGAAGGCAAGGAGATTGTCAAAGGATTGGATTTGACAGTTGGAGGCGGAGAGATTCATGCCATTATGGGTCCGAATGGCACGGGTAAAAGTACACTCGCTTCCGCTTTGATGGGACATCCCAAATACGAGGTCACAGGTGGGCGTGTCACTCTGGATGGCCAAGATTTACTCAGTATGTCCGTGGATGAACGGGCTCGTGCCGGACTCTTTTTGGCCATGCAATATCCTGCTGAGGTCCCAGGTGTATCTAATGCCAATTTTATTCGCCAATCCTTAAATGCTCGTGCCGGCGAGGGAAACGAAATTCCAGTGTTAAAGTTCCACCGTCAATTACAGGAAAAAATGAAGAAATTGAATATAGACGCAAGCTTTGCAGAGCGCTATTTGAACGAAGGGTTCTCAGGCGGAGAAAAAAAGAGAAACGAAATTTTGCAAATGAGCATGCTCGAGCCACGGATCGCTATTTTGGATGAAATCGATTCTGGCTTGGATATTGATGCGTTGAAGATTGTTGCGGAAGGCGTAAATAATTTGAAATCTCCGCAAACAGGTTTTCTCATCATTACACACTACCAACGTCTGTTGAATTATATTGTGCCCGATCGCGTTCATGTCATGATGCAAGGCAGGATTGTGAAATCGGGTGGCCGGGAACTTGCCGAATATCTTGAGGCGCACGGGTATGATGAACTCAAGGCTGAACTGGGCATTGAAGACGAATCTGTCCAGGCTGGCGTGTAAGGAGGGTCTGTTGTGACAGAGAAAAATGTCGTCAGCGCCTCTGTAGGGCGTGCGCTCAGTCATCAGTTGCAGGAAGCAGATTGGCTAGCAGATTGGCGTGAGTCTGCATGGACTTCTTTTCAAACATTAGAAAAACCTTGGTTAGAGAAAACGGATTTGAAGCGCTGTCAGTTTGAAGTTGTAGAAAAAAGTCCTTCTACTGGAAGTCACTTGGAAGCGAGAAAACTGTTTGAGTTTGTAACAGGATCGGCTGTTTTGATTTTAGGGAATCGAATTGAAGCGATTCGCCTGACAGAAGAAGATAAGAAAAATGGCGTCGTCCTCATGAGTTTGCATGAGGCAAGCCATACACATCGTCATTTGCTTGAAAAATATCTGGGAAGTGTAGTTCCTTCTTCACATTCCAAGTGGGCAGCTTTGAATGCGGCTGCATTTCAGGCTGGTGTGCTGCTCTATGTTCCACGTCATGTAGAAGTGTCTTCAGACATTCTCATCATTCGCTCGGAAGAAGAAGCTCTAGAGAGTGCCTATCCTCGTACATTGGTCATTGCAGACACAGGTGCTAAGGCTCGTGTGGCAGAGATGCAATTTGCGAAACCTGCGGCTACTTCTGCTGCTGCCACGTCGGATGTGTGGGAAGTGGTGGCTGAGAATGACGCGCGTTTAGAGATTGGCTTGATCGAAGAAATTCTTGCAGGACCGTATCGGTTTTATACGCGCCGTGCTAAGTTGGGCAAAGATGCAGAAGTTAACTGGTATGCAGCGAGCACGGGTGACGGTTTGGCTGTGTCCGATATAGAGAGTTTGCTGGATGGCAATGGGTCACGTTCCAACACGCGTGTATTAGGTACTGCGGTGGGGCGTATGCACCATGATTTAACCGCTAAAATGACACATGCCGGACGATATTCGGAGAGTGACATTGTCATGCATGGAGTATTGCGGCAAAAAGCCAATGCGGTATTTCGTTCTTGCACAGAAATTATTAAAGGTGCTGTGGAAGCGGGTAGTGAGCAGCATGACCGGATGATTCTGGTTGATTCTACGGCACGCGCCGATGCCATTCCCATGCTTCTGATTGATGAGAATGATGTAAAGCGTTGCGGCCATGCGGCCAGTGTTGGGAAAATCGATCCCAATCAGATCTATTATCTCATGTCACGGGGAATTTCAGAAAAATTAGCAACACGCATGATTATCTGGGGATATTTTGAAGAGACGATTCTCAGTTTGCCTGTAGAAGAGGCAGTGCGTGAAGCGTTTGTAGCGCGTTTGGAAAAGGAGTTGGATTGATGATGTTCAATCCCACACAACTGCGCAAAGATTTTCCCATTTTAGATCAAAGCATCAATGGACACCCACTCGTATATTTGGATAGTGCGGCGACATCCCAAAAGCCACAATCTGTGTTACACGTGTTGCGCCGTTACTACGAGATGGACAATGCTAACGTTCATCGAGGTGTACACACGCTGGGTAGTCGTGCAACGGAAGCCTATGAGCGGGCTCGAGAAAAAGTGGCCGATTTTATTCAAGCGGATCGTCCAGAAGAAATCATCTTTACGCGAGGGACTACAGAGTCCATTAATATGGTAGCATACGGTTGGGCACGTTTGCGTTTACAGCAAGGTGATGAGATAGTGCTGACGCCTGCTGAGCATCATAGCAATTTGGTGCCCTGGCAGCAAGTGGCACGAGTAACGGGGGCAAAGCTGGTTTACCTAACACTTTTGCCAGATGGAAATTTGGATTTGGATGAAGTGCGCAGCAAATTGAGCGATCGCACAAAAATAGTCGCCATTCAGCACGTTTCCAACGTTTTGGGGACGATTCACCCCATTAAAGAAATTGGCGCTATGGCCCACCAGGTGGGAGCGCTAATGGTTGTAGACGGCGCGCAAAGTGTACCGCATATGCCCGTGGATGTTCAGGATTTGGATTGCGATTTTCTCGCTTTTTCCGGTCATAAAATGTGTGGCCCTACAGGTATCGGTGTGTTATATGGCAAAAAGGAATGGCTCGACGAGATGGAGCCAACGTATTTTGGCGGAGAAATGATTGACTTGGTGGAGTTGGAACAATCCACTTGGAAGGAAACTCCTTGGAAGTTTGAAGGTGGAACTCCTATCATTGCTGGTGCGGTAGGTCTGGGAGCTGCTATTGATTATTTGCAACAGGTGGGCATGGAGGACATTCATCAACACGACAGTCAACTCGCCCAATATGCTATGGAGCAATTGTCGAAAATGGAAGGGCTTGAGATTTACGGACCAGCACCAGGTTCACAGCGTGCCGGTTTGGTGACCTTCAATTTGAAGGGTGTGCATCCGCATGATGTTTCCACAGTGCTTGATTCAGAGGGCATTGCCATTCGCGCTGGTCACCATTGTGCTCAACCCTTAATGAGATGGCTTCATCAAGCGGCCACGGCGCGGGCGAGTTTTTATCTTTACAATACAAAAGCCGATATTGATGCACTGGTGTCTGGTTTGGAATCGGCAAAGGAGTTCTTCGCTCATGCAATTGGATGAATTGTACCGTCAAGTGATTATGGATCATTACCAGCATCCGCGCAATCAAGGCAAGTTGGAAGAAGCGGCAGTCAGTGTGGAACTGCGCAATCCTTCTTGTGGCGATGAAATTCGTCTGCAACTACTTTTGCAAGACGGTAAGGTTGAGGATGTGCGGTTTGAAGGTAGCGGCTGTTCCATTTCTATGGCGTCAGCATCCATGATGACGGAAGCCATCAAGGGGCAATCAGTCGATAAAGCTCTTGAATTGGCTCATCAATTTCGTGCCATGATGCGCGGTGAAGAAGTTGATGCGGAAGCATTGGGAGATTTGGAAGCTTTACAAGGAGTGTCAAAATTTCCAGCTCGAATTAAATGTGCGACGTTAGCTTGGCAAGCGTTGGACAATGCGGCTAAGACAAATTCATAAGCAGAATGGTTAGGTTGGATTCATTGAATTCACATGAATGGGAGGTCTACGAGATGGCTAAACCATTGCCGGATATGGAAGAGTATCAATATGGTTTTCGCGATCGCGATATATCGGTTGTCAAATTTGAAAAGGGATTGACACGTAAGACAGTTGAAGAGATTTCCATGATGAAGAATGAGCCGGGTTGGATGACTGATTTTCGTCTCCGTTCTTTGGATATTTTCTTTGAAAAGTCGATGCCGCGATGGGGCGGTAATTTGTCCGAGCTCGATTTTGATGATATTACCTATTATGTCAAGCCTTCTGAACGAAAAGGGAAGACATGGGAAGAAGTTCCAGAAGAAATTAAGAATACGTTTGACCGCTTGGGAATTCCAGAAGCTGAGCAGAAGTTTTTGGCAGGTGTATCAGCCCAGTACGAATCGGAAGTTGTTTATCACTCCATGCGAAAAGATTTAGAAGAAATGGGTGTTCTCTTCACCGACACCGATACGGCGTTGCGTGAGCATCCAGAGATTTTTAAAGAGTATTTTGGCACGGTCGTGCCTCCGGAAGACAATAAATTTGCAGCGCTCAATTCTGCTGTGTGGAGTGGCGGAAGTTTTATCTATGTTCCCAAAGGTGTGCGTTGTGAAGTTCCATTGCAGGCATATTTCCGAATCAATTCAGAAAATATGGGGCAATTCGAGCGCACGCTGATTATTGCCGATGAAGATTCCTTTGTGCATTATGTGGAAGGTTGTACTGCCCCTGTATACAGCACCAATTCGTTGCACAGTGCCGTGGTTGAAATTATTGTCAAGGATAGGGGCCGTTGCCGCTATACGACAATTCAAAACTGGGCGCCTAATATTTATAATTTGGTAACCAAACGTGCAGTGGCTTATCGTGATGCAACGATGGAATGGGTGGATGGCAACATTGGCTCCAAATTGACCATGAAATACCCGTCTGTATATATGATGGGCGAGGGTGCTAAAGCGATGGTACTCTCCATTGCTGTTGGTGGACGTGGACAGCATCAAGATGCTGGCGCCAAAGTGGTGCATAACGCCCCTAACACAACGTCGACCATCGTCTCTAAATCCATTTCCAAACATGGTGGCAAAACGACCTATCGGGGCTTAGCATCATTTGCGCCAAACGCTGTAGGGAGCAAAGCGAATATCAAGTGTGACACACTGATTATGGATGATGACTCTACGTCGGATACCATTCCATACAATGAAATTATGAATGACGATGTAACTTTGGAACATGAAGCATCTGTATCCAAGGTTTCTGAGGAACAGCTATTTTATCTCATGAGTCGAGGCATTTCTGAGGAAGATGCAACGCGGATGATTGTCATGGGCTTTATTGAGCCGTTTACTCGTGAGTTGCCTATGGAGTATGCAGTTGAGATGAATCGACTGATCAAATTTGAGATGGAAGGTTCGATTGGTTAATACGGCCTGTATCTGCAGACTTGCCAAGATATCTTGGCAAGTCGTGCTTTACAGTCGTTTTTAGCAGGAGGAATGGAGATTTGGGTTGGGTCAAAATCGCTCAATTATCTGAGATCCCGGTTGGACAAATGCTTCATGTAGAAGTTGGCATGGAGGATATTGGTTTGTTTCATACGGAAGACGGTTTGTTTGCTACCTCGGATGTTTGCACACATGCGGCACAACAGTTGACGAATGGTCGGTTGGAAGGAAACATTGTCTCTTGTCCCAAGCATGGTGGTAAGTTTGATGTACGAACAGGTGAAGCAACAGCGTTTCCCTGCTATATTCCATTGCAAACTTATCAGACAGAAGTACGCGGCGGGGAAGTATGGATTCACTTGGATTGACAGCAAGAAAGCAGTCAGGATTTTCACTGAGAAGCAAATGAGAACCTGCACAAAGCGAGGGGATGAACAATGAAGGTATCGAAGCGAACGGAGTATGGTTTGCGCGCTATGGTGGCGATTGCCGAGCGAGCGGGGACGCAGACTCCCGTAGCGTTGCCTACAGTTGCTCTCGAAGAAGGCATCCCGGAGCAATTTTTAGATCAGATTGTTTCCCAATTGCGCAAAGCTGGTTTTCTACGGAGTGTTCGAGGTGTCAATGGAGGCTTTATGTTGAGTCGTCCGGCATCAGAAATTTCCGTTGGCAGTTTGATGCGTTTTCTGGAAGGCTCTCTTTCACCTATGGCTTGCGTAAGTGAGGACAATTTGAGTCCTGAACTGCTTTGTGATCGCGTTTCTACTTGTCATACACGCTCTGTTTGGCTGTGTGTGATGGAAGCTCTGATAGCTGCTCTTGATAATTTAACGCTTGCCGACGTTCTCTCTGACAAACCTATTTCGCTGCCTGCCATCTGATTCGAATCTTCATGCGTCATTCCATTCTCTTTGTCAGGTACAGTAAAGTCTTGCAGTATGCGGATATCAACTTCCAGTTGTTTTGAAAAGAAAGAAGCCAAAAAAGAGCCTCCAAATCCACGGATAGTGTGGAGATGGAGGCTTTTTCATGGTAAAGGAAGTGACAACTGGAGAGTTAAAATAAAAATAGTGTTTTGAAAAGTGGATGATTCCTCTTTTTAAGGTTGCTGTTGAAATCCTAAGTCCATCTTCGGCAACTGTTGAATTTTATCGAGTGCAGCATCACGTTCTCGACAAGCGGACAAATAGTCCAAAAAAAGCATTTTAATATCTGGATGTTTGTTAAGAATGGCCGGATCGACCTGAAGATGGTGCTCTTCCCGGTCGTAAGAAATATGAAGATTGGGATTGTAGCCGTAATCCCGCAACGCGCCAAGCAGTCGGTTCAAATTGTCATTAACTTGGATATGCGCTTTGGTCCACTCTTCAGAAGAGTGTGTCGGCATCATATGGTTTACCTTCCCTTCATGTACCGTTCAGTGTTCTTCTCTAGTATACAGGAAACTTGCCTTTCAGGCATCTTGAAAGCAGATAGGACAGTTGACAGCTTATTCATCGAGGTGTACTCTACAAATAGTGAATGACTGTTCATTCATTAGAGGAGGGGAGGGGCCATCGCTAAGGAACGTGATGATGCCAAGCACAGCGCTATCCTGCGAGCCGCGATTGCTGTCATGTCTAAGTATGGGTACCATGGCGCGCAGATTTCTCGCATCGCTAGGGAGGCTGGCGTGGCAGACGGCACAGTATATCTGTATTTCAAAAACAAAGAGGATATTCTAGTGTCCATTTTGCGTACAGCGATTGGTCAGATTGTCGAAGAGTGCGAGCAAAAGCTGCCTCTGAAATCCCATGTGGATGACAAGTTGTCCACGCTGATTCATCTCTATTTCAGTCATCTCGGAGCCAATCCGGCGCTTGCCATGGTTACACAGGTATATCTGCGCCAAGTTGATGCAGATATTCGCAGGCAGGTAGGAGATATCGTTAAGCCTTTTTACAATCTTGTGGATGGACTGATTGAAGAAGGCAAGCAACAAGGTGTGTTTCGTCCGGCTCTCAATCATAGAATTGCACGTCGGATGATTTTTGGAACCATGGATGAAACTGTAACAGCTTGGGTTTTGACTGGAAGTAAATATGCGCTTGCAGATTTATCAAACGATGTGGTTGACGTACTCTTGCATGGCTTGCATCAAAATTGCGAGCAAAAGAAAATAACGTCCACAGGAGGAGAATAAACGTTGAAAATTCTGGTCTTGGTTAAACAAACCTTCGATACGGAAGAAAAAATTCGTCTTCAAGATGGGCAAGTTCAAGAAGATGGTGTCCGTTTTGTCATTAATCCTTATGATGAATATGCGATTGAAGAAGCTATCCGTATCAAAGAAGCTGGTGACGCCGAAGTGGTGGTAGTTTCTGTAGGCCCGTCACGCAGTGAAGAGGCCCTGCGTACAGCATTGGCGATGGGTGCAGATGAAGCCATACTGGCAGACGATTCTGAGCTGTTTGGTGATGAATATTCCGCTGCGAAAGTTCTCGCGGCGATAGCTCGTAAAGATCAATATGATCTAATTATTGCCGGCAACCAAGCCGTTGATGACGGTTCGGGTCAAGTAGCAGTGCGATTGGCTGAAGAACTTGGCATTCCGCATATCTCTACGCTGACCAAGCTTGAAGTGAACGGCAATGAAGTCATTGGTCATCGTGACGCAGAAGGTGATGAAGAAATTGTCAAGGCTACTCTGCCAGTTCTCGTCACAGCTCAACAGGGCTTAAACGATCCACGATATCCTTCTCTGATAGGTATTCGCAAAGCTGGGAAAAAACCGCTTACGCACGTGACTTTGGCAGATCTCGGTTTAACTGCCGAGGAAATTGCCAGAAAAAGCGAAGTGGTTGAAACTTTCCTGCCACAGCCTAAAACCGCTGGCAAGATTCTATCTGGAGATTTATCCCAACAAGTGAGTGAACTAGTAACAGCATTGCATTCTGTAGAAAAAGTGATTGGTTAAATTTCTGAAGGAGGATACTGGAATGAGTCGAAAAGCACTGGTTGTTGCTGATGTACGTCATGGAAAATTGCGCAATGTGACATTGGAAATGCTCGGAGCAGCAACAAAAGCTGCCGAAGGTGGGGAAGTGGCTGTAGCTCTCTTGGGGCATCAAGTGAGTTCTTTGGCAGAAGGACTTGGCAAGGCAGGTGCCGATCGCGTTTATGTGGTTGATGCGCCAGAACTTGAGAAATATATACCTGGCGCATATCGTAAGGCTTTGATGGAAATTTATCGAGTTTTCTCTCCTGAACTTATCTTATTGGCCCATTCAGCCATAGGTAAGGATTTGGCTCCCATAATCAGTCAACGTCTGGGTGTGGGACAGGTTTCAGATGCGATTGCTGTCGAGTTGACCAACGGCCAATTACAGTTTACTCGTCCCATTTATGCTGGCAAAGCATTTACAAAAGTTGTTGTTAAGAGTAACCCTGTTGTCGCTACTATTCGTCCCAACAATCTTGCTCCGCTTGCAGAAGATGCAGGTAAAGCGGGAACCGTGGAAGCCCTCTCTGTGTCTTTTGAACAACAGGATTTGGCAACCTTAGTTCAAGAGATTATTCAAAAGGCATCGACTGGTGTGGATTTGACGGAAGCGAAAATTATTGTCTCCGGTGGCCGAGGAGTGAAAAGTGAAGAAGGTTTTGCTCCTTTACGTGAACTGGCTGAGGTGCTTGGAGCGGCAGTTGGCGCATCTCGTGGTGCTTGCGATGCAGGCTATTGCGATTATTCTATGCAAATTGGTCAAACAGGTAAGGTAGTCACACCCGATCTTTATATCGCCTGTGGTATTTCAGGTGCGATTCAACATTTGGCCGGTATGTCATCGTCGAAAGTGATTGTGGCAATCAATAAAGACCCTGAAGCGCCCATCTTCCAAGTGGCCGACTACGGCATTGTGGGTGATTTGTTTGAAGTAGTGCCCTTGATGACGGCAGAGGTTAAAAAATTGTTGGCATAACGCTCATTCAGTAGATGGTTTACCGTACCCAATAAAATCAGGGCTGTTCCAAAAGAGTTTGTTTTACTTTGGAACAGCCCTGACGTGTTTTGAGATTTTTCTCGTTACCTCTGTCCAATCTTTTTAAGGAGCGGACGACACTTGGTTGGCTACCGATTGAACTGAGAGGTAACCATTGCTTGCGTTATATGGAAACGCAGGCTGAGGACGGAAAGTATAATAACCCACAACAATAATGGCGATGACAAACAGAATTTCAAAAAATCTACGCACCAGTGCCCCCCTTTCATCTCTACAAATCACGTATGTCCTTTTCTACAACAAATCCATTTTAACATGTTAAGATGGTGCTATGCATCTATCAATGAAGTGTCATGAAATGATGATATCGGCTAAGAAAGGCGGCAACTCATGGCTAAGTTTGATCCGCTCGATTGGACTCATCAATGGGATGATTTTGAAATGTATATGTATCTCGACAATGTAGGGGATGGAGAGGAAAAACCAGGCATACGCATGCAGGTATCACGTCGTTGTCTGGAAGATGGTGCAGAGCAGTGGGAGCTTTTGTATGATCGAAAAATTGCTGATTGGCCAGCAGGAATCTTAATCGGTGAAGTGAACAATTCATTGGAAGAACAGGTGCTGCGCGAATATTTGGATAGTCATCCATCATTAGTAGAAGATGAGAAGCGGTTTTTAGCTGTATTTCTTCAGGATAAAGGCAGTCTGGATGTGAACTAGCTTAGCGCAGAGAGAGGGGTTTGGGATGGTGGAACATACGCGTGTTGAGATTTCCGATCTGTTTCGCTTGCAGGTTGTTAAACGGCCTATATTTTCACCGCAAATGAATTGGATTGTCTTTGAGCAAACTCGGCCTGATGTGGACAAGGATGAGAATATAACTCATCTTTACGCATATCATCGTTCAACCCATACCATCAAGCAGTGGACCCAATTAGGACGGTCTAATTCTCGAGCTGTTTTTGCCCCTGATGAGAGCAAGTTATATTTCCTCTCTGATCGAAACGGATCGACACAAGTATGGTGCATGCCACTGAATGGGGGAGAATCTTATCGGATGACTCGTTTTTTACGAGGCATTTCCGATATTCAGTTAGATGCGCAAGGTGAATGGATGTATGGATTGGTGGATGTACCGGAAGGCGGGGAAATAGAAATTTGGCCAGAAGAGTTGAAGGATACAGAAGTAAAAGACTGGATTCTGGAACAACAAAAATCTTGGTCGGCACATAGTAAGCGTTTTCGTAGATTGTACTATAAAGCGGATGGCAGAGGCATTTTATCTCCTGTATTTCGTCAACTCGTTCGGATTCATCTGCAGAGCTCAACCGTGGAAGTTATGACTGAAGGTTCATATGACGTTTCTTCTTATGCCCTTTCCTTGAAAAACAATGCCGTCTATCTTGCATCCAATCGCCGTTCTGATGCAGAAATAAGTCTTTGGCGCGATCTATATGAACTTTCTTTATCTGAACGGAAATTGACGCTGCTCAGCCAGGAATGGGATGTTCATAGTCTTTCCGTATCACCAGATGAAACTGCACTGGCCGTACTTGCTCATGGCAAAGAATACGGCAATGCAACTTTTGAACGGCTTTATCGTTTTGATCTGAAAACTCGTCAGTGGACGAGTTTAATGCAAAATTGGCAAGAAGCTACAGGCAATCACAACATGAGTGATCTGCGTGCGGGAGTTAGTCTTCCGCCGCCGCTATGGTCGGAGGATGGGCGTTGGGTATATCTGCTCGTCACTCGCCAAGCTATGACAGAGTTGGTGCGGGTGGATGCCCAAACTGGCGAATTGCAACGTATGGTAGGTGGACGGCGAGATCTTTACGGTTTTGATGTCAAAGCAGGCCGTGCTGTCTATGTTTATACTGACGTGAAAACACCGTGTTATTTGGCAGAATGCCAACTGGGTCAGGGACTGCCAGCTTGGCCAGTGCGTCAGGAAACGGACAGTATGGACGAAGGGGAAACCAACAGTTTTCCGAGTGACGAACAACAGGTTTATTATCCGAATGCTTGGGCAACTTCGATGAATTGGGTAGATGTGCAACCGTTTTGGTATAGTGCTGCGGATGGTTGGCGTTTGCAAGGATTTGTCATGTTACCTCATCATTCTGACAAAATGGTGGATGGCAAAGTGCCAGTTATACTAGAAGTTCACGGTGGCCCACAGGCAGCATACAGCTATTCTTTTTTTCATGAATTTCAATATCTCGTAAGTCAGGGTTACGCTCTTGTTTTTGTCAATCCTCGCGGCAGTGTGGGGTACGGGCAAAAATTTGCTGATGCTGTCCAGGGCGATTACGGTGGTCAAGATATGCAGGATATTCTTGCCGGCCTTGAAATGGCTTTGCGACAACATGATGTGCTTGACGACAAGCGAATTGCGATTACAGGTGGCAGTTACGGTGGTTTCATGACCAACTGGATGATAGCTCATGATCATCGTTTTTTTGCAGCCGTGTCGCAACGCTCCATTAGCAATTTTGTTTCCTTTTACGGCGTAAGCGATATTGGACCTTTTTTCACTGAATCGGAATTAAAAGGTGACGTTACGGACAATGTGGAGACACTCTGGCGGCAATCTCCACTCGCTTATGCAGCACAGGTTCGCACGCCTCTGCTCTTGATTCATTCGGAACTGGATATGCGCTGTCCGATTGAACAGGCTGAGCAGTTTTATACGATTTTGAAAAGATTAGGGCGTGAAGTGGAACTGTTGCGCATACCTGAAGCCAACCATGATTTGTCTCGTAGCGGTAAACCTTCGTTAAGAAAAGAAAGATTAGAAGCGATTTTAGAATTTATCGACAGGCACTTGCCTGTTATGGCAGAATAGTGTTAATTGCGTACATGAAGGTGAGCCAATGGTAAAAAGAAACAAGTTGAAGTCTGCTTCTACAGTAAACCATCGTGATGAATGGAAACCTGACTACGCCATGGATAAAATGGAGCCGGTAGCAAAACCTAAAAAAAACGTTATACCGGAAGAAAACGCACGTTTGGAAGAGTTTCTTTCAGCAGCAGTGGCGGAGAAACTGTCCGCTCTAAAAATGACTGAGAAGCCAGATGAAGATACTGCGCTTCGTATAAGTGACAAGTCGAAGAAAGAGAAGCAGATTCAGACTCGTTCTGCTAAAGAGAAATTAGAAGAAAATCCGGATGCCACTTTCGCGGAGTTGTTTGATCCGGCAGAGGACGATCATCAGTCTTTTGAAGAGTTGCTCAAAGACTCTGCTTTAGACTGGAGGCATTTTAAACAGGGTGGCGAATCATGAGCAAGTATAGTTTTCATAAAATAAGTTTCCTGCCAATATCACCACAACCTTGCAAGCTATGCAAGATTTTCGAAAAACCACGATGTTCATTCTGGGGCGGCCCTCTGGGTCGTCCCTTTCTTATGCTAAAGCAACAGAGTAATGGAAAGGGGACAAATAAAGATGGAACAGCAGAAAGTATACTGGTTGAACGGAACAGACATGACTTTGGAAGAATTAGAACGGATCGTCCAAGGGGGTTGGCAAGTTAGTGTATCACCTGAGGTTTGGGCAAAAGTAGAAGCAAGTAGACAACATATTGAACGCTGTATTGCTGAAAAACAGGTGGTTTATGGGGTGACAACCGGTTTTGGCAAGTTGGCGGATGTGCCTATTCAGCAAGAAGATGTGGCTAGATTACAAGTCAATTTAATCCGTTCCCATGCTATGGGTGTCGGTGACTCCTTTCCTGTGGATGTGGTAAGGGCCCTACTCGTATTACGGACGAACGCACTGGTTAAAGGTTTTTCCGGTATTCGCAGGGAGACATTGCAACTGCTCGTCGATTGTATCAACCGTCGTGTACATCCTGTTATTCCTAGTCAGGGTTCCTTGGGCGCCTCAGGAGATTTGGCGCCGTTGGCGCATATGGCACTTGTGTTGATGGGCGAAGGTCAAGCTGAATATCAGGGAGTGGTGATGGACGGAGCGGCTGCTCTGCAAAAAGCGGGTTTACAACCAGTACAATTGACAGCCAAAGAAGGGCTGGCTTTAATTAACGGAACACAAGCGATGACAGCAGTTGGTGCGTTGGCAACATTGGAAGCTAGACGCCTGGGTTTAGCCGCAGATGCTGCACTAGCTTTAACCATGGAGGCTCTTGGTGGCATTACAGATGCTTTCTTGCCAGAACTGCACTCTACACGCCCCTATCCTGAGCAGGCTGAAGTGGCTCAAAGGATTCTGGGTTTATTGAGTGGCAGCAGACTCACCACTCATCAGGGAGAGGTGCGCGTGCAAGATGCGTATTCCTTGCGTTGCGCACCCCAGGTTCATGGCGCGAGTTGGCAGGCTGTTCATTATGTTGAAGACAAACTTGCCATTGAAATGAACGCAGTAACCGACAATCCCATAGTTTTACCGGATGGGCGAATTCTTTCTGGCGGTCATTTCCATGGCCAGCCTATGGCACTTGCTTTTGACTTTTTAAAATTAGCCGTAGCGGAATGGGCAAATATTTCCGAAAGACGTACTGAACGACTGGTTAATCCTCAACTTAGCAATCTTCCAGCTTTTTTGGCGGGTGAGGCAGGTTTGGAATCGGGATTCATGATCATTCAGTATGTTGCGGCAGCTCTTGTATCAGAAAACAAAGTATTGGCTCATCCAGCTTCTGTTGATTCCATTCCGTCTTCTGCCAATCAGGAAGACCATGTTTCCATGGGGACCATTGCGGCTCGTCAAGTAAGACAAATGGTGCACAACAGTGCCCGTGTCGTGGCGATAGAGCTTATTGCTGCGACACGCGCTCTGCTGATGAACAGGTGTCAAGAACAGATGGCACCTGCTACGTTACGTATTCTCGAATTTGTAACCGAGCATGTTCCATTTCGGCTGGCAGACAGTTCATACAGCGCCGAAATTGAAAAGTTGGCCGAAGTTCTGCTTTCTACACCTATTCCAATGACCCATTCGTCATTCCAGGAAGGAATTTAATCTCCATTCTCTGGCCAATTTGTATTTGCTTGATGAACGTTTGGCTCAGGCGTGGTTGGGTGGTTTGACTCCATGTCTGAGCGGGATTTAGGTAAATAACGAGAAACGGGCACTGCCAGTCTGTCAATGTCAAGTGCTGATTGCAGCAGATGGCTATCCAAGCCGAGCTGTTGCCCTGCCTCCAGTAAGCTGCAATTATTTATCAGTGCCTGATGAACAACTGCTGCTGCACGTTCGTAGCCAATAGCGACGTTTAATGCAGTAGCTAGAGACAGACTGGATTCAGCATAATGACGTGAAACATCCGTATGGAGAATCAGCCCTGCCACTCCTTGCTCTGCAAATTGTTTGACGGCATTGGCTAAAATAGTCATGGCATGCAGAGCGTTTGCTGCCATGACTGGCATCATGACGTTAAGTTCCAGTTGTCCGGCCGATCCGGCCAGAGCAATGGTCGATTGACAACCTTGCACCTGGAAGACTACCATGTTCATCATTTCTGCCATAACTGGGTTGACTTTGCCGGGCATAATTGAGGAACCAGGTTGTACGGCAGGAAATTCAATTTCTGCCAATCCAGTGCGTGGTCCAGAAGCCAGCAGACGTAAATCGTTGGCAATACGACCAATGGCCTCTGCCATCCTTTGCAAGATGTTCCCGTAATATACAACTTCATCAGGATTTTGATTAAAGGTGAAGGGATTAACCGGGAGGCAGAGAGGAAGCTGTGTTCTTTCTGCCAGATAAGTTATGGCTTGTTCTGCAAAACCTGGAGGAGTATTGATACCCGTTCCTACAGCGTTTCCACCTAAGCCAAGTATCGCCAGTGCGCTACTAGCCTCATTTAACCATACACGATGGCGTCGAATGTTTTCGGCGTATGCCAAGAAACTGTCTGCTATACGCATAGGTACTGCATCTTGGAGATGTGTGCGCCCAGCTTTGACTGCAGAACCTGCCTGATGGGCAACTTTAGCTAGAGTGGTTTCCATAATAGCCAGAGACGGATCGACCAAACGTTGATGTGTCAAAAGCATGGATAAATTCATAGCGGCGTGAATGGTATCGTTGGTTGACTGAGATTTGTTGACATGGTCGTTAGGATGGACGGCTAAAGGTTCTTCACGTGTGCCGCGGAGAATTTCTGAAGCGCGTGTAGCAATCACTTCATTGACATTCATGTTTTGCGAAGTACCTGCGCCTGCTTGATAGATGTCAACTTGAAACCATTGATTCCACTGGCCTGCAATGACTTCATCAGCAGCTTGACAGATGGCTGCTGCCAGTTCTGGTGACAGGGCGTGAAGATGAGCATGAGCTTTGGCCGCGGCCCATTTGATGAGTGCTTGCGCTTCTACAAAAATAGGCGGCAAACGGAGTCCACTAATAGGGAAATTGCGCAAAGCCCGCGCAGTTTGAGCTCCATAATAGGCATCAGCGGGAATTTCCATTTGACCGAGCGAATCATGAACGGTTCTTCTTTCTTTCATTTCATACCCTCCAGAGCCACGAACCAGGGATAAAAAGACAAGTGAAATTTTGGAATATTATTTATTTTAGTCTATCCGCCTTAGACCAGTTCTATGTGAAGTCGAATCAGTTTCAGATTAGAATGGAAATGTTGTGAATCATGGTGGTCTATTATCATTATTTACATCATGCCCAATTGGCATTGATCGGCAATCGTCTTGCAGGTGAGATTTCGATACGGTGAGGGATAATTGATATGGAAAATGACGCCGATATCCATTATGTGCAGCCGAAAACAGCACGTGGACAACGACGGGTTCAAAAAATTCTCAATGCTGCTGCTGATCTGATTGTTGAAGAGGGTTTAGATACCTTAACAACCAATGCTGTGGCCAAACGGGCTCAAACCTCTATAGGCTCAGTTTATCAATTTTTTCCAAACAAAGAAAGCATATTGTTGGCATTAGCTGATCAATACCGTATGGATTTAAATCATATTCTCGATGAATCTTTGGAAAGGACACTCCATTCCTTCAATTTTTCTGAGCAGTTAGACAATCTCATTGAAAAAATTGTTTTATACGAAGTTCATCATTTAGCGCTTGGTGTTATTTTTCAACCTTACAAGGGAATGGCGACAGATTTATTGTTTAACGAAGTTATGTCGAGATTGGTTAGACTATTGACGTTATGGGCACCCCATATGTCGAGGGAAGAGAGTCATTTGCATGCGGATATTTGTTTGCGGGTCATGGTAGCCTTACTGCCGGTTACACATGATAAATCGGAAATTCGGATGGATGGAGTACGGGAGTTAAAAAATGTTCTTAAAAATTATCTCATGCCTCTTTTAAAGAATTGATTTGGATAGTCTCGATGGATTCATCTAAATTTTAATTTTGATTCACTGAGTGGTCAGCAGCTTCTTGCAAATATGAGCTTATATTCATATAATAAAAATATGAGTAATTGCTCATGTTTAGATTGGGAACGTCATTCTATGCCGATTTAACAGTGAAAAGAGGTTCCATCATGGAAAAACTTTCAACCTTTCCTCAACCTAAGAAATTTGGGCTGCTTGGAAATTTGCCTCTGATTGATAAAGACTCTCCCAGTTCTTCTTTTGATCATTTGGTGGGCGAGTGGGGTCCTAATATAAGGCTTGAACTTCCAGGCCGATCATTCATTGTTACGAGTGACCCAGAAATTGTAAAAGAAGTTTGCGATGAGACTCGGTTTGATAAAAATATTGGCCATTTACTCCATGTGCGATCTTTCGCAGGTGATGGCCTGTTTACGGCTTGGACTGAGGAGATCAATTGGCAAAAAGCACATCGCATACTTTTGCCAGCATTTAGTCAACCGGCCATGAAAGCTTATCACTCCAAAATGGTGGACATCGCGTTGCAGTTGGTACAGAAATGGTCACGGTTGAATACGGATGAAAGTATTCGTGTACCGGAAGATATGACCAGATTAACGCTTGATACGATTGGCTTGTGTGGTTTCAATTATCGATTTAACAGCTTTTATCGAGAAACACCCATTCCCTTTATATTGAGCATGGTTCGGGCATTAGACGAGGCCATGCATAAAGGCAATCGGTTACCTATTCAAGATCAGTTCATGGTTCTTACCAAACGCCAGTTTGATCGCGATATCCAAACCATGTTTTCTTTAGTAGATAGATTGATATCGGATCGGAAAAATGCTGGAGATAAAGGGGAGAACGATCTGCTGGCAAGAATGTTGAATGCCACTGATCCGGAAACTGGGGAATCCCTCGATGATGCGAATATTCGCTATCAGATGATTACATTTTTGATTGCTGGACATGAAACTACCAGTGGACTTTTGTCTTTTGCTATTTATTTTTTGTTAAAGCATCCTGAAGTTCTTCAAAAGGCGTATGAAGAAGTGGATGCGGTATTTAAAAGCGAAGTTCCAACTTATCAAGAGGTACTGCAACTGAAATATATTCGCATGATTTTAAATGAGGCATTGCGCCTTTATCCAACAGCTCCAGGGTTTGCGCTTTATGCAAAAGAGGATACTGTGGTTGGTGGCAAATACAAGATACAAAAAGGTGAGGTCGTTTTCGTTCATATCCCCAAACTTCATCGCGATAAAAAAGCATGGGGGGAAGATGCGGAAGAATTTCGTCCAGAACGATTTGCGGATTTAAACCAAGTGCCTAATCATGCCTATAAACCGTTTGGTAATGGTCAACGAGCATGTATTGGCATGCAATTTGCGCTTCATGAAGCAAGCTTAGTGCTTGGCATGATTTTGCAAAAATTTCAACTGATAGATCATATGAATTATCAACTCAAAATCAAGCAAACATTGACCCTCAAGCCAGACGATTTAACCATTCGCGTACAGCTGCGAGAGGCTACCAACTCTCATCATATCGCAGAATCCCAATTGAATTTAGGTGTGGAAACCAAGAAACAGGAAGAGCCTCGTTCGTCTGTGCCTAAGATTTTAGGTGTCAATCAACGACCACTACTCGTGTTATATGGATCTGACATGGGAACAGCTAGTCGGATTGCCAAAGAGCTTGCAGATCTGGCCCAATTCCAGGGGATTCGCAGTGAAGTTGCTCCTGTAAACCAATATATAGGAAAATTGCCTACAGAAGGCGCATTGCTGATTATTACGTCTTCTTATAACGGCAAACCTCCCAGCAATGCCAGGGAGTTTGTTCAATGGCTGGAACAAGTAGATGAAGGACAACTCAAGGGAGTCAACTATTCGGTACTCGGTTGCGGCGACCATAACTGGTCAAGTACGTATCAAGCGGTTCCGCGTTGGATTGACGAAAAGCTTGCCGAAAAAGGGGCTAACCGATTCTCGGCTCGCGGTGAAGCTGATGCTAGCGGTGATTTTGAAAAGGATTTGGATAACTGGAAAGCTCAAATGTTGGCGGATGCAGTGAAAACATTTAACTTACAGATTCGGGAACAGGAGGAGAAGGATCAAGGCACTTTAAACATCCAGTTTGTCAGTGGATTTGCAAATACGCCACTGGCTGAATCTTATCAAGCGTTTCATGGAGTGGTACGTGACAATCGCGAACTCCAACATGTCGGTAGCGGAAGAAGTACGAGACATATCGAGATCGAACTGCCTGCAGATGTTTCTTATCAAGAAGGCGATCATCTAGGCATTTTTGCTTGCAATCGTAGAGAAAACGTAAAACGAGTCATAAAACGTTTTCACTTGACGGAGAGCGATCAATTAATTTTAAGGGCGAGTGGCTCCGGTGCCTCTCATTTGCCGTTAAATCAGCCAGTTGCTTTGGTCGATCTTCTTCAGAACAGTGTTGAACTTCAAGAAGCGGCGACACGCGCTCAAATCCGTGAAATTGCCTCTTATACGCTATGTCCACCGCATAAACGAGAGTTGGAGAATCTGTTGGAGAAGGGTATTTATGAAGAACAGATTCTCAAAAAACGAGTCACTATGCTCGATTTGCTTGAAAAATATGAGGCTTGTGAAATTCCTTTTGAACGATTTTTAGAACTTTTACCGGCACTCAAACCACGATATTATTCAATATCCAGTTCTCCGCGGATAGATCCTCATCGACTTTCCATTTCCGTGGGTGTGGTTGCAGGCCCAGCATGGAATGGTCAAGGCGAATATTATGGAGTTGCTTCTCATTATCTAGCTGAACGTCAGCCGGGAGAACATGTGGTTGCCTTTATTCGTACGCCAGAATCAGGCTTTCAACTTCCTGAAAACCCTGAGACTCCTATTCTTATGGTGGGAGCGGGGACTGGCATCGCTCCTTACCGGGGATTTTTGCAAGCTCGATCTGTTCTGCAAAAACAAGGTAAATCGTTAGGTTTGGCCCATCTTTACTTTGGATGCAGAAATGAAGCGGATTTTATTTATCGTGAGGAATGGAAAGAGTTTGAAAGGAACGGCCTTGTCAAGCTTCACATGGCATTTTCCCGTAAGGAAGGAATGCCTAAAACATATGTTCAACATTTACTGGCTCAGAACGCTCAAGAAGTGATATCCATTCTGGACAAGGGTGGACGGCTATATGTTTGTGGAGATGGAAGGAAAATGGCACCTGAAGTAGACCAAGAGATGATTCATAGCTATCAAAAGGTGTATGGTGTTCAGGAAAAAGACGCTGAAAAATGGCTGCAGCAGCTCATTGACAGAGGTCAGTACGTCAAAGATGTATGGGCCAATTAAGTTGGATGTAGCTTATGCACAGTTGGGTTAGCTGGTGAAATCTGCAGAACTTGTAAAAATCATATGTATTTCTGCTTCGCGGGTAGCTTGAGAGATGATGTTCTCGTCGAGTCCCGCTTTTTTCTTTCATATTTAGAAGATGGCAAGGAAAAGATTTTCGTAAACAAACTTTTATCGAATCTGCGGCACAATGTGCTAGGATACAGTAGCGAGAATGAAAAGGACAGGACCTTCGAATGTGTGGATCATCATGAGAAAGGAACATGCAGGGTGCAAAATTCCTCGATTTCTTTGGATACATTACTTTCAACAGCAGCTGGGGCTGCACTGCAAGCTGGACGGATGTTCTCTGTTCGACTGGGCACCGCGCTTGAAATTAGAGAAAAAACTTCATTGTCCGATGTGGTGACAGAAGTAGATAAAGCAGCAGAAGCAGCCATTCGTGCTTGGATAGAAAAACATCATCCAAACCATCAAGTCCTGGGTGAGGAGGGAGTAGAGCCTGGCCGCGAGGCAGCAGCAAAAGCTTTCTCCGAGTTAGCAGACGAACCGCATCTTTGGCTGGTCGATCCGCTTGACGGAACCACCAATTTTGTTTCCGGTATGCCGCTTTCTGTCGTTTCCATTGCCTACGCTTCTCATGGTAAAGTACAAACAGCTTGCATTTACGATCCATATCGTCATGAGATGTTTTTGGCAGCTCGTGGGCAAGGAGTTTATTTAGCAGAAGACACTGCAGTTGAAGCATGGCTTGAGCAGCCACAGAAAGAGTTTCCTGGACGGCGTGTGACAGTATCAGCAACTACAGAATTGCGCCGCGCTGTAGTAGCGACAGGAATGCCTGTACGTATTGCGCCACGCCTTGAGCGGACAAAACGGGTAGCAGAAGTAGCTGTGGAGGCTAAAAGTTTTCGGGCTTTGGGTGCGGCTGCGCTGCATTTAGCTTATGTCGCGGTGGGTCGTATAGATGCGTTTTGGGAGTTTGATTTAAATGTGTGGGATTTGGCAGCCGGAACGTTAATGGTAGAAGAAGCTGGGGGTACCTTGATAAGCTTGGAAGCAAACCCGCACTCTTTACATACTCGCGATATTCTTGTTGCGGGGAAAAGTGCCTTGGCTGAACGAATATACAATATTATCCAAAAACCATTCGATTGACAAAATCTATCTCACATGACATGGAATGAATGAGGAGAGGTGTAAGGTGAAAGAACCTTCGTCACTCGCTGCAAGAAAAGCGACGGAGCGAATTTTGGAAATTTCTCGATTGCCTGTTTATCGAAACCGCCATACAACGCTTTTGACCGATCTCTATCAGCTTACCATGATGTATGGCCATTTTTGTGCTGGGCGACATCAGCAACGAGTTGTTTTTGATATGTTTTATCGCAGTAATCCCTGCAACAATGGATTTGTCATAGCAGCTGGACTTGAACAGGTAGTTTGGTATTTACAGCATGTGCGATTTTCCGAAGAAGATCTGGAATATTTACGTTCATTGCATTTGTTTGGTGATGATTTTATAGAAGCTTTGCGCCATTTTCACTTTACAGGAGATCTTTATGCTGTTCCGGAAGGAACCATCGTTTTTCCTAATGAACCTCTGCTTCGTTTTGAGGGACCGATTTTTGAAGTCCAACTCATTGAGTCAGCTGTACTTACATTTGTCAATCATCAAAGTTTGATAGCAACCAAAGCTCAGCGTATTGTTGATGCCGCTAAAGTCAATCCGGTTGCGCCAAACGCACCTGTGATTGAAATGGGTCTTAGACGTGCCCAAAACCTTGATGCGGCAGTTTTTGGATCGCGCGCAGCTTACATTGGCGGATGCACTTCTACAAGTAATGTTTTGGCGGGACAATCTTTTGACATTCCAGTAGCTGGAACGCAAGGACATAGTTGGATTCAGAGTTTTCCAAGTGAATTGGAAGCGTTTCGCGCCTATGCTCGTACATTTCCAGATGCTACGGTTCTTTTGGTGGATACCTACGATGTGCTCAATAGTGGAGTTCCAAACGCTATTATAGTGGGTCACGAATTGCGCAAAGAAGGCCGTTCACTGAAGGCTATTCGCATTGATAGTGGTGATTTGGCCTACCTTTCCAAACGAGCGCGGCAAATGCTCGACGCTGCTGGATTGACAGATTGCGGTATTGTAGCATCGAGCGATCTCGATGAATGGACGATTCGTGAACTCGCTTTGCAAGGTGCTCAGATTACATCTTACGGTGTTGGTACGAGTTTAATTACTTCGAATAACTGTCCAGCGCTGGGCGGCGTCTATAAATTAGTGGCGCACGAGATGAATGGAAAATTGGAACCGTGCATTAAAGTGTCTGAAAATCCAAGTAAAGTTACCAATCCCGGAAAGAAAAAAGTATTACGGTTACTAAAAGACGGGATGGCGGTTGCTGATTTAATTGCTCTGGACGATGAAGAGCTGAATCCTGAACAGCCGTTGACGCTTTTCCACCCAATTCATACTTACAAACGCAAAACTATAGTGCATTATGAGATAGAAGAATTATTGCAACCTATTGTTATCCAAGGAGAATTAGTATATACACTGCCGCGATTGCCAGAAATTCGCAAACGGGTAGAGGATGGACTGTGTCGTTTTTCTTCAGAAACTTTGCGACATCTTAATCCGCACGAATATCATGTTGATCTTTCCCAGCCACTTTGGGATTTAAAGCAGCGTCTACTGCACGAATTGCGGGGTTAATGAATCTATCATGGGTTGATAAGGCTTTCAATTCGCTCATCAGCTTATCATTGGAGGTGAAGAAAATGGAAGTGATTAAAATCAGTCCTCGCGGCTATTGCTATGGCGTTGTGGATGCCATGGTACTCGCCAGACAGGCAGCAGACAATCCTTCCTTGCCAAGGCCAATTTACATTTTGGGAATGATTGTGCACAACGCACACGTCGTGGAAGCATTCTCTAAACTGGGGATTCAAACATTAGATGGTGCGAATCGTATGCAGCTTCTGGAACAAATTTCCGAAGGAACAGTGATTTTTACAGCGCATGGCGTTTCTCCAGAAGTCAAGGAACGTGCTCGAGAGCGTGGGTTGACAGTTTTAGACGCCACGTGTCCGGATGTCACCCGCACACATGATCTGATTCGTGAAAAAACTACGCAGGGCTATGAAATTCTCTATATTGGACGTAAAGGTCATCCTGAACCAGAAGGTGCAATGGGAGTTGCTCCAGGTAAAGTACATCTTATTGAAAGCGAGCAAGACATTGAACGATTGCAAGTAACCGCAAACAAATTAGTGATTACGAACCAGACAACCATGAGTCAGTGGGACACAAAAGCCTTGACTGAGGCGTTACTGCAACGATACCCACAAGCAGAAGTGCATAATGAGATTTGTCTGGCCACACAAACGAGACAGCAGGCAGTGGCAGAGCAGGCTAAAGGAGCAGATCTTTGCCTGGTGGTGGGTGATCCGCGCAGTAATAATTCCAATCGTTTAGCTCAAGTTGCTATAGAAATAGCCCATGTGCCTGCCTATCGAATTGCTGATGTCAGTGAAATTCAACTTTCATGGTTACAGGGAGCCAGGAAGGTGGCGGTTACTGCAGGTGCCTCCACTCCTACGGCAATTACTAAAGAAGTGATTGATTTTCTTGAACGGTTTGATGTTCATGTACCTGAAACGCAACAACCAGAGCACAAGGTTGGATTGGATAAAATTCTTCCAATGGTGCGTAAGGATAAAGACGCCTAAGTTTATTTTCTAGGAGGATTATTTTGAATGGAAGAATTATTGCGTGCATTTTTCCAGGCATTAGCTAAAAATCAATCTGCTAATCGATGGGCACAGCGCTATGGACATAAATTGGGTGCTCAACGGTTTGTGGCTGGAGAACAAATTACTGATGCGATTCGTGTTGTGCGGGAATTAAACATGCGCCATATGACTGCAACACTCGATCATCTAGGTGAATTTGTAGCAGACGAAAAAGAGGCGCGGAAAGCAGCTGACGATTGTCTGCAAGCGCTGGAAGCGATTCACCAACATCAGGTAAAATCCACGCTTTCCTTAAAAATGACGCAACTTGGGTTAGATATATCGCGTGAACTTTGTATGGAGAATATGAGGAAAATACTGGATAAGGCGTTGCTGTATGGTATTGTTGTTAACATAGATATGGAGGACAGCGCGCGTTGTCAAGTAACGCTGGATATTTTTGAAGAGTTATTGTCTGAGTATCCTAATGTCATGACTGTATTGCAGGCGTATCTCTACCGCAGTATGGATGATTTGCTCCGTTTGGCCAGCAAAGGTGCATCTTTACGCATTGTCAAGGGGCATATAAGGAGCCAGAGTCTGTGGCTTACCCTGAGAAAGCGGATGTAGATGCTAATTATATAAAAATGGTGGAAGCCCATCTACTTTCACCAGGACTGACTGCGATTGCAACCCATGATGAAGCTATAATTGAACACTGTAAATCATTTATTGAACGACACCAAATTTCTAAAGATAAGTATGAATTTCAAATGCTATACGGTATTCGTGTCAATTTACAGCAGCAATTATCCGATGGAGGCCATCCATTGCGCATTTATGTTCCATACGGTGATGACTGGTATGGTTATTTCATGCGGCGTCTGGCGGAACGGCCGGCCAACGTCGGTTTTGTCTTAAAAGGTATGTTTCGTTAATTCGTTCTGTGTAGTTAAAAAATTGGGATTCCCAAAACTTTCTTGATAATTGAATGCACTCAAACATTTGATTTATCTGATAAATTCGCATAGAATTATCACCAAGTCTTATTCGGTTGTTTCACTAAGCGGAACAAGCAAGCGCTTGGCGAACAACCACTACGAAGGCGGGTGATAGCAGATTAATATAGGTTCAAAAGCTATGAATGTTAGCAAAATATGAACGCTTGTCAAAAGGGTATGTGAGAAAGGGGTGTCTCAATGGCGAGTCAAGGGAAGTTAAAAAAAGCGCTTACTTTGGCTGATTTAACCTTTTTGGGTCTTGGTGCCATAATAGGTTCTGGATGGCTTTTTGCTTCTCAGTCTGGTGCTCAATTGGCTGGTTCAGAAGCTTGGATTGCTTGGGTGTTTGGTGCCATCGCCGTTATGTTTATTGGTTTGGTATACGCTGAGTTGGGTGCTGCGTTGCCACGTACCGGAGGTATTATCCGTTACCCAGAATATACGCACGGTTCACTGGTTGGCTATATTATGGGATTCGCTTCATTGTTAGCGTATTCCAGTGTGGCTGGCATCGAGGCACAGGCTGTGCGTCAGTACGCCACGTATTATCTCCCTGGATTATCAGTAAAAGGCAGCAACAACTATACTCTAGCAGGACTCATTCTTGAGATTGCTTTCCTTGTTCTCTTCTTCTTGCTGAATTATTGGAGTGTGCAAGTTTTTGGTAAGATTAATTCTATTGTGACAGCTTTGAAATTCATTCTTCCGTTACTCACACTCATCATTTTGTTATTCAATATGCATCCGGCGAGTTTTGCGGCTGGCGGAGCAAGTCCTGGAGGAGTAAAAGGCATATTCTCTGCAGTCTCCACTGCAGGTATTGTCTTTGCATTTCTTGGATTCCGTCAAGCGATAGACTTTGCTGGCGAAGCAAAGAATCCGCAACGCAATGTTCCTCTTGCTATCATCTTGGCCATATCTCTTGGCGCTATTATTTATATTTTGTTACAAGTTTCTTTTGTAGGCGCAATGCCTGCTGCCGATTTGACGAAAGGGTGGGCGGCAGTTAACTTTAATTCACCGTTTGCTAATTTAGCCATGACTCTTGGGTTTGGCTGGCTGGCTTCGCTGCTCTTTATTGACGCCGTTATCTCGCCAGCAGGTACAGGCAACATCTATTTGTCTTCGACAGCTCGTGTTCTCTTTGCATGGTCGCGTAACGGATATTTTTATTCTATCTTTGGTAAATTGAACAAAAAGACAGGATTGCCCAGACCAGCTCTCTGGTTAAGTTTTATCCTCTCCATTGTTTGGATTCTTCCGGGCAACTTTCACTCTTGGCAGGGACTTGTTGGCGCAGTAACTTCGGCAACTGTATTGACTTATGTATTTGGTCCGGTTTCGGCAGCAGCTATGCGGCGTGCTGCACCTGAACTCAAACGTCCATTTAGACTGGGCGGAATGAGTATCATTGCACCGCTAGCATTTATTGCAGGTAGCTGGATTGTCTATTGGACAGGATGGACTGTAGACAAATTACTGATCAGCATGACCATTGGCTCTTTGGTGCTGTATCTCGCATTCATGGATAAAGGTCCAGATTCAATAACTCGCTTAAAGAGGGACTGGAAATCCGGCATTTGGGTTATCGTTTACTATTTGTTCCTTGGTGTCATGTCGTATATAGGTTCTTTTGGACCCCTGAAAAAGCCTATTATTCCAGGTCCATGGTGGGATTCAATTGTGGTTGGTGTCGGTTCGCTTGTCTTCTATTACTGGGGTGTAGCTAGCCGTCTGCGTGTTCCAGATTTCTCGACGGACAAAGAAGCAGAAGAAATTGGTGAATTGGCTGTAGAAGTATAATAGATTGGATTCTATTCGTTTCAAAATGTTAGATGCACTTAGGATATGGGGAATGTTGGGCAAGGCATATTGCGAGTATGCAATACGCCTTGCTCTTTTTTTCTGCCTTGTTTCGGTTTATTCTGAGGAATGTGAAAACAGATACATGAAGAGGGAGCGGAGTGGCTATGGAAGAGTTGAACAGTCAGTCAGTATTACTGGAAGATGATAAGGATGGTGTACGTCTTTTGACGTTAAACCGTCCAGAGACGTATAACGCAGTGAATGGAGATCTTTCTTCTAATCTAATCAATGCTTTACGGGCAGCTTCTGCCAATGACGCAGTGCGTGTCATCGTTTTGACCGGATCGGGCAAAGGATTTTGTAGCGGACTCGATTTAAGTACCGTTGAGTCCATGCGGCATGGGATAACACGTCATCAGTCTCTCGATCCGTTGGGGTGGGTTGGACATTTAGCGTTGGCGATTCGAGAATGTGACAAGCCAGTGATTGCAGCCATCAATGGTATAGCTGCGGGGGCGGGAATGGCGATGGCACTTGCTTGTGATTTGCGATTTATGGCTACTTCAGCCAAATTGACTACGGGATACATACGGAGAGGACTGTCGCCGGATGCAGGGATGAGCTATTTCTTGCCACGTTTGATTGGTTGGACAAGAGCCAGTGAATGGATATTGTCAGGAAGAGACATATCTTCTATGGAAGCGGAACAAGTGGGCTTGGTGAATGAGGTGTTTGCTGATGGTGAGTTTATGTCCAGAGTGATGGCTTACGCTACTAATCTAGCTGAGCATGCGCCCATCGCTATGACATTGAGCAAGCGACTGTTGCACCATGCGGTCGATGCGGATTTGCAGACTCAGTTGCGGGAAGAGTACCAACTCATTCAACGATGTTTTGCTACGGAAGATGTGGTGGAAGGCGTTCGAGCGTTTTTAGAAAAGAGAAAGCCGAATTTTCAAGGTAGATAAAAAGAGAAGGGATTGGAAGGTATGGATTTTAACCCTAGTCAATTATCAGCCATAGAAAATTATCGACTTTTGATTGGTACTATCGTGCCAAGACCCATTGCGTTTGTCTCTACAGTCAGTCAAGATGGTCAACGAAATTTAGCCGCGTTTTCATTTTTTAATGGCGTCTGTCCTAAACCATTCATTGTTTCCTTTGCTCCTATGCGAAAAATGGGGAATTTAGATAAAAAGGATACTTTGTTGAACATAGAGGAAACGGGCGAATTTGTTATTAACATTGTTTCTGAGTCTTTGGTGGAAAAAATGAATTTGGCATCTCCTGAGTATGATTTTGAAGTAGATGAATTTGAAGTCGCGGGGTTAACACCAAGACCCAGCCAACGGGTAAAACCACCGGGTGTAGCAGAAAGTTTGGTGCATATGGAATGTCGCAAAGTAGATATTTTACATTTTGGCGATGAAGAAGGCGCTGGTTCATTGGTCATTGGAGAAGTGATTTTTTTACATGTAGATGACAGCGTCTATGATGGTCGACATATTTTGCTAGAAGCGTTACAGCCTGTAGCAAGGTTGGCGGGGGATGCTTATGCGAGAACGACCGATATTTTTCATCTGCCGCGTCCCAGTTTGAAATAGGCGGAGTATTTGGGTATGAAAAATTTGGTATATTTGGGGGTGCATGAATGACAACTCTCTACGAAACCAGACGTCAAAAACTTTCCCATCAGTTACATCAATACGGTTATTCGGCGGCTATATTAGCTTCTCCAGCCAATTTATACTATTTTGCTGGCTTTTATGTGGAAGCAGGTGAACGAGTGGTTGCCCTGCTTGTTACGTCAGATGGACATTCATTTTTACTGTTGCACGAAATGTTTGCAGGCGAAGTTGCGGATCATCATGAATATGAAACCTATCGTGATGGAGAGTCTCCTTATTCACGTCTTCTTCATCAGGTGCCAGGCGATACTTTAGCTATAGACGGGCACTGGCGTTCGGCACACTTGTTGCAAATTTTAAAAGAGAACTCTTCATTGCGTCTTTTTTCAGTCGATCCGCTTGTTGAGCCGTTGCGAATGGTGAAATCTTTAGATGAACTGGATTTACTTCGAACAGCAAGCCGCATGGCAGATAAAGTGGTGGAGGAAATTCGATTCTTTTTTCATCCTGAAGCAAGTGAAGCAGAAATTGCACAGAAATTAGCGGAGTTATGGACAAAAGTGGGCTCCATGGGTATGTCTTTTCCACCTATTGTGGCTACTGCCCATCATGGTTCAGCTCCTCATCATGAGCCCGGAACCGCCAAATTGGAACATTCTACACTGATTGTTGATACCGGGGGCATTTATCAGCATTATTGCAGTGATATTACGCGCACTTTTATACTTGGTGAACCAAGTATGGAGATGCGTGAGGTTTATCAAGTGGTTTTAGCGGCTCAGCAGGCTGGTATTGAGGCGGTCCAGCCTGGGAAAAGTCTGGGTTCAGTGGATGATGCTGTGCGGCAGGTCATTGAAAGTGCTGGATATGGTGCGTATTTCACACATCGTACGGGTCATGGAGTGGGTATTGATATCCATGAAGCGCCTTTTGTCATGCAAGGAAATGAACAAATCATTGTTCCAGGAATGGTTATGAGCATAGAACCAGGAATCTATTTACCTGGAAAATTTGGCGTTCGTATCGAAGATTTGGTTGCTGTAAGAGAAGATGCTGTAGAAGTATTGAATCAGGCCTCTAAATCGTTAGAAGCTATGCTGATCAATTTTTAAGTCGGGGCGGGCGGTCAGGTATTTTTTGAAGCAAATAACTCGCTCACGGATCATCTAAGCAACCGTGAGCGAGTTCTTTTACTCTTCTATTTCTTCAAGTCGGGCAATAGGTAGAGCTTCCGTTTCTCCTGTCGATTCGCGAAACCCCCAGGCCATGACTCCCTCCAGGCCTGTCACGGTAAACCATTCATTGATTTCTTCGGCAATTTTATATGTTTTCCCTACCTCCACTTGATTTTCTGGAAGCATCTCATACGATTTAGCCAGATACCATTGGGTCATGTAAACTTCATAGGCACTCCAATTTTGTTCATCAAACGCACGTTGTCCTTTTTCTTGCAGCAATTTCATTTCTTTTTGCAATTCTTCTTTCGACATTTCACTAAATAACGCCACTATGTTCACTCCACTATTATGCCGCAGGACTAGCCCGCAACTGCACATAAATGACTTCGCCAAGTACCACCATTGTCACTCGAATTTGGTATTTTCGACCCAGGGCCATAAAAGTTTGCCCATTAAGAATACGCTCGGGAATGGTGGGACTACGCATGAGGATGTCCAATTCCCGGCCAATTAAAAAAGTGAGTTGTTCTTTGGCGTAGCGCGATCCAATCATGGCTACGGCTTCATTGTTGCCTGGAACTGAACATTCCACACGAATGCTCTGTATCAGAGTTTGCGAAGGATTATGCAGTTGAACATACATCCGCGCATTTTCTTCTTTGAGTTCACTGATAATGATGTTAGACTTTGCAGCCTTCAGATACAAGTCATTGATTTCACGACTTTGCATAACAAAGAGTGTTAGAGCCCCATGAGTAAGCCGAGACAAAACCAAGCGAGGCGTTCTCTTACTTTCAAAGAATATCACTTCCAGCCAGGAAACGTATCAAAAGATACCCTGCTTGGCAACCAAGCAATGCTGCGAATAGATAGGTGGCTTGTCGCATGAGAGGTCCTAGATTCATCCCAAACAAACTGACTTCCAAAACGCGAAGCGTATCCATGGTTCCGCCAAGTGTCGTAACTAGTGCCCAGATTTTTAGTTGTTCAGCGAGATCGAGCATGGTTGTCAAAGGGGGACGTGAGTGGGTGAGAATCGTGGCTAAACCTCCGCATAGGCTACCTCCTACCACAAGTCCCATGGCTACAAAAAAGTCTATGACCCAAGTGGTGATAATGCTCATTCTAAGGTCAACTCCCGTTTCTTTTAGGCTCATGCATTTATTTTTACGACAGAGAAAAGGGACATAGAATCGTTAAATCGTGGTAAGATGGAATAATCAGCTTTGAAACGAGAGGGTAGAAGATGACGCAAATTGCAACGGATGGCTTGTCCTGGAAATTATATGCTAACCCTGTCACCTATCGATGCGGCAGTAATATCCAGAAGCCAGGAAGCGTTGTCTGGAGGGACGAGTTAACAGGTATTTCACATTCCTGTATACTCGACGATTATTTAAACACCAAGGAAAGGGACGATTCCTGGATTGATGCGTGCCTGCAATTGGCAGAAAGCCTCCTCAAGGATGAGGAAGTTTGTGCTTTTGCAGTACCGGTGACTGCGTCGCTTTTAGATACATTTCAATTAGCGCGACAAATTGCAGCACGTGACGATGCTGTTCCAAATCTCTATTTGCAAGGGCAACCGTTTGTGGGGCTGTGGTTGCCAACATGGCGAAATCCTGTGGCAAGAAGTATTCGTCGCAGGATTATTAGCAGTGTAGCTGTTTTGATGGAATCTAGCCAACCGCTTGTGGATGCAATGCAGTTAGTGGACACCGTGCTTTTGGAGATCATTCGCTGGTTTATACAAAAATTTGCAACTGGAGTTGCAGAGACACCCAATGCTGCTAATCGAACCTATAATTATCGAGTGCTTTATCGAGGCGAACAGGAGATATTGAATGCTTGGCAAGAAGCGCTTTCACAACCTTATCAGAAACTGTTTGCGGCAGATGGCTGGCTGCTTTGCAGAGCGTTGCGCCAGGAAATTGAAGGTTCCGCATGGGGAACCGATGAGCTCGGGGATACTTCAGGGAGTGCTTTTTATCGCTTGGGATTTGCTTTGCGGCCACCTGTTGCGCCCTCGGATATTTGGCAACTGCAATTTGAATGGGTTCATCGGTTTTGGCCTGAAGAAAGAGTATCCATGTCTGAATTATACACTTCACAAAAACGTGAGGGACTGTTTGGAAAAGACTACTTGCAACATCCGGAGACTTGGGTTTGGCAGCAACTTTATCAAGCGGCTCAGATTGATCCTGCAATAGCAAAATCCCTTTCTGAAGCAGTACCTACATGTGCAGAAATTGCCTCACAATATTTACTGGAATGGATTGACCAAATCCTGCCCGCTTTACGTTCCGCTGGCTTTCCTGTGCGTGTGGAAGGGTTGGCTGAGATAGCAAAGGACATACAAATACGCGTACAGGTACAGTCAAGTGTTAAAAAGAAAACAGGCCGTGTAACTGGCGGATCGACCAAATCTGTAGTCCCGGCGCTTCCGTTGGTTGAGTTTGACTGGACAGTAGTTATTGACAATCAAGTCATATCGCGTAAAGAATTCATGAATTTAGTAGAAGAGAAAAAATCACTACTGCAGTTGCAGGGTGTGTGGAAAATTATACCGATTGAAGAGATACTTGAACGGATTCGTTTGGCTGGTTTAGAAACAGATGGAAAAGAAACCGCAAGTACGCTTCAAATGGCGCAAGCCGCCCTATTGCAGGATTCTTTATCAGATGAGCAGATTCAATTTGAGTTTGAATTTGCAGAAGGGGCAAGCACAGCCAGTCGCATATTGAAGATGCTTGTGCAAGCAGGAGATCCACCGCTTCTTCCAACACCAAAATCTTTTGCAGGTAGATTACGAACTTATCAAATAAAAGGTTTTTCTTGGCTCTGCTATCTTCGTAACATTCCTTGTGGAGCCTGTCTTGCGGATGATATGGGTCTAGGCAAAACCATTCAGGTCATTGCTTACTTACAACATATTGCAGAGAGTGGCGATTCTCAGGGAATCCATTTGTTGGTCTGTCCCACATCGCTTCTGCAAAATTGGAAATCCGAATTAAGACGGTTTGCACCAGGATTTCAATTTTATATTCATCATGGACCCACGCGTAGAGAACATCTTGATGCGAGTGAATTGCAAAAGCAAGGGATTCAAATGGTGATTACCACGTATACAGTTTTGGTGCGTGATCAAGCAGAATTTGAAAATATTTCATGGGATTCGGTGATTTTGGACGAAGCTCAAAACATCAAAAATTTGCATACCAAACAAGCTCAAGCTGCGGCGCGTTTGCATGCTTATCATCGCATTGCTCTTACTGGCACACCTGTAGAAAATCGCTTGGAAGAACTCTGGTCGCTATTCTACTTTATTAATCCTGGATATCTCGGATCAAGGCATTGGTTCCTCCAGCAATTTGATTTTTCTGTCCAAGCGAATGAAGCAAACGAGAAGCATCCAGCGGCGGTGCGCTTGCGCCGTTTATTATCACCTGTCCTGTTGCGCAGGCGCAAAAGTGATCCTGCGATTCGTGAAGAGTTGCCGATGAAATGGGAAAGTGTTGAGTATGCCCTGCTGACCACCGAGCAGGCGGCTCTTTACCAAGCTGTGATTGATCAATTATTTGGTCGTTTGCCAAGTGCTGCAGGTATGTCACGACGTGGACAGATCTTAGCGTCTTTAGTTCGGCTCAAACAAATTTGTGATCATCCTGCACTTGTATTAGGTGGGGCAGTCGATGTGAAACGTTCCGGTAAGCTCAAACTTTTGATGGAACGTCTGCAGGAGGTTGCTGAAGAGTCGGAAGCAGCGCTGATTTTCACTCAGTTTAGAGAAATGGGTGAACTGCTTACAACAGCTATTGAACAGCAATTTGGTAAGCGTCCTTTTTTCTTGCACGGTGGATTAAATGCCCGGATGCGCGGTGAGATGGTGGAGCAGTATCAATCGGGGCGCAGTGTTTCTCCCTTTTTCATCCTTTCGTTGCGTGCTGGTGGTGTAGGGTTGAATTTAACGCGAGCCAATCATGTATTTCACTTTGACCGATGGTGGAATCCTGCCGTAGAAGATCAAGCGACCGATCGCGTTCATCGGATGGGGCAAACACGGGATGTTCAGGTGCATAAATTAGTTTCGGCAGGTACTCTTGAAGAGAGAATTGATGAGATGCTCAGTAAAAAGCGGGGATTGTCGCAGGCAATAGTCGGTGGCTCAGAGCATTGGCTTACGGAAATGGGCAATCAGGAACTACAAGAACTGTTTCGCCTGGACAACAGCCTGGTTTGGGGGGACGAAGATTGAAAGCCAGACAGGATGGGCAAGCAACCATCGAGCGCCTTTGGAAGCCGCTTTTTGCCGCGATCGATAAAAGCCGGTTGCGCAGAGCCAAAACAGGATTCAAGCAAGGAGAAATTGTCCAATTGCGGTTTTCAAGTGGTGAATGGCTGGGGTCGGTTGCTTTGGCGAGCGGTTATCGGCGCATTGAACAGTTTCATCTACCGGCGCTTGGCGACTGGCGTCCATACGCTTCTCATATGGCCAAGTGGCTTGCTCGACGGCCTGATTGGTATGCTGAATTGCTGAGTGGCGTGTGGGGAGGGGAATGGCTGGATTGGCTTGAGCATGCGGGCTTGCCAGTGGTTCCTAATGAACAGACAGTTCATCTTTGGCGGCAGAAAGCTCATTGTACATGCGAGGATGGGGATCCATTTTGTAGACATGTTTTGGCAGGGTTTTTGTTTATTGTAGAAGAAATGCAAGCGTCTCCTATTGATTCTTTTCGCTTCTTCGGTCTTCATGTACAGGATTTTCAGGATAGTGTTCATCAAGCTATGCACAAACTTTGGCAAGAACAGTTTCCAGACGGGAAAATTCGAGATGGTGACTCTGTACATAGCAGTGCAGAAATTTTGGACAATGTGCCTTGGGAAAATCTGAAATCTGATACACCTTTAGACTTCCTCAAGACATCGCGACGTTTCCGATTACTTTTTGAAAATGCGGAACCTGTCTATTTGGGCAAAAAATAAATTTGCCAAAAGTCTCTAGTAACCTTTATGAAATATGATAGCTTTCATGGCCAACGCTATATATGCGTGAAAGCGCAAGTCATTGAATTGAATGGCCATCTTCTATGCAAAAACTTCTTATAATTTTGTGAAATTATGTAAAATGAAAAGGTGATCAACGATGATTGCCGAACTTATCTTCAGCGCAAATTTAAAGTAGGTCGACCTGCTAGGTGAAGGTGTAGGCTGTTTGGGTCCATTTAAGTTTAGACGCATCGTTCAAACCACTCTATGTATGTTTTTTACTTTATTTCTGGTAGCCTGTGGTACGGAAACGCATCGCTATGAAGAATTTTCGATTCCTCCTGTCACTGAGAAACATTTGACACTTCTCTGGAAGACTGACATACGAAATGTAGCTCTGCAGATGATTGACCATGCCCAACACATATGTTATCTAGACATTTACGAATTGTCCGATCCGGAGATTCTTCAGGCGTTGGCGGAAGCTAAACGCCGTGGAGTCGATGTGCGTGTCGTCATCGATTCCACGGAAAAAAGTTCTCAACAAACGGCTCTCCCTTATCTGGAAAATAACAATGTACCAGTAAAATCGTTACACATTTCTGGTGGCATTTCGCATGTTAAAATGTTGCTCTGTGATGGTGAAGCACTTTTGGGCGGAATGAATTTCGGTCAAACATCTTGGACCAATAATGACGCTTCTGTCTATTTTCCTTATGCTTCTCAGTCTTTTCTTTCACTTTTTCTCTTTGATTGGCAACGGGCAGGTGGCTACCCATCACAAGCGCCTGTAACGGATTCTTTGCTTATTTACGACCGTTCTATTGAGCCTGCAATGTTAGAGGCTCTGTCTAGTGCTCATCAAATTGTGCAGATAGAAGCGTTTGATTTGTCCAGTAGAGAGATCATCCGCGCTTTAGAAAGTGATTTGTCGCGAGGAGTTCAGGTTGAGATTTTATTGGATCCTAACGAACGATATTCGCGCCGAGCTGCCAATCAGTTGCGGCAAGCGGGGGCAACGGTTCGTTACTATCGTCCATATCAAGGAGAATTGATGCATGCTAAAATTTTAGATATTGATGATGGCAAGATAATTTTTATTGGCAGTTGCAACTTTAGTTATCAGGCGTTTAATAAAAATCATGAAGTAGATGTACTGCTGGAGGATATGCCAAAGTTTTCTGCGTCGATTCAAGAAAATCTGCTTCATCAAATGGTTCGAGGGAGCGATTCACCACAGCCAGACCATATTTTTTAATTGATTTGTAGTTCTTGATTGTTCATTTAGGAGGGTATTACGCTGCAGGCGGTATTCAATATTGATTTGCCAGTAGCCAAGTGGCTATCTGATAAAGTTGGCCGGATAGCTTGGATAGATGGATGGATGAAAGTTACAGCCAAGTGGAATCCAATGCTGATACTGTTCATTATTTTTTTGCTGAATATGGGGTTTGGATTGTCCAATCGGCCTTGGTTCCATCATTCTCTGTTATCGCTTGATTTGGTAGCTATTCTCAGTGCCGTTCTAGGAAGATTCTTGAATCACCCTATTAGCCATTGGATTAGCCGCAAACGACCGTTTGAAGAACAGTACATGCGTTCTCTGCTGGATCACGACCCTGGAGAATCATTTCCAAGCAATCATGCAACGGGTGCTTTTGCGCTGGTTATACCTTTTATATTCGTTCCAGGATATGCATTGGTTTTATTAGTGCTTGCTATTCTTCTGGCTTTTTCACGGATTTACTGTGGTCTGCACTATGTCAGTGATGTGTGGGCAGGAGCGTTGACAGGGATGGGACTTTCTTTTATTGGCCTGTTTGTGCTCTCTCTGCTGCCGAGTACTACAATCATGCAGTGAGGAAAAAATTGCATGATTGGACATGGAATTGATGACTTTCGTCCAAGCTAACAACATTCCCTAAGATATGTCGGGAATCATGCCGATAAAAGGAGTGTTTGTTGATTGCTACGGACCATCACTTCCATACTTTGTCTTACCTTTCTTTCTACAGCATTCAATCATCCAGCTGTTAAAATGTCTGCGGTGGCGAATTCTCCCTTTGTTCAAGTAGTCATCACGGATAAGCAAATTCGTCCCTCATTCATTCGTGCAGTCGAATCTGAACCATTAAAATTGCATATTGAGAATCGTGGGAAGTCAATTCACAATCTTGTTATCCCGGCTTTCTATATTTTTACGCAAAACCTTCGTCCTGGAGAATCAGTCGATGTGTCATTTTCTCCCGAAAAGACGGGACTATTTGATTACTATTCAGATAAAAACAGCATTCCTGAACCTGCATTGAAAGGAAAGCTGCAAGTGGTGGAGAAGTAGTTGCAGGAATGGAGAAATTTTTCTATGCCCGTATGGCTAGAGAGTTGTGAAGATAAAAGTTTGATAGGCTGCAGGAGGGCATTAAAATGGAAATGAAAGTGCAGGCTAAATGGCTCGGGCAAAGGCATTTTCAAGCGGAAGGTCCGTCTGGAAATACGGTGTATATGGATGCTAGCCGTGAAGACGGTGGTACCGGACAAGGAAATCGGCCAATGGAGCTGCTTTTAATGGGGCTTATTGGCTGCACTGGGATTGATATGAGTTTAATCTTAGAGCGTATGCGACAACCGGTCAAACAGATGCATATTGAAGCAGTAGGACATCGTCGCGAAGAAAGACCGCAGGCGTTTACGGAAATTCATTTGACCTACTATTTGGAAGGAGACTTGCAACCAGCTAAAGTTTGGCGTGCCATTCATTTAAGTGAAGAAAAATACTGTTCTGCTAGCGCCTCCTTAAACGCAAAGATTGTGCCGCATCTGATGTTGAACGGCAGTGAAATTCCTCCTCTGGATATTGTTGAAGCGGAAGAACACCTCCCGGATTAAAAGCCCGGGAGGTGTTTCGTATTTATCTAACTATGGCGGATGATACAGATTTCATGGGTTAACCTGGCGGCCAACCGAGTTGTCGGCCGCCGAGTAGATGATAATGTAAATGTTCGACGGTCTGTTGTCCGTGGAAACCGATATTGGTTACGATTCGGTAACCTTGTTTGGAAATTCCTTCTTGTTCGGCAATTTTCGGAATAACTTCGGCAATATCAGCGACTGCCTGAGAATTACTGGCGTTAATTTGCTGGGCAGAAGCGATATGCTCTTTTGGAATAATCAAGATATGTACGGGCGCCTGCGGCCGGATATCGCGAAAGGCTAAAACTTTTTCTGTTTCAAAGACTTTCTCGGAAGGGACGTTGCCTGTGATTATTTTGCAAAATAAGCAGTCGGCCATTTGTACCATCCTTTCTGTAATTTTATCTGAGATAAAGCATACCATTAAAACTTGTAAAACTTACAATCAAAGTTCTGTCTATCCATTCAGAAAACAAATTGTAAGCAGAAATTTTTTTCTTTTCAAATCAAACTTCTTTCCATTTAGAACTGTTCATAAGAGTGTAGGCGTGGTAAGATAAGAATAGTTAATCTACCGACTGGTCGGTCCGTAATGTAGGATCGAAAGAAGGGCCGAGTCCTCAGAAAAAGAGGGCGTTATACAGCTCGTAAAGTGAGGAGGCAATCAGCGTGGGTTTCTCAGTTAAAAAAGCTGCAGTTCTAGGTGCTGGCGTAATGGGCGCCGCAATTGCTGCTCATCTGGCCAATGTGGGCATTCCTGTTCTGCTGCTCGATATTCTGCCTAAGGAGTTGACAGAAGAGGAGAAAAAGAAAGGGCTGACACTGTCATCTTGGCAAGTGAGGAATCGTTTTGCCTTAAAGGGATTGGAAACTGCAAAAAAATCCAAGCCAGCAGCCTTTTATACAACAGAAGACTCTCATTTGGTTGAAGTTGGGAACCTAACCGATCATTTGGAGCGTCTTAAAGAGTGTGACTGGGTGATTGAAGCCGTTATAGAAAATTTGGCGATTAAAAAGCAGGTTTTGCAGAGTGTCGCTCAGGTTGTCGGGGATGAGACGATTGTTTCCACGAATACGTCTGGTATTTCCATCGCGGCTATGTCAAGTGACTGTCCTTTGTCTTTTCGACAGCGTTTTCTTGGTACACATTTCTTCAATCCTCCCCGCTATATGAAATTGCTTGAAATTATCCCTGGTCCAGATACGTTGCCAGAAGTTGTAACATATATGACCGAATTCGGAAGTCGGGTTCTGGGCAAAGGCGTGGTTTTGGCCAAAGATACACCCAACTTTATTGCCAATCGGATTGGCACTTATGGGTTGATAGCTACACTGCAGGCTATGGAGAAGTTTGGCTTTGGTGTGGATGAAGTAGATGCTGTCACTGGTCCGGTGCTAGGGCGCCCTAAAAGTGCTACATTTCGTACTTTAGATTTGGTTGGGCTCGATACTTTTGTTCATGTGGCAAAAAATGTTCAAGAGTCAGTCAGCAATGAGCAAGAAAAAGCAGCATTTGCTCTACCTGACTATATTCTCAACATGGTTGAGAAAGGCTGGATTGGCGAGAAGAGTGGACAAGGTTTTTTTAAGAGGGAGAAAACATCGACTGGTAAAGAGATATTGGCGCTTGATCTCCACACTCTCGAATATCGTCCTCGTAAAAAGGTTAAGTCTTCCTCTTTTGAAGTAGCGAGATCGGCCAAAACACTGCCGGAAAAAATCCGCGCACTCGCTTATGGCAAAGACCAAGTTTCACTTTTTGTTTGGGAAATATTGAAGCGAGTTTTACTGTATACAGCAGAAAGACAAGAGGAAATTGCAGATTCCATCCTGGCTGTAGATGAAGCTATGAAATGGGGCTTCAATTGGGAATTAGGCCCTTATGAAACATGGGATATTCTTGGGCTCAAAGAATCGGTAGAACGGATGCGCAGTGAGGGAGAACGCATACCAGAGTTTGTTGAGCAGTTACTCAAGAGCGGATGTACCTCTTTTTATCAGCAAGAAGCTTCACAAAACAACCGATTCTATGTAGGAAATGGTGAGTATCGGCAGATTGAAGAGCAACCTGAGCAAATTTCTCTGCAAAAATTAAAGTTACAAGGTAAGCTCATTAAGAAAAATACGGGTGCCAGTCTTGTGGATATTGGAGATGGAATAGTATGTCTTGAATTCCATTCATTAAAACAAGCTATTGGAACAGATGTCACCCAGATGATTCGCTTTGCAACTCAGGAAGTGGAACGTAATTGGGATGGTTTGGTCATTGGTAACGAAGCTCCGAATTTCTGTGTTGGCGCCAATTTGATGATGATGCTCATGGAAGCTCAAGATGAAAATTGGGATGATTTGAATCTTGCTGTTCATGAGTTTCAACAGACGCTCTATCAGTTAAAGTATTTGCCCAAACCTGTTGTTGCCGCTCCATTTGCTTTGGCGCTTGGCGGAGGCGCTGAAGTTTGTTTTCCTGCCGATCGCGTTCAAGCATCAGCCGAAACCTATATGGGACTTGTGGAGGTAGGTGTGGGCCTGATTCCTGGCGGAGGCGGAAATAAAGAATTGTTAATCCGTGCAATCGAGAATGTGCCACAGCAACTGGGAGACCGTTTGGATAATTATGTGCGTACGGTTTTTGAAACCATTGCTCTAGCGAGAGTTTCGACGAGTGCCAAAGAAGCGCGTAAGTTAGGATTCCTTCGTCAGACGGACGGAATTTCTGTCAATCGTGATTATTTATTACATGATGCCAAAGTCATAGCCAGAAGTATGGCGGATGCTGGCTATCAACCTCGCCAAGAGCGGCCCATACCTGTAGTGGGGCAAGCCGGTGCAGCTCTGCTGCGGACGGGAGTTTATGGCATGAAATGGGCTGGGCAGATTTCTGATCACGATGCCAAGATTGCCGACAAATTGATTCATGTTCTGACTGGCGGTGATTTGCCGCGCGGTACATTGGTGTCTGAACAATACTTACTCGATTTGGAGCGAGAAGCATTCCTCAGTTTGATTGGTGAGCCGAAGACACAGGCTCGTATGCAGCACATGTTGCAAACGGGTAAACCGCTGCGCAACTAATTGTTGCAGTTGCTACCTATAGAGCTAGTTGGGCTTTATGCATGCAGTGTAGAGATGCCTGGCTGCTCAGAAATAAACGCAGGAGATTTGCAAAGTGAGGAGGCATTGATATGAGAGAGGCAGTCATTGTAGCGGGAGCACGAACTGCGATTGGCAAGGCGCCTAAAGGGTCACTCAAGAATGTTCGTCCGGATGATTTGGGTGCGGCAGTCGTAAAACGGATTTTGCAAGATACTCAAGGCGTAGCCAATGAAGAAATTGATGATGTGTTGATAGGATGTGCTATTCCAGAAGCTGAACAAGGAATGAACGTTGCGCGCATTATTGCCATCAATGCCGGGTTGCCAACAAGTGTACCAGGTGCGACTGTCAACCGATTCTGTTCTTCAGGTGTTCAGACAATAGCTATGGCAGCCCAGTCGATTATGAGTGGTATGAATGATGTCGTGATTGCTGGCGGCGTCGAGAGTATGAGTTTAGTGCCCATGGGTGGATATAATATTTCGCCTAACCCTCGGTTGGTTCAAGAATTTCCAGAAATTTATATGCCGATGGGACATACAGCTGAGCGTGTTGCGGAGCGGTTTGGTATATCGCGAGAAGATCAGGACGCTTTTGCGCTGCGCAGTCATCAACGAGCCATTGCTGCTATAGACAACGGCAAGTTTCGAGATGAAATTGTGCCTATTTCAGTAAAGACTTCTCGTGTCAATGATGAAAATAAGTTGATTACAGAAGAATTTGTTTTTAATACCGATGAAGGTCCGCGGCGTGATACTTCACTTGAAGCTCTTGGAAAATTGCGCCCAGCGTTTAGTGTCAGGGGTACAGTTACTGCAGGTAATGCCTCGCAGACGAGTGATGGCGCAGCAGCTGTCCTTATGATGTCAGATACTCGTGCTGCTGAACTCGGTTTGCAGCCTTTAGGTATATTCCGTTCATTTGCTGTCGCTGGTGTTGATCCTGATGTCATGGGGATTGGACCTATTGCAGCTGTTCCTAAAGCGCTCGCGAAAGCGGGGCTTTCACTGCAGGATATCGATTTGATTGAGCTTAACGAAGCGTTTGCTTCGCAAGCTATACAGGTAATTCGCCATCTGGGGATGGACGAAGAACGTGTCAACGTCAATGGAGGAGCTATAGCGCTCGGTCACCCAATGGGCTGCACAGGAGCTCGTTTGACAGTAACTATTTTGAATGAGCTCAAGCGCCGTAAGGGTCGCTATGGATTGGTAACGATGTGTATCGGCGGCGGTATGGGTGCGGCTGCAGTCATAGAGCGCGTATAAAACCATATGAAATAATATAAGGAGGCATGGAACGTGGCTACGGAAGAAAAATTGGCAAAAGGTGCTGCTTTTTTGATAGAAGAAACTCAAGCGGAGAAAATTTTTACACCTGAAGATTTTACTCAAGAACATCAAATGATTGCAGAAACGACACGTTCGTTTGTAGAGGGAGAAATTCTCCCGCACAGTGAGCAGTTAGAGCACCAGGATTGGGATTTAACCGTAAAACTGTTGCACAAAGCAGGTGAACTTGGACTTTTGGCAGCCGATATACCTGAAGAGTATGAGGGTCTTGGAGCTGACAAAGTGACTTCAGCCCTAATAACAGAAGAAATTACCCGCGGCGGTTCTTTTGCCTTAAGTCATGGGGCACATGTCGGCATTGGTACGTTACCGATTGTGTTCTTTGGAAATGAAGATCAGAAACGCAGGTATTTGCCTAAGTTGGCGACCGGTGAATGGATTGCTGCCTATGCGTTGACAGAACCGGGATCAGGCTCAGATGCACTCGGCGCCAAAACAACAGCTACGCTTTCTGCAGATGGCAAACACTATGTGTTGAATGGCACGAAGCAATATATTACCAACTCTGGTTTTGCCAATGTTTTTGTTGTCTATGCCAAAATTGATGGCGAGAAGTTCTCAGCCTTTATTGTAGAGCGAGATTATTCAGGAGTTTCTACAGGGCCGGAAGAGAAAAAAATGGGTATCAAAGCTTCCTCGACGAGACAGTTGATTCTAGAGGATGTACATGTACCTGTAGAGAATTTATTGGGAGAACCTGGTCGTGGTCATGTGATTGCCTTCAATATTTTGAATATTGGTCGTCACAAGCTGGCTGTGGGTGCAGTGGGAGCTATGAAATCGGCTCTTCAAGTTTCTGTGAAGTACGCAAAAGAACGCAAACAATTTGGTACCTCCATTTCGAGTTTTCCGCTCATTCAGCAAAAACTTGCCGATATGAACATCTTGACCTTTGTCACGGAAAGTATGGCCTATCGAACGACTGGTGATATCGACCGGCAGTTAGAGAAACTTGGGAAGACATCAGATGGTCGACAAATTGCTCAAGCGATTGAAGAATATGCTCTTGAATGCTCGGTAAATAAAGTTTTTGCATCGGAAGCATTGGATAAAGTTGTGGATGAAGGTGTGCAAATTCACGGTGGAGCTGGTTTTATTCAGGACTATCCGATTGAACGTATGTATCGCGATTCGCGCATCAACCGTATTTTTGAAGGAACCAATGAAGTTAACCGCATGATTATCCCGAACACTTTACTGCGCAAAGCTATGAAAGGTGAATTGGCGCTTCTTCAAGCTGCTACAGCTTTGCAGTCTGAACTGATGGGAATGATGCCTATCTCTGACGAGGTATCAGAATTAGGTCCTATTCAGCACCAGTTGGCTATGATGAAGAAAATCTTCCTATTTGTAGGCGGGGTGTCTGTTCAGAAATATATGCAGTCCCTGAAAGATGAACAAGAAATACTGGCTTGGTTGGCGGATATTGTTATTGAAATCTATGCTACAGAGAGCGCTTTGCTCAGAACTCAAAAAGAATTGGATAAAGGCGCATCGGCAGAGCAAAAAGTGGATATGACCACCATTTTTGCCCAAGAATCATTTGCCCGTGTAGAACAGTCAGCACGCAATATTCTCGCTTCTATGGAAGAGGGAGATATGCTGCGGACGCAACTCACACTTTTGCGCAAATTGACGCGCGTTCAACCTGTAAATACGCGTGATATTAAGCGCCGCATTGCTCAGCGCGTCATTGATGCGGAGAAATATCTAGCTTAATAACTGTTTTTGCTCTTGACGAGAAGTAGGATCATGCATAGAATGATACTGCACAATTGAATATCGTTTTGAGTGCTACTTGGTAGACTTTTCAAAAAACCAATAAGGTTAGTTGATAGTAAACCGACAATTTTCAAAAGGTAATGGTCTTTTAAGGTCATTATCTTTTGGATTGTCGGTTTTTTTATTTGAATATCAAAAATTCGCGTGGTTGAACGATTTGCGAAAGGGGCAGAGAATGCTGACACCCATGATTTTACACATATGTCCAATCTTATTTTTTGTTTCTCTTCTTTTGCTAATCTGCAGCGGGCTATTCATCTTACATCCTCGTATTCCAATAAAATTTGTGCGTTTTCATGTAGGGTTAAGCGTGCTTCCTCCATTTATTGCACTGTTAAATTTGCTGATTAATTCCACGAATCGAGTATGGGGATTTTGGGAATTGAATGCACTCACCTGGCTGATCGCTGTATTTGTTTTAATGATTGGCTCAGTGGTTCAACGTTTCTCGGTTCGTCAAATGTTAGGAGATAGAAATTACAGGAAGTACTTTACGTACTTAACTCTGATCACTAGTTCAGCCGCTTTAGCTTGGCTCAGTAATGACATTCTTCTTCTGCTCTTATTTTGGGGAATCACTCTTCTTGGTCTAACTTGGCTCATTCGACTTAATCAGGAATGGGTTGCAGCCAAAAACGCTGCTTTGCATACGAGTCGATTATTTGCCTGCAGTTGGTTTCTATTCTTGCTTGCGCTATCTTGGCTGACGTTTTTGACTGGAGAATGGCAGATTTCACTTCAACTCAGTTCAAACCATTTAATCCATCTGATAGCTTGGCAAAAAAACATGCTTGCGCTCTTGTTAGTTTTGGCAGTTATTATTCCGGCAGCCCAAGTGCCCTTTCAACGCTGGTTATTGGATTCTGTAGTAGCTCCTACTCCCATTTCTGCTGTGATGCATGCTGGCGTAGTCAATGCTGGTGCAATCATTCTGACGCGTTTTTCGCCTGTTTTCATGGGAGAATGGTCTTCGATACTACTCATTGCGGTTTCTAGCGTATCTGTGCTTATGGGAACAGGAACCATGTTGGTACAAGTGGATTACAAACGACAACTCGTGGGTTCAACCATTGCCCAAATGGGATTTATGTTCATTCAATGTGCATTGGGTGCTTATTTAGCAGCCATTATTCATGCTGTACTGCATGGATTGTTTAAATCAGCCCTTTTCTTGCAAGCCGGTTCAGCAGTTCATCACAAAGATGAAGCAGAAGAGCAGATTAGCAATCAAAATGTATGGAGATGGCGTCTTATTGGAGGAATCATTGGAGTCCTTGCGGGAATTGGTTTTTGGTTCTTCGTTCATCATCGAGGTTACGATTGGATGAGTGCCCTGCTGCTCGGATGGTCAGTCGCCTTTGCGTGGTCACAAATACCGAAGCCAGGGAGTCCGCGAATAACTCGCATATTAGGTTTAACTTTCCTGTTCATAACATTATCGGTATTTGCTTTGGTTTTTGCGGTTTTCTTCGCACTTCTGCATGGGGTTGTTCCTCAAGGTATTCAACCGCCGTCCATGGTGAATTTTATGATTTTGCTTGTTCTATTGCTAAGCAGTGGAGTAGGTGCATGGTTGGCTCGTCATCCGCAATCCAGATTTTATGTAATGATTTATCTGTGGCTGGTTCAATGGAGTGAACCTCATCGAGATTCCGTTGAAAGCCATCCCAAATATCTCACCAATCTGTTGAAATTAAGGGGGTGACGTTACATGGATGGGATTGTGACATGGTTAGAAAAAGAAAATTTGCAAACAGAAAAGTGCAGTGAGAATTTATATAGCGTGACTTCAATTCAGGAGATTCAACACTACGTGGAAATGGCTAGCCGTGTTATAGCACCGCTTGGACCTATAACTGAATTTGCAGCACGCAATCCTTGGCAGGGACTTGAACATCATTCATTTACAGCCGTTGCCAAGTGGTTGAAAGAAACCCACCATGTTGACATATTACCCAGTGCTGCCTTATTAAAGGATGCAAAAAATCGTGGAGAAATCCATGCATCAATACTCAAAAATACATTAGAGAAATGGTTAGATCATCAATCTTTTCACTTACCTAATGAGTTGGTTAGGAATTTTTGTAATTCTGCATTGGAATTCGACGAGTTACCGCCTCATATTTTGGACGAGCCTGATATCAAGATATTGGCTGAGGATCTAACATATCTTCGTTGGCCTGTGAAGATGAATCGGAGAGTACAGTCACTCAGTTTTCAAGTTACAGAAAAATTGGGTGTCCAAATTACAGAAGAATTGAATCGCCAGATGATGAAATGGTGCAAACTTTATTTGGGCAAGGATGAAGCCAAGTGGGCTATGCCGCATTCTCAAAATGGGTTTTATCAAGCATGGCGTCGTCTTGCACCATATGACCCTGAACTGACCCGTTCACAGCGACAGCTTGTTAAAAATTGTCCTCACGAAGCAACAGAGGCTTTACAAGAGGCTCTTCTAGCATTGAAAATTCCTAGTCATCAAGTACAGGAATATCTTGAAGCTCATTTACTTTCGTTGCCAGGATGGGCGGGTATGTTGCTTTGGAAATCACAGGAATTCCCTGAAACAAACTTACTGCTTATCGATTATTTAGCTATCCGAATTTCTCTGGAACGAATTTTATTGCAACCTTATCTGCCTCTATCTTTGGAAACTACGGAAGAATATTTTGATCTTGCTTATTGTATGGCAGCTTGGTACATGTGGGCGAATTTTCCTATTCAAGCCTGGAAATCACTGTCTATCTCAGAACAACGTGAATATGTGAAACTCGCCTATTGCTTTAATGATTTAGTGCGCAGACAAATGGGCTTACAGGCGTGGGAGAAAACATACGAAGAACGTTTAAAAATGAAAATCTTGCCTATGTCTGATGAAGCGATTATAGAGGAGAAAAGTATGGCGCAATGGGCATTTTGCATCGATACACGCTCAGAACCGTTTCGCCGAGCTTTGGAAAAAGCGGGTCCATTTGAAACGATAGGTGTTGCTGGCTTTTTTGGATTGCCTATTGAAACTTACGAACTTGACTGTCATCACGGCCACGCTTCATTACCGGTCATACTGAAACCAAAACATCGAATTATGGAAATGGCTTCTCCAGATGAATGGGCTCGTTATAAAAGCCGTAAACAAGCAAAGCAACTGTTTGCGCGGATCTTTAAAAATATGAAACAAAATATGTTAGCTAGTTTATTGCTTCCGGAATTGAGTGGTCCGTGGCTTAGTGTCAATATGTTAGCACGCAGTTTTTTTCCAAACGGGGCAGGACGTTTATGGAAAAAAGTTCATCATCATTGGATGTCCAAACCTTCGACTCGACTTTCATTGGACTTTATGCACGACGAGTCAAAATTGCCGATGGGATTAACAGATAAAGAAAAGGTTAATTATGTCAGACAATCCCTACAACTCATGAGTCTGATAGATAATTTTTCTCCACTGATTGTTATTTGTGGACATGGAAGCCGGAGTACAAACAATCCTTATGCTTCCGCTTTAGATTGTGGCGCATGTGGGGGGGCTTCGGGAAGTTTTAACGCTCGTGTATTGGCCATGCTTTGTAATCAATCCAACGTAAGGGAAAGATTGGCCACTGAAGGTATCTGCATTCCGGAGCATACTGTGTTTGTTGCCGCAGAACACATCACTACATTCAATGAAATACGCTGGTTGTACGTTCCTGAATTGACAGATGAAGCTAAGCAGGCATTTCATCGAATTCAGGAAGTCCTTCCGAAAGTTAGTGAAATCGTAAATAAAGAACAGATCGCCCGTTTGCCGAATCTAAATTTTTATTCTGCCAATAGCCAAAAAATGATGCAACGTTTCTCGGAAGACTGGAGTGAAGTGCGGCCAGAATGGGGGCTAGCTCAAAATGCTGCTTTTATCATTGGAACCAGAAAATTGACTAAAGCAGGTAATTTTGGTGGAAGAGTATTTTTGCATACTTATGATTGGGAACAAGATAAAGATGGAACTATCCTTTCCAACATTATTGCCGGACCGGCTACTGTGGCACAATGGATCAATCTCCAATACTACGCCTCGACAGTCGCACCTCATTATTACGGGAGCGGCAATAAAGCTACACAAACAGTGACAGCTAATTTTGGAGTTATGCAAGGTAATGCGAGTGATTTATTGACCGGTTTGCCCTGGCAATCCGTCATGAAATCCGATTATGATCCATATCACGCTCCCTTGCGGCTATTGGTTGTCATAGAAGCACCTTATCACTATGTTGAAAACTTATTGATTCAAGATGTTACATTTCGTCAAAAAATTGAAAACGGATGGATTCGACTTGCGTCTATAGATGAAAAAGGACATTGGATAAATTGGTTTAATTCTATTCATCAAGCCAGCGCAGAATTTGCAGCAAAGGAAGGACTATATGAATAAATCAAAAGGTATGGTGGAGTCAGAAATCAGTAGAGCTTTGACACAGTGGGAAAAAGATTATCTAGGTCGTGGATCATTGACGGTTAAGTCAGACATCTTAAGGGATATGGTCATTGTGACCTTGCGTGGCATACTCACACCTGCAGAATATACTTTATGCAGCGATAAGGAAGGTATTTTATCTATTAAACGTATACGCACCAGCTTGGTGGAGTCGGGCATAGAGGAACTGAAAGAAATTATCTTAAGAATTACAGGACAAGAGGTAGTGTGTTTTCATACGGATATTAGCACGCGGACGGGAGAACGGGTCATGTTGTTTCGCTTGGCAAATGATATGTCCAGCCTATTCTCCTAATAGGTTCAGTCAGTCCAGCTTACATATGAAAAGAGAGCCATGTTACAATGCAAGAGATACCTGATTATTCACTTGGCGAGGCAGTGAGGTGCTCACGTTGGAAACCAAGACAGTATCGTTGCCCAGGCTGAATGGATTATCGCCTACGCTTGAATCCACAATGTTAAAAATCATGGAGGAAGTAGGCGAGTTGGCGCAGGTAATTGGCAAATTCCGCGGCCTGTCTGGAGAACGAGCAGTTTTAGAAGAAGCGCAGATTGCGCGAGCCATTGTTTCTGAACTTTTAGATGTTGCTCAGACTGCAACATCTATGATGTTTGTAATTGAAGATATGTACGGTATCGATATGGAAGATGAGGTTTACAAGCATGTCGATAAATTGCGGCGTAAAGGGTATCTTGCTTAAACCCAAATGTAAGCCTCCCTGTTCAATGATATAGATAACGGGGAGGCTTTGTCTCAGTTTGCCAACCAAGAGGCGGGGATTTCTATATAAAAAAACTTTATTCTCGATCCGATTTAATTCTCGCCTTCACCAGAATTTAAGTTACCAGAAGCTTGATAAAATTCTTCTGGTCCTCGAGGTCTATCAAGTAACATATCTATTTCGGTACGGTAAAGTCCGTTTGGTGTTTCAAGAATTTGTGGGATACCGCGTAAGACTTCATGATGAACAATTCGATAAAGTGCTTCCAAGCCAATCGAACCTTCCCCAATGTTAGCATGTCTGTCCTTGTGAGAACCAAACGGATTTTTGGAATCATTGATGTGAGCCACTTTAAGACGCGACAATCCGATAACTTGATCAAATTTTTTCAGGAAACCATCGAAATCATTGACAATATCATATCCAAAACTATAGTTGTGACAAGTATCTATACATACCCCGAGCCGTTCATGGTGTTTAACACGGCTAATGATTTCTGAGATTTCTTCTAGTGAATTACCTACTTTGGAGCCGTCGCCGGCCATAGTCTCCAAGCAGATATATAGATTTTCCGAGCCGCTCAGTATACTGTTTAGTCCCTCAGCAATGCGATTGAGTGCGAAATCGACGCCCTCACCGACATGTGATCCCGGATGCATAACGATGTATTGAAAACCGAGATATTCAACTCGCTCAATCTCCTCTTTGAGAACGTTCAATCCGTACTCCCAGGTATCCTCCTTTGGGCTTGCTAGGTTGACCAAATATGAAAGGTGGACTACAGGATCGACAATATGATGCTCACGCATGATTTCCAGGGCTTGATCGCGATGAAAATCAGTGATTGGTCTTGCTTTTCCTCCTCGGTTGCTACGTGTGTAAATCATATAAGTATTCGCATCGTAATGAATGGTTTCATTGACAGCAGCCAGTAGTCCCGTTTTGGCAACGGAAACATTGGCGCCAAGCAATATCGGCTTGTCCAAAAGTTCTACTCCTCTCGTAACTTATCTTTCTCTAAGCATAGCTGAAATTGAGTCGCGTCAAAAGTCCTACATCTTTTCTGCGGTCTACTCATGAACTTGGTCCAGCGTGGGTATCCTTTGCTTGCAAGTGTCTCATTGGGAGGAGGAGCAGATGTTGGAACAGGAAGACAATCTTCGTCTAAAGAGACTTCCGTTCATCTACCTGCTCGTGTTTCTAGCGATGTTAGGGCTTGTGATTCGACTTGGCGTCTTACAAATTGTCCATCGCCAGGAATACAAGGAAGCTGCCAATCAGGTTCAGTACACAAAAATTCCATTATTACCAAGACGGGGCTATCTTTATGACGCTCACATGCGGTTGCTCGCATATAATCAACCTGTTTATAACTTGGTATATATGCGTGTTGCCAAAATGCCGCCATTGACTCAAAAACAGATTTCCCAATTGGCAAAAGGATTGGGCGTGGCAGCCAAACCTCTCCAAGCTGCAGCAGAAACTGAACATACTTGTGACGATCCGGCTATACTTCTGGAAGCTCTCAATGAGAAACAAATTGCATACGTGTCAGAGCATCAGTCGCAATATCCTGGTTTGAGAATCGTGGAAAGCACGCGTCGCTGTTATCCCTATGGACCTCTAGCAGGACATTTGCTCGGCTATGTTCATCCTCAGTCACCGGAAGAAGTAGCTTATTATCAAAAAAAACATTATCTTTCCAGTCAGCGTGTCGGATTAACAGGTGTTGAGGAATCTTATGAAGCTCTATTGCAGGGAAGTGTAGGATACGAAGTATGGAAAATAAACCCTTTCGGTATTCCTACCCGTTTAATGGGTGTAGATCCGCAACCTCAGGCTGGTCAATCTCTACGATTGACGTTTGACAGTCGTCTACAAGCAGAAGGACAAAACTTGGTGGCTCAGGAAGTACAGCGTGTTCGTCAACAACAAGGTCAGCATTTGGTCGATGCTGAAGCAGTGATGTTAGATGTTCACACTGGCGCTGTGAAGATGATGATTTCATATCCGTATATCGATCCAAATTGGTTTGTCAATCCAATTCTCTATAAAAAACATAGCCATTATCTGAATAATCCTATTCTCACACCGGCTATTAATCACAGTCTATCGAGTCCACGTTATCCAGGTTCGACCGTCAAGCCTATCAATATTATAGCCGGACTGATGAATCACGTCATTATACCTTCAACCACCATTTTTGATGAAGGTCATGAAATGGTGGGGACTTATAATGCACATGACTGGAAGTGGAATGGTCATGGCTTAGTTGATGCTAAAAGGGCAATCGAAGTGTCTTGTGATACGTTTATGTACGATTTAGGTATGTGGCTTGCAGAATGGCATGATCATCAACCAGCAGGAGAGAAGTTTTCTTATTGGTACACACATGAGAGAATTCTTGGACTCCAGAAACTGTTTGATTGGGAGTGGAAGTTCGGACTCGGACCTAAAACGGGCATAGATTTACCTGGGGAAGTAACTGGCCGATTTTATACAGATGATGTGATTCATCACGATATAGCACCCTATGATGTGGTGGGTATGGATAAGGCAATTGCCAAGGGGAAATTTTTGCCGAATCACGGTCTGCTCTACGATAATGCTTTTGCGGCCATTGGTCAAATGCAGGAGTTCACACCCTTACAGTTAGCTGTGAGCGCTATGATGATTGCAAATGGCGGTGAATTTATCACGCCTCACATAGTTGATGCAATTCTCACGCCAGATGGTAAGAAAGTGGTTCAAACCGTAGCAGTACAGCGACATTCTTTGCATATCCCAAAAACGTATATGCGTGTTGTGCAGGAAGGCATGGAGGCTGCGACAACCCATAAAGAAGGTACAGCTACTCGTTTCTTTGTTGGTTCGGCTTATAAGGTTGCAGGAAAAACAGGAACAGCGGAAATCAGTCAGTTTGGGAAAAAAACAGATATTTCACTGTTCGTAGGTTACGCCCCTGCTATCCATCCACAAGTAGCGATTGCTGTGATGGTACCGGGTTCGGCAGGAACCAGTGATGCTGCTGTACCGCTTGCCAAAAAATTGTTGGATGCATACTTCTGTCTCTCTGCTCCTCATGGCTCAAACCATTCGTTAGCGAACGATGCAACGGAATGGTTGCAAAGTTTTGCATATCGAACAACAGAAGAGGCGAATTAAAAGTTGCCGATACTTCAAGAAAAGGCTTACAATTAGATTGATGAGCGAGCGCTCAGTCGGAGGTGACTACGCTGGCCTTACAAATTGGTACACAAGTCAAAGATCCAGAAAGAGTGAGGCTGCGCCGTGAACAAATTGTTCATGCAGCTGTAGAGTTGTTTATTCAAAAAGGATTTCATCGTACGACTACTCGTGAAATTGCCAAAGCAAGCGGTTTATCCAATGGAGCCCTTTACGAATACGTGGAAACCAAAGAAGATATTCTCTTTCTTGTCTGCCGCCATATTCATCAGGAGGTGCGTAATAGATTAGCAGATTGTTTGCGTCTTCCTGGTTGTGGTGCGGAGAAATTACGTCAAGCTCTCTACAGTTTTTGTGAAGTGATGGTTGCTATGCAGGATGAAATCTTGTTGATCTATCAAGAATCTAAAGCCTTGCCAAAGGTTTATCTGCGTGAAGTACTCGCTGAAGAACAAATGGTTGTAGGTATTTTTGAAAAGTTACTGTACGAAGGAATTGAAGACGGTTCGATTCAACTTCCGGCTGATCGCGTTTCGATTCTGGCGCAAGATGCCGTTGCTATGGGTGAGATGATTGCCTTTCGCCGATGGGCGTTGCGAGCGTTTGAAGGACCAACTTTGTTGGCAACGCAAGTCGATCTTATATTGCGTGCTGCTGGTGTATCTCCGTAGGCGGGAGTTTATCAAATGGTACCATTTTCCGTTCTTTTCGTAATGTGGACAGCATCAGTAAACAGCTTACGCTTTGGAAAGGGTGTTGACTGTGGTAATGGATTCAACTCGACTGAAGGAAAGTATGCGTCAGGAGGATATCGATCAGGCTGCTGTTGCCAAACAGGAAACGGAGCCCTATCGGCCGCACAATCCTGTGCGATTTGTTACTGCATCAAGCCTGTTTGATGGGCATGATGCTTCCATCAATATTATGCGTAGAATTCTTCAATCCTCTGGAGCAGAGGTCATTCATCTTGGCCATAACCGTTCTGCTTTGGAAATTGTCAATGCTGCTATCCAGGAGGATGCGCAGGGAATTGCCGTATCTTCATATCAAGGCGGACACATGGAATTTTTTTGCTACATCATTGATCTTCTGCGTGAGAAAGATGCTGGTCATATTCGTGTGTATGGCGGTGGTGGCGGTGTAATTGTGCCACAAGAAATCGAGGCTCTTGAAGCGTATGGCGTAGCGAAAATCTTTTCTCCCGAAGACGGTCGGCGCATGGGCTTACAAGGCATGATCAATCTGATGCTTCGTGAGTGTGATAAACCACCGGTACGGAATGTGCAGAAAATTTTAGAAAGTCAACCCAATCCTTCACAACCGAAAGTGGTGGCTGAATGGGTGACACTCGCGGAGTCAGACGTTGCCAGTGGTTTTTCCAGTGAAGTTCGGGAACGTCTTCTACAACGTTCGAATCATGCACCTGTACTTGGTATCACGGGTACTGGTGGCGCAGGAAAATCGTCACTCACCGATGAACTCGTTCTTCGCTATCTTGCCGACTTTCCGAATCAAACAATTGCAATTTTCTCCATCGATCCGTCCAAACAACGCACTGGCGGGGCGTTGCTTGGCGATCGGATTCGCATGAATAGTATCGATCATCCGCGCGTCTTCATGCGTTCCTTAGCCACTCGTTCTTCGCAGTCAGAATTGTCGTCGGCCATTCAAGATGCCATTTTGGTTGCGCGTGCTGCTGGTTACGATTTTATTATTGTGGAAACAAGCGGTATTGGCCAAGGCGACGCGCAAATTGTAGATGTTGCCGATCTGTCACTCTACGTTATGACCAGTGAGTTTGGGGCTCCTTCACAGCTGGAAAAAATCGAAATGCTTGATTATGCCGATCTCGTTGCTATCAATAAGTTTGAACGCCGAGGATCAGAAGATGCTCTTCGGCATGTTCGTAAACAAATACAACGGAATCGCAATCTGTTTGATCAATCCCTGGATGAGATGCCTGTGTACGGAACAATTGCAAGTCAATTTCGAGATCCAGGAACGGATCGGCTCTACCTGGCTATTTTAGATCATTTGCGTAAAAAGATGGGTGTTCAATGGGAATCGCGGCTTTTTAAAAATCCTGCTCAGATACAGAAGAAAAGTCTGATCGCTAATGATCGAGCTCATTATTTGCTCGAAATATCGCGGACGGTTAAGGAATACCGAAAGTTTGTTGAAAATCAAGTGGATTTGGCTCGAAAAGCCTATCAATTACAGGGTGCTAAACGTGTGATGGAAAATTCACAAACGGATATGGAGCAGCAGACTGTGGCCCATTTGAATGTGGCTTTTCAGCGTATTTATCACTCGTTGCATCCTCAGACGAGACAAATTCTTGAACAGTGGGAAGAGAAAAAGCAAAAATATCAAGCGGATGAGCTGGTCAGCAAGATAAGAGACCGTGAAATACGGACACCTTTAGTGACAGTTTCTCTCTCCGGTACGCGGGTTCCTAAAGTTTGTTTGCCGCGTTATGAAGATTGGGGAGAAATTGTTCGCTGGTCACTGATGGAAAATGTTCCAGGAGAATTTCCTTTTACGGCTGGCGTCTTTCCATTGAAGCGTACAGAGGAAGATCCGAAACGACAATTTGCAGGTGAAGGTACGCCCAGCCGCACCAATCGAAGGTTTCATTATTTGTCTAAGAATGATGCAGCCAAAAGGCTTTCGACAGCTTTTGATTCAGTCACGCTATATGGTGAAGATCCGGCGGAAAGGCCAGATATATATGGCAAAATTGGCGAGAGTGGCGTAAGTGTCTGCACGTTGGATGATATGAAGCAATTGTATGACGGATTTGATCTCTGTCATCCCATGACGAGTGTCTCTATGACCATTAATGGTCCTGCTCCCATTTTACTTGCGATGTATATGAACACCGCGATCGATCAACAAATAGATATTTTCAGAAATCGCGAGTGTCGCGAACCTAGCCAGGAAGAAATTTGCCAGATTCGGGAAAAGACGTTGCAGACAGTCCGAGGTACGGTACAGGCTGACATATTAAAAGAAGACCAGGGACAGAATACTTGCATTTTCTCAACTGAATTTGCTTTAAAAATGATGGGTGATATTCAGGAGTATTTTATTGAGCATCAGGTTCGTAACTATTACTCTGTCTCAATCAGTGGTTATCACATTGCAGAAGCTGGAGCCAATCCGATTACACAACTAGCGTTGACACTTTCAAATGCTTTTACGTATGTGGAGTATTATTTAAGTCGCGGTATGAAGATTGACGATTTTGCACCCAACCTATCGTTTTTCTTCTCGAATGGAATGGATCCGGAATATACGGTCATTGGCCGTGTTGCAAGGCGCATTTGGTCAATTGTTATGCGGGAACGCTATGGTGCCAACGATCGCAGTCAAAAATTGAAGTATCATATTCAAACCTCAGGCCGATCGCTGCACGCCCAAGAGATTGATTTTAATGATATTCGTACGACGTTGCAAGCATTGTTGGCGATTTACGATAATTGTAATTCGTTGCATACCAACGCTTACGACGAGGCCATTACGACTCCCACAGAAGAATCGGTTCGTCGAGCCATGGCCATTCAATTGATCATTTCTCGTGAGTTCGGACTTACTAAAAATGAAAATCCACTTCAAGGTTCATTCATTGTTGAAGAACTCACTGATTTAGTGGAGTCCGCAGTATTAGAAGAATTTGAACGGTTGAACGATCGCGGTGGCGTTTTGGGGGCTATGGAAACACAGTATCAAAGAAGCAAAATACAAGAAGAATCTATGTACTACGAACATCTCAAGCATTCTGGAAAACTACCGATTATTGGGGTTAATACATTCCTCAATCCGAATGCTCTGAAAGAGTCTTATCAAATTCCTGAAATTGAATTGGCTCGCGCGACAGCAGAAGAGAAACGGGAACAGATTGAACGGCTGAAGCAGTTTCAGGAAGAACATCGTGATGATTGTGTTTTGGCATTGGAGCGTTTGAAAGAGGTTGCGAGAAGTGGTGGCAACATCTTTGCGGAGCTGATGGAAACCGTACGCGTTGCGAGTTTAGGACAAATTACACAGGCTTTGTATGAAGTGGGAGGACGTTATCGAAGAAACATGTAATTCAATAAAAAAGGGTACTCTAGTCAGCGTGCCAATGGTATTCGGTATGCTGTCTGGAGGTTTTGCCTGTGTTCAACTGGACTCGAAAATTGACATTTCAATTGCATTCCGCCGCATGGTGGCTTTTGGCCATCGGCGGTCTTTTTGGCTTGGCTGTTGGGCTTTCCAACACATTTGTGAATATCTTTATTTGGAAGATCGATCGAAATTATACCAGTACAGCTTGGTACAACTTATGGATGTATGTGTGTATTCCAATTGCGTTTGTAGCAGCGTCTTGGTTAGCTAAAAAATTCCGTGTGGTCATTCCTTTACGAATAGGTATTGCAGGACATGCGCTTTTTTACTGTTTGGTGCTTTTTTGGGGACAACAGTTAGCTCGATATCCCATTGTACTTGGTATTGGGATGGGTTTAGCCGCAGGATTTTACTGGTTTTCATTTAACGTCCTCTCCATCCACTTTACCTCAGATGCTCATCGATCGAATTTTATGGGAATGAATGGAGTGTTTGCAGCAATTGCAGGGATGATTGCCCCACCAGTAGCAGGTTTTTTAATTAGTCGTGAAGATCTCTTGTGGGGAGGACTGACAGGATTTCATCTGGTATTTGGTTTATCTATTGCTTTATTTGCGGCAGGAACAGTAATAAGTTGGAAAATAAATACGGAGTGCTTGGAAAATTCTTTTATGTTCAATCAAGCCTTGCAAAGTCTTAAAATACGCTCTTGGCGGATGAAAGTCTTCGGCTGCTTATTTTATGGAATGCGTGAAGGATTGTTTTTGTTTTTAATTGGGTTATTGTTCTTTATAGCCACGGGAAGCGAATTCACTTTAGGAGAATTCTTGTTTTTGCAATCGGGTCTTGCCTTTGTAGCTAATTTTGTTTCCGGAAAGCTTGCACAAAAACGTCGTCGTATTCTCTTGATGGGTAGTGGTGCATTAGGCATGTTTGCGGCCGCAACGATTTTTCTTTTGCCTGTCAATGCCATGCATTTATGGATATATGGAGCATTACTGTCTGCCACATTACCATTTTTTCTCGTTCCAATGCAATCGCTCATCTATGCAGAAATGGATGAGATGGAGGAGAAAGAGAAACTATTTCGACATCAACACATTATCACCAGGGAAATTTTTGAAAATGCAGGTAGGGTACTAGGAATTGTGAGTTTTTTACTTCTCCTCATAGGGGGTCACCAAGTTCATCGAATTGCCATGCTAGCCTTTGGATTAGGATGTGTGCAGTTAGGAACCTGGATACTCTTTAAGTGGAGTGAGCCGGTACGAGTCAAGCATGTTTCCGATCATAAACTAGCTTCCATTAGAGGTTTTACCAAATCAAAATATCGACAGCCGTAAGAAAAATATGGGTTACAAAATGATCCGGGCACTTGCCACTTGTAGCAAAGTGCCCGGGATAAGTTCCATGGTAAGTGAATCAAAGCGGAAAATAAGATTATTTTTGGAAAAAGGCGCGATTCTTTTCAATAAATGTTTTTTCTTCTTCTGGTACAAAGTCTTCTTGGTAAATGGCTGAAACGGGGCACACGGCCTCACACGCGCCACAGTCAATACAAGTGTCTGGATCGATATAGTATTGGTCTTCTCCCTCATGAATGCAATCTACTGGACAGGTTTCCACACAGTCCGCAGCTTTTTCATCAATACAGGGCGACGTGATAACAAAGGCCACGCGTACTCCTCCTTAAAGATGGGTGACTGGAAAGAATGCTCATGAATGGACTCTTTCCGAGTATACAGTCCAAGAACTGATTTGGTATTCGCTACAATGATACCTGAGAGATTCAGGCTTTTCAATATATCTTTTAAACCAGGTCTATCTTGAAAGCGTAAACCATAGAACGTGTTATAAAGCAATTGTTGACTATCTAAAACAATCCTTGAGCGAAAGGATGAACAGCCATGTTTCGTTGCCCTGCTTGTGGTGAATATATGGAGGCTCTAACGAAATTTCATTGTCTGTCTCATCATGGAATGAATCGTTCAGAATTTATAGCAAAGTATGGTCGAATTCAATATATATTCCATTTTCCTTCAAAAGAACTTGAGCATTGGCTGCAGGAAACAACCACGGTTCGTCAATCTTTAGAAAATTTTTCGCGTAAACTCTTCTCAAAGTAAAAGTTTTCTCTCTCTATATATTGATAAGTAAACGGATTAAAGATCATACTGATTTTGAAGTCAGGTTTTGAGGGGGAAAACAGATGCCTACAGTGCAGCATTTTGGAGATAAAAGACTTCGAATGCATGCCCTACATACGGAAAAGTTTTACACTCGTCATTACAGCATAAAATTGACCATACCACTCGACGCAAAATTTATAACTTCTACTGCTGTTTTGCCTTATCTGTGGTTAGAAGGTAGTAAAAGCTATCCCAGTGCCAGAAAAATTATGCAGTTGACAGATTCGCTATATGGAACTGTTCTTCATAGTTCCGTCAGTAAACGAGGCGGATTGCAGGTTGTGGAGATATCAGCTGCAATGCCCTATATTCATGGTAATCAAGAAAATCGTGCAGCCATGAACCAACTGGAAAAACTTCTAATGGAATTGTTGATGGCTCCGGCAACCAATGAAGATGGAAGTTTTTTATCCACACATGTGAGCAAAGTCATTGAACTTCAAAAAAATAGAATTCGCAATCTTCATGACGATAAAACCACTTATGCTTTTGAGCAAGCGATGGAAAGAGCAAGTCGACCACTGCCTGCTTCCTTGCCTCGTCTTGGTTATTTAGATGAACTTGAGAATGATATGGCGCCATTGCTGTATACAGCCTATCGTCGCTTGCTTGAAAATGCAAAAATCGATATTTATGTATCAGGGAAATTATATCAAGTCGAAGATATGTGGATAGATTTTCAACAGAAACTAGAAAGTCAATTGTCCATGACGAATTTTTTAAATCCGTTGGTCGAGCCCATTCAAAAAAGTCATATGGAAAATAGAGCAGAATTGAGGGATATTGAATATCAGCGTGTAAATCAAGCCAAACTCAATTTAGTTTATTGTTCGGGCATAGGATACGCGCATCCTCTTTATCCTGCGGCACTTGTTATGAACGGCATACTCGGTAAATTTCCACATTCCAAGTTGTTTGTAGAGGTCCGTGAAAAGCGTTCTCTAGCTTACTATGCATCCAGTCAGTATGACAGCATGACTGGTTTTGTTGTTTTGTATGCAGGTGTTCAACCCGGTAAAGTGGGGGAGGCTCGCCTGGTCATGGAAGAACAGGTAGAGGCGATACAAAAAGGGAAAATTTCTGAACAAGAAATTCAATTCACAAAATCGGGACTGCTGAACCAATATAAACAACTGGAAGATCAGCCAGCCAGTTGGACAGAAATTGATTTTAATGGACAATTGACGGGGCAGAAACTCACCATGGAGGATTTACAAAAGAAAATTTCTGATGTGACAGTGGAAGATATTAAAAAGGTAGCTGAGCATTTGACGTTTCAACAGGAGTTTTTGCTAACCGCCAGGAGGGAACAAGTATGAAGCGTACAGAAGTAAAGTCGCTGAATCTTGAAATATATTCACATCAGCTTTCCAACGGATTGCGTTTGGTTTGTATTCCGCGCCCTGGATATCAACAGGTGTATGCCCTTTTTTCCACTGCCTATGGCTCATGTGATAACAGTTTTCGAACAGAAAGTGAGTCGGAGATTCGCAAGGTTCCCGATGGCATAGCCCATTTTCTAGAACACAAAATGTTTGAAGAGCCAGATGAGGATGTGTTTTCTCGCTTTGCGAAATACGGTGCTTCTGCCAATGCATTTACTACGTATTTGCAAACTTCCTATCTCTTTTCTTGTACGGATTCTGTTCAAGAAAATCTTAATGTGCTTTTGGATTTTGTCCAACATCCGTATTTTACGAATGCCAATGTAGAGAAAGAAAAGGGTATTATCTCAGAAGAAATTCGCATGTATGATGATCATCCGGATTGGCGTTGCTATAGTGAATTAATGAAAGCAATGTACGAAAAAAATCCTGTTCGTATTGATATCGCTGGAACAGTGGAATCCATTCAAGAAATTACTAAGGATACGCTTTACGATTGTTATCATACCTTCTATCATCCAGAAAATATGCTACTCGTTGTTGTGGGGGGGATTGATCCACAGCAAACACTCGATTGGGTAGAACAAAATCAGCAAAAGAAGAGTTTTCCTGCATTTTCACCTATTGTTCGTCAGTACCCGAAAGAACCTGAAACTGTTTATCAGCAACAGGTTCTCCATTCTCTAGATGTTGTCCGTCCAAAATGTCTTCTCGGGTTAAAAGATTTTCCTGTCACAGACGGAGAAATTATGCTCAGACAAGATTGGTTGACAGGCATAGTTTTGGACGGATTGTTTGGAAAAGCCAGTGTATTTTATGAAACGTTTTCTCAATCAGGTTTAATTGACCAAACTTTTTCTTGGGAGTATGAAGTTACAAAGAATTACGCACACGCTATGATTGGTGGAAACACTGAAAGTCCGCAAGAACTACAAAAAGCGATTGTAGAAACCATTGAACGTGCCTTGAGTGACGGTATTGAGGCAGAAACGTTTGAACGAAGCAGAAAGAAACTTCTTGGCAGAATCTATACCTCATATGACAGTCTCGCCAGTCTAGCCAGAGATATGACTTCCTATGGCCTACAATCTATTCTTCCGTTCCATGCTATTGATGTATGTTCTTCATTTACTTGTGAACAAGCTGAGCAACGCCTCAAGGAACTTTATTCAAAAGAACGAGTTTCTTGTTCTATTGTCAAGTCCTTGTGAGATGCTTATATAGACCAAAAGGAATGGACTATTATTAACAGGTTCCAATGCCAAGCAAATCATGAACTACGACGCTTGCCAATATCAGTCCTGCGACGGAAGGAACATAAGAAACAGAAGCGGGAGGCATTTTCATTTTACGAGCGGGCGCATTTTCTTCTGTCTCGGGAGATACAATGTTTTTTCGCACATCTTCACGCGGTGTTCTCGGCGATTCCAGGGAGCAGACGGTCTTGATACCGCGTTCAATTCCATATTTCCTTAATTCTCGTCGCAGGACTTTGGCTATCGGATCCACGCGTGTTTTGGAAAGATCCATAACGCGGAATTGCGTCGGATCAATTTTATTGGCAGCTCCCATTGAGGAAACAATAGGTATCTTGCGTTCATAGCATTCTTTAATTAAGAGTATCTTTGCCGAGACAGTATCAATGGCGTCAATGACGTAGTCTAGTGGATATTGAAAAAGCGTATCCTTTGTTTCTTCTAAGAAAAAAATGCGATGTGCGATGACACGACAATCAGGCTGAATATCTGCAATCCTTTTCTTCATAATCTCAACTTTGGCCTGTCCAATGGTCGAATGAAGGGCAGGGATCTGGCGATTAATGTTGGTCACATCTACTTCATCGCGATCGATCAAGATCAATTGTCCAATACCTATGCGTGCGAGAGCTTCCATCGCAAAGGATCCAACCCCGCCAGCTCCGAGTACAGCTACGGAACTATTGCGCAGGCGTTCGACACCTTCAGGTCCAAAGACTAGTTCTGTTCTAGAAAACTGCGTAAGCACAAAATACCTCCTCCATACATTGCCTGACTCACATTTACCTTCTGCTCAGTATAATTTGTATCTAATTGGGAAGCAAAAAGAAAAGGGTCGATGGTGGTTATGACAGAACCGTGAACTTCAGGTAAAGATTTTAGTTCAGACATTGAAATATTGAGGAACTTGAAGTACGCTTAGGAACGTCAAAGTATGATGGTTGAGCCGGATATTGGCAGGAGGGAACAGAGTTGCAAAAAGCGCAGTACTCCGATTATGAGATCCATCGGATAAAGGCTCCATGGTTACAAATGGCCATTATTATTCTTGGGGTCTTTATGGCGGTTTTGGACACGAGTGTCGTCAATGTCGCCATTCCGACCATGGAGACAGAATTGAGCGCGTCCACGGCACAAATTCAATGGGTGCTAACGGCTTATATGCTAGTTCTCGGCGTTTTGGTGCCTATTTCTGGTTGGCTGACAGATAAATTTGGCCCTAAAAAGCTGTTTATATTCTCGCTGATTGCATTCACAATCGGTTCGGCACTTTCGGGAGCCGCTTGGAATTTAAGCAGTATTATTTTTTTCCGGGTTATTCAAGCTGTTGGTGGAGGATTTATGATGCCGGTTTCCATGGCTATGGTCTATCGGATTTTCCCTCCCGACAGACGCGGAGTCGTTATGGGAACACTCGGTATTGCTATGATGGCTGCACCAGCATTTGGACCCGCACTATCAGGTTATCTGGTTGAATACGCAAGCTGGCGCTGGATATTTTATATCAACGTCCCCATTGGTATAGTTGGTACCATATTAGGAGTTATCTTCATGCATGAGTTTCCGCATGAGGCTAAAGGAAAGTTGGATGTTTTAGGATTTGCTTTATCAACAGTCGGTTTTTTTCTCTTGTTGTATGGATTTAATGAAGTCCCTAATGACGGATGGGGTTCTAAAACCGTTATTCTCTGCTTGCTGTTTGGTATTATCAGTTTGATCGCGCTTGTTTTTGTAGAATTAAATGTTGAAAATCCAGTAATAAATTTGCGGGTTTTAAACAGTTATATGTTCAGTATGAGTCTTGTGATTTCTTCCATTATCGGTATTGCGCTGTTTTCTGGTATTTTTCTTTTGCCTCTTTATTTGCAGAATATCATGGGATTTTCAGCTCTCAAGACAGGATTATTCATGACGCCTGCTGCATTGGTATCAGCAGCTTTTATGCCCATCAGCGGTAGATTAATGGATCGCATTGGAGCGCGTCCACTTGGTATTATTGGCATTGCGATTGTAACCATAGCCACTTACGGATTCAGTTCATTAACCACCGATTCTACGCAGACGACTATCCAGTGGCTCTATATCTTCCGATCTCTTGGCATGTCATTGACCATGATGCCTGTCATGACGGCCGGCATGAATACAGTAAATGTTCGACTGGTCTCGCAAGCATCAGCCATGAGCAACACAGTTCGTCAAGTCAGTTCATCACTGGGAATTGCCATTCTAACGAGTTACATGACGAATCGCTCTAAAATGCATCAATACCATATGGCTGCACAGGTAACGAGTAATTCTCCAGCTGGAAATATGCTGTATCAAATTCAGCAGATGATGCAGTTACATGGTATGTCCTTAGCTGCTGCCAAAAGTGCGGCAGTACAAATGATGAATGAACTGATTCAAAGACAGGCTTTTGTTGCAGGACTTAATGATACGTTCTTCATATCCACAATTTTACTTGCCATTTCATGGGTGCTTGTTCTATTCTATGGAAGTAAGAAAGAACGTGAAATTCGCCTTGGGCGCAGGCAAGCACAAAAACTAAAACCTGCTGAAAACTCAGGAAATCAGCTGTTGCTCGAATAGGGATCATGTTTTGTTTATTGGATTGTGAGAGCGCCGCGCCTCTTGTAAAGGATGCGGCGCTCATGTCATAGTGGTAATGTGTGTTGAACCTGATACGGTAAGTCGGAACCTGTTTTGGAGCTGAATGATCTTCATGCTGTTCCTTTTTTTAGCGATTTTCATTGTGGCGCTTCTCTTAGTGAGTTGGATTTTCTGGCAATATATTTCTTGGAGACGTCGCTTGCCCAGCCCGGATTATCGAAATTTAGACAAATCACCTCAACCAGAATTATGGAATCATACAGCCCATTTGGCTTGGCTTGGACATTCCACTTTACTCTTACGTCTCCATAAATCCACAATTTTGACGGATCCCGTTCTCTATGAACGAGTGGGTGTGCGAATTGGTCCTTGGGTTATCGGCCCAAAACGTTACACACCACTTGCGTTGCCGCTCTCCCGTTTGCCTAAACCCGATCTTGTACTTCTCTCACATGCTCATTTGGATCACTGGGATGTCCGCAGTTTGCGTGCTGTACTTTCACCAGACACCACAGTGGTTGTACCACAAGGGACAGCTCAATTGATTCGTCGAATTGGAAAAGGAAAAGTCATTGAATTAGCTGTACAAGAGACGGTCTCCTTAGAAGAAGGTTTACAAATTACAGCGATTCCTGTAAAACACTGGGGCAATCGGTATCCTTGGAATCGTCATTATGGATTTTGTGGTTACTTAATTCGGCTGAAAGATCGTTCAGTGTTTTTTGCAGGTGATACTGCACATGTCTCAACTTTTTCAGCATTACGTGATGTCGGCGAACTTGATGTTGCCTGCATACCCATTGGAGCCTATAATCCTGCTCATTTTCAGGGGGCACACTGCACACCTGAGCAAGCTTGGGATATGTTTTTGCAAACAGGCGCTCGATATATGGTTCCTATTCATTGGGGAACTTTTGTTCTTTCACAGGAGCCGGTTGATGAACCTATGACTCGTCTCTTACAAGAAGCGGGATCGGAAGAAGGACGAATTGTCATTCGTAATATTGGTGAAGAATTTAGCTGGTCATAGGATTTTATTTTCTGTTACAATGCATGTCAATCCGGAATCAAACTAAAGTAGTGGAATTGTAAGTTTACTGGCTGTTCAAAATAAATAAAGGAGAGAATAGAACATGTCGCAAGGAACCTTTCCACACGTATTTTGGCCAGGTCTTTTGCAGGCGTATAGTGAGTGGCTCCCTATTAATGAGAAAACTCCTCAGCTTTCACTGAATGAAGGCAATACCCCGTTAATTTATTCGAATCAATTGAGTGAATATACTGGAATGCAAGTCTATTTGAAATATGAAGGTGCGAATCCTACGGGTTCTTTTAAAGATCGGGGAATGGTTCTAGCAGTCGCTAAAGCTAAAGAAGCCGGCGCCGACACAGTCATTTGTGCATCAACAGGCAACACGTCTGCTTCTGCTGCCGCCTATGCAGCTAGAGCTGGTATGAAAGCTGTCATTGTTATACCCGATAAATACGTTGCCCTAGGGAAATTGGCCCAAGCCATGATGTATGGCGCTCGAATTGTGGCAATACGAGGAAATTTTGATGAAGCATTGGAAATCGTTCGTCATTTGGCTGATGAAGCTGGCATGACTGTAGTAAACTCTGTGAATCCATTTCGCTTAGAAGGTCAGCAAACTGCTGCGTTTGAAATTTGCGACGCTCTTCAAAAAGCGCCGGATATTCTATGTGTTCCGGTTGGGAATGCAGGAAATATTTCTGCTTATTGGAAAGGTTTTAAGACTTACCATGACCATCAACGAATTCACCATTTACCTCGCATGCTAGGTTTTGAAGCTGAGGGAGCGGCAGCGATTGTTCAAGGACATCCTATCCCCAATCCCGAAACATTTGCCACAGCTATTCGCATCGGTAATCCAGCTTCTGCGCATCTTGCTGTGCAGGCAAGTCATGAGTCTCACGGAGGTATCTTCGCAGTAAGTGATGAAGAAATTCGTATAGCCTATCGTTTGATTGCCAGAGAAGGTATTTTTGCTGAACCGGGCAGCGCCGCATCTGTGGCCGGGCTATTGCAACAAACGAAAATAGGGAATTTAGAAAAGGGGCAGACCGTTGTCTGTGTATTGACGGGCAATGGACTTAAAGATCCGAATACAGCTATTGAGTTGACGGCTTCCAAACCCATTGTGGTGGAGAACAATACACAAGAAGTACTAAAGGCCCTAAAAGGAGAGTCGGTGTGATGAGGCGTTGGACGGTTTGTGTACCGGCTACTACTGCCAATCTTGGGCCAGGTTTTGATTGTCTTGGGTTAGCGTTTCAAATGTATAATCAAGTTATCTTAAGTGAATCGGACAGTTTTTCCATCACGATAGGTGGAGAGGTTCGTCAGGCCTTGCCAAACAGCCGGGAGAACGTAGTAGTTCAAGCTATGGACAAGCTGTTTAGGTATGCCGGTTACGCTCATCTCGCTGAAGGATTTTCTTTGCATATTGATTGCAGTATTCCTATTGCTTCTGGTCTTGGCAGTAGTGCGGCTGCAGTTGTGTCTGGTTTGCTTTTAGCCAACGCATGGCTGGAGAGACATAGTGTCGAACCTTTGTCGAAGCAAAAGTTGCTAGAACTTGCAACAGAAATGGAAGGACACCCAGACAATGTGGCGCCTGCACTTTTTGGGGGTTCGATTCTTAGTTGGTGGGACGATCTCGGTTTGCGACATTTGCGTGTACCTGTGCCTGATACGTTACGATTTGTAGCGGCTATCCCATATTTTCCTTTGTTAACAGAAAAAGCAAGACAGGTTGTTCCTCTAACTTACAGTCGTCAGGATGTCATTTTTAATGTGGCCCAGACAGCTCGTCTCATTCTTTCTCTTTCAACGAATCGACTGGAGTTTCTGCGTGGTGGATTTGCTGACAAAATACACGAGCCCTATCGTCAAAAGTTGATTCCAGGTTACGCTGAGGTTAAAAAAGCAGCGTTGCAGGCAGGTGCCTTGACCACAACACTGAGTGGTGCAGGCCCAACTCTTTTAGCTTGGTGCTTAACCTCGGCAGATGCTCAGGAAGTAGCCGATCAAATGACAATGACGTGGCAAAATCTCGGTATCTCCTGTGTCGCACATATTCTTTACCCAGAATTAGAAGCTCCGGTTGTGCAAATGGAGAAAGGGGAATAAAGATGTTTGTTTTCCACTGGGAACTTTATTTGCGGTTGGTAATTGCACTACTTTTCGGTTTTTTTGTTGGTTTGGAGCGGGCAAGGCGCGGAAAAACGGCTGGAATTCGTACCCATTCGCTGGTGGCCCTAGGGTCAGCGTTGGTTATGGTCATCTCCAGTGCTCAGCCGAATGGGCCCAATAAAGACATGATGCGTCTAGCTGCACAAGTGGTGAGTGGCATTGGTTTTCTTGGTGCCGGTGTCATTTGGATGGATCGGCAAAATGTTAAACGTGGCCTCACGACAGCTGCCAATTTGTGGGTAACTGCTGCTGCAGGTTTAGCAATAGGCTACGGTATGTATGGTGTCATGTTGGTTACAGCTTTTCTCATATTCGTTGCCGTCAATTCACACGATTGGGCAGTACGTTTCAATCTTATTCCGAAAGAAGCACAAAAAGAGTCTGATGAAAGTTAAAGTTGCCAGATTGTCATTTTGATTCGGCTGAATTTTTGATCATTTTTCGTAGGAATCATGATAGGATAAGAAGAAAGCGCTTACTGATAATCTCGTTCATAGGGAGGTCAAACGTTTTATGATGGACTATCCGCTTTTATTAAAATCTATTCTTTATCGTACTTATACGATTTTTCCAGAAAAAGAAATTGTGTCCAGAACTGCGGATGGAATTTTTCGATATACTTACCGAGATTTACATCACCGTGTTTGCCAGTTAGCTAATGCTTTAGATCAGTTAGGTATTGAAACTGGGGCTAAAGTCGGTAGTTTTGCTTGGAATCATTATCGACATCTTGAACTTTACTATGCAGTACCATGTTCCCAACGTGTTTTGCACACCATCAATATTCGACTTTTTCGGGACCAGTTAATACATGTCATTAACCACGCTGAAGATGAGTATATTTTCGTCGATGAAGACTTAATTCCCACCATGGAAGATATTCAAGATGAATTGCCAACCGTTAAAGCGTTTATTGTCATGACTGATAAAGATCATTTGCCACAAACAAAATTACGTGGTGCTTTAGAATACGAGTCACTTTTGAAAGGTCAATCCATGCAATATGAATTTCCTGAGTTTTCTGAACAAGAAACAGCGATTCTCGGATATACGTCAGCGACGACCGGCATGCCGAAAGGAGTGGAATATTCGCATCGTGGCTTGTTTTTGCATTGTCTAACCAATTTGGCAGGCTGGATAGGTACAGATGAATCAGATGTTGTTATGCCAGTAGTGCCAATGTTTCACGTCAATGCATGGTGTCGACCGTATACGGATGCTTGGGCTGGGGCTAAACAGGTATATCCTGGCGTGCGACCAACTCCACAGGACTTGGTAGAGCTCATGCATCATGAACGCGTGACCATGAGTTTTGGTGTACCAACAGTTTGGATGGGAGTTCTTGGTGTTTTGCGCGCGAATCCAAATAAATATGATATGAGTAGTATTCGTTTTCTTATCTCAGGTGGGTCGGCTTTACCTTCTTCGTTAGCTCAGACTTTCGAAGAAGAGTTTGGTATCATGGTTTATCAAGGTTATGGGCAAACGGAAACATCACCCGTCACTTTTTCAGGTTATCCAAAGAAAGCGGAGAGAGAACTGACGGGTAGCGAGAAATATCGTTATCGTGCGAAAACCGGTTTACTGTTGCCTTGCTTGGAAATGCGTTTGGTAGATGAAATGGGCAACGATGTTGCGCGTGACGGTAAGCAAATGGGAGAATTATTGTTGCGTGGGCCCTGGATTTTAGGTCGATATTATAAAGATGAAGAACGTAGTCGAGAGGCGTTTCTAGATGGATGGTTTCGCACGGGGGATATTGCTACAATAGATGAACGTGGATATCTGCAAGTGGTTGATCGTACCCGAGATTTAATTAAATCTGGTGGTGAATGGATTTCTTCTGTTGATTTAGAGAATGCATTGATGAGTCATCCTGCAGTCTCGGAAGCTGCTGTAATTGCCATACCGCATGAAAAATGGCAAGAGAGACCACTTGCCTGTGTAGTGAAACGGGAAGGTATGGAAGTGAGCAAAGAAGAGTTGCTTCAATATCTTTCGGAACGAGTTGCAAAATGGTGGATTCCGGACGATCTCGTTTTCATTAGTGAGATACCCAAAACAAGTGTCGGTAAATTTTCAAAAAAGACGTTGCGAGAACTGTTTGAAGCAGGTCAGTTAATTGCTGCAGCGAATTAAATAAAAGGTCGCAACTCAAACAAACTCATATTTGTGCGCCAAATCCCAAATCGAGTTAAGGATGGTGCGTACCTAGCTGTTGGACCTGGTCTTAATCAAGACCAGGTCCGAAAAGTGAGGGGGATGTTTCTTTTGGATAAATTGTCATCTCCAGTGCCAGGTACAATAGCTATGCGTCCAGGTGAAGAATTGGATGTTCAACGTATCCGTAACTGGCTCATTCAACAAGACGGTAAGCAGTCGTATGCTCATCTTCAAATTTATCAATTTCCATCGGGCGCTTCTAATCTAACCTATCTACTGCAAAACGACGATTGGTTTGCGGTTTTGCGCAGGCCGCCATTTGGACCTCTTCCGCCGAAAGCGCATGATATGGTTCGTGAATTTGAATTTTTGCGCGCGTTACACCCGCATTTCCCGTTGGCTCCACAGCCGTATTGGCTTGAACATAGTGGAGAAGTACTGGGTGTTCCTTTCTATGTGATGGAATTTCGTAAAGGTGTTACCATTGATAGAAAATTTCCTGTTGATTGGCCAACCCATGAAGAGATTGGACAGCAATTGTCCAAATCGCTTGTGGATGCACTTGTTGATTTACATAGTATTGATGCTAGTGATGAGAGTCTCGCACATTTTGGACATCCCCAGGGATTTTTGGAGAGACAGGTCAAAGGTTGGATTGAACGATATGAGAGAGCAAAGACAGATGATTATAGCGATGCTTCTGCATTAATGGACTGGCTGAGCCATTCGCTGCCCGCTTCGGAGTCTTTCACAATGATTCACAATGATTACAAATTAAATAATTTATTGGTGTCTTATAACGATGGTTTGATTCGAGTAACGGGTATTGTTGATTGGGAAATGGCCACTATTGGTGATCCACTTTTAGATTTGGCAGTAGCCCTCAGTTATTGGGTAGATGCTGACGATCCAATTGAAATGCAACAGTGGCTTCCAACTGTCACTACTCAGAAGGGATTTTTTTCACGTCAACAACTTATAGAGGCCTATGCCAAAAAGAGTGGCAGAAATGTAGCTAATCTTCCTTATTACCAAATTTTTGCCTATTTTAAACTTGCCGTCATCCTTCAGCAGATTTATGCTCGGTACAAAAAAGGAGCAACTCGAGATGAACGGTTTCGTTCTTTTGGTGCCGCAGTTGCATTTTTGATACAACATGCTGCTCATTTGGCCAAACAGGCAGGATAAATCACATTCAGTAAACAAAGGGGACCCATACATGCATATTCCGGAACATACACTCATGTCTCATTTAGGTATGGAGTTGATTGAGTTATCAAAAGAGAAAGTGGTCATGCGCATGCCAGTCGATGAGCGCACCCATCAGCCGTATGGTATTCTTCATGGAGGAGCTTCTGTTGCTCTGGCAGAAACTGTAGCTTCCATTGGTACACAGGAGAATGTGGATAGTGAAACACAGCAAGCTGTAGGTATCGAAATTAATGCGAATCATATGAAATCGGTACACGAAGGTTCTGTAACGGCAGTTGGTATACCTTTGCATCGGGGTAGAACGACCATGGTTTGGGATGTCCGATTATATGACGACAACGGAACTTTAATTTGCATATCTCGTTGCACGGTGGGTATTATTCAACGCCGACATGAAAGAAGAACCTCATGATTCATGAGTTAAAGGGTTGGAAAGGGGCAAATCCATGCTGCATTATGAACATGTTATTCGCTTCAGTGATTGTGACGGATTAGGACATGTCAACAACGCGGTCTATTTTACCATGATGGAAGAAGCCCGTCGGGAAGTATTTGCTTGGTTTAATCCATCTCTTTCATTGGACTCATGGAATCTGATTGTCGCTTCGGCAAGATGTGATTTTCTAGCTCAGATGACTTATGGTGAAACCATTCATGTCTATACATGGGTGGGCAAACTTGGCAATAGTAGTTTTGTACTAGAACACGCTTTACAATCTGCGAATCAGATCTGGGTCGCGAGAGGACAAGCAACCTTGTTACATTATGATTATTCGAAAAAAGCAGCTATGCGCATACCGGAAGATGTTCGGCGTCACCTTCAGGAACATCTCGATGCACCGATAGATGCTCCTTCGCTGCACGAATCTTAATGAATTTTGTGTGAGATATCCTTGTTTCCATAGAAGGTGAAAAGAATGGATCAAACCTGTTTTTCTTTGCAAAATAAAAGGATTTTGGTCACAGGAGCGAGTCGAGGCATTGGCCGTGCACTTGCTGTTGGACTTAGTGAATTTGGTGCAAATTTAGTGTTAATGGGAAGGGATTCAAACGCTCTGTCCGAAACGGAAACGTTGATTAGACAGAGTGCACCCCATGCTGAAGTTGAGAAAATCATTTGTGATATACGTGATTTGGAACAGTTATCTCTGCAATTGGATCAAATTTGTCAAACAGGCCAGATTCAAGGACTGGTTAATAATGCTGGTATGAATATTCGTAAGCCTGCGCTTGATGTAACGCCAGAAACGTGGCAAGCTGTATTGGATACTGATTTGAGCGGCGCTTTTTTTGTAGCACAGTCTGTAGGACGGGCCATGCTGCGTCAGGGTGGTGGCTCTATAGTCAATATCTCATCAGTGGGAGGACATGTCGCTTTACGTACTGGCGTTGCATATGCGGCTGCTAAAGCAGGGGTTATTCAAATGACCAAAGTACTTGCGCTTGAATGGTCTGGACAAGGTGTTCGTGTCAATGGTATTGGTCCTTGGTATTTTCGAACACCTCTTACTGAACACTTGCTCAATGATGAAAATTATTACTCGGAAATTATTGCTCGTACACCTATGCGTAGGGTGGGAGAGCTGCATGAGTTGATAGGCCCAACAGTATTTCTCTTGTCGGAAGCTTCTAGTTACGTTACTGGACAGACATTATTTGTGGATGGCGGCATGACGATTTACGGGTTTTAGATGGTTTGGCATACGTTTGAGTGAAAAGAAAAATTGTAAAAATAAAATAATCGACATCCTTTTATCGATCTTCGCCCCATACGGGGCGGGGCGTTTTTTTATGTTCTCACTTCACTTTTGTCCAGCGTGACCATTCGGAGTGATGAGCAGACCATTCCAATTCATCATCGAGATCGTAAAAATCTACGGTCATATTCGCATATTCGAGCGCTGATAAGAGTAATAAATCAGCTAATTTAGGGTTTTTAGGTAAAAGAGGGCCGTGTATATATGTCCCGATGACATGATGGTGTTGTACACCTTCCCAGCCGTCACGACCATTGTTGCCATGTCCAGCCACTACTTTGCCGAGTGGAGTGTGATGGTGAACCGTTCGGCCAGCATGATTTTCAAATCCGACTACCGTACCGCACCATTCGGATTCTATGGCAATATTGCCAATCAAACGTTGATTGGATGCTTGGGTCGTCATTTCAAGCAGTTCCAGGCCAGCTACTTTTTCACTGTTTGCCAACTCATAGTAGCTGCCCAATAATTGGTAGCCACCACAAACCGCCAAGATAGGTAGACCTGCTTGCATTGCATGATGCCAATCTTCCTTCTGCTGACGCAGGGATTCTGCTACAAGTTTCTGTTCCCTATCCGATCCGCCGCCCAAAAGAACGAAATCATACTCATGTAAACGAACTGGTTCGCCTTTCTTTACACTGACCACACGAGCTTCAATGCCTCTCCAACGCAGGCGCTGGAGTAAAGTTTGAATATTGCCGCGATCGGCATAAAGATTCAGTAAATCAGGATACAGATGCGCGATGATAAGCGCCCTCGACATTGGTATCGCTCCTTTCTTTGAGCAATTCGGCAGCACGGTGAACGAGTGTATAAGTGGTCATTACGAAGGCCGAAGGAATGGACATGTTATTGGCCAATTCGAGAGTCTTGTCAAGAGCTGTGGTAAAATCCGTCTCAACATACAATTGTTTGACAGGGTATCCTGCGTATTTTAAACGAACTGCCATATCTCTTGCGCGCAATCCTGAAGTGACAATAGAGACAATGGACTCGTCGTTTGCCAAAAGTTCAAAATCAGCATCCCACAGCCAAGAGACGTCTCGACCATCAGCAGCTTCGTCATTAATGGCAAGGCAGATAACTTTAGCGTCTCCTTCTCTACATATAGTTTCAAGCACGCCATTACAGCCTGCTGGATTCTTAATCAGATTTAAAATAGAAACAGGTGTTGTTTGGAAAACCTGCATCCGGCCTGTTGGAGCTTGATAAGTAGCCAATCCTTTAAGCATAGATTCTATACGAAGTTTACAGACATGGGCTGCCGCTACTGCTGCCAGTACATTGTCGACGTTAAATAAGCCTTTCACTGGTAAAGGTACGGTCCACTTATTTTGGTCTTGACTGTTGTATATTTGCAAGTGATGATGGTCGAGAGAGCCTACAAAATCCGGGTCAGGACGTCCGAAGCTACAAGATGGACAGTTATAGACACCAAGTTGGCCATAGAAATAACCCGAGTAGTTGAGTAAATGTCCACATTCTAAGCAGAAGGCGCCATCTTTCATCACTTGGCGGTCTTCTTCTCTGGCCATGCTGTTGTCAAATCCGTATGTGAGAGTTTGTCCCTTGTGATGAAGTCCTATAAAACGAGCCAAGGGATCATCCGCATTGACCAATAATGTACCTTGGATTTGCTCTGCGCCTTCACGGATTTTTTGCAAAGTGGTATCCAACTCCCCGTATCGATCAAGTTGATCGCGAAAGATGTTGGTTACAACAAGCAGTTGAATCGGTAAGCTGGAAGCGACTTGCGGCAAAGTCGCTTCGTCAATCTCCAGTAGAGCGGTGGTAACCAAAAGTCTTCCACGCCAGCTTGTTTTTTCCATCAGTGCAGAAAGAATACCTTGTTTTAAATTAGCGCCTTCTGCGTTCGTGGCAATGGGTTCTTCTTGCTTCAGCATGCTGGCGAGCAAACGAGTCGTAGTCGTCTTACCGTTTGTACCCGTAATGACAATAGCTCGGGAGAGTTGGCTGCCAAGTTTATCAAGTAGATGAGGTGAGAGACGAAGCGCTATTTTACCAGGGAAACTTGTGGCTGATTTTCCCATCCAACGTAATATAAAGCTGATACATTTGGCAATCCACAGTCCAATCATCTGTAACTCCTGTTCTTCCGTTACGGGGTTTATTTTTGTCAAGTACTTCTTCACGGATTATACTATGATTGATGTGCAGGTACACAGTTGAAGTGCAGAAAGGGAGAAGAATGATGTTTGTTGCCGAGCAGTTGGATAGTTTATCCAGGCAAGAATTTTATACATCTTTGGTTGAGCAGGCAAAACATTTGGTTGAAGGGGAGCCAAACTGGATTGCCAATCTCAGTAACCTCTCAGCTCTATTAAAATTTTACTTGCAAGATGTCAATTGGGCTGGATTTTATTTGCTCGATCCCGTTTCTAACGAACTGGTTCTTGGTCCCTTTCAGGGTTTGCCAGCTTGTTTACGTATTCCCATAGGTAAAGGAGTCTGCGGTACCGCAGCAGCAAAGAATGAGACTTTGCGTGTCAATGATGTTAACCAATTTCCAGGACATATAGCCTGTGATGGTGCAAGTCAGAGTGAAATCGTTGTTCCGCTTTGTAAAAATGGTCAAGTGATAGGTGTCCTTGATATTGACAGTCCCATTTTGTCACGCTTTGATGAAGATGATGAAAAGGGTTTAGAACAATTTGCAAAAATCGCAGAGAGTTGTCTTTGAAAAGACCCACTCTGCAGGAAAACGTAAACGGAGGACGCCAAGCCATTATGCTTGCGTCTCAGTTTTTTTGATTTGTTGGATATAGTGCATTAAACCGAGTGAATCCAGCGTAAGATCGATGTTCAGTCGTTCCATAGAGCCTGGTTGCAGCCCTCTACTGTGTAAATCGTTCAAAAGCCATTGGCGCAAAGCATCCATGGTTTCCTGAAGTGTCAAATTTGGATAGTAAATTTCACGAATTAATTTATCAAAAGCATCTCCAACTCGTAAAGTTTCTGAAATGGCTTCTTCTTTTTCAGATCGTCCAAAATGTGAATGGTAGACCCAACAAAACGGCTGATCTCGCAAAAAATCAAGTGTTTTGTGAAGCGCTATAGGATCAAAATCAACTGGTGAGGAGGAAGGCATAATAAATTCAAAATCCCAGCCAGTCAATCCTGTACGATACCGTAAACCTACAGCATCACCGGCAAAGAGAGCATTGGATAATTCATCGAGAAGTGTGAAGTGATGTTTGGCGTGTCCGGGTGAATCAAAGAACGTAAATGTTCGTTGCCCGATATTCAACGTTTCCCCGTGTTGTCGAATGAGAATGCGCTGTTCATCTACTGGTTCAACACTTCCAAAAAGCTGCTCCGTCTGATCTTGGTAAACAAGTTTTGCACCTGCCCAAAGCTTACTGGGATCCGCCATATGACGGGCAGCACGAGGATGAGCTACCAGAGTTGCATTTTTGGCAAGTCTCATCATTTGCCCAGCTCCGCCAGCGTGATCGAGATGGACATGCGTAACGACTACATAAGCTAAATCTTCCGGTTTAACTCCTAGTAATTTCAAACTTTCTAACAAAGTCTCGTGAGAAGCTGCCGAACCGGTATCAATCAGTGTTGGTTTTTCATCTAAAACGAGATAGGAAGCGGTGCGGTAAGCTTGGCCTTGTTCAAACAGATCGATAGCGTAGACTTCATTACCAAATGCTTCCGGTTCTCGGACTAACAGTGGCTTCATAAAAATTACATCCTTTCATGTAGGGTTACCCAGAAATCCATTATATTAAGTTCGATCATTCTTGTTGCTGCCTTGTTTTCGGTTGTTGGGTAAGCGATTATCATATCTCATAGATCGCTCTCGCCAAGTAGTGACTTGCATAGTGGAAGCTCTACCGTCTCTATTTTTGCGGGTCTTTTCATAATGAATCGCAGATTTGGCTGTTGATTTATTGCGTTTAATCGGTGCTACCGTAGCTGGCTTCTTTTTCTTTTGCTGTTGATACATTGGATCAATCGGCAATCTTTTACGTTCTCGGAGTACTTCACTGACATCATAGACATCAGCCAACTCGTCCGCCTCCGGAGCCACATCCAATGTTTGCCGAGAAATGCTGAGTAGAATGCCAGAAGCGAGCAGCATCATAATTAAGGAAGTACCACCGTAAGAAATGAAGGGAAGTGGAATTCCCGTGATGGGCAGCAGCCAAGTTACGGCAGCCAAGTTGACAAAAGCTTGCACAATCATCATTCCAGTAATACCCACTGCTAACAGAGACCCAAAGCGATCTTTAGCAAACCGAGCAATTCGAAATCCTCGCCATACCAAAAGAGCAAAGATGGCCAGTAATGCTATAGCTCCAAGTAATCCCCATTCTTCTACAAAAACTGCGAAAATAAAATCCGCCTGGGGAATTGGTAGATAACCAGCTTTTTCAATGCTGGCGTCAAACCCAGTGCCAATGAGTCCACCTCTAGCTATTCCTGTTAAACCGCTGATCAGTTGATACGCATGAGCGGGATGCTGAAATGGATGGAAATAAACTTCTAAACGGCTTGAGCGATATTTTGCCATTTCAATTAATCCATACAATACGGGAATGCTCGCGATAAAGGTTATGATAACAGGCTTGAGACGGATGCCTGAGATAAACAACATAATAAAACCAGTCGCCGCGACGGTAAAGGCTGTTCCCATATCTGGTTCAAGGAAAATAAGCGAGGCGGTGGCTACGGTTACCAAAAGTGCTGGACGAAGTACACGCATTGTAGAATGGATGATAGTCACTTTTTTTGTGAAGAAAAAAGCTAGATATAGAATTAAAGCGATAAGCGCCAATTCTGATGGTTGTATATGCAGGCTTGCAGGTCCAAGCCAGCGTCTGGAACCATCTGCGCGATGTCCTATACCTGGAATTAAAACCAAAAAAAGCAAAAAAAGGGAAATAATCATCAACTTAGCTGCATATCGATAAAAAATTTGGTAGGGAATAAAGGTAACAACAGTCATTAAAACTACACCTATGCCGCCAAAAATCAACTGGCGCAAGGCAAAATGAGCTGCCGACATACCCTGTTCCAAAGCAATGACGGTGCTCGCTGAATAGACTGTAACAATGCCAATGGCAGTCAGTGCGAGCACCGCAAAGTAAAGCAAAAAGTCTGGCTGATGGGACTGTTTTTGCACGTCTGCCACCTTCCCAAAGCAATGGCCTAATAAGGGTCGCCTTAAGGATTCGACAGCGTTTGGCTATTCCCTGCAAGTTTTACGCAGATTTAAGCTTCCTCATTACCAATGCATCCCTACAGCAGCAATCCCGATGATGGCTGCTAACGGAATTGCAAAATGCCATCCACCGCCTCCCCAACCAGGTGGTGTTCCAGGCCCGCCACCATACGGGGGCATACCAAAAGGTCTATGTTCTTGAGAAGGATAAGCATGGAATTCGGCTGGAATAGCATTCCAGTCTTCAGCTCGTGTTTGTCGCATTAGAATAACGTGATGTTTCGTGCAATGAACAATGACTCCGTGAAAAATACCAAAATGGGTGTGGCATGCCACAGGTTGCCCTAACATTTTTCGAATAAGCTTATAGTGCATGGGTTTTAGCCTCCTTTTCGCCATAGTTTATGGGTCTTTTGCACAGGGAGAGAGGGCGAATGCACAGAAGGATAAGCAGATGGGGGTATAATTTTTGAGGAGATATGGAATTTTCCAGCCAACCATGCCGTTGATTTTCGCCCATCGGGGAGCTTCTGCGGCTGCACCAGGCAATACGCTTACAGCGTTTCAAATGGCCGTTGATTTAGGTGCTGACATTCTTGAGACCGATGTGCATTGGACGAGAGATGCTCAGATTGTCATTGCGCACGATCCGGTTGTCGAGACAGTTAGTAATGGCACTGGAAAAATCTCTGATTTGACGTTGAGTGAGTTGAAACGTCTTGATTTTGGTTATCGCTTCACAACGGATGGGGGAAAAACTCACCCTTTTCGTGGTAAAGGGATACGCATTCCGACATTGGAGGAGGCTCTTCAGCAGTTTCCTCAAACTTTATTTAATATTGATTTAAAACCGAAGAATGGTATTTCAATCCAGTCTTTTTTGCGTGTGCTTGATGATGCAAATGCGATGAAGCGAGTGATTGTAGCTTCCTTTCATACAAACCATTTGCAGCGTGTACGCAGTTTGCAAAAAGATTTACCAACTAGCGCTTCAACATGGGAAGTAGCGCAATTTTGGCTTTTTGCACGCGGATTGGGAGTTCGTCAAGATTGGCCGTTTTGTGCTTTACAAATTCCTTACCGTTTTTTGAAATGGACAATTGCTACGGAAAAGATGATACAATATGCAAGTCGCGAAAGAATATCAGTTGATGTCTGGACCGTCGATCAACCTTCCGATATCATGCGACTTTTTCAATTGGGGATTCGTGGTATTGTCACAAACCGGGTTGACATAGCCAACCAAGTACGCCGGAAGTTTCTTGAGAGAATCGGTTAAGCTAAGGTTGGTCTATTTGTTTTAGGGAAAACAGTGGTTTTGGCTTGTCTTGATGAAATGGAAGGACGATGTTTTGTGGAAACGTTGCGTCGAAACATACGCGATATGGATTTTACTGTGCTTGGAGTGCTTGTCTTGCTTGCTGTATACAGCTGTGTTGCCATATTGGCAGCCACTTATGGTAAGACCGATGTGGGTTTGCCTAAGCACATTATATATCGTCAGATATTATTTGAAATGATAGGCTGGATAGCCATGACTGCCATTACGCTTTATGACTACCGTTCTTTGCGCAAGAATTACTGGTGGATTATTGGGGGCGCAGGATTTTTACTGCTCGTTGTGTTTGTTATGCCTCGACGAAATGGTGCGCATAGTTGGATTCCACTCGGCCCCTTCTCTTTTCAGCCTTCTGAAGTCGCTAAGTTGGCCATGATTATTGGTATGGCTGTGTTTATGGCGGATATTGATGAATCGGAAGTGCCGGATTATTCATTCCGAAGAGTGTGGCCGCTTCTTATTATGTTTATTGTTCCGTTTGTCCTAACCTTTAAGGAACCTGCTCTCGGGCAAGCTTTGGTTTTGTTGGCGATATTTGTAACCATGTATTGCGTGTTCGCCAAACGTTGGCATTTTGTTATGTTGATTTTCTTCACTATTGCACTGGTAGCGGGGATAGGTGTTGTAGCTGTCATGTATCCCCAAGAGTCAACTAAACTCATTGAAAATGTGCTGATTAAACATCATCTTTTACATTCTTATCAAGCGTATCGAATCATAACATGGCTCAATCCTCAAGAATATCCGCTTTCCTACGGCTATAATATCCGCATTTCGCAGATTGCTGTAGGTTCAGGACAAGTTTTTGGTGAAGGACTTTTCAACGGCATAGAAACTCGTGGCAACTGGATTCCCAATCAGTGGACGGACTATATATTTACTGCCATTGCTGAAGAATTTGGATTTGTAGGTTCGAGTCTTTTGGTGTTACTTTTTCTGATTCTCTGTTATAGACTGATTCGTATTGCTGGCACATCGCAAGACAGTTTTGGAACCTATATTGTTACAGGTATTGTAGCTTTAATAGCTTTTCAGGTATTTGAAAACATTGGCGCAGATATGTATCTAAGTCCATCAACTGGGATTACACTTCCGTTTATATCTTACGGAGGTAGCTCGCTAGTCATTGACTATATGGGTGTGGGATTGGCGCTTTCGGTCGCACTGCGCAGGAAAAAACTTCGCTTTAATTAAGTACAGTTAGATTTTGGAATGAATATCAGTTTATCAAACATTGAGGTGGATATTTGTTGCGACCCATTTTACCCTTATCCAATCGCATGCAGCGTTTACCCAGTCAATTTTTTGCAGGACTGACTCAGCAGGTACAAGCTTTTATAGAACAAGGTCGGGATGTTATTAATCTTGGTCAGGGTAATCCTGATCTTCCAACTCCTGCCCACATTGTGGAAGCCTTGCGTGATTCTGTTCAAGATCCGGCCACGCATCGATATGGACCATTTCACGGATTAGCCTCCTTACGCAGTGCTTGTGCTGAATTTTACCGTCGTGAATACGGAGTTGTACTCGATCCGGATTCTGAAGTTGCCATACTCTTTGGAGGTAAAGCAGGGCTAATAGAAATCAGTCAAATATACTTAAATGAAGGAGATGTAGCTTTAGTTCCTGATCCAGGATATCCAGATTATGAAAGTGGTATAAAAATAGCGGGCGCCAGAATGGCTACGATGCCACTTGTGCCTGAACAACATTTTATGCCCGATTTGGAGGCTGCTCTTGCTTCTGAACCTGATGCAAAAATGATGTTTTTGAACTATCCTTCCAATCCTACGGGTGCTGTGGTAGATAGTTCGCTTTTCGAGCAAGTTGTGCGCATGGCTCAGTCCAGAAAGATGCTTGTTGTACATGATTTTGCTTATGCTTCCATAGGTTTTGACAGTATACGCCCAATGTCCTTTTTGGAAGTCGAAGGTGCACGGGATTGTGGTATTGAAATTTATACCTTGAGTAAAACGTATAACATGGCAGGTTGGCGTGTCGCATTTGCAGTCGGACAAAAAGAAGCGATTGCGGCACTGAAGCTATATCATAATCACGCATACGTTTCCCTATTCCCTGCTATTCAGAAGGCTGCGGAATCCGCTTTACTGGGTCCTCAAGATGAAGTGCATCAACGTACCAAGATTTATCAAAAGCGTCGTGATGCATTTTACCTAGCGCTTCACCAAAAAGGGATTTCCGCTAAGCCGCCCCAAGGTACTTTTTTTGGATGGCTTCCTCTCCCAGAAGGGATTTCTTCACTTGATTTTGCATCGCGGCTATTGCAGGAAAAAGGAGTAGCAGTAGCAGCAGGTGTTGGGTTCGGACAACATGGAGAAGGCTATGTTCGAGTCGGTTTCCTTGATCGGGAAGAACGTTTAATGGAAGCAGCTCACAGGATTGCGGATTGGATGATACAGAATCAAAATGGTTGATTGATGAGGGTAGAGTAAACGAATATTCCATTCTTCATGTAAAAATGTATTGATAATCTTTAAGCATAGATTTTGAACGGCGCTTAGAGGACTTTAGTTCTAGAGCGCCGTTTTAAAAAATTTATTTTGAAAGCAGAATACTTTCAGCAAACAAGATTCAAGGTCGCTCAGGTCCTTCACCAGGCTGAGTTTTGCTCCGAAAACGATTTGCGAGTTCCAGAACCCACAAATGATGGTAGGGTACTTCATACAACACAGGTTCTATTCTTTCGCCAGGTAAAATTTTGTACATCCAGACGGTAGTTTGTGCATCTATACCATCATGCATACGAATGCCTAGATGCACAGAATCGTGATAACCATTTTTGTAAACAATCACACCTAATTGACCGTGAAGTTCAGCAACGAGAGGGAAATACTTTGGATTTCGAATGATAGGCGCGTCGAAATAGGGTGTATAACCCATTTTATCTGTCACGGTGCGTGTTCCAGTTTCAATTAAAACCACTTCCGCTCCTGAAATGGGTGACAATGTTCGACCGTCAATAACCCTCACACGCAATTTGGCTAACTTAGCAGAGCCTGTACTTTTTTGTGATGGTGTGAACTGTTGTTTCGGCAACTGTGAGGATGGAAGGGACGATTGTTCCTTGTTCGGTGTCCCTAATTGTTTGATTTGTTTCAACCATGGAAGTGTGTCTTCATCCCATAGCTTATTGACTTCCTGTTCTATACTGTGGAAGGAAGAAGGCAATTCGTTTGCTGCTACCGTTGGGCTAGCTGAAAAAGTGCCTGCCGTTATCACGCTCATGCTCATCAATAAGCGATAAAATTGATATTGAAACGTTTTTTTTCGAAACAATGTTCACACCTCCTCAATAGCCTCGTAACGCGCGGTTCATGTAATAAAATTGCAGAATTTGCAAATAAGTTTGTCCTTTGGCTGCCCAATACTCTGAGCCCCATTGCGCCATCTTTTGTGCATTGCGGTATTGCCAGTTGGGGTTGTTGGGAATGCCTGCGCGATAATTTAGTTCAATAATGGTTCCGTCCGGCTGCACATAGGCTAAATTTTTAATGGCGTTTAACGCGGCATCAGTTTCTGGCTGATTGGACAAGTATCGAAAAGTTTGGAAATTGACAGTGTTATCTACGTCAAATGTAAAGCCATCCAATGTAATTGGGTGGAGATGATGGTACCAGGCAAACATTTTGACTGCCATGGCGCCTGCTTTTAAGGCTTCTGGACTCCATGATGGAATCCATTCGTTGGGCAGCACATCCCGACAATACTGATCAAAGGGGACGGTCTGAACATAAAGTATTCGCCCTCGCGGGTCAGGCTCTCCCCAAGGGTTGTTTTCGCGGATAGCTACTCGTATGACACTCGGTTTTGCAGTATTGGTAATGGTATACGTAACTTGCGCGTGAACGGCGGGCTTTGCAAAAGTGCCGAAGAATAGACTGCCAACCAACGACATTAAGGAAATATAAAGTTTTGGCTTATACATGGGCTGAACCATCCTTTGTTCAGACTGATAAAGTTACATTGCCCAACTTCTTTTTGGCTATGCAGGTTTTGGGCGCATTCTCCATCATGTGACAGGCTGTTTGTATGCATGTAAAATAAAGCTGTAGAGAACAACGTCAATTTTTGAAGGGTGATGGGTGTGCAAAAGCTCTCCTTAACCGGATCGACCAAACATGCTGCGGATGATCAATTGCGAGGATTGTCCGTACTCTTTCTTGATGGTGATGAAGTTTTTATAGACAACGGCGCTATTCATGGAAAAAGCCGTCTGGAAACAGGAGTTAAATTTGTCCAGAATCGTGCCGAGGTCCCCAATGGCAGGACAGTCTTGGGTCTTTGGATAACGCTCCATCGTTTTCCGGAAGGACAAGGATTTTACGGTGTCCAACCATTTGAATTGTTTCTGGACAAAGAAGCTCAAGTAGGGTACAAAAATCTTGTTGAGCAAGTCAAAGGTATGGAAAAAGCTGTGCGCGGTGAAGTCAATTTGGCAGGTGTTCCACAAGCAGCGCGGCAAAAAATTGTTGAATATCTTCAAAAAGTACGCCCGGATTTGTGGCAGCATGCACAACCTGCCTTTCTTGAGGCCATGACTTCTCTCGGTGATTAGAATCATTAGGAGGCTTTCTCTTCATTGAACCAAGACAATACGCCGCTTTTTGATATGCTGCTCAATCATGCATCGCGTCAACCTACGCAATTTCACATTCCCAGTCACAAGCGTGGCAGGGGAATGGCAGGCCGATTTCGAGAGTTTATTGGTGAGAATGCGCTCAGTATAGATTTGGTCAATATTGCCCCTTTGGATGACTTGCACCAACCTACAGGCGCAATCAAGCAGGCTCAGGAATTAGCCGCACAAGCTTTTGGTGCGGATGTGACGCTCTTTTCAGTACAAGGGACAAGCACAGCTATTATGACTATGGTTCTGAGCGTCGTGGGACCAGGTGATACCATTTTAGTTCCGCGCAATGTTCATAAATCTGTCTTGACGGCCATTATTCTAGCTGATGCTCGTCCCGTTTTTTTGCAACCAGTGGTCGATCGCGATTTTGGCATAGCTCATGGCGTTTCACTGGAGACAGTCGCTTCCGCTTTAGAACAGCACCCGCAGGCCAAAGCTCTGGTGGTCATCAATCCCACCTATTTCGGTGTGGCAGCAGATTTGGAAAGCATTGTATCGCTGGCGCATCAATACGGTGTTGCAGTATTGGTGGATGAAGCACACGGTGTTCATACCGCCTTTCATGAGGCGTTACCCATTTCCGCGATGCAGGCAGGAGCAGATATGGCGGCGACAAGTGTACACAAGTTAGGCGGCAGTCTCATTGGGTCAAGTGTCTTAAATATTCGTGAAGGCATGGTGGATGCACGTCACGCCCAGGTGGTGTTGAGTATGCTCACCACAACTTCTACATCGTATTTGTTACTCGCTTCATTGGATGTGGCGCGCCGTGAACTTTTTCTTCACGGACACGAAGCGATTGGACGAGCCATCGAATTAGCCAATCACGCCCGTGAGAAAATCGATCAAATTCCCGGCCTCACTTGTCTTCGTCCGCTGACGGGCAATAGCGCGGTATTTGCCTTTGACCCTACAAAACTAACCGTTTCTGTGAAAGATTTGGGGTTGTCAGGTTACGATGTAGAACGTATTTTGCGTGAAGAATACAACATTGAGGTAGAATTAAGCGATCTTTATAACATCCTCTGCATTCTCTCTTGGGGAGATTCAGAAGAAGATGTAGAGCGCCTGGTTTTGGCCCTTGAGGATATTTCCGCAACCTATGAAGAGCGTCGCCAAACTCGAGCGTTAGAAGTTCGCACACCACCTGAGACAACACTCTGCATGCCACCGCGTTCAGCTTTTTATGCGGCGACAGAAGTGGTGCCCATTGAAGCGTCGGAAGGCAGAATTATTGCTGAAATGATTATGGTTTACCCGCCGGGTATTCCAATACTGATGCCGGGTGAGTCGATTACCCGGGAAAGCCTCCAATATATTGAAGCCAATCTGAGAGCCGGTCTTCCTGTTCAAGGACCTGATGATCCGGAAATTCGCACTTTAAAAGTTGTAAAGGAGAAGTGAAAGTATGGACGTTGTCGATTTAAAACCTGGCATGGATGCTCCTGATTTTTCTTTGCCGAATCAATATGGAGAGACAGTCCATCTGTCTGAATTGAAGGGACAACCGGTGGTGCTCTACTTCTACCCCAAAGACGATACACCAGGTTGTACAAAGGAAGCGTGTGCTTTTCGCGATTTAGCAGGCCAATTCTCTGCAATTGGGGCTAAAATCTACGGTATTTCTCGTGATAATGTGCAATCTCATGAAAAATTCAGCGAGAAATATCAACTTAATTTTCCGATTTTGTCCGATCCTGATGAAACAGTTTGCAATGCATATGGTGTAATTCGTGAGAAAAACATGTATGGGAAAAAGACCATTGGTTTAGAAAGGACAACGTTTGTCATCGACTCGGAAGGCAAAATAGCGAAAGTTTTTCGGCGCGTTCGCGTGGATGGTCACGCTGACAAAGTTCTGGAAGTTGTCAGGTCATTGGCTCAGGAGTAAACTGTATGGGGGAGGGATGGATATGGTCACGCTGACAGAAGCGGCGGCTGAAAAAATCCAGCAGTTGATTGAGGAACGAAATCGCCCCGATGAAAACGCTCTGCGTCTTTTTGTCAAGCCTGGGGGTTGCACTGGTTTCTCTTATGGTATGGCGCTTGACTCTGAAAAACCAGGCGATTTACGTTTTACCCTCAATGGTGTTTCAGTTTTGGTGGATCAAGAAAGTCTTCATTTGATAGATGGTTCAGAGGTTGACTATGTGGACGATTTAACAGGACAAGGTTTTAAAATTAACAATCCCAACGCAACTTCCATGTGCGGCTGTGGAAGCAGTTTTCGTACTGCCACTGAAGCAGGCCAGCCTGGTTCTTGTGATTGAAAAATTAGCGTACACCAGAGGGTCTTGCGGGTTTTCCGTAAGCCCTCTTTGACGTTTGAGAGGACGATGCCTGTGTTTGAGCGAGTGTTGAAAGATCCAGTACATGATGAAATTGTGGTGGACGATGCCTGGATTTGGTCACTCGTCAATACGGCTGCTGTGCAACGATTGCGCAGAATTCGTCAGTTGGGCACTTCCTATCTCACTTTTCATGGTGCTGAGCACAGCCGTTTCAGTCATTCTCTAGGCGCATATGAGACGATGCGACGACTTTTGCAGCATTTGCAGAAGCGCTTTGGCTGGCCGCATTCCGATCGCGATCGGAAACTTGCCTTAGCTGTTGCGCTTTTGCATGATGTGGGACATGGCCCCTTTTCGCATACTTTTGAAAAGGTGTACGCTTATCACCACGAGGACTGGACTCGGAGAATTCTCTTGGAAGATGAAGAGATTCGTCGAAGGCTGGACGAAATAGACACAGATTTTGCGCAAGATTTAGTGGGTGTTTTAGAAAAAAGAGGGAAGTTTCCAATAATACAACAGTTAATATCCAGTCAATTGGATGTTGATCGGATGGACTATCTGCTGCGAGATGGTTTACATACGGGTGTATCTTACGGAAGTTTTGAATTGGCAAGAATTCTTCGTTCTATAGTGATTAGTGATGGTCAGGTCGCGATCTCGGAAAATGCCATTCATACAGTCGAGCAATATATTCTTGCGCGGTATTTCATGTATGCACAAGTCTATTTGCATCCCGTTACAATTGGCAGCGATGTACTTGTGGCGAATATTCTCAAACGCGCTCGCGAGCAGCAGGAGACAGCAGCTTTGTATCTTCCAAAAGCGTTGACGGCTATACTTCATGAAGATTCTCGCCCGCTTTCCGTAAAAGAATACCTTGCGTTGGATGAGTCTACGCTTACCTATGCGTTTCATTTATGGAGTGGAAGTAAAGATGAGGTTTTGGCGGATTTATCCAAGCGTTTTCTGTACAGAAGATTACTCTATCCGATTGTCTGCAGTGAACCTTCTTTGGAGATCAGGGCTCAGTTGCGCACCTTGATACGGGCCAACGGCTACGATCCAGAGTATTACTTTGCCGGGAGAACTTCTGGAATTACTGCTTATATCTATCATGGGGAAGGTATTTCAATTGCTACGAAAAAAGGTGACAAAGTAGAACTAAGCCGACTTTCCAAACTGGTGCGTGAGCTCTCAACCTCAGAGGAATTTTGTCTATTCTTGCCACGTGAGATTTTTTTGGAGAATGGAGAGACAGCGGAACGAATCCGCCGCCTCTTACAAGTTTCTGTTTATCCGTCTTGAACGTTGCCCAAACCAAAACCATAAAACTGCTAATCCTAGAATAACGGCGCCTATGGTACTCAATGGTTTCAAATGTTTGTCAATGATATCAAAATGTGCGGTCAACTGATAACCAGCGATGGTTAAAGCGATATTCCAGGGTAAGGAACCGAGAAACGAATAAAATAAAAATTTTCCTAAACGCATTTTCGCCATACCTGCAGGCAGGGAAACAAAGGTGCGCACCGCAGGAACTAGTCTGCCTAGAAATACGGTGATTTCCCCATATTTTGCAAACCACTGTTCGGCTTTCTCGAGGTGGTGGGGATTCAGGAGAATAAATCGTCCATATTTAAGCACAAAGGGTCGACCGCCATAATAGCCAATCATATAGGCGATATAACCGCCAACCACATTAGCTAAAGTTGCGACTAGAATGACAGGAACAATGGAAAGGGCACCCTGGTGTGAAAGATAGCCGGCATATGGAACAACGACTTCTGAGGGTATAGGGATACAGGCGCTTTCTAAAAGCATAAGCAGAAATAAGCCGAAATAGCCATCGTGGGCAATCCATAGGTTAAAATGATTAGACACAGTCTTCCTCCTTTTTGTGATACCTCTACTATCGTAAACGATGAGAGTATGACTGACAATCTGAAAGACGGGTTGAGTGACGTATGGATATTTGGCGCTTTTTTGTCCAAACGATGGGTTTAGGAATACAAATCTTTGCCAGCCTACTAGGAATATATCAAACTTTACTTTCCTTCCCTGGTTATTTCCCTGCCAAAAAACCGCATACCCATTCTCCGGAAAAAAAATTCGCCATTCTGATTCCAGCTCATAATGAAGAACGAGTGATTGGCTTTTTGCTGGATAGTTTGTTTGCTCAGGACTATCCCAGCCATCTCTATGACATTCATGTGATTGCTGATCACTGTTCTGACCATACAGCGGAGGTAGCTTTAGCCCACGGTGCTAAGGTGCACTGCCGGGAACAATCGACACAACGCAGCAAAGGTTATGCTATTGAATGGATGTTGAAACGACTCCAAGAGATGTCTGTCTCTTATGATGCTGTACTTATTTTTGATGCAGATAATTTGGTAGAAGCCGATTTTTTACAAGCAATGAATCATCATTTATGTACAGGCCATCGAGTTATTCAGGGTTATCTAGGAGTGAAAAATCCGTTTGACAGTTGGGTTACGGTATCACAGGCTGTTTCATATTGGTTTAGTAATTGCATGTGGCAAAAAGCCAGGAATAATCTGGGACTTGCTTGTTCACTCGGTGGTACGGGTGTATGTGTGGATTTCAACCTTTTAGCAGAAATGGGCTGGCACGCCACTGGATTGGCGGAAGATCTGGAGTTTGGCGTGCGTTGTATTAGGCGTGGTATTTATCCTGTGTGGGCGCATGAAGCTAGGGTATATGACGAAAAACCAATAGACCTTGTTTCTTCCCTACGTCAACGGATACGATGGATGCGAGGTCATTTTTATTGTGCAAAGCGAAATTTTTTTCCTCTTCTTAGCAAAGCATTGCAAAAACGTGACGTTCGTCAATTGGATGCGGCGCTCTATCTTTTTCAACCCATACGCTTTATAATCCTTTTTCTCATATCTCTTATGGTGTTTTTTCATATCTCCATCTCTAGCGATATGGGTATAAACCATCTGTCTGGCTTATTGCCAACTTATTTTTGGATTCTGATAAGCGCTATTCTCTATTTGCAGATACCCTTTGCATTGTTTCTTGAGAAAGTAAATTGGCGTGCATATTTTGCGCTTCCTTTGTTGCCTATATTTCTTTGGACCTGGGGGCCAATTACACTCTATGCGTTTTTATCCTGTTCTGATCAACGATGGAGTCATACAGAACATAAACGCAGTATACGTATGGATGAACTGTAACAGGCTCATGCTTGACTTTTGACAGTACTCATACGTTGTAGAGCTTCTCGAATAGACATTCCAGGAAAGATACCCAGTGCTTCCGCTGATTGTGTGCAACTTTCCACCTGTCCCATCAATAATTCTTCGATGGTTTTTACACCTACAGCTCGTGCAGCCACGATTTCTCGTGCAGCTAAACGTGTTCGCAGCAACTCTACATCGAGTGCTCCACACATGACATAGCCAACTTCATTGGATATGGACAGGAGTGTGGTTTTGGGTAAATGAACTTCAACGGCTGTAAATGTTTGTTCGTCAATTTGAATCGGATACAGTCGTACCAAGGTTTTCTCCTCCTTGTTGAGTTGCCTAACTTTGTTTCTGCCTATTCATAATATGACAAATGCACAAAATCCTTGTAGGTGATTTGCCTGCACAAGGCATTCTGTGTGGAGGATGTGGTACGATAGGGAACAAAAGCAGAAGAGTGGGGTAAGAATTAGAAATTCACTTCCTTAAGATCGTATGGTGAGGAGGAAAAAGAATGTCGCTTGATATGTTGAAAGTTGTTCAATCGCTGACAGAAGCTGATGGTGTCCCTGGGTTTGAAAAAGAGGTTCGGTCTTTAATGGAGCAATATCTTAACCCACTGTCCAATCGGTTAATTAAAGATGGTATGGGTGGGGTGGTTGGCGAGAAAGTCGGACAAGCAGATGGACCACGCGTCCTGCTTGCAGGGCATTTGGACGAGATCGGCATGATGGTTACATACTTGACGGACGAAGGTTTTGTTAAATTTCAGACACTCGGTGGCTGGTGGTCTCAAGTCATGCTGTCTCAGAGAGTGACGATACATACGAGAAAAGGCAAACTGACAGGAGTCATCGGTTCTAAGCCGCCACATATTTTGAAACCTGAAGAACGCAAACAAGCAGTGGATATCAAAGATTTGTTTATCGATCTCGGTGTCAAGAACAAAGCGGAAGCGGAAGAACTAGGCGTTCGTCCTGGAGATGCCATTGTTCCTTGGAGTCCGTTTACTCGTCTGGGAAATGGTCATTTCTACTGCGCTAAAGCTTTGGATAATCGACTTGGCTGTGCCACCGCGGTTGGTGTATTGGATGCTTTGCAAAATACGGAACATCCCAATATTCTGTATGCTGGTGCGACTGTTCAAGAAGAGGTTGGTTTGCGCGGCGCTGTCACATTGGCGAATGAAATTCAGCCGGATATCGCAATTGCGCTAGATGTTGGAATAGCCGGTGATACACCAGGACTGACGAAGTCGGATGCTTTGTCCAAATGTGGTCAAGGACCTTTGCTAGTTATCTTTGATGCTTCCATGATTCCCAATCCGGTATTCCGAGATTTTGTTTTAGATACAGCAGCAGAAGTGGGGATACCTTGCCAAGTGGAATCTATATCAGGAGGCGGAACAGATGCTGGGCGTTTCCATATCAGCGGCAGCGGAGTTCCGTCTGTGGCCATTGGCTATCCAACCCGATATATTCATAGTCATACGTCAATTTACTGCCACGATGATTTTGAGCAGGGTGTCAAACTTTGTACAGAACTGGTCAAAAGGTTAGATAAAGAGACAGTAGAACGAATTCGAAACCAGTATTAAAATGGGATGGATGTTGTAAAGCTGACGAGCAGAGTGGGGGAGTTTCATGATACACCATGATTTGGTCAGTTTTTTGGAGGGCCTATGGAGAAATGCTCCCTTAATGGCTGCTTTGGTTGGCATATGTGTTGGCCAAATACTGAAAATACCGATTCATTATTTTCGTACTCGCCAATGGGAATTGCATAAAATTATAGACGCTGGTGGCATGCCGAGCTCGCATGCCGCTGGCGTAATGGCTTTGACAACCGCGCTGGCTTATGTGGTTGGTCCACAATCTCCCATATTTGCTACGTCGGTAGTTTTTACCGCGATTGTTATGTATGACGCGGGGGGGATTCGTCGTCATGCGGGAGAGCATGCCGTTTTATTGAATCGCATTGCCATGGAGCTTTCTCTTAATTCAGAATCAGACAGCTCATCTTCTTCTGTTGAACAAGAAGGGGAAAGATTAAAAGAGATCTTAGGTCATGAGCCGCAGGAAGTCATACTGGGAGCTGTGATTGGGTTACTCATTGGCATCGTCTTTGGAAAATGGTGGATCTGGTAAAAAGTGATGTTCTTCACGCTGAATTTTATCTAAAACCATCTGAATGGCATTATAAGCGCTATCTGTACGTGAAGAGCCGTAAATCACCATGGGTCCGTCTTGAGGAATACCCACAGCATAATAGGGTCCGTTTATTTCTGAATACAACTCAATCTCATAAGATGTTTTTTCTGTAGTGTACACAAAAAATTCTTTATGAGTTAATCTGTGCCCATCTGGTAATGATTTGAGTAGTTCATCTTCTGTTTTTTTATCTCGCAAATTCTTTCATCCTTTCCTTAATGAATGGAGCATCGGATATGTTTAGTAGAGCCATTGAATGGGAATGGTTCCCGTTTAGTGCAGCTAGAGAACCTGCGGCAATATTGGCTGTTATTCCTTTTTCCGGAGGCTGGATTTGGGTGAAGCATCCTCAGCGTGGCTGGGAATTGCCTGGAGGAAAAAGAGAATCCAATGAGCCACCAGAACAAGCCTTACGCCGCGAAGTTTTTGAAGAAGCGGGTGCGCTTATTACGAATCCACAATTAATCATGCAGTATTTAGTACCCGTGGAGAAAGATTCTTTTCATGTGAAATGGGTTTATCTCTGTGAACTGGAAGATATACAAAAAAGACCTGCCAGCAGTGAAATTGTTGATGTACGCTGTTTTCGGCCGACTCCTTCACCGGATACGGTAAAGGATCGGCCTGATATGTCTTTTGTAGTCAAAGATGGCGTGTATACTGAACTTTACAGAAAATTGGCGAAGAGTTTTTTTGAAAAAAATTAAAGTTTAGGCAAATTCCTTAACAGCTTCTTCAAACAAGGATGCATCTAGTTGCAGTTCACTTGCGGCCAGAGGTGTCGTGGCATAGTTGTGAATCATATCTTCATATGCTGGCCGAGTCGCATCACGATAAATGAGACCCGTTACAAGTCCATGGTGTTCACGTACAAGATTCATGGCGCGACCATAATCAGCAGCATCATAGTCAGGGAGATCGTCTACAGATATCAAATTTTCTTTATACCACTCATAAGTATTCACCTTATTATAAGTGACGCATGGACTGAACACATTAATTAACGCAAAACCTCTATGTTGAATACCTGCAGCAATCAGATCTACCAGTTTGCCTACCTCACTCGAAAATCCTTGCGCTAAAAAGGAGATGCCTGCTGCCAAAGCCAATTGTGCTGGCATCAGTGGGTATTCAATATTTCCATGCGGTGTTGTTTTGACTTGAAAACCATGCGCAGATGTTGGAGAATGTTGCCCTTTCGTCAGACCATAAATCTGGTTATCCATAACAATATAAGTAATATCCATATTGCGTCTAGCCGCATGGATGAAGTGGTTGAGCCCAATGCCAAATCCATCTCCATCTCCCCCAGCGGCTATGACTGTTAAATTGCGGTTAGCTAGCTTGACTCCTTGAGCTGTTGGTAAAGCTCGACCATGAACGGCATGAAATCCGTAAGCATTGATGTAGCCTGAGATTCTTCCAGAGCATCCGATGCCAGAGATAACAGCGACCTCATGCGGTTCTTTATCCAATTGCCCAAGGGCGCGTTGAATAGCTGCTTGTACAGAAAAATCTCCGCAACCGGGACACCAGTTGGGTCTGACTTCGTTTCGAAAATCTTTCATGCTTGCCATACGCTCACCTTCCTCGCGACTTCTTCGGCGATCTCTTTTGGTAAAAATGGGCTACCATCGAATTTTAAAATTGAGTGTAGGGCGCCATTCGTCGAAACGTTAAAAAATCCGAGTAAATGACGAATTTGTCCAGTTGCGTTGTTTTCTACCACAAAAATTTCTTCTTTATGAGCAAATGCTTCTTGAAGGGCTTGAACAGGAAAGGGTAAAAGTTTATGAATATGAACATGAGTGGCGGAGATACCTTGTTTTTCTAATATTTCAACCGCTTCTTCCAGAGCGCCAAAATTAGAACCAATTCCAAGCAACACAGTCTTTGCGTTTGGATTGCCGTGACAGGATACACTGTGATTGAGTTCAACACCCTGCAGTTTTCGCATGCGTTTTTCCATCATTTTTTGCCGATTCAGCGAGGTTTCGTTAGGGCGTCCAATTTCACTGTGTTCTACACCCGTTACGTGATGTAATCCACCTTTCGTGCCAGGCAAAACTCGAGGTGACACGCCATTGGCAGTTAGTTCATACCGCTTGAATTGGTCATGGATGTTTTCAGAAGGTATGTCGTTCATCAAGGTGGAACCTCTTTGTATGGAAATATCGGACAACTTGAGCGGTTCTGTTGTTTGTTTGCTTAATGAAAGTTGCAAATCAGTCATGACAATGACCGGACACTGGTATTGTTCAGCTAAATTAAACGCTTCACCCATCGCTTGAAAACACTCTTCAGGAGTGGCTGGGGTTAGCACAATTTTAGGAATTTCGCCGTGAGTGCCAAAGAGCGCTGCGAGAAAATCAGATTGTTCTTGTTTAGTAGGTAGACCAGTAGAAGGGCCGCCGCGTTGTGTATCAATAATCACAGTTGGCGTTTCAGTCATTCCAGAAAGTCCAATAGCTTCCATCATCAATGCTAACCCCGGACCAGATGTGCAAGTGAAAGCTCGCGCTCCGCCATAGTTTGCGCCTATAGTCATGGTCATAGCTGCAATTTCATCCTCTGTTTGAACCACTGCGCCGCCCACTTTAGGCATCTTTTTAATGAGGTATTCCATCACGTCAGAAGCAGGAGTGATAGGATAAGCAGCCATCACTCTAGCACCAGCAGCTAAGGCGCCAAGACCAAGAGCATCATTGCCCATCATAAAAAGTCGTGGCACACCATCAGCGGGAGCTAGTGGCATGAGCATATCAGGTGTGGCTTGCTCTCTGATGGCATCGTATCCGCTTTGTAGCGCCCGCATGTTTTGTTCAACAACCGCTGCACCTTTGCGGGAAAACTTTTCTTCTATCACAGATCGAAATACATTGAGAGACAACCCGAGTAGATAACAGGAGGCACCGAGTGACACCATATTTTTCATAATGGCCGATCCGTTTTCTTCAGCAAGCTGTGTCAGCGGAATACTGACAAGTTGAACATGTTGGGGAGCAGTGGGCTTAAATTTAGCATCGGCAATCACTATGCCGCCTTCTCTTACATCAGAAGCGTTCAGATCAATGGTTTCTTGGTCAAATGCCAATAAAATATCCGTGTAACTAGCAATAGCTCGATGAGGGATAAGACTTACGCGCACTTTGTCGTTAGAATGCCCGCCTTTAATTCTTGAAGAAAAATGACGAAAAGAATAGATATAATACCCCTGACGATTGAGTGCTACGGCAAACGTTTCACCAGTACTCTCAACACCTTCACCTTGTTGACCGCCAACTTTCCAGGACAGTTCAGTTAGCAAGCAGCTTCACTTCCTTAATGAGGTTGTCAAATACAAAGTTTGAAAGGAAAGGTCTTAAAACTTATCTAAATCATCATACAGTCGATAGATTTAGACTATTCTACAAAAATAAGTCTGTGTCCTCCTTTCCATTTGTCGATTTTATTGGGTTTCATTATACTTTACGCGAGTGAACCGAGAAACGGGAGGCTGGAATGAATGTATTTGACGGATGTAATGAAGAAAAAAATCGAGGCTCAATTGGATGATTTAGAACAAATGATTGGGTGGATGGACTCGCAAGTCGAGCAAGGCGAGAAGGAGGAGGATTGGACACAGAAACTTGCTGCCGAGCGAGCCCTCTATATCGCAGTAGAATTAATGACCAACGCAGCTTCAGACATTATTGATGCTATGGTTATGCGTGATCCTGGAGGATACTCAGATATTCTGCTTGTGCTGGTTGAGGAAAAAATTTTGAGTCAATCGTTATTTGAACAACTCCTCCCGCTTATCGATTTGAGAACTCGTTTGCTCAGAGAGCTCGCGCGTATTCCCAATGCGGATATCTTTTTCGCTTTGCAGAGTCAGCGTGGATATTTGCGAAACTTTTGCAAACAACTCCGGAGCTATATGGAGCATCCTTATTGAAGAAACATTTTCTTTCGATGGTTCGGTTGCAATATGAAACCATCTTACTTTTTGATGATGTTTAACTCCAAACTCAATAGCCGCTTGATGGGAGGGCAACAGGACATCGATATGTCTGCCGCGGATAGCGCCACCTGTATCCTCCGCAATACGCCAACCAAGTCCTTCAATATAGACAAGGGTTCCATAAGGAATATAGCGCGGATCAACAGCGATGGTTCTGCCTACGGTTGCCCTAGCTCCTGTTGAGGTTACTCCAAACCCTGGCATGCCAGGAGCTTTGCCCGTACACCCTGCATCTAGAGCGTAAGCGGTGAGTGTAAAATCTCCCTGCCCTTCTTCTTTCAATAAAATTTTTTCCTTTTGTAATGCAGGATGTTTAGGAACTGTACTTTGTAAATGGACATCTGGAGTTGCTTTTAAACTCGTTGCTTGTTTCTCCTGCTTCAGTTTTCCAGCTTCATGAAGTGGATGGGTTTCAAGCGAAGCAGGACAAGCCAATCCACTGCACAAACTGATGATACATGCAATGATGGAATGCATTTTATGAGAAATAATCATGCTTGTACCTTGCCAAAATTAGATGAAGTTTATACATGGTATGAAATAAATTGATTTTAATCGGAATGAATGAGGAAAATGGAGACAAGTGACGAATGATCGACATGAATGAAATTCTACTTATTTGGGGGGAAGTTCATGCAAGATAATTGTCCGTTATGTATGGAAACTGTAAAGGGATATATGATTGAGGTAGATCGTCCGTCCGTCTTGCAAGAAGTGATTCAATCGCTCTCTCAGCACTCGCAAAAAGAATGGCAGCCTGTTAATCATTCGCAATTATGGGTAGGAAATCGATTATTTTTCGACTGTTTGTCGTTTTGGAGTGAATATTACTCCTTAGAAAATTGGGATTTTTACGGAGCCGTGAAATTAGGCAGTGAAATAGAAAAAATGAATCATATGACTTTCCATGAGGTGGTAGCCAGAAGACCAGTGCTGTGGGTTGATGAGATTATCCAACACGATCAAATTCATATGATGTATCAACCGATTGTTCATGTTGAGTATAAGCAAACGATTGGCTATGAAATGCTTGCTCGAGCTCTGAGGCCAGATGGGTCTTTGATTTCACCAGCACTCTTATTTGAATCTGCCCGCAATCAAAGTGAGCTTTTTCGTTTAGATCGAACATGCCGCATCAAGGGTATTCAAGCAGGGCAACAACTGAGTCAAGAACAGTTGATTTTTGTAAATTTTATACCTACGTCTATTTACATACCAGAACACTGCTTACAAACAACGATGAAGGCGGCTTACGAGAACGGAATTGATAATTCACGCATCGTATTTGAAGTTGTGGAGACAGAAAGAGTAGACAATTTGGAACACCTGAAACGTATTCTCCTTTATTATAGAAGAGAAGGTTTTCGATATGCGCTCGACGATGTGGGTGAGGGTTTTAATGATCTATCTACCTTGCTCGCCTTAGAGCCAGATGTTGTCAAATTGGATCGAAAATTTGTTAAAAATATACATTTGGATAAAGAAAAACGCGATCGAGCAGAGAAAATTTATCGACTGACTTCTTCTATGAATGCTATAGCTCTGGCGGAAGGGATTGAATCTGCTGAAGAGGCTCGAATTTTAAGGGAAATCGGATACGATTGGCAACAGGGATACTATTACGGTAAGCCGAGTTTCTCACCTTCATCAAATTCTGAAGTATTTTTATGAAAATAAAAAGCCGCATCAACTGTGCGGCTTTTTGGTGAGCCATCCGCGACTCGAACGCGGGACACCCTGATTAAAAGTCAGGTGCTCTGCCAACTGAGCTAATGGCTCGTATCGGGACAACGAGATGTATCATATCATGAATGTTGAATGGTTGCAAGTGGTTTTTGCCCATAGTTGAAAAGAAAAATTTTCTTTTTTAATTACTCTGTTCAGAGAAAGGGTGGATGCATCATTCATCCTATATGTTTTAATTTTGATATAGAACAAGCCATGAAAGATGTAAGTGGGATGGTTCTGTGGAACTCAGTATTACTTCGGAAAGGCGTGATTCCAACTCCAGGATGAGATTCAATCGCTGACGTAAGGGCTTATACTTTGTCGGGCATAGATGCTTCCTATTAAGGATGGCGAGTAGGTTTGTTTGGCATTGGCTGGAATGGTCTGCCTTTCCAAGCATCCGCTTGTTGTTGCCAGAAGCGACGCGCTGAATCTATTGTCATGCATGTATAGAAGAAACCACACAGAGGTAATAGAGCCGCCCGCCATGTTTGGACTCGATACCAGCGTAAAATGGGAATAAAACTGATGGACATCAATACCCATGCGCTTACATTTAGAGCGGCGCTAAGCAACAGTTGTGTTCCTGGAATATGTAAAAAATTTTCTGTTGCTGGTGATATCAGCTTTTCTACTATGCGAAACAATGACGTACAAGCTAACACAACCGGACAAACATAGAGTAGCAGCATACCAAGCACCGTACCCAATAAAAGCCAGAGTGAATAACGCAATTGGACAAAGGCTGAACGGGTTACCATTTTCCAAACAGCACCAAGCCCAGGGTAGGCGCGTAGACTTGTTACCTCATTACCCAATCCAATCCAAAGTTTTCCTTTTCGAGATTGAACGAGTCGCGCTAGTGAGCAATCATCAATCAGTGCTCCGGCTATGGGAGCCAATCCGTCTTCTGTTCCAATGAACGAATGTCGGACCAATATACTGCCACCTGCTGCCGCCGCTTTGGGGTGATGATCACGAGACACCCAACGAAAAGGATATAGTTTAGCAAAAAAGTACACGAAGGCTGGAATCATAAGGGAGCCCCAAAACCCAGTAAAGTGGAGGCGAACCATGATGGAAACGAGATCAAACGACTCGCAACATGCTTTATCCACTAGACGTTCCAGGGAGTGAGGAGGGTGAAAAATATCGGCGTCTGTAAACCATAGAAAATCAGTGTCCACGGGCACATGCAGCAGTCCTGTCTGCATAGCCCACACTTTTCCTGCCCAACCTTCTGGTAAAGGGGGAGCCGATACAATCGTCAGTCGCTCTGGATGTTTTGACAAAACGGCCGTCTTTTTTGCTTCCTGAACAGTCTCATCATGACTTTGGTCGTCCACTAAAATGACTGAAAAGTGTCCTTGATAGGATTGATTGAGCAGAGCACCTAACGTTTGAGGAATCATGTCAGCCTCATTTCGTGCAGGTACAATCGCACATACGCTGGGCCAATTAAACGTCTGATGCTTTTTTGACAATGGCTGCGCGGTCAACTGTAAATGGGTTTGCCAAAATCGTCCGCGAAAGAACAGCAGACAAAACCAGGCTAGGCATGTAAGCGCTCCTATAGCGATCGTCCACATCTTTGCCCCACCATCCTAGTTACGAGTCATACGATTTATTTTTCCCGCTGCTTCACAAGCGTCGCTGGCAATGCGTCTGGCTGCATGAGGTTTTGCCAAATGTCCAGCGCGTGTGGATAAAGTTATCCGTAGAGCATCATTGGCAAGTAATGTTTCTATTTGCTCGCAAAGCGACTCCGGTGTTTTGGCTATCACCACTGCGCCACGCTGGGCAGCCCAGCGAGAATTGCCGGATTCTTGCCCTGGAATCGGACGATATATGACGATGGTTCGCTGTAAAGATAAGGCTTCCGACAACGTGATGCCGCCGGCTTTGGTGACAATGATGTCGGAGGCACGCATATAGTCAGCAATATTGTGGACATAGCCTAAAACTTCAATGGGGTGGAATGTGTCTTTTGCAATTAATTGACGAAGTTTCTCGGCTAATGTCTTGTCTCGACCGCAGATGACCACAAGGCGAAAATACTCGCGTGAGAGAAGAAGTTCTTGACAAGCTTCTACCACTCCTCCCAAAGTTCCGAGGGCACTCGACAGAAAAAGCACAGTGGGTACGTCTGGCCAGTTGAGCGCGGCTCGAGCAGCATGTGTATCGATGGTTTCAGAAAATGCCTCCCGTACAGGAATACCGCTGACAATGATTCGTTTGCTGTCGATTCCATGTTCCGATAGTTGTTGTTGCATCCGGCGTGTAGGAACGTAGTAGCGGTCTAAATCCGATTGGATCCATTCTCCATGTAGAACATAGTCTGTAACGACACCAAAAACCGGCGGCAACTTCTCATTTTGACGTCGCATTGTAGAGAGAACTGCCATCGGAAGCGGGTGTGTGCAGATGATAACTTTGGGATAAACCGTCTGGATGAGATGGCGCAAATGACGGCGTCCGAGACTGTATTCAATATGGCTCCACCCCCACATGCCTGCAATTTGGGAAGTCAAGTGATAAACGCCAGCGTACATCCATGGTGAATGTTTCGACATGGCTTTGTAGAGCCCAACAGTAGCTTGACCGATAAAATCAGGTATGTACTCCAGATAATCCATCATGGTAATTTGGCAACCGGGCCAGATTCGTTGTAAATTTTCCTGAATGGCGCGAGCTGCTTGATGATGGCCTTCACCGTATCCGGCACTCAGCAATAGGACGTCAAGTTGCTGTTCCATATTGAAGCGCGCCTCCCATTTACTCTGTCTCCAGTTAGAAACTTATGCCTTTATTGCGGGTGTCAGGCATATTTGATGCAATAAAATCAACATGGATAAGATGAGTCGGAGACCGAAAAGAGGGATATTTCTCTGCTTTTTGTAATTGTTTTTGATGAAATAGACTTTGTCTGAGAGATTTATGTTTATCATATTCAATTCGCTATAATCGTCGCAAATGGTGTTTAAAAAGTGGGAATGGAGAATCAAGAATAGAGTAAGGAATACTTATAACGGTCTATACATATTTGTCATTCGTCTTTCAGCAGTTTGCCAATGAGAGGAGTGAGGATGTGAAGAAGCACATCTCCCTTGCTGCCTTTTGGTTTACGCTGAGTTTTCAACAAGCCGCTCTTCTAACCATTGTGATTCCCGCTACCGTAGCACGGTTGACCCATGCTGGACATATCGTTTTTTTGTCGCAACTCATCACGCTAGGTGATTTCATAGCAATGGTAACTTTGCCGTTGATAGGGGCTTTGTCCGATCGCGTTCGTGCAAAAGGTGGTCAGCGGCGTCAGATGATTGTCCTTGGGTCGGCTGCCAATGTTTTAGGGTTAGCAGTTGGAGGTTCTACACTTCATGTTTGGGTATTTGCTTGCAGCTTTTTAGTTGCAATTCTTGGGTTAAGTGCTGCGGGGGCATCTTTTCAGGCTATCATGCCAGAACTTGTCAGACCAGCAGAGTGGGGAAAGGCATCAGGATATATAGGCGTAGCGACATTGCTTGGCAATGCCCTCGGTTTGGCTCTAACAGGCTTTCTCCCAATCTTTGCAGCGTATGTGGTCATGATTTTGGTGACTATCGTTGGCGCTCTCTATACTTTTTTCGGAATTCATGAATCTCCATCGTCAGCCATGCTCTTCAATGTTCGTCCCAGACAAAAACCCACAGCTTTTTATTGGGTCTTCATAGCCCGGTTTTTGGTTATGTTTGGGCAAACTTTGTTGATGACCTATGTTCTTTACTACTTCCAGGATGTGTTGCACACACCTCGTCCTACAGCTAGTACAGCCGAGCTTTCCCTGTTGGCCCTTGTTGGCGCTGCACTCTCATCATTCGTTGTCGGTTCACTTTCCGATCGTCTTCATCGCGCCCATATTGTAGCTGTCGCTACTCTTCCTATGGCAGTAGCGACTATCGCTTTCGCATATACATCTTCTGTCGCTTGGATGCTTGCTTTTGCGGTACTTTATGGTGCTGGATATGGGGCCTTTTTATCCGTTGACTGGGCGTTGGCTCTGGATACCATGCCAAGTTTAGAAAATATTGCCCGACAATTGGGGGTTTGGGGAATTGCCGCAACACTTCCAACAGTCATTGCGCCAGCAGTAGGAGGTTTTATGCTCCATCGACCAGTGCCGCTCGCTCATTCTTATTTCTATCTCTTTTGGCTGGCTGGCTTGACCATACTTGCAGGTGCAGTGGTTGTTTGGTTTGCAGGAGGGATTCAGGAGGATAGTTGGTTAACCGTTATACTCAGCCTTACAGTAGCTTCTGTTTTATGTCTTGTTGTAACTCTGCGTTGTCGAGTCCGTCTCACGGGTCATCTGCCCAAGCAGGGTGCTTTGCTCATTGTGTCCAATCATGTGCACGATCTCGATGGTGCTTTTATTCCGCCGCGACTCTATTTGCGTGGAAACTGGCGCTATCCCATTTATACGGTGGCATCGCAAAGGCTTTTTGAGTCGGGCTTCTTGGCTGTGCGAAGTCCCCGCTGGTTAAAAGTGTGGATGCGTAGTTTCAATGCCGGACCCATCTTGCGTCTCATTGGCATTCGTCCAATTGAAGATACTCCACGCACGCGACCCTTCTACAGTTGGGCATCGGAAATTCGCAGGATGCAGGGAAATCTTCCACTCGAAGAAGTGTTTGAACATACATTTTTGCATCAAGTTGGCGCAAAAGGTCTTTACCTCTCTCATCTCTATCAACCTCGTTGGCTTCATCTTGCCAATCAACCGGTTTCTTTGCGTGCGATTCAGGAACCGATTCGACAACAACTACGATCAAAAGTAAGAGATCGAATCAATGAGCAGATATCGTCTGTCTGTCGTTTGCTTGAACAGAAACGAAAAGTATTTGTGACACCAGAAGGACGATTAACGCCAGATGGGCTTATTGGACTGTTTCGCTTTGTGCTCGAACCTTTGCGAGATAAGGCGGATGCTGTTTTTTTATCAGCGGTCGCTTACGACCCTCTTTGTCCAGGGAGGCTTGGCATTGATGCTTCACTTGTTTCATATACCCATACTGTAGACCTGACAACCGCATTGGCTGCCATTCGCCCTATCAATGCCAGTCATACGATAGCTCACGCATTGGCTGTTCTTGGTGGTAAAGGTACAGAGCAAGAAGTTGTCAAACAGGCTATAGCTGAACTTGCCCATTTGCCGTCAGGGGTCCATCTAGCTTTCAAATTGCAACGAGATCGGGAGAAAATACTCACACGTGTTTTTCGTAGACTTGTCAAATTGCAGTGGTTAGAACAGGTTGAAAGTCATGTGGATGTCAAAGCCACCACATTATCTTGGGAGAGTCGCTATCAGGTAGCAACTCCATGGAAAGACAAACGATTTTCGCATGTGAAAGATTTATACAGTTATTTAATTAACCAATGGGAAGAGACCGTAACAGCTCATCGACAATTGGAGAGGTTTGACAAAAAAACTCACGTTGACGTAAACTGAAATCAATCTTGGACAATTCATGACAATTTGCCAAACAACGTTGCGAGTTGTAGTGCTGATCGCAGACTGTTGACTGCACTCTGCTTGCTACTGCGAGGAGGTGAATAGCATTTGCTTGTCCATTCGGATATTCGTAGCAGACGTAAAGCAGAACATCTTGAGGCAGTCAAACAATTGGGAGACACAGGGGGTAGTTCGTGGTTTGAAGATATATCCCTGTTATCCAATTGCGCCCCTGAATTGGCTTGGGAAGATGTAGCATTGGAAACGCATCTCTGTGGCATTCGCCTACCTTCACCCATTCTGATTAACGCTATGACAGGCGGTACCGAAGAAGCTTATGAAATTAATAAAAAATTAGCGGCTGCTGCGCGTCGTCACGGGCTGGCTATGGCTGTAGGGTCAGAAACGGCAGGTCTGAGTAACGATAGGTGGGCGCGTACTTACACAGTTGTCCGTGAAGAGAATCCGGATGGGGTCGTTATTGCCAATGTAGGTATGAACACTGACCCAGATGTTGCCAAACGGGCTGTTCAACTGATTGGCGCACAATTGCTTCAGGTACATTGGAATGTAGCGCAAGAATTATTTATGCCAGAGGGAGATCGCAATTTTCACGGTGCGTTAGTGCGTCTTCATCAAACGGTGCAGAGTGTGGGTGTCCCGGTCATTGCTAAAGAGGTGGGGCAAGGTATAGCTTCCGAGCAAGCGGAGCGTTTTGTTGCTACGGGAGTTTCAGCTATTGATGTAGGTGGGCGCGGAGGAACCAATTTTATCGCTGTAGAGGCATGGCGCAGGAATCATTTATTGAGTGATCAGTGGCAACAATGGGGATTACCTACACCTGTTACGTTGTGTGAAGTTCTTGGCGCAGTTGGCGGCAAAATTGATGTTGTGGCTTCAGGAGGAATTAGAAACGGTCATGATATCGCCAAATCCATTTCTTTAGGAGCTTCAGCAGTAGGTATTGCTGGGCCTTTTTTGCGACTTCTCAGTCAACCTGAGGGTGAGAAAGCGCTTGATGCTTATATAGAGGAATTGCATTGGACTTTGCATGCTCTTCTTGTCATGACAGGCAGTAAAAATTGGCATGCATTGCGCCAACGGCCCATCGTGATAGGAGGGCGCGTTCGAGAGTGGTTATCCATACGTGGACTGGACAAATGGGTGAGGCGACTGGGGAGACGTGGACAACCATAAATCTTTCAATAAATGGTGATACTTGGAGTGCATCTACATACATTTCGGTTGTAGACCTACTGCTGCTTTCTCTTTCGACAATTCGCCTACAAACGATTTACGGAGGGATGGGGAATGGGTCAGCCGCTCAGCCTGACTATAGATATGGCTAAGTATGTCATGCGCCAGAAACTGCGTGGGCGCAAACGCTATCCAATGGTCCTCATGCTTGAACCTACTGAGTTGTGCAATCTTACTTGTACAGGGTGTGGAAAAATTCGCCAAAGCGAAGAGATTCTAAAGATGAGACTCACAGCTCAGGACTGTTTTGATGCGATTGACGAATGTGGTGCGCCTGGAGTTTCAATTGCTGGTGGGGAACCTTTGGTACATCCTGAAATTGTAGATATTGTAAAAGGAATGCTGGCGCGTGGTAAATTGACAATGCTTTGCACCAACGGCATTTTACTGCATCGAATTCTGGACAAAATCGAACCTCATCCAAGATTCACCTTCGTTTTTCATTTAGACGGACCACGCGAGCATCACGATCGCATGGTGGAGCGCAAAGGTGTTTTTGACATTGTTATGAAAGGTATAGAGGAATCCAAACGTCGAGGATTTCGGGTGACTACAAATACCACGCTTTACAAGGGAGTCAATCCTCAGGAAATTGCCACTTTACTCCAACAGCTTACGGAAATGGGTGTGGATAATTGTCTGCTCTCTCCCGCATTTACTTATGAAGAAGTCAATGGGGCAAATTCGGAAATCTTTTTGCACCGCCGAGAAGTAATAGCCATGGTTAGTGAGATTGTTCGTCTGGCGGGTCCTAAAGTGCGTTATTACAATACACCCATGTTTCTTGATTTTCTTCAGGGAAAACGTGATTTGCGTTGTACACCATGGAGTATGCCCAACCGCAATCCTAAAGGCTGGAAAGGGCCTTGCTACCTACTGACGGACGGACACTACGATACGTTTGAAGAACTTATGCAAAAAACAAATTGGGATGATTATGGATATGGAAAAAATCCGCGTTGTGCGAGTTGCATGATGCATAGTGGCTATGAAGCGTCTGCCGTCGAAAAAATGTCACCTGTCGACATGTGGCGCATGATGCGTTGGATGTTTGCCTCTTAACGTGCTTTCTTGGCAAAGTGAATCATCATTATGGCAAGAGAGCAGGGGAAAAGATGCGTGTTTTGCTTTTGGCCGCCATGCCGTTTGAAATTGCCCCGTTTCGTCGTATGGAGTGGCCCAAACATTTGCAGGTGCAGTTTGCTGTGACAGGAATCGGCCCTAAAGCCGCCCTTTATCAAATAAAGTCATTGATGACTCATCATCAGCCGGATTGGATTGTTGGGGTTGGTGTCTGTGGGGCGCTGGATGGAGAGTATAGACCGGGAGATATCGCAATTCCTTTAGAATTTGTATCTGATGAAGGAAGTGTGTTGTTGAAGGCAGGTCTCCATAAATCCTATGAAACCAGTGGACGCATGCTTTCTGTACGACGAGTTGCAGCGACTCCCATCAGCAAACGCAGTTTACAGGAAGCATATACAGCACATTGGGTGGATCAAGAAAGTTACAGTTGGGCGCTAGCCGCTTCTGATGTCGGTGTACCTTTTTTGGCTATCCGTTCAGTGCTTGATACTGCGGAAGATTATTTGCCCGACTGGCGCCAGCCTTTTTCTTGGCGACACGCTGTTAAGTTGCCTTTGCGTGTTTGGATGGCACAAAAAAATCTCGCCAATGTTGGGAGGCAATGGATATGCGGGCTTTCGTAACTGGCGCATCAGGATTCATAGGTTATCATGTTGCCCGCCTTCTGCTTCGAGATGGTCATGAAGTGCGCGCTTTGGTTCGCCCCGGCACATCCACCCAACGTCTGGAGAGACTCGGAATGGATAAGGTTTATGGAGATTTGACAGATGTTGATAGCTTTAGTGAAGCAATGAGAACTTGCGATGTTCTTTTTCATGTGGCAGCCCACTATTCATTATATCGACGCGATCGTGACAAAATGATGGCTGTGAATGTGGAAGCAACGCGTCGTCTGCTTGAAGCAACACGTAAAACGAAGATTGAACGCATCGTTTATACAAGCAGCACAGCTACAGTGGGACTTATGGAAGATGGCAGAGCGGCCGATGAAACGTTGTTTGCGAATCCCCGGGAAGTAAAGAGCGATTACAAGCGTTCTAAAATATTAGCTGAGGAATTAGTGCTCGATGCTTGCAGAGAAGGAATGGATATAGTCATTGTCAATCCTTCCACTCCTGTCGGTCCGGGGGATATCAAGCCGACTCCGACGGGCCGCATCGTCCTTGATACCATGACTGGGAAAATGCCAGCTTATGTGGAAACAGGTCTGAATCTGGTGGCTGTGGAGGATGTTGCAGAAGGGCATCTCTTAGCCTGGAAACGAGGTAAGACGGGAGAACGTTACATACTGGGCAATGAAAATCTAACATTTGGCGATCTCGTTGGGCGTATCGCTCGAATTGCTGGTTGCGCTGCTCCGCGCTTGCGCATTCCGTTATGGGTGGCATGGACGGCGGCAGTCATGGATGAGTTTGTCCTATCAGCTTTGTCGGGACACACGCCGCGTGTGCCGCTTGCTGGCGTACAACTCGCCAGACGTCCAATGTATTTTACCGCGCAAAAAGCTGTTCGAGAATTGGGGTTGCCGCAGACATCGATTGATATAGCACTGAAAAATGCAGTGGAATGGTTCCGTAGCGAAGTATTACAGGATATTCCGGAAAGGATGATGAACCTTTGAGCGTTCAACTGTCAGATTCGCTGCTTGCCGAAGAAGTGATACAGGCCGCCAGTCGTTATTTACTCCATCTGCAACATGCAGAAGGATACTGGATGGCGTGGCTTGAAACCAACGTGACGATGGAAGCTGAATATGTATTTTTATTACACTGTATGGGACGGTGCAATCGCGATCGGGAACAAAAACTGGTTCGTCATATCCTGGCTGGTCAGACAGAGGAAGGGGCTTGGACGTTATTTCCTGGTGGACCAGGGGATTTGAATTGTACAGTGGAAGCTTATCTCGCTTTAAAAATGTTGGGTATGCAGGAGCAACATGAACCCCTTGCCAAGGCACGTAATTTTATTCAAAATCACGGTGGCGTAGAGTGTACAAGAGTTTTTACACGTATGTGGTTAGCTTTGCTTGGGTTGTATCCTTGGAAATCCATTCCTGTTGTGCCCGTAGAAATGATGTTTCTTCCGCGTTGGGCACCATTAAATATATACGATTTTGCCAGTTGGGCTCGTTCCACAATGGTCCCGCTTTCGATTGTCATGTCACGACGCCCTGTCTTTCCATTGGAGAACGGGCTTTCTATTGATGAATTGTTTGTCAGGGAACAACCATCACCTCCATTGAGAGGGGAGGACGGATGGGAAAGATTTTTTCGTGGAATCGATGAGTTATTGCACCTTTATCAAAGGTTTCCTTTTCATATAGGTCGAAAGGCGGCTGAACAAAAAGCCATCGACTGGATTCTCCGTCATCAAGAACGGGATGGAAACTGGGCGGGAATTCAACCAGCATGGTTTTATTCTTTACTGGCTTTAAAAGTTGTTGGTATGGAGAAGAGTGAAGCGTTTCGCAAAGGTTGGGAGGCTTTGGAGACTTTTGGGGTGGAAACGGATGATGGTCGCTGGTGGTTTCATGCCTGTATTTCCCCAACCTGGGATACAGGATTGTCCGTACTGGCGCTGACATCTGCTGGACTACCCAGCAATCATCCATCTCTGCTAAAGGCTGGAAATTGGCTGCTTCAGCAACAAATTTTCGTGCATGGGGATTGGAAAATACGACGCCCCAAAGCGCAGGGAGGCGGTTGGGCCTTCGAGTTTATGAATGATTGCTATCCCGATTTGGACGATACGGCTGTTATTTTGATGGCGCTGAGTAAGCTTCGTCTGCCGGATGAGGAACGCCGCAAAAAGTCCCTCACGGCCGGTTTTCAGTGGATGACTGCTATGCAAAGCAAAAATGGCGGTTGGGCAGCGTTTGACGCTGATAATATAACGAGTTTGCCTTGTCGTATACCGTTTTGCGATTTTGGCGCTGTAACCGATCCGCCTTCAGAAGATGTGACTGCGCATGTCCTGGAGTGCTACGGCATGTTCGGTTACGATGAAGCTTGGCATGTCGTTCGACGAGGCGTAGACTATTTAAAACGGACGCAACAGACAGATGGTTCCTGGTTTGGGCGTTGGGGTGTCAATTACATCTATGGTACAGGCGCTGTATTGCCCGCGTTAGCGTCTGTTGGAGTGAATATGAAAGAACCATGGGTACAAAGGGCACTGGATTGGTTGACAGGGCATCAGAATGAAGATGGCGGTTGGGGAGAGTCCTGTCTCTCTTATGCAGATCCGGCCTGGATTGGACGCGGCAAAAGTACGCCATCACAGACAGCTTGGGCGCTCATCGGGCTTGTGGCAGGAGGGCGGGCTAATACTCCAGCAGCAACGCGGGCTGTAGCTTATCTTCGAAATACACAGAGATCAGATGGCGGATGGGATGAGACATTATACACAGGTACCGGTTTCCCACAAGATTTTTTCATTGGTTACCGGCTGTATGCGCATGTTTTTCCGCTCATTGCACTTGGCCGTTACAAGCAGGCGTTAGAAAAGCGTTAGGAGTTGTGCACCATGCAGGCGTTGACAGCAGGATTGGAAAAGGAATTTGCTTATTGCGCAGATGTGACTGCACAACATTACGAAAATTTTTCAGTCATTTCCTGGTTCATTCCTAAAGATTTGCGACCCCATTTCTGTGCTCTCTATGCTTACTGTAGAGGTGTGGACGATCTCGGTGATGAATGGACGGGGAATAGGCTGGAGGCGCTGGATCAATGGGAGCAACAGCTCGATCTTTGCTACAATGGAAGGCCAACCCATCCAATTTTTCGCGCTTTGCAGATAAGCATTCAAACCTATCATCTTGAAAAGCGTGATTTTCTGGCGTTGATTGAAGCCAATCGCATGGATCAAAGTATCTCCAGCTATGAAACTTTTTCGGATCTGGCCGCTTACTGTGCTTGTTCGGCTAATCCTGTAGGACGTCTGGTATTGCAACTTTTTGGTTATCGAGATGACAGACGTCAGAAGCTTTCTGATGATATTTGTACAGCTCTTCAATTGGCTAATTTTCTTCAGGATCTCAGTGTTGATATTCCACGTGGCAGACTGTATATTCCGCTTGAAGATTTGCGGCAGTTTGACGTTGACCTGACTGATTTACAAGCGGGGCATTTTAATCGTCAAATTTCTTGCTTGATGGATTTTGAAATACAGAGAACCGAACAGTTTTTTCGCTCTGGGCAGCCACTTGAACATATGGTTCCGACTCGACTTGGAAAGCAATTGCGTCTTTATCGGCTCGGGGGACAGGCCATCTTGGAAGCTTTGCGTCGCAGAGGTGGCAACCCTTTTCCCAGACCTACTGTCAGTGCGCTGGCGAAGGCGATGCTTATTGTGAAACTGTTCATTAGTCCTCGGCACATTGGAGGTGAATCCCATTGACGCTGGATGAAGCCTATTCTGTATGCAAAAGCATTGCTCGTCAGTCAGGCACCAGTTTTTACTATGGTCTTCAATTGCTACCGGTTGTCAAACGTCGTTCCATGTACGCTGTTTATGCTTGGAGCCGATTGTGTGACGATGCCGTTGATGAATTTAGCGGTGAAGAAGCGATGAGCCAGTTAAATCGTATTCAAGAGGTATTGGAACGCGCGCTTGCAGACGATTATGAACAGCAAACAGATGCTATCGTCTATGCGCTTGGAGATTCAATTCGTCGATTTCATTTACCTATCGCACCTTTTTATGGATTGCTGGAAGGCATGCGAATGGACATTCAACCACAAATATATAGAACGTTTGATGAATTAAAAGAATATCTCAAACGAGTGGCTGGAACGATTGGCGAGATGTGCATCGGAATTTTTGGAATTCGTGAAGGAGACGCTTCAGAAATGGCTGTTGATATGGGTATTGCATTGCAACTTACCAATATCCTACGCGATCTGAAAGAAGATGTGGAACGTGGTCGTATCTATCTTCCCCAGGAAGACTTTGAACGGTTTGGGTACTCGATGGGAGATCTTAAAGCATTGCGTCATACACCAGCGTTTATTGAATTGATGTCTTTTCAGGTTTCGCGAGCATACCAATTTTATCATCGTGTACGTCCTCTTTTCTCTATGGTTGAACCTGATTCCCTGCGTTGTATGCGTGTTTTGTATATGGTCTATTTTAATTTGCTGAAACGAATTGAGGAAGATGGCTATAATGTGTTAGCGCGTAGAATTCGCATTTCAACGCCACGTAAATTATGGTTGGTAGGAGAAACGTTATGGCGACCCAAAATGGTATAAACCGCCATATCCTCATTATTGGAGCAGGCTTTTCTGGGTTGGCAGCTGCTTGGCAACTCAGCGAAACCGTAGACCAAGATGTCTCCATTACATTGGTAGACAGCAGGCCTTACGCAGGTGGACGGGCGTTTTCATTCATTGATTCAAATGGTCTACATCATCTTGACAATGGACAGCACATCTTGCTAGGTTGTTGTAACCGTTTCTTAGAATTCCTTGCGGCCATGGGTATGCCAGAAGCCGTTCGATTCCAACCCTTGTTGCGCGTACCTGTTTACTGTCAGGGACGCTGGTCTACCATTTCTAGTCTTTCATTGCCTGGTATTTTTCATTTGCTGCCTACTCTCACCAACTATCGCCATCTTTCCTTTCGTGAACGTTTGCAAATGATCAATATGATACGTGCTCTAGAAGAAAATCCGAACGAAATGGAAGACATTTCATTTTTTGAATGGTTACGGATGCATGGTCAAAGTGAACGGTCCATCCATCGGCTATGGGATCTGGTTGGTGTGTCGGTTCTCAATACTAGAGCAGAGCATGCGAGTGCTCGGCAGGCGATACGCGCTTTTCAAACTGGCATTATTAATGGATGGAAGGCTGCAAGGCTCGGTTTTTTTCAGGTACCACTTGGCGATATTGGCAGACAGGCAGTCTGTGCTTTACGTAAACGAGATGTGACTATTCGTTTAAACTGCCCGGTTCAATCACTCATTGTACGGAATGACATAGTTGAGGGTGTCAAATTTAAGGATGGCAGCCATCAACAGGCTGATGATATCATTGCTGCTCTACCACCTGACGCATTGTTGCGTGTATTACCAGAAAATATACGTTCAATTTCATATTTTCATGAACTTCACCAACTATCCTGGAGTCCAATCGTTAACGTTTATTTACATTTTAATCGTCCCATTATCAAGGGAGATGTGATAGCTTTTGCTGAAGGCGTCTGCCAATTTCTATTTAATCGAGGACGGTTGTTAGGAATAGCAGAGGAAGATGGAAAACTCATTGGAGTATCCATTAGTGCAGCTGACCATTTACGACAAGTAACTGCTGACAATTTAATAGAAATGGTCATACATGAGCTTTGTTCAGCAGTGCCTGAGGCAAGAGACGCCACTTTAATCTCGGCAAAAGTTGTTTGGCAGCCCCAGGCAACCTTTCTGCAGTCTGTTGGAACAGGAGCGTTTCGTCGCTCAAGTCAGACACCTGTGAAAGGTTTATGGCTCGCCGGTGATTGGACAGACACAGGTTGGCCAGCTTGCCTTGAGGGTGCCGTCCGAAGTGGTGAATCTGCTGCACGAGCAGTTTCTCAATCTTTTTTTGAAGAAAATGGAATTTAAAATTGAAAAATTTATTTCCAGATGTACATTTTATCGATTTTTTAACCATTCCTATTCCTTATCTAAAATAATATATTGACATCCAAGCAGTTCCGACGTTTTCTGTAATACAGAAGAATGGTGACCAATAGCTAAAGCACAGTGATGGGTAGGGGATTCTTTAAACCATTTTTCCATATATATGTCTGGATGTGATCGAAAACGAATAGGAGTTTGTGTATTACCAATTTTCATAATGGGGCCGTTTATTGACTCACCTTCACCCATAATCATTTTGATATCTCCGTTATGGGTTTGGGTTACATTGAGAGTAGTAATAGGTCCGGTTTTTACTTTTGCTTCAACTGAAATTCCTGATCCCTGCTTACCGTGGTATAGTCCCATACCTCGCAATATAGGTTTTCCATCTGATATGGCTATATGAAATGGTCCATCATGTCCAAGCAAAATGGTTTCATTTACATAATCTACAACAACAATTTCCGAGAAGCTTCCCCCAATACCAAGAATATCGCAAATTTTCATGGCAATCGCAGTTTTCAAATCTCCTTCACCCGCACAAGGAATGCCTCGTGCTGTTAACAAAGAATGACCTAAGATGGAACCACTTTGAATTTTTTCATAAGTATTTTCTGGTGACCCGTGGTAGTAATAGGATAAGGCGTCCAAATGGTACTCATCCACCAATTTTTCTTCTGCTGCTGCAACTCTGCATGCCCAGTTCAACTGTTCCATAGTGGGTTTTCTGGCAATTGGATCAGACGGCGAATCATCAGGAATTGTAAACATTTCTAATGTTTCTTCTAGTTTCCTGGCTACTTCGTTTTCAGTAACCGTTTGCAGTAAGCGGTGCAAATCACACATTTCAAGAATTTCTATGTGTATGCCAAACTTGCTTTGCAGAAGAGTAAAATCACTGTACATGTCAAGCATGCCACTATATGTGTTACCTAAAAAACCAAAACGGGAATGTTGAAGCGTGCGTAAGACTGAAGCGGCTTGTAACCATTCTTCAATTTGAAGCCAAGCACGTTTAGCTTGCGAGTGATTGCAGGTTACTTCATTAGACATAGAGATGGCAGAAGTTTCTTCTAAACCAAGTAATCCATTGACTACCCGAAACGGGATTTTAGCGCGGTGAAAAGCGTTAGAGATTTCTGGTACAGGACAAGCTCCACAGTTAGCTAACCATTCTCCAGTTGTCGTATTTTCATATTGAAGTTGATCAGTGGGCTGCAGGTTTAATACGATAACAGGTTTTTTGCAAATTTGATGGATAGGTAAGATTGTTGTGCTCGTTGCATAGGTAGCGGAGTGACAGAAGATTAAATCCACATTTTTCTGGTTAAACCATTCACCAGCTCTTCTTCCTTCTTCTTCAGTGTCAACCATGCCGTAGTTGTGTACTTCCCCGTAACTACTCATTTTTTGTTCAATAAATTGTCCATAACCAAGCAAACGTTCTTTGAGACCATCAAATTGCTTCCAGTATGTTTGGAGTCCGATGGAATATAAGCCAATTCTAACTTTTTTTATGGATTTTTTTTGAAAATGGTTTGCCAATACAGTTCGCCTCCTAATTGAATAGCGTCGACAATCTTCTGAAAACAACATAAAAAAAGAATAACAAAAATATAATATAAATAATATCAAATAAACAGTAGACAGTATGGGCGAATTAACATACAATTCAAACATGAAAGCCCTTGCAAGATGGTTATCCTTCCGAATGTAGCGTATGGAAGGGAGAAAACTTTCATGAAAAGTCCAGAAATCAATAAAAGAGGAGGAAAAAATATGACACAGCTGGCTACACAATCGGCTATGGTCGCCATAGACGATGTGCCATTATCGCGATCACATTGGAAATGGACAGTTTTGTCAGGGATGGGGGATTTTCTGGATGCAGGTTCCATTGTGGCAGGTGGAACTGCGCTTTTGACTTGGATTCATGCCTTTCACATGAGTACATCGATTGTTGGTATTATCTCTGCATTTAGTTCAAATGGCATTTCTACAGCTGTTGGTGCGCTGGTTGCTGGTTTTCTCGGGGATAAGTTTGGACGAAAGTTTATTTATAATGTTGATTTGCTGCTTTACATGTTAGGAGCGCTCATTATTATTTTTGCCGCTAACGCTCCTATGTTGATTACTGGATATATGGTGCTTGGTTTTGCAGTTGGTGCTGATGTGCCTACATCCTGGTCATTGATTGCGGAGTATGCACCCAAGAGAAGTAGGGGAAAGCTTATGGGAATGACCAATATATTTTGGTACATTGGACCGATTGTTATTCTGCTTTTAGCACTTGCTTTTAATCCTCTTGGAATTTTTGGTATGCGTCTTTTGTTCGTTGCTTTGTTTATAGCTGCTTTTATTACGTATATCCTTCGCCGTTCATTAGTTGAGTCACCACGTTGGTCAGCAGCTCATGGTAAAAGCGAAGAAATAGAAAAAATGGAACATGCCATTGGGGGCATATTGACGTTAACTCGACGATTGTGAGTAAGCATTACGGTTTGCGCGATTTATTGAGAGGGAAAAATTTGCGCAAATTGTTTTTTATCATGCCGATTTATGTACTTTGGGGAATACCAGCTGGAACTTACGGCTTCTTTTTTCCTTACATTTTCAAAACGGTTGGTGCTTCAAGCACAGTAACAAGTGATTTAATGGAGATTCTTTATTTTGGTCTTGCCATTCTCAGTGTCGTATTTGTTTTTATGCCGTTAAATGATCGCGTGAATCGACGTGTTCTCTATGCTATCAGTGCTTTTTGCTGTGGTTTGGCCTTTGTTATACCGCTTTTTGCTCCTATTTCTAATCCTGTAGTTGCACTTGCTAATGTTGTAATTTTTGGTTTTGGGCAAGGTATTGGTTTGTGGCCATTGCAACGTGTATGGTCGGTTGAACTTTTCCCTACGGAAATTCGCAATACTTCACAGGGAGTTCTCTGGGGAGCTATGCGTGTCATACTTGGTTTATGGAGTCTTTTTACACCGTTGATTCTGGGAGCATTAGGCGGTTTCAAGGCGGTAGCACTGCTTATGGCATTGATGTTTGCCTACAATTTCATTGTGGGTGGATTGTTTGGCCCCAAGACTGGAGGAAAATCGCTAGAAGAGATAACTCAGTAACTAATCAGTCGTTTTGATCTCATCTATTCTTCAGGACATAGTTCTGTTGGTGTGATAGAAAGGAGAGTTTGGTTTGGCTCGTTTGGGTTTCAAATTGCAAATTCGCCCCGGTGCTGAGGAAGAATATAAGCGCCGCCATCAAGTAGTTTATCCGGAATTAATTGAAGCTTTTCAAGAAAACGGAATTCAAACATATAGCATATTTATGGATGGAACAACATTGTTTGCTTATCTGGAAGCCGAGGATATTGAACAATCGATGCAAGCCATTGAAAGACATCCTGCTAACATACGTTGGCAGAAGTATATGGAAGATATCCTGATTGCTGATATGGAAGGGAAGACAGTTCATATTTTGTCAGAAGTATTCCATTGTAAGTTTTAAATTGGATATCTTCTATATGTAATGTAGTAAAAACTCCCACACAATCTTTGAGTTGGTTGTGTGGGAGATATCTTCTCTAATCATGTTTTACTTGAAGAGAATTGACATTTCAAAAAAAATATGGCCATATTTATCAAATAAAAAAATATAAAACAACATAAACAAAAATAAGAGGAAGGAGGGGCACTGTTGTTTCATTCTGCTGCTATCGATATTGGCGCATCTAGTGGCCGAGTAATAAGAGGGAGTTTTGATGGTAATCAATTACAAGTGTGCGAGTTATATCGTTTTTCCAATCAACCAGTTACTGTTCATGGCAGAATGTATTGGGATATCTACCGTCTCTATGCAGAAATCAAAGACGGTCTTCGTCGCTTGGCTGCAGAAAGCAAGAGTGTGAAGAGTGTGGGTATCGACACCTGGGCTGTAGATTATGGGTTGTTAGATAAAGATGGTTTATTGATGAACCTGCCTCGTCATTATAGGGATAGTCGCACTCTAGGTATGATGGAACGAGTCGAAGAACGAATTCATCGCAATCAATTATTTGCAAGAACAGGCATTCAACGTATGCCTATTAACACGCTCTATCAGTTAATGGCCGAACAGGTTGAGAGCCCTGAACGTTTATCTCGAGCTACTCATTTGTTGCTGATTCCTGATTTATTAAATTATTTTCTGACTGGTCAAAAATGGACGGAATTTACCAATGCGACTACAACACAATTACTTTGCGCAGGTACGAAGCATTGGGATATGGATCTATTACAGCAACTTGACTTGCCTTCACACTATTTAGGAAAGATAGTGTCCCCTGGAACTTCGCTTGGTCATTTGTCCGATCTCGATTTACTTCAGGATAGCCGGGTTGCAGCAGCTTCAGTGATTCATGTTGCTTCCCATGACACCGCTTCAGCAGTTCTTGGTATTCCTGTACAAAGCGAATCATTTGCCTATATTAGCTCTGGTACTTGGTCTCTATTTGGCACGCTTGTATCAGAGCCGATCATCAATGAACGGACCGCCGAAATGAATTTTACCAATGAAGGTGGTTATCAAAACTATCGACTCTTAAAAAATATTATGGGACTTTGGTTGCTCCAGCAAACAGAATTATCCGAACAAAAACGTGGAAATATTTGTAGTATCCCAGATATGCTCCGCTTGGCCCAAAATGGGGAACCATTCGCTTTTTACTTTGATACTGAGGACACTCGATTGCTTCCTCCTGGAGATATACCTTCAAGGATCTATGAAATTTGTCGAGAGAATAGTCAAAACCCACCTGTTGATTTAGGTACGCTGGTGCGCGGCATTTTAGAAAATTTAGCTTTTCAATATCGTTATGTACTCGACCAACTCGAAGAAATTTTACAAAGAAGAATTCAAGTCATCCATATTGTGGGGGTGGAGCACAAAACGAATTACTTTGTCAATTTACTGCTGACGCAACGGGTCGACCTGTTATAGCAGGACCTATAGAAGCGAGCGCAATAGGTAATCTAGGTATGCAATTACTAGCGCAAGATGAACTTCGTAACAGTTCAGAGTTGCAAGAACTTGTCAAAAGGTCTGTAATCACAAAACTCTATGAGCCTTTATTGGAAAAAAGATGGGGAGAAGCATACAAATTATATCTCGAAAGTACAGGGAAACGCCTGTCAAATCGTGCTCGACAAAATATTTGTTCATAGAAAAGGGGATAGTGATATGCAAATAACAGAAGCCAAAAAGCACACTTTAGCGCAACTCGTAGAGCGTTCCAATCAGTTGGGTGCCGATCGTAGCGTTTGCAACTGGGGAGGTGGAAACACCTCGATGAAAAGTAAAGAAATAGACTTTCGCGGTAAGCTGGTGGATGTTTTATGGGTCAAAGGTAGCGGTTCAGATCTGGCTGAAGCGACAGATCAAAATTTTACTGCATTGCGTTTGGAAGATATTTTGCCGCTAATGGACAGAGAAAACATGACCGATGAGGAAATGGTAGATTATCTTTCTCACTGCATGATGGATAGTCGTCATCCTCGTTCTTCCATCGAAACTCTGCTACATGCCTTTCTGCCATTTACTCATATCGATCATACCCATCCAGATAGTATCATTTCGCTTTGCTGCACTGATCATGGCAGAGTGATAGCGGAGCAAATCTTTGGCGAACGGATGGTATGGGTACCCTATATTCGACCAGGATTTGAACTATCCAAGAAAATTGCTTTGGCTGTGCAGGCTAATCCTTCTTGCGAATTGGTCCTTATGGAAAAACACGGTTTGATTACTTGGGGTGAAACTTCTGAAATTTGTTATCAACATACTCTGAGCGTCATTCAGGAAGTTAGAGATTATATTGCAAAGCGTATCCATCCAGAAAAGGTATTTGGTGGTCAACGCTATACGCCACTCGCTGCAGAAGAACGTATGCAAATAGCTGTAAAAATATTGCCTGTCATTCGTGGCATTGTCTCAGAATATCAGCGTATGATCCTTACTTTTGATGACTCTCCAGATTTTTTGGAGTTTGTAGGCAGTCATGTTGGACCCGCTTTATCGCAGGTAGGAGCAGCTTGTCCAGATCATCTCGTGCATACGAAAAGAGTACCTTTGTTTATAGACTGGAATCCACAGTGTGAAAACGTTGAGCATTTGATTCAAAAATTAAAAGCTGGTCTTGCTGATTATAAAGAAAACTATCAAGTCTATTTTGAAAAAAACAAAAACTTTGGCGATACAATGCATGATCCTTATCCGCGAGTCATTTTAATCCCAGGTATTGGTGCAATTGGAACTGGAAAAAACAAAAAAATGTCTAGTATTGCTTTAGCACTCTATCATCGAGCCGTTGCTGTCATGAAAGGAGCAACGACACTAGGAGAATTTGTCTCTCTGAATGAGAAAGAATCTTTTAACGTAGAGTATTGGCCGCTTGAACTGTACAAGTTGTCTTTGGCTCCGCCAGAGCTTGATATGGCTCGTAAAGTTGCGTTTGTCACTGGTGGAGCGGGGGGATTGGCAGTTCTACATGCCGTCGCTTTGTTCAAGCGGGGGTCATGTTGTAGTGGCCGATCTCGCTTTTGAGAATGCGCAAAAATTAGCTGCCGAACTTGTGGAAACACATGGTGAGGGTGTTGCTACGGCTGTAGCACTCGATGTCACACAAGAGGAAAAAGTACAACAAGCTATGGAACAGGCCATCTTAGAGTATGGAGGCATCGATTTACTGGTTTCTAATGCAGGTTTAGCAAGTTCTGCTCCTATCAGTGAAACCAGTCTGGCTGAGTGGAATAAGAATGTGGCTGTGCTAGGTACGGGCTACTTTCTTGCTGCACGTGCGGCATTCACTGTCATGCAAGAACAGGGAATTGGCGGCAACATGGTCTTTATTACATCGAAAAATGCGGTATACGCTGGTGCTAATGCAGCAGCATACAGTGCAGCTAAAGCCATGGAATCCCACCTTGCGCGCTGTCTGGCTGTTGAAGGTGGTCCCTATGGGATTCGAGTGAACTCAGTCATGCCGGATGCTGTATTGCAGGGTTCTGCCATTTGGAACTCGCAGTGGCGTGAGGAACGAGCTCGTACTTACGGTATCGAACCGAACCAACTGGAAGATTATTATCGCCGGCGCACTTTGCTGAAAGTCAATGTATTTCCCGATGACATTGCCGAGGCCATACTCTTCTTTGCCTCTGAAAAATCTGCAAAAACGACTGGTTGCAGTTTGACAGTAGATGGTGGTGTTGCGGCTGCATTTACACGTTAAAAAGAGATCAGACTATATGGGAAAGGATGAAGCAGGTGAGTGATAAAGCCTATTATTTGTTTGAAGAAATACAAACCAATCGAGGTATTCGTATAGATAAGGTAAAGGAGAAAATCAAAAAACTTGCAATAGAGACGCCTTCTTGGGGGTATGGAGATTCAGGGACTCGATTTAAAGTATTCCAAAAAGCTGGGATTCCGCGTAATGCGTTTGAAAAAATCGACGATGCCGCCATGGTGCATCGACTGACGGGTGTTTGCCCGTCAGTTGCCATCCATATACCATGGGATAAAGTGGAGGATTATGGCCAGTTGGCCGAACATGCCCATCATGAGGGTCTACGTATTGGTGCAGTCAATCCGAATTTGTTTCAAGACAATGACTATATGCTTGGCAGTGTCTGTAATGTTGATCCGATTGTGCGTAAAAAAGCGCTCGCCCATCTTCTCGAATGTGTTCAAGTCGCAAAAGAAGTTCAGTCAGATAACATAAGTTTGTGGTTAGCAGACGGTACAAATTATCCTGGTCAAGCCAATTTGCGTCAGCGCAAACATTGGCTCTATGAGTCTTTAGCGGAATTATACTCATCGCTTTTACCTCAAATGCGCTTATTCATTGAGTATAAGTTTTTTGAACCGGCCTTCTATCATACAGACTTGGCAGATTGGGGTATGGCATTTCACCTGGCCAATCAGCTTGGTCAACAGGCACAAGTATTAGTGGATACAGGCCATCATGCACAGGGAACGAATGTAGAACATATTGTTTCCTACTTGCTGGATGAGCAGAAGCTGGGCGGATTTCATTTTAACAGTCGTAAATATGCAGATGATGACTTAATTGTTGGAACCATGAATCCATATGAATTGTTTTTGATATTTTATCAGATTCTTGATGCTGAACAAGATGTTGACGCAGGGGTTCGGGAAACAGCAGAGAATATTGCCTATATGATCGATCAGAGTCATGTAATTGAGCCTAAAATACCAGCTATGATTCGGTCTGTCATGAATGTACAAACACAATATGCCAAGGCACTTTGTATTGATTTTGTCAAAGTACGCCAGGCACAATTGGAAAATGATGTACTTGGTGCAGAAAATGCTGTGCGAGAAGCGTTTGAGTTCGATGTGTCGCCCTTGCTTCGTGTTGTTCGTGAAGAAATGGGTGTTCCTGTCGATCCGTTGCAAGCTTATGAGGCAAGTGGTTATCCTAAGCAGATTCTTGAGCGTGGTGTTGGCGGGGCAAGTTGGTAAATCCATGACCCTGGCAAAGCCTGCGTTTGAGTAAGGAAGGATGTCATCCTATGTTGCCTGCTGAAAGACAGAGGGCAATTGTGCAATTGGTGAACACAAGAGGCAGCGTTCGTGTCAAAGAGTTGAGTCAAATATTTGAAGTCACTGAGGAAACGGTCCGACGAGACTTGGACAGTTTAGAGATGGATGGGAAATTGCGCCGCAGTCATGGCGGCGCGGTTCGCATATACGAAGAACAGAGCGAAATACCATATCTGGAACGTGAAATTGCTCATGTAGCAGAAAAACAGGCCATCGCGAGAGAAGCTGTACGACACATTTTTCCTGGAGATCGAATTATACTGGATGCCAGTACCACAGCTTGGCATTTGGCTGCCGCTTTGCCTGATATTCAACTTACCGTTCTTACCAATTCTTTGAAAGTCGCTTTCGAACTGAGTCAGCGTGATAAAATAGAAGTCATTTCAACGGGTGGCATTTTGCGAACCAGTTCGTTGTCTTATGTAGGCCCTATGGCAGAAGAAGCACTCGATCAATTTCATGTGGGGAAGGCATTTCTATCCTGTAAAGGACTGCATTCTCATTATGGCATCAGCGAATCCAATGCTTTGCAAGCATTGGTTAAGCGCAAAATGATTGAAATTGCCGAGCGTGTTTATATTCTTGCCGATCACAGTAAAATTCAAGTGCGCGATTTCACAAGTATTGCTAGTCTTGATGAAGTAGATGTACTGATTACAGATTTACAAGTTCGTGAAGAACAGATAGAAGACATTCGCAAGTTTGGTGTTGAAGTATTTCAAGTCTAGTCAGGGCTGCCTGTATAGAAGGGCAGCTTTTTAATCTTCTTGTAAAATAAATGCAATAACTCTTGCTGGTCCATGTACACCAATACTTAAATCGTTTTCAATATCCGAAGAACGGCTTGGTCCACTGATAAAATGCACAGCGGCAGGTAGCATGGCTTCCTGTTGCAATGCTGAGAATACTTCTCCAAGACGCAAACAAATTTGTCGACTACGGAGTATAACAATATGCACTTGGGGCATCAGATGAGTGCCACGACCTTCTGCTTTCCCGCTTTTCATGACCAAAGTCCCAGTATCAGCAATTGCCCAGAAACATCCCGTAATGCCAACCTGAACATGAGAAAATTTTTCGGGCCAAGTCTCATCCCAACGCAAGGCTTTCCATTTATCTAATATATTTTCGATATCAATAGGCCAAGCTGCCGTTTTTCCCCAGGCTCCCACACTTTGTACAGATAGTTCTGTAAGTAGACAATCTAAACTTTCGGTTAAATCTTGTTTGGAATCGAATCGTTTAGCTTCGCCGCCTTGCGATGTGAAATTTTCTATCCATTTCTCTAAACATTCTCTAGGCGTTAAGGAACGCTCTGCCCAAAATTCTGGGACTCCCGCCATTTCTTTGCGAATATGCGGCGGTTGTCCGAGCGAGCGGCCCAGTCGTTGGGCTATATTCTCAAGAAAATGATTTTTGTCCAAGCTTACCTTCCTTTCGTTTATTGAGATCGTTAGAATCCTATTCTCTTTTCAGAGAGGGCCATATTTCACGAAAAGATTGTTTGGGAAGCATAGGGAAGTCACGACTTTTTGTCCAGCCTGCTAAAGGGCCAAAAGAGGAACGGATTTTTCCTTCTTTCGCAAGTGGTGAGAGAAACTTCCGAGCCATTTTAATAGAGAGTCGATATCTTCCGGGTTTTGCAAATATATTTTCGTATCTCTTAAATGCCATACGTTCTGAGGGGTTTCCGTGACCTGAGGCAACAAGTTTTTGACGGTGTTGAACTAACATATCATGCAATGGAATTCGTACAGGACATGCTTCAAAACAAGCACCACAAAGGCTTGATGCATAGGGTAAATCGCTGTATTGTTCTCCTTTTTCCAGAAGGGGTGAAAGCACCGCTCCAATAGGTCCAGGATAGACAGAACCGTAGGCATGACCACCCATATGTCGATATACGGGGCAGACATTTAAGCAGGCTCCACAGCGGATACAGTGAAGGACAGCTTGAAATTGTTCATCTCCAAGTTGACGAGATCGGCCATTATCCAAGATGACTACGTGCATCTCTGTCGCACCATCACGATCGGCCGAACGTTTAGGTCCTGTCAACATGGACATGTATGTAATCACATTTTGGCCTGTAGCGCTTTTCGGTAACAGATGAGCCATGACTTCTAAGTCGGCTAGAGTGGGCAAAATTCGCTCCATTCCCATGAGCACAATATGTGTGGGTGGTAAATTCATGACCATATCGGCATTGCCTTCGTTAGTAAAAAGTACAACTGAACCTGTTTCGGCAATACCAAAATTGCATCCAGTAATGCCGATCTCGGCTGAGAGAAATTCGGAGCGCAGTGTGCGACGAGCAAATGCTGTCAAATCGCGTGTTTCTGTAGTCAACTGAGTTGCTCCAGCATTTTCAAATAAATCTCGAATTTGTTCACGGCTTTTGTGTATAGAAGGAATAATGATATGCGAAGGTGTTTCTTTTGCGAGTTGAATGATATATTCACCAAGATCAGTTTCCACTACAGTAATACCATTGGCCTTAAGGTGTTGATTGATATGAATTTCTTCCGAAACCATGGATTTGGATTTGACAACTTTGCGGGCTTTTTTGGATTGAATAATGCTAAGAACTGCATCTGTTGCTTCACTGCTGTCAACTGCAAAATGGACATGTACTCCGACAGCTTCTAAACGTTCAATAAATTGAGCCAGGTAAGCATCTAAATTGGCAATCGTATGGGCACGAATTTGCTCTCCGCGTTCTCGCCATACCTCCCATTGCCCAAAAGACTCAGTGACAGCCTGCTTTCTGTTACGCAATCTATCAGTCGTAAATCGAACAGCATTGCGTAAAAATTCGTCCTGCACGGCGTTTTTGGCTCGTTCCTTCACTGACAGATGAGAAGTAGAGTTTGCATGTTTCACTGTGCGTCCACTCCCTTGGCAAGTTGCCTACCTTCATATAACAATTCGGCTAAATGCATAACTCGCACATTCGATCCCTTGCGGCTTAGTCGACCGCCAATATTCATAAGACAACCCATATCTGTTCCCACCAGAACAGATGCTCCGCTTTCTAATACATGTGATGTTTTTTCCTCTACCATAGCACCTGAAATTTCGCTCATTTTGACGGCAAACGTTCCGCCAAATCCGCAGCAATCTTGAGCGTAAGGCAATTCTATCAATTGCAGTTCCTCGACCTGTTTTAAAAGACGGATAGGTTCGTCTTCGATGCCAAGCAGGCGTGATCCGTGGCAAGAGGGGTGGTAGGTTACAGTGTAAGGGAAGCGAGCGCCTAATGTTTCCACTTTCAATATCTGAATGAGAAATTGTGAGAATTCGTAGGTTCGATTTGCAAGAGATAACGCTTTTTCATGCCATTCTGGAGAATCGGAAAATAACTCTGGATAAAAGTGTCTTATCATACCTACGCACGAACCTGACGGACTGACGATGACATCAGATTCTTGGAATGCGTTTATCATGCTGATGGCAACACTGCGTGCTTCTTTACTATATCCACTGTTAAAGGCGGGTTGACCACAACAGGTTTGCGAAGAAGGAAAAAGAACCTCACAACCTAGGGATTGAAGAATTTTCGTCATAGATACGCCTACTTGTGGAAAAATACTGTCAACCATACAAGTAATGAATAAGCTGACCTTCAAACTACTTCGCCTCCTGACAGTTGAATGGACACGTGCAAAAGATGTTGCTGCATGGCAAACATTGCCTTCTCCCCATCGCCGTCCTGAATCGCTTCGAAAATAGCTTGATGCTGCTCAATCAGTCGCCGTTCTTCGCCGGGAATTCGATACAGTGCTAGACGGCTTTTCAATAGCGCTGACTGAACTCGTTCTGCAATAGTTTCCATTAGAGATTGCATGTAGGGATTATGCGAAGCCTTACTAACTGCATAATGAAACTCCCAGTCTGAAGTTTCTCCTAATTCTGCATGACCAGCATCTTGCTCCATCTGCTCTAAGATGCGCTCCATTTCAAGCAAGTGTTGACGAGTTCGACGTAAAGCAGCGTAATGGGCGGCGCCCGTTTCAATCCAAATGCGAAGTTCAAGCAAGGATTGAATATCTTTTGCCGTACTTTCTTCTAACTGCTCAACACTTCTAGAAATCTCATTTGTATCAAGCGTAGCTACAAAAGTTCCATCTCCTTGGCGAACTTCTACCAATCGAATGGCACGCAGAGCACTGATGGCTTCCCGAACGGCTGCTTGACCAACACCAAGTGATTGGGCAAGAGTTTTTAAAGAAGGCAAACGGCTACCTGGAGGAAAGGTTCCATCCAGAATAGCGTTTTTTATCTGTTCGGTCACCAAATCATAAGCTTTCGATTGTTGAACAGGAGTGAGTGTCAAGGCGAAGAAATCCTTTCATGAATGGATTCAGTCAGGTAAAAGGCGAACTACAAATCCGGTCATTTAGTCATCTGATGACTGAAGGATAACATTGTAAAAGTAAGAATGCAATACAAGGATGTACAGACGGGTTGTCAAATCGATTTTTGTCAATCCACCTCTTTTATCATAGATAAGTGTTAGGAGAAGAAAGCTGACAGGACAACAAAAAACCCCCAATCCATGTGGAAAGTGGAATGGGGGATTAAACATGAATCAGATGGATGAAAGTTTACAAATCAGCTAGAGGATTTGTATTTTCTTGGTTAAAGGAAGCTTGTTTGCGATTCATATATAGATAAAAAGGTACTCCTGAGAGCATAAGCAGAAAACCATACATGACAGTTTGTGCTCCCGATCCGTAAATAGCCCAAATCGTATAAATGAAGGCTAATAGAGGTGCAGCAAAACGCAGTATGAAACCTCCTATTTTTATTTTCTGTTGTGTTCTCTGTGCCAGCATAATTTCAGATGCTGCTGTAAAGGCGTAAACAGGCAAATATGAAAGTGTGGCTAGTAAGGTTACAAAATTAAAAGCTGAGCTGAGACTTTTGGTATAATTCATCAATAATAGCAAGTTGGCCAGCAGAGAACCAATGATGAGGGCCATATAAGGTGTATGGAAAGTAGGGTGCACTTTGGCAAAAATCTTTGGAAAAACACCATCTTCGCCAGCAGCATAGGCTACTCTTGCTGTGGAAAGCAGCCATCCTACAGTGGTCCCGAGTACACTGATGATAGCCCCAAATGTAATGATTTCACCCACTGTATGACCAAGAAATTTTTCCATAATATCTGCAATGGGAGCGCTACTATTGGCTAATTGTGTTTCATTCATAGCACCCATAGCAAATAGATTAATAGCCATATAAAGTAAAGTTGCAATGGCAATGCCAGCGATTGTGCTTCGAGCTACATTCTTTTTCGGATTGCGAATTTCACCTGCTGCAACAGTAGCGCTCTCTAAACCTATAAATGCCCATAAAGTATAGGATGCCGCGTTAGATGTGGTACTGAGCCCTTTGTGAACAGGGAACAAAGGTAAAAGATTGTTAGCGTTGAAATGAATTGATGCAACGGCAATAAAACCTAAGAACAATAGGACCTCGAAAATGGTAATCACCGTCTGTACTTTGCCGGCTAGACGTACACCAAGCAAATTAATGATAGTGAAAATCCATAGTATAGAACTTGTGAATAGAAAACCTAACCAATGAGACGTTTGTAAAGCTGGCCAGAAACTGCTTGTATAACTGGCAATGGCCAAAATGACTGCAACATTGCCAATCCAGGATCCATTCCAATAAAGCCAGGCATTAAGAAAGCCTGTAAATCCACCAAAAGCCTGTCGAGAAAACTCGTATGGACCGCCGCTGCGTGGATACCGAGTGCCTAATTTTGCAAAAGACAAAGCAAGCAATAGAGAACCTGCTCCTGTCAATATCCAAGCCAAAAGAATAGCACCAGGGCTGGATTTTTGTGCCAGTGTCGCTGGTAACATAAAAATTCCTGAACCCATCATGTTGCCCGTCACTAATGCTGTTGCTAAGACAATTCCCAGTCCTTGATACAATGTTTTAGATGATGGTTTGGACAATGTTTTCACTCCTTTCCGATTGAATAATTATGCATATATATGAAATCAAAATCAATGGATATGAAAGCACTATCACGTATTAAGGCTTTAAAAATCTAACAAAAACATAGGATTTTTGTCTTTATCTCCGTACTTCAGCTGTTTGATTTTTTTTATTTTAATATAATTATGCAAATATTTGAGTTTTTATTATATCGAATGCTGAAGCTTAGAAAGAATGGGAATCTTTCAATGCACATCAAACTGCTCAATTTTTACAAGCCCGATAATTGCGTTATCATGGAATGAGAGACATAAGCACTATATAACATCATCAATGTATTCTTTCATTTGAGCCCAGGAAAAACATAAAATCAACTTTCTATTTTTTTACAAGGCGAGGTGCTAACTCATGAAATCTACCTATTCATTATTTATTGGTGGCGAGTGGAAAGAATCTGTTTCGAAGCGTTGGATGAACGTAATCGACCCTGCAACAGAGGAAGTGATTGCACAAGTTCCAGATGCGGTTGCTGAAGATATTGCATTAGCTGTCAACGCTGCCGAGAAAGTGCAGCCTGAATGGGGAAATACTGTGGCTTCTGAACGCTCCAAAATCCTTCTGGAGGCGGCTCATTTGATGCGGCAGCGGATAGACAAGTTGGCTAAAATTTTAACCAGTGAGGAAGGTAAGCCGCTGGCTGAAGCGCGCGGAGAAATTGCTTATGCCGCATCATTTTTAGAATGGTTTTCTGAAGAAGCAAAAAGAATTTATGGCGATCTCGTTCCGTCCAGTTCGGCTAGCAAACGGATTTTGGTAATCAAACGTCCTGTCGGTATTTCTGCCGCCATTACACCATGGAATTTTCCTGCTGCTATGATTACACGGAAACTTGGACCTGCGCTTGCTGCTGGTTGTACGATGATTGTGAAACCTTCCGAACTGACCCCATTGACTGCTCTAGAAATGGCTAGCATTTTTGAGGAAGCCGGATTACCCAAAGGGGTACTTTCTGTAGTTGTTGGCAGCGACGCTTCTCAGCTAGGTGAAGCCATCATGAGTGATTTTCGAGTACGAAAAATTTCATTCACAGGGTCAACAGAAGTCGGGAAAATTTTAATGCGCCAAGCAGCCGATACCATGAAACGGATTTCACTTGAATTAGGTGGACATGCGCCGTTCATTGTTTTTCCCGATGCCGATCTCGACGCTGCAGTGGAAAACGCGGTACTTTGTAAAATGCGCGGTATGGGAGAAACATGTGTTTCAGCAAATCGATTTTACGTTCATCAGGACATTCTTGAGCAGTTTGTCAAAAAAATGGTAGAGAAAATGAGTCAGATGAAAGTGGGCAATGGCTTGCAGGAAGGAATATCTGTGGGGCCGCTCATCGAACCTGCTGCAGTGGAGAAAGTGGAACGGCATGTTCAAAACGCTGTTCAGAAAGGTGCACGTTTATGGCTTGGTGGGAAGCCTTTAGAAAATACTACTGGGTATTTTTATCCTCCAACGGTTTTATCAGAGGTAAAAGAAGATATGCTCATTATGCAGGAGGAAACCTTTGGACCTGTAGCCGCGATTACTTCTTTTGCGACCGAAGAAGAGGTTATAGCTCGTGCCAATGATAGTCGCTATGGACTGGCAGCTTACTTCTTTACTCGTGATGTTGGCCGCCTGTTTAGAATGGCTGAGCAATTGGAATATGGGATTATGGGAGCAAATGACGGCATGCCGTCTACTGCGCAAGCTCCGTTTGGTGGTGTCAAGGAATCAGGACTTGGAAGAGAAGGAAGTAAATATGGAATTGAAGAATATTTAGACATCAAATATTTGTCAGTCGGTTTATGATGGATCGATTGAACAGTTAAAATTCGATAGGGATGTTCACCAATGGATGAAGAAGTTGTTGCGAACAGGCGGCTGAATCAAATGATAGTTGAGGCGGCATGAAAAGTGCTGCTTCTCTTTTATTGTGGGGGGATTTATATCGTCTGGGAAGTTTTGAATATCATAGGTACTATCTCATTTGCGATCAGTGGTTCAGTAGTAGCAATAGAAGAACAATTTGATCTACTGGGTGTGTTTGTACTCGGTTTTGTGACCGCCTTTGGCGGTGGCATGATACGAAATCTTATTATAGGTTTGCCTGTAGCGAATATATGGCATCAACCAGGACTGTTTCTTACGGCTACTCTGACTATTTTGTTGATTTTTTTCCTGCCTTATCACTGGTTACGCCACTGGAAAAGGATGGGCGGCTTTTTTGACGCTTTGGGTCTATCTGCTTTTGCTATAGAAGGAGCAATCTATGCGCATGACGCACACAGCACTTTGACGACAACATTGCTTGCAGCAGTCATGACAGGAATTGGTGGAGGAATCTTGCGAGATGTCCTTGCCCGTCGCAAACCACTGGTATTTCAATCGGAAATTTATGCTTTGTGGGCTTTGGCAGCCGGAGCTTGTGTAGGCTTGGGACTTGTACCGAATGCTGCCTTACAATATGTATTATTTGTTATAGTAGCTGTTTTACGCATTGTTTCGCTGCGTTTTGGCTGGCACTTGCCTCAGAAGTGGTTGTCCAATCCTCAAGACCAGGTTGAGAGTGGAATAGAGTAAAAAGTGGTTCAGAGTTTCATTGCAGAATGACTCTTTGCTGAGATGGAATAACATTTTTTCTTAATCTATGTTAATGATAGCTTGGAAATCAATTGATAACGTTAGAACCAATTCTATTCAAAAAGGATGAGACGGTTGAAAACGCGAGTGACAGAATTGCTTGGCATTCAAATTCCCATTATTCAAGGAGGGCTTGCCAATTTAGCCTATTCCGAATTGGCTGTTGCAGTTTCGAAGGCTGGAGGTCTGGGACAGATTACCGCAACCTCCTTGTCTTCCGCAGAAGATTTGAGGAGAGAAATACGCAAAACGAAGTCTGCCACGGAACGACCTTTTGGCGTAAATCTTGCTATTAGTCAGCACAAGTCAATCGATGCCATGGTTGAGGTTGTGATTGAGGAACAAGTAGCTGCAGTTTCTCTTACAGCAGGAAATCCAGAACCCATATTAAAAAGATTGGCAGATACGTCCATTAAAAGATTGGTTTTGGTTAGCTCAGTTCGTCAAGCTCAAAAAGCGGAAGCACTTGGTGCAGATGCTGTGATGGCGGTTGGGCAAGAAGGAGGAGGACACATTGGCCGTGTTGACACGGGAACCTTTGTGCTTATTCCTCGTGTAGTAGAATCAGTTCGTATTCCAGTTATCGCTAGCGGTGGTATTGCTGACGGACGTGGTTTTCTGGCTGCACTTGCGCTTGGAGCGGACGGTATTGAAATGGGAACTCGATTTATTGCCACCCAAGAATGCATAGCTCATCATGCGTACAAGGAAGCTATTGTGCAGGGTGGCGAGGAAGATACTGTGATTATCAAACGTTCATTGAATATGCCTGGACGTGTACTGCCTTCATTATGGGTAGAAAAAATATTGGAAGAAGAAAGAAAGGGAACTACACAAGAAGATATTTATCCGCTGATTTCAGGGGAAAGAAATCGTAAAGCCATTATTGAAGGTCGATTGAATGAGGGATATGCATGGGCAGGACAATCTATGGGGTTAATTCATAACGTGCCAACAGTTGCAGAATTGTTTGAAGAGATGTTATCCACTGCTGGTTTCGCTTTGAAACGGATCGAGAAAATGAATTTTCCTGTCTAGGATAAAGGGTATATGAATTTTGTCCTTAGTTTTTTTCTTCAGCATATATATCCAAAAAGAGGAGGTGTAGTCATTTCAAAATCTTTCATGCCAGTGGATTAAGGGGAGGAGTAGAATGGCAAAACATGAATTAGATAGAAGTGCAGTTGGTTTTTGGCAATTAGCCTACCAATCTATCTCGCTCGTTTCTCCGGCTGGAGCTATGGCTGCTACAATGACAGGTGCAGCCGTATATGCACAAGGAGCCTTACCCCTGACTTACATTATTGGATTTATAGCAGCTGCTTTTTCTATTAACACAACTGTACAATTTTCTAGGAAATTGGCTAGTGCAGGTGGATTTTATGCCTACGCCAGTCATGGAGTAGGGCCACGCTACGGTATTTTGACAGGTTGGCTCTTCATACTTTCTTATTTTACAGTTGTGACGAATGGATCGCTGTTTGCTGGTGCTGTTTTTATCCCGGGGCTGATTCAGCTTCTCTTTCATATAGTTATGCCACAATGGATTGGCTATCTTATCACACTAGGTTTTATCGGTTTTACTTATTATTTTGCATGGGCCGGTATTAAACCTTCACTCAAGTACAGTTTATCCACCGGCACATTGGAAATTATCTATTTGCTCGTGATTGGCATAGGATTGATAATTGTAGCAGGCTCACATAACACAGGAACGGTCTTTATCACGCCGCATCTAGCTAAAAATGGTTGGAGTGGTGTGGGTATTGGTATGATTCTTGCCCTTTTTTCCATGTCGGGTTCGAGTGGTGCCGTCGCTCTTGGAGAAGAAACTCAATCACCGCAGCGTACCATTACTCGCGCGGTACTGACAAGTTTTGCGTTTGTAGGGGTACTTTTTGTACTTCTTGCTTATGCACAAACGGTTTCTTGGGGTCCTGATAAGATGACTTCGTTTGCCAATGCTTCCGTACCGGGCGTGGAATTAGTTATGGATCATTTTGGAATTATTTGGGCTGTTATCCTGGCTCTTTTTGTGATTAACAGTTTTCTTGCGGGAGCTTTGGCACCAGCAAATTCTGCCGTACGGATGCTGTATGCTTATGCTCGTGATGGAGTGATTTTTCCGTCTTCGTTTTCACGAATTCATCAAAGAAATCGCTCTCCATATGTTGCAGTTCACTGGATGATGTTGGTTGCCACACTCGTCACAATTGTTTTTGCGGCTATTTTTGGTCCTTTCAACGGATTTTTAGTAATGGTTACGATTTCGAGTGTAGCACTCTATGTAGGGCATTTACTAGCAAATTTGGCGGTTACAATGTATTATCTGCGATTACGTGAATTTCGTTTGATTTGGCACGGAATTATCCCTAGCTTGGCGAGCATACTCGTTTTATTTGGTATTTATTTCACGCTCGTACCAATGGTTTATCCTGTCATCTTGGCTCCAATCGTCACTCTCGTTTGGCTCATCCTTGGCTGGATTTTTATTGTGCGTCAATCGCCAGATCAAATTGCTAAACCTGGGAAATTTACAGTCTAATTCATTGTGGCGCTAAGTTTTATTAAAGTCTGTTGAAGAGCGATAGATTCGCTCTTTTTTTATTTGAAGCCATCAAGCAGGGGAGAATGGAATGATAAATGGTACAAGCCAGACTTCGCAGAATAGAGCGGAGTTGAATATGGATGACTAAACGCAAAAGATGAAAGGAAATCGCCACTCCAAAAGAACGGGTTTGATGTGAATGATGATGAGGGGTGATGGCGGCATGTGCAGTGAAGGACTGTCAAATTCTTTTATATTCAACGACCGAAATGTTCAGAGAACAGCGTTCAATTGGACTTCAGCGGCCAAAAACGGAATTGGAACGGCTATTCACCAGCCCGAAGACGGTCAATGTCCATCTCATGTATGGTTTACATTAACGGATGGAGTTTTAACTGAAGTATATTATCCAGATGTAGCCCATCCACAGTTACAGCAGCTTGAACTATGGGTAACGGACGGTTCCTCATTTATCGATCGAGAACTTGAAGATATGTATCATGAAACACGTCTCGTGAAAGAAGACGCACTTCTTTATGAGCAAATCAACACGGCAAAAAACGGAAAGTATAAGATAAGGAAAGAATGGATTGCCGATCCCGGTCGAGATACTGTGTTGGTGCACATTCAATTTGAGGCTTTAGTAGGTACAGTTCGGGACTATCAGCTCTGGGTTTGCGCCAAACCTATTTTAGGCGGGAATAGTCTGGATGATGTTGCTACTGTACAGTTAGCAAAGTGTGGGTCTCTTCTTGCAGCTTGGGACTGTAACTTTTCCCTTACCATTGGTGCGACACCCTCTTTTCAACGTGTGACAGTCATGGATGGTAGAGCATGGGATACTTTTGCTTCTTCGCGGAGATTATTTGAGTTTCCATCTCAATGCGGTTTGATAGGTGGTAATGTTGTACATCTTGGTATGATTCAATGGGATGGGGACGGTTCTTTTTCTAGTCTTACACTTGCTCTTAGTTTTGCTCAGCAAATGGATATTGCCAAACAAATGTTAGACGAATCGTTGTCATATTCCTTTTCGGACTTGAAGAACCAATACGAACAAGGCTGGCGTGCATACGTTAAGAATTTACGACCGCCAATCGTCGCTCATCGTCAACAGTATTATGCGGCTGCCGGTCATACGGGCGCATGAAGATAAGCAGCAACCGGGTGCTATTGTCGCTTCATTAAGCATTCCGTGGGGTACACATTTACCGGCAGATCGACCCATAGGAGGCTATCATCTGATTTGGCCGCGTGATTTGTGTGAAGTGGCGTCTGCACTGGTTTTAATTGGTGATTATCCAACAGCTCAACGAGTTCTGGCTTATTTGGATGAAGTTTTGCAAAGGCAAGACGGTTCTTTTCCACAGAATGCCTGGTTGGACGGGAGTCCTTACTGGACTGGTCAACAGTTAGATGAAACAGCTTTCCCGTGAATGTCAAATCCCGCCCACCTTGCACTCCCCCCCTCATGCTGTAGCAAAGTCGTATATGAAAGCAAACCCCGCCGGGGAGCCATTGGCATTATGGGCCCGCCCTTACAGCGTCCTGGATATGCGTCAGAATGGTTGGCCACACTTCTTCCCACGTGGGTTTGTCTTTGACCTGTCGATTGGTGATGTGATGCATTTCCGAAGCTTCCGGCGATATCGTTTGTTGGGGATTGACAAGCGTCTGATAGAGTCGGCGAATGCCGTTTTTGCTCAACTCGACCAGTGAAATGTCCACAATCCGATGGATGGTTGGGTCTAGACCTGTCGTCTCTGTATCCAGCATCACAAAGCGTTTATCCTGTATACGCATGTAGGTTCACTTCCGTTTTTGGAGATTGTAACCAAAATAGGATGTTGGGGTAAGCACGTCCGATGATGACAAAGCTTGTTCTACGGTCACGAAGATATACCGTGTGGATGGAAAAATGCTCCTGTCACAAAGTGTGTAGCGGGTACGTCTATACAGGTGAACAATCGAAACTAGGGGTGGTTTTTGTGCAAAAACGAATCTGGGGACTGACGGCGTTTATGCTTGCATTGACGTGTTTGACCGTGACCGGGTGTGGGACTCATCCAAGCTTTAGCGATGTAAAGAGCATTGACAATTCTTTAACCAATCATCAACAAGTGAAGAATATTCATTATCCAAAATTCAAATGTAAATTCTATCATAATCAGGCATATGGTTTTTCAATCGATTTCCCTGATAATAATGGCTGGAAAATTGGAGCGCAACCAACGGATAGAGATGGTTTAGAAGCTACAAAATTTATATCAAAATCATTCTCTAATGATTTAGGTTGGAATAATGTATCTCACGATGCATTGATTTTAGCTGTAGGTAGTTACAATGTTGTACCCGTATCCTATCAGTCTTTAAAAGATTATGTGCCCAAAAAAAGTGAGAATGTCCTTTTATATAAACCATTCAAAACCTCCTATGGATTTACATTGCTTGAATATCAACTTGAAAAAAATAATGTTTTAGAAATTACTAAATCAGATTATGGTGAGTATACACGTGCTGAATTATCTGAGCGTTTTGCAGATTCATAAGCCCTTGTGGGACAAAGGATTTCAGAGCATGAAAAAGGACTTCACCCCAACTTGGAGAAGATTTCAAGTGACCAAACCCAAAATTCTCCTAGGAGGGAAGTCCACTTGTATCTTCTCCAAAAGTCCCTGTTTTCCTTTGAAGAGTGGCTAGAAATCGAACCCAGTGAACGACTTGAACTGTTCTTTTCTGCTCTGGATCTTCAGCCGTATGCCGCAAAGTTACGAAATTCATCACCCCAGGGTGCAAAGCCTATCAACCGTGAAGCGATTTTACGAGCGTTGCTCGCTGCTCCGCTTGAGGGGATTTCAACCTTTACCAAGTTGCACAAACGTTTGGTTAGCGACTTGCGGTTCCGGTACCAATGCGGGTTTCGGTTAGATGAATCCGCACCGTCAATTGCCACACTCAGTCGAGTCTTCAAGGCTGTAGTGGATAAAGATCTTGCCAAGGCACTCTTCATTGACCTGGTCAGTCAGTGCAAAGAGGCTGGAATCATCGATGGAAGTCACCTCGCCATTGACAGTACAGCGATTGGTGCCTATGAGAAGAAGCAACCGAAATCGCGTAGCCAAGAAACAGGTAATGCCAACTGGGGTGCCAAGTACGACACATTTGGCAATAAGCTCACGTGGTTCGGGTACAAAATTCATCTCGCTGTGGATACCTCCAGCGAGTTACCGGTAGCCTTAGAAGTCACACCCGCTCATATTTATGATGGTGAGATGGCGATTCCGCTCATGAAAGATGTCGTCGAAAACTACGGTTGGAAGGTCAAATACGTCATGATGGATGCCGGGTACGACCAGGTGAAAAACTACGAAGCTGCCCGTGGTTATGGTGCGCAAGCAATCATTGCACTCAATAAGCGTGGAGAAAAGGAACCACCTGCAGGCATGACATCCGATGGGACACCTCGTTGCTCCATGGGTTACGACATGGTTTATTGGGGAGCCGACGGTGACCGATTAAAGTTCCGTTGTCCACATGCAGTAGGCAAGGTTGACTGCCCGCTTGGGACTGCTGCTTGCTCGGACTCCAACTACGGAATGGTGGTCAAGAAGAGCATCACCGACGATGTAAGGCGATACGCCAATCCACACCGAAACACGCGGGGTTGGATGGAACTCTACAAGGAGCGAACGTCCGTGGAGCGATGTAATTCTCGGCTGAAAGAAAATCTTACAGCCAACGACACGCATGTCCGGGGTATTGAGAAGGTCACCACATACGTCTACCTCAATGCGATTATTCTACTTGCTTCTGCACTAGCGGTACATGCGACGGCAAGTTCACTGAAGACGGCTTAATCTTGGCACTCTGTTATTGGTAAAGGTATGTGAAAATCTAGACAACACAAACAAAAAAAGTAAATAATAGCCCTCAGACTAGTACTGTTTCTTTTTTCACTTCAAAGAGAAATGCAATTCTGCAAAACGCTCATCTATTATTATTCCCAACAAAGCTGATTATAAAAAATTAGCTTCATATGTTTTAGATTCTTTTCAATTCTCCAATCCTACCTATCTCCAATCAAAAACTAAGGAATCTAAAACATAATAAGAGATACTATTTGGTTTCATTCAAGACTCCAAATAGTATCTCCTATTGTTATATATTTTTAGCCACTATATACGTAGTCATACTCTTGTAACCCATGTACTTGAATAAGGTAGACTAATCCACTTCCGGAAACTGTTGAAGGGTACGGGTTGCTTTCGCTTCCGAATAGATTATTTGTAGTATATTTACTTGTAGCCCAAACTGGCGTATAGTCTCCCAACTGGTATAGAGCATTGTACATTCCATTTGACAGAACGTCCCATCCATATTGAGAAGAATAATTATATAGTTCTAGTCCCCCGGTGTCAGCGAAGCTGTAAAAAACATATTAGAAACGTGTGCGTCAAATAGCGCACACCTAGTCTTCAAATACAAAAGTTTAACTGGGATCAAATTGCGAAGAGCACCTCAGATATATATTGCGAAGTATTGCGTGAGTGGAAAGGTTGGGTTGCTGATGAAAGCGGTAATCATGGTTGGTGGCAAAGGAACGAGATTACGTCCGTTGACGGCGCGATTTCCCAAACCCATGGTGCAATTATTGGGACGTCCCTGTATTGAATATACACTTCAGTTGTTGAAAGAGCATGGAATTACTGAGATTGCTATAACAATTCAATATCTGTCAAGTGTAATTCGGGATTATTTGGGGGACGGTTCGAAGTACGGCGTACGCCTGCACTATTTTGAAGAGCATAAACCTATGGGAACAGCTGGTGGCGTGCTGAATGCCAAAGAATTTCTCGACGAACGATTTCTTGTTATCAGCGGGGATGCTTTGACAGACTTCAATCTAAGCGAAGCTATGGCTTTTCATGAGAATAAGAGGGCACTGGCAACTATAATTTTGACGCAAGTCGAATCACCTTGTGATTTCGGTGTTGTTTTAACACAAAGCGATGGGAAAATTTTGCATTTTCTTGAAAAATCAAAATCAAACGAAATATTCACCAATACCGTAAATACTGGAATTTATGTGTTTGAAAAAGAAATTCTGAATTGGATACCGAACAATGTTTCTTACGACTTTGGAAAAGAATTATTTCCTCGTCTCGTTGCAGAAAATGCACCTTTTTATGGATATTCTTTAGACGGATATTGGTCAGATGTTGGTAGCCTTCATCAATACAGACAAACTCAGATTGACATGTTAAGCGGCAAAACTTCACTTCGAGTAGGTGGAGAATATTTGAGAAACGGTGTTTGGATGGGTTAGAATGTTCAATTGCATACTGATGTCAAGTTGAATGGTCCAGCATTTATTGGTGATGGTACGATCATTCAGTCAAAAGGGCAAATTGGACCATATACCGTGATCGGACATAAAACAATGATTGGAAAGAGTGTTCAAATTGCAAATAGCATCGTATGGAATCAAGTGGAAATTGGTGATTCGTCCGTTATCTCCGGTTCTATGCTCGGGGATGGGACAAAAATTGAACCAGGTGTCATACTGTTGGGCGGCACAATTTGTGCGAGTAAAGGTAGTCGAGGAATAACGAGTACAGGGAAACGGGCAGGTTGGTCAAAGTCTTCCTTATCTGCAGATTCAAGTCAATTGCAAGAGTTCTGGCAAGTACCAAGTTCAGTTTAACACAGATAGAACTATGCATAGGAATCCATACTCGATAAAAATGGGGCTGTCCCAAAAGTCATCGTAGATGACTGAGGGATAGCCCCTTTGGTGTAAACAAAAAGAAATCGCCTTTTGGTAAAATGGAAGTGTGAGCAACCAAAACACCAAAGGAGCGATTTCTTTGTTTATTGAGTATAACATGGATCAGCAATACCTCCCAATGGATTTGGAGTTAGACATTCCCCCTGGTCACATCTCTCGGGTGGTAAACACAGCCGTTAACCGCCTAGATGACACCATTTTTAAAACGGCTTACCCTGGCGGCGGTCGGGATAGTTACCATCCCAAAATGATGACCAAAATTGTGATTTATGCCTATACACAACGTATATATTCCTCTCGCCAAATCGCCAAAGCTGTTCGAGAGAACGTGCCGTTCATGTGGTTAGCTGGAAGACAAACACCGGACTTCCGGACGATTAACAGATTCAGAACGGAACGCATGAAGGACGTTTTGGAGAAAATCTTCACCGGCGTACTAGAACTACTGGTTGAAGAGGGATACGTCAAGCTGGAGAATGATGTTAGGATCAAACTGTGGACAGGGCGAATCGAGAATGTAAAAATAAGTTGAATTCGAGGTGAGCCCTTGTGACACAGAAGTACGACAAAGAATTTAAACTGCACGCAGTAGAGTTGGCGCTCGAGAGTGACAGACCGGCGAGCGAAGTGGCTCGTGATCTCGGGATTTCCCCGAAGAGCTTGTATGGGTGGATCGCCAAGTATCGTGAGGATCCCGATCACCCCTTTGTTGGAAGTGGACACCTGCGCCCGGATGCACAAGCCCAACGCGATTTGGAGCGGGAAAACCGACGTTTGCGCGAGGAGAACGAGATCTTAAAAAAAGCTGTGCGCATCTTCACGCACGACCGGAAGTAGCCTTCGCTTGGATCCATGCACACCGCTCCGAGCTTTCGGTTCAGAAGATGTGCCAACTCCTACGGGTTTCTCGGAGCGGGTATTACGCCTGGTGCAAACGCCCGGAAAGCCAACGTGCGAAGCGACGCAAGCGCTTGATTCGACGGATTCACGAGTTGTTTGTGGAGTCCAGGCGCTTGTACGGCAGTCCGAAGATTACGGCACTTCTTCGTCGAGAAGGAGAACGCATTGCTCAAAAGACCGTGGCGCGTTGGATGAAAGAACACGGCCTCCGAAGCCGGACGGTGCGCAAGCACAAGGCCACCACGGCGTCGCAACACACGTATCCTGTGCACAAGAACGTGCTCGACCAACGCTTTGTGACGGAGCATCCCGGTCAGGTGTACATGGCCGATATCACGTACATCCCGACCGACGAGGGGTGGGTGTATCTGGCGAGCGTGGAGGACTTGTATACTCGAAAGATCGTCGGATGGCGTGCGGATGCACGCATGACGAAAGAACTTTGCTTGGACGCACTTGATCAGGCCTATCGACGAGGACGGCGCAGAGAAGGATGTGTCACGCTCCATCATTCGGATCGCGGTAGCCAATACGCGTCGCACGAGTATCAAGATCGCCTACGAGCGTATGGTATGGTGCCAAGCATGAGTCGAAAGGGAAACTGTTATGACAATGCCTGCATGGAATCCTTTCACAGCGTTCTCAAGCGGGAACTCATCTATCTGGAGCGATTCAAAACGCGTGCGGAGGCCATCCAGCGGATTTTTGAGTACATCGAAGTCTGGTTCAACCGAAAGCGAATCCACGCATCCATCGGATACCATACCCCGGACGAATGGGAGCGGTGTTATTTTGCGAATACGGGTTGAGGACGAGATAACCGCTCATACCGAAGGGCTTGATGTGGAGAAGCGGGCATGATAGCCTGGCAGGCTTTACGAGGGCGAGCGTCGCTCGGCTGCACAAAACGCGAAGTCATGCCCGCAGAGGCTCCATGTCAAGCCCTGACCGCCAATATCGACGCCGATCCGTGCACATTGAACAACATTCTCGGTTTTGGGGTGTCCACAAACTTGACTTAACACCATCAACCGCTTTTGGGACAGCCCCGTTTTTGATGGATTGACAAGCTCTACTTGACAATCTTTTTTATGAATTCTAATATTTCTGATATCAGAACCGAATATCGGAATTTGTGTTCCGTATTTCGGAACGATTGGAGGGAGGGGCTTGCATCAAAATCAAACGCTTATCAAATCCATGGAGGTATTGCGACTCTTTGAACAGTACGAAAGTCTTACTCTGACAGAAATCGTAGAAATGTTGGGACAACCAAAAACAACTGTCTATCGTATGGTAAGTTCGTTGCAAAGTATGGGATGGATATCCCGACGTAAAGACAGTCGTTATGAACTTGGCTTGCTTTTTGTGCACTATGGGCAGCTTGTCTTGGGGAGACTGAATATTCGCGATTTGGTATTGCCAGTTATGCGTCAATTGAGTCATCAGTTAGGGGAGACGGTTAATTTAATTGTTCGAGAAGGATTAGAGGGTGTCTACATAGAGAAAGTGGAAGCAGTTCATCCAGTCCGAATTTATCATCAACGTCCGGGCGATCGCGTTCCACTTTACGCAGGTGCTTGCCCACGAGTTCTATTATCCTTTTTACCGGATGAAGAAGTGGCAGAATACTTGAGGCATGTTAAACTTCGCCCATTTGCTAGTGGCACTATCACAAAAATTCAAGACTTGCAAATGACCATTATAGAATCCCGACGAGTCGGCTATACCATCAGCCACGCTGAACTGGTAGATGATACCTCAGCGGTTGCTGCCCCAATTTTTAATCATTTGGGAGAAGTGGTAGCTGGATTAAGTATAGCAGGACTGACAAGTCATTTTTCTGACGAACGCTTACCTAATCTAACGATGAGTGTACGTCAAGCTGCCAAAGAATGTTCGTGCTTACTTGGCTATCCAGAAAGAGAGAGCCAGCTAGAACGTTTAAATGGGTAAAGCGTTGCCTCAGTAGGATGTATGGTGTTTTCTGACAACTTGCGAGGGGGAAATAGGATGGTATTGATTGGAGTAGGCGTTGTCATGGTGGGATTCTTCATTCGGCTTAATCCGCTTCTGGTAGTGACAATTGCTGGAATTGTCACGGGATTTCTTGCACATCAGTCCTTATACAATATTTTAACTCAATTTGGTACCGCATTTGAAACCAACCGCTACATGGCTATTTTTATTGCAACTTTGCCTATCATTGGTCTATTGGAACGATTTGGTCTTCGCGAACAAGCAGAACGCCTAATTGCTAAAATTCGAGCAGCTACTACTGGCAGAATATTAATTCTATATATGCTATTGCGTGAATTGACAGCTGCACTTGGCATCACTGCTATTGGCGGGGCAGCTCAAACAGTTCGTCCACTCATAGCTCCCATGGCAGAAGGTGCGGCAGAAGCGCGAATCGGTCATATGGACGAAGATACACGACAAGAAATTCGTGCTCATTCTGCAGCTTCGGATAATATAGGACTGTTTTTTGGAGAAGACATTTTTATTGCTGTTGGAGCGGTCCTGTTAATGAAAGGATTTTTTGATCAGAATCATATTCACGCGACTCCGATTGACATGGGGTTATGGGCAATTCCTACAGCTTTGGCAGTCTTTATTTTGCACAGTATACGTCTCATCTTATTTGACAAGAAGTTAGCGCGTAAATTCGCATCTAACATTGATCAAACTTCATCTACAGTGCATGGAAAAGAGATGGAGTTATGATTTTGTCTACACAGACGGTCTATGTATTTATTGGACTTATTACTTTGATAGGCAGCATTTTTACGTTTTTTGACAAACAGAATCTACGGCGTTGGACGACAGGTATGTTCTATCTCTTGTATGCGGTCACGTTGATTTCTGGTCATTGGATCCCCCCTTCTATATTGGACTTATGGTTATTGGAATTGTTTTACTAGCTGGATTACAAATGGTTAAAACGGGAAGTTATGGTGAAGCTTCTGTACAAGAAAGATTGATGAATCGAAATCGATTCGGAAATAAACTGTTTCTACCAGCTCTTTTAATCCCGATATTAACGGTATTAGGAGTAGAATGGATTGGCCATCTGCGCATCGCAGGCCGCTTGTTTTACGATCCATCCAATGTGACGATGGTTGCGCTAGCAGTAGCGACGTTTATTGCTCTGTTGGTAGGACTTGGCCTAACACGGAGCAATCCTATCACTTCATTGAGAGAGTCTCGTCGTCTACTTGAGTCGATTGGGTGGGCTGCCGTTCTTCCACAAATGCTGGCAACTTTAGGTACTCTATTTAACAGTGCGGGAGTTGGAGATGTGGTTGCTAAACTTTTGCATCACGTGATCCCATCTAATTCGCTTTTTTGGGCAGTTTTTGCTTATTGTGTGAGTATGGCACTGTTTACCATGATTATGGGAAATGCTTTTGCTGCTTTTCCGGTGATGACTGCTGGGATTGCTATTCCGTTTATTATTCAACATTTTGGCATTCAAGCTGACCGGATTGCTGCTATTGGCATGTTTGCTGGATATTGCGGAACTTTGATGACACCCATGGCTGCTAATTTTAATATCGTCCCTGCTACCTTACTGGATTTAAAAAATAAATATCACGTGATTAAAGTACAATGGCCAACCGCTGTCATTCTTTTAGCAGTAAATATTGCTCTCATGTATTCTGTTGCGCGTATCTAGCCATCAAGTAAAGAGAGGAACTAAAATGGAAGTCAAGATTGAAGCGTATGGAGATTCCGCACTTCTGGTTAAATTTTCAAGCGACTTTCTTCATTCGCAAAATAGAGTGCGTTTTTTCAGACAGTGTATTGAACGTTCTCTACCGACAGGTTTTCTGGAGTGCGTACCAGGCATGACCGATTTAACCTTTTATTATCAGCCGCTTCAGTACTCCTTTTTTTCAGCACGGAAGGAGTTATTGAGGTGGCTTGCAGAAACGCCAGTCATAACAGAAGAGGATGTACGATTTATTGAGATACCCATATGTTATCATTCTTCTCTGGCGCCCGATCTCGATTTTGTTGCAGCTAGTCATCACCTTTCAACAGATCAGGTTATTGCTTTGCACTCCTCATCCGTGTATGAGGTGCAAATGATTGGATTTGCACCTGGTTTTCCTTATTTATCTGGGCTTCCGGGACAGCTTGCCACCCCTCGGCGTGCAACGCCACGATTAAGAATTTCACCTGGTTCTGTTGGTATTGCGGGAACTATGACAGGAATTTATACGTATGAAACACCTGGAGGATGGCAAATAATTGGCAGAACACCATGGGTACTCTTTGATACACAACGTAATCCTCCTTCTCTTTTACAATTAGGTGACCGTGTTCAATGGCGTCCGATATCGCTAGATGAGTTTATGTCATATATGGAAATGATGAAATAAATGAAAATCATTAAACCTGGTTTACTTACAACTATTCAAGATGCTGGACGGAACGGATGGCAACGTTATGGTGTTGTCGTCGGTGGCGTTATGGACAGTCTTTCTTTTCGGATTGCAAATCGTTTGCTTGGAAATCCTGAAGGCTTAGCTGTTTTGGAAATTACACTGCAAGGACCAACCATCCAATTTGAAGAGTTTACGTATTGTGTATTGACGGGTGCGGATTTGTCTCCTCGTTTAAACTGCCAAACCATTACCTTGTATCGTCCGTTTCCAGTCCATCCAGGAGATGAGTTATCTTTTAATTATCCAAATATCGGATGCCGCACCTATTTAGCGGTATCTGGAGGATTTGTTGTGACGGAAGTTCTAGGCAGTAGGAGTACATATTTACGCTCTGCTATGGGAGGTTATAAAGGGCGAAAATTACAAGAGGGAGATCGATTGCAAACTGGGACTCATGAAGGAATGGATCAGCTTTGTAATTTTTTTCAGTTCTCGCAAACGAAAAGATATCCTTTAGTCAGTCAAACTTTGAATCCTAGTTATCAAACCTACCGCTCCATTCGCTTTCTACCAGGTCCAGAGTGGCATTTATTCAATCACGATGCTCAAAAACAATGGCAGGAACAGAGCTTTTTAGTCATGCCACAATCAGATAGGATGGGTTATCGATTACAAGGACCGCCTATTCAATTAACCAAGGCTGAAGAAATGCTCTCTAGTGCTGTTACTATGGGAACTGTTCAAGTACCCTCTGATGGGCAACCGATTATCCTCATGGCGGACCGTCAGACTACGGGTGGTTATCCTCGCCTAGCCCAAATCATTACTGCAGATTTGCCCGTATTGGCTCAAGTTCGTCCCGGAGACAAGTTACGTTTTCAACTTTGTTCTTTAGAAGAAGCAAGAAGCGCTCTTATGGAGCAGGAACGTCAGTTAGCCAATCTTTTTTGGGCACTTGAGTGGTATAAGAAGTAACATTTTTGTGTTGTCAAATCATAAATCATTCATCCTCTAGCTCTCTCCTTCTAATTTCAATGCGTCCACAGTAAGAAAATGTTTGGTGAAAGTATTTTAAAACTTCCGTCCAAGATGAAAAGTGGATCATGCCAAAAGTACAATTTTGACTATTGAATTTGGAACATCATTCTTGAACTATTGGGGGCATAACGACAGAATCATTAGAATCGCAGTACAATAAATCCTAGTCATGTAGTTCATGGAGGTATAGCCGATGTTTAGAAAATTCCCAATTTAATACATCTCGTTGGGGGTATCCCCATGTACTGAACATATGAGCTTCTGTCAAGGGGCTCCTAACGAGGTGGAAGTTAAATGTTAACTTATTTAGGCTTATTTCGACAACGAAATTTTGCCTTTATGACATTGGCCGACGCTATTTCGGTGCTTGGTGATCAGATCGGCTGGGTCGCACTTCTTTGGTTCGCAATGGTCACGACCAAACATGCTGGATATATGGGATTGCTAGGTCTTGCATTCGGACTCCCGGGTGTCTTTCTCGGTGCAGTTGTTGGAAACGTACTTGACCGCACATCCCATAAGAAAGTATTGGTCACTGCGAATGTGTTGCTTGGTATCGTGTTTATGGCTATTCCGCTACTTTACCAAGTACACGCATTGCCGATGTTAGTGCTGTTTGCACTGGTCCTGGTTGCGGGTTGTTTAACTCCATATACAAGTGTTGGCTGGATGGTGGTTATCCCGAACCCTGTCAAAGAAGATGATCTTGGTCCTGCTAACTCAATTGTTGAAACGATTTGGAACGGTGCTTCATTACTTGGTCCCCTTCTCGGTGGATTGTTGATTGCACGATTTGGTGCAACGGTCGCAGTGTTTGCTGATGGCGTGTCGTTTTGGGCAGCTGCCTTGTGTGTATTTGTTGTCAAAGGGTCAAAACAACACTTTGAATCCCGAGAGTCAGAAGAACCGAGTCAACGAATTTCGTTCCTCCATGATACTTGGGAAGGTGTTAAGACTTTGTACGGGTTAACCCCAGTTTTGTGGATTACACTCGGTGCGGTGGGTTTTCATCTTGCATACGGTCAATTGGAAGTGTCCCTGCCGTTGTTTACGCACAACGAATTGGCAAGCAGTGCAGTCGTTCTCGGAAGCTTTTGGACAACGTATTTCGTGGGTTCACTCTTTATGGAACACGTATATCTCCATGGCTTTGGCAGGACTTCTCTTCGGAGGTTATCCACCACTAGCCAGAACAACCGTTCAGAAATTGGTCCCCAAAGAGTTTATGGGACGAATTTTGGGTATTCGTGGTTCAATTATTGCTTTAGGCATGCCTCTTGGTTCTTTTTTGGGGGTGCGTTTGGACAATGGTTTCCTTCGTCAAGTGTCATCGGGGCTACAGGTTTCGCGGTGGTTGTACTCGGATTGCTGTTATTGTCTCGGCGTAGTTTTCGAACAATATAAGCACCTTTCATAAGGTAGCCTATGGGCAACCTTTTGCCTGAGTTTTCTTTATATTCATTCCAAAAAAGATTGTGAAACTGAGTTGAGATAAAGCAAATGCGGCTTCCCTAGAATACAGAGAAGCCGCACCCTTACAGAACGATTATGATGGCGGAGAGGGTGGGATTCGAACCCACGGTGCCCTTGCGAACACGGCGGTTTTCAAGACCGCTGCCTTAAACCACTCGACCACCTCTCCATATTGGAGAACATACGGGAGGCCGGGCAAAAAGCCCAGCCCCATTTTTGGAGCGGAAGACGGGATTCGAACCCGCGACCCTCGCCTTGGCAAGGCGATGCTCTACCCCTGAGCCACTTCCGCATACATCCACGCCTCTGATGGGCAAGACTGCAAGAGAAATTATATTCGCAGACACCCAGCTTGTCAACTCACTGTATCAAAGAACTGAAGTGTCCGCATTTTTCCAGAATTAGTTGCCAATTTTCTGTTCTTCTGGACTACTCGGTGATGCAACAGGCGATTTGGGTATGCGTCCAGCTAAGTAGGCTTGTCGGCCTGCTTCCACTCCTTTGGCCATTGCAGCAGCCATCTGTACCGGATTTTTTGCTTTGGCGATTGCCGTGTTGACAAGCACAGCATCCGCACCAAGCTCTAAAGCCAATGAAGCATCTGATGGCGATCCAATTCCAGCGTCTACAATCACCGGAACACGTCCGTTAGCTTCTTCAATAATACGCAAAATACGTTCTGGATTAGGCAGTCCTTGACCGGTTCCAATAGCCGAACCGAGTGGCATAACCGCAGCACATCCTATTTCAATCAGTCTTCGAGCAACAATATGATCGTCAGTTGTGTAAGGAAGTACAATAAAGCCTTCAGAAACCAATTGGTGTGCAGCTTCTACAGTAGCAATCGGATCGGGCAAAAGTGTTCCATCATTGGGAATAACCTCTAATTTAATCCAGTTAGAGAGACCGGCAGCACGTGCCAAGCGCGCTGTACGTACCGCTTCTTCCGCGGTGTGGCAACCTGCTGTGTTTGGAAGCAAAGTATAGCGATGGATATCAATGTAATGTAGCAGAGATTCCTCTGGTTGCTCTAAATTCACACGTCGAACCGCTACCGTAACGATTTCAGTTCCTGATGCTGCTAAAGATTCCTTCATCAACTCATTCGATGCGTACTTTCCGGTTCCTACCATTAATCTAGAATGAAACTTCTGTCCAGCAATATGTAGTAAGTCTGTCATAATCATGCTCCTTTTCTTTATACAGTGTAAGTTTGGAAATGATTAGCGATTTTCAACCTCCACCTACAAATCGTACAATTTCCAGTTCATCACCATTTGACAAATGAATCATGGACCAATTTTCGCGAGGAACAATTTCTTGGTTTCGTTCTACTGCTATGCGTTCTTCTTGTAAACGTAAGCTATTTAAAAAATCGAGCAGCGTCCAGTTATCTTCAATGCTTATATCTTTGCCGTTGACACGGATCTGCATAGTTATCTCCTTCTCTCCAGTTGCCCTTGTCGTATATCAGTAGGGAAAAATGATTTCCAGTTTTCTTCAACATCACGACCTGTGAGCAGATGAGCAAGAATTTCAGATGTGATGGCTGAAAGTAAAATTCCGTTTCGAAAATGTCCGAGTGAGAGAAACAGTCCAGGAATTGTGGGCACGGGACCAATAAGTGGCGGACCACTCCCTTCAGGTCGCAAACCTGTCCATGTATGAATGAATTCAGAATGGCCAAGACCGGGGCAATCCGCTTCAGAGAATATAAAAGCCACGCAAGTGAATCGCTACTGGGAGATTTATCATATCCAGCTTCACGTTCTTCCGTTGCTCCCACTACAATTTTTCCATCGCGTTTGGGAACCAGGTAGGCGTGTTGTGAAAACACTGTATGTTGAAGTTGTAAATCGCGGGGGCGAATAGCCATCATTTGCCCCTTCACAGGATGAATGTCAATGGAAAGTTCAAGAGACCGTAACAGTGATGTAGCAAAAGCTCCAGCAGCTAAAACCAGTCGTTCAGCTTCAAAACTGGTATCTTGATGAGTGTAAACACGAAAACAATCGGCGGTCTTTTCCACACGTAAAATTTCAGTCTGTTCTAAAACCGAAGCAAAATGGTGAACAGCTATGCGCAGGGCATCCATGAAACGGTGAGCATGCAAATTTCCGTCATCCGGCAAATATAGACCCCCAGGCAAGGGGCAAGTGAAGGTTCACGACGGGCAACTTTCTCGCCAGACCACCATTCGCAACGAAGTCCAGCGGCTTCTTGCCATTGAGCTTCTTTCTCCAAAAAGGATTTCTCTTCATCATTAAAAGCGAGTTGTAAAATCCCATTTTGAGTGAGTTCAATGTCTATGCCGCTGTCTTTTCTTAGTTCTGCAGCAAATTCAGGGAAAATGGAGCGGCTCGATACACAGAGATCAAGCATAGGCCCGGGCCGATCCGCTTCTAGTTGAGCGCCAAGCATTCCAGCCGCAGCGCTTGAAGCTTCTTGACCTATTCTACCGCGTTCCACGAGTAGTACATTCAATCCTTTTTTGGCAGCTTGCCAGGCTATGGATGACCCAATCGCACCACCGCCAACGACAATAACATCATAGATGCGCCTCATCGTTCATTCTCCTCCTTGAAAAAGGGGGTTTTTGGAGCGATATGACAAGCAAGCATCGTTTGCTTGAGTCTGTATGCCGCCTCTTTTGGATTCTCGGCATCCAGCACAGCGCCAATCACAGCCACACCACTGCATCCTGTCGCAAGCACCGACTCAACATTTTCCTCGTCAATGCCGCCAATTGCCAAAACCGGAATGGAGAGTTTTTCGACCACAAGTGATAAGGCGGCAAGTCCGCGAGGTGCCAGCTGAGGGTGGGATGCACTTGGGAAAACGTGACCAAACGTAACGTAATCCGCTCCTGCGTTCTCAGCAAACATTGCCTCCTCCAAGGAATGTACGGAACAGCCAAGCATTCCTTGCCATTTGAGTTGATTGCGCAATGCATGCGCCGTGGCAACAGGCAATGATTGAGCCGCTAAATGTACGCCATCGAGTTTCTCAGCTAAAGCCAAATCCATTCTGTCGTTGACAAAAATTTTTGTGGCGAGATGGAGTCTGTTTAAATTTTCTTTTAGGTTTTTTACTAACTCAAGTGTACGAAGTACAGGCATTTTTTTATCGCGAATTTGAATAACATCCGCTCCACCTTCAGCAGCTTCCGAAAGAGCTTCAATTAACGGCAATTGGTGACGATCGCGATCGCTAATCATATGTAAAACTGGAGTCATCATGCACCTCACATAAAAAAGCCGCACCTGAAGAAACAGGTACGGCGGGATTCCATTCTTAACCCAGCAAACGCAACCTTGCCATAAATTGTTCAGCTTCAAGTATCTCATTCACACAACTTTGCGTCAAGAAGGTGAAGGGATGCTCTTCGTCCTGAGGTCCATGCTATGATGAAAAAAGTAAGGTTGGGGAGTGAGGAATGGTGGACTTTACAGAACGGTATTCTCGCCAAATTCGTTTTCAACCCATTGGCAAAGAAGGGCAACAAATGCTGTCCGCTGCTCGTGTCGCCATTGTTGGGCTTGGAGCGCTCGGTACCGTATTGTCCAGTCAATTAGTTCGAGCTGGTGTGGGTTATTTACGGCTCATTGACCGCGATGTGATTGAAGTCTCAAATTTGCAAAGACAACTTCTTTACACTGAGCAAGATGCTGAAGCGGGGCGAGCGAAGGCGGAAGCTGCAGCAGAGGCCCTTGCCAAAGCTAACAGTCAGATTCAGATTGAACCTGTCTTGACGGACGTAACGGCTGTGAATGCAGAAGAATTGCTTGGCGATGTGGATGTGATTGTAGATGGTACGGACAATTTACAAGTGCGATATCTTATCAATGATGTAGCAGTGAAACACGGAATTCCATGGAGTTATGGAGGAGCTGTGAGTTCTTATGGAACCACGGTATTTATTGAACCTGGGCAGACACCTTGTTTAGTTTGCTTGTTTGGTGCAGATGACGGATCGGCCGGACACGATACTTGTGACACAGTAGGTGTTCTAGCACCGATAGTGAGTATGATTGCGTCGATGCAGGTGGCGGAGATCATGAAATTTTTAACGGGGAATAGGCAAGCGCTCAAACGCGAGATAACTCATGTGGATATTTGGCAGAATGAATTTCGGTCTTTACGTCTCGGAACGCCTAAAGAAGAGTGTATATGCTGCCAAAAAAGACAATTTCTTTCTCTTCAACACAAGGACGAGGGATTGGTGGTTTCTTTTTGCGGTCGACATACCATTCAAATTAAACCACAAGGAAAGTTGAACGTTTCCCTGGCGATACTTGCAGAGCGCTTGAAAGCATTGGGACGTGTGCAAGCGAATCGCAACTTGCTCCGCTTTGAAACGTCAGACTGCACCATCAGTTTGTTTGCTGATGGACGCGCTTTAATTCATGGTGTGGATGATATTTGGGAAGCGAAGAGAATCTACGCGCAATACATAGGTTTATAAAACGGAGTACGTTCATCAGACTCGTCCATAAGAATTAAAAAAGAAAAGTTGAAAAAAGCCGTTGACATCTCTCTGCAGACTTGTTATTATCAAAAACGTCGCTTCGGACGAGGCGGATGAAGAGTGAGCCGAGAGAAAAGCAAATTTGCTTGGGCCTATAGCTCAGCTGGCTAGAGCGCACGACTGATAATCGTGAGGTCAGAGGTTCAAGTCCTCTTAGGCCCACCAAGCTTTTAAAAAATCGACTTGCAAGGAATCGTAAAGTGTGGTATAGTTCCACGGTCAGCGCTGAATCTGATGTGCCCGTAGCTCAGCTGGATAGAGTGCTTGACTACGAATCAAGAGGTCGGGAGTTCGAATCTCTCCGGGCACGCCATGCCGAAGTGGCGGAATTGGCAGACGCACACGACTCAAAATCGTGCGGGAAACCGTGCCGGTTCGAGTCCGGCCTTCGGCACCACAGTGGGGCTATAGCTCAGCTGGGAGAGCGCTTGAATCGCACTCAAGAGGTCACCGGTTCAAATCCGGTTAGCTCCACCAGACGGTCGCCTGTGCCTCAACCAGGATGTGTATATTCCTCGATAGCTCAGCGGTAGAGCATCCGGCTGTTAACCGGAGGGTCGTAGGTTCGAATCCTACTCGGGGAGCCATATATATGGCCCCATGGTCAAGCGGTTAAGACACCGCCCTTTCACGGCGGTAACGCGGGTTCGAGTCCCGCTGGGGTCACCATGGGCGGTTAGCTCAGCGGGAGAGCACTCGCTTCACACGCGAGGGGTCGGCAGTTCGATCCTGCCACCGCCCACCAGCGGACGAGTCGCTGGCATTGCCTGAAAAGTCTATATCGCGGGGTGGAGCAGTTGGCAGCTCGTCGGGCTCATAACCCGAAGGTCGCAGGTTCGAGTCCTGCCCCCGCAACCAAATGGAGCTGTGGTGTAGAGGCCTAACATGCCTGCCTGTCACGCAGGAGACCGCGGGTTCGAATCCCGTCAGCTCCGCCAAATTTCTCTACCGCGGGCCTATAGCTCAGCTGGCTAGAGCGCACGACTGATAATCGTGAGGTCAGAGGTTCAAGTCCTCTTAGGCCCACCAGAGTATGGTGGGTTTTTTCATGTCCGAATTTCTTCATTTAGTAATATTCAATATTTCAATGGAGAAAGAGGCGTTCATCGATTGACGTCATGATGTTCTTCCGGTATTGTTTTGCTTAGTTGAGACGAGTAAGCAGAGTTGAGCTGGGCCGAGTTGAGCGTTTCATTCCATGCATGGGCATCGAGTCTGTGTATTTTCTGTCTTCGGCCCCTCTGTCATAGGAGGGTAATCTTATGCTTTTAGTCATTGATAATTTTGATTCTTTTACCTACAATCTTGTCCATTATTGTGGTGAACTGGGTGCTGATATCATTGTGCGCCGCAACGATACACCACTTCATGAGCTAAAGAATCTCTCGCCTTCACAAATCATCATCTCTCCAGGACCTTGTACCCCAACAGAAGCAGGTATTTCAGTAGAAGCTATTCAATATTTTTCAGGACGCATTCCTGTTCTGGGAGTTTGTCTGGGACATCAAGCATTAGGGCAAGCCTTTGGTGCAGAAGTGGTGCGTGCCCCGCTATGTATGCATGGAAAAACGTCTCCTATCCATCATCAACAAGACCATCTTTTTGCTCAAATTCCTAGTCCTTTTCTTGCTACGCGATACCATTCTTTGGTCGTTCGCCGCGACACTTTACCGGATTCCTTTTCTGTTACGGCAACCGCGGATGGGCTAATCATGGCTATGCGCCATCAACCAAGCGGTGCTGTGGGTGTTCAGTTTCATCCTGAATCCATTCTTACAGAACATGGGAAACAAATCCTTGCTAATTTTTTGGCGAGCTAAAGAAAGGTTATACAACGCGATGAGCGAGAGGAGAAGTTGGAACGATGCAAAACTTTAAATATGAAGAAACTCTTGAGATCGATCCGTTTTATTTTTATCTACACAGCTTGGAAATTGTACCACCTTTTCACGCGTATTTGCTGGATGCGGCGTACGATAAACAGGCTGATACACGTTTTTCCCGTTCGATTCTTGGTTTAATGCCGTTGATTGAAGTAATTGTGAAAGATGGAAAAACGTTTATTTATGCCAAAACAGGTCTCGCCGAATGGCTGGCTCAAGAACTCCAGCCCAATGTGATTGAATTCGAAGGAAGCTTTGTTTCTGCTGTCGCTGAGAAACCTTGTGCAGTATTTACGGATAATCCTCTGGAGGTATTAGAACGTTTGCGCCTTTTGTTGCGGCAAAAGATTTTTACCGAAAACCAACCTATCCCCTTTTCGGCTGGTTTCTTGGGCTATATTGGCTATGACAGTGTGCATTATTTAGAAAAGCTGCCTAAAACCACATTGGACGATCGCGCTTTGCCTGACATTCGCTTACAACTCCATGCTTTTACGATTCATTTGCAAGTGAATCGATTGCAAATGTTCAGTTTGTTGCCTGAACTGAGAGGCTATCTTTCTAAAGAAAATATGCTCCTGCTAGAAAGCGTTCAAATGCAAGTTTTGAACTTGTTGGACCAAGGCACATCGGAAGAACCCCGAAGACTGAAAGAGGCAGCAGCGGCTAGTCAAGATACAGTCGATATTGAGGATGAAGTCTCGGCTGAAACTTTTATGGGTAATGTCGAACGTGCACGAGAATATATTCGCGCAGGGGATATTTTTCAGGTCGTGTTATCCAAGCGCATGAAAGCGAGCGCTACGTTACATCCTTACATTGCGTATGATCGATTGCGCAAATTGAATCCGTCGCCTTACATGTTTATGAGTGAATATCCCGACATGCGACTCTTTGGTGCAAGTCCGGAAGTTCAGTTGCGTGTGGTTGATGGATTGGCCGAAATGAAGCCGATAGCTGGCACCTCCAAAGGCAGAGGCAAATCCGCAGCTGAAGATCAGGCGTTGGCTGAACAATTGTTGAATGATGAGAAAGAACGGGCTGAACATTTGATGCTTGTTGATTTATGCCGGAATGATTTGGGCAGAGTTTGTACCATAGGATCGGTTCATGTTCCGGACTTCATGGTAGTAGAGCCGTATTCTCACCTTTTTCACCTGGTATCCACAGTGCGTGGTCAATTGCGAGAGGATGTGAGTGTTTTCACAGCTCTCTTGGCCACATTTCCGGCGGGTACACTATCGGGAGCTCCAAAAATTCGTGCTATGGAAATTATTGATGAATTGGAGACATTGCGTCGAGGACCTTACGGTGGTCTGTTAGGTATGGTCGATCTCGATGCAAACGCCAATACGGCTATTATCATCCGCTCAGTGGTAGAGGAAAACCAAGCATACTATGTGCAAGTCGGGGCGGGTATCGTGATGGATAGCGTTGCCGAGCAAGAATGGCAAGAGTGTAATCGCAAAGCGGGCGCAATATTAGATATTTTGTCGCAACCCATGGCAACGCAAAAGTGATATACTAAAAATGGCATCCAGCTCGAAACCTGCAGACGTCACATCTGTGGAGAGGTTTGAGGAGGAACCGTCATGGGAGACAGTTTACAATTTGATTTGTCGGCAGCAGAATGGCGTCGAAATGCGGCTGACGAGCAGGCGCTCTTGGAAGGGTTGGCAGAGCGGCTTTGTTCCGCCTTACCTCAGCAAACAGAGGTAATTCGGGAACATGGTCTTTTTGTCCGCCATCCGCGTGTGACTCAAATACGAGTGCTGTTTGAGATGTACCATTTTCAGTTGACCATGACGAAAACACACGGTTTGTTGGCAGAACGTGCAAAGGTAGTTCGCGGTATCCGCTTAAAAACAGAGGAGATGTCATTTGGAGAATGGCTTGACGCTCTTTCTGTAGAACTGTCTCGGATGGCGGCTGAACACGAAGATGTGCAACAAAAACTCTATCAATTTTTAATGTCTTGACGATCCTTTTCCAAGGGTCGTTTTGACATTTCATGGTCAACAACGTATTTGACCCTTCACCTCATCCGTTGCTAACGAAATGATAAAGGGGGAATGCCAAGCGTGTGGTTTTCCAGGAAAAACCAAGGCGGTTTGTCCAAAAGTGAACGATTGGCAAAAGAAAATGCGGCTCTCTATCGTTCGGAACGCGCGATAGCAGCCTTTGAACGTGGGCAGTTGCCTGAATATGTCGAAGCGCGAGCGAGGAAGCAAGTTCAGCATGAACTCCCCTGGACGAGTAATTTATCGGTTGCTGAATGGGCGCTGTTAGCCCGCTATGGTTTGCGACCCTTAGGTCAGGTCATGGGAGCAACAGTGTATCATCAGGCAGAATGGAAAATGGTTTTAGGTCGACAGAATCGTTACGCAGGCGGATGGAATACAGGTTTTAACGGGATGTATGTGAATTTATATTCCGGAAGTTGTTTTTTGAATGAATTAGAACAAGGGATGTATGAAGCGCGTTGGCTTGCTTTGCAAAGATTGAGAGCAGAGGCGGCGTTGCTTGGAGCGCACGCAGTGGTTGGGGTCAAAGTCAAGCTGGTTCCAGGCACGGTGGATAGCAGTTTGGAAATGACAGCTATGGGAACGGCAATAACTCTCGATTTGCCAAGTGTGGATGAGCCTCTTCTTTGTACGGTCAGTGCACAAGATTTTGTTCGACTTGTTCATGCAGGGAGTATTCCGGTTGGCTTAGCCCTTGGGGTCGGAATCTATTATCAGGTCAGCCAATGGAATGATGTTTGGCAATCTGGAAGTTATAGCAATCAGGAAATGTATAGTTATACTGATGCGGTTTATCAAGCCCGACATCGGGCTGTACAGGAGATGCGCCGACACGCAGCAGAAAGTGGCGGAAATGGTGTGTTGGCTCATGAAACTGGATTGCGGGTAGAGGAAGTAGAGGTAGAGTATGGGGAGGGCGATATCCGTCTCAATCATGTGGTGGAATTTTTCGCAATGGGCACAGCGATTTCTCATCGCAAGACCCATCTGGATGAACGACCTCAGTCGGTAGTATCGCTCAATACTTGATAAGCTCTGTAAAGGGATATAAGGAGTTGATCTGTTTGCCTGTGAACAATGATTTACCCGAGCACGCGCTTGAACGTTTGCGAGGATTGCGAAGTCAGGGTCACCCTGGCGGCGTATTCACGTCGGATTTGTCAGTCAACGAATTTTTGCTCGTACGAGATGCTGGATTTGAGCCCATTGGTTTAGTTGTCGGATCGTCCATATATCATATTGGTTATCAGCAGGCTATGTGGCGTCAAAGTATGGAAATGGATGTTTTGACACAAGCCATGTATCACGCTCGTGAACTTGCCATGTCTCGAATGGAGGAAGAGGCAGCGGAGCTAGGAGCGGATGGCGTAGTAGGCGTTCGTCTGGAAGTGACGCGCTATGAGTGGGGAGCCGATATGGCAGAGTTTTTGGCGATTGGCACGGCAGTTGCAGCTAGAGAAGGCGGTCATTCGTACAAGTCTCATTCGGGGAAACCCTTTACTTCAGATTTGTCTGGGCAGGATTTTTGGACCTTGCTTCAAGCAGGTTACAGGCCGCTTTCGCTCGTGATGGGCAGTTGCGTCTATCATGTGGCCCACCAAGGTATGTTTCAATCTTTAAAAAATGTAGGTCAGAATGTTGAACTGACCAACTTTACGCAAGCACTCTATGATGCTCGTGAATTGGCCATGGAGCGAATGCAGACTGAAGCTCACGAAGAAAAAGCAGAAGGGATTGTGGGTGTCCGCTTAGAAGAGCGATCACACGGATGGGGTTCACATGTGATTGAATTTTTCGCTGTAGGAACGGCTGTTACGCCTATCCGGGCTGATCACAATATCAGCAAACCACAGTTGATACTTTCTCTCAACGATTGACCATAAGTTAAATTTTTCTTTGAAATAGATTGTAAATTTATCACAAATGGTTGGAGGGAATAAAAATGGGATTATTTAAAAGAGCATCAGAAATTGTGGAATCTCAAGTCAATAAGCTATTGGATAAATTAGAAGATCCCAATGCTACTCTCGATCTCTCTTATGAAAAAATGGTTTCTGGCTTGCAACAAGTTAAACGTCATCTGGCAGATGTAGTCACAGAGCAAAAAGCGCTCGAAAATCAAATTCGTTCCACAGAAAAAGAAATTGCCGACAGAGAGGAAGAAGCGCGGGCGGCGCTTAAGGTGGGACGCGAGGATTTGGCCAAAAAAGCACTTGAGCTCAAACAGTCTGCTATGGCCAAATTAGCAACTCTCCAAGATTCCCTAACTAAAATCGAAACTCAAGTCAATCGTCTTAAGGAAGCTGAACAAAAGTTTCAAGAACGTATCTCAAATTTCAAAACTGAGAAAGAAGTTACCAAAGCAACTTATACCGCCGCACAGGCTGAAGTTCGTATGGGTGAATCATTGTCAGGCATCAGTAAAGAATTAGGCAACGTGGGGGATACCTTGCGTCGTGCCAACGATAAAACGGAACGTATGGTGGCTCGCGCAGAAGCGATGCAGTCCCTTGCAGATGAAGGGATTTTGGACGATCCATTAGATAACCGAGATGCTGTGCAGAAAGAATTGGATAAAATTCGCAAAGACGCATCTGTTTCTGATGAATTGGAGCGCCTCAAAGCAGAAATGGCCGAAAAGAAATCATAAATTGGCAAGTTGAAAATCCTATTTGTGCAGCACGGGCCCTTTGCATTTCTGACCCAACGAATGGGCTCGTGCTTGCGTCTTGGTAACGCCTAAAGTATAATGTTCGGGCATACAGCAAAAACAATGCGTCCGTAGCTTAGTGGATAGAGCGCTGGCCTCCGGAGCCAGAGGTCGGGGGTTCGAATCCCTCCGGACGCGCCATAAAAATTAGGAACTGTCCTCAAATAGCAGAAATGCCAAAAGGGACAGTTTTTCTTTTGCGTAAAATTCCCGAATATTCACATTACAAAATGAATGCAAGAGTTGATAAAGCGGGAAAAGCGCTTTATCAACTCTTCTTACATAGGATGAAAACTTGTATGAGCTGTGTTAGCTAAGTGAGGAAGGTGAAGACCCGTAAATACCATGCATGCCATGCATGCCACCCATGCTCATATGTGGCATATGGGTGTAAACAGGTGTCATGGTCAAAGAGTCGTAATGCGCTATTGTGACGTGTTTACCTGTTTTGATAACCTCAACGGTCGGACAAAGTAAGAAGAAGAGTACGAAGATGATAAGAAATACAACTGCCCAACGTGTGTAAACTCCAAATGCTCCCATGTCTGTCATTCCTCCTTCGTGAGATAGTTCAGAAGATGCTGGGACAAACGCCGCCGGGCACAGGCAAAAGCGGAGATTCGAAAAAAGATTTATGGATCATTTACTGGTGATAATAATAAATATACGTTATAATGAATAAAAATTTATCAAAGAGGCTGGATATGTACAGCTCTTTATGAAGAGATACGCAATGAGGAGGTGGTATGGGTTATGAACCAACCGCGTATTGGCGTTGTTGGAGCAACGGGTTATGCCGGAGTGGAGTTAATACGTATTCTCAGTCGCCACCCTTTGCTGAAAATAACGTACTTAGCAGCTCAAAAGCTAGAACAGTCAGAGACGTATGGTCATAAAATCAGCGCTTTTCGCCAGTTTGGAGAACTGCCTGCTTTGGAACCATTTGATTTAGAACGCTGCCTGGATTTGTGCGATCTCGTTTTTCTTGCCCTACCATCTGGCATATCTGGCCGTTTGGCTTTGCAAATTCATCATGCTGGCAAAAAAGTGATTGATCTCTCAGGCGATCTTCGCTTGCCCAAAGAGGTGTATGAAAGTTGGTATGGACTAGCTTCACCTCTCACGCAAAAAGACACACACGCAGTGTATGGATTATCTGACTGGCAAGCTGAGCAAATTGCTAATCAATCATTGATTTCTAATCCTGGTTGCTACGCTACAGCGGCGCTGCTCTCTCTTTTGCCGCTTTGTCAAACAAAACTTGTGGAAAGTCAGAGCGTATGGGTTGTCGATGCAAAATCAGGATCAACCGGAGCAGGCAAAAGTCCGCAGCCTCATTTATTGCTCAGTGAATTGTCCAATAATTTTTATCCTTACCGTGTGGGGTGCCATCAACATACACCTGAAATTGAACAAAAACTCCAGGAAGAATCCAAACAAGCTGACCTGCAAATTCAATTGACTACACAGTTGCTGCCTATTCCACGAGGAATCCTTGTATCTGCTTATATACCGCTTTGTTCAACGATCAGTTTTACGGATTTATATGAAATTTATCAAAATGCATATCATGATACACCTTTTGTTAGCATACTGCCATGTGGCGAATGGCCGCAAATTCAAAGTGTTTTAGGAGCTAACACTTGTCATATTGCGCTGCATGTTGATAATCGCACCCAAATGCTGCAAATATTTGCTGTGATAGATAACTTACAAAAGGGCGCTGCAGGACAGGCGGTACAAAATATGAATTTAATGTTGGGTTGGCCCATGGAGACAGGGCTTTCACTGATAGGAAGTGCGCCTTGATGGGCAAGGGGATGATAGCTTGAGTGTACTCATTAAAGTTGGCGGTTCGCTGGGCGAACAGGCCGCACCATTAATTCGTCCTTTACAGAATTTACAAAATCAATCTCGTTCATTTGTGATTGTTCATGGTGGTGGTCCCCGTATCAATGCAGCTTTAGAAGCGGCTGGTATGAAATTGCCTTTCCATAATGGATTGCGTCGTACCCATAGTCAAGCCATGGTCATTGTGGACGCTGTGCTCGGATTTTCAGTTAACAGTGAATGGGTTTCTTTATTACGTGCCAACGGCATTGCGGCAGTTCCTGTGCATGGAGCAAAATCGGGACTTTTCCTCGCCGAATCTTATGAGGGCGATCACACTGCGGATTGGGTGGAAGCCTACGCTGGACCACTTGAAGCAGCCTTTGTGCGTCATGAAATCCCAGTAGTCGCGCCGATTGGTCACAACTCCCGAGGGCAACGCATGAATATCAATGCAGATGCAGCAGCAGCAGCTTTGGCTGGTTCGCTGCAAGTTGAAAAACTTGTTTTTTGCACAAATGTGTCTGGGATCTATCTAAATTTTCCATATGGAGATCGGATAGATTCCATCACAGACAAAAAATTAGAAAGGTTATATCAGCAGGGGATGTTTGAAGGTGGTATGCGGCCCAAAGTGGAGGCTGTATTGAATGCGCTCAGGTATAAGGTAAATGCGGTTTATGTAGTTGATGGGGAAAATGAAGCTGCTATTGAATGGGCTTTTGCCAACCATCCTGAAGAGCCGGTGTCTGGAGCATTGGGCACTCGCATAACCCGATATTTAAATGAATAGTAGAGAGGAAGTGTCGCTCATGTTGTTTCAAAATTATGGCTCGCGCGAACTTACGATAGTGCGAGGACAGGGAGTTTGGTTGTACGACGAACAGGGCAGGGACTACTTGGATATGACTGCTGGCATTGCAGTTACAAGTCTGGGGCATGCTCATCCGCGTCTGGTGGAAGCTATTTCCCATCAAGCAGCCACATTACTGCACTGTTCAAATTTATATCAAATTCCTCAGCAAGAAGAAGTGGCTAAAAAACTGATTGAATTTTCAGGTTTGGATGCTGCGTTTTTCTGCAATTCTGGAGCAGAGGCAAATGAAGCAGCATTAAAATTAGCGCGGCGTTATGCGTCCACTCAACATGCTGAAAAAACGATATTGCTTTCTTTGCCAGGGGCGTTTCATGGCCGTACTTATGGTGCTCTGTCCGTAACGCCAAAGCCAGCGTATCAGGAGGGCTTTGGACCGCTTTTGCCGGATTGTCATACTCCTACTTCATTTGAAGAAGTCCTGTCCTCTGTAAACAGTGATACAGCCGCTTGTATAGTCGAGGTCATTCAAGGTGAAGGTGGTGTTCAACCCGTACCTCATGAATTTCTGCAGGAACTCCAAAAGCGTCTCAAGGCTGTCCATGCACTCCTGATTGTCGATGAGGTGCAGACAGGGATAGGTAGAACCGGTGACTGGTTTGCTTTTAGAAGTGCAGGTCTAGATCCTGATATTGTAACTCTGGCTAAAGGGTTGGGTGGTGGCGTACCGGTTGGCGCTGTTCTTGCCAAGCAAGAAGTGGCCAAAACTTTTACAGCTGGATCGCACGGAACGACATTTGGTGGAAATCCATTAGCTATGTCAGCGGCAAAAACAGTCCTCGAAGAAATAGAAAAAGGAAATCTTTTAGAGCAAGTTAGGCGAGTAGGAGATAAAGTGAGACAATTTTTAGAAGAACATTTTACGCAGGTGAGCGGTCAAGGATTAATGTGGGGGTTTACCATCTCAGAAGATGCCCGGAATTTTGTCAAAAATGCACAAGAAGTAGCTGGTGTATTGATGACAGCTGTTGGAGAAAACCGTATTCGCGTGGTTCCTCCTTTAATCTTAGAAGAGGAAGATGTAGATGAGTTTGCAAAAAGAATCTATACTATCTTATGAATAATTTTGCGTCGTATAGACGCGTTGTTTCTTCCTTAGGTAATCGCTTTCAATCGCTTGATAAGAGAAAAAGCGCCATTTTACGGCACTTTTTTCTTTTATTAAGCGTTTTCAGCCAATTTTGTTTCTTTAAATTGTTCATAACATGCTGTATAATAAACCATGGCTATCTCGTCGCAGTTGTGGAATTTTTTACAATAAATGCAATCTTTCCATACCTTGCGAGGCAATGTTTCTTTTTCTACAATCTGAAAATTCAATTTCTTGAAAAATGTCGTCTGATAAGTTAGTGACAAGACTTGCGGGATTCCTAACTGTTCAGCCTCCGCAGCGAGATGTTCCACAATCATTCGGCCAATGCCTCTACCGTGAGAGGCAGCATCAACCGCCAAGGAACGAATTTCAGCCAAATCTTTCCAAAGAATGTGCAATCCAGCCACACCGAGAATACGGTTGCCTTCAGATACAACTGTAAAAGCATGAAGGTTTTCGTACAAAGACTTTTCAGATCTCGGCAACATTAAACCCTCGTTGGCAAATGTCTGAATGAGATGTTGCATTTGCGGGACGTCGTGAACCGTTGCTTGGCGGATTTCCATGCAATGGCCTCCTTTCAGTGTTGAGAATAGTTATAACATGTTGTAGTATTTATATGCAATATATCGTATATTATTTCATATCCAACCGTGTCAGGCGTCTACAGTAATACAGTAAACAGCGGGATCGTCCAATGTGGTCTATCACTATTTATTGAAATATTTAGAGAAAAGGTGAGAAGAAGTGGAGAAGAATAAAGAATGGATGGGTCAACTGACCCAGAATATTGACCGTGAACACGATGCATGTGGTCTCTTTGCCAGGATTGAGAAAGATGGCAAACAAAGGCGAGAAACAGTGCTTGCTGGTATCCGAGCATTAGCAGCTATGCGTCATCGTGCCGGCTATGTGCGCCAAGAAGGTGATGGATGTGGCTTGCAATTGGACATCCCGCGTGCGCTTTGGCAGAAAAAATTGGCGTTGGCTGGTCAGAATGCTGAAGCAGTGTGGGAAAACGGTTTTTTTGTAGGTCATTTCTATTTGCAACGTGCACAACGCTCGAAAGCGTTGGAAAAAATTCACCTAGCTTTCAAGGAAGCTGGCATCAACATTTTGCTTGAGAGTCATCAAGAGGTGGATGAAACGGCTTTAGGTGAGTCGGCAAGTCGTGAGAATCCAATCTTTTTGCAAATAGCAGGTTATTCAGAAGAGCATTCGTTGCGAGAAAAATTGTTTACGCTCGCTCTACAGTTAGAGGAAGATCGACAAATACATGTGGTTTCACTCGATACGGATACAGTGGTCTATAAAGTAGTCGGTGACGAACAAACTCTTTATCGTTATCATAAAGATTTGCAAGATCATTCTATAGAGAGCAGTGTAGTGCTTGCGCATACTCGTTATTCCACGAATACTGCAACTGCCTTTGCTCGTGTTCAACCTTTTGCAACCTTAGGGCATAATGGGGAAATTAACACCATTAGCCGTTTCTATTCCGAAGCAAAGATGGCGGGATTTTCTCTGTCGGCAGATGCCAGTGATTCCCAAATGGTGGATAGGTTTATGCATGGGTTAATGGCTATGCGCAACTGGAGTTTAATGGAAAGTATGGAGCTTATCTTCCCTCCCATTCTATTTGAAATTAAGCGTATGCCTAAAACGCTGATCAATCTCTACATGTTTTATCGTGCCCTGTGGGGCCCGTTTGCTCAAGGACCGGCTGGAGTTATTTCGCGCTATGGAGATGAATTGGTTGCCTCAGTGGACGCGCTCGGTTTGCGTCCTATGTGGTTAATGGAAACAGAAGACGCTTGGACTTTGGGGTCGGAACAAGGTTTGGTACCTGCGCAAGAGTGGGTTTCTTCTCCCAAACCGCTTTCTCCTGGAGAGAAAATTGCTTTTCTGCTCAAAGAACGCAAGCTTCTAACTTATAAAGAAGTACAGGAAACCGTATACTCTCGAGCCAGTTTGCGTTTTGACTTTCATACGTCGGCTAAAACACTGCGTTTTTCTGGATTATTTGTTCGTGAACACCATGCTTCTCATCCACAACGCGATACTCAGGCGTTTGCTGTTCGTGCAGCTGCCTTAGGTTTTCGTGAAGAAGATTTGAAATTGCTGGAAGCCCATATCCATACAGGTGCTGAACCTATTCGTTCACTGGGTTATGATAGCCCATTGGCTCCTTTTGCCGATGGATTGAAACTGGTCAGTGATTATTTGCAAGAATCGGTAGCTGTTGTGACTAATCCAGCTATCGATCGGGAACGTGAAATTGAGCATTTTAGCACAAGAGCGGTATTGGGACGTCGGCCAAGTTTTACGGAACGCGAAGATCATGCAATGCGTATAGAAATACAGGCACCTCTTTTGCTTGAAGAACAGCCATATGATGTTGATCTCGATAGTGCCTCTCTGCAATCTCTGGCCCATCGATTAGGAACCATGCTTTATGAAGATGCGCTCGATTCTTTGCATACTCGCCCTGAAGCTACAGCGGAGTTGATGCTGGTACGCCAGTCGGATGAGTCTCTAGAAAACTTTTTGCAGCGCTTGAGGCAAGATGCGAAGCGGGCAGTGGAACAGGGAGCCGTTTGTCTTGTGTTGGACGATCGGTTGCAATTTCGACGGGGCGAGTTTGTCGATCCGCTGCTTGCCTTATCTGCAGTTCAGCGTGTTCTATGGGAGAATCATGCCGATGATGGAGAAATGTTGCGTCGGCATACGAGCATTCTTCTGCGTAGCGGAGCGCTTCGCAATTTGCATGATGTTGTTTGTGCTCTTGGACTTGGTGCAGATGCGGTTGTTCCATATATGATGTGGGAATATGCAGCTCGCAAAGGTTCATTACCCGCTTTGGAAAATCTCTATAAGGCACTATGCAAAGGCTTAGAAAAAGTTCTCTCAACTCTAGGCATTCATGAATTGAGGGGCTATGAGCGTTTGTTTGGTGGAATCGGACTTTCGGAAGAAATAGCTCAATGGCTTGGGGTACCTAATTTTTGTGGTGGTAAAAGCATAGGATTGACCTTTGATGTGCTTGAAGAAGATTCCCAGAAGCGCAGGCAACTTTATCAAGTAGCATCGGAGAAACTATTGCCCCGCCAAAAGAATTTTCAACTTTATCCACGTATATGGAAAAGCGCGGGCCAAGTGGCTGAAGGGCAAACCAGCTATCAGCAATTTTTCAGCAAATTGGATGCGTTTGAGAAAGAAAATCCACTTTCCTTGCGTCATGTGATGGATTTTCGGACTACAGAGACAAAGATAGATAAAAAGGATGTAGATACCGCGATCGACATTCATGACTATCCAATTTTGATTTCTTCTATGTCCTTTGGTTCGCAAAGTGAAGTGGCGTACAGGGCTTATATTGAAGCGGCAAAGCGCCTAAACATTGTTTGTGTCAATGGTGAAGGTGGTGAAATTAAAGATTTACTGCACCGCTATCCCCATCATCGCGGTCGTCAAATCGCCTCTGGCCGTTTTGGTGTCAATGCTGAACTTTGTAATGATGCCTATATGCTGGAAATTAAAATAGGTCAAGGTGCAAAACCCGGCGAAGGTGGACATTTGCCTGGTTCCAAAGTGACGGAACAGGTGGCGAAAGCTCGTAATGCAACTATGGGGACGGATCTTATCTCACCCTCAAATAACCATGATATTTATTCTATTGAAGACTTGGCGCAGGTGATTTTTGAATTAAAGCAAGTGAATCCACATGCAAAAGTGGGTGTAAAAGTTCCTGTTGTTCCTAATATTGGTACGATAGCTGTGGGTATTGTAAAAGCTGGAGCAGATATTGTAACGCTTTCCGGATTTGATGGTGGAACTGGTGCTGCTCGTGCCCATGCTATTCGTCACGTTGGATTGCCAATGGAAATTGGAATCAAGGCAGCACATGATGCGCTTGTAGCGGCAGGATTGCGTGAAGTAGCCGAAATCTGGGCGGATGGAGGCATCAAATCTGGTGCCGATGTTATGAAAGCCGTTTTGCTTGGAGCTAATCGAGTTGGCTTTGGTACTATGGCAATGGTAGCTATTGGTTGTACTTCTTGCCGTGCGTGCCATAAAGATACTTGTCACGTGGGGATTGCCACTCAAATGCAGGATATGGAGGAAGCTCGAGAAAAGGGTCTAACCGCATTTCAACCTCGTGATTTTGAGCAAGCTGTAGATCAACTGGTTCGTTTCTTTGGGGCTATCGGTGAGCATGTTGCAGAATTAACTGCTGCGCTTGGTGCCACTCGGACACAGGATTTAGTGGGACGACGTGATTTATTGAAACAAATTTCCCATCAGCAAACGGTTCATCTTGCAGATTGGTTGAAAGTGGATGAAAAAACCAGAGGAGTAGGCAGTCAGATCATCTATCGTGAATCGGTATCGCTTGCTGAAGAGAATCTATTAGCGGTCGAGGCAACGGGAACGGATAGTGTAACAGCGCATTCAAGTTATAACGGGACGGAAATAACGGCACCATCGTCTGATAACGTTCGAGTTCCGCGTCTTGTTAGAGCGCTCGGTACAGAGCAAAGTGGTCAGGCGGTACGTTCACGGATAGTTGCCAATGAACATGTGGAGTGGCATGAAGTAGCCGGTAGTGGATTTGCCGCATACAGTACAGCGGGAATGGTGCATACAGCGTGGGGTGGAGCACAAGACGGTGTAGGTAAAGGCGCTTTTGGCGGGCGTGTCCTGATTCTCAAACAGCGTGCTAAAAACGGACGTTGGCTGGGTGGCAGCGTAGGTAAGAGTTTGGCCTACGGGGCACAAAGTGGTTTGTTTATCATTCAAGGTAACGCAGACGCTCGCGCAGGTATTCGCTTGTCAGGTGCAGACGTGATTATTGCTGGTGAACCTGAGGGACCGGTGGATAACGGTGCGTTTCTGGCAGCTAACGCCAATATTAAAGGTTTTGCTTTTGAATATATGACCAACGGACGTGCTCTGGTTCTTGGCGATCCCGGTTCTTGGATTTGCGCAGGTATGACAGGCGGAACGGTTTATTTGCGCTGGAACCCAAGTTGGGGATTGACGGAGCAAACATTGCGCATGCGTTTGGCAAAAGGCGCAAAAGTCTCTTTACGTTACTTGGATGCGGATGGAAATCATGATGTGCGCGAATTGCTGGGACAATATATGAAGGTATTGCGCTTGAGTGGCCAATGGGAAGAGGCGGCCAAGATTCAAAAATTGGCGAATCAGCCAAGTGATCATTTTATGATGGTCAAACCGGGCCAAGATATTACCGATCAAGATATTGCGACCGAATAAGAAATGAACAAAAGATGATGGGCAGTTATTGTTTCGAGCCAAACTCTTTTACTAAAGAGAGGCTCTTTTTTTTATTTTGATAGAGAAATTGACGAAATGCATATAAGAGAACGAATCAAAGGAAATGTAAAAAAAAAAACGGCTATTCATCGGTATGAATTTTATCTTGATAAATATACATATTGGTGTATAATAATTCAGTGACGATGGATCGCTTCAAGAGTGATTCCCCATGCAAAATTGTTTGATCAGCATGGTGAGGAGGAGTGCTAATCATGAGCATCAGAAAATGGCAGCCTGTAGAATCTATCCAATCTTCAGTAGTGGCGCTTGGTAAGGGGTATCTGTCTGTGCGTTTACAAACCGCGTTGTTTGAAGCGCACCGCAGTTTACGAGGCCGCCATCTGCTCGATTTTTCCGATATAACCAGTGAGGAATTAAAACGTTTGCTACAGTTGGCTCATGTGTTGAAAGAAGCTCAAAAGAGTGGTTTTACTCACCATCTTCTGCAAGGAAAAACACTAGCCATGATATTTGACAAAGCGTCGACTCGCACGCGAGTTTCATTTGAGGTCGGTATGTCACAACTTGGAGGGTCAGCGCTCTTCCTCTCGAGTGAACAGACACAACTATCCCGTGGGGAACCTTTGCCAGACACAGCCCGTGTACTTTCACGTTATGTGGATGGCATCATGGTACGCACATTTGCCCATGCTTCTTTACAGGAATTAGCTTCTTACGCTACGGTGCCCGTCATTAACGGATTGACGGATGAACATCATCCCTGTCAGTTACTTGCAGATGTTTTGACGCTAGAAGAGCATTTTGGATCACTTGCTGGACTAACGGTCGCTTATGTAGGTGATGGTAATAATTTGGCTCATTCGTGGCTGCAAATAGCGCCGAAGCTTGGTATTCATATTAGAGTGGCAACGCCTCCTGGTTATAGCCCTCTACAATCGGTGGTTGACGAAGCCAAGATGCATGCTGTTATGCAAAGATCCCAAGTTTTAGTAACTACCGATGCTGAACGAGCTGTCACAGGAGCAGATGTGATTTACACAGATGTCTGGACCAGCATGGGGGATGAAGAGGAATACGAAGAGCGTTTGCAGGTATTTGCCCCTTATCAGGTCAATGCTAATCTCGTATCCAAAGCGAATCCCAATTATCTGTTTTTACATTGTCTACCTGCACATCGTGGTGAAGAGGTAAGCGCAGAAATTATAGATGGTCCGCATTCTAAAGTGTTTGATCAGGCAGAAAATCGTCTTCACGCTCAAAAAGCAGTTTTGGCCGCTTTGATGGCTGATGCAGGTTCATTTGGGGAGGAATTGAAATGAGTGAAAAAGTAGTATTAGCCTACTCCGGGGGATTAGATACATCGGTTGCTATTGCCTGGTTGAAAGAGAAATATGGCTACGATGTGGTTGCCATGTGCGTCGACGTAGGTGAAGGAGAAAATTTAGAAGCTGTGCAGCAAAAAGCTTTACAAGTCGGGGCGATCAAATCGTATCGCATCGATGGTGTCAAATTGTTTGCCGAGCAGTTCATTTTGCCAGCGCTCAAAGCAGGCGCACTCTACGAAGGTAAATATCCTTTAGCTTCAGCTCTTTCGCGACCACTGATTTCTCAACTTCTAGTGGATGTGGCTGCTAAAGAAGGAGCTGTTGCTGTGGCTCATGGTTGCACGGGAAAAGGGAATGACCAGGTGCGTTTTGAAGTTTCTATTCAAGCACTCAATCCGCAACTAAAAGTTATCGCGCCTGTTCGTGAATGGGGATTTACGCGTGACGAAGAAATTCAGTTTGCTGCTGAACGAAATATTCCATTGCCGATTACCAAAGAAAATCCATTCTCGATTGATGCTAACCTGTGGGGACGGGCTATTGAGTGTGGCGTGCTGGAAGATCCTTGGGCAGAAGCGCCTGAAGATGCTTTTGCTTGGACCATACATCCCGTAAATGCCCCAGAATATCCTGTGGAATTGACCATTGGTTTCGTCGCTGGTTGTCCTGTTTCCTTAAATGGTGAAGAGATGCCTTTAGCTACACTGATTTCAAAGCTCAATCAAATAGCAGGGCAAGCTGGTGTGGGACGTATTGACTGTGTGGAAAATCGACTTGTAGGGATCAAGTCGCGTGAGGTTTATGAAGCGCCAGCAGCTGTGACATTAATTCAAGCTCACAAAGAATTGGAAGCTTTAACGCTGCCTCGTGAAGTGGCCGAATATAAAGCTCAGGTAGAACTCCAATATCACAAATTAATTTACAATGGACTTTGGTTTTCTCCGCTGAAATCAGCTCTTGATGCTTTTGTGACAGAAACTCAACGTTACGTGACTGGTGAAGTGCGAGTTGTGTTATACAAAGGTCACTTGCAAGTAACTGGCAGAAAATCACCCTATTCACTCTATTCGCATCAATTGGCCACCTATTCAGAAGGAGATATGTTCCATCATCAGGATGCGGTAGGATTTATTCAATTGTGGGGCATGCCCACGAAAGTTCAAGCCAGCATTCAAGGCAGTCAAGTTCCAGGTGTTAGTGCGGATGACATTATCGAACATATACAAGTCGCTTCAGATGAGAGTGCTTCACCAACTTTAACAGGTGAAGTCGAGGGGGAGACGGTACAGTTATGAAACTTTGGGGAGGCAGATTCACAGAAGCAACCCATCATTTAGTAGAAACTTACACAGCTAGTATTTCATTCGATAAGAGGCTGGCCGTCGCTGATGTGACGGGCAGCCTCGCCCATGTTCAGATGCTGGCCAGTGTTGGTGTTCTGACAAACTCAGAAGCAGAAACCATTCAATCCGGGTTGCAGGAGATTGTCGAAGAAATCAAAACAGACAATTTTCCTTATCGAATTGAAGATGAAGACATTCATATGAATATTGAACGAAGATTGACGGAAAAAATAGGTCCTTTAGCTGGAAAACTGCATACAGCGCGCAGTCGCAATGATCAAGTAGCTCTTGATATGCATCTGTACATGCGTGAGGTGTTTCAAACCATTCTTAATGAACTTCACCTACTTATGCAGGCGCTTGTAACTACAGCAGAAGAGTACCTCGATGTGATTTTTCCCGGTTATACGCATTTGCAGAGAGCTCAGCCAGTTCTTTTCGCTCATCACTTGTTAGCGTATTTCTGGATGTTTCAACGCGATGCGCATCGTTTTCGCGATGCTCTGAAACGTACGGATTGTTTACCGCTTGGTGCAGGAGCCCTGGCTGGTACTACGTTCCCTGTCAATCGCCAGCAAGTAGCAGAGATTCTTGGTTTTTCAACGGTTTATCCTAATTCTATGGATGCTGTGTCCGATCGCGATTATCTTTTGGAATTTCTTTCTCATGCAAGCATTTGTATGATGCATTTATCTCGTCTTGCTGAAGAAATGATTCTTTGGACCAGTGAGGAATTTGGTTATATTGAATTGGCCGATCGCTATTGCACAGGTTCGAGTATGATGCCCCAGAAAAAGAATCCAGACGTTCCAGAATTAGTGCGTGGTAAAACTGGGCGGGTTTATGGCCATTTGATAGGATTACTCACCGTGCTCAAAGGACTGCCACTGGCCTATAACAAGGACTTACAGGAAGACAAGGAAGGTATATTTGATACGATAGATACATTAATTCCTGCTTTGCAACTTTTTACAGGAATAATTTCAACACTTTCAGTGCGTCGAGATCGACTTCAAAAAGCACTGTCCAGAGATTTTTCTGCCGCTACCGATGTTGCCGACGAACTGGTGCGCATGGGAATTCCCTTCCGCCAAGCTCATGCATTGGTTGGAAAATGGGTGCAGCGTGCTTTAGAACAGGGATTGACATTAGCTACATTGCCACTTGAAGAATATCAGAAAGATTGTCCTGAATTGGATGATCGCGTTTTTGAGTGGTTGGACATACGGCGCGTGGTAGAAGCAAGAACTTCCTACGGTGGAACAGCTACTGTTGCCGTCAAACAGCAGTTATTAGAAGCTAAAGCGACGCTTCAATCGTTCTTATAAGGGAAACACTCTTCACGTTGCTGTATAAAATTTTAGAATGCTGTATATTGAATAAAAAACAGAGATGGGTGTGAGAGAAGTTGCAGACGGCCCCATGTATTGTCCAGAAGTTTGGCGGTACATCTGTCGGTAATCCAGAGCGTATCCGCCATGTCGCACGTCGAGTTATGGAAGAGATAGACAAAGGGAATCGCGTTGTTGTGGTTGTCTCAGCTATGGGACACAGCACGGATGAATTGATAGAATTGGCCAAGACAATTTCTTCTCGACCGCATGGCAGAGAAATGGACGCGCTTCTTGCCACTGGTGAGCAAGTATCCGCCGCTCTCTTGGCTATGGCGCTTATTGAACTGGGTCAGCCAGCTTGTTCTTTGACAGGATGGCAAGTTGGAATCGAGACGAATCACATTTATGGATCTGCGCGTATGTTGCGAATTCGCACTGACCGTTTGCAAATGTTGCTGGATGCAGGCAAGGTTCCAGTAGTTTGTGGATTTCAAGGGGTAGTGGATGGCAACATCACCACGCTGGGCAGAGGAGGTTCAGACACAACAGCGGTGGCTTTAGCAGCAGCTCTGAAAGCTAAACGTTGTGATATTTATACAGATGTGACGGGAGTTTTTACCACAGATCCTCGCGTAGTGCCGCAAGCTCAAAAATTAAGTCAGGTATCTTATGATGAAATGCTGGAGTTAGCTGGCCTTGGTGCTCAGGTTTTGCATCCGCGTGCTGTAGAAACGGCCAAGGCGTTTGGCGTACCTCTAACTGTGCGTTCAACGTTTCAACATGAAGAAGGGACGATGGTTGTGGAGACCGTGGAGATGGTAGAAAGACAAAAGTCTGTGACGGGGATCGCTTTTGAACGAGAAGTGGCGCGTCTTGCTCTGATTGGTGTGCCCTTGCAAAAACATGGACTAGCTGTTGTTTTTGGCAAGCTTGCAGACATTGGTGTCAATGTTGACGTGATCGTTCAAAGTGTAGTTCAAGAAGAAACTGTAGACGTTTCATTTACAGTATCTGAGTCTGATGCTTTGCGTTCTCTGGATGCTTTAAAAAGTTTACAGTCGGAACTGCAATTTTCGGATATTCAAATGGAAACAGGGCTCGGTAAAGTTTCCATCGTAGGCGCGGGAATGATTACTCATCCAGGCGTTGCGGCAGAAATGTTTTCTTGTTTGGCAGAATCCGGGATACCCGTTAGTATGGTATCTACTTCTGAGATGAAAATTTCCTGTATGATTCGTGGTCAACAAGTGGACACTGCAGTTACTGCCCTGCATCGTCAATTTTTAGAGGAATCTCCAACCGTAAATACTCATGTGGAGTTTGCATAAAACGCTCTTTTTTGCGATCCGATTTTATGAGTGATGAAAATTTTGGCGAATCATGTTGGAATCTCCTCTATGAAGGCATTACAATAAAATAGTGAAGTTCTTTTTGTAAGAGTCTGTAGATGATTTAGCCAATAGGAAATTGCTGCATGGAGGTGTTCGCATGACCGAGAAAACGGCAATCACTTTATCTATTGATGGTCAACAAGTTTCAGTAGATGCTGGTGAGCCCCTGCTTCACGCCATTCTTTCATCAGGTTTAGAATTGCCCCACATTTGTTACCATGAAGCGCTTGGTCCTATCCAAACATGCGATACGTGTATCGTTGAAGTGGACGGGCAACTGGTGCGCGCTTGCTCGACCTTGGCAACTGAAGGCATGAACGTCAGAACCAAAGCGGTTGCTGCCAGGTTTGCGCGTAAAGAAGCAATGGATCGTATTTTGCACAATCATGAATTATATTGCACTGTTTGCGACAACAACAATAAAAATTGTGTTGTCCACAATACCACGATGGAAATGGGTATTGATCATCAAGGCATTCCTTTTGAGCCAAAACCATACGAAAAAGATATGTCGAATCCGTTTTATCGCTACGATCCAAATCAATGTATTCTTTGCGGCCGTTGTGTGGAAGCGTGTCAGAACCTGCAGGTCAGTGAAGTGCTTTCCATTGACTGGTCACGAGAAAATCCACGTGTGATATGGGATAATGATGTACCTATTAACGAATCTTCTTGTGTGAGTTGTGGGCATTGTGTGACCGTTTGCCCCTGTAACGCACTCATGGAAAAAAACATGTTAGGTGAAGCGGGTTATTTAACAGGTATTGACGATGATACGCTAGGCCGCATGATTGATCTCACGAAGGCAGTTGAGCCGGGCTATTCGGCAATTTTTGCTATTTCCGAAATCGAAGCGACTCTTCGTGAGGAACGCATTAAGAAAACAAAGACGGTCTGTACTTACTGTGGAGTTGGTTGTTCTTTTGAAATTTGGACCAAAGGCCGCAAAGTATTGAAAGTAGAACCGCAAATGGAAGCGCCAGCCAACCAAATTTCCACTTGTGTCAAAGGTAAATTTGGCTGGGATTTTGTCAACTCTAAAGAGCGTCTTACCAAACCGCTGATTCGCCACGGCAATGAATTCCGGGAAGCTACATGGGAAGAAGCGTTAGAGTTTGCTGCAAAACGTCTCCGTGAAATCAAAGAGGCACATGGTCCTGACAGCATTGGCTATATATCTTCTTCAAAGTGCACGAATGAAGAAAATTATCTAATGCAGAAGTTTGCTCGTGCTGTTATGGGAACGAATAATATTGACAATTGTTCCCGTTACTGTCAAGCACCTGCTACCGAAGGACTTCGTAGAACCATGGGGCTTGGCGGGGATACCGGAACGATCAAAGATTTAGCTAGTGCGGATCTGGTGATTATAGTTGGTGCCAATCCTGCAGAATCTCATCCTGTACTCTCTACGCGTTTGCGTCGTGCTAAGAAGAAATATGGACAAAAGCTAATTGTTGCTGATTTGCGAAAGAATGATATGGCCAATCGGGCAGACCTTTTCTTGCACCCTCGCCCGGGCACGGATTTTGTTTGGTTGCAGGCGGTCACTAAATATTTGCTCGATCACAATTATGCTGACGCAGCATTTTTAGCCGAAAAAGTTACCGGACTGGAAGAGTACAAGCGTTCTTTGGAAGCCTATACCCTGGAATTTGCTGTTGAACAGACAGGGCTGAGTAAAGAAGAATTAATTCGCACGGCTGAGATGATTCGTGACGCAAAAAGCGTCTGTATTGCTTGGGCAATGGGAGTCACACAACATCTGGGTGGTAGTGACACTTCAACTGCAATCTGTAACTTATTGCTTGTGACCGGGAATGCGGGCCGTCCTGGAACAGGTGCTTATCCGTTGCGCGGACATAATAACGTACAAGGTGCAGGAGACTTTGGCTGCGCTCCTGCGTTTATGCCTGGTTATGAGCCGTCCAACAGCGAAGCAGTGTTGCAGAAGTATGAAAAAGCCTGGGGTGTTAAACTTCCACGCAGCAAAGGGTTAGATAACCATCAGATGGTTGAAGCGATTCATGATGGGCAACTCAAAGCTATGTATCTATTTGGTGAAGATATGGCACTGGTGGATTCCAATGCCAATTATGTACACGAAGCGTTTGAAAAGCTGGAACTCTTTATTGTTCAGGATATATTTTTTAGCAAAACCTGTCAGTATGCAGATGTTATATTTCCAGCCAGTCCTAGTTTAGAAAAAGAAGGAACTTTCACCAACACAGAACGTCGAATTCAGCGCCTCTATCAAGCATTAGAACCTCTTGGAGAGTCAAAACCAGATTGGATCATTATTCAAGAATTGGCTAACCGTTTAGGTGCTAACTGGAACTACACGCATCCACAGGAGATTTTTGAGGAAGCTGTAGCTTTGACCGATTTGATGAAAGGTGCCAACTACGAAAGGTTAGAAGGGTTCAAGAGCTTGCAATGGCCCGTTGCAGAAGATGGCACGGATTCACCAGTCCTTTACTTGGATGGTTTTCAAAAACCAGGCGGCAAAGCACAGCTTTATCCGGTGGAATGGCAGCGGCCTATGGTAGAAAATGAAGAGTTCGATCTCCATTTAAACAATGGGCGCTTGTTGGAGCATTTCCATGAGGGTAATATGACTTATCGTGTGCCGGGAATTGAAGAAAAGGTACCTACTACTTTTGTGGAAATTTCTCCAGAATTAGCGGCAGAACGAGGTATTCAGACGGGAACTTTGGTTCGACTGATTTCTCCTTATGGAAAAGTCAAAGTACGAGCAGTAGTAACAGATAGGGTAAAAGGTAAAGAATTGTATCTCCCTATGAATACACCAAAAGCCGAAGAAGCGGTCAATTACCTTACCAGCAGCTATCACGATACGATTACCCATACTCCAGCTTACAAGGAAACCAGTGTACGTATGGAAATCATCGAAAAAGATGGCGATTCTCCTATTAAACGTGGCAATTTCCGTTTGGGACATCCAAATCCTCAACCAGGTGTCAATGTGGAACAAAAATGGCAGCGTAAAGATTATCATGACTTACTTAAAGTGGGTAAATGAAGGGGGCTGCGGGGTTGAATAAACCCCGCTCGTTCTTTAAGGTCTTTTACTCTATATATTTTTGGTAATTAGCTAAGACTAAGTAAAAATCCGTGTTGAGTTAAGGATGTATTCGGGTAGTTTTTCATGTACACTAGATACGGCTGAACTGCGGCAGGCTTTTTGAGCTTGCCGTCGGTTGATTTTTAGTGGAGGGGTGCTCACATATGGCACAAGCTACAACCGCAATTGTCCGGCAAGATAATGAGTCTGAACAAAAGGAAAAAATGTTGCAAGAGTTGCAACAGGTACTGGCTGAAAATGCTGATGGTCTAAAAAGCGGAGCAGAATTGTTACAAGAGCTGCATGAGAAAGGGCTGCTCGATTTTCTCGTAGCACTGATTAAACAAGGTAATGATGTGGTTCGAATTCTGGTTGAATTGGTGACTCGTGAGCAGTATATGAAAGGAATTCAAAAAGTTATGTCGGCTGTTGAAGGCTTTTCAGAACTGGATGGAGACAGTCTTACAGCAGCCATGAAATCATTACTGAAATTACTTCAAGAGCTTTCGGATAAAGGATTGCTTGATTTTTTGGTTGGTTTACTGGAACAAGGACAAAACATTGCTAAAGTTCTGGTGGATTTTGCTGCCCAAACAGCGCAGTCAAAATCTTTACAGTCCATCATCTCGCTTGCTTCTGAAGTTTCCAATCTTGATGGAGAAGCTCTGGGACGTACACTCAAAGGAGTCACTGCTGGGCTTTCAAAAATGGCTGAATCTGAACCCAATGGACGGCCTATGGGTATTTTCGAATTGCTTCGTATGATGAAAGATCCAGATGTAAGTGCAGCGCTACAAAGTGGATTTGCCTTTTTGAAGGGAATGGGGCAGGCTTTGCGGAAAACGGATGGTCAATAACCATGCTGGATAAAGTAGCACAACGAGGCGAGGGAAGGCAACGCCGTGCTCCTTTGCAAGCCAAAACAGTTATTCAACGTTATCATGAAGGACAGTGGACGGTTATTGAAGATTCGGTAGCTAACGAATTTGTTCTAACGATTGAAGTGGACCGTCAGGAATTTGCTACTGTCGTCTGTACGCCAGATTGCCTGGAGGATTTTGTTATAGGCTTTCTGGCGTCAGAGGGTGTGATACGTCAAGCTTCAGATGTGGATAATCTGGAAGTGAGCCTCTATCGTGGGATGGCTTGGGTACATTTGAAAGAGAAATTTCAGATGCGTCCAGAAGTTTATCGGAAACGCTACATTACTTCCTGTTGTGGGAAAAGCAGACAATCATTTTATTTTTTTAATGATGCCCAGACGGCTCATAAAATTGAAGATTCAACACGTTTAAGTGCGGGCGATATTTTGAATGTCATGGCTAAAATGGACGAGGAATCTTTTTTGTTTAAGCAAACGGGCGGTGTGCATATGGCCTTTCTAGAAATTCCAGGTCAGTGTTTCATCGCGCGTTCAGATATTGGTCGTCACAACGCTCTTGATAAAGTCTTTGGATATCTTTTACGTTGTGGATTGTCTACAATTGGTGCCAGAATGGCATTCAGTGGACGTATTTCATCAGAAGTATTATTGAAAGTATCAAAAATGGGTGTTGGCGTTGTCATATCTCACAGTGCGCCAACCCAATTGGCATTAGATTTAGCGCGTGATTTGAATATTACCGTCATAGGATTTGTCAGAAATTCATCATTTAATGTCTATACACATGATTGGAGGGTGCAGATGTCTTGACGCTGCGCCATTTCTTGTCTATATTCTGAATTAAATATCAATACAGATAGGCAATCGAAAAGTATATTGTAACCTTCGCATAACTGGCGGAAGTGGGATTACCACAAGGGAGTGCGAAAGGATGTATGCCGGCCGCCTGGGCGCCTCTTGTTCAAGAGTCTGTTCAGGTGGCCTTTGCTTTACCCTTCAGCAGATAACCTAAAGAGAGTGGAGAGTGGACCCATGAAAGTTCTCGTTACAGACGGCATTTCTGAGCTTGGAGTAGAAAAATTGCAGTCTTTCCCTAATATAGAAGTCATAGTCCGTCCGGAATTGACTCCAGATGAATTGCTTGAAGAAATTGCAGATGTAGACGCCTTGCTGTTACGTTCTCAATCTAAAATTACAGAAAAAGTCCTGCAAGCTGCAGTTCAATTAAAAGTGATTGGAAGAGCTGGTGTTGGAGTCGATAATATTGACGTCACAGCCGCTACTCGTCGAGGAATCGTTGTGTTGAATGCCCCTGATGGCAATACCATTTCAGCTGCCGAACATACTTTTGCCATGTTGATTTCCCTTTCTCGCCATATTCCCCAAGCTGATGCTTCTATTCGCAGCGGCCGCTGGGACAGAAAAAAATTTATTGGCGTTGAATTGGCTGGAAAAACGCTTGCTGTTCTTGGCATGGGACGTATTGGTTCAGAAGTTGCCAAACGAGCCCTTGCTTTTCAAATGCGAGTCATAGGATACGATCCGTTTCTTACCCAGGAAAGGGCCAAAGTGTTGGGAGTGGAAGCGAAACCGCTCGAAGAGGCCATTGCAGAGGCGGATTTTATTACGGTTCATACGCCACTTACGAAAGAAACTCATCATTTGTTAAACGAAGCGGCTTTTTATCGAATGAAGCGAGGAGTTCGTATTGTGAATTGTGCACGAGGCGGAATTATTGATGAACAAGCGTTATTGCGAGCTATAGAAGAAGGTATTGTAGCCGGAGCCGCCCTCGATGTATTTGAAAGAGAGCCTCTGGATGCGCATCATCCTTTGTTATCGCGATCGGACGTAGTCTTGACACCTCATCTTGGAGCCTCGACAGTAGAAGCTCAAGTTAATGTGGCCATTGATGTTGCAGAAGAGGTTGGACGTGTGTTGTCAGGGTTGCCTTTTCGAAATGCTGTCAATTTACCTTCATTGACAGCGGAGCAAAACAGAGAACTGTCACCTTATCTCGAATTGGCAGAAAAGATTGGTCTCTTTGCCACACAGTTGGTTCCTGAAGCGCCTCAATCTATTGAAATAACGTACAGTGGTGGACTTGCTCAATTAGATGTGTCATTTCTAACACGAACTCTCCTAAAAGGTCTTTTGGCTTACCATTACCAAGATGAAGTAAATTATGTCAACGCTCCAATAGTTGCTGAACAATTGCACATTCAAGTTCGTGATGTCCGTGAACCGAAGAGTAAGGTGTTCCAAAACCTCATCTCGCTGCAACTGTATTTTTCGGGTGCTCAAATCAAAGTCGCGGGAACTTTATATAACGGTTTTGGGCCTCGTATTGTCGAAGTGGATGGTTACGCAGTAGATGCGCCAGTAGAAGGCAATATGGTGTTTACGCGTCATGTTGATCAACCGGGTATGATTGGAAAAATGGGTACTCTATTGGGCGACGTTGGCATTAATATTGCCGGTATGCAAGTTGGCCGACGTGAGAGTGGTGGAGAAGCTATCATGATTCTTAGTGTAGACAAAGTTGTTCCAGATTCTGTGATCCAACAGATCGGTTCTGTCAGTGGTGTTCGGGTAGCGCGTGCTATTCAACTTTGAGGGGGAATGCAGAATGAAAAGAGTGGATAATTTTGGAGCTGGCCCTGGCGCGCTGCCTACAGCAGTCCTCGAAAAAGCGAGAGACGAACTATTATCATATCAAAATAAAGGTATCTCCGTTCTAGAGATGTCTCATCGCAGTGAAATGTTTGATGAAATTCATCTTTCTGCCAAAAACCGATTACGTCGACTCATGAATATTCCAGAGGAGTATGAAATCCTCTTTTTACAAGGTGGCGCTAGCTTACAGTTTAGTATGATTCCCATGAACTTTTTGCAGAAAGGTCAAACGGCTGCATATGTTTTGACAGGAAGTTGGTCTGAGAAAGCATTGGCAGAGGCAAAAAAACTAGGAGAGACACGTATTGCGGCGAGTAGCAAGGAGGATGGCTATCGCAGTATTCCTGCAATGAACGCGATATACAGTGAAAGCAATGATGCCTATTTGCACATCACGACAAATAATACGATTTATGGAACGCAATGGCATGTTCTTCCTAGTCATTTGGACAGTCCTCTCATTGCTGACGTGTCCAGCGATATACTGTCTCGTCCGCTGGACGTTCAATCTTTTTCTCTTTTATATGCAGGTGCTCAAAAGAATCTTGGCCCCTCTGGTTTAACAGTAGTGATTGTCAAAAAGTCTTGGGCTGAGCAAGCGAGCGAGACAGTTCCTACCATGCTCTCTTATCAAACTCATCTTCAACATGACTCTCGTTACAACACTCCACCGACTTTTGCTGTTTACTTGTTAAATCTTGTCTTGGAGTGGACGGAAGCACAAGGTGGAGTACCAGCGATGATGGAGAAAAGTCTGAGAAAATCTGGTTATCTTTATCGAGTGATTGACGAGTTTCCAGATGTATATGAAGGTCATGCTTGTCAGGAAGCACGTTCACGAATGAATGTAACTTTTCGACTGGTCAATCCGGAGAGGACGAAACAATTCCTGACTGTAGCCAACGATTATTCATTTATTGGTTTGTCTGGGCATCGTTCGGTTGGCGGTATTCGTGCCTCACTTTACAATGCAGTTTCAGAAGAATCTGCAGCTCGATTGGCAGAATTTATGCGGGATTTTGCCCAAAGTGAAAAGTAAAGGAGGCAAAATGGTGTACCGTACCCTATTGTTTGATGTGGATGGTGTCATGCTGAGTGAAGAAAGATATTTTGACGCCACAGCTTTAACAGTCATTGAACTTTGGAACCGCTCTTGTTATCTGGGGCTTTCAGCACAGCCGTTGGATTCCATTCAGGATAATCCTACAGAAACCTACATTCGAAATGCTCGGCAGTACGTTTTTGCGGACGATCGTGCTCTATTCGCTATGAAAAGCAAGGGCATTAATGCCAATTGGGATATGGTATATTTACTATTTGCTTTTGCATTAGGTCGTTTGTTGGATGAGACAGCAACTGTGACAATCTCTAAATATCAACCGTCAGAGGATATGGCAGAATATTTATGCCGGGTGGGTCATGTTTTGCAAAGTCGGGAGGGTCATCGTAATCTTCCTGATTTTCAAAAATTTGTATGTCTAGCAGAATCGGCTTCAGATAAAGCTGATTTAATGAACAAAGTCAATGAAAAACTTCGTCGTTTAGTGTCTGCGAATGAAGAAAAAATATTTTTCCAAAAACTATGGGAACTGGGCTGCCAAGTTTTTCAAACTTGGTATTTGGGACAGCAGTCAGACAGCCCACTTTCTCATGAGAAACGAGGTTTTCTTCATGATGAGGAGGCCATTGTAGATATAGAGCGTTTCCGAGCGCTTCTCATTCATTTACAGTCGTCTGGTATCGCACTCGGAATAGCTACAGGTCGTCCCGATGTAGAAACAAGAGTGCCACTTAGTCATCTGGGACTTCTTTCCTTGTTTGATAAAAAGAGAATTTCGACCGCGTCAGATGTTTTGCATACAGAGCGGCAATATCCTGAATTTGCCCCTTTATCAAAACCCCATCCTTTCAGTTATTTGCGAAGTTTACTTGCCACAGAAGATGTTGAACAAGTACTTCATACATCACTGCCGCTATCTGATCATATTGCCCGACAGGTTCTGATTGTGGGTGATTCAGTAGCAGATGCAATATGCGCACAAAAAATAGGCTGTGATTTTGCCGCTGTTCTTACAGGACCTTCTGGAGAAGCGGCTCGTGCTGAATTTGAGGCTCTTGGGGCTAACTATATTTTTAAAGATGTTCTTGAGTTATTCAGTTTATTCGCAAAGTAGCAGCATTGCTCTTGTATGAACTTCGATGGATAGAATTTTAAAGTAAACCAATAAATCATTAATTTTTTACCAATAAACAATCATTGGAAATTTCTTGTATTGCTCTGTATCCGGCTAATCCCATAGTCAAATCGAGATCGGCCAAAAGGTGGCGTACCACAGCGCGTACGCCTTCTTCGCCGCTTACAGCTAGTCCATAAATATAAGGTCGGCCAAGTAGCACTGCGCTTGCACCCAAAGCAATAGCCTTTAGGATATCCGAGCCGCGACGAATTCCACTATCCAATAATACTGGGACACGATGATTGACAGCAGCAAGTACTGAGGGCAAGGCGTCAAGGGTAGCTATGGTGCCATCTACCTGCCTTCCTCCATGATTAGAGACAATAATGCCATTGGCTCCGTTTTGAATTGCAAGCTCTGCGTCATCAGCATGTAGAATCCCTTTTAAGAGGATAGGCAATCGAGTAGATTCCCTGATAAGTTTTAAGCGTTCAAAGGTGAGAGTGGCGTCCCCAAACAACCTGGTCCAAAGGGCTATGGCCGACGGCATATCTTCTTTGGGAGGCTTCTTTAAGTGGCTGAGAAAAATCGGATCGGCCAAATAGTTAGCAATTCCTTTTCCGTGTAAAAATGGTAAATGAGCGTGTTGTAAATCTTTTTCTCTCCAAGCCATCATGGGAGTATCCAACGTGATAACAATGGCGCTATAGCCGGACTTTTCGGCGCGAGAGATAAAACTTTTGACTAACTCCTCGTCTTTACTCCAATATAACTGAAACCATCGAACGCTATTACCCATGATATTTGCAATTTCTTCTAGAGTATAAGAAGATGCTGTGCTTGCTATATATGGGATATGTAAAGAAGCTGCAGCCCTTGCGGATGCTAACTCTCCTTCATCATGCACAATAGATTGCACGCCTATGGGAGCCAAAAGTAGGGGGGCAGGAAGATTATTTTGAAAGAGATTGATTTGCAGAGAGCGCTGTTCTACGTTTCGCCACATTCTTGGTATGATTGACCACTTTGTAAAAGCATCTCGATTTTTTTGCATGGTTTCACCGCAACCCGCTCCTCCATGTACATAATCAAAAGCAGGTGGGCTCAGTTTAGATTGCGCTTTCTTTTCCCATTCTTCAATAGATATGAGATGGGGGTAGGGAATATCCGTAAGACTGGTTTGATAGATAGAAAACTGCACTTGATTACCGATGTTATCCAATTGAATAACACTCCCTGCCGGTTGGTCTTGTCTTTCATTATTCTGTATATTTTATTCTAAAGGTATTTGCAGATTTTGCGATAGTATTTTGAATGTTTCCGTTCATCTTTGTGAATATCGATCTCTTGATGAAAGAAGGACAGAAAATTTTGTAAAAACATCTCTAAAAATAAGTGTATCTTGAAGGTTGCAAACCACGTATTCTCATGGTAATATACCACTTGTCTGTTTGAAGCATTTATTCAATAGCTTCGAGACTTACGGAGAGATGTCCGAGTTGGTCGAAGGAGCACGATTGGAAATCGTGTAGGCGGTTTAAACCCGTCTCGAGGGTTCGAATCCCTCTCTCTCCGCCATTTGGCGGCGTAGCTCAGTTGGTTAGAGCACACGGTTCATACCCGTGGTGTCGGGGGTTCGAATCCCTCCGCCGCTACCAGTGAAGTCTGCCACCTTGGCTCAGGGGTAGAGCGGCTCACTCGTAATGAGCAGGTCATCGGTTCGAATCCGATAGGTGGCTCCAGAAGAAAGGCCGTGGCGACGCGGTTTTTGAGGTGATTGTCTGATGTGGACAGTCGCCTCATTTTCATTTTGTGTGCGACTTGTGTGCGGAAATCACAAGTTGTGTGCCTGAACTTGTGTGCAACACGCTTTTTGTGTGCAAGTTGTGTGCGTTACCCTCTACGGAGCAGATTGGACAACTTCTGCGCCGCTTCCTGCTGCAAGCCCGGTGTCAGGTGTGAGTACGTGTTCAAGGTTAAGGTGATGTCGGAATGGCCAAACATATCTGCAACCACCTTAGGATGTACGTTTAGACGCAACAGGAGGCTTGCTGTGCTGTGTCGCAGGTCGTACAGGCGGAAATCTTCGTTAATGCCCACACGCCGGAGTAGAGGTTTGAAATGGCGTTGGATTACGTTTCGATCATTTAACGGAGTGCCTTTGGACGAAACGAACACATATTCCTCTTCACTGAATTTCTTCCCCAACTTGGTTTGTCGTTCCTTTCTTTCCTGTTTTATTTGTGTGCGTCAAATAGCGCACACTCTTCAAACGAATTGCCAAGCGTTGCGGCCTCGCAGAGCGCGTGTCACCACACAAGATGAGGTACACGCTTGCCACAGTGCTTCTGAACCAAGGTGCGCCACTTGTGGCGGTTCAGTCCATCTTGGGTCATGAAAAGACGGAGACGACGCAACTGTACGCACATTTAAGTGGTACGGCGAGGCAACAATCGTATCAGAGATATTTCGTGCAATAAGCGTGCCAGAGTATGGTAAAATCCTGTACAGAACGAATGTACAGGATTTTTTGTTGTTCAGGTAACGGGCAGTTAAAGTCAATAGCGAGTCTAGCCACATTGATAGTTGAGAAGGTGGTGTTGGTTTGAATTTGCCCGCTTTGAGTGAGCTAATCATGTTTGATTCCACGCTTCGAGAGGTTGCTAAAGACTCCGCTGAATTGACATTAGCAATACATAAAGCCCAAAAAGAGTTGGAGAAAGCTGAAGCGAACAATAATGAGTCAGATATCACCTTCTTGCTCGGCTATTTGGGCAATGCGTGCCGTGTTGCCAACCTTCCCTCCGACTCAATACAGTACCTTGAGCGTGCAGTTTTTCGTAGCAAGACCACGGGGGATCGTAAGGGAGAATTGGTCAATACGATACGTTTAGCTGAGGCGAGAAAATACAATGGGGAACATGCCGTTGCTGAGGATATCTTACGGTCAGTTCTCGATTGGACAAATGACAACGGCTTATCGACCTAAAAAGACTTTGTGTTGCAGCACTTAGCCAAATGTCGTTTGGAACAAGGGGAGGTTGATGACGCAATTTCGATGTTGGAATCTGCATTGGAACTGCGTATCGCAAAGGGAAACGATGAGTTGATTCGTTCCACTGAGTTGGCACTACAAATGGCGAGGAATATGAGGACTTGAGCTTTTGGTTACTCAGGTAACGGGTTAACGACAGAACGATTGGAATTGTAATACAATAAATTATGGTAGTGATTAGTGTTCATGGAGGCATAACCAATGTTGAGAACATTTCCGATTTGATGCATCTCGTTGGGGGAAGCCCCGTGTATTAACTTTGTGAGCTTCCGTTTCGGGGCTCCTAACGAGGTGAAAGTAGAATGTTGCCTTATGTACGATTGTTCCGACAGCGGAATTTTGCCTATATGACGATCGCCGACGCTGTTTCGGTGCTTGGCGATCAGATCGGTTGGGTTGCACTTTTGTGGTTTGCAATGGTCACGACCAATCATGCTGGATATCTGGGATTGCTCGGTCTCGCATTTGGACTCCCTGGTGTCCTTCTTGGGGCGGTTGTTGGAAACGTACTCGACGGTACTTCTCACAAGACAGTGTTGGTTACTGCGAATATGTTGCTTGCTATCGTGTTTATGGCTATTCCACTGCTGTACCAAGTGCACGCATTACCTATGGTGGTGATGTTCGGACTCGTTTTGACTGCAGGTTGTTTAACCCCATTTACGAGCGCTGGCTGGATGGTGGTTATTCCGAACCTTGTCAAGGAAGATGAGCTTGGTCCTGCTAATTCAATTGTTGAAACGATTTGGAATGGTGCTTCATTACTTGGTCCGCTTCTCGCCGGACTGTTGATTGCACGATTTGGTGCAACAGTATCAATTTTTGCTGATGGCGTGTCGTTTTTGGTAGCTGCCTTGTGCGTATTTCTTGTCAATGAGCCAAAACAACACTCAGAAAAACCGAGTCAGCGAATCTCATTCTTCCATGATACTTGGGACGGCATTAAGATGTTGTACGGATTAAAAGCGGTTTGGTGGATCACGCTTGGTGCGGTGGGTTTCCTCCTTGCGTACGGTCAACTGGAAGTGTCACTGCCGCTCTTTACGCACAATGAATTGGCGAGCAGTGCTGCCATCCTCGGGAGCATTTGGTCGACGTACTTCGTGGGCTCACTCGTCGGATCAGCCTTCAGTGGACTAACATCCAAGGGCAACCGAAGTGGAGTCATTATGGCATTCATGGTGATTGGATGGGGATTGAGTTTTGTCCCCATGCTTTGGTTTCATTCATTATGGGTCACCTTTATCTGCGTCGCTTTGGCAGGACTTCTTTTCGGAGGTTATCCACCACTTGCCAGAACAGTCGTTCAGAGATTAGTTCCCAAAGAGTTTCTGGGACGAATTTTGGGCATTCGTGGCTCAATTATCGCTTTAGGTGCGCCTGTAGGCTCTTATTTGGGCGGTACGTTTGGACAGTGGTTTCCTTCTTCGATGGTCATTGGAGCGACAGGTTTCGTGGTGGTTGTCATCGGATTGATGCTGTTGTCTCTGCGTAGTTTTCGCACAATTTAAGTACATTAAGCAGGGAAGCCCATGGGCTTCCCTGCTGCACTAAAGGTGGCTTGAACTGAACAATCATGTTCCGCACATCGCATGATTATGCAGTTCAGGTCGGAGGCTGCTATGGGACATAGGGGCAGAAAAACTGAAGATTTTCTTTTTGTTTTTATGCGGTTGTATATCATACTGTGCGGGTTCGACCAGAAATGGCAGGAATACTGGAGGTGTTGGTGTTGAGATTTGTTAAATCCCCAATCACGTGGTTCACACTATTGGGTCTCGTGGTTGGCTATTTTGGTATCCCAGTTCGTGTACCAGCGTATGTGATGTGGGTATGGAACCGCCCATATGGGTTTCACATCGCATCCATCTTGGTCTTAGGGACTTTAGGCTGTTTGGTAGGTTTGTTTTTTCACTACTGGATATGGAGGCAATTACAAAGGGTATCTGTGCTGTGGACTACTGGGATTGTAAGCTTAGCCTTAGTCTTCGGAACGATTGGGGTCTTTCAGTATCAAGCGCACAACGAAACGGTTATGTGGTCAGAAGTGAATTTGGGATTTGTCCGTGCAATGAGCGTATCTATGAATAATTCTATGAATGCCGACGGAGGAATCCAGTTGATTCAAGCAGGAGCGGACATTCAGGCAGGAGCGGATATGGGAGGTGTTGAGTTTTTCGGACATGAACAGTATAAAAAACTGAGCGCTATAGCGAGTGCTTTTTCCGAAGCAGGACGTTATACAGGTTCACAGGAATCTATCCAATTTGTAAATCAGGCTGGAGCGATCCTTAAGCAAATCGGGAACCAAAGCTATCCCAATCGAACAAATCATCTGGACGTGTGCGTCAAATAGCGCCCACCTAGCGTTAGTCCTTCTTCTGCGAGATGATCCCCTCCAGAATCCAGTCATGGAGGGATCATCGTGACAAAAGCCGAGTTAGAAGAACTTCGCGAGCTTTGGCGCGCCCGTGTGACGGACTTTCGGGCCAGCGGGTTAACCGGAGCAGCATGGTGTGCCGCGCATCAGGTCAAGGAGCACCAGCTGAGGTATTGGGTCGGCAAGTTTAAGGCGGACACCGCCCACGACAGCCAGGGGCGCGATGATGTTGAGCCGCGTTTTATCCCGGTGCGCTTGGACGAGTTTGCGACTGAAGTGACGGACAAGCCGCTGTCCGTACGCGTAGGGCCTGCTGTGATCGAGGTCTTACCTGGTTACGACTCGGATCTGCTGCGCGATGTGGTGCGCACTCTGGCATCGCTATGCTGAACATCGACACCGCACCGGAGTTGCGCGTGTATCTGGCCTGCGGCAGCACGGACCTGCGCAAGTCCATCGACGGTTTGGCGGCCCTCGTGCAGGAGTCCTTTCAGCTGGACCCGTTTTCTCCAGCGGTATTCGCGTTTTGTAACCGGGAGCGGGACAAATTGAAGTTGTTGTACTGGGAACACAACGGCTTCTGGTTGTTTTACCGCCGCTTGGAGCGGGGACGGTTTGAATGGCCGGGCGCCAGGGACTGCAAGACCCTCCTCATCACCCGTCGGGAGCTGAACTGGCTGTTGGACGGACTGCCACTCAACCAACCCAAGGCACACCCCAAAGTTACGGCGAAAAAAGTGGTGTGAGACCGATAAACACAGAAGGATCTGTCAAGGGATTTCGGCAAGTGTGTCGAAATCGTTTTGCATGATGAACACGACGACGGAGACCCCCAACCAACTGGAAGCCCTTCAACAGCGCAACGAGGCGCTGGAACAGGAAGTCGCGGAGCTGAAAAAGCAGGTCAAACTGCTGCTGGAGCAGCTTCGCCTGACCCGTCATCGGCAATTTGGGAAGTCCAGCGAACGCGTAGCGAATGACCAGATGCGCTTGGATCTGGTATTCAATGAGGCCGAGGTTGAGGCGCAGCCGGAGGCAACGGAACCCACCCTCGAGACGGTGACCTATGAGCGACGCAAGAAGCAGCCTGGCCAGCGGGATGCCATGCTGGCAGACCTTCCGGTGGAACGGGTGGAGTACCGTCTGTCGGAGGAGGAACGTCAGTGCCCGTGTTGTGGCGAGGTGATGGACGAGGCGGGTGTGGAAATCCGTCGCGAGCTCATCCACATTCCAGCACAGACAAAGGTACGTGAACACGTGCAACAACAGTACGCATGCCGGACGTGCGACAAGCATGGGACCGAAACGCCCATGGTCAAGGCACAGATGCCCAAGCCCCCGATACCGGGTAGCCTGGCATCCGCATCGATGTTGACGTATGTGATGGACAAGAAATACGTGGACGGCTTACCGCTGTACCGGCTGGAGGAGCAATTTGCCCGGCAGGGTCTGCAGTTGACCCGGCAGACGCTGGCGAACTGGGTGGTACTAGGCGCGACACGATGGCTCGAACGCATATACCACCAGTTGCACGAGGAATTGCGCAAGCGGCGGTATCTTCATGCGGACGAGACGACGCTGCAAGTGCTGCATGAGCCAGGACGACCGGCTGAGACGACATCGTACATGTGGTTGTACCGCAGTGGTGCAGATGGACCGCCAATTGTCCTGTTCGACTATCAGGAGACCCGCTCGAAAGAGCACCCGAAGCGATTTCTCGAAGGATTCGAGGGGTACCTGCACGTGGACGGGTACAGCGGGTACAACGACCTTCCAGGGGTGAAGCTGGTCGGGTGCTGGGCACACGCTAGGCGCAAGTTTCATGAGGCACACACTGCGCTGCCAGCAGAGGAGCGAAAGAAACCGACAGCGACCAGAATAGGATTAGAATACTGTAACCGGTTGTTCAAGATTGAACGCGCTCTGAAGGACGCGAGCCCAGAAGAACGTCACACAGAGCGGCAGAGGTTAAGCCGGCCGGTGCTGGACGAGTTTTTGGCATGGCTTCAGGAGCAGAACAAACAGTTGCTGCCCAAGAGCGCCTTGGGGCAGGCGGTTTCTTATTGCCTCAACCAGTGGTCTAAACTTACCACGTTCCTGGAAGACGGGCATTTGGAGTTGGACAATAACCGGAGTGAGCGGTCGATTAAGCGGTTCGTGATCGGACGAAAAAACTTCCTGTTCGCGAACACCCCACGGGGCGCGAGAGCAAGTGCCACCACGTACAGTTTGGTGGAGACGGCCAAGGAGAACGGACTGAACCCGTACCTGTACCTGGAGTACCTTTTCGAACGGCTACCGAACATCCAGACGGACGACCAGACGGCAATGAACGAGTTGCTGCCGTGGTCGGAGCGTCTGCCTGAGCGAATCCGCAGGAGACCGAAAAAAGCATAGCATATGAAGGTGCCCCGCTGGCTCCCCGGCGGGGTTTGCTTTCATATACGACTTTGCTACAGCATGAGGGGGGGAGTGCAAGGTGGGCGGGATTTGACGTTCACGTTTGAAACTGCTAAGGTCGAGCCATTCATGTTTACATGACCAGGAATGGATGATGATGCTCAGGGTCATTCAGAAATTCCTGCAATTCATTCCAGGCAATGGTTTGAACAGCGTCCCACTCAGTAGGCAAGAGAAGTGAGTATCTTATGTGGTTAAGAAAATTATGGAATTCGTGAGATTACATTTCATTTTGTTAACCCAATAACTAACATACCGTTGGCAAACGCCTGAACATCCGTGACACATTGCGATATATCTTTTTTTGAAATCTGGTACCTTCTCTATGGGTTAAATGCCGACAACCAGTCAATAAATTTTCATCCAAGAAGGCATGTTGAATCATTTCAAGCAAATTCATCCATTAAATTTTCCATATGATGAGGCAACCCGTCTGCTATTTTGAGTTTATCAGGTTTTTTCCTGCGCAGACGCAGGATGTACCAATTGACAGAGATGCCTACTGCAAGGAATACGAGCGGAGAAATCCAGAGTGGATAAACTGGCGGCCAGATAGAGTAGTATAGAACGATAAAAAGTATCAGAGTTGACAATATAGGCAATACAAAGTGGCGAATAAGATGTAAAGTTTTCAGTTTGTGATACAGTCGCATGACAGAAATATTGAGTAAGGTATGGGCAGCAACCAAGCCGAAGAGTACAGCGGTTGTCAACATATTAAACGCATTGGAGGGACCCAGTAATAATCCTGAGACGATAGCGATAGTAAAGGCAAGTAATGAGAGTAATATTACTGCAATTCGTGGAGCAGAGCGTCCGTTGACTTGGGCGAAGGAAGCATGCATTAACTCATCTCTGCCGATTGCATAGAGGATGCGCGCTGAACTTGTAATCAGTGCAATACCGTCTGCTAATGCGCTGTTAAGTGCTAAAATAACGAGTACAATTGCTCCCACTGGTCCTAAATAATGTTCAAAAACCACTACGCCAGGCGCTCCATTGGTTGCAAAAGTAGCCATGTTTTGAATACCCCATCCCACTGTCAGAGCGTAGGCCGATAATGTTAAGGCAGCGCCTACTAAAGATAGAGAAATCAGAGCAGCACGACCAACGATACGTCCTCGGTTATTGCGTCGATTCTTGGCTTCCTCTCCGAGTGGTGTATGACTACCTACACCAATAAAACTAGTTATGCCAAAAATCATTCCTAAAGCGACACCTTGTATACCTCTATTTGGAATTTCGAATGGAACAAATGGAGCAGAAGGATGAACATGCACAATAATTAAAATTGAAGAAATAATTAGAAATACAATTTCTATAAGACTGGAGAGAGCAATAAAGCGAATGGTTGGTCGTATTCCTGCCAATCCAAGAGCAAGAGGAACTCCAATAAAAAAGATAACGGTTGCTATCCAAAACCAGGGGGGTAATGTAATGTGAAGTTGCGTTAGGATTCCTGGTAAAAATACGCCACCTATGTAAACAGGTATTCCAGCTACGCTGACGATTTGATAAAAGATGACCATAAATGCGGTGAACACGGCTGACTTTGGACCAATTCCAGCGGCTACGTAACTGTAGTAACCACCAGCCGATGTGCGGTGTTTTGAAAGGTGGTAGATAGTATTGACTTCAATGAACATAACCAAAAATGCCAATAGATAAGAAAGAGGAAGTGCGGCTAATGCAAACGCCGCGCCTGCAGTCATAAAAGCTACCACGTCACAGGTAGGCGCCATACCGCTGATACTTTGACTTACTAATCCCCAAAAGCCGACCGATTCTGTTTGCAAGTGGTTATGTTGACTCACGTGTCTTTTAACCTCCTCAAACTGATTGTGAAAACATACATGTGAAAACTCTTTTGTTATAAATAAGAATGGTTCTGATTTATTCTCAAAATAACATAGATATGCTGTTTTGTAAATCGTAATCGATCTTATTTTCTGGATTGCTATCGCAGGGTTTATTTAAAGACAGATGGAATGGGATTGAACATCTAAAAATTGATCAGAAAATGCTTAACGATGAATGGGTCATGGACGTTCAAAATGAGGGCTGTTCGAAAGTGGCATATGAATAAGGGGGCTCTATAACCAACTTGCTTGACGCTACTTTATTGTCAGTTGATGATAGAGCAGTAAGGAATTAATGACCACGCGGAATGCTGGCTAAATGTTTACGGCCAATCGCAAGAATCACAACACTAAGGATAACGCCCAGTGCACCTGAATAAAAAGGTATATGAGGGTTGTACCATGATGCTAATTTTCCAGCTAGCCAAGGAGCAATAGCGCCTCCTAAAAAACGTACAAAACTGTAAGCTGATGAAGCTATAGGACGCTCAAATGGGGAAACTACCATAACTGCTGTAGTTATCAGCGTATTGTTGATTCCCAAAAGAGCTCCCGCCAGAATAACGGCTATAGAGACAATCATTGTAGTATTCGTAAATACGGCCATGATAATCAAATCAAGAGCAAACAGTGTGAGTACAGTCATCATGACCGAACTGGTACCAAACTTTTTTTGTAAATGAGGAGCTATCCAAACAGATGTAATCGCTAGACAAATGCCCCAGCCAAAAAAGACGTATCCTAGCTGATGAATACTGAGCCGCAAGACAAAGGGTGTGTATGCAAGCAATGTAAAAAATCCGAAATTATAAAAGAATGCAGTCAAGCCCATAGTAAGAAGCCCACGGTGACGTAAGGCAAAAAAAGGTTCAATAAGGCTATGTCGAGCAGCTGGACGTTGATTTCCCTTCAGTAAAATTAAGGTCAACAAGAAACCGATACACATCAATACTGCTACCCCATAAAAAGGACCACGCCAGGAGATAGCGCCTAATTCTCCACCGAGCAAGGGACCTACAGAAATTCCTAGTCCGAGTGCGGCTTCGTATAAAATAATGGCTCCCGCGGGACCGCCGTTTGCAACGCTAACAATGACTGCCAGAGCAGTGGAAATAAAAAGTGCATTGCCCAGTCCCCAACCTGCTCTGAACCAGACGATTTGTCCAACATTGGCTGCGTGTCCAGCCAGCGCACTAAAAAGAATAATCAGTAATAAACCAGCTATCAGCGTTCCTTTGTAGCCAATTCTGCTGCTGATCCCGCTGGTAATGACCATGGCTAAAGCCATTACTAAGTTATAGGAAGTAAAAAGAAGTTCAACTTCAGCAGGGGATGCATGCAGTTTAGAAGCAATGTCTGGAAGTATCGGATCGACGAGACCAAGACCCATAAATGCAATGATACATGCAAATGCTACTGACCAAACAGCAAGTGGTTGATGCCAAAGTGGCTGCCGTGTGTCAGATAAATCTTCAAGGTGAGAAGACAACTGAATCGACTCCTTTTTGCTAAAATAGAGGATAAAGTGGTGATTAATCCCAATATATTTCGTAAAACGAAATATATTGGGGGGAGAAACTGCGTTCTTCAAAAAATATCGATCTCGAAGAACCAAAATACATCATATACTATTCCGCTCTGATTTCAAGTGATTGATTTTGGATGAGGAATTTTGTGAAGTGTAGGTAAAAGTAATGATATTAAGGTAAACAAAATCATAAAGGGGATGTGGTATTCCCCTTGATTTCAATGGCTATAAATATTGCGCAGGTCAATTAAGCGCTCCAGATTCGTTGTTTATCGACAATAGCAATTTCTTGGTCTTGAAGAGGGACAATTTCCCAATCTATATCGTTAGGAACTTCTATGATTTTCATAGTACTCATAGGGTGTGTAATTTGATCCCCATAAGTCTCTATAAGTTCAATTAATACGGGATGAGTCATGAGTTTTTTCCATATATCCAAATCTTTTGTATCAAAAAATGTTCGAATAAATCGATATTCTCCCATCGGAATCATCCCAAACTCTAATTCTTCATGAGGACTGTAAAAAATTCTTTGCACAATATAAAAGGGATTTATACGATCTCCTTCGCTAAGCAGACGAATATATGAAAGAGTTTCTTTAATGACCCAGCCTTTTTCCATCAATTTTTGAAAACCTAACTCATTGAAATGAAATATTTTTTTCCAAATAATGATTTTCAAAATAAACTGCCTCCTAAAATTGAACTACTCGATGGGTTTCCTGTTCACCGTTTCAAAGTCTTCATTATTTATGCCTTCATTTTAGAAAGATCGATTGTTCCAAAAGTATCGAATTTTGTTCCATTTGCAACATGTTGTAGGTATTCTCTCTTGAAATTTCGAATATATAGGATATGATATAGAAAACGTTTAACTAAAACGTTTTCTGAAAATTGATGGAGGTAAGCGCATTCAAAACATGTCGAACCCATGGCTATTGCGTCCTTCAATTCCAAGCTAAAAGGAGGTCTGACTATGAGCAGTAAGAGAAGCAATGTAAGATGGGGAATAGCGGTTCTCATAGGAATAGGATGTGTTTTGTCAAGTGGTTTCCCCTGGTTTTATCATCACTAATTCCTCGGTATAATCAACGCTTTTTCCCTGGTGGAATCAACCGAAATTCCCTGGTTTAATCAAGAGAATTCCTTGGCCAATTTCCAGTTCCAAATCAGTCATTTTTGTCTCATCAGTGCATGCTTTAGGCGGTAACTCTCTCCCTCGAACACGACCAATTGTCCATGGTGGGCTAGACGGTCAATCATGGCTGCGGCCATCTGGTCGTCAGTGAATATACCTCCCCATTTTGAGAACTCAAGGTTGGTTGTAATCACGAGACTTCGTCGTTCGTAGCTTGCGGCCACCACCTGAAATAAAAGTTGTGCTTCCTCACGGTCCATGGGTAGATAGCCCCATTCATCAATCACAAGAAGCTGTGCCTTCTCTAGTTCCTTCATTGTCCGTTCCAACAAGCCATTTCGCTTACTTTCGCTGAGCTTGGTCACAAGGGAGGCCGCCGTAAAGAAACGAGTCGGAATCCCCATTTCACACGCTTTTGTACCAATTGCAATGGCAAGGTGTGTCTTGCCAGTTCCTACTGGCCCATACATGACGAGGTTTTTCTTTTCCTGGATGAACTGACACGAGATCAGTTCATCCAAGGGTAATGTGGAGGGAAGCCGGAGGGCACTGAATTCGTAGCCCTCCAACGTCTTTCGAACCGGAAACGCCGCCTTCTGAAAGAGCCGAATCCTTTTCTGTCGTTCCCGGTGCTCAAGTTCCTCACGAAACACTTTGTGTAAGAACTCCTCCTGCTTCGGAGTGGCTTCAAGGTCACACAAGCGCACCGCATTTTGGCTGAGAATCAGTTGCCGGCAGAACTGTGAGATTTCAAGGCGAACTTCACTGCGGTCCATACGTATCACCTTCTAACGTTTTTGGTAGTAGGACGTCGTATTGAGTCATGTCCGGTCCGGGTTCGCCTGGCGTATCAAGGCCGTAGTGAGCAATGCGAGCAGCAATCACCGCAGCGTTGACATCAATGCCCTGGGTACGTCGCCGAACAATCGCTTCCTGGAGAGAGGTAACGGCAACATCAAGTCCGTATTGACTCGACAGATCTTTAATCACCCGTAAAGCTTGCCGTAGCCCACTCTTGTCTTGCTCGTCCATATAGTCACGTACCTCATAGGACATCTGGCTGCGCATCATGCTGTTCTTCCAAGCGCCTGGTTTCGTAATCAATTGGTCCAGTATTGTCAGCCAATCGACAGTGTCCGTCCGCTCCATTCCAAACGCCCTGGGGTGACGAGAGATCGCGTCGCCACTCTCATCCAGTGGCTCTACAAAGTGGGCACTCATTCGAACCACAATCTCCTTGTCTGCGTACATCGGAGACGAGGAGTAGTTGTGCTTTCCGTCTATCACAAACTTTCCGTAGCCGTTAGTTTTTACGTGCTCATAGCGGCATGCTTCAAACGGTAGACGTGGTAGAGGAAGTAGTGCTTGCTTGTCCGCTTCAAACAGCTCAATCATCGGTGCCTCTTTCTTGTAATGCTCTCGCAGATTATCCAGATCACACAACTCAAACAGCTCGGTATTCCATTCAATGAGCGAGGGTACGGACGGTACCGGTACCATGTAATTGCGCCTTGCGTAACCCACCTTGTTCTCGACGTTCCCCTTCTCATTCCCGCTATTGGGATTACAGAAGGTCACCTGGAAACCATAATGCGCTTGAAATCGCTTGAACAACTGGGTCATGCGGACAAGCTCACCAATGCGTCGACCGGCTGCCGTTGCGTTGTCAATGACAAGCCGTGGCGGTGCACCTCCAATGTGCTCAAATACATCCATGAGGCCTTGGCACAAACACTCAGCCGTTTCGCCAAGAAAACCTTGCACCCATCCGGTGTTACTTTGGGGAAAGGAGAGCACGAGGTACTTGGAGACTCGACGAACGCCATTTAGAAATACATCGCATTCACCGAAATCGGCCTGAGCTTCACCCGGATGCCATTCAAGCTCAAGATATCCGCCTTTACTCAGTTGCTGACGTTGGCGAAATGAACTTACGTATCTATTCACGGTAGGATACGAGCACGGAAAGTCTGAATGCATCTTTGCCAGGCGGTCGTACACACGCTTGGCGGTATGCCGTTGCTTGTAGCGATTTTTCGCATCTTGAAGAAGCCATGCATCAATGGTGGCCTTGTAAGGGTCCAACTTGGATGGCTTAATAATGGACGCAGGCGGCTTCGGTGAGAAATCTTCCTGCATCATATACTTGCGAACGGTCTTGGGGTCCAGCCCTAGTTCGCTCGCAATTTGGTAGGCTCCTTTCTGCTGCATCTGCAGCTCTTTAATCCTGTGAATCTGGTCCATGCTCATCGTCATCCTTTCTCCTCCTCGCATTTCTACAAGAAGGATTGTAAGTATTGGATGACTGAAGTGGCAGAGATCCACCAGGGAATTTTCCAGATCCGGTCAGGGATTTCCTGATGAAATCAACAGGGAATTTCAGTTGATTACACCAAGGAATTTTCGATGACCAGAACCTCCATTTTTATTTGACCATACACAGAATAGGAATTGTTATCAATTATTTTGATCGAACCAATATCTCCGTGGCCACTAAACCCTTGATGTCCAGTTATCATTTAACCAAGGGAGAAATGGGTATTCTTTTATCTTCATTTGCATGGTCTTATGCTTTGGTGCAAATTCCTATTGGTGCTTTGCTAGACCAAGTGGGTGTGAAATGGCTTATGCGTATTGGCACGCTGCTTTGGTCTTTGGCAACTTTTTTGACCGCTGTTGTCAGTGGAATGGGACTCATTATTTTTTCGAGGATTTTACTAGGTATTGCTGAAGGACCTGCTTTTCCCGGTGCATCCAAAGCGACTGGATATTGGTTTCCAATAATCGAGCGCGGCAGAGCAACTTCAATGTTCGATGCAGCAGCTAAGCTATCTAATGTCATTGGCGTACCGATTGTTGCTTTTGCCGTGACGGCATGGGGCTGGCGAGGCGGATTTATACTGACAGGCATTCTCAGTCTGCTATATTTTCTAGCTTATTGGATTTGGTATCGCGATCCCGAGGAATCTAAATCGATCAATGAGGCAGAGTTACGCTATATTCGTGAAGGGGGAGCTCAAGAAGAAGGAGAAGCACCAGGTGGCAGTATGCGCAATTTGGGCTATCTTTTGGGGCGGCGTAAAGTATGGGGCCTGACCATTGGTTTTGCTGCTTATGGCTACGCATTTTACCTTTTTCTTACCTGGCTGCCAGGGTACTTAGAAACACAGATGCATATGTCCGTCTTAAAAAGTAGTGGATTTGCCATTATTCCTTGGGTGGTAGCCACATTGACGGATTTATGGATTGGAGGTTGGCTTGTAGATAAACTGGTTGCTTCAGGTCGTGATGGATCTCGTGTCCGCAAAACTTTGTTAGTTATAGGGATGATATTTGGGCTAGCTGTAGCAGGCGCTGCGTTCACATCTCATGCAAGTGTGGCTATTGTCTGGATTTCTATTGCACTTGGAGGCCTTGCCTTTTCAGCGCCCATCGGCTGGAGTATCCCTGCTCTGATTGCGCCTAAAGGCACAGTTGGAACAGTCGGAAGTATTATGAACTTTGTCAATAATATTATGGGTATTTTGGCACCCATCATCACGGGATTTATTGCTGGAGGAACAGGTTCTTTTGCGCTAGGATTTTTAGTAGCTGCTGTAGTGCTTCTCATTGGTATTTTGTCCTATGTCTTTTTGCTTGGGCGGATTGAACCGATGGAATGTTCTCAAATATCTCGTCTCTAAGTGTGGTTTGGGATGAAGCTGGAATTGCCGCCGGCCTGCTTGTATAGGTCGGCGGTCTTTATTGAATGGGAGTGAATACCATGACGCATTGTGTGATCGGTATCGATCTCGGTACAACATCGGTGAAAGCCAATTTGTTTCATGAAAATGGCCAGATGTTGCAGTTGTTTAGTCATACCGTAAAAACGCATCACGAAGAGGATGGTTCGGCTAAACAATGTCCTCAGGAAGTGGCCACAGCGACAGGGAAGGTATTGGTTGAGGCGGCCCAATTCGCTAAAAAATCTGGTTTTTCCGTCCGTTTAGTAGGTATCAGTGCTGCTATGCACAGCCTGCTTGTAGTCAATCAAGCGGGTGAGCCTTTAACGTATGCTTCCATTTGGATGGATGCTCGACCAAACGAAGAGGCAATGCAGCTTCGTAGACAACCTATTGGTAAAACACTATACGAAGCAACAGGCACACCGTTGCATGCAATGTCTCCTTTAGCCAAATTGTTATGGATGCGCCGCCAATCCAGCCCATTCTTAAATCAACATAATCGTTATGTATCTTTGAAGGAGTTTGTCTGGTATCAATGGTTTGGCGAGTGGGTGGTAGATGAATCTATGGCGGGAGCGTCTGGTATGTACAATTTGCATATCCGCGATTGGGACCCATTGGCTCTTTCACTCGCCGGCATTCAGCGCGATCAGTTATCAAGCATTGTTCCAACGAAGAAGCTTTATCAAGGAGTGATAAACTCTGAATTAAAGTTGGCCGGTTTGTCCGATACACTATTTAATATTGGCGCTTCGGATGGAGTTTTGGCTAATTTAGGCGTGGGTGCTTTAGACGATGAGTCTATGGTTATTACAATGGGAACAAGTTGTGCAGTTCGGTTGACCGCTCACAAACCAATCTTTGATTTTCAGCACCAACCGTTTACTTACGTGTTGGACGATGAACGTTATGTGGTTGGTGGACCGAGTAACAGTGGAGGTGTGATTGTAGATTGGATTCTGCAACAGTTTTTAGGAAGTTCAGTATCGGAAGATAACGATATGTGGAAAATTTTATTACAGGAAGCGTCTCAAGTGGATTCTGGCAATCTGACATTTTTACCTTATGTGGCAGGTGAGCGAGCACCCTTATGGAATGCTGATTGGAGCGGTGCTTGGCTTGGCTTGCGTCTGGAACATCAACGTTCTCATTTGTTGCGCGCTGCTCTGGAAGGAATAGTATTCAATGCTTTTTGGATTGCGGGAGGATTGCGGAAAGCTGGAGCACAACCGAAACGACTCATTTTATCAGGGAAGTTGTTGCAGAACGCGTTCATGTCGCAATTGTGCGCAGATATATTTCAACTTCCCGTAATCAGTTGTCATGTTGGGGATGCCTCAGCCAGAGGAGCAGCCAAGCTGGCTATGTTAGCTGCAGGTGACATTCAATATCATCAAATAAGTGAGGGGTTGCCTTTCGAATTCACTTTTCCAAATAAAAAAAAGCAAGTTGAATACGCAGAGAAATATGAGCGATTTCGTTCGTATTGTCAACTTTTGGAATCTAATCTTTCAGCATCGTCGAGTCGCGTATAATCAGTTCGGAAGGAAGTATCTGTAATACAGGCATATTTTCTGTCGATCCCGTTTCCACTTTCTCTAATATAAGTTTGGCTGCTAAGCGTCCCATTTCTTCCGTAGGTTGACGTATACTTGTCAATGGAGGGGTGGTAACGCTTGCCCAATCGGGATCGTCAAAAGTAGCCAGTCCCATGGGATTTGGAGTTTGGATTCCTAATTTCTGTAACCACGGGTAGAGTCGCAGCATAAGAAGTCCATTGGCAGTATAAATAGCAAAAGATTGACCGTTCATATTTTTACGAATGCGTTCCGCGGTATGAAAGTAACTTTCTTCATTAGATTTATCCAGACGTTCTATCCATTCTTTACGCTTCGCTTTCAGGCAGGCATTTCGATATCCACGTAGTCTTTCTTCACGAGTACTCACTCCGTTTTCCATCTCTGTAACATAAATTACATTTTCGTAGCCTGTGGTAAACAAATAATGGGTTACATCATAAGAAACCTGCTCATTGTTGGTAACTACGTTGGCAGCATTTGCAATATCTATGCGTCGATCGATCATGACCAACGCCAATTCTTTAGAAATATTTTGCAACAAATCTGCATTTGCTCCATTTGTTTGAATAACGATACCATCGACATTTTGACTGCGCAAAGATAATAAGAAATCTCGTTCTCTTTGCTTATCTCCGTTGCTATCAAAAACTAGCAATCCATATCCGGCTGGTGCCATGACCTCTGAAAGTGAACGGATGACAGAGGCACAAAACGGGTAACTGATGTTGACCACAACAACGGCTATTTGTTTTGTCCGATTGGCTTTAAGTCCTTGCGCCATGATGTTGGGACGATACTCGAGACGCTGTATGATATTGGCAATTTTCATTCTGGTTTTCTCGCTCATATATTCATAATGTCCATTTAAATAGCGAGATACTGTAGTAATCGATACCTGCGCCTCACGTGCAACATCTTCAATGGTAACCCGTTTGAAATTTGCCATATGCTATCCCTCCATCCAGCTTATTCATCATATCATGTAGGGGTGACAAACGCTTGTTGGGCAAAATGTCTATGTTCAATCTGTACTCAACAACGCTTCGGTTTGATAGGGCTGTAGACTGGATATATAGCAAGATTGATTCTAGAATAAATATGGCAAACTGAAAAAGCTTTGTTTTAACAGGAGTGATTCTTCTCTTATGCATGCTGAATTTCGCGGTTTGGGACTTGGCGGGGGTGGTCATGGCGCTGATCGATGGAAAATGCGCGAGTTGGCCAAACAAGAACATTTTGATTGGAAAATATTAAGCAGAGCCTTGCGAGCATTTCTACCCTATTGGCCACTTTCTATTGTTGTGATTTTCGTGATTCTTGCCACTTCCATAGGTGGGGTGTTGCCCGCATCTTTGACTCAACGCATTATCGATCTCGGTATACTTAAAGGCAATTTGAAAGTTGTCATGGAGTACACTGTAGCTCTTGTATTAACCGCTGTAGTTACCGGATTGCTGGGCGTGGTTCAGACTTGGCTGAGCAATCTCATTGCGCAAAATGTAATGGCTGACTATCGAATGGATTTATTTCGGCATCTTCAACTGCAAAGTGTCCATTTTTTTGCTTCTCGTCAAGCGGGAGAATTAGTTTCCCGTGTAACCAACGATGTAACAGCCATTCAAAACGTCGTAACCAATACACTGGTTGGTTTTGTAAGTAGTGCTTTAACCATTGCCTCAACACTCGTCTTTATGTTCAGTATGAATTGGCAGTTGGCTATTCTTTCGCTGATTGTCGTTCCAGCTTTTGTTATTCCCACCCAACGCGTAGGTATGACTCGTCAGAAATTACAGGGAGAAATTCAACAGTGGCTTGCCAAATTAACTGTCCAATTAAGTGAAACACTCGGTGTTAGTGGTGCTCTTTTAATTCGTATTTTAAATCGACAAGAGGCTGAAGAAAAACAATTCGCTGAAACTAATCATGTCTTGCGTGATTTGCAGGTTCGTCAATCTCTTGTTGGTCGATGGCTTTTTATGTGGATCAATATGTTTTCTGCTATTGGTCCTGCCGCCCTATGGGGATATGGTGGGTGGCTGGTTATTCACCATCGTTTGCAACTTGGCGCAATTGTTGCATTTACTACCTTGTTGGGGCGTCTTTATGGTCCGTTTAGTCAATTAGCTCAAATTCATGTCAATCTGCTTTCGTCCATTGCTTTATTTCGCCGCATTTTTTCTTTGCTCGATCAAGCTCCAGAAGTTGTTGATGGTCCATTGACCATTCCTGCTGATGCTATTGAAGGTAATCTGACTCTGCAAGCCGTATCCTATCGTTACCCGCTTCGCGAAAAACAGTTATCTGCAATATCTGTGAAAGAGGACGTCAATGATTCACATGAAGAAGATTCGCTTACCCAATCGCATCAGTTTGCCTTGCAAGATATTGCATTTCATGTGAAATCTGGTGAAACAGTAGCCCTTGTAGGCCCAAGCGGGGCAGGTAAAACAACTCTTCTGCAGCTCATACCGCGTTTTATGGATCCGACTCAAGGTACTGTCTATCTTGATGAATGGAATATTCGTGAATTGAAGTTGCAGTCGTTGCGGGCGCAAATTGGTTTGGTGCCCCAAGATCCATTTTTCTTTCATGACACGGTTTTTCATAATTTAAAAATGGCAAAAGAAGAAGCTACTTTGGAAGAAATGCGACGAGCATGCCGAGCTGCGCAAATTTTAGATACGATTGAACAACTACCTGATGGATTTCACACAGTAGTAGGGGAACGCGGCTATCGGTTATCAGGTGGCGAAAGACAGCGTCTGGCCATTGCACGAGTGCTTTTGCAAGAACCTAAAATTGTCTTATTAGACGAAGCAACGAGTGCTCTTGACAGTATCACCGAACGGAAAATTCAAGAGGCGCTCTCCGTATTGCTGGCTGGCCGTACAGCCATCGTGATCGCCCATAGATTGTCGACTATTTTAAATGCCGATCATATCATTGTTATGAATCGGGGAAAGGTAGTCGCTATGGGAACGCATCAAGAATTACTGCAAGAAAATAGCTTATATCAAAATCTGTATCGTACTCAATTTCAAGAGCAATGGCAAGCCACTTAGAAGAACTGAGTCTGCAATGAATAAAAAGGAAATGGCTATTCCTAAAGTTACTTCTCCTTCAAAGAATGCCGGGATTCAATGACACGACATAAGCCATTTTTTACATTACTAGCAAGTATCTCTTTAGCTTCTTGAAAACGTCCCTGATGCAACATTTCTATAATCGAAGCATGTTCAAGATAGGACTTTTCCATCTGCTCCTTTGTTTGTGTTGAAAATTGCAAGAGATATTTGAGAGGGTATCCAAGCTGTTGATAAAGTCTAAAGAGGATTTGACTGCCGGAAAATTGAAATAGACTCTCATGAAACATGGAATTATATTGAGAATAGGCTTGATTGTCTGCATCCACTACAGAAGTCTGCATTTGATGTAAAATATCTTGAAATGAACTGTAAATCTCATGGTTCCAGCGTGTCATTAGTCTATCGATGGTAGAAAGTTCTAAAATAGATCTCACTTCGTATAAATCACGAATATCATCATCTGAATATTCTCGTACAACTGTACCACGCCTAGGTAACCGTTCTACTAACCCATCCAATTGTAATAAATAGAGAGCTTCGCGTATCGGAGCTCGACTCGTTTTAAACATAGAAGCTAACTCTTCTTCTTTAAGACGATGTCCTCTTGGCAATTCGCCATTGAAGATACGTTCTGCCAACCAATCAGCAATTTGCATAGGAAGTGGATTTGTAAGTGATACTTCGGATTTATTGTCAGTGAAATAGGTTCGTTCCAATTCATTCACAACCTTGTTTTTAAATAGAAATATCACTTTATAAAGAGGTATTGTACAGAATAGGTTCAATTCCTGCAAAGAACTACAGAAACCTAGAGGTGTGCAATGAAACTGTATGGATTATATGGTAGAAGTGGGACTGGCAAAAGCCATCATGCTCAATGGATTGCCCAAAAAATGAATATAGAATGTATATTGGATGATGGGGTTATGATTTATAAAGGTGTGCTCAAAGCCGGGTACTCTGCAAAACTAGAGAAAACTATGATAGACGCTGTACGTCGAGCAATTTTTATGGATACTTTGCATTGTCAAGAAGTCCGCAGTGCGTTGCTAAAATATAACCCCTCAAAATGTCTTATTCTAGGAACTTCACAAAGAATGATTGAAAGAATATGTTTTCGTTTGGGATTAAATATAAATGAAATTAAATGGATTTCTATCGATGAAATTGTAAATATTGAAGAAAAATTATTAGCTTTAGAAATGCGGCAAAAGGGATTGCATGCGGTTCCGATTTTTCAGTCGAAGCTTCAAGCGGAAAGTCGTATCGCCTCTTATGCGATAAAAATGCTTAATCGTATAAAAGTTAGTCACCATTTAAAAAAAACGGATGAAGAATTTACGGTTGTTCGTCCTATTTTTGCGGAAGGGGGAGTTTACATTCATCCTCAAGTGGTTAGTCAATCCATTCATCATCTTATCGAATTTCATCAATATCCTTTTCATATGACTCGAATGGTTGTATTGAATCATGACTTGAGTCATTTTCATATTAAATTACATGCCAAATGGCAAAGTGATTTACGTAAAGAATCCATGAGGCTTCAACAACATATATTCAACTTTCTACAAGAAAAACTTGGGTTTCCTTATCCCAATATCGTTATAGAAATTGTTTCAATCAGTCCTCCAACACATATGACATAAAAAAAATCATAATCAATATTCTTAAAATAGTTTGACATCAATCATTGCTCAATGATATATTGTCGACAATCGACAATTAGGGATGGGGGGGAAACTGTGAAGGTTGTAGTGGAGAGATTTAATGAACAGGGGACCTTGAGATTTCAACTTGCCGGACCCATTGGTGTGATTACAATTGACAGATCTAGTCAACGTAATGCATTAACTCAAGATATGTGGAAAACTATGAAAAACTGGGTAGTGAGTCTGCCATCTAAAACGAGATTACTTGTAATTCGTGGTGCTGGAAGTGATTTTACTGCTGGAAGCGATATTAAGGAATTTTCTGTTTTAACGGTAGATCAGGCAAATATTGCTTTTGAAACAATGGAAGAGACTATCTCCGCTATTGAGAATGTATCGATTCCTACGATTGCTTCAATTAACGGACCTGCTTTTGGAGCTGGTTTCATATTAGCGTTAGCATGCGATGTTAGGATAGGTACAGAAAATGCAATGTTTGGAATGCCTGTTGGAAAACTTGGAGTTACTTTGCAGCCTCCTTTTCTACGCAGAATGATACAAACACTGGGGCCTAGTCGAACTAAAGATTTGATTTATACCGCGCGCAGTTATAAAGCAAACCAGGCAATGGAACTAGGAATTCTGAATTATCTTGTACCAAGCGTAAAATTAGATAGTGAAACGATTTCATTAGCCAGGAGAATGCTATTACAGTCAAGAGCATCTTTGCTTGCGGTAAAGAAAAATGTGAATCTTGTCCTATCGGGTATGCAGATGGAAACAGGTTATTGGGTTGATAACAATGATTTTAAAGAGGGAGTACGCGCGTTTACTGAAAAACGACCAGCACATTTCTAGATGTAAATCAAAAAACTTGTTAGATAGACACAATGGGAGGGTAGCGTATGTATGCGTTTTCAAATATCCGTATTGTGGATCTGACAAGAATATTAAGTGGCCCTTTTTGTACAATGTATTTTGCTGATCTCGGTGCGGAAGTAATTAAAATCGAGCCACCAAATGGAGACGATACACGAACTTGGGGACCTCCGTTTATTCAAGGTGAAAGCGCATACTTTATGAGCGTAAACAGAAATAAAAAAAGTGTGGTTCTTGATTTAAAGTCTGAAGTTGGTAAACAAAGGCTTATTGAATTAGTAAAAAATGCAGATATCATAGTTGAAAATTTTCGACCAGGTACTTTAGAGAAACTTGGATTTGGATTTGAAAACTTAAAGAAATGGAACCCAACCATCATACTTGCATCTATATCTGGTTTTGGACAAACGGGTCGTTATAGAGATGAACCAGGTTATGATGTGATTGCTCAAGGTATGGGCGGTTTAATGGCTGTGACAGGATATCCAGATGGTGAGCCAGTTAAGCCTGGATTTTCTTTGGCAGATATTAGTGCAGGCATGTGGGCGATTATTGGTATTTTAACAGCTTTAGAAAAAAGACGTTATATTTCTGAAGCGCAGTGGATAGATGTCTCACTGCTAGAATCCATGATGGCTTTTCAAACCTATGCTGCAGGTAATTTTTTTGCGAGTGGTTATGACCCTAAACCGATGGGAAATGCGCATCCAAATATATGCCCTTATCAGGCGTTTTCAGCAAGCGACGGTTATTTTAATTTAGCGGTTGGAAATGATAAATTGTGGGAAAAATTTTGTCTCGCAATAGGTGCGTTAGGTAACGATGAACGATTTAAGACTAATCCAGACCGTGTTACAAGAAGAGATATTCTTATTCCGTTGTTGCAGGAAATATTTAAAACTAAAACGGTTTCTGAGTGGATTCAAATTCTTCGTCAATATGGGATTCCATGTGGGCCTATTTACAAATTATCAGATTTATACGCTGATAATTACGTTATAGAGAGAAACATGCTCTTTACTGTAAACCACCCCTTGGCAGGAGAAATTAAACAAGTGGCCACACCCGTTAAGTTTTTGAATGAGACAGAAAATAAAATTAAAGATAATCCGCCACCGCTTCTTGGCGAACATACTGAAACCATCTTGCAAGCTATCCAAATCATGTAGGGTCATTTTTTCTTCCTAGTAAAACAAGTTTACAACAGAGAGGAGATGAAAGAGAAAGTAACGCAAAATAAATCTGAATATTCTAATCTATATAAATTTATTTTTATCTGATATACGATGCGATTTGTTGAAGAATAAGGGAGGTAGGAAGGATGGGTTCGTCAGTTCAAGTTGCAAGTGCTCCTTTATCCATAAAAACTAAATTAAATCGTCAACAAATAAATGGATTTTGGGCAGCCTGGAGTGGGTGGTTGATGGATGGAATGGATTCAGTCATCTATGCACTCGTATTGACTCCAGCTATGAAACAATTGCTTCCTATGTCTGGTATTCAGTCTACTGCTAGTAATATTGCTCTGTACGGTTCTATCTTGTTTGCGCTATTTTTGGTTGGTTGGGGTCTATCGTTTTTATGGGGACCCATAGCAGATCGTTTTGGACGTTCCAAGTCATTGATGTTAACGATTCTTGTCTATGCTGTATTTACCTGTTTAAGCGGGTTTGCACATAATATTTGGGAATTGGCTATTTTTCGGACTTTGGCGGGTATTGGTATTGGTGGTGAATGGTCAATGGCTGGTACTTTTGTTGCAGAATCTTGGCCTGAGGATAGAAGAAAAATGGGGGCAGGATATTTACAAACAGGTTACTATGCTGGATTTTTTGTGGCTGCCGCTTTGAACTATACAATTGGAGCATCATTCGGCTGGAGAGCCATGTTTTTTGTAGGTATTGTTCCTGCTCTAGTATCTTTTTGGGTACTAGCAAGTGTAAAAGAACCGGAAAAATTTACAAAAGTAATTCAAAAGACGAAGAATCATCAGCCTTTATCTAAAATTTTTACACCTGAGTATCGTAAACGTACGCTTATTAATTCTCTACTACTAACTGTAGCTATCATTGGACTCTGGGCAGGGTCAGTTTATGAACCAACAGCTATTATCCAACTAGCAACAAAAACTGGAATGAAAGGACTCGCGCCTGTACACATGTCATCTTATGGAACAGCTATTTTATCAATTGGAACAATTCTAGGATGTATTTTGCTAGTTCCTCTGGCGGAGAAAATAGGTCGGAAAAAAGCTTTAGCAGTCTATTTTGCAGTGATGATTGTCAGCATCATTCTCTCTTTTGGGTGGGCATTCTATTTACCACATGGGCTTGCGCCATTTATGATCATCCTGTTCTTTCTTGGATTTGGTGGAGGGAATTTTGCAATGTTTAGTTTATGGCTACCTGAACAATATCCTACAGATAGGAGAGCTAGTGCTTTTGCATTTACTACTTCGATTGGTCGGTTTGTTGGTGCAATTGTAACGTTTATCATTGGTTCACTGGTTCACCAAATGGGAACACTTGGAATACCGGTAGCATTGACGTCAATTGCATTTTTAATTGGTATACTCATCATACCAGCAGCAAAAGAAACAAGAGGGGATTCTCTTCCAGAATAATGTGATGCAAATCAGAACAGGTCGATCTAGTCAAAAGATCGACCTGTTCATTGAAATTTTTTACGCATGGGCATGTTTACCTGGAGTTGATTTGGAGTTTATCTTTAGTTCTGTATCTTTGCCAGCCATCGTCCAAAGATTGAGCAGAATGGTTATAGCTCCTAAAATGACGCTTGTCCATGTTTCTTTAGTATCCATGGATAGTACGAAAGGTTGAATGATGAAACCAATACCCATAATCAGGGAAACCCATGTTTGCCAAACTTTCCAACCGGAACTATTCTGCATAAATGTTGCCCATCCAGATGCAATCAGTTGAATTGCGCCTAGAATAATGCTTGACCAAAGAGCAGATGTGTGATTGGTGTAGTGGAAGACCCACGGTGAAATGATAAACCAAATACCAATTAGGGCAAGTAATCCATTTCTCCACTTCATATAACCACACCTCCCAAAAGATTTGGTTTACATAAAGTAAATTAAAACTTATCCATGAACTCTTCAAGGTTGGTTTTAATCGAATTAGACGAAAAAGAGAATAAAATTTAATAAGATATTCCTATCTCTTTTTCTTTCTTAACCAATCTTTGAATTTCTCATCATTACGTATGTTTTTAAGCGAAAATTTTCTGGAAACCGCGATCGAGCAACTCGAAAATCTCGGTTTCTTTGGTTTAGAACGGTCCTGTGATATGATTTTTCAAATTCTAAAATGATAGGTAGTGGGTTATGAGAACTGGAGATCAAACTTTGATGAAAGAAATTAATAAATCAATTGTCACCGATATCATACGTAGTCAACATCCCGTTTCACGTGCGCGTATTTCTGAAATAACAGGTTTAAATAAAGCAACTGTATCCAGTTTGATTGATGAACTCATCCACGAAGGACTTGTCATTGAACTCGGTACAGGTCCTTCTGCTGTGGGACGGAGGCCACGTATGCTCGGTTTTAATGGTAGAGCTGGCTATGCTGTAGGCGTGGCTATTGATCTTCATGAAGTTCGTTTTTTATTGATAGATTTACTTGGCAAATTAGAAAAATCTCTGGTGATTGCATCTCCTGTGGGTATGGAAGTTGAGCAAACGGTGTATCAAGTAGTCGATGTGGTTCAACAAATAGTTCAATCAGCACCTTCATCCCCGTTAGGTGTGATTGGTGTGGGAATAGCTGTTCCAGGACTGGTAGATTTTAAGAAAGGTGTGGTATGGAACGCGCCTAATTTGCATTGGATGAATATTCCTTTACGTAAAATGCTTGAAGCACATTTAGATTTGCCTGTTTTTATTGATAATGAGTCTAATATGGGAGCCATTGCTGAACAATGGTTAGGTAAAGGACAAAATTATTCAAATTTTGTTTATTTAAGTGTAACCACAGGACTTGGTAGCGGTATTGTTGTGAATCGACAGTTGATGCGGGGAAGTGGAGGCATAGCAGGAGAAGTTGGTCATATGGTGGTAGTAGTGGATGGATTGCTATGTTCTTGCGGGAACAGGGGCTGTTTGGAAATGTATGCCTCAGAGAAAGCTTTAATAGAAATCTTTCAGCAAAAATCAGGTAAAGAGGTATCGACGGTGGAAGAAATCTTTCAACGGGCAGAGAATGGAGACGTTTTGGCTAAAGCAGCGATTTCTTCGGTTGGTAGGTATTTGGCCACAGGAATGAATAACTTAATCCATACTTGTAATCCGGAAAGTGTTATCGTGGGAGGGAGAATTACCCGTTTTCAATCCTTGCTTTGGGAAGCGATCCAACCTGTTCTTTCTAAATCCATGGTCGATTCTTTTTTTCACACGAAATTAGAATGGTCTACACTCGGTCAAAATGCGATTTCACTTGGAGCAGCTTCTTTAGTCATCGATCATCGTTTTGCTAAACCAACGATACTTTAAACACTAAAAACCTTTTGAATAGGCAATTGAAAAAAAATATATCTTGCGCTACTATTAGTTTGTTTCTTAACCAAACTAAATTGAGAATGATTCTTTGTTGTCTAAACCCGTTTTCTGTTCTGAGTTGAAGTGATATGCAGCACACAATATCTAATGCTGGAGGTTTTGAGATGGAATTTTTTCCTGAAGTTAAAGAAATTTCTTTTGAAGATGCTATATCGACAAATCCGTTAGCCTTTAAGTATTATCATCCCGATGAAATCGTTTTCGGGAAAACAATGAAGGATCACTTGCGCTTTGCAGTTTCTTATTGGCACACTTTTACACTAGCGGGTAATGATCCATTCGGAATGGGCAACATGCAACGTTCCTGGAATTCATTTAGTGGGCTTGATTTGGCTAAAAAAAGAGTTGAAGCAGCATTTGAATTCTTTCAAAAAATGCATGTAGGGTATTTTTGTTTTCACGATCGCGACATTGCCCCCGAAGGAGCAACTTTACGTGAAAGCAATCGCAATTTAGATGTAATCGTTACCATGATAAAAGAATACATGCAATCTACAGGTATTAAATTACTCTGGAATACGCAGAATCTCTTCTCTCATCCCCGTTTTGCCCATGGTGCGGCGACCTCACCAGATGCACGAGTATTTGCTTATGCGGCAGGTCAAGTGAAAAAGAGCTTGGAAATCGCTAAGGAACTTGGTGCTGAAAATTATGTATTTTGGGGAGGAAGGGAAGGCTATGAAACACTTCTTAATACGGATTTGAAATTTGAAATGGACAACTACGCTCGACTGTTACAGATGGCTTGCGATTATGCAGATGAAATTGGTTATCGAGGACAATTTTTAATTGAACCCAAACCGAAGGAACCCACTAAACACCAGTATGATTTTGATGCAGCCAGTACATTATCCTTTCTTAAAACATACGGATTAGATTTGCGTTTTAAGCTTAATATTGAAGCCAACCATGCAACATTAGCGGGTCACACATTTGAACATGAGCTGCGTTACAGCCGAGTCCACGGCATGCTGGGGTCTGTAGATGCGAATCAGGGCGATCCGCTGCTTGGTTGGGATACAGATGAGTTTCCTACGAATCTTTACAGCACTACGTTAGCTATGTATGAAATTCTTAAAAACGGTGGTTTCCAAACAGGTGGATTAAACTTTGACGCAAAAGTCCGGAGAACTTCCATGACCCCTCTTGATCTTTTTTATGGGCATATTGCGGGTATGGATAGTTTTGCAAGAGGTCTGAAAGTAGCCGCTAGTTTAATCAAAGATAAAATATTTGAAGAAGCAATAGCGAAACGATATCAAAGCTATCAATCCGGTATGGGTCAGGACATTATCCAGGGACGTGCCACACTGGCTTCTTTGGAAGAGAAAATATTGGACGAACCCGTCGACTCATTTGAGTCTGGTTATCAAGAGTTGCTTTTGTCGCGATTAAATCAATATTTATTGGAAGTGAAGTGAAGTTTATGACAAGCTTGAGCAAGTCATGTTTGTTAGGTATCGATGTTGGAACTTCCGGAGTGAAAGTGCTGCTGATGGACATAGACGGCCATATTTTGGCCGTCTCTACTGAGAGGTATGAAGTGTTGCACGAAAGGCCGCTATTCGCTGAACAAGATCCTGAAGTTTGGTGGGAAAAGACATGCTTAGCAATACAAAAAGTTATAGAAATTTCTGGATGTTCTTCTGACTCCATTCAAGGAATTGGTTTGACAGGTCAAATGCATAGCTTGGTTGTACTCGATAGTGATGGGAAAGTCATTCGACCGGCTATACTCTGGAGCGATCAGAGAACTCAACCAGAATGTGATTGGATGAATGAACATATTGGCAGTTCGCATATTCTTCGATTTACCGCTAATCCTGCTTTACCTAACTTTACCGCTACAAAATTGCAGTGGATACGTCAACACGAACCGTATCATTTCAAAAAAATAGCCAAGATTTTGCTCCCCAAAGATTATATTCGCTATTGTTTGACCGGAGAGTATGCCAGTGATGTATCAGATGCTTCTGGAACCCTTTTATTTGATGTGAGAAATCGCCATTGGTCTCAGGAGATGTGCGAACGTCTTGAGATTCCTATGGAATGGCTTCCGAGGGTGTTAGAATCGCCAGAATTGACAGGTACGGTCAATCCAACAGCAGCTGCCAAAACAGGACTGCAAATTGGTACAAAAGTGGTAGCTGGTGCAGGTGATCAAGCTTCGGGTGCAGTAGGTAACGGAATTGTACGTTCAGGTGTGGTCTCGAGCACGATTGGTACATCGGGTGTGGTATTTGCATTTGCGAAGAATATTGTTCAGGACGAACAAGGACGACTCCATTCATTTTGTCATGCGGTTCCAGGTGCATGGCACGTGATGGGAGTAACCCAGGCAGCAGGTGGTTCGCTTCAATGGTATGCCAAACAGTTTGCACCCCTTGAGCAGGCTTTGGCGGAAACTTTGGCAGAGGATATTTATGATCTGTTAGCCAAAGAGGCTGCACAGGTTGCAGCGGGCAGTGAAGGCCTAGTATATCTGCCCTATTTACTGGGAGAACGCACACCACATTTAGATCCGTATGCTCGTGCCGTTTTTTTTGGAGTGACAGTTCGCCATAAACGAGCTCATTTTGTTCGCGCCATTATGGAGGGTGTATCTTTTAGTTTACGAGACAGCCTCTCTTTAATTGAAGATTTACAATTGCCTATTGAAGAAATTCGTCTATCTGGCGGTGGAGCCAAAAGCGATCTCTGGTGTTCCATCCAAACGAATATATATGGACGAAGCGTGCACACTGTAGAATCTGATGAAGGTCCAGCGTTTGGCGCGGCTATATTAGCTGGAGTTGGAACGGGGTGTTTTGTGGATGTGGAGTCAGCATGCGATTTGCTGATTATGCGCAAACACACTTATCATCCTCAGTTAGACGAAATGAATTTATATAACCGTCAATATGCGGTTTATAAGGAAATATACGAATTGCTCAAACCTCTATATAGAAAATTCATAAGTTAAGTGGCGGACTAGTGAAAAAGAGAGGAGAGAAATATCGTGAGAAAGATGAATCATATACTGATTTATTTTTTTGGTGCCCTAGGCGGATTACTCTTTGGCTACGATACAGGTGTCATTTCTGGCGCTATATTGTTTATCAAAAAATCACTTCATTTAACTACCATAACGGAAGGATTAGTAGTCAGCGCAATTTTGATTGGAGCCATTATCGGATCGGCCATCAGTGGTCCTCTTGCCGATAAAGTGGGAAGAAAAATAGTTGTTCTTGCGGCAGCTCTCATTTTCTGCTTAGGAGCTGTTGGTTCAGCGTTTTCCGGGAATACAACAGATCTGGTAAGCTTTCGTATAGTGCTCGGTCTAGCTGTAGGTGCTGCTTCCACCATGGTGCCAATGTATTTAGCTGAAACAGCCCCTACTGAAATTCGAGGAGGATTGTCAAGTTTAAACCAATTTATGATCGTGGTTGGGATTTTACTGGCTTATATCGTCGATTATATTTTTGCTGCCAGTGAGGCTTGGCGTTGGATGCTTGGACTAGCTTTTGTACCGGGAGCTATTCTTTTTTTAGGTATGTTGTTTTTGCCAGAAAGCCCGCGTTTTTTACTTAAACAAGGTCAAGAAACAAAGGCGCGCAAAATTTTGCAACATCTGCGTAAAACCAGCCATGTGGAGCAGGAAATCCATGAGATTCAACAAGCCAACAAAATAGAAAACGGTGGTTGGCGTGAAATGAAACAACCTTGGGTAAGACCAGCTATTTGGACGGCTATCGGACTGGCTGTTTTTCAACAGGTCATAGGCACAAATACGGTTATTTATTATGCTCCAACTACGTTTACTAAGGTTGGACTTGGCTCTGCTGCAGCCATATTGGGTACAGTTGGCATTGGTTCTGTGCAAGTCGTTATGACGCTGATAGCAGTTCGCCTGATTGATCGCGTAGGTAGAAAGCCACTTTTAATCAGTGGGAGTATAGGTATGGCCTTGTCGCTTTTCATTCTTGGTTTAATGAATAAAGTTTTTGCTCATTCTGTTGCGACAGGATGGATTACCTTGATTTGTCTAGCCATCTATATTCTTTTTTTCTCCATCAGTTGGGGTCCAGTCATGTGGGTCTTACTATCGGAAATTTTTCCGCTTGGCATTCGCGGGACAGGTATGGGAATTGGAGCTGTAACGAATTGGGTGGCCAACCTTCTCGTTTCGTTGACTTTTCCCTGGCTTCTTTCCCGTTTAGGCATCAGTAATTTATTTTTGATATACGGTACTATGGGAGTGCTTGCACTTATTTTTGTGATTCTGAAGGTCAAGGAAACCAAAGGCAAGAGTTTGGAAGAAATTGAAATGGAATTGCGAAAACGTGGTCAGGCAAATGCAATTTAACCCATCCTATTGAGGAGGTGGCGCATGACTGTTCAAAAAACGATTTATGCTGGTGAAGAGGCTATTCAGCTTACGGCAGATGGTTATGAAGCCATTTTGTTACCAAAAAGGGGAGGAAATTTGGTTGCTCTTCGTCAACCTGCCCAATCATTAAGATTTCTTAGAGAACCCGAAAATAGAATGGATGCATTTAAACATTCTCCTCTACGTTTTGGGATACCCGTCTTGTTTCCCCCTAATCGGTATGATCACGGTCGTTTCAAACTATTAGGAAAACAGTATCAGTTACCCATGAATGAGCCTGAATATCAAAATCATTTACATGGCATACTGTATCATTTGCCGTGGGATGTTCTAGATATGGGAGAAAATTATGTGATTTTGTGTCAGGAGATTAAAGCTGGGCATCCATTTTATGAGTTTTGGCCGCATGACTTTTCTTTGATTTTAAAATATAAACTGAATTCATTAGGCTTGCATCAAGAAGCACGTATGGAGAATCACGGAGATGAAGCTATGCCCTGTATGTTAGGATTTCATACTTCGCTGCAAATACCGTTTCATACGCAAAGTGCTCCTCTAGATTATCGATTTCAGGCAGATATAGAACAGCGTTGGGAATTGAACGAGCGCATGTTGCCAACAGGCCGGCGTTTATCACTAAACTCGTGGGAAAAGCAAATGGATGAAAATGGAATATATCCGTTTGATTCTATTATGGACAATCTCTATTCTGCGAAAGAAAGGGAAGATTCTCAACGTGCGATTTTAACGGATCAACGACTAGGTGTTCGTTTCATCTATGAGACAGATCGTCAATATCGCTTCTGGATGATATGGAACAATAAGGCTTCCGGTGATATTTTCTGTGTAGAACCTCAAACTTGTATAGGAAATGCACCTAATGTCGCTCTTCCAACTGAGGAAACGGGGATAATTTTTATCGAGCCACGTGGAGTTTGGACAGCAAGAAGTCGTTTATACGCAGAAACTTTTTTCATGTAACATTTTTTTAACAGGTATCTTTGCTGGTTAAAGATCTTATTAGGTTGTTGGTTTTATGAATTCAAACCGACAACCTAACAAGGTCATTTATTAAAAAATGATTACTTAGAAATTTTCTGTCGAAATAGGAATCCTAATTTCTATAGTCGTTCCTTGTCCAATTGAGCTTTGAATTTCTATCATGCCATTGTGTTCTTCAACGATTCTCTGCACGATTGTCATTCCTATGCCATTGTCGACCACTCGCAAAATCACCCAATGCAAATGACGAAACAATCGGATCTGAATATTTCCGGGATCTTCTTGAATAGATTCTATAGAATTTTTTACTAGATTCATAATAAGTTTTCCCATTTGATGAGAATCTCCGTTAATATACAGATTTTCTTCTATATGCTGTTCAATTAAGATACTTTTGGAATTCGCCAGAGCAGTCAAAAAGGTAATGGATTGATGGACTTGTTTAGATAAATGAAAAACTTTATGTGTGTTTTTTTGGGGTTTGGCCAATAGCAACATCTCTGTTGTAATTTCTTCAATACGTTCCAATTCAGACCAGATCAGATCATAGGTACGTGCTGAAACTTGTTGAAGATCTTGTCTGAATAGTTGTAAAAATCCCTTGATTGCCGTCAATGGATTGCGAATTTCATGAGCTACCCCCGCCGCAAGTTCTCCAATAACGGCCAACTTTTCTGTTTTTAACATATATTCTCTTTGGGCAATAGTCTCCGAAATATCTCTGGAAATGATCATAAAAGAGGTTGGTTCTTTTTGGTCAGACTCCCAAATGGGAGTAATCGCGGTGTCCGTATAAATCACTTTGAATTGATGGAGAAGTCGCATCTCTATGCGCTTTTGTAGAGGATGGTTCGGTCTGCTTTGACAATATTCCTCAAGTTGAGAAAAATCTTCTGGGTGAATGATGGATGTAAAGTTCAAAGAATCGTTCTTATTTAATAAAAATAACTGCTGAAAAGAAGGCGAAGCATAGAGAATGTGAAATGAACGATCAATGATGAATATGAAGTCGCTTGTATGATTGGCAATCAGTTCGTATTTTTTTTTCAAGACTTTGTTCTTTTTTGCTAAAAAATTGATATTGGCGCGAGAGCAAAACCAGTGAGAGAATTAGTAATAAAATTACACTTAATTTGGGCAAATTTTTGTTGTCTATGATTAAAGAAAGAAAAAGAGCCATGATGATGGTAAGTGGCAGGCTATTGGTCAATGGTTTGATCGTCTTCTTACCTTTATATTGTTGTGTGCATAGGGTGACGAGTATAAACAAAAGTAAATTGACCATTTCAAAAATAAAAATGGAAAGGACTATACGAATATAGGATTCTATTCCTGATTTCCATTCTATAAAAACAAATGAAGACAGAACGGAGATAAAATACATTCCAAGTGTGGAAAAAAAACGAAACCAGCGAATTTTTTTTAGGTTCCATTGATTAAAACGCAAAAACGTAGCGAAAGTGCTTATGAAAATGGCGCTACATGTGACGTACAAACCATACTCATATAGCGCGAGCATATAAAACAATACGGAAGTTCCCCAGACGATTCCGCCTGGAAGAATCATTGGGAACGCTCCAGCAATGGCTGAACAGGCAATAATCCCAATTAAATTGAGATCTAAGTGAGTTGGATGTTTGATGAATGACATGACTGTCAATACGCAACCACAAATAAACAAGGTTAATAAATAAAATTTTTTGAGCAAAGATTCCATAGACATGTCTTTTCAATGAACCTTTCTCGCATTGCCATAGATAAACAAAATCAGTCCGCCTCCCACTATCAAATCACCAATGCTCATAAAAAATGGAGCGATATAAAATCTATCAGCAAGTATTTCTAAGTGTGGATGTGCTAGTATATTGTGGTGATTTCCAATATTTTTATAGTTGTCAAGGGGATAATGGAATGCAGAAGACAAGATGAGCATGGCTCCGTGATTGATAATAATTTCCAGGAAATGAAGCGATGCGCCGACTGCAATAAGAAAAAACCTGGGATTTTTAGGTTGTGAATCAGAAAGATCAGGGTGAGCCAGAAAAAATAGAGTTCCTAATTCTATGAAATAAAGAGGAGGCGATGGAATACGTCAATTCTTTTTCTCTTTGTTTAATAAAAACATTGCAGGCAAACCACGGTGAGATAGTTGAAGCCAAGTGTGAGTGTTGGAAACCTACCGATTATCTACATCAAGAAAGTCACATACCTGATTATACATACAAAGAATAAAAATGGGTTGCTGTCTGAATCCATGAGAATTGCTCGGCTCGAACACGTGCTGAGTGAGATAAAGTTTGACGTAAGCGAGGATGGTTGTAGAGTAATTGAATAGCGCTGACAAATTCCTCTGGATATTGAGGTTTGTCAATCAGTATTCCAGTTTCTTCAGTAACGAGTTCAGGTATGCCACCAATACGACTTGCTATGACTGGGAGACCACTGGACATTGCTTCCAAATTAACCATGCCGAATGCTTCATCCTGTTGAGAAGGGCAGACAAAAATATCTGTTTCGCGGTAGAGAACAGGTAATTGAGATGGGGAGACAAAACCTAACTTTTGGACAGGTAAGTTTTCGGCCAGTGCTTCTATCTCACGTCCATATTTTTTTTCCCAGGGTGGAGTTCGTCCAGCTACCGTCAATTGAATAGGTAAGTTGTAACTGTCAAGGATGTGCAGAGCTTGAAGCAATACGTGTAAACCTTTTTGACGAATGATGCGTCCTACAAATAATAAACGTAAAGTATGGGGGTTGCGTGAAACGGAGGAGAAAAGTGCATCATTCTCCATACGAGGGAAAAATTTTTCAAGGTTAACACCCGGATAAATGACGTTGGCTTGCCAATTTTTTTCTTTCAATTCGAATCGTTTGGCGATAGTTTCTTTCAAGTAAAGACTATTAACGATTACATAATCGGCATTGCATAGAATATCTTTCATTTCTGCTTGACTTTTATGGCGCGGTTGTAAAAAGGTTGTTGAATGTAAATTTAATAGAATTTTGCTGTTAGGGAATTTATGGCGAATCAAGGGAATCAGAAGGGGGCGATTTTCAATTTGAATCCAATCGGGTTGTACTTGTTGCAGAATGCGTAGAGTCTGTTTTCGGTAGGCATCGCGATCCAAGGAAAGTTTAATTCCTTCGAGTTTTTTTCCTGGCGCAATAATTTCATAGTCTTGAAATCCTATTTGTTGAAAAGCATGACTCAACGAATCGATATAGATTTGTACCGAACCTCCACGTAATGGAGGAATAGGCAATCCTTCTGGAGCTACAATCGCCACTTTCAACGAAAATCCCCCTTGTATCTCAAAATAAATCAACTTCCAGAAAACATTTTTAACCCATGTAACTATGTCGTCGTTTAATTTCAAATGGTTCCGGGCCAATTGGCCTATACAGACTATGAAGGATAGGCATATTTTAGGTCGACGAGATTGGGGGAGGTTGCCAATATGTTGATTGTCATTACGGGTCAAGTGCCTAATCCTTACATGCATCCTCGTCGAACGCTCGCTTATCAATTTCTTTCTGATGAAGCAAGTCGGGAAGAAAAAGAATTATTTTTCTTAAAGCCAAATCATTCGATGAATGGGCAGAACCGTTCTAAGTTTTGGATGCTATCTGGGCAGGAGAATCTGGCTATCGATGATCATTCGCTGCAAGCATTGCACCCTGTCTTCTATGATTTTATGTATCTTTCTGACTTGCGTTTGGCACGTTCTTCATACCGTGATTTACTACAGGATATTCGTTCAAGAAATTTCCCCCTTTTTAATCCCGAGATGCCGGGTAAAGAAAAAATATTTCGTTTTTTAAGTGAAAGCGCTCCATTATCGGAACAATTACCTATGACCATCTTTGATGTTACGCCCAAAAAAGTTTTGCGTCTCCTAAAGGATATGCCTGAATTATGGCTAAAACCCGTTCGTGGTTCAGGGGGAAGAAATTCAGTTTTTGTGCAGTATCTAGGACATGATGACTTTCACATTGTTACAGAACATTTTTGCGGGCAACAAATGGATTCTATGGTCAATCGGTATCAGTTAGAGAGTTTGCTTCGTTTGGCAGTGCAAGAACGTCGATATTTGGCTCAAGCACATGTACCTTTATTAAAGACAGAAAATCAATGTACAGCTGACTTGCGTATCACTTTAGTACGCAATCGTCAGGGCGACTGGGAGGTTGTGGCTTCCACTGGTAGAACTAGTCGTGCCCACTCACTTTTTACGAATTATCATGCAGGAGGCAAAGCAGTATCGTTGACCTATCCATCAACAGAAGCAAAAGTTTGGTTGCAATCTGTAGGTATGACTTTGGACGATGTTTATCGTGCTCAACAATTTGCCTCTCATGTGGCGCAAAGATTGCAAACCAATTTGCCTCACTTAGGTGTTCTTGGTATGGATATAGGTCAGACCAAAAGTGGTTCCCAATATGTCTATGACTGCAATGGTCGACCGGGTAGAGATATATTGAACGATTTAGAACTGGAGCGATACATGCGGTCCGTGGTCGGTTTTGCTTGTTGGCTTCAAGAGAACTTCTATTCTGAAGCCAGTCAGAATAATGCCCAGTCATCTAGAATCTTGATGGCCTTTAAGCGCGATTCCCAAGATTGTTTAAGAATAGAGAAGCTTTGAGAAGTGGATTGGATCTTCTTAAGCTGGCTGGCTACAAACCAAGCTTCCCTAGGAAGTCGAAAGAGAGCCGCAATGATTTGTTTTTGACTCATGTTGAGCGGATGTTCTTGTTCGTAACCATTTAACATGGATATAAGTAAGGTTGGAGAAAAATTTGTCGTATTGGCTAAAGCTTTAACTAATTCTAACAGTGACCAATCGATTTTCGTCTGTTCCCAATCGATGAGACAAATATCTGCTTCACGGCGAATGGTATTCGGTTTTGTCACATCCCCATGGATCCATGTGGGATGAGAAAGGGAAAAGTCAAGTTCATTACTTAAACTGCGTTTATCCAAGATAGAAAACGTTTCGCTGCTAAGCTTTTTGAGAATGGATGCATGTTGTTGAAACCAAATTTGTATGTCTGATCTCGTCGATTGTACATAAGGCAAATTTTGATCGATAAACTTTGCATGCAATTTACGTAGTTTTAGAAGTGTATTTTTACAAGATAACCTTCTTTCAGGAGTAGGTAATCGGTGCAGTTTTCCCAAAGCTTCTCCTAACAAGTGACAGTCAAATGGATGGCCAGTAAGTTGTTTTCCGGCTACCCACTCGCTGACATAAAATATTTGGTTAGCGTACCTTGTGTAGAGTTTACCGTCTGGTTGTTGAATCAATTTTGCCATATGCGGATAACCGAGATTTTGAATACTTAGAATTCGCTTTAATTTGGCTTCCAGTTGTTGAGAATTTCCTCCGTAAGGTTTTACCAAGAAAGTACCTTGTTGAGTCTGAATTTGATAGGCAGCGTTTTTTTTATATAAAGAAGGACATACGCGATAACTCAGCAACTGGAAACCATACGTTTGACTAATATGATTCAAGCAGACAAAGACAGTGTTCTTTTGGGAGATAGATGTTTTCATTCGCTTCTCCTCATAGAATTTATATTTGATCGAGTCTTCGAGGTTGCACAAAACCTGCTCTTTCACCGCGCGAATGAATGAGAAGCGATATCGCCTCTATATGATCGCCAATAATTAAATGTTTGAGAAAAGAGCCATGGCGAGCGGAATGAAGCTTGGCACGATATCGATTGCGTTGAATCACATCTACAAATCGAACAGGCTCTATTTTCAAATCGGATAAAATAGCACGAACCTGAGCTTTTGGTGGAACAGCAAGGTCTTCTACAGAAATCACATTTAAAACCCGACCACGGATGGCGTGGGGTACGGCCGTCATGGAACAGGCACCCAGATGAGGACAACCGAGTACCAAGTTAAGAAATGATTTCATGGTGGTAACAGCGTCTCTTTTCGCGATTGTTGAAATTCCGCTGGAAAGATCGTTCAATGCAATATCTGCTCCTGCTTCGATTGCTTCGAGAAAAGGAACCAATTCTTCTGCAGGAACAGCAAAATCGCTATCTACAAAAAGAATGCCTTCAGATGATTGGGCTAAAGATGCACCAATGGCGCGGCCCACGTCATGGCCAAGGGGCATTGTAAAAGACTGAACGTGTGCACCGTTTTGTTCAGCCACCCTTGCAGTGTGATCGTCTGAGCCATTTTCGATGACGTAGATGTCGCTGACTTTAGTTTTGAATAGTTCTCGAATAACTCCAGGAAGAGTTTTTTCCTCATTGCTTGCTGGCACGACGGCAACCCATTGGTGCGAATCATGGGAACTTGACTCTTCGATGAAATCTCGTCGGCGTCTGTCAGCATAACCTCCACGTTCACCTTTTTGTCGGATAATTTCTGCAAATGCTTCAACGTGATCGCCCAATATAACATCTTGCATATGATAACCATCTCTATGGGTTGCTCTGCGGCGATTGCGAATTCTAACATTGATATAAGTAGGTGCGGTAATTTTGAGTCCAGCCAGTACAGCTTTGGTTTGAAAGAGAGGCGGTACAGCCAAAAATTTTGCACCGATTTTTTGAATAGCACTTTTCCGGACAGCATGAGGAACTGCCGTTAGGGAAGCTGCCTGAAGATGGCCCATGCCAAGTGCTATGTTTAAAGTTCTTTTCGCTACAGCGGTTGGATGGTGGAAATATCGACTGCCTTTTAATGGATAGCGATTGAGAGCGATGTCAGCACCCTGACGCAGAGATTGGACCAATGGCTGTAATTCTTCGATTTTCCATACGATATCGGCATCTAAAAAAAGTATATATTCACAGGAAGCTAGCTTGGCACCAATAGCACGCCCAGTGTCTGGTCCAAGTGGTTCAGGATAGGAAACCACCAAGGCGCCAGCATGATTGGCGATTTGTTCAGAATTATCCGTACAGCCATTAGCGATCACAATAATCTCTTTAACGGCTTTCCACTGTTTGAGGGTTTCTAAATTTTTCCTCAATCGTTCTTCCTCATTACGAACTGGAAGTATAACACTGATTGCTAATGTTTTGGATTGGTATCCAGATAGTTGGTTAGGTGTCCGGCGTTTAGCCAGCACACGGGTTGATGGTAATGAGCGCAATACCATGCCCCCCTTTACAATGGCTGTTTCACAGCATATGAACCGTGGGAAACACTGGTGAGTCTGAATAAAAAGGTCAACCACAATCTTTCATGTGTGCGCATATACAGTGGGAGTGGCTCGCAAAGATTCTTATGGAAGCGGAGGCATGACCGTGAGTCGTTGGCAAGTGTTTGAACAGAATTTTCCATTTGTTGTGCAATCATTTCGGAAGGTCAGAAAAGGGGTTTATCGCGTAAAAACCACTACGTCCGGAACACTTTGCGTGAAACTTCTCGATGGACCTACTGAACATGTCTATCATGTGGTAGATATACTTCTACATTTGCGCGATCGCGGTTTTGCTAAAAGTCCTCGACTTTTCTCCAGCCGACGGGGGGAATGGGTCTTTCGCAATCATCAAAAATATTATCTTGTCACTCCCTGGATTTCCGGCAGACAACCTAATTTTCAGCGCTTTGTTGAATGGCGTGATGCGATACAAACATTGGCTCAATTTCATCAATCTGCAGAGCAATTTCAATCGCCATGTATTCCTGCCGAAAAGATCAGATATCATGAGATTTTTCAGAAAATAGAAAGCGCAGAGAAGATTTTGTGCAAGTTGGAGGCCAAACCATCGATAGATTTTTCATTAGATGGATTAAGAAGCATTTTGCTCAAAGCGGTGGAACAAGTTGAACATCCCGAAATTTTAACGGCTATCGAGCAAGAACAACAGATGGGAGCATTCATTCATGGGGATTATAATTATCCTAATTTAGTTTTCCAAACAACAGGTAGCCTGCAATTGATTGATTTTGATAATACATCTATGCAGAATCGAATGATAGATCTTGCCCACCTTTTGCATCGGAGCGCTATATGGGATGCTCAACGGATGATAGAGGCTATCAAAATTTATCAGCAAATTCGACCTATTTCAAACTATGACAGACGATTTTTGTTTACGCTTCTGCATATTCCGTATCCATTGGTTCGTTGGTATTTCATGCAAAAGCGTCATGTTAGTCATCGCCCCGCTCCTTTGCTCTCTTCTCAAACAGCCGTATACTATAGTGAAAAATTAGAAAAAGAGTTACTTTGAATGATGAAAAATTCGCCTCAGGAACTCATCCATATAGAGATCAAAATAGGTCAGCCCATCGGCTGACTTCTTACAAGAGGCACTAAATTTTGGGCGATGACACGATGTCCCAAGTTGTTAGGATGAACTGGTGCTATAGGGCTAGTTAACACATCTTGAATTTTTCCATTTCGATAACCATAGATGAGTTCGGCCTGTCGACCAGCAAACCAGGTATGACATGGTGCTACACTCGTCTGCATTCGACTGGCTACAGAGAGTGTTGCAGTATTTAGAGCTTCAATAGTTTCACTAGCAATTGGAGAGTTTGGAAATGGATTGTATTGCGTGCAAACAATAATCTGGGCTCTACTGATTTGTCGAATCATTTGGAGAAGAGCAGCTAAACTTTGGCTATAACCAACCAATGCCTTATGGATGGCAGAACGTGGGGCACCGCCAAGGATTTGTCTGGCCGCGTCGACCAAATTATCTCCGCCTACCCATAGACTGACGACTTTTGCTTGCTCTAGATAAACAGGGGAATGGTTGGTTACATAATAGAATAAGTCCTGGCTGGTCCATCCGGGCTCAGCTAAGACTTCGCCATTCCAGATGGAACGTTGTTGAGAAAGCATAGATGTTACGAGACTTGGATAGGCAAGCGACCAGGAAGAAGCGCATTCTCCGGCAGTGATGGAGTCGCCTAAGGCTATATATAATGACATCTCAATTCGCCCCCTTCACAATCAATGATGCTGAAATATCAAATGAAAAAAGATGCTCTAAAGTTGTGTTCAGGTGTCTATTTTGCTAAAAAAGTGCGCTTGGAAAGGTGGAGAAAGCATTGCGTGTCATGAAAGTCATTGTGCGGCGTTTGGCGATGAAATTGCGTCAGCCATTTGTAACCTCTTATGGTGTGGAACAAGAAAAAGATGTACTGCTATTGGAAGTTCAAACGGAAACACCGAAGAGTGGGTTTGCAGAATGTGTGGCTATGCCCTCTCCTTATTACAATGAAGAGACAACAGAAACGGCCTTGTATATAATCAGTAAATTTCTAATACCGCTGATATGGCGGATGGAGTGGCAAAGCCGCGAAGATTTGTGGACTACCCGCTTTGCCTTTCGCCCTGTTCGTCATCACGAGATGGCCAAGGCTGCTTTGGAAATGGCTATATGGGATGCGTTTGCAGCAGAGTATCAACAACCCATATCCCAATTGCTGGGTGGTGTGAAGAAGGAAATTCCAGTAGGGATTAGTGTGGGGATTGAAACTTCGTTGTCTCACCTGTTAAAACAGGTAGGGAACTATGTGGAACAAGGATATCAGCGTGTCAAATTGAAAATTCAACCTGGTTGGGATTATGTTCCTCTCCAAGCGCTTCGAAGTGCATTCCCGCGATTACAGTTACTTGCCGACGCGAATAGTGCCTATCGGTTAGAGGATGCAGAACAACTGAAGCAATTGGATTCCTTGGGGCTTGTCATGATAGAGCAGCCGCTAGAACCGGATGATATACTTCACCATGCGCAACTGCAAGCAAAATTAGACACTCCTATTTGTTTGGATGAAAGTATTCGGAGTGCCAGTGATGTAAAAAAAGCGGCAGAAATGGGTGCCTGTAAAGTGATCAATTTAAAACCTGGGCGAGTGGGTGGATTTGCTGAATCTATAGAGATTCACAATATCTGTGTAGATAATGGACTTGAGCTTTGGTGCGGGGGAATGTTCGAAACCGGGATCGGGCGCTTGCATAATATTGCCTTGACCTCTTTGCCGGGATTCACTCTGCCGGGCGATACATCACCGAGTGACCGTTATTTTGAGCGAGATATTATCAATCCGCCTGTAGTGTTCTCACGTCCAGGATTTTTATCTGTCGATCCGTTAGTTGGTGTTCAAGAGCGGATAGATTGGTCTGAAATTAAGCGCTCGCAGGTTTCGGAGTATGTGTTTGAACGTCCTGAAATTTGACTTCGCTAGACTTTTGTTTGTCATCCATACTCAATTGAAAGGTCACCAGCCTTTCCATTTTATGAGTCGATTGGAGGCTGGTGACTGATTATCAATCTAAGTGTGACAGGAACGACACCTGCCGTTGAGTTTGGCCAGTTTAATCTTGAAGATCAGTTGGGGCTGCTTCTGCTAGATGAAGTGCCTCGGCAATACGTTGTCCGTACTCTTGGTCAGCCTTGTAAAAATGTCCAATCTGTCGAAGTTGAATGTTTTTTTGTGCTTGACCCAACGATGCGGCAATATTGTCAATTAAATCTGTTTTTTCGCTTTCTGGTAATAGGCGGTACAAATCTCCAGCTTGAGTATAAAACTGGTTTTGTGGATAAGCGTACGATCCGCTCAAACCCTGTAAGGACAAGCCTGGTTCGCTAGCTGCTGGGTCTTGTTTGGGACCGTGAAAACTGTTTGGCTCGTAGTAAACAGAATCTCCGCCATTACCGTCTACACGCATGGCACCGTCGCGCTGGTAGTTTGTTACAGGTGACAGAGGACGATTCACTGGCAATTGCGTATGATTGATGCCGAGTCGGTAACGATGGGCATCTGCATAAGCAAAGAGCCGCCCTTGTAACATTTTGTCTGGAGAAAAAGTAATTCCAGGAACTACATTGGCTGGTGAGAAAGCTGCTTGTTCAATTTGAGCGAAGTAATTATCTGGATTGCGGTTCAACACAATCCGTCCCACAGGGATTAAAGGATAATCTTTTTGGGATATGGTTTGAGTGACATCAAAAACATCAAAGCGATAGTTTCTGGCTTCGTCGAATGGAATGATTTGTACCCATACAGACCATTCAGGGTATTCTTTGCGTTGAATGGATTCAAACAAATCGCGTGTAGAATAATCCGGATCTTCTCCCGCTAATTGTACAGCTTCATGGCGTCGCCAATTCTCGATACCTTGTTCTGTACGGATATGATATTTAACCCAAACACCCTGTCCAGCCTCATTAACCCATTGAAAAGTATGACTTCCATATCCATGCATGTGTCTATAGGTTCGAGGAGTACCGCGATTGCTGAAGAGAATGGTTACTTGATGGATGGATTCTGGTGACAGTGACCAAAAATCCCATATAGCATCAGGATTCTTGCAATTCGTCACAGGATGGCGCTTTTGTGAATGAATAAAGTCTGGAAATTTTAGTGGATCTCGAATAAAGAAAACCGGTGTGTTGTTACCAACGAGATCATAATTACCTTCTTCTGTATAAAATTTAATGGCAAATCCACGAGGATCACGTTCAGTGTCAGCAGAACCTTTCTCTCCAGCCACAGTGGAGAAACGAATCAGGACAGGAGTGCGTTTGCCAACTGTGGAGAGAAATTTTGCCCGGGTAAACTCTGATACATCATGAGTAACCTCAAAATATCCAAAAGCACCTGCCCCTTTTGCGTGGACGACTCTTTCAGGAATTCTTTCACGGTTAAAAGCAGCCAATTTCTCAATAAGATGAACGTCTTGCATGAGGATAGGACCTTGGTAGCCTGCGGTTTGCGAATTTTGATTGTCAGCCACGGGGGAACCAGTTGCAGTTGTTAGTCTATTTTCGCTCAATTCAAACACCTCTTTATATGAATTTAAACTTAGTTTAAATCTATATATTTTTAGTGTCAAGTTAAAAATCCCATGAGGCTATGACGATGAAAGGACAAAATTTTTAGTCTCAAATAAAAACATTGTTTATAATCTAAGATGACGCTTTCAAAATAGATGAGAGGAGAGTGAAGTTGTTGCGTCGGACTCGTTATCGATGGGTCATAATATTTCTTTTATTTTTTATCACAGTGGTCAACTATATTGACCGTTCAGCAGCATCGTATGCTGCATCTGATTTCATCAAGGAATTTCATATCAATGCAGCGGTTCTTGGTGGGGTTCTTGGAGTCTTTTCTATTGGTTATATGATCACGACATTTTTTGGCGGAATTTGGGTTGATAGGGCGGGAGCCCGTTGGGTCTTGACCATCTCATCGATTGTTTGGTCCATTGCCATGGGATGGACGGGATTGGCGACCTCTTTGACGACCCTGTATCTCGCCCGTTGGTTGCTTGGGTTAGCGGAAGGTCCAAATTTTCCAGCCATGAATCGGGCAGTCGGAGATTGGCTTTCCAAACGGGAGCGAGCCATAGCGTTGTCTAATTCGCTTGTGGCTGTTCCTATAGCTTTGGCCATTGGTGCTCCTATTGTTACGCAGCTGCTGATTCATACTTCCTGGCGTACGACTTTTATTATTCTTGGTATCGTCGGTCTGATTTGGGTACCAGTCTGGTTTCTCTTATTCCGTGATTTTCCCGAACACAGTCGACGAGTGAATCGTTTGGAATTAGAACATATCCGTGATGGGGAGCAAGTGAAAAGCGGATCGGATAAAGAAATGCGTAAACAACAGAGGCAAAGCGTCAAGGGGATTTGGAAATTTTTATTAACCAATCCCACGCTACTTGCCAATGATTGGGCCTTTTTTGTCTTTGGGTATTATCTCTTCTTCTTTATGACCTGGTTGCCACAATATTTAGGCAGAGTGTATCACTTAAAGCTGGGGAGTATTGGGCTATTTGCTATTTTGCCATGGTCATTGGCTGCAATACTCCTCTATGGATTAGGTTATCTGTCCGACCGAGTACTGAAAAAAACAGGTAGTTTGCGCAAGGCTCGCAGCCATCCAATTTGGATTTCTCAGTTGCTAGCCGCTATTTGTATTTTGCCGATTATTTACACACATACACTGTGGGTAGCCATCTTGTTTATCTCTTTGGCGGTTGGGTTTGGTATGAGTTCTAATTCCACTTTTTATGCCATTAATGTTGACGTAGCTGCTGAACGCACAGGTACGGCTTTGGGTGTCATGGATACCTTTTTTGCTATATCTGGTTTTGTAGCGCCTTGGATTACAGGTGTTGTCGTACATGCGACCGGACACTTTACCGATGCTTTCTGGTTACTTTTTATTCTTGCCCTCACTTCGGTATTGGCGGTTCTTCTTTTCCATCACCCTGATAAACAAAAGACGCTGAAAGAACGTAGTGAATTGAATTAAAAAACAAAGGGGCTGAAAAGCCCCTTTGTCAAAATATGCAAGTCTTATGTTATTCTGCGTCGTCTTCGCTTTCGTCAAGCAAATCTTCATTGTAGGCATCTACAACTTTTTGCCATTCTTCATCGGATTCAATATCTGCCAAGACCATTTGGTCGCCATCTTCGCCATCTATACGGAAGATAACGCCTTCTTCCAAATCTTCGTCAACAGGGAGCAATACCGCGTAGTCTCTACCGTCTACGGTTAGCACTTCACCCAGAATAAAATTGTGCTCTACGCCATCCTCGTCTTCAAGGACAATGATTTCTTCATCCAATTCGTGTTCATGGTCATGTTGATGTTCGTCAGCCATTATCATCCTACTTTCTGCCTTAAGGCAATTAACTGCTGTAGAATACCAATTGCTTTCTGAAATCGTCAATCTTTCTTAAATGTATACGGCTCTGTAAGTGGACGAGCCATCTGTTTGCCAATTTGCTCCAGAAGATTTTCCACATTTTCGGCTGATTTTTGTAATAAGACAGCTTCTGGTTCGCTATCCAACTCCTGTTTTACAGATTCCAATGTTTTGAGCATATTTGCCATATGAATAGCTGGAACTCCACGTGCTTGCAACTCAGCTATTTGTTCCGTCAAGTCTTGAAACTGTTGAAGTAACTTACGAGCTTTGGGATTGTTCTGCAGCTTGGCTTCTGCTTCTTGATATGCTTTCACTTCATCAGATTCCAAAATCGCATCTGCTAATTCTTCAGTTAAACTGAGAAGTTCCACCATATCTACAGGTTTTGGAGAGTTCATCGCATTTATTCGCCTATCTTTACATGGTGATCGTGCAATTCGTTATATTGCTTAAAAGGCGCGGTAGGTTTATTTTCAATAACATCTCCCACTATGCCGAGCAATATAGCCAAAACAACCAGCACGCTCAGAACAATATAAGAATGTGCCAGAAGACCAACCAGCACGGCTGCAAACATTGCTGAAAAAATGAGATATCGCAAACGGCGTGTTTTTTGCATAGGATTTGCTTCCTCCCATACTACCCTGATTTCAGAACTCTTATGCTTTTGACCTAGCAAATGACTTTCCATTTAAAGAACAAGATCCAAAAGAGATTGTGTGATTCAAATTTGGTGAAAAAAAGGATGCGACAAATAGAATTTTGTCTCATCCTTAGAGTAACAGAAAAATGGCTTGTCCGGTAATCTTTTTTTAGACAGAAAGACGTCCGGAAAGAAAATTCGCGAGGGAATAAGCTTCATGGGTGTCAATATCAAACAATTCCACCAATAGTTCAGGGTCTTCAGCTTCATTTGCGTCTAAAATAGCTATTCTCCGCGTTTGAAGACAAGCCACTAATTTTTTGCCATAAAAATGTGCGGTGCGAGTGATAACAAAATCAAGACGGTCTTTTTCCCCTATATATCCAACGTATCGAGTTTCAGTGGATTCAAGTTCTTCATACATCAAAGCGTCATCCTGCACCAAGTGAAAGCCTCCTTGTATGGCGGGCTAGATGAGGTTTCTCAAAAAATAGGACTTTGAAATCTTTGAGCGATTTCATGAAATTTCTTATGAAACCTCGGCAAATCAGAAAAGTTTTGAACAATGACTATTCTTTACTGAAATAAGTCGTATCCCAAGCCCGCTTCTAGGAACACTCAGCAAACGGAGTTGATGACCTGTATTAAAATTTGTCAGGTAAACGACCGTGACTTGGCACATTCTCCTGTTCATTCAGCCATTGCAACTCTTGAACCGCTTTTAAAAAAGCCTGCCTGTCACGAGCATCCAGTGCAGCATCAATTTTTTCTTGCAATATTAGACGTTTTCTGTGACGTTCGGAAATTTCTTTTAAAACCTGTGTCACTTCTTCAGGAACAGGCAATTCCGGAAGATTGACAAATAAGTAGAGTGTCTGTTTGCTTGGCAAAAAAGTTTGCAGATGTTTCAAAATATCATCGGGATTGCTTGACTTTTGTAGCTTTCCGTTGTCTGGAATCCAAGCAATCATGCCATGCCGTCCTAAAATCAAGAGTGGAACATTTTGTAAAATAATTTGTGTGGGTTCTATCTGTTGAAAGTATTGACTGAGTATATCCACCACGGGTTCAGCGCCGTTTGGCAACAATTTTGATTTTAGCTGGAGCAACTCGTCTTGAGGAATCATATCAATCACTCCTTACAACAGAAGTCGCTGTGACATTTTTTTATTGTATGATTCAGACTCATCCCATTGCTGGGCAAACGACGTATGCATGTAGATTGGGTGGTCTTTATTCTAACAAAAAGTCGCGGAATAAAGAAGAGAGAAGAAAAATTGGAAATCAGATTCTTCTGAATTCCGTTTGGAATATCCACCATATCCATGAATCGCCAGAGAAAAGTAGCGCTAAGGCGGTCATACTACCTGCAGGAGGGAGAGGCCGTGAGGGACTGGGTCTATTTTGCTGGGCTTTACGATTCAAAGTTTGAAGCGTATTGCGCAGTGATGTGGGTAGAAGCCGATGAGCGCATTCGTGGTACAAAGCAGCCCGGCGAAGTTCAAGTTTATCAAACGAAGCGTGGTAAATACGGTGTCCGATTTCGCGAAGAAGGCGCAACCTTTTAAGGCTGTCTTTGCAATGGCAGTACCACGATTTCCTTCCTGGAAAACTGAGCGGGTATTCGAAGAGTCTAACCGAATGACTCTCGAACTAACCCGCTCTTTTGTTTGATATCAGTTGGCAATCATAATCTATTGTGGAACGTGAAAAAACCTCCAACTTTTAGTCATCAGGTTGGAGGAGATTTTTCAGGTCAATGTTCCTCAAAATCCTCATTCAGTTTAGGAAAGCCAAGTTTCACTATATGTTCCTTGATGTTGATGGTCTTCCCGAGAATGAGAAGCATTTTGATATTGAGTGCGATCGCGATTTTGTTTTGTTTCTTGATGTTGTTGGTTGCCTTTATCGGTATTTTGTGCTTGGCTGGAGGTTGTAGCTTGAGCATTGGCTGACTGAGACGGCTCTTGAAACAAGCGATCGGCAACGTGCATCAAAGGGCACCAGCCCAGCACGCCTTCCGCAACCTTCATTGCCCCAATCGAAGCTGCTACAGTACTCATCATTCCTCTTTTGCGTCCACCAGATGCTGTGGCCAGAGTAATGATTCCAGCCACCATACGCGAGTAACGGCTGGGTATGGATAGATTCTGCTGCATAGTCGTCCCTCCACACAATTGAATTTTGTCCTTTTGTAATGTGCTCTTTTTGTGGACGATCTATCAATAAAGCGTTTTGAAAAATTGGATTGATTTGGATAGCTAATAGGCATGTCATCGTTTAAAGATTTTTTGACTTTGACTGACCTTGACGAAAAACAATTTTCCTGTCATACTGAATGCCGAGCAAGAAAAAAGTCGAAGCTAAAATTCAGTGAGGACCTAAGGAGGTTCGAGTCATGAGCCTAATTCCATACGTCATTGAACAGACCAGTCGGGGTGAGCGAAGTTACGATATCTATTCTCGGCTGCTAAAAGACCGTATTATATTGCTCGGGAGCCCCATTGATGCGGATGTTGCTAATTCCATTGTCGCTCAACTGCTCTTTTTAGCGGCGGACGATCCGGAAAAAGACATTCATATGTACATTAACAGTCCAGGTGGTTCTGTGACGGCTGGACTAGCTATATTTGATACCATGCAGCATATTAAACCGGACGTCTCCACTATGTGTGTGGGGATGGCGGCCAGTATGGGGGCAGTTCTTTTGGCAGCAGGTGCAAAAGGCAAACGATACGCCCTGCCCAATTCTGAGGTGATGATTCACCAACCGCTCGGCGGAGCCCGTGGTCAAGCTTCGGATATCAAAATTCACGCAGAACATATTCTTAAAACAAGACAGCGTCTCAATCAAATTTTGGCCGAACGGACTGGTCAACCTCTGTCTGTTATTGAGAAAGATACAGATAGGGACAATTTTTTAAGTGCTGAAGAAGCTAAAGCATACGGATTGATTGACGAAGTGGTTGTGCGTAAATGAGTCAAGTGTCCTATGCGGCCTGGATGCGTCATCAACTTTTGGGCTGGTCTCACGGATATTATCGTCATTATGCCAAAATTGGTGGAGTGGCGGCGGATTTTTTTACCGCCAGCCACTCCGTGTTGTTTGCCGAAGTGATTTTCCGTTTTTGCGAACAATGGGTAACTGAAGAAAAGTTAAAAGATTTTCAAATCGTTGAATTTGGTCCCGGCGAGGGATATTTAGCTTATTACCTCATATCCAACTGGGCAGAGCGCCTGCAGCACATTCCTCTTTACTATCAATGCGTTGAACCTTCGCCACGTTTACGCCAACACCAGGAAGAACGCCTTCGTCCTCTGCAAGGCAGGGGAAATGTCTATATTTCATTTTCTACTCCCTTTGAAGTATTAAAAAATCGATCAACATTGGTATTGGCTAATGAAGTACTAGATGCTTTACCAGTTGAGAGAGTCAAGAAAAGTTCAGATGGATGGTACAGGGCTTATGTGAATTTGTCCAATGAACAACCAGCCGTCGATATTGACTGGCGAAAAGCGCCTGGTTGGCTCGCTATACTTTGTGAACGTTGGCTCCCTATCCCGGTAGGCGCTTACGGGGAATTTTGCCCGGAATTGTGTACATTGCTTGCGCAAATGTGTCACTTGGCGCATCAAGGACGCTGTCTTCTTTTTGACTACGGTATCACTTCTAGGGATTGGGCTTCTGGTGCTTATCCTGAAGGTACGTTGCGCGGCTATCGTCAGCATCAATTAGTAGATATAAGCAAGGATTCATCTTTCCAGGGAGATTGGACAGCAGATGTTCATTGGGATTATGTCAATCATTTGGTACGCAGATTGGGTTTTGCCAGTCGCATGCAGACACAGGCAGAATTTCTTCTAGAGGGCGGATTATTAGAAATTATTGAAATGCAGCAAAAAAATTTGTCGGAATTCAGTGCTTATCAGATGCGAAATGAAGCTAAGCGATTACTTTGGCCAGGAGATATGGGCGAACGATTCAGTGTCATGACGATTGAACCCATAAAAAAATACACATAAACGTGTCACAATTTTTATGGATCATCTATTTAATATGTCACAAAAGGAGCGAGATATGATATATAATAAGGTTGAGGGCTCAATTTGATGCGTAAAGGAGCGTTTCAACCATGACTTTGCGGGTTGCTATCAATGGTTTCGGCAGAATTGGGCGAATGGTGTATCGTCGCGCAATGGAAACCGAAGCATTTCATGTGGTGGCTGTCAACGGCACGGCTGATTCGGAAGATTTGGCCCATTTGCTAAAATACGATTCTGTACACGGAACATGGAAGCAACCGCTTCAAGTTCAAGAAGATGGATGGACAGTAGCCGGCAAAAAAACACAGATTTTTTCAACGAGATCGATTCAAGACCTTCCTTGGGGAGATTTAGGGATAGATATAGTCATTGAGGCTACAGGCGCTTTTCGCCACTACGCAGGCGCGGTACAACATATTGAACAAGGAGCGCGCCGCGTATTGATTACAGCTCCTGCTAAAGGAACGCCAGGAGCGGACATGACACTGGTTCTTGGAGTCAATGAGCATATGTATCACCCTGACCGTCATCGCGTTGTATCGGGTGCTTCTTGCACAACCAATGCTTTAGGACCACTTGCCAAAGTTCTGCATGATGCGTTTGGCATTCGCCACGGTCTCTTAACAACCATTCACGCTGTAACGAACGATCAAAACAATTTAGATAATCCGCATAAAGATTTGCGTCGTGCTCGCGCAAGTTATGAATCCTTAATTCCAACAACAACAGGTGCTGCCAAAGCTATAGGTTTGATTCTGCCAGAACTGCAGGGGCGAATGGATGGAATTTCCGTGCGCGTACCAGTTCCCAATGTTTCTTTGGTTGATCTCGTTGCTACGCTCGATTCGGCAGTGACAGAGAATGATGTGCATCGTGTGCTTGAGGAATCGTCACTCGGTTCGCTGCGAGGTATTCTTGGCTATACAGAAGATCCGCTGGTTTCCATTGATTTTAATGGAGACAGCCGATCATCTATAGTTGATGCAGGAATGACAAAAATTTTGGCGGGTAATATGGTCAAGGTATTAGCCTGGTATGATAACGAGTGGGCATACGCCTGCAGGATGGTTGAAACGGCTCTGTTTATGGGAGGGGCTTCCCGCGCCGAGGTCGAGCGTGTACGGCGGGGGGATGGTTTTTTAAGGGGTGCAGAGGTGTTGCCAGTCTTATCTTGATGGCTGGGTCGAAAGGTTGCGCGTCAAGGATAGAATCGCAGGGAATGGTACAATAGAAGGGCATGCTTCAATGCATGTCCTTTCTGCGCTTGGCTTCTTAATTTTAGAAGCGAAACTAAGGACCTTGACGGAGGTTATCATCTTTGTCGACATTCTATTTGGACAAAGCGGCCACTACGCCAGTTGCCAAAGATGTATTAGATGCGGTCATTACATCTTTAGATAAATTTGGGAACCCTTCGAGTTTGCATCGATATGGCTTAGAGGCTGAAGAGTTACTTAACGGATCGAAAAAAGAAGTTAGCCAGTTGCTGGGTTGGTCAGCCGGGGATTGGATTTTTACTGGGAATGGGACAGAATCCAATAATCTTGCTATTTTTGGTACGGTTCAATCATGGCAGGAAAAGGGAGGGCACATTGTCAGTACGGCTATAGAACATCCCTCTGTGATCCAGCCGCTGCGCCAATTAGAAGCGGCTGGATGGCAGATTACATTTGTGCCCCCGAATGCCGACGGAGATGTGGAGATCGATTCGTTGCTTGCGGCACTGACACCGCAGACGAGGCTGGTTACTCTTATGCATGTCAATAACGAAACAGGAGCAATGTTGCCAGTGGCTGAGATGGCAGAAGCCATTCGGTCGAGGGAGAAAATTACTTTACATGTGGACGCAAGCCAATCCTTTGGCAAGTTGCCAGATAATCATTTTCAATCGTTTCAAGCCCATCTGCTCACCATATCGGGACATAAAATAGGAGCTTTTAAAGGAATTGGTGGATTGTGGGTAACGAGGAAGCGTTTGCTTCGCCCTATGGTGTTGGGTGGAGGTCAACAGCAGGGGTTGCGTTCGGGTACAGAAAATGTGCCGGGGATTGTTTCGCTTGGTGCCGCAGCTAAACGTGCTAAACGCCTGGCACGGGAAGACTGTATGAAACGTGCTTGGCAGATGCATCAGCAACTTGCAGAATCATTAGCAGTTGCAGGATGGAAAATAGCTCTGCCAAAACATAAGTCGCCCTATATTTTAATGGCGTCAATGCCTGGGCTGCCTGCTGAAGCTCTTGTGCATGCCTTTGAACGGGATGGATTGTTTGTTTCTACGAGCAGTGCTTGTTCTTCGCGAGACACTCAAAAAGGCAGTCAGGTATTACGTGCTATGGGGTGGACCAAAGCTGAAATGGCCGGGGCTATTCGTTTTTCCTTCTCGCCAGAAGATGAGTTTTCTGTGGATGATCTCGTTCGTATTGTCATGGAACATACTTCTTGGGTAAAAAAAATGGCAGGAGGACCCCGATGAATGAGGTTGTGTTGCTAATCCGTTATGGAGAGATTGCCAACAAAGGCAATAATCGCAGTCAATTTGAGCGACTTTTACAGCAAAGAATTCAAACTCAATTATTTGAATTCGCCAATGTGCGAGTGAGTCGGCTTTCTGGAAGAATGGTGGTGCGTTGTTCCAGACAAGATTTGCCGAAGATCGAAAGGGAACTTCATAAAGTGTTTGGTATTGTGGGGATGGCTAGAGCCATCTCTGTACCATTGCAATATCAAACCATTTTGCAAGCAAGTCGGGAGTATGCGATTGAGGAATTGTCTGGGGATCGTTTTACGACTTTTAAAGTCGAAGTTAAAAGAGCTAATAAACAATTCCCAGTGCAAAGTCAAGAGTTAGCCCGCCAGATTGGCGGCGAAATGCTCAGAGCCAACTCTCGACTTCAAGTGGATGTGCATCATCCAGATATAGAGTTTCATGTAGAATTGCGGGAAAACGAAGCCTTTTTATATCACCATTCAATTCCAGGACTGGGTGGATTGCCAACAGGGATGAGCGGACGAGCAGGATTGCTTTTATCCGGCGGTATCGATAGTCCGCTGGCTGGCTGGTATGCTTTAAAACGTGGACTTGAGATATTGCCCATCCACTTTCATAGTCAACCGTTTACAAGTGAGCGTGCCTTGCAGAAAGTATGGACGCTTGCTGGTAAATTGGCTGCTTTTGGCGCAGAGACTACGCTCTATACTCTGTCTGTAACGGAAATACAGGCTGCCATTCGCCGTGAATGTCCGTCCATGTTACATACAATACTTTTACGACGCATGATGTTGCGGTTGGCCGAAGCCGTCTGTCGTGAGGAACAATGTTTAGCGTTGGTGAGTGGCGATTCACTTGGGCAAGTAGCTTCACAGACTCTCGAAGCACTTTACGCGCAAGATGAAGTGTTGCACATGCCTATATTTAGACCGTTGATCATGATGGATAAAGTACAAATCATTGATGAGGCGCGAAAGATTGGAACGTATGAAACCTCGATTCTTCCTTATGATGATTGCTGTACGCTCTTTGCGCCCAAAAATCCCAAAACTCGTCCCAGTCTTTTTGAAATACAACGTGCCGAAGCTCATCTTTCCATAGAAGATTTGCTCAAAGACGCGCTTGCTACGACAGAGAAACGTTCCATATGTTCTATCGATTAAAACAGGCAAGTTTGATGCACATTAAACGTTGAGGTACAGGATTCAACTGTCCGACGTTTGAGGTGAATAACCGTGGGAATATGGAAGAGAGCACGTAAGACCTATCGGTTTTGGAAGCGGACAAGCAGGTGGGTTACGCCCATTTTTGTCCGTTTTGTCCTGCCTGTGGCAGAAAGAAAGATAAGCGGTTATATCAAAAGTCGTTTGGGGATCAGGAACCGATTTCAATGGCGTGTTGTTAAAGCGGGCGATCCGATTCTTTGGAAACGTTATGGTTGGAGAAAAACGGGTCAAGAAAAAAAGCCATAATTTTTTTGGAGATCTTTTCTTTTCACTATCGACTCTCCGTTTAAAGTCTTCAGAATCTGGACATAAAGAGATTAGGATGACTTAGATGTAGCCGCGTCTCAAATTCAGAGAGATGGCAGGCATTCGCGGGGGGTTTCCAATGCGACAAACGATACGAACCATGCGTCAGGACGCATGGACTTCAGAAGACGATGCATTACTAGCAGAAATTGTTTTGCGTCATATCCGAGAAGGTAGCACTCAGTTGGCGGGGTTTAACGAAGCCAGCAGGAAGCTTGGCAGAACGGCTGCAGCCTGTGGTTTTCGCTGGAATGCGTGTGTACGCAAACAACAAAAAAATATTATTGAAATTGCCAAGGAAGAACGTAAAGATCGAAAGGCAGAACGTGTGCAAGCTCAATTGGAAGGTGGCGATGTCGATCATCCAACTGCCACGTTGATGAGTTGGGCGCAGGTATTGCGTTTTTTGCGTCAGGAGAAGAATACTGCTGCTGAATGGGCATCTCGTTGGCGATCTGCTGAGCGTCAGTGCAATGAGTGGAAACAACGTTTCTTGGAATTAGAAAAAGAACATCGCCGATTAAACGAGGAACATCGTTCTTTGCGTCAGGAATTCGACAGTATCTCCGATGACTATCGAGTGTTGGTGCAGATTGTCGATCGTGCTAGAAAGGCGACACTCAAAAATGAAGACAGTCCACTTTCCGCGGATGGTTTTCTATATCGAATAGATGAGAACGGCAATTTGGAACGATTGCTGGCCAACCCAGATTTAGAACAAGCGGAATAAAAAAAAGCCAAGTAAGGGGTAATCTCTTACTTGGTTTTTTGTATATGGATTGCACAAACTTGCCACCCTAAGAAGCAGGATGGTGAGCCATGTGTGGAAAAATAAGATCAAGCGCGGCTTGGCAGTTTTTTGGATGTGCGCAGCTTCTTTGAGCATGTCTGGTTGCTATGATAGACAAGAGCTAGAACAACAAGCATTTATCACTACATTGGGTCTCGATAAAGCTCCAGATGGAATGGTGGACTGCACTTTTCGCGTGGCAGTTCCTAAAAACCCTAGCAGCGCCAGTGGACCAGGTCAAGAAGACGACCGCTCCAATGGACCTATTACGATAAGAGCTCGTTCTGTCAATGAAGCGATGTTAATTGCCAATACTTCTCTCGAAAGAAATGCTACGTTTTCTCATCTTGGCACCATTATTTTTGGCAAAACGCTGGCTCAAGATGGGATTTTACCTTATCTGCAGCCCCTTTTACGATTTCGAGAATTTCGACAAACAGTAACTGTTGTTGTTAGCAACTCAACTGCCCGCGATGTCATTCAAAATTTTAAACCCATGCTCGAGCAGTCGGCAGGACGTATTGGCGATAGTGTGGCTGGTGTCGGTCGACGTACAGGGTTATTTCCCGTCACATATCTACATGATTTGAGCAGCGCTATTCAATCTCCACATGAAGATATACTCACCCCGCTCTACGGGGTGAACAAAATTACAGAGAAATCCGATGCTTCCTCTTCCCGGGAATCGAACGGGGGAGAAAAAGATTCATTTTCAGGGACCAATAAGAGTCAAGAAAAATTAACTCCGCCTTTAGGTAAGAAAAAAATGAGTTTTGCGGCTGGAGAAATTGCCCGTACCGGTGGAAATCCAGTAGATTTTGCTGGAGCAGCAGTATTTCGCGGTGACAAAGTGGTGGATTTTCTGGACGCTCGCCAAGCGATTCTCTATCAGTTACTGCATGGTGGGTTGCGCAACGCGAAATTTGACTTTACAGATAAATCGGGAAAATTTCAGGATATCGGTATCACTTTGCATACTGAACGTCCGCCAAGCTATCATATCAAGCTAGGGAATCCGGTTTTCATTCGCGTTTCCTTGCCCATGGATGCAGATGTCATCAACATCCAAAGTGGACGGAATTATTTAAGCTATAGCGGTCAAAGACACTTGGAAAGTTTTTTGGATAAACAATTGGATACGGAATGTCAAAGTCTTTTGGAACGGCTTCTCATTCGGGATGGTAGTGACTGTATCCCTGTTTCACGATACATTCGGCCGCAATTTTTGACGGATCAGGCGTTTAATCAGTATCCATGGGAAAAAAATCTTCGCCATGCGCGTATTCAAGTGGACAGTCAATTGTATATACGACGATTTGGCATTCAAATGGAACCTGTGGAAAATAGATAAGTCATTCTATTGTCAAGCGATGGTATGCGAATTATGGAAAAAATAGTCCTGTTTGTCCTGCCAGTGGGTGGGGATGCTGTTGTGGCTGTTGGAGAGGAAAAGGTTGGGTTGGAGGATGCGGCCATCCGCCGGACTGTGGCATTTCAGGAAAGGGATATGGGTACAGATGAGCTTCTGGTGAATACATAGGTGGCAAAGGACGTTGGCTATAGGGCTGTCCATTTGTTGCACCGGGGGCGCCAGATTGCGGATTTTGCTGTGTCCATGGATGTTCAGAGTTTTTCTCTGGAGTAGATGGGTCATTTTCGGTGCTAGAGTCGTTCTCAAGAAAAGACTGGAGCAATGGACGCATCATCATGCTAAGTAATGGCGAGTCCAAAAATGGCATGAGAGTAGACAAATCCACTGTTTGATTGCCAAGACCCTGGCGCATGAGTTCTGATAGACGCAGGCAGAGACGTATGAACTGTTCGGATGTCAAATGGTAGTGTGCCGCTTCTTTGCGTAACCTCTGGGAAACGCCAGGCGACAACCTACCTTTTTGTTTTGTTTTGGCCTTGGCCAAGGGTAGCCCTCCTCCTGGAAAAAGAAATACGCTTAAATCATCCATCCCCCACTTGGTGTCAAGACTTGCCCTGTCACATAATCCGATTTGGGATGAACCAGGTAGAGGCAGGCATGAGCCACATCTTCTGTTCGCCCAATTCGCCCCATGGGAATCTCGGCTATCAGTTGCGAACGATCTTCTGTATCCAGATTTTCCAACATACGGGTCTCAATGGCGCCTGGTGCAACACAATTGACCGTTATACCGCTGCCTGCGACTTCTCTGGCTAATGCTTTGCTGAAAGTAATGAGGGCGCCTTTGCTTGCGGAATATATACTTTCCATAGCCGCGCCTGTGATGCCAAAAACAGAGGCTATATTTACGATACGGCCGTATGCTGACGAAAGCATATACGGTAAAACGGCGCGAGTACAAAGAAAAGCGCTGGTGAAATTAGTATCCATAAGATTTCTGTACGACTCCATAGGAGTATCGATCAGCAACTGTGATATAGATATGCCGGCGTTATTGACTAGAATAGCAGGTCTGCCTAGTTCGGCGGCTTTTTCAATGAAACGATTGGCGTCATCTTCTTGTCTCAAATCAGCCTGAAAAGTAATTGCCTCTACTCCATGTTCTCTACATCTTAAAGCCACCTGCTCAGCCGCATTTTTGTTGGCATAGTATTGCAGAATGACATGAGCTCCCTGGCAAGCCAATGTTACGGCGATGGTGCCGCCGATGCCGCCCGATGCTCCAGAGATAATCGCTACCTGTTCATGCAAAAATCTTTCTTTGCATGAGAGGCTCTTTGCTTTTTTCATGAATATCCTCCCAAACCGCGTCCTACCTTACCAGTTTATGCGAATCAAGGACAGTTGTCACTGAACCTTTGCAATAGCGCGCTTGACCTGTTAACCTAGTCTCGGTGTTGGTGTTGCGGGTAGAAAATTGAAGTGAGGAGCTAAGTCTTTTGCAGAGGAATATCAGCAGCCCGCGAAGCGAGGAGGAAGGTCTGTGATTACGAAACTGCTAATCGCCAACCGTGGTGAAATTGCCCGACGCATTATCCGTACCTGCAAACGTATGGGAATTTCAACTGTAGCAGTTTATTCTGATGCGGATGAAAGCGCTTTGTTTGTCAAGGAGGCCGATGAGCGAGTAAGAATTGGTCCACCCCCTGTAGCAGAGAGTTATCTAAAAATCGATGCTATTTTAGAAGCTGCTCAACAAACAGGTGCCGATGCAATTCATCCGGGGTATGGTTTATTAAGTGAACATGCGGATTTTGCCAAGCGAGTTCGCCAGCAAGGTCTCATTTTTGTTGGACCTCCAGAGGCGGCGATTGCTGCAATGGGCAGTAAAGTCGAGGCGCGCCGAAGAATGAGTGCTACTGGTCTGCCAATTGTACCGGGAACGGAAAATGCGCTTGCGAGTTTAGAAGAGGCCATTGAAGCTGCAGAGCGGATAGGGTATCCAGTCATGCTCAAAGCTTCGAGTGGCGGTGGTGGAATCGGTATGCAAATCATTCGCGATGCGGAAGAGTTAAAGAAAGCGTTTGCGGGCAGCCAGGCTCGCGCTGCTTCCTACTTTGGCAATGGAGATTTATTTTTAGAGAAATATATTGAAAAACCACACCATGTCGAAATTCAAGTTCTTCTAGACAGGCAGGGCAATGGGGTCCATTTGGGTGATCGCGAATGTTCCATTCAGCGTCGTCATCAAAAAGTGGTAGAAGAAGCTCCGTCACCGTTATTAAGTGCTGCTTTACGGCAGGAAATGGGGAGTAAGGCTGTTCAAGCGGCTCTTTCTCTTGGTTATGAAGGTGTGGGTACTTTTGAATTTTTGGCTGATGAATCAGGAAATTATTATTTTCTGGAGATGAATACGCGACTCCAAGTTGAGCATCCTGTGACCGAACAGATTACTGGATTGGACCTAGTGGAGTGGCAGTTGCGGGTTGCTTCAGGAGAGTCGCTGACCTTTCAACAGCAGGACGTCCATTTCCACGGTCACAGTATCGAAGCACGTGTTTATGCTGAAGATCCAGTGCGTGGATTCCCGTCGCCAGGAAAATTGCAAGTTCTTGATCTGCCAGAAGGGATGGAAGGCGTGCGGCTTGATTTTGGCTTTCAGTCGGGGGATACGATTACGCCATTTTACGATCCTCTCATCGGCAAATTGGTGGTGACGGCTTCAACGCGCGCTGAAGCTATTCAGCTTTTGCAAAAAGCACTTAATACTTGTCAGATTACCGGGATTAAGTCAAATCTTCCGCAATTGCAAGCTATTGCAAAAGATGAGCGATTTTTGCAAGGTCTAACCGATACAAGCTTTTTGACTGGTTTGAGTTTGAACTCATAAGGGGGATATTTATGGCAGAGGTTCGTTCGAATATGGCAGGTACAGTTTTTCAATTACTCGTATCTGTTGGTGATCAGGTTAATGCTGGTGATGACGTGGTTGTTCTTGAATCTATGAAGATGGAGGTACCCATTGCCAGTGAATTTTCTGGCGTTGTGAAAGAATTGCGCGTTGAGGTGGGCACGTTTGTCAATGAAGATGATGTGCTCTTGGTCTTGGAGTGATGTCTGATGGCTGGCGTAACCCTGTTTGAAGTTGGCCCGCGTGATGGATTACAAAATGAATCGGTCCTTTTAAGCAGTGAAGATAAGGTGTTTTTGGTGGAACAGTTAATGGATGCGGGTCTTACCCGTATTGAAGTGAGTTCGTTTGTTTCACCTCGCTGGATTCCACAGTTAGCTGATGCAGAGGAAGTCTTTCGTCAAGTTCAACGCAGACCTGGAGTAGAACTGAGTGCGCTTGTTCCGAATGAAAAAGGGCTGGAGCGGGCGCTTGCCTGCCAAGTCGATGCTGTAGCCGTTTTTATGTCAGCCAGTGAGACGCATAATTTGAAAAACATCAACAAAACCCGTGTAGACACCTATCCTGTGCTAGCACCGGTTGTGACAGCGGCTAAAGCAGCTAAGAAGTCTGTGCGTGGTTATGTTTCTACAGCTTTTGGCTGTCCTTACGAAGGGGAGGTAGCCATAACAGAAGTGATAGAAGTGAGTATGCGCCTTTTTGGGATGGGCATTGATGAATTGTCGATAGGTGACACAATTGGCGTAGCTGTGCCAACTCAAGTTGAGGCTCTACTTGCTGAAATGGAGAAACAAGGAATTCCGCTAGAAAGAATTGCCCTGCATTTTCATGATACACGGGGTACTGCTGTAGCTAATGCTTATGCAGGCTATCAAGCAGGGGTGCGAATTTTTGATGGCTCGATTGGTGGTATGGGTGGATGTCCTTATGCGCCAGGAGCGTCTGGCAATGTGTCAACGGAAGACTTGCGCTATCTGTTTGAAAGTATGGGCGTTACAACCAATACTCATCTGGATAAACTTCGCGATGCTGCTCGCTGGCTCTCGCAACGTTTGCAAAAAACGCTTTTTAGTCATGATAGTCAAGTCGCCCATGCTATGACATGGGCAGAAGGGGAGAGTGAGCCACAATGAACAACGAATGGGTTCAAGTGCGACAGGAAGATGATGTAGTGGTAGTTACGCTGCATCGCGAGGAAGCCGCTAATGCGCTTTCTCAAGATTTATGCGATGCTCTCCTGCAAGTATTGGAAGAATTAGCAAGCAGTCAGGCTCGCGTTGTTGTGTTGACCGGATCGGGACAAAAAGCATTTTGTGCAGGGGCAGATTTAAAGGAACGCAAGGGAATGGATATTCAACAAGTGCGTGCAGCTGTGAAACGGATTGGTCGGGTCACACAGGCTGTGGCTCAACTGCCGATGCCGACAATCGCTATGCTGAATGGTGTAGCCTTTGGTGGTGGATTGGAAATCGCTTTGGCAGCCGATTTGCGAGTAGCTGCAGAACATGTGCAAATGGGTCTGACAGAAACAGGTTTGGCAATTGTACCTGGTGCAGGTGGCACACAACGTTTACCACGACTGATTGGCTTGGCAAAAGCTAAAGAGCTGATTTTTACAGCTCGTCGAATAGACGCGCAAGAAGCGTATCGTTTAGGATTGGTCAACCAAGTGGTCAAGGTTAATGAACTTTGGACTCAAACACTCCAATTGGCGAAAGAAATCGCTAAAAATGGTCCGATTGCCGTACAATCAGCAAAATGGTCGATAGAGGAAGGTATAGATAAATCGCTTGCAGAGGGGTTGCATCTTGAGTGGCAAGCTTACGAGCGAGTGCTTGGCAGTCAGGATAGGCTGGAGGGTTTAGCTGCTTTTGCAGAAAAACGTCCACCCCAATATACAGGACAGTAAAGAGGTGCACTTCATATGGAGGATAATCGTTTGCAGCAGGAAAAAGAACGGATTATGAGCGGTGGCGAGCGCAAATATCATGAGAAAAACGCATCCACAGGCAAGTTGTTTGTGCGTGAAAGATTGCGCTTGTTGTTGGATGGCGATTTTTTATTGGAAGATGGTTTGTTTGCCAATGCTTTGTCTGAAGATTTGCCAGCGGATGGAGTCATTACTGGCGTTGGAAAAATTGATGGTCGACCAGTTGCGTTTATGGCCAATGATAGCACTGTGAAAGCAGGAAGCTGGGGCTCGCGTACGGTTGAGAAAATCTTGCGTATCCAGGAGACAGCGGAAACCATGCAAATCCCCCTCATCTATCTTGTGGATTCTGCTGGTGCACGGATTACCGATCAGGTTGAGATGTTTCCAGGGCGGCGCGGAGCTGGACGCATTTTCCACAATCAAGTGCGACTTTCTGGCCAGATTCCGCAAATTTGTTTGCTCTTTGGGCCATCAGCCGCTGGCGGGGCCTATATTCCTGCTTTTTGTGACATAGTGGTGATGGTGGAAGGCAACGCCAGTATGTATCTTGGCTCACCACGCATGGCAGAAATGGTCATTGGTGAAAAAGTGACTCTGGAAGAGATGGGCGGAGCACGGATGCATTGCAGTGTCAGTGGCTGCGGTGATGTATTGGTCAAAACAGAACAGGAAGCATTGGCTTTTGCCCGTCAATATCTAAGTTATATGCCATCGCATATGTCCAAAGCACTGCCTGTTATGGAGGGACAAGAAGCGGAAGCGTTTGAAAAAACGCTGGCTGACATTCTGCCTCAAAACCAAAATGCTCCCTTCAATATGCATGATTTAATTCGCAGAGTAATTGATAAAGATAGCTGGCTTGAAATCAAAGCGCTGTTTGCACAAGAAATCATTACCGGATTGGCACGTTTGGATGGACATCCTGTTGGTATTGTTGCCAACCAACCGCGGGTGAAAGGCGGGGTTCTTTTTGTCGATTCTGCTGACAAAGCGGCTCGCTTCATTTCACTTTGTGACGCCTTTTCAATTCCGCTCATTTTCCTGGCAGACGTCCCTGGATTTATGATTGGTACGAAGGTGGAACGGGCTGGGATTATTCGTCACGGCGCAAAGTTGATTGCTGCTATGTCAGAAGCGACGGTTCCTAAGCTAAGCGTTGTCGTACGCAAGGCTTATGGTGCTGGTTTGTACGCCATGGCAGGACCCGCTTTTGAGCCGGATGTTTGTCTCGCTTTACCTACTGCGCAAATAGCAGTTATGGGACCTGAAGCAGCAGTCAATGCAGTCTACAGCAATAAAATTGCCGAACTTCCAGAAACAGAACGTGCTGCTTTTGTCGAACAAAAGAGGGAAGAGTACCGTTCTGATATTGATATTTTCAAATTGGCCTCGGAGATGATTGTGGATGATATTGTTGAGCCCAATCATTTGCGTGACGAGTTGGTGTCCCGCCTGTCAGTCTATCGTTCCAAACATCGAGATCGACCCATCAAGAAACACGCGGTTTATCCGGTATAATCCATGAGTTAGGGAAGTTGCTTATGAAATGCAGGAATTCTTTCCCCGCGTTGCCCCATTTAAAGTGGCGCGGGGATTTCTTTATGCATCTTGCTTATTTTACTTCAGTGCATAAAATCGGTATGATGAATACGTTTGAGTTGGTTTATCTTAGTTTCCTTAGATGTTTGGAGTGGAGTAAGGGTCAAGTTCTGCTTGCGCGTTGTCCGCGTTGTCTATGAAAAGGAGCGGTTTGTCTTGGAGTGTCAGCTTCATCGCAGTGCAACAGGTAACCGCTTGACGGATACCTTTTTACAATCTTTTCATGAAGTTGCTGATTTATACGATGGTCAGAATCCACGAGATTTACAAACCTATCAACAACGATCGAAACAATTAACCGAGCAATTTTCTGCAGCGCACAGACAGGAGTTGGCGTCTGCATTGGTAGAACATTTGCGCCAACTGGGCGCTCCTGAGGCTAGTGTGGATAATGCCCGTCGATTAGCTGACGTTCGTACAGTAGCCGTCGTCACTGGTCAGCAAGCCGGACTTTTTACAGGACCAATCTATGCGTTGGCCAAGGCTTTGACAGCCATTGGCGTAGCCGAACAATTATCGCAGGACTTGCAACAGCCTGTCGTCCCCGTGTTTTGGGTGGCTTCGGAAGATCACGATTGGGATGAAGTCAATCATGCTTATATTCTTACCGAGGAAGGACGAACAAAGCGCGTTTCACTGGCTATGCGTCCGGATTTGCACAGCATGGTTTATCATACGCCTCTTGAAGTATCTGCAGTGGAAAGTGCTTTAGACAGTTTGCAGCAACTTTTGCCGAAGGCTGAGTATAAATGGCGGATGATTGAAGAGATTCGCTCGTTTTGGCATCCTGGAGACAGTTTGTCTCATTGGTTTGCGCGAATTATGGCCCACTTGCTAGGTGAGCGTGGTTTAGTCTTGCTTGATCCTTGTCTTCCAAGATTGCGTGCTCTGGTAGCGAACGCCTTCTCGAAAGCGCTGGAAGCCAGTGAAGAAATACGTCATGAACTGAATCGTTGCTATGACGAGATTCGCAGTCGTGGTTTTACACCTGAGGTAATGGAGGACAAAAGCAACAGCAATGTATTTTGGGTCGAAGATGGCAAACGCTACGTATTAGAGCGTGTCGATCGCGATTTATTCCGATCACGTGGCTTGAACCGCGAATTTTCTCTCAATGATTTGCGCGTTTTAGTCACCCACAATCCCAACGCCTTCAGTTCTAACGTATTATTGAGACCGCTCATTCAAGATGAATTGCTTCCCACTCTTGTCTATCTTGGCGGACCTTCGGAAATAGCTTACTATCCATTGGCGCGCGGCGTATTTCATGCTTTTGGGAAGAAATTGCCTCCCCTGTTGTTGCGTCAGCGAATGCAAATGGTTCCACAGTCCGTTGCATCCTTGTTGGAAGCGTGGGGAATCACTTGGCAAGAGCGCAACGAGATCGACCAGCTAGAGAGGAACTATCTCTTATCCAATGGATTACTTCTGGCGCGTGAACAGATAGCGAAAATGCAGGCGGAGTGGAGTCAGCAATTGTTGCGTCTAGAGGAACAGTTGCCTCTGTTAGGTCCGCAGTTGCCTACGCTATTACAAAGGTCGGCTGTGCGTCAGGAAGCGGAATTGCATCGTTTGGAATTGAAAATATCTCGGCTCATCGAATTGCAGGGCGAAATTGAAATACGTCATCGGCGTTTGGCCAGGAATTGGTTATATCCTGATGGACAGTTGCAGGAACGTCGCTTATCTCTAATGAATCTTTGGTCCATGTACGGGAAAGAATTGTTAAAGCAACTTCCTGCCTGGGGGCAGTATGAGGATGAGTCGCCTTTATATCATATTGAGATATAATCCTGGACAGAGTCTATGTTGCAAAGCAAATTTAATTTTTGAGCAAATGTTTTTCTATGGCCATTGGGCCATATTTTTTTTTGATTTTTTGTTCAGTCAGCAGGAGATTGAAAAAGAAAACAGAAAAGCACTATTATAGTGGTGGAAAGTGGGTAAAAGTGGGGCGAGATGGCGGGGTGTGATGCTGAATGTTCATGGGTGAATTTCAGCATGCTTTGGATGACAAAGGCCGTCTCACCATTCCTGGTAAATTTCGCGACCCACTTGGAGAGCAATTCGTCATGACTCGAGGATTGGATGGATGCATTTTTGTCTATCCCATGTCCGAATGGAATGTCTTGGAGTCCAAATTAAAATCGCTTCCCATGACTAGAGCGGATGCACGTTCTTTTGTCCGCCTGTTTTTTTCAGGAGCTAGTGAATGTGAATTGGACAAGCAGGGACGTGTGCTTGTGCCTTCCGTGCTTCGGGAACATGCGAATTTGGAAAAAGATTGCGTAGTGCTTGGAGTTTCTAATCGGTTGGAGATTTGGAGTCAGAAACGCTGGGCAGACTACTCTACAAATGCTTCAGGAGAATTCGCAGAACTTGCGGAGAAGCTTGTAGATCTCGACTTCTAAAGAAGAGAAGCTGCTTTCCTTTTTCGTTTGTAGACAGGAAAAGAGGGTACGCGCATGTTTGTTCACGAAACCGTTCTACTGAAAGAAACAGTGGGAGCACTCCATCCTCGTGCAGGCGGTCGCTATATTGACTGTACGGTGGGCGGCGGTGGTCACACGGAGCGGCTTCTGCAACTTACCCAGCCGGATGGTCAAGTGCTTGGACTAGACCAAGATGAGAGCGCATTGAATGCTGCGAAAATAAGATTGGCCAATGATTTACACAGATTGCAACTTATTCATAGTAATTTTCGCCAATTGCACACTGTTGCCGAGCGTCTGAATTTCTATCCGGTCGACGGAATTTTGTTCGATCTCGGTGTTTCTTCGCCACAATTTGATGATGCGGAGAGAGGATTTAGTTATCGAAATGATGCGCCGCTTGACATGCGTATGGATCGCTCCCAGAAAGAAACAGCTCTGCAGTTTCTGCAACGCCTCGATGAGCGCCAAATTGCTCAAATTCTGTTTGAGTACGGGGAAGAGCGTTATGCAAGGCGGATTGCTAAAAAAATGGTGGAAGCATTAGCAGCTAACCAATTGCAAAGCACCCTTCAGCTTGCCGAACTTGTTCGTGAAGCGATTCCTGCTGCAGCAAGAAGAACAGGAGGACATCCAGCCAAGCGAACATTTCAAGCCATCCGTATTGCTCTCAACGATGAGTTGCAGGCTCTGCAGGAAGGATTAGAGGCGGCGTTTCAATTATTGAAAGTAGATGGACGTTTAGCGGTTATTACCTTTCATTCTCTAGAAGATCGAATGGTCAAACAATTTTTCCAAAAAATGTCGCAGGGGTGTATCTGCCCTCCTGATTTCCCTATTTGTCAATGCGGACGACAAGCGCAAGCCGAAGTGGTAACGCGTAAGGCGCTTGTTCCGTCGGATGAAGAGCTACTGAGAAATCCAAGAGCGAGATCAGCAAAATTGAGAGTGTTGAGGAGGTTACAGAATGTCAGCAGTTCGACAGATGGCAGTACCAGTTGAACACTCACGTTCAAGACAGAGCGAAGCAAAACCAATTTCTAAAACTCGTGCGCCTTGGCGGGAGGCGATTGGCAACATGGCCAATATGGCGCTTTGTGCAGCCATTGCTGTAGGCGCTATGTGGTTTCTTGCTAATCGAGGGGCAGCCGCATACAGCCAGACATACAGCAATGTGCAACTGCAAACGGAAATCAGTCAAATGGCAGCCGAAAACGCCTCGCTCAATGCTGAAGTGGACAGTTTGGAACGGCCATCGCGTATCCTCAGCACTGCCCTCAATAAGTTGCATATGGTACATGCTAATCCAATTCAAATTTCTGCGAATTCTTCTCAAGGCTAATATTGGCTCCATTTAAACTTTCCTCCTCATTTTAACAGTGTAAAAACCTGGAAAATTTTTAAAGCCTGACGAATTTTCTGGGTTTTATGTTTGTGAGAGATATTCCCCAACCTGTCCGCATAGAATCATTGCGATAAGACAGGCTGGGGGATGGAAGCCAAATGCGAGTGACACCACGCCTTATCCGGCGCAGACTGGTTATTTTGTTGATGTGTCTGTTAGCAGCCATAGCCGGGCTAATAGGTCGGGTTTTTTATATTCAAACTGTACAGTCGCCGTGGTTGAGCGGGAAAGCCAAGCAGCTTTGGAGTCGTAATATTCCTGTGCAAGGCGTGCGGGGGAGTATTCTCGATAGCAGCGGTCAGCCACTTGCCTATACTGCAACGGCGCTTTCTATTCTTGCTATTCCATCACAAATCAAGGATAAGGTGGCGACGGCCAAAGCGTTAGCACCTATCTTACAGATGCCTGAGAATGTCATACTGAAAAAATTACAGCGTCGGCAATTGTCTACCTATTTAAATCCCGGCGGGCGTCGTCTGAGTGAACAAGTAGCAGAAAAAATCCGTTCTTTACATTTGGCTGGCATATATTTAACGGAAGAGGGCCGCAGAGTCTATCCTTATGGAGATTTGGCTGCTTCTGTGCTTGGGATTACCGGCGGAGACGGACAAGGGCTGACGGGTGTGGAAAAAGAGTATGACAGCGTGCTGGCTGGAAAGCCGGGAGCCATCCTTTACTACGCAAACAATAAAGGAGAGCGCATGCCAGGAGAGGGAGATGACTTTTTGCCTCCCGTGAATGGAGACGATGTTGAATTAACCATAAACAAGTCGATACAGGAGTACGTTCAACGGGAGATAGAGCGGGCAGTTGCAGAATATAATCCTGATCACGTTACGGCTATTGTTGCCAACCCTAAAACGGGAGCTATCTTGGCTATGGCCAATTATCCCACATTTAATCCAGCAGATTGGCGTAACTATCCTCCTTCCACATACAATCACAACTTGGCTATATGGCAGACGTTTGAACCAGGCAGTACGTTTAAGGTTGTAACCCTCTCCGCTGCCTTGCAGGAAAACAAAGTCAATTTAAATGATCGTTTTTACGATCCTGGCTACTATGAAGTAGCAGGCCATCGCATTCGATGTTGGAAAGCGGGTGGGCATGGTTCGCAAAGCTATTTGAATGTTGTGGAAAATTCTTGTAATCCCGGCTTTATTGCATTGGGAGAAAAACTTGGAAAAAACACATTGTTCTCCTATATTAAGAGATTTGGTTTTGGTCAAAAAACAGGCATTGATTTGCCGGGAGAAGGTACAGGCATTCTTTTTAATCTGAAAAAGGTTGGGCCGTTGGAATTAGCTACCACCGCCTTTGGTCAAGGCGTATCTGTGACCCCCATTCAGCAGGTGATGGCTCTTTCAGCCGTAGCCAATGGCGGTAAACTGATGAAACCTTATGTTGTACAGAGTATTATCAATCCTGTCACAGGGCAGGTCATTGAATCGACTGAACCTACTGTTGTGCGTCAAGTCATCTCACCGTCAGTCGCGGCTGAGGTCCGCAGTGCTCTGGAAAGTGTCGTAGCCAACGGATCGGGCGGAGGCGCCTATATTCAAGGTTATCGGGTAGCGGGTAAAACAGGCACAGCGCAGGTGGCCAAAAATGGACGTTACGAATCAGGACACTATATTGTCTCCTTTATTGGAATGGCCCCAGCCAATAACCCGGTGCTTGTAGCCTATATTGCGATTGATTACCCTCGTCCGAAAAATCAACCTGTTTTTGGTGGTGTCATTGCGGCCCCTATAGTAGGCAGAATTTTAGCGGATAGTTTAGCTGAACTTGGTGTTCCTAAGAGTAACCAAGGTCTGGCCAAAAAGATACGTTGGGGCGATCCGCTCACAGTCACGTTGCCTAACTTTGTGGGATTAACCATGAAGCAGGCGCGGGATTTAGCTTTGCAGAGTACGGCGCAAATTCGTACACAAGTCAATGGTCAAGGTCAATATATTGTAGCGCAAGCTCCAGCTGGCGGTACTTCGGTGGCTGAAGGTTCGACAGTGCGTCTGATACTGGGAGATACACCTCCTGCTGGCGCCATTGACAAAACAGGATAAAATGAGAGAAGTGTTTGCTTTTACTGAGGCACTTTGGAGGAGGCTCTAGCATGAAATTGCTGGAATTGATACAGCCGCTTGTGAATGTGCAAATCATTGGCGAAGGGAATCCAGACATTCTAAGAGTCATGGCAGATTCCCGAAGCGTACAACCGGGTGATTTGTTTGTTGCTATTCGCGGCTTTACTGTAGATGGTCACCAATTTATTGAACAAGCGATACAACGTGGTGCGGCAGCCGTTTTGGTTGAGGAAGTTCAAGGTGAATTAACCGTTCCACAAATTGTTGTTCCGGATACAAGACGGTATAGCGCGATTTTGGCGACCTTGGTATACAATCATCCCGGAGAGCGAATTTCTGTGATTGGGGTAACAGGAACCAACGGGAAAACAACCACTACGCAACTGATTGCTCGCATTTTGGAAACTGTTGGTTGGAAAGTTGGCGTTATTGGAACCATTGGTATTCGCATTGGCCATCAGCAACTAGAGACCAGCAACACTACCCCGGATGCCATCAGTTTGCAAAAAATTCTCTTTGATATGGCCGCGGCAGATTGTCGCTATGTCATTATGGAAGTTTCTTCGCACGCTCTTGAAGAAGGGCGCGTGGCTGGGATTCCCTATCACATGGCTGTATTTACCAATCTCACGCAAGATCATCTTGATTATCATCAGACGATGGAGGCTTATCGGGCAGCCAAAGGCAAATTGTTCTCACGCTTAGGAAACACTTTCTCTTCATCCCGTTTGCAATCTGCTTACGCTATATTAAACGCTGACGATGCCTCCAGTGAGATATACGCTCGAGATACAGTGCAAGAAGTCATTACATACGGTATTGAGAAAAATGCCGACATTCGCGCCACTCATCTGCGTATATTGCCGGAAGGGGCACGCTTTCGTGTCGAATCATCCATCTTTGGCCATTCCGAAGTCGTTCTTTCCATCACGGGACGTTTTAATGTTTACAACGCACTCGCCGCGCTTACTGTTGCTTGTGTGGAAGGCGTGTCACTAGAAGAAGCAGCCCAAGCGCTTTCTTCCGTTGCGGGAGTTCCTGGCCGGTTAGAACCTGTAGTAGCTGGGCAGCCGTTTACCGTTTTAGTAGATTACGCTCATACCCCAGACTCTTTAGAAAATGCACTTTCTACCATTCAAGAGTTCGCCCAGAAAAGAATCATTACCGTTGTGGGTTGTGGGGGTGATCGCGATCGTACAAAACGCCCTTTGATGGCTGGCATCGCGGTACAAAAAGGCGATTACACCATCTTGACCAGCGACAATCCGCGAACGGAAGATCCAGAAAGCATTCTTGATGATATGGAGCGGGGGATTCCAAAAGAAGAGCGTCAGTCTTATGAACGCGTGGTCGATCGACGGACGGCAATTGAACGCGCGGTGGCTATGGCAGAAGCGGGCGATGTCATCTTAATTGCTGGTAAAGGACATGAAGACTACCAAATTCTCGGCCGTAAAAAAATCCATTTTGACGATCGCGAAGTTGCGCGAGAGGCTATCCAACGCCTATTAGAAACGAGGGAGTGAACTCGGCATGGACTATCAGGCGCTTCTCTTGACAGCACTCGCGGCATTTGCCATAGCAGCTTTGCTCGGACCCATTTGTATCCCGCTTTTGCATCGCCTGAAGTTCGGCCAGAGCATTCGCGATGAAGGTCCTAAACATCATCAAAAAAAATCAGGAACCCCTACCATGGGTGGCATTTTGATTATTGTTGCCGTTCTCTTGACCACATTGCGTTTTGCTGTGACTAATATCGATACGCTGATTCTTCTTTTTGCAACAGTGACTTTTGGACTCATAGGTTTTGCTGACGATTTTATTAAAGTAGTGAAAAAACGAAATCTCGGTTTGCGCGCCAAGCAGAAACTTTTCTGGCAGACGCTGGCTACCTTGGTGATATTTGCAGCCATGTGGTATGTGCGCGGACATTCATTTGATGATTTTCAGGTTTCTATTCCGTTTACTTCCATTGCTATTAGTCTGGGAGTTTTCTATGTTCTCTTTTTGTTTTTTGTTTTAGTGGGTACATCCAACGCAGTCAATCTGACGGATGGTTTAGATGGTCTTTTGGCAGGATGTGCGGCGATTGTTTTTATGGCTTATGCAGTCTTTGCCATGTGGCACACAGAATACAATATAGCTATTTTCTGCGCTGCAATGGTAGGCGCACTTGCCGGTTTTCTGGTTCATAACCGCCATCCGGCGAAAGTGTTCATGGGCGATACAGGCAGTTTAGCTATTGGCGGCGCATTGGCGATGGTAGGTGTGTTGACACATACAGAACTGGGACTTGTACTGTTTGGTTTAGTGTTTGTTGCGGAAACGTTGTCTGTCATTTTGCAGGTTGCTTCTTTTAAGTTATTCGGACGACGAATTTTTCGGATGAGTCCATTGCACCATCATTTTGAGTTAAGTGGCTGGTCAGAGTGGGAAGTTGTGCTCTCTTTTTGGTTGGCTACTTTTCTTACAGCATTTGGAACACTTGCTCTTTATGCACATCTGTCTTAAATGCGAGATATGAAAAAGCAGACAGGAGAGTTGGCATTTCAAAGCGCATAAGGTTTGTTTGGATGAAGAGCGGGAATAAACTGTCTTTAAGCAAGTAAATTGGTAACGGGTTTATTCTTAAAAGGTGGCTGAATCAGATCATGGAGACCTCCCAAAACAAGCGCAGCCAACCCAAGGTTCTGGTCCTTGGCATGGCACGTAGCGGGGCAGCAGTCGCTGGACTTTTGCTCAATAACGGTTACGACGTAACTTTAAATGAAAAAAAGTCACGCGAAGAATGTGGTTCAATCGTGCAAGAATTAGAAGACAGGGGATGTCGCGTCGTTTGTGGCGACCATCCTCTGTCGTTGTTGGATAACGACTATGATTTTATTGTGAAAAATCCAGGCATACCTTACCATGTGCCAATTGTAGCGGAAGCTGAACAGCGGTCAATTCCTATTTACACCGATATTGAAGTCGCTTCATGGTATATACAGTCGCCTATAGTAGCCGTGACCGGATCCAACGGAAAAACAACAACCACGAGTCTGATTGGAGAAATGCTCTCGCAAGCAGGTTTGCAGCCAGTGGTTGCAGGAAATATTGGCATTCCTGTGGCGAGTGTAGTAGATACGGTATGTCCTCAACAGCCGCTGGTACTTGAAGTTTCGTCTTTTCAATTGCTTGGAACGGAACGCTTTCATCCCCATGTGGCAGTTTTTCTGAATTTGTACAGTGCACATCTCGACTATCATGGGACACGGGAAGCTTACGCGGCAGCAAAGTGGAAATTGTTTAGCAATCTGGACGCAAACGATGTGGCGATTCTAAATTTTGACCAACCAGAATTACGTGCGGGAGCAGTGCGTCTGGCCGCAAAGATTTTCCCCTTTTCGCGACTACCGCTTGCACAGGATGGAGTTTATCTCGATCATGGTGTCATTTGTATTCGCAAAGAAGGGCAAGTCACGCAGGTTATACCGGAAGATGATATTTTGCTGCCTGGCCTTCACAATCGCGAGAATGCCTTGGCAGCCATTGCCGCTGCAGCACAATTTGGTGTCACTCCAACGGTCATGGCTAGCGTGTTGCGAAGTTTTCGAGGTGTTGAACATCGCTTGGAATGGGTACGGGATGTTTCCGGTGTCCATTATTATAACGATTCAAAATCGACCAATCCGCAAGCCGCTAAAGCGTCTTTGATGGCTTTCCAGAGTATGGGCAAGTCGGTAGTCTGGATAGCTGGCGGATTAGAGCGAATGGATGACTTTTCTCCACTGCAGCCATTTTTGCAAGGCACAGTTCGCATGGCTGTCATTTATGGGGAATGCGGACAACGACTTTACGATTTTTTGCACGAGCATCAAATAGTCTGCAATTTGGTAGAAAATTTGGAGCAGGCATTAGAAACGGCGGCAACGCATGCCAAGCCGGGTGAAGTCGTATTGTTGTCACCAGCCGCGGCTTCCTGGGATATGTTCTCGTCTTTCGAGGAACGGGGAAGCATGTTCAAAGAGCTTGTGCATAAATTATAGGGTCATGTTTGGACAGCTGTGCAGCCAGTATTTCATTGACTGGCACGGCTTTCACAGAAGGACAGGTACAAAGTGAGTCATTGTGTTTGTACCCGTCGGGAGTGAGGGGAAATGGCCTGTGTTGCAAGCTCAAGTTCACTCGGTAGAACGTACATCAGACAGTCTGGACCGTACCATCGTTCTGGTCACGCTGCTTCTTTTGAGTCTCGGGATTATGATGGTACATAGTGCCTCATCTGTTGTGTCAGCAGCAAAGTTTCACGATCCATTCTTCTATGCCAAGAGACAGCTTCTCTGGGCGCTTTTAGGAATTGCAGCTATGTTTTGGCTATCTGATTTTGACTATCATCGACTTCGTTCCCTTGCGCCCAAAATTGCCGTTCTTTCTTTTGTGTTTCTTGGTGCTGTGCTTATCCCCGGGATTGGTGCGGTACGTGGAGGTTCTCGGGCGTGGCTGGGTATTGGTTCGTTCGGTATTCAGCCTTCTGAGTTTGCTAAACTAGCCTTGATACTCTTTCTTGCCCATTTGCTGACGGATTATGGCGATCGGATGTCATCGTTTCGTCGTGGATTATTACCTCCATTGCTAATCGCGCTCATGGCTGTAGGATTAATTATGCTAGAGCCTGATCTCGGTCAATCGGTTGTTATTATGGGAACAGCGATTCTCATGCTTTTTGTGGCTGGTGCTCGTATGCGTCATCTAGGCATGCTAGGTGGAGCAGGGTTAGCAGCGTTTGCTGGTTTGGTGGCTGCCGCTCCGTATCGATTGGACAGGGTGACGGCTTTCTTGGATCCATGGAAATATCCTTTGAAAGAAGGATATCAAATTATTCAGTCGCTCTATGCTATTGGTTCGGGAGGATTATTGGGACTTGGACTCGGGAATAGTCATCAAAAATTTCTTTATCTGCCAGAACCGCAAACAGATTTTATTTTTTCTATCCTGGGTGAAGAGTTAGGTTTTCTTGGAGCGCTTACGGTGCTGTTTTTGTTTGGTGTATTAGTTTGGCGAGGATTTCGTATCGCTTTATATGCGACAGACATATTTGGCACCTTGCTTGCAACTGGAATTACCAGTATGGTTGCTGTACAAGTATTGATTAACATCGGTGTAGTTACAGGCAGTATTCCGGCAACAGGCATAACGCTTCCTCTGCTTTCTTATGGAGGCTCGTCATTGACACTGATGTTGACCGGAATAGGCATATTATTAAATATTTCCAGACAAGCTGTTTATCCTGCAAAAATTAAGATGAATGATGCCAAATGAATAAGTATAACTAGTATCGATGAATTTCAAGGTGGGGGGCGTGTCAGATTTGCGCTTGCTGTTGACAGGTGGAGGGACAGGTGGACATATCTATCCGGCGATTTCTATTGCTCGTGAGCTGGAGCGACGCGGTGAACTGGATGAGGTGCTGTATATAGGTACCGAAAAAGGGCTGGAAAAAAACATCGTTGCTCATGCGGGGCTACCCTTTACTGTCATACAGGCAGCGGGTCTCAAACGAGAAATTTCAGCTGCGGCACTTCAAACTGCCTGGATCACATGGCGTGGGTATAGAGAATCTCTGCAAGTGATACGTCGATTTAAACCGGATGTAGTATTGGGCACTGGTGGATATGTCACTCTGCCAGTGATTTTTGCCGCTCATCGATTGCGTAAGCCAAGTGTTGTTTGGGAAGGTAATGCATTTCCGGGATTGACAAATTTGCTTTGCGCCAGGCGGGCAGATGTTGTGGCTGTGGCCATGGAAGAAACCATAAAAAAATTTCCTCGAGCCAGACGGGTAGTTTGGACTGGCCATCCACGAGCCAGTGAAATTCGCCAGGCGGATGAAGCAGCCAAAGAAGCAGCCCGCAAGCGCTACCAACTAAGACCTGGCTATAAACACATTCTCGTTTTTTGCGGTAGTCGCGGTGCTGAAACGGTCAATCGTGTAGTCCTTGAGATGGCGCGTGAATTTTTGGCTGGCAAGCCTAATTTGCAAATGATTGTGGTAACGGGTGAGCACAACTTTGTGAAAATGGAAAATCAGCCAGATAACTTGTTGCTCGTTCCTTTTGTCGATGATATGCCGGCCCTATTACCGCAAATGGATGTGGTTGTCACTCGCGCTGGTGCGGGAACGGTGGCTGAAATTGCTTCTCTCGGTATTCCGGCAGTGTTTATACCATCTCCCTATGTCACTGCCAATCATCAAGAGGTTAACGCACGTTTTTTGACAGATCGCGGTGGAGGGACAATTCTGTTGGAAAAAGAATTGACATCTGCCAAGCTGTGGCTTGCCATTCAATCTTATCTAAAATCTGAACCTTGGCAACGAGCGCATGAGGCGTTGCTTTCCTGTGCAATTCCAGATGCAGTAGAAAAACTGGTGCAGGTTGTTCAGGAAACCGCCTACTCACAATCATAACTAGATTCAGTTAGCGATTCTTCGTTCATTTACAGATGCCCGTTTTGCAGAGTATACTCTGCAATGAATTGGGCGCGAATCGGATCATTCAAGGCTGCCCGATATCTGGGCAGTTTTTTTTCACCCTTTCATAGGGACTGCATAGGATGCGATACGAACTTTTGCATGGGCAATAGTCGTTAGCAGGTGGAGGTTGTCATGAACAGAGAAGGGTTGCTCGCCGAGTTGAAGAAAGTTGGGATTTCACAAATTCGTGCGGATGAACCACTCATTCGCCATACGACATGGAGAATTGGCGGGCCTGCCGATTTTTTTGCGGAACCAGAAAGCTTGATGGAACTGCAAGAACTGGTCAGAACTGCCCGGCGTCTTGAATTGCCAGTGACAGTGATTGGTCGGGGGTCAAATTTGCTCGTTCTTGATGGTGGCATTCGCGGTTTGGTCATCAAAATGCACGATAAATTCAGTGATATCTCCGTACATGAAGAACGACTGACTGCACTTGCTGGACGTTCTATTGTTTCTGCTGCAGGTATTGCTGTTAAGCACGGTTTGGCTGGCCTGGAATTTGCCACTGGAATACCAGGAACGGTAGGCGGCGCGGTCATGATGAACGCTGGAGCTCATGGTAGCGAAGTAGCCAATATTTTAGAATTTGCCGACGTGCTTGACGAAAATGGTGAATTGCGTCGATACAACAAGGACGCGCTTCGTTTTTCCTACCGATACAGTATTCTGAAAGACTGTCCGGGCATTGTAGTACGTGCTGGTTTTGCGTTAAACAGGGGAGACAAGGAAGAAATATCCCAACGCATTAAAAAATGGTCGCAAAAGCGCGCTGCCACCCAGCCATTATCCCAGCCTAACTGTGGGTCCGTTTTTCGCAACCCGGAGGGTGACTACTCGGCACGTCTTTTAGAAGCAGCTGGTTTAAAAGGATTACGCCACCATGATGCTCAAATTTCTGAGAAACACGCCAACTTTATTGTCAATCTCGGCAGTGCTCGAGCTGTAGATGTCCTCTGGCTGATTGACCATGCAAAAGAGACTGTGGCTAAAAGATATGGAATTCAGTTGGAAACTGAGGTGCGCATTATGGGAGAACACACCTCAGGGAGGTGACAGCCATGGACGTGTATCGTATTCAAGGTGGCAGAGTATTACAGGGTGAGACGCGCATTTATGGCGCCAAAAACGCCGCCTTGCCCATATTAGCAGCTTCGCTGATGGTTCGTGGTGTGACTAGACTGCATGATGTGCCAAATTTGCAGGATGTACAGGTCATGCTGGAAATTTTACAACGTTTAGGTGCGCGCGCTGAATGGATAGAGCCGGGGACGGTGGAAATCGATGCAACAAATGTCTCTTCAACCGACGTTCCTGAAGACTTAATGCAACGCATGCGCTCCTCTATTTTTTTAATGGGTCCGTTGCTGGCCAGATTTGGTGATGTTCGACTTTCCAAGCCCGGGGGATGCGTCATTGGCCAGCGCCCCATCGATTATCATTTGCGGGGAATTCGCCAGCTTGGAGCCAAAGTAGAAGAACAACATGGTTTTATTCGCTGCACATCCCATCGCCTATACGGTAATCTATTGTCTCTCGATTTTCCTAGTGTAGGGGCAACAGAAAATCTTATGATGGCTGCAGCACTCGCAGATGGAGAAACCATTATTGAAAATGCTGCCAGAGAACCAGAAATTGTCGATCTCGCTCGTTTTTTGAATGCCTGTGGAGCGAAAATCCGCGGAGCTGGTGAACATCGGATCGTTATCTCTGGCGTTCATCATCTGCATGATGGAGAACATACGGTGATTCCCGATCGAATCGTAACAGGCACACTGCTTATGGCTGCCGCCATTACGGGTGGAGAGGTTGTATTGCGAAATGCGGATGCTAATCACCTGTTGGCTGTTTTAGGAAAATTACAGGAGTCTGGGTTACGTGTGTATTCCAAGCATGATATAATAACCTGCAAGCGTGCAGACGCTATCCGTCCTGTCGATATGCGCACTGAACCCTATCCTGGTTTTCCTACGGATTTACAAGCGCCATTCATGAGTATGCTCACATTGGCCAAGGGAACTAGTATTTTGCGGGAAAATGTTTTTGAAGCTCGATTTAAACATGTGGATGAACTATTGAGAATGGGCGCGGATATCCGTGTCGATATGCGTACGGCAGTCATTCGTGGCGTATCCCGATTGAGTGGAGCTACTGTGGAAGCAAGTGATTTGCGCGGTGGTGCTGCGCTTGTGGTAGCTGCTTTGGCAGCGGAAGGTGAAACAGAGATTCGGGGTCTTCGTCATATCGATCGCGGTTATGAATCTTTGCATCAACAATTGGCGCAACTGGGAGCGTCCATTGAGCGTCTTGAGCTCAATTGTTAGGCAACAGGCGGCCTGTGGCCGCCTTTCCAATGGAGGGACAAGCTTTTGGGGCGTCCGCATACTCGATTGTCCGATCAAACGCTGCGGTTGCGTCGCAAGTCTCGCAATCGAAAAATTGTTTTTGCTTTCTTTGTTTTTTTAGGTCTGATTGTGGTGCTAGAGTCCCCCATCACGCGTTTACGTAAGATTGTTGTTGTAGGAAATCGTGGGATTCCAACCCATGAAGTCATTGCTGCTTCCGATTTAACAAAGGGAATTTCGCTGTGGAATGTAAGTGCGTCCAGCGTAAAAAAGAACATTATCAGGAAATTGGATTTAGTTCAAAATGTCAATCTGCATATGGACTGGTGGACAGGTACAGCAACACTCAATCTTACTGAAAAACATGTGGTGGCTGTTTACATGGCAAATGGCCATTTCTATAATTTACTTAATGATGGTGTGGTTTACCAATCCACAAATTCCTCTGAGGCTACTGCTTTTCCACTTGTAACGGAAGAGAATCGTTTGCCTCAAATCGGGCAATACATTTCGCCTCAAGTTTCAGAGCTTTGTCGGCAACTGTCCGGTGTATCTGTAAATCAATTGGTGGACATTTCAGAACTCCATGTTTCTTCTGACGGCACATTACAAGTGTATTTTGACAATGGTTATGTGGCAATGACGGATATCTCTCAATTCACTTCGATATTGCCAAAGATTCGCGAGGCTGTTGCCTATTTTTCAAGTAAAGGATTTGCTCCGGGAATTGTGAATTTGACGGGTCCACCGCCCTATCAATACACTCCGTTTTCTCTTCACCAGCCTTAAAGAGCGATCCGAAAGGATGAAAGTATGCATACTCGTGCAAAATTAGCTCTTTCTCTGACAGCCGTTTCCACGGTGCTCGGTTTGATGATTGGTGTGCAATATCGCCAAACGTCCGCCACAGCGGCGCTCGGGTTAGGTTATTTGCGAGGAACGGTAGATACACACACGCTGACGGAACTCAAGAATCTGAAAGCAAGCAACCAAGCCGCAGAACAGGAATTGACACAGCTGAATGACGAATTGAATCAGTTTGAACGGGTTTCATCGGGATCGGATAAAGCCATGACAGCCTTTCAACAGCGCCTGACCGACGAACGCATTTTAGCTGGCATTACAGCAGTGGAGGGGCCCGGCATCAGTGTCACGCTCTCCGATGGAGCTTCAAATGGTTCAGATGTCGAGCAAATTTTGACTCATGATTGGAATGTGCGCAGTGTTATCAATGAGTTATTTACAGCTGGTGCGGAAGCCGTTTCTATTAACGGTTATCGTGTGGTGGCTACGAGCGGTGTTTTTTGCAGCGGGCCTGTTGTACGTGTGAACAATCATCGCTTAGGAGCGCCTTTCACGATTGAGGCGATTGGCGATCCGGAGACGCTTAAATCAGCACTTGATATTCAAGGCGGTATTCTGGATGTGCTGCGTATGCAAGGGTTAAACGTGACCGTTCCGCAAATCAAACAGAAGATTGTCATGTCAGCGTACACAGGTTCTTTACCTGGAAGTCCTACCTATAGTCTAAATGAAGCTATTCCCAGCCTTTCCAATAACGGTACATGAGGGAGTTTCAATTGTGAAGATTTCTACCATGACTTGGACAAGCACTGGCGTCGCAGCTTTGTTGGGATTTGCCCTGACGGTTCAGATTACTTCAAATCTATCGGGATCGTCCAAATCATCTTCGAATAATTATGTGAGCGTCCAGACTCAACTCACCGAACAGGCGCAAGAGCATCGGATTTTGGAAGAGGAGATTTCTAAAGAAGCTGCGCAGATTGCTGAATACAGGGCAGCAGAAGGCAGCAAGCAAGAAATGAAAGCGGCGTTGGCGGCAGACGCCCATACATTGGCGGAAGAAGCAGGGACGGCCCCTTTTTCGGGTCCAGGTATTACGATTACGATTGAAAACGATCCAAACTTGCCCTTTGATCCACAGTTTGCAGGAGACTTCTATAAAGAATCCGATCAGTGGATTCAGTTGATTGTCAACTATCTTTTCTCCAATGGTGCTAGTGCAATTTCTATTAATGGACAGAGACTGGTGACTACCTCCTCCATTCGTTTGGTCATTGGACTTGATGGTCTGGGGGGTCTGCAAATCAACACGCATCCTGTTGCTATGCCATATGTCATTACTGCGATTGGTAATGTGGACGATATGAAAGCCACTTTGTCTGTATACAATTTGCAGGCATATATGGAGGCGATGGGTGAGGCGTTTATTGTCAAGGCGTATACAGGAAAAAACGCTTTGACAGTACCAGCTTATACCGGACCGCTCCCAGGAACTTGGGCGAAGGAGGTTACAGGCTCATGATTTGGTTGCCGATTTTAGGTTTGTTGATTGGAGCCGCGGTTGGACTGGTGTCCAATTGGACAATTCCTGTAGAGTATTCCAGTTATTTGTCCATTGCCATTCTTGCTGCTCTCGACACCGTATTCGGAGGTATTCGTGCGAACTTAGAGAAAACGTTTGACGATGTTGTTTTTCTCACCGGATTTTTTACCAATATCTTTGTGGCAGCATTGCTTGCTTTCATTGGTGTGCAACTGGGCGTAGATTTATATCTGGCCGCAGTTGTAGCTTTTGGTGTTCGACTTTTTCAAAATATCGCTGTCATTCGCCGTTTGGTGGTTACGCAAATTCGCGCCAAACGTCGGCGGCGGTTCAATACGACATCATGAACGTACAACTTAAAGATGGTATGATTAGGTAAATTACCTAATATTGCTGAAGAAACCATTGAAAAAGTTTTTCAATGATAGAGGATTGTCGGAAAATATGTTGAATGAGAAATGAGATGCAGTCTACGGCTCTCAGGAGGTGCCACGTTTGGCCAAAGGAGATTATATTGTTAGTTTAGATATTGGCACTTCAAAAGTTCGCGCGATTATAGGAGAGTCGAATGGAAACAGCTTGAATGTAATAGGAGTCGGTTCCGCAGAAGGCGAAGGGATTCGCCACGGTTCCATTGTTGATATAGATTTGACAGTTGAGTCCATTCGCGAAGCGGTCGAACATGCGGAGCGCATGGTTGGCATCCATATTGCAGCGGCGTATGTTGGAGTTTCTGGTAATCATATCCAGTTGCAATCCAGTCATGGCGTTGTTGCTGTGTCCTCTGTAGATCGAGAAATTGGTGAAGAGGATATTGAACGGGTATTGCAACAGGCGCGTGTTATTGCATTGCCGCCAGAACGGGAAATTATCGATGTTGTAGCTAAAGAATATATTGTCGATGGTTTGCGAGGAATTGTCGATCCGCGTGGTATGCTTGGTGTACGTCTGGAGGTAGACGCCTATCTGATTACAGGTAGCCGTACGGCTATCCATAATGTCGTTCGATGTGTGGAGCGCGCTGGTATCGAGGTAGCAAATCTTGTTCTACTGCCTTTGGCGGCCAGTCATGTAGCTCTGACATCTGATGAGCGAAAGCTCGGTGTAGCACTGGTAGATGTAGGAGCTGGGGCAACAACAGTGTCTATTTTTGATAATGGTATTTTGGCAGGAACCAGCATTATTCCAATGGGTGGCGATTATGTCACACATGACATTGCCATTGGGTTGCGCACACAGACTACAGCCGCCGAGCAGGTCAAATTGCAGCATGCATGCGCATTGGTTGCAGAGGCTTCCGATCATGAACAATTTCGCGTTCCACGCATGGGTAGCAATCAGGAAGTGCAGTTTACACAGTACGATTTGGCAACCATTATAGAGCCGCGTATGCAGGAAATTTTTGCATTGGTTCGCAAGGAAGTTGAAAAATTAGGATACAGCCATGAATTGCCAGGCGGGTATGTTTTCCATGGTGGAGTTATGGCCATGCCAGGTGCGGAAAAATTAGCGTCAGAAGAGTTGAATGCTCCTGTTCGTGTAGCTGTGCCTGAGTATCTTGGTGTGCGCGATCCGTCGTTTATCAACGGGGTAGGTATTCTTTCTTATGCTATGCGTTCGCATTTTCGTTCACAACCTGCGGAAGCGGGCACTGCTTCCCGTCCGGTTCGGACAGGCGGTGGTTTAATGGCGCGTATTAAAGATTGGTGGCGCGATTTTATTTAATGAGCTATTCATTCAATTCAATGCTTTTTAAAATACCAAGATTATCAAAACTATGGCGTAGAAAGTAGATGACTTTCTACAACGCGAAGCGAGGGGTCTGGTCTCCTGAGGAGATGGACTCCGGAGCGAGGAGGAGCAGGCATGCTGGAATTTGATTTTGAGACGGATACGCTTGCCAATATTAAAGTCATTGGTGTTGGCGGTGGCGGTTGCAATGCTGTAAATCGAATGATTGAGTCAGGTGTGAAAGGTGTAGAATTTATTGTCGTCAACACGGATGCTCAGGCGCTAAAGCTTGCTAAGGCAGAAACGCGATTGCAGATTGGAGAAAAATTGACGCGCGGCCTCGGTGCGGGTGCTAATCCAGAAATTGGAAAGAAAGCTGCAGAAGAAAGCAGAGAGCATTTGGCTAACGCTTTACGTGGGGCGGATATGGTGTTTGTTACCGCAGGTATGGGAGGCGGTACCGGAACTGGCGCCGCGCCTGTTATTGCCGAGATTGCTAAAGAACTGGGGGCTCTTACCGTTGGCGTGGTAACAAAGCCTTTCCGCTTTGAGCAAAAAAAACGTATGATGCAGGCAGAGCAAGGTGTTTCGCAGTTAAAAGAAAAAGTAGATACGCTTATTGTCATTCCGAACGATCGTCTTTTGGAAATTGTAGATCGCAATACGCCGGTACTGGAAGCTTTCCGAGAAGCAGATAACGTGTTGCGTCAAGGTGTATCCGGTATTTCTGATTTGATTGCTACTCCTGCGCTCATCAATGTCGACTTTGCCGATGTCAAAGCCATTATGACGGAGCGTGGTTCTGCTTTGATGGGAATAGGAATTGCTTCTGGGGAAAATAGGGCAACAGAGGCTGCCAAAAAAGCAATTTCCAGTCCGCTTTTAGAAACCTCAATTGATGGTGCTCGAGGAGTACTCATGCACGTAGCTGGTGGTACGAATCTCAGTCTCTGGGAAGTTAATGAAGCGGCAGATATTGTTTCTACAACAGCTGATCCTGATGTCAATATGATTTTTGGTGCGGCTATTGATCCGGAATTAGATGACGAAATTATTGTTACGGTGATTGCCACAGGTTTTGAAAATCAAGCTAGTGCTCAAACCTCTCATCAACTGCGTGAGAATTCTCCCCGTCCCTCGAGTGCGCTTTCCGACATTGCTGCTACAAGCAGCAATATTCCTCCATCGAGCAACGGTTGGGATGTACCAGCTTTTATTCGCCGTCGTGAAGGTAAAATAGGTCGGGACCGTTAATGGGTCCTCAATGTCCACTCTCATTTTGTTTACCTTTAAGTAAGTTTTCTTATCCAACTTCGCATGACCGCCAAACGGCGGTCTTTTTCAATTCTAAATATCCTCATCCATTCGACAAAACTTTCTCTCTTTCTTCAATCATGTTCCGACATTTTTTTTAATAGACCTAAAGTATACTGGGTCACATCACAAGTCGAGGTGACGGATGTGGCCATTCCTGTCATTTATCTAGACATAGTTTGGCTATTGAACTTTGTGATGGATGGCGTCCTTTTATGGATGACGTTATTTGTCATCCGACGACCGGTGCGTTGGAAACGGCTGCTCCTTGGCGCGTTGTTTGGCGCATTTTATTCACTGTTCCTGTTTATTCCTTCTCTATCGTTTACAACATCGTTGTTGGGTAAAGTTTTAGCTTCACTGCTGATGGTTTGGATTGGAATTGGCAGGCGTAACTGGTTTGACTTAGCTCGTAGTTGTTTGGGACTGTATTTTGTCACTTTTTTGATGGCTGGTGCTGCGCTTGCGTTGCATTTTGCAGTTCCGGGTGTCTCGCTGGCATCGGGTACCGTCATCACCAACCGTGGAATAGCATTTGGCACTAGTGGAACCATTCTTGCCTTGCTCGTAGCGGTGCCAGTGTCTATTGGACTTGTGCAACATACGATTCAACGAATTCGTACTTGGAAATTGGCAAGCATGCATGTGCTGAGTATGCAAGTTACTGTTCAGGGACAAGATTTTTCCTTTCAAGCTTTGCTTGACACAGGAAATCACTTGTCCGATCCAGTTACTCGTCAACCTGTTTGTTTTATGGACTACAAACTCTTGCAATCTGTATTGCCTTCCCCTCTTTCAGCAGCCTTACAAGCCGGACAAGACCCTGTCAACGCGCTAGCAGCGCTTGGCGACCATGAAGCGGGTACTCTCGCGTTTGCGTTAGTTCCCTATCGTGTGGCTGGTGGTCAATCTAATCTTGCACTTTGTCTGCGTCCGGACGCATTGTATGTCGTTTGTAACGGGGAGAAATTATCTGTTCCGCAGATTCCGTGGTTGGCGCTCTCGGTTGCAGAACTCAGCCGTGAAGGAACGTTTCAAGCGATTTTGAATCCGCAAATTTTATCAGGAGATGAACGCATTGAAGAGATGGTTTCTAACACGTTCGGAACTGCTGCGCTTGCGCATTCGCCTGCGTCTTTTGTGGACGCGCATCAAAATCCGTCTGCTCGGCACAGCGGATGAAGTTTACTATGTAGGAGGCAGTGAAGCTTTACCACCGCCGCTTACACGCGAAGAAGAAGAAGTTTTGCTTTTGCGCTTGCCATCAGGTGACAGTGCAGCCCGTTCTTTACTGATTGAAAGAAATTTGCGACTGGTTGTTTACATTGCGCGCAAATTTGAAAATACAGGCGTGAATATTGAAGATTTAGTATCGATTGGAACCATTGGTCTCATCAAAGCTGTGAATACGTTTGATCCGCTCAAAAAAATCAAACTCGCAACTTACGCTTCTCGTTGTATCGAAAATGAAATATTAATGTTTTTGCGTCGTAACAACAAATTACGTTCAGAAGTTTCTTTTGACGAACCGCTCAATGTGGATTGGGATGGCAATGAATTATTACTTTCCGATGTGCTGGGAACAGAGAGTGATACCATTACTCGCAATCTGGAAGACGAGGTTGATCGTGAGTTACTTTATGACGCTCTGGAAAAATTGAATGAACGCGAAAAGAAAATCATGGAACTTCGATTTGGTTTAAAAACCGGTAAAGAAATGACTCAAAAAGATGTCGCTGACTTGCTGGGCATTTCGCAGTCGTATATTTCTCGGTTGGAAAAAAGAATTTTAAAACGATTGCAAAAAGAATTTAACCGCATGATGTAAGGAAAATTAGACTTTCAGTTCTGCCAGTCCAACCCTTCAGTGCATACATTTGCAGGTCCGGGAAATACTGAAATCACGTTGGCAGCATCAACGAACCCGAACCGGACGTAGCTTGGATTGCATCTTAGGGGGAGACTGGGTTGAAGCGCAACAAAGTGGAAATCTGCGGAGTCAACACTTCACAGTTGCCCGTTCTTAGTAATGCAGAGATGCGGGAATTGTTCACGCGTTTGCAGAACGGCGAACTGACAGCAAGAGAAATACTGGTTAATGGCAACTTGCGTTTGGTGCTCTCAGTGATTCAACGCTTCAACAACCGTGGCGAATATGTGGATGATTTGTTTCAAGTAGGTTGTATCGGACTCATGAAAGCGATAGACAATTTTGATCTCAGTCAAAATGTGCGTTTTTCAACTTACGCTGTACCCATGATTGTTGGCGAAATTCGGCGTTATTTGCGGGACAATAATCCTATTCGTGTATCGCGATCGCTCAGAGACATAGCGTATAAGGCTCTGCAAGTACGTGATGCCCTCACGAACGCGAATTTGCGTGAACCTACCATTCAGGAAATTGCGGAAAAAATGGAGGTGGCGAAAGAAGACGTAGTCTTTGCATTAGACGCTATTCAAGACCCGGTATCTATGTTTGAACCGATTTATCATGATGGTGGCGATCCGATATACGTCATGGATCAGATTCATGATGAAAAAAACAAAGATTCTTCCTGGGTAGAGGAAATTGCGGTGCGTGAAGCGTTAAATAAGCTTTCCGAACGCGAGCAAAAAATTCTCGCCATGCGATTTTACGAGGGAAAAACACAAATGGAAGTGGCGGATGAAATAGGGATTTCTCAGGCTCAAGTTTCTCGTTTGGAAAAAAACGCAATACATCGAATGAATAAACATGTCCAGTCGTAATATTGACAGTCCCCCTCATATATATGAATAAGCAAGGTTTGAAGAGAGGGGAAGGCGGCGACCGGGAATGCGTATTTCCGATTTGCAGTCGAAAGATGTCGTCAATGTAGGAGACGGAAAACGTCTTGGGACGATTGGCGATTTGGATATTGATCCAGAAAGTGGATTAATTCACAGCATCATTATTCCCGTAGCTGGCCGCTTTTTTGGAATGGTCGGTGGTGGCCAGGATTATGTGATTCCCTGGAATCAAATTGTTAAAATCGGCTCTGACGTTATTTTAGTGGATTTACGTCCCGCACATGAGACAGCTTATTATCTTCCGCACGATTCAGTACGTCGTTCAACCGGTGGCTATTGACTGAGAAGTCAAGGCGCCGGTTTTTTGTTATGATATTGTCAGGAGGACAAGACATGTATCGTCACTGGTATCAACGAAATCATCAGTTCTGGATTTTTCCCGATATCTTTCCTGCAATCGTGAAAGCTGCCTTTACTTTTCGCTTAGGTGGGGTATCCCATCCGCCTTTTGAGAGTCTCAATATGGGTTTACATGTGTCTGACTCTCCCGATCACGTTGTGGAGAATCGTCGTTTGGTAGCGCAAAGGTTTGGCATTCCTCTTGAAAAGTTTGTATTTGCCGAGCAAGTACATGGCCATCGTGTTGAGGTGGTGGGGGCAAAAGATGCAGGGAGTGGCGCTTTTGGCCAGGATACAGCAGTAACGGGGGCGGATGCATTAGTTACCGCTGAAAAAGATTTGGCACTTGCCATATTAGTAGCTGACTGCGTTCCTGTGCTTCTGTTTGATCCGATTTCTGGTGTGATTGCAGCGGTTCACTCAGGATGGAAAGGCACTGCAGAACAAATTGTTCAATGTACACTGGCAGTCATGCAACAACATTTTGCCACGCAAGCTCAGCAAGTGTACGCTGTTCTAGGACCTTCCATACGACGTTGCTGTTATGAGGTGGATGAGCGTGTACGTAACGCGTTCTCGCCGACCTTTCCAGATACAATTTTTTCTCCCAGCCAGCGTCCAGGTCACTATATGCTTTCTTTGCAACATGCCATTCGCTATAGCCTATTGAAATATGGTGTACGAGCAGAGAGAATCCAAGATACAGGTGTTTGTACAGCATGTCGGACAGATGTTCTTTTTTCGTATCGGGCAGAACGTGGACAAACGGGGCGAATGTTGGCTGCTATTGCAATTCAATCAGCTCAATCATCCTAATAGTGGTTATTCTGTCATTGAGAATTATATTCTGGATATTTAGGAGTGGCAGTCGGTTGGTGCAAAACGATCATGAGCGCTTACATTTCTCTCAAAGTCAGCACCTAGAGTTGAACAATCGTTTGACAGCCATACGTGAACGCATTGCTAAAACGGCTGAATCAGCTGGGAGAAATCCAGAAGATATTCGATTAATTGCGGTCACCAAAACAGCTTCACCAGTTCTCGCTGAACACTTGCTAACGTTGGGCATCCAGGATATGGCGGAAAATCGTTGGCAAGTTGCTCGTGAAAAACTTGTCCATCCTTTTGCGGCCAGAGTAAGATGGCATTTTATAGGTCCTCTTCAATCGAATAAAATCAAATCGATCGCATCAGCATTTTCAGTTGTACATGCACTTGAAGATGCAGAACATGCAGAACAATTTGAGCAAATACTTACTTCTCTCGGAAAGCATATGGAGGCGTTTGTGCAAGTCAATGTATCGGGAGAGCCTCAGAAACATGGGGTGCATCCAGAAAACTTGCACCTTTTGCTGCAAAAGTTACAAAACTATAAATTTCTTCGCGTTGTGGGTCTCATGACGATGGCCCCGTTGACGAGGGATTCTATTGAAATTCGCCGCACTTTCCGTGGCTTAGCCAATCTTCTAGGGGAGGAAAGAGAAAGATTGTCTTGGGGAAATTTACAATATCTTTCCATGGGCATGTCGAATGATTACGAGTTGGCAATTGCAGAAGGAGCTACACATTTAAGAATAGGACGACAATTGGTTTCTCTAGAAGACACTCCAGAGGGTGGCGAATCCAGGTGACTTTGCTGGTTCAAATGGTTCATTTTTTATTTTCCGCTTATTTCATCGTCCTGATTGCGAGCGCTGTAGCCAGTTGGTTTCCAGAACTTCAAGCCAATCGACTCGTTAATATTTTGCAGCAATTAAGTCAGCCGTATTACGCCCCTTTTCAAAGATTATTACGACCTATACAGGTAGGAGGTATTCTGCTGGATTGGTCGAGTATTGTAGCTGTTATTGTCTATTTTGTCATTCAGTCAGTCATTTTTTCAGCATTGTCAAATATGCTAGGAGGACTTGTTTAAATGACAGAAGGGAAAGTGGATACAGAGTGGGCTAGACCCAGTGAACGCCCTTTTGTCCGTCAAGCTGAAGAGTGGGTATCTCGCTCATTGAACAGGCGTATGATGTGGTTAACAGATTTCCTCAGTCCTCGCGAGCAATTTCTTTTGCAAAGTGTCGTCAATCGCCAAGCTGCATGGGTGGAATTTTCGGGAGGTTTTCCTGATGCTGAACGGCAGCGAGCGTGTATCATGCCGGAAAATTGGTATCCTACGGAAGAGGATTTTTCTTTGCGCTGGTTGACCATCCGTCCCATATCTCCGCAGGAACGTTTGACACACCGTTCTGTGCTGGGTTCTTTGCTTGGTCTTGGTATAGAGCGCAAAGTATTAGGTGACGTAGTTTCATTGAAAGATCATACTGGATATGCGGCTGTGTTGACATCCTCCATGGCAGAGTATGCCTATCAACATCTTCACAAGGTTGGACCGCAAAATGTAGACGTAATGCTTTTGTATCAAACTCCACTTATCGAGCGCGATAGTTACGAGTGGAAATCCATTAGCGTCAATTCCTGTCGTCTCGATGCAGTAGTGTCCGAGGTGTGTCATTGGTCACGAAACAAGACAAAAGAAGCCATTTTGAGTCAACAAATATTCGTCAATAGTTTGGTAGCCTACAAGCCTGAAGAACTGTTGGAAGCGGGCGATCGCGTTTCTGTGCGAGGTTTTGGCAGAATTCAAATAGGAGAGGTGACGGGGAAGAGCAAAAGTAATCGTCTTTGGCTGTCCGTTGCTACATTGCGTGACAAGGCTTAAAAAGTTAAATCGTTGAATTTGTCGTTTTTGGAAGGAGATTGTGGGTTGGTGTCGAAACAGACAAGCGGACTCAATCGATAACCTGTCATGTTTGTTTCGCTAAATTTTCCAGTGTTTTGATGATTAGATGCAGTTTTCGGGGGTGTTATCATGCCGTTGTCGCCATTAGATATTCACAATAAAGAGTTTAGTCGTTCTTTTCGTGGGTATGATGAAGATGAAGTAGACGATTTTCTTGAACGAATCATACAAGATTATGAAGGATTGATTCGCACTAACAAGGAATTGGAAGAAAAAATAGAGCAATTGAATGAGCGTCTGCAGCATTTTACGAATATTGAGGAAAGTTTGAGCAAGTCCATTATCATCGCCCAGGAAACAGCTGAGGAAGTAAAAAACAACGCTAAAAAAGAGGCGCAGTTGATTATTAAAGAGTCGGAGAAAAACGCTGATCGAATCATTAGCGAAGCTCTCCAGAAGTCGCGCAAGATGGCCATGGAAGTAGAAGAGATTCAACGTCATGCTGCTATTTTTCGAGCTCGATTTCGTTCTTTGATTCAAGCTCAGTTGGAATTACTGGAATCCAATGAGTGGCGCGATTTTGACAAAGACGCGACGAAGGTGGATTTAGAAATTCGCGAAGCTACGTCTTAAAGAGTATCCGTTTATATTGTGTGTTCGGGAAGAACTGGAAATCAAACCAATCTATAAAAAAGCTGTCCCAAAAGTCATCGTTGATGACTTGAGGGACAGCCTTTTTTATAGGTCATCAATTTAAAAACCTGGGCGCTCATGAAAAAGCTGTTATGGGATACGTATACTTCTTCGTCAGAATCCCACACTACACGCTGTAGGCAGCATGGAAGGCGGGAGTAAGGTGTCTTTTGGCTGTAAACTCTGTTCTGGAGGAGGAAGGCAGTATGGATCGTGAGAAGGCAAGACAACGTTTGTTAGCTCTGAAAGAAAGTCTGGAAGGACGAGCGGAATATCCAAATCAAAATCGTCTGAATGACAGTCAGCGGGATGAAACTTCTGAATTATCGATGATCGACAATCATCCAGCTGATGCAGCAACAGAACTATTGGATAGAGAAATGGCGCTTGGTATGCGGGCAGCCAATTCTGAATATGCGTTGCAAATAGAGAGGGCATTACATGCGATAGAAAATGGTGAATATGGCCAATGTGCAATTTGTCAGCAAGAGATTCCAGAAGAACGTTTAGAAGCGTATCCGCTTGCACTGACATGTATACAATGTCAGGAACGAATTGACCATCTCGATCATCGGCGGACGCATCCAATTGAAGAAGAAGTTTTTCCGCATAGTTTTGGTAGCTTGATAGGTGATGATAAAGACACAACGGGATTCGACGGAGAAGATAGTTGGCAAGCAGTTGGACAGATGAATGCCAGGCCAAGCGCCAACGATCCAGAATCGATTGGCTACGAGACCTGGCTGGAAGGTATCGGTCCAGAGCTGACAGATGGTATAACTAATGAAGAATGGCGTGATACACTTAGCCGCTGACTTCACTCGGCAAGCTGACAAAAGCGAATGTATCGCTGCGCAGACCGCGGCGCAGACATTCCAGAGCAATGGTTTCCGCTGGGGCAATGTTACCTAGATTGACTTGAGTTCCAAACCGTTCAATAAAATCGATCTGTTGTGATTTTTTAGGTGCTTCAAACATCAGTCGCTGTTGCTCAGAAGTATCTAAACAAGCTAAAAACTCTTGGAAAACAAGTTCGTCCAAATGGCCACTGCCATCATACATTCCAGCATTTTCGCCACTTTCACGTCCTTCAACAACCACATAATCTGCTCCAGCCAAAAGATCTAATTTGACTTGTTTGGCGAGTGCAATCGGATCGACACCGTGTGTAAGTTTTTTTCCTACCTCGCTCAAAACGAGCGACAATTGGGACTTGGCTTGCTCAATCATGCGCAACCTGTCCTCACTAGGAATATCAAGCGTGCCATCGGAAATTTCCATAGCCGTGAAACCGAGTTTTACACAGTAATGGAGATATTCTTTGAAGGCGTTCTGATGATAGGCAATTTCGGCAAGAGTGCCGCCTGGACATGTGAAGACACTGTAGAGTTTGGCAATATCCAATTTTTGACGAAGAACTGACTCTGGATAAAGCGTGGAGGAACCAAAGCCAAATTTAAGAATATCTAAATGAGCGGAGGCGACTTCCATCAAGTCGGTAAATTCCCGCGTGCCCATTCCTTTGTCGATGACCATGGTCAGGCCTTCCGTGCGAGGTTTTTCTTTTCTGTTGGGGATGGGGGATTGAATGATTTGAGCAAATGCTCGCTTCTCTGATAAAATCACGTGGACTGACCTCCTGCGACATGATAATTCAAACTATGCAAAAATCATAAAAAAGGGTCTTGACATTCGCCAAAGGAGGCGTCTATCTTGCTGATGCCGTACATGCGCGGCAGAGAGGATGATGCAGATGCTGTACGGAATTGCCTTGTTAGTTTTTGCCCTCGATCAGCTCATTAAATGGATGGTTCGCTCCCATATGACTCCTGGTCAATTGGTACCCGTTCTACCTCCCTGGGTCGATCTCGATTATATACAAAACCCAGGCGGAGCTTTTAGCATTCTCCCTCATCACACTTGGCTTTTTATTCTTGTTGCGTTTGTCGTCATTGCAGCCGTAATTTATGTTGATATTAGGTACAAGCCTTCCCCTTCCATAAGAATTGCGCTGGGCCTCGTACTTGGCGGGGCGCTTGGCAATATGTCGGATAGGATTTTTATTGGTAAGGTAACCGACTATGTTTATTTGCAGTTCATCCATTTTCCTATTTTTAATTTGGCTGATGTCTGCATTGACGCAGGTGTGATTCTTCTCATTATACGGACTTTTTGGCAAGGGAAAAAGGAGAATCTGTCTAACCACGAGGATGATAAGTAATGGAAGATCGTGTTTTGTATTTTCAGGTTGAGTCAGAGAGTGAAGGTTTGCGTCTCGACAAGTGGCTGGTACAGGTTTTGCAAGATGAAGAAATGGATATTTCTCGTTCACAAATTCAGGAGTGGATCAAACATGACTGCATCAGCGAAACTACTCGCAAAAGTCGTGTAAAAGCGAGCGATCCTGTAGAAACAGGCCATATCTATCAGATCAAATTGCCAGAGCCGGAACCAGTCGAATTGCAACCAGACCCTGTATCCATTCAAATAGTTTATGAAGATGAACATCTGGTTGTTGTGGATAAGCAACGTGGATTGGTGGTCCACCCAGCAGCCGGGCATCCGCGCGGTACCTTGGTCAATGGCTTGCTTTATCTCGGGGTTCGTCTCTCTGCCCTGGGTGGTACAGCGCGGCCAGGTGTTGTTCATCGGATCGACAAAGACACCTCAGGTCTTTTGGTTTTAGCTAAATCGGATTTGGCTTATCATAAACTTTCCTTGCAGCTACAGGCACACTCCATGTTGCGCAGTTACGCTGCAATTGCGCACGGTGTCTTGCCACACCAGGAGGGAACGATTGATGCTCCGATTGGTCGTGACCCAAAACAGCGTCAGAGACTGGCAGTAGTGGCTGGGGGTAAACCAGCCATTACGCATTTCTTTGTGAAAGAACGGTTCGAACAGTATACGTTCTTGGATTGTCGTCTGGAAACCGGGCGTACGCATCAAATTCGTGTGCACATGGCTTATATTGGGCATCCCTTAGCTGGAGATCCACTTTATGGTCCGCGTCATACGCTGCCTATTGATGGACAGGCGCTGCATGCCAAGGAGTTAGGCTTTATACATCCTGCTAGCGGTGAACATATGCGTTTTGAATCCCCATTGCCGTCGGATATGGAACGTTTATTGATGGAATTACGTCTTGGTTTACAGACATAACAGACAGAAATAAAACTTGCAAACGGTTTGTCTCATCATTTCTGGTCAGAAATTGCAAAAAAATTATATTCTAACTTGTTTTTTGTTACTATAAATATTATAGTATATATGCAGATAGGCAAATCCATTCAATTAAAGTTCCGATCAGGAGGTAGAGAAGATTGGCAAAAACAGTTTGGGAATTAGATAAAGCACATAGTTATGTGGGATTCAGTGTTCGTCATATGATGGTATCCAATGTACGTGGTGTATTTAACGATTTTGACGCAACAGTCCATACTGAGGGGAAGATTTGTCAACCGCAGATATAGTTGTCACCATTAACCCTAACAGCATTGATACGAGAAATTCGCAAAGAGACGAACATTTGCGTTCTGCCGACTTTTTTAAAGTAAACGAATATCCAGAAATAGTATTTCGCGCTCATAACCTGCAACATAAGGGTGGCGAGAAACATGAACTGCAAGGTGAAATTACGATTGTTGGTGTTACAAAGCCGCTGACATTGGATGTTGAAATTTCCGGCCCAGCTAAAAATCCATGGGGAAATGAAGTTATTGGTGTGGTCGGTAGCGGTTCTCTGAATCGTTCAGATTTTGGTCTTACTTACAACGCTGCTTTGGAGACTGGCGGCGTATTAATTGGCGACACAATTAAATTAAACATCGAAGTTGAGTTTGTTAAAAAATCTGAATAAAGACTAAGATCTTTTATTTTCAGTTTTTTCAGTCAGACGGACTTGTAAAGTGAAGCAGAGTTTGGTAAAACCCAATACTTGACGAATCACGTATAGATTGATACGATGGTAGAAATGTTTATAGCCTTTAAGCCAATCCTGTGAGGTTGGGAAGGGTTCGTCAAGAGAGCTTATGGACTGCACAGTTTTGAATGTCGGCTGTGTGGAAAATTTCCGGGCTACCCTCCTCAGGGAGGGTAGCCTTTTATGTGCGCCCGGCATGGGCGCTGTCTATACGGTGAAAGTCCGGAATGGTGAAGGTAGCAGTAGCCATTAGCTTAAGCCAAGGGTGTCCTCCGTAAGGTGGAATCTGAAGGAAGGCGGCGGCAAACCTTCGGCCCGAGGGTCACGAACTCCAATTGAGGCTAGCAACAGTTGGGTGAGTCTGCAGAACAAGACAAAGCCCTTGCTACCGAAGGCTGTTGAAAGTAAATGGAGCGGGTATATGAAGGGAAAGACAGTGCTCTTACCCGGGGAGGTCTGCCGGCACGCCAGCAAGGCTGGTAACCATCGTCGCAAGGCGATGCTGAACGGCAGAAGTCAGCAGAGGTCATAGTACCTGCAAAGAGACGTCTAAGCAGGGAAGGACCGAACATGATTGTGAGGGTTGTTTACGGCAAGTTCGAGAGAGAAACACAGACAGCCGAAAATCCCGACAGGGAGCTATCCTCAGGAAGAAGTGGTGAATCCACGGGGGACTGAGGAAGTGCCGAGTTTCTCTCCGGCACGAATCAATGAGCGAACCCGCGAAGAAGCTTGTATCAACCTGATGGAACAGGTAGTAGAGCGCGAAAACGTGCTCGGGGCCTTGCGCCGGGTAGAGGAGAACAAGGGTAAGCCCGGCGTAGACGGGATGGAAGTCACAGAACTTCGCCCGTTCTTAGTGCAACAATGGGCTAACATCCGAAGCGAACTCCTACAGGGTACCTACCAACCGACGCCTGTCCGCCGAGTCGAAATCCCGAAACCAGACGGTGGCGTTCGTTTGCTAGGAGTACCCACGGTGCTCGATCGCCTGATTCAGCAGGCCCTTCAACAAGTTCTAACACCCATCTTTGACCCGGAATTTTCACCACATAGCTACGGATTCCGAGCCGGATATAGTCAGCACAATGCAGTACAGCAAGCGCGGAACTATATCGCGCAGGGATACCGTTGGGTAGTAGACGTTGACTTAGCGCAATTCTTTGATCGAGTGAATCATGACATGTTGATGGCACGAATCGCCCGGAAGGTCAAGGACAAACGAGTCCTCAAGCTCATCAGAAAGTACCTACAGGCAGGCGTGATGACTGGCGGTGTATGTGTGGTCTCCGAAGAGGGGGTTCCACAGGGAGGTTCGTTGAGTCCGTTACTCTCCAACATTATGTTGGATGACCTAGACAGAGAACTGATGAAACGAGGCCACCGATTCGTCAGATACGCTGATGACTGTAACGTCTACGTTCGAAGTAAACGAGCTGGAGAACGAGTCATGGAGAGTGTTACCCAATTTGTAGAAGGACGACTAAAGCTCAAGGTAAACAGGGAGAAAAGTGCCGTTGACAGGCCGTGGAAACGCAAGTTCCTTGGATTTTCTTTCACCCACCACCGACAACCCAAAGTTCGAGTATCTCCAAAATCCCTTAAACGCTTCAAGGACAAAGTCCGAATTACAACGAAGCGTAGCCGGGGTCAATCCATGGCAGAACGTCTCGATATACTCAACAAGTATCTGCATGGATGGAGTGGATATTACCGAAGGGCAGAGACGAGAAGTGTGTTTGTGGAACTGGATGAATGGATACGCCGGAGGCTTCGGATGTGCTTGCTAAAACAGTGGAAGCAACCTAAAACGAAGCGAAAGAAACTGGTTTCTCTCGGCATCCCCGAGGAATGGGCTAGAAATATTAGCGGTTCTCGCAAGGGATACTGGCGTCTGGCATTGACTCCGCAAATGAACAAAGCCCTTGGCCTCGCCTACTGGCGAGACCAAGGACTCGTGAGCCTAGTTGAACGATACGATGCCCTTCGTTCCACGACATGAACCGCCGTATACCGAACGGTACGTACGGTGGTGTGGGAGAACGGGGGTTAGTCACCCCCTTCTACCCGATTATGGAAAGGAGAGACAATTTTGGCCCAACAAATTCAACTAATGGACGGTCTACAGGTCAATCGTTCTTTAACTCGTATTGCTCATGAAATCCTTGAACGCAATCGTACGTTGAGTCAACTGGTCTTGGCGGGCATTTTGACGCGCGGCTGGGTGCTGGCCGATCGTTTGGCCGATAAGTTAGCTGAAATTGAAAAAGAACAGCGACCGCATGCCTTTGCTCTGGATGTCCGCCCTTTCCGCGACGATTTAGAGCATTTATCATTTCAGCAAGCAACGCTTCACAGTACGCCAGAGACTGTAATTCAAGATAAAAAAGTTGTACTGGTGGATGATGTGTTGTTTACAGGCCGCACTGTGCGCGCAGCACTTGATGCTTTAATGACAAAAGGGCGGGCGCAACAAGTACAACTTGCTGTTCTGGTCGATCGCGGTCATCGCGAGTTGCCGATTCGGCCTGATTTTGTTGGGAAGAATTTACCAACCTCGTTAGATGAACGAATATCTGTAAAACTTCAAGAAGTCGACGGCGAAGACGGTATATGGTTGGCTAAACCGTAAAATTTTACCTGGATTTTGGAGAAACGACAGTTCGTTAGGATGGTTTTGGGAAAGAGGGAGAGAGTATGTATCATGCGGTGAGCACGGACGATTTGAATCGCCCGCTGATAGAACGTCTGATTCAGATGGCAGAAACTTTTCGGACAACCCCTCGCCATATCTTACGTGCTAGGCTACAGGGTACGCTCGTTGCAACACTTTTTTATGAACCGAGTACACGTACGCGACTTTCATTTGAGGCAGCGGTTACTCGTCTGGGTGGAAATATTGTGGGAGCAGAAAATGCCCGAGAAAATTCTTCTGCCAAAAAAGGCGAGAGTTTGGCTGATGTTTTTCGAGTTGTCGGGGCGTATGCAGACGCCATTGTCATCCGTCACCAAGATGAAAAAGAAATGGCCTTGGCCCTTCCATACAGTCCAGTGCCGATTATCAATGCGGGCGCGGGAAGCGGCGAACATCCTACGCAAAGTTTGCTCGATATATACACACTTTGGAAAGAATTTGGTGAGGTCGATGGACTCTCCGTATGTATGGTAGGTGATTTGCGTTTTGGCCGAACGGTTCACTCCTTGTTACGAGTGCTCAGCTTTTTTCAGGGAATTCAGGTTACGCTTGTTTCTCCTCCGGAATTGGCGCTCGATGATCTACTTTTAGAGGAAATCAAGGGACGTGGACTATCCGTAGAAACGAAAGAACGGTTGGATGATGTCATTGGCGAAGTCGACGTCATTTATCAAACGCGCATCCAACGGGAAAGGTTGCCGGCGGAAATACATTTATCCTATGCAACGGAAGACTATAGAATTTCTGCTCAAACACTGGAACGCTTGCCTTCTCGTTCCAGAATACTTCACCCTTTGCCACGTGTAAATGAAATAGATCCAGATGTGGACACAGACGAGAGAGCTGCCTATTTTCGTCAGGTACAAAATGGACTTTTCATTCGCATGGCGCTTCTCGATGAAATACTTGGAGGTGTATTGCGCTGAAAATTAAATTGCAAGGTGGCTGCCTGCTTGATTTATTAGATAATTCACAGGAACAAGCAGACATTTTAATAGAAAGCGAACATGGACGAATTCTTTCGATTGGAAAAGATTTACCTGAAGCGGAACAGACGATAGACGTGGCTGGTTTGACGCTTTTGCCTGCGTTTGTCGATCCCCATGTCCACTTTCGTGAACCAGGATTTGAACATAAAGAGACGATTGCTAGTGGAGCTAAAGCTGCTGTGGCTGGAGGATTTGGTAGCGTTCTTTGCATGCCGAATACCAATCCACCAATAGATACACCTGAGCGTGTGGAATATGTGCTGCAAAAATCAGCAGAAGCAGGAGCATGTCGAGTTTGGCCCATGGGTTGTATTACTCGTGAGCAAAAGGGAGAGCAATTGACCGATTTTGCAGCCCTTCAATCAGCAGGGGTTGCTGGACTTTCGGATGATGGTAAAGGTGTTCAGCATGGAGGGTTGATGCGCCAGGCACTGTTTGCCGCTGCGGCCTCAGGACTGACGGTGGCGATTCATGCAGAGGATGAAACCATTGCCGGTAAGGGCGTTTTGCATCCGGCGGCCGCCAAAAAATTCTCCGTACCAGAACAACCTGGCTCATCAGAAAGCGCCATGATTGCCCGTGACTTGTTGTTGGCTGAAGAAACTGGAGCGCGTTTACATCTGTGCCATGTCTCTTTAGAGTCTGCCGTCAGTTTGCTTGCCTGGGCCAAATCACGTGGACTTCGAGTGACTGCAGAAGTTACGCCGCATCACCTGCTCCTCTCTGAGGAATCCATTGACGAAGAGAACACGTTTTACAAAGTGAATCCACCTTTACGTTCGGAAGATGACCGTAAAGCTTGTTTACGGGCTTTTCTTGACGGCACAATTGACATGATAGCCACCGATCATGCGCCGCATACTGAAGAGGAAAAAGCAGTTGGATGGCTTTCAGCTCCCTTTGGCATGGTGGGGATTGAGATTGTTTTCCCTCTGCTTTATACGCATCTGGTTAGTCGTGGCTTGATGTCACTGTCTGAACTGGTCAAGCGTATGTCACTCGTTCCCGCTCAAGCGTTCAACTTGCCCGCATCTGGTTTGCGTCCCGGCGCACTTGCTGATTTGACAGCAGTGGATTTACAGACAGAGCGTCGAATTGAGCCCAATCGTTTCTACTCTAAAGGACGAAATACGCCGTTTACAGGCTGGATGGTACGCGGATGGCCAGTAATGACTATGGTTGACGGCAAGATGGTCTTTGATGCAAGGCAAAAGGAGGTACAGTGCTGATGTCCAATCGTTCTGCCCGTCTCGTACTTGAAAACGGTTTGGAATTCACAGGTCAACACTTTGGTGCGACTGGTGAAAGGGTCGGCGAAGTGGTATTTAACACTGGCATGACCGGTTATCAGGAAGTGCTTACGGATCCTTCCTATTGCGGTCAAATTGTGACCATGACTTATCCACTCATTGGTAATTACGGTGTTAATGTAGACAATATCGAGTCTCGTCAGCCGTACGTTCATGGTTTCGTCGTACGTAGATTGGCTGCAGAGCCAAGCCATTTCAAAAGTCTGGGCAATCTGGATGACTATCTGCGTCAACACGGTATCTTAGGCATTAGCGAGATCGACACGCGCCAGTTAACTAAAGCCATTCGCAGCGACGGTACGATGAAAGCAGTACTGACGACTGAGAATACACCCGTCAGTGTTCTGCTTGACAAACTGGCTCAACCCTTGATGACCGACCAAATCTTGCGAGTCACAACACCACAGACGTATCGCTGCCCAGGTGAAGGCAGGCGAGTGGTCGCAATCGACTATGGTATGAAATCAGGAGTAGTTCGCAGTCTGTTGGCGCGACGCTGTGATGTGATTGTTGTTCCAGCGACAGCGAGCACAAAGGAAATTCTTGCCTGGAAGCCAGAAGGTGTCATGCTTTCCAATGGCCCGGGCGATCCGTTAGACGCTCCTTACGCCATTGCAACTGTCAAAGAATTGATTCAATATGGAGTTCCTGTTTTTGGTATTTGTTTAGGGCATCAGTTAATTGGCTTAGCTTCTGGAGCACGTACTGAAAAAATGCGTTTTGGTCATCGGGGCGTGAATCATCCAGTAAAAGATTTGCGCACAGGAAAGGTTTATATCACTTCCCAAAACCATGGTTATATGGTTTCTGAAGATTCTCTGCGTGGAACGGATTTAATTTTGACACACTTGAACGTAAATGATCGCACGGTAGAAGGAATGATGCATCGTCATCGTCCTGTCTTCTGTGTGCAATACCATCCTGAAGCGCGCCCGGGTCCGGATGATTCGGATGAACTGTTTGATGAATTTATGCGCATGATGGACGAGGTTGGAGAAGGAAGGTGGACAGCGCATGCCTAAACGCGCAGACTTGAAAAAAATTCTTGTCATTGGCAGTGGTCCTATTGTAATTGGCCAGGCAGCTGAATTTGACTATGCTGGTACTCAAGCTTGCCAGGCTTTGCGTGAAGAAGGTTACGAAGTAGTCCTTGTCAACTCCAATCCAGCTACCATTATGACGGATCCGGATATGGCTGATAAAGTTTATGTGGAACCGATTACCCTTGAATTTGTCTCGCAAATCATTCGTAAGGAAAAGCCAGATGGATTGCTACCAACGCTTGGAGGCCAAACAGGTCTCAATATGGCAGTACGTCTAGCAGAATCCGGCATTCTTGAAGAAGAAGGGGTCATGCTTCTGGGGACCCAACTTACGGCTATCCAGGAAGCGGAAGATCGTGAGAAATTTCGCTCCCTCATGCGCAGACTCGAGCAACCAGTTCCCGAGAGTGCAATCGTGCACTCTTATGAAGAAGCGGCAGTTTTTGCTGAACAGATAGGTTTTCCCATCATTATTCGTCCAGCTTATACACTTGGCGGCACAGGGGGCGGCATTGCTTCCAACTGGCAGGAATATAGGGAAATTGTCGAACTCGGCCTGACCATGTCGCCCATCTCGCAAGTTCTTGTCGAGCAAAGTATTGCAGGTATGAAAGAAATTGAATATGAAGTAATGCGGGATGCAAATGATACGGCGATTGTCGTTTGTAATATGGAAAACTTTGATCCGGTCGGAGTGCATACGGGCGATTCTATAGTAGCTGCCCCAAGCCAAACACTGTCAGATGAAGATTATCAGATGTTGCGCAGTGCCAGTTTGAAAATTATTCGTGCTCTCGGTATTGAAGGTGGATGCAATGTACAATTTGCCCTCGATCCGCTCAGTTCACAATATTACGTAATTGAAGTCAATCCACGCGTATCGCGATCGAGCGCATTGGCTTCTAAAGCAACTGGCTATCCCATTGCCAAGGTAGCTGCTAAAATTGCAGTCGGTTATCATTTGGACGAAATTCTCAATCCTGTGACGGGTGAGACATACGCTTCTTTTGAACCAGCGCTTGATTATGTAGTCACAAAAATTCCTCGTTGGCCGTTTGACAAATTTCACAGTGCAAATCGCAAACTGGGTACGCAAATGAAAGCGACTGGCGAAGTGATGGCAATTGGCCGAACTTTTGAAGAGTCTTTGATGAAGGCAGTTCGCTCTTTAGAAGTGGGTCTTGATTCTCTTCAACATCCGCAGGCCAGTATGTGGACAGAGAGCGAACTAGAAACGCGGCTCAGAGTACCTGATGATGAACGTTTGTTTGTGATTGCCGAGGCGTATCGGCGTGGCATGTCGCTAGAGAACATTCATCAACGGTCTAATATCGACCGTTGGTTTTTGGAACGCGTAGAGCATTTGGTCAAGATGGAAAGGCGTCTTCAAGAACATGGGCCGCTTGATTTAGCGCAATTAGACGCTACGTCGGCAGAATTGCTTGCGGATGCCAAACGAATGGGATTTCCAGACTCAGCTATTTCCAGGTGCACTGGTGTGGCTCAGGAAGAACTCTTTGCTTATCGTAAATCCATAGGATTGTTGCCTGTCTATAAGATGGTGGATACATGCGCTGGTGAATTTGCTGCTAGTACGCCTTATTATTACAGCAGTTATGATCAAGAAGATGAAGTTGTCGAGAGCGGCAAGAAAAAACTCTTGGTGCTCGGCTCAGGACCTATTCGAATTGGCCAGGGAATTGAGTTTGACTACTGTTCGGTTCATGCAGTTTGGGCGATTCGAAAAGCAGGTTACGAGGCGGTCATTGTCAACAACAATCCTGAAACGGTTTCCACAGATTTTAATACATCCGATCGTCTTTATTTCGAACCGCTTCATTTGGAAGATGTTTTGCATGTGATTGAACGAGAGCAGCCTGAGGGAGTTATCGTTCAATTTGGTGGACAGACGGCCATCAATTTGGCGGATGGGTTGGCGCGAGCGGGTGTGCGGATTGTAGGAACAGCCCTGGTAGATATCGACACCGCTGAAGATCGCGAGCGTTTTGACGCGCTCTTGAATGAATTAGGAATTGATCGTCCAGAGGGACGAACCGTCACTTCGTTGGAAGAGGCTGTGGAGGCGGCCAAGACGCTTGGATATCCTGTAGTCGTGCGTCCGTCCTATGTTTTGGGCGGGCGGGCTATGCAAATCATTGACAGTGATGCGGATTTACATCTATACATGCGTGAAGCGGTCGATGTATCGCCGCGCCATCCTGTTCTCATTGATCGCTATCTACAAGGTGTGGAAGTGGAAGTCGATGCTATATCGGACGGCGATACGGTAGTAATTCCCGGCATTATGGAACACATTGAGCGAGCTGGCGTGCATTCAGGAGATTCCACGGCTGTTTTTCCGCCTCAGCATTTAACGACTGAAGTAAAGGCGCTGTTGGTAGACTATACAACACGCTTAGCCCGCGGATTGCATGTTAAGGGATTGGTTAATATCCAGTTTGTCATTCAAAATGGACAGGTGTATGTCATTGAAGTCAATCCACGCAGTTCTCGTACAGTGCCGTTTTTGTCCAAAGTTACGGGTGTTCCTATGGTCGAGCTTGCTATGCACGCAGTACTGGGTGCACCCTTGACCCAACTTGGATATGAATCGGGTTTACTTCCTGAGCCCCATCAGGTATCGGTAAAAGTCCCTGTCTTCTCGTTTGCCAAACTGCGTGGTGTAGATATCAGTCTTGGTCCAGAAATGAAATCGACGGGTGAAGTCATGGGACGCGAGGCAACGTATGCTAAGGCGCTTTATAAAGGAATGCTGGCCACAGGTATGCAAATACCTGACCATGGAACGATTTTGGCTACGATTGCTGATAAAGACAAAGAAGAAGCCTATCCTTTGCTGAAACGATTTTCTCTGCTTGGCTTTCATTTGGCAGCTACCGAAGGAACGGCTCGGTATCTGAAAGAAAACGGCTTGTCTGTACGCGTAGTCAACAAGCTCGCTCAAGGAACCCCCAACTTGGCCAATGATATTCAAGAGGGCAAAATACAATTGGTTTTCAACACTTTGACTCGAGGCCTAAAACCAGAGAGAGACGGTTTTCGCATCCGGAGAACGGCTGTTGAACACGGTGTCCCCTGTTTAACCTCATTAGATACGGTACGCGCTTTGCTAGAAGTTTTGGAGACATTGCGCTTTCAATCCAATCCAATAGAGGCATACAAGTTACATCGTTAAATAGGGGAGGTTTCTGTATTTGTATCAGGAAGCTGAAATTCTGCAGGATACAAAGTATGAAAGAGTGCGCGATAAAGTATACGTAGCGCTTGATTTTCCCAACGGATCGGCAGCGGCATCTTTTGTGGAAAGCATGGGACCGGGTGTCACTCATTATAAGGTTGGTCTTGAACTATTGATGGCAGAAGGACCCCAATGGTTAGAGCAAATGGGGAAGCTTGGCAAGCAAATCTTTCTCGATGTGAAACTTCATGATATTCCCAATACGGTTGCAGGTGCAATTCGTGCTCTAGCTCATTTGCCAGTTTCCATCATCAATATACACGCATCAGGCGGGCGCCGCATGATGGAAGCGGCCCGTGAGGCTTTGCCCGCTCAAACAAAAATCAAACTCATTGGAGTCACTGCTCTAACCAGTCTCGCAACAGAAGATGTGGAATGGCTTGGGGTCAGACAAACTGTGTCCGATTGGACCTTGCATTTAGCCAAAACTTGCTATGATTGTGGATTGGATGGGGTTGTAGCTTCTGCGCATGAACTGACGAAAATCTATGAACATTTACCGAAAGATTTTCTGACAGTAATTCCAGGAATCCGGTTGAATCGCAATCAGATGGAAGATCAAGTACGTGTGATGACGCCTGTCGCTGCTTACCAAGCAGGTGCCTCATATTTGGTAATAGGCCGCGCGATTCGGAGTGCTCCGTATCCGGCGCGCGCCTTACAGGAAGTTTGGGAATCTTTGCTGACCGTTTCAACATTTCATTGAAAATCGAAAGAGAATGAAACAAAGGAGAGTTTGCGGTGAGAGAATCTCAGATGATGTTATCGACTGAAGAAGCAAATGAATTGGCGCGCGGTCTCCTGCAGATTGAAGCTGTACAGTTACGTCCCGATCAACCGTTTACTTGGTCATCCGGGTGGAAATCTCCTATCTATTGTGACAACCGAAAAATTCTAGCGTATCCCCTTTTTTGGGATAGCGTTATTTTGGCTATGGAAAAAATGATTCGCACGTTTTTTCCTGCGGTTGATGTAATTGCAGGTACAGCGACTGCGGGAATTCCTCACACAGCTCGTTTATCAGCCAATTTGCGCCTGCCCATGGCTTATGTTCGCTCGAGTGCGAAAGAGCATGGGATGGGGCGGCAAGTCGAGGGACGTGTACAACCAGGCTTAAAAGCAGTGGTGATTGAAGACACGTTATCTACTGGCCGATCCGCTTTTTCGGCTGCTAAAGCTTTGCAGGTTGAACAAATGGAGACGATAGGTATTGTCAGTATCTTTTCTTATGATTTTGAGCAAATCACGGAAAAGTCACAGGAAACCCGCATTCCTTATGTGGCGTTGGTTCATTATTCTCAATTGATTTCTGCAGCGGTAGAATTAGGGATTTTATCCAGCCAAGATAAAGACAGATTAGAACATTGGCGTAAAGCTCCTGAACACTATGTTTAAATTTATGTAGAGGAGCATGACAAAAGCCTGCTGTCCGAACGTCGTTTCGGCAGCAGACTTTTATATTAGCAAATAGCAGTCAATTTGAGTTTCAAAAAACCAGCCGGATTAAGCCGGATTACATCCAACCACGCCAGCGCATGGCTTCTGCATAGGGACGCATACCAACCATATACGCTGCTAGACGAGTGGATACACGGTATCGTTCAGCTGTCTGGAGGATATTGTGTACAGATTTGACCATCAAATCTTCCATTCGCTGATTAACCTCTTCTTCTGTCCAATACCATCCTTGGTTATTCTGTACCCATTCAAAATAGGAAACTGTCACACCACCCGCATTGGCAAGTACGTCTGGAATCAGTAAAACACCTTTGTGCATGAGAATTTCGTCAGCTTTCGGAGTAGTCGGTCCGTTGGCCGCTTCGACAATAATCGAAGCTTTGATTTGGTCTGCATTACCTGAGTGAATTTGGTTTTCAAGTGCAGCAGGAATTAAAACATCACAAGGTTGAAGTAAAAAATCTTCGTTGCTAAGTACGTTTTGGTAAGCGGGCGTGACCATGCCAAACGAATCTTTTTGGTCAATCAATTCCGCTATGTTCAATCCTTTTTCGTTATAGAGTCCACCGCCTGCGTCACTAATTCCAGTGACTCGGACACCCATTTCATGCAAAATGAGTGCTACATTACTTCCTACATTTCCAAAACCTTGGATATTAACAGAAAGGTCTTGCATATTTTTACCCAACTTGGCGGCAGCTTCACGCATGGCTATGACAACACCAAGGGCGGTGGCTTTTTCTCTTCCTTGTGAACCGCCTAGTACGAGCGGTTTACCGGTAATGAAATTAGGTGAGTCCAACTCGCGAATACGGCTATATTCGTCATACATCCAAGCCATAATTTGTGGATTCGTATATACGTCTGGAGCAGGTATATCTTTAGCAGGGCCAACAATTTGGCTGACTGCACGGACATAGCCCCTTGCCAAACGTTCTTGTTCCACGATGGACATTTCTCTCGGATCGCAAATAATTCCGCCTTTTGCACCACCGTAGGGCAGATTAAAAATGCCACACTTGATACTCATCCATATTGAAAGCGCCTTCACCTCGTCAAGTGTGACGTTTGGGTGGAAGCGAATGCCACCCTTGGTTGGCCCAATCGAATCATTGTGTTGGGCGCGATAACCGGTGAAAACTTGCGTCTCTCCATTGTCCATACGCACTGGAATGCGAACGGTCAAGACGCGAACGGGTTCCTTCAACAGTTCATATACCGTATCGTCATAACCGAGGCGCTGTAGCGCTTCATGAACGGCGTTTTGCGTATTGGTAAGAACGTTGTCTGAAGGTGCAGGCATACTGGCACCTGCTGCAAGTCGTTTACTGACTGGCTCTGTCGACATGCACTGTCGTCTCCTCTCAAGATTCGGACATGACCTGTTTTATCATAAATCAGTTAGGGCAGGATGAAAAGGCATTATTTCTGTGACTTTTGTGTTTTATCTTGAAAAAATAAGGGAAGAATTGACTATGACAACTTGGAAAGCGAGGACGAAGATGCCTATTTTGCGCAATCATTCGATTGAGCGGCCGCATCGGCAGCGTTTATCTGCGATTTCGTCTTCGTTTTTGTTTCATGTTTTCGTTTCTATCATCATCATTTCCTTGGTTTTTCTTCATCCGCCCACGCTGTTTCAAGGGGACACGGATACTGCGCGCAATTATTTAAATACGATAGTCTCGTCGTTGTCTACCATTTTGGCTTTGTGCATTTCCATCATCCTGGTGGCTATTCAATTGACGGCATCCAACTACACTCACCGAGTTCTCGATTTTTACGTGCGTATGCCTTATAATGGCTCGCTATTTCTGATTTATTTAGTTACCATCATGCACAGTTTTTTTCTAATGGCGCAAATCCATGAACCTTTGCGCGATCCGCTCTCTCCTCAGTTGCAGAAAGAAATGAGTGCGGATTTAGTGCTGGTGTTGATTTGCTTTCTTTCTATGCTTTTATATATGTATGCGGTTGTCCAACTGTTAAAGCCTGAAAGAATTGTTGCTCTCATTTTACGCGATTATCGCCGGGCAGTGCAGCGTCAACGTTGGCGTTCGGCTCTTGATAACATTGAACAAATTTGTGACATTGCCAAACGGGCCGCTTCTGTCAGCGATTCCGTCACAGGAACGTATTGTCTGCAGCGCATGCTCGAGGCTGCTCAGCAATTACCGCTTGCCACCGAAGAGGAGGCCATTATCAATGTGCATCAAAGTTATCTGGATCAGTGGAGTGAAATCATTGGTGTTGCCGTCAAAGAGCGAGAAACAGGACTCTTGCTAGCTTCTCTAGAAGCCATGTATCAACACGGTTGCGACTCGGTTAACGCGGAGTCTTGGACCATTGCAGAGCGTGTTGTGCGAACTTACAAACAATTGGCGCTGGGTCACCTCTTACCGGAAAGTCAAGCGTTTTATGTAGAACCTGTAGTTCATTATCTTTATGAGTTATCCCGTCAAGCAGCGGGCAGCGGAAAACGTGGCCGTCTCTTTGCGCTGCGCACATGGCGGGTCATCCAGAGTATCTCGCATGTGGTGTTTAGCGAACGGGAAATTGATGCTCCACATTATCTAACGCACAAAGCTATTCAAGAAATATTTTTTTCTCTAGGAAATCATCGCGATCTCGCTGATTTCTTAACCGTTTACTTCAATTTGGTCAAATCGTTTTTTTTGACAGCTACCCTTTCCGATGTTCGATTATGGGCAGACTGGTGGGAAGAAAACATGCTTGAGCATGGAACTGGTGAGCTCGGTGTTGAGCTAGCTAAAAAACTCGCTGAACATATTCAGCGAGGAGATGTGCTTTGCACATTGTCAGCGATTTGGCCGTGTTCGCCCACAATCTTGAAAGAAGAAAAAATGGCAACGGCTCAATGGATGGATTTTCGTCTCCTATTTGACGGTTGGCCGCAACCGACTCTGGATGAATCTTCTGATGTTATGTCTCAACACGGGACAAACCACTCCCTCTATACTTGATTTTTTCTCTTTAATAACGCTTCCATGTCGACTTGCCTCGGCGTGACAAACAAAGTTTGTTGATGATCATAAAGGACATGACCGGGTCTTGCCCCGTTGGGTTTCCATACATGTCGAGCCTCTGTATAGACAACTGCCACGTTCGATGAATCTCTGCTTTTGGAAAAATACGCAGCCAACAGAGCGGCTTCTTCAAGCGTCTTTTGCGGGATTTCTTGGTTGCCTTCGCGGCGAATCAACACATGGCTGCCGGCGCCGTCTTGGACGTGCAGCCAAAGATCGTGCGGTCGAGCACTCTTGATACTTAAACGATCGTTTTGTTGATTGTTGCGGCCAACCCAGATGCTCCATCCGTCATTGGACAAATAGTGATCGGGCTGTGAGGGGCGTTGGCTCTGTTTGGCAGGTTTTTTGCCGCGTATTTCAATTTTTTTGAGGAATCCTTCGTTTTCTAATTCTTTACGAATCTCTGGTAATTCCTGCAAAGAAGCGTCTTGCAGTTGGGCCAAAACACTGTCCAGATAAAGCAAATCTGCTTCTGCCGATCTCTTTTCTTGTTCTAGAATTTCAATACTGCGCTTACGTTTACTGCTTTGGCGAAAATAAGTCTGAGCGTTTTCCATGGCTGTTTTAGCCGGATCGAGAGGAATATGAATCATTTTCTCTTCATCTTCAAAACTTGGCAGTACGGCTTCTTTGGCTCCACGAGGAAGCGAATAACCGTAGGCGAGCAACAATTCGCCAAACATTCGCAATCGATCATGTTCGTGGCTATCTTCTTGCAAAGCGGAAATTTTAGCAAGCTTTCCACGCAAGCGATCTTGCGCTTTGCGAATGGCATCACTTAATGCTTTGTATTCACCGGTTTCTTGATGAATTGCCACTAGACGATGGAATACTTGTGCTACAGCCTCGCTCATATTCGACACAGCGATGGATTTTGGATAACTGTGTAACGGAAAAGGAGCGTAGGCTGTTGCTTTTTCTTCTTCATCGAGTCCTATGTGTGGTTCTGGGTGTCGCAAGGAGAAGGTGGCTAATCGTCGGATTTCCAACACCAGTTGGGCTTCCTCTGCCACATCGCTGCAACGATAAAGAGATTCACGGGCGCTCGTTGGACCTAAACCAGCGATCTGTTTGATCAATGACAATTGATTGGCTTTGCCCAGCCAATCTTGCTTGTCGAGAAGGGGTAAATCTTTTGCTGTCATCTCTAACGGATGTATTTTCTTTTGTGTAGGAGGAAATTCGTATGGAATACCTGGCAATATTTGGCGAACTCTGCTTTTGGAACTATCCACAAAGTAAATGGCGTCTATAATTTCATCGGGCTGTCCGTCGGGATGGGCGGTCGTTAGGATAAGATTACTGTGTTTTCCCATAATCTCAAGTGTCAATACAAAATAGTTCAAGTCCCCTAATTCGCTGCGAGCAGAAAAAAAGAACTGTACAACGCGATCGAGCTCCAACTGTCTGACATCAAGCAGGCGACCACCCTCTATATGACGGCGCAACTGCATGCAAAAGCGAGGTGGCTCAGGGGGAGCTACCGGCTTCTGTCCAGTTAAAAAGTGTACACGCGCGTAGGCTTTATGCGCAGAGAGAAGCAGCCAGCGACTGCCTTGCCGATGACGAAGCGACAATAGAATCTCGCTTGCCGTAGGCTGCTGGATTTTATCCACGCGACAACCAACCCACTCTTCTTTCCATTCTCTGACAAGTGTTGCCAGAGTTAATCCATCCATGACGGTTCCTCGCTTTCTCGGTATAAGCCAAACAGTACAAGCATAGACATGCAGGGACATGCAAGTAAAGGGGTGGATCCGGTGGAAAAGGAGTGGCATTCACTCAGCGTTGTTGACTGTATGGCAGAATTACAGTCCTCTCAAGATGGACTTTCGGAAACAGAAGCTGCCATGCGCCGTCAACAATTTGGTGCCAACCAGTTGGCAGAAGGCAACAAAGTCTCCCTGTTAACCGTATTTTTGAATCAGTTTCGCGATTTCATGATTTTAGTGCTATTAGCTGCCACGCTCATCTCAGGATTGCTTGGCGAGTATACCGATGCTATCACCATCATTGCCATTATCATTCTCAACGGAGTACTAGGTTTTGTACAGGAAGTGAGAGCGGAAAAATCCCTTGCAGCGCTCAAGGAACTTACTGCACCTGTTGCTCGGGTACGCCGTGCAGGTCAAGTTCTCTCGCTGCCAGCGCGTGATTTGGTTCCTGGCGATATGGTGCTACTTGCCGATGGCGATCGCGTTCCAGCTGACGCACGCATTGTAACAGCCACTCATTTCGCGGTAGAAGAATCCGCATTGACAGGAGAGTCGTTGCCTGTCAACAAGCAACCCGACCTGACCGTACAAGGAGATGCTCCTCTCGGTGACAGACGCAACATGGTGTATATGGGAACCATGGTGACACGTGGTAAAGCGGAAATTCTTGTGACGGCCACAGGCATGCAAACAGAAATGGGAAAAATAGCTCATCTCATGCAACAATCCGAAGATACTTTGACTCCATTGCAGAAACGTCTTGAAGAGCTGGGAAAGGTGCTCGTTTGGTTGGCTCTTGGTTTGACGGTGGTTGTGGTTTTGACTGGCGTATTGCACGGGCATCCTTGGGTACAGATGTTTCTGGCTGGTGTTTCTCTGGCGGTGGCTGCTATTCCAGAAGGATTGCCAGCCATTGTCACGATTGCTTTGGCACTTGGCGTACAGAGAATGATTAAACGTAATGCGATTGTTCGCAAATTACCATCTGTGGAGACGCTTGGATGTGCTACAGTAATTTGTTCAGATAAAACGGGTACATTGACGCAAAACAGAATGACTGCTTTGCACGTTTATGCTGATGGTGTGACCTACGATATCAGTGGAACGGGTTACGAACCAGCCGGTGAATTTTTACTTGCTGGGCAAAAAGTTCATCCGGATAAACGGGCTGCTCTGAAAAGTCTGATTGAAATTGGTGCAGTATGCAATAATGCGTTGATGGTACAAAAAAACTCAGAGAATGGAAGTCAATGGCAAGTTCAAGGAGATCCAACAGAAGGCGCATTGCTAGTTATGGCCGCTAAAGCTGGTTTTACTGAACCAGACAGTGTCTATACAAGGCTTGGCGAACGGCCATTTGATTCAGAACGCAAAATGATGTCCGTACTTGTTCAGCATGGCAATGAATACATGGCTTTTGTCAAAGGTGCACCTGACGTGTTGTTGAAAAAATCCACACGCATGTTTTCAGGTGGGCGAGAGGTCGGTCTTTCAGCTGGTTTGCAAAAATCTATTGTCGAGATGAATGATCGTTTTGCCAACGAAGCGTTGCGCAATCTCGCTTTTGCTTACAAAATGTTCCCTTCCCAAGAAGCTGCAATGGCTGGCGATTGGGAAAGTGATTTGGTCTTTGTAGGATTGTGCGGGATGATGGATCCACCACGTGAAGAAGCCTACGAAGCCATTTTAAAATGCCGAGAGGCAGGTATTCGCACTGTCATGATCACAGGCGATCATCAACAAACGGCTACAGCGATTGCCAAAAAACTGACGATTTTACCGGAAGGCGGTAAAGTTTTAACGGGTGCAGAGTTAGACAAGTTGAGCGATGAAGACTTATTGCGACTTGCTAAGCAGACGTTTGTCTATGCCCGAGTTTCCCCAGAACATAAGTTACGTATAGTTCGTGCTTTGCAGGCGAACGGAGAAATAGTTGCCATGACGGGTGATGGTGTGAACGACGCCCCTGCCATCAAACAGGCGGATATTGGGATTTCCATGGGGAAAAGTGGAACCGATGTGGCTAAAGAAGCTTCTTCGCTCGTCCTGGCAGACGACAACTTTGCCACCATTGTAGCAGCCGTAGAGGAAGGACGCGGCATATACGACAATATCAAAAAATTTATTCGCTATTTGCTAGCATCTAACGTTGGAGAAATCGTGACTATGTTTTTAGCCATGTTGATTGGATTGCCGTTGCCGTTGCAACCTATTCAAATTCTTTGGGTCAATCTTGTGACTGACGGGTTACCTGCGATTGCCTTAGGGGTCGATCCGGCGGAAAAAGACATTATGAAACGCCGCCCGCGCAATGTCCATGAAGGCATTTTCGCACGTGGTATGGGTACCAAGATTCTTAGCCGTGGCATTTTAATAGGAATTGTCACGCTGGCTGTGTTCATGTATACGCTGCAGCGCGAACACAATTTGCATTTGGCTCAAACCATGGCCTACGCAACTCTCACCATGGCCCAGCTCATACTCGTCTTTGATTGTCGTTCACTGGAAGGCGGTATCTTGAAACGAAACTTTTTTGGAAATATATGGCTTATTCTGGCGGTTGTTTCTTCGGTGCTCTTGTTTCTCATTACGCTTTATGTTCCTTCCATTGCCAGAGCTTTTGATACCGTTGCGCTTTCACCGACACAGTGGGCCATTGTTTTGGTCCTTGCGGCCATACCCACGTTTGCTTTATCGATTCGCAGGGCAGGCAGAAATGCGTTGCGCCCCAAAGACAAGAATGATTCTCATCGTTTTGCTGCATGATGCGAGGCAGGTTCAGTACCGGTTATCTGGCAACGCTGATATAGCGTTAGCCAGATTTTTTTGTTGAGATTCTCTGAGCTTCTTGTCCAATGATTCTCCCTAGGGTAGAATGGAAGCACTTTTGATTTGTCGGTATGAGACTGAGCGTTGCGTCAGATTCCATGATTTTCGTTTGGTGGCAGGCTTGGAATTTGGCGTAAGTACGCAAGGGGGAGCCGTGATGAGTATTAAACTCATCAATATCGGATTTGGCAATATCGTTTCAGCCAACCGAATCATCGCCATTGTTGCTCCCGAATCCGCGCCTATTAAACGCATTATTCAGGAAGCGCGCGATCGCGGTATGCTGATTGACGCAACGTACGGCCGAAGAACGCGCGCTGTTATTATTGTCGATAGCGGACACGTAATTCTGTCGGCTGTGCAACCGGAAACAGTTGCCCATCGCATGGCGAGCAAAGAACATATGATTGAGGATGAAGAATGAGCAGTCAGGTGCAAAGGCCCGGTTTGTTGTTTGTGTTAAGCGGCCCTTCTGGAGCAGGCAAAGGGACGGTCTGCAAGGCGTTATTGCAAAGAGAACGAGAGATGAAACTGTCTGTCTCCGTGACCACTCGCGCTCCGCGCGAGGGAGAACGGGAGGGTGTGAATTATTTTTTTCGTTCAGTCGAACAGTTCAAAGCCATGATTGAGGCTGACGAGTTGTTGGAATGGGCTAAGGTTTATGAGAATTATTACGGTACTCCAAAGACATTTGTTGCAGAACAGTTAGCTGCGGGGTATGATGTATTCTTGGAGATCGACATTCAGGGTGCGCTGCAGGTCAAACGACGCTTTCCGGATGGCGTGTTTTTATTTTTGATTCCGCCGTCTGCAGCCGAGCTGCAGTCGCGTATTCTTGGACGGGGCACGGAAACAGATGATTCATTTCGTCTGCGCTTTGGTGCGGCCAGAGAAGAATTGCAGATGATGCGCGAGTATAATTACGTCATTGTGAATGATCAGGTGGATCGCGCTGTATCTCGCATTCTTTCCATTATGGAAGCGGAACATTGTCGTGTGAAACGCAATCTCTACCTGTTGAACGAATGGTAATTCGGAGGTGGAATGGTAAATGCTTTACCCTTCTATTGACAAATTGTTAACCAAAGTGGACAGCAAATACGCGCTGGTTGTAGCTACAGCCAAGCGTGCACGCAAGTTACAGGATGCCAATATGAATGTGCCGGGATCATCCACTACCATGAATGTAAGCCGCGCCCTTTGGGAAATTGCTGACGGTGTCATTCGCTATGAGCGGGCACAGACTTCCTGAGTTGCGACGAGCGCCAAAAAGGAGCTTTGACTCTGCCATGGGGGCAGTGCAACCCGCTAGTGGGTTGGCCTGCCCTCTTTCTCGTGCGTATAGTGCATTGGAGGTGAAATGAATTTTATGGAAGATAAGCATATTTTATTAGGTGTTTCAGGTGGCATAGCCGCTTTTAAAGCGGCTTCGCTGGCGAGTCTTTTGGTCAAGGAAAAGTATGCGGTTCAAGTTCTGATGACTGAACATGCGCTTGAATTTGTCACGCCCTTGACTTTTCAAGCTTTGACCAAACGTCCGGTGATTGTCAGTACGTTTGATGAGCCGAGTCCGGACAGCATCGCACATATTCATCTGGCCGATCACGCCAAATTGTACGTGATTGCTCCCGCTACGGCGAATGTCATAGCGAAATTAGCTCACGGACTGGCAGATGATATGGTGACTACGACAGCACTTGCCGTAACCTGTCCATTGATGGTGGTGCCGGCCATGAATGTACACATGATGAATCATCCAGCGGTTATTGATAATTTGGAAATTCTTCGGTCGCGTGGTGTGTTGGTGGTTGATCCTGCAGAAGGACCGCTAGCCTGTGGATATACGGGGCGTGGACGACTTCCCGAACCTGAAGATATTGTCAGCGTAATTCGCGCTGTACTTTCTCGAGAAAAAGATTTGCAGGGATGCCGTATCCTGGTTACTGCTGGTCCGACTGTTGAAGCTATCGATCCGGTGCGCGTCATAACCAATCCTTCGTCTGGCAAAATGGGTTATGCGCTGGCGCGCGCGGCTGTAGAACGTGGTGCAGAGGTGACATTGGTGTCTGGACCGGTATCACTACCACCGGTAGAAGGTACTGAACTGATACGGATAGAGAGTACAAACGATTTGCTGGAGGCGGTTTCCCACCGTTTTTCAGACACCGATGTGTTGATTGCGGCAGCCGCGCCAAGTGATTTTCGACCTGCTGAACGATTGTCGAACAAATGGAAGAAGCAAAACGGGATTCCAAAAATTAAATTTATTTCCAATCCGGATGTTCTTGCCACTATGGGTCAGCAAAAAACGAATCAAATTTTGATCGGATTTGCAGCAGAAACAGAAGGGAATCCTGAGGAAGCGCGGCGCAAATTGGAGCAAAAGCGATTGGACATGCTTGTTCACAATAATATTTTGCTGCCCGGTGTTGGATTTCAAAGCGATACAAATGAAGTCACCTTATATCACGCGCACGGACAGGTAGAAACTTTGCCTAAAGCGAGCAAAAACGAGATCGCCCAGATCATTCTCGACAGAGTAGCAGCGCTTTGGCATGCTCGCAAGGAGGGCTAAACTGTGCGCCGCTGGATAGCCAATGTGGTAGTCAATGTAGCGGCGCGCGTAGTGGACAAGACTTTTTCCTACGCGGTGCCAGATGACTGGGAAATCCATCGTCTGCTTGGCAGTCGAGTTTTAGTGCCTTTTGCCAATCGCAAACTGGTAGGATATGTTCAGTCTTTGACGCCTGTCGATGTCAGACCCCCTGGCGTATCGACTGTCGAGTTGAAGCCATTGCTTGAGATGCTGGATAGTCTGCCGCTTTTGACACCAGACCTGCTGGCGCTGGCAGAATTTATTTCATACCGTTACGCAGCGACTCGTCTGCAGTCGATTGAGACGATGCTGCCCTCTTTGTTGCGAGGAATGCCCCGTCAGAAAGGTAAGGATAGTGGTGCCAAAGCATACCCTGTCCTGGTGCGCAGTGCTAGTCTGTCTGAACTGCAACAAGCACTCTCCAGTGCACGGGCAAATGCGCACTGGCTGAAGAAAATTCTTGCGGATTTAATGGTGGATGAAGAAATTGCGCTTGCCAAATGGGCCATCACCCCTAGTCATTCGAGTGTTCAGCAACTGCTTGAGCGAGGTTTGGCACAAATGCAATGGCGTGAGAAACCTCGTTTGCAAGCTTTCTATGAAGAATTGGCACTGAGTTCAGAAACGTCCACCAAGTCTTTGCCAGAACTGACATCCGCTCAGCAACGGACGCTCGCTCAACTGAGTCAAGCACTTGCTGTCAAGGAATCAAAAACTTTTGTGTTGCACGGAGTCACTGGGAGTGGCAAAACGGAAGTTTATTTGCGATTCATCGAACAGATTGTGAAAGCTGGCGGTGGTGCGATTGTGCTCGTTCCAGAAATTGCCTTGACACCGCAGATGGTAGAAAAATTTGTAAGCCGATTTGGTTCTAAGGTAGCACTTTTGCATTCTGGTTTATCCGATGGCGAACGCCGAGACGAGTGGATGAGGTTGCGCCGCGGCGAGGCATGCATTGCTGTTGGAGCGAGATCGGCCATCTTTGCTCCGGTCGCCAACTTGCGTTTGGTTGTTATTGACGAGGAGCATGAACCTACTTATAAGCAAGAAGAATCTCCACGCTATGATACACGCCAAGTTGCACTGGAGCGCGCTCGTTTGTGTCAGGCTATCGTCCTGTTAGGAAGTGCCACACCTTCTCTGTATGCTATGAATTTGGCGGAAACCGGCAAAGCACGAATGCTCAGTCTTCCCCAACGAGCGAATGGAAGGCCATTACCAACTGCTCAAATCATCGATATGCGGGAAGAATTGCGCAATGGACATACGAGTATTCTCAGCCGGGCCTTACAGGAAGCTCTAACGGAGACGCTCGCACGGCGTGAACAGACGATTCTTTTTCTGAATCGACGTGGTTATGCGTCTTTCTTGCTTTGTCGGCATTGTGGCGAAGGTGTAGAGTGTCCGCGTTGTAGTATTCATCTGACCTTACATCGGCAGGGACAAACAGGTGGATTTCGTTTGACATGTCACTATTGCGGATATTCGACGCCCGCACCAGAGCGTTGTCCGGCTTGCGCTGAAGCTGCTATGCGTCCGTATGGGCTGGGAACGCAACAAGTCGAGGATACGTTAAAAGAGCTGTTTCCCACTGCCCGCATATTGCGCATGGATGTCGATAGCACACGGCGCAAAGGAGCGCATAAAGATCTGTTGGATAAGTTTATGCATCAAGAAGCGGACCTTCTGATTGGCACGCAAATGATTGCCAAGGGACTTGATTTCCCCAATGTTACGCTGGTGGGTGTTTTAAATGCTGACTCACTTCTGATGGTACCGGACTATCGATCAGAGGAGAGAACTTTTCAGTTGCTGACTCAGGTAGCAGGGCGCGCTGGACGCGCAGAAAAACCGGGCAGCGTGCTGATTCAAACCTATCGTCCAGAGCACCATACGATAGTAGCTGCGGCGCGCCATGACTACAACGCGTTTTATCAATATGAGCGTTATCAACGATTACAGTATCGATACCCGCCTTTTTGCGAGATAGCAGCTTTTCTCGCTAGTCATCAAGAGGAACGTTATGCCAAAGGTGCTGCCGAGCGCTTTTTTCGCGAATTGATGCGTCATCCTGCTCCTGATGGGGTTGTTGTTTTACCAGCTTCGCCTGCTGGACTTTTGCGTGTAGAAGATAGGTATCGTTATCAGGTTGTGGTAAAGTATCCTGAGTGGAACAATGTGCGAGATTGGATCATCCAGGCGTTTGACACTGTCTATGAACGAATGCGGAAAATACAAGGCGTCTGTATATTAGATGTCTCCGCAGGTCGTATAGGTTAAGGAGTTCGGGAAGAGGAGAGGATGTTTATGGCGTTGCGTGTCATCCGTACGGGCAACGACCCTGTTTTGAGACAAGTCGCTAAACCGGTGCCAGTCGTCAATGAGGCTATTCGCAAGTTGTTAAGTGATATGGCAGAAACTATGTATCATGCCGAAGGAATAGGTTTGGCTGCTAATCAGATTGGAATTGCAAAGCGAATTGTAGTTATGGATATCGGTAAGGAATCAGGCTTGATTGAAATGGTTAATCCGGAAATTATAGAGAAATCCGGGACTCAGCGTTCTGTAGAAGGGTGTCTCTCATTGCCTGGCATCAGCGGTGAGGTAACACGCGCGGCGTATGTGCGCGTACGTGCTTTGAATAGACAGGGAGAGACTTTTGAAATAGAAGCCAAAGATTTGCTCGCTCGTTGCATTCAACATGAGATAGACCATCTCGATGGTATTCTCTTTACTGATTATTTAACTTCTGAACAGATTCGTAGAGATGAATCCTATGCTTCGGAGGCGCAGCAATGAGTGATTACCGCGTATTGTATCTCGGTACACCAGATTTTGCTGTGCCTGCTTTGAGGGCGTTAGCTGAAAGAGGATACCAACTTCGGGTTATCACACAACCGGATCGTCCAACTGGCCGCAAACGTTTGTTGACGCCTCCTTCTGTCAAACAGGAGGCTCTTCGTCTCGGCTTGCCTGTGTTGCAGCCAGAACGTCTCAAGACCCCCGAGGTGAGAGAGTATGTTGCCTCATTTTCTCCAGATGTTATGGTGACAGCTGCTTATGGGAAGATTTTGCCAGAATGGTTTCTCGAAATGGCTAAACAGGGTGGGTTAAACATCCACGCTTCTTTGCTTCCTAGATGGCGCGGCGCAGCGCCTATTCAAAGGGCCATCATGGCAGGGGATACGGTCACGGGCGTAACGCTTATTCAAATGGTACGCGAGTTGGATGCCGGCCCTATTCTGGCTGCGGCTCAAACTGAAATTGCCGCGAATGACAATGTGGAAACTTTGCATCAACGCCTTGCTGAAATGGGTGCTCAATTACTTATACAGTATTTGCCGAATTATTTGGCAGGCTGTTGTAAGCTACAACCGCAACCTGCAGAAGGTGTGACGTATGCAGAACGTATCTTGCGTGAGGACGAATGGATTGATTTTTGTCAGCCTGCATGTCAGGTGGATTGCCAAATTCGCGCTTTGACACCTTGGCCTGGTGCGTCAGTGATGGTGGAAAGTGAGCCTATGAAACTATGGAATGCGCGTTTGCTGGAAACTGTGATACCTGCGAAGGCGGTTCCTGGCGAAGTGGTGATGAATGGGAATTTGGTTTCTGTAGCTTGCGGTGATGGTAGATGGATTGAACTTATCGAAGTGCAACCTTCAGGGCGCAGGCGAATGCCTGCGGATGCCTGGATGCGTGGGTTAAACGGACGGCAGGTGATTTTTTCGTGCAAAGACGGCCATCCATAACAGCTCGTTCAGTTGCGCTGGCGGTGCTCACGCGCGTGGAGAGTGGAAACGCCTATGCCAATATTCTGCTGGCCGAGCAATTGGCGAATTCCCCCCTCGACGCGCGCGATCGAGGTTTGTGCACAGAATTGGTTTACGGTACCTTGCAACAAATGCGTCTTCTTGACGCTTGGCTGCAAACCTGTTTGCAACGCTCGCTGCAAAGTCTGGATAGCAACGTGCGATGGATTCTGCGCATGACAGCATACCAATTGCTTCACCTGGATCGTATACCTGATTATGCTGCCATCCACGCGGCGGTTGAAATGTGCAAAATTTCGGCTCCACGCGCTAGTGGTTTTGTCAATGGTGTTTTACGTAATCTGATGAGACGCGGCTCACCTCGTCAGCAGTTGGACAGGCTTTTACAGAATGTGACCGATCCGATAGAACGCCAAGCTCTATCCTTGTCATTGCCCACATGGATATACGCAGGTCTCAGTCAGCGATATGGTGCTGAAGCTGCTACCCGAATGCTGGAGGCGCAAAATCATCCTGTTCCGCTCAGTGTGCGCGTCAATTTGTTGCGAACCAACCGTGAAGAATTGTTGCAGCGTCTCCATCATCAACTGGGTGAGGGTGCGGCAGAGTCTTCGCCACTTTGTGAAGAAGCTGTGCATTTACGTTTATCGCAAGATGTCCGCTCACTCGATGTTTATGGTGACGGTTGGATGACTCTTCAAGATGAAGGAGCCATGCTTGTGGTGGAGGCTGTGGATCCACAGGCAGGTGAGCGTGTTTTGGATATGTGTGCCGCTCCTGGTGGCAAAACTACACATATGGCAGAACGCATGGGCAATCAAGGACGGATTGATGCTCTGGATGTGCATTTGCACAAAGTTCGATCGATCAAAGAAGCGGCTTCAAGATTAGGAATTGATATCATCCATCCGCGCTTGTTGGATGCACGCAAGGCCAGTAATCAACCGCCTTTGCAGGAAGTCTATGATGCTGTGTTGTTGGACGCGCCTTGCAGCGGTTTTGGCGTATTGCGTCATCGTCCCGATATTCGCTGGCGCAGAAGTCCTGCAGATATTGAAAGTTTGAAGGTTTTACAACAGGAATTGCTATGGAATGCGGCGCGTTTCGTTCGTCCTGGAGGTAGGATTGTCTATTCTACTTGTACGCTCTGGGCGGAGGAAAACGAACTGCTAGTTGAACGGTTTTTATTGGAACACAAGGAATTTCAGGTTGTGGCGGTTCCTCGGTTGGAGCGTCTTTTAGCAGGGCGGCATTTGACTCAACTAGGATACTTACTGTCGCCTGAATGGTATGCGACGGATGGATTTTATATGGTTCGACTGGAGAAACAAGTTTAGATGGTCTTGCCAATCGATATGTCAAGTAAGTATAGGAAGCTATGGAAGTCAAATTTAATGATGAAATCAGAAGAGAGGAATTTCTGAAATGGCAGTTCATCTATACAACATGCGCGAACAAGAACTCTCAAGCTGGTTTGCAGAAACTTTTCAGGAACCTGCTTATCGCGGTCGTCAAGTATTTGAATGGTTATATCAAAAACGCGTCACTGATATCCAACAGATGACCAATCTATCTAAGATATTGCGCGCAAAATTAGCCGAGTTTGCGTTTGTGCAAAATTCTACCGAGATTACCCGGCAAGTTTCGCGTTTTGATGGCACCACCAAGTTTCTGCTCGGTTGGCCTGATGGAGTGAGCGTTGAAACTGTACTGATGCGTCATGAATATGGCAACAGTGTCTGCGTTTCAACGCAAGTAGGGTGCAAGATGGGATGTACGTTCTGTGCCTCAACACTGGGTGGAATGATACGGCAAATGTCGGCAGGCGAAATGGTTGAGCAATTGATGTACAGTCAACGATTGCTCGATGAGCGGGGGCAACGTGTCTCTTCCGTCGTTTTGATGGGTTCTGGTGAACCGATGGATAACTTTGATGAGGCTATGAAATTTATTGATATTATTCACAGCCCTCGTGGTCTGAATATTGGATTGCGGCACATCACCATCTCGACCGTAGGTCTTGTGCCAGGTATTGTACGTCTTGCAGATGATGGACGTCCCATTACATTGGCCGTATCCCTGCATGCTCCAAATGATCAATTGCGTTCTGCCATGATGCCGGTCAATAAGGCCTATCCTATTGCAAAACTTATGGAAGCTTGTCACTATTACTACAGCAAGACTGGACGCAGAATCACGTTTGAGTATGCGCTGGTTGGCGGACAGAATGATAGCTTGGAGCATGCGCGGGAATTGGCGAAACTCTTACAAGATTTGCCCTGTCATGTCAATCTGATTCCTGTCAACTATGTGCCAGAGCGAAATTTGGAGCGTACTTCTGTGCAGGGTGTACAAGCGTTTCTACGACAACTGGAGTCGCTTGGCGTCCATGCAACGGTGCGACGTGAAATGGGCCATGACATTTCTGCTGCTTGCGGTCAACTGCGGGCAGAGCATCTTCGTAAGGCTTGACTTGCATACATTCTTTCTGGATAGACTGTGAGAGAATTGAAAGGTTTTATTCTATTGAATCTTCTGCTGGAGGTGGCAAATTGCTCTTTGCGGCCAAATCCCATATTGGTCTTGTCAGGCCAATGAATCAGGACAATTATGTGGTTCTGCCTCAGCTTTTTCCCAGGCAAGCGTGTGTGGTAGCAGATGGTATGGGTGGGCCGTCTGCGGGAGAAATAGCCTCGCAAATTGCCATTGAAAAAGTGAGTGAGTATTTGCTGGAACATCAGACAGAGGATATGGATGCTGAAGAATTGTTGCGTGAAGCGGTTCATGTGGCCAATCAACACATTTATTTGACTGGGAAAAATAATCCAGCTTATTTTGGCATGGGAACCACGATTGTTTGCGCTCTTCTTCATCCTCAATCCCTTCATATTGCCCATGTTGGGGATAGTCGAGCTTATCTTTACCACGCAGGTATTTTAGAGCAAATCACAGCTGATCATTCTCTGGTTGCAGAATTGGTAAGGCGAGGCCAATTAACTGAAGATGAGGCAAAGCACCATCCACAGCGGCATTTAGTCACACGTTCGCTGGGTGCAGAAGAACACCATTATCCAGATGTAAGAACGCTTTCCTGGGCAACAGGAGATACTCTTTTGCTCTGTACAGATGGACTTTTTAATCTTGTGGAGGAGAATGAACTTCTTCAAGCTATGGAAGAAGCTTCAAAATTGCTTGACAGTAAAGATCTTGACGATATAGCCACACAATTAATTCAAACTGCGCTCTCGAGAGGCGGTTCGGACAATATTACGTTAGTTTTGGCAGTGAATCGTAAAGGGGGTGAGAGACCGTGACGGAGCGCATTTTGGGCGGACGTTATCGTTTGCAGGAAACGATTGGCGGCGGCGGTATGGCAGTCGTCTATAAAGCAGTAGATGAACTGCTGGGAAGAACAGTCGCTGTAAAAATGCTCCGTCCCCAATTTGCTGGTGACGAAGAGTTCGTTCAGCGTTTTCGGCAAGAAGCGCAGGCGGCGGCCAAATTATCTCACCCTAATATTGTAAATCTATATGATGTTGGCATGTCAGACGAAGAGTATTTTATTGTCATGGAGTATGTGGATGGTCCTACGCTGAAGGATCTCATTAAGACAGAAGCACCATTGCCAGTAGAGAAAGTAGTCGACATTACTGCGCAAATTTGTGAAGCTCTGGCCCATGCTCATGAACATCGAATTATTCATCGCGACATTAAACCACATAACATTCTATTAACCAAATCTGGTCTGGTAAAGGTTACTGATTTTGGGATTGCTAGAGCTGTTACGGGAACAACCATTAACGATCGACAAGCCACTTCAGTACTCGGTTCCGTCCACTATTTTTCTCCAGAACAGGCTCGCGGCGGCAATGCTGATGTGAAAAGTGATATTTACAGTTTAGGTGTAGTGATGTATGAGATGTTGACCGGAGAGTTACCTTTTTCTGGTGATTCACCGGTCAGTGTGGCGCTTAAGCATCTGCGTTCTGACTTTGTTGAACCTCGACAATTAAACCGAAACATTCCGCAAAGTGTCGAAAATATTGTTCTACGTTGTTTAGCGAAATCACCTGAATGGCGCTATCCCGACATGACGGCCATGTTGGAAGACTTGGATGATGCGCTTGTTCATCCAAATGTGCAGAAACTCAGTCTGCCCAAGGAGGCTTCTGATGAAACGATTGCCGTGCCAGTTGTGCGTGAGGATAGTGCTATAACTGGTAACGATCAGGATAAAAACAAAAAGAAGAAAAAGAAAAATAAAAATAAGCCCAAAAGACCCTGGTGGCAAAAAATTCTCTATTCCATTTTAGTGCTTTTGGTCATCGGGCTTGGTATCTGGGCTGCATTAACCATTTTGACTCGCGTACTGGAAGTACCCAACTTAAATCTTCCCAATGTGGTGGGTGATCAAGAATCAGTCGCTCTTCAAAAATTGGAATCAGCCGGTTTTCAACCCAATCAGATAGTGGAAGACAGAGGAACGAGCGACAAACCCAAAGGGGTTGTTTACGATCAAAATCCTGAAGGTCCGACGGAAGTCAAACAAACAAGAATCATTACTATCTATGTGAGTAGTGGTGCACCAACAGTCAAGATGCCTGATTTAACTGGCGTAATTGCAGATATGGCGGAACAGACTTTGGTAGATGCGGGATTTACGCGCAGCCATATTGTCATCAAAAATGAGACAAATTCCAACACTCCTTCAGGCGAAGTGATTTCTACGAATCCACCCGCTGGGACAACTGTGGCTACAAACAGTACTGTTACACTTTATGTCTCACAAGGGCAATCCAGTGTTTCTGTGCCAAATGTGGTAGGAATGAGCTACGCTGATGCCGTCAAAGCATTGGAAGCAGTAGGATTACAGGTAGGTACAGTTACACCTGTCAATTCTACAAAGCCGAGTTCTACGGTCGTACAAACTTCACCTGCGGCGGGTGCTAATGTACAACCTAATTCAACGATTAATCTGTACATTTCTGACAATCCAAACACTTCAAGCAATGGTTCGTCGAGTAACAACAGTACAGGTGGGAATTCAACATCGAATACGCCGCCGCCGAATACGACCCCGCATCAGGTGAAAATCACTGTTCCTGTTAATTCTGGGCAGGGGCCTGTACATGTGCAAATTGCTTTGACAGATGCTGAAGGCAGCGGGCAAATAGTCGTTAATCAAGAGATTTCGCAAACAACAAGTTGGACAGAAACGCTTTATTTGCAACCCGGAGAAAATGGGCTGGTACAGGTTTATTTGAATGGCAATCTGGTCAAGACCGTTCAGGTGCAGGGATAGAACAGAAAACGCTCCAATCAGGAGGGATGTGCTTGCAAGGGCGAGTCATTCGTGCGCGCGGTGGTTTCTTTGATGTTTATACAACAGAAGAAATAGAACGTCGTTGCCGTGCACGCGGTATTTTTAAAAAAAGAGGACAGACTGTGTTGGTGGGCGATCTCGTTCAACTGGTGCCGATGGGAGAAACCGAAGGCGTCATTGAAGAAATCTTGCCGCGCAGTACAGAACTGTTACGCCCGCCAGTTGCCAATATTACGCAAGCTTTTGTCATCTTTTCCATTGTTGAGCCGCTCATTCAAACCTACTTGCTCGATGGTCTTCTTGTGGCTGTTCAACAGGCCGGGATTCGACCTATCATTGTTTTTACAAAATGTGATATTGCAACGGATCAAGATAAAGAAGATTTGTTTAACCAATACCGATTGACTGGATTCCCCATTTTTTTCGTCAGTAGTCGCAAAGAAATCGGGCTAGAAGATGTGAAAGAGGCGTTGACAGGAGAAATCACTGTATTGGCAGGCCCATCCGGTGTCGGCAAGTCTTCTTTGCTCAATGCCTTAGCACCTCATTTTTCCCTTGAAACTGGAGGAATTAGCGAAAAAATGGGGCGTGGTCGACATACCACGCGCCATGTTTCTCTTCTCTCAGTCGGTGAAAACGCGTGGGTTGCTGATGCTCCTGGCTTTAGTCAATTAAGTTTGTCGGTGGCCTCTCAGGATGTCCGACTCTATTATCCTGATTTTTTTCCCTTTGCCCAAAATTGTCCCTATCGAGGATGTTTACATTTGCAAGAAGAAAATTGTGCTGTACAAGCTGCGGTTGAACGGGGAGATTTGCCTGCAGAGCGTCTCACCAATTACCAAACATTGGTTAACAATAAGATAGAACAGGAGGGACGTCAATATTGAAAAAAATTCTTGCCCCCTCCATTCTGTCAGCCGACTTCAGCCGTCTGTCTGAGCAAGTGGACGAAGTAGTTGTGGCAGGTGCAGAATGGATTCACGTCGATGTCATGGATGGTCATTTTGTTCCCAATCTCAGTATGGGTCCTGTAGTCGTGGATGCCCTACGCAAATCGTTCCCTTCTCTTTTCTTAGACGTGCATCTCATGGTTGAAGCCCCGGAAAAATGGATTACTTCTTTTGCCAAGTCAGGCGCCAATCGCCTGACCATTCATGCTGAATCCACTCCTCATGTGCATCGTGCTATACAAATGATTCGCAGCGCTGGTTTGCAAGCGGGTATAGCATTTAATCCAGCTACTGGATTAGATACGCTAGCCTATATTGTTGAAGATGTCGATCTCGTTTTAGTCATGACTGTAAATCCAGGTTTTGGCGGTCAACATTTAATTCCTGCCACGTTGCCCAAAATTTCTGAAGTCAGACGCAAGCTGATTGAGTATGGGTGCAGTACGGCACATGTACAGGTAGATGGCGGAATATCTCTGGAGACGCTTGAACAGGTGATGTCTGCGGGCGCCAATGTCATAGTGGCTGGATCGGCCATTTTTGAAGCGGCTCACCCCAAAGAACGTGTCCAGGAATTTCTTTCTCGATTTTAAGCTTGGCTCACAGCACATTTTCTCCTTAATTGAATATACATCCTAAGAGATGGTGACCATGCGGCGCTGTTCGCAGCGATATGGGTCCAAAGGGGAGGGAAAGTGTGTTGAAATTTTACACGATTAAACTTCCAAAATTTCTAGGTGGTATTGTCAAAGCAGTGTTGGGAACGGTTTCCAAGGACTAATGAATGTCAAATGTATAGTATAGCTAGCATGAGATGGGAATTTGCTGACTCATTTCAACTTTGCAGAGCAGGTCAGTGGGAACAAAAAAAGCACCCGTGCAAACGAGTGCTTTTTTCGCTGAATGAAATAATCCTCTTCATCAGTAATGGTTAAACCCAAATTCAAACCGCTCTGGTCACCCTGCCGGATTTTAGGCATGTTGTGCAAACCCGCATCCGCTTCACGGTTCCGTTCACGTTGACGCGAACGGGCTGAAGGTTAGGGAGCCAACGGCGCTTGGTGAGAATATGGGAGTGGCTGACTTTGTGGCCAACCTGCGGACCCTTGCCGCACACTTCACAGCGTCTCGCCATGATGGAGCACCTCCTTGGCTACGAATGCTGCCCAAAGGCAGAATTTGCAGTCGATCGTTAACCCCAGACATCTTAGCATATGGGTCACTGGACTGCAATCATTTTGCGCGTCGCTTTTCCTCAATATCCTGATATAGTACAATGGGCAGTAAATAGCTGGTTGGAGATAGGGAGGTTGCCCATGCCGAAGACTTTTGAAACGGAATTGGGTCAAGTGACCGTGATGGAAGAGGTAATTGCCACTGTTGCAGGTTATGCCGCAATGGATTGTTATGGCTTGGTAGGCATGGCTTCTCGACGACAGGTCAAGGATAGCCTGACAGAACTGTTAGGCAGGGACAATCCAGGACGTGGTGTGGAAGTTCGCATTGATGAAAATGGCGATGTGGAAGTAGATTTGTACATCATTGTTTCCTATGGTACAAACATCTATGAAGTTGCTCAAAATCTGCGCGAGAAGGTTCGATATATGCTGCAGGAAAGTGTTGGTTCGGAAGTCAGTCGGGTAAATATTTACGTTCAGGGTGTTCGCGTTTCCAGCAACTCATAGGAGGACTGCATGGCCAATCCATCTTTTCTTCTCTCATCTCATCAATGGCAAATCCTGCTCGGCGCTGCGCACGCTGAGCTTTCTCTGCATGAAGAGGAAATTAACGCTTTGAATGTATTTCCTGTCCCAGATGGTGACACAGGAACCAACATGAATCTCACTTTTACGGCAGGCATTAAAGCGTTGCACGGAAAATCGTTTCAGACCTGTGCAGAAGTCAGTAAAATATTTGCGGAAGGCCTTTTAATGGGAGCTAGAGGTAACTCGGGGGTTATTCTCTCTCAACTTTTCCGTGGTTTCAGTCAAGTGGATGTAACCGCTTTTAGTGTAAACCAGTTTGCCAAAGCTTTCTTTGAAGGAGTGCAAATTGCCTATCGAGCTGTTTCGAAGCCAGTTGAGGGGACGATTCTCTCTGTGGCAAGAGATGTTGCACAAGCCGCTCAGAAAGAAGCGCGCCAAGAGAATGCTGATTGGACATCCTTGTTTGCCGTCATCGTAGAGAGTGCAAAACAGAGTTTGGCTGCTACACCGCAACAGTTGCCTGTCTTAAAACAAGCAGGAGTGGTAGACTCTGGTGCGCAGGGCCTCGTCTATATTCTCGCAGGCATGGCGGATGCAGTGTCGAGATGGAATAAGGATCAGGCATCTCCCCAGTACACGGAAACGGATACTTTTAATCCATCAAAATTAGAGCAGAAGAGCTTTTATCCTGCCGAGAATGTTGAAAATATCAGCAGCGATACTATTCATGAGCTGGTTGAATCTCACAGACATTACGGTTACTGTACAGAAGCTCTAATTCGGATAGAAGCTGGAGATGTGGATAGAGCTGGCGAATCTTTGCGTCATCAGTTACTGGCTGAAGGTGGCGACTCTTTGGTATTGGTAACGTCACCTCCATATTTGCGTATGCATGTTCACACGCTGCATCCTGGTCAAGCGTTGGAAGTGGCATTGCAGTTCGGTCCCCTTGTGCAGATTAAGATAGAGAACATGACAGAGCAAAATGCCCATTTGCATCAAGTTGAACAAGACTCAAGGCCGTATCCAGCGGCTCAAGATTCTACGGAGGAAGTGCAAAACATTGACCAGATGGCGATTGTTGCTGCTATCAATGGAGAAGGTTTTCGTAGAGTCTATGAATCGCTTGGTGTGACAGTCTTGGTAGGGCAAGAACCATTGGCCAATCCAAGCATTGAAGACTGGTCCAAAGCGATTGAGGCGAGTGGCGCAGAGCAAGTGATTCTTTTACCCAACCATAAAAATGTCCTTCTTTCTGCTGAGCAGGCTGCTCAACTGATGACAAAAGCAAACAAACGGGTTTCTGTGGTTCCAACGCGCACTCCGGTACATGGTATCGCTGCATTGCTTGCATTCTCTCCTCATCTTGGATTTGATGAAAATAATCTGGCCATGCAACGAGCGGTTTCTCAATGTCGAGTGGGAATGGTTGCCAAAGCAAGCCGTGATTCTGTCTATCAAAATCGTGAAGTCCGTGCAGGACAGTTTCTAGCACTTCTTGAAGATGAACTGTTGAACGTTCTGCCAGATGCAAATGATGCCCTTGTCTATTTACTAAAAGAGCTTGTTCAGCCAGATTCAGAACTCATTACCGTTTATACCGGATCGGCGGCTTCCACTTCGGATTTGTCCTTGCTTCGACAGCAAATTGTGGCGCTTACGGAAATAGAAGTGGAGTTTCAAGAGGGCGGTCAATCGGTGTTTGATTATTTTATCACGGTGGAGTGAACGGTTTTGCTTGAAAAGGTGCCTGTCACACATGTGGCTGGTATAGGACCGGCCAAAACCAAGGCATTGGCCGAACTTGGCATTCATGATGTTGCTGCATTGCTCACGCATTTTCCTTACCGTTATGACGATTTGCGTATTCGTCCACTGCTGTCTTATGCGGATGGTGACAGGGTGCGCGTTCAGGTGACCATTAATGGGTCGCCTAAACTGCGTTGGCAAAATGGAAAATCTATTCTCCAGGCACCTGTTCTGGTTGATTTTCAAACCCCTGCGTACGCTATGTGGTTTAACCAACATTATTTACAAAAACGTCTGCGCGAAGGCGAAGTTGTCATTCTGCAAGGAAAATGGAGCGAACGTTACCGTCGTATCGCCGTTTCTCATACAGAGTTTGGCAACCAGCGACTACGTTCAGAAGAAGCGGCCATGTACCCTGTCTACCGTTCAAGCAAACAAATCTCTTCGCCGCAAATAGCTGCTTTTATACAACAAGCACTGGCGCAATTTCAAGATCAAATTGTTGATTTATTGCCGCTTGAATTGCGGCAGCGTTATAAACTGGTAAATCGTTATGAAGCGTTACTTGCCATGCATCGGCCCCGAACCCGGGAGGAGTTGCGACAAGCCCACCGGCGACTTGCTTTTGAAGAATTTTTTTTATTCCAGTTGCAACTGCAGCGATATCGTGTTCAAGCCAAATTGCAGTCAGACGGAGTCGTCCGTCATGTACCTTCTGATGTATTCGAAAAGTTTGCTGATGCGCTGGAAGGATTTACGCTAACGGATGGTCAATACGATGCTATGCAAGAGATTTATCATGATCTCCATAGTCCACGTGCCATGACGAGACTGCTTCAGGGGGATGTCGGATCGGGCAAAACATGGGTTGCCTTCTTTGCCGCCTATGCTATGGTACGTGCTGGCTGGCAAGTGGCTATGATGGCTCCTACAGAAATTCTCGCCGAGCAGCATCTTCTTGAAGCTCGCAAGCGGCTTGAGCCACTGGGTGTACGTGTAGCTTTGCTCACAGGTTCCACAGGTATTCGCGAACGCAGAGAGATTCTGGCACTTCTGGCGGCCCATCAGGTCGATCTCCTTTTAGGCACACACGCCTTGCTGACAGGAGATGTGGAGTTTGCTCGTTTAGGGCTGGTCATTACCGATGAGCAGCATCGCTTTGGCGTTGCACAGCGTGGTACGTTGCAAGAAAAAGGGGAGCGCACCGACATTCTCTATCTGTCTGCCACGCCCATACCGCGTACATTGGCGCTTGCCATCTATGGAGATTTAGATGTTTCCGTGATTCGCGAACGTCCAAAAGGCAGGCAGCCTGTACGTACATATTGGTTGCGAAGCAGTGAAGAAGACAAAGCAGTTCGCATGGTTCGTCGTGAACTGGCTAAAGGTCGGCAGGCTTATATAGTCGCTCCACTTGTGGAGGATTCGGAAAAACTGGAGGCGACATCGGCTGTGTCGCTGTACGAGCAGATGCAGTCGCATTTGGCCGGCTATCGAGTCAGTATGTTGCATGGGCGTCAGTCGGCGAAAGAAAAGGACGCCATCATGCGTTCCTTTATAGCAGGTGAAATTCAAGCGCTTGTTTCTACAACCGTCATCGAAGTCGGTATTGACGTTCCCAATGCCACCATCATGTTGATTTACCATGCCCAGCGTTTTGGCCTTGCCCAGTTGCACCAACTGCGCGGACGCGTTGGTCGTGGTGCGAATGCAAGTTTTTGTATTCTTCTTGGTGATCCGCCTGGAGATGTGGCCAAGCAACGTCTTGAAACCATGGTTGGTACAGATGACGGTTTTTTGATTGCGGAAAAGGACTTGGAGTTGCGCGGTCCAGGAGAGTTTCTTGGCGTAAGGCAAAGCGGATTGCCGGAATTTACTGTAGGGGATTTGGCTCGCGATTTAAATATCATGCAAGTCGCTCGCGATGAGGCAGAGAAACTATTGCAGGAAAACGAATTTTGGCTGCTCCCGGTTTACGAAGGTTTGCGTAAACATCTGTTTGAAGCAGATTCGGCAGGGCTAAAATATTAAAAATTGTACAGTTTTGGGACGGGTTTTAGCGGGGGCCGTACAACTTTTGTATTGGCTTAATGTGGCAAACATATTTCTAGTGTTCTCTTCTCATAATAGGTGTACCAAGAGCAGGGGAGGTGAAAGGAAATGGCAAACGGAAGTAGCAATAACCTAGTTGTCTCCGGTGCTTCTCGCGCCCTCGATCAAATGAAATACGAAATCGCTTCTGAGTTTGGCGTTCAGCTCGGCGCTGAAACGACTTCTCGTCAGAACGGTTCAGTTGGTGGAGAAATCACCAAACGTCTGGTGGCCTACGCTGAACAGCAATTGTCGGGTCGTCAGAACTTCTAATCAGGATACCAGACAAAAAGGGTCCTGTTGAAGAACAGAGGAGCTACCACGAAGGTCATGTCAAATTGACTGGAGGGTGGCTCCTCTTTGTTTATCTTGTGAAGAACATCTCCAGACCGTATGCTTGATCATACAACCATATGGAATTCATCCTTGGCTGGATGAGTATCCAAACTAGAGGTGACCCATGCAGCGTCTGCAAAGAATTGCTATGCAGCTTATTCCAAGAAGTACAACAACGTATTTTTTGGGTAAATTTTCAAGGATGCGCCTGAGTCGAAAAGTGATTCCCTGGTATGTTCGCAAGTACCAAATCAATGTTTGGGAGCTCGACCGAAAAGTAGAAGATTACCCTAATTTGCACAGTTTTTTTTGTCGATCGCTGCACAGCTTTGCCCGACCACTGGCAAAAGAGGGACTGGTTTCACCTGTAGACGGATTGGTTACCAGTACAGGTCTAATTGACGATCAACAACAGTTTGAAGCTAAAGGTCAAATTTATTCTCTTTTTAATTTGCTCCATGATGAAGATTTGGCTCATCGATTGACCGGAGGTCAGTTTTGGGTGATTTATCTAAGTCCTCGCGACTATCATCGAATTCATATTCCTTATTCAGGGCTTTGGGTATCCCATCGTCATATTCCAGGCCATCTTTATCCAGTCAATTCGCTGGGCGAAAAGATGACATCGTTACTTTTTGCGAAAAATGAACGAGTTGTAACAGAATTTCGTGTCAATGACCAACATTTTTATGTGCTTGTTTCGATTGGTGCGTTTGGTGTCGGTTCCGTACGTTTGCGTCATATGCCGCGCATGCATCCATTCCGTCATCGTTTTCTTCACCATAGCGAATCTTTGTTTCAAGGAGCTGTTGAAGAATTGAAAGGAGAAGAGTTTGGTCGATTTGAACTTGGTTCTACGGTTATTTTGCTGACTTCTCCTGGTTTTGTGGTGAACAATCTCCAAACTGTCGGACAGCGAGTAAAAATGGGAAGCGTTTTGGCCAATGTAGGAATAGGAAATCGATAAGTTGGCGACCATGTGAATATAAATTTTCCGAGAGGTTTTCCAATTCACGGAGCTCAATTGGAAGAGACTGCGCTTGCCGAGAACGGACAAACATTGTAGAGTGTAGATGAACTGAGGGCTTGTCCAAATGGGACAGTCAGCGGATGTCGGTGTATGTTGCCGAACTTCATCTACGGGGTGAATGTATTCAGTGAAAATTTTGATTGCTGGTGGAGACGGGTTTTGTGGCTGGCCCACAGCGCTTTATTTTTCAGAGCGAGGTCATGAAGTAGCCATTCTAGACAATATGGTACGCAGAGAATGGGATGTAGAACTTGGCACACAGTCACTGACGCCGATTGCATCTATTGAAGAGCGTATTTCTGCTTGGAAAGAGATCACAGGAAAAACGATTACGCTTTTCCGCGGAGATTTGCAAGATTACGAATTTGTCCACGAATCCTTTAAAGCGTTTGAACCTGAGGCAATCGTTCATTATGGTGAGCAGCGCTCTGCACCCTATTCCATGATCGATCGGGAACATGCTGTTTTCACCCAGGTGAACAATGTAGTTGGCAATTTAAACGTGCTTTTTGCTATGAAAGAACTCGTTCCTGACTGCCATCTCATCAAATTGGGTACAATGGGTGAATATGGCACGCCGAATATTGATATTGAAGAAGGCTATATCCGTATTGAACATAAGGGGCGAGTGGATGTTCTCCCTTATCCCAAACAGCCATTTTCTTTCTATCATCTCTCTAAAGTTCATGACAGTCACAATATTATGTTCGCCTGCAAATCGTGGGGGATTCGAGCCACTGATTTAAATCAGGGAGTCGTATATGGACTGTGGACCGAGGAGACAAAACGGGATGAACGTCTTTACAACCGAATCGACTATGATGGAGTATTTGGTACGGCGCTTAATCGCTTCTGTATCCAGGCTGCCATTGGCTATAACTTGACGGTTTATGGAAAAGGCGGACAGACACGGGCTTTTCTCGATATTCGCGATACCTTGCAGTGTGTTGAATTAGCAGCGCTTCATCCGGCCGATCGCGGTGAGTTCCGTGTTTTCAATCAATTTACCGAACAATTTTCAGTCCTTCAATTGGCAGAGCGTGTACAACGTGTGGCTGCTGAGATGGGATTGACAGTGAGTATTGATCATTTGGAGAATCCTCGTGTAGAAAAAGAAGAACATTATTACAACGCCATTCATACAAAACTGCTTGATTTGGGGCTGCAACCTCATCTGCTCTCGGACGAGTTGATTCGCGACTTGATTGAGACAGCAGAGCGCTATCGCGATCGAATTCAAACAAATGTGATTGCGCCAACTGCGACCTGGAGGTAGGAACGAATGCGCATTGCGATGTTTACGGAAACTTTTTTGCCGGGGACGGACGGCATTGTCACGCGTCTTTGTGCAACGTTGGAAAAGTTGCATGCAGAAGGCCACGAGGTTTTGCTGTTTGCGCCTGAAGGTGCGCCAAAAGAATATGCCGGAGCAAAAATTGTTTCCTTGCCGTCAATGCGCTTTTTTCTCTATCCTGAAAAAAAGTTTCCCATGCCGTCCAGGAAAATCGGTGCACCTCTCCAAGAGTTTCAAGCTGATTTAATTCATACCGTCAATCCCGCATTCGTCGGTTTGTCGGCTATCTATTACGCATGGAAATTGCGCTTGCCGTTAGTCGCTTCTTACCATACGAATGTACCAGCTTACGCTCGTCATTATCATTTGGATTTTCTCGAACCGGCTTTATGGTGGTATTTTCGTACTTTGCATAATCGGGCTGTTCTTAATTTATGCACATCTAAAGCTACACAGGAAATATTGTTGGCTCAACGCTTTAAAAATGTAGGTCTGTGGGAACGCGGAGTTGATTTGAAGCTCTATCAAGAAACCTCTCCTTCTCCTGAAATGAGGCATCGTTTAGCGCCAAACGCGAAAGATACGGATAAATTGCTTTTGTATGTGGGCAGATTGGCTTCTGAAAAACGGATCGAACAGTTACTGGAGTGCGTGCAAGAGGACAAGCCGTATCATTTGGCCATCGTCGGTGATGGACCGCATCGTGCTGAACTGGAACGTTATTTTGCAGGTACACGAACCACGTTTGTCGGCTATTTGCATGGTCGTGAACTGGCGCAAGCTTATAAATCGTCTGATGCTTTTGTCTTCCCGTCCACGACGGAGACGCTAGGATTGGTACTTTTTGAAGCCATGGCAAGCGGTTTGCCGATTATTGCAGCAGACAGTCCACCTACGCGGGAAGTATTGGAATATGGAAAAGCTGGCGTTATATACAACAGCCAGCAGGCAGGGGATCTTTTGCAGAAAGTCAACCAACTGTTTGCAGATCGTGAGTGGAGAGACCATATCTGCTCCCACGCTGCACAGATTGCATCCGAGTTGGACTGGCAACGCCCAACTCGTCAGTTGATAGAACATTACCAGTCTGTACTTGGTATTCGGACGGCTCCGGTGCGTGCCATGCCGCTCAGTCGATCTTAGTTGCACTATACTGATTTGATTCGTCACATCATTCTATTTTCTCTCTTCAAGTGCGGTGCATAGGGGCCAGAGGGTTCCATTGCACCGCTTCTTCTATAAACTTTCCAATGGAAAGCAACTTTCTCTCTGAACCAAGCGGTCCTACCAACTGCAAGCCCACTGGCAGGCCATCCAAAAGCCCGACAGGAATACTGAGTGCTGGCAAACCGGTGAAGTTGAACGGTTGCGTATTGCGGTTAAGCAGGCTTCGCACGGGCATTTCATGGGAACCCACAAAAACTTTTGATTGACCAATATCCGTAGCAGGAATAGGAACCGTTGGCATAACAAGGACATCCACTATTGCGAATTTCTCCGTCATTTCGGCTGTAAATTCTTTTTGAAAATGCAGTGCATCTAAAAATTCAATCGCACTTAGCGATTTAGCGCTGTTCAAGCGATCACGCACATCATCTCCAAACAGGCTGTCGTTTTCTTGAAGTCGTTGTCGATGAAGAGCATAGGCTTCTGTGGTAATCAATACCCGCTGATATTCTTGTACTCTTTCTAGACCGGACAAAGATAAATCAATGCGTTTTAGCCATCGGGTTTCCAACACACGCAACAAGGATGTGATTTTGTCTACCACCCCAGGATGACAGCGATCAAAAAAATAAGGACGTATCACACCGGCGCGAATCGGTTCAGGAAGTGAGTAAGGGAGATAGGGGTGATCGTCTGGCGACATGCGCATAGCCTGTTCATGGGACGAAGCAGTGAGTAAACTCAGCATCCAGGCAGCATCGTCTACAGAAAGTGTCATTGGTCCAACGTGATCGAGCGATGGAGCAAGTGGGAAGACGCCTTCTTTTGAAATGAGGCCAAAGCTGGGTTTCAGACCGACGGTGCCTGTTAAAGCGGCGGGGATACGCACGGAACCACCCGTGTCTGTGCCAAGGGCGGCTAAACTCATACCACTTGCCAACGCCACGGCCGATCCGCCACTGGAACCACCAGCAATTTTAGAACGATTCCATGGATTGCGGACATGTCCATAGTGGATATTCTCGCTTGTCGTGCCGAATGCAAATTCGTGCAAATGTGTTTTGCCTATCAATAAGGCGCCAAGTTCTCGTAAACGGGCTACGCTTGGAGCGTCGGCGAGTGGCTGATGATGGGCAAAGTAACGACTGCCATAAGTGGTGGGCATATCCTTTGTGTGAAACAGATCTTTAATCGCGATAGGGAGTCCGGCCAAGGGAGGCAGAAAACTTCCTTGTGCTCGTTTTTTGTCCTGCTCTTGCGCTAATTGTAAAATATCTTCATTGATATACAAAAAAGCACGTAGTTGACTGTTGTGCGCATGAATCTGTTGAAGATGCGCTTCAGCCAATTCGCGCGCCGACAACTGTCGCCGCGCGAGTGCTTGATGTGCCTTGGTAAGCGTCCAATATTCGCCTGTCAATGAAAAAACCTCATTTCAAATCAATTCTTCAGGCCACTTCATTTCCTTATTTTCCCAGATTGCTCCCTGGGGGCCTGGATATAGTATTCATAGAAAAACAAGATTTTAATTGACTTTGATAATCAAGTAACCAGCCTTCTCTAATTGTTGAACTAGCAAAGGCAATTTGGGTGTTTTTTCTACTTTGAGTATCACTCTACGGTTGAGTGCCGACTCTTCAGCATCGAGAGCTACGCAGGTTACCACATTCAAGGATAAGCGATGCGTAATATTAAACAAACGTTCTAATGCACCTTCTGTTTCAGCAACACCTAACAGCAGGCGATCGGCAGGGATGTGAGTGGCGAAAGCCACGGATAGCGCTTTTTGTATGGAAGAACGTTTGACAATTCCGAGGAACAAATCATTTTCCACAATGGGAACAAAAGGCTGTTCGGTAATAATCTCAATGGTGCTTTCAAATGGATCTTCCAAGGTCAATGTTTTGACATTTCTAAGAATACAATGCGTTGCCGGTTGCTCGCAAAACTCTGAAAAACTGATATGATTTTCATGGGCAGCCAAAAATCCGTCAAAAATAGAACGCTTGCTAATCAGTCCGTGAAACTGCATGTTTTCATCTGCACAGGGTAAGGAAAGATGGGTCTGCAAGTGATGTAGTGCAGATTGAATCGTACTGTTGGGATGAACGATGGTCAATTCGGAAGCGTTGGTTAAACAATTGCGGATAAACAGAGGCTTCTCCTCCTTATGTGCTTTTCAGAATTATACTATGGGAGTTCCATTTCTAGCATCCATTTTTCAGAAGAATTAAATGAAAGCTTCTCAGACTTCTTGACTCGTTATGCTGACAGAGACAACAAAAAACCCGCGCCCGGGTAAGCGCGGATTTTTTGCGTGCCCAAAGCGATCAGCCTTGGGCACGTTTCTCTGGGAGAGGAGAAACCACAAGTTCGTGAGGATGGGGAAACCTCGCGCAACTCAGGTTTTCAACAGCCATCATCGGCTGATACTCTCATCCTAGACAGATGAATGATAAATTAAACGGCAAATAGGAGATTTTTTACACTTGGCTGCTTGTGGTAGAGTGGAGAAGTATGTAAGGATGGGTTTGTGAGAAAAACGTGATTTGCTGGAGGGGGGAGGAGGCGCTATGCGTGTCATTGCCGGGTTGTGGCGCGGACATCCTTTGCAATCGCCTCCCGGTGATTTTGCGCGTCCTACGACCGATCGCGTCAAAGAATCAATGTTCCATTTGTTGGGTCCGAGTTCTCCTCGGGATACAGTACTGGATTTGTTTGCCGGATCGGGAGCACTTGGCATTGAGGCTTTGAGTCGAGGGGCTCCTGAAGCTATTTTTGCGGATGTGCATCCGGTGAGTCTGTCTGTCGTTCGAACGAACTTGGCAAGACTGCGTGCAGAACAGAGCGTGCAGGTATGGAAATCGGATTGGCAGAAGACACTCTGTCGTGTGCTTCAAGAAGAACGGAAATTGTCTTGGATTTTTGTCGATCCGCCTTACGCAAAAGGCTTATGGCTGCCCATATTGGAATGGGTCGCCAGCCATCCTTTGCACTTTGCCAAAATGATTTTGGAAAGTCCCAAGCAGGTGCAACTCCCTGAACAAATCGGTCGAATTGAAATGAAAAAAAACCGCGTCTATGGCGATATCGCTGTAACCGTATATGAACCTGTAGCTATTGAAGAGATGGGTTGAGCAAGAGACAAGATGAAATGAAATAGGATAAACATGGAGTGAATTCAGGTGAAACGTGCAATTTATCCAGGCAGTTTTGATCCGCCCACCAATGGACACCTTAGTGTTTTGATGCGTGCTTTACCTGTCTTTGACGAAATTGTAGTGGCTATTATGGAAAACCCTGATAAACAACCGATGTTTACTGCAGAAGACAGGAAGTGGCTACTAGAGCAGTCGGTGCCCGCAGAAGTGAAGGGGAAAATTCGGGTGCGTTCGTATTGTGGATTGGTTGCTGACTTGGCAGGCGAAGAGCAGGCAGTGGCAATCATACGCGGTTTGCGTGACAGTTTGGATACTGACGCAGAACGCCGGATGGCACACATGAATGAGGCATTGTCCGGCATCCCTACACTTTTTCTCTATGCGACTCCGGAAACAGGGCATGTAGCCTCCTCTTTGATAAAGGATATCGTGAAACATGGTGGTAGGGTAGATGCGTTTGTTCCTGCTGCCGTTGCCGCCAGATTGCATCGTTCTCAATCATAAATGTCTGTGGGGTGACGATAGGGTGGGCATTGGGCTAGCCTTAGGCTCTGGTGGTGCAAAAGGATTTGCTCATGTAGGTGTTATCAAAGCGCTTGAAGAAGCAGGAATCACCATTGATTACATCAGCGGATCGAGCATGGGAGCCCTGATTGCAGCATTTTATGCGACAGGCATGCGCACTGTGTTTATGGAGCAGCTTGCCACCACGCTTCGTTGGCGTCACTGGGTAGATTTTACTGTTCCTAAAATGGGAATGGTAAATGGTGAAAAGGTGAAGCAGATGGTCCATATGCTCACCAAAGGTCAAAATATTGAACAGGCGAAAATTCCTTTAGCGATTGTTGCAACCGACTTATTAAGCCGACAGCGTGTTGTCTTTACCCATGGCAACATTGCCGAGGCGGTGCGTGCCAGCATTGCCATTCCTGGCGTTTTTGTTCCCGTGTTTACGGAAAACGCTGTGCTTGTAGACGGAGGGGTGCTCGATCGCGTTCCGATTGAAGCGGTTCGCAATCTGGGCGCTTCGAAAGTCATCGCTGTGGATGTTTCTGTAAATTCCCAGACCACTTTACCTCAATCCATGATTGATGTTTTTTTTCAATCTCTTGATATCATGCAGGAACAGGTCTATCAATCGGTACGCAGTGCAGCGGATATAGCGATTACGCCGCAACTGACCAGTATAGGGATTTCGCAGTTTTCGAAAGCAGCACTTGCGATTGATATTGGTTATCAGTCAGCAAAAGCGCAAATGGAAGAAGTTTTACGAGAACTGGAAAAGGATAATCATTGTGAAACGTATGATGGTGCGTCATAATTTCTAATGCTTGTACTTCGGCTCAAATGGATTGGAGTCAGTGCTGGGGTGATGGTCATGACTTTGGAGTTTTCTAGAAAAACATTGATAGACCAAAAAAGTCTTCTGATGGATGAGAGCTTTTCTACAAACCAGATGGTGGCGGCTTCTGAAGATGTATTGGAAGCCAAAGTGGCTGATGTCCATCTCTCTGTTTCGATGGTGGATAACTTTGCGAATGTGGCTGGTGCTGCCGATACTGAAGTTGAGTACCGCTGTGCGCGATGTCTTGAGCCTTTTACGGCTAGTTTGCATGCTCCAGTGGAAGAACGCTATAGCTGGAATGAGCAGGAAGCCAAACGAATCGATGCTGTTTATGCGCCTGATGATAAAGTTATATTGGATGACTTGGTGGAAGAATCATTATTGCTCGCCCTCCCATCGGTGCCTCTTTGTCGGGCTGATTGTCGCGGATTGTGCCAGGAGTGTGGGCAAAATTTGAATATGGCCGACTGTTCTTGTGAAAAGCGAAAAGTGGACCCGAGATTAGAAATTTTAAAAGACTTGCTTTCTTCCCCTGAATCAGAGTAAGATGTTGAACGGTAGTGGCAAGGGAGGTGTTGTACGTGGCTGTACCGCAACATAGAACGTCCAAGACGCGCAAACGTCTGCGTCGCACTCACTTTAAACTGACGGCTCCGGAAATTCAGCCGTGTCCGCAATGTGGCGAATATCGACTGACTCATCATGTTTGTAAAAATTGCGGCACTTATAAGGGCAGAACAGTGTTGTCCGTTAAGTAAAGTGTAAAAACACAGCTAGCCGACAGGCTGGCTTTTTTCATTTATCGGAAGATGATAAGGTCAAAATATTTCGGTTTTGCAATGATGACCTATCAACTCTCTTTCACTTGCGACGTCATTTTGTCAACAAACGTCTGTTTTTGGTGAAACTTTATACTTGTCAGTAGGTCTACAGGCAGTTAGCATTAGTACCAGTTATTAAAAAAATCAATATCAGTTAAGATTGTTGTCATTATCAACATAGAGTGTGTCCGGTACAGATGAACTTGAGTTCTACAATATCGACTGAGTTCTGCAACTCTTTGCCGACCACGTGTTAAAGGATGGATGGTAAACTGAAAAGGGTTGAGCGCCACGGACTCTTGAGGATGTATATTCAAAAACATCCCTTTGCCACGGATGAGCAATTGGCTGAACATTTTGGCGTAAGTGTGGCCACCATTCGATTGGATCGGCAAAAATTAGCGATTCCTGAAGCGCGCGAGCGTATTCGCCGTCTGGCAGAGACATCCCATGATGCGTTGCGCTCGCTTGATCAACAAGAAATCACTGGGGAATTAAAAGAGCTTCGTCTCAATGAATACGCGGTGTCAGAATTGACGATTGAAGCGCAGCACGTCTTTCATCGCTATCAGATTGCTCGCGGCCATGTTTTGTTTGCTCAGGTCAATTCTCTTGCGACAGCCATGGTGGATGCGGATATTGCAGTGACCGCCAAAAGCGAGTTGAGATTTGCCAATCCAGCTTATCTAGGGGAAACTGTGCATGCGCGGGTAGAAGTTGTGGCGAGACGAAAGCATGTATTGCGATGTTTTGCCGTTGCGCATGTAGAAAAGAAAATTATTTTGAAAGGTCAAATTTGGATGATTGCTGGTCCGGTATGGAATGCCTGAAAGTCCATTTCTAAATTATCAATGACTGTTGAAAGTATGGCTTGGCTTGTGAAAGTGAGGGAGATGTTTGGCAAAGCTTGTTGTCGATGTGATGGGGGGAGACTTGGCACCGCAGGCGCCTGTACAAGCTGTTTTAGATGCTGCCGCAAAGGAAATGCATACGGAGTATATCCTGGTTGGAGATGAAAAGAAAATTCGTGCAGTTTCTCATTCTTTTCCAGTCAATGTAACAATCGTTCACACCACGGAGCAAATAGACGGTACTGATGAGCCAGTGCGTGCTGTAAGGCGAAAAAAAAATGCCTCATTAGTTATAGCTGCTGAAATGGTGGCCGAAGGCAAAGCAGACGCATTACTGTCGGCAGGCAATACAGGAGCTATTGTTGCTGCTGGGTTACTGATTATTGGACGCGTACCGGGAATTTTACGCCCTGCTTTAGCTCCTGTCATGCCGACCTTTGATGGTCGAGGGGTATTGCTTTTAGATGCAGGCGCCACAATGGATGCCAATGAAGAAAATTTGCGCCAGTTTGCTTTTATGGGCAGCTATTATTCAGAAATGATTCTTGGCACAAGTCGACCGCGAGTTGGACTATTGAACGTAGGAACAGAGGCAGGGAAGGGAAATGCTTTGACGAAGGCAACCTTTCCGTTGCTGAAAAAATCGAATTTGCATTTTGTCGGCAATGTAGAAGCTCGCGATGTGCTCTCTGGTATTTGTGATGTACTGGTATGCGACGGGTTTGCCGGCAATGTGGTATTAAAATTGGCTGAAGGTCTAGGGCTTGGATTAGCTTCCGGGATTCGCTCTACGTTAGTTTCTTCTTTTCAGACCAAATTGGGCGCTTTGCTTGTAAAACCTCAATTAAAACAGTTTTTTCATCGATTTGAGTATTCAGAATATGGTGGCGCCCCGTTTCTTGGTGTTAATGGAGGATGTTTCAAAGCCCACGGCAGCAGCAATGTACGCGCTTGGTACGTGGCACTTGGGCAGGCACAGGCATTTGTGGAAAAGAACTTGCTAGGGAAATTATCGGAGGCATTTCTGAATTTAGAGGAAGTTTGAACGAGATGAAGACATTTTAGGAGGATGGTATAACGTGGGAGTGCGTGCAAAAATTTTAGGCACTGGTTCAGCGGTGCCTCAGCGAGTGCTTTCTAATGCGGATTTGGAAAAGATGGTTGATACATCCGATGAGTGGATTGTAACAAGAACAGGTATTCGAGAACGTCGCATTGCAGAAGCAAACGAAGCCACTTCCGATTATGTGGCCAAAGCATGCGAAAGGGCGCTTACTGCAGCTGGGGTTGATGCGTCGGAAGTGGATTTGATTGTGTGCGGCACGGTCACTCCTGACATGATGTTTCCTGCTACAGCTAATCTCGTTCAAAATGCTATTGGAGCTAAAAAAGCAGCTTCGTTTGATTTGTCTGCTGCTTGTAGCGGTTTTCTTTATGGATTGTCGCTTGGTGCTTCTTTTATCGAAAGTGGCCACTTTTCTTATGTGCTTGTAGTTGCGGGGGATTTGTTGTCAAGAATTACTGATTACGAAGATCGTTCTACTTGTGTGCTCTTCGGTGATGGAGCGGGTGCTGTGCTGCTTGGACGCGCCGAAGAGAGTGAAGAGGCTGGTATACTTGGTTTTTCGCTTGGCTCAGATGGGTCGGGCGGGCATCTTTTAAACATGCCTGCAGGTGGTTCGCGAATTCCTGCTTCAGCAGAATCTGTGGCAGCGCGCTTGCATTATCTGAAAATGCAAGGACAGGAGACATTTAAGTTTGCTGTCAATGCGATGGTCAGTTCTACAGAAGAAGTGCTAGAAAAAGTTGGATATCAGAAAGAAGATATTTCACTACTTGTCCCTCATCAAGCCAATATTCGGATTATTGACGCGGCGCGGCGCAGATTCGGATTGCCGGAAGACAAGGTGATGGTCACTATTGACAAATACGGCAACACTTCCGCTTCTTCCATAGCCATAGCTTTAGATGAGGCTGTTCGCGAAGGTCGTGCAAAGACTGGGGATTTGGTTGTTTGTGTTGGATTTGGTGGCGGATTGACTTGGGGATCAGTAGCCATTCGTCTCTAAAACAGTTGTATGACCTAGATAAACAGGTTGTGTAGTTTTTATTTTAAGAAAGGTAAGGAGTGCAGAAGGATGACGGTTGGATTTGTCTTCCCAGGACAGGGTGCCCAGACAGTGGGCATGGGTAAATCACTGATAGAAAACTATCCTTTAGCTCGCCAGACGTTTATTGAGGCGGATGAAGCACTCGGATTTTCGCTGACCAAGCTTTGTCTGGAAGGACCTGAAGAAGAATTGCGCCTGACCTATCATGCTCAACCAGCATTGCTTACAGCAGGTGTAGCTGCTTGGAGAGTTTTTCAGTCTCAATCCTCTATTCGGCCAGTTGCAGTTGCAGGACATAGTCTTGGTGAATATACCGCTTTGGTAGCGGCAAACATGCTGCCGTTTGCTGATGCTGTGAAACTGGTTTATCATCGTGGACAATTGATGAACGAAGCTGTACCCGCTGGACAGGGGGCTATGTCAGCGGTGATGGGCCTGGAAGAAGAGGAACTGGCGGCCATTTGTGCAGAAGCGTCTAACGGATCGGACGTAGTGGAGTTAGCTAATTTAAATTGCCCTGGCCAGATTGTTATTTCCGGAACCCAAAAAGCAGTCAGCAATGCATCTGAACTGGCAAAACAGCATAAAGCGCGCCGAGTTATTCCGTTGGTTGTTAGTGGACCTTTTCACAGTTCGTTGATGCGCCCTGCTGCTGCAGCGTTTGATAGCTTGCTACAAGAAGCCCCCTTTAGAGATGGTGACGTCCCCGTCATTGCCAATGTAGATGCTGAGCCATATCAAACTCCTGATGCTGCGAGGAAAGCGCTGTCGCGTCAATTATACTCTCCTGTGCGTTTTGTGGATGATATTCATACCATGGTGAATTTAGGTGTACAGACGTTTGTGGAGTTTGGTGTGGGAAGCGTGCTGAGTGGACTTATTAAAAAGATTGACAAAAATGTTCGCACGCTGCGCGTAGAGGATGAGCCTTCTTTGCATGAGACATTGCAGGCATTAACAGAGTGATGCTGTCTCGTAGGAAATAACATCTAGTTTAACTTGAGCCGTTTTTGGCTATGTAGGAGCAGGTGAGCTATGTCTAAAGTTGCTTTAATCACAGGAGCCTCGCGTGGAATTGGAAGAGCGATTGCTTTGGAATTTGCCAAGCAAGGTGCGCAAGTTGTCATAAATTACGCGGGTCACCTTGAAAAAGCTGAGGAAACTGCACATCTCGTACAAGCGGCAGGTGGGGAATCTTATCTTGTGCAGGCTGATGTCAGCCGTCCGGAAGAATGTACAAAACTAGTGCAAACAGCAATCGAAAAGTTTGGGAAATTAGATATCTTTGTTCATAATGCTGGTATTACACGCGACAATCTTCTCTTGCGCATGAAGGACAAGGATTGGCAGGAGGTTCTGGACACGAATTTAAGCAGTGCGTTCTATCTGGCGAAAGAAGTTGCCCGTCCTATGATGAAAGCACGCAGTGGAAGAATCATTTCTATTGTTTCCGTAGCAGGAATTTCGGGTAATGCTGGACAAATAAATTATGCGGCCTCTAAAGCAGGGCTCATTGGTTTTACCAAATCGCTGGCGCGAGAGTTGGCTCCTCGCAATATTACTGTCAATGCGGTTGCGCCAGGTCTGATTGAAACTGATATGACCCATGTGTTAGGCCAAGCAACACTGGAGAAATTGAGTGCGTCCATTCCACTCGGGCGCGCGGGAAAACCGGAGGATGTGGCTGGAGTGGTAGCCTTTCTTGCCTCTGAGGCCGCCGCTTATATGACAGGGCAGGTTCTGCATGTCGACGGCGGAATGGTCATGTAGTATACTCTTTCGCGGGAGGTGATAGCATGTCTGACGTTTTCGAACGAGTAAAGACCATCATTGTTGACCGTCTGAGTGTTGACGGGGCCAAAGTGACTCCGGAAGCTACTTTTAAAGAAGATCTTGGCGCGGATTCTTTGGATGTTGTAGAACTTATTATGGAATTGGAAGATGAATTTGATATGGAAATCTCAGATGAAGATGCTGAGAAAATTACAACAGTTGGCGACGTTGTAAACTACATCTCCTCCCACCAATAATTATGGAGTGAAGTGGTGTGATACGGAGTCCCGCGCAATTGCCGGGGCTTTCTGTTATATACAGAGGAGGTGAAGCTGTGCAAAAACGTGTAGTTGTAACAGGTCTTGGTGCAGTTACCCCAGTCGGTTCAACCGTGGAATCTTTTTGGCAGAATTTGCTTGCGGGCAAATCGGGAATCGGTTTAATCGATCGTTTTGACGTGAGTGAGTATCCAGTAAGAATTGCTGGACAGGTCAAAGGCTTTCAGGCGGAAGATTACATTGAGAAAAAAGAAATTCGTCGCTTTGATATGTATGCACAGTTTGCGGTCGGTGCTGCTGTACAGGCTCTCCGCCAGTCTGGTTTGCAGATTACGGAAGAGAACGCGGCCCGCGTAGGTGTTTACATTGGTTCCGGTATTGGCGGTTTGCAGACCATGCTTGAAAATTACAACGTTCTGCGCGATCGCGGTCCTAAACGAGTATCTCCATTTCTTGTACCTATGATGATGATTAACTCTGCAAGTGGCCAAATATCAATTATGTTTGGGGCTAAAGGTCCCAATTTGGCCCCTGTTTCCGCCTGTGCGACAGGTACACATGCTGTGGGCGACGCCTACAAGATTATTGCTCGCGGTGCTGCCGATGCAATGATATGCGGCGGTGCAGAAGCTACAATCTGTGATTTAGCGCTGGCCGGTTTTGCCAATATGAAGGCACTATCTACACGAAATGACAGTCCTGAGCAAGCGAGTCGACCTTTTGATGCTCATCGTGATGGATTTGTGATGGGTGAGGGTGCTGGTGTTTTGGTTCTGGAATCCTTAGAATCAGCTAAGGCCCGCGGTGCAAAAATTCTGGCAGAAGTCGTTGGCTATGGTATGTCTGCAGATGCCCATCATATTACTGCCCCCGATCCGGTTGGATTTGGAGCGTCTTTGGCGATGCAAGCAGCCCTCGATGATGCTGGGTTGCGTCCAGAAGATGTAGACTATATTAATGCTCATGGTACATCTACCGATCTGAACGACAAATTAGAAACCATGGCTGTAAAAGCAACATTCGGAGAATACGCTTACAAATTAAGTATGAGCTCCATTAAATCTATGACAGGACACTTGCTTGGCGCCGCTGGCGGCGTTGAAGCTGTGGCCAGTGTCATGACCATCTTAACCGGAATGATTCCACCTACTATGAACTATGAAACCCCTGATCCAGAATGCGATTTAGATTATGTGCCCAACAAGGCACGTGAGCAGGCGGTGGATACGGTCATGTCCAATTCGTTTGGATTTGGTGGCCATAATGCCTCGATTATTATCCGCCGTTTTATGGAAAACTAAGTTTATAATGCCTGGAGAGGTTCATTTACCTTTCCAGGCCACTCAATAACCGAACAAGAAAAAGGACGGGATGTTGAGGGACAGTCACTTGCTCTATTTGTGAGCGCCTGTCCCTCAACATCCAGTAGGGGAAGGTCACCAAGATGAAAAAACATACAGGCGATACTTTACAACGAGATCGTTCCACTCGTGATCAATCTTTAGGAGAACTGCAAAAAAAATGTGGTGTAGAGTTTCGAGACACGCAATTATTGCTTCAGGCTTTTACGCACGCTTCTTATCGCAATGAACATCGAAAATCTCGTTTAGGTGACAATGAACGGTTAGAGTTTCTGGGTGATGCAGTTTTGGAATTGCTGATCAGTGACTACTTATATCGACAGTACCCTGATTTGCTTGAAGGACAACTGACGCGTATGCGAGCTAGTTTAGTTTGCGAGCCTTCCTTAGTTCGTTTTGCGAAAATACTTGAATTTGAAAGACATGTGCGGCTTGGCCGTGGAGAGGAACGTTCAGGCGGACGCATGCGTCCTGCTTTACTTGCCGATGTTTTTGAAGCTTTTATCGGCGCACTCTATCTCGATCAAGGAATAGAAGCTTGTTGGAACTTTGTTCAGCAACATATGTTAGCTCATTTGGATCAAGCCACATTGGGTACAGATTACAAAACATTGCTTCAAGAGTGGGTACAGCAGCATATGCAAGGCGAGATGGTGCGCTACGTAACAATTGAAGAACGCGGACCAGCGCATGCGCGCGAATTTGTGGTGGAAATTTTGATTCGAGGCGAACAGTTTGGTATGGGGACTGGGCGTTCCAAAAAAGAAGCGGAGCAGCAAGCGGCTCATGTAGCTTACGATCATCTGGTCCGTTCATCAGGCGGTGTGCGAGAAAATGTTTCTCAAACGGATTGATTTGATAGGATTTAAATCGTTTGCCGATAAGACGACGTTGGAGTTTTCCCCTGGACTGACGGCGGTTGTAGGGCCCAATGGCAGTGGCAAAAGCAATGTGGCAGACGCTATTCGATGGGTGCTTGGTGAGCAAAGTGCCAAATCTTTACGCGGCAATCGTATGGAAGATGTTATTTTTGCTGGCAGTGAAACGCGACGTGCCGTGAATTTTTGTGAAGTTTCACTTACGCTGGATAACGAAGATGGGCACTTGCCTGTTTCATACAAAGAAGTTAATATCACACGCCGTGTCTATCGTTCAGGGGAAAGTGAATATTTATTAAATCGACAGCCTTGCCGTTTAAAAGATATTTTAGAACTTTTTATGGATTCTGGGCTTGGCAGAGAGTCTTATTCCATCATTGGTCAGGGACGTATTGAAGAAATGCTCTCGACGCACCCCGAAGATCGGCGTGGCCCTTTTGAAGATGCGGCAGGGATTGTTAAATTTAAACATCGCCGCAAGGAAGCGGAGCGAAAACTGGGGGAGACAGATGCCAATCTCACCCGTATTGACGATATCATTGCTGAGTTGGAACGGGAGGAGCGGCCGCTTGCTGTCGAAGCTAAACGTGCGCGCGAATATCTGGATATTGAGGCTGAATTGAAGACAACTGAAGCTCAAATTCTCATGCACGACATCGATAGTCTTTCTGAGCAACGAAAGCAGTTGGCTGCCGAATCGAGTTCTTTGGTGTCCCAACGTTCTGCCGCCAAAGATCGGCTTCGTGAATCAGAAGAGCAACTGAAGCATGAAAATCTTCAACTGGAACAAAAGCAAGAAGAAATGGAAATGGTTCAAGAGCAGCTTGCAAGACTCACAGCGCAACGTGAGGAATGGACTCGCGAGGCAGCGGTCTATCAAGAACGACGCGTTCATCTGCTCGCAGCTCAAGCGGATCGGCAAAATCAAGTAGAAGAGGCGCGTCGTGAATTAAATCAACTGGCGGAGCGTCAAAAGCATATAGACTTGCGCCAGAGTGAAATCGCGGCAGATTGGGCGCAAATGCGTCAAGAAGAGCGGACGCTTTCAGCCTTGGTATTGACGGAAAACAGGACAAAGCTAGAGCGAGAGCTGGAAGAACTGAATAACCTTTATATTACATGGCATCAAGAAGCTGCTACGGCGCGCAATATCTATCGTTCTTTACAAGAACGGGATGCCGCCGATAGCAAACAGCGAGCTTGGCTGGTGGCCGAGGCAGAGCGTTTGGACAAGCTTCGCCAAGAGGCAAAAGAGATATTAGAAGCTAACAAGGTTATGGCGGCAAAAGAGCGTGAAGGGCTCGCTTCCATGGATCAGCGTTTATCGGAAGTTTCGCAACAATTTCGCGAGCTAGGTAAAGAAGATAGCCGATGGAAAGAAGAACGCCAGCGTTTGCGTCAGGAACTGGCGGCCTTACAATCACGTGTTGAATTATTGAGTGATTTGGAATCTGGCTATGATGGTTACGCGCTCGGGGTAAAAACGGTGCTTCAGGCGAAAGATGCCGGGCGTTTAGAACATATTTATGGTAGTATAGCCAACCTCATCAGGGTTCCCAAAGAGTTGGAGTTAGCCATTGAAACCGCACTGGGTGGAGCAGTTCAAAATTTGCTGGTGGCTTCAGAAGAAGATGCGCGACGGGCAATTGAGTATTTGAAGCAACGCCATGCGGGTCGAGCTACGTTTATGCCGCTTTCTGTGATTCGAGGTCGTTACCTTTCTGAGGAAGAAGCGGCCATTGTTAAGCAAGATGAGGGCGCGCTTGGTGTGGCCAGCCAGTTGCTTCAATATCACTCAAATTACGAACAGGCGATTGCTCATCTTCTTGGCAATGTTGTAGTGGCGAAAACTTTGGTAGACGCCAATCGTTTGGCGCGTAAGCTGCGCTATCGGGTACGGTTGGTGACGCTTGAAGGTGATGTGGTAGCTCCAGGTGGCTTGATGTCAGGTGGTAGCCATGCACGAAAAGGTCCTGGATTGCTGGGACGTACTCGTGAAAAACAGGAAACCGAAGAACGACTTGCAGAGTTGCAGGAAAAAGAACAACAGGCAGGAGCAGAACTAGCCCTTGTAGAGAATCGCATGCGTGAAATAGAACGATTGGGACAGACGCTGACCAAGGAACGTACGGAAATAGCCGAACGTTTGACGGTGGCCGAAGCATCCATTCGTGATGCAGAACTGCGTTTGGTCAATGCGGAAGAAAAATGGCAAGCTGTGCAATTTGAAATAGAAGAAAGTAAGGAATCAGACGAATTGCGCCGTACTCGTCTGCAACAGGCAGCTGAGAAAGTCGAAGAGACGGAAGCACGTATTGAACAAGGTGAACAGCAATTAACAGAAATTCGCAAAAAAATTCAAGATTGGGATCAAAATGCTCAACAAACGCAGGAGCAATTGACTGCTTTGCGAGTCCAAATGGCTACTCTTGAACAGGAGAAGAGCGCCAATCAGCAGCGTCTTCAGGAATTGTCAGGAGAAAAGGCAAAATTAGAACAGCGCTTGCAGACGGCAGACAAGGATTTAAGCGAGTTTGCTGCCTTACTTGCCCAACTTGCCGAGCGGGAACAAGAATTGCAGGAGCGTCTGAAAAATTCATTTCAAGAAAAAGAAGAGATAGAGCATCGCATGCTCTGGTTGCGCCAGGAACGTCAAGTTTTAGAGTCTTCTTTGCGCGTCAAGGACAAAGCAGTCCATGAAGCGAGAGCTGCTTTAGCAGCTGTGGAAGAGCGGACTCATCGCTTGGCAGTGCTTGAAGAGCGCACAGATGCAGAATTGCGCCATGCCCTCGAAAAGTTGGGTCAACAGTATGAGATGACTTACGAGTGGGCTATCTCTAAACTTGAACGTCTGGAGAATGTGGAGAAAGCCAGGGAAACGGTACGCAACCTTCGTTTAAAATTGCAATCCATGGGTCATGTGCGAGTGAGTGCCTGGGAAGAGTGGAATCGGTTAACAGAGCGTCTGCAATTTTTGCAATCGGAAAGAGATGATGTTCTTGCAGCAAAAGCGCAATTATTAGATGTCATACAAAATCTTGATGAGCAGATGCAAGAACGGTTTCAAGCAACTTTTGAACAGATTCGCTCTGAATTTCAGATTGTATTTCGTCAATTGTTTCAAGGTGGACGAGCAGATTTGCAGTTGACAGATCCAGAGCATCTGTTGACAACAGGTATTGAGGTTATCGCTGAACCACCAGGGAAAAAATTGCAGAGTCTCAATTTGCTTTCTGGTGGTGAACGAGCTTTGACAGCCATGGCGTTACTTTTTGCCATTTTGCGTGTTCGACCTGTGCCATTTTGTGTTCTTGATGAGGTGGAGGCTGCTCTCGACGAAGGCAATGTAGGTCGTTTTGCTCAACAACTGCAAGCTTTCGCCGCAGCAACACAATTTATTGTTATCACGCATCGTCGCGGTACTATGGAAGCCGCTGATGTGCTATATGGTGTGACCATGCAAGAATTAGGCGTATCCTCCATGGTGAGTGTGCGCATAGCGGAAGACTGGGAAGATGAACCAGCCTAAACTTTCTTGAATAGTCAAGCTTATGGGCCAGAGAAATGAGGGATAATGTGGGTATTTTTGAACGATTTAAGCAGGGGTTAAAGAAAAGTCGAGGAGCGTTGTTTGGCAGATTAGGCCACTTGTTTTCTTCCAACAGATTGGACGATTCTGTCTATGAAGAGATGGAAGAAGCTTTTTTGGCTGCCGATATGGGTATGGAAACCTCGCTTCAAGTAGTCGAACGCGTTCGTCGATTAGCTCGAGAAAATAAAATTCAACAACCATCTGAACTTCCGCCTTTAATGGCGCAAGCGCTCACTGAAGCATTGGAGAAAGTTGATCCAACACCATCTGTAGCAGCGGACGGACCTACACTTGTTTTGGTTGTCGGTGTCAACGGTGCTGGTAAAACAACTTCGATTGGCAAGTTGGCTCACTATTATAAATCGCAAGGGAAAAAAGTATTATTGGCTGCAGGAGACACATTCCGAGCCGCCGCAACGGAACAGTTGGTCGCTTGGGGCGAGCGTGTTGGTTGCGATGTAGTGCGTCACGTGGCAGGAGCCGACCCGGCTGCAGTCGTTTATGATGCCATTCAGGCGGCCAAGTCGCGCAAAGTGGACTTTATTCTTTGTGATACGGCAGGTCGTTTGCAGAATAAAGATCACCTTATGAAAGAATTGGCTAAAATCTACAAAGTTGCTTCCCGGGAACTACCGGGATCGCCTCATGAAGTTTTGTTAGTGTTGGATGGAACGACCGGGCAAAATGCCATCTCGCAAGCAAAAGTATTTCGCGAAGTGGTTCAAGTCAGTGGCATTGTGTTAACCAAGTTGGACGGCACAGCCAAAGGCGGTGTGGTTTTGCCGATTGTACAGGAACTAGGCATTCCTGTGAAATGGGTTGGGCTTGGTGAGAGCAAGGAAGATCTTCAACCTTTTTCAGCGCGCGCATTTGCGGAGAGTCTTTGCGAGGCAGAATAATGTTGTCAAGGTGAGGAGGTTGACAGTGGGGCGGGAGCCGAATATGATAGAAAAGGTCGCACGTGTCAATGCGTTGTATGACTTTTATGGTCAGCTTCTCACATCACGCCAGCAACAAATGTTTGAACTTCATTATTTCGATGACTGGTCGTATGGAGAGATTGCCGCCCAGCATGGAGTATCCAGACAAGCTGTTCATGACAATCTCACGCGTGCAGAAGAAGTGCTGGAACGGTATGAGTCACAACTTGGTTTGCTGGCGCACCATCAGCGTCAACAGGAATGGTTGAAGTGCTTGCAGGCGGCTTGGCATCGTGTGACTCAAAATCATCCTGACCTGTCAGACGAAGAAATGGAGCCAATAAACAGGATATTGGAAGAGTGGAAGCAATTCCTGTTTGGCGAGGAGAGGGGGGATCTGCGTGTTTGAAGCATTGTCAAGCAGTTTGCAAAAAGCGCTCAGCAAGCTGCGCAGTAAAGGCAAACTTACAGAAGAAGACGTTGCTCTCGCCATGAGGGAAGTTCGTCTTGCACTGCTTGCTGCGGACGTCAACGTAAAAGTGATTAAACAGTTTGTCGATCGCGTTCGGGAACGTGCAGTAGGCGTAGATGTGCAAAACAGTTTGACGCCTGGACAACAGGTCGTCAAGATTGTTTATGAAGAGTTGACCGAGTTGATGGGTGGCGAGCAAGCGAAAATCAAGATGGCAGCCAAGCCGCCCACGGTTATCATGCTGGTCGGTCTGCAAGGTGCTGGTAAGACCACCACCATTGCCAAGCTTGCCCTTAGCTTCAAACAGCATGAGCACCGTCCGCTCCTGATTGCTGCAGACGTCTATCGTCCAGCAGCCATTCAACAGTTGGAGGTTCTAGGAACTCAGATTGATGTCCCAGTTTTTCAACTGGGTCAGTCCCAACTTCCCAAAGAGATTGTTCGGCAAGGATTGCGCGCTGCACAAGCTCAAGGGGCTGACATTGTACTTGTCGATACCGCAGGACGCCTGCACATTGATGAGGATTTAATGAAAGAACTGGAAGATATCCAGTCTCTCGCTGAGCCGGATGAAGTTTTGCTTGTGGTTGATGCCATGACTGGGCAGGACGCGGTACATGTGGCAGAAACTTTTCATCAAAGGCTCAGTCTCACGGGTGTCATTCTCACCAAATTAGACGGCGATGCGCGTGGAGGAGCGGCATTAACGATTCGTTCTGCCACGGGCTGTCCCATCAAGTATGTTGGTCTCGGTGAGAAGATTGAACCGTTGCAACCTTTCCATCCCGATCGTATGGCTTCGCGCATTTTAGGCATGGGAGATGTTCTTAGCCTGATTGAACGAGCCGAACAAACAGTGGATATGGAAAAGGCGCGGGAAATGGAGCAAAAGATGCGCAACGCATCTTTTACGCTGGATGATTTTCGTGAGATGTTCCAACAAGTTCGCAATTTGGGCCCACTCGATCAAATCATGAAAATGATTCCCGGGATGAACAAAATGAAGGGTTTGGAGAATGTCGATCTCGGTGATAAGCGTTTTTTGCGCATGGATGCTATCATTACTTCCATGACAAAAGAGGAACGTGCCAATCCTGATGTCATGAATGCAAGTCGGCGTAGGCGAGTGGCAATGGGAAGTGGGACCACCGTTCGTGAGGTAAACCAAGTTCTCAATCAATTTGAGCAGACGCGTCAGATGATGAAAAAATTTTCAGGAATTGGCAAAAAAATGGGACGCCGAAATGCGCTTAGTGCGCTGAAGTCGCTCGGGATGGATGGTGGAATTCCTAATTTACAAGATGAATTGGGCAAATTCCCTCTCTCAGCAGAGGGTTCCAATTTTCCAAAATCTCGTCGACATCATAAGAAAAAGAAAAAATAATGAATGCAAAGGATGATAATTGATGGCAGTCAAAATTCGTTTGAAAAGAATGGGTGCTAAAAAAGCTCCTTTTTATCGTTTGGTTGTTGCGGAATCTCGTTCGCCTCGTGATGGACGTTTTATTGAAGAGATTGGTACTTATAATCCGCTCAAGGATCCTGCGGAAATTAGCATTAATGAAGAACGTGCCCTGCATTGGCTTTCAACGGGAGCCCAACCTTCTGACACCGTGCGTCATCTGTTAAGTAAGCAGGGGGTATTGAAGAAATTTCATGAGGCTCGGCAAGCAAAATAAATTCATCAGTAAGCCAGGCCGGCATTTTGCCGGCTTTGGCTGCTTGTATTTATCATCGAATTTTCCAGTCATTGATTTTATCTGCGGGTGTCAGGAGCGGGTTTGATGGAAAAATTGATTCGCTTTCTGGTAGAAGCTATTGTCGATTATCCACAGGACATTCAAATAGATGCTCATACAATCGATGGGGGTTCTGTCACGTATCGACTCTATGTGCATCCGGACGATGTTGGCAAAGTTATAGGACGCCAAGGACGTATTGTAAAATCGTTGCGTCAAATACTAGCAGCTTCTGCACATCGTCAAGGACTTCGAGTACAATTAGAAATTGAAGCAAAACGTTAAAACAGCGATCAGCGTTAAAATAGAAGTAGAGCGCAGTTCGAAATTTAAAGGAGCGAATATTGTGCAAATTCGTCAACCAGTAGCGGTGAAATTTATTTTGACAGAGATGGCGAAGCAGCAAATTATCCAGGAACATCGCAAACAGATTGAGCAACTTGGGCATGAGTTAGAACAAATTGAGGAACAAGGTAAGCAAGCGATTGAACAAGCTATGAGTCAAGGTGGCGAAATAGCTAAACAGGTTCGCGAGCAAGTGGAGACGGAAAAAAACAATCGTCTCATGCAACGCGAACAACTTCTCCAACAAATGCAACAAATTCAACAGCTAGAGTTGGGGACGGAGATTCAAAATATGAATGTTGAAACAGTGGTTGATGTTCGAGTAGGAGATGACTGGAGTAAAATTTTAATGGGATCGGAAATTGTTGTGAAAGATGGTGTGGTTGTTGATATCCGTCGTGGAGGTCAATCCTTCCAAGAATAAACTTGTTTGATTTGGGACGGAATTTTTCGCCAAGCATCATAGAATGGATGGGCGGGCGTTGCGCTTTTGCCCATTCTTTGCGTTGTGATATTCCTATAGGGTGATCTAGCATTCAAATATTATAAAGATAAATAGATTGGACAAACCTCCAATCAAGGAGAAAGGAGGATCTACATGAGAGAAAAATTTTTTACTGTGGGTGTGATAGTATCGCCGCATGCTTTGCGAGGGGCGGTTAAGGTATATCCTCGTACTGACTTCCCAGAAGTTCGATTTTCGAAAGGTTCTCAATTATGGATTCGTCGTCCTAATCAAGACCCCTTTCAAGAAGTTTTTGTAGAATCAGCCAAGAAACATCAAAAATTTTGGATCCTCACTTTTGAACACATCCAGTCTATTTCTCAGGTGGAAGATTGGCGTAAAACAGAATTATGTATTCCTGAATCGATGCTGGAGCCATTGCCGGAAGGGACTTACTACATTCACCAATTAATTGGTCTTCAGGTATATCGAGACTCTGGCGAGTATTTAGGAGAATTAATGGAAGTGCTGCAACCGGGTGCGAATGATGTGTATGTTGTGAAAAAGTCAGATCAAACAAAAGAACTTTTGATTCCTGCCATTCCTTCATGCGTATTAAATATTTCTTTAGATGAGAAGCGGATGACAGTGCATCTTCTCGCGGGATTGCTTGAGGAAGAGACAGGAGAAGGTCAACATGCTTAAATTTCACGTCTTAACATTGTTTCCAGAACTATTTACTCCCTTTTTCGAGACAAGTATTATCAAACGTGCACAAGATTCGGGAGCCACTCAGCTTCAGTGTATAAATTTTCGGGATTATGCAACTGACCGGCATCGCACTGTGGATGATTATCCGTTTGGTGGCGGTGCAGGTATGCTTCTTAAACCAGAACCCATTTTCCGTGCCCTTGAAGCTTTACAAGAGCGTGAGACACCAGATGCAATTCTCCTCATGACTCCCCAAGGAAAGACTTATCGGCAAAGTATGGCTCAGGAATTTTCACAAAAGAAATCTTTGGTTATTCTCTGCGGACATTATGAAGGAATGGACGATCGCGTTCGCCAAACTTGGGTAACTGACGAAATTTCGCTGGGAGATTTCGTCATGACAGGCGGAGAAATAGCGGCTATGGCAGTTATTGATTCGGTTGTACGACTTCTTCCAAGTGTGCTTGGTAATCAAGAATCGTTAGCGGAAGAATCGCATAGCCATGGACTTTTGGAGTATCCACAATACACTCGGCCTGCTGTGTTTCGTGGAATATCCGTGCCGCCAGTGTTGCTTTCTGGACACCATGGGAAAATTGCTGAATGGCGACGAATGCAGTCGTTATATCGTACTTGGAAGCGAAGACCCGATATGTTACTTCATGCAAATTTGTCTGAGGCCGATCACGTTGTCATTGAACGATTTGAAAAAGGAGATTGGAGCGGGCTTGATGGTTGAAAATCACACGATTTGACCATCTGTTAGGAAATTATTTCGCAGGCAATGAAAAAAACCGATTTTTTTCGACAGAAGCTATTGCTTTTTCGACAAAAAGAAGGTAAGATAGTCGCTGTCGCTGCAAGAGGGGACGCGAAAGAGAGCCTTGGCAGCGAGAGAACCTTGAAAACTAAACACGCACAAGAATCACCAAACGCCAGAGAAGAAGTGCCCGAGCTCGAGGGAGCGAGGGAGAAGGAATTAGACATTGAGAGTTTGATCCTGGCTCAGGACGAACGCTGGCGGCGTGCCTAATACATGCAAGTCGAGCGGGTATCGAAAGATACCAGCGGCGGACGGGTGAGGAACACGTGGGGAATCTGCCTAACAGACCGGAATAACGCCTGGAAACGGGTGCTAAGGCCGGATAGGCGCATGAGGCGCATGCCTGATGCGGGAAAGGATGCTACGGCATCGCTGAGAGAGGACCCCGCGGCGCATTAGCTAGTTGGTAGGGTAAAGGCCTACCAAGGCGACGATGCGTAGCCGACCTGAGAGGGTGACCGGCCACACTGGGACTGAGACACGGCCCAGACTCCTACGGGAGGCAGCAGTAGGGAATCTTCCGCAATGGGCGCAAGCCTGACGGAGCAACGCCGCGTGAGCGAGGAAGGCCTTCGGGTTGTAAAGCTCAGTCAAGGGGGAAGAGCGGCAAGGAGAGGGAATGCTCTTTGCGAGACGGTACCCCGAGAGGAAGCCCCGGCAAACTACGTGCCAGCAGCCGCGGTAATACGTAGGGGGCAAGCGTTGTCCGGAATCACTGGGCGTAAAGGGTGCGTAGGCGGTTCTGCAAGTCTGGGGTGAAAGGCCAGGGCTCAACCTTGGGAATGCCTTGGAAACTGTAGGACTTGAGTACTGGAGAGGCAAGGGGAATTCCACGTGTAGCGGTGAAATGCGTAGAGATGTGGAGGAATACCAGTGGCGAAGGCGCCTTGCTGGACAGTGACTGACGCTGAGGCACGAAAGCGTGGGGAGCAAACAGGATTAGATACCCTGGTAGTCCACGCCGTAAACGATGAGTGCTAGGTGTTGGGGGGTACCACCCTCAGTGCCGAAGGAAACCCAATAAGCACTCCGCCTGGGGAGTACGGTCGCAAGACTGAAACTCAAAGGAATTGACGGGGGCCCGCACAAGCAGTGGAGCATGTGGTTTAATTCGAAGCAACGCGAAGAACCTTACCAGGGCTTGACATCCCTCTGACGATACCAGAGATGGTAGGTCCCTTCGGGGCAGAGGAGACAGGTGGTGCATGGTTGTCGTCAGCTCGTGTCGTGAGATGTTGGGTTAAGTCCCGCAACGAGCGCAACCCTTGACCTGTGTTACCAGCACGTAGAGGTGGGGACTCACAGGTGACTGCCGGCGCAAGTCGGAGGAAGGCGGGGATGACGTCAAATCATCATGCCCCTGATGTCCTGGGCGACACACGTGCTACAATGGGCGGCACAACGGGAAGCGAGAGAGCGATCTGGAGCGAACCCCTGAAAACCGCTCGTAGTTCGGATTGCAGGCTGCAACTCGCCTGCATGAAGCCGGAATTGCTAGTAATCGCGGATCAGCATGCCGCGGTGAATCCGTTCCCGGGCCTTGTACACACCGCCCGTCACACCACGAGAGTTGGCAACACCCGAAGTCGGTGGGGTAACCCGAAAGGGGGCCAGCCGCCGAAGGTGGGGTCGATGATTGGGGTGAAGTCGTAACAAGGTAGCCGTATCGGAAGGTGCGGCTGGATCACCTCCTTTCTAGGGAAGAGAGAGGGGTTTGGTGGAGAGGCGTGCGTGTTTAGTTTTGAGGGTTCTCGGGAGAGAACTTAGCGAAAGCTACTTATGCCTTGAGAGAGGGATAAGCTCGAAGGACCTTGAGAACTGAATCAGCAAGAGGGAAGAAAGGTGAAGGTAGAAAGGGCGCACGGAGGATGCCTAGGTGCCAGGAGCCGAAGAAGGACGGGGCGAACACCGAAATGCCTTGGGGAGCTGTACGCGAGCGAAGATCCAGGGATGTCCGAATGGGGGAACCCACCGGTCGTGATGGGCCGGTACCGCTATCTGAATGTATAGGATAGACGGAGGGAACCTGGGGAACTGAAACATCTCAGTACCTGGAGGAGAAGAAAACAAGAGTGATTCCGCAAGTAGTGGCGAGCGAACGCGGAAGAGCCTAAACCATGATGGTGGAGAAGGGGACCCCCGTTGCCATCATGGGGTAGAGGGGATGCGCAGCCAGGCAGGGTCTTGCCTGGGCCGAAGGAGACAAGGGAGCCAAACGACATGGGAAGGTCGGCCAGAGCGGGTGAGAGCCCCGTAGGCGAAGCTTGTCGAGGGAGGTAGCGCAGGCCCCAAGTACCGCGGGACACGAGGAACCCCGTGGGAATCAGGGAGGACCACCTCCTAAGGCTAAATACTCCCTGGCAACCGATAGCGGAGAGTACCGTGAGGGAAAGGTGAAAAGAACCGCGGGAGCGGAGTGAAAGAGAACCTGAAACCGTGTGCTTACAAGCAGTCGGAGTCCGAAAGGATGACGGCGTGCCTTTTGTAGAATGAACCGGCGAGTGATGGTGATGAGCGAGGTTAAGGCAGGGAAGCCGGAGCCGAAGCGAAAGCGAGTCTGAAGAGGGCGAGAAGTTGATTGCCATCGACCCGAAACCGGGTGAGCTACCCCTGGTCAGGGTGAAGTGTGGGTAACACCGCATGGAGGCCCGAACCCACCGGCGTTGAAAAGCCGGGGGATGAACTGGGGGTAGGGGAGAAATTCCAATCGAACCCGGAGATAGCTGGTTCTCCCCGAAATAGCTTTAGGGCTAGCGTCACGGATGAGGGACGGAGGTAGAGCACCGATGGGGTGCGGGGCCCGACCAGGGTTACCAAGCTCCGTCGAACTCCGAATGCCGTTTCATTGAACCGTGGCAGTCAGACTGCGAGTGCTAAGATCCGTAGTCAAGAGGGAAACAGCCCAGACCAACAGCTAAGGTCCCCAAGGGTGGTTAAGTGGGAAACGATGTGGCGGTGCATAGACAACCAGGATGTTGGCTTAGAAGCAGCCATCATTGAAAGAGTGCGTAATAGCTCACTGGTCGAGTGACGCTGCGCGGAAAATGTAACGGGGCTAAACCACACACCGAAGCTATGGCTGTGGGAAGACCACAGGGTAGGGGAGCGTTCCATAAGCGGAGAAGCCTTCTTGAGAGGGAAGGTGGAGGTTATGGAAGTGAGAATGCCGGTATGAGTAGCGAAAAGAGGGGTGAGAATCCCCTCCGCCGAAAGCCCAAGGTTTCCTGGGGAAGGATCGTCCACCCAGGGTTAGTCGGGACCTAAGGCGAGGCCGAGAGGCGTAGTCGAAGGAGAACGGGTTGAGAATCCCGTACCAGATGGATTTGCATGACTGAAGGGGTGACGCAGGAGGCTAGAGCGAGCGGCCGGATGGAAGAGGCCGTCCAATCCGCAAGGGGGTCGCGCAGGGAAAACCGCGCGGCGAGAACTCTGAGCGGTGATGGGGAGGGAAGAAGAGTACCGAAGCGCTCGAGGTCACACTGCCAAGAAAAGCCTCTAGGGAGAATGCATCTGCCCGTACCGGAAACCGACACAGGTGGGCGCGTGGAGAACACGGAGGCGCGCGGGAGCACTCTCGTTAAGGAACTCGGCAAAATGGCCCCGTAACTTCGGGAGAAGGGGCGCTCTGAAGAAGAGCCGCAGTGAAAAGGCCCAAGCGACTGTTTAGCAAAAACACAGGTCTCTGCGAAGCCGAAAGGCGAAGTATAGGGGCTGACGCCTGCCCGGTGCTGGAAGGTTAAGAGGAGGGGTGAGGGCGAGAGCCCGAAGCTCTGAATTGAAGCCCCAGTAAACGGCGGCCGTAACTATAACGGTCCTAAGGTAGCGAAATTCCTTGTCAGGTAAGTTCTGACCCGCACGAAAGGCGTAACGACTTGGGCGCTGTCTCAACGAGAGACCCGGTGAAATTGTAATACCTGTGAAGATGCAGGTTACCCGCGGCTAGACGGAAAGACCCCGTGGAGCTTGACTGTAGCTTGATATGGGAGACGGGCATGTCATGTACAGGATAGGTGGGAGACACAGAAGCATGGGCGCCAGCCTGTGTGGAGTCGATGTTGGGATACCACCCTTGAGATGCTAGTCTTCTAACCTGGCACCCTGAATCGGGTGTGGGGACAGTGTCAGGCGGACAGTTTGACTGGGGCGGTCGCCTCCTAAAAGGTAACGGAGGCGCCCAAAGGTTCCCTCAGCGCGGATGGAAACCGCGCGGGGCGTGTAAAGGCACAAGGGAGCTTGACTGCGAGACGGACAGGTCGAGCAGGGACGAAAGTCGGGCTTAGTGACCCGGTGGCACTGCGTGGAAGGGCCATCGCTCAACGGATAAAAGCTACCCCGGGGATAACAGGCTGATCTCCCCCAAGAGTCCACATCGACGGGGAGGTTTGGCACCTCGATGTCGGCTCATCGCATCCTGGGGCTGAAGTCGGTCCCAAGGGTTGGGCTGTTCGCCCATGAAAGCGGTACGCGAGCTGGGTTCAGAACGTCGTGAGACAGTTCGGTCCCTATCTGCCGTGGGCGGAGGATACGTGAGAGGGTTCGTCCTTAGTACGAGAGGACCGGGATGAACCGACCGCTGGTGGACCAGTTGTCCTGCCAAGGGCACAGCTGGGTAGCCAAGTCGGGGAGGGATAAGCGCTGAAAGCATCTAAGCGCGAAGCCTGCCTCAAGATAACGTATCCCATTCCGTCAAGGAAGGAAGACCCCTTATAGACGATAAGGTAGATCGGTCCGGCGTGGAAGCGTCGTGAGGCGTGGAGCGGACGGATACGAATCGGTCGAGGCCTTCACCAAGGAAAATCCCTCTTGCTGAGACAGTTGGAAAGGAAAGAAGAGTCTGGTGACCATAGCGGAGGGGATACACGCGTACCCATCCCGAACACGACCGTGAAGACCTCCAGCGCCGAGCATACTTGGGGTGAAGACCCCTGGGAACCTAGGTCGTTGCCAGGCAACAGGAGTACAGGTGGCTGTTGGGAGAATGCTCTGTATAAACAGAGCTGAACTCCTGACAGTTTTTTTGTATGATACGAATTATAGTCCTATACATTTTTCTCCTTGTGGGTGATGAGATGGAAATTGCTCCTCATGTACATTTATTAACTTCTACTAAAGGTAGTTATGCTTATTTGGTTTTATCCGATGAACCTGTATTGATTGATACAAGTCTTTCATCCAAAAGAGATCAATTAAAAAAAGAATTGGCCAATTTAGGAATGACTCCAAAAGATATTGCGCATGTTCTGTTAACGCATATGGATGTTGATCATATTGGAAACGCAAAATGGCTTCAGGATCAATCATCAGCTATCATTTGGGCTCCCGAAATAGAGATTCCTTACATTCATGGACAAGCGAAGGCAAAGGGAGTAAGGGGTTTGATTCAAAGAACTATGAAAGTTGAGCGTCCACACATCACTCATTCTTACCATGCTGGGCAACAGATAGGTGGCATTGAAATTATTCCATCTCCTGGTCATACCTTGGGACATGTTTCTTTACGATACAATGATATATTGTTTGCTGGGGACTTGGTGACAACGCGTCGTGGTCAATTAAAGCCATCACCGGGGTTCTTAACTTGGGATAAACAAGCATTGCGTAAATCGATAAAAGAAGTCGGGAATTTGTCATTTAATTGGGTTTGTCCAGCTCATGGCGATCCGGTTCAAAGAGCTAACTTGTGGGAAACCTTAATGCTATAAAAGTTGGAAATGAGGATGTTATTTGATAGAACATGAAATTACCCAAATGCAAGCTGGTAAAAAGGTACACCGTGTGGTTCGGCAGATGCTTCCCGGTATTCCCTTGTCAGGGATATATAAGATGATTCGTACAGGCCGCGTTAAACTCAATGGAAAAAAAGCGAAACCGGATCAAATTGTAGATACGGGTGATCGTTTAATTCTCTTTATTCATCGTGATGACTATGAGAATGTCAAAAAGTCGCCTCATAAATTTTCCGGCATCCGAACAGATATTGAAGTGTTAGAAGAAACTTCTGATTGGTTGGCTGTGCACAAACCAGGAGGTGTTTTAACACATGGTGCGGCGGGCGAGCACAAGCATACATTAGTCAATCAAGTTGCCGCATATCTCTATCAAAAAGGTGATGCAGATTCGGATACATACAGTCCGGCACCTCTTCACCGTTTGGATAGAAATACAAGCGGGATTGTTCTTTTTGCTAAAAATGGCTGGGCGGCTAAGGAAATTTCTCGCCAGATTCAAAATGGTCAGATTGAGAAGTATTATATAGCGTTAGTACACGGAGAGATTAAGCATCGCGGGTCTATTCAGTTGGCTATTTCACGTCGAGAAAACAATCGTACCGTTATATCTGATGCATCAGATGCTCGACCCGCTCGAACGGATTTTGAACCTATTGTAAGCAATGGTAAATCGACAGTTGTCTGCCTGCAACTCATTACTGGCAGGACACATCAAATACGCGCCCATATGAAACATATTGGACATGCTCTGGTTGACGATGTTAAATATCAGGGAGGCCGCGCCATTAGAGAATTGAATAATGAAAATGCGGATAAAGCACCCCATCAATGGCTGCACGCCTTTATGTTGCAAATGGCCGATGGACATATTGTGCGCGATCCGTTGCCTAAAGATTTTCGGAATAAATTACAGAAAATGGGATATTCATCTTTTGAAATTAACGAGATCGATAAATATAATCCTTTTTCTGATTAATTTATCACTAGCGCAGGTGATTCCAAAGCTATGTGTTTTCGGATTTCATCCGGTACGGCTATGGGTCTGCGCTCTTTGGCACTTACAGTTACTACTGTAGCCTTTGCTTCCGTGACCATTTCCCCATACTGGTTCAAAATCTTTTGTTCCATTTGCATACTGCTGCGACCGACGGCGCTTAACCAAGTATAGACGGTCATTGTATCGTTCTGCCTAGCTTCCCGACGATAGTCAACTTCCATACGAGCAAGAACTGTGATGAGGTTTTGTTTTTTTAATTCGTCGTATTTAAAACCGCGTTGTTCAAACCAATCTTCTCGTCCCCACTCCAAATACTCGAGAAACTTCGCATTATTCACATGCGCATTTACATCCAAATCTGTGGAACGAACGGGAAACTCAATTTTAGAAAAAGATTTCAATCTTCACTTCTCCTTAGTATCTGCTATTTACGTCCATGGATATTTTATCATGCGTTTTCCAGTCCACAAAAGAGCATATCCGCGTTGACTTGGGAAATGGTAAAGATGAGATGGTCGTGGAATGAATTCTAAACACTTCTGGAGTTTAAGAAGAGCAGGAAGGGAGGATATTTAAATCGCATGGGATTTCTAAATAAGCCCAAACTGCAAGTATTCTTGGCCACATTCTGTTCCTTCACAATTTTTGTTCCGTGGGGACAAACCACATCCATTGCTCAAGCAGCTACGAAAGCCGAAATAAAATTACAGCCTATTTATGAACAGTACGGTAAGCGTTTTGATGTCCCTTGGGGGATTTTAGCAGGGATCGATCGATACGCTGAATTGTCCAAGACAAAGGCTGATCGCAATGAGCATCCGTTCTATGGATATGCTTTTGATGATGTAGCCTGGTCTGGTCTATCGAATCCAAATAGTCACGATATCGATCCGATGACCATTAGTTTATTCGGAGGTCTAGGTGTAGATGCCAATCGTGATCGGATTGCCAGTCAAATTGAAGCAGAAGATCGAATTGCTGCCCTTGCCTCTTGGATTGATTTGGAAAGCGGTGAGAGTGATTTGGATGAATGCGTGTGGGCATTGTTTCAAGATCCTGTGGCAATGGACAGAGTCTTTGCCTTCTCACGTATTTTTGAGACATTTGGTTTGCATCCAGAGGGTCACTGTTTTCCAGTAGATAAACGTTATAATTATACTGTCAAGCATACATTTGGTGCGGGAAGAAGTTTTGGCGGTAGAAGAATTCATGAAGGTGTCGATATTTTTGCTTCTTACGGTACACCCGTGCTGGCTTGCAGTTACGGATACGTAGAATTGATGGGTTGGAATCGTTTTGGCGGCTGGCGTGTAGGGATACGAGACGGAGATAACTACTACTATTATTACGCTCATTTATCTTCTTTTGCAAAAGGCGTGAAACAAGGCAGTTTAGTGCGTCCTGGTCAAGTGATTGGCTATGTTGGTTCAACAGGATACGGACCACCTGGTACGGCTGGAAAGTTTCCACCCCATTTGCATTTTGGAATATACCGAGAGATCGGACATCGTGAGTGGGCTTTTAGCCCTTCGTCCATGTTAGCTTCCTGGGAACGTCAAAAACAGACGGTCATGAGGGTAAAAAGTTGAAGCCAACGGCTCTTGGCACTACAATTGGGAAGGGACTTTTTGATGATGGATTTTGTCGAAAAGAGAACTTTCTTGAAGTGAGGGAGCCTAACAGTGAAAAGCAAGCCAGTATCTGCTTCAAGAACCGTTATGACGGACTTGGTGCTACCTCCAGATACCAATAATTATGGTACTATTTTCGGCGGGCGAGTGATGGCTTATGTGGATAAAATAGCAAGCATCGCCACAATGCGTCACGCCCGTATGCCAGTGGTTACAGCTTCTTCAGATAGCCTGGATTTTTTGGAACCTATTAAAGCTGGGGAAGCCATTCGATTGGAGGCGTTTGTAACATATACGCACAAAACTTCAATGGAAGTTTTTGTGCGTATAGAGTCCGAAAATTTGATGACTGGGCAAGTCAAACAAACAGGCGCTTCGTATTTGACGTTTGTTGCACTGGGGCCTGATGGAAGACCTGCTCCTGTACCTGGTGTGATTCCGGAAACGGAAGAGGAGAAATGGCATTATCAAACTGCGCCTGCTCGCTTTGAATATCGCAAGCAGCGTAAAATGGAAAGGTTGGCACAAAATGAGCGAACTTCTCGTTGAAGTCACACGTGGTGAAATTGTAGAAAGTGTACATCGCGGCGATTTAGTCGTGATAGATTTCAAGGGCAATCTGATTGCTTCAACTGGCGATCCTAATCGTGTTATGTTTGCTCGTTCTTCAGCCAAACCTTTGCAAGCATTGCCGCTTCTATTGACAGGAGCTGCTGACAGTTTTCAATTGTCCAGTGCGGAACTGGCTGTAGCCTGTGCTTCACATAGTGGTGAGCCGGAGCATACTGAACTTGTACAAAGTTTACTTGCTCGTCTGGGTCTTTCCGTCGATGATTTGCGTTGTGGTGTCCATGCTCCTTATCATCAAAAAACCTATGAGACGATGTTGAAAAATGGTCAAGTAGTCACCGCGTTGCATAACAATTGTTCTGGAAAGCACACCGGGATGCTTGCGCTAGCAAAATTTTTAAATGCTCCACTGGATACATATGACCAGCGCGATAACCCAGTTCAAGAGCATATTTTTCAAGTATTGCAAGCAGTTTGTGAAATAGAGTCTGACAAAGTGAAATGGGGAGTCGATGGATGCGGTGTACCAGTGTTTGCTATGCCCATTCATCGTTTTGCGCTGCTATATGCCAAGCTGGCAGAGAGTGTTAGACAGGAAAATCCGCAAGAAAAAATTGCCTGGGCTTTAAAACGTTTGGCAAGTGCTATGATGGATAATCCTAAACTTGTAGCTGGTAGCGAACGACTTTGTACAGATTTAATGATGTCAATGCCTGGCAGAGTAGTTGCAAAAGCCGGAGCAGAAGGCGTTTATTGTGTAGGATGGGTAGAAAAAGGAATAGGACTTTGCTTAAAGATTGACGATGGTAACAGCCGTGCGGTGGGACCAGTTGTAATTGAAGCGCTGAGTCAATTGCAGCTTTTAACCGCAGAAGAGAAAAATGCGTTAAACCGCTGGCATCGGCCGTCTCTCGTTAATCACAGCGGAACTTTGGTAGGAGAGATTCGTCCCGCTTTCGAACTTCAGATTCGCTGAACTTAATGGCTTTCGTGAAATAAGGGGCGGGGTTGTTCCTAATCAGTGAAACGGGAGTGAATTCTTTGTTAATGCAGGAGTCTGAGCGCGATCAATCACATCTTCCGCGCCATGCCAGGTTAGGTCTCAAGCATCACCGCGTTGCTAGATACGCCATGGTATTATACATGGCGTATCCCATTGTCGATTATGCATTGCGTCTACCGCATATCCATCCCATTGGTGTTATTTGGGATGTCGTAGTGCTACTCATATTAGCTGTTGTAGCATTGCGACGTTGGTTGGCAGGCGAAAAACCCAAATTATTTCTCTGGCAAAAATTTGCCGGCTGGTACATTCTATTCTGCTTCGCTATGATGTTTTCTAATATTGGACAACCTATTCTTGCTGTTCAAGGGTTGCGGGATGACATTTATTACATGCTCTATACTTTTTTAATGCCTTTTGTTGTCGATGAAGAAGATGTGCCAAAGTTACTTCATGTTCTTGCTTCTACCGCTGTTCTAATTGGAGCAAATGGAATTTATCAGTATGTCACCAAAGCTCCGGTCCCCCAAGCGTTTAATGACGTCAACGAACATGTTCGTACGCGTGTCTTTTCTGTATTACAGAGTCCGAATGAAATGGGCGCATTTACAGCTATGACTTCACCACTTTTAATCAGCTTAGCTATTCGTGAAACCAATCGCTGGAGAAAAATGTTTTATATTCTTGGCGCTGTCTTTTGTCTAGCTTCGTTACTCTTCAGCTATACACGAGGAGCTTGGTTAGCTTTTGCGTTGTCATTGTTGATTACCGCGCTCATTTTTGAGCGGAGATTGTTACTGATTCTTTTAGTCGTAGGTGTTGTGGCATTCTTTCTACCATCTATACATCATCGATTTGCTGATTTGTTCTCACCGGTCTATTTTCTTAAATCAGCTGAAGCAGGCCGCATTGCCCGTTGGTTAACGGCGTTTGATCATATGGCGGCAAATCCTCTTTTTGGCGCAGGCTTAGGCCATTACGGAGGACAAGTTGCTGCAACTTATCGAGGTGGAATCTACTCCGATAATTACTACGCAAAGACATTGGGCGAATCTGGATTGGTGGGGCTTGTTCTGTTTGCTGGTATGCAACTTTCCCTTCTTTATGAGCTGTATAAAAAAGTTGCCAAAGCAGCTTGGGGACGAGATAAGTTTTTAGCTATTGGAGGATTTGCAGGTATTTTAGCGGTTGTGATTCATAATTTCACAGAAAATGTATGGGAATACAATCCCATGACAGCTCTGTATTTTGCTTTTTCAACTCTCTTACTGATTTGGGGATATGGGCGGTTTGGCAAGGAGGTGCAAGATGGACAAAACATTGAAGCGTAGTCGTCGATGGCTTTGGATTGTCTATCTGCTTTGGGCGCTGTTTGTCAATGCTATGAATATTTGGGTTGTTAAACCATTGGTTGAAGATTTTGCTTTGCTTGGCGTACTGGCTGTCATCGTGATTATTGTGCTCTGGCTGACAACTATTCGCATCCAATCGCGCAAAAAATGGATTACTTTCACGCTGTTTGCTCTTTTGCTTGGTCAAGGAATTTCAAGCGTATCCTTTTATCCTACAGGGTTGCGTGTGCTTTTTACTGTCATCATGCTTCTGGGATTGTGTATTTTGGCTATATGGTTTACGAAAGCAGGTTGGAAGACCGTACTGGTTTCTGCGGCTGCAATTTTGCTGGTGAATCTATGGCTTCCCTACAGTGAATGGCCGTTTTTGACACATTTTAAGATCGTAAAATATGGAAAAATGAGTTTGATTCCTGGAGATATTCCTGCATTGCCTTGGTCGACCATTTCAACTCCGCAAGGACCTGCACTTGTCACTTTCAATCGTGTATTACCTAGCAATGCAGAACTTAGTGATTTAGCTAGTCAAGCTACAAGTAAGCCTGACTCTCTGTATAATCTTTTACAGACCGCTCAACACGAGTATGAGTTAATGGAAATACTTTCGGATCACGGCAAAGCAGTAGTTAAACCGCTACCGTTGAGTGATTTAGCTCAAGTTTCACTTTGGAATTTGGTGGCGCCTACATTCCCCTTGTCAGTTTCACATTGGAAGATTGTCAATCAACATGCCATTATGTATTTGACGGCTCCAGTTTCACCTGCCAGCGCCGCAGCATTAGGTTTAGAACCAGCCAGTTATTCAGGCAATTTTCTGGCTTTGGCTGCACAAACCTGGGAGCAAGATCAAGAGCAATGGAATCAATTATTATCTGACGCAAATGTTACACCTGCAAATCCACCCTTGCAGATTCAAGGAGGACTTTTGACCGGAAGTTGGCAAGGTCATACAGTGCAAGTTCCAGTCAAAACGCAAATTATTCTTGGTGAAGGCTCATTTACTCGACCAGGCGCCAATCAGGTATTGCTCGAAGGAGCCAATTTACTGCAAATTGTCAGTTTAACTCAAAATAAAGTAGTAGCTAGCTTCCATGCTTCGTTGACACAATCACTACCGCATGATATTGTGATTGGTCCGCTTACCAAGGGTGGACCAGATGCTATTTTTGTCAACGCTCAAAGAGCCTATATTTTGTCGGTCAATAGTGCAGGACAGTTTCGTACAGTATATGAGGCTCCCCTTGGTTCCTCGTTGCGTTTTGAAGCTGTATTACCTTCTGTTGGAAATCGAGCACCTGAAATTATCACGGATGATCCAAGTGCGATGAGAGACGTGCCAACTCGATATTTCTCTTCTTATCTATATCGAGATCATCAACTTTATCGAAATTGGCGTGTATATCGAACCAACGTTGTCAATGTAGAGCCTGTTCATTGGCAACCAGGTAAGGTTGATTTAGCTCTTTCCATATACGGAACGGGTGAATATTTAATCATTCAACGTTCGTATACGCCAGTACTCCCAGTCTCTATTGGTATTTTTATAATCATTGGTCTCATTGGCTGGGGACTGCGCTTGAATGACAGAAGAAAGCGGGTGAAAGCAGATGAAGTCCAATAAGCTATGGATTGTAGCTGCATTGCTTGGTTGTTTTGGACTGGTTGGATGTTCGCCAAAACCTCTGACCACCTTAAATCAAGTGCCACCCATTTCTTTAGCGAAAACGGATGCTGAAGCATGGCCCATCATTCAGACGGCTATTCAAAAGGGGCTTCAACTTCATCAATATCAAATTAAGGCTAGTGTTAATTTAGTTGATAATTCTATAAATCCATCATTTACCGTCTATGGTTCAGTTGAAAAACCAAATGAAGTTTCGTTAGGTGTACATGAGGGAGACACGAATATTCAATTTTTTCAGCAAGGGCAGTCCGCATTCTCGTTTGTCAATGGTCACTGGGCACCTTCTGATCCTTTGCCAAGCCCCGATGTATTTCAAACGTATGCTAAAGTGCTAGAAGGTGTAGAGAAGATGGGAACGCCTGTGTATCTGCAGCCTCAACAATATGTAGTAGACGAGTATTGCTGGGTGTTCACCATGATTGTCCCTGGTGTGGATGTGGAAAAATTAGCCACATGGGATGCGGGAGAAGTGTTTCCAGCCAGTTCGCATGTTTTAATGACGGTCATGGTCGGAAAACGCAGTGGTCAAATTCGTGAAGTAGAAACGAGTTCGGTGGGTTCTATATCGGAAGTGGGACCTATACAAATTTCTACAGACACCATTCTGTTTAACCTGAATAAAAAATACGCCAAGGTAAACATTCCTTTGTCACTTGTAAAACAATTCAAAGATTAGAGTTTATATCATTTCAGATATGCTCATCAGTTGGCAAAACAAGCAAAGAGGCATATAATAAAGTATGCCGTCGCTGAATTCCTAAGAGAAGCGGAGAACCCAATCACAGGGGTGAATCATCAGTCTTTCACTGATGTAGGGAATGCCTGCTCCCGAACCCGTCAGCTAACTCCGTAAGCGTTGCGGGCAGTTTTACAATGGTGGCGAGTAATCGTCAATTGTAACTTTTAAGAAATGCTTCTTTTTAGGAATGCCGCGATGGACTTTTCCATCGGGGAGTTGGTAAGCATGAACAAACATGCAGAGCTCCCACAGTGGGAGCGAGATATGGAGATTTTGCATCATTTGAGGAAGATGCGTTCCTCGCAGCAAGAACGGAATTCAGTTTCTAAAATGCTGGACGAAGACAAAAAGCTAAAAGTAAAGTTTTCTACTCGCACGTCTCCATCTTAATACATGCATTTTGAACAGGTAGTCGTACGACTACCTGTTCTATTGTACCATTTTATATTAGGTGAAATTTTTAAAAAATTGACCTTGATGAATTTATATGGTATATTATCGCGCGTGATCTCGACGGTCCGCTGCTTGCAAACAAGCATGAACGTCGAAGGTAAGGGAGGAAAATCCTAGATGAATTTACTTCAAGAAGTAGCGCGGGAACAATTACGTACAGATATTCCTAGTTTCCGCCCGGGAGACACGTTGCGTGTGCACGTGAAAGTTCGTGAAGGTCAGCGTGAGCGTATTCAGGTTTTTGAAGGCGTGGTCATTCGGCGTCGTGGTTCAGCCATCAGTGCTACCTATACTGTGCGCAAAATATCTTATGGTGTTGGTGTAGAAAGAACATTTCCATTACACTCTCCAAAGGTAGAAAAGATTGAAGTTATGCGTCGCGGTAAAGTTCGTCGAGCGAAGTTGTACTATTTGCGTGGATTGTCTGGCAAGGCTGCACGCATTAAAGAAATTCGCTAGTTTAAGCCGTACGCTGATTTGCGTTAGTAAAAGTAAATGCGTTAGGAAAGGGCCGGGTGGCCCTTTCTTAGTTTTCGTATTTCAGTATAGTTTCATCTGTGGTAGTTTATCGGATCTGATTTCAACAGAAAATTATATGTGATGGAAGTGAAAAGATATTGCAAACGATTCAGTGGTTTCCTGGACATATGGCCAAAGCACGTCGGGAAATTCAAGCTTCCATAAAAATGGTTGATGCAATTATTGAGTTAGTCGATGCGAGATTGCCAATGGCCAGTTCCAACCCTTTGCTGAAAGATTTAATTGGAGCACGGCCACGCTTGCTTGTGATGACTCGCAAGGATCTGGCAGATGAAAGCCAAACGAAGCAATGGTTACAGAAATTTGAACATCAAGGTATTTCAGCTATAGCTGTCGATGCGCAAACGGGTAGTCAAGTACAGCGGATTATTCCTGCTTTAGAAATGGCAGCTAAGGCTAAACGCGAACGGGAAGCGCGCCGGGGCATGCGACCACGTCCTCTGCGTACTATGGTGGTGGGTATACCCAATGTGGGCAAATCATCGTTAATCAATAGATTGGCCAAACGTTCTGCTGTAAAAACAGGTGATCGTCCGGGAATTACAAAAGCCCAGCAGTGGGTACGTATAGGTAGCATTGAATTGCTGGATACCCCTGGAGTGCTTTGGCCCAAAATAGATTCCCCTGAAGATGGGTATCTCTTGGCTATGAGTGGGGCTATAAAACCAGAAATTTTAGATCATGTAGATTTGGCGTTACATGCACTACAATTCTTAATTCGAAATTACCCGCATCTGGTTGAAGAACGATGGCAAATTGAAGCGCATTCCTATGATTCATATTCTCTCGATGAACCTGAAGGAGCGGAAGCGTTTTTAGATTTGTTTGAAAAAATGACCCGTATGAAAGGCATGTTAATGTCTGGTGCGCGTCCGGATTTAGAACGTATGGCAGAGTCTCTACTTCGTGAACTGCAGACGGGTAAACTGGGCAGAGTGTCTTTTGAATGGGTACACGGGCAAGAATAGAGTGCTGAGTAGAATGAATCAGCCATTAACGGATAGATTATTATTGATGATCTCGATAGAATAAGCAGTGTCTTTTCAATGTTAAACGGTTGCTAAGTTGATATGGCAAAATTGCTTTTTATTGAAAGGATAAAGTTTGAAAATCAAAGGTGGTGTACATGCTGGTTCGTTCTTGGCAAGTGGAACGTTGGCTTGTAGGTTCAAAACAAGTTTTACTTGCAGGAGTAGACGAAGTAGGTAGGGGGTGTTTAGCGGGGCCTGTTGTTGCAGCAGCTGTTATTTTTTCTCCAGATGTTCCAATAGCAGAACTTCAGAGTATCACAGATTCGAAAAAGTTGACCGCCAAAAAAAGAGAGGTTTTACTGGAGAAAATTCAGGAAATTGCTCTCGATATTTCAGTAGGGGCGGCTAGTGTACAAGAAATTGACCATTTGAATATACGTCAAGCTAGTTTATTAGCTATGCAACGGGCTGTTCAAGAGTTAAAATGGACACCAGACTGGGTATTGGTAGATGGAAATGATAGTTTACAAAACAGAGTGAACTCACTAACTCTGTCCGTTATTAAAGGGGATATACGATGCTTATCCATTGGTGCCGCTTCTATTGTGGCGAAGGAATGGAGAGATCGTTACATGAAAAATCTTTCAAAGGAATACCCTTTCTATGATTGGGAAAATAATGTGGGTTACGGCACTTCTCAACATCTTGATTCTATGAATATTTATGGTATTTCGCCCCATCATCGTCAATCTTTTTCTCCTGTTCAAACGATAATGAGAAATCGCGAAGGATGACTTTCCGTGAATAAAATATCTCATCCCACATCACCGTCTTCCAATATTTCATCAACTCAACCATCTGCCAAAATTTCTACTGAAAGTCGTACGATAGCTGAAAGAACAAAAAATCCAGCAACCTTGCATCAAGCGACTTCAATTCAAGCTCTTAATGAACCTGAATCGAATACGTTGCATGATTGGCCGGCACAATTTTGGAAAAGCCGAGAGATTCAGCAAGCCGAATGGGGCTGGAGAAAAGTTATCCTTGACTGGATGGCAGGGAGTATAGCCTCAGCGGAAAATGCGAGTGACCAAAAAAATGGTAGTCTGGAACAAATTATTCATCCCATGATTGAACGTTATTGGTCTATGGTAGAGCAATTGGTGAGTCAAAATGATATGGAAAAATTAGTGCGAACAGGTATAATGGACAAACCTCAAATCAGAGAGAACCGTTTTTCGTTTATTCGTACAAGAGATGGACTAGCCCAGTTTATTTCCTTTGCCAAACTGAATTTGGACGATATGAAATCTCCATGGGTACTCCCTATTCGTAAAGAAATCTTGTTGAATCGTTTTTCATCTGCAGTGGTGGTTAATCCATTTGAACGGAATGGTGCAGGTCTCCTTTCCTATTCTACGCATTCTAGCCAACGAGCAAGAGTTTTCCCATGGCGTGCGAAACGACAGACAAAGTTAGCAGTGGGTGGAAAGATTATGCATCATATGGTGCTTAACCTTGTCTATGAGCGACAGCCGGTGGTGATGCATATTACAACCTTACAACCTCTTTTATTTGTTCATATCGAAACTGGACATGAGAAATTTTTGAAGAAAATTCAATCGCTAGGCGCGGTGGTTAAAAATATTTTACAACCGTTGGGATGGGAACTGAAACAATGGTCTTATCACTTTGAAAAACCGGGTGATGCAGAGTGAAAGTCAAAAAGGCAGTTGCGTTAAGATACCGCCAACAAGTTGATGCTGCTCCGCGCGTGCTGGCTAAAGGCGTTGAACAAGTCGCTCAAGCAATAATAGACTCCGCACATCAAAACCATGTGCCGATTTGGGAAGATGAAAAATTAGTTCATTCATTATTGAAATTAGAAATTGATGATGTTATTCCTGAGGAATTATATGAGCCAGTGGCTCATATTTTGGCCTATTTATTTGCCAATGAGCGGGAATCGTGAATTAGGACAGAAAGGCGAGCGTTTGGCTAGGGAATATGTCAAACGAACCTTGGGATGGCATATTTTATCTCATAATTGGAGATGTTCTTTCGGTGAATTGGATATCATAGCACAAAAATCCAATAAAATCATTGCCATAGAAGTTAAAACCAGAAGTGCATCGTTAACTATGGGTTATAGCAATGAAGCGGCTACTACCCAGAAAATTAAAAGAATGTTCAAGCTGTTGCAATATTATTTGGTGCACGAGCAACCTATGTTCAACTCTATTGAGTTTCCTGAAATCCAGTTGGATTGGATTGATATTGTCATGTATCGAGAAGAAGTTATATCTTTTTCACATTTTACCTATGAAAATTGATTCTTGTAGTATGTGCTGTCATAGACTGGTCTACATTTAAGTTTCTTTGCTTCACCTTATGGAAGTATTGCGATAGGAAATAGCTTCTTCAAGAATGGAGTGATGTATACTTGAACTTTGCTCAAGTAATGCGATTATATGGGCTACTTTTTGAACACTGAGGACGGCTCGATAAGAAAAACGCAGTTGCTCGGCCCATTTGTCTAAAAGCTTCTTGGTAGTTTTCTCCCAGGGTATTTGTATGTTTTTATCAAGTAATTCCCTGGCTTTAACAATTCGTTTTTGAATGGTTTTGGAGGTTTCTATAGTATACGCATCATTTTCTTTATATGTTTGACGTCCTACACTGATACACAGATCGAATCTGTCTAAAAGCGGACCACGTACCGCTTTCCAATATTTCTCTCGTTGTTGAGAAGTACAAGAACATTCTCCAAATCCATACTCTCCGCACGGACAAGGATTAGTAGTTGCAATCAGTGTAAATTGGGCTGGTAGCAATTTAACTCCATTTCCTCTGGCTAAACGAATGGTCCCTTCAACTAGAGGCTCGCGAAGAGCTTGCAAGGTTGTTGAGGGAAATTCAAGCAATTCATCTAGAATCAGAATCCCATGGTGTGCAAAAGTGGCTTCTCCAGGATAAATGGGTTTGCCTCCACCAATCATAGCAGCCACAGAACATGAATGGTGGGGCTGAACTACAGGTGCCATAAGTGAATTGTTAATCTCGCGTGAATAGGCTCTGTGAATTGATATGACTTCCTGAGCTTGTAACATAGACAATGAAGGGAAAATAGAGACTGCTTGCTGTGCTAATGTTGTTTTACCGCTGCCCGGTGGCCCGATCAGCAAGGTATGCATTCTGCCGGAAGCAGCAATCTCCAAGCCTCTTTTCGCCCAATCCAATCCGTGAATGTGTGAAAAATCATTATTTGATGAAAAAGATTGAATTGGAGCAAGTAAATCCGGACTAGAGAGTTGGATTTTTTCTTGAAACCATGCTAATATTTGCCGCAAGTTGTCGGCGGATAGCCAAATTTTTGGATTTGGTAACCACTCTGCATCATGCTGATGTTTAGAAACAACAACATGATGCCACTCATCAATGCAAAAAGCTTGTGTCAACCTCAATGCGGCAGGTACAGGTCGAAGTTCACCTGTTAAAGCTAGTTCAGCAATCCAGGCTGTTTTTTGAGGGAAATTTTCAACATGTCCTGCTGCTTGCAAAATAGCCAAAGCAATGGCCAGATCTAAACCTGCCCCGCGTTTACGAATTCCAGCAGGACTGAGGTTGACAGTAATTCTTTTGTTGGGAAATTCAATTCCGGAGTTTTTAATGGCAGAACGGATTCTGGCTTTAGACTCACTCACAGTTGAGTCTGGTAGCCCAACAATTTGAAAGGAAGGTAATCCTCTGGATACATCTGCTTCTACTTCTACCGGTAAACTATCAATTCCATCTAAAACTGCACTATACGTTTTTCCCATCAATTTGTGTTAACCTCCACAACCGATATATGGACTTTGTGAATTCTGTCTACACTCTGTGTATATTTCATATATCAAAAGAGCAATGGTTTGCCATCATGTAACGGATAGTTTCAAATTATCCAGAATAACTATTGCAAGAAAGACACCGGAGAGATACCATCAGAGCAACAATATTGGTGCAGCGAGGTGAGCTTATGCAAGAGCCCAACAAGAAAACGGCTAAATCGAGGCAAGCAGAGGGTCAACGCAGCCAAGTGGTGGATTTGCGAACATTTCGTCAAAAGCGACGTCTTACCACTTGGCGAGAATCGTATTTAAAATTACCTTTTGTCCTTACGCTTCTTGCATATCTCTGTTGCGCCATTTCTGCTATATGTTCTATCGCAACTTTTTTTGTCCTACCTCATGCTGAACGCTGGGTCATATTAGCTATTTTTTTCGCCAGTATTGGTTTTATTCCAGCATTCTGGCTTTCTTTTATTCATACTGCCCGTTCATCATCCCGTTCTTTTGCTGTACTTGCTCTTTGTATGTTACTCGGCTATATTGTTTCGCTTGTTCAGGCGCATCAGTTGTAAGATTGGTTAACTGGGTAACTACTCATGGAACAAGATGGCTCGGTCAGAAAAGTTTTGTTCTTGAAAAATACCATGTAAGCTGCCTTTAGTGCAGCTTTTTTCATTGGATTCACAGACATCGTGATCGGAAAGTTGTAATTCCTTTTTTGCTGTTCTATGCTAGAGGTTGGACGTGTGCTGAACAAACACTGACATCAGTTCAGCGCGCGCTTTGTTTGAATGTTAAGGAGGCCGTGGAGAGTGAACATTCACGAGTATCAAGCGAAAGCTGTGCTCGCCAAGTATGGCGTTGCTGTTCCACAGGGTAGTGTCGCTTTTACAGTGGAAGAAGCAGTAGAGGCCGCCAAAGCGCTTGGTGGGAAAGCAGTCGTAAAAGCTCAGATTCATGCGGGAGGACGCGGTAAAGCAGGGGGCGTCAAACTGGCCAAATCTTTAGATGAGGTCAAGGCTCATGCTTCAGAGTTGTTGGGGAAGGTACTCGTTACCCATCAGACGGGACCAACTGGCAAGGTGGTCAAAAGATTATTGATTGAGCAATTGACCGATATCAAAAAAGAGTACTACATAGGCGTGGTTCTCGATCGTGCAAGTGGACGCGTTGTCATGATGGCTTCGGCAGAAGGCGGTATGGAAATTGAGGAAGTGGCCGCTAAGACACCGGAAAAAATCTTTAGAGAAACGGTCGATCCGGCAACGGGACTCAATCCCTATCAAGCAAGAAATTTGGCATTTTCTATTGGTATTCCTAACGAGTTGGTTAATAAAGCCGTCAAATTTATGACCGCTCTTTATCACGCATTTGTGGATAAAGATTGTTCAATTGCAGAAATCAATCCCTTGGTTGAAACAGGGGATGGGCAGATTATGGCGCTAGATGCAAAGTTGAATTTTGATGATAATGCCTTGTATCGCCATCCTGAGATTCAGGAACTGCGCGATTTAGATGAGGAAGATCCCAAAGAGACGGAAGCTTCTAAATTTGGACTTTCCTATATTGCTTTAGATGGCAATATTGGTTGCATGGTAAATGGCGCTGGGTTGGCCATGGCTACTATGGATACCATTAAATACTATGGTGGGGAACCTGCCAATTTCTTGGATGTTGGCGGCGGAGCAAGTGAAGAAAAGGTTACAGAAGCATTTAAAATTATTTTATCCGACAGTAAGGTCAAAGGGATTTTGGTCAATATCTTTGGCGGGATTATGAAATGTGACATTATTGCCAATGGTGTGGTAGCAGCAGCTAGACAAATTGGTCTTGATAAACCGTTGGTTGTGCGTTTGGAAGGGACAAATGTAGAGTTGGGTAAGAAAATTTTGAACGAATCCGGGCTGAATATTGTTGCTGCCGATTCGTTGGCCGATGCAGCTCAGAAGATGGTTGCTCTGGTTTAAGGAGGAAACCGAATGAGTATTTTAGTGAATAAAAATACACGCGTTATTACGCAAGGCATTACCGGTTCGCAAGGTTTATTTCATACTAAACAGGCTATTGAATATGGTACTCAAATGGTAGGCGGTGTGACTCCAGGAAAAGGTGGAAGCACTGTTGAAGGAATCCCTGTGTTTAATACGGTCATTGAAGCTGTGCGTGAAACGGGCGCTAATGCTTCTGTAATTTATGTACCGCCTGCGTTTGCGGCTGACGCTATTATGGAAGCGGTTGATGCTGAGCTAGACTTGGTGATTTGTATTACCGAGGGGATTCCTGTACTGGATATGGTTAAAGTTAAACGCTTTATGGAAGGGCGTCATACTCGTTTAATTGGTCCTAATTGTCCTGGTGTTATCACTCCTGGAGAATGCAAAATTGGTATTATGCCAGGATATATTCACACACCTGGAAAAGTAGGCGTTGTTTCTCGCAGTGGAACACTTACCTATGAAGCAGTGTATCAATTGACAGTGCGTGATATTGGACAATCTACTGCAGTGGGTATTGGTGGCGATCCAGTAAACGGAACGAATTTTATTGATGTCTTGAAAATGTTTGAGGCAGATCCCGATACGGAAGCTGTGATTATGATTGGTGAAATTGGTGGTACAGCTGAAGAGCAGGCCGCTGAATTTGTTCGTGATCACATGACCAAACCTGTAGTAGGCTTTATTGCAGGTGCAACTGCACCTCCTGGACGCCGTATGGGGCATGCTGGTGCAATTATTTCTGGAGGCAGTGGTACAGCGGAATCAAAAATTAAAACTATGGAATCATGTGGAATTCGTGTTGCTCCTACACCGTCGGAGATGGGTTCTACGCTCTACTCGGTATTGGAAGAGAAGGGATTGTTGGAGCGCTGTAAAATAAAACGTTAATGAACTATATCGATATTTTTGGAGAATTCTACTTTAAGGAGTAGAATTCTCTTTTTTATTATCGACAAAAAATATTAGCAGGGACAAGATAAAACCTTGAGGAGGGGATAGAGAATTGGATGTGAGTCAAATGTATCTAGGACTTGCCTGTGCTCCTTTCTTAATGCCAAATACAACTCGTCATTGGCTGGAGCAAGTTCCGGATGTCACCTATCTATGGCGAGCAGATATACAAGAACTTCAATCTCTCATACCTCAATATTCATACAAATTGGAAAAATGGTGTCTCTGGAGAAGGAGCATAGAAATCGAAAAGATTGAGGAAAAGCTACAGAAACAAAATATTGGTTTTATTTGTAAAGTTAGCAGGGATTATCCTATGCGTCTCCTCAATCTCTCCTCGCCTCCTATATGGCTATTCTATCAAGGAAATAAAAAACTTTTAAATCAAAAAAATGTAGGTGTGGTTGGCACACGCAGAGCATCTCCATATGGACTAGAAGCGTGTCGATGGATTTCTGGTGTGCTTTCTTTCGCACATATTACTGTTGTTTCTGGGATGGCATTAGGAATAGATGGTGAAGCTCATCAAGCGGCTTTGCAAGGTCCGGGCAAAACTATTGCTGTACTGGCTTCGGGTTTAAATATCTCCTATCCCGTAACGCATTCCAGTCTTCAAAAAAAGATAAGTGAAGAGGGGCTTTGTGTCTCCGAATATGCACCCAATGTAAGGGTGAAGAAATATCAATTTATTGAACGCAATAGGATATTAGCAGCTCTCTCGGAAAGCCTGATTGTAGTGCAAGCAGGACATCATTCTGGAGCGTTGACAACTGCTGAATTAGCACTCAATCTTGGCAGAGAAGTTTATGCGGTTCCGGGACCCATTACGAGTGTGCATTGTCAAGGAAGTAACCAATTATTATATGATGGAGCTAAACCATTGATTCATCCTGAAGAATTTTTGCTCGAAATGGGCATAGAAAAGAACAAGAGCAATCTTCATTCGTTACCAGAAAATTGGAAAATCCTTCTTCAACAACTAGAGGAACCGCTTGGCATAGATGAACTGATGAGGATTCTCCGTTGGCCAAAAGAGAGTATTTATGCCATACTGCTCGAAACGGAGTTGTCTGGGTGGGTGGAACGTCTCCCTGGAGGAAGATTCATTCGGAAAAATATTCAGTAAATCAATGGATGACGTGATTTGGTGAATCAGTTCAGTAGAATGCGTTTGCAAACAATTTTCCTCGGATGATAATATGGGTGAACCAAGACGCTCAAGAATTTTCAATAAAATAGGTTACTATCCATCTATCTAGTAAAATACATTTTCGTGTTTTGTCTTAGATTTATAAAAGATGCTACTTTAGTCATTTTTGCAGATACTTGTTTGGATAAAGTATTGTAGTTGGCCCACGAAGGAGGAAACGGTTTGGCGGATTATTTGGTCATTGTTGAATCGCCAGCCAAAGCGAAAACAATTGGGAAGTATCTTGGCAAAAAATATACAGTGAAAGCTTCAATGGGACATGTTCGAGATTTGCCGAAAAGTCAACTTGGTGTTGACGTAGAACATCATTTTGAACCGCATTATATTACTATTCGTGGAAAGGGAGATGTCATTAAGAGTTTAAGGGATGCCGGAAAAAAAGCAAAAAAAATTTTTCTGGCTGCCGACCCGGATCGAGAAGGTGAAGCGATTGCCTGGCATCTTCAAAACATTCTGGATATCCCAGAAGATACTCCTTGTCGGGTTGTTTTTCATGAAATTACCAAAGATGCTATCAAGGCCGCTTTTCAGGAACCAAGAAAATTGAATAAAGATTTAATTCATGCGCAGCAAACTCGCCGGATACTTGATAGATTGGTAGGATATCGACTGAGTCCACTTCTGTGGAGAAAAGTAAAAAAAGGATTGTCTGCAGGAAGAGTACAGTCGGTTGCTGTTCGACTCATTGTGGATAGAGAGCGCGAGATTCGCGCTTTTCAACCTGAAGAGTATTGGACGGTTGATGCCAATCTAACGGTAGGTCGACAAAAATTTATTGCTCGTTTTTATGGTTACGGGAATGAAAAAACTGTTTTGCAAAATGAAGCAGAAGTTAAGAAATTGCTTGAACATGTTAAAGATCTACCTTTGGTGGTTTCACGCATTAAAAAAACAGATCGAAAGCGCAATCCAAGTGCACCCTTTATTACCTCGTCCTTACAGCAAGAAGCAGCTCGCAAACTCGGTTTTCGGGCTTATAGAACTATGGCTATTGCCCAACAACTCTATGAAGGTTTAGATGTTGGAGATGAAGGTACAGTTGGTTTAATTACTTACATGAGAACTGACTCAACCAGAGTTGCTGAATCTGCGCAGAATGAGGCTGCTCATTGGATTGAGCAGCGCTACAGAAAAGATTATGTTCCTTCTGAGAGAAGGCAGTATACATCCAAAGGCGTTACACAGGATGCGCATGAAGCGATAAGACCTACGTCTGTTTTACGTGATCCAGAGTCTCTTAAGCCTTATCTTTCTAAAGAACAGTGGAAGCTTTATAAATTAATTTGGGAGCGATTTGTAGCCAGTCAGATGGCTTCTGCTCAACTTGAGACTACTTCTGTAGATCTTTTGGCTGGAGAAGCTGTTTTTAGGGCAACTGGTTCGGTTGTAAGATTTCCTGGTTTTATGGCTTTATATACTGAAGGGCAAGATGATGTATCTGAAGATGAAATGAAGATGTTACCAGCCTTAAAAGAAAATCAATCTTTTGATAAACCGGATTATGTTCCGGAACAGCATTTTACTCAACCACCCCCGCGATATTCTGAGTCAAGCTTAGTCAAGGCTATGGAGGAATTAGGAATTGGTAGACCGAGCACATATGCTCCAACTATGGATACCATTTTAAAACGTGGTTATGTTGTTTTGGAAAATAAACGGTTTGTACCTACGGAATTAGGAGAAATTGTGGTTGATTTATTGATGAAGAATTTTCAACAATTAATTGACGTGGATTTTACTGCTCAATTAGAGTCTGAACTGGACTTGGTTGAGGAAGGTAAAGCGGAATGGGTCAATCTTCTGGAAAATTTCTATAAAGAATTTGAGAAAGAACTTTCTGAGGCAGAGGCTTCTCTTGAACATGTACAAATTCAAGATGAAGTTTCAGATGTGCAGTGTGATAAATGTGGACGAATGATGGTGTATAAAACGGGGAGATACGGTAAGTTTTTAGCTTGCCCTGGTTTCCCTGAATGTCGTAACACCAAAGCGCTGGTGAAAGAAGTTGGGGTTAATTGTCCAAAGTGTGGCAAACCGCTTGTAGAAAGGCGAGGTAAGAAAAAAGTTTTTTATGGGTGCACAGGATATCCTGATTGTGATTATGTTCTTTGGAATAAACCAACGGGTCAGGATTGTCCTGTCTGTGGATATCCAATGATTGAAAAAACATCGAAGGGTAAGACGTGGATAACTTGTAGTAATGAGTCTGCGCATCCTTCTGTGGAGATTGTTGGCTCTGTTCCTAAATGATTGTAGACTATAGCGAATTAATATAACAGAAATAACCTATCTATGTGGATAATGAGAGGAAGATGAAGGTGCCTCGGGTTACTGTGATCGGAGCGGGGCTGGCTGGCTCAGAGGCCGCTTGGCAATTAGCTAAAGCCGGAATAGAAGTGGATTTGTATGAGATGCGGCCGACACAAAGTACTCCTGCCCATCATACTCCGTACTTTGCTGAACTTGTTTGTACCAATTCTCTGCGCTCGAATCTCTTGACAAATGCAGTGGGACTACTTAAAGAAGAAATGCGAAGGCTAGACTCAATCATTATTCGTATAGCTGATCTTACAGCGGTTCCAGCGGGGGGCGCGTTGGCGGTCGATCGTGAACAATTTTCTGCAGATATTACCAAAACTTTAGAAAATCATCCGCTTATTCGAATTTATAGGGAAGAAGTAAAGGCATTACCACAAAATCAACTTTGTATCGTTGCCACTGGGCCTTTGACATCTCAAGCCATGTCGGAGCAGATTGCCCGTTTAATGGGAGAAGATTATTTGTATTTTTTCGATGCTGCTGCGCCAATATTAACGCGAGAATCAGTCAATATGGATAAAGTGTTTGCGCAATCTCGTTATGACAAAGGAGATGCTGATTATTTAAACTGTCCTTTTACAGAACAGGAATTTGATGATTTCTATGACGCCCTTGTTCATGCTGAGACAGCACCTCTTAAAGAGTTTGAAGAAGAGAAGTATTTTGAAGGGTGTATGCCTATAGAAGTTATGGCGAAAAGAGGAAAACAGACACTTCTGTTTGGCTCTATGAAACCTGTGGGTTTGACTGATCCGCGGACAGGCAAGCGTCCCTTTGCTGTTGTGCAGCTTAGACAGGACAATGCAGCTGCTACTTTGTTAAATATGGTAGGTTTTCAGACACATCTTAAATGGGGAGAACAAACCAGGGTATTTCGAATGATTCCTGGTCTCGAGAATGCGGAAATTGTTCGTTTTGGTGTGATGCATCGCAATACATATATCAATAGTCCTAAATTACTCAATCCTACTTATCAAGCCAAGATGAATCCCTATTTGTTTTTTGCGGGCCAAATGACAGGAGTAGAAGGATATGTGGAATCAGCTGCGGCTGGACTGGTAGCTGGAATTAATGCGGGTCGACTAGCCCGAAATTTAAATCCTCTCGTTTTCCCCCAAACTACAGCTATTGGGAGTCTGGCTCACTATATCACCCAAACGGATTCTAAATATTTTCAACCGATGAATGCTACCTTTGGGCTGCTCCCTCCTCTCGATGAAAAAATTGTTGATAAAAAAAAGCGAGCCGAAAAATTGTCAGAGAGAGCTTTATATGACTTGCAGAAATTTTTGCATGGAGTGGGACATTATGTCTAAACTGAAAAATGATAGCAGGTTGTCTCTAGCAATAGATGAATTTCTAACTCAATTAGAATTTCAAATGCGTTTATCCAATCATACATTGCGTGCATATGCTGGAGATTTAGTCCATCTTCTTGATTTTTTTCAGCAGAGAATTGAAAAATGGTCGGATATCGACAGTTTGGATATTCGGACATTTCTTGCTGCTCAACGAAAGGATGGTATGAGCAAAACTACGTTGGCTCGTCGAATTTCTTGCTATAGAAAATTTTTTCAATTCCTCGTTGATCGTTCTATGATCAAGCACAATCCAATGGATGGAGTTTCCGCACCTCGTTTGGAAAAAAAACTTCCTCAGTATTATTATCAAGAAGAAATGAATGAGTTACTCGATTCTATTCATGGGGATACTCTGGCAGATTTACGAGATCGGGCTTTGTTGGAATTCCTGTATGCTACTGGTGTACGAGTATCTGAATGCATGAATTTAAATATTGGCCATATTTCTTTGAATGAGGGATTGGCACTCGTCAGAGGTAAAGGCAGGAAAGAACGGTATGTCTTGTTTGGCCCTCAAACTGTGTCTGCTTTAAAAAAATACCTTCAAAAACGAAGTGAAAATTTGACATCTAGTGACCCGTTATTTGTCAATTTGCGAGACGGGACTCGACTGACAGATCGCAGTATCAGGAGAATTTTAAAAAAGAGAGTCGAACAAATGAAATATGGTATGAAGCCCTTAAGTCCCCATAAGATTCGCCATTCTTTTGCTACTCATTTACTGGACGGGGGGGCAGACTTACGGGTAGTTCAAGAATTATTAGGTCATGAAAGTTTGTCCAGTACTCAAATCTATACGCATACCTCACGTGAACGGCTTTCAAAAGTTTATCAAGAAACGCATCCCCGTGCTTTATCTAAAGGAGAATGATAATTGATGAATATGCATGCAACAACGATATTTGCCATATTAAAAGATGGCCAAGGTGCCATGGCTGGAGATGGCCAAGTCACTCTTGGGAATAGTATGGTCATGAAACAAGGGGCTCGCAAAGTTCGTCGTCTTTACCATGGTTCCGTTGTAGCTGGTTTTGCTGGTTCGGTTGCAGACGCATTTACTTTATTTGAGAAATTTGAAGCGCGATTGGAAGAGTTTCATGGTAATTTAGCCCGTTCTGTAGTGGAACTGGCCAAAGAGTGGCGTTCCGATAAAGTTTTAAAAAATTTAGAAGCGATGTTATTGACTATGAATAAAGACGCTCTCTTTATTGTTTCAGGAAACGGCGAAGTGATTGAGCCTGATGATGGTATTTGTGCCATTGGTTCAGGGGGAGCTTATGCGCTGGCAGCTGGACGTGCGTTGGCTCGTAATACTTCCATGAAACCAGCGGAAATCGCCAGAAACGCATTACAAATTGCTTCCGAAATATGTGTATTTACAAATGATCATATTATCGTGGAATCAGTTGGAGAGTGAGAAAATTAATAAAGTTCATACAGGAGGAATTGGATTGGACAAGGATTTGACCCCAAAGCAGATTGTTGAAGAACTTGATAAATATATTGTCGGTCAAAAGGCGGCGAAGCGAGCTGTTGCTGTTGCATTGCGTAATCGTTATCGAAGAGGTCGTCTCAATGTGGAATGGCAGGAAGAAATCACACCCAAAAATATTCTAATGATTGGACCAACAGGCGTAGGTAAGACAGAAATCGCGAGACGCTTAAGTCGATTGGTTGGCGCGCCTTTTATTAAGGTTGAAGCGACAAAATTCACGGAAGTAGGATATGTTGGACGAGATGTTGAAGCGATGATTCGCGATCTCGTTGAAACAGCTATACGCATGGTCAAATCTGAACAAATGCAACGTGTGCAAGATGAAGCGCGCAAAGCTGCTGACGAACGGATTTTGGAGGCGCTTGTTCCCGATCCGGAGTCTAAAAAATCAGGTGTCAATCCATTCGAGATGCTGTTTGCTGGTGGTCAACAGCATAACCATCAACCTTCTGAATCGGTTCGTAATGAGAGAAAAAGGATGAAACAACAACTGGATATGGGGATATTGGAAGAACGCCTGATTGAAATAGATGTTGAAGAACAAACTCAGGCTCCGATTGGTTTTATGCCGGGAATTGGAGCGGAAGGGCTTGGCAACTTACAGGAAGCCTTAGGAAATCTACTACCTAAAAATCGTAAGAGAAGAAAAATGACCGTACGGGAAGCTCGAGAAGTTCTTGCTCAAGAAGAAGCCCAAAGGTTAATCGATATGGATTCAGTAACATCGGAAGCCATTTTTCGTGCAGAAAATCGAGGCATTATTTTTATAGACGAATTAGATAAGATTGCTGGCAAAGATTCTCGTGGTCCGGATGTATCAAGGGAGGGAGTGCAGAGAGATATACTTCCAATAGTTGAAGGTTCTACTGTAGCCACTAAATATGGGGCAGTCAAAACAGATCATATTTTATTTATTGGCGCAGGAGCATTTCACATGGCTAAACCGTCTGATTTAATTCCGGAATTACAGGGACGCTTTCCCATTCGTGTTGAATTAGAACCATTGACCGCTGCAGAATTCGTGAGAATTTTAAAAGAACCTAAACATTCGCTGCTTAGACAGTACGCCGCTCTTCTGGAAACTGAAGGGGTTCATGTTGAATTTACAGAAGAAGCGATTTTGCGTATTGCTGAGATGGCGGAAAAAGTCAATCAGGAAACTGAAAATATTGGAGCCCGACGTTTGCATACTTTACTTGAAAGAGTACTAGAGGATTTGTCTTTTGAAGCTCCTGAGGTTCATCTGGGACAAGTGACAATTACACCTGAATATGTGGATGAAAAATTGAAAAATATTGTTGTTAATCGTGATCTGAGTCAATATATTCTATAAGTCTTTAGCGTAAACGATGATTTTTTCAATCCAAGTGAAATCTGATTCATAGATACTCAGTAAATATAAGCAAGTTTCTCGAGTTGTTTTTGCGTCCCGGATTTGGGGCGCTTTATTTTTTTGCCATTCTCGATGCTGGATTCAAAACTGGAGTAAAAAACTCTTATCCACTTGTTTTGAGATAATGGATTTTTGTGCAGGAATTTGTCGGTTATTGACGAATAAAGTAGCGTTCACTGAAGAAATAAAGCTTGATATTGACTGTGTGATGTGTGAAAAGGTTTGGAGGAGTTTATGTGCTTGATGGAATAGCAATGGACGCTTTGGATAAAGCGCTGCAGATTGCCGATTTACGCCAACAGGTGTATGCCAATAATATTGCTAATGTGAATACTCCGGGTTATAAAACCGAGCATGTGACTTTCTCGAATGTTCTAAATCAATCCTCGCAACTCATGCAGCAAAAATATATTCCAATCTTTTCAGACACTGCGAATCTCAATGTTTCGTCTTTTTTACAAAGTAATCCAGTTATTACAACCTCGAATACTAGTATTGAAAATAATGGTAACAATGTGAGTCTGGATAGTCAGATGGCCAAAATGGCAGCAAATGCAATTCGTTATAATGCGTTAGTTCAAGATATGCAAATGAGATTTCAAAGATTGCAAACTGCAATCAATGGAGGCTGATGAAGATGGCGGGATGGATGGGGAGTTTATCCATCAGTGCTTCTGGGCTGACCGCGCAACGTTTGGTCATGGATGTTGTCTCTAATAATATCGCGAATGCAGATACTACTCGTACTCCTCAAGGTGGCCCTTATCGTAAAGAGATTGCTATATTGCAACCCATTGCTGCTTCGGGTAGTTTTGCTGACGCTTTGCAACAAGCTGGTGTTCAAAATGTATCGAACGCTACGGACGGTGTTCAAGTATCTGCGATTGTACAGGCACCTGGTCCATTTAAGCTCGTTTACGATCCTTCTTCTCCAGATGCGGTAAATGGCTATGTGGAAATGCCTAATGTAAATATAAGCACTGAAATGGTAGACTTGATGTCCGCCAGTCGTGCCTATGAAGCAAATGCTACAGCGTTTGATGCTACAAAAAGTATGATGATGTCTGCTATTAATCTTGGTAAATAGTTAGATTTTATAGAGAAAGCAGGGGTAAGTGATGACGGTAAATCCTGTATTTGGCCTTTCTCAAATCATCCCTTCTTTACAAACATCGTCCAAATCTTCAGCTCACCATACTTCAGGTGAAAATTTCCTGCAATATCTTCAGAATGCATTGGGACAAGTGAATCAACTGTCTCAGAATGCCGACCAAACAGCAATCGATTATGCTGAAGGTGGCAATATTTCTATTGATCAAGTTATGGTTGCTGAACAAAAGGCGTCGATTGCCTTGGATGCGCTGGTTCAGGTCAATAATCGTGTGGTTAATGCTTACAACACAGTCATGAATATGCAAGTGTAGTGAGATTGCCGCAGTATTCCTCTACCTCATGTGGGCAAGGGTCAGCTAGATAAAGGACAAGGTGGGCAAACTTGGGCGAGACAATCAAGAGTTACGCATTGAGGATCCGAAGTCGATGGTCTTCGTTTACTCCTAATCAAAAGAGAAACATACTGATTGCGATAGTGGCTTTTTTGGTAGCGCTCATAGCAATCCTTTGGATTGCTTTGCGTCCAAACTACGTTACGATAATGTCTGGTCTTGACAATCAATCTTTGGGGGAAGTCCAAACACAATTAGAAAATTTAAAAATTCCTTCCGAGATTGAGGGTTCGTCCGTATTGGTTCCACAAAACGATGCCAATACAGCTCGGATTCAGCTCGCTATGGCGGGATTGCCAAAATCGGGTTACATAGGATACAGTTCGGTTTCATCTTCGTTTGGAATGACGCAGGATCAGTTCAACTTACAAGTTTTAAATGCGCTTCAAGAAAATCTGAGCAATACTATTGAAAGTATCAATGGGGTAGAGAGTGCTCAAGTCTACATTGTTATGCCTCAGCAGCAAATTTTCATCTCGCAGCCGGAGGGTACAGCTAAAGCTTCCGTTTTCCTTCAGTTAGGGACAGGAGTTCAATTGTCACCTGCACAAGTGGCTGGGATACAGCAATTGGTCGCTGATTCAGTCAAGGGATTAAGTGTCAATAATGTTACGGTGGTTGATCAAAACGGAATTACGCTATCCTCTTCTGATTCGGCTAATGGAGCATTGGGTCTTTCCACTACGACATCTTCTGAAATCGCTATTCGTCAACAGCTTGATCAAAGTATGACTCAACAATTGCAAGCAGGATTGGATCAAATAGTGGGTACTGGCAACGCGGTGGTTATGGTTCATGCGAATATCTCTTTTAATCAGGTAACTACTAAATCACATATTCTACAGCCTGCCCCAGGCCAAACTACAGGTCTGCCAACCAGTACTCAGACAATACGCAGTTCTTCGACAAATGGCAGTGCAGCAGGTGGACCGGCTGGACAAGCGAGCACAAATCCAGGGTTGTCTACTTATGCGGCAAACGGTTCGACTGGCAATAGCACTTCCACTAGTTCACAGTCCACAACGAATTATGCAAACAGTTATGTCAATACAACAAAGGTTGCCGATCCGGTCCAAATCAATGGATACTCGGTGGCTGTGTTTCTCAATGGGACTAGTCAGTCGATTCCATCATCCACTTTAAATCAAATTAAAAATTTTGTTGCAAACGCAGTTGGACAAGCTGCGCCTGGTAATCGAAATTCTATCTCAGTTGCGGTTATGCCATTCAATAAGCAGCAGCCAGTGCAATTTCCGCAGAAAAACAACAGTTTACTCTATGCTGGTCTTGGTTTGCTGGCATTAATTGTTCTTGGTGGGGGCTTTTTCTTATACAGGCGCAATCAAAGATCAAAACTTAAGATGGATGAACAACTTGTTTTTGCTAATGATGCGGTTGAAGAACTGGGAAATTTGCCTTTACGTGATGAAGAAAAAATGAAAGAACAGTTAGCAACTTTGGCAAGTAAAAAGCCTGAAGAATTCGCTAGTTTGCTTCGCTCTTGGTTAATGGATTCCTGATGAGGAAGGGGGTGCTTTTCTGTGCAAAAGGCTCGAAAAATTTCTGGACGACAGAAAGCAGCGATTCTGCTGATTTCGTTAGGGCATGAAGTGGCAGCCAAAATTTATCAGCAGTTGACTCCTGAAGAGGTTGAACAACTGACCTTTGAAATTGCCAACTTGAGTAAAGTGGATTTGGAACAACGGGAGTCTGTTCTGAAAGAGTTTCGGGATATAGCCATGGCTAAAGAATATATCACAACAGGTGGTATCTCGTTTGCTCGAGAAGCATTAGAAAAAGCTCTGGGTGCGGAGCAAGCAGAGAGTATTTTGCAAAAATTGACGGCAAGCCTGCAAGTACGTCCCTTTCATTTTGCCCGAAAAGCTGATCCAAACCAATTGTTGAGTTTTTTGCAAGATGAGCACCCGCAAACTATGGCTTTGGTGCTTACTTATTTAGAACCGGCTCAGGCATCCCTTATTATCTCGGCTTTACCGCACAATTTACAAGCAGACGTTGCTCGCAGAATAGCTCTGATGTCCGGCACTTCTCCTGATGTAATTGCGAATGTCGAGGAAGTTTTAGAAGAAAAATTATCGACTATGGCCTCGTTTGACAGTACGCAAACTGGTGGTGTGGATGCGGTAGTTAAAATTTTGAATGGTGTAGATCGCAGTACAGAAAAAGCTATTTTGGAGACTCTTGAATTGGAAAATCCAGAATTGGCTGATGAAATCAAACGTAAAATGTTTGTTTTCGAAGATATTGTGCTTTTGGATGGACGTTCCATTCAGCGCGTTATTCGCGATGTCGATCCAAAAGACTTACAACTTGCGCTCAAAGTTTCCAGTGAAGAAGTTCAGAATATTGTATTTGAAAATATGTCAAAGAGGATGGTCGAGACCTTTAAGGAAGATATGGAATTTATGGGGCCTGTCCGTTTGCGGGATGTGGAAGATGCCCAGCAACGTATTGTAGGTGTCATTCGTCGACTTGAGGAATCTGGAGAAATCATTGTGGCTCGGGGCGGGGGTGACGATATCATTGTCTAATGTTATGAAGCACACCCTTAAAAATATTCATATCAGTGGCTCAACTGCAATTCCAGCGCCAGAATTGCGATCGACAGAATCAGTCAGTGAATTGGTTGCTCATCATACTTGTGAACCACATCAGTTTGGACTAGCTGAATTTTGGGAAGCTGAGCGAAGAAAAGTAGAAGCTTTGCTCATTGAGGCGGAACGTTCCGCTCAACGGCTTTTGGAAAAAGCGAAATTGGATGCTGCCAGTATTACTGAGTCAGCTCGTCAGGCTGGTTATGAGAGTGGTTATGAAGAGGGGAAATGGCATGCTTATCAAGAATTTGAGGTTCAGTATCAAAAATATATGGATGAATTCATTCAGTTGATGATGGAATGTAGTCAGTTGCCTGCGAAGATTGCTGGTCATGTCGTTGAACCTTTATCGACTGCAGTAATGGAATCTTTGCGTCGCCTCTTGGATAGAGAATTGCATTTGCAACCTGCAGAAATTGAAGAGGAAATAAAATCAGCACTCCGTGTCGTTCTTGATGCTGGAAAAATTGAAATTCATCTTCATCCAGATGATTATCGGCGTCTACCTGAGTGGTTTTTAGATCGCGTTCATCAACAAGGTCTACAACAAGAAATAATCGTGATTACAGACGAAACGGTGACTCAAGGTGGTTTTGAGATACGCAGTAATGTGGGGCGTGTGGATGCAACGGTTGAGACAAAAATAGAGCTATTACACCCTTTGTTCAAGGAATTCATTGAACGGAGTGTCTTGCCATGAGTCAGCCGTTGGATAAATTTCTTCAACAATTATCTGAGACACGGTTGTTTCGCTTGACTGGTCGAGTAACGAAAGTTGTAGGTATGACCATTGAGTCTATCGGTCCTCGTGCTATGGTGGGTGATGTTTGTCGAATTGTATCTGAACTGGGAACAGAGTGCCTGGCTGAAGTTGTCGGTTTTCGCGATGAGCGCCTTGTCTTAATGCCGTTGGGTGAAATTCGCGCAGTAGCTCCTGGAGCGGATGTCATTGTCTCCGGGAGTTCACTTGTGGTTCCCTCAGGCATGCAATTGTTAGGACGCGTGTTGAATGGTTTGGGTCAAGTGATGGATGATGGACCCAGTCTGGATGATCAAGAGGGAGAAGCTAAGCTGGAGACTTCTTCTCCTCATCCGTTGCAGAGATTGATGATTGATAAACCGTTTATTACAGGCATACGTGCAATCGATTCGCTGTTGACGGTAGGACGTGGGCAGAGAATGGGGATTTTTGCTGGGAGCGGCGTTGGCAAATCAACACTTCTTTCCATGATTGCAAGACATGCAGAAGCGGATGTGAGTGTCATTGCCCTCATTGGTGAACGGGGAAGAGAAGTTCGGGAGTTTTTAGAGCACGATCTTGGTTCGCAAGGCTTGTCGCGAAGTGTTGTAGTAGTGGCCACATCAGATCAGCCTGCGCTTGTCCGATTAAAAGCGGCGCATGTGGCTACAGCGATTGCAGAGTCTTTTCGTGATGAAGGTTTACACGTCAATCTCATGTTAGATTCGATTACTCGCTTTGCCATGGCTTTACGTGAAGTGGGGTTGGCCGCTGGAGAACCACCAACCAGTCGAGGCTATACTCCCTCTGTTTTTGCAGCTTTGCCGAAGCTTCTCGAACGTGCTGGAGCCGGTCATCGTGGTACCATCACCGCTTTCTACACTGTTCTTGTGGACGGAGATGATTTAAATGATCCGATATCCGATGCTGTCCGCGGCATTCTAGATGGCCATGTGGTTCTTTCAAGAAAAATTGCTCATTCGGGACATTTTCCGGCAATTGATGTTTTAGCTAGTATTAGCAGGCTTTTTCCGACTCTTGCTAGTTCAGAACAGTTGGAAGCGACACGTGTTTTGAGAGGTTGGCTACAGCGTTATCGAGATGTGGAAGATTTAGTCCGTATAGGAGCTTACCAACCAGGATCCGATCCTGATGCTGACATGGCTATTCGAAAAATGCCTGAGATTGTAAAGTTTCTACGCCAGGACAAAGAAGAAAAAGAAGACTATTCCACAACAATGCGCAGATTAGCTGAGTTGGTGGGGGTAACGACATGAATGATTTTCATAGATTTTCCAAACGTTTTGGAAAGATTCAAGGCAAATTGCAAGAACAGGCAGAAAGAGAGTATGCGTATGCGCTTTCTCAAATCGTATCTGTCACCGAGCAAATGGCGTCTTTGAAAGATGAATTGACGATGGCGATGCACAATCGGGCCGATATTTCTTTGCTTCAAGACTGGCCCTTATGGGAACAGCGTGTTCGATATTTACAACAACAACTCATGAGGTATCAGGAATGGCTTTCTGAATTGGAAGGTCAAGCCAATCTAAAACGTACTCAACTCCATAAAGCTCATCAACAATCTGAGAAATGGAAATCTATTGTGGGTAAGTTGGACGAGGAGTGGCAGGCTGAAGTTGCAGCGAGTGTGCAGCGTGAAGCAGATGAAGTTGCAATGATTCGCTTTGGAAGGAGTCAAACTGCCGGTGGCTAAGGATATGACTGCGGGGTCCAATTCCATAGTGAAGCGCATTTTAATATGGGGATTGCTCTTGATACTGACTGTGCTCATTGCAGTTGGATTAATTGGTGGAGCACTGTCTTTCGTGGGATTTCCAGTGATGAAAACCGCTCAGCGGCTATTTCAAGGGAAGCCACAAACATCTCATTCAACTGCTGCGCAACAGGAAGTTGTATCTTTGCAAAGTCAACTGTCTGTAGCGCGATCGACCGATAACCGGCTGCAAGCTTCAGTGGACTCGGATATTCAACAAATACATGTGCTGCAGCAGGAAATTGATAAATTACAAAGTCAGTTGAAATCACAAATTTCTGCCAATGCAACCGCTAAAGCAGAAAGTAATATCCTTATTCAAATGGATCCCCAAAGTGCAGCGGCAGTCTTGGAAAAAATGACTCCCGAAGAAGCAGCCAGGACGATTGCGCAAATGCCTGCAAGTGATTCGGGAGCGATTTTAGCCGATGTTCCCCCAAACTTGGCAAGTGAACTATTGAGTATGGCAGCAAGTTTTGCACCGCAGAATCAATCTTAATTGAAGTGAGGACAATGAAATCTTTCGGATAACAAACTTTGTTTTCAAAAACATTGAAAGGAGGTGATTACGAACATGATGATGAGTCATATGAATGCGTTATTCCAACAGGGTACTTCTGAAAGCCAACTTTCTGCAGAGAAGATAAAATCGAACGAATCTTCCCAATCTCATAGACTTTCGCAAATCTCTTTTCACCATTTGCTGGGTAACGGGATGGAAAAGTTAGATGCGAACAATAGTTTATCCCGAAAGGCTAAGGGACATTTACGACAGAAAGGCAATGCCAATGATCTGCATGGGCAGTCAACCAGAGTAGCAAAGCATGCAAGTTCTTCTGTTCAACAAGAACCTGTTTCTGCGTCTGTGCCTTTTTCAGTTCCGGTGCAAACCCAGAGGATGTTGAACAAAAATTCGTTTCATCGAGCGCATAGGGCCGTTACAGAGCAAATACATGCAAATGGAAAAAAGCCAAAAGATTTTTTTGCAATGAGTGAAGAACCCTTAACATTACTTTCAAGTCTAGTAAAGAAAGTTAAACACTTGTCTGTTCGATCCGACATATTGCTTACTGCTCAAAAGTTTTCAAGTGTTGCGGTTTCTAGAACCTCTTATCTTGCGGATGGGAAGATTTCTGTTGAAGGATCCAATAAGGATAAAAAAACGGCGGTACCGGAATCCTTATGGAACCAGACTGTCAATGCTGACGAAAGCAGTTCAGCCCAAAAACCCCTAATCAAAAGAGGGATATTGCAACAATCATCGATGGAGGCTGAATCTGCTAAAGCTATTGTTACAAATTTGTCTCGAACGGATGTTCGTCTTACGTTAAGTCGTTCCATCCGCCATCGACAGAGGTTATTGAAAGTGAATCAGTCTACCGGGTTGTCCAATTCAGCAAAGAATGTTTCCCGTAATCGTGGAAAATCGAGCATTTCTACTCTATCATTCAAAAAATTGCTTGTGAAAACCGCATCTCCTAGTTCGCAACAAAATCTATGGATTGAACCAACTAGTGCACAAATCACGAAAATGTCTTTGGATCCATTTTCGGGCAGTACATCTGGGCAACTGCAGTTTCATTTGCAGCATCCTGATGCCGTGCAGATGATGAATCAGTTTATCGTGCTTGGTAAACAAAAAAATCTTCAGCAATTGACCGTTCAGGTTCATCCGGAAGGGTTGGGGAGTATCTCCATTCAAGTTCAAAAAACGGATGCGGGCATCCAAATACAAATGTTGGCCTCACAGTCCGCTACTTTGCAATGGCTCCAATCCAAAATTTCCGAACTACAAACGAGCTTGCAAGGAAGCGGAATTCAACTGAGTGGTTTAGCAGTGGGATTGCAAAATGGTCAGTCCTTTACGGGTGGGCAGCAATCTTCAGGTCGACCCTTTAGCCGTTCTAGCAAAAGTGTGCCATCTGCAGAACTGGCTGTATCGAGTACTGCAACCCGATGGTCCATCGGGCAGCGGGGTAGTCATGAGGCTCAAATTTCTCGTATTGACATCAAAGTTTAAGGAGGGAATATCATGTCAGTCAATGGATCGAGCATACTGAGCAATCAGGAGTTGAGTCAAAACTCATTCATGCAACTGATGGTTCAACAAATGAAATATCAAGATCCACTGAACCCTATGTCGAATACCCAATTTCTATCTCAACTTGCCCAATTTACAGCGCTTCAGCAAATGACTGCTGTAGCTCAATCCACAAGTAGTACTCAGACAGAAGTACAAAATTTAGTGACGGATATCAGTATGCTATTGGCTCATCAATTACTTGGTACCACTGTCCAAATCAAAAACGGCAGTCAAACAGTGACTGGTCAGGTGAGCGGAGTACAGATGGGACAAAACGGTCCTGAAGTGCTGATTAATCAACAGGCGTACCCGTTGTCTGATGTTGAGGAGATGAACTCTTAAATGAAAGGCGAGCCGTTGCCGTATTCCTTAGTCGGCCGGTTGCAGTCTGGTGCCAATGCGAAGTTGTACAATACTTCTTCAACGGCCAATCAAACTTCCCAAGCTCCATCTGTCTCACCTTTTGCGGATTTTTTACAGAAGGCTGAATCGGTTCAAAACAAGCAGAGCGAATCGGTGGCCAATTTGAAAATCAGTGGTCATGCTGCAATGAGATTGCGCGAAAGGGGTATAGAGCTTTCTAAAAAGGATTGGGAGCAGATTGGGCAAGGGGTCGATCGCGTTGCAGCCAAAGGTGGTAAGGAAGCTTTATTGATGTATGGGAAAAATGGTTTCCTAGTGCACGTGCCAAGTCGTACGGTCATTACTTCCTGGTCTGAACTATCCAATGAAGTGATTACCAAAATCGACAGTGTGGTCATGGTTCCGCAGTTGGACCCGCAAGGGAGACTGTGAAACGGGGAGCGACTGAACCGTTTCAATGAAAAGCAAAGAGATCTCGAAAAATATTAGGATAAAATTCTGTGGACAACGAGGAGGATGAACCATGTTACGCTCATTAGGTTCTGCTGTGTCTGGAATGGATGCGTTTCAGACTGACCTTGATGTAGTTGGCAACAATATTGCGAACGTCAATACCATTGGTTATAAATCGGCACGTGCGGTATTTGCTGACATGCTGAGTCAAACTTTGTCAGGTGCGACTGCGCCAACGTATACAGGTGCTACCTCTACTAGCACCAATTTATCGGGCGGTGTAAACGCACAGCAAGTTGGACTGGGGACACAAATTGAAGCCATTCAAAATGAATGGACGCAAGGAGCGGATCAAACGACGGGCAATCCTTTGGATGTGGCCATCAATGGTGCAGGATTGTTTGCTGTAACACCCGATCCGAATAGCAGCATAGCTCTTACCAACAATCAGTTATCTGGTTCTAATTCCTCTGTCTACTATACGCGTGCAGGAGATTTTTCACTGGACGCCAACAGCAATTTAGTTTTGCCTAATGGCAATGTGGTGTTGGGTTACGAGGTAACCAGTTCCAGCAATTCTTCCCCCAATACAGGTAATCTAGTACCCATTAATATTAATACATTAGTAACCCAGGCTGGAGGCAATCCCAATTCAAGCTCGACCACTGGTTCTTGGACCCTTGCCTCTAATCCAAACGTCACCATTGGTTCAAACGGATCCATTACGGTCACTGACACAAGTGGAAATACTCACGTAATTGGCTACCTGGCGCTTGCTACATTTCCCAATTACGGTGGATTACAAAAAATTGGCGATTCAGAGTGGAGCGTAACAGGCAATTCAGGGCAGGCCACTTTTGGCCAGCCGAGTTCTACTAGTGGTACTTTACAGTCTGGTGCTGTTGAGCAGTCTAATGTGGATTTAACTCAAGAATTTGCGGAAATGATTGTCGCCCAGAATGGTTATGCTGCAAATTCACAAGTCATTTCTACGGACAAGCAGATTCTTCAGACGCTGATGAATAACGTCTGATATCTTTTCGCTGCGGCCACCTTCTGGGTGGCCGCCCAATGGAGGCGGTAGAGTTGATTGCCTTAAAGAGAATTAATGGTTCAGATCTATGGTTGAATCCTATTCTGATTGAATCAATTGAGAAAACGCCCGATACCATTATTACTCTGACAAATGGCCACAAATACGTCATTCATGAGAGCCCAGAAGAAGTGACTCAGCGTGTTGCCGCTTTCTTGCAACAGGTAGGTATGCTGGGCATGGTGGCAAGGAGAGGAGAGAGCGTTTGAAAAAGCCGCTGATTTGGATGGTCATCATTTTGTTAATTATTGCTATATTATGTGTGCTTGGCGTAGGGGCTTATCTGTTTTTGCTGCACCCACGCACTCCTGCCGCCAAACCTGCTTTGACTCCTCAACAGGAAGCCCAGTTGCAGGTTTCATTTCCACAAATGACAACAAATTTAGGGTCAAGTGGACTGATTCAATTCACCATGACTTTACAGGCGGATTCAAGCAGCACCAAGAATGAAATCAATGTCATGATGCCAGAAATTGAGAACTCCGTGAATGGGTTAATGCGTCAGTTTACGGCTAGTGAACTACAGCAAGTCTCGGGATTTAATCAATTGCGTACGGCCATTCAAAAGACCGTTAATGCAGAGTTACCGCATGGCGATGTGACAAAAGTCTATTTATCGCAAATTGTCGTTCAATAGAGAGGGGGAGAGTCGGTTGTCGGAGGTGCTCTCTCAATCTGAGATTGACGCATTGCTATCAGCGCTTACGAAAGGCGAAGTCAAAGCAGAAGACATTCGTGAAGAGGCAGCTTCTACTCGTGTACGAACGTATGATTTTCGGCGTGCTATGCGTTTTTCGAAAGATCACATTCGCATTATCTCGCGCATTCATGAACATTTTGCCAGGTTGATGACCACATATTTATCCGGACAGTTGCGAAGTGTGGTGCAGATTCAAGTGGAGTCGGTCGATCAAGTTCCCTATGAGGAATTTATTCGCTCGATCCCGATATTAACAGTGATAGAACTGTTGGCGTTTCATCCGTTGCCAGGAAAAATTGTGATGGAAATCAACCCGCAAATTGTCTTTGCCATCATCGATAGGATGATGGGCGGTGTTGTGCAAGGGCCTTACAAAGAACGAGAATTAACAGAGATTGAGCAAGCTCTGATGCGACCATTTCTTGAACAGACTGAGCAGTTTTTTCGCGAATCCTGGCACAATGTGGTTGATTTACAACCTGAGTTTCTTTCTGTGGAAAGTAATCCGCAATTTTTGCAACTTTCTACACCTAACGAAACGGTGCTTGTGATTACTTTAAGTGCCCGAGTGGGACCAGTCACAGGACTCATCAATCTTTGTGTTCCGCATGTGACGATAGAGCCTATTATGCATAATCTTTCCACCCAGTTTTTCATGGATGGTTTACGCGACAGGGAATCGAGCTCAGCCGAACAAATGAAACTCGCCAACCATATGCAAGGTATGGAAGTTTCTATGGCTGTCGCTCTGGGTCAGGCTGAATTGACAGTGCGTGATGTCTTGGAGTTACAGGTGGGGGATATGATTCCCCTCAATCATCCAATTTCTGCGCCTGTCACGGTTTACGTAGACGAAGTGCCCACATTTACAGCTAGAATTGGCAAAATGCGCGGAAAAATGGCCATCCGCATACTGAGAGAATGGAAGGAGGAGGCGGATCATGAGCGATCAACAAGCACTCTCCCAGGAAGAAATTGATGCACTCTTTCGAGGAGGAAATCAAACATCCGAGAAAAATCAGGCATTGACCAATGAAGAGGCGGATGCCCTTGGGGAAATTGGCAATATTTCTTTTGGCTCAGCTGCCACAGCATTGTCAACCTTGTTGCAACAACGGGTGGAGATTACTACTCCTAGTGTCTCTATTATAAATGCTCAAGAACTGCCTAATCAGTTTCCCAAACCATATGTGTTAGTTACTGTAGAATATACAGTGGGATTAAAAGGTTCGAACGCACTGGCCATTGAACTGGATGATGCCAAAACGATAGCCGATTTGATGCTTGGTGGAGATGGAACGAATATTTCAGGTGAATTAAATGAACTCCACCTAAGTGCCGTGGGTGAGGCCATGAATCAAATGATGGGCGGCGCCTCTACTTCTATGTCACAGATTTTTGGCAGTCGTATTGATATCTCTCCACCGAATGTCAGAGTAGTCGATTTGGCAAGTGATGACAGTATTGACCTTGGCTTTAAAGGGTGGTTGGTCAACGTAGAGTTTGCCTTGAAAGTCGGGGAGCTGATTGATTCGCGCATCATGCAGTTAATGCCTCTCCAATTTGCAGATGAATTGCTGAATAAACTAGGATTTCATGCATCTGATTCATCAACTGAAAATATGAGCCCGGAAATTACCGACACGGTTTCTTCACAACCTTCAGCAAATCTGACTGCAGGGATACAAGAAGAAATCCCAAATGCAGCAAAAAAAGAGGTTGCAGCTTCGGCAGAAGCGTTAAAAAATCGTCCGTCAACCACCGTTCAACGTCCGGAATTTGTGGATTTTGGCGGATTGGAAGTAACTTCTCATGGACAACCGCGAAATTTAGAACTGTTGTTTGATGTTCCACTCAATATCACAGTAGAACTCGGCAGAACGAAGCGCATGATACGCGAAGTTCTCGATTTGGCACCTGGTTCAATCTTTGAATTGGACAAACTGGCTGGCGAACCTGTCGATATTCTTGTAAATAATAAAAAAATCGCGACAGGAGAAGTTGTGGTCATTGACGAAAACTTTGGCGTCCGGGTTACGGATATCATTAGCCCCTCTGAACGAGTGAGGAATTTATAAAATTAGATAAAATGTGGAGGTCAATAATAACATGGCAAACCGGATTTTGATTGTCGACGACGCAGCATTTATGCGAATGATGATTAAGGACATTCTTACTAAGAACAATTTTGAAGTAGTCGGAGAAGCGGCGGACGGCAACCAAGCAGTAGAAAAATACCAAGAATTAACTCCGGATTTGGTTACCTTAGACATTACCATGCCTGAAATGGATGGCATAGAAGCTTTAAAGAAAATTCGCTCCATTGATCCGAACGCTCGAGTGATTATGTGTTCGGCTATGGGACAACAGGCTATGGTCATCGATGCTATTCAAGCCGGAGCAAAAGACTTTATTGTGAAACCGTTTCAGGCCGATCGCGTTGTGGAAGCGGTGCGAAAAGCACTTGCGTAGAAAAATTACAGTCATGGCGGGAAGTTTTTTTCTAGCTTTCGTTAATGAGATGGGCATGTTGCCTGTGGTAGCATATGCAGCTAGCAAGAATTCTAGCCCGCCTTTGCCCAATGCCGGTCCCCCTTTAATGACTTATTTTCAATTTGTACTCTCGTTTGTGATTATTATTGCATTGATTATCGTTGTTATTCGTTTTTTAGCCAGACGGACGTCAGTGGCTGAACGCGGAACGATTAAGGTACTTGCAGCCCGCCAATTAGCTCAAAATCGCTCTATACAGGTAGTTGAAATCTCTGGAAAACGCTATGTGCTTGGGGTTGGAGAAAATATTACACTGCTCGATCAGATTTCCGAACCGTGGGATGAATCGGAAGCTACTCTCCAACCTTCGAGACAGTCGTTTGCCGCTTCGTTGTCGAGTGCTGTCGAAAACGCTCGTCAACGTTATGCGGAATCCAAGGGAAAGGACAGCAAAGAGAGAAAATCATGAAAAAAAGACATTGGCAAATCACTTTGTTGCTGCTTTCCGTCTGTATCTGTTTTTTTGCTTATCATCCCAATTTATATGCAGCAACCGCTTCCAATCAGACCAACAGTTTTTTGCCGGGTCTTCATTTGTCGTTGGGAACATCTAATTCGCGCCAATCAGTAGACAGTACGGTTCAAATTGTTTTGTTACTGACCGTTCTGTCGGTTGCGCCGGCAATTTTGCTGTTAATGACTTCTTTTACTCGGATGATTGTGGTGCTTTCTTTTGTTCGAAGTGCGCTAGCTTTGCAACAATCTCCACCCAATCAGGTTCTGATTGGCTTAGCGCTTTTTCTTACTTTTTTTGTTATGGAACCAACATTTCAGCAAGCCAATCAGCATGCATTACAGCCTTTTCTAGCAGGTAAGTTGTCAGAAAGCGCTGCTTTGCGTCAGGCGGAAATACCGTTTAAGCAATTTATGGCTAAACAGACGAGACCTGATGACTTACAATTATTTCTGCAATTTAGGCACATGCAGACTCCTAAAAATGTCAATCAAATTCCAATGTCGGCACTTGTACCTGCTTATACCATCAGTGAATTGAAAACAGCTTTTCAGATCGGTTTTATGATTTATCTACCATTTCTAGTTATCGATCTGGTCGTTTCTACGACATTAATGTCTATGGGAATGATGATGTTACCACCTGTTATCATTTCCTTGCCATTTAAAATTTTGCTGTTTGTCATGGTAGATGGTTGGCACTTGGTTGTGCAATCACTTCTGTCTGGTTATAGCTAATTGGAATTGTTGTATGGAGTGCCGATGAAACGAGAGTAGGAGTTGAATAAGATTGAATGCAGAATTTATTGTCGGGTTAGGTTCCCAGGTCATGTGGTTGATTATTAAGTTGGTAGGTCCGATTCTTGGTTTAGGACTGGCTGCTGGGTTAATCGTCTCTGTATTTCAAGCTACTACGCAAATCCAGGAACCAAGCCTAACCTATATTCCAAAAATTGCTGCTGTCATCGTGGCTTTGCTCATCTTTGGGCCATGGATGATTACCAGCATGTTAGATTTTACGCAATCGATTCTCGGTCATCTTATGCAGTACGTGCAGTGATCATATGTTGAACTTAGCTGTCCTGCAATACCCGTTATTTTTTTCTTATTATGGCTAGAATGGCAGGTTTTATTGGAGCGTCACCTTTATTTTCCATGACTGCTGTGCCGAGAACAGTAAAAATTGGTCTAGTAGTTTTTTTAGCTCTTTGGGTTTTACCTACTGTTCAAGCCAAAGTACCTTCTCCTTTTCAACAAACAGGTTTATATGTTGGTTTGCTGGTTCTGGAATTGGTTACAGGATTGTTTATGGGATTTATAGCAACCTCTATTTTTTCAATTTTAAATTTAGCGGGTCAAATCATTGATGTACAAATTGGCTTTGCATCTGCAGAATTGTTTAATCCAGAAAGCTCATTTGTGACAGGACTTTCAGGTACATTTTTCAATATGATTTTTACTCTGTTTTTTTTAGGTGCTGATGGATTGGATGGGCTGGCTTTAACTGGAATGGATAGTTATAAGCTCATTCCTTTAGGGCAATTTCATTTGCCGCAAACTTTCGGTTTAGCTTTTGAGCAATTGATGGACCTGATTACGGCAGATGCTGTTCAAGTGGCTGCTCCCGTGTTGGTTGCTTTACTGCTGACCAACGTCACGTTTGCGTTGCTCTCCAAAGCGGTTCCTCAAATGAATGTATATTTCAGTGGGTTACCGATTCAATTATTTATTGGTTTATCTGTTTTTGCTGCATCAGTTCCAGCGTTTGTGTCTATATTTCATGTTCTATTTACCTTTCTATTCAGTCAAGTCACTGCTTTTATGCAATTAACAGGATGATATATGGTTTTCTAATATTTAACGTTTTATAAAAGTTCTAAAATCAAATCCTAAAATAAGTTATTTCATGTATTGGAGAGATAGGTCACAGAGCCATGTTAATTCTTAAACTGCAAAGATTTGCAGAGAGCGACTCAGGAAACAAGACTGAAAAGGCAACACCACGCAGACGACAGGAAGCAAGAAGAGAAGGAAATGTGCCGAAAAGTGTCGAATTAACTTCGTCGATTATGCTTTTGGGCGCTTTGGCAGCCCTGCGAATTTTAGGACCAAAGGTTTGGGAGGTCTGGCAAATTCTTGCTCACAAAGACCTTACCTATGCAGGCTCCATCTCATTGACTGCACAAAATGTTCCTGGTTTGTTTGGTGGTCAATTTCTTGCATTGGCGGGTAGTTTATTACCCTTGCTACTTGTATTTTGGTTTGCGGCTGCTTTTACTGGTTTTGTACAGGTTGGCCCGTTATTCCTTCCCAAGTTATTGTTACCTAAATGGGAGAGAATCCAACCTATCGCTGGACTACGTCGTCTCTTTTCACCGCAGACAGCTATGGAAGGATTAAAGTCGATTCTCAAGCTGGCGATTGTGGTTGCCGCAGCCTATATGTCGCTGCATCAAGTGACACAAAGTATAGGTCAATTATCTTTTCTCTCCGTCAATTCGCTCATCGCTTGGCTTGGCAGTATTGTTTTTCGCTTATCCATAACAGTTGCCGTATTGATGATTCTTTTATCTGCATTGGATTTTTATTTTCAAAAGAGTCAGTATGAAAAAAAATTACGCATGACCAAACATGAAGTTCGTGAAGAATTTCGCCAAACTGAAGGAGATCCACAGATTAAATCCAATATTCGTAGGCGGGCTAGGGCTTTGGCCATGCGTCGAATGATGCAGGATATACCGAAAGCAGATGTAGTGATTACAAACCCGACTCATTATGCGGTAGCTATCTGGTATCGACCAGACCAATTGGAAGCGCCACAAGTTCTGGCGAAAGGGCAGGATTATACTGCCCAAAAAATTCGTGAACTAGCGGAACAACATCATGTGGCAATTGTAGAAAATCCACCACTAGCAAGAACGCTATACCGCGATGTGGAAATTGGCCAAGTGATTCCTGCGGAGCTTTATCAGGCAGTCGCAGAAGTTTTAGCTTATGTTTACGCTATGAAACAACAAAAAGTCTTTACAGGCAATGGGGTGAATTCGTGAAACGTTCAGATTTAGGAATCATGGCAGCTTTGCTCTGGATAATTGTCATGATGATTATACCCATGAGTCGGCCTGTACTTGACGTACTGTTGTTAGTCAATATTTTCGTCTCCATGACCATTCTTCTCGTGGCCATCAATACGAAAGAACCACTTGATTTTTCTGTCTTCCCTTCAATTTTACTCATTATGACGCTCTACCGACTCTCTCTGAATATTTCCACCACACGATTAATTCTTGGGCAGGGTAATGCTGGAGCTGTCATTAATACATTTGGGTCTTTTGTAATAGGCAGTAACCCAGTTGTGGGGTTTATCGTATTTATTATCATTATTATTGTGCAATTTATTGTTATTACTCGCGGCGCTGAACGTGTTGCTGAAGTAGCGGCGCGCTTTACCTTGGATGCAATGCCTGGAAAACAAATCGCTATTGACGCGGACTTAAACGCTGGCCTGATAGACGAAGCCACTGCGCGCAAGCGACGTGCAGATATTGAACGGGAAGCGGATTTTTACGGAGCCATGGATGGAGCCTCTAAATTTGTGAAAGGCGATGCCATTGCTTCTATGTTAATAGTAGCGGTCAATATTGTTGGTGGTTTTATTATCGGTATGGTCATTCACAAAGATTCATTCTCAACAGCGCTCCACCAGTATACTTTACTTTCAGTTGGGGACGGTCTGGTCAGTCAAATTCCAGCCTTGTTGCTTTCGACAGCCACTGGATTAATGGTGACTAGGGCTGCTACTGAAGCAAATTTGGGAGCGGATATTTTTGGCCAGGTTTTTCAATTCCCGCGTGCCCTCTATATGGTTGGATCAGCTATTTTATTGCTGGGTGTATTTACTCCAATTGGAGTCATCCCCGTGATTCCTATTTCTGCACTCGCTTTTTTGACTGGTTGGCGTGTACAGGTAAATGCGGCAAGATCGGCAAAAAAAGAGCAAGAACAATTGCTCAAGAGCCGTACAGAGGACAACAAAAAACCAGAGAATGCTTTGTCTCTGCTCCATGTTGAGCCTATTGAACTGGAGTTTGGCTACGGTCTTGTGCCGTTGGTGGACGCTAAACAGGGCGGCGACATGTTAGAAAGAGTTATCATGATTCGAAAGCAATTGGCACTTGAACTTGGGTTGGTCATTCCTGCTATCCGTTTGCGCGACAATATGCAATTAAAACCTACGGAATATGTCATTCTCTTAAAAGGGTTAGAGATTGCTCGAGGAGAAGTTTTGCTTGGGCATTGGCTAGCGATATCTCCTGGAGTTGAAGATCCAACTATTATTGGGATTTCTACCAAAGAACCTACTTTTGGTTTGCCTGCTTTATGGGTCAATTCGGAAATGAAAATACAGGCAGAGATGTCTGGATATACAGTGGTTGATCCGTCCTCCGTTATGGCAACTCATTTGACAGAAACATTGCGTGCACATGCCCATGAGTTGTTGACGAGACAGGAAACTAAGAAATTGTTGGATCACTTAAAGACGGAAGCTCCTGCGGTTGTTGATGATGTGTTGAATAACAATTTAACACTTGGTCAAGTGCAAAAAGTATTGAGCAATTTGCTACATGAAAAAGTATCCATTCGTGACTTATCGACTATTTTAGAAGTTCTTGCGGATGTTGGTCGCCAGTCCAAAGATACCGATATGTTGACCGAACAGGTTAGACAGGCATTGGGCAGGCAAATTTGTCATCAATTCAGAGTGCCAGGCCAACCATTAACAGTACTTACTTTTTCTCCGAGTGTGGAAGAAAAGATCCAAGAATCATTGATTCATCAAGAGGAAAGTGTGTTTGTTGCACTCGATCCTGCACTGTCGCAAAAAATTTACAAAAAACTGCGGGAAGAATCGAATCGTCTCTCTGCGCAAGGCAAATCACCTATACTCTTGGTTCATCCTACATTGCGTTTAGCTGTTAGACGCTGGTTGGTAAGGTTTTTACCGGAGTTGACGGTGTTATCTTACAGTGAGTTGGATCCGACGCTTGAAGTTGAGAGTGGCGGGGTGGTTAATCTATGATGGTTAAACGCTATGTGGTTCGTGACATGCCCGAAGCTTTATTGCGTATACGCTCTGATTTGGGGAAAGATGCTGTCATTTTAAGCAGCAAACGTATTCATGTTCGCAAATGGCTGATATGGCGGAGTAAGCGTATTGAAGTAATGGCTGCGGTAGCAGGTGATTTACCTGTTAAAATTCCAGCCTATCATCCATCTGCTTATGGACAAGTTGCTGCCAAACCAGAGAATGTTTCAGAAAAAGCCGAGGAACAGAAACGCATTTTGCGAGGGGAAACATCCAATATGTCCTCAACAATGTCTATGCAGTCAATAGGGGACGTTCAGATTCATTCTGCAAATTCTACTATAGGTATAACATCGGCTCAAGAGGATACAAGGCAAGTTTTGTTGCCTATCCTCGACGAAATGAAAAAGTTAACCTATCGATTACAACAATTGTCTTCCCAAAATACTGTCTTTGTAGGCGGAATGAATCAAGAGCATTTTCAATTGCAGCAACTTTTGGTCCAACAAGGTATTTCGGTTGACACTGTTCGAGAATGGATGCAGGAGTCCGGTGTGCTATCTATGCCTAAAGTTGGGGATTACCAACTTTTGCTTCAATCTTTTCGTAATTGGTTTATTCAACAGTTTCAGACTTTCGCTGTACCATCCCCTATTCAATCCACATCGCGAATTGTTGCTTTTGTCGGTCCTACTGGAGTGGGCAAGACGACTACAATTGCCAAATTGGCAGCCCTGCATGTACTTTCAGGTGAACGAAAAGTTGGATTAATTACTTGTGATACTTATCGCATTGCAGCTATTGAGCAATTGCGAACCTATGCGCAAATTCTTGGCATTCCCTTGGAAGTGGCCGAATCAGACGCTGTTTCTTTAAACAAAGCTGTTGATTCACTCTCTCATTGTGATTTATTACTGATGGACACGGCAGGAAGAAATTACTTTAACCAACGTTCGACGCAAGACGTTCAGACGTTACTTTCTATAGCGCCAATTGATGAGATTGTTCTTGTGCTTTCGCTAACTTCCAAAGCTGAAGATTTAAATAGATTGTTAGAGGCGTTTTCTACCATTCCTTTTCATAAATTTTTATTTACTAAATTAGATGAAACTTCTTCTTATGGTGTGGCGGCAGAATTGATTTGGAAGGCTAAAAAGCCGCTTTCCTATATTACGACTGGACAGAATGTACCTGATGATATCTCACCGAGCACAAAAGATTTTGTTTTAAAATCTGTTTTCGGGGAGGGGCATCCATGAGCGATCAAGCCGAAAGCCTGCGCAGCAAAATGAGAGAAAGAAGCATGGATAATGGGGGACTGCCTGCCAAAACACGTGTCATTGCTGTTGCCAGTGGTAAGGGAGGAGTGGGTAAATCCAATTTCTGTGTCAATTTTGCGCTGGCATTAAAAGCAAAAGGGAAGACGCCGCTCATCGTGGATGCTGATGTAGGGTTTTCCAACATTGAACTTTTGCTCAATACCAGACCCTTTCACACAGTTCTTGATTTAGCGAAAGACGTACAACTCTTTGATGTCATCTCTACTAGTCCTCATGGCCTTTCTTTTTTATCTGGAGGTAGCGGCTTGCACTCCGATATGTTGGACGATGCGGCTATGGTCAGAGTTAAGGAACAATTGGCGAATTTATCCAACCATTTTGACACAGTGATTATTGATCTTGGTGCGGGCATCAATCATCAATCAGCTCAGTGGATTGCCGGATCGGACGAATTGATTTTACTGGCGACGCCAGAACCTACGGCAATTTCTGATGCCTATGCTTTTCTTAAGCTGCTGTATGAGGAAAGACCTCTTGACGAATTGCCGGCTGTTCGTCTGGTGATTAATCGCGCATTGAAATTGACTGACGCACGAGAGGCATCTGAAAGATTGTCTGCCGCGGCATTGAAATTTTTGGAGTGGAAATTGGAAACGCTTGGATTTATTTTGGAGGATGATTTTGTTTCGCAAGCAGTGATGCGTCAAGTGCCAGTATTGATATCGTTTCCCAACAGTACGGCCTCGCGCTGTATGGAGCAGATAGCGGCTAATTTTCTGCGCCTTAATGAGCCGAATCGAGGCGGGTGGAGAGGTTTTCTGCATCGGTTTTGGCCTGGAAAGTCGTTTTTTTCAACTGGATAAAGCCAGCCTAAACATAAGGATAAAAACAGAAATTGGCGGGAGGGTATGCCAGCTTTGCAAAACGCTGAGTATTTACAAGCCTTTATAGAAGAAACAAGCGATAATCTGCAACTTCTGAATGATCTCTGTCTACGTCTTGAATCTGAGGGCTCGTCGGATGAATTGTTTGCGGCCATGTTTCGTGCTGCGCATACACTCAAAGGAATGAGCGCAAGCATGGGATTTCAAAAAATGGCCACTTTGACTCATCGCCTTGAAGATGTACTTGGCGTGTTTCGAGAAAATCCAGGACGGTTGACCACAGATAGTCCCGATATTCTATTGTCGGGGATTGATCAGCTTTCTCTTCAGTTAGAACGAATTATTGACAGTGGGATAGATGAAACGGGTTCAGACGATGCTATTATTCATTCGTTGCAGGAACTCTATCAACGTCTAACAAACGCAGCAGTGTCACCTCATCCAGAGGTTGCGGCGACAGTGGATACCACAGAAGGACATTTCACCGATATTGCTTTGCACATTGCATCTCAAGCTGCAGAAGCGGGACTCTTGGCTGGAGTTCTGACTGTGAATATTGCTCCAGACTGTCAGATGAAATCAGTCCGCGCATTGGTTGTCATGCGAGAATTGGAGCAGTGGTCAGATATTCTTGAATGTTCACCGAGTGCAGAACATTTACAGGATGGCCGGTATTCTGAAAACATTGCCTTTCTTGCTGTTTTAAGAGAAATTTCTGCTGAAGAGGCTATGCGCAATCTCTCTAATATTTCTGAAGTGGTTAATGTAACTTTTGTACCGCTTATAGAATATCTTTCGACACATCGGACAGATCCAACTACAACTTCTGCGGCAGCCCATTCACCAACCCCGAGTCTTACAGCAGATCAGGTGGATTCGCAGAAAGAATCTGCCAAGCAACCTGCTGCACCCATGAAGGTAGAGAGGACATTGCGTGTACCCATCGAGAGAATCGATCATCTACTCGATCGTCTCAGTGAGATGGTGATTGCTCGCTCTCAACTAGCCAGTGCTACTGAGGCTGGACAGACGGCTGTCATTCGAGAAATGGTCGATAGACTTGGCCGTATCTCTGGCGATATACAATCTGGACTCATGTCCTTACGCATGGTTTCGGTAGATACGTTATTTCAACGTTTTCCTCGTTTAGTTAGAGATCTCTCCAAGTCATTACAAAAAGAAATTCATTTTCTTATGGAAGGGGGAGAAACAGAACTCGATCGGACTGTTGTCGATGAGATGGGTGAAGCTTTGGTGCATATTATTCGCAATGCGGCCGATCACGGTATTGAGTCAGCGGATATACGTCGCCAGGCGGGCAAGCCAGAGGCAGGGACATTAAAAATTTCTGCTTTCTCTTCCGGACAAAACGTCTACATAGAAGTTGCTGATGATGGCGGAGGTATTGATTCGGAAGCAGTATTAAACAAAGCCATTGCGCGCGGATTAGTCGATGAGAAATCTGCACTTATGCTTAAGCCTGAACAAATTTATGATTTTCTTTTTGCCTCCGGATTTTCTACTGCTGAAAAAATCACCGATATTTCCGGACGTGGTGTAGGGCTTGATGCGGTACGTAATAAAGTGCAATCGTTGGGCGGTAAAATCTCAATTCTCTCGGAAAAGGGGAAGGGGACTACTTTTCGTATTCAGTTGCCTCTGACCTTGGCTGTTTTACCTGCCTTGCTGTTTATGGTGAGTAACGAATCTTTTGCTGTCCCTCTTGGCAGTGTGGAAGAAGTATTGCAAGTCTACGAAACAGATTTAGAAGCCATTGGTGGAGAACGTTTTTTGCGCCATCGAGATGGGCTCATCCCGCTGCTGGATGCGGGGGATGCTTTTTACGAACAATCGTCGGCCATTCAATTTCCTTGGTCAGCCATTCTCTGTAAAGAAGGCAATCGTCGTTTGGCGATACTTGTCGATGATATTGTTGGAGAGCAGGAAATTGTCAACAAACCATTGGGGAAATATCTGCAGTCCGTGCGAGGATTTTCTGGAGCGACCATTCTCGGCGACGGTACGGTGGGACTCATTCTCGATCTCGATGCCTGGCTATCAGCATGAAGCTAACAAACTCTCAAAGACTTGAATTGATTTTTATATTTTGGCAGTCGAAAAATTCGGGGTAAGGAGTGATAGACATGGAGCAACAATTTGTCGTCATGGCTGTAGGTCAGGAAAAATACGGTGCCTCAGTAACCCAGGTATTGTCTATTGAGAAGCCTATGGAAATTACACGTGTACCGCGTACGGTCGCATTTATCAAAGGTGTTGTGAATTTGCGCGGCACCATTGTGCCTGTGGTCGATCTCGGTGAGCGTCTGGGATTGGCTTCTTCCTTGCAGCAAGATGATTCCCGTATAGTCATTGTACAAGTGGAAGATATGATGGTAGGTATGATAGTGGATGCGGTTACAGATGTAGTGACACTTGCAGATTCGGATATTCAACCTGCTCCTTCGATGGTAGGTGGACTTTCCGCAGAATTTTTGCAGGGGATTGCAGAACATCAGAAACAAGTGCTGATTCTCCTCCATTTGCCTCGCCTTTTTAATCATGCTGAACAGTTGCAGCTCAAGGAGTTGCGGGAGCAGGAGGAACGTTAAGAAACATGAGTGTATTCTATAATCTGGATGATCGACAGCAAGATATTCTCCGTGAAGTCGGCAATGTGGGCGCTGGTCATGCTGCTACTGCGTTGTCTGTATTGTTGCAAGAAAGTGTACAAATGTCCGTCACAGCTGCTAGATTATGCCCGTTTGACGAGATTGCAGATATTGCTGGCGGTCCAGAGGCGCCTGTTGTCGGCATCTTTTTACAAATTGGGGGCAGATGAATGGAAGCATGTTTCTGCTTTTACCCATGCAAAGTGCGGAACATCTATTGCATCAGCTGAATTTGACAGGTCATGAAGGGCTTCTTTTTGAAGAATTGCAGCTTTCAGCGCTGGCGGAAGTTGGAAATATTCTTTCTGGCAGCTATGTCACCGCCATCAGTGAACTCGCGTCGCTGCAAATTACTCTTTCAGTACCGTCGATTGCTGTGGACATGGCTGGTGCCATTCTCGACATCGGCCTTGCTTTCTCTGGTGATATAGCCGATCAAGCGATTTTGATTAACACGCAAATATGGCAAGGACAAATGAACATCGATGGCCATTTCTTCCTTCTCCCTCACCCACAATCTATGGTCAAGCTGTTCAGTGCGCTGGGGTGGGATAATGATGTGTGAATTCACCTTACCCTCGATTCAAGAAAGCCAACTGATTCGGGTAGGTATTGCTCAAGGGGCAATCGTTTCAGGGCCAGATCGAATTGGGACAACGGGTCTCGGTTCGTGCGTTGGCGCGGTTTTATACCATGCAAGGAAAAATATAGCCGGTTTAGTTCATATTATGCTTCCTCAATCACCACCTAATTTTTCAGGAAACGTATGTAAATATGCCGATCTCGCTTTGGATTGGCTGTTGGATGAATTTTCAAAGCAGGGTTTGCGGCCCAGTTCGTTGAAAGCCAAAGCTGCGGGTGGTGCGCAAATGTTTAGCGGATCGGCCAATTCCGATATTCTCCGAGTGGGCCCGCGTAATGCTGAAGCAGTAGAAAACTATTTGCGAGACGCTGGAGTAGAGTTGGTTTCAACTGATTTTGGAGGCAATACGGGTCGAACTATTGAGTTTGATTTGCAGACAGAGTTGTTACAAATTCGTACTGCTATCAAGGGTACATATACGATTTGAAGAAAGATCATCTATCTAATGTTAAGTACTCTATTGAGTTCTAAGACCTATGAAGGGAAGTGATTTTTGAGGGTATCAATATAAGCCTGTCAGAGACAGACGGGTTTGCAGATTCAGTCCAATATATGATCTTACGCGATTGGTTCGTATGGCTTTTTGTCACGCAACAAGGCATGAATGATGTATGTCAATTTGCGCGCAACAGCAGCTTTGAGGCGCTTTTCGATCTCGGCATGGAGTCGTTCTAAGGGCCACTCTGTGAAGCGAATTTACTGGAGAAGCAGGCGCAAATGCAGTCGGTACGCATCCACTGCCGTGTCAATGCCCAGTGGCGCGGCGGCAACAGACTTGAGGTTTTCTGCATTATCCAGGCCCAGGCGATTCCGGCTGTGTTTAGCGATGAAGGCCGCCAGTACTTCGGTAATATACTAGGAGGTGAACAGATATGTGGTTGACAGGAGCTATGGGTCTACTTTGTGCGGCTATGGTCGTCGTACTCTATACTTCTACGGGGGGATGGAAACAATATGGTGGGTTAAAAGGTATTTTTCGTTGGCTGCGCTCCGGTGCTCTGGCCAATCCACAAGTCATTCAAGCAAAGGAAAGTCCGCAAGCTATGATTTCCGCAGTTAATGAAGAAGTTGTGAAAATTTTAGAAGATATTTACATGGAATTGCGATCCAATTTAGACGCGTTAGAACGAACCATGGATGAGCGTGTTGGCAAATTAGAAGAACGTTTCAATCAATTGGAAGAGATGCTTCAAAAAGACGAACCTCACCATATAAAATTTTTTTCAAAGAATGAGCATGTTGTTTCGAGATTTGATGATGTGGGTCAGTCATTGGCGGGTGAACAACTGTTGATGAAACAGTTAATAGAAATGTCTCGAGAAGAGGTTGGTGCAGCATTGAATGCTCAGAAACCTGAAGCTGCAGAAACAGTTGAATCTCCTTCCTTTTCTCCACGTTACTTTGAGATTCTCGATGCTTTAACTCAAGGCTTGACTGTAGAACAGGCTGCTCAACAGTTATCCTTACCAGTTGCTGAGGTTTTACGTGTGGAACAAGCCTTGCATATGCCGCCGACTCTGAATTGATGGAGTGGGTCATTGCAGTCTTACGCAGGCTGTGATATATTGGAGAACGGTGCAATGCCCACAGTGAAGTGGAGCACACACGCTTATCTGATGGCTTGCGGGTCCAACTGGTCGCAGGTTCATATGACGAGGGCGGAGGACAAACCGTTTAGGAGGAGTTATCTTTGGCGATTATTTCTATGAAACAATTGTTGGAGGCGGGTGTTCATTTTGGACATCAAACCCGTCGCTGGAACCCCAAGATGTCTCGTTATATTTTTACGGAGCGCAATGGGATTTATATCATCGATTTGCAAAAAACTGTTCGCAAAGTTGAAGAAGCTTATAATTTTATTCGTGACACTGCTGCGAATGGCGAAACCATCCTGTTCGTTGGCACTAAGAAGCAGGCTCAAGAAGCTGTAAAAGAAGAAGCAGAACGCTGTGGTATGTTTTATGTCAATCAGCGCTGGCTGGGCGGTACATTGACCAACTTCCCAACCATCCAAAAACGTATCCAGCGTTTGCTAGAGTTGGAGCGTATGGAGGAAGATGGGACTTTTGAACGCTTGCCTAAGAAAGAAGTTATCTTGCTTCGCAAAGAAGCTGAGCGTTTGGAACGTTTTCTTGGCGGCATCAAAGGTATGAAGAAATTGCCGAGCGCTATGTTTGTGATTGATCCGCGCAAAGAACGGATTGCTGTTGCAGAAGCGCGTAAGCTCGGTATTCCAATTGTAGCCATCGTCGATACCAATTGTGATCCGGATGAAATTGATTATGTGATTCCGGGTAATGATGATGCTATTCGGGCTGTTAAACTGTTGACTGCCAAGTTGGCAGATGCTGTATTAGAAGGCGCTCAAGGTCAAGGGGAAGAAACCACTGCCTGATTGGAGCTAGTAGGTGACGGGAGCATCTGTGGCTCGTCACCTTTTTTGTGCACTAATGCGTGTTGAAAGAACTTCGTTAGGTATGTGCTCAAATGGTATTCTAAGTTTTTGCTGAATTGAGGAGGAAATGAGATGGAAGTTACAGCGTCAATGGTCAAAGAATTGCGTGAGAAAACAGGTGCAGGTATGATGGATTGTAAGCGCGCCTTAGCTGAAGCCGATGGGGATATGGAGAGAGCGATGGAAGTTTTGCGCGAGCGCGGACTGGCATCTGCTGCTAAAAAAACGGGTCGTGTAGCTGCGGAAGGATTGGTGGAAGCTTATATTCATGGCGGTGGACGGATTGGCGTTTTGGTTGAAGTGAATTGTGAAACTGACTTTGTGGCCAAAAACGAAGATTTTCGTCAATTGGTTCGTGATATCGCTATGCATATTGCTGCCTCTAATCCACTTTATGTGCGTCGCGATGAAGTTTCGAGTGAGTTTATAGAGAAAGAACGCGAAATTCTTCGGGCGCAAACCTTGAATGAAGGTAAGCCGGAAAATATTGTGGATAAAATTGTGGATGGACGTATTGAAAAATATTTGAAAGAAATTTGCCTTCTAGACCAGCCGTTTGTCAAAGATCCAGATAAGACAGTGGAGATGTTGGTGCGTGAGAAAATTGCCCAAATAGGCGAGAATATTTCTATCCGCCGTTTCACACGTTTTGTTGTTGGTGAAGGTATTGAAAAGAAAGAGAGTAACTTTGCTGAAGAGGTCATGTCGCAGGTTCGCGTTTAATGGCACTGGCCTTTGCGGTATAAGCAGGGGAACACGGCGTGGAGACACTATGTGTTCCCCTTTTGCAAACCAGGTATTGTCTTGGTCCCCGCAATATATAAAGCCATAGGGCTCAAAATTGGATGAGTTCTTATCATGAGGAGGCATTCTCAATTTATGACGACACCCCAACCTAAGTACAGGCGGATCATTCTCAAACTGAGTGGCGAAGCTCTGGCAGGGGATAAGGGATATGGCATTGACTCTGAAATGATGTCAAACATTGCGTTACAGGTTCGAGAAGTTGCGGATTTAGGTGTGCAGATGGCTATTGTGGTCGGGGGAGGAAACATCTGGAGAGGTGTTTCGGCCAGTGCTCGTGGAATGGATCGAGCAACAGCGGATTATGTGGGAATGCTGGCAACCGTCATGAATGCTTTGTCGCTCCAGGATGCTTTGGAAAAATTGGGTGTCGATACACGGGTGCAAACATCGGTGGAAATGAGTCAGGTAGCCGAACCGTATATTCGCCGACGAGCCATTCGTCATTTAGAAAAAGGACGAGTGGTTATTTTTGCAGGTGGTACGGGTAATCCATATTTCTCTACAGATACAACCGCCGCGCTGCGCGCCGCTGAGATTGAAGCGGAGGTCATTTTAATGGCCAAAAATGGAGTGGATGGTGTTTATACGGCTGATCCGCTCAAAGATCCAACAGCTGTCAAATATGATGAATTAGAATTTATGGATGTTTTAAATCAAGGTCTTGGTGTTATGGATTCTACAGCAACCTCGCTTTGCATGGATAACAATATTCCCTTGCTTGTTTTTGCTTTGGGAGAATCGGGCAATATTCGCCGAGCAGTCATGGGCGAAGCGGTAGGTACAATGGTCAGGAGAGTGAAAGTATGACAGAGCAAATTGTGAAGCATGCAGAAGAACGTATGGAAAAGGCTGTAGCAGCATTTCGCAAGGATGCGGCGTCAATTCGGGCGGGTAGAGCTACGCCGGCTATGCTTGAAAAAGTAACCGTAGAATATTACGGCTCACAGATGCCCATTCCACAAGTTGCAAGTGTAACTTCTCCAGAACCGCGCTTGTTGGTTATCTCTCCTTGGGAGAAAAGTATGTTGAGTGAGATTGAAAAAGCTATTCAGAAGTCTGACTTGGGTCTGAATCCTGCCAACGATGGTTCTGTTATTCGTTTAGTTATTCCAGCCCTTACGGAACAGAGACGCCAAGAGCTTGTCAAGCAGGTTAAAAAGATGGCTGAAGAAGCACGCGTGGCTATTCGTAACGTTCGGCGAGATGCTAATGACGAGTTGAAAAAAGCTGAAAAGAATGGAGATGCTTCGGAAGACGATGTTCGTAGATTGATGGAGCGGATTCAACAGCTCACAGACAAGTTCGTTGGTGAAATAGACAAAGCTGCGACTGGTAAAGAGCAAGAACTGCTTGAAGTATAGGTTTAAGATTGGAAATTATTGGATTTAACAAACTGTCGCCGGATTGTGAGGGATGATCGGTGCGCTGGAGATGGGGTTGGGACAACCGAGGACAGAATCCTGACATCGATTCGCTTGCAGTTCGGCCTAAGCATGTTGGTATCATCATGGACGGCAATGGCCGTTGGGCGCGGCGTCGTGGATTGCCGAGAATCGCTGGTCACCATGCAGGTATGCAAGCTATGAAAGAGACGATTCGGGCTTGTGATGATTTAGGTATTGAATATCTTACCCTCTATGCCTTTTCTACCGAGAATTGGAAGAGGCCACAGCGTGAAGTGGAATTTCTCATGAAGTTGCCTCGCCAGTTTTTTATTACGGAAATTGATGAATTAATGGAACGCAATGTGCGGATTCGTGTGATTGGCGATACTGAACAATTACCTGCCGATACACGTGAGACAGTATTGCAGTCGTTGGAGAGAACCAAACAAAATACAGGGATGAACGTTAATTTTGCTCTCAATTATGGAGGGCGTATGGATATTGTGTTCGCCGTGCGTAAACTTGCCGAAGCAGTGGCAGAGGGGCGAATAGCTCCACAAGATATTGATGAAAGTGCTTTGGCTGCTCAACTCTCCACCGCCCATCAGCCTGATCCCGATTTTATCATACGCACCAGCGGAGAAATAAGGCTCAGCAATTTTCTCGTCTGGCAATCCGCATATGCTGAATTATGGTTTACCGACGTACTCTGGCCTGACTTTAATCGGCAGCATCTTCTCCGGGCTCTGCAAGAATTCAGTGGCCGGCAGCGCCGGTTTGGCGATATAGGTAGGTGAGAGAATGATCAAACAGCGCGTACTTACAGCGACCATTGGTGTGGCTGTAATCTTGATCGTTTTGCTCCTGCCCAATGCTTGGCCATGGGAAATTGCGGTATGGTTGGTGACAGCCGCAGGTGTTACGGAGTTTGTGCGGATGTTTGGTGTTTCTTATCGTCAATCTTTGATGTATTTGGCTGTAATAGCTGTCACTTATATAGAGTTTGATACTGGATGGTACCATCCCATTTCTCTTGCAGTTATGGTTGCTCTTTGCCTATTGTGGCCTGTTTTGACTCGAAATCGCAACCATCTGGCCCAAGTTGCTCCTATCTTTGTTGGAATGCTGTATATCGGCATTGGCGGACACAGCATGATTCAATTAAGATTGGTTCCTCATGGCTGGTTTTTTCTTTGGTCCTTTTTAATCGCGGTATGGATGAGTGACACTACTGCTTTTTTTGTCGGACGTTGGTTGCAAGGACCTAAATTATGGCCTGACATTTCACCAAAGAAGACTATTTCCGGGTCTCTCGGCGGCATTTTGGGTGCAGCAGTAGGTGCGGCTCTGTTTGGTTTAGCTGTAGGACAAATTCATCTGGTCGCTTTACTGGGGCTAGGTGCTGGAATTTCTATTTTATCTCAGCTTGGCGATTTGATTGAATCAGCTTACAAACGAAGTACAGGAGTCAAAGATTCGGGTACCTTGTTACCCGGACATGGCGGCATTTTGGATAGAGTAGATAGTCTGTTGTTCGCTGCTCCGTTTATGTTTTATATGGTCCATACATATGGTATGTTGTGGTTTTCTTTTTCCTAGAAATTTTGAACATACTGGAAAGAAAAGAAGTGATTCTGTGTCGAAGGTCAGCATATTGGGCAGCACTGGAGTCATTGGCTGTAACAGTTTAGATGTTGTTCGACGCCTCTCTCCTGCATGGCAGGTGGTAGCTCTGAGTGCAGGAAAGAATATGAGGTTGCTCAAACAACAGATAGATGAGTTTGCACCTCAGTACGTTTCTGTACAGGATGAACACTCGCGGCAAGAACTGATTCAACTATTTCATGGCAGACTCCCTTGTGATGTGGGCGTCGGTCAGGCTGGCTTGGAAGAAGCTGCTTCCGTTCCAGCCCATCTTGTGATCTCTGCAGTGCTCGGTGCTGCAGGAATTGCTCCTACTTGGCGCGCTATCTCTCAAGGTGCTGTGGTAGGGCTGGCAAATAAGGAGACGTTGGTGGCGGCAGGAGATTTAATCATGGAGCACGTGTCTGTCAACGGATCGAGCCTAGTTCCTGTGGATAGTGAGCATTCTGCGATTTTTCAAGCGCTTCTGGCCGGGAAACGTCAAGAAGTAGAGTCATTTTACATAACAGCTTCCGGGGGACCGTTTCGCACTTACAGCATGGAACAATTGAAGTCGGTTACCCTAGAACAGGCTTTACAGCATCCGACGTGGAAAATGGGCGCCAAAATTACGGTGGATAGTTCCACGCTTATGAATAAGGGTTTAGAAGTCATTGAAGCGCATCATTTATTTTCTGCGCCATATGATAAAATAAAGGTACTCGTCCATCCGCAAAGTATTATTCACTCCATGGTGGAGTATGTAGATGGTTCAATTGTTGCCCAGTTAGGCAACCATGATATGCGTTTGCCCATTCAATATGCGTTCACGTATCCTGCCAGAGTAAAGCTGGATTTAGAACGAATTGATTTTGTCAAGCTGCGTCAATTGACGTTTGAAGAACCTGACCTGGAACGTTTTCCAGCCCTTCGTTTAGCATATGAAGCAGGTCGAGCGGGAGGCGCCATGCCTTGCGTGTTAAATGCAGCCAACGAAGTGGCTGTACAAGCGTTTCTTGAACAGCGCATTGGCTATCTCCATATAGCGGAGATTGTAGAGCGACTGTTGCAGTCTAGTGATTATGCGGTACCTCGGTCGATTTCAGATGCGCTCCATATTGATGAAGATGTAAGACGTCGTGCCTGGCTTCTTATACAAAAAGAAGAATTAGGGCAGGATGTTTAAGTAGGGAAAGAGGGTGTATCCATGTGGTGGTTGCCGTTGGTGCACACGCTCCGTTCGGTCATCGCGATAGTATTGGTTTTTGTGGTATGCATCATGTTGCATGAGTTTGGCCACTTCTATGTTGCCAAACGTAATGGAGTAGCCGTGCCTGTATTTGCTATTGGTATGGGGCCCAAATTATTTGCTTTTCGCAAAAACGGTACAGAGTATTCGTTACGCCTATTTCCTATTGGCGGCTTTGTACAACTTGCGGGTGAAATGCCACAGGATGCATACTTCAAAAAAGGTGAGCAGCTAGCTTTCTCGCTTGATTCCAGCGGTCGTATGGACGCCATTGGTGAGCCCGACTCACTGCCAGGGCGGACCGTGGGGACGTTGGTTAATCTGGATTTGACCAAGCACATGTTTATTACCATGGAAACAGCAGACGGTATTCGCTCCTATTCAGTCAGACCGCATGCTCGTTTGCAGACCAGTCTCCGTTCCAGCATTCCTCTAGTCTCCCCAGGGGAGCAAATGATTGGTAAGTCCCTATGGGCGCGTGCTTCGATTATTTTGGCCGGCCCAGTGATGAATTTTTTGTTGGCAGGAGTTCTTTTCTCACTTGTTTTCTTGCATGTAGGTGTTCCATCGAGCGCTCCTGTCGTGGGTGCAGTGCTACCGAATACACCTGCCGCTGAAGCTCATTTGCAACAAGGCGATCGAATTGTTCAGGCTAACGGAGTGCCTATTCAAACTTGGTACGATCTTAAGCGAGTGATTGTTGCTGACAAATCGAATCCTCCCAAACCCATCCCGCTTTTGGTGGAGCGCGATGGGCATCAAAAATGGCTTCTGGTGAGGCCGGAATTATACCAGTCTACACCCATTATAGGCATAGACAGTACTTTGACACATAATCCTTTCGATGCTTTTGCCCAAGGCTTTAAATCTGTTTACACCAACAGTGTGAATGCCATTCATCTCTATGCTCAAGTGATTGAACGTCATCAGTTCAACGATTTATCTGGTCCTGTCGGCATTGCAGATGTCATTTCCCAGCAAGCACAAACAGGTGTTTGGCAGGTGATGTATATCACTGCACTCTTATCGCTCAATCTTGGTCTCTTTAATTTAATTCCCATACCAGCGCTTGATGGTGGCAGATTGCTTTTTATGCTTGTCGAGTTGATACGTGGAAAAGCTATCGACCCGCGTAAAGAAGGGTTGGTTCATTTAGTCGGTTTTGGATTACTAATGCTCTTGACCGTTGTCATAACCTATCGGGATGTCACACGTTTTTTCTGAACGGTTGGATGATGGGTGTTGTACCTGGCGTTGCGGACCACGACCTTTCACTCAGCAGAACAGCAATGTCTAGGAGGTAGTCTAGCAAGTGAATTTTATCCGCTCATTTTGCGCCCTATTTGCTTCAGGAATGGAGATGGAAAGCCCTTCTCTCCATTCCTTTGTCGATCGCGTTTTTGTATTTTCATCACAGAAAAAATTAGCACTTCGATTGCCTCCTCTTCAATCCCTTCTTGAAGACTCTCCAAATGAAGTTCGTCAATCTTTGGCGGAGTATTTGCAAAATGGCTTCCTATTGCTTCACAAAACAGATGAGACACTAACTCCTTTAGGGGTGCAATATCAATTTTTAGAGGATGAATGGCTTTCACAAAATTTTGAACAAATAGCTATTTCCCTCATAGAAGCTTTGACCACACTCTATTTACACATAGAACCGCTTGCCGGGCGGTTTCTGCAGCAGGCAAGCTGGTTGTTGCAATCTGGACAGACAGCCTCTAAAGATGAAAAACGTTGGATTGCTGTAGCTCATTTGGCACAGGCTGGCGCTGAGGAATGGCTTCAAAAAAAGAAAGTAGATATTTATTATCAGGAAGCCATCTCTACTTTATTCGGACAAGATCTATCGGTTCGATTTATTGAAGAATTGGCAAACAAAGAGTATCAAGAGGCGCTCAGAGAGCAGTTGGCTGAACAGCAACAAGCTGAGGTTGCACGTATTTTGCAAGAAGAAGCAAGGCTGGAAGCAGAAAAGGCTAAATTGCGTCAGCAAGAGCAGGCGCCTGCTGAAACGAGATCGTACCCTTACGGGAATCGACGCAATCGAGAAGAAACCCCCATAGCCCCTCTTACATTGGGTAAACCATTAGACTTGCAAGAAGTCATATCGATTCAGGAAATTGAGGATGAGATGCGGCGCGCTGTCGTGCAGGGTAGAGTCTTCAGTGTAGATAAACGTGTCTTGCCGAGCGGTCGCTTTCTTCTTCAGTTCAATATTACGGATGGCACCAACTCCATCACGGCTAAATGTTTTGCTCGTGACGAACGTCAGCGCGAAGTGCTTGAACCACTGAAAAACAATGATTATCTGAGAATTGGCGGACAAGTACAATTTGATACTTTCAGTAAAGAAATCGTTTTTATGGTTTCTGATATGCAGCCAATTGAAGCTCAGTTGCCAATGGATTTTGCAGAGAAGAAACGTATTGAACTTCATGCGCACACCAATATGTCTCCGCTCGATGGAGTCATTCCTGTGGACAAGTTGATCGCTGAAGCAGCGAGGCTTGGTCACAAGGCCATAGCTGTGACCGATCACGGTGGAGTGCAGGCGTTTCCAGAAGCATATGGGGCGGCCAAGAAACACGGTATTCGAGCAATACTAGGTGTTGAAGCTTATGTGATTGATGATGGAGCGCGCGTGGTCATTCGCCCACAGTCGATAGAGCTTGACGATACATGCGAATTTGTGGTGTTTGATACAGAAACTACAGGCCTGAATGCGCGTGAAGACACTTTAATTGAAATTGCTGCCGTGCGCATGCGGGGAACTGAAATTGTGGATACATTCTCGACGCTCATCCAGCCCGAGCGTGCGTATTCACAGAAAGTGGCGGAGTTGACTGGAATTACACCAGAAATGTTGGAAGGACAGCCTGTATTGGCAGATGCTTTACCGCGTTTTCGAGAATTTGTTGGTGATGCGGTATTGGTGGCGCACAATGCTGAGTTTGACAGCGGCTTTCTCAATCAGTGCGCTCTGCGGATTGATATGCCGCAATGGGAGCAGCCCATTATTGACACGCTTGCTTTGGCCCGCATTCTTTTTCCAGGAGAAAAAAATTATCGTTTAAAGACGTTGACGCAAAAACTTCAGATTGAGCTGGTCAATCATCATCGCGCCTTGGCTGATTCCGAAGCAACTGCACGTTTGTTTGCTCATATGCAGAAGGAGCTTCGTACCAATGGGATTACAAATCTTGTGGAGTTAAATGATCTTTCATCTACAGCCGATATGAGCAAAGTGCGTCCATTTCATGCGACCGTGCTTGTTAAAAATCGCCAGGGTCTACGCAATCTCTACGAGATGGTTTCTCTTGCCCATACCAAGTATCTTTATCGAACGCCGAGGATTCCCAAAAGTGAATTGGCTCGTTTGCGGGATGGTTTGTTGATTGGTACAGCCTGTCAGCAAGGTGAATTGATTGAGAGTTTTATTCGCGGCAAATCTATTGAAGAAATTGAAGAAATATGCAGCTTTTATGATTATTTAGAAATTCAACCGCTGAGTCACTATGACAATCTCATTCGCGAAGGGATATGGCAGACAAACAGTCTCAAAAGGGTGCATCAGCAGATTGTCGAATTAGGGCAACGGCTCGGCAAGCCTGTTGTGGCTACAGGTGATGTCCATTATCTTTATCCACAGGACGGTATCTTCCGGGAGGTTTTTCTGCAGTCGCAAAATAACGGATCGAACGCTGAGCGTCAGCCGCCATTGCACTTTCGAACCACAGAGGAGATGTTGGAAGAATTTTCATTTCTTGGTGATGCTGCCATAGAAGTGGTGGTAGAAGCTCCGGCTAAAATTGCTGAACAAATTGAAGATGTACCGCCAATTCCCAATGAACTATATACGCCTATTATCGATGGGGCGGAGGATGAAGTGCGGCAATTGACTTACAGTAAAGCAAAACATTTATACGGTGAAGAGCTGCCGCAAATCGTTGCTGAACGACTGGAGAAAGAATTGCATTCCATTATTTCGCATGGTTTTGCAGTCATATACTTGATTGCTCATAAGTTGGTCACCAAGTCTTTGCAGGATGGTTATCTTGTAGGAAGCCGTGGTTCGGTGGGGAGCTCGTTGGTTGCAACCATGATGGATATTACTGAAGTGAATCCTTTGCCACCCCATTACCGCTGCCAAAACTGCAAACACAGCGAATTTCTTGATGATGGAAGTGTTGGTTCCGGCTTTGATTTGCCAAAGAAAGATTGTCCACATTGTGCCGAACCCATGGAACGAGATGGACAAGACATTCCTTTTGAAACGTTTCTAGGCTTTGAAGGAGATAAAGTTCCTGATATTGACTTGAATTTTTCTGGCGAATATCAACCGCGTGCTCATCGTTATACAGAGGAGCTTTTTGGGCGCGATCACGTTTTTCGGGCGGGTACGATTTCAGCTGTGGCTGAGAAAACAGCTTATGGATATGTCCGCAAATTTGCAGAAGAACGAGGGTTGGTACTGCGCAATGCCGAAATTGAAAGGCTTGTACAAGGATGTACGGGTGTAAAAAGAACAACTGGACAGCATCCAGGCGGGCAAGTGGTTGTGCCAAGTCATGTTTCCATATATGATTTTTCACCAGTTCAGTACCCTGCAGATGATAAACAATCGGAGACGCTGACGACTCACTTTGATTATCACTCAGGGTTGGAAAACTGTTTGTTGAAACTAGATATCTTGGGTCATGACGATCCGACGGTGATTCGCATGCTTCAGGATTTAACTGGTGTCGATCCTAAAACCATTCCTTTTGATGACCCGCAAGTTTTGGCTCTTTTTAGTGGAACGCAATCTCTGGGTGTTACTGCGGAACAGATTCGCTCCAATACTGGGACGTTTGCCATTCCTGAGTTTGGCACCAAGTTTGTTCGACAAATGTTGGAAGATACGAAGCCAACCACATTTTCCGAGTTAGTGCGTATTTCCGGTTTGTCTCACGGGACAGATGTATGGTTAAATAACGCGCAAACTTTAATTCGTAACCAGGTAGCAACGCTTTCAGAAGTTATTTGTGCTCGCGATGATATCATGGTCTATTTGATATACAAAGGACTTGAACCAGCGCGCGCATTTAAAATCATGGAATCGATTCGTAAAGGCAAGGGAGTCAAGCCCGATGATGAGGCGTATATGCGCGAATTTGGCGTACCGGATTGGTATATAGAATCAGGAAAAAAAATCAAATATATGTTTCCTAAGGCTCATGCTACTGCCTATGTGATTATGGCTGTTCGTATAGCCTGGTTTAAAGTACATTATCCACTCGCTTTCTATGCTACGTACTTTACGGTGCGTGCTGATGACTTTGATGTAGAGTTGATGATCAAAGGCTCAGATGCGATACGTAGAAGAATTGAAGAAATTGAAGACAAAGGAAACGCGGCTCAACCGAAAGAAAAAAGTCTCTTGACCGTACTTGAAGTTGCTTTGGAGATGGTAGAACGTGGATTTCGCTTTGAGCGCATCTCACTCTATCAATCTGACGCCACTCGCTTCCTGATGAATGAACAGAATGGTTCGCTTCTGCCACCGTTTGCCGCAATTCCTGGAGTAGGTGATGCTGCAGCCCGCAATTTGGCGCAAGCGAGATTGGATGGTCCATTTCTTTCTATAGAAGATTTGCAAGAACGTAGCCGAGTTTCGAAAACCGTCATAGAAATTTTGCAGCAATTAGGTTGTTTGCAAGGCATGCCAGAGTCCAATCAGCTGTCGCTTTTCAATATTTAAGTTTCTCTCTTACCATCCCATTGTATATGGTTAGTTGGTTCTTTTTGACATACCGAAGGAGCGTGCATAGGATGGCTCAACCGACAATCTATTTTCTTGGTCCCCAAGGAACTCATTCCGATATTGCATTGCGCACATTTTGTAAACGAGTCGGATGGGAAAACGCCATTTTGCGGCCGCTTGATTCCATAGCAGAAATTATTCATACCGTGCTCCATGCGGAAGACAGGTCTGTACACGGATGTCTTCCGCTTGAAAATAGTATTCAAGGTTCAGTCACCTATGCTTGGGATGGACTCATTGAAATGGTGATTGCGCAAGAAAAGTTAGCTGATGAGATTGAAGACACGAATGCAGAGACGGATTATCCTCGACTGGTAGCAGCATGGACCTTACCTATTCATCATCATGTGTTAAGCAGCCCGGGGAGTGATTGGACGCTTGCTGAAAAAGTCTACTCTCATCCGCAAGTGCTTGCTCAGTGTCGGCATTTTATACAAAGAGAATTGCCTAAGGCGGAATGTATTCCAGTTTCGAGTTCAGCTCAAGCAGCGAGAATGGTTTCTGAACATTCGTTACAGCCTCAGATTGCGCTCGGCAATGAAATTGCTGCTGAACTATATGGTTTACACATTGCGAAACGTGCTGTGGAAGATGCGTCAGGTAACCAAACGCGTTTTGGGCTGCTTTCAAAAAATAAGGCAGAAAGCTTATTTGCTGAAGCTTTCCGCCCTGAGGAGCGCACCATTTCTTTATGTTTAATAGGAGTGCACAATGAACCTGGTGGCTTGTGGAGCGCACTAACACCATTTCATTATTTTGGGCTCAATCTCTCACGTATTGAGTCAAGGCCAGCAGGTCGAATTCTCGGTGAATATCATTTCTATATGGATGTTGATTTTCCGCTGGGCGAGTCGACAGAGCAAGTACAGGAAAATTGGCGGATAGTCTGTTCCATGCTCGCCTCTCGCGGAATACAGTTAAAAATACTTGGTGAGTATTTGCAATTTGGTCTATTGGAAAACCATTCAACCTGATAGTTTGCCGTTCTGACAAGGCTGTTATTGCATGACTTCTTTTCCTCGCTTGGCCATCTTATCGCGTTCTGACTTGTTTAAATAGCGTTTGCGCAAGCGAACGCTTTGAGGCGTGATCTCACACAACTCGTCATCCTCGATATAGGTCATAGCCTGTTCCAAAGAGAGCAAGCGGGGTGCTTTCAACCGGACCGTTTCTTCTTTGGTTGCGGAGCGAACATTGGTCATATGCTTGGCTTTGGTGACGTTGACGGTCAAATCATTCTCACGTGTATGTTCGCCAACAATCATTCCTTCATAGACTTCTGTACCAGGTGTGATGAATAGAATACCTCTATCTTCCAAGTTTTGAATGCTATATGCTGTCGCAGTGCCGCTTTCGCTAGCTACAAGGACACCCTGTCGTCGGGTGATGACGTCACCTTTCCACTCATCATATTGCAAAAATCGATGGTGCATGGTGCCATAACCCCGTGTCAGTGTTAAAAATTCTGTGCGAAAGCCGATTAAGCCGCGCGCCGGAACGTGGAACTCAAGGCGTGTAGATTCTCCAGAAGGCGAAGTCAACATGTGGACCATTTCGCCTTTGCGGTATCCAAGTGCTTCAATTACAGAACCTACAGCATCGCTTGGTACGTCGGCCACCAGATGTTCAATAGGTTCCTGAATTTTACCGTTTTGTTCTCGTAGAATAACGCGTGGCTTGGAAACCTGTAATTCATATCCTTCACGACGCATGGTTTCAATCAAAATAGACAAATGCAACTCTCCGCGGCTGGAAACCAAAAAAGCATCTGTATCCTCAGTTTCTTCTACCCGCAGTGAAACGTCCGACTCTAATTCTGCAAACAGGCGTTCACGAAGCTTGCGTGACGTAACAAACTGTCCTTCACGTCCAGCAAACGGCGAATCGTTGACACGAAAAGTCATTTGTAAAGTTGGTTCATCAATATGCAATGTGGGCAGTCCTTCAGGAGCGTCTACAGGACAAACTGTTTCTCCTACTGTCAGCTCTGGAATTCCAGCTACAGCTACAATATCCCCTACGCCTGCGGTTTCTACTTCCATGCGTTTCAATCCTTGGAAGGAGAACAGTTTCACGACTCTTGCCCTGGAAACATCTCCACTTCGGCGCACCACACTGACCGCGTCACCTACATGAATTTGGCCGCGAGCTACACGTCCAATACCAATCCGTCCTAAAAATTCGTTGTAATCCAACATCGTTACCTGCCATTGTAATGGAGCCTCAGGATCTCCCGAGGGAGCCGGTATATGCTGAATAATTGCTTCAAAAAGTGGCTGCAAGTTTTCGCCTGGATGGTCGATGCTCTCGCTTGCTGTCCCTCGCAACGCAGATGTATAAACGACTGGAAAATCACATTGTTCTTCGCTGGCTCCAAGTTCAATAAACAAGTCCAGGACTTCATCTATGACTTCAACGGGGCGGGCATTTTCACGATCCATTTTATTGACAACAACAATGGGCGCCAAACCAGCTTCCAAAGCTTTCTGCAGGACAAATTTGGTCTGCGGCATGACACCTTCAAAAGCATCTACCACCAATAGCACACCGTCTACCATCCGCACAATGCGTTCAACTTCACCGCTAAAATCAGCGTGACCGGGAGTGTCGACAATATTAATACGTATATCTCGATAGGGAATAGCCGTGTTTTTGGCCAGAATCGTGATGCCTCGTTCGCGCTCCAAATCTCCGGAGTCCATGGCGCGTTCCGCCATATGCTCATTGGCCCGGAACAGTCCAGACTGTTTCAGTAACTGATCCACCAAGGATGTTTTGCCGTGGTCGACGTGAGCTACAATGGCAACATTTCGCAAATGTTCAATGTTACGTATCGTCATTTTAAAATTTCTCTCCTTAATACATACTCCTGTCTCTGCCGCTCTCCAACATACCATGCTCTGTGACTTACTGCAATGAAAATGGCTTGCGGCATTATTTGACGGGTGATATAATGCGAATGTTAGGCTTCGTATAGGCTTTCGTGCGGAGAGTGGGGCAACCCACTCTCTGACTTATGCAACGGGCTTTTTGCGTGACCGTCACAGGTGACGTGATGGAGGAGGAAATCATGTGGCGAATGAACGCGTAACCGACATTGTGGAGCGGTTGGCGCTGCCGATTGTGGAACAAGCGGGCGTGGAACTCGTGGAAGTAGAGTACCGTAAAGAAGGTTCTAATTGGTACCTGCGCGTCTATATCGACAAAGAAGGCGGCGTGGATATTGATGACTGTAGCCATGTTAGCGAGCAGCTTTCGGATGAATTGGATAGGGTTGATCCGATTCCTAACTCGTACTTCTTGGAAGTGTCGTCGCCAGGTGCCGAGCGTCCTTTAAAAAAGCCAGCCGACTTTTATAAAGCTGTTGGAGAGCGTGTGCATATTCGCCTATACGAACCTCTTCTAGGTCAAAAAACATTTGACGGCACCTTGCTTTCATACAATGAGCAGGAACTAGAAGTGGAATACATGGATAAAACTGTAGCAAAACGTGTTATTTTGCCGGTTTCCAAAGTGGCGTCAGCCAGACTTTCTGTCTGGCTATAATTTATTCCGCTGCTGTGAGTGTATCAATAAACGCTCTCCATACCGGAAATGAAGAGAATGTGAACTGGTTGGCTCAAAGCGGTCGAATCAGGGGGAGATTGGTGTCAAATGAATGCTGAGTTTATAGAAGCGTTGAATCAGTTAGCCAAAGAAAAAGGGATTGACAAAGAAATATTGTTGGAGGCCATTGAGGCGGCTTTGATTTCTGGATATAAGCGTAATTTTAATTCTGCTCCCAATGCTCGAGTCGATATTCATCGTGAATTAGGAACAGTTCGTGTTTTTGCTCGCAAGGAAGTTGTGGAATCACCAACGGATAGTCGATTAGAAATTTCGCTTGAAGCTGCCCGTGATATGAATCCCAACTATCAAGTGGGTGACGTGGTCGAGATTGAAGTAACACCTCGGGATTTTGGACGCATTGCTGCCCAGACAGCCAAGCAGGTAGTTACGCAACGCATTCGTGAGGCAGAGCGGACTGCCCTTTACGGGAAATTTGCTGATAAAGAAGAAGAGATTGTGAATGGAATCATTCAGCGTCAAGACGCTCGCAATTTTTATGTTAATCTTGGCGAGACAGAGGCAGTATTGCCACATACAGAAGTGATGCCAACCGACCAGTTCAAACAAGGAGATCGAGTGCGTGCTTTTATCGCTCGTGTAGAGCGTACGACGAAAGGACCGCAGATTGTTCTCTCCCGTATTCATCCAGGTTTACTGAAACGGCTTTTTGAATTGGAAGTTCCCGAAATTTTTGAGGGAATTGTAGAGATTCGTGCGATTTCACGTGAGGCTGGTTACCGTTCGAAAATTGCGGTTCACTCCCGCAATCCTGAAGTGGATCCAGTAGGAGCCTGTGTTGGCAGCCGCGGTTCGCGTGTGCAGGCAGTAGTCAATGAACTGCATGGAGAAAAAATTGATATCGTCAAATGGAGTGAAGATCCAGCTGAGTTTGTGGCCAATTCATTAGCGCCTGCCAAGGTGTTGGATGTTCAGATTATCGAAGAAGAAAAAGTTGCCCGGACTATTGTTCCGGATTATCAACTATCTTTGGCCATTGGCAAAGAGGGGCAAAACGCTCGATTAGCCGCCAAATTGACAGGCTGGAAAATCGATATTAAGAGTGAGCAACAGGCTTCTGATATCGGTCTCTTTTCAGAACTGGATGAAGAAGAATCTGTGGTTACGCTGTCCGATGATTGGTTGACAGAACCCTGATGCCCAACTGCTTGGTGCGGATAATTTTTTAAGGGCAGAAATGCGAGAGAAGTCGGAATAGTCGCGAGGTGATGGTGGATGAAAGTGCGGAAAGTTCCACTGCGAAAATGCGTAGGTTGTCAGGAGAGTTTTCCCAAAGCTGATTTATTGCGTGTGGTTTTAACGCCTGAAGGTCATATCGAACTTGATATGCGTGGGAAAATGAATGGACGAGGAGCATATCTCTGTCGACAGCTCAGTTGCCTGCAAACGGCTCGCAAACGAAAATCGCTGGAACGGGCGCTGAAAACCTCCATTCCCGACGATGTATACGAGAAGTTAGAGGAAAGCATGCCCAGGGAGGCGGGGTCTGTTGCCAAACCGGACGTTTGACCGTAATCGCTGTTTACAACAATTAGGGCTTGCAAGACGAGCAAGTGCGCTTCTGGTAGGTACGGATGCTGTACTTGCCGGTTTGGCAGCAGGCTCCGCTTTGCAAGTTTGGCTGGCTGTTGACGCAGGAACAAATGTAACAAAGAAAATACGCGATAAATGCGCGTTTTATCATAAACCGTTAGTTCAATCGTTAAGTCGCAAAGAGTTAGGCGAGGCGCTCGGGCGTTCACAAGTTGTTGTCGTTGCTGTAACCAACCCCGGGTTTGCAGCATCTTTACAAAATGCGTTAGGGGAATCAGACGGGGGTGTATTGTTTGACAAAACTGAGAGTGTATGAATATGCAAAACAATTAAATATGTCGAGTAAGGAAATTTTAACGATACTATCACGCGTTGGCGAGCCGGTTGCTAATCACATGAGTGTGATGGACGATCAAATGGTGCAAAAAGTAGAACAATTCTTCCAGGATGTCAAGCAGAGAGCTGCGAAACGGCATGCTTCGGAAGTTGAGAAAGAATTGCGTGATAAGCAGAAACAGCGAGAACACGCTGCGGAATCAAGTTCTGCCAATGAAATGGGCAGGGAACGCATGGATGAAAGGCATCAGAATACATCCACTTCTGCCCATATCTCTGGTGCAGATCGTCCAAAATCAAGCAGCAAAGATGCTCCTAACGCTGAATCGGGAACAGTGGCTAAATCTACTGTAAGAGAGCTATCGACTGAAGCAAGTGGGCAATCCGCTGACGTTCAGCGCAGTGTCGAAGGCAGGAATGCAAATGCTGGAACAAGAGGTAGAGATTTGACAACCGATACGTACAACTCTGAGAAATCTGAACAACGTTCCGACAGGAATGGGAATGCAGTTGCCTCGCGATCTGCCCAAAGTTCTGAAAACCAATCGGCTCCATCGCGTAGTGAACATCGTTCTGGTGGCTATGGTGGTCAGCGAGACGGCGGCGGCAACCGCTCTGGTGGCTATGGCGGCCAGCGAGACGGCGGCGGCAACCGCTCTGGTGGCTATGGCGGCCAGCGAGACGGCGGCGGCAACCGCTCCGGTGGTTATGGCGGCCAGCGAGACGGCGGCGGCAACCGCTCCGGTGGTTATGGCGGCCAGCGAGACGGCGGCGGCAACCGCTCCGGTGGGTTTGGTCGCGACAAAGATCAGCGTTCTGCGAGCGATCGGCGTTCTCCAGGGGGCGGAACTGCTCGGCCTGGCAATCGTTCCGATCGTCCTGGTGCTTTTGCAGGTGCTGGTCGACCCAGTGGAGGATTTGGCGGTGGCCGTTCAGGTGGTAGCGCAACAGTAGCAGCAGTTGCTCCTCAGAAAGGCGCGGCGCCTTCTCGTAAAGAGCGGGAAAAAAATCGTCCAGATTTTAATCGCGATCGAAAAGAACAGTTTAATGAGGAGAAATTGCGCGCGCGCCGCAAAACAGGTCAGCGCGAACAGCGCAAGGTGGAACTTCCTACCGAGGTAACGGTAGAAGGTCCAATGACAGTTGGTGATTTTGCCAAATTGATTCGTCGTGAGGCGTCTGAAATCATTAAGAAATTGCTCTTCCTGGGAATTATGGCTACCATCAACCAGGAAATTGACACAGACGCTATGGAACTGATTGCTGATGAATATCAGATTAAACTCAGTGTGGTAGAACCAGTAGATGAAGAAGCATTGGATATGCTGATGGAAGAAGAAAAACCGGAAAATCTGATTACCCGTCCTCCGGTTGTCACCATCATGGGTCATGTCGATCACGGTAAGACCACATTGCTGGATGCGATTCGTCAAAGTCGTGTAACAGCAACCGAATCTGGCGGTATTACACAGCATATCGGTGCCTATCAAGTGGAAATTAACAATAGGCTCATCACGTTCCTGGATACCCCTGGTCACGCAGCTTTTACAACCATGCGTGCTCGCGGGGCGCAGGTCACGGATATTACCATCTTGGTTGTAGCAGCAGACGATGGTGTCATGCCGCAGACGATTGAAGCTATCGATCACGCCAAAGCTGCCAATGTGCCCATAATGGTGGCCATCAATAAGATTGACAAACCGGATGCTAATCCTGATCGCATTAAACAAGAGTTGACGCAGTACGGTTTGGTCTCTGAGGAATGGGGCGGCGATACGATTTTTGTCAACATCTCCGCTTTGAAAAAAGAAGGTCTTGACGATTTGCTTGAAATGGTCCTGCTTGTTGCTGATATGCAGGATTTAAAAGCCAATCCGGATGGCCGTCCACGAGGTACGGTCATTGAAGCAAAATTGGACAAAGGCCGCGGTCCGGTAGCCACCGTGTTGGTGCAAAACGGAACACTCAAAGTTGGCGACATTGTTGTGGCAGGTACCAGCTTTGGCCGCGTACGAGCCATGGTTGACGATCGGGGCCGTCGTTTGAAAGATGCTGGCCCTTCAACACCCGTCGAAATTCAGGGCTTAGGTGATGTGCCTAGCGCAGGCGATTTGTTTGTTGTCTATGATGAAGAGCGCGCGGCGCGAGCTCTTGTCCAAAAGCGTTTGAACCGCGAAAAAGCGGAAGCTATGAGCAGTACATCGCGTGTCACGCTGGATGATTTGTATCGCCAGATTCAGGAAGGAAATGTCAAAGAGTTAAATGTGATTGTCAAAGCGGATGTTCAAGGGTCTGTCGAAGCGCTTGTAGGAGCGATTGAGAAAATTGAAGTGCAAGGCGTGCGCGTAAAAGTGATTCATCGTGGTGCGGGTGCGATTACGGAATCCGATGTTTCGCTGGCGAGTGCTTCAAACGCCATTATCATAGGTTTCCATGTGCGTCCTGATGTTAACGCAAAACGTGCGGCGGAAGCGGAAAAAGTGGATATTCGTCTCTATCGGGTCATCTACAACGCTATAGAAGAACTTGAAGCGGCCATGAAAGGTATGCTTGATCCTGAATATAAGGAAGTCGTTCTTGGTCATGCGGAAGTGCGTCAAGTTTTCACCATTTCTCGCGTGGGTACGGTTGCGGGATGCTATGTTACGGATGGCAAAATGACGCGTGATGCGGAAGCTCGTCTCGTTCGTGACGGTGTGGTAATTTACGAAGGTGCTCTGGATACCTTGAAGCGTTTCAAAGACGACGCTCGGGAAGTTCAAACAGGCTTTGAATGTGGTATTACACTAGAGAAATTTAACGATATTAAGGTTGGCGATGTCATAGAGGCCTTCAAAATGGAGGCTCTAAAAGTACATTGAGCTAACCGGCAGGTTTGGGACGCAAGTTGGAGAGCCGAATTCGCATGCCGTTTTCGGCCTGCCCATACCACGGGCTGAAAGGAAGATGGCATTTGAGTAAAATCCGCGTAGCTCGCGTAGGTGAGCAGATGAAAAAAGAATTGGCGGATATTTTGCAAAATCACTTAAAAAATCAAGAACTCGGTTTTATTACGGTGACCAGGGTAGACATGGCTGGAGATTTGCAGCACGCAAAAGCGTATGTCAGTGTGTTTGGCGACGTGGTTAAAAAAGAAGAAGTTTTACAGTCGCTGCATAAAGCAGCTGGTTTTGTGCGGGGAGAAATTGCTCGCCGTCTACATCTTCGGTTAGCCCCGGAAATCATTTTTAAACTTGACGATTCCGGTGAATACAGCGCCCATATTCAGACAGTGCTTAAGTCTTTGGAAGATTCGCGTCCATCCTCCGAAGCGGCTGGGGGACAAGTTTCTAATAACCATTTGAATCAAGAATTTCGGACAAGTGAGAATGACTAAGGTGGAAAGGGGAACAACTGAATGGCAATCCTGCCAAATCCCAAATTCACCGACGATATACAGCATGTAGTGGAAGTTATGAAAAATGGCGACAATTGGCTGATTGTGACACATGAGCGGCCAGACGGTGATGCGATTGGCAGTGCTTTAGCCATCGCCCATATTCTTGAGCAACTGGGTAAAAAATGGACTTTCCTGACAGAGACAGTTTTGCCGCGTCGCTTTGATTATCTGGAGTTTTTTGGGAAGGCTCAACTTGCCTCCCATTTTGCAGGCGAGCGTTTTTCCCATGTAATTGCCGTTGACTGCGCAGACGAGATGCGTTTTCAAGGGCTGCATGGTTGGATTGCCAATCAGGCGACGATTGTCAATATTGACCATCACCGTACGAATCCGCGTTATGGGATAGCCAATTATGTGGATGCTGACGCCGCGGCTACTTGTGAATTGATCTTCTATTTAGCTCAACAATTGCAACAACCGATGCAGCAGTCTCTAGCTGCGGCTCTTTACACCGGAATTCTGACTGACACGGCGGGGTTTATCCAACCGAATACAACAAAAGCTGTGCACCAAATTGCCGCAGAATTATTAGCGGCAGGTGTTCAACCTTATGATATTGCTGAACCAGCGCTGGAATCGCGTTCGGCCGCACAAATGCATCTGTTGCAGATGGCGCTTGCTAATTTGACAGTCTCGCGCAATGGCCTCTATGCTGCGATTTATGTTACGCGCGGTATGTTGGATGGTGCAGGTGCAAACGATGACGATGTGGAAGGCTTGGTAGGATTTGCCCGCTCGATTGATACGGTTGAAGTAGGGATGCTCTTTCGCGAGACAGAGGAAGGTACAGTTAAAGTTTCGCTTCGTTCCAAACGGCGAGTTGATGTTTCACGAGTAGCGCAACTATTTGGCGGCGGTGGTCATGTTCGGGCAGCAGGTTGTGTGATCATGGACACGCTTGATATTGCTATGGATAAAGTGTCTGCTGCGATTGAAGCAGCGCTCGCGGAGGCTGGATTGGCATGAGTTGGGGTTTGTTGCCTGTTGACAAACCAGCTGGTATAACTTCGCATGATGTGGTCCAACGAGTACGTCGCGCTTATGGCATTCGGCGTGTAGGACATGCAGGTACGCTCGATCCGGCTGCAACGGGCGTACTTCTTTTGTGTTTGGGAGAAGCTACGCGATTACTCGAATATATGACTGGGAGCGACAAAACTTACACGGGCACCTTGTTGCTTGGCGTTGGTACCAGCACGGATGATGCTGAAGGTCAAGTGTTGGAAATCGGTTCAACCCAGGGCCTTACCTTGCAAGAGGCAGAAAGAGCCGCCAGTTGTCTGATGGGTATCATTGATCAACAAGTACCTCGTTATTCGGCAGTGCATATAGCTGGGCAACGTGCCTATGACTTGGCCCGCTCAGGAGCTGATTTCAATCCACCTACGCGGCAAGTGCGAATTCTCGAATTTCATGTGGCGCCAGAATCAGACAACACGGGTGAAACGTGGCTTTTGCAGTTTCAAGTAACTTGCAGTGCGGGGACGTACATTCGTTCCCTGTGTAGAGATTTTGGACGGCTGCTTGGTGTCCCAGCCCATCTTCGCAGCTTGCGCCGCACGATGGCAAGTGGTATGGATATTGAAGAATGTATACCATTAGCTACTCTTTTGGGAGATGAGCAACGATTAAAATATCTTCGTCATCCGCTTGACGCGCTGAAGCACTATCAACAATTAGAGGTTTCTCTGCCAGAGGCAGAGCGTTTGGCCTGTGGCCAGAAATTGCGTTATGTGCAAGGCAATAGTCATGTTTGGACGGAAACCGTGTTTTTGACATGCGGTGGACGATTGGTTGCTAGTGCAACGCCGATTCAGGAACGAACGGGCGTGTGGATATTGAAACCGCAGAAAGTTTTTTGGAAAAGAGGTGAATAGAAATGTTGCAACGGATAGACATTGAAGGGCCGTCTTTTGCTGCTGGAGAGATTTTATCTCCCTGTGTACTGGCCATCGGCAAGTTTGACGGCGTGCATATTGGGCATCAGGCCATTCTTGCCAAAGCTCGTGTAGAGCTTGCGTCTGACTCTCGAGCAGGTCAAGTGGCAGTCTTGAGTTTTCAACCTCATCCTACATACGTGTTGACAGGGGACGAACAATATTTGCGTCTCCTTACACCATTGCCGGAAAAGACATATTGGCTCGAACAATTTGGTGTAGAACGTCTTTATTTGGCACATTTTAATCAGGTTTTTATGAATACCAGCCCAGAGGAATTCCTCGCCAATTACCTTCTTCCGCTCGGAGCGAAGAGCATAGTTGTAGGGCATGACTTTCGATTTGGCCAGGGTGGGCGAGCGACAGCTGAAGAATTAGCTAAGCTTTGTCAGCCACACAATATTCCGGTCAACGTCGTTCACCATGTAGAAGAAAATGGTATAAAGGTTTCGTCTTCTCAAATTCGCAAACATTTGCAAACTGGACGTGTGGAAGCTGCAGAAGCTTTGCTCGGACGTCCGTATGGTGTTACGGGTTTGGTGGAGACAGGGGACAAGCGAGGAAGAGAACTCGGTTTTCCAACAGCCAATATAGGGAAGCTGGACAGTTATGTTTTGCCAAAGCGCGGGGTATATGTAGTAGCGGTCGATACGGCTCCTTATGCGACATCGGGTCGACATTGGTTTGGCGTGGCCAATCTTGGCGTACGACCGACAGTCGATGGTGTGGCCGAGAAACTAGAAGTTCATCTGCTCGATTTCTCAGGGGATTTGTATGGCTCGACCTTGCGTATACAATTTCTGCGCAGAATTCGCGATGAGAAGAAATTCGCGTCACTTGCAGAGTTGGAAACACAGATTCGTGAGGACGTGCAGATAGCCAGGGAAATGCTTGGTATGGGACAAACATCGTGATCGCCCTCTTCCTGAGATTGCACGAAGTTGCTGGAGTGTGCTATATTTTGTGAGTCATTGACATTGATTTAGCTCACATGAGAATGGAACTCTGTCGCAGTTGTTCGTTTGCTCCTGACGGCAGCTTCGGCAGGAGGGATTTCGTGAGCCAACAGAGGAGAGGTTATTTTGTTAACTAATGAACAAAAGAAGCAAATTGTCGAGAAATTTCGCCTGCATGATTCAGACACAGGAAGTCCAGAAGTTCAGATTGCCATTCTTACTGAAAAAATTAATTATCTGACCGAACATTTTCGTGAACACAAGAAAGACCATCACTCCCGTCGCGGTTTGTATAAAATGATTGGTCATCGTAGAAACTTGCTGAACTATCTTCGCAAGAAAGATGTCAATCGATATCGTGAGTTGATTCAGACGCTAGGATTGCGCAGATAGATTGCAAGCGGGCTAAGGCCCGCTTGTTTTGCATGCGTCTGCATTGTTCGTTTAGCTTGTAAATCCATCGTTCAATTGCACAAAATGTAATCCTGGATAGAAATAACAACGACAGGATAGAGGAGGAAAATTGTTGTATGGTTGTGCGGCATGAGTTTATGGTCGCCGGTCGCAAGTTTGTACTGGAAACTGGCAAAATGGCCAAACAGGCAACAGCGGCTGTTGATGCCAGATATGGAGATACCATGATTCTGGCCACAGTGACGGCTTCAAAAGAGCCAAAAGATCTTGATTTTTTCCCATTGACTGTTAATTACGAGGAACGTCTTTATGCAGTCGGTAAGATTCCTGGAGGATTCATTAAACGAGAGGGCCGTCCCAGTGAGAAAGCGATACTCGCTTCACGGCTGATTGACCGCCCCATTCGTCCATTATTTCCTGAAGGTTTTCGCAATGAAGTGCAAGTGGTCGATCTCGTCATGTCAGTCGATCAAGACTGTGCCCCAGAAATCACTGCAATGATTGGTACATCAGCAGCGCTTACGATTTCAGACATTCCTTTTGATGGACCGATTGCTGGTGTGATTGTAGGGCTGATTGATGGTCAGTTTGTTCTCAATCCATCTGTTGAAGAAGCGACTCGAAGCCAAATGCATCTGGTGGTCGCTGGCACCAAAGACGCCATTGTCATGGTTGAAGCAGGTGCTGAAGAAGTACCTGAAGAGCAAATGCTTGAGGCTATTTTATTTGGACACCGACATATTCAGGCGATTATTGCTGAAATTCAGGTATTCGCTGAAAAAGTGGGCGTGAGCAAGCGCGAAGTTGTTTTGCGTCAAGCTCCTGCGGAATTGGTACAAGCTATTCGTGAAGTTCTTGGTGAACAATTGCGTCTTGCTGTACGCCATCCGGACAAGCAGACACGTGAAGATAACATTGCCACCGTCAATACGAGTGTCAAAGAAAAACTTCTTGAGCAATATCCGGAAGACGAGGCCTGGATGGACGAAATCTTGCACGATTTGCTCAAAGAAGAAGTTCGCACAGCGATTCTTAAAGAAGGTTTGCGGCCCGATGGACGTCAGCTGGATGAAATTCGACCGATTTCTTGTGAGGTTGGAGTTTTGCCGAGAGCCCATGGAAGCGGTCTTTTTACTCGGGGGCAGACGCAGGCGTTATCGGTTTGTACACTTGGCGCCATGGGTGATGAGCAAATTTTGGATGGTTTAGAGTTAGAAGCTTCCAATCGCTATATGCATCATTACAATTTTCCTCCCTTTAGTGTGGGTGAAGCACGTCCATTGCGCGCGCCGAGCCGCCGCGATATTGGTCATGGCGCACTTGGTGAGCGGGCTCTTGACGCTGTGATTCCATCACCTGAAGAGTTCCCTTACGCGATTCGTGTGGTCTCTGAGATATTGGAATCTAACGGATCGACCTCTCAAGCAAGCATTTGTGGCAGTACGATGGCCCTGATGGATGCGGGAGTGCCTATCAAAGCACCCGTAGCCGGGATAGCTATGGGACTTGTCAAAGAAGGTGAAGACGTAGCCATCTTGACGGACATCCAAGGTATGGAAGACCATCTTGGTGATATGGACTTTAAGGTAGCTGGGACCGAAAAAGGCGTCACTGCCTTACAAATGGATATCAAAATTGCTGGTATCAATCGCGAAATTCTAGAGCGAGCTTTACAGCAGGCGCGTGTGGGCCGTCTTTTTATACTGCAGAAAATGATGGAAGCCATTTCTAAGCCGCGTCCAGAATTATCGCAATATGCACCGCGCGTGCTTTCCATGCGCATTCATCCAGATAAGATTCGTGATGTGATTGGACCTGGTGGTCGTGTGATTAACAAAATTATTGAAGAAACTGGCGTAAAAATTGATATTGAGCAAGATGGACGAATCTTTATTCACGGTATGGATGCGGAAATGGCTCATCGTGCCAAACAGACGATTGAGAATATTGCTCGCGAAGTAGAAGTCGGCCAAACCTATGTAGGCCGAGTAACCCGTGTGGAAAAATACGGTGCCTTCGTGGAAATTTTGCCTGGTAAAGAGGGACTGGTGCACATTTCTCAGTTGGATATGCAACGTGTCAACAAAGTAGAGGACGTTTGTTCAGTGGGCGATCCGCTGACTGTGAAAGTAACAGAAATTGATGCACAAGGCCGGCTGAACCTCTCTCGCAAGGAAGCATTAAAGAATGAATCGGATATGGCTTCTCTGTAATTTGTGATTCATTTTGTATCAACCTTTGTGTGAATGGAAGCATTTTTGGGCACCTTATCCTCGACAGTACTTGAAAGCAGTGGGTCTTTTCTTCCGAAAAACCGAGAGACTCACGAAAGCGAGGGATGAGAGGTGTCTTTTTTACGCGCTTCACACATCGCAGCCAGAGCTGTAGCAGCTTTATGCTGCCTGATGACTTGTATCCATCCAACAGTTCTGGCTGTTCCCACAACGACAGATGATTTTGTGCGATTGAATAAAGAGTTTGGCCAAGCACCAACAAATGCCCGCATCGATCGTGTTTGGAAAGGAATTCCCGGTCTGTCGGGTTGGCAGCTTGATATTCCAGCTTCTCAGCGGCTGACCGCTTCGGCAACTGACGGGAAGTATCACTTGCAATGGCAATCTGTTGCTCCCACGGAGCATTTGGAGAAATTGCCACCGGCTCCAGTTTACCGTGCACCTGCGACTGAAAAATCAGCTACGCTGATGATTAATGTTTCATGGGGAGAAGAGTATCTTCCATCCATGATTGAAACTTTGCATAAAGAAGGCGTGCGAGCCACTTTTTTTCTTGACGGAGCTTGGGTCAAGAAAAATCTTACTTTAGCTCGCAAATTAGTGGAAGAAGGCCAAGATATCGGTAGCCATGGGACAGGCCATCCTGATTTTCGCCAATTGAGTATGGAAAAGTTAAGCCGTCAATTGGATGTCACACATACGATACTCTATACTCAACTCGGTGTTGATAGCCGAATCATCGCTCCACCGTCAGGCAGTTATGACGAGCGACTGGTGCAATTAGCCCGGCATCGTCAAACGACGGTTATTCTTTGGACAGCCGATACTGTGGATTGGAAACATCCCCGCCCTGCTGTTATTCTCGAGCGTGTTCGTTCACAGTTGACACCAGGCATGATGATTCTCATGCATCCGACAGCGGAAACAGCACAAGCTTTGCCGCAAATCATTCATTTATTGCGCAATCAGGGATATTGTATAAAAACGGTCAGTGATGTGTTGGCTGAACGCAGAATGACTCATCCACCAAAGGTTTTGGCCAAAGAGCAGAATTAAGTGGTTTACAAAATAAAAAAAATAGCAAGAGTGTGTAGAAATTTTTCTTGAGTATAGATGCGACAGTCTGATATAGTTGCGGATAGGCTTGGCACAGTTACTGCGTCAGGTTTGAGGAGGATAATCAGACTGTGAGCTACCGTCATCAACTGCCTTCAGGCGTTCGAATTGTTGGAGAAGAAATTCCATTTCTGCGATCCGTTGCGATTGGAATTTGGATAGGTACCGGATCGCGTTTTGAAAATAAGCAAAACAACGGAGTTAGCCATTTTTTAGAACACATGTTTTTTAAAGGAACAGAACGTTATTCTGCCAAAGCATTGGCAGAACTGTTTGACAATCTTGGAGGTCAGGTTAACGCCTTTACATCTAAAGAATATACGTGCTTTTACGCGCGCGTTCTTGATGATCATTTTGAAATTGCTGCAGATACACTCAGTGATATGTTGCTGCATTCTCAATTTCAAGTCGATGAAATGGACAAAGAACGCAAGGTAGTTATAGAAGAGATTCACATGTATGAGGACACACCGGATGAACTTGTGATGGATCTTTTGGCAGAAGGTATCTATGGGGAGCATCCGCTAGGTTTTACGATTCTTGGATTAGAGGAGAATCTGCGAAGTTTCTCCAGGCAGGATTTGCTTTCCTATATCGAATCCAGATACCAGGGGAACGATATTGTCATCTCAGTGGCTGGCAATATTTCTGAGGCTCGAGTGATAGAAACCTTTGGCCGTCTGTTTGGCCATTATCAACCCTCGGGAACTGGTAGTCGTCAATTGGTAGAGCCGCCTTTTCGGACACCGGTCGTTGTGCGTCAAAAGGATATTGAGCAAATGCATGTCGCTTTGGCAGCCCCAGGATTGCCTGCTGGTCATCCGGATATGTACGCCTTGATTTTGATGAACAATGCGCTTGGAAGTAATCCGTCTTCTCGACTCTTTCAGGAAATTCGTGAAGAGCGAGGTATGGCGTATTCTGTCTTCTCTTATCATTCTTCCTATTTGGATTGCGGAATGTTTGGCATATATACAGGTACATCGCCTGAAAATCTTTCCGATGTGCTCCAATTGATACAAGAGTGTGTTGCGCGTTTTGCTGAACAAGGTTTAAGCGAGGAAGAACTAAACAAAGGTAAAGCCCAACTCAAGGGTTCTATGATGTTAGGTTTGGAGAGTACAAGCAGTCGAATGAGCCGGCTTGGCAAAAATGAACTGTTGCTGCGGCGCAGTATCAGCATTGAAGAGACATTGGCTGCTATTGATGCTGTACGGACAGAAGATGTCCTTCGTGTTTCCCGACAGTTGTTGCAGCATCCATTTGCCATTTCTACAGTAGGGCCTATGTCTGAGGTGGATGTACAGGCTGCCATTCAAAACAGTGGATTGGTGAACGCATGAATTCTCAAATTGTCATTCAGTATCGCATCGTTTCACCTTACGCTAGTTCTGAATTTTTACCCAAACCACAAACAGAAGGAGCAGCAGGTGCTGATTTATACGCTTGTCTACCAGAACCGTTGCTCATCCAGCCTCAACAACGTGTCCGTATTCCAACGGGAATTGCCATTGAAATGCCGGACAATAACTGTGTTGGACTGATTTTTGCAAGAAGCGGACATGCATGGCGTTACGGACTTGGTTTGCCAAACGGAGTCGGTGTAATTGATTCCGACTATCGTGGAGAATTACAGGTACTTTTGCAAAATTTCGGCGACCAGCCAGTTTCCATTCAATCGGGCGATCGCGTTGCCCAAATTGTTTTTCTTCCTATTTTTCATGCCCATTGGGTGCTTTCAGCATCACTTAGCCCCACCGAGCGTGGAAAGGGAGGTTTTGGATCCACCGGAGAATCTTAAACATAAGCCTGTTTTCATAAGCCTATCCAAAGCTGCCTAAGAACAAAGGGCAGCTTATTTTTTTTGCACTCATCCAAGTGCATGCACATAGGCTGGTATACCTGGCTTGGAGGTGTGGTCATGCTGACAGGACGGCGTTTTATCTTTGTTGGAGGCGATTTGCGCCAGTTGGAAGTGATTCAGCAGGTTGTTGATAATGACGCCACAGTAACTTTGGTCGGTTTTGAATTGTGCAACCGAACTTTTACCGACACCACCCATGCTGATTTGACGGTCGAAACGTTTGCGGGTGCCGATGCGCTTGTTTTGCCTGTAGCTGGAATGGCAGAGGATGGCTCAGTACAGACGCGTTTCTCTCGCGAACCACTGATTTTGAATGAACATCATTTTGCAGCTCTTAAACCAGGAGCCAAGGTATTTACCGGGATCGCGCGCAATCGTTTGGAAAGTATTTGTTCGGAGTATGGGCTTTGCTTAGTTAAATTGATGGAACAAGATGAAGTGGCTATTTTGAATTCGATTCCCACAGCAGAAGGCGCGATTGCTCTGGCTATGGAGAAGACGGAAGTCACCATCCACGATTCTAACGTAGTTGTGCTTGGTTTTGGCAGGTGTGGAAAAACATTGTCAAGGACGCTTCACGCTTTAGGGGCGCATGTGCGAGTGGTTGCTAAACCACTACCGGAGTTAGCACGAATACGTGAAATGGGTATGCAGGATGTTCCTTTTGAGCGCTTGCTGGAAGCTGTGCAAGATGCAGATATTGTCTTTAATACCATTCCCGCATTGGTTTTACCGGCAGCTATTTTAAAAGAAATGCGTTTAGACGCGGTCATTATTGATATTGCTTCCGCACCAGGCGGTACGGATTTTCGATATGCAGAGCGGCGCGGTATGACAGCGATTCTGGCCCCCTCCCTGCCGGGCATTGTGGCCCCAAAGACGGCCGGCAAGATTATAGCTGGGAGCATCTGTCGCTTGATGAACGTCAAGGATGCGGAACCAGAGGTACATGAGAAAGGATAATTTTGTGAAAAGGGACGTGAAGTCATTGACATTAGAAGGAAAGACTATAGGTTTTGGCGTCACGGGCAGCCATTGTACTTACGAAGAAGTCTATCCTATTATAGAACAATTAGTAGAAACAAAAGTTACAGTGGTGCCTGTTTTTTCGCATTCGGTTCAAACTGTTTCCACACGTTTTGGGGAAGCAGGTGAATGGGCGGCAAAGATAGAGCGTCTTACCGGTCAGAAGGCTATTACGAGCATACCAGAAGCAGAACCTTTGGGTCCACAAAAACGCTTGGATGCTTTTGTGATTGCGCCTTGCACAGGCAGTTCTCTCTCTCGCTTAGCGGCAGCAAATACAGATTCTCCCGTTTTGATGGCTGCAAAATCAACCTTTCGAAATGATCGTCCAGTGATATTAGCCATTTCAACCAATGATGGGCTTGGATTAAATCTATATAATGTAGCAAAATTGATGAATACGAAGAATATTTTCTTTGTTCCCTTCGGACAGGATGCTCCACATGTTAAAATGAATTCACTTGTGGCCGATATGACCCAATTGCCCGAGACCATTGAATGGGCATTGCAAAAACGCCAATTGCAACCAGTCCTGATTGAACGTTGGCAAAATGAACGCAAGCCAACTTGGCAGGAGACTGCAAATCATAGTGAATAGGGGATAGAGACGGGTGAACCATCCAGTTCGTGTGGCGATTCTTGGTGCTACGGGCGCCGTAGGCCGAAAGATGATAGAAGTTTTGGAACAGCGAAATTTTCCGTTGTCTGAACTGCGATTGTTAGCATCACCGAGATCGGCCGGACAAACGCTGTCCTATGCTGGCGAGAAACTGCAAGTAGAAGCTGTTCAAGAAGACTCCTTTGAAGGAGTGGATATTGCTCTTTTTAGTGCAGGGGCAAATACATCCAAGCAGTACGCTCCACTTGCTGTTCGCAGTCATGCGGTTGTGGTGGACAATAGCAGTGCTTATCGAATGGAGGAAGACGTTCCCTTGGTTGTGCCTGAAGTGAATCCTCATGCACTGAGCCGTCACAAGGGGATCATTGCTAATCCTAACTGTTCGACCATTCAATTGGTAGTCGTTTTGCATGCATTGCGTTCGCTCGGATTAGAGGAAGTGGTTATCTCTACTTATCAAGCTGTCAGTGGCATGGGGCAAACAGCGATTGATGCGCTTCATCGAGAACTCGAAAGTGGTTTTGCTGCTAAAGAGAGTACGCTTTTTCCGATGGCATCTGCACCCTTCTATGTACCTATGGCGTTTAACGTTTTGCCGCAATGCGACGTCTTTTTAGAGAATGGCTATACAAAAGAAGAAATGAAACTGGTCCAGGAAAGCAGAAAAATTCTTGAACAGCCAACCTTGCGTGTAGCGCCTACGGCTGTGCGAGTACCTGTAGTATATGGACACTCAGAGTCAGTTCGCGTGACTTTTGCGCGACCAGTTTCTGTCGAAGAAGTGCGTGTTCTGCTAGCTCAGGCTGAAGGTGTCAGTTTAGCGGATCGTCCAGAAAAAGGTATCTGGCCGCATCCGCGCATGGTAGAAGGGAGCGGCCAAACCTTTGTAGGCAGAATACGTTCTGATTTATTTGATGAACGAAGTGTGCAGTTCTTCATAGTCGCTGATAACTTGTTAAAGGGAGCCGCTTATAATGCGGTACAAATCGCGGAAGAACTGGTTAAAAACGATTGGTTCGGCAAGGAGCATTGAACGGCTTTGTCAGGAGTGGATGAGAGTGAAAATCCTCGTACAAAAATTTGGCGGTACATCGGTTGCCACCAGTGAAATGCGCAATTATGCTGCCAATCATATAGAGAGGGCACTCAGTGATGGCTATCGAGTAGTGGTGGTTGTTTCTGCCATGGGTCGGCGTGGGGAGCCGTATGCCACTGACACATTGCTTTCCATGTTTGAGAATGCTTCCAGCGTTTCACCCCGTGATATGGATATCATTATGTCTTGTGGAGAAGCCATATCTGCAGTGGTCTTTTCCAGCTTATTGCGCAGCCGGGGACATGAAGTAACGGTGATGAACGGGGCGCAGGCTGGAATTATCACTACCAAAGATTTTACGAATGCGCGGGTTTTAGAAGTGAATCCAACACGAATCCTGCATGAATTGGGGCAGAATCGTATAGTGGTGGTCATGGGATTCCAGGGTGTGACTCCTGAAGGAGATATCACTACGCTCGGGCGCGGGGGAAGTGATACGACTGCGACAGCACTGGGTGTGGCACTCGATGCTGAGTATGTTGATATTTTTACAGATGTAGAAGGTATAATGACGGCAGATCCACGGATTGTTACCAATGCCAAACGCATTCGCCAGGTGACCTATTCTGAAATTTGTAATCTGGCCTATCAGGGTGCGAAGGTAATCCATCCGCGCGCAGTGGAAATTGCCATGCAAAAGAACATCCCCATCCGAGTTCGCAGTACCGCTCTAGAGGACGAGGGAACATTGGTGACAAGCCATGTCTCTTTTTTGGAAACCCATGTCGTCCATGATCAATTAATTACTGGAGTTACGCAAACCACTCATGTTACGCGTTTGTTAATTCCAGCATCAGGAAAAGACGGCGCTAGAGTTTTTCGTATCATGGCTGAGCACAACATATCAGTTGATTTCATTTCTGTGCAGGAAGGTAAAGTAGCGTATACCGTACCTAATACGAAAGCTGATCTGGCTGTTCGTTTGTTAAATGAATCTGGTTATTGCGTGGAAGTTCTTCCCGATTGTGCTAAAGTTTCTTGTGTAGGAGCTGCTATTGCTGGAACTCCAGGTGTCATGGCTCGAATATATACAGCTTTGGCGGAAGAAAATGTAGAAATTCTGCAATTTGCTGATTCACATACAACCATGTGGTGTTTGGTTCGAATGGAACAAATGGAAACCGCAGTTCGCGCGTTACATCGAGAGTTTTGTCTTGAGGAACTGGTACAACAGAATGTTTCGAGGTGACTTCCTTTGAATTTTGGACGGCTTATTACGGCGATGGCTACTCCGTTTGAAGATGATGGAGAGCATATTGATAGGCATCGTCTCTCTATTTTAATCGAACATCTGCTTTCATCAGGAACTACCACGATTATTGTCGCTGGAACAACAGGTGAATCTCCTACGCTGAGTCACCAGGAAAAGCTTACTCTTCTTGAATGGACGATGGAAATCGTAAACCATCGTGTGCCGGTGATGTTAGGTGCAGGTACGAATGACACCAAATCAAGCGTAGCATTAGCGCGAGAAGCTGAATCCATGGGTGCAGATGGTTTACTGCTTGTTGCACCGTATTACAATCGCCCTAATCAGGAAGGGTTGTATGCGCATTTTGCAACAATTGCTGATGCTGTCCAAATTCCCATCATGCTCTATAATGTACCTACCCGGACTTCAAGCAATATTGAACCTGATACTGTTTTGAAATTAGCACAAATACCTCACGTATTTGCCCTAAAAGAAGCAACATCCGATATGTCGCAAATTTTAAGGATTGCTGCTGATAAACCTGATGATTTCTACCTATACTCCGGTGATGACAAATTGACACTGCCTATTCTGTCTGTTGGTGGATATGGGGTTGTCAGTGTAGCTTCTCATTTGGTTGGTCGAGAAATGACTCAAATGATAGAAGCATATGTAGCAGGAAACATACAAGAAGCGGCAAGATGGTCGGGTATGCTATTGTCACTGTATGAAGCATTATTTATGAGTACCAGTCCAGGGCCATTGAAATGGTCTCTGGAGGCTATAGGCGTCCCGGTAGGTTCAACGCGTTTGCCAGTAACAATGCCGCCTGCCCAGGTGTGCGAACGATTAAGAAAAGAACTGCTAAGGCTTGATTACCTTCAAAGTATCTAATATTGAATTGTTTCACTGCTTCACGAGAAACACTAGTGATGTTTAGCAATCGTTCAGTTAAAAAACCAGCGTCCATGGATGGAGACTGCAGAGTATCCACCATCGTATGCTGGTTTTTTCATCTTTAGTTTTCAAGAGGCGAGTTGTATCCCCACAAAGAGCAGGGTATAATAGAAGTACAGTGACTGGTGCGGCTTTGCAGTTCAAAGAACCTATCTTCGTTCCGTGGGCGGATTCTGCAGATTGCGGAATGGGAATGAGTTCGGAGAAATGAGACTGTACGGCAATCGTATAACAAAGCTGTTCGTCTACGGTATGATGATGGGATTTTTTGGTTTTTTTCATGATTTATGGTAAATTTAATGTCGCACATTTAAGTTACGTCTATTTAATTTTGTATTTTTGAAATATTCATATATATTCCGGAGGTGTTTTTGTGCCAAAAAGTAAATCGAGATTAGCGATTGTTCCGCTCGGCGGAGTCGGAGAAATCGGAAAGAACATGACCTTGTATTGGTATGGCAATGACATGATTGTAGTAGACGCAGGATTAAAATTTCCAGAGGAAGAAATGCTCGGAGTAGATATTGTCATTCCTGATATTACTTTTCTGGTTGAAAATAAAGAAAAGGTTCGTGGGATTTTTGTAACGCATGGACATGAAGATCATATCGGTGGATTGCCCTATATTCTTAAAACGCTCAACGTTCCTGTTTATGGTACACGATTGACCCTTGGCTTAATTGAAAACAAATTAAAAGAACACAATTTGCTGGATACCGTCAAAATGCATACCATTGGGGACAACCAACAAATTCAGGCAGGCGTATTTTCAGTAGAGTATTTTTATGTTAACCATTCGATACCCGATACAGTTGGTTTTGCAATTCATACACCAGAGGGTTTGGTAGTGCATACAGGTGACTTTAAATTCGATCAAACTCCAGTGGACGGACGTCAGGCTGATTTGCAAAAATTAGCTGGTTATGGAAGTCAGGGAGTTTTGGCATTGGTTGCTGACAGTACAAATGCTGAGCGTCCAGGTTTTACTCCCTCAGAGAAATCGGTGGGCAAAACAATTGATCATTTGGTTGCTCAAGCGCCAGGACGTATCATTTTGTCCACTTTCGCTTCCAACATTCATCGGGTACAGCAGGTTATTACGGCAGCAGAGCGATACGGGAGAAAAGTCGCTATTGTAGGTCGCAGTATGGTTAATAATATTCAAACTTCCATTCAACTGGGCTATTTGAATGTTCTGCCAAGCACATTAATCGACGTCGATGAGATTGGCAGGATGGATCCAGACAAGGTGTTAATTCTCTCTACTGGGAGTCAAGGGGAACCGATGTCAGCATTGACTCGGATGGCTCGTTCTGCGCATCGAAAAGTAGAAATCATGCCGGGAGATACGGTGATTTTGGCTTCGCATCCGATTCCCGGTAACGAAAAATTTATTTCTCGTACAATAGATCAATTATTTAAAGCGGGGGCAAACGTTATTTATCAAGGCGTTCACGTTTCCGGTCACGGTAGTCAAGAAGAATTAAAATTGATGATTAATCTGACACGTCCTAAATATTTTTTGCCAGTGCATGGTGAATTTCGTATGCAGCGCACGCACGCTAATTTAGCTATTGATTTGGGTGTCGATCCGGACAATATCTTTATTACCGAGTTGGGTGATGTGGTCGAATTCGAGGGGGATAGGGCACGTTTTGGCGGCAAGGTACCTGCAGGTACGGTCATGATTGATGGTCTTGGTGTTGGTGATGTGGGGAATATTGTGCTGCGTGATAGAAAGTTGCTTTCCCAAGACGGTATTCTGGTTGTGGTTGTGACTCTTTCAAAAACTTCCGGTACGATTCTCTCTGGTCCGGATATTATTTCGCGTGGATTTGTTTATGTTCGCGAATCAGAAGCGTTATTGGATGAGGCAACCAAATTGGTTGAATCGACACTCGTTCGTATGGTTTCAGATAATATCAGCGAGTGGTCTTCATTAAAAACAGCTGTTCGAGATACACTGGGTAGATATCTATATGAGCAAACGCGCCGTCGTCCCATGATTTTGCCTATTATCATGGAAGCGTGAGTGTTACAACATAAAGCATTGAAATCATTGTCGGGCTGTCCACTCTGCCTATGCTTCCCTGAAGCCACAAGGTCAAACCTTTAACAGAAGGGGCGAGCAGTCGTGGGCAGCCCTTCTTATGTTTTTTTAGAGAACTCCATTAATCGTTCTTGAGTAATCTGAATGGCTAAAGCGTCATCCAGATAACCGATAGGAAACATAAAATCTGGAATCGCATCTGTCGCGAGTACAAAATAGAGCAACCCACTTCCTAAAATCATTTTTTCTTTTTCAGAAATTTCCCCGTGAATATAACGCTCATACATATTATCCAATTCATCGATAAACGGTCCTGTTCCAAAAATTTGCTGTCTCTTTTCTGGGAATTTTTCTTCAATCAGTAATTTTCCTTCACTGGTCTTGGCGTATCCATCGTATTTCAATAGTTCATCCATAATGGATTGCCTGTTCAAGGTAACGGATGAATATCCAGTATAGTCAATTATATCCTTAAAATAACTATGAAGTGATAAGTGATCGTTTTTCTCGACGTGATCGGCTACTTTTAATCCTGCTGCTTGATAAAGCAGAGTTGGATGGACGGATAAATGCTCAGCAATTTTCTCCAAATATTCCGGATTAATTCGTTGTTTACCGAGCAACATCTTTGAAATCGTTGCAACGTGAATTCCAGTAAGAGCAGCCAACTGACGCATGGACATGGAATGTTGCCGCAGCAGAGACTTAACAGTTTGCTCTAAGTTTGCGGCCGTTTTTTCCACCACTTTACTACCTCCACATCATGAATTTTTACTAATCCATACGGATTTATTTCATGTTTCGATTTCCTCTACAACATCGGCACATTTGCAACAGCCTCTGTATAGAATATGTCGTCACCGGTTGAAGTAGTGTAGATATTTGAGAAATTTGTCACTCAAACCTTCTGCTAGCTCCGCTTGATTGGCCCTACAGGGAATGGAGGTTTTCCAATGGACAGCAATATCATTCCGAATGATTTGGAAACGTCGCAAAGCAATTTAGAACGATCACGGTTTCGAGAAATGATGGCGCAACGTAAACATGGTTGGCAAAGATATATCTGGATATTTTGGGCATTGCTTGGCCCGGGATTGTTGGCAGCTTTGGCAGACAATGACGCAGGCGGGGTGATTTCCTATGCGGCAACAGGTGTGCAATTCGGAATTGGATTGTTTATACCTTTGGTTCTTTGTCTGGCATTCCTAACTTTTACAGTTCAAGAAATGAGCATGCGCCTTGGAGCGGTTACTCAAGAAGGATTCTCAAGGTTAGCGCTACGGAGATATGGTAAGTTTTGGGGTTTTTATCATATCACTACTCTCGCATTCGAGAATTTGCTGACTTTGGTTACTGAATTTATTGGGATGACAGCAGGATTGACATTGCTAGGGTTGCCGCTTTGGTTAAGTGATCTGATCTGTTTCGTTTTTATTGTCTCATTTGCCATCTTCACAGGATATTTTACAAAAGAACGCATTGCGTTGTTGGTTGGTGCACTAAACGTTGTTTTTCTAGTAGTAGCGGGTATGACTCATCCCAGCCTGGCATCGATTGGCCACGCCTTTGTAGCCTGGAATGTACCCACCAGTCTTCGTGGGGGTGTGATTTGGTTTGTGATTGCCACGGTGGGTAATGCCATAGCTCCCTGGATGATTTTCTTCCAAGGTAGTGGAACGATTGATAAGGGCGTCAGTTCACGAGAACTGATTCTAGGACGGATTGATACAGCATTTGGTTGTTTGGTTCAAGTCATTGTAGCTGCTGGCATTATTATTGTTGGAGCTTCCTTGTTTGGGCATATGTCCAATGTAAGCAGTGCAGGTCCAGCACAAATCATTGACGCGTTGCACCACAGTTATGGAAGATGGGTAGCTATTCTCTTTGGAATTGGTTTATTTGATGCTGGTTTTTTGGCATCAATCACAGTATCCCTATCCTCTTCTTGGAGTATCTCAGAATTGTTCGGATGGTCAAAAAGCCTGAATGATACGTTGCGTCAAGCACCAAAATTTTATGCCGTTTACATTGGCAGTTTGCTGTTTGCCGCTTTAGCCATTCTGGTACCGCATCTGCCACTCGACTTTCTATCCATTCTTGCACAGGTTGTTGGCGGCATTTTGATGACTCCGTTATTAATCTTTCTCGTCGTAATGACAAGTGACAAACGTCTCATGGGTCAGTATCGTACAAAAATATTTGGTCGTGTGTGGGGATGGTTAATGGTCACGCTGCTTTGTGGATTAACCTTGGCAACTTTCTGGCAAACATTTTTCTAGGTGGGAGCTATCGAGAAAGGGAGTATGCTTTGGCGATAAAAGCCAGATACTATGGCTGGTTGAAAATGGGCCCGCTCTGCAGCGCAAACCATCATTAGGCCCGGGATAATGAGGGTGATTCCAACATGAGTCTGGCTGATCATCGCCAAAGTTTCAAAAATAATATCCCGCAATCCAATCCCCAGGAAGAGCAAGCAAGTCATCCAATTGGTATGACAGAGCAGAGTATTGAGAAATTTGGTGAAACAGACGTTCCGCTCTCAGATAGTGATATTCACTGTCTTACTATTATTGGTCAGATTGAGGGACATATGGTTCTGCCACCCCAAAACAAGACGACCAAATACGAACATATCATTCCACAATTGGTCGCTGCTGAACAGAGCAAGGACATTAAAGGATTACTGTTGATTTTGAATACTGTTGGTGGAGATGTTGAAGCTGGGTTAGCCATTGCCGAAATGGTTGCAAGCATGAGCAAACCAACAGTTTCGCTTGTTTTGGGCGGCGGACATTCGATCGGTGTTCCGATTGCTGTATCCTGTGATTATACGTTTATTGCTGAAACAGCTACAATGACGATTCACCCTATCCGTTTGACAGGCATGGTCATTGGCGTGCCCCAATCATTTGAATATTTAGAGAAGATGCAAGAGCGTGTCATTCGTTTTGTTGTACAGCATTCGCATATCAGTGAATCTGTCTTTCGTAAGCTTATGCTGAATACAGGTGAATTGGCGCGTGATATTGGAACGACAGTTGTAGGACGAGATGCGGTAGCTTATGGCTTGGTTGATGAAATTGGTGGGCTTGGACAAGCTATTCGTAAACTTCGTGAATTGATGCAACAAAATGCTTCTGTTTGGAATCCAACGATTGCAACAGATGGAGTGATGCAACAATGATTTTGTGGACCGTCGCAGACTGTGAAGAGATCATGTACAACATGTTGGAAAGTTACAGCGTTCGATTACAGAAAGTCGAGTATCAAGGAATTCAGCTGTTGGTTGAGCCGCTAGAGAATGGGTTAGCTCGTGTTGAGAGAATTTTATCCATGCGTCCAAAGGATTTTTTGCGTTCTGATTTATCGCCAGGAATGCATATTCCACTGCATACTTGCACCATCTGAGTTATCTGTAAATCATTGAATTGTCTCCCTTGTTTGCAGGAATCTCCACCTTGTTTCGAGAAAGTTACAAGGCATGCGGATAGTAGTTATCCACATGCAGGAGGTTCTGCATGGGAAAAAGAGTTCAGCGTCGAGAAGTTTTAAAATATGAAACCATCGGCCTAGCCATGTTGACAGGCTCTGCTCTTGCACTTGGCAAATTAGGTTTGGTTGGACGGTATGTTGATGTCGCTTTTATTTATTTGGCAGGTTCATGGAGTTTTTTACTCCCTATTTTTATAGGCTACGCTGCCCTGTTTATGATGGTCAAACGTACTTCGTTTGTTTGGAACCATCGTCACATCGGCCTATTGATTCTGTTTCTGACATGGTTAACAGGAATGGAATTTTTCTTCTTTCAAAGTTATGCCGCCTCTCTTCCACCAGACAGTACGGTCCCGCTCTATTCGGCCACACTGCATGCACTTCAGTCTTTGCGCGTTTATGTTTTGACAGGCAGTCTTGATGGAACGACAGTTCCAGCTGCAGGTGGTGGTTTAATTGGCTATGCTTGTTTTTCTGTCTTGCACTATCTGTTTTCCACACTGGGTACGCTTTTGATTTTAGGTATTGCTGTTTTGCTGGGAGCTGCATTGACTACAGAGAAATCATTGGTTAAAGGAGTTCAAAGGGGTACCCGATGGATGGAAAAACGTCTGGATAATCTCTGGAAAGGCAGTCGTCAATTTGCTAATGTTCTGCTCGAAAAAGATACAGATACTGAACCAGCCACTCTCGAAACAACACCTTCAAATGAGAAAAAGAGTCGCCGTAGACCTCAGCTCATCATTGATGGAGAAATTTTTGAAGCGGGTTCAACGGATAAAAATTCAGAAGCTGGATTTGAAAAGAATGCTGGTTCTGAGGAAAAACATTCTATACAAAGACCCATTGTTCGTGATTTTGCTGCACAAGTGCGTGAGAAAGCTGTTGAAGCAGCAGAATCTAAAGCATCAGATGGACTAGTATCGCCGTTACCACCTGCTCATTTGCAAAAATCTCAAAGAAGTGCATCTCAAGGAGGTGCGTCCGCAGGTTTATCTGGACGCACTCCAGTAGTTGAAGAAGAATTTCCTTATACGGTCGGTGTTCCAGTGCATGATGAGAATTACCGTCTACCTCCGCTTCATCTCTTTACATTACCGCAATCTCCAAAATCGGGATTCAATCAACAAAGTGCACATGAAAATGCGCGTAAATTAGAAGCTACCTTGGAGAGTTTTGGTGTACATGCTAAAGTTCTGGAAATCAGTCGAGGACCTACTGTAACCCGTTATGAGTTGCAGCCTGCTGCAGGTGTAAAAGTCTCAAAGATAGTAGGTTTGACTGATGACATTGCGCTTGCATTAGCGGCATCAGGTATTCGTATGGAAGCTCCTGTTCCGGGTAAATCTGTCATTGGCATTGAAATTCCTAATCAGGAGATTGCAGTTGTAACGTTACGCGAAGTGCTTGAATCAGAAGAATTTCAAAAGCATGAGTCAAAGTTGGCGATTGCGCTCGGCCGCGATATAGCTGGCAATGCTATCATTGGCAATCTTCAAAAGATGCCACATTTATTGGTAGCAGGTGCTACCGGATCGGGAAAAAGCGTATGTATCAACGGCATGATTGCCTCTTTACTCGTACGCGCTAAACCGCATGAAGTGAAGTTTATGATGATTGACCCCAAAATGGTTGAGCTGAATGGCTACAATGGTATCCCGCATCTTTTAGCACCTGTAGTAACCGATCCGCGTAAGGCAGCCTTCGCTCTAAAGAAAGTTGTGCAGGAGATGGAGAACCGCTATAAATTATTTGCCGATCGCGGTGCAAGAGATATTGAACGCTACAACCAGTTGTTACAGGAAGAAGGGCTCGATGCTCTTCCTTATATTGTTGTCATTGTTGATGAGTTGGCTGATTTAATGATGGTGGCTCCAGGGGATGTCGAAGATGCAATTTGTCGTATTGCGCAAATGGCGCGTGCTGCAGGCATTCATTTGATTGTTGCCACACAAAGACCATCTGTAGATGTTATAACGGGAGTCATTAAGGCTAATATACCTAGCCGTATTGCTTTTGCAGTTTCTTCTATGGCAGATTCTCGTACGATTTTGGACAGCGGTGGAGCTGAAAAATTGCTTGGACGTGGTGATATGCTCTATTGGCCAGTAGGAGCGCCTAAATCGACTCGCGTTCAGGGAGCTTTTGTGTCTGAAGGAGAAATTGAACGCTTGGTGGAATACGTCAAAGAACAGCAAAATGCTGTGTATACGGTTGATTTACAAATTCCTGAAGAATCGGAAGAAGCCGTTACGGATGCTCCTTTAGATCCGCTATTTGTAGATGCGATGGATCTCGTTGTGGATAATGGTCATGCCTCTGTTTCCATGATACAGAGGCGATTTCGAGTTGGTTATTCAAGAGCGGCTCGGATTGTCGATCAAATGGAGCAACAAGGCTTTGTCGGTCGATTTGAAGGAAGTAAACCGCGCGATTTACTCATTAGCAAACTGCAGTGGGAAGAAATGAAAAATTCCAATTTCTTGCGTTCGGTTCATAAGTCGGAGAATCCATAAGTTTAAAAGCAGTCATGCTTGTCCGTCGCCATACATAATCTTAATTCAGGAGGCGTTCCATACCTGGATCCTTCTGATAGGTTGATGAATGAGGACGGAGGCGATCTCCTTTTGAACAACTTTCGTAAATGGCTTTCGTTTTTTATTGTTTTGAGTATCTTGGGATGCGGTTGGATATGGGCAAAGAATACGGGATCTATCGGTAAACTTTCTGTAGGGCAATCGCCGTCTCAAGCCCAATCTGCAAATGAGTCATTATTTTCTGTTGCCGATCCTCCGGAAGGAGTGCGCGCAAAATTGGCAGAAGCGCTTTCTCCTGTCCCGTATCTAACCGATCTTGTCATTCAATCAGCCAATCATCAGCAACTGGATGTTTCGGCAGAAATATCAACTCCTCCCACGTTGGATAATGTCTCCTCACAACAATTGGGTAACTGGGCTATGACTTATTTTCAAGCCGTCTATCAATCTGGATTACCAGTTGGACAGGCGGAACTTGACGTCATGGTCAATGGTCAATTGGTAGCCACAGCTGGTATGGGAAAAATAGAATATGAAGCGTTGGCGGCTGTAACTGCTGGCCAAGAGGGTAGTAATTGGCAGGCGATGTTGCATGATATAGAGGAGGATCCTTCAAATTTGCAGAGTGGGACAACAGAACTTTGGTACCAGGCAAGTTCCTTAGGATAAGCAAGGGTAGGATAGTATTCCATGTCAGTTGGATGATGCATGAATAAGTTCTGATAAGAAAATAGAATCTTGAGAATGGAAACCAGCATTGGCGTGTCCCTTAGCAATGCTGGCTTTCTTTCATCCTGTAGATTAACGTCGAGAGGAGCGACCAATCAGATAGATGTGTGTAAAGCCAATTTTACGGCGACGTATTTCTCTCATTAGACTGCGGACAAGTGGTTCATGCCCAGTACGCATGAGAACTTCTAGAATAGTTTGGGTTGTAAAAGGTTCAGACAGGGAGTCGCGTACCTCGAGGTGTTCGTCCAATACCTGCAACCATCGATCATCATATCGGTCACCGCGTTTTTCTCGATAGGCGCGTTCATACAAGTCGCGTACACGAATATCCATGTTTAATTGCTGAAGATAAAAATCTAACTGATAGAGAGCTTTGGCGACAGACAAGTGGTCTCCGCCACTATAATTCATCACACAGATTCATCCTTTCCTACTCTCATTATCACGAACAGCATAAAGAAAGGCAAGATAAAGACGAGAAATAAATTTACTGCAAATCATGTTAAACTGATGGGTGATCATGATTTTAGTGTTGTCAATCCAGAATTGGACTGACAAGGGAAAAATGGAGTGCTACAATTAACCAATGAAACATTTAAAAAGCATTTTTCATTCTCGAGTGCGAAAAAGTTTATTCTTCACTTTTATAGCAGTATGTTCGGGACTGGCTGTCGGCTGTGGAGCTCCAGATATTAGCCATATGAAACCGAGTGTCAGTAAAAAAGCTGCGGAAATCTTTATTACATCTTCAACTCAAGGATGGACTACGGCTCAAGCAGTTTATGAAGCGGAAAAATCTAATCTTGATGTATGGGTCCAGTCTGTCAAAGTTCATCAGTTGATAGGGCAAATTCAACAGTTTCATAAAAAAGCTCCGCAAGGTTTGGCAGTAGTTGTTGGACAATGGGGAAATGCGGATGTAGGGTCGAGTCAAGGACCGTTGGCCTTAGTTCCTCTCAGCGCCTCGACAGGTCATGGGAAGAGGTTGACAGTGAAGGAGTCAGAAGTAGATGCTGCTTATGTAGTGGGGTATTTAGCCGGGCTCAATAGCCGCTTTCTAGCGATGCCACAAATTGGCCTTTTAGCAGGAATTAGCTCTCAACCTTCTGCCGCAGCAATGGCTGCTGCTTTGGCGGGTGTGTATCAAGCTAATCCTAAATGTTCTGTTATTTTACAAAATATCCCATCCGCCCAACGCAGTACACACCAATCTGTGTATTTTCCATCCCAGACCGGTTTGCTGGCGCCACAACTTGTACTTGCGGCAGGAACCTTGTCTTCGGCTGCGCAATCCTGGCTATTGCAAAGCCATTCACTCGTCTACCATCTGTCTGCTGCGCCACTTTCTGCCTCAAACGATGTAGCTTCGTTTGGCTTCCCAGGGCCTTCAATTTTGCCGGAATTGCTTCAGCGATATGAGCAAAATGACTTGCCCACTTCAGGTGTCCTATCAGTAGTCACGCCGCACCTAGTCATTCTTCAGGACAAAATGTTGCCAGTTAGCCTTATTCAAGCGGCTCATCAATTAATCGGGCAAATTATAGATGGCAAATTGAATCCTTCTGTCGCATGGTCAAAATTGCCCGGAAATTTGCAAGCAGCTTGGAATCCTTTCATTCAAAGTGGTTCCTAGAGGACTGCAAAATTTAGGTTTAGGTTGCTTATGTACGCACTGCTCGCCGTTTCTTTTTGCTATATGTCATTGAAGTTTGGTAAAGGGAGGGGATAGCGTGGATTTGCCGACAGACGCAAGTCAAGCAAAATTTGAATTGTATTTTCAATATCACATTCTTAAAAATCGTCCAGGATTGTTGGGAGATGTAGCTTCGCTTCTGGGGATGCTTGGGTTTAATATTGTCCAGTTAGCAGCAGTTTCTGAATCACGCCGTGGATTTTTGATTTTAACAGATAAGGAAGAGAGTATTGAAGCACTCAAGACCATGCTGTCCTCTATTGAAGACGCTGAATTAGATGCCTTACGTCCCCCCTCTTTGCGCGATCGGTTAGCGTTAAGACATGGTCGTTTTATAGAACGCAGTGATGCTGAGACTCGTACGTATCGATTTGTGCGAGACGAACTCGGTGTGTTGGTTGACTTTTTAGGTGAATTGTTAAAACGTCCGGGCAGGCAGATTGTAGGACTGCGCGGTCAACCGCGAGTAGGTAAAACGGAATCGATAGTGGCTGCAAGTGTATATGCCAATAAACGTTGGTTTTTTGTTTCATCGACGTTGCTTAAACAAACTATCTTACGCAATTTGCCGCCAGCCGATTTCCTTAATGATCAATTTGTCTATATCATTGATGGGGCTGTATCCTGTTTTCGCGGCGATGAAGAACATCAGGCCTGCCTGGAGGAGATACTGCGTTTGGATGCCCCTATCGTGATCGAGCACCCTGATATCTTTGTCCGTCATTCCCGATATAATTGGGATTTGTTTGATTATGTTATAGAATTGCGTCGCGAACCTAGTGAAGAAATTCGTTACGATGAATATGAGCGTCAGGCGGCTGCTTGGAATGAGTAAATTCACTCTCATCTGTCAAGGATGATAACGTCTCTGACTGACGCGGTGTTTAAGCGAAGTGAATAGAAGAGATACATGAAAGGAGAATGTTGTTCATGCATGCTGCTGTTCGGGCGCTGGGCGAAAAATTAAGGCAACAGAGAGAAAGACTAGGGCTCAGCTTGGAAGAGGTGGAGCAGCAAACGAAAATTCGCAAGCACTATTTGCGGGCGATTGAGAATGGTGAATGGGATTTTTTACCTGGCGATGTTTATGCGCGAGGTTTTGTTCGCACGTACGCCGAACTTTTGCAGATGGATGGCATGGCTCTTCTGGCGGAGTTGGATGCTGTGCACAGAGAACAGTCAATCAAAGAAAAAACGAATCTGCAATCCACAGAAGAACCTTCAGAATCTCGGACTTTTTCTGGGCAAACAGTACTTTCCCGAACGGGTGATGCTTCTGAATCATCATCTCAAAAGAACGACCGTTCCAAAATGAACAGAACTCGTCCGAGCTTGCCAGGTGGAGCGTTGCTTCAGGCGGGGGTCGTAGGAGTAGTGCTGGCCGCTATTGTCGTTGGTATTGTGGTGCTTCATAATGATCAGGCCAATCGTTCGCCGATGAATCATACAACAGCGGATTCAGCGTTAAGCACTTCATTGTCGAATCACAGTAATCAGTCATCTACATCTCATCCATCATCGAGTACGAGTCAAGCTATATATGGGCATACGACGAATCTTCCCAAGCAGCCAACGGTCTCGATTTTGTCGTCTCCAGTGCAAAATGGGGCTATGATCTATACTGTTTCTGGGCCAAAACCCACGCAGGTAACGATTACGGCAACGGCTGCCAATGGCTGTTGGCTGCAGGCGACTGTGAATGGGGCTATGGTGAATTCTAGTCTTTTACTCAGTCAAGGTGCGAGTCATTCTTGGACAGGTAGTAACATTCTTTTGCGTGTAGGTAATGTTCCGGGTGCGTCACTCAAAATTGACGGTCAATCCGTGGCGCTTCCTTCTGTGCAACAACCGCTGAATATCGATATTGTTCAAAAATCCTGAAGTCAGGACTGTTGAAATCTGTACTCAAGAAGTTGCGGGAGGTTATTTTTGTGGCTAAGGAAGCATCTTTTGATATTGTTTCTAAAATAGAAATGGCTGAAGTGGCTAACGCTGTTCATCAAGCCCAGAAAGAGATTGAAAATCGATTTGATTTTAAAGGAAGTAAAAGCGAGATTCGACTTGAGGAAAATGCTCTTGTCCTGGTCTCGGATGACGAATATAAACTTTCACAGTTGTTGGATGTATTGCAGAGTAAACTTGTCAAGCGTGACGTTCCCTTAAAAGCGTTGAAACCAGGTAAAACAGAGGCAGCATCCGGCGGGACCGTACGCCAGACTTTTCAATTACAACAAGGAATCGATCAGGAGACAGCGAAGTCCATCACGAAGCTGATTCGTGACAGTAAAGTGAAAGTTCAGGCTCAAATTCAAGGGGATCAAGTCCGTGTGACAGGAAAAAGTCGCGACGATTTGCAGGCTGTGATTGCAATGTTGCGAGAGGTTGATTTGCCAGTCGCCCTGCAGTTTACAAATTACCGCTGAGTCAAAACTTATGGTATGATAGTCAATAGAGTGGCAATCGTTCGTATTTTCGGGTTTCTGTTTTCACTCACACAATCGGATTGTTGTGAAAGTTTACGGGTATACCTTGTCCGAATGGGGCGTGTGTGCGATTGAATCTGGCGAACCGGATTACGCTTGCCAGGATTTTTCTTGTGCCGGTCGTCAGTTTTTTACTGCTGATTCACTATCAATTCTGGTCGTTTACCATTAATGGGCGGACTACTACAGGCAGTGAAATGATTGCGGCGCTTGTCTTTATGATTGCTGCTGGAACGGATGGCCTGGACGGATATATTGCACGCAAGCGGAAAATGATTACGAATTTTGGGAAGTTTTTAGATCCGCTTGCTGATAAACTGCTGATTTCAGCCGTACTCATCTCTCTTGTTGAGATGCAGCGTCTGTCTGCTTGGATAGCCATTCTTATTATAAGTCGGGAGTTTGCTGTGACAGGGTTGCGGCTTGTTGCAGCTGCTGACGGCATTGTAATTGCGGCAAGTAAACTGGCTAAGTGGAAAACTGTGACTCAAATTGTTGCAATGATTGCCCTCATGTTGAACAATTTTCCTTTTTCCGTCGTTGGATTTCCGTTTGATGAGGCAATGGTTTACCTGATGGTCATTATGACAGTCGCTTCGGGTGTGGATTATTTTGTTAAAAACAAACAGGTGACACAGATGGCAGGAGATGAATCGCGCTAAGGATGAATGTTTCTATGGCTGCCGCATGCGAGGCGGAACTGATTGCTGTAGGTTCAGAAATATTGTTGGGACAGATTCACAACCGTCATGCTCAATATATCTCTGAAGAATTTGCCAAGCATGGATTGTATGTTTACTATCATACTGCTGTTGGTGATAATTTTGAGCGAATAGTCGAAAGTTTTCGCATCGCCTCTCAGCGTGCGAATGTAGTCATAGTAACAGGCGGATTGGGTCCTACTGTAGATGATCTGACTAAAGAAGCATTGGCGGATTATCTAGGACGTAACCTCATTATGGATGAGAATGCGTTGCGTGAAGTCGAAGCTTATTTTGCGAAGCGTCAGCGGCCCATGCCAGAATCTAATCGCAAGCAGGCGCTCTGTATTGAAGGTGGTCGTCTTTTGGCTAACCCCAATGGGACGGCTCCAGGCCAATATGTAGAGCAGGAAGGGATTCATTATTTTCTCTTGCCAGGGCCCCCTTTGGAAATGCATCCCATGCTTTTGGCTGAAGTCATACCAACTTTGGAGCGGTTATTTGGCAATCAAAAAGTAGTTCGTTCGCGTGTTTTGCATTTTTGCGGTATAGGGGAATCAGATGTCGATGCTCAAGTACGGGATTTGACCGCAACTTCCAATCCTACCGTAGCCCCGCTCGCAGGAGAAGGGGAAATGTTGTTACGCATTACAGCGAGTGCAGCAAATGAGTCGTCGGCGTGGTCCAAAATCGCTCCAGTGGAAGCGGAGATACGCAGGCGACTTGGTGGTTATATTTATGGTGTGGACGAGGAGAATCTGCAAAGTGCTGTAGTCAACAGGTTGCACAATAGCGGATTGACTTTGGCAGTAGCAGAAAGTTGTACAGGTGGACTTGTTCAATCTATGCTTACACAGTTACCTGGGGTTTCCTCAGTCTATCGTGGTGGCGTTGTAGCTTACCATAACGAGATCAAAAATAAAATATTGCATGTTTCTTCACAAGTTTTGCTTCAACATGGAGCTGTTTCCAGAGAAACCGCGATTGCCATGGCGCAAGGTGTTAAAGACGCGCTGGATGCGGATTGGGGGCTTTCTGTAACAGGTATTGCCGGACCGAGTGGCGGTAGCGATGAAAAGCCTGTGGGCACCGTGTACATTGGTGTTGCAGGATTATATGGCGTATCCGAGGCGTATAGCCTGCATTTGCGAGGATCTCGCGAACAAATTCAGATACGTTCAGCCAAACAGGCGCTGTGGAGGTTATGGCAACATCTTCATTCATAAACTTTGGTCCTTTTGGAAGGCAGCTTGTTCTATACAAACAGGACGTGGAATGTTTGGAGCGAGGTTGGGGAGAATCAGGAAGGTGAGAAAATGAGTTCATTTGCAGCGTTTAATTTAAGTAAGAAAGTTCAGCAAGCAATTGATGAAATGGGATATGAAGAACCATCTCCCATTCAGGCGGCGGCAATTCCAGTGATTCTATCCGGTGTCGATGTGATTGGACAAGCTCAAACAGGAACTGGAAAAACAGCTGCTTTTGGTATTCCTCTCGTAGAAACAGTGAGTGCTGATCATCACGTGCAGGCGTTAGTTCTTACGCCCACTCGTGAATTGGCTATTCAAGTGGCAGGAGAGTTTCGGAAAATCGCTAAATATAAGCGTGTGCGCGCTCTTCCTATTTATGGTGGACAATCGATTGGTCATCAAATTCGTACTATTCAACAAGGCGTTCAAATTATTATCGGAACGCCAGGGCGCGTACTCGATCATATCCGTCGAGGAACGCTTCGTCTCAGTCAAGTGCGGACAGTTGTTCTTGATGAGGCTGATGAAATGCTCGATATGGGATTCATTGAAGATATTGAATCCATTCTTCAAGAAACGCCAGACCAACGTCAGACCTTGCTTTTTTCTGCGACGTTTCCCAACGAGGTACGCCGTTTAGCAGGTCGCTATATGAGTTCACCTGAACATGTGACGGTAAATCGCGGCGAAGTGACCGTTCCGCGTATCGATCAAGTCTATTACAAGGTGCTAGAGCGCAATAAGCTGGAAAGCCTTTGTCGAATCATCGATTCTGAAGAAGTTTCACTTGGGATTATTTTCTGTCGGACCAAGCGTGGAGTAGATGAGTTAGTTGAGGCTTTGCTTGCTCGTGGTTACTTGGTAGACGGATTGCATGGAGATTTAAGTCAGGCTCAGCGCGATCGCGTTATGAAACGCTTCCGTACCAATGATATCGAGTTGCTTGTTGCTACCGATGTAGCCGCACGAGGTATCGATGTAGACAATGTGACGCATGTTATCAATTATGATATTCCTCAGGACCCAGAATCCTATGTGCACCGGATCGGGCGTACCGGACGGGCTGGCAAGCAAGGATTGGCTATTACTTTAGTAACGCCTCGCGAGTTTAAGTTGCTCAAGCAAATTGAACGTGAGACCAAATCCAGTATGATATTGCGTGAAGTACCGTCTTTGGCTGATGTGGCAGAACGTCAAGCGGAAATTTGGCGCAATCGTGTCATAGAGGCAATTCAAGATGGAGGACTGGGCCATTATCGAGCTGTTTTAGGTCGAGTCATTGATGATTATGATCCAATTGATATTGCCTGCGCTCTGCTAAAAATTGCTTCTGCAGGTGATTTACAAGCGGAAGAACAGGTGGATTACGATTTTGGGGATACCGGTGCTTCGCCGGGCATGGTTCGCTTTTTTGTCAACATTGGAAGGGCCGCTCGCATGTCCCCGGCTGATTTTGTTCGAGCCATCTCAGATGAAGCTGGTGTGCCAGGACAAGCAGTGGGAAAAATTGATATTTTTGACCGCTTTACATTTATTGAAATTGAGGAAGAGTCTGCTCCGTTTGTTTATGAAGCGCTTAAACAAACGCGCATTAATGGGGCACGAGTCAATATGGAGCCTGCAAAACCCCGTGCGCGGGTGCGTCATTAACCAATTTGAACGAAAAAACTTCCCTCCTTGGGCATGATGAACTAAGTCAGCAATCTGAGTATTTCTCAGATTGCTTTTTTATGCGAACAAATGTTTGCATTCTTTGGTGAGATTGATACAATAGAGTGCAGGAAAGAAATCAGGTTTCACGAATTTTTGAGAGTAGAGATAACGAAATTGAGAATGGAAGGTGCCCGCATGGGAGACAAGCGCGCCGCATTAGATATGGCATTAAAACAAATTGAGAAACAATTTGGCAAAGGGTCAATTATGAAATTGGGAGAAGCGTCTGCTTCAATGAATGTAGAGACAATTCCCACAGGTTCCATTGCATTAGATATCGCACTTGGTGTAGGTGGATTACCGCGTGGAAGAATCATTGAGATTTATGGTCCAGAATCCTCAGGCAAAACCACTGTTGCTTTGCATGCAGTCGCGGAAGTGCAGAAACGTGGTGGACAGGCTGCCTATATTGATGCAGAGCACGCGCTTGACCCCATCTATGCCTCCAAATTAGGAGTCGATATTGACGAAATGCTCATCTCCCAACCGGATACAGGAGAACAGGCATTGGAAATCGCAGAAGCGCTTGTGCGCAGTGGTGCGGTAGATATTGTGGTTGTCGATTCGGTGGCTGCGCTCGTTCCTAAGAACGAATTGGAAGGAGATATGGGAGATTCTCATGTTGGCTTGCAAGCACGCCTGATGTCACAAGCACTTCGAAAATTGGCTGGCGCCATCTCTAAGTCAAAAACCATATGTATTTTTATTAACCAAATTCGGGAAAAAGTTGGCGTCATGTTTGGGAATCCTGAAACCACAACTGGGGGACGCGCACTTAAGTTCTACGCTTCTGTAAGATTGGAAATACGACGTGCAGAATCTCTAAAACAGGGAAACGATATTGTAGGTAGTAGAACACGCATTAAAGTGGTTAAAAATAAAGTCGCTCCACCCTTTAAGCAAGTTGATGTGGATATCATGTTTGGTGAAGGCATCTCGCGTGAAGGTAGCTTAATTGATTTAGCTACAGAACTGGAAATTATTCAGAAGAGTGGTGCTTGGTATTCCTATGGAGATGAGCGTATTGGTCAAGGTAGGGAAAATGCCAAGCAGTATTTAAAAGAGCATCCAGATGTTGCGGAGTCCATTGAAATGAAAATTAGAGAGCATTTTCAGGTAGGACAAAGTGCCCAGTTATTTCAGTCTGTAACGGATGATGTAGACGAATATGAGGATTGAAGAAAAAGAAAGTATGGTTGTTTCTGTTCGACCGGAGGATTCAGACTTAGTGTCTATTCTTTTGGATGATGGTACAGCATTAACTGTAGCCGTTCATATTGTTTCAGACTACCATCTCTATTCGGGAAAACGTCTGTCTGCCGAAGATAGAGCTAGACTGCAGGAACATGCGGCGTTCAGCAAAATCTGGAAGTCTGCTCTGCGCTATTTGCGCTATCAAATGCGTACAGTATTTCAAACACAGCGATATTTGCAAGAAAAAGGGTATCCAGAAGAACAGATACAACAAGTATTAAAAGTTTTGCAAGACCGCAAGTTTTTAGACGATAGACGGTATGCAAGTATGTACGCTGAGCAACATCAATCTCAACAAAGTCGCGCTTATATTATGATGAAACTGAAACAGCGAGGCATACAAAGTGGTGTTTTAGACACAGTTTGTTCAGATTGGGATGAAGAAGCAGCAGCTAAGTTGCTTGTGGAAAAATATCTTCGAAAAAAATCGAAAGATCATTCTCAGGATTTAAAAAGAAAACTTATACAATATTTGCAAAGAAAAGGATTTTCTTACGATATTGCCAAGCGTGTAGCTTTTCTTGACAACGATTGGGACGAACCGATAATATAAGGTTGCGTATATTTTACGGCCTCTAGCTCGATTGTGGTTTAGATTCCGCAGCTCAATTGTGGCTGCGTGAATGGGGCAGGGAGGCTTTTTCAGTGAATATAGCTTTATGGATATTGGTTACCATTGTTGCTCTGTTATTGGGTTTCTTCTTAGGATATATTTTGCGTCGAATCATGGCGGAAAATAAAATCGGCAGTGCGGAATCACGAGCGTTGCATATTTTAGAGTCGGCGGAAAGAGATGCCGAAGCCCGTAAAAAAGAGGCTCTGCTGGAAGCTAAAGAAGAAGCGCACCGCATTCGTCAAGAAGCTGAACGAGAATTGAGAGATCGCCGCTCTGAGTTGCAAAAGCTGGAACGAAGAGTTTTGCAAAAAGAAGAGTCGATTGATCGCAAGTTAGAAGCTTTGGAGCAAAAGTCAGAGAGTTTGAAAATTCGTGAGAATGAATTGGAAAATATCCGTTCTCGCATTGAAATGTTGCAAGCGGAACAAATCAGAGAATTGGAACGCATTTCTGGCTTGACCAGAGAGAGTGCCAAAGAGTTAATTTTGGCTGATGTAGAACGCGAATCTCGTCATGATGCTGCTGTTTTGATGAAAGAAATAGAACAGGAAGCAAAACGCGAGGCCGATCGACGCGCAAAAGACATAGTCGCTGCTGCAGTCCAGCGTTGTGCGGTCGATCACGCTTCAGAAATTACAGTATCCGTTGTTTCTCTGCCTAATGATGAAATGAAAGGCCGTATTATCGGTCGTGAGGGTCGTAATATTCGCACGTTAGAAACCTTGACTGGTATAGATTTAATTATCGATGATACGCCTGAAGCTGTAATTCTGTCCGGATTTGATCCGGTTCGCCGAGAGATTGCCAAAGTGGCTCTGGAACGTTTGGTGGCTGATGGCCGTATTCATCCAGCGCGCATAGAAGAAATGGTTGAAAAAGCTAGGCGTGACATTGATGAACTCATTCGTGAAGAGGGAGAACAGGCGACTTTTGATACAGGTGTTCATGGTCTGCATCCCGATTTGGTTAAGTTGGTTGGTCGTTTGCGGTTCCGGACGAGCTATGGTCAAAATGTCTTGAAGCATTCCATAGAAGTAGCACATTTGGCTGGTATGATGGCTGCTGAATTGGGACTCGATGTGGCGTTAGCCAAACGCGGAGGACTTTTACACGATGTTGGTAAGGCGGTCACTCACGAAGTAGAGGGTTCGCATGTAGAGATAGGCGTTGATTTAGCTCGTCGTTATAAAGAACATCCCATTGTTATCAATGCGATTGCTGCGCACCATGGTGATGTCGAGTTTATTTCTCCTATTTCTGTTATTGTTGCTGCAGCAGACGCCATTTCCGCAGCGCGTCCTGGCGCTCGACGCGAGACATTGGAAATTTACATGAAACGTTTAGAGAAATTAGAGTCTATTGCTGAGTCTTTTGAAGGTGTAGAAAAAAGCTATGCGATACAGGCGGGTCGTGAAATTCGTATCATTGTCAAGCCTGAGCAGATTGATGATGCGGAATCTGTACGCGTAGCCAAGCAAATCTCCAAAAAAATCGAAAACGAATTGGATTATCCGGGTCAAATTAAAGTAACCGTCATTCGAGAGACGAGAGCCGTGGAATACGCAAAATAGAGTGGCCATTACGGCTACTCTATTTTTTTCCTAACTCTATGGCAAAGATGTGTCAAATTCTGTACTCCACTACTAACCTTTGAACGAGCAAAATCACGCCTATTGGCGAGGAGTGATCAGGTGAAGATATGGTTTATTGGTGATATTGTTGGACAGCCAGGTAGGGAGTACGCAGGCGAAATTATTCGCAAGTACGCTCCTCTCTATCAGCCTGATTTAATCGTGGCCAATGGAGAGAATGCCTCGCACGGTAGAGGTATTACCAGTAAGTCGGCTGAAGAGTTGTACGATGCGGGTGTGGAATTAATTACACTCGGCAATCACACTTGGGATCAAAAAGATTTACTAAATTTTATTGATCACGACCAACGCATTGTGCGTCCGGCTAACTATCCTCTTGGGACTCCGGGGCGCGGCTATACCATTTGCAAGGTAGGACAGATTTCTGTACTGCTTATAAACGCTATGGGCAGGGCTTTTATTAGCGAGTTGGATTCGCCATTTCGTGCGATTGATGAAATTTTATTAGAACATCCTTCCATCCATCATGTTCTGGTTGATTTTCATGCTGAAGCGACTTCTGAAAAGTTAGCTATGGGTTGGTATCTGGACGGTCGAGTTTCGGCTGTAGTGGGCACGCATACCCATGTCCCTACCAATGATGCCCGGATTTTACCTCAAGGCACTGCCTATATTACTGATCTCGGCATGACAGGTCCACGTGACGGGATTCTCGGAATGGATCGAACGGGTGTTTTAGAACGAATGTTAACGCATCGCCCAGCACGATTCGAAGTGGCAGCAGGAAGACGTCAATTTTGCTCCGTTTTCATCGAACTCGATGATCATTCAGGAAAAGCATGTTCAATTGAACCATTTTTACAGTACGAGGAATAAATAAGAATGATTATACAAAGCTCACATGTTTTTTCTTTCCAACGCCCAAAAAAGGAATACAGTTCCTTCTGGCGAATATCGATATAATGTCCTATAGGAATTGAAGGAGGACGGATGATGGACGTATTGAAGGTGTCTGCGAAATCAAATCCAAACGCGGTGGCTGGCGCCTTGGCAGGCGTGTTGCGGGAACATGGAGCAGCAGAAATCCAGGCGATTGGAGCAGGAGCGCTCAATCAGGCAGTAAAGGCGGTTGCCATTGCCCGTGGATTTGTGGCGCCAAGTGGCGTTGATCTCATCTGTATACCTGCTTTTGCTGACATTACAATTGATGGAGAAGATCGAACAGCTATGCGCCTGTTGGTAGAACCGCGTTAAAGAATCGCCTCATAAGTTTTGCAGGTGAAAAGGGGAGACGACTGGGTGAGAATTGCAGATGCGCATGCGGATGTACTCTATCAACTACGCAATGCCTCATCAACTTATGCAGAGGCTTCCTTTTTGCAAGCTGGATATCAAGACTCTTTAAAAGCGGGAGTATCTCTGCAAGTCTTTGCGCTTTTTGCCAATCCTCAGTTATCCCCAGGAGAGCAATTGCGTCAGGTTTTAGAGGATATTGGTAGATATCAGCGCACGATGATCAACACGGGTTATGTACAACCCATCTTTTATCGAGAAGATCTATTTTCTTCCGTGCAACCCGTTTATTCTGGCATTCTATCTCTAGAAGGTGCGGCTTGTCTGTATGATTCACCAGAGATTCTGCAAGCGCTTTTTTCGCTCGGTGTAAGAGGTGTGGGTCTAACTTGGAATGGAGCCAATTCTCTGGCAGACGGTTGTCGGGAAGAGCGTAATGCTGGGTTGACGCGAGCTGGCAAACAGATAGTAAGTATGATGGAAGAATTGCAAATGTGGATCGATATTGCTCATCTGGCGGATGCCGGTGTATTTGACGTTTTTTCTATAACGAATGGCATCGTTATGGCTTCACATGCTAATTTGCGTAAAATTCATGAACATCCTCGCAATCTCACAGATAATACTGTGAGAGAAATTGTACGTCGAGATGGATGGCTTGGCCTTACTTTTGAGGCTTCATTTGTCGCAAAAAGTGAAGCCGGGCTGGAAGATTTCATGCGTCATGTCGATCACGCTTTATCACTGGGTTGCGAGCGACATCTTGGCTTTGGTTCAGACTTTGACGGTACCAGTCATGCATTGCAAGGATTGGCAACCGTTTCTGATTATCCGAAATTAGCAGAACGTTTGGACAAAGAATATGGTCGTGAATTGGCTGAAAAAATTCTCTACGGTAACTTTTTGGATTTCCTCTCTCGTCAACTTCCCAGCCGCAAAACTGAATTTGCCTCCATCCACTAAACGGTGGAGGCGCATCCTCAAACTTCAGAGTATGGTCATTGTCCCATACCCATGCTTAGGCGTACGCCTATTTTTTTTTTGATCTTTTGAATTGATAGCAGGTCTGGGCGTTCGTGCATAGGATGCTCTGTGGTCGCGCTTGGGCAACGGTCTATAAAACCAAGAAGCGCCAGAATAAGAACGTCCTCTGCCCACATGACCAGGGGTATCAGAGGATCAGAGGAGGTTACCGCATGGTGCTCTCAAGAGATGACCTCAGCTATCGGGAGATCGTGGCAAGTGCGGTCTGTGGCCGAGGCAGTAAGTATTCACAAACTACTTACACACTGCATCCGGCCAATCGTCCAACTACGATTGGTGGCTGCTGGGTCATGAACCATACGTATGATGCCATGTTAGTTGGCGACTATGTCGAAGTCCATGGACGGTTTGATGTAAACGTTTGGTACTCTTACAACAATAACTCTGAGACTGCAGTAGCCAAAGACACTGTCTCCTATGTTGAGCAGATTGCTTTGCGCGATCTCGATGCTGACTGTGTGAAAGACACACGCGAGGTAGAAGTGCGGGTCTTGCAGAGTCCCAACTGTTTGGATGCAACTGTAACTGGAAATGGTTCTGAAATCTTGGTCAGAGTTGAGAAAGAACTGGGTGTCGAAGTTGTTGGCAAAACCAAACTGGCGGTAGTCACTTACAACGTACCCTCCAAGAAGGATGACGAGTTTTATAGTGACAGTAACAGCATACTCGAAGAGGTTGAGATTGAAGACTGAAAGGGTTTCGACCAGGGGTGGGCATAGCCCTCCCTTTTTTTTGAAAACCAATCGGAGGGCCGAGGTATGAAAGCCAAAATGACATCTTGGTCAACAGGCAATGCCACACTTGGCGTTTATCTAGAGAAGACAGGCAACAGCAAGCGTCCATTTGGAGAACAGACGCAACTGGTCTTGGATTTAATTGAGATCGGCCGAGAACGAGATGTGGAGGTCTACATCTTATATCCAGGTTGCGTGACAGCACAAACAGCACTTTACTGTGAACGGTTACGACCTGCTCTTTTTAAAGAAGTTGCGATGCCCAATTTTTCAGTCGTATTGCGCCGTTCAGGTTTTTTTCATCGCTCAAGGTTTGTTTTGGCTAAGCGGGAATTGCAAAAACTGCGTGAAGATCAATGTTTGCATACCCTGCTAGTGGAAGAAAGCGATAAATGGACACTTGTTCATCTGCTTCAGCAAGACAAACAGACGGCACAGTTACTTCCGGAAACAGAATGTGTTTCCTCAGCACGTGAAGCATGGGCTGCGTTGACTCATTTTTCTAAAGCTTACTTGAAACCAAGACGAAGCGCTCAAGGACTTGGAGTCTTTCGCTGTCAGTGGAAGAACCGTCAACTCTTTTTGACATGGGACGAGCGTACTTCGACACCTTCCTTGCGTCAAGTTAGTTTCCCAGGCCATCAAGACTTAGCATATGGAAAATGGCTAAAATTTTGGAGCACTTATAAATTCCAGGATGCGCTTGTGCAAGAGGCAATACCTCTTCTTGAATGGCGAGGTGGACCGGTCGATTTTCGCTGGTTAATGATTCAATCCAGTGCAGGACCACAGGTGGTTGCGCGTGTCGCCAGACGGGGCGAGGGTGGGCAAGTAACCACCAATTTGCATTCAGGTGCACGAGCTTTTCCAGCAGAACAAGTAATCAGAGAATCCTTTACAAAATCAGAGCGAGTGTTGGAAGAAATAGATAAAGCTGCGTTATTGGTTTTTGAAATGTTTCAGAAACAATCAGGTCCCTTTGCGGAACTGGGTGTTGATTTTGCGCTTTCGAATCATGGAAAACTGTATGTTTTGGAAGTCAATCCGACGCCTGGGCGGAGAATGTTACGCGCACTCGATAAACATACGCGGCAATTATCACTAGTCAAGCTGATTGAATATGTTAAAGAGGTGAATGACGAAACGGGTGGCCTCCATCAGTCCGCCTCTACTCAAACCAATTCCAAATAGCAACATGATGACGTGGAGGAGTACCAAATGAATCAACAGTCATCTGTGTCTATAGGGATTCTCTGTAATCCCTTGTGGCAATCGCAACAGAAAACATTGCGAGATAACTCCGAAATGGCCAATTGGAAAAAGATTCTGGAGACGGCTTCGTCGCTTGGTGTTAAGGCGTATATTTTTGGATTGAATGATTTGCAGTTTGAAAAGAACATGCTTCGTGCCTACAGTTGGGATGGAATTCGTTTTACGGAAGAACAAATTCCTATGCCTCATGTGATTTACGATCAATTAGCATCTCGAAAATTGGAGCGGAGTCAGCGGTTGCGCGATCGCCGCAAACGTCTGTCTGAGATGTATGGGTTACGAATTTTTAACGATGGCTTTTTTGATAAATGGCAAGTTTATGAATGGCTTTCTGAGAATCAAGCAATACGTTCAGCGCTTCCTGCAACAATTCTTCATCGTCAACGAGATCGGACAAAGCAATTTATGGAACGCCACGGGTCTGTCTATATCAAACCCATTCACGGCAGTCTGGGGATTGGTATTATACGGCTCTTACAAACAGCAGATGGTACAGTGCAATACCAATGGAAATCAGGAAGAAAAAAAGTGGTTCAGGGACAAATGGCTTCTTTTGACAAATGGCTCGAACAATTTGGCAAACGTTTGCGGCAACGGCCTTATATCTGCCAAGAGTCCATTCGTTTGGCTACATATGAAGGTAGGCCATTCGATATTCGCATCCTGATGCAGAGGGATGGCAGTGGGCAATGGAAGCGAACCAAAGCGTTTGCCCGTGTTGCTCGTATCGGTGATTTTACTTCCAACCTAAGCAGTGGTGGCTTGGCTCTCCCTTTGTCGCAAGTTCTTTCGCAGATATGGAAGGAACATCGGCAGTATAACCAGGTCCGTCAGCGTATCAACGATTTGGCGCGCAAAGTGGTTCAGCAGCTGCAGGAAGAGTGCGAACATACTCTGGGGGAATTGGGTGTAGATGTAGGGGTGACTCCAAGTGGCCAGGTTTATGTTATAGAAGTCAATTCCAAACCGCACAAAACACCCACTACGCAAGCAGGGAGACAAGATTTAGTGGATTTATCGTTTCGCCGTCCCATTGAATTTGCTGTTTATCTGGCGCAAACACACCTGGGCTCGAAAGCGGGGGAGTCTTGATGCTCTATATCTTTGCTAAACCAACGCAGGGCATTCGCCGATTGCTCGAACGAACACGCGCGCAGCTTTATGGCAAAGAGACGGTTCTTCGTGCCGATGATATAGTGTTGCGCTTTGGACAGAGTAAATTGGCCGATCCGACTGAAGGGCTGATTCTCAATCGGCAAAGTGCGTTGCAGCTATCTCGCAGCAAATCACAGATGGCTAAATTTTTGCGTCAGGTTGGTGTGCGTTTTGTTTTACCATCGCAAAACCAGCCTTCTGCTAACCGCTTTGTACGCCAATTTCGCATTCCGGTTTTTAATCATCAGCCTCTTGCTTGTTTTCGTACGGATGGTAAAGAACCATGGACAAACGGCAGGATTCAAGGTATGCCGCAGCACGAAGAAGAAGTTGCACTGGATAGTGATCGCCTCATTACGCGTGCAGGATGGTTGGCTGTTCGCGCCGTCCATGCTCTGGGGCTTGATGCGGCCTATGTATCACTGGGTTTGGGTCCCAAGGGTGTTCTGCACGTCATTGATGTGACGAGCAATCCACAACTGGAAGGTCGTCTTCTCGAGATTTACTCAGAGGCTATCCAAACATACATGGAACAACAGATAACACTCAGTCGATTCAATTACAATCAGTTGAAATTAGGCACCGATGTCGAGTTAATGTTAGAAAACGCTGAAGGCAAAATGGTGCTTGCCAGTCGCTATTTTACGCGAAAGGGACGGGTTGGCTGTGATGATCGGAGTGTACAACAAGACGGCCGCCGCTTACCGCTTTTGGAATTAAGGCCTGATCCCGATCAAAGTCCTATGGGACTGTATGTCAATTTACGGACCACCATGTTAGAAGCGGCGCGTCGCATCAATCGTCAGGATGTCGCATGGAGAGGAGGTAGTATGCCTTTTGCAGGATATTCGACGGGAGGTCATATCCATTTTTCAGGTTTCCCCTTTTCCTCAAGGTTAGTTCGCGCTCTCGATGCTTATTTAGGATTGCCGTTGATGGCGGTGGAAAATCCTACACGCGCTTTAGGCCGTCGACCCCGTTATGGATTTCTTGGCGATGTGCGCCATAAATCTTATGGCGGTTTTGAATATCGTACGCCCGCTTCTTTTATTGTCGATCCAAAAGTGACTTTGGCTGCTTTTGCGCTGGCTCACTTAATTGCCGTTCATTACATCGAACTTCCGGAAATTTGGTTGTACGATCCGCAAGTACAGTCGCATTTCTATAGCCATGAAATCAATGAACTTCATCCATATTTAGAGCAATGTATGGTCGCTATTCGGCGTTTACCAGCCTATCGACGCTATGAAGAACAAATTGAACCTTTATTTCACATGATTGAACAACAGGAAATCTGGGATGAAACGGTTGATGTTAGAGATGTGTGGGAAATTCCTAAACGTTTTGCCAACACAAGTTCTGTTCCTGCGGTTAAACGTAGGAGGCGTAAACGTGTCCAATCATCTTAAATAGAAGGGAGGGGTTAGGATGGCAAGAGTGCTTTCTGGTGAATATGTGTGGCATCGATTGGGTAGTACGGTTGAAATGGAGATTCAAATTCCTCGATTGCCCAAAATGTATCATGGGAAAATAGTCAAAGTGGGAGACAGACGTATCCCTTTGCGCCCTGTCCAATCACTTACAAATGTGGTCTACCGAGCTCCTGTTTTGCTTGCGGAAAATCGTTCTGAATGGCGAACCAGTCCAATATATGCCATTCTTGCAGGGAATGGAGCAGATGGTTTTGCAGGCATTCGCACAGATTTTCGTGATTTGATCCGAGCTGCAAGAGCGCGCAAAGAATTGATGTACGTGCTTCCTGTTGGCGATGTACCCCTACAGGAAGGGGGCTCTTGGCATGGTTATGTTCGACTCGGGTATATGAAATGGGTTAGACTGCCCATGCCAGCTCCACTGGCCATATACAATCGTATTCCAACTCGTCGTCATGAACAGGAGCTATCTGCGCTTGCAGCTCGCAGGGCGATTGAACAACGTGCGATACCGATGTTTAATCCCCGCTACTTTAATAAGAGAGAGATTCATGCCATTCTTCAAAAGGCAGGTCTAGCTCATCTATTGCCACATACGGCATTGCATTTGACGAAAAGTGACTTTACCAGCATGTTGCAGGAATATGGCTCTTTATATGTAAAGCCATCAGGCGGCAGTGTTGGTCATGGAATTATACGTGTCGATCGACAAAACACAGGTTGGCTTGTGACGGTCCTTAAGAATAATCGAAGCGAATCTGCGACAGCACGGCATCTTGAAGACGCTTGGCGGCTTGTGCAGAGAATGAGGTTACCTGTTTCTTATATCATCCAGGAGTCTATTCCACGGATTGATTGGCAGGGCCGCCCATGTGATTTTCGAATTCTGTTGCAAAAAAGATTGGGTTTATGGCATGTTGTTGGAAAAGGTGTACGAGTCAGCGGCCAGGGAGCTATTACGACTCATGTGCCGAATGGCGGTTCCATCGCTTCAGCTCGTGATGTCTTGCGTGCCCATTTTGGTTCCCATTGGAAAGAGATTGAAGAACGAATGGATAAAAGTGTTGAACGTACCGCTAAAGCGATAGATAGTTTTTTCGATCACGCTTGTGGGGAAATGTCCATGGATGTCGGAGTGACATCATCGGGATCGAGCTGGATATTTGAAGCGAATGCTAAACCGATGAAGTTTGACGAACCGGATATTCGCACTCGTTCTTTGGAAGGCGTGTTAGAATATTTACGAGAACTGTCTAAGGTGGATGAAATGTCTGATAGAAAATGAATGTCTGACAGACATACATGGGCATATACAACGTTTAACGAGCGGGGGATATCATTTGGAAATTTGGCTTGTGGATGCGTTCACTCGCCAGCCTTTTTCCGGTAATCCGGCTGGTGTAGTTCCTTTGGCTAATGGTCTGACAGAAGAAGATATGCAAAAGATTGCTCGAGAAATCAACGCCTCCGAGACGGTTTTTATCACGACTGCGTCAAATTCACAAGCAGATTTGCGTCTGCGATATTTTACGCCCACGCAGGAAGTCGATTTGTGTGGTCATGCAACGATTGGCAGCATGGTGGCTCTTGCAGAGCAAGGGAGATTGTCTGAGGATATCCTGCGCGAAGGAAGATGTAAAATTGAGACGCAAGTAGGTGTGTTGTCAGTCTCTTTATACAATGAAGACGGTCGATATCGTGCGGAAATGGCACAGTTGTCACCGCAGATAAAAGCTGTGGATGACAGTTTGCGCGATGAACTAGCTCAGGCTTTGGGTCTGTCAGTGGACAAGCTTTCTACGGAATGGCCGCTTGCTATGTGTTCCACTGGACTATGGGATTTATTTGTACCAGTGAGCAATTTGGGTGATATGGCACATATGCAGCCCAATTTGCATCAAATTGCTCAAATATGCCGTGCGTTAAGAGTGGCTTCGCTGCACGTTTATTGCAGCAAGACCATTGAGGACAAGCACCATTTTCACTGTCGAGACTTCTCACCTGCTGTAGGGGTTCCTGAAGATCCCGCTACTGGCACTGCATCTGGGGCTCTACTTGGATTGCTGGTCAGTGAGGGACGAGCAGATATAGGCAAAACGTATTGGTTGGAACAAGGATACGAAATCGGTCGTCCTAGTCAAATTGCCACTCAATCTTTTTATGAAGGAAGCGTCTTGCAAATTTGCGTGTCAGGCTATGCAAATATTACTATACAGGGAAATCTCTCATTGGTTTGAATCCCGTATGTGTTCTCAGTGAGTTGTGGTATGATTACGCCGTATAGCGCAATCCAAAAGACAAGAGTTTGGCAATAAAAGAGGCAAGGGGGGATTGAATTGGAAAATCTAATTCACCAGTTGCGCGAAGGGCGATTAAAGAAACACGCCATGGAAGAGGGGCGCGGTCTCGTTTTTGGGACGCATCGCAGTCCTGCTGCAGAACGCGCACCTTTTGATATAGCAAAATTAACCGAGCAATATCAAGTGGGTCAAAAGGTTTCTGGACAACCCTATCGATACTTGATTCGTACGTACGGTTGTCAGATGAATGAACATGATACAGAAGTCATGGCTGGAATGCTTCAGACCATGGGTTATGAACCAGCTTCAGATGTTGAATCGGCAGACTTTATCTTATTCAACACATGCGCTGTACGTGAGAATGCAGAAGACAAAGTTTTTGGCGAGATTGGCCGTTTGCGCCCACTTAAACAGCGCAATCCTGAGTTGGTTTTGGGTTTGTGCGGCTGCATGGCACAAGAAAAGGGAGTTCAAAAACTCGTTCAAGACAAATTTCCTTGGGTCGATCTCGTTTTTGGAACGCACAATCTTCATCGTTTACCACAATTGTTAACTGAGGCTAGACAATCGCAGGAAACTGTATTGGAAGTTTGGGACTATGCTCCGCAAACTATGGAAAACTTACCTAAAGTGCGCGCGCAGGGAACTCGTGCTTGGGTGAATATTCAATATGGATGTAATAAGTTTTGTACGTATTGTATTGTTCCATATACTCGAGGAGCTGAACGGAGCCGTTTGCCAGAGGATATTCTGGATGAGATTCGCAATTTAATTGCCGATGGGTACAGAGATATTACATTACTGGGTCAAAACGTAAACGACTATGGTGTTGATTTGGGGAATATGACGTTTGCCCAGCTATTGCGACAAGTCAATAGCTTGGAGGGGATTGACCGCATTCGCTTTACAACATCGAATCCGTGGAATTTTACTCAAGAATTAATCGATGCCATTGCAGAATCTGAGCATGTGGTTGAGCATATTCATTTGCCTGTACAGTCTGGTAACAATCGCATTCTTAAACGCATGAACCGTTCGCATACGAGAGAAGCTTACTTGCACTTGGTACAGCGCATTCGCGATAAGATTCCTGGTGTGTCTTTGACCACGGATATCATTGTGGGATTTCCGGGTGAGACGGAAGAAGAATTTCAAGATACATTGAAGCTGGTTGAGGAAGTGCGATTTGATAACGCTTTTACGTTTATTTATTCAGCACGTGAAAATACTCCGGCAGCCACCTTTGAAGATACGGTGACACTGGCGGAGAAAAAAGCGCGCTTGAAGCGATTGAACGATATGCAATACAGCATTAGTCGTGAAAAACAAGAGCAATATGTAGGACAAGAACTGGATGTGTTGGTCGAAGGACCAAGCAAGACCAATCCAGATGTATTAGCAGGGAGAACGCGCAAAAACCAGCTCGTTCTGTTTGCTGGCACGTCTGCATTAGTCGGGCAACATGTCAAGGTGCGTGTTACTGAGCCACAAACCTGGTTGCTAAAAGGAGAAATTGTCAGCCATAGGGGAGAGGAAAGCGCATGAATGTTAATCTTCTTGAATCTCCACCCACTCCACTCTGGCAATCAAAAGCGGATGCTATTGTGCGGCTCATTTTTACGTCGGATGTAGCAGAACGTTTTTGGGAAGCACGAGAAAAAATGTCACGTCATGAGCGCGCGCAGGAATTATTTGAGGAATTGAAGAAACAGACCAACCAATTATTGGTGCTCGAAAGCCACTATGGTGAGGTACATGAACGCACTTCCATCGCGCGCACAAGAATGCAAGAAATCGAAGCAGAACTGGCGGGAATACCTGTTGCTTATCAATATCGTGAAGCCCATGATGAACTAAACAATCTTCTTCAGGAAGTGATGACTCGTCTTTTGCAGCGTCTTGGAGCAGTTTTGCCAGTTGAACCAGGTCCTCGCCAAGGATGCGGACAAGGTCCGGATGGACAGGGATGTTCATGTGGCGGACATCACGGATGAACGCCGAATTGACATGTCATTTCTCGGATTGTGAAGTTGAGCCTCCAATGATGCCAGTAACCGTCTTCCTTGGGCAGACGGTTTTTTGTCGTAAGAACATATTCGATTTGTTTGTGTTGAAAGCTACCATCTCTATATGAAGATCCCATACAGGGGTAGGTGAATCTAAAATTGACACCAATGATGAAGCAGTATTTGGAAATTAAGCAACAAGTTTCAGATGCGCTGTTGATGTTTCGCTTAGGCGATTTTTATGAATTGTTTTTTGAAGATGCCAAGACAGCCAGTCGAGTTTTAGATATTACTTTAACTGGGAGAGATGGCGGAGAGCAAGAACGTATCCCGATGTGTGGTGTTCCCTATCATGCGGTCGATCAGTATTTAGCCAAATTGGTACAGGAAGGGTATAAAGTAGCCATTTGCGAGCAAATGGAAGATCCTAAATCTGTAAAGGGTATTGTCAAACGTGAAATTGTGCGCGTGATTACACCAGGCACTGCCATACTAGATGATGATGGCGAACAGCGCTTGCTTGCCGTTTGTATCCATGCCACTGACGCGATAGAACAAGAAGCATCTCTCTATGCGGTTGCGTTGATGGACATGCTTGCCGGCGATTTATGGATGGGAGAGACGGGTGACGAGGATGAGGTGTTCAACTGGCTGAGTTTGCACCGGCCTGTCGAACTTTTATTGGCTGAATCCTCCACAAGTTCTCCTTTTTGGGAAGAGAAATTAGAAAAACTTGGCCCCCTGCCAGTGACGTTTCTTTCTCTTCGCAAACAATCGGTTCAAGATTGGCGTCATTCACTGAGTCAGATGTCTGCTTTTGAAACGTTTCCTGCTCAACTTGAGTCTCTGACGGTTGGATGGGCAGCACTCTCGCTTTTGCTGCAATACGTACAAGAAACTCAGCGGCAAACTACCTTGCATATAAAGCAACCTATTCTGCTTGGACAGGAAGAAATTTTAAAAATGAATCCTGCAGCTGTCACACATTTGGAGTTGTTTCAGACAGAACGCACGAAAGAAAAGAAAGGTTCGCTCTATCATCATTTGAACCGTACGCAAACAGCGATGGGTGCGCGTCTTTTGCGTCGCTGGATGGAACGTCCGCTGGCCAGACGTGAACCGATCCTAGAACGTCAGGAAGCGATTTCTATCTTCTTGTCAGATGTGATTGCTCGCAGTGCCCTGCAGCAAACTTTGTCAAATGTCTCTGATATGGAGCGATTGCTTGGCAGGATTATGTTTCAAAAAGCGACTCCGCGCGATGTGCTTAAGCTTGGCCTAGCTTTGCAGAAGGTTCCTGCTATACGAGAAATTGCCAATCTTCCCGTGCAGAGATTACAACAACTGCTCCATCAGTTACCTGATGTGACTCATCTCTCTTCGTTGATTGTTCATCAAATGGTTGAAACTCCTCCCGTTCAATTGGATGCTGGTCCAATTTTTCGTGAAGGAGTAGATGCCAAGCTGGACGAGTATCGCGATCTATCACGTAACGGCAAGCAATGGTTGGCTCAATTTGAGCAGAGAGAGCGGGAAAGAACAGGTATTCGGACGTTGAAGGTAGGCTATAATCGAGTATTTGGATATTTTATCGAGGTTTCGAAGACACAGGTGAATCAAATACCTCCAGAATATGAACGTCGGCAAACACTTGCCGCTGCCGAGCGATACACAGTGGCAGAACTTAAAGAACGCGAAAGTGCCATCCTTCAAGCGGCTGAGGAGGCTGCTCATCGAGAAGCGGAGTTGTTTGCCGATCTTTGTAGGCAATTGGTTGAAAAGAGACACGAGTTACAATTGGTTTCTGAAGTGTTGGCTGAACTTGACGTCTATGCATCTTTGGCTGAAGTTGCAGCTTTATACGGCTATACGTGCCCAGAATGGACACAGGAAGCCTGTTTAGAAATCGTCGCTGGCAGGCATCCAGTCATTGAAGCGATTCCGGATTTACGCTTTATACCCAATGATACAAGATTAAGTTCAGATCATAATTTTATGCTAATTACAGGTCCAAATATGGGCGGTAAAAGTACGTATATGCGTCAGGTGGCTTTACTGGTATTGCTTGCTCATATGGGCTCGTATGTTCCAGCGCAATCGATGCGACTCAGTCAGTTTGACGAAATTTTCACACGAATTGGTGCTGCTGATGATATCCACAGCGGACAGAGCACTTTCATGGTTGAAATGATGGAGTTGGCACATATTCTTCGTCATGCCACAGGGCGCAGTCTGGTTATTTTAGACGAGATCGGACGAGGTACATCGACCCAGGATGGCTTGGCTTTGGCGGCTTCTGTTATGGATTTTCTGCAGGCAACGAATAAACCGCTAACTTTGTTTGCAACGCATTATCATGAGTTGACGCAACATGCACATCAACTGCCTGGCGTGCAGAATGCTTCTGTGGCGGTAGCGGAATCGGGGCATCATATCGAGTTTTTGCACACATTGGTTATGACTGCTGCCGATCGCAGTTATGGCATCCACGTGGCTCGATTAGCGGGTATACCAGATTGGGTGCTCTCCAAAGCGCAGTCTTATCTCTCTAGTTTTGCTAGCGAGGCGACACTTCACTTGGCAGCTTCTGAAGAAAATGTTCCTTTCGGTGTGAAAACTAAAGCTGAAATGCATAGTGAGCCGCAAAATTCGTACTATGCTGCTGAAATTTTGCGTGCTTTGGCTGAATTGGATGTTTTGCAGATTACGCCGTTGCAGGCATTGCAGAAATTGGAAGAGTGGTCTGCTCGTGCAAAGGAGGTGATGTCATGGGTGTCATCCAAGTCATGAGCGACGCTCTGGCCAATCAAATTGCTGCGGGAGAGGTGGTAGAACGGCCAGCTTCTTGTGTAAAAGAATTAATTGAGAACTCCCTTGATGCCAAAGCTAAGCGTATCAAAATAGAGGTCGAAGAAGGCGGTATACGACGCTTGAGCGTCGAAGACGATGGCGTGGGCATGGACGAACAGGATGCAGTGCTGGCGTTTTCGCGACATGCTACCAGTAAAATTATTCATGCTCGGGATTTGACGCGTATTCAAACGCTCGGATTTCGTGGGGAAGCGTTAGCTGCTATTGCTGCAGTGTCTAAAGTCAGTTTGACGACGCGTCAATCCGATCAAACACATGGCATTTTTCTGCGCATTGAAGGGACTTCCATTACCGATGGACCCAAACCAGTAGGAGCGCCGCCAGGCACTCGTATTGTCGTGGAAGATTTGTTTTACAACACGCCTGTCCGACTCAAATATCTGCGCAGTGTTCAAACTGAATTTTCACGCATTGTTGATGTTGTGCAAAGAGCGGCACTTTCTCGACCAGATGTTGCCTTTTTGTTAAGTCACGAGGGACGAGTTGTCTTTCAAAGTAGCGGTCGCGGTGGTCAACGGTCGGTACTCGCTGCACTTTTAGGGCCTGTGGAAGCTACACAATTGTTAGAAGCCAGTCAAAGTTCAGTTACTTGTCAAGTTACCGCCTGGCTCGGTTTGCCTCAGCAAGCAAGAAGTAATCGCAATCACGCGTATCTTTTTCTTAATCATCGCCCAATCCGTAATTTGTCTTTACATCAAGCTGTCGCAGCAGGCTACGGAACACGTTTGATGGTGGGAAAACATCCTATTTACGCTCTTTTTGTCGACATGGATCCTATCTTGGCTGATGTGAATATCCATCCCCACAAAAGTGAAGTGCGCTTAAGCGAAGAACGAGACGTCAGTCAACTGATTACACGTATGGTGGAGAACGCGCTTTCGGACAAGCATTTGGTACCCAAGTGGCCTGTAACTAGTTGTGTTCAAGAAAAAATTTCATCCTATCAGGTACCCTTTTTTGAGCAGAACGAAAAAAACCAAACCACGTTCTCTGAAGCCAAATTATCGGTCAGTGAGCAGTCTGTGGGTCTCCGTGCAGAATCTATGGACATGTCGACAAACTCTAAAAAAAATACACTCTCTCATCCGCTTTCGCAAGCGTACGAATTTTCAGTCCAACCAGAAGCAGTACTGGCATCAGAATCTGTGTTGCCAAGTGAAGTCAAAGACGAAGAAGTACAGGATTCTTCTTTGCGAGAGAGAGTTAAAAATTGGCAATTGCGTCCTATTGGTCAAGCTTTAGGGATGTATGTAATTGCCGAAGATGGAGAAAGTTTGTACATCATCGATCAGCATGCGGCTCACGAACGCATACTTTACGAAAAATTTTTGAAACAAATGCAATTGTCTGCAGACACAATGCCCTTGCTGACTCCTCTTACTTTTACACTGTCAGCTTCGGCTCACGGTATTTGGATGCAGCATCAAGAAGTGTTCGCCTTACTCGGTCTCGATATCGAACCATTTGGTGGTTTGGATGTATGTGTTCGAGGGGTACCGCTCGTCTGGGAGGGGCTTGATGTTCTGCAGCTAACGCAACGGATTTTTGATGATTTGGTAGAGATAGCCAAACAGGCTCCGTCAGGCGCCTTTGTTGAAGAGTTGCGTCTGAAAATCGTTCAAAAAGCTTGCAAAGCCGCGATTAAAGCCAACCATCGGTTATCTGACGAAGAGATATTGGCTTTATGTGAGGAATTGGTAGAATTGGACGATCCTTTTCATTGTCCGCATGGCAGACCTGTTTTATTAGAGTTAAATAGTTACGATTTGGAGAAAGGATTTCGCCGCATTGTCTGAGTTGGAGATTGATGGTTATAAAAAATGGGTGTGTGTCACACCCGTCCGGCAGGAGGAAAACTGCCATGCTATTCAGTACGCGCAGCGATTGGCTAAGTTTTTTGACGCAAAATGGGTAACGCGTGATTCACGAAGCATAGCCAAAATCTTTTCGGATACTGGGGCAGAAGTGATTGTTGTAGCCGCGGATTGGCCCGTTTTTTATCATCGTGATCAAACTGAAAATGGCCTGCAATATCACCCCGGAATGTCGACCCTTAGATTGCAAACACTTCTTCAAGGAGGTACCGACAGGCTTTTGCAGGCTGCACAAATTCGCCCGTCAGATTGGGTTTTAGATGCAACTTGTGGCTTAGCATCCGATGCTGTCGTTTTATCCTATGCAGTTGGTCGTCAGGGAAAAGTCACAGCTCTTGAGAAAAGTCCTGTCATTTATCGAATGCTTCAGCACGCACAGACAGAGGGTCTAGAGCATTTGCCGCAACAAATTTCAACTTGGCTTTCGAGGATTGATTTACTGCATCAAGACGCACTGCAATTTTTGCGCCAGAGTAGTCATCAGCAATATGATGTAATTTATATCGATCCTATGTTCCAGGAACCCATCATGAACTCTCCTGGCATCGCTGCATTGCGCCCATTTGCGTATAAGGAGCCACTTGACGAGATACTCTTTGCTGAAGCTTGCCGGGTGACCAGGCAGCGTGTGGTGATCAAGGCACGTGCTCATGATTCCATTTGGAGGCGATTGCCCATTCAACCGGATAAGTTAAGTGGACGTGTACGTTACGGCATCTGGGAGAGAGAGGGGACGTAAATTGGCCTTTGTCTGTCTAGCAGGTCCTACAGCAGTTGGAAAGAGTTCTGTGGCAATTGAACTTGCCAAGCAGTTGGAAGCGGAGATTTTGTCAGCCGATTCGATGCAAATTTATCGACAAATGGATATTGGTACGGGTAAAGTTACTCCTGAAGAAATGCAGGGAGTCGTTCATTACGGCATCGACTTGGTTGATCCGGACGAATCGTTTAGCGTGGCAGATTTTGTAAACTACGCAAAAAAAACGATAGCCAACATTGCGCAGCGTAGACATTTACCACTTGTTGTTGGGGAACAACCCTCTATTTGCGAGGATTGCTGGATGGACTCTCTTTTCAGACCGTGCCATCCAGTCCTTCCTTGCGTCAGAATTGGGAAGATTACGCTGCCAATCATGGCCGTGAGGCTCTTTATCAGGAATTGTATAAGGTCGATCCGCTCACAGCAGCTCGTCTGCATATCAATGATGTGCGGAGAGTTGTGCGTGCGTTGGAGGTCTATCAATTGACAGGACGGCCCATGTCTCAGTCTTATCAATGGCAGCCGCATCGTGATCGATCAGATGTATTGCTGCTCGTACTTAATGGCGCGCGTGATTGGCTGTACGCTCGAATTGATAAGCGTGTGGACGAGATGATGGCGAGTGGCTGGCTCGATGAAGTGAGGCGTTTGCTGGCGGCAGGTGTGTCGGAAGACGCACAGTCAATGCAAGCGATTGGCTATCGAGAATTGGTACGTACACTGCGTGCTGAAATTTCTTTAGAAGAAGCTGTTGTACTCATTAAGCGAAACACCCGTCGTTTGGCAAAAAGGCAGATCAGTTTTTTGCGTCAAGATCCGCGAGCGATATGGATAGAAATGGATGATTATGCGCAAGATAAAGTTGTAGTACAAGCGCGGAAGAAGATTGAGCAGTTTTTAGCAGGAATTACTCTCCCTCAGAGAGAATATGCTGACGAGTAAACTTTTGCATGCGTGTAGTCGGATACAGTCAAGCGACGCCGCTACACCTGAACGAAATGAACAGGGAGTGAACGGCGTGAGCAAACAGCCGGTAAATATTCAGGATACTTTTTTGAATCAAGTTAGAAAAGAGAAAATACCAGTCATCGTATATTTGGTCAATGGGTTTCAAATTCGTGGAAATGTTAAGGCGTTCGATAATTTTACCATTGTTGTGGAAGCTGACGGGAAACAGCAAATGATATACAAACATGCTGTCTCCACGTTTATTCCGCTTCGTGCCGTGAATCTGATGAACGCGGAAGAGAGTTCTGCAAGCGACGAAAATTAACGCGTTAGAGTAGGCAACCCTGTGTCAAATAATAAGCAATTTTTTGAACATTTTTCATGCGCAATTGAATGCAAAAAAACATGAAAATGTAGTTGACACAGGGTTGGGAACTGTGATAAGTTATGACTTGTCGCTGATGAGGCGCCAGCGTAGCTCAGTAGGTAGAGCAACTGACTTGTAATCAGTAGGTCGCAGGTTCGATTCCTGTCGCTGGCTCCAGTAGCGGAGGGGTACCAAAGTGGCCAAATGGGGCGGACTGTAAATCCGTTGCGGAAGCTTCGAAGGTTCGAATCCTTCCCCCTCCACCAGGCAAGGCAATCAGCAGGCAGAGGATGGACGAGTAAGCAGGAGGCGAACTCTCGAAACCTCGGTCAATAGGGGCGTAGTTCAGCTGGTAGAACGGCGGTCTCCAAAACCGCATGTCGTGGGTTCGAATCCTGCCGCCCCTGCCAAAGTGGTGAGCGTGGCGAAGTGGTTAACGCACCGGATTGTGGTTCCGGCATTCGTGGGTTCGATTCCCATCGCTCACCCCAAATAATGGGGGATAGCCAAGCGGTAAGGCAACGGACTTTGACTCCGTCATGCGAAGGTTCGATCCCTTCTCCCCCAGCCAGGATGTTGTGCCCGTAGCTCAGCTGGATAGAGTGCTTGACTACGAATCAAGAGGTCGGGAGTTCGAATCTCTCCGGGCACGCCATCGGAGCATAGCGCAGCTTGGTAGCGCGCCTGCCTTGGGAGCAGGAGGTCGTGGGTTCGAATCCCGCTGCTCCGACCACCTGATTCTCAGGTTGACATCAAAATTGCCTTGTGGTAGAATGGTGATTCATGGGGTATAGCTCAGCTGGGAGAGCACCTGCCTTGCAAGCAGGGGGTCGTCGGTTCGAATCCGTCTACCTCCACCACATTTTCCTCGATAGCTCAGCGGTAGAGCATCCGGCTGTTAACCGGAGGGTCGTAGGTTCGAATCCTACTCGGGGAGCCATTCATTCGCTCCCATAGCTCAGTCGGCAGAGCGCATCCATGGTAAGGATGAGGTCACCAGTTCGAATCTGGTTGGGAGCTCCAGAAACTAAACATGTATGGGCGTTTAGCTCAGCTGGGAGAGCATCTGCCTTACAAGCAGAGGGTCGGCGGTTCGAACCCGTCAACGCCCACCAAAGTTTTTTATGGAGTGATGGCCGAGTAGGTCGAAGGCGCTCGCCTGCTAAGCGAGTATACGGTTATAAGCCGTATCGACGGTTCGAATCCGTCTCACTCCGCCAGAATCGAGTTCGAGCAAACAGACTAAGAGTTAACTCTTATCCAGAGGATGACAGAGCTGACACTTAGTCTGTTTTATTTTGTCTCAAAACTTTCTCCATCCACCTTCCTCTTTCTTTGTTTTGTTTCTTCAGTTCGTCTTCTAGGCATTCACCCAAATCGCGAATGAAGCATAGGCTACCTCAGTACCAGCGCTGAAGATGATTTGAGGTGACAACGGGTGCCCTCCAAAAACAGATGGAATCAAGTACGCCCTACGCAGTACAGAGTCATTGATGAATTTGAACAAAGTAATATGGCAGTTGGCGAAGCGCTATCTAGATTATCGGGTAAATACAGAACTGATGAAGCAAACAGTACTATGCATATGACCAGGGAACGCTTGCTGCAGATTATTTCTAGAATGGATAGTCTTGTTGGTCTGGATGGAGTTAAGGAGATGGTCCGACAAATCTTTGCCCATGTTTATATTCAGGAACAACGTCGGCTGGCTCGGCTTAAAACCGATCCGTTGGTCTTGCATATGGTCTTCTCAGGCAACCCGGGGACAGGAAAAACCACAGTTGCAAGATTAATTGCTGAAATGTTTCGAGACTGCGGATTGCTTGAGAAGGGTCATTTGGTCGAGGTAGAGCGTGCCGATTTAGTTGGCGAGTATATAGGCCACACAGCGCAAAAAACGAGGGAGAGTATACAGCGGGCGCTTGGTGGAGTGCTCTTTATTGATGAAGCGTATTCTTTAGCACGTGGTGGAAACAAAGATTTTGGCCGGGAAGCGATTGATTGTTTAGTCAAGGGAATAGAAGATTATCGCAATCAATTTGTAGCGATTATTGCTGGTTATGAGAATGAGATGAAATATTTTTTGAGTACAAATCCTGGCTTACCCAGTCGTTTTCCCATTCATTTGCATTTTCCGGACTACACGCTCTCTTCTCTGATTGCGATTGCCAGGCAAACAGCACAAGAACATCAATACAAACTAGCACCGGATGCTGAATTTATTTTACGAAGAAAAATTCAACAAGCGCTTCTGGATGCTTCTCGAGAGTTTAGTAACGCCCGTTTTGTGCGCAATTTGATAGAGAAAGCGATCCGTCATCAGGCATCGCGATTGTTTCAGCGATCTCGTGTTTCCAGAGAGGAATTAATGACTTTAAGAGCCGAAGATTTCCGGGAGGAGGATGTTTTTTGAATCGCCCATGTTCAGAAGTGGTTGTGGTAGGAAAAGCTCGTTCCGGAAAGACTTCACTCTGCAGGGCATTGGCTAAAACGGCAGAGAGTCGTAGAGTATCTCATCCATATCCAATAAGGGCAACTTCCGAGCAGCAGAGATGGTTGCAGGAACACGCATCTGAGCAAATGGAGCCGATGGAGTTAACGCTTAAAAAGGGCTTTCTGCAAAAACGCTGGATTCTGCGAGATACGCAATCACTGGTGGATGATCCGGAACTAGAAGGTGTGCGTCGTGAGTCGTTGGCCCATACTTTGCGTTTGCTGCTTCAAGCTGAAATTATCATTCATGTTATAGATGCAACAAGGGCTTTGCGGCCACAACGGTCAATCTATCATTCAGAGAAAGAAGCAAGTGGTCTTCATTTACAACTAGAAGGTGTCGATTTAGAACTGTATGAATACGCAAAATCACGACGCGCTTATCTCATAGTGATGACGAAGACCGAACTACTGAAAGTTAAATGGAAGAAGCGCGATATTCGTAAATCATTAGGAAAAATTCCAGTAGTGTTTCTACAGGGGACAGAAGACAAAGCGATTGATGAGGTAAAACAGCATGTCTGGAGACTGGCTTGATTTTTTGCGCCCAACTCTTTCATTGCTGCTTGTTATCTGGAGTTTGCAGATGATGGATGATGTATTCAAAGCCGAGCAAGTGCTGGGACGTGGAGAACGTACATTGGCCGCGAAAATCGGACGGCATGTGCTCCCATTTACAGGTCTTTGTTTGTTAATTGCCGGCGCTTGGCAAGCGCATGTGGCGCTAGCAATGTTTTTTGGAGTTTCAGCATTGCGTTTTTTTCCGTTGAGCCTTCCGATTTCCAGGCGTCAATTGTTGAGTAAATTTTCTTTGATCGTCGTTATGTGGTTGTGTTCCTTACTATTTGTTGGGACATGGTTGGCCGTTTGGGGCATAGTCATGGCGATATTTTTAGAGTGTATGCTCTCTCTTTTACAATATCACCAGGACCATTGGCTCATAGAAGACACGCTTTCTCGCCGTTTAGGTATTCCCTTACTGATGCTTGGCGGTGTTTTGGCACTCGGTTCTTCGTTTTGGATATCAAGCCGATATACCATTTCTTTTCTAGTAGCTCTTTCTTTCTGGACGGCTATTGCTGAGTGGACAACAGATCGTCTCGAGGATTGGCACATCAGCTTTTAAATGCTGTTAAGCGCTTTGTGTTACAATGTCGGTCAGTGCTATACCGCTGATTGGTCGCTCGACTACAGTCATTCTTCATTTTTCGATGACTCAGTTATCTTCTATAAAGGAGAACTATTTGTATGTCTTCCATCGATTTTCAATGGCTACAAGCAAGGCAGTTAGAAGTAGAACCAATTTTTCGTCGTCTAGAGCAAAATGCTCTTCATATACAGAAACGGGTAATGGACGCCTTTGCAGAAGAACGTGTATCGACAAGTGACCTGTTAGGTTCAAATGGATACGGAATAGACGATGCTGGTCGTGAAAAATTGGAACGTATCTTCGCGCGTGTCTTTGCTGCAGAGGCAGCATTGGTTCGACCACAGTTTGTTTCTGGGACGCACGCGCTTTCTACCTCTCTTTTTGCGCTTTGTCGTCCGGGCGATCACGTTTTGTTTGCCACTGGACAGCCTTACGACACCCTGCAAGCTGTGGTAGGTTTACGCGAATCTCCAGGTAGTTTGCGCGAGTGGGGGATAGAGAGTAGTGTTGTCGAGCTTGATGGTACAGGTATGCCGCAGACAGAACAAATCATTCAAGCTTTGCGACCCAACACTCGTCTGGTCATGTTTCAAAAATCCCGTGGCTACAGTTCTCGGCCTGCGCTCTCTTTGGACAAGCTCGCAGGCGTTTTCTCTTTTGTGAAAACATTACGACCTGACGTGTGGTTAGGTGTAGATAATTGTTATGGAGAATTTGTTGAAGTTGAGGAAGTTACAGCCGTTGGTGCAGATTTTGCTGCCGGATCGCTTATTAAAAATCCTGGTGGTGGACTTGTATCATCAGGCGGATATATTGTGGGCAAGAAATCGATTGTAGATGCCGCGGCGGTTTCACTCTATGCTCCCGGAATTGGTGCGGAGTTAGGAGCAACAGAAGGTTATTTGCGCTCTATGTATCAAGGTTTATTTCTTGCGCCTCATATTGTCTGTCAAGCTTTAAAAATATCTGTACTTGCAAGTCATGCTTTGCATGAACTTGGTTATCGAGTTTCTCCTTTAGCGCATGAGACGCGTGCGGATATTGTCTTAGAAATTGAATTTCATTCGCGCCAAGAAGTAGCGGCATTTGCGACTGCCATCCAATCAAGCGCGCCAGTAGATTCTTTTGCTGTTCCAGAATTCGGTGATATGGCTGGTTATGACACGCCTGTTTTGATGGCAGCCGGGACTTTTATTCAAGGGTCATCCATTGAACTTTCTGCCGATGCTCCTTTGCGTCCTCCGTATCGTGCCTATCTTCAAGGTGGACTGACTTACGAACAAGGTTTTTGGGCAGTTTTACGTCTCACGCAGGTGCTTGCTCACTTACGTCACTCTCAGATCTAAAAATCTTGTAGATGAAGTCAGAAAACTTTACATTTTCATTTACCTGTAGCTTGTCTTTGAGTAAGATAAGATTAATCCAGAGTGAGGGAGGGGCGTACCGTGGATCTGGAAGAGCGTCGGCACTTGCCTCTCTTCTCCATTGGTACCGTACAAAAGCTGACAGGTTTGAGCGCGCGGCAGATTCGGTATTATGAAGAGCAGGGTCTAATCTCTCCTAAAAGGTCAGAAGGAAAACAACGGCAATTTTCTTTTGTCGATGTCGAACGTCTCATGACCATTAGACAGTGGATGGAAAATGGGGAAAGTTTACACACCATTCGCAAGCGGATGAAGGAAAACGTCCTTTCAAAAACTGTCCGTGATTTATCGGATGAAGAAGTTTACCAGCAAATCCAGCGAGAGTTGCTCGAAGGCCGCAGCGCCAGTGCTCAGTCACTCTTTTTAGGTGATTTATCGCGTTTTTATCGGAAACGTTAAGAATGAAAAAATGACTCAAGGGTGTGATGACTTGCGCAAGGAACGGACAAAAGAAGAAATTTTGGCGCTAGCTGAAGAAATGAATGTACGTTATGTTCGCTTACAGTTTACAGATTTGCTCGGAATTATTAAAAACGTAGAAATTCCAGTCGATCAATTGGCTAAGGCGCTGGACAATAAGATTATGTTTGATGGTTCATCGATTGAAGGCTTTGTGCGAATTGAAGAATCAGATATGTATTTAGTGCCTGATCGTTCCACGTGGTTGGTCTTTCCTTGGGACTCCAGTCAAGGAAAAGTCGCGCGCTTAATTTGTGATATTTATCTGCCAGGCGGTCAAGCGTTTGAAGGCGATCCTCGAATTGTGCTTAAACGGGTGATGGAGCGTGCTCATCAAGCTGGATTTTCTGCATTTAATGTTGGACCGGAACCGGAATTTTTCCTCTTTAAGCTTGACGCTGAAGGTCGGCCAACTCAAGAAGTCAATGACGAAGGTGGATACTTTGATTGGGCTCCGCTCGATCTGGGTGAAAACTGTCGTAGAGAAATTGTCCTGACACTGGAAGCTATGGGTTTTGAAATTGAAGCGTCTCATCATGAAGTGGCTCCTGGACAGCATGAAATTGATTTTAAATATGCGGATGCGCTTGAAGCGGCAGATAATATTGCTACATTTCGTCTAGTGGTAAAGACGATTGCTCGACAGTACGGACTTCATGCCACGTTCATGCCAAAGCCGGTGTACGGAATCAATGGTTCTGGCATGCATTGTCACCAATCGTTATTTCGCAATCAGCAAAACGCGTTTTATGATGAAACAGATGAACTTGGCTTAAGTGAAATAGCCAAACATTATTTGGCTGGATTGATGCAACACGCGCAAGCGTTCACAGCAATTTGTAATCCGACGGTAAATTCCTATAAGCGACTGGTGCCAGGCTACGAAGCGCCTAGCTACGTGGCATGGTCGGCCAAAAACCGCTCTCCTTTAGTTCGTGTTCCGGCAGCGCGTGGTTCTAGTACGCGTATTGAACTGCGCAGTCCCGATCCTTCCTGTAATCCGTATTTGGCATTGGCGGTTATGTTAGCTTCAGGGTTAGATGGTATTGAGAAAAAATTGCCATTAGCTCTACCCGTCAATAGAAATATCTATATTATGACAGAAGAAGAAAAAATCGCTGCTGGCATTCAAAGCTTACCTGGTTCGCTTGGTGAAGCCATAGAAGTCTTGGCCAAGGATTCTGTTTTAAGAGAAGCTTTAGGCGATCACGTTTTCCATCATTTCATTGAAGCCAAGCGTATTGAATGGAGTATGTATCGTATGCAGGTTACTGAGTGGGAACGGGAACAATATCTGTTGAACTATTAATGCAGATTCTAGATTAAAAACTGGACGTGGAAAAAGAGACTTGCTCCACGCCACTCCTGCTACTGATTTTTCCAACGCATGTTTGTGAGATGACAAGTCGGTAAAGTCTGGAGTGGATATGAGAGAATAAATTTTGTCCGTTTCCAGGAGTGCGTTTAACCAGCCTCCTGGAATTTTCTTTTATTGAAAAATTTTCAATTCTATTAAAATTAAAAATAGGGAAAATGTCAGACCTTATCAAACATCATAACTCGTGATTATGGATATTTCGTATCAATATCAGTTCATTTCATATCCTATCCTATTTTCAATTGGAGGAGTTTATTGTATGGATACTGCTCTTTTGTCGGAGAGATTTAAGAGGTTTGCTGAACTGGAGTGTTCTGATTCCAGCAGGTTGTATGAATTTTTAGCTATAGAGATTTCAAAGGATAATGAATTACTTGAATTGAGTTCTCATTGTAAGCAAGGGCAACCAGTTCCTAATTTGTTATTGGCTTCTGTCCATTATCTTCTTTTATCAGGAATTGATCACGAATTAAAAGAGTTTTATCCAAGTATCACAGTGAATCCTCTTCCCGTGGAGAAGGTGTTCCCTTCGTTTAAGGATTTCTGTATGCAACACCAAAATGAAATTATCGATCTTCTTCAGAGTCGTTTGGTTCAAACCAATGAAATTAGACGCTGCACTTATTTATACCCAAGCTTCTCTTACATCTATAACAAGGTGCATAAACCCCTATCCCTTATCGAAATAGGTACAAGTGCAGGACTACAACTATTATGGGACAAATACAGCTATTCATATGGAACTGATGACACGTACGGAGAACAAAACTCGGGTGTGCACTTAACTGCGGGATTGAGAAATGGGAATATTCCGCAATTCCCTCCAATCAGCCCTCCGGTTTATACAAAAATTGGAATCGATCTGCATGTGATTGATTTATCCAATCATCATGATTACTTATGGCTCAAATCATTGATTTGGCCAGAACATAAAGAACGGTTGGAGTTATTTGAAAAGGCAGCTCAACTATTGAATAAAAATCCTGTAAATTTGATTGAAGGAGACGGGGTTTCATTACTACCTAAGATTGTTGAACAAATATCTCAAGATTCAACTGTATGTATTTTTCACACACACGTAGCTAATCAAATGCCAAATGAACTAAAGACACAATTAATAGATCATGTCAAATCAATAGGTGCTATGAGAGATGTATTCCATCTTTACAACAATATTTCTGATTTAGGGAAATTACATCTGGACTATTATATAAAAGGTGAAGAATTTAATGAAATCATTGCGTTAACAGATGGACATGGACGTTGGTTTGATTGGGTCGTAAACATCTAGTTTCGCATATCATATAAGGTAGTTGTCTTTTCAAGTTGCAATTGGTGAAGCTTTGTAAAAGACATTCGACTTTTTTGAGAAAAATTTTCTAAATTAAAGTAAAAGTTAAATAAAGATAACTGTAAATTGCAATACACTTCGATCTATCTTATATAAAAAGAGTGTGACTATGTATATTGTATAAAGTCCAGTGCTCAATCAAAAATTCTAGGGGATTGGTTGTTTTTCAATCCCCGTTAAGGGGAGCTATAATTGGCGAATTTAGTAACGAAACGTCTTCGTATGGTGTCATGGAATCAAGAATTAGTGTTAACAGCTATGGAAGATAAGTCAAGGTTGTCCCAAATACTAGGACTTGAAGTATCTCACGATTTTCCAAGCGATTCTGTTCGAAAATTCGTATTGCCAATGACATTGGAAGAACTCGAGCGAGATCCGAGTATTGGACAATGGAGTGGCATGATTGTCCATGTTTCGGATGCTATTTTGATTGGAACGATGGGTTTCAAATCCTCACCAGATGAATTCGGGAATGTGGAAATGGGATATGATATCATCCCCAAGTACCAAGGACAAGGATATGCTACAGAGATGGCTTGGGCATTGATTGAATGGGCTTTTCGTCAACCCAGCGTTGATTGTATTACTGCAAAGTGTCTAGTCACTAACATACCGTCTGTACGTGTTCTGGAAAAAGTTGCAATATGCTAGGATAAGACGTCACATTCATACGAATAAATATGCGGTATATGGTGTATATATCGTATTTCTTTATTTTTTAAGGAATAATTAGATTGGGAAATCACATATGAATACGAATCACGAGCGTTGCATTAATGTTTTCATAATGTTCATATGGTTCGGTGATTTGTGTCCCGCGACAAATAAAAAGTCCCTTATCATGGAGGACAGGTAGCACTGTCCAAATCCACGAGAAGGAACTCTACGCATGGATAACGCTACTTGGAAATCCTGTTTTGGTCAATGGTTTTCTTTGGTCGATCCCGATTCTCTCCAAGCTTCCATCACGAAACACGGTGCCGATCGCTATGTGAAAAAGCTCAGTACAGCCGCTGTTCTTCGCCTGTTTCTCTATGCACAACTAGTCAACGCCTCTGGACTTCGCGAACTTGAAATTGCCGTTCGTAATGACAGTGCATTGCAGCGAGAACTCGATATCGAGTCCATCAGCCTCTCTCAGCTTTCGAGAACTTGTGCCAGGATTCCGACAGACGTATTCCGCAGGGTGTTCCTTGATTTAGTAGATAAAGCCATGGCGGTCATTCATGCAGATAAGCCCTACGCACCGCTACTTGGACTCATCAAGGTCATTGACTCGACGACGATTCCACTTTGTCTGGCGAAGTACCAGTGGGCGACATTTCGTAAGACCAAAGGTGGCGTCAAGGTACATACCCGGTTGTGCTTCCATGACCCCAACCATGTTGCACCAGACAAGGTGCAAATCACATCCGCCAAGGTCGCAGATGGAAAGCTACTCTCCACATTTGTGGACAGTCCCGATGCCATGTACGTCTTTGACCGCGGATATCTCGACTACAAGACGTGGGATGACTTCTGTCAGCGGAACATCCGCTTTGCCACAAGGCTCAAAGACAATGCCGCGTACGAGGTGCTCGACTGGAATTGGTCTAAGCTCGACGACCAGCCAGGCATCCTCCACGACAACCTGATTCGCCTGGGCAGTGGCAGCAAACAGATGGCGCATGAACTACGGCGAATCGTAACACGGGATACCAAGGACAACCGGATTGTGATTCTGACAAACGACTTATTCACACCAGCGAGCGAACTGACGGAGTTGTACCGGAATCGGTGGCAGATAGAGCTTTTCTTCCGGTGGATGAAGCAGCATCTCAAGACGACAGCCCTCTTTGGCACCAGCAAAACGGCGGTTGAGAACCAGATTTACATTGCGCTCATCGCTTACCTGCTGCTGTTTCTCACCAGGCGCCGTCTGAACACGACAGCGACGTTACTCACATGCCAGAGACTTTTAAAGACGTTGCTGTGGAAAACTTGGGCTGAGTTGACGAACGCTATCCACAGGCCGCCAACGAGGACGTCAAAAGGCAGGCAAAAGCGAAAAGAGTAAGGCGAAAGAGTCGTTGTCGCACGGTCGCTGAGGTAAACGGATCGCAAAACCATAGTCCAAAAACTGGATGATGCTACCTATCTCCCACGAGCTGTCTTGTTTCAGCACTTGTCTAGGAAAGTGCAAAAATCAAAATATTCAAATCACGTTAATGCAACGCTCGTGAATACGAATCTTATAGGATCATATATGTTGAATAAAATTTATTCGGCATCACGAGATGCGATAAATAACCCATCGTTCCTTTCTGTAAATTTTTCATTATGAATCTCGGTCTATAGAGTGATGAGATTCTGGAAAATCTATAAAAATACCTTTTTGCGACAAATTGTCAAGGCATTCTCTTAAATAGGTATCGGTATGCTCTGGATATATCGGATCGGAAGTTGTGAAATGTTCTGAACTTAATTCGACTGTCTCTGGAAGATGTTTACCGCGGTAATGTAGTCTTTTCCACTCAGGTCCTACATAGTAACCTCTTTTTTCCATCTCTTCGATAACCAGTTGATGATACTGAAACAAGTATTCCATGGGATGTTGAAAAACATAGTTAACAGTTGAATGCGGTTTCATCCATCCTTTACCACGCAACGCACAGCATTCTCGATGCTGGCCCAGCAATTGTTGACGGGGTAAGCGAGTAATTAATGTTTGGTGCCATAAGCGCAAAATGCTCACCTCATCATTAAATAGTTTTCTAAAAATAAAATGATTTTATGGTAATACAAAATTACCAAATAAATTTGGAGGATTACAGTCAATACTTTATCATGCGAAAAAAGTAATGAAAAACCTCTTTATATGAAAAATAAGAATATTCATTTTTCGACAGACTCTGACATATATATTACCGTAAAATTTCGTCTTAAAGAGATAAGAATCTACCTACCGTTCGGCAGACTATTTGATGGGCCATCCGACTGGTTGGTGGAATTCTTTCGTTAAGTGCCCATGGACTGAGAGGAGGAAAAAGTGTGTTTAAAGTATGGAAAAATCGAAAAAAATGGTTAGCGATTTCCACATTAGCTACGTCAGGTGCTCTGGTATTGGGAGGTTCCTCAATACCGGTGGTAAAAGCATCTCCATATCCGTTGCATAAAATGGAAATTGAAATGAACGGGAAATATGTAGTCGATCCGTTGGGAATTCAAGCTAAGGATCCTAACAGTGGTGACTACACGACTTATATGCCAATTTGGTATGTTATGTATGCCATTCAAAAATGGGATGTAACTAGTCAATGGAATGGATCGGACTGGAATATGGAGTTGCCAACAAGTTTTCAAAAATACTATAAGCTTAATCATTCTGTAAACAATTCAGGGAATCAGCCTGTTCATGTCTATGTAGATGATACACTTGTTGAAAATACTCCAGGGATTGTTAGTGTCGATCCATATAGCGGTAAAGATACCACTTATGTTCCAATTTGGTACGTTGGTAAAGTTCTTGAGAGTTTTGGGATTCAATGTACATGGAATGGTGTAGTATGAACCGATTGCCGCGAAACCGAATTAAGCCAAAAATCCCTTTTGTGGCGCAGGTTTTCAGCCGTTAGCTCATTGTCGATTTCACCATTTCAGTAACGAATGAGTAACGAATCTCTTCTTTATCAAAAGAGACTACTTGGTAGAGAAGATTCGATCCAACGCTTCCACCGCCTCTCGTTGCATGTTTTCCGTCACATGGGCATATGTGTCTGCTGTAATCGTGATGGAGGCGTGGCCCAGGCGTTCGGAAATAATTTTCAGTGGAACTTTTTCCATCAGCAAAAGCGTTGCATGGGTGTGACGAAGGCCGTGGAAAGTTACAGGTGGCAGATCTAATTTTTTGACGGCGTTTCTAAAATCAACAGAAAATCGTTTCGGTTGGATGGGGGTGCCTTTTTTCGTGACCAGCACCCAGTCTTCTTCACGAAGGGGCCTTTGGAGTTGGGCTTCCAGATGAGATTTCCATGCGTTCAACGCTTCTAATACCTGTTCGCTGACAGCAATCGTTCGCAAGCTTTTGGTAGTTTTAGGCTCACTGATATAAACTTTCCCCTTGACTTCCGAAAGGCTTCGCTCCACTCGGATCGTTTGACTTTCCAAGTCCACATCTCGCCACTGAAGCCCGGCAACTTCCCCCCGTCTCATTCCGGTATGGGCAGCTAGAAACACCGCCATATAGATAACCGGTGAATGGACTTGGAGATAGTTCAAACATTGTTGAAGCTGTTCGGGGGTAAGTACGGCTTTTTCTTTTTTTCGATTCGCTGGAGAGTCCACGCGGGTCATCGGATTTTCTTTCAAATAACCCCATTTCACCGCCTTTCCTAGCGCCGTGCGAAAATTGCGATGAATTTTGTATAGCGTGCTCGGTTCGTAAACTTCAGTCAATCTTTCATATAGCGCCTCGATTTGATGGGGCCGGAGTTTTCGAAGCTTGATTTTACCTAAATGCTGAGAGATGATGCGTACACTTTGTTCATACGTCGCCATGGTAGATGGGCGATTTTTTAATCGTACAGACTTTTCCAGCCAATGTTCCAAGTACTCTGCGAGTGTGAAGTCTTTCGTCCATAAAGCGATTTCGTCGGTTTCAAGAAGTGCTTTTTGCAAAGCCTCCTGGGCTTCTTTTTTGGTGGAGAAGCCCATCTTCCATTTTTGTGGGTATCTTCCCGTCCTTGGATCGAGGGGAAGATTGATGACATATGCCCATTTCTCGTTTCGTTTGACCACACGACCTGTCAATGCCATTCGTTTTCACCTTTCTTTTTTATACCGCCTGACGCAGTTTCTCATAGACCGTACAGGCTTCAGGACATTCTAAAACCCGTAGCGCCAAATACTTTGGAAGTCCAGCTTCCTGATGAAGACTTTGAAACGTCCAGGATGCAAAGCTGTGACGCGCCAAGAGAAACGTTGCAAAGAGATCGGATTCAAACTCCAACTTGTCGGTCCAGGCATAGGTTTGACGTAAAAAATAGTAGTTGGCGCATGGATGCAGGACGTGATGTCCCAGTTCATGTGCCAGCACGTACCGTTCTTTCTGTTTTGGAAGGGCAGCTTGAACCACAATGTAGGGATAACCCAACAACGTTGCCGTCAAACCTTGAACCCCTTCGGGCAAAGGTTCGCGTTTCAATACGATGCCCATTTTTTCGGTCAATGCTTTCGGTTCGGTTTCCTGATAGGTTTGAATGACATTTTCTACAGCTTGGCCAATTCTCTGTGCAATCCCCATACCCTCAATCCCTTAGCCCCTTTCTCCATCCCTTTTCATGGCATCCCAGTAGAGACCGATCAAGATGCCTCGAATTCTCTCTCTTTCGACTTCGGTCAAAGGTTTGCCGTGGAACATCAAGCGCTCCTCGCGCAGTACATCGTCCAGTTCCAAAGGCGCTCCAAGGTTCTTTTGTTCTACGGGATCCGGTGCCAGCAAATCCGTCACTTGGATACCATAGAGTTCTGCCAACTTCTGGAGCGTTGGCAGGTCTGGATTTCGCTGTTCTTTTTCATACGCCGAAAGCGATGATTGTCCCATCCCTAAAATGGCCGCAACATCCGTTTGCTTGAATCCCTTGGCTTTTCGTGCTTTTCGCAAACGTTCGCCCAATCCCGCCACACAGGTCCACCTCCTTCCTTGTTCTCTATCTTAAATCAAAACAAATATATTACGCAACAAAATAAATTTTTCTTTTATATCACAAAATAACACTTGATATATCTATTTTACAGATATATAATCGCGTTTACCTGAGATAAACTTCCAAGGGGGAATCACGAATGAACGGTCTGGAACCTACGCATGCTTTCGACTCGACGGCAACGTTTTTGGATTGCAAGGGGGTGGCTCAGACCTTGGGTATCAGCAAAAGTCAGGCGTACACCCTCATGCGCCGTAAAGATTTTCCGCTGATCAAACTTTCTACCCGTTGCTATCGTGTCGAACGGGGGGCACTGATGCAGTGGTTGCAAAACTTTCAAAAAAGTGATTGACACCTCTTTTTTGTCGAGTTATCGTCGACGTCGACAACCAGAAGAAATACATTCCATAATTTCAAATTTATTCTATGTGAGGTGAAGAAAGCTGGAAATCTTAACGCAAAGCCGTTTGTCTATGTGGGAGACGTGCCCGACCAAAGCTAACTTCCATTATGTACAGCGTCTACGTCCACGAGGGATTCGTTGGCCACTCGTGATCGGCAGAGCCGTGCATGCCGGGATGGAGGCGGCGAATCTGGGGGCGGAAGAAGAGACAGCAGTGGACGCAGCTCTTTCCGACTTTGCTTTCCTTGAGCCGTATCTCTCTGCGGAAGAAACCGACAAGTATGCTTTGGAGCAAGCAAGGATCGAAGTTTATGTGCGGGCAGCACTGCGAATCTTTCCTCGTTATCCCTTACTGGCGGCTGAACAGGAGTTTACGGTGCCGATTGTCAATCCGCAAAACGGCAGTAAAAGCCGCACATATGTTCTGGGAGGCAAAGCGGACGGTATCGTCCTTTTAGACGGGAAGCGTTATCTGTTGGAGTACAAGACCAGCGGTGTCACTTACGATCACTTCATCGAACAGTACGGGGGCAATCGTCAGATCACACTGTACAGTGAAGCCCTGCAAGTCGAGGGCGCGGCGGTGCGCTATATCGGAAAGACACGCAAGCAGCCCCAAAAGGGAGAGACGCTTGAGGGGTACAAGGCACGGCTGTTGGAAGAATTTCTCGCCACAAATGACAAAGTGGTGGAGACGTTCCTTTTTCCAACACCTGAGCAACGGGCTGAGTTTCAGGCACAACTGTGGCATGCCACACAAGTCATGGGATTTGAACGCAGGCGAGGGGTGCTTCGGAAAAATTATCACGCCTGCGCGGATTGTGAATTCCATGCCGCTTGTTTTCAGGAAGATAACTGGCAAAGCTTATACACGCGAAGTGAAACGTCTCATGATGAACTGCAAAATGCTCGTTAGTCACACACTCTTTCCAAGATAGAACGTAAGCAACGCAACCAACTCATAACGCATGACAAGGGAGACGATGGATCATGGCAAACGATGTACAACTTTGGGACTCGAAAGTACTGGAACGACTGGGATTGACGGAAGAGGCAGCGAAGGAACTCCTGGAACACGGTATTACGCTGGAAGAGTATGCGGAAAGTATCGGTCAGTCGGTCAAGGAAGAAATTCAAGACGCGAAGGTGATTCTGCCGCGCTACAAAATCAACGGCAAACACTGGCAGGACAACGCCGGAGACTTGAAATCAGAGCTCACCGGGATCGTCATTGAAGCGAAAACGAATCGCGCACTTTTTGATCGGGAAGATGAGGAAAATCCGCGACTGCTTTGCCGCAGTCTGGACGGAAAGCAGGGCACGGTGTTTTCCGAGGAGGGCGGCATCGTGGAACAACGCATCTGCTCAACGTGCCCCTTCAACCAGTTTGTGGCCGATGAGTCCGGGAAACGCCGCCGTGCTTGCAAGGAAACAAGGCGCCTGTACTTTCTGGAGGATGGCGCAAGCGTGCCCACGCTCATCTACTTGCCGCCTACCTCGCATAAAGTTTGGGATCATTTTGCGACGAGTGTGCTGGGCAAGGGTCAGCCGCTTTCCGGACGTCGAATCCGCCTGACACTGGAACTCAAAACCGAAGGATCGCGCTCCTGGGGTGTGCTCAAAACGCCAGAAACTCTGGAAGTTTACACGGGACTCGCCTTGATCCAAGGATTGAAACGAAGCAAAGAGATAGCCGAGACCTTGAACGCGATGATTCAGCAAGAAAAACCAGAAACGGTCGCTGTAGGTGAATGAAGAGTGGAAAACAAACGTTGCAGTCGTTGCGGGGGCGTCTTCCCCGCAACAGAAAAGTACTTTCGACTCCATCTGGGCAAGGTGTCCAACACCTGTCGGGAGTGTTGCAAAGAACTGGATCGGGCTCGCCGGGAAAGGGAACGTGCTGCCAAAAAGGCGCGGAGGGAGAAAACGTCCATCACTCGTCCGGAACTGGCCATGCTGGTGCTCAGAACGCTTTTGGCCTTGCAGGAAGACCGGGAGATCGAGGAAGCCAAGAAGCGACGCGCCCAGTGGGAATCCATGAAGCCCAAGCCCTGCTATCGACAGGAACACATCTACTTTTGAACACAAAAAACTCATCCCGCGCTGTGGGGGCGCGGGATGAATGAAAGGTGTATGGGCATTGACAAACCTCACTATAACGAAAAGCCACGAAAAAAACAACATTCCATTTTTTCATCACATTGCTTCCAGGCAGTTTTTCTACCTTTTCTCTTGCGCTTTTTGCAAGGAGTACTACGGTTTTGAACTCTCCGAAGACCCGTTGCCCTTATCCAGACAGGTGTGTCCGCATTGCCACCACCCCCTTCGAGAGCGGGTGAGCCTGCATCACACGCTGTTTTGGGATGGCACACAGTGGCGGGATCACGAAAAACATCGATATCAAGTCCTGGTTTGTAGGCGGTGTGAAAGTTTAATCGCCAGTACCGCTAAGTCGCCCGTTTGTCTGTTTTGCAAGCAATCGGAGGCAGAGCCTGTCACTGTGGGGGTGGACACATCATGGAGTTGATGGAACATCAACAACGCTTGCTAGAAGGGGTCAAAACGCGTTTGTCGTGTTGCTCAGGTGTTCTCTTAGCCGTCGATCCGGGGCTTGGGAAAACGGCTGTGACGCTTTCGTATCTCCGTGAAAAAGGCGCACAAAGAGTCGTTGTGTTCGCACCGAAAAGCGTGCTGGGTGTATGGCCACTGGGGGCAAAGCAGTGGGACTTGGCGCTCCCTGTGCATGTGTTGGACGGGAGCCTGGCCAAACGGGAGAGGCTGATTCGCGATACGCAGTGTGGAGTGCTCGTCACGAACTACGAATCGATTGCGAAACTCGAAGCGGCGTTGACCGCCTTTCGGCCCGACCTCATCGTCGCGGATGAGTGCCACCGATTGAAAGGTTGGCAAACGGTGAATGGAAAAGCTGCCGCGCGGATGGCCAAACGCATAGGCGCGAAGCGTTTAGGTTTATCAGGGACGCCGCTCCCCAACGGTCCCATTGATGCGCCGGGCCTTTTCCGTTTCCTCGATCCTGGTGTATTTGGGGAATCCATTGTGCGGTTTCGAGAACGTTTTTGCGTGGTGAATCCCTACATACCCCAGCAGATTACGGGCTACAAGAACATGGCGGAGTTCGAGGAGCGTTTCCATAGCCGAAGCATCGTGATGCAAAAACGCCAGGACCCAGATGGGACTTGGTCGGTTTATGAGCGCACCACGTCAGGATGGCAGTTTGCCGGAAAACTACCGAGTCTACCGGAAAAGATGGCAAGGGTCGTCCCCGTGGAGTTGCCGCGAAGTGTACGTCGCGTCTACGAGCAGTTGGAGACGGAGATGGTCGCAGAACTGGAAACGGGAGAGAGCATCACAGTGCCGAATGTTTTGACACAACTTCTTCGGCTCACGCAGATTTCGGGTGGATATTTGGAAGGAAAACGTCTGCATGATGCCAAACTGGCGTCGCTTTCCGACCGACTCTCTGATTTACTCGCCGACCCAAAGCGGAAAGTGTTGATTTTTGCGCGGTTTCGCGATGAAATCGATGGGATTGCCGATGCCGTGGATCGTCTCGGATTTTCCTTTGCGGTTCTTGATGGACGCACATCGTCCTCGGATCGCACACGCATGGTCGCGGATTTTCAGGGAGACACCGACCTTCGCGTCATCATCGGTCAGATACAAGCCGTGGCCGAGGGCGTGACACTGCATCGGGCCGACACGGTGATTTATTACAGCCTCGATTACAGCGAAGCGCGGCATGCGCAAAGTCAGGATCGGATTCATCGCCTGGGACAAACATCGAGTGCCTGCCACTATGAATATCTGGTTGCAGCAGGCACGGTCGATGAGGACATTATGCAATCCCTTCGCCGCAAGCGTGACTTGGCTCAAGCCATTCTGGAGCGTCGAAACAGCCAGGCGGTGGCGGCGCGATGATGCCAGACCCCTACGAAACTTTTCATCCCGAAGATGCCGCGCCGTGGCGCGTCATCTTTCGCCTTGGCCCCAAATTTTTTGCGGATTCAACCTGGCTCCAGACAGAGCAAGTTTGCGTGGAACACTGGCTGCACGCGCTTCGGTGCGCAGAGATTCGTGTGTGGAAAGACACCTTGATACAAACAGGCATGGAAGTAGGGAGCGGGAAAGAACATTTGGCCCGGCCATGGGAAGAGGGTAAAGCGTTTGTAGAGAGGTGGCTCTTTCCGCTTTGGGAACGCTGGCAAAAGATGCTCTCCTTTGTCCCGTTCCCCGATGGATCGTGGGCGAGAGAGCGGGTAGAGAACGGGGTGCTACGTATCCTGTCTCCCGATGCGGTAGAAGTCCTCAAAACGGATGTGGCGGCGCGAAGCGAACAGGAAGAATTACTCTGGCGCTTTTTACGGGCGCGATGCCAAAGTGACCCGGAAAAGACTCGGCAACTGGAAGAGCTCTACCAAGCTCATGTGAAACTCGAGAAAGGTTCAGAAGGTTGGCAACTCAATCCCCGAGGGCAGGAGGATGCGGCGTGGATCGTTCAAACACTGCAAAGGCAGTTTCGGTAGGCATTGGCGCGGCGGTTCACAATCTAGCGGAAATTCTGGAAAAACAGCACGCGCTGGAAGTTGCTTGGAATCACTTTCAGTGGGCACAGACGAAAGAGCAGATTGATGCAGCCATACGGCGCATTGGTGAACTCGAGCAAAGATAGACAAAGCAAGGGGTGCGTGGCATGAGACCGTTGACCATCGATCGAGAGGAACTGAAACGCTTTGCCGACTTATGGTGGGTGGACTTTGAGGGATATGTGGAGATTCGACCCATTGCCCATCACAGAGACTATGAGAGGGCGGCGTTTGCCGCAAGACTCTTTGTGCCTGCATCTGAATCGGCGGCAGATCGCGTGATCGAACACTTGAGCCAGCATGCCCACTTGCATCCTCATGTCGGTTGGTATGCGGGGGTGTGCCCCCGCGTCAAGGCTTCCGGTACAGCGACGGATGTGACACATATCCCCGGCGCTTGGCTGGATTTGGACGATCACGGTTCACCGGAACGGTTATCTGACGGACTGGAGCGACTGAAACTTTTCACATCGATGGGATGTACACCGACACTGATCGTTCAAAGCGGCGGAGGTGGAGGAAAACACATCTATTTTCGTTATCCCGAACCGCTAGATCGAGATGAAGGGGTGGCGCTCAATCGGCGTCTCGCGAGACTTTTGTGCGCCGACACGGCAGCCACCGACGCAGCGAGAGTGCTGCGCATTCCTGGCACCTGGCATACGAAAGGTGATCCGGTGCTCTGTGAAATCGTGGAAAGTAGTCACTGCGTCATTCATCCTGCAGATTTCATAGAAGCCATCGAGACACTGGAGGCACGGTTTGGGCTGGACACAGAGCCAGAGCCGATACGGGCTTGGAACACCACGACGGAAGGGTGGTTGCCGCTTTCTCGCGAGGAAGCGGAGCGTATGACGGAAGTATGCGCCCGGTTTCGACGCATGGCGGACGTATCGCAACCGGATCGCGTCACAGAGCCGGAATGGGGAAGGCTCGCAGCGAATCTGCGTGCAGTGTTTCCGGACGATCCGTCACTTTGGCTCTCCTGGTGTCAGGTAGATGGACAAAAAGAAGGCAGTACATATGATGAGAAAAAGGCGCTGGAATACTACACGGATCGACACTTTCGCGCTCCTGTCCATTGCCAGGACATCGAGGCGGTGGCGCCCCGTCCCGAATGCCGAGCTTGCCCATTTTTTGCGGAAAATCGGACTCCTGCCTTTTTGTTGCGCCGTCATGTGGGACAAGGTCGGTTGCTCGGTGCGCCTTCTGCGGTTGACCAGATTCGTCAGGGCGAGAATATCGATGAAACGGTGGTTCGTCGCGCTCTCCAGTATGAACGGGAAGCGCTGAACACGCTCCTTGCCGAGTGGATCGAAGCGGGAGAGACCGAGAAGGCCGCGCAAGTGGGGCAGTGGATCGAACGGTACGAAGAAGGAGAGAGCGTTCCCCAACATGAGCAGACGGCAGAAGAGTCGTCAGATTCTCCGGGCGAAGAAACCGTGGAAGAAGACACCATTGTCCGTGTGCTTCAGGACGTGGAACAGCAGTTGTCCAGCGGTCATGTGGGTACGGGTGTACTAGATCGGGCTATTGCGCATTTGGCGCAATTGACGCAAAAAAGTGAAATCGCAGCGGCATATTGGATGAAGCGGCTGACAAAATCCGACCCAACACTGAGCCTGAAAGATTTACAGAGATTCGTTCGAGCCTACGGGGCCAAGATGGAGCAGGCGGCAACGGTACTGGCGGCAGGCGGGGAGGGGATTTCGGTAGCGGGGGTTGCGGCGCAGACTGTGAGTCGGAGAGGTCGTGAGTCTCGCGTTCATCTGGTTGGGGAGTTTTGCCCGGGTGCGCCCGATCCATGGCTCGTGTGTCCAGACGGTTACATCGTTTCAAGTGATGGCGTGTACAAGGTGACGGAGGACGAGGAGAGACTGATCATATCTACGCCGATCTATGTTTCCGCGCGGCTCGAGCCAATGGAGTCCACCTCGGAAGCGGCGTTCGAGCTAACCGCTTATGACGGGTTTTCGTGGTTCACATTAACTCTCCCCAGAGGAGATTTGAGCGATACTCGAAAAATCCTGAAACTGAGTGCCTATCACCTGGGGGTCACCAGCACCAATGCCTCCAAAGTGATTGATTTTCTGAATGATTTCGAGCGGGCGAACCGTCATCGATTGGAACGGAAAGGCATCGCTTCGCGCATGGGGTGGTTTCGGGACGGTTTTTTGCTCGGGGAAAATTTTTTTGATACAGGTTCTGCTGGTCGAAAAGTCTCCTTTGCCCCAGAAGGCGGTGGAGATGAGCAGCTTTGTCAAGCGTTAACCGCTGCAGGCGATGTGCGCGAGTGGCAAAGGCTACTCGCCCCCGCTATGGGCTATTCAGTCATCCGCGTCCTGTTTGACGCGGCGTTTGTGCCGCCACTTTTGGATATTCTGGAGTGTCCCAACTTTGTGATTGACCTGAGTGGACGAACCAGTCGTGGAAAAACAACAGCGCTGAAAGTTGCGGCCAGTGTAGCGGGGGTGCCAAGGCGGGATGGCGGAGGACTTCTTCGCACGTGGAACCAGACCCAGGTGAGCCTGGAGCGCCTTTGTACCGCATCTTGTCACATTCCGGTGTTTCTGGATGATACGAAAGATGCACTGAACGAAAATGCACTAGGCAAACTAGTGTATTTACTGGCGGGTGGTCAGGGTAAGGGTCGCGGGCAAGTAAGAGGAGCGGCGGTAACCGCACACTGGCGCACGGTCGTCTTCTCTACCGGGGAATCATCGATCCTCACCTACAGCAAGGACGGCGGCACCCGAGGCCGTGTGTTGAACCTGCACTCGTTGCCGTTTGGTGAAGCCAGTCCCCGAACAGCCCGGTTGGTGCAGCAGTTGCAGGAGGGGTTGCAACGTCACTACGGACATGCCTATCCGCTTTTTTTGCGCTATATCTGCGCTCATCGGTCGGATTGGGAAACATGGAGAATGCGAGCAAGAGAGCTTCAGGCAAGCTACGAATCTCTCGTAGAAGACCCCGTTGCCAAACGTCTCGCACAGTATGTAGCGGCCATTCAGACCGCAGGAGAAGTGGCGCACGCGGCATTTGTTGAGGCGGGATGCCCCTTGCCGTGGGAGATGCTACCTGTGGATTTTGACTTGTTCGCACAGGCAACAGAGGCGGCCGAAGACCCGATTCGGGAAGTGGACGCATTAGAAGCGGCGCTTGAATTGGCCACGTCCAATCCCCATCGGTTTTATGGCCGCATGGAAGGACGCGAGAACGGAGAACCACCGACAGGGGGATGGCTCGGCCAATGGAAAGCAGGGGATTTTTGGGATTACATTGCTTTTTTGCCGAATGCGCTGGAAAAATTCATGGAAGAGCGCGGGTTTCAGTTTGAGGAAATTGTAGAGGCTTGGTGGGAGCGTGGATGGCTGGAGGGACAGGTAAGCCGCCGTGGCGGCAAAGAAATCTATCGTCAAAGAAAGCAAGTGAAGATCGCAGGCAACCCCGTGTTTTGTATATGTTTGAAAAAATCTGCCGTCGAAAACGTGACAGACGCAAAATGGGAGGCGAATCCGGCGGGGTAGAATGTAAAGTGCAGGCAGGCGATGGAAGCCGAGCCTGCTTTTTTGCGAGGTTTGCGAGGCGTCCCAAAGTAGACTCGGCATCTACGGCCTCTATTTGTCCGATATTCGCATTTTCGAGTACGGTCAGGTTTAATGAGACTAGACTGCCGTCGAAAATGCGACAGAGACGAAAATTGAGCCGAATCCGGCGGGGTGTGCAGAAAAAGCAGGCAGGTGAAGGAAGCCGAGCCTGTTTTTTGCGAGGTTTGCGAGGCGTCCCAAAGTAGACTCGGCATCTACGGCCTCTATTTGTCCGATATTCGCATTTTCGAGTACGGACAGGTAATGCTGACTAGACTGCCTTCGAAAACGCGACAGAGACGAAAATAAGGCCGAATCTGGCGGTGTGTGCAGATGAAGCAGGCAGGTGAAGGAAGCCGAGCCTGCTTTTTTGCGAAGTTTGTGAGGCGTCCCAAAGTAGACTCGGCATCTGAGGGGGTATTTTCGGCAATTTCCAATTTTCTCGAAAGCCTCAAATCCCTTGTGCTGTCTGAGAAAAATCGACTTTTTTCGAGTGCGGTAATCACCGGTAATCACAAGCTGAAATTGGGTGATTACCGCCTCGATCTCAAGTGGCACAAGGGAAAACGGCATATATTTAAATATATTTAGTAATCACCAAAAATATATAGTGATTACCGTTCTCTTCCCTTGTCCTGCAAGGGATCGAGGTTAATTTCCAGCAGTGCGGTAATCACTCGACGATCATAGGGTGTTTTTAAAAGAAAAATCGAAATCAAAGTCAAAAAAGGTCAAAATTTAAGTTAAATCAAATTCATTTAAGTCGAGATGTCGAAAACGATCTCAAAAATCAATTTTTGAATCGACGATCTACATACCCTGATCGTCGAGTGATTACCGAAGCGAAAAAAATGCCCGTGAAGCCAAGTGGCACAAGGGCTGAGAACGGTAATCACCAACTTTTTCGAGTGATTACCGCACTTGAAAAATGCCGAAAAATCAAGGGTTTTGAAAAGTGCTGGTGATTACCGAAAATCGCATTGAGTGATTACCGAACTCGAATTTAATGATTACCGGAGCGCAAAAATATTCCTAGGAACACCACAAAAAACAGAAAAAGGTTAGTAATATCTATCCATTCAAGTTAAATGATTGCTAACATTAGCCAAACTAAAACAGTAAATGAAGTCTATCAAATACCAGAATCCAACCTATACATGAAGAATCAACCATCTATAAAACTAAAAAATTACGATATTCCGTCTATTTAAACTGGTAAATTCCCCCGATTCGAACGTTTGACGGCTGCATATACAGGGAGGGGGTATGTGTGGCGTTTCTCACCTCCGTCCCCTTCTTTATTGGGGTGATGGTGTGGCCGGTTATGTGCGATTGCGGCGTTTCGATGTGATCCGCAAAGACTTATTCATCCTTGGGTTCATTCTCGTCACTGGATCGCTGCTCTTGCATAGCGTCTGGTGGGAGAAGAAGGCGGGGGTTGTCCCTGTGCCGACATTGCACGACGTGCAACTCATGGTGAACGGTGAGGATCCGGGAGGTTCCTGGCTGACCTATACGAATCCAGCAACGAGCCAGCCGATTCTCCATACTCTACCCTTGCAAAACGGCAACCTGTCTGCAGCGCCTTATGTCTTCGCATCCCGCTTTCTGGTCACCATCACACCTGCTGCGCCCCGTCCCCCGCGAGTTTCTCATGAACACAAGACTCTGGATGATAACGGCTTGTTCGATGAAATCCTGACGTTGGCCGCATCGGTTGCTGTGAAACCTGTGCCGGGCGGATTTCAGGTGTGGGCGGCCCCAACGTCCAATGTGGCGGCTTTGCGAGTGGATGGACTCACCGTGCCGCTACGCTGGAATAAACCCGTTGTGGTGACGGTCTCCTCACTCTACACCGTGGAGGTAATAGGGAAAGGCTGGACAGCGATGTGCAAATTCGACCTTGACAACCCCTTCTTTTCGAGCAACAATGCTCGACATTAAATCCTCAAATGTTCCATAAATAGAAAAAATATCAATTTTGAGAGGATGGCGGTGGTTTCATGCGTGTCTATTTGTCCGGGCCGATGACGGGACATCCAGAGTACAACTACCCGTTGTTTCGGCGGGTGGCGTCATTGCTTCGCGAAGACGGCATCACGGTGGCCTGTCCCACCGAGTTAGGTTTGGCTCCGGTACTTCCGTGGGAAGCCATGATGCACTCCGCGCTGCAACTCCTTCTTCAATGCGAGGCGATTGCTTTGTTGCCAGGGTGGGAACATTCGCGAGGCGCAAGGCTGGAAGCGGCGATAGCAGCTTCGCTTCAGATGGAAATGGTACGAGTTTCAGAGGAAGGCGTGTTTTCTTCGATGACGGAAGCGGAAAGGGAAATCCTGGTGACGATGCTGGACGCCTTGCGGGATTCCCGAGAGGCTGTATGTGAAGCGGCTCCCACTGCCATCGAATCATGAAAGGAGAGAAGCAGTATGTGGATGGAGCGACAAAATAGCACAGATACCACTTTAACCGCGCACTTGAATCCTTTGGAAACCCAAGCCTACGGGTTTCCGGAAATACGCCTTGTGGCCGAGATGAGTACAGAAGAGTTGCAACGGATGAGCGCGGGAATTGACGCGGTGTATCGAGTTCTTTTGGAAAACGGCTTAGGGCCAGATTTCCCGAAAAGGGTCGGGGAACGTGTGGTTGTGGACATCGCCGCAGACGCAGAAGGCGGGCTTCATCTAACGTATCACGTCCCGACGGAAGCGAAAGTGCCCGTAGAGTTCCAAGAAGAAGACGACGCCACCGACGCTATTTGGCTCACGTTTTCCGCTTTTGACGATGTGCTGGATTATTGTCAGGCGTATCCCCGTCTACCGGATGCCGCACTCTTGAAGTATGAAGGATTTTATATTCTCGACTTTTTGGATCAACCAGAAGGGGATGCCTGGACGAGACGCTGGGAATATGCGGTGGAGAAAACGTGGTCGGCGAAGGAACTGTACGAAAACGCCCGCTGGCTCATGGAGTTTGGTGCAGTGGAGCGGTTGAGCAGGGCGGCAGGAGGAGAAGAAAAATGGGTTTAATCAACATCGGTTCGCGCCCGTCCTACGTGGCTTTAGATGCGGCTTTTGCCGTTTTGGGCGCGCAAAGTGCTTTTTATGCCGCATTGTTTGACGTGGAAAGTGAAAAAGTGGTGCGTGTCTGGAAGAACCATTTTGACATGAAACTTCGAGAGGGCGATCCCCTTCCCGAAGGAAGCAGTTTGGCAAGGAAAGCTCTGGAAAGCTGGACGATTCAGACAGGGTACTACCCCGCTGAGCAAAGTGTTGTGGGGGTGACGTATCGCGGTGCGGCTATCCCTATATTCGATGAAGAAGACGATTTGATGAAATATATCTTAGGCTTGTACCAACCCTATCGAATGGACGAAGTAAACCAATATTCAACCATTCTACAAAACGGTCTCGCTGACATGGCAATGGCGGGGGAAGGGTTCGCCCAAAACGCCGTAGCGTCTGCTGAACGTGCGGAAAGAATGGCAAAGGAAGTCACCTTGTTAGCCGAACACAAAGACCGCCTCACAAACCTTATTCGTTTTTTGCGAGATTCCGCCGATGAACTGGAACTTTTGGGACTCAACAGTGCCATTGAAGCGGCACGATTGGGGGCGGCAGGGAATCCGTTTCGAGTGATCGCAGAACGGATGCGTAATTTCGCGCAAACCGCCAAAAAAGAGTCCCGACAAACAGAAGAGGATTTACGCCATATGGCAGAGGAAATCACCGACTTGCAAGGCATGGCGGAAGCGATGGCGGCAGAAGCCGAGGAAAAGGCGGCAACGAGCGAAGAGTTAGCGGCGGCGGTGCGGGGGATGAGCGATACCGCACAGGCGTTGCAACGTTTGATGGAGCAAGTTTTGTGAAACACGGATGCCAGGTTGCGTTGGGTGTCGCGGTAGCTGTGTTGGTGTTGCCGGAGTGGTTCAGTTTTTGCAGTGGGGCGGATATTTGGATACCCATTTCCTTGCAAGAATGCAGAGTGGCGGGCGTTGCGGCTCTGATGGTGGGCATTGCCGCCACGGTTATGGAGTTTGTGAGGAAGAGGAAGGGGGTCAAAATCTTTGAACGCTGTAAATGACAAACAACATCCAGGGTTCGCCCGTGTGAAGGCGGCGGTCTATGACTGGGCACAAGAGACGGAGGATTCGGTAGAAAACGTACTGGCCTTTTTGGGGAGAAGGCCAACTTTGGGATTGGCGATGCAGCTACTTGGCGTAGATGGACTGGCGGAACGGGTAGCCTTGATGGCCTGGCTGAAAGATTGCGGGTTGCCTGTCCCTCGTATCACTCAGAGGGAACAGCGAATCATGGACGATTGGAGAGATGGCTTATGTTTATCCTCGCGTGCTTTGTCCTCATAGCCATATGCGCTGCAGGGTTGCGGGAAATCGGGCGAAATCGATGAACCCGATGCACCATCAAAGACTGGCGATCCTTTGGGCCTGGAGAGTCAGAGGCAGGGCGCAGTCGATGCGTATCCCTATGGAAGATGTGTGCCAGGAAGCGTATGTGGGGCTTTGTTTAGCCGCCGCAAGATACCGGCCTGAATTAGGCGTTGCGTTTTCCACGTTCGCCACCGCCTGGATTCGAGGAGTCCTGGAACGAATGTTCGCGCGGGAGACCCGCACAGGCGCGAAACTCAAAAACGTTGCGCGAAAAAAGTTGAAAGAACAGCCGGAAGAAATGTGGATGTTTACAGGAAAACATGTGGATTTGGATGAGATCACAGAGGTGGACGAGTTTCGTTTTGCTTCTATGTCCATCGATGAAACGCGGGTAGAAGTGCAGGAAGCTATCGGCTTGTTGCCGCGAAACGTGCAGCAGACGGTCTGGCTACGGGTACTCGGATACAACATTTACGAAATCGAGGTCAGACGAGGGATCTCACAAAAACAGGTCTCTTTGCATCTCAAGCAGGCAAGGACATCTTTGGCTCCGTACTTCGGTGTGGACGGCACAGGACGAAGCCCTCGCACCGTATCTCTGCAAGCTCCGCCTTCGCCTCCTTCTTTATCAGGGGGGTGTGATTCGGTTGAGGCAACCTGATGATGAGGAGTCCAAACGTATACCGGATTGGCTGAAAGTTCTGGTACTTACGTTATCTGCGATTCTCGGCGGTATGGCAGGCGTATTTTTGCACGGACGTGGGTTTTGAAAGGAGTGGTGGCTGGTGCGGGAATCCGGGATACAACGCAACATTTTGAAGGCATTGAATGCCTTGCCCCAGACCAAGGCGATCAATCTGCACGGCAGTGCGTATATGGAAGCGGGGACTCCCGATCTTTTGTGTGTGTCAAAGGGGCGTGTCTATTTCTTGGAAGTCAAGCGCCCCGGTTATAAGGCCACATCCATTCAACAGCATGTTCAGCGTGCCTGGAGGGATGCGGGCGCAAGGGTAGCGGTGGTCACCAGTGCCTCGGAAGCATTGCAAGTCGTTTCCCAATCTTATCCAGATTCTAATGAAGGCTGAACGTCTTGTGTTATTGTGTAATCGAACATGTGTTTGGTATTGAGAAAGGGGTTTTCGCAGGATGAAGGTGGATCGGCTGAAGCTCTTGTCGGCGCTCAAGGCAGCGCAACAGGTGGCAGGGAGAAGGACGCTCGATCATGCGCCACAGGCGGGGGTAGCGAAAGCAAAAGTAGAGCAGGGGACGCTCAAGCTCACGGCGATGGGCGGGGGTGTGACGGTCGTGGAACGACTGGAGGTATGGGATGTCAAGGAGAACTGGAGCGGTGTGATTGCGCTGGCGAAGTGGCTCAACCTTCTATCGCGTCTGGAAGAGGATGATGTCAGGCTCGAAGTGAGTAACGAGAAAATTCGCTTACGCTGCGGTGCGGCCAAAGCGGAGTTTGCCCTCTCCGATGTGCCGTATCCAGAGATGCAGGAGCCGCCAGGTGAGCGCATCCCTGTGGAGAGGAACCTGTTGCAAACGTTGTTGCAGGGCGCACCGGCGTTCTGGCCGAAAGAAGGCGGCAATGGAGATCAATATGTATCTGGAGAAGGCGTTGTTCTTGGTCTTCGAGAGGGACAGTGGGTGGTTGAGAATGTGACGCGGGATGGGAGCCTTTGCTACCGTGGGGTGCGGACGAGTGATGCGGGCATGGATGGACAAGCCTATCTCACAGCGTCAGGTGCGAGAAGTCTATTGGCGCTCTTAAAAAATATGGCCGAACCCACGGTTTTTCTGTCGTTTCTACCGACACATTTGGCGGTGTTCGGAGAATCCCGATGGATGTTGCTGGAGCATAGCGCGGGAAAGTCGCTTCCGTTGGAAAGGCTTTTGCACGCTCAAGCGGAATGTATGTTCTGTGTCTTTGCTACACACTTGGAACAGGCGGCTTGGCGGCTTTTGGCGGTGCTGGAGGACGGGCCGTCGCATCGCCCTACGTTGGAATGGCGGCAGGGGGCGCGGATGGACGAGTTGCGAATTAGCGGCGTAGACGATGCTGGAGAATATGAAGAAGTGTTAGAAATCCAACTAGAGAAAGGGACGTTGGCGCAGGCTTCGTATCATGCCAGGCGGCTTCAGATGGCCCTCTCTCACATGAACGGAGAGATTCGGGTGGAGAGTTGGGCGGGACAGGTCAACGCGCCTATTTTACGAATCCAAGGCGATGGGTTGACCTATGTTCTAGCGCCCATACTGCGACGTTAATCCAGGATGGGGTGATGGGTATGGATGGCTTTCGAAAGCAGATGATCGAACAGACAAGAGAAGCGCTGGCGGTAGCGCGAGAGGAACACAGGCGTTGGCAACAGAGATTGAAAGCAGAGAAGACGAAAGAAAATATGCGGGCACTGCGGATTGCCAAAGGCACGGTACGTAGTTTGGAGTGGGAACTGAATTACCTGGAAAAAGGCGGGGAGCGCCCTTGTGGGCAAACGCTGGTGGACAACGAGTTTTGGAACCGCGCCTGCGGGACGCTGTCGACGGAGCCGTATCAGGCTCTCTTTGGTGGCAGGGAAGAGACAGCCGTCGCAACGTACAGCGATGTAGAACTTGAAATGGCGAGACATGAAGTACGAGTGCGGCTGACCTACAATGAGCGGGTGGTGTATGAGGCGTATCAGGAAGGCATGACTACGCGGGAAATCGCCCGCGTATTAGGTGTTTCGACGGCCAGTGCAAGGGATTATCTGCGTCGCGCAGAGCACAAGCTGTCGGAGGCAGAGTCGTTGCAGATGCCTTTGCCGTTTCGCTCCTAAGCCTTGCGATTTAACAGCAAGGCTTTTTTAGTAGCCGAATAGACTGAGTTGAATGGCTTCAGATGGCTCTTCGGTGTCCTGCAAACTCTCTACATCCGATAGATTCCATAACCCGGCACGAAACCGGGCGATTTTGGCATACATCGGTTCACGTTCAATCCCCGTCGCTTGGCATCCTTCAAGTACCGCCGCTTTGAGGGTACTGCCACTTCCGCAAAAAGGGTCCAGGACGTGACCGGCTTCGGGCGTGACCAGGCGAATCAGCCAGCGCAAAAGAGGCGTGGGTTTGCTGGTAGGGTGTGGATTTCGTGCCATGGTTTTTCGTATCGTACGACTTTTACCGGTTCCGGTATGCTCCATACCTTTGTGGCGCGTAGGCATTTTGGCAGAGAGCTTCGGAGGCACAGGAATGGTTCGCCCAAAGATGTCCCTGTCCCGGTCATCGGACGTGATTTTGACCGACAGGGTTTTCGGCGTCAGGTTCTCCACTTGATCCACACCAAAGTAGGGATGTGTCCAGTGGTCGGTATCCAGGGTGGCGACATTGGCCGGATAACGTCCCCTCACTTCATAGGCTGTCCGGGAAGCGGTGCCGTCCAGACTGCCAAAATGGGAACGACCGCCTTTCCATCCGGATAGCGTCTCTCCAATGCGGCAACGGTCGACGAAATAAGCACCGACACCATAGCAGCGAAGGTTTTCTTCCAGTGTACCGATGAGTGGTTTTCGGGCGACGAGAACGGGTTCGTGCGCGGGTTTTAGGTCAGCACCAAGACCGGATGACAGGTGGTCGATGTGCCTGGCGCGGGCGATGTCAGGCATTTTTGGCATACCACTGGTGTAGAGCCAGATCAATTGATCCCGGATATCCAAACCGGCACTCTCCACGCCAAAGGCCAGCGCGTGATAGGTTTTTGTGCCCGCAAAGGAGAGGAGAAAACCGCCGGGCTTGAGGACTCGAAGAGCTTCTCTGGCCCAGGTTTCCACCCATTTGGCGTAGGCTTGGTTCGTAGAAAACGTGTCCCACTTGGCCCCGTAGAAGCCAATCCCATAGGGCGGGTCGGTCACGATGCTGTCGATACTTTCCGAGGGGATACGTTTCAAGTGTTCTAGTGCGTCGCCGTTGATGATGTGTACTTGTGCCAAGGAGTTCGCCTCTTTCCGTGCAGGATGTTCATAGAGGAAAGAGATGTGGACGTGGTCGCACTTCGTTGTGAGCGTGCTGAACGCGAAGTTGCTATTTTCGCTCATGAAACGATAAGATGAAACCAATATGGAAACGATGGCGTGATTTGATCTGAAAAGGTGGGAATCCCGATGCGCTGGATGGCAAAACTTTTGGCCATTTTTATCGTTTTACTAGCCATAGCAGGTTTCTGGATACCGCTCTTTTTTCCTCACGAAGAAATGGTACAGCCAAATTTCCTACTGACGGTTCTGGCGACAACAGGCGCTTTAGGTGGGATAGCTTTTGCGTTGTATGGATGGTATACATCACGTGAGATTCCTCGTTATATAGAGGAGTCAGCGAAAAAAATTTCTGAAGAGATGTGGCGAGATTTGCAACAAACCTTTTATCGACAACAGGAAGCTATGCAGAAAGTGATGGCATCCTATTCCGTTCAGGATGCTCATCAAAAAATCGACTTGTTAGAAAAGGCTATTGCGCAGGACCCTACGGTATATAACGCTTATGTGGCACTAGGTTATGTTTATTGGTATGAACTGAAAGATGTCATGAAAGCGGAAGAATGTTTTCGCAAAGACTTGGCCTATCACCCGGACAATGTTCAGTCGATGGCAGACCTGGCAGCACTGTTTGCAAGCGTTCAGGAATACCATGCTGCAATGCGATGGATACGAGAAGCATTACAGCACCAGCCGGCGTTGTGGAAAGATTTTGATACGGATTCCAGACTGATTCGTTTGCGGGAAACGCATCCCAAGGAATGGGCGGAACTTTTGGCACCTGCAAAAAAACATACTCAGAACCTCTAGCTCCCTTCGCCTCCTTCTTTTAGGGAAGGGGGCGTTTTTCATCGACACGGTTTATATCGAGGACAATCGGTTCTTTCAAAAAAACGGTAAAACGTATGCTGTGTATCAGCTGCCGCTCTTGCCGTATGAACACCAGTCCGACACGGTGCGAGGACAAGTGGTGCGGCAACTGGACATCTTTTTCCATAACTATCACGGCCAGGGTCAACTCTACAGCCTCTCGCGTCCGTTATCCAAGGAAGAAGTGCTGGAGCGCATGCACCGCTTCAGCCAACACCCGTACTGGCAAAGTCACGAAGAACTGGTAGGACTGCAGTTGGACAAAGTGGGTGTGTTTGAGCGCGAAGTTTTTCTCGTTCTGCCACTGCAAAGCAGTTGGCGGGTGGCTTGGGACGCGGTGCTCAATCGTCCCGATGAAATGCTCTCTCGTGGCAAAGGTGTGGGACGCCATGCCCTTCGACGCATGGTACGCAGGCGCAAAAACGTCTCTCCCAAGGGAGGGCGTGCCCTCTTGAGCCTTGCGGAACTCATATCTGCGAGACAGGCGGAACAAACGCTCTTCAATCGCCTGACCGCCACGCTCCCCGGTCTTCTGCGTGCCACGCCAGCCGATGTGGAATGGCTGCATCGATCTCCCTACTACCGAGGGCTTTTGCACGTTCCTTCCACTCTGTCGAACGGTGCCCCCGCGCACTTTCGCGTCGAATCGGGAGATGTGCTGGTGGAACCCGCCCCCCTATCGCTCGATTTGGCCGATGCAGTGGTGAGGGAAGATCTCTTTCGCGTTCGCGTGGAACATGCGGATAGCCAGACTTCGTTCCAATCCGTCATGGCGGCGGCGCGGGTCCCTGAGCATATCCAACGGCTTGGCGACGAGTGGGTGTATGATTTGGTGGAGATGCAAGAATTTCCAGTCGATGTGTGTATCTCGTTTCGGGTACGTTCCCCGTCCGAGGCCAGGGATTTGGTGATTCGAAAGCGCAAGGTGACGATGGGGCAAGGAGAGGAGTATGCGCTGTCGGGGGAGGTGCCGTATGAGATTTATGACGCGCTCGATGCGGCACGGGGGCTGGAACAAAAAATCAAGGATGGCCAGCCGGTTGTGGAATTCTTGCCCCTTTTTGCACTCGGAGCCGACAAGGAAGGGGAATTGTTGCGGCGGGAACGCATTCTTTTGGAAGCGGCCAGCACGAGGGGGCTTCGTCTGGTGCATCCGCCGGGGGATGCGTATGCGCTGTTTGACGCGTTTTTCCCTGGGGGCACCGCTCATTTGGAGTCTCGTTGGCAAAATGCCTGTGATCCGTTGTTTTTGGCGGCATCCGGTGTCCTCGGTACGGCGCGGGTGGGCGATCCGGCGGGTCAATGGTTTGCCATGAACGCGCTGTCGGGGAAGCCTGTGTGGGTGGACTGGTTTCGGGCCATGATGGAGGAAAACCGCACGGGAGCCGCCGCGTTTTTAGGAACGTTGGGGAGCGGAAAAACCAACGCCATCAAGTATGCGGTAGATACCATGCTCTCCTGGGGGGCAATGGGGATTGTGGTGGACCCCAAACAGATGGAGTATCGATGTCTAGTGGAACTTTGGCCCAAAGAAAGCGTGTGGTGGCGGTTTGGACTGGATAGCACGTTACAGTTTACGCCGTTTCGTCTTGGAAAAGACGCAAGAGAGTGCAAGCAGTTTGCGGCAGGCTTTTTGTCGGTGCTACTCAACTTGGGATCGGATCGCGACAGTCAATGGGCGCAAAACGCGATGTATCATGCGCTGGATGTGTTGTACAAAGGCAAGCAGTGGGATATGCCGCGTTATCTGGAGGCGTTGCGTCAGGTAGCGACGGATCGGAAACGGGCGGAAGAAGAGCGACGAATGGCGATGCTGTACCACGATACGCTGGAGCGTTGGGGAGAGGACGATCAGGGTCAAGCGATGTTTGGCATCGATGGGGCAGTGCGGACGATGGATGAGATGGCCCAACTACTGGTGGTGTCCATCATGGGGCTCGAGTTTCCAGAGCCGGGGCAAAGCCCCAACCACTGGCGTCCAGGTCAACGGTTTGCCGTGGCCATTTTGTATCTCATTGCAAGGCTCGGTATGGTGCGTCTGATGGCAGCACCTTCTCATGTGAAAAAGTTTTTCGTCGTGGATGAGGCATGGATTTTACGGAGCATCCCGGAAGGACGGGCGCTCATGAACAGTATTCTGCTGATGAGCCGCAGCATGAACCTGGTCTTGCTTCTGGGACTGCAAAACCCCGACGTACTCTTGCCCAGCGCAGAAGGCAATGACGATATTGCGGCCAACCTGGGCTGGATGTTTGTGGGACGCCTGGAGTCCGAGATTCAGGTGCGCCATGCGGTGAAGCTGTTGGGGTTACCAGAGGATGTGGATATCGGGGAGTATCGCACGGCGTTTTCCCGGTTTGAAAAGGGACTGGGGTATCTGCGCGATCCATACGGACGCATTGGACTGGTGCAGGTGGATGTCCTGGACAAGGAACTGCTGGAACGGTTTTCCACAACACCGAAAGCGTGAAAGAAAAGAGACGAAGTTTGCGAGAGCTTCGTCTCTTTCATAGATAGGTGGAGAAATGCCGATAGAAGTCAACGATGGCTAAATTGAGCAGAACAGGGGTGAAAAAAATGTGGGCTTCGATTTTTTTGAATAGTTTGGGGTTGTTCACTTGCATTCCTTCTTGGGCGGAATTCTTCAAAGAAAAGGGAAAAAATGCTGGACCTTGGTTCATGATCACACTTGTTTTTACTGCAACTTATGCGATGGGAATTCTTTATTCAGTGGGGTCACCACCAAGTTTTCATCCCCCGGTGATTCATGTTACGGCAACTTATGTTTTGGGTTATATCATTTTAATCTCGGTGGGATTCGGTGTGCAGTTCGCTGTCCTTTCCGAACGTCAAAAGAAACTTTTGCCTGATCCCTCCGATCAAAGCCATGACTCCCACCGAAACCAAAGTATACAAAACCATTCCGACAAGGCTCAAAGCAAAAAAGATAAGAAACTTGGGCAAAAATCGAATGAACGGAAGGACGGAAAGAACGGCTGACTGGTTTGTAAAAAATACTAAGAGTTCTAATATAAAAAATCCCACTGAACTCCATCCATATAGTAACGGATGAGTGTAAATTTTGTTAGCCAAATAAGTAATGAGATGTCTCACGATATAGATATAAAAAATTGCGCAATAGATATCGATTACGATGGACAAAGATACCCAAATGATTACAGTGTCCAACAAAATAAAAGCATCATTTAAGTATAGGGCACCAGTGATGGGGATGCGCCAAATTGCAATTGGGCTGTAAAGGAGTTGAGTAAAAAACCAACTTGCTGTTGCCGAAATGAAAGCAAAATACTGTTTTTTTCGTTTGGAAATTTTGCATTGATGGGATTTCCCTAAACTTATCCAGGGAGCTTCTAACAATGAAATATACCATTGTAGAAAATACTTCATGAAATTCACTCCTCAAAAAAATGGTTAATTTTGTGGTGTTCCTAAATTCTTGTTTACGGATAAAAATTCCTTTTTAGGATTTTCAATGAGGTCAATGAGTTTTCTTCAAAATACAGTGAAGCCTAGATAAGTTTTGCATTGCATATCCAGCATATCGATGCCTTGGACAAGGAACTGCTGGAGCGGTTTTCCACAACACCGAAAGCGTGAAGGAGGCAAAGAAATGAAGGCATTCTAGAGACCATGCTCCCCTGTCGAATCGTTGAAGCAATCTTTACGAGAAATGCAGGACATTCGTCAAGGAAAGCTCCTAAAAAAGACATGGAGAGAATTTCTTGAAGAGTTGCGCGAAGACGAGTCACTACCATAGAAACAAGGAAAGGATGGAGCCAGGATGCTGTTTTTTCCATGGAAAAAGGTCGGGTATGGAACTGCGGCGCTCGTCTTGTTGGCCGGGATGGCGGTGCTTGGCGGGGGGTGTCTTGGCCACAAATACGCCCCCGTACACTCCAACGCCAAGTCTTCTACGTTTATCTTGCCGAAAGGCGCATCACCGAAAATCATTTTACCCGGCGGCAAGGCTATCTCCTATCCGCCGATGGTGCAAAATGGTCTTTTGGTCACGCCGGGCGGTGTGGATTTTGTACCGTCGCTGAGTTTTACTGGCGCTCCTGACGGAAATCAGTTGGCCGCGTTTCTCAGTGCCGAGGATCGGGTGTCGTTTGTGGCTTCGAAAGGTCAGGTACAGGTGACGTTGGATGCACTGCTACCCGAGGGCGTTACGGCAGAGGTGAACGGGAAGACGTTACAGGTTAACCAGACGTTGACGGTTCCGTGGGCTAAGCTCGTGTTGAAAGATGGAGAGGCTTCTGCCCAAACCTTCCCGGTTATCGTGAAAAAAGGTGTCCTGATGCTGGATGCGCCGGGCGTGGTTTCGTCGCACTCCACCGCTCCAACGAAAAAGGCGGTGAAACGATGAAACTCTACTGGACAAGACATGCGAAGGACCGTTGCAAAGAGCGGGCTGTGGCGAAATCCACCGTGGAGGCAGCTGTGAAGAATGCACTGCCTCTGCTCATTGGGCGCGGCGAGGAAATGATACGGATTGGAAAGTTGGAAGTGGTGGTAGAGATGCGTGCCGAGCAAAACGAAGTGCGGATTATCACGGTGACTTGCAAGAAAGATCGGTTGCAAGAGATGCGAGGTTTCACAAACCGGGAAGGTGTTCGGCAAGCGCATATGCGGCAGAGAAAGAAGTATCGTCGAGGTTTTCGGAATCAGAAAGCCGGAGAGCGCAGTTTTTGGGTGGCACAGGCGGTTGAAGCACGAAATTGGCAGAAAACAAAAGCGTGGAAAATATGGGAAGAGAACGGGAAAATCCTGAACTAAAAAATTGAGCCGTCTGCGTGAACAGGCGGCTTGGATATAGAACGAAACCATCTTTAGATGGTTTGCAGTTCTGCCTTGCAAGCAGAACAAACAGGATGTCCTCGATATGGGGTAACATCGTCCATACTTTGGCAAAATACACATCCTGGTTGGTACTTGCTAAGAACCATGTTTTCGCTGTCTACAAAGATGGCGAGACTATCCCGGTTATGAATGCCGAGTAAGGTTCTGGTTTCTTTGGGGATAACGATGCGACCGAGATCGTCGATTTGACGAACAATGCCTGTACTGCTCATGGAACCACCTCCTTCGCGTCCCGACAAATTTTGACAAGGCGGTATGCAGTACCTTCTGCAAGGCGAACAAGGGATGGGAGAAATTTAAACTCAACGAATGGATGGCAATTTTTCTTTGCTATCCGCCAGAGATGCGCCGATTCATGGATACAACTTATTGGATGGAGGGCTACCACAGGCCACTTCGTAAGGTGACCAGGGGAAAGAGCATCTTCCCGACGGATGATTCTCTCACAAGATGCTATACTTGGCCACGATGGAGGTTAAGAGACACTGGACCATGCTGGTGCAGAACTGGGGCTAGATTCTCAGTCCGTTTATGATAGACTTTCCGGATCGTATAGAACAGTACGTCCGCTAAGGTCACTCAAAGGAGTTTACACAAAATGATTGACAGATCTCGCAGGCGCGTTTTAGTGCCCCACCCTTGCGACTCATGAATAATGGTTCAACGCCTGATGCACCGGGTCGAGTTGTAAGATACTCGGCTATTGCTTTGGTCACGCTGGCACCGATCGCAAAACTCTTACGTTTCCCCGTCTTTTGTTCTACAACCGTCATATTCCCCCTAATGCGACCTCTCGTATCGGTCACGTCACCGACTGTCAGGTTCAACAGGTCGGATACTCTCAAACCACTGTTGATGCCGAGAACAAACAACGTATGATCTCGCAGACTGGTTCCACGCAGGTACTTTTTTATGGTTTCAAGTTGTTTCCGATCTCGGATCGGTTCGACAAATTCCATGACAACATCGCTCCTCTCATAAGGAGCCATAAGGTATGACAAAACGGTATTTTGTTTGGTTCATTGCTGACCAACTGCGACCAATACTGCACGAAATGCCATGAAACTCCCGTCCAAAGCCACTTTTAGCCCGATTCAGCAACCGAACACAAAATCCATTGTGTCTCATTGACACGATAGAATAAATGCGAACGGATGTTTGCAAACTTGAGCAGTCGTCATCAGAGCGGTAGAGAGCCGATTTGCACACAACCAAAAACTTTTCTCTCTTCCGCCGCGTAGTGGGCGGATTTTCTTTCTCTAGGGTAGATCCAAAACTGACAACCTGTATCGCTGGATCAAAGAGGATTCACCCAAGTCGTCGCGAATACTGTCGAAGTGGGTAATGAGGTACGATGGTGGAGTGGTTCACGAGACAACAAGTGGGAGGCAATGAATTGGCTATTCAAAGCACAGAAATTCACAGGCTAGATTTCTCAAACCCAAAGATCAATCAAACAGCAACAGAGGATAAGCCTATTCATGACTGGTATCGTTTCGTGCTGTCATTCCCGCCGCATTTAGTGCGCGAGTACATAACTAGATTCGGGCTGAATCAAGACACGGTGTTACTCGATCCGTTCTGTGGTACGGGCACAACGCTTGTAGAGGCTAAGTTGAACGGCATTCCGAGCGTAGGTATCGAGCGGAACCCTGTTGCCCATTTTGCATCGGAAACGAAAGTGTCATGGGAAGTAAACACCGATGAACTTTTGAATCACGCACGCTTCATCGCGGATACAGTCATACATGAACTCCGAGAGGAAGGCATAGACGACATTGGCATGACGTGGCACGGTGATTCCGAACGGCTAGAAACCCTGCCAGAAGAAGCCGAAAAACTTCTGTTAGCACGATCCATCAGTCCTCTGCCGCTGCACAAGACGTTGAAACTGCTTGAAGTGATCCGCCGCTATGATGATCCGAGGTTAGTCAGATACGAAAAATTAGCTCTTGCGAAAGCACTGGTGACTACAATCGGAAACCTACATTTCGGCCCAGAAGTCGGTGTAGGGAAGGTCAAAGAGGATGCGCGTGTAGTTTTTTCATGGTTAGGGAACGTCGAAACGATGGTCAATGACATCAACAACAAACAGGCGTACCGAATGGTGCCAAGTTCGGTTCACCTTGATGATGCGAGAAATGCAACGCGTGTTCTCGAACCGCACTCCGTAGACGCGGTGATCACGTCACCGCCGTATCCGAACGAGAAGGACTACACCAGAACCACTCGGCTGGAGTCGGTTATATTAGGCTTCCTTCGTGACAAAGAAAGCCTGCGAAATCTGAAAAAGGGCTTAGTTCGGTCGAACACCCGTGGTGTGTACAAAGGTGATTCTGACGATGTATGGATGGAGCGTTTCCCTGAAATCCAGCGAATTGCAGATGCCATCGAACAACGCCGAATCGAATTAGGCAAAACCTCTGGATTCGAAAAGCTGTATGCAAAAGTGACAAGGCTCTATTTTGGTGGCATGGCGAGGCACTTGAATGAACTGAAAACCATTTTAAGACCCGGTGCAAGGTTGGCCTATGTTGTTGGGGATCAGGCCAGCTATTTTCGAATCCTCATACGAACGGGGCAACTATTGGCAGACATCGCCGAAAATCTTGGTTATGAAGTCGAGTCCATCGATCTGTTCAGAACGCGGATAGCAACTGCAACCAAACAGCAGATGAGGGAAGAAGTCGTTGTTTTACGTTGGAGGGGATAAGGTGGAGCGTGCCAATCGTTACTCTCAACTGATCGAGGCTGTCTTTTTTCGGCACTATAAAGACGGTGACACCGAAGTGTCGTTTATGAGAGAAGAACTAGAGGAAGTGGCAAGGGAACTAGATGTTAAACACCCCAAGAATCTGGGAGACATCATGTATAGCTTTCGATACCGGACTACGTTGCCGGATTCCATTCGCAAACTTGCACCAGAGGGAATGGAATGGGTAATTTACCCTGATGGCCGTGGAAAGTACAAGTTTGTCCCGCAATCATCGAATTTGGCGCGTATATTGCCGAATGAGTTGATGTCCGAAACCAAAATTCCAGAGGCCACGCCGGGACTTGTCCTGAAGTATGCAGGTGAAGATGAACAAGCCCTGCTTGCGAAGTTGAGGTATAACAGGCTCATCGACATCTTTACAGGGGTGGCGGCCTTCTCGTTGCAGAATCACCTGAGAACTACGGTTCCCGGCGTGGGACAAGTTGAAACCGATGAGATTTATGTAGGTGTGGACAAGAAAGGTGTACACTATGTTTTCCCTGTGCAGGCGAAAGGGCATAACGATATGCTCGGAATAGCGCAAGTAGAACAGGACTTTATGGTGTGCGAGACGAAATTCCCCGACCTGATTTGCATACCAATAGCGGCACAGTTTATGCAAAACGATGTGATCGCTTTGTTTGCATTCGAGAAGAATGACGGCAAGGTTTCTTTATCATCGGAACGTCATTTTCGACTCGTACCACCGGACGATGTTAGTCGTGATGACCTTAAAGTGTACAAGTCTCGTACAGAGTGAAGACCGAAGCCGCCCCGGATAGTGGGCGGCTTTTTTGCGTTTATCTGTTACCAACGAAGAGGATTCAATGCATCCCTAGAGAATTATGACATCATCGAATAACGTGGGAGTTGTCACCGCAGGTGTATCGTTCGTTGCCGCACAATCTGTGCGTGACCGTGTTCCAATATATAAGGTGCAAGACAGAAAACGGCTCTGCTCGTGCAATTGGACTTCGCAACACCAAGGAGACTGCTCTCCAACGTCCAGAGCAACAACAGTCTACCGTGTGAGGAAGACAGGACATCCATAATCACTTTGGAAGGAACATATGTTTGCATCTAGGTTAATTGATATATAATTCCGCGTGTTAGATGCGATAAGAGAGATCAAAATGTGGAGTGGTGACGGCCCGATTGCGAAAGAACAGCCCTTTTCTGAGCGAGATAATTCGACAAAAGCTTACAAATCGAAAGAGCATACTTCTAAGCTTGTTTGAGAAGAGCCTACCGGATCACTACCAAACGGAGGTAGTTCGAACGTCACAGGTTCAAATGGCATTCGACATTTCAGAGTTTCTAAACGACAACTCTGGCAAGAGAATACTCGTAATTGAAGCCCCGGTCGGCACTGGCAAATCGCTCGGAGCGTTAATTCCGTCAATGCTGGAAAAGCGGCTCCAAGATAAGAGGGTTCTTTACGCGACTGCAACCATAAATCTGCAAGGGCAACTCATGCGAGATGAAACACCCTTGCTAGATAAACTTGGACTCGTAGACCAACCTATTTTGGCAAAGGGTAAGACGCATTATTTCTGTATGAAAGAGTTTCGGCGTAATAGGCACAGATTTCAACAGTATGAGGATCGTTTGGACTTCTTCAATGCGACATCACAGACTGGACACCGAGATGAGTTTGAATCGCGATTTGGCCCAGTGGATGAAGCCACGTGGAAGTATTGGTCTCTTACTAGATCAAAGGGTGAATGTGATCGATGCGAACTAAGGTACAATTGTGCCACTTATAAGCATCGTTCGTCATTCCTCAGCGCAGAGAACGACTTGATAATAACGAACCACGACCAATTGATTCGGTCAGTATTGAACGTGACCAGCGAGATCCCTCATAGCCCCATCGTTCCACTCAATCCGGGAATCATAGTTATCGACGAAGCTCACGACTTTCAAACGAACTTCTTAGGGCAGGTAACAGCAAAAGTAACCATTGAAGATTTGAGATCGAAAATTCCATTTGTACCGAAGAGGATTCGGGAAACCTATGTTGCCTCTCTAAAAAAATTGCAGGATCGATTGACCGCAGACGCGGAGAAGGCAGAAACCACAGGAGGTAGGTATCCGATTTCCGACCAAATCTCAGGGCTTCTCACAACAGTATATAGGTGTATCGATGATGCTCTGACATCTTTAGTGGCGCGTAATCAAAACCTACTCGCACAAGATGAATTGGCAGAAATGTTAGAATCCCTGCGTGTGATCTGGGACGCCGAATATGTAACGTGGATCGAATATGAAGAGGATGCCTTCTGTGCTGTGAGTACACATTTTCCAGAACAATTCCGCCAAACGCTTGATCATTTAACCCGGAGGAACAAGGTAATAGTGATGTCAGGGACGCTGACCCCAGATGGAGACTTTACGAATTTTCTTACTCAGTGGAGAATCAATCCGAAGGATGCGTCCTGTAAGACGCTGCCCACACCGTTCGACTTTTCTAAGCAAGCCATGATCTACGTCCCTAACGACTTGGTAGCGGCGCAAGAGTCAACGGGGCCAGACTATTTACCTAATCAAATTTCTCACATTCAATCATTACTCGACATCACTGACGGGCGAACCTTGATACTTTGCACATCCAAAGTACACATGAATGATATACATGAAGGGCTTATGGATTACGCCAAGGAGAAGGACTTTACGTTGCTAATGCAGACGAAGGGAGCTGTCGAACAACTAACACGGATGTTCAAGGAAGATGAACGAAGCGTTTTAGTTGGCTCAGGGAGCTTCTTTTCTGGTTTCTCCGTCCCCGGCCAAGCACTTATTTCTGTCATCTTGACCAGACTGCCGTTCCCCGTTCCGAATGATCCTTATTTGGAGCTATTAAGTGAGGGGTTAGACAACCGTTTCCAACAAGTGACGTTCCCTCACATGATGGTTAAGCTGAAGCAAGCCGTGGGACGGTTGATTCGCGACATTAGTGATTATGGGGTAATTTCCATTTTGGACTCACGCGTTTTTACAAGTGATGAATACGGTACGGAGGTGCGTGGAGTCTTTGAAGCGATGGGTTACAGATTTACAAGGTCTGTCGATGATGTGAGGACGTTTATTGCGTCTCGATTCAATCGAAGTAGTGGTGTGGAATATGCAACGTACGACCGTAGTGAACTATCGATTGCACCTCTTCTGTCTGACGACTTAGTGCCGAACGGCAATGATGTTTTAGATATAGGTGTGACAAATGTTCGGACGAGAACAGCCTCCGTAAAACCAACAATATCTGAAAAGCAATGGGCTTTCGCCGAAGAGATTTGCCAATTGAAAGGGCAAAAACTGAACAAGAAGTGGTATAAAACGCCTTTTGAGTTATACAGGTACTTATTCTCCCTGTTCTACACGGTTAGGGAAGATACCAGTCCCGTGTCGCAAGGATTTCCGTTTGATAATGATGAACAGCGGGACGAGTGTCTGAAGTACAACGGACATGATTTGATAGTCACCTACGTTTTACCCCCTGAAGAATTAGAAAAATACAGGTCTATGACAAATAAATCGACATATTTTCAGCGATAAACATATATTGCACCCAAACGTACATGAGCCGCTCGTACACCGAGCGGCTGTTCCATGTCCATTGCCACTACTGTACGCTGGCTTGAAGCACTACAAGTTTCCCGTTTTCCTCTTCCACACCCGCCCCACATTCGCAATAAACCGCCTTGTCCGCCACCTCAATCACCGTACCTTGACCAAGCGTCACACCGTCGCCCCAACGCTGTTCCGCGCCGCAGTTTTCGCACCGGATGATAAACATTTGACATTTCGCTCCTTTCCGTTGATGAGACGGGGATACCGCGAGGAACAGGTGGCGTCGATTATGTGGGGGAAAGTTTGGCATGTTCTTGGAGAATCTATCGATACGATTTTGAACAATCACAATAACAGAATATGTATTGAGCAGAATTGTTCTCCATGCTTGTTGAACACATTCGTAGCGCAGAGTGATAAGACAATCGGCGGAGTTAAAGAACCCAGACTCCACCGATCAGGTTATTGTACACGCAGAAATTGTAAAAGAAAATCTTCGTAAACTTGGTCACAAATCATCTGAATGATTCGATCATTGATGTCAGTTGAAGATGGAAGTCTCCAGTCTAAATAGGACATTAAAGCTGTGCGATAGATCACGGGTGCAACATTGCCCAATGCGGTTTTAACCTTTCTACCTTTGTATCGCCAATGATCAGCATAAATGGCATTACCGTGTAGAAATGCGTTCCTAGCATCGTATAGTCCATTGCAGATACGTTCAACTAGAGTCACGGATTTGATTTTGTTACTGATTCGAAGTCGAAATCGTCGGTGACGTAACGGAGGGTTCCTCCATTGCGCGCGACTCAACAACTCGAAGACAGTAGTCTTATTTACTCCTTTGTCTTTTGGATGTGCGAGGATTTCTAGTGCACTGACCCAAAGGGCCAAGGAAGAACCAAAATCGTGCATTCCACCTTGATTTTTCACAGGTAGAGTAAGTGCCCGATATGCCATTTCCAATGATCGGAACAGCTTTCGCCTATCCCAGTTATCTGACCCCGGTTTGATGTACCGTTCTTCCCATTTTGCAAGAAGTAATTGAAGTAGGTTGAAATCAACCATAAATCTATCTGATGGTTGCTTAATATACGGGGACGGCATCCCCACAAATGGGGCATTTTCTGAACTGCCGACCATTAACGCTGCGTTAATGACTATCAGAGTGTCTTGTGACCCAACAACGACAGGATACAGATCAAAGAAATCTGACCACAAGGGATTAGACGGACTACTGATCTGAGAAAAGTTCATATGACCCCATCCCGGAAGAATGCAAGCCATAGCAATGCAATTACGGAAATCAACCATCGCGGTCACAGACTTTACCTTGTCAGGCGCATCATCACGATAAATTAGGGCTGACGGACTGCGGCTATGACCATATTCATCACGGAAGCCGTTTAACAACTTGTTTGCGCCTTTCGATACTTCTTGTATTTTTAAGAGTCGAGGATCATCAAATGGAACGAGTGCTACTGTATTTGAATTTACTTCGAATGATTCGCGGATTTCTAAATTTGAAAGCACGTAGCCCAATTTCCAAATAGACATGGAAGTCACCGTATTCACCTCAAATTGATTATAGGGCATATCCGTTTCAGCGTTCAGAACATAGTTTTCATTGAAGTGGAGTGCAGTGGTCTGACGCCCATAAATTACATGCGAACATCCGTTTGTATATCTGCCTAAAAGCCGCATATAATATCGAATAGGAACATATGTTCGATTATTGGGGATTGAGCAATGGATAGACCAACAGCTACACTGCGTCGCCTGCTCATTTTAGAGTCACTTCAGGAATATATAGCCCACGAAATTATCACCGTTAGAGAGCAAATGCGGCTTAAAGACCTGAAAATCATAGACCGTAAAACCAATCTGCATGACATTTGGATTCAATACAAAAGCGGAAGTGAGTTCGACGAAGCAATTTTCATGCGTAAAATGCTCGATGCCGAGTCAAAGAACCGCGCCAAGAGAACCGGGATTATCTCACCATGAGCAAGCTCATCTACGGCCTTTGCGACATGCAATCGTTCTATGCCAGTTGCGAGGTGGCAAGCCGCGAGGAATATGCCGCACGGCGCAAGGAGTTCGATGACAGCACCGATCCTGCGCTGGTTGTCTCCGGCGACCCTGCGCGACGTTCAGGCATCATTCTGGCAGCTAAACCGACAGCCAAAAAGTCTGGTGTTGCGAACGCAATGAGACTCGGTGAGGCATTACAACTCAATCGAAACCTCATCGTGGTCAGGCCACACATGGAGTTTTACTTACAGGTCAGTGTCCGAATTCAGGAAGTCATGCGACAGGTATTCCCGCTACAAGAGCAGTTCAGCGTGGACGAAGGCTTTTTCGCATTTCCGTATCCTTCCGACTTATTCCCTGACCCGATTGAGGCTGCCCGAAAGTTGCAGGCGAAGATATGGGATCAGTTCCGCATTCGCAGTCGAATCGGCATGGGGCCGAACAAGTGGATAGCCAAAATGAGCAACGCTAAAGCGAAAAAGTCGCCCGCAGGCATTGTGTGGTGGAGAGAAGAAGATGTGCCCACATCGTTGCACCCATTGCCTGTTGAAGATATGTGGGGGCTTAAAAAACGGGCGGAGACACTTCGTAATGAGTTTAAGGCTCAGACCATCGGCGATGTCGCGCGGATTCCTATAGGGCAGCTACGTGCGAGATTCGGTGTCTGGGGCGAGGTTATCAGTAGATGGTCGCATGGCGAGGACATAAGTGAGATAAACCCGAACAGCTACAGCGTGGCTCACAAAGGATTTTCGCATCGTACAACGCTTCCAAGGGATTTTTTCGAACGGGCCGAAATCGCTGTAGTTATCCTTGAATTGCTCGATGAGGTCTGCTATCGGCTGAGACGGGCGCACCAAAGTAGTAGGCGTCTTGGGCTTGGATTGACATATGAACGGATGACCGGGGGATTTTGGAAGGCTCGAACCTTGGAGCGGTACACTGATTCGCCGGAAGAATTGTACCCAGAACTTCTGTCACTCTTAGACCGTCACTGGGACGGTTACACGGGCGTAAGAGCAGTTTGTGTTGGGGTGGATATGTTGCAGTTTTCAGGCGAAGCGATGCAATTGTCGCTATTTGACAATGTGCCGCAGCGAAAAGAACTATACGCCGCAGTAGATCGGATTCACGAACGATTCGGCGAAACGTCGTTGATGAGGGCTGTAAGCCTCACCAAAGCAGGTCAACTTCGCGACCGAAGTGAGAAGATCGGAGGACATTTCGCATGAACATCAATGAGGGCAACATTTTTGAAGCGATGCGGCTTGTGTTGCCGGAACATCGAGGCGTGATGCAAGGTTGGCAGCGGGAGCGGAGCGCAAAGAAGCCTACCGCGTTATCAGAGGATGAAGCCGAGCAGATGCAGTACATATTGTCGGAGGCGATTGAGAACCGTTCCAGAGTCCGTGTCACGTTATTTGGTGAGCATGGTAACACTGTGCTGGAAGGTGTGCTGGAAGGTGTGCTGGAAGGTGTGCTGGAAGGTGTGCTGGAAGGTGTGCTGGAAGGTGTGCTGGAAGGTGTGCTGGAAGGTGTGCCGATTTACGACGGGCGGTTGAGGATTGCAACGGATGAAGGCGTTCAGTTGGTGGATGTGAAACGACTGGTTGCAGTTGAAACGGTGTAGGGAAGTCCACGAAACTCGTACTTATTTCATTCGATATGGTCATAATCCCGTGATTTCCCATAACTACATCTGTCACTTCTGCCTCATGCTCTCCGTCTATATGACTGAAAACGGCAATGAGAGCCGAAATCGAGAGGATGAAAAAGAAGTGAAAAATAAAGCTGCTGTATTAGGAGTAATCGCTGCCGGAGTGGTCGCGACACAAGGTCTAATTCCAGTTGTCGCGCACGCTTCCACGCATGTCACATATGCACCGACGACAATTTCAATGACGGGACAGGCCGCGCAACATCCACAGCATGTTGTCGCGAACGATCCGTGGTCAGGAAAGCAAACAAGTTGGGTGCCCGTGTATTATCTGCAAAAGGCATTGAAGTCCGTTGGAGTTCAAGCGACATGGAATGGCAGCACGTTGGACATCGGTACAACGCCGAACGGTTGGAAGGTGAACGTCGCCGGAGCACCATCAGTGGGGAATCCGCCAACAGGACAAATGCAGTTTTCAATCGGCGCGACGCAGGACGAGTTTTTAAGAGCACCGAAGCTAGTGGCAAAAGACCCTGCCAGTGGCGTTGATACGACATATATACCTCTTAAGCCCCGAAATCAGGTTGGACAACCTCTCTAAAGTATAGGAGACTAGAAGCAACAGGAGGTTGTCTATATGGAACGACGGAAATTTTCATCACAGTTCAAGCAACAGATCGTCCAGGAATGTCTGGAAACTGGTAGTCCTACTATTGTGGCAAGGAAGCACGATCTAAATGCCAATATGGTTGGTAGATGGACTCGTGAGTTTAAGAAGACAGGTATAACGCCTGGAAAATCAAAAGGTATACCAACACATGTCACTTCAGATGATTACCAACAGGTCGTTGAAGAGCGTTCAGAGTTGGCTTCTGAGAATGATAAATTACGAAAGGCATTAGCTGACCAGGCACTCGAAAATCACATTTTGCGTGACCTGTTAAAAAAAGCCAACCCTCACTCCCTCAGATGATTAGCCTTTTCTCACGAATGCTCGCTCATTCGCAGGATTTCATTAACCTAGTTATAAGATGGATTGGGAATGAGGAGATACCTCGTAAGGCAGAACCGTTCGAGCGCGTGCGGGAACAGAAGGTGCAGTGCGTTTTAACAGCATCTTCCATATAGGTCCTTTGCTGCACGCTTCTCTCCACAAGGTCCCTGGGATTCACTCTCCCAAATCTCGACGGGTCTACGCCCTTACATTCCTTCGTCCTATCTATCCAAGGTGTGGAGTCCAATCAACGTTTGCGGAACGGGTCTGCTTTGCCCTAAAGTGAGGGTTTCTTGGTACTCCGTGCTTTCTTTGTGAAATCCTGCGAATGAGCCAATCTACGTGTCGAGACCCTCAGGTTTCTTAAGCTGCTAACGTAAGTTGGGCTTTATCTAAACTGAATTCTTCCCCTTGTCTGGCCATAGCGACGAGCATTCGAGCCAGTTTACCGATTAATTTCATGATGGATTGCATCTTGGTCATCCGTTTCACTTCAATGTTGTGTGTATGCAGGGCTTGAAACGCAGAATTGTGGGACAGCAGGCGAAACACAGTGAAGTAGAGGTGCTTGCGTAGTAGCGAATTGCCTCGCTTTGTGAGCTTTATTTTCCCCTTGTATTTACCAGAACTCTTCTCAGCGAGGTTCAAACCGGCTTTTCGCAGCAACTGGTTTCCATGAGACAGCTTACTTAAATCACCGCCAAAGGCTAAAATGGCAGCCGTTGCAGGAGCAGATACCCCGACGGACAGAACGAGTTCTGAACCAGGAATCTCGGGCAGCATCTTCTTAATCATCTCGTCAGCTTCCTCAACAATCCTCTGAATTCGTTCGTACTCATCCACCAAATGTGTTAGTTCCCATTTGTCTTCCTCCAGGGCGAAAGTGTCTCCAACACTGTGTCTGGCTAACTCAAGAAGTTCAATCGCCTTACGTTTTCCACGCAAACCACCAGGTCTCGACATGTACTCTCCCCAGATTTCTATCATTCGTTCTGGAGTAAGCTGTAGCAAGTCAGACGGCGTCGAGAACCGGCGCAATGTCGCTAGGGAACGAGCACTGAAAATATCCTCAAATGCTTGTCCATACTCAGGGAAACGAATATCCAGCCAACGATGGATACGGTTTTCGATCCGTCCACGTTCGATCACCCAGTGCTCCCTGTTTGTGACGACGACTCGGATCCGCCGGAATGCTTCGTCTTTTGGGGAAAAGGAGGCGTAGTATCCACGACTGACGGCATCTGCAATGACCAGTGCATCCTTGGGGTCATTTTTGGAAGGCGAATTATCTCTGTTTTCCTTGTTTCTTTTGGTGGTCAGTGGATTCACGAGTACAACGTCGATACCTTGTTTAACAAGCCAGTTAGCAAGGTTAAACCAGTAATGTCCGGTGCTCTCCATACCTATGATGACGTCGTCCATGCCATGGGTTGTCTGTAGCTTGCGAATTGTTCGTTCCAGATACTCAAAACCGGAGCGGTCATTTGAGAATATAATAGGCTTGTTGCTGAGGACGATTCCTCTAAAGTTAATAGCTTGTGCAGCGTGTCTCTCCTTGGCGATGTCGATACCAATGACAAGGGTTGTAGTGGAAATTCGTTCCACGCGTTGATTCTGCACTTTAACCAGTCTAGACTTCATATTAACGCCTCCTACGATGGGTTATTGAGGGCTACGACCCAGTACACACTTATCGTATCGGGGCGTTATTATTTCTACAAACTCTATTTCTTAGCTTCTACAGGAATGTTTGCGGATAAAATAGCTATTGCACACAAGTGGATCACAGCCGGGTATTCAGTCACCATCGTGCTGCGCATCGTGGGGGTTTCTAGGTCCACCTATTACTATCAGCAGACACATGAACCACAGCCGAGAACGACTGCTGGAGGGCGTCCTGTAACCGAATATACCTATACACAAGATGGCAGCAAGGTAAGTGACGAGCAGGCCAAGGAATGGATTATGAATGAAATAGAAGGAGATGGTTTTGCCTATGGATATCTCAAGTTAACCTATTTATTAAAGAGAAAGTACCAGTTGGTTATCAACAAGAAAAAGGTATATCGGCTTTGCAAGGAATTGAAGATCCTTAAGCCACAACGCAAATTGAAGGAAAAGCATCCTCGGAAATTGGCTAGAAACCGAGATATCACGGGTCCGAATCAATTGTTCGAAGTGGATATTAAGTATGGCTATATTACGGGTGAAGATCGATTCTTCTTCGTGCTGTCGTATATTGATGTGTATGACAGACAAATTGTGGACTACCATATTGGGTTGCGCTGCGAGGCTACAGATGCTGCAAATACACTGAAAAGTGCGCTCTGGAAACGAAAATTATACGGGAAATCCGAGTTGCCTGTAATTCGTTCCGACAATGGGCCACAGTTTGTCAGTCACCTGTTTGAATCCACATGTGAACAACTTGGGCTGGAGCATGAGCGGATACCGCCAAAGACACCAAATATGAATGCTCATATCGAATCTTTTCACAGGATACTGGAAGATGACTGTTTTTCTCGCTTTGAATTTGAGAGTTATACACAGGCATATCGGGAAGTGGTTTCATTCATGGAATATTACAATGAAAGAAGGATGCATTCCAGCCTGCACTACTTATCGCCGGTCGAGTTTCACAAAAAGCATTGTAATACCGGATTAAAACCGAAAGAAAATGTGAAAGTCTAAGAAAACGCTAGAAAAAGAGAGCTATGTCCAACTTACGGGTGTCAATCCGATATCATGCCGAAGATGCCACTCAGCGTCAGACAGTGGACATGTCCAGAATGCGGGGAACATCACGACAGAGATGTGAACGCCGCTCAAAACATCTTAGCCGCAGGGCTTGCGGTGTTAGCCTGTGGAGAGGCGATAAGACCCGCTCGAAAGCTTAACAGCCAACGAGAAGGCAAGCCTCAACGAAGCAGGAAAGCCAACTAGTGATGGTTGGAATCCCCTGCCTTTAGGCATGGGGAGGATGTCAAGGTTCAGATTCTGAGGAGGTGAAGATAAAGGATGGATTCCGATCAAAAAATCCTTGATGAACTTTCTGCTGCATCGCACATCAACATGAATCCGACAAAGAAAATGGAAATATGGAACCGCATTGATGCACAAATGTCAGAAACGAAACCCAAGAAGCCAAAGAGGAAATTAACTATGTTTTCCAATGTAGCAGTCGTCGTTGCCGCAATTGCAGTAGCCGTAGGTGGTATTGGTTATATAACACACTCTTCATTTAATACTCAATATGTTCCACACCCGAATTCCGTAACAACAGCAACTCAGAGCAATGGAGATACATTGTACAACTTTGCAGATTATAAGCTTCGTATGAACGATAAGACGATCCAATTTTACGAACAAGGTAAAATTGTAAACGAAACAATACCGTACCAAGCAACTCTTACCAGTGCACAGATTCATAGCCCATGGAAGACAGACCCGCTACAATCGGCGCAGGTGTATACGACAAACTTGCTCCCTATCGGTTTTAGAAACGCTGCGTGGACGGAAAAATCTCAGTCCCAACTGTCGGCAAAAATTAATGGAATTACTGTGGTCTACATGTTGAAAAATAAGAAAATCACTCTTGTACCTAAAACCGCCTTAGTTTCAGTTGATATTGAAGGGAACGGGGTGCATAAGTCCTACAATATATACCTATTCGAACTCGGCCATCGGTACGTTTGGAACATTTACAAAATTACAAAGTAAAACCCAAGAAACAGAGCCATTATGCTACACGGCTCTGTTTCTTGGGCAAATCGATTCTGAAGGTCGGTCAATACATCACGTTAATTGAATCTCCAATATACAGAGGTGATTCCATACCCGCTAGAGCAACTTTAGTCAACTCCACTTACAAAGCCAAGAATAGCCCAAAGCTCCGAAGATCCATCCATTCCCACATGATACCCTGATGGATTCACCCAAGTTGGCTGACCATTTTCGTTCCAGTACGGGTCGTTGGTGACACCTGGCCCCCGATCCTGAACTGACGTTGCAATAAGTCGTTCTTTCGATGTCGTGTAGACGTATACTCCTTGCCCACAAGTCGCAGTGGTTGAAGGCAACGCAACATACTCGGTTGCTGATCCACAAGCAAGCCCCGTTGTTGCACACTCTAGCGTCATGTTCACATGGAATCAAATCGGAATGCTGTAATCAGCGTATTCTCCAGCAGAGTCATCCCAAATTCGAATGAGTCGGCTCGAGTCTTCCCCTTGGACGTTATAGACAGGGGAACAGTCAATATTCACCTCACCGTTGTACCCAGTTGATCCGCTTCCGAGCAATGTGCTTGCTCCTGTGTGGATGTTAAAGTCATAGACCCGAATCGTGTCACCTATTCTCGGGTTACCGTTGACATCGAGCGAAGTGACAATCACATCCCACGATTGACCGCTGACCAAATTGTATCCGGCTGGACAGCACTTACTTGGTTTGGGAATTTCCCAGTTACAGACATATCAATTTTCCCTCTGTTTCTTGTGCTCGCGAGACACTTGTTTTACGTGCTGGCCAAGCACGCAATCCCATCGTGTGGATCACTGATGTAGTTCGAATGGATGCTTGTCTTACGTGTGAGGCTAAATATTTCACATTTAAACGAATTGACCATGTGAATTAACCAGACATAATTCCTACATTTTAGATAGATTGTCTGTGTAGGATTGATCGGGGGAGGGGGAGAATTTTTTTGGCTAAAAGAGTTTAAGTGTTATATGACATCCATGGCAATGTCGCCGCATTGAAGGCAGTCTTGGACAACGTGAAGACATCTGATGTTGACGCTATCGTTATTGGTGACGACATGGCATGGGAGGTTCTACAAAAAACCAAATTCCTTGACTGAATACCGCGATTCCTGATTTAATCTGTTCTGGCTCTACATAAATTTCTGAATTTGGGTGTTATACATGTCTGATCAACGTAAACTAGTCTCAATCCTGCTTCTTTTTCTCTTATCTTTATTGGTGGGTTGGATATACTTTAAAATAATTTCTAATGTGGGATTTATTATAAGTATATCTATTTTTTTATTATCGGGATTTATGTACATTTTTCTTTCCTCTATGATTACATTTCTCATCATGGTCATTGAAATTTTTGTATTAGGGGCATTTGCCATTTTTTTCACCTGGTTTCATCATGTTAGCATCCTAGACCAGTGGCATTGGATTGAGATACACGGACTTTTTTCATTATTAACTATGCTTTTATGGTTAGTTTTTTACACTGTAAAACAATTAGGAAATCGTATTCAAATTCTTCAGCAACGAATTGGGATTTTGGAGAAGACTATTGGCGGTATAGGAGTTCTGACTAAAAACGAATTTTTATATCAAACTGAAATGGTTCTTCAATCCATGTCACGTAGACAAGAATCTGGTTATTTGTTATCGATCGAAATTGGGACTACGGCTACAAAAATTTCTTCTGCACTGTTTCATACTATAGCCTCAGCTGTTCTGAGTTCGGTTCGAAGACAATACGACTTAGTTGGACAAGCAGATGCAAACAGGATATGGATTTTACTGCAAAACACTACCGAACAAGGACTAGAAATTGTCTCTCAAAGAATGAATGAAAAATTGCTTACCGAGTTACACGAGAGTATTAATAATATCTTGAAAATTGACGTGAAAACCATCCATCCTGGTGATACTTTGACTTCTTTAAACTTGAAGGAATAGGGGAGCGAATTCTTGTCAGGTGTCTTATTAGTTATTTCTGTGTTGTTTTGGATACTTCTTTTCTATTATGTTTCCTTAGATATATTAGGATTGTATTTTCGCTCCAAAAAGATTACGTTTCCCATGCTAGAACACTATCCCCCTGTTTCAATTCTTATCCCAGCGCATAACGAAGAGAAAGTTTTGGGGGAAACACTAGAGGCTATGGTGAAACTCGTTTATCCAGGTGACATGGAGATTCTGGTTTTGAATGATTCATCTACTGATACAACCGGGGAAATTACACAGGAATACGCTCGGTTGTATCGACGTATTCGCCATGTACGAGTACCTGAAGGATACCCAAGAGGAAAAGCTAGGGTATTAAACTACGGGTTATCTTTGGCTAATGGAGAATTGATTGCTGTATATGATGCCGATAATCAACCAGAACCCAATGCTCTACGTCTTCTCGTTGACGCATATTTTGGAACAGAAGGGGCAGTTGGCGCGGTTGGTTATGTAAAAACCATAAATGAACGCAAGAACTGGCTCACTCGAATGATCGCGATTGAGTTCTCAGTTTTTCAATTATTAATGCAATCAGGTCGATGGGCGATGATGAGATTAGGTTCGTTGACTGGGACGAATATGTTAGTTACGAAAGAGGCGTTGAAACAGGTTGGAGGCTGGGATGTCTACGCTTTAGCAGAAGATGCAGATTTAACCATGAATTTAACAGCAATCGGTGGATCGTTGCCTGTAGTTCCAGAATCCCGCACTTGGGAACAAGAACCAGAGACAATTTCTGTATGGTTCCGGCAGAGAACCAGATGGATGCAAGGTAATTTATACTTAATCGCTAAGGTGTTTCGGGAAAAAAGTTGGCGACGTGGAAGAGTATTAGGACATTCTATTCAGCAATTAAGTGTATATATCGTATTTGTATTCTTTTTGTTGGTATCAGATACCTGGTTTGCATTAGGTGAACTGAGAATCGTTCATACCCAATTTTCAGTTCCACTCTTTTTGCTATGGTTTGAATCAATACTGTTTTATATTGTACAGTTGCTTAGTGCGGAGACGATGGATGGCTTGGTGAGTTTTACGAATATAATAATGGCAGTTCTTATGTATTTTACCTATGCTCAAATATGGGTTATTCTTTTGTTTTGGGCATGGTCGAAGCAATTGCGTTTACGACATTCTAAGGAGATGCCTGTATGGGACAAGACGGTAAGATTTTGAATCATGAATGAATGGTAAGAGAGGATGTAAAATATTTTATATTAAGTCAATCATCGTATCGGCTTCATCACAATGTAGCTCTGATTGGCATGGATGCTTCACCAATACCAGTTTTGCCAATTAACCTACGGAATTGTGGCGTGGAGCCGAGCCCCGTTTATGATAACTCACGTTGGACGAGTATGGTCGAATGGATCGCTTGATTTCAAAAGCTTGGTAGAAACTAAAAGTCGACTTTACGCTGCGACGCTGTTGTCCGCGACGCTGCACATCGAGGACGAGTTGGAGCGGTACGGTTTGAAGTGGCCGATGAAGGAGTCCACTCCTCCCTCAACGTGTGGCAGTGAACGCATGCGTTTCGCAGGCAGATAAGATTGGGAAGGGCATAGCGTGAGACATGCGCGGTTCCTATGGTATTTCCATATTTCGAGACATACTACATAATAGTACCAGATCAGCTATATCACAGACAGTAGTACTAATATTCACTGGCCATGTTTATCTCCAATGCCGTTGCACAAAACCAGCTTACTCCCCCAATCACAGTCCAAATGAATAGAACAACGAAGGTATTATGAAACACACTAAGAAAATACGTGAGCACTAGAGATGATGCCATATTTAAAAAAGCATTTCCATGTTCACGGAGTTCTCTGTATGATTTAATATAGTCGCCACGAGCGCGATTATCCCGCGTACGAGCCCAAGATAATGCTTTGTAGAATGATACGATGTTTTTATTTAGCACATCTTTATCTTGCTTAGAACATTTGCATGTGAAAATGAAAATCACTACTTTTTTAAGCATTTTAAGCATCTTCCAAAAATATATTCTGAAAGTGTGTAACACTAATATAGGCATGCTCCCAAGATACATATAGAAAATAGAAACTGATGCTACTATAAATAAGGTTGGGAAATTATTCACGTGTTCTAGTGACAATGAAGTTTGAAATTGCTTGATATCTGGGATCCATGTACCCTTCTGATTTAGTAAATACCATAATTCAAGGTACGCTAGAACTGTCGGTGCGGCATAGCGAACAAGATATGTGTTCCAAAATGCTCCAATTGCCCCACTCGCCCCACTCGCTTGTTCAATGGGAGATTTCGTTTCATTCGACATACTCATTTCTCCTAGTATCGTAGTAGAGTTTCTTTTTCGTTGAATTTTCAGTAAGTCCGAAACTGGTTGAACAGCGCTGGAGAATTTCTAAGGTCGACTCTATGTATCCGAATGAAACATCTGAGGTCTGTCAAGTATTTTGTGCAAACTTATTTTCACAAGTACTCGGATGGTTGTCTGCCCGGATCACCTCCATTGAATTCCCCCTATGCGGCAGCGAGGTAAGGCTGTCCAGTCTTCCATCTTGACATGGAGATCGTTTTACCCATGAGACTGGAGTGGCGGTGGATTCCACACATGTGGAGAATCCATCTTAGTAACGCGGTGACACTCAGCTTATACGGTTTCCATCGAATCTGAAAATAGATCACCAGTTACCCTAAAATCCCCCTTCTGCACTGTGCAGTTCGCCACACCCTAGTTTGCCTTTGCGTTAGAGATAAGCGAAGCTTGGATAGGCGTTCTATGGTAAGGCAAACCATGAATACTCATGATGCAAAATCGATACAGCTCAGACAAATTCGTTGATTACCAGACTTGGGAGCTACCACCCCATACGAACACGTAGTGCTGTGATGTGCTTGACATGATGCTTTCCGTACTGGGAATATACCCCAGTTCGTCGCCAAACTACGGTCACCTTGATTGGGCAATTGAATCGTCCGCTCAAAATCTGAACGAGACAGGGGCTTCAGGAAAAGCATCCAACGCGCCTGCAACCCGTTGAACAGCGTCAGAGACGTGTCGATTTCTCCTGCTAGTAAGTCTCGCATAGACGCCAACAAATTAATTGGAGCCGAACGGACCTCTGGTCTGCTTTGTGCGAGGCTGAAGTGAAAGTTTAAATACGCCTGCGCATGACTGTCTGGCAGGTTATATATCACTTGACATGGTATTAAGTCAATATAGTGAACACTCCAGAATAGAGAAATTATAAGTTTTCATATTCTGACATGATTCCTTTTGTCCCACTTAGCATGCTTTGGTTTTCAATATTTGGAAATATATTCTTTCGTACTCAACCAATGTCAGGAACCCGATGGATGAGTGAATCCGCTCCCGGTTGTACCAAACCTCGATGTATTCGAAGATCCGCTGTATTGCCTGCTCCCTGGTTTTGAACTTTTCCAGGTAGACGAGTTCTCGCTTGATCATGCTATGAAACGACTCGATGCACGCATGATCAAAGCAATTAGCTTTACGGCTCATGCTATCAACCATCTCGTACTCTTGCAGCTTTTCCTGGTAGTTATGAGAGGCGTATGGGCTCCCACGGTCCGAATGATGCAATATGAATTCTGTCGGCCGCTGGCGTTCCCAGATCTGCTCTAAGTCTTGCGAGGCCTTCGCCTCAGGCTTGTGGTCTCCGCCGCCATACCTTGCACTTCTATCCTGTCACACACAATCCATACAACGTCTTTTGCCATATGAAAAGTTCACGAGCTACCTGGCTCGCCGACTTCCTACTCTTCGAAACTAATTGAACTGCATGACGTTTGAATTCTTTATCGAATTTCTGTGCCATGTGGCTCATCCGAATCTCCTTTTTCTGAAATTGTTGGGAGCATTATTTTCCATCATCAATTTTTATTCTGTGTAAAAGGGTGGTACTGCAAACCATAAATATTTCAACGGTTTTATCAAAAATAAACTCAGAGCTTTGAATTAGTTATTTGAGACTATTGTGTAAGGATAAATTGTCAATTTATGATGAATACATATATGGACATTATCCGGTTCGTGGGCCTTCTCCGATTTTGTTTGAAATGATAAATTTTTTTAATCTATTCGTCTAATTTATCCCCTTTATCTATGAATATGAATGGAGGTATATAGGTGAATCAGATATTAGATATGCAAAATATCTTGCAGCATCCGATTTATCAATTTTCGTTGTATCAACATATTCTCGATTCGATTCCAGATGCTATAGTCGTTCATCAAGCAGGGATTATACAGTATGCCAATCGCGCTGCGGTTCAACTCATGGCGCTACCAGAGAATAAGAGTGCTATCCATTTAGAGATATGGCCTTTTTTTCATCCAAGTATAGTGGAATCGGTACAATGTGCATTTAATCAACTGTACGATAGCAGAGATATAGGTAGTTTTATTCCTACTACACAATATTCTATGATTCGTTATGACGGAACCGAGTTCACAGGAGAGATACGAAGTATTCTTATTCAAGGGGAGAAAACCCCTATGATTATGAGTTTAACTCGAGATGTCTCTGCAGAGAATGAATTGAAAAGTCGTCTCGAGTACATGGCGTATCATGATGAGGTAACCGGTCTTCCCAATCGTCGATTTTTTAAAGAAACGCTCAAACAAAAATTAAATGAACCTGCGAAATATGTTAATAGTATCGCTGTTCTTTTTTGTGATTTAGATGGTTTTAAAAATATTAACGATACGTACGGGCATGAATTAGGGGATCAAATTCTTATGTTAATTGGTTCTCGCTTGGAATCGTTGTTATACGATGAAGGATTTCTAGCGCGTATTGGAGGAGATGAATTCGCAATTATTTGCTCTCATACTTCTTCACGTCATGAAGTGGTTTCCTTTGCACAAAAGGTTTTGCAGGCGTTTTCGCTTCCTTTTTTTATTCTCGATCGAGAGTTTATTATGACTCTCAGTATCGGTATCGCATTGTACCCAGAATCATCAACCGATATGGATAATTTAGTAAAATTTGCGGATCTCGCTATGTATTCTGCAAAGAATAAAGGAGGAAATAGGTTTCATATTTATGATCCCAAAGAAAGTAATGTCATTGAAGAACGATTACGTATTGAAAATGGAATTCGACAGGCCATAGAAAAGAGACAGTTTGTACTATATTATCAGCCCAAAGTGCATTTGGCCTCGGGAAAAATTTATTCTGTAGAGGCTTTACTTCGATGGCAAACTACAGATGGTCAACTCATCCATCCTGACACATTTATTTCGATTGCTGAAGAGAGTGGACTTATCGTTCCAATTGGTAAATGGGTTTTGTTGACAGCTTGTCATCAAAATAAACGATGGCAAGATATGGGCTATGACCCTATTTCTGTTTCAGTTAATGTATCCCCCAAACAATTCCAATTAACGGATATGGAAGAAACTGTTCGTCAAGTTCTTCATGAAACGGGCTTGTCCCCAGAGTGGTTAGAGATCGAGATTACCGAAGGTCTCTTGATGCAAAATTCTAACGAGATTACAAATACATTGCGTCGTATACGATCTATGGGCGTTAAAATCTCAATTGATGATTTTGGAACAGGTTATTCTTCTTTAAGGTATTTGAAATTATTTGAACCACATATCTTGAAAATCGACCAATCCTTTGTAGCTCATATGATGGAAGATCCAGGACAGTTATCTATTGTTTCTGCAATTATCCATTTAGCGCACAGTTTAGGGATGGAAGTGGTAGCGGAGGGTGTAGAGTCAGCAGAACAGGCATTAAAACTTTTACAAGAAGGTTGCCATGCGGTACAAGGTTTTTTCTTCTCACCACCCGTTGTATTCGAAGAAATTCAGCAAAAATGGCTACAAACGTCTATTTCATAGGATATGAATCAGGCTGTCGAGACTTTCTCGACAGCCTGATTCAACTGAACTATCCATTTTTGTTTTAAATTGAGTGGTATAGGAAGATTATGGTGTTGTCTTGGTGGATGGGAGTTATCATCAGTTGGGGGGCTGTGTATGTTGTTGCAATCACAGTTTGCAGTCTTGTTTGGCTGATGTTTCGACGAGTTCGGGTCTGTCAAAACGACCATTCTGTAAAATGCTCAAATGATTAGTGTTATCTTGAACTGTTAATCATGAAAATTAGTTCTTTTGTACTATTGAGGTCCCATCGGTTAAACATTATGTTATAAACCTAAGCTCTGAGAAGAAGGTGTATATTATGGTTTCTTCTGAAGAAAATTCAACGGGTATCCATTCTAAAATAAAAGTATTAATTGTTGATGACCATCAACTATTTCGGAATGGTGTTCAGTCCATTCTTTCGAGAGTGGAATGTATTCAAGTGGTTGGTGAAGCAGGAAATGGTGAAGAGGCCTATATAAAGTGTAAAGAATCTCCACAACCGGATGTTGTCTTAATGGATATTCACATGCCTGTTTGTGATGGACTACAGGCAACAGTAAACATTAAGAAATCGTTTCCACATATACACATTTTAATGCTCACAGCATCAGATACAGAAGAATCTCTCTTTGATGCAGTAAAAGCTGGAGCACTTGGGTATATTTTAAAAACATCTCATCCCTCTCAGGTTATTGAAAGTATTAAAAAAGTTTCTAAAGGAGAACCAGTCATTCCAGAGTCGCTAGCCTTGCGTATCATTCATGAGTTTTATACGGAAAAGAAGCAAAACAATGCCAATACAGAATTATTAACTGAACGAGAAAAAGAGGTATTGAAGCATTTAAGTGTGGGTGAATCCAATCGGGAGATTGCACAATCACTTTTTATAAGTGAAAATACAGTTCGAAATCATATCCGTAATATTCTTGATAAACTACATTTGCAAAATCGTGTACAGGCTGCAACATATGCTCTTCGTGAAGGATATACATTGGAAGAATAAATTCACTTCCAGGTTGAGTTTACAAAGCGGGTAAGCATACAGTTACTGTCGTACCCTTTCCTTCTATACTGCTAATTTCAATATTCCCGCCTTGTTCTTGAATAATTCTTTCGCAAACCATAAGTCCTAAACCAGTTCCATTAGGTTTGGTTGTGAAAAATGGCTGTCGGATTTTTGTGAGTTGTTCTTGATTCATTCCAATTCCTGTATCTTTCATTGTTAAACAAACAAAGAAGTTATCGTTTTTACATACCTTGGTATCCACAATGATTTCTAATTTACCGCCATCAGGCATAGCCTCTATAGCGTTTTTTAATAAATTGTGAATGACTTGTTTTAATTGATTTTCTTCACTATTTACGCGAGGCAATGTCTTATCAATTTTTTGGATAACTTGTATATTTCTCTTTTGTAAAAATTGCGATTGTAAATCTAGTGCTTTTTGAAGAATTTCTTGCAAAAATAAGGGATATTTTACTTTCGTACTTGGTTTTGATAGGGATAAAAAATCACCTAGAATGTTATCCATACGTTTAAGTTCATCTTCAACGGATTTGAGAATCATTTGCTGAGAGGGTTGAATATCTGGAAGAGATAAAAGAGACCATTGAATAGCAGCAAGTGGATTCCTAACTTCATGAGCTAAACTGGATGAAATTTGTGCAGCTATTTCTAATTGTTCCATCCTTTTGATATGTTCTTCGAATTTTTTTCTTTCTGAAATATCAACGCGAAAAGAAATATATTGATAAGGTTTATTGGATTCGTTTAAACATGGTACAATCGTGGTATCTACCCAGTAAAATTGACCATCCTTCGTACGATTTCGAATTTCTCCTTGCCAAATATGACCCTGAGCAATAGTGCGCCACATTTCCCGAAAAAAAGATTTGGGATGGTAACCTGAATTAATAATACGATGGTTTTGTCCCAGCAATTCTTCTGCACTATATTTCGATATCTCACAAAATTTTTTGTTGACAAAAGTAATTTTACCTGTCACATCCGTTATCGCTATAATCATGGATTCGTCTATAGCGCGATTGATTTCACTTAGACGAGCAACACTTTCTTCCAATTTTTCTAATATTTCATCCATCATTGATACCACACACCTTAAAATCATCCATTCATGAGCGACACCATTATATCTGAATGTTTTTGGGCGATCTATACTTGACCACCATCCACCAATCAAGCAGTGGAATTCCAACGTTTACACGTTAGTTTTCCTGCTTCGTTGAGGCTTGTCTTTTTGTATTTTTTTAACTTTCGTGCAAGTCTGATGGCTCTCCATAAGCTAATACCTCAAGCCCACCTATAGCTAAGAAGTTTGGTACGGTGTTCACATCTTGCTTATAAAAAGACCATTTTGGAAGGCCCTTTTTTAGTCAAATATAGTCCTTTTTGCTTAGTTCAAAACAGTACTAGGAAAGAGTCTGTATGTGTCTGTTGCCTAAAAGAAAGTCAGCCTATGATGAAGTTGTGAAAGATGAAAAAAGGAGGAAGGCTAAATGGTAGACTATGCAAATGCTTGGCCGAATTATTACGTTGGTTTTCTTTGGTTAGCAATTTTTATCGCATTTGTTATTTTCCCTTATCCACATCGCCATAATAAAGGAGATCATCGCAAATGAACTGGTCGAGGGAAATACGCATACGAGTTTCTGAAAAGTTAACTTGGGATAATTTGCTCCCCTCAGAGCAACCCATATACGTGAATTCTTTAGTTTATAGTTTTGGTGTTTTTACCCTCAGTAGTTTAGTGTTTTGTATTGCTTCCGGAATCATTATGGCCTCTAAAGGACCGCTTTGGTATCAGCATACTTCTTTAGGTGATTTTATGCGTTCTATTCATTTTTGGAGTGTTCAAGCCTTTTTCTTCTTCATGACCATGCATTTGGTTGGACAGTTTTTCATGGGCTCCTGGCGTGAAGGGCGTGCGATGACATGGGTTTGGGGGTCCTCTCTTTTGCTGTATCCGTTTTGACTGCCTTTACAGGTTATTTAAGCAGAGGCGATTTCTTTGCTCAGTGGAATCAGGTACAAAGTAAAGATGCATTTAACGGTGCAGGTCTCGATGGTTTTTTAAACATTTTAAACAATGGCCAAGTGTATGGGCTGCATATTGTTGTTCTACCTATGATTTTAATTGGTCTCGTAGGGATTCATTTGCTTGCAGTACGAAGTAAAGGAGTTGTTCCACCTTACTCAGTTCGATCATCTGAAACGGAAATTTCCTCTGCACATAAGGGGGAGAACTGAATGTTCCGTAAAAAATTTACTCGAGATACGCTAAAATTCCCTCAAAAAGATTTCGATATGATCAAAGAAGGTGTCATCAGTTTAGCCATCACGGGGATCCTTATTGTAGCTGTAGCTGTATTTTTGGGTGCTCCCTATCGACCGGCTATCACGAATCAGCAAATTGCCAATCAGGAACCGATTGTTGTAGAAAAAACAGCTCTAGGTGATCTGGATGGTACTGGAGAAATGGCTCAATATGGGCCACCCTATAATCATGGCTTTCATGGGGAAGCACCACAAAGTGTTCAGTCCTTAGGAGGATTTTCCCCTCAAACCTGGTGGGGCACGCCTTATCCATTAAATACTGCTACAGATGATGTACTGCAGCCGTTGAAAATGCTAGCTACTGCTTCAGATAACCAAAATCTCTTACGTGCACTTAGACAATATGAAACAGCTCCTTATATACAACAGCAACAATGGGCAAACCATTACGCCAAAGCTTTACAGGATGCCAAAGTTATACAAGGTCAAGTGGTAGTACCACCGGGTTCTTATGGCCCCGTACAGACTCTCATGAATTCAGAGTTATCTTTGGCGAAATCCGGGTTGCTTTCAGGAGCACTCGATCGAATCAGTAATCCTGGCACCATTTATCGATACAACATTCAGGATGATTTACTCTTTTTACAAGGCCATGCTTTACATCAAATCGCTGGAAAATTGGATATGAAAGGGGAACAATGGGGAATCAATCACGATGAAGCAGCTGTACCGGGGCCATGGTGGCTAACACCTTATACTTTTTTGTATCAAATTCCACCTTGGTCGACATCTGCTTCAGGTGACGAGATGGCCGCTTATACTATCGCTATATTATTTCTCATGTTAGTCTTTTTACCTTGGATTCCAGGGTTGAATCAATTAAATCGAGTGATACCAGTTCATCGATGGATTTGGCGCGATTGGTATAAACGTTTAGAGAAGTCTAAAACGTGTTCTTCTTGTCCATTAAGAACTTCCTGCCATCAAGAATTTAAAGGGAAATATGCTTTTGTACCTGGAGAATCAAAACCAGCGTGTTATGAGCCAACTTCTACAAATTTCAAGGAGTATGGAGTGAGTAGAGGTATAGATCAAACCATTCATCACTAAATCGTTAAAAAATTTGGGAGAGAAGGGATTCAATGTGGGTGCGGTGATTCGAATGTATCTGATATGGATATTGGCTTTGCTATCTGGCGTATATGGGACATCTCTAGTGTATGAGGCGATTATTCATCAAACCTGGCTGGGACTCGTATGGGGAGTACCGATACTATTTCTTGGTATTTGGATAACCGGTAATATGTGGGCTTCTGCAAGGCAGTTTTATCGAAAGCAAAAGTCGTTATCCAATGGGAATTAGAGAAAGAAGAAAGTAGCAGAGGTGAGAAGAAGATGAGAAAATACGAGCGTTTGTTACTTATCTTCCAGAGAATGGAAAATCAATTATTAGATACAGCAGCTCGTTATCTGAATCTTCTTCTAGCCTTTGTTGCTATTGTGTTTGCCATTTATGGAGTATGGGCAGGTTTCCCTTGGTTTGCTTTGCGTCTAGCTATAATTGGGGCACTTTCTTATTTTTTAAGTTTTCTTCCTGGTCTTTTGTTGGGACTAATAACATGCATAATATGGATGGAACAACATTCTGCTTTATATCCTTTCGATGTTTTATCTGCTTTTGGCATAGTACAGGGTATTGGAACCATCAATATTTGCTGGCTTGGTTACCGCCATGCTCTAGAGAAACGTCAATATATGCAACCCCATCAACCAAAGTCACATCAAATCACAAAGAACGAAAGAATTGTTTCTTGGCAAATATTAAATGACCTTCGTTCCTCATTAGCGGCCGTCCGATTCCTGCTTTTCCCGGGTGGGACAAATATAACTCAAAGAAATCTCGATGATGCTATGGAAGAATTAGCTCGACTAGAACAGTTGGTTGGAAAGATTGTCAATAATAAAAATAGGATGGAAGAAAAAGAAGGGGATCATCATAAGACTCATCATTCCAATAGAGACGGTTCAATGGTTTGAAACAAACTATTGGTTAACTTCGGGAGATTTTATACGATTTTATGTAAGATACGGTGGTGATGATGGGATTTATCCGGGGTTTTCTTTAGCTGCAACATTAGAAATGCCCAAAGGTTCTTTGGCTGTTCAGGCACATATAAGTTCGTATACCTTTTATATGTTAGAAACAGATAGTTGGTATCTAGGGAATAGGAATTTAAAAATTACGATAATAGAAGATTCTATCACTTACACTCTTTTATAATTTATATGGTAAGTTTACGGGCCTGTCAATAATTTTGTGTAAACCTCATGGAGCGATTTCAATGAATGTAGCGTTCTATACGGTCAGGAAAGTCTATCATGAACTGACTGAGAATCTGCCCCCAGTTTTGTACTCGCATGGCCCAGCGCTTCGTAACCTCCATCGTGGCAAGGTATGGCATCTTAGTGAGAGAATCATCCGTCGGGAAGATGCTCTTTCCCTTGGTCACCTTACGAAGTTGCCTGTGGTAGCCCTCAATCAGATTAGTCGTATAGATCAACCGGCGCATCTCTGGCGGATAGCGGAAGAAAGTGGCGAGTTCATCCCAGTTGCTGCGCCAGGAACGCACGAGAAGGGGATATTGGCTACCCCAAATCTCCTCGAACTTGTCCAGTTCGGCTAAAGCTGCATCCTCGGTGCTGGCTTTGTAAATGGGCTTTAGCGCCGCTGTCACGGGCTTGTAGTCCTTATACGACACGTACTTGAGCGAATTACGAATTTGGTGAACCACGCATTTCTGGATGTCGGACTTAGGATAACAGGCTGCGATCGCTTCACTGAACCCAGTCAGGTTGTCGACGCAAGTGATGAGAATATCTTCGCCTCGGATCTTCAGCTCGTTAAGCACGTTCAGCCAAAACTTCGCAGACTCGTTCTCGCCGATCCAGATGCCAAGCACGTCCTTTTGCCCTTCAAGGTCAATGCCCACAACCATATAGGCAGCTTTGTTTATCTCCTGGCTTTCCTGCTTCACTTTGTAGTGAATGGCATCCAGAAACACCACAGCATACACGGTTTGCAGCGGACGGCTTTGCCATTCTTTATTCATTCGGAAGAAGTTTGTCCGTGAGGTTGGAGATGAGTGTGGGCGATACGTCTAGTCCGTACAATTGGTGAAGATAGGCCTGAATGTCTCTGGTGCTGACACCCCGTGCATACAAGGCAATAACCTGCTCCTCAATGCCAACGGTGTTGGTTTGGTTCTTCTTGATGATCTCAGGCTCAAATTTGCCCTTGCGGTCTCTGGGGACTGAAATCTCTACGTTGCCGTATTCGGAGGTAAGGGTCTTGCGGCTATGTCCGTTGCGACTGTTGTCTGTGGTCTTGTTTTGCTGTCATGCTTATGGTAACCCGGGTGCGTGTCCAATTCTGCTTCAAGCATTCCTTGCATGGTACTGACGAACATATCTCGCAGTGCGGCTTGTACATCTTCCGTGGATTTCAGGTCATTCTCCTTGATAAACTGCTTTAAGAATTCCTTCGAAACCTTCGTCATTTTGGTGCTCTCCCAATCTGCTGATCACGTAAGGGAATTGGGAGTTTACACAAAATATTTTACAACCTCGGAGAAATTCAAAACTAGACAACAGGCAATTCATCGGATTTTCGAATACATCGAGGTCTGGTACAACCGTGAACGTGTTCACTCATCAATCGGCTATCTAACGCCGGTTGAATACGAAAGAAGATATTTCCAAGTATCGAGGTCCAAGGCAAGCTGAGCGGGACAAAAGGAATCATATCAGAATATGAAAACTCGGAATTTCTCCGTTCTGGAGTGTCCACTATATTGACTTAATACCAATTTGAATGATTTTATGAACCTAAGTGAAAGGCAGTTCTCCTGGTCGAATGCTTCTCTTGACGAACAATCCAGAATGAAATTCATTGATCCAGGGGAACAACCCGTTCGAGAGAGACCCATTGCCCCCCTGATCGTTCATTTTGGGGTTCGACAACGGGGATTGAAGCCATCATAATTAGGCCATGATCTACTCAAGGGAACGGAAGGGTTCGACTTAATGACGTTTTACATTGGACGTTAGATGATATAGAACGGAATCCAGAAACACCGATGAATTTACTGTGAGAAGTCGCTTTCGAAAGGTGGATATAACCGAACAAGTCAGAAAGGGTTGGAGGTGAGTAAAGTGACATCCACAGACATTATTCGGAAACTGTTTATTGCCTATTCCAAACAAGATGATGATGAATTTTATCGATTGGCAGAAGAATTCATTGATCTGGAGAAAAGAAAAAAGCACAACTTGGTTGTTAAAGAACTAAAGGAAGCTTTGTACAGTAAAAACACATTAAATCGTCAATCAACAAGGCGGTATCGAACTGATCTCCCAATTCCAAGAGATAATGATAATGGATTTCCGTTGTTGGAGATACGGGAACATGATCTGACCTGGGATGAGCTTGTTTTATCGGAAGAAAATCGCCTTGTTTTGGAACAACTCATTCATGAATTCAAGTCGATGGAGGTATTGGCGACATATAATTTAAGACCTGCAAACAAAGTCTTATTTTGTGGTGCTCCAGGGACGGGGAAGACTTTCTCTGCACAAGTTTTGAGTTCCGTTTTACAAATTCCATTGGTATACGTGAGGTTTGACGCCATAATTTCATCGTATTTGGGCGAAACAGCAACAAACTTGCGGAAGGTTTTCGAATTTATTAAAAATGGTATTTGGATCGTTCTTTTTGATGAAGTCGATATCATTGGGAAGAACCGAGATGACCATTACGAAAGTGGTGAAATCAAGCGGGTTGTGAATAATTTTTTGCAGATGCTTGACGGATTCGATGGTGAAAGCTTGATTATTGCGGCAACGAACCATCCTCATATATTGGATCCCGCTATTTGGCGGCGGTTTGATGAAGTGATTAATTTTAAGTTGCCGACAGTTGAGGAGAGGCACCGTTTACTAAAGCAGTATTTAAGTCCGATTAAAAAGAGTGAATCCATCGATATCATGGGTTTGGCTACTAAAACTGAAAAATTTAGTCCATCGGATTTAAAAGGCATGTGTAAGGAAGCCATGAAACACGCGATCGTAAATGGAATGGACGTTTTATCCAAGGACGATGTGGAGTTTGCATATTCACGTTTTGTTAACCGGTATCAGATTAGAGAGGATGCTGAGGTTAACGAATAAGGCGGTGCAATTTAGATGGAGGCTCGTGACCACTTACCATTGCCAATATTTCAGCGAGACTTACCAAAAAGGAACAGACAGGGTGGTGGCGGATACAAGGTTCCCGAGGGTCGACAAAAGTCTGATTATTTTGATCGGACGAAGGCTCAAGCAGACAACATTGCTCTTTCGTTCAATGAGTTAAGGACGAAATATAGCGGGAGACTGAATCCGCATCTGATTTATCGGATCAAAGTCAATCAAAGCGTTGACTACACGCAATTTGAGAAGACACTCAATGCTTTGGGTGGTTTAAACTGTTGACCCAGGGGAGGTTGTTGATAAGTTTGCTACCGTGGACTTGACAGATAGTGATGACGAAGCCATACCACCGGAGTTGAGGGATAAGGAAATTCATCTCGCTCCTGGCAAAAACACACGAAAGGCTGGGTGCCATCAAAAAGGATCAAAAGAGTTTATAAGAGATACAAAGAATCTCCCTGGTACGCCACTTACACTCGTTGTGATGAATGCGAACAAGTGGATTGGTGATGACTCTTATCGACAACCGTACTGTGTTTCAATGATACTGGAGCACTCAGAAGAAATCAATTTGTACAAATCCATTCGTAGCGAAGTCATGCAACGTGTCCGAATCCGGTAATAATATCCTATTCACTATCCAAGCTAATACAAGTATGGATGTTCCGCATACATCATGGCTGTAATCAGCAGTAGTCATACTTGTGTAGGTAGGAACATGGCGTTAGGTTGAATTCCCGAATCCATTTTGCTAACAAAAATGCTAACGGACTGTTAGCAAACGCTTGATAATCGCCGACATTTTGCAATACACCGTACCCGGAAATTCCGCGCTGTATAAGGAAATACAGCATTTTGCGTCACTCGGCGACACCGCCGGAGGGCAATTCCTAAACCGCGTCTTTCAGCTAAACCTCTGTATGCGTAAAATTCCCAAGGGATAATTTCTATAACTCTTTCTTGGACGCATTCAATGCCTGGAGCGTTTTGCTTGAGATGTTATTTTTCTTTCAACCACTTCCATGGAGAATTAGAGGTTACGAAGGAAAGTGATGCAGTTGGGATGCGCACGCAAAGAATCCCTTCGTGAAAATTGGGAAAGTCCGTGATTGTCTGTTATACGGATGGTCTATACCAAATGATAACGTTTCAGTCTTTGCCTCCTTCTATATGACTTGTATTTTGTGATGGAAGGAGGGAGCGCGAATGAATTGTTCAGCTAAGAAAAGACTCCATTCGCGCAAAAGGATGAATGTACATTTCAAAATAGATAGAAAAAGTCGATGGTTTGAGTTCATTTTTTATGTTTTAGGCATCGAAATGGCATGCTGGATTCTATGGTTTGCTTGTTCCCCGTGGTTTGCCAATACGACGCTCACCGTGATGAATCGGATGACCATGAGCATTTCGCGGATGTATGGCTATACAGGAGCGACATCTATTTTTCCTTACTCTGTGGCCAAGAATTTTGCTTCTCCCACACCGTACACAGAAATCCTGCCGCCGCCGCCCCAGTTGACCGAAGAACCTATACCGAACTTGGAAATCCTGCCGAACGGTCAGGCTTTTCGTCTCCCGACTGCGTTAGCGGCAGGTGATGTGGTCCGCTATGTCCTAGTGTGGCAGATTCCCGCTTTGATTTTGTTGCTTTGGAAATTTTGGATACCAAAATTTCGTCCAAGGCCATACAGTTATGAAAAGACAGATCAATGAATTGATGACAAAAAGTGCAATCCACCTACCGTTTTCCCATAATGGCCGTGCGAAGGAAGGCTCGATGGGGATAGTTTGAAGAACGTTCGCAAATAGCCAGGCACAAAAACTGAGCGATGCAAAAGAAACCAGTACAACAGAGTGACGAATCATCCATGAGTGTAACATCGGCACTTTTTTGCTGAAAACACGAAAATAACGAGGAGACTTGATAAAAAATGTGCCTGTGTGTAGTAAATTATCTCCACAAACCATCAGTAAAAAAAACCAGCTGCACAATATCAGTCCAATATACTGCATAAGCGTCAAGAGCTTCCAAACATTGATCCAGGGTTGAGCCAAAACGGTCGAGGTGCTGTTTGGTGCATGCGCCAAAGCTTCCACCAGGTTCTTAGGATTCGGCATACCTAAACCGACGAGAGCGGAAAAATGCCCATACGGTGTATGGGGTTGCCAAAAGGCATCAGGGTGTTGTTGTGCCAATTGAAGCAAGGTCAAATAAGCATTCGAAGACAAATGGGTGTGCGTTTGGCGGATATGCGCCGCATCGGCCAAAGCCCACAGTGCCGCCCAACACGGAGTAGATAAACTGGTTCCATATACCACGCGATAACCGTTTTGGGAATCGATCCAAACACCAGGATAGCCTGCCAGCCAAGTCACGGTGGGGACCGTGCGCCATGCCTGGTGGAAGATTTGGCGTTCAAGAATACTGGCTTTCACCGAAAGCACGGCCGTACCGTAGCCTTCGTTAATCCACGGCGTTAAATCCGAGGGATTTCTGGAGGTGGTTGCCCACTGAAGCCCACCAACCACTACAGCATAAGGAAACCGAACGAGCGGCGTTACGTTGTTTCCGCCATCGCCGGAAGAAGCAAAAAACGGATAATGTGCAGCGGCATAAGTCACATTTTGAACTTCGTTGCTCATCAAGGCAGGGAACAAGGATTTTCCGTTGGCCAGCAAAAACGGATTATCAAATAACATTCTTCCACTTCCAACAGGAACGAGAGAATCACTAACCACTGTAACGTGATATTCTTTGAGTTGTTTTCGAAAGAGTTTGGGAGATTCGTTAATGGGCAGAACGAGTAGTCTTGCCTTCGGTGCGATTACGTGCGCCCATTCTGCATCTAACATGGTTTCGCCGATATTATGCTTTACATGCAGCACCGGACGAATGGTTGACAAAACAACATCGTTGCCCTCCAATTGCAGAGTGCGAGTAGACATTTGACGATTGAAATTTTGATAGGCCGAAACATCAAAGGCGCGTGACAATTCTAACAAAGCTATGGTTTCTCCTTGACCGTCATTCCCCAAAACTTGAGCATGGCGTAGATGAAAATCCTGCACGAAGTTTTCGGGAACAAGAGCATTGGGAAAAGTTGGATAGGCTTGATGAAAAGAAGAAAACCCATGCGATGGTGGAGCGTTGGGCGGCGTTCCGCCAGCGTTGTCATTGTTCCACAAATCAAGTCCCCAAGAAAGTTCCCGCGATCACTCAGCTAAAATCTTACCGAAAGGGTATCGGCTCACTCAAACAGAAATCTTACCGAAGGGATCGATGTGCGGATGTCCATGCAGAGTCGGCAAGAGTACCTGAGTACGATGCGCGTGCGTTACCTTAAGGCACGCACTAGGCAAGAGAAATCGCAGATTTTGGATGAGTTGGAGCGGACCCTGGGATACGCGCGGAAGTACGCGATTGCCACTATGAAACCCAAACCGGAGCACGATAAACCGCCCGCTAAGCGTACTCGCTCTCTTCGGTATAGGGATGTGATGCCCATCGTTCAAATCGTTTGGGAAGCACTCGACTATCCTTGTGCAGAGCGCTTGCATCCCGTGCTGATGTGTACTGCCGCACAGTTAGCCAATCACGGTGAGGTCAAGCTGACTCAAGAGGCAATCCGTGACTTGCAGCAAATGAGCCGTGCGACGCTGGCCCGTCGTATCGCCAAATGGAAGCGTCCCGGTCCCAAGCACATCCCTGCCGACAGACGCCCGTCCGCGCATCTACGCTCGGAAATTCCAGTGGAACGCTATGACTGGGACGAGGACAGACCTGGTGCGTTGGAAATCGACCTCGTCGAGCACAACGGCGGATCGTCCTTGGGACACTTCGCTTACACCCTCTCCGTCGTCGACGTCGTGACGGGATACAGTAGACGCGTTGCGGTACTTGGCAGGGGCCAGCTTGGTGTCATGGCAGCGCTGGAACGCATACTAACGGAATGGCCATATCCGGTGTGGGGAATCCACAGCGACAACGGCAGCGAGTTCATCAATGCTCACCTGGTTCGTTTCACGAAGGCGAATGGGCTGTCGCTCACCAGAAGCCGACCTTACAAGAAGAACGACAACGCTCACGTGGAGCAAAAGAATCGATTCTTGGTCCGCGAAATCGTAGGTTACGAGCGTTTCGACACTCCAGAGCATGTTCAATGGCTCAACACGGTTTATGCGTGGCTTGACGTATATGCCAATGCCTGTCTGCCCATGCGCAAGGTCATTGAGAAAAAACGTAACGGCAGTCACATGCAAAAGAAATACGACTCAGCAAAAACTCCTTTGCAACGGGCGTTCGATGCTAGTGCCATCCCAACGAACAGCCAAAAGTACTGGAGTGAGTGGGCACAGTCCCTCAATCCACTACAGCTACACCGACAACTGGTGACACTGCTGGCACAGGGACTAGGCGGGGCGAACCTTGCTCCTGCTCCGCTGCCCGCACCGGTTTCCAGGGGGATCGACAACGACAAACGAAACGGCACTCGGGACTCCTATTGAGGCCAAAACATTCGGTCTGTGGATTTGATGGACAACTCTTCAAGTTGCCCACAAGCTCCACAGACACAAAAAAAGGGGAAGCCGCTTCGCTCCTCCCCTCTGGCCTACGGCCATTCACCCCTCCCACTTCAACGGAATCGGGAATGGGTTAGATTTTTAAATGAGTTAGCCATCTCTCTTCGGTAAGATTTTTACGTGAGTTGACACGGTTCCTGAGCGAATAACAGGGACCAGAAGATAATGAAAAGTAAAACTACAATGGACGCTCTTCTCATTCTCACCGCGCACACACCTCTTCGATTTTTTGCACTTTTTCAAACTACTATAACCGTACACTTTTCTTCTTTCATATCTGGAATAGTTGCGCCGTCCAGATTTCCTCTCCTTCATAATTAGAGGAATCTCTGCTCAAAATGTCCAATTTTTCCTCCCAAAAGGAGGGATTGGATGCTTGAAATTTTATTATCCTGCTTACTGACGTTTTTCCTCAATCTTGTGTTGTTTGAATGGAGGTTACGAAGAAAAATGCTACAGTCGGATTCCGAACGCAAGAAGCATTTCTACCGTGATGCCTATGCGATCTACGAAAAACTTTTGTTGCCTTATAGCTTTCCCGGCATGATGCGCTGGAAGACGGAGAATCCGGATCTCATCAAATCCGTGTATCAACAACTCGTTAAAAAAATGGAGAACCATCCATTCGTCACGCGCAGAGAACGCAGGTTCATCCAGGCTTTATCTGAAAGCCCGAAATTTCAGAAGAAATTTTTCATCCTAATCCAGCGACTCTATTACCGGTATCATTTATCTGAACGTTCGGTGTCTCCGCTTCTGCCGGGCGTGGACGTGTGGGGAAGCATTCGCGAAGAATGCCGTGGACAGTGGAAAGAACTCGGTCTTTGGAAATCCATGTGGCGAACCTTGCACGTCACCCTCTTCTATATCGATCCGTGGTTGACGCGAATAACCTATACCTTCCTTGTTTTAGTTAGTCTGATGCTCCTTTGGTCGATTCACGGTTCCATGAAGATTTCCACCCATTGACATTTTCGGTCAAGCATTCTATACTACAGACAAATGGAAGGAAATACAAGGCAACCTTGTGATAGGCTGGAAAACGAAATTTCATGGAAGCGAGGCATGCGACGATGAAAAAGCAAGCGATAATGGCCGTGATGGCGTTATCTGCGTCAATGGTGACCGCACCGACGACCGTGATGGCGGCACAAAGTCCGAATGTGATGAATCCGCAGTACGCGTACACGGACATTACCTGGAACGACAACTATGTGAATGCAGCCGATCATTTGGTGGTGACGGATCCGTGGTCGGGGAGTCTGACGTCAGCGCTGCCGCTCTATTATATCAATGAAGCTTTGGGTGAGATTTCAGGATTGTCAGCCGATTGGAACGGGAACACGAGAGAGTTATCCATCAGTGTGCCGGGGAGCGTATCGCTCAACATGAGCAACTTGCCCAAGGTGCAAAACACGATGGCTGAAAACGAGATGGCGTTTGTGATCAACGGTCAGGTGGTGGCGTATGCGCCGTATTTTGTGGCGAAAGACCCATCGAGCGGTATCTACACCAGCTATGTGCCGATTTACTATCTGGGCGAAGTGGTGAAGCGCCTGGGCGTCACAGAGGACTGGAACGGCACGCATCTGGCGTACACATTCAATCTGCCTGCGGGGTGCAAAGTAGCGGCACAGGCTCCAGTGCGCCAGCGACGAAGCTGGACATGGTAGAGATGATTGGGGGCTGGGCGGCGGCGAATATGACGGCACCAATTGGCGGGCAAACCGTTCACGAATTTTCGCCTCAATATATATATCCGAACGGTGTAGGAACAGATCCGTTTACCGATGTGCCGCAGAGTGACTGGCCACTGGTGAAGGTATGGGCGAATGGGGCGGATACTTACGGTCTTTTCAAACCCGAAACCAGTACGCTCTGGGGAGCCAATCAACCCGTGACCCTCACGATGGCCAATGAGTTCGTGGCGGACTTGCAGGGGATTACACCGACAAACGAGAATAACGGCATTTCATACTTTGCAGGTACACCCTGGACTGTGAATTCGTTTGAACAGGCCTTCAACGTGGATAATGGATTGACGAACGTTTCGCCGAATAGCGATTTGACGGTAGGCGAGCTTCAGCAAATCCTTCAAAATTTGAAAATGAATTATCAAGGATACGAAGAAATCGCGCCCAACACGTATAAAATTTTGCCTTTCGGAGATGATCCTGGTCTCGTCTCCCCTGCGGGGATGAAGTGGTTCAATCAGATTGTGGTGAAGATCGAGGGCAACGAGATCGTGGCGACGATGCCAGGAGTGATAGAGAACGACTTTACGGTGGGAGCGCCGTGGATTAGTGTACAAACTAGTACTAGTGCTACACAACCAACTGACACGCCGTTCAGTACCAATGGCGGTCAAATATGGCAATATGCACCACAAAATGAAACAACAGCGTCTTACAATTATTTCACCAACGACTGGCAGAGCTACGACCGCACAGGTTTTACGCCATCTACACTGATGTTTAAAGGGGTAGCATCTTGGGGAGTAGGCATCAGCAGTGGTGTCATGCAGGCCGATCAAGTATGGCAACCCAACGGATTTGCACCTACCTTTATCTGTGGAGTTAAAAACGGTCAATTTGGTGTTAAGTGGCAATAAGTGCTGAACGGTTGACATTTTTAGTGTTATTCAAAGGTCAGACTTTTTGCTGCGCCCCTGCTTCCGTCAAGGCTAAGGGGGGAGAAAGCGTGGATGTCGGATACAAGGTGTTTTTCCGCGACGAACAAGGAAATTTGTATGCTTGTCCAGAAGATTGGCTGAAACCGGTCGCTTCAACTCAATGCGTCATCACTGAAAACGACATTCGGTTGTTAGCCGAAGCCGTACTGCCGCCTCCAAAGGCGAATGTGCTGAAACTTTCGCCAACGCCGAACAATGATGGATTTCAGTGGGAAATGGTGTCTTGGCGCCATCCTTAATCGCACATAATACCGCCGTTGAAACCGTGTCAGGTTCGCGGCGGTCGTTTTTTCAGAGAGAGACGAACCGCCCCGCACTCGAAAATGCGAATGCCAGGTGAATAGGGGTCGTAGATGCCGAGCTTATTTTTGACCGCCTCACATTCCTCACAATCTCCCCACCCGTCTTCCAGCCAAACGGTAACACGTTTTCTTCGCCCCTTTCTCTATTATCGAAGAGACTCGACACATTCCAGAAAAAGTATGTTATACTTTCTAGCAAAGATTCCATAAAATTGAAAAGAAAACAGAGAAAGGGATGTGGTGTTTTACGTATGGAACGACAGTTTCGACAGTTTCTTCCTCGGCGCAGGTCACACTGGATTGCTTTGGGGAGTGTGGGCGTATTTCTTGTAGTGGGCGGCACGGTCTATCTGCTTGAACACGCCCGCGCTTCCTACCCGGCTCCAGGCACCGGGTATGTCGTGGGGACGCCCGGCACCATCACGTCCTCGTATACCATCACCAGGGGCACACAGTTGAAGTTAGAGAATCACGGGATTAACAATACCGTTAACGACACTGACCCCACCACACAAGGAGCGGACGGCGCAACGTTTGAATTTGCCGACCCGAGCAACCCGAGTGATGCGAACGTGGGTGTCGAGATCGCTACGATGCAAGGGAGCGGCGCACCTGTGCCGTACATGCACTTTCAGGAGACGAAGACGGCTACGGGCGCTCCGGTGAACCAGGGCGGCGGGTATCTTTTCATTGCTCCGCACAACACAAAGCCTGCCACACCGAATCAGCTCATCGGCACGAATTTGCTGTCCTGGATACAGGCGCTGAACGGAAGCCCAAACTATATCACCTACCACGATGCTACGCCTAATACCAGCACCCCTTACCCGGAAATCAGGGATGACTGGTTTACGACGAGTACCAATGGCGGCTTTAGTGGTTCCACCACTTCCGGCGAAACGCTCGTCAACCTGTCGTACCTGGTACAGCAGGCGGGGGATGCGTTTATTCCCACGGCGGATGAGAACACGAAAGACCAGAATGACGGCGCTCAGTTTGTTATGGTCAAACCCAATGTCACGGCGCAACTGGGGCTAGGATACAGCAACAACGGCTTGCCGCTGTGGGGCGGCACAGGGAGCAGCCGCATTCAGGGGGACGTGCCGCAAGGTTCGGTGGTGTTCGCGTTTGACCAGGTGTCTTTGGGCAGTTGGTATCAAACGTCTCACCTGGAATACCTGAACGTGACGAACAGTCAGGGACAAAGTGTCAACAATCTGGTGTTTCCAGACGGGCAATTGGCCGCATTTCAATCCATCGGCGCTACGCCGCAGGGGGTCAACTATACGGTGTGGGGGCCGCAGGACTCGTGGTACATGTCGCAAAATGGCTTGACGGGCGGCATGATCCCTGTGGCTGGTGGCGGCGTGGGAACACCCAGCGACTACGGATCGCCGCTGTTTAACGCCGTCACCATCGGCGGGGCGGTACCCTCCGGCATGCAAAACACCTACATCAATGGAGACCTGGTAAACGGTACGCACGATGCCCAGGGAGAAGATGGCAGCGGCAACCCGGAAAACTTCACCGTCAACGGAGGCGGGGGAAACGTTGTGTCAGGTGGCAATCTGGTCAAAGGCGTTCCGATCGAGACGAAGAATCTGGCACCCGGCACGTATACGGTGACGTTGTATGCGGGGGATGACGTGGGTACGTTTGCTGCGCCTGTCAGTCAAACGTTTACCGTGACCGGCGGGGCCAACGTGCCGAAAGTGACGCTCTCCGCCACACCGACCCAACTGCCATCGGGCAGCAGCAGTACCCTGACCGCACAGGTGATTGGACAGGTACCAGGGAACTATACCGTGGAGATCATGGATGATGGTGCGGACAACACCTTAAACGGCGCCAGTCAGGCGCAAAGCCCGAAGGACGCCACCCAGTTTACCACAGAGGCCACGTACTACGGCAATCTGACGGACCAGTTCACGGCGGAAATCGTCTCCACCAGCACAGGACAAGCCATCGCCACGTCCCAACCCGTTCAGGTGACGTGGGGGAACCCTTCACCGCCATCGCCTCCGCCGTCCACCTATTGCGGTGTGGCGTATGACACCGATGAATACTACACCAACGACGGAACACCGGGCAGTCAGGTGTTTCATTGGACAGAAGTGATCCCCACGGAAGGCTACAAGTGGGTGGGCACAGGGAAGAATCGGCATCAGGTGCCGTATTGCTACAACGTGTACCGGGAGTATACGAAGATGTATCCCAGTATCTACAAGGATGGCCAGATTTCCGGACTAGTCTATGATCCGGGCTATCCAGGACACATGTGGCTGCCGATACCGGCGAATCAGTGGGACAATCCAACCATCGTCAATCCGTATTCGTATGCGATGGGGTCGGCGGAAAAGTTATGGGACGCAATGGATGCGGCGCACGGCTGGCCGGGCTGGCAGAACATGCAGGGCAAAGGCGGGCCGCAGGATAATCAGATTTCCTCCACCATCCCAGGCTATGACCGTCAGACGCACCAGATGGAAGATTATCACGGGTACATGAATCCCTATTACCCGAGGCCTTGGGGATTTTTGAGGCCGGGAGCCGGGTTCTCATTCCGTGTGGTGTGGATGGGCAGTCCGGATGCGTTGCCGGACAGTGCCACCGTCACCTTTACGATGGTCAATCCGGATGGTTCCAAGCGAACCTGGCAGGAACCCGTGTATTTCAGCAAGTCGCTTCGGATGGGTTTCACCCAGATGCAGGGTTTCAACGACCCGCCGCTCTCTGGCTATGACGTGTTTATGGGACTGACGCCGATCACGCCAAAACATACCATCAACGCCAACGGACAGCCGGAGATGTCCAGGTGGAGCCTGTCGCCGGATTACAGTGTGGTGCAGGAGGACGACACGAAGATCAACGCCGTGGTCACACTGCACTTCCCGAACGGCACGGCGACCTACAGTATCCCGGATGTGATGACGGAGTACAACTATCCCAAGTGGTTTTTCAACGGCTGGGGTCTCACGCCAGCATGGATGAAACAGATCGTCACGCTCTATGATAAAGCGGTGGCGGCAGGCAAAGGTGCAGGGTATACACCCAACGGCGGTCTGGCGGTGCCGAAGAACCTGGAAGCGTGGTTGAAATGAGGGCGAGGCCGCTAAGGCTTCGCTTCTTTCTATATGGGATGGAGACAATGGAAGAGGAGTAATGAAACGATGGACTGGAAGTCACCGTGGGTCTATTTATTACTGTATATACTTTGTAATTTCGCAATTCCCGAACTAGATTCTATTCTGTATTGAAGAAATCCTCACTCGACAAACATGCGTAAATGCCCATTGTGAGCGACTTTGTTATACAATAGAAAATGGAAACTAGTGAACCGCTATTGGACAATCGGAGGTACTACTTTGGGAAAACTAACGCTTCAGCAATTGGAGTCACATCTTTGGGAGTCGGCCAATATTCTACGTGGCAGCATCGACTCGTCCGACTACAAAAACTATATATTCGGCATGTTGTTCCTGAAACGTCTGAATGACGTATTTGTCGAAACGGCCGAGCGTATTGAACGTGAGGAAGGCGAGGATTACGGCTGGTACGACCATGACGAACACCAATTCTTCGTTCCTGAACGTGCTAGATGGTCGCACATTCGTTCTGTGACGCAAGACATCGGGGCCGTCATTAACCACGCCTTTGAACTGTTGGAGGAAGAGAACGCAACGCTACAAGGCGTTTTGGTGTCAATCGACTTCAACGACAAGGAACGTCTACCCGACGCGACCGTATCCAGACTAATTCAGCATTTCAGTGCGTTGGACCTTAGGAACGCCAATTTGTCAGAGCCAGACATATTGGGCCGTGCGTACGAGTACCTCATTAAGATGTTTGCCGACGACGCTGGCAAGAAAGGCGGGGAATTCTACACACCGTCCAAGGTCGTTGAACTCATCGTCAAACTCATTAAGCCGCAAGAAGGTATGCGTATATGCGACCCGACAGCAGGGTCAGGCGGCATGTTGATTCAATCCGTTGATTATATCAAGGCTACTGGAGGCAATCCACGCAACCTGACGCTGCACGGCCAGGAAAAGAACTTGAATACGTGGGCCATCTGTAAGATGAATCTGTTACTGCACGGACTCAGTGACCATCGCATCGAAAAGGGCGATACCATACGTGACCCAAAGTTGGTTCAAGACGGCGAACTGATGCTGTACGACCGTGTGATTGCGAATCCGCCGTTCAGTCTAAAGGGATGGGGACGTGAGGACGTCGAATCGGACGGTTATGGACGTTTCCGCTTCGGTCTACCGCCAAAAGACAAAGGCGACTTGGCGTTCGTTCAGCACATGATTGCCACGTTGAACCATGACGGTAAAGCTGGCGTCGTCATGCCGCATGGCGTTCTGTTCCGTGGGGGTGCAGAAGGGACGATACGCCAAGGTATTTTGGAGGAAGACTTGTTGGAAGCGGTCGTTGGTTTACCATCGAACCTGTTTTACGGGACAGGTATTCCGGCGTGTATTCTGGTATTCAATCGGCACAAGGACGCCGACAAACGCGGTAAGGTGTTCTTCCTGAACGGGGCCAACGACTACCAAGAGGGAAAGAACCAGAACTTCTTGCGTGACGAGGACATCCAGAAAATCGTGTCGGCGTATGATGCGTGGCAGGACATTGATAAATACTGTCGCGTTGTCGAAATGGACGAAATCCGTAGAAACGATTATAACTTGAACATCGCCAGATACATTGACTCAGCAGACGAAGAGGAACAGATTGACGTTGAGGATGCCATCGCCGAGTTGCGACGCCTTGAGGAAGAACGTCGTCAGGTGGAACTTGTGATGAACGGCTACCTGAAGGAGTTGGGCTATGGTGAGTGAGGTTATGCAATCAGGGAATTGGTCAACTGTAACATTGGGCGAAATTTGTGACCGAATCAGGCTGAAAAATCAAGGGAAAACCGATAATGTCCTTACAATTTCCGGTCAACATGGATTGGTAAGCCAAACTAAGTTCTTCAACAAGTCAGTAGCAAGTAAGAACTTGGACGGTTATATCCTTTTGACCAAAGGTGACTTTGCATATAACAAAAGTTATTCAGATGGATACCCCTTCGGTGCAATCAAGCGACTTGAAAAATACGAACAAGGCATTGTTTCAACCTTGTATCTATGCTTCCGACCAAAGACGGACGTAAGTGGTGACTTTTTGAAACACTACTTTGATAGTAATCTTTGGCATAGTGAAGTCAGGGAAATTGCACAAGAGGGTGGAAGAAGCCACGGGCTATTGAACGTCGGCGTCGAGGATTTCTTTGGTATTTCATTGACTGTGCCTCCACTCCCCGAACAACGTAAAATCGCCGCCATCCTAACGTCAGTTGACGATGCCATCGCCGCCACGCAACGTATCATCGACCAGACCGAAGTTGTGAAACGTGGCTTAATGCAGCAGTTGTTGACGAGGGGAATCGGTCACACTACGTTCAAGCAGACGGAGATTGGCGAGATTCCGACGGAGTGGGATGTCGCCCAAATAGGTAAGGTTTGTCAAACAACCAGCGGCGGTACTCCGAAAAGAAGTGTCAAGGTCTATTACGAAAACGGAACCATTCCTTGGATAAAGACTGGAGAACTTGGAATAAAATATATCTATGACTCTGAGGAAAGAATCACCAATGAAGCAGTAAGGAATTCTTCCGCAAAGATATTACCGCAGAATACCGTGCTTGTTGCAATGTACGGTGCCACGATTGGAAAGTCCTCTATCTTAAAGATTGAGGCTGCTACGAACCAGGCATGCTGTGCAATTCTTTGCGATGAGAAGAAAGTACATCATGAGTTCCTCTACTACATACTCTCATTTCGCAAAGACGAACTTGTTAATCTTGGGGCAGGAGGGGCACAACCTAACATTAGCCAGCAACTGATTAAGAGATTTAGCATTCCTATACCGCCTATCGAGGAACAGCGGCAAATAGCAGTTATTCTGGCAAGTATTGATGATAAGCTACAGCATGAGCATAAGACATTGCAGACGTACTCCAGCCTTAAGGTATCACTGATGAATGTTCTTCTTACAGGCAAAGTCCGTGTCAACGTCGATGAACCGTCCGAGGTGTCCGTATGACGACCACGCAAGATTGGAACGAAAAGGAACTTGTTGAAAACCGTATCATCGCCCAGTTGCAGAAACTGGATTACACGTACATACACGGCTCGTCCCTTGAAGGTGAACGCCAGACATTGCGGGACGTCGTTCTGGAGCAGCGTCTTAGTGACGCCATCAAACGCATCAACCCTTGGATTGACGACAATAATTTGCACAAGGTCGTCCGTGACGTAACCCACCTCGAAGCGGCCAGTCTCATGGAGGCCAACGAGGCCATTCACGAAAACATCGTTCACTACGTCTCGGTCGAACAAGACCTGGGGCACGGCAAGAAGAACCAGACGGTCAAGTTGATTGACTTTGACAACATCGACAACAACGAGTTTCTGGTTGTCAATCAGTTCAAGGTCAGTGGACTGACGGACAACATCATCCCCGACGTGGTGCTGTTTGTGAACGGCTTGCCTCTAGTCGTCATCGAGTGTAAAAGCCCGTTTATATCCAGTCCAATCGCTCAGGGCGTCAAGCAGTTGGAGCGTTACCAGTCCGAAGTTGACCGTTTGTTTTACTACAACGAAATCCTTATCAGTACGTGCGGTCAGCAGTCCAAATACGGAACCGTAGGGGCGAAGTTGCGTCACTATGGGGAGTGGAAGGACCCGTACCCGTTCACTGCGTCAGACATCGGGACGACCGAAGTGAACCCGCAGGACGTTCTGGTCGTCGGAATGTTGACCAAACGTAACTTGCTGGACTTAATTCAGAACTTCATCGTCTACGAACCCGAGGGAGGACGTACCATCAAGAAGTTGGCACGTTACCAGCAGTTCCGTGCCGTCAATAAAGCCATTGACCGTATTGTAAATGCCGACTCGTTAGATGAACGTGGCGGCGTCGTTTGGCACACGCAAGGTAGCGGGAAGTCGCTGACCATGCTGTATCTGGCGGTCAAGTTACGTCGGCTATCCGAATTGGGCAATCCAACTATTCTGGTCGTGACAGACCGTAAAGACCTGGACAGACAGATTGCCTCCACGTTTAGGCGTTGCGGATTTCCGAACCCTAATCGTGCTGAATCGGTTGCCGACTTGCGGCGTCTTCTACGTCAGGGGCACGGCCAGACAGTAATGACTACGGTTCAAAAGTTCCAAGAAGCGGAATCAGAAGGCGATAAAGTCCTAAGTACCGATGCCAACATCTTCGTGATGGTGGACGAGAGCCACCGCACACAGTACAAAGGGCTTGCAACCAACATGAGAACTGCGTTGCCAAACGCCTGTTACCTTGGGTTCACGGGGACGCCGATTGACAAGAAGGATAAAAGCACGACTCGGACGTTCGGTACATACATCGACACCTACACAATCCAGCAGTCAGTTGACGATGGGGCAACAGTTCCCATTCTGTACGAAAGCCGTATGCCAGACTTGCAGATTGAGGGACGTTCCCTGGACGCCCTATTTGACCGTATCTTCGCCAATTACGACGTGGACGATCGAGAACGTATCAAACAGAAGTATGCTACCGCCGAGGCTATTACAGCCGCTCCGAGGCGTATTGAAGCCATTTGTATGGATATCATCGAGCACTATGAACAGCACATCGCTCCAAACGGCTTCAAGGCTCAAATCGTTGCCGTGAATCGGGAAACGGCCATCCTGTATAAGCAGACCTTGGATAAGCTGAATGCTCCCGAATCCGTGGTTATCATCTCAACGGGCCATAACGACAAGGATGAAATCAAACAATTCCACCTGACGGAGCAGCAGCAGAGGAATTATATCGAGCGTTTCAAAGACCCCGATGACAAGTTGCAGTTCATCATCGTCTGCGACATGCTGTTGACGGGCTTTGACGCCCCAATCGAGCAAGTCATGTATCTCGACAAGCCTTTACGTGAGCACAATTTACTACAGGCGATTGCACGCGTGAACCGCACGTACGACGGCAAGACGTATGGACTGATTGTGGACTACTTTGGTGTATCTGCGTTCTTGAAACAGGCGTTGGACGTATTCCACGAAAAGGATATTCGTGGCGTCATGATGCCTGTTGAGTCCGAACTGCCACGTCTGCAAAGTCGTCATCGAGCGGCTATGCGTTTCTTCGACCATGTCGGCCATGAGAATCTGGAAGCGTGCATCAAGGTGTTAGAGCCAGAGGATGTAAGGGTTGAATTCGACTTGGCGTTCAAACGGTTTGCAGAAAGTATGGACCTGGTGATGCCTAGCCCGTTGGCGAATCCGTACCGGGACGACTTGAAGTTCTTAGGGAAGGTACGACTCGCCGCGAAGCAGCGTTACCGCGACGAGGAAATGGACATCTCGGACTGTGGGGCCAAGGTGAAGCAGCTCATCGAGGAACACGTCCGAGCCAACGCCATTGAGGTTCTACACGACCCGATTGACATTTTGTCCAGTCGATTTGGTGAGTACGTTGACAGCATGTCTTCGGACGAAGCGAAGGCGTCCGAGATGGAACACGCCATTCGACATGAAATTCGCGTTAAGATGGACGAGAATCCCGTTCATTACACGTCGCTGCGTGAGAAGTTAGAATCGTTGATTACGGAGTGGAAGGAACATCGTCTGGAGACTGTCCAGCTAGTCTTGCAACTACAAGAACTGATTCGCAAGGACATCCAAGGGTACAACGCAGAGCAGTCAACGTCTGGCGTCGTCCGTGAACAACGTCCGTTCTACGATCTACTCAGGAGTGAACTGTCATCTGACAGCCACGATGATGAACAGTTGGCTGACTTGACGCAGATTGTGGTAGAAGACGTATCTGCACTTAAAAATATACGTGACTGGACGACCAAGGAGGACGTTCAACGCGAAATGCGGAGTCGTATTAAACGGCAGTTAAGGGCAGCTAAGTGCCCGTCGGATAAGCTGGAGTACATAGCTCAGCAGGTGATGAACTTGGCGAAGGTGCATTTCAAGGCGTAAGAGAAGGTTACGTAGGCAATACATGGGAGAGGGGGACGCTAAATGGGTGAACATCATGATGGATGGGCGAGTTTTGTGGGACAAATGGAGCTAAGCTCCGAAGACAATCTAACAGGATTTGAAGTGAAGTTGTCGGTACTCACCGAAAGTGAGGAAACGGAGTATGCATTGCATGTCCGAATTGCGAGGTATAGCATGCAACGCGGGCGGACTAATATTGAGATTAAGAATTTTCTGCTTGGTCGAGGGTATAAAGAGTACTCTAACTGCATCGATTCGTGCAACTTCGTTACGTGCTACTGTAAAACTGTGGAGGTGCCGATAGAAGAGGTGTGGGTGACTGTGGCCCAAGCTGAACTAGGTCCATTCTTATAACGCTTATAAGTCTAGCATTGCTCCGTGTACTCGCAACCATTCCTTCCTCTCGTCGTAATCGGGCATTACTGACGCCACGACGGTCCAAAACTCCGCTGAGTGGTCGGCGTGAATCATGTGCCCCAACTCATGCACCACGACGTAATCGACGATTCGCATCGGGGCCATCAACACTCGCCAGTTGACGTTGATGGTCCCGTTCTTCGTACAACTTCCCCAACGTGCCTGTTGGTCTTTGATAACAACCTTGGACGGTTCTAGTCCCAAACGTGGGGCGAACAGCCTTATTCGTTGCTGCACCTTTACAGCCCCATGTGTGATGTACCAATCACGGAACGCCTTTCTAAGATGTTCCCCACGCCAGGTAGGACTAGATGACTTCGGCACGGTTGCCACGAACCGACCATTCTGGAACGCCAGAGACACGTCAGAAACATCATCCCTCGCCAAAACCTTCAACCGATATTGTCGACCCAAGTACGGAAACTTTTCTCCGCTGATGAACTCATGGCGAGTTGATAACGGCTTAATTTCACTGAACTCAATGAGTCTACGAAGTATCCACGGTGCTTTGCGTCGCAACACTGCGTCGATGTGTTCCTGGTCGAATTCATCGGGCACGACTACAGACACGCCTGTTTTCCAGTCGACAGTAATGGTGCAATCACGTTTGGACGACTGGTGACGCATCGTGTATTTGATTGTTGTTGTTCCGTAGGTGAATGTCGGCATGTGGACGGTCCCCCTAATGTCGGATTGCATACCAACGCTCGCTCTGCACGTTCAGTATAACAAGGTTGGTTTGTCAGCGTCAGCCTGTTTAGGTTGTTACGACGACGAATGAACACAGATGTCCGTTTTATACCGGACATTTTTGTCCTGTTGGTTGGATATCCGGTCAGTCCAGGTAGGCCTTATGTATCGTTCGAATGGAGGACGGCTGCTAAACGGTAACAGTGGAATCAAGCCTCCTGTTTGCCCTTATCGTCACGAAACAGATCAGCAACCTGCTCTTCTGGAGAGCTATTGGAATAGAGTTCTTGTGCAACCTGGTGTGCTTCATCCAGCATGCGCTTCACAGCTGGACGAATTCCAGACCGTAAGCGTTGAAATTCTGCAAGTAGTTCATCTCCGCTATAACCTTGCTGAATTAAGTCTTTGAGGATTTCCTCAGAGAAGTCATCCCCACGCCGAACGGGACGAATGACAATTTCATCGCCACGTAAAAAGCATTCTACTTCGTTATGAATCCCAAGTTCACGATAATACTGTATGGGCAATGTGATCTGCCGACCCTTGGAGACGCTTATGATTTTAGACTTTCCGTCCATATAAATTCCCTCCGTGTGACGCTCTTTCGTCAATAGGGTGTTCATATTGTATGCCTTCTTAAACGAATAAAGATTTTTTTCTTAGTTACTAAGTTTCTTATTTTTTTATAATACGCCCGCAAGTCAAGAGAACGTTCGTTGACATACTCTTCCTAAAGGCAGGTGGAGGATGTTGACAACAGAATATATTTGCCTGACAAATTCCATGTTCCGGATGAAAATGAAGGACACTGAGAAGTCGATGAATGGCGAAGCTCACGCGAGCTTCGCCTCTTTCATTGCTACAAGGGCCACTTGAATCAAAAAAGCCGTTGACACCCTATCGTTGTCGAGCGATAATGCTCGACGACCTTGGATAGAAATAAATTCTAAAAAAGATATTTATTTCTTTTTATGAAGGGTGCGTGGGTGTCGTGGGACGTGGGGATGCAGTGGAAACGAGGTACTGGCGATCCGAACAGCCGATGGTTGTTGTAACTTCTGCAGAGTCAACACATTCACGGTGGAAGGTGTTGGTGCAACTGGCCATAGCAGGGGTGATGCTCAGTTTGGCAGGGACATCGTTGGCCTTTGGCATCGTGAATTTTTGGAGCCGCCAATTGCCCTCGCATCCACGAACCGTTTCTGTCACCGTAGAGCCGGGAGATACCTTGTGGGGACTTTGCGAACGATATGATCCTAACCATGTGATGGCGGCGTTTTCGTGGATGACGATGCGGTACAAGGATTTGCAGGCGGGCGAGACGGTGAAAGTGCCGGTGGAAAGGTAATCATATGCGATGGAGGTGGCGAAAGCCATGTTCAACAACACACAACTTTGCAGTTTTTGCTTTGCTGCTGTAGAGAACAACCGCAAAGTATATGTCGATGGCGATTGGCTACCAGTGTGCAACGAACATTTTCAGAAGTATGTGCAAAAGATCGCTGAAAATCGTGTGGAAATGAGAAAGGCTTGCAGAACAAGGTTATCAAGTGGATCCGCAAAAAGTCCAGGGAGGGTGTAAGACCTTCTATCACAGAGGTAGCCTCAACGAAGCAGGAATTCAACGTCACACCTACCTATGCGTAGATTTGAGGAAGTTTGAAAGAACGGTGGTAACAAATGACAATGAATTGGAAGAACCTAAAAAACGGCGAAACTTAATCAGTGCTACACGGGAAAGCCAAACACTCCGGGACTTTAGGAACTTTGGTCGTCTACCGTGCGCCGGACGGTTCGGTTTGGGCGAGACCACACTCGCTGTCCGAAACTTAGAAATTATCGACAAATATGTCGTTGATCTTTTGGTTAATCCCTATCTTTCAGCGTTGTGCTCGATAGAAAGTCCTTCATGCTTTAGTATGTCATCCAGTGTAACGGTTTTACACTCGTCATCTTCTCGAAGGGCTTCCATTGCCAGTGCATCAAACGGGTTCTCTTATGTAGTAGGAATTTCATTTACAACATTCAACTTTATTTATGTTTTGATTTGTAATTTTCGATGCAGTATGTTTATAATAGGGCCTGCTGAATGACGCTGTCTAATCTAAATAACAGCGTCATTCAGCAGGGCACAAAGTACCACTTTTATTAATGAAGAGTCGATTTGCTTTATTAATCCGCACTTTAGTCCAGCAATTCCTTGTACAAAAATGAGCGACAGATGCTGTCTGCCGCTCATTGCAGATGTTTCTTAAGAATCTTGTAAAACTAGAGAAACGCTGATGACAATCAGTGCCGCACCTAACCAAAACGTCACTCCAACTTCTTCGCCAAGAATTAACCAACCTAGAAACGTACCGACAAGTGGTTGAAAGAAGAAGAACAATCCTCCAGATGACGCATCAACCATTTATAATCCCTTATTCCACAAGAAAAACGCAACCGCTGTAGAAACAACCCCTAAATATAGAACCCCGCCCCATATACTTGGTTGTTGCCACGAACTAGCTGGTGTATGCACCAACTGTGCGACGGCAAACGGAGTAATGAGCAGCGTAGCTACAAATGTGGCGTAAAAGGTTACCGTCAATTGTGAGTAATGGTTCGGAATCTGTTTAACCAAAACGGACATTAGTGCCCACGTGATAGCAGCAATGAATAAAATCATGCCACCAAGTTTGTACGAATGATTTAACCCTCCTACACCAACAATCATGAGAACAGCTATCGTGGCAAGTCCAACGGAAAATGCTTTCCGTACGTTGATCCTTTCCTTCAACAGTAGAAGACCAAATACCACCATAAAAGCAGGTGTTGCCGATGTAATCATGGCTCCCATCTGTGCCGTCGAAAGTTTTGTTCCAAGAAACTGCGTCCAGATGGACACTGCATACCCCACAATTCCCACAGCAGCTATAAGCGGGAAATGTCTCCACCTAATTTTCCAAGATTGCTTCGTAAGTACGATGCAAACTCCTAGCGTAATCAGGGCAACCACGTACCTGAGCCAGACAAGTTCCATGGGCTGCATAATTGCAAGGTTAATCTTACTTACGACATACATTCCGCCCCATATACTTGCGGCAAGCGCCATATATAAGCCGCCTAAATAGCGTGAATTCATCAAGATCCCTCCGTCATATTTGGACATGTATTTATCCACTGGCGAAGAGATAATTATTTTGCTCCCTTCGCTCATTAGCGAAGGAATGAGGGAACATCGTTTTCAAATAATGAGTCAAACACCAAGGCTTTCACCTCCGAACTCAGCTCGATTTTTCCAAACATTCTCAACCCGGAATATCGTAAAATTTATGAGAATTCATATTGAACTTATCTGTCCAATAGCCGAATAACGTTCAAATCTTCATCTCCGAATAATTATACGCCAACAAGCGAACAAGAATCCTGTATTTTCGCATCCGTTTGCACCTTGCAGAGGCTTAGGGATGATGGCAAGGTCATGTGCAACCTGGGGGAGGCGGGCTTCCTTTTCTCTACAACCAATTTGATAGTCTTGGGCTTAAAGTCGTTGTGGTAATGCTTCGCCACTGTAGACACCTCGCATCAATTTATTTATTTTCACATTCTCGATTCGTTTCGTTGTGTCTATTATTACAGCCTAACACCAGATCCCCAAGAAGGATTTGCTCCCATCTGTGCATAAATATAAACCAAGGAATTTTTCGGATTATGTTATTATCGGGCAATTATCTGCAATACGAACATCAACCCTATAATGAGGTAAAGTGCATAGAGCGGAGGCTCATACTCTGGAAGCAATGTTTCTGGGTGTATATCACTTCAATGATGTGTCCAATCAATTCAGGGTCAAAGACGATATTACAACAGAAAACCGCCAGCAGGAAATCTCCGAGTTGATTAGCCGTTTAATTGACTTCTCTCCTACAAAAATTGCAGTTGAGCAGCTACAGTCCGAACAATTAGGTCTCGATCAGGAGTATTCAGACTTTGTACAAAATGATTTGACATTACTGCATAACGAAGTTTATCAGCTGGGTTTCCGAACTGCTAAGAGTTTGGGACACAAGCGTGTTTACGCAATTGACTATCAGAACGAATCAAGCGAGTTAACCATCGGGCATGTATTTGAGTTTGCAGAAGAATGTTGTCCAGATCTTCATGAGGACTTGAATAATCTAGGACAGAAATTCTTCAGTGAAATGAAAATTCGTTTGTAGACAGGGGGTATTCGGGAAGTGCTACGTTGGTTGAATGACCCGGACACCCTTCGAATGGCAGATCAACTTTACTTGGTGATGACGCAGGTTGGCGACGATACGAACCGAATTAGGTTTCGCGTTGGTACGAGCGTAACTTAAACATCTACTGTAACTTCATGGATAACACCATGGATGAAAATGAGCGATGGCTTGTCATTTATTGTCAAGGGCATGCACCATTATTAACTCAGTTTCTTTCTGGCAGTGAAGCAAAGCTAGCTCCTGTCACAGAGTACCTGTAGCAAGTACCAAGCCCTTTTAATGAATCAATAAACAGTGAATACGGCCGCCCCTTGCTGAACATAGGAGAGGAATGTCCAAGAGCGATTCTATCCAGATAGTGGGTAGGATAAGGTCTACCAGAACGTTAACGGCGCAGTCTACTGTAACAAGAGGCTGGAAAGGAGATTGATGCATCATAGTACCATATGGACTAAGGCAGACAGTCTCATGCCCTTTGACTGCTCGCAGTGCCACCGCGAGTTTCTGCAGGGAGGCCCACGGTGGCAAGGTACAAGGATGGGGATGAAAGGCCAACAAGAGCCGCATTCCGACCATCTGCGAGGACTGCAAGCACGGATTTCTACCGGAGCAAGGTAAAGTACCTGATGGTATCCGAATACCCATACCGCGCCTTGAGATTTTCGCTATGTAACTAAAGGTGGTAGCCGAAGTCGTATCACTGACAGAGTTTGATGTTTCTAGGCTCTCAGCTGAATCTCATAATCTGTGACAATCTTTCCATCGTACTGAATGATTTGGCCATTTTGATTCTTATCAGACAGGATAATATCGGCACTCATCTGTCCAGCGGCTTCGGAAGATTTGACGAAGCCGCCGTGTGCACCAGCTTCCATGCCGTTCAAGTCGGTCGCGACAGCGCCAGGCATGATGCCGAAAATCTGGCGGTGGCTACCCATTTTTTCAAACTCGTAAGCGTAAGTCAGCGTCATCACGTTGAGTGCTGCTTTGCTCGTGATGTAAGCGAGTGGGTGCCAAAAGTCGGTAGGCGAAATCGGAACGGTAATGTTGACGATTTTCGCGTTGTCTGTCAGAGATGACAGCAGGTTTTTTATGAGTTTGTGTGTGCCTAGAAAATTCGTTTCCATCGTCGTACGCAAATCCTCAGTTGTATAGTCAAATGTGTGCTTTGTGAGGTCAAGCGCCGCGCGCCCAGGCTTGACACTATCAGGAATTCCAGCATTATTAACCAATAGATCGAGCGAATCAATCGTTTTAGCTGCTGTGTGCAAGCTATCAAGATCATTCAAATCAATCTTGATGAACGTCGCTGATATACCTTCTGCGGCAAGTTTTTCGACTGCTGCCTGCCCACGGGCTTTATCACGCGCCCCGACGAGAATGTCATAGCCACGCTTTCCTAGATTGCGAGCGATTTCAAACCCGATTCCCTTGTTTGCCCCAGTTACTAATGCTCTTTTCATGTTAATCATTATTCCTTTCCTGAGTACGATTTGTGTAACGCTCTATCTTTTCGTCAATCCTTTTTAGGGATTCTGTCATCCAAAAAATCTCATCTAATACCTTGTCCTTGTGATTCCTCATCATTTCAAGTCGCAAATCAATGGTACTGTCTCCTTCTACAACCCAATCCATGTACTGTTTTATTTCACTGATGGGCATGTGAGTGGTTTTCAAACAAATAACGGTGGCAAGTAGAGCGACTTGATCTTCTGAAAATAACCTCCTACCAGCTTCATCACGCTCGATTAGTGGCAGTAAGCCTTGTTTCTCGTAATAGCGTAACGTTGATTCTGGTATATTGAACTTGGCTGCTACTTCGCCAATTGAATAACACTTCACATGGAGACCTCCAAATTTATTGTTTCCTCGTAGACAGGGACTAGTCTACCACTTAAACCAAGGTTTAAGTCAACAATAAGTCACAGGACAAGCATTCTTAACTCTGAGCCATTCTAAATCACTACTGTCCGAACACCATGAGGGCTTTTAGCAAAATGCCTTCTCCAATTAACGGGGCAAGTCCCTGACAGAGGTTTGCTGTCAGGCCTGCATATACATGCAACGGACAGGGCCCTCGTCTTGCTGCACATGAGAAGCAGAAGAGCGACAGAGCGTGACAACGGTTCAGTGGTGAGGAGGACAGTTATGACGATTCGTCAGAATTGGTTCCACCTCGTTTTGGTGCATGAATTCTACAATACATATTCCAGGAACGTACGGGTGAGTTGGAATGGGTTCATAAGTCAAAATGATGGTCTCTAATCCGAAGGGGGGATTTTTTGGCCCAGTCCATGTTTCAACCTGCACTGTGGTTTGAAAATCAAACTGCCCCTTATTACACAGACGCTTGATGCTTCTTATCTGCGTTTGGTACAGATCATATTGGCGTGACGTTCCATGATAATGTTAATCTATTGCTTTTTGGATATATGGAGAAAGCATGGTGATAAGAAAATCTCTCTGTAAAACTTCACTCGTGTCTGCCCTTGAACAGTTATCACTCTATCCTCAGCAACAGCAGGTGATAGTCCAAGGGTAAGCACTATCTCCAACAATGCCATTATCGTTTTCACGTTCAGCCTCCGCGGGGAAGAGGTTGGGCAATTTAGGCATTTTGTATGCGTGTTTATTACTCGTTCTTGAACCTGATCGGTCAACTGTCGTTGTGGACCAAGGCTCTCCGATCCATAATTATACGATAATGGTTCGCGACTGTTATGGCACTAAAGAAGCAGGAGTATTCAATGCGAGGGTATCGCAAGGAGGGCAGAGCTACCCGAACAGAAATGAGAAATTTGAGCGACCGATGCCTTTAACAGTTCATTCTATGAAACTTATCAGATTACTCGAACTCCCCCTTAAGTTTGCTAAACGCTTAGCCGTCTCTGCTGAAGCGGTATAAATCATTATCTTTACGTCCAACTCCGTTGACGGTTGCAAGACTACATGTTCGAATTCCATTTCCCCGATACGTGGGTCATGCCACTGCTTGTGACAATCGGTAACGACTTGAACATCATGTCGTGGCCATGTTTCGCGAAACAAGACACTGACTTGGGTAAATTCTTCAATCAGATTTTTGAAGTGTTCGTCGTTAGAGTAGAAAGCGTAATCTGTGCGAAAGTTTGCAATCATGATCTTTGCTTTATTTTCCCAGTCACTCGTGTTCGATTTAAGTTCGGGATCCGTCAAAAATCGTCTCAGCCAATTGGGGCCTTGTTGTATATTGGTCGAGAACGACGGTAGTCGAAAAACAAGTTCAGCGGCTTCGTTCCAAAACAGCAAATCCCACCATTTCTCCATGATGAATGCGGGATTAGGGTCAAGAGCGATTATGGTCCGTTTCAGAGCAACACTAAGTTCGGAAGTTTCAAGTTTGCTCTGTTCTACTGGTTGTGCTAGAAGGTGAAGGTAGCGACGTTCATCTTCAGTTAATTGCAACGCGGTTGCAATGTTGTTGAGAACGTCCTCTGAAGGATTCACGCTTCTGCCCTGTTCCAAAGATGTGTACCAAGATGTTCCAATATTTGCGAGTTGAGCGACTTCCTCTCTACGAAGTCCAGGGGTCCGTCGGCGTCCATGGGATGGTAGGCCTGCATCTTCAGGCACGAGTCGTTCTCGACGTGAACGTAAAAACTCGCCTAACGAGATTCTGGGTGACAACACTTTCGATGCACCTCCTTATCCTGACACTTTCAATCGTACGACAAACGAAGGAGGGAAACCAGAGACAAATCGTGTCATACTTCCTGTGTATAGTACTGAAACCACTAGGGAGGATTCAAACAATGAACGTTTTTGTAACAGGAGCTACAGGTAAAGTTGGAAGTCGCTTTGTCCGCCGATTGTTGCAGCAAGGACATCACGTTAAGTGCTTGGTTCGGGATATTGCAAATGCGCATTGGTTACAGCAGTTAGGGGCTGAAGTGTTAGAAGGCGATCTCTTGCAAACGAGAAGCTGGGGTAACACTCTTCAAGGCACAGATGCCGTGGTACACCTAGCAGCGCAGTTCCGCGGTGTTGACGAAAACACCGCGAGAAGGTCAAACATCGATGCAAGTATGGAGTTAGCACATGCTGCATTGAGGGCCGATGTGCCAAGGTTTATTTTTACCAGCACTAGTTTGGTATATGGAGCTGGTAATCATTCAAGACCTAACCACGAAGATGATCTATTAAGGCCGACCATGCCATATCCTCAAACCAAAGTTGCTGCGGAAGAGGCCCTACTACAGCTTTATCGAGGGCAGGGGTTAGGACTGCGCATCGTAAGACTTGGGTTTGTATATGGTGACGGCGACCCGCATATCACCGAATTTCTCCCAATGATGAAGAACTGGAATCCTGCTCAGCGTTTCCACATGGTACACCATGCAGATGTAAGTCAGGCCTTGCATCTCGCTGCTACCGTACAAGGGGTTGATGGGCGAATATATAATGTTGCCGACGATGCTCCAATTTCAGTGAGCGAGTTATTCCAGTTTCATAATAGTGAAGTCCCACAAGAATCGAATCAACAGGAATTCAACCCGTGGCAAATGGTGGTCGATACAATGCGTATAAGGGAGGAATTAAATTATCGTCCGATTTTTCCTTCTTTTCTTTCAGCGAAATATGCAGGCGCGTTGTAATCCACTGATGCCTATAGTAGCAATGAGCGATATCTGAGCACCGTTACAATGGTCGACAGGAAAATCTGATACTTCCTGTAAACACATTTCATTGACTATCGACGCAGAGAGTCTGTTGCACATAAGGAGGCTGATCCCGAAGAAGGATTCGCTCCCATGTGTGCATAAATATTTAACGAGGAATTATCTGGGTTACATCGTTATCGAAGCATGAAATATGCAGTGCGCCATGAGCACTATGTGTTGAAGCCACCAATTCTGGTGGTTAGCGAATACCTCATCTCGCCAAGGCTAGGATGGCATGTGTTGGGTCTGAGCAGACCCAGGGTTTGAAGCCCATCTAACAATGTACCCGTGAGGGGGAACCAACCTCCCAAGATACGGGGCTAGCCTCAAAGAACTGCTACGGTCAGAGAAAGCGAAGCCATGTCAGAAGCATGGTCAACTGCAACACCCAAAATCGTTGGATGATACGGGTGGGATGGAATGAGCATGACTCCCTTGCGTATGGAGCCGAGCCTCGTTCATGATAACTCACGTTTGCGGCAGATCCGAAGGACGTTGTATCTGCCGGGGTGTGTGCAATGAGGCGATATGCGCGAGGATTCTCGCAGTATAAAGGAATCGACCTGCGGAAGAGCAAATGCGTCCGACGGGCCAGTTGGTTAGGAGGATATTTTTGAAAAAATGAAATTTGTTCTATGAGTAGTATAGACATGTCTTGAATTCGTGAGTTCATTTGATAATCTTAATAAGCCAAATGAAGAGAACGAATGCGTGTGTATTGATCAAAGTCGTTCGGATCCAGTGTGTCTTCAATATCTTTCGCAAGTACGGACTACGGGGACCCAATTCATCCCGACTAAGTTTAGCTTGCCATGGCCCCCACATCAGTGCAGTTAGTGCGTGTGATAATAATTGGAGAATTAGATTCCCCCATATAGCCCAAGACGGTGTCCCCAATGGGTGATACCAGATTAGCATGATGGAAGTCAGGAAAGACAGACCAACAGGAATGAATACCCAATATGTGAGTTTATTCCAATGTATAGTCTGGACACGGCGGAATGTGTTTGGATCAAGTAATTTCCACGTCCTAAAGATATCAATTTCATGTGCCCAGATTGTTCCTACATTATAGAAAGCCAGCACCAAAGTGGTTAGTAGCAACAAAACGCTTCCGTTGTTTATCATACTTATTCTACTCCATTCGATTCTTCAGGTGCCTGAGCTAGATCGCGTTCTACAATCCAAATATTTATCATATTCCACATTATTTCTATCATGGAATTTAAACGTTCGGGAACCACGCATCCCAGTGCCTCCATGCTGAATCCACGAAATTGTGCCATAAATGTATCTACGAACATTGAAACCGGAAGAGTAGCCCGTAACTGCTTTGCCTCCTGGCCCTCTTCAATTACACGAACCAAATGTCTCCGCCATGCTTCGTGCATCCTTTCCAATCGTCGAGCGATATCAGGATCTCGCCGAGCGCGCAATTGCAGTTCATAAAGGACTACAAAGAAATCAGGATCTTCTAGTATACGACGACGCATGTCATCAAACTCCGTGCGCAGTACTTCAAGTGGTGATCTGGTTTCGTGTCTCATTCCCTCTTTTCGAAGTTGATCGAGTAAGTGATCAATGACCGCATCAAGCAAATCATTTTTGGAGGCAAAGTAGTGTAACAAGGTGGCATGATTGATGCCTACCCTATCCGCTACAGCCCTGACACGAAATCCTTCAAGACCTCGTTCGACAATCAATTCGTAGGCGGCGTGAATGATTTCAGACCTGCGAACTGTGTTCATTCGTCTATTCCTCATCCGCCAAATTAGTTTGTCTAGAGTTTTCGGAAATACACGCAATCGCATAACTGGCTGAGGCCAGCGTGAAACCAATGGTCATAAGAAAGGAACTAAAATTGTGCCCGTAGTTCAGAAAGCTACCCCCATTAAATCCTGCGCCCGTTATACCTACCCACGACAAAGTCATTAAAAGGATAAATTTTCTCCGACCAAGTCGGATAGCCCAAATGATCAAAACTAACGACAGAATCCAGAGTATAAATCCCACCACAATGTGAAGTTGAAGAGACCATGTTGTATGTGCCGTGGCCCAACCAATACCTTCCCACAGACCAACGAAGTAATTTGATGCCTGAACACCAGGGTGACTATTCGGAATGGCAACCCACAAGTTCACGATTATACCTACTAATAGTTGAATTCCTAAAATGACTAATTGCACCATTATCAACGAACGCATACGCAAACTCGATTTTTTCCGAGAATCCAACTGTCCGTCACCATCCATTAAGAAAATCAACCACATGGTTGATCATAATTGATAACATAGAATCAATCAACCACATGGTTGAAAATTACCGTTCGAAATTCCTCTACAAAACGTTAGCCGCGGGCGAAAGATTTAAATATAAAGTTTTAATTATCATTAAATTTTATAATCATCCACAAAACGTGCTCAGATTTTTTCCTGATCCTTCACTAGCGCTTACGGAACATTCACGGTGTGGGATATTTTTTTGATAGGTTGGCGAAGACTCGATAATACCATCGTTGCTCAACTTGTCTTTAGACGCTGTGGATGTCTGTGTGAAAACGCGGCCTGCCGAAGCGCGAATGCGTCCGACAGGCCGAATTGTTAATGGGTTTGCTTCTGCACGAGTTCTTCGATCTCTTGCTTGGAAAGACCCGTAATGTTCACAATTTCTTCAACAGTAATGCCCTTATGTATCAATCGCTACAATCCAATTATTAATCAGTCACTGTATTTCTACTTTCGTATTACATTGACTGACATAGTAATGTGATGTAGAATGATGCTGTCGAGGTGATGATATGAGTCAAACCAAGATCACATCCGACCTGCTGCGAGGACATACCGACACGATGATTTTGCGACTCTTGTCCGAAGCTGATCGCTATGGCTACGAAATTGTCAAGCTGATTGCTGAGCGCTCAGGTGGAGAGTATGAGTTGAAAGAAGCCACCATGTACTCTAGTGTCCGGCGGCTTGAGGCAGACGGTGACATCGAATGGTATTGGGGAGATGAGACGCAAGGCGGTCGGCGCAAGTATTTTCGGATTACCGAAAAGGGAAAGGCCACTTACGCGATCAACAAAGAGAATTGGGAGTTCGCAAAGCGCGTACTCGACACCTTATTGTAGGGAGGTTTGGTGTGATGAATGATAAATTGACGACCTATCTAAACGAGGTATTTGCACCATATGACGGGATTAAGAGTGTTAGCGAGCTAAAGGCCGACCTTCTCTCTGATCTGCAGGAGAGGTTCCGTGAACTCAAGGCTGAGGGCAAGGACGACGAAACGGCTCTTGACATGACCATCGACAGTATTGGTGATATTGACCAAACGGTCCAAGAGGTCGCTAATCTCTCTCGGTCGCTTGAGCGCCAGGTGCTGATTAACTTCAATGCGAGCAATCTCAAGGAAAGTGACTTCGCGGGCGTTCGTTTACACAAGGGGAAATTCAAGGCAAGTGCTTTGCGTGACGCCGACTTTCGTGATGCTGATCTGTCCGGCAGCACGTTTATGGCAAGCGATATGCGTGGCGCCAATTTTGACGGTGCAAATCTGACAGACTGCACCTTTCATGCCACTGATCTTAAGGATACGAGCTTCCGAAAATCCGTCATAGTACGCACCAGTGTGAATGTTTCGACCCTGAAAGGCGCGAAGTTTGAAAATGTAAATCTGACCGATGCCAAGCTGACCAAGTCTGATTTTGGAGGAGTAACCTTTGAGAATTGTGTCTTTAGCAGTGTGGATTTCGAGTATTCGGACCTGCGAGGGGTTTGCTTTGATGGGCAGACCTTCATCGGTGTCAACTTTGACAAGTCAGCACTGAAGAACGCTTCGTTTCGGGGAGCGATACTCAAGAATGTTTCATTCCGTCTCCCTTTATTCGTGACAAACAAATCTTACCGTGACTTCAAAACCGTCTGCTTTGACGGCGCAACGATGGATAAGCTGACCTATGCTGCGCTGAAAGGCCTCTGGGTTGTTGATTTGTCAAATGTCACGGTCATATAGGGAGGTGAAAATATGCAAGACGTAGCAATACAAGTCAAAGGACTACAAAAATCCTACAAGCAGCTTCATGTCTTGAAGGGTGTAGATTTCAAAGTGAAACAGGGCAGTATATTTGCCTTGCTCGGCTCCAATGGCGCGGGAAAGACAACGATTGTCAAGATTTTAACCACGTTACTGAAGCAAGACAGTGGGACCATAGTCGTAAATGGATTCGATGTTGCGCTAGAGCCTGAATATGTGCGGCAGTCGATCAGCCTAACCGGACAATTTGCCGCCGTAGACGAATTGTTGACTGGTCGGGAAAACCTGATCATGATGAGCAAACTACGGCACCTCAAAAATCCGCGTCAGGTTGCTGACGACTTGCTACATCGTTTCGGTCTGGCCGACGCTGCTAACCGTAGGGTATCCACTTATTCGGGTGGCATGCGCCGCAGGCTCGATCTAGCCATGAGCCTTGTCGGAAAGCCGCAAGTCATTTTCCTCGATGAGCCCACCAATGGGCTTGATCCAGAGGGCCGAATGGGAGTTTGGAAGATTGTCAAAGAACTTGCGGATGGGGGTACGACGGTATTCCTGACTACGCAGTATTTGGAAGAGGCGGAACAGTTGGCGGATCGCATTGCCATCCTGCATGAAGGTAGGATTATTGCCAACGGCACGCTTTCGGAGCTAAAAAAGCGATTCCCTGCGTCAAAAGTGGAGTATGTGGAAAAACAACCAACACTAGAAGAGATATTCCTCGCAATTGTGGGTAACAAGGAGGGCGTCTAATTGGAAGCGGCAAACAAGTATTTCCTCAGCGACATGAGCACCCTGTTGGGACGTTCCATGCGCCACATATTTCGTAGCATGGACACCATCATCACGGTCACCATGATGCCCATTGCGTTCATGCTGCTGTTCGTCTATGTATTCGGCGGCGCCATTCAATCCGGGACGGATAACTATGTGAATTATCTCTTGCCCGGTATACTGCTCATCGCGATTGCAAGTGGTATTTCCTATACGGCTTACCGCCTGTTTATCGATTTGCAGCGCGGGATTTTCGAGCGTCTCCACTCTCTTCCAATCGCACGTTCGACCATTCTCTGGGGGCACGTTCTGACTTCGCTGGTATCGAACGCGGTCTCGGTTGTCGTTATTATTCTAGTTGCACTGATTATGGGTTTTCGTTCGTCGGCAGGGCTGCTGTCATGGCTTGCTGTAGCTGGTATACTGGTCTTGTTTACACTCGCTATGACGTGGCTCGCGGTGATTGCAGGACTGTCCGCAAAGTCGGTAGACGGTGCAAGCGCTTTTGCTTACCCGATTCTCTTCCTGCCATTCATCAGTTCGGCTTTTGTGCCCACCAAGAACATGCCTTCCGTCATACGCGCTTTTGCCAACAATCAACCTGTCAATTCAATCGTTGACGCAATTCGATCGTTGCTCGCGGGGCAGCCTGTGGGCAATGACATATGGATTGCGCTCGCATGGTGCGTAGGCATTACACTGGTAGCGTACGTCTTCGCAATGTGGGTTTACAAACGGAGAATATCATAAATCGAGTCGTTTCATGGTGCTTTGTCGAGGCAGACTTGGGACTAGATCTTTGCCTCGATTTGTGCCTCCTCACAGATGGGGTTACTTGGAAGGGATTCTAATCGTCGGGTGTGGGGTACTTGGAAACCTGGACAGTGGACATGGAGAGATTAAGTCAATCTGAATGGTTACTTCGCACATCGAGCCCGTTCTTGCACATACGGGTGCGAAAATTCAGGATGTTCGCCTGCTCGTTTCCGTATAATTATTGGCAAACATTTAGCTTTTGAAGTGGATTTTGATGATATTGAAAAGATAGAAATTTAGTTAAAAGAACGAGGAATTTCAGTAGCACAGCATGGAGAAATGCCACCTACTAAGCCATATGCTAGACCCCATTCCCGAAATGCTTCAGTGTACTTTAATGACCTAGGTGGAAAAATTTAGAATTTATTTGTAACCTTCCTGATGGTCCGACGGAACCTGTTCGTCTGATGTATTTAAGCGAATATCGTTCATTATGATCTTTATCTGCCACTTACACGGACTTATGCGTTGAAACAAGCATGAGTCCTTTAGTTTTTATTCAACTATATCGGGGACTGATGCCGAAGAAGGATCCTCCCTCATGTTTATATAAAGATCTAAACAGGGATTTTCCGGGTTATGTCGTAGGCGGGCAGAATAGCGACATAAGAACTTCGGAGGATTTATATGACAAATTCATTTTCTAAGCAGAAACTAGCCGATGATATGGTCGCTGCCGGATTTCCTAACTCATAGTTGTCTTCGCTTAATCCGCTGAATATTTGTATCTGGCGGGTTGTCTGTACGCCCGAATTTGAATGTCGTTCTAAACCATACAAAAAACATTAATATGACTGATGTTGCATAGGGGCGTGCTTTCTGTTGGTAAGTGGGATATTGTAATGCCTAAAGGGTGTTACTTCAATGCCTCCAAGGAAGCTACTCTATGATACTCGACCTTGAAGTCCAACGAGGTCTGTCGCGAACTCTCTAGGGGCGTGAAAACGGTCAGATGTATTAAAAGTCAACTGATTAGTGTCGGATTGTGTCGGAAATCTCATATTTATGTTGTATATTTATTTCACTAGAAAACAAATTTCTGGTGGTTGAGTCCATCACATGGGGGATGCGCGTGAATTGGGTCATCAGTGCGAGGTTTTTTGACTTTGTTTTTTACTACCCTCTGATTATGAGTATCGTTTGGATGTTCGCGGCAATTATTTTTTACTTTCGCAGAGAACGGAACTCCTTTTCGTCTGCCCTAAAAGAATTTCCTCTGATTACGATTTTAATTCCCTGCTTTAACGAACAACAGACAATTGTAGATACCATTCATGAATTGCAAGCGCTTGATTATCCTAAGTATAAAATTGTAGTAATTAATGATGGCAGTAAAGACCGCTCTTTAAGCTATCTATCCTTGTCAAGATGTATGACAATGTTCGCGTTATTAATTTAAAACAGAATCGTGGAAAGGCAAATGCGTTAAAATTTGGTGTTATGGCAGCCCGCGGAGAGATTATCGTAACTTTGGACTCAGATGCTGTTCTGGAACATGATGCTCTTCATTGGTTGGTCGGACATTTTGTGCGTTCAGGAGGTGAACGAGTCGGGGCTGTAACTGGGAACCCGCGTGTTCGAAACAGAAGTTCACTATTAGCCAAAGTTCAGCTTGTAGAGTACTCCAGCATTATTGGACTCATAAAACGTTCACAGAGAGTTCTCGGCAAAGTGATGACTGTATCTGGAGTTATTGTAGCGTTTCGCAAACGTGCATTACTCGATTGTGGATTATGGGATGTAGATCTCATAACGGATGACATTGGTGTTACGTGGAAATTACAGCGTCGATTTTGGGATATTCGCTATGAACCCAAAGCGCTGTGTTGGATGTTTGTACCTGAGACTATATCAGGGTTATGGAAGCAACGTGTCCGATGGGCCCAGGGTGGCATTGAAGTGCTAATGAGACACTGGAAAATCATTTTTGATTGGAGGCATCGTAGATTTGTACCGGTGTTATTGGAGCAATTGGTGAGCATTGTGTGGTCTATTTGTTGGTTCATCAGTACAATCTTACTCGTTATAGAAATGGTTTTATCGCACCATTATTATGTCCCTGTCTTTTGGACAGGAACTTATCTTGCGTTAGTCTCTGTGATTCAATCTTTTGTAGCTCTGTACTTAGATCGATTATATGAACCAGGGCTCATGAAATACTTTATGTGGAGTATTTGGTACCCAAGCATATATTGGTACGTCAATGCACTGGTTGTCCTCCGTGCCATTCCAAAAGCAATCAGTCACATGAACGCAGTCAAAAAAGGCAATAAATATGCAGTTTGGGATAGTCCAGATAGGGGGATTGTGTCCTGAAAAAAAGACAACTAATCATAGATGGAAAACAAAAGCCTGGAAAACGAGTTGTAGAATATTTTGTTACGCTGTCTGGATGGGTGTACATCTTCGTGTTTTTAATTCAAATTTCTTTATCCGTTTTATTATGGGCGGGCGGCATTCATTATCTACGCCGATTCATCATTTCGGCGGGTTACATTACACAAACTGTAGATCTCACAATGTTCACATTTGAATTTAGCCTTGTAGTTCTTTTGGCTACTTTATACTGGTCCTTGTACAATAAATTCCGATATGGAAAACTAAACAGACGGACGATGCCATCAGATGTTTCAGCTGCAGAACTCGCTAAAGAATTTTCTGTCACCGAAGAATTCATCATAGACCTTCAAAATCGGCGCTGGGTTGATTTAGAAGGGGAAATCTACACCAGGTTGGAACTAGGTTAAGTCTGTGTGATTTGTCCAAGAAGGCTTGACTTTGGAAGAGTGCCTTTGAATATAAGGGTGCGAATATGCAATACACTCCGTACTTGCCAATAGCTTCATCATGCAATCCAGTGCATATATCATCTTGGTCAAGACAGTGATGGCTCGGTCTACCAAATTTCATAGAGTATATACATCTCTTTGGTGTGAGAAGGTTTACAACGAATAAGAGCTTAGACATGCAAGGTTTTCAGGCATGCACTCTAACATAACTAAAAGTATGAGGAATGGTCACGTATTTTTGCATTTGTTAGAAATAATCGCAAAGTGAAGGTAGGTAGAGACGGGCAACCGTTTAGCCGTGAACACGATCAAGGTTGTAGTGAGGAGAACTGGAATGAAGTTTTGAGTGAAAGAAACGAAGCCCCCGCAGCTTGATCTGACAGGGGGCGTTTCTTTACGGCATGCTAGGCAAGGTGATATTGCCATTTCCGGATACACTGCCACCACCAGGAATCGTATAGTTGGCGCTGGCGATACCGTAATTGATATTACTCACGGTACTGGTGGACTGGTGGTAAGTGTTATAAAAATAGTAGACCATGCCACTGACAACAGCGACGACAGCCACGGTTCCGATGACCCAACGAAGTATCCCCGTGATGGAACTTTTCTCATCTTCCCCGTTTCGCAGACGCAAGGCACGCACGACCCATGCCTTTTTTTCCATGAACAACACCTGCATTTCCCCCTTTTCTCCGCTACTTCACAAACCATCAACCGACTGGGGTAGTGAGACCCTGAATGTAGGAGGACGCCCCTTGTCCCATCCCAAAGAGGGCAAAGGCCATGTCGACACCAATGGCGGTGGAGACGGCCACCACAATGCTGAAGATGATGAGGCTGGTGATGGAATTGGCGAAACTGTCCATGCAAATTCCTCCCTTCAGCAAGGAGGGGGTGAAGGGCGGAGATAAAAATCTCACAATATGGTTCGACCAGTAGTTAGTCAAGCTGTGGTGAATTCATCTAAATGTTGAACTGTTGTTAAATATTTTTGAAAAAATAATCTATCTTTTCTCCATGGCGAAGAGAATCAGTTTTTGGACAAAATGTTTATATGTAGGAAATTAAGTGTTTGCGTATCGTAATTACCCACTAATCAATCTATGAAATATCCAAAATGTGTTGTATGATTCCGTTTTCTAATCAATTGAATATTTTAAGTAAAGAAGGAATATATTATTTTTATGTTTTATCCGTATATCGCCACCATCCTATTGTGTAAATAATTACAGGGCATATGACTACGGAAAACAAGAAATAAGCTGGTACAGCATGCAAGATAAATTCGGTAACATCAAATAAATTGTGAAACATGAAGTTAGCAGCAGACCAAGTAAGTACTGTGCAGGGAATGATCGCCCATTTTGTATCTTTGGAGTAGCCTATATCTTTCATCGCTTCACAAGTTGCTAATTGAAATGAAGACATTTTCAAAACCTGTGTACTCACAACCCCCATGACATATAAAGTATCCAAACGTTCCACAAACTTTCCTTGTCGAATGGAACGAACGACTTCTAAAATTGGATAGCTTAAATAACGTACAGGCTCTCCGATGACACCTATAGTCAATGTAATGAGAATAATTAATACGACTGTACTTATTGCACTAGCTATGATGATATCGTATGGCAGAGTGCGGGGTGTTCTTAGTGCAGGAATCCACTGGAGAACCACAGAAAATTCCAAACCATAAGCAAATGCAGGTACAACACTTGCTTGCCAAATGGCCATCCATCCGGAGCTTAACATCGGGCGAAATGGTTGCCATTCAAATCCTTGTAAACTTAAGAAGAAAAGAAGGGGGGCTATGATAATAGCAAGAGGAAAAATAAATTGATTGACACGACCGACAACTTCGATTCCTAAATATGTGAGATATGCGGTTACAGAAAATGTAAGCAAGCTAGTAATAAATTCCTGTGTATTTGGCAACACAGTTACGCCAACAAAAGTACTTAATTCGCGCCCGATTGTTGCCAATGTCACCACACCAAATATTATATACCAGACCGCAAATATTCCTCCTCCTAATGGACCAAATGCATGCATTGCTATTTGTGTTAACGTCTTATCAGGAAAAAAATGTACATGAAGAGCTGCAAGACTGGCACATATAAATCCTCCGATACATAAGCCAAATACTGCAATCCATGCATCATGGACTGTAAATTGTGCAATTGTTCCAGGGATGGTAACAATACCAGTCCCTAATATTGTCCAAATTAATATTAGAATAACCTGATATCTCGAGATTTGAACCATGTTCAATCCCCTTCATGACTTATGTTTCCACCGTAAATCCATTCTGTAGGTTTTTTAAATATCCATTCAATCACACGAATAGGGTTGAAATTCGACAACCAGTGAAATGAATTAGCCAATGCTAATAAAGTTGCAAATCCGATGAAAATACACCAAATAAGGCGTTCGCTCATACGATTTGGTTTCCAGTGTTGAAAATCAATCAATTCTCTTATCATGGTCCATAATAATTTCCATACATTTTCCACTTAGCTTTGCCTCGCTTCATTTAATTATTTTCACTGTTTTAGAGATAAATGGTGTCTGCGAAGCGAGTTCGCCATGTAAAATTTGCAAGTGAATATTCATTATTAATTTTGTTTGTTTCCAATCATATGAATATTTTGCATTAACATATTTTTCTTTTGGTAAATGTTCTTCTATGAGTGTTCGGATACCGTAGACATCAATTCCTGATTTAGTAGACATTAGCCATGCCTCACGCAGGCGGTTTTCTACGTCATGTTGGATTGACCATTCTAATTGAGATAAATTTTTGGAACTCATAGTGGTGGGAGAGTCCCATCGTTCTACTTCGCCTGTTCCTCTCCAATCAACTTGTATGATTGGAGTTGGAAGAATGCTAAGCAGCTTTAAGTGAGTAGTTGTACGAATCCAATGAATAGTTATTAATGAGTGGATTTGTTGGTCTTGAGAACGCACCACTAATGGTTCCCTGACATCGAATGTTCGTCCCATCAACCAACTAACATCCAATATTTTACTGAAAGGTACTCTATATAGCTTACCTTCGATTGAAATAAAGTCCAATCCTGATAATACAGGTTCTTTATTTTTATTCATTTTGATTTCAGCTATTGTTGACGATGCGGAGGGAGTTAGAAGATGTTTTACGATATGAAGTTCATCACTTGCTAGACATTTATAGCGTCTAGATTCTTCATCCACTAAATCACGAATTAGTACAGCTGTAGAGACACTAGTTTTTTTGCTATCTTTGAAGATGTCTTCTGCATTACCTGACGTAATTACCCATAGCTGACTTCTCCGCAATTGCCGATTTCGTTCTAATGCATCTACTAATCCACCTAGTTTAGAAGAGATTGCAGACTTTGAAAATAAAATGATACTAGTATGGGGTAAATAAAGTGAACGTGATAACTGACTTTGAATCCCAGAAAACGCCAATTCCATGGTAGTTCCATTGTTTGATACTATACGATCTGGTTCAGATTTATTGTTTCCACCTGCTTCTGTTCGTCCTGATAGGGCTGATTCTGGATTGATCAGATCGACAGAAACGCGAATACCATTCTTAGCTTTATCTATGCCGATTCCTGTTGAGATGTATAGATGATCTACATCATTGTAATCGCAAGCTGTAACTGTCCCAAGTATTAAGAAGGTCGCTACAACAACTATATAATATTTACGACTTTTATAGTTCCAAATGCTAATTATGCTCCAATTCAACCTTGGTCTCTCCTTGATTTTGAATGAGACACATTCATTCGAGAACTATTTTGAGGTTCGAATTCTTGGGGGCGTTTTCGCATCATCCACCAAGGAGCACGTATGACCGTGTCTTTCATGTCGTTAAAATAGTTCGGTGCAACGGGAGATAAATACGGTACGCCAAATGAACGCAATGAAGCTAGACGAGCGACTATCACTAGTCCTAACATCAGAACTCCAAATAATCCAAATAGGCTTGCAGCAATAACGAATGGAAATTGGAGTAATCTAGCTGACATCACTAGACCGAGTGCTGGCAATGTAAAAGATGCTACACCAGTTGCCGATACAATAATAACCATGCCAGGCGAAACAAGCCCTGCTTGAACTGCAGCATCTCCAATAATCAAGGTGCCAACTATACTGACTGATTGTCCTACTGCACGAGGAAGTCGTGTACCTGCTTCACGCAAAGCTTCAAACGCTATCATCATGCCTAGAGCTTCAAACACAGTTGGGAAAGGAATTCCAGCATGTTGGGCAGCCACACTCATTACAAGCGGAGTAGGAAGAAGATCCTGATTATAAGTTAAAAGGGACACATAGAGCGCTGGTAATAATACTGAGGCCCAGAACATGAGGTGACGCAACAACCGAAGAGGTAAAACAATACTGTAATGCATGTAATAATCTTCAGGAGAACTGAGATTCATAGCAAATGTTAATGGCACAAGAATGCTTTTGGGGGAGCCGTCGACTAACAGTCCTACACGACCTTCCATCAATCCTGCAATCATACGATCTGGCCTTTCGGTATCTTCAACCGTGGGAAAGATTGAAAAATAGGGATCAGAAATAAATTCGCGTATTTGGTTCATATCTACAATGTAGTCAATTACAATTTTTTTCAATCTGTCACGCATCTCATTTACTAGAGATTCTTTTGCAATTGTTTTGTGATATAAAATGGCGATTGTAGTCTGAGATTCATTACCTAGTTCATAGGTCTCAATTTTCAATTCAGGACTTTTTAAGCGCTTTCGTAGAAGAGAGATATTTAGGTTTATATTTTCAACAAAGGCCTCTTGCGGACCATTCAATGTAGGCTCATTTTCAGGTCGTTCAACAGAACGTGTCGGTAGTTTTGTGAGATGCCAAACTTGTACGAACTTTATGTCATCAGAACACACAATTGCGCAACCATTGAGCAAAGCTTTTACAGTCTCGGAAACATTATTAACAGTATGTGTAGAAAGACCTGGAATGATGGATGAATGATGAATTCGTTTGCCTTTGAAATCGGAAATTTGTCTACTGGTTACTAAAATAGCTTCTTGTAAACGTTTATTGTCGACCAGACTGTCCAACCAAAGCACGAAAACAGTGAAACGACTCATATTAAAGGATTGGATTCGAAGGTCTGGGCAGGGATGAAGTCGATTGGAGATTTGATGCACGACTTCGATTGCTTTTGAAGAAATAGTGTCGTCGTGCTGTCTCATACATGATTCTCTCCCATTTCACTTGGTCTATAAAAATTAACTATTATCTTGAATTCATTTTTCTCAATTATCGACCTAAATATTCCACCATTCTGATATTTGTTCTGAGTACTTTGTGTAGTTTCTTTTTAGATGTGTAGATGAGCACTGTCATCACAATTGCCATGCCGTTTTCCTCGATGACACGGGCGGTGGGGTTAAAAACGTTTCCACCACATCACGTGCCCACAACTCCACACCAGTGGATTCGGCCAGTACCTTGGCTGCCTCGGTAAAACGGTGATTGGTCACCACCACAGCGTGCGACGCCTGATAGTAGGTCATGGCCGCATACACTTGTTGCACGGCTTCCACTCCCACAGCGTGGGTGTACCTCTTGCATTGGAACACCCAGCGTTCCCGTCCTCGTTCAGCCACCAAATCGGCCCCAAAGTCTCCCGATGTCTTTGTGTAGGCCACTTTCCAACCTCGATTGACCAGCGCTCTGCCGATAAAACGCTCAAATGCCACGCCATCCATGCGGTCTACGGTCTGCATAGAAACGCTGCGTCTTTGCTGTTGTTCGCGAAGGATGAATCGCCGCGCCCGAACCGTTCCAATGACAAACGGCACCAGCGCGGCCAGATACGGTGGCAGGAATGCTGGGATGGCGGGGAGATTGGGGGACACAGACACCCAGTTTCCATGAACCTGCGTCACCCCCAAGCCCCAGATCAGTACGAATAGCCCAAAAAGCAAAATACCGCTCATGTTCCGTTTTCGTCGGACTCGTCTGGCCATCGCCGTCCCCCCTTTTTATGCGTTAGGGTATGCGGCAGCGGCTCGTCTTATGGGCGGAAAAAGCAGCCGTCGACTCTTTCCTGTGTGTCGAATCGCATGGAAAGGTGGGATGGGAATGCCAAGGCGTATTCAATCTGTCATCGTTGCCGTGGGGAGCGTTCTGTTCTCCGTCGCGGGCACGCTGGTCTGGGGCATGCGGGGACTGGAGCAGAGTGTGCAGGAGCAGTCGTATTCGCATCTGGAGACGATACACGGGCACACGCTTCTGACGAGCGGCACACGCCCGGTTTTCACGTTTCACGGCTGGCCGTATCTGTTGCTGGCGCTCATTTGGGGAGTGGGGTGGTTGCTTGTCGGGATGGGACTCCTGGAACGAAAATGGATGCCACGGTAAGTGCGGCTTGCGGCCTTCAAACCTCACGGCAAGGCAACGTGCCATTGCCATTTTAGGGATCGAACTGGTGGAGTATTTGGAGAATGTGCAGCACATTTCACTCGTCGAACGATACCCGTCTCGCAGAGGGGAGGGGGAAGATGCAAGGGAATCCGACACGATGGATGGCGCGGTTGACGCCGATTCTAGGGCAGGCGGCACAGGATGGGCGCGTGGACCCAAAGGCGCTTCGCGAAGCGGTCAAAGAGGTCCTCATTGCTGAACTGAAAGCGGCGCTGAAAAAGAAAATCCTGTCGTATCTCCTCTCCAACGCCTGGTGGATTATCCCGCTTCTTTTTCTTCTCTACTACGGACTGGGGATCACGCTTGCGCTGTTTTCCGCCACCACTTCGGTAGTCACATTTGTCCCCTGGCAGCAACTGGCTCAAACCCCCGCCATCGAAAATGGCATCCCTGCCGAGTTTGTCACCGATGTGGAGAGGGCGAGCGCAGCGTATCGTATCCCCATGCAATATCTGGCCGCCGTAGCGTATCACGAATCCGGCTGGAATCCAGCGGCGTATGCGGATTACGACGGCAGTCATGCGATGGGGCTGACGCAGTTTGAACCCGGAACTTGGAGTGGAAGCGGTGATCCCGATCAAACGGTGGCCTCGCCGGATACCGATGCGACAAGGATTCTTCGCTATGGCGGCTTTGGCGTGGATGCAGACGGTCTCATGGCCCCGATGGGAACACCGGCTACGGCGGCCCTTAACGCTTCGGCCTTGTTGGCGCTCAGTCAAGCCTGTTCCAGCGGCGCAGATTGTGTGCCCTACGCCAGTCCCTTTGACCCTGCGGATGCCCTGATGGCGGGAGCCAAGTATCTTTCGTATCTTCGGGACTTGACGCATGGCACTTGGGAGAGTGCCAGCGAAGCCTACTACGGTCTGAACGCGACGGCGGATGCACAGTATGCGGCCGATTTGGTGGCACTCATGATGGCGTACACGGAAGATTTTATCCCGCCAGCACAAGGTCACGTATTTGGTTCCTTTCCGGTGACGCAATCCGTCGGTGTGGTCGTGGTGGGAACGCTCACACCGAAAGAAGCCATGTGGTCGCATTCGGTACCGCTTTATGCGCCCGTATCTGGCATTGTGACGCGTCAGATACAGGGAGGGCGGGTCATCCTTGCCTTACCAGATGGGACGGGTCTGACGATGCCGTATGCCGACTTTCTGCCGTTTGCGTTTGCCAAGGGGGAGCACACCGTGAATGTACAGGCGGGGAGATTGTGGGGTATGTGAATGTGGCATCTGGGAGTGTAGAGGTGAGGGGGTAAGTACGGAGAGAAGTTTGTATGATGATATTGATAAACAATTACCTTTCGAATAAAATTGTGAATATTATTTACAAAAATGTATATGTAAGCGAATATAATATGGTTTCTCTTGCTAGGCTGTAAAAATATGATTAGAGATATCACTAGCGTTGCATTCATGGTTTCACTAGGTTCATAATGTTTGGATTTTAGTGGACGGCTAAAAATTAAATTTCTTTATCATGGACGACAGATAGTGTTTCTGTCCAAGTCCACGAAAAGGAACCCAACTTATGGACAAGGCTACATACTCTTCTTGATTTGGTTTATGGTATTCGTTTCTTAATATCAATCAATTACAGGCAATCGCATACAGGCCATCGCAATCCAGTATGAAGCGAATCGCTATGTCAAAAAACTCGATTAATCGGCGTTTCTTCGGATGAACTTGTATGTGTACAAGTTCATCAGTTCAAATTGAAAAATGAACTGGATCTGGACTTCATCAGTATCTCACAACTCTTGCGTACCAGTGAACGACTGAATCTATCTATCTATCTTTGACAGTTATTTCTTGACTGTTTGCGAAGTTCAGGTGAAAAACCATAGGACCGTCCGTTTTTTCTTGCTTAGGTTCTTTAAAATCATCGATTCCACGACGATTCCACTGTGTATGTCTAAGTAAGCCTGGGACAATTTCCGCAAAGCTATAGCTGGTGTGAAAATCCACACTCGGTTTACTCTGGTAGATGCAAACAATGACTACTCACACGACGAGAAGAAAACTTTTTTCGGTTGCTGACACCTGTGAACTTCCGTGGTTTGTGAATGACCCGATTGATTGTATTGTATGTCCTTAACTGCGTTTATCTGGACTAAGAGAGGTTTGACGAATATCGTGACGGAAACATTCGATTCGCGACACGTCTAAAGGAGAACACTGTGTATGAAGTAGTTTGTGACAAGTACGGAGACCTGACAGACTTACGAATCATTCGAGACACTTGGGTTCGTCTTTGTTCGCAAACGAAGGTCATACACAATCTGTTACGACGAATCGTGATGCAAAAAAGCAGAGGGGAACGAATTGTCATCCACACGAATGATTTGTTTATAAAATCGCTCGAACTGACGGAATTGTACCGTACGTCATCGTTGCCTGATAGAGCTATTCTTTAAGAAGTGTCAAACGCCGTAGAGAACCAGATTTAAGTGGTTATGATTGCATACTTACTCATGTAACTACTATGTGTACACAGACTGCAGTCCTATCATACTAAACGTGCAGTGGCTCATGCGCAAGTTCATGTGGAGACCGTGGTACGGGGATGGCAAAAAGCGTTACACCACAAACCAACTCAAACTTTAAAGGGCAGGCAAATGTGTAGATAATAGCGTCTCAGGGCCCGATATTGTTGTGATGACAAAGAAATTGATAGAAAAGAATAGGCTGAAAACTGGATGAAATCTACCGTTTGTTTGCAGCTAGTGTTGTCTCTGTTTAATGCTCCGAAGTGATAGCTCCTGATCATTCCGAAAATAGTAATTCTACGCTATGTCAGAGATATATTTTAATCTAATTTTATATGAGCGTTTTGCAGAATTGCATTTCTCTTTGAAGTGAAAAAAGAAACAGTACTAGTCTGAGGGCTATTATTTACTTTTTTTGTTTGTGTTGTCTAGATTTTCACATACCTTTACCAATAACAGAGTGCCAAGATTAAGCCGTCTTCAGTGAACTTGCCGTCGCATGTACCGCTAGTGCAGAAGCAAGTAGAATAATCGCATTGAGGTAGACGTATGTGGTGACCTTCTCAATACCCCGGACATGCGTGTCGTTGGCTGTAAGATTTTCTTTCAGCCGAGAATTACATCGCTCCACGGACGTTCGCTCCTTGTAGAGTTCCATCCAACCCCGCGTGTTTCGGTGTGGATTGGCGTATCGCCTTACATCGTCGGTGATGCTCTTCTTGACCACCATTCCGTAGTTGGAGTCCGAGCAAGCAGCAGTCCCAAGCGGGCAGTCAACCTTGCCTACTGCATGTGGACAACGGAACTTTAATCGGTCACCGTCGGCTCCCCAATAAACCATGTCGTAACCCATGGAGCAACGAGGTGTCCCATCGGATGTCATGCCTGCAGGTGGTTCCTTTTCTCCACGCTTATTGAGTGCAATGATTGCTTGCGCACCATAACCACGGGCAGCTTCGTAGTTTTTCACCTGGTCGTACCCGGCATCCATCATGACGTATTTGACCTTCCAACCGTAGTTTTCGACGACATCTTTCATGAGCGGAATCGCCATCTCACCATCATAAATATGAGCGGGTGTGACTTCTAAGGCTACCGGTAACTCGCTGGAGGTATCCACAGCGAGATGAATTTTGTACCCGAACCACGTGAGCTTATTGCCAAATGTGTCGTACTTGGCACCCCAGTTGGCATTACCTGTTTCTTGGCTACGCGATTTCGGTTGCTTCTTCTCATAGGCACCAATCGCTGTACTGTCAATGGCGAGGTGACTTCCATCGATGATTCCAGCCTCTTTGCACTGACTGACCAGGTCAATGAAGAGTGCCTTGGCAAGATCTTTATCCACTACAGCCTTGAAGACTCGACTGAGTGTGGCAATTGACGGTGCGGATTCATCTAACCGAAACCCGCATTGGTACCGGAACCGCAAGTCGCTAACCAAACGTTTGTGCAACTTGGTAAAGGTTGAAATCCCCTCAAGCGGAGCAGCGAGCAACGCTCGTAAAATCGCTTCACGGTTGATAGGCTTTGCACCCTGGGGTGATGAATTTCGTAACTTTGCGGCATACGGCTGAAGATCCAGAGCAGAAAAGAACAGTTCAAGTCGTTCACTGGGTTCGATTTCTAGCCACTCTTCAAAGGAAAACAGGGACTTTTGGAGAAGATACAAGTGGACTTCCCTCCTAGGAGAATTTTGGGTTTGGTCACTTGAAATCTTCTCCAAGTTGGGGTGAAGTCCTTTTTCATGCTCTGAAATCCTTTGTCCCACAAGGGCTTATGAATCTGCAAAACGCTCATATAACTAATTTTAGGAATATGTATTGAGAATACGATTATTGCAAAAAAAAAAATTGTCGTATACCAAAAAAATATATCGAAGAAAATAAAATATTGACAAAAATGATATATTCAAACTATATTATAATAAATTTGGTAGATTAGGAGGTGAAAGTATGATACTAAATGAGATTAATATGGTAGAAACTCCAAGTAACTTAGGTTTTATCATTGGTACCGTAGCGGGTATTGCTGCTGGTGTTGGGATTGCATTTTTATTGTGTTAATTAACAGGAGGTGGTTTTCGTGATTATTCATGAAATTAGCCCTGTAGATGCTCCTGTCTCAGATTGGCTTAGTGGGTTTGTTGGAGGAATTTCCATTGGGATAGCTGTTGCTGCTCTACTTGGCTGTTGAAAAATTTATTGCGGTCAAGAGTTAATTTTCTTGGCCGCTCGGAGGATTTTATAGATGGATGGTCAAAAGTTGTTAAAGAAAAAAATGCTTTGCAGTTTCACGAAAGTTCTCATGGAATATTCCATGTTTACGATCCGACAACAAGAAAACATTTTAAAATAGGAGCTAATGAGGTAGCATGGCTAAATCTATTGGATGGTCGTAAAACATACGAAGAATTAAGTGGGTTAATACCGGATCAATGGAGAGATAAATTTTTAGAACTGGTTATTAAACTTGGACTAGTAGAGAATCATGTAAACCGTAAAAAAGATTTGTTCAAAATTAAAATACAATTGTTTAATCCGAGTAAGATAGTCGGATCGACACATCAAGCTCAAATATTGGCTACAGCCATTACTAGTCTTGGTTTGTTTAGTGTTATTGCAAACATCGTATTAGTTTTATTGAACTATGATAGAATTCTTCATGCTGCTTTTAGTTTTCAATTAAATTATTATGTTATCATTTACTATTTGGTTGCGATTCTATTAAGTAGTTTTCTTCATGAACTTTCACATGTGCTTGTTGCACGGGCTTATGGAGTATACGTACCAGCAATCGGTATAATGTTTATGTATTTTCATCCTACCTTTTATTCTGATATTACTGGCATTCAACTTATTCAGAGGAACCAACGTTTGCACGCAATATTAGCGGGGGTTTTGATGAACAGTTTTATAGCTTCATTGTGTGGGTTTGTTTACACATTAAATCATGGTTATTTATTTCTGTTTCTCATGATCTTTAATATCGGAATAATAATTATAAATTTAATACCTTTTGTAGACTTTGATGGATACTTCGCGCTTACTACTATTCTTAATGAACCGAATTATAAAAAAACATCTTTGGAAAATATTTCACATGGAATTTTGCGTATTTTATTTTCGCGTCCTGATTATGTTGTTTATTTTATTGGTTCTCGTCTTTTCATTATCTCTTTGATAGGATTAGCCGCACTTGAGGTTCGAAAATTAGGACTTCGTCTTGTTTCTCCTGCAGTATCTACTGGAGTAGTAGTTTTGCTATTGATTGCATTGATATTTTACCAAATAGTGCGTTTAAGGAGACGGACAAATGTCTAATGAAAAAAAGTACACTCTGAACCCTTACTGTGTAATCTCTCAGATTGAAGATGGTTCAGTGCTGTTTAATCTTTCAAAAGAAAATGCGGTTAATTTAACTAACCTCGCACTACTTGAAATATTACTATCTTCTAGAGGTAAGTTCTTGGATATTGAACAACTCAAACAAATCGCATCAAGTTCAGAAATTAGTAATTTAATTGAAAAACATATTTTATTACCGTATGAATTTAGTGATTCGGACATTCAAAATATTCTTTCTCGACAAATGGGTTTTTTATCCTTTCTGGGTAAACCATTCGATCTTCAAAACGAATTACAAAAGGCGCGGATAGTAATTTTTGGTTGCGGAGGATTAGGATCTCATGTCGCTTGGTATTTAACCACTATGGGTGTAGGGCATTTGACTTTAATTGATTATGACGTAGTTGAACTTACTAATCTTAATCGTCAACTTCTATATAATGTTTATGATTTAGGAATTCCAAAAGCTAAAGTACTTGCCAATAAACTCAGTAATATAAACCCTGACATTCAAATTGAGAGTAAAATTGTTCGAATTGAGAATTTTTCTTCAGTATTTGAACTTATTAGTGGAGCAGATTTAGTTATCAAGGCAATTGATACTCCAGAATCCGTCATGACTTGGCTAAATAAAGCGTGTGTGTTGCAGGGGATTCCATATATAGCTGGAGGTTTCGCAGAAACCTCGGGCATAGTTGGACCAATTTATATTCCTAATAAGTCATTGTGTTTTGACTGTATCGGTTCTCCTCAAGGAAAACGGTTGGCGGGCTTAGGTACTAGCTTATCCCCAATTGTGGGTGCAGTTGCTTCACAAATAGCCTTATATGCAGTGAAAATTATTTGGCGCCTAGACAATCATCTAGTTAACAAATTTTTTACGTATGAGTTTGGTACCTCATCATGGTATGAAGCACAGTTGGAAAGTTTTAAAATATGCCCTACATGTGGTCATTCGGCTTATAGACCAAAACCCAAAATAGTTATTAACTGGACGACTATAATGGTTTTTTTATTCTCTGCCATTATGACATTTTTGCAATTCGATAGTCATAAATATTATTGGGGAATTTGCGGATTATTATTATTAATCTTTGTTACAAGCACATATTCATATAGGGGAAATTTTGTACAAACTTTTCGTCGGTTAGTGGTGGATGGCGCAGTATTTAGTGTGCCTCCATTAGTTGTTAACGCTTATAGATCTTATAAAGGGCTTTATCAACACTTTACGTTTGTAACAATACTGAATAGTATTCAAACTTTATTTATACTTATTTTGGAGAGCGCTATAGCATACACTACTCTTTTATTAGTTATTACATGTTTCTCATATGTAATTCATATTTTAGGCTTGCATTCTTCTAAAAAGTTAAACAACTCAACAACAACTCTTAGAGGTTAATATTAATTTTCGAAAAATAGTTTGTTGTAAATCAATTCTACATACAAGTGAACTGTATTATGTTTACAAACAGGCGATGGAGGTAATATATTGAAAATTTCATTTAAAGTAACAAATAACAGAAAAGGACGTAGGATATCTAGGTATATTGTAATGATTGCTTTACTAATGCAATTTAATTATATAATGTTAGTTACTAACGAATATAAGGATCTGCAACATGAATTGCTGGGGATTTTTATTACAGGAATATGGATCCTAGTGAACGTATTAATTATAGCGATTGTAGTTAAAATCATATATGTACGAAGACGAGAATAAATTAAATATAAGATAGTTAATCTTTTTTAGAAAATATTAATTTTATTTAAATTAAAAATAAAATTAATTAATGTTTTATGAATTAGAAATGACTAAATAAACGAAATTAAAAAATAGTTTTAAATTCAAGGAATGTTTAGGGGTGTAAATGATATTGACTTAGTGAATTGTATTTTCAATACATTAGACCCGCTTACTTAGCAACGGAAAATCTAGAAAAAGACAAACCCAAAAAATCTTTGGAATGTAGGTATCAATTAAGATACTTAAAAAATAATTTATGTAGTGCTTATGTATATCTTAGTAAATTCTTACGCATTATGTGTTTTGCGACTATAAAATTAAACACTATGTATTTCAAATAGTTTTCATATTTTTTTCATATACTATTTCAAAAATCATGGGTAAATTGATTTGAAAAATGTTTTATGCTTTTTTAAATGTTGATTTTTGAATTTGATTTTTCTAATTGTAATTAAAAAATAAAAATTGAGGAGACAGATTATGCTTGCTGCTAATAACCTAACAAAAATATATCCAAACGGTGATGGAGTGAAGGATCTTTCATTTGAAGTTCCAGATGGGGTAATTGTTGGTTTGTTAGGGCCAAACGGTGCTGGTAAAACTACAACTATTAGGTTACTAAGTGGTCTTATCAAGCCAGATAATGGGTCTGCTACAATTGATAACATATTAACATACAATAATCCTGATGTTAGATCAAAAATTGCCGTGTTGACGGACAATAACGGAGTTTATGAAAATATGACTCCGTTAAGCTATTTCTCATTTTTTGCTAAATTATATAACTTGCCTAAAGAACAATTTTATTTGAATCTTGAATCACTCAGTAGTAGTTTAAACTTTAATTATAAGGTCAATAAAGTTCTTGGTGTATTATCTAAAGGGAATCGTCAAAAAGCTTTGCTGATTAGAGTACTATTACACAATCCAAAACATATTATTCTTGATGAGCCTCATTCTAATCTTGATCCAGAAATTGTTTTTTCATTACGAGAATTATTAAAACAACGAGCAAAAAACGGGTCAGCCGTTTTGTTGTCTACTCATATACTAGAGGAGGCGCATAAAATTTGTGATCAAATTGTGCTTTTAAATAAAGGTATTTGCGTAGATCAACAGTCTGTTTCAGCCATCGAATCAATTGATCAGTATTACCAAGATAAAATGCTAGGGAGGCGTTAATTATGAGTGGAATAAGTGTAATTTTTCAACGTGAATTTAAAGAAGCCACTAGATCTAAAGCCGTTTTAATATTTGCTCTTGTCGTAGCTATTGCATTTCCTATAGTTACATTTATAATTTTAAAATCTCAGATACATTTGAATAATTCGATTGATCAGTTAGAAGTTCAAGAATTACATCCTTTAATTATAGCATTTCTGCTGGAAAGTATTATTTTAGCAACCATGGTCACTGCTACAAGCTCAGCATCCTCCTTTGCTGGTGAACGAGAACACGGTACTTTAGAGGCATTGCTTCTTGCGCCTATTTCTGAGTCAGCTATATTCGTGGGAAAAGTGTTAGCACATGTCCTTCTGGGAGTAATATTGTGTTGTGTAACGATATTGTCATCTCGCTTTGCCAGTATAATTTTTATTTCTAGTAGATATAAACCATATTCAATTGGATTTATGCTTGTTTTAGCGCTTCTATCATTAGTATTGTCAACTTTTGTTGTAGGGATTTGCACAATAATATCAACAAGAGCAAAATCAACAAGAATTGCTCAGCAACTCTCAACATTAGTTATGTTTCCAGTTTTGATTGCTAATGTTTTAGCAACTAATTGGGTTGGTCACATTAGCATTCCACATTTATTATTTATGATTTTAGGAATTGGTTGTATAGATGCTTTTATTTTATATTTCGGTGCAACTCAATGGCGTACAGTAAATATTATCTTTAGAGTTTAATTGTTAAATCCTTTTAGTGTATTGGGCGAGTGGAGGCGTGTCTAATGACACATCTAAGGTGAACCCTATTGTCAAGACACTGATTTTTAGTTTAAGTTATGAACACATTGCTGACTTTTCAGATAGCGGGAGGAGGATGTAGTGCGGTGCTATTCTGCTGGAAATACATTTCTCCCGGCGTTAGATAGCTCAGTGATTGGTTTTGACGGTCGTAGTTGTATTTTTAAAAGAAGTCTCCAATCTTCTATCTTGCTTCCTTTTGCGCTAAAATCGTTGGCCATATTCCTCATAAGCCCCCTAATCAGGTTGGACAACCTCTCAAAAATGTAGGAGACTTGAGTTATCAGGAGGTTGTCCCAAGGAACGCAGGAAATATTCATCACAGTTTAAACAACAAATCGTTCAGGAGTGCATCGAAACAAATAGTCCTTCCATCGTGGCTAGAAAGCATAATCTGAATGTGAATATGGTTGGCAAATGGGTACGTGAGTTTAAGAAGACAGGTGTGGCGCCTGGGAAGTCGAAAGGTGTTCCAACACATGTAACGTCCAGCGACTATCAGCAGGTGGTCTTCGAGCAATCTGAGTTGATTTCAGAGAATGAGCCATTGAAGAAGGCGCTAGCCGATCATGCATTGGAGAATCATATTCTGCGTGACCTGCTAAAAAAACAGAGCCCCACTCCCTCAGATGATTAGCCTTTTCTCACGAATGCTCGCTCATTCGCAGGATTTTATTAACCTAGTTATAAGATGGAGTGGGAATGAGGAGATACCTCGTAAGGCAGAACCGTTCGAGCGCGTGCGGGAACAGAAGGTGCAGTGCGTTTTAACAGCATCTTCCATATAGGTCCTTTGCTGCACGCTTCTCTCCACAAGGTCCCTGGGATTCACTCTCCCAAATCTCGACGGGTCTACGCCCTTACATTCCTTCGTCCTATCTATCCAAGGTGTGGAGTCCAATCAACGTTTGCGCAACGGGTCTGCTTTGCCCTAAAGTGAGGGTTTCTTGGTACTCCGTGCTTTCTTTGTGAAATCCTGCGAATGAGCCAATTTACGTGTCGAGACCCTCAGGTTTCTTAAGCTGCTAACGTAAGTTGGGCTTTATCTAAACTGAATTCTTCCCCTTGTCTGGCCATAGCGACGAGCATTCGAGCCAGTTTACCGATTAATTTCATGATGGATTGCATCTTGGTCATCCGTTTCACTTCAATGTTGTGTGTATGCAGGGCTTGAAACGCAGAATTGTGGGACAGCAGGCGAAACACAGTGAAGTAAAGGTGCTTGCGTAGTAGCGAATTGCCTCGCTTTGTGAGCTTTATTTTCCCCTTGTATTTACCAGAACTCTTCTCAGCGAGGTTCAAACCGGCTTTTCGCAGCAACTGGTTTCCATGAGACAGCTTACTTAAATCACCGCCAAAGGCTAAAATGGCAGCCGTTGCAGGAGCAGATACCCCGACGGACAGAACGAGTTCTGAACCAGGAATCTCGGGCAGCATCTTCTTCATCATCTCGTCAGCTTCCTCAACAATCCTCTGAATTCGTTCGTACTCATCCACCAAATGTGTGAGTTCCCAATTGTCTTCCTCCAGGGCGAAAGTGTCTCCAACACTGTGTCTGGCTAACTCAAGAAGTTCAATAGCCTTACGTTTTCCACGCACACCACCAGGTCTCGACATGTACTCTCCCCAGATTTCTATCATTCGTTCTGGAGTAAGCTGTAGCAAGTCAGACGGCGTCGAGAACCGGCGCAATGTCGCTAGGGAACGAGCACTGAAAATATCCTCAAATGCTTGTCCATACTCAGGGAAACGAATATCCAGCCAACGATGGATACGGTTTTCGATCCGTCCACGTTCGACCACCCAGTGCTCCCTGTTTGTGACGACGACTCGGATCCGCCGGAATGCTTCGTCTTTTGGGGAAAAGGAGGCGTAGTATCCACGACTGACGGCATCTGATGACCAGTGCATCCTTGGGGTCATTTTTGGAAGGCGAATTATCTCTGTTTTCCTTGTTTCGTTTGGTGGTCAGTGGATTCACGAGCACAACGTCGATACCTTGTTTAACAAGCCAGTTAGCAAGGTTAAACCAGTAATGTCCGGTGCTCTCCATACCTATGATGACGTCGTCCATGCCATGGGTTGTCTGTAGCTTGCGGATTGTTCGTTCCAGATGCTCAAAACCGGAGCGGTCATTTGAGAATATAATAGGTTTGTTGCTGAGGACGATTCCTCGAAAGTGAATAGCTTGTGCAGCGTGTCTCTCCTTGGCAATGTCGATACCAATGACAAGGGTTGTAGTGGAAATTCGTTCCACGCGTTGATTCTGCACTTTAACCAGTCTAGACTTCATATTAACGCCTCCTACGATGGGTTATTGAGGGCTACGACCCAGTACACACTTATCGTATCGGGGCGTTATTATTTCTACAAACTCTATTTCTTAGCTTCTACAGGAATGTTTGCGGATAAAGTAGCCATTGCGTACAAGTGGATCACAGCCGGACATTCAGTCACCTTCGTGCTGCGCATCGTGGGGGTCTCTCGGTTCATTTATTACTATCCATTGACTCACGAACCAAAGCCCCATACTATGTCGGGTGGGCGGCCTATCCCTGGATATTCATTGACCGAGAGCGGCCGCAAAGCCAGCGACGAACAAATCAAGGAGTGGATCATGGAATCGATCGCTGGTGATGGGTATGCGTATGGTTACCGTAAGTTGACCTACATGCTTCGACAGGACTATGGACTCGTCATTAACGAAAAGAAAGTGTACTGGTTGTGTAAGGAACTGGGTGTATTACGCCCACAACGGAAGATCCGTCAGAAGCATCCCAGGAAACTGGCACAGAACCGGACAATCACGGCACCAAACCAGTTGTGGGAAGTCGACGTGAAGTACGGATACATCACAGGCGAAGACCGATTTTTCTTCGTGCTATCCTATATCGACGTGTACGATCGTCAAATTGTGGGATATCATATCGGGCTCACTTGCGAAGCAAGGCACGCTGTACAAACTTTTCGGGCTGCGCTGTGGAAACGTTAGATTCTTCAGCGAAATATGTCCCTCCCCATCATCCGTTCGGATAAAGGCCCGCAGTTTGTGAGCCATCTGTTTGAATCGGAATGTGAGCGTTGGGAGGTTGAACACGAGCGGATTCCGCTCAAAACACCCAATATGAATGCGTATATCGAGTCATACCACTGGTTACTCGAAGACGAATCTTTGTCCATGTACGAGTTTGACAGCTACGCCGAGGCGTACAAGGCGTTGGAGGAATTCGTACGCAGGTATAACACCCGTCGGCTCCACTCCAGTCTGCACTATCTCTCGCCGGAGGAGTTCCACCGCCGCCACCTGGAATCAGGACTGCAGCCAAGGCGCCCCGTGAGGGTGTGACGTACGCCAGTACGTAGCGTGAGCGTTTGCCCCTAATTGCCTTACATGCCAGAGGGAGGAGGAGCGGTCAAGGGGGACCGAATGGTCCAGCAACAGCGGTCCTTGACAGTCCGACGACCGATGGCAACTTATGACTGATGGGCAAAGGCTGTAAAAAGACTGCGAAAAAGCTCAATATCGGGAGCGTTTGTCCAATCTACGGGTGTTAATGCGGCTCGAAGTAGTCGATACAGTCCGTAACCTGTCAGACCAGCTTCGTAGCAAAACTCCAGTTCTACACCATCTGAAGCCAGTCTATGTACTAGACTCCTTACAGCTTCCACCGTATGTGGCAACATTCCGATAAATCTTGGTTCACCACGGCCCTCGTCTGCTACCGCAACCGCAATATTTTCCTTGGACACATCCAAACCTACAAACTTTGTGATAGTCTTCATAGTATCGGCTCCTTTCGTATGTGGCTCTGCACTGTTCTCTCAAGTCTCAGTGTAAACCACGATGTGCGAAACGAAGCCGGTGTCGTTCATTATGACTAGGAAATTGTGAGTTTACATAAAATATTTTACACCCTCGAATTTTCAATTGCTCTTGACATTAGAATTAGGGCTAAATGATGAGCAATGAATTACATCTATTTGTAGATGTCTTGCAAATCGACTCAACATGTCAGACCCATCACCACATGCAGGTTTCATCTCCGCCACCTCTTCTTTCCTCTACAAAGCGAACGGAAAGGTGGTGGATTACCATCGGTTCTCTGCAAGTATTGCCCATGATTCTCGGTGTGCTTCTGTTTCTCGCCGTTTTACTGGCCTTGTTAGGTCCTCTGGTTCGTCGGGAAGAGCGGGTCAACTTTTGGAAGAAGCAAATTCAGCGCGATCCGCCGAAAGTGGTTCAGGTTCGCCGCGCTCCCAAAGGGTTCCTGGAGCAGGTTCAATTCTATGCGGACGCGCTTGGCGAAACGTCCTGGCCGTCTCTCTTTCCACGCTATGCGCTTTTCAGTGCGGGTGTGGTGGAGTTGTTCTTTGTGCTCATCGGCCAACCCTTTCTGGGTCTGCCCGTCAGCCTGATGGGACTTTCCGTACCGTATTTCTGGATGCGGGGTCGATACCAGACGGCGAGGATTACGCTGAAACAGCAAATGCAGCGATTGTTTTTGTTTCTGGCGCATCTGGTCAAAGCGGGGGCGAGTCTGGAAGTGGCGCTCCGTCAAGCTGCTCAAGCCTTTGAATATCCGCTTCGCCCATATCTTATCGACGCTGTGGCGACCATCGGAAAAGGAGAACGCGGACAAATCCAACTGGATACGGCGGCAACGGCTCTCTTGACGATGGCGGAGCGGATGCAACTGAAAGAAGCCGAACGTTTGGCGCAAATTGTCAGCCAAACGCAGCTCTATGACACGAACTTGGGCGATGTACTTCTGGAAATGGTTTCGATAGATCTGCGGGACAAAGCGGTTCAGTCGGAAGCGACACTGGACAAGTTGTCTTCCAGTATGGAGATGATCGGGCAACTCATGGTGTCCACGCCCCTGTACTTGTATTTGATGCTGGCGGTTTTCGGCTACGTGGGAAAGTATCTGGCCACCTTACACGTTTGATGCCGTGCGCGAAAAGTCACCTGCACGCCACATCCTCTGTCTTTCTTGAAAGGCGGGGATTCGCGTGCAGGTTTTTTTACCCTCGACAGGCACGGCAACAGAAGCCGCTTCACCCTCTACACCTGCGTTGCATAACTTTTTGACCGCACACGCTGCTACCTGGCTTGGCTGGCAGAATCCATCGCCTGCGGCGTATGTGTTCACCCTGCCGCCGTCAGGGAATTGGCTATCCAATTTGACGGGGCAACCCGAGCAAAGCGCGGAACTTATGCTCGCCAACACCTTGTTCAGCATGCTCACGAACGTGATGCACCTGGCGATTCAGGGGATTTCCAACCTGGCTACACCCGAATGGCTCATTGAACCCATGATTCATTTGGCCGGTAAGGTGGTCAAACACGGCGGCATTCCTCTTCTCCAGGCTGCGTTGCCGCTTTTGCTCATCGTGATCGGCGTGGTCATGATGCTGGCGTTTGTGCGCGGGCGTTTGTCAGAGAGTTTGCGGCATCCTGCCGTGTTTCTGGCCTCGGTAGCGGGGGCACTGGTCCTGATGCTGTACTTTTCTCCGGTTCTCCAAACAGTCAATCGTCTGGCGATTGAAGGCACCAACACGGTCAGCGCCAGTTTGGTTCAAGCGGTCGATCCGCACGCGGGGAGCCTCTACGATCTGACTTGGCAAGACGATGTGTTGGATCCCTGGGAAGCCATCCAGTTTGGGGCATCGGCGCCGTTGCAGGATTTTACGGTGTCTTCCTATTACGCACCGCAAAAGACGTATGGCAGCGGTGTTTCCGCGATCACGGTGAAACCGGGCGAAAACTGGGTGACGCTTTTCTTGCAAAATCCCACGCCAGATGTCCGCCAAAACCTGATCCAGGCACTCTATGCCCCGCTTTCACAGCACCGTACACCGTTTACAGGATTTCCGGTGTCTCGACTGGAAAAAGCCGATCCGGCGGCGATGCAAGGTGGCATTTTTGTCATGACGCTTTGCATTTTGCCCTGCATCGCGTTTTTCCTCGTCATGGCGTTTTACCTGTTTTACCAGACGCTGTTTTTTCTCTTCTATGCGTTGCTTGCTGTGGTCATGGTGCCGATGGGCACATTGCCGCAGTGGGGATGGCCTGCGGTACTGCGTTGGGCGAGGCAGATGTTGGGCGCGTTGTGGCTTCGGCTGTTGAATCTGCTGTATGTGGCACTGGTGGATGTCGTACTCTCCACGATTTTAGGTTTGATGAATGGCAACGGTATCGTGAGGCTGGAAACGCTCATCGCGAACACGCTGGTCAGCGCTGTGGTGTTTGGTGCGGCGCTCTTTTTCCGCCCGAAAGTCATTGCGCTCGTGGCCACAGAACCAGCTCTGCCCTGGCAACGTCAACGTTCGGAGGAGAAGAAGGCCATTGAAACGAGGAATAAGGAGGCAAGAGAGACTGCGAACGCGAAAGGAAACCAGGAGGGCAAGACCAACGAGACATCGGCATCGGACAACCGCACCGAGGCAAAACCGGACACAGACGGCAAGGCCAGGGGAGTTGCAGGGCGTACCGGACAAGTGGTGCAACGGCATCAACGTCAAACCACCGCAGGTTCATCCAAGGCATCGAGTCCGGCGGCATCGCGTGGCTCCGCTCGATTTCGTTCGGATCCAGCTTCCGGAAAGACTTCGGAACAACGGTCAAACCCGATAGGCGATCTGGCTGTCTCTTCCCGGTTTGCCAAGGGAACTAAGGCATCCCCCGCGCCTGCGTCAGCGTCGTCTGCCTCGCTCAAAGAGCCAGCGTGGAGACCGCAAACCGTGTCGAGAGGCGGGGAGGTATGGAGACGTAAGTCGGATGTATCTGTGAAATCGTCTGCCTCGCTCAAAGAACCAGCGTGGAGGCCGCAAACCATGTCTAGAGGCGGGGAGAAGTGGAAACATCAGCCGGAACCATCGCCTGCCCAGTCACCGAAGGTCGCTTCGACCCCCGCGCCAACACCAATCAGTCCCAAGCGAGCCTTGCGGGGGAGAAAGCTGTTCATGTGGCGATGAAGCCGTTACAGCCTGCGAAAATGGAGCCGTCCTGGATGCGGACAGCACAAGGAGTCGAACTGCGAAAGGACGAGATTCGCCCGCAACGGCCACTGCGTGTGACGATGCCGAAAACAGGTGGTTCATCGAGCCAAGCGGCAAAGGGTACAGCGGTGCGTCTGAACCCGAATACACCCGCACCGACGCCTGCTGTAGCGAAGCGGGCAGAGCCGGAGCCGCCTGTGAAGCAAGTGCAGGCAGGAGATTTTGCCTGGACGATTCGTGGAAGCTATGCGCACGGCAAACGCATTACGCCGTTTGATCCGTTCGCCAGTGTACCGAAGAATCCAAAGCTTGTCACGAAATCAGGAAAGGCAGTCAAAACCGTCCGAATGCCGAATTCGCCTAAATGAAGGTAATGTCAAGGCTGTCCCTCTGTCATTGCAGATGATGGAGGGGCAGTTTTTTAGCATTTTCGGAAACTATAATTATCATGTATACAAAAATTGTTTTTATGTATATAGTGATTATATGCAAATGATTTTTTAGAAGAGTGGTGTTTATGGAACAAAATATCATAGGTAGCAACCTTCGGCGCATTCGTGAAGCCAAGGAATGGAGTCAAGAGAAGGTGGCTGAACTCAGTGGGATTTCCAGGCTTGCTTATCGGAACATTGAAACTGGCGTGTCTACTCCAAAGGTATCCACTTTGCAAAGTATTGCTGATGGATTGGGTGTGAAACTTCAAGACCTGCTTACTCCTGTACGTACTCTGGAGAAAGTTCGCTTTAGAGCCTTCAAACGTATGAATAGTCGAGAACAGATTCTTCGAGAAGTAGCGAGGTGGTTGGACGATTTCAATGACCTTGAAAATTTGTTACAGAACAAGGAGATCTACCGGTTTGAAGAACTTGCCCATCGGTTGTCTTCGGTTCAAGCTGGAGTAGAACGTGCAAAACGAGCTGCCGAACTGGCTAGAGAGGAATTAGACCTACACGAAAAGGAACCCATTCGTGATATTGCTGGTTTGCTTGAATCCAGTGGGATTAAACTTTATCCCATGAGTCTCGCATCCGATGGTTTCTTTGGCCTCTCTGTTTCCGAGCTAGATGGAGGGCCAGCAGTAGCTGTTAACGTATGGGAAAGAATTTCTGTAGAGAGATGGATTTTTAGCGCTGCACACGAATTAGGCCATTTACTGCTTCATTTAGATGCCTATAACGTAAACGAAAGCCAAGAGGATGATAGTCAAGAAAGCGAAGCGAATATCTTTGCGTCTTATTTCCTCATGCCACAAAGAGCTTTTGAATCAGAATGGGAAGAAACTTATGGGTTAGCGTTTGTAGACAGGATTCTGAAAGTCAAACGGATTTTCCAAGTCAGTTATAAAACGGTACTCTATCGTTTGGCCGAATGTGAAGGGAGTTCAGTTTGGGGTAAATTCCAAGCTGCGTATAAATCAAGAACTGGTAAAGCCTTGAAAATGATGGATGAACCTGAAGCACTACCGCCCCATTCATTCCATCAATCGATGTCGGAAGTACTGCGTTCACAGGAACCAGATTCTTTATCCGCATCAGATTTCATCGAAGATCGTTTATCAAGGCTAGTTCGCCTTGCCATCGAAAGTGACAAGATTACTCTCGGCCGCGGAGCCGAAATCTTGAGATTAAATCTTGAAGCCATGAGAGAAAGAGTTTCTTCTTGGGAGTAGCGGAATGGGGATAAAGACGAAACCTTTACTTATCATGGATGCAAACATCTTGATTGATTACTTCAAGTGTGACAAGACCATCATCAAGTTCATTTGTGCTTATGTCGGTCCAATTCATCTAGCGACACCCGTTTTAAGCGAACTGAACGAGATCAACGAAAACGATTGTTTGGAGCTTGGTATTACCCTGGTTGAACCAGAACTCGCTCAAGTTATGTTAGCTACAACGAAGAGTAGAGGGCCATTATCGTTTCAGGATTATTTATGTCTAATTCTCGCAAGAGATCACGGCTGGACTTGTGTTACAAATGATAAGCCCTTACGAAGAGCATGTGAAGGGGAAGGTGTACCACTCATCTGGGGAGTTGAACTCATTTGTAATTTAGTTGAAGCTGGTGGACTTCCCGCTAGTCATGCGAAAGATATCATCCTGTGTATACACCAAAATAACCCCAGGTATATGAATGAGTCGATCATCCGAAGCGCATTTGAGAGATTGCAAATAGACTACGATATTCCTTAGCAAGTTTGTCAATTATTTTGTTTGAATTTGGGGCTGTCCCTCTGTCTTTGCAGATGATGGAGGGGCAGTTATTTTGTTGTCCTGGCATACGGACAATCCTTGCCTGCATAGGCTCGTCGACAAACAGACGAGGAGGGGGTTTCAACGTGTGGGCATGGCTTGGTCGAGTGGTTGAACGCATAGTGACGCAGGATGCTTCCGCGCAGATGAACGGCACGGAACTACTGGATGCACTGCTTCATCTTTTCGGAGGTGGCACAGGGTGCTGAATCCACGCCAGATAGGACTTCTCACCAGTTTTGCGGCGGCCAGTGTGGCAGCTGTGATGGTCAGCGCCTCCTATCCTGTAGCGATCTGGGGTGCGGGCGTCGCACTGACACGAATGTGGAAAAAACCTGCCCTCCCCCGTGGACGTGTCCGCTCCTGGAGGCGTCGGCAGCAAAGGAGACGGGGAGGGGGTGAAGTCATGGGATGGGTCAGTCTTGCCGCCAAAGCGTTAGGGAAAACTCTGGGTAAATCGGGCGTGGTGATGTTGAAAGGTGGAGGCAAGGCGCTGGTCATCGGTAGTCATCAACCCATCAGCGCGAAGGCGGTAGCCAGTGCGAAAGGCGCTATCGTTGCGAAAGTCGCGGTCACAGAGGCTGGGAAAAAAGCGCTTGTGGTCAACGGCCAGCATGTCGTGACACTTACTGGCAAAGCTTTGGCTGTGAAAGCTCTGCAAGCGCCGTTCATTGTCGTCGTCAAAACGGGTGTTGTAGCTGGGAAAGTGGCAGCTGTGGCGTTGGCGCTCAGTGCGGTGGCGGCCAGTGCCTGGGTGGGGAACGATGTGCCGGTCGATCAGGAAGTGCTTCATCATCTACGAGAGGCGGCGCATACTTTTGACGGCATCCAGTGGAAGTGAAAGGAGAACCGGCGTCTTTGAACTGATGAGTTACGCCACGATGTTGGCGGTGGGTAGCGTGGCCGCCTGTGCCCTGGGAGACATGTCGCTGGAAGACACCACACTCATCGGCGCATCTCCTTATGCTGCAGTGGGGGCGGCACTCTTTGGTTACCGCATTCCTAAACGTGTCGTGGTCACGGAGCCGGATGTGCAAGGCTGGAGAGTGTATCTGGGTCAAACCGCCTTCGGACAAAAGGTCTACCATGATTTCGCCGCGATCCCGCATATGAAAGCTGGTGGGGCAACCGGCAGCGGAAAGACCAAAGGACTGGAGCTCCTTTTGGCGCAACTGGTCATGAAAAAAGAGCCATCGCAACTGGAAGTCCACATCATCGATATGAAAGGCGGCGCCTCTTTTGCGCATTTTGCTCGTCTCCCGCATGTGGCCGGGCGTATCTATGCCGATGCGGAAAACGCGGCACAGGCGTTAGAAAACATTGTAATCATACAAAACAAGCGTCTGGAGCGGATCCGCAGAGCCAGGGAGCAATTTCTGCCGATTCCCTCGTTTCCGCGCATCCTCGTGGTGATTGATGAGGGTGGGGAACTCTCGCCTGCTTATGCTTATGACAAACAGGACGAAAAGATTCGACGCCAGTGCTTGGCCTATTTATCTACTTTGGCCAGAGTGGGCCGCGAACCATGCATCAGCCTGGTCTACAGCACCCAGCGCCCATCCAACGAAACGCTTCCTGTAGGCATCCGTGGACAAATGGATGCGACAATGGCGTTTAGAACGCAGAATGAACTGGATTCGGGAATCCTTCTCCGAAATGAAAAGGCAGCCAGGTTGCCCAATATCAAGGGTCGCATGATTTACCAAACACCAGATGGCGAGAAAGTGGTACAGACTGGCATGATCCCCGAACTCTTGCTTCGGCGCTGGATGGAAGACAGGATGGATATGAACAGATCGGACAAAAAGGAAACATCGTGTGCGGACAATGTGGATACGTTCAGCCAAGACAAGGAGGGGGGACGGAGGCGGACGAGATGGAAACTTCTCGAGTCGGGCTTCCCTCCTCGTCCTCCCGCGTCTTCCATGACTTCGTGAAAGGTGGATGAGTCCCAATTAGTACTTCGATCTCGATCTACGACTATGCCGTTTCTTTAGCTTCTGCCGCCAGAATTTTTACCATGCGTCAACTTTGCAAGCATCCTTTATTGGCGTGGCGCACGCAACCTGAAAAACGTGCCAGTGCCATGCTCAGACCCTATCGAGAGCAGTTCGAAATCCTCGTAGCGCAGCGCGGGGGCATGTTTTTCTGGCGGCTCTCTCCCAAGGCGAAAAAGGAGTTGGGCTTGGATTTCAAATCGGTCAGTCCTTGTTCCAGTCGCATTGAGCACTGGCTTTCTGTGGGGGATTTGTGGCAAGCTCTATTCCACACAGGCGGCAAGCCCCACGTATTCCTGGCCGAACCCAAACACAGTGCTGGCTTCGATGTGTATGTGGAGTGGCAGGGCAGGGCGTATCTTGTAGAAATTCAACGTACGCCACTCACCACGAAAGCCTGGACAGAGAAGTGGGATCAACGGCTTGATTGGTATAACGCCAGAGCGTTTGAGCAAGCACCTTGGTATCGCGGGGTCGTGCCGCGCCCCGTGCTGATTCTGAAGACGGAACAGGAAGACAGTACCGTAGGATTGCCTAAAGGGGCGCTGGCTTTTAAGAGTGCAGAAGCCTTTGCGAAAACGGTGGTGTTTCAAAAGAAACAGGTTAAATAGACGTGTGATTGAAGATAATATGATACTGAATGTAGTACTGTATGATCGGGTGGATGAGATGAGCTCATTAAAAAATGAGGGAATTCTGTGAGATGGAGAAAAACTTGGATTACTATCTTTCGTTACCCTATTCTCTCGTTATCATTCCTGACCCTATTTCGGGAGGTTATGTGGCCAAAATCAATGAATTGCCCGGTTGTATCACTCAGGGTGAGACTGTAGAGGAAGTTGTACATGGGATACAAGATGCTAAACGAGGCTGGATTGAAACAGCATTGGAAGAAGGGCAAACCATTCCTGAGCCTAATGTGCAGCTTGAAGAATATTCAGGGAAATTTGTTGTTCGAATTCCCAAATCCCTGCACCGAACGTTAGTTGAGCAGGCAAAACAAGAAGGTGTAAGCCTCAATCAGTATGTAACGTATCGTCTGGCCAGTGGTCAAGACCATGATAGGATCACGGCGCATTTCTAACGGTTTACCCTCCCTAAAGTACGATGAAGGCGATATAATTTATCTAGACAATCTAGATGATTGGAGAGGTTTTGATGAGTTCGGAGTGGCAAATTCAAGAGGCAAAAAATCGTCTAAGCCAATTAATCAAGGATGTTTCTCGTGATGGGCCACAAATCATTACTGTTCGTGGAAAGCCAACAGCTGTGCTATTATCAATCGAAGAATATCGAAGATTAACCCATTCACCTATCAAATTGACAGAATTTTTTAGAGAATCGCCTCTTCACGATGAAGAACTTCTTATAGAAAGGAATTCAGATTGGGGACGAGAGGTGGAATTGTGAAATACCTTTTGGATACCAATGTGATTTCAGAGTTAGTCAAAAAGGAGCCAAATTCGAAAGTTATTCAATGGATAGATGAACGCGATGAATTGACCTTGTTTCTCAGTGTACTTACTTTGGGGGAGTTGCAAAAAGGAATTGCCAAGCTAAAGGACGCATCTCGAATAAGAAGGTTGCAAGAATGGGTGCAGCACGATTTAACTCAACGCTTTGCGGGACGTATATTACCCATTGACTTAGATGTCATGCTCTGTTGGGGACAGTTACAGGGTGAATCAGAAAAAGAAGGGATACGATTGCCTGTAATAGACAGCTTAATAGCAGCTACGGCCATGACCTATCACCTTATCGTTGTCACACGTAATGTCCGCGATTTAGAGCGTTGTCAAGCAGAAGTTTATAACCCCTGGGAATGCGATTGACTTTTTCTCATATCTCCCCGCCCCGCCCTCTCTCCGCATCAAGGAGAGGGGGCTTTCTTGTGATCTATCGCACTCATGCGGCCTTTGGGGCGGCTCTCATGGAATCGGTGCTGGTGGGAGAAGGCGCGTTCTCCTGGCAGGCGGGAGCGGCGGTGGTCATAGCGGCTCTGGTTGCGGTGATACCCGATGTTGATCATCCGCAATCCTGGATCACCTTGCACGTCGATCCTCTGCGTCTGGTATCCCGCACGTTTCGCCACCGCACTGCCACACACAGCCTCTTGTCGATCCTGTTTGGGTATGTGCTCTTGTTTCAACTTTTGCACCTGCCCCCCTGGGTCGCCAGTGGAATCTGGGTGGGTTGGACGAGTCATGCGCTCATCGACCTTTTGAATCCCCAAGGCGTCATGCTCTTTTGGCCGATGCCTACGCCAAGTCTGCAAAAACGTCTGCATTGGAATGGATTCATCCGAAATCCCGTGCCGCTACTCACCATCCCCGTACAAAGTTTTGGCGAGGAAATCCTGGAACGACTCCTCCTGTTCTATGCGATGGCGCTGGGTGTTCTTTGGATTGCGGCACACATCATCGTATCTTTGCCGTTTTCCCGCCCTCTCCACCGTCTGTTGTGGCACGGTATCAACATTTTGACGTGGCCTTTCTTGGTGCACATCGCGCTATGGCTTCACATTCGAGCGTAAGGAGGGAACCATCATGCTCTTCAACCCGCAGACGGTGGCCAGCGGCCCCCTTTTCAACCTGATGCGACCGTTTTTCGGCATTCTTGCACTCGTAGCTTTAGGGTACTTTGGGTGGAGGATACTTCATATGACGGCAACCGGGAAACGCGCCGCACTGATTCTGGAGTTGTTCGGAATCCTGTTTGTTCTCATTTATCTGGCAGACCCAGTGGTCCTCTTGTCCATCGTGGATTATTTTGCCACGCTCATCCAAAAGGCGGTGGGATGATGCCACGCAGTTATCAGAAGCTCTGGCATCAAAAGATCGCGTTTCGAAGCCCGCAGTGGTGGGTGCAGACGACGGGCATGGCGCACATTTATCTGGAGGATGTGCTGGTTTTTGCCGCCAGCCTTCCTTTCTTCGCGGCTCTGGTATACACAGGGCCTTTGATTGTACTGGCGGTGGTGTTTCATATCCCCAAATGGGCGACCGCCATCGTATTGTCCCTGGTTAGCGCCTATGCCGCACGCAAGTTTGACCCGGCGGGAAAACCGTTGCCGAAATTCCTGTGGTCGTTTTTTCGCTGGTTTTTTCGAGCCCATCGAGTGGTGGATGGGCGCGTACTGCCGCGTAGGAAAGCGAATGGGAAAAGAAGACGATTATGGGCATCGACGCATATTGCCTGGACCCAAGGAAATTTGCCACCGGGGACCACGATTCACGCGTTACAGGCAGGCGAGGTGGCCTTGCATTTGGAGCAAGTCAGTGATGTGCGGATTCAGTCGCAGAGTGTGACGATTCAGAAAGCCACAGGGAAACGCGGTATGAAACGCAGTGTGATGTATGGCGTTCGGCAAGGGGAGTATGTTTTTGCACGAGGGGAGTGGAGAAAACAGTGAAGAGGAAAGCCATATGGCAGACCGCGATGAGAGGATTCACAGCAGATGTAGGTATTCTCTCCACGTTAAGGTGGATGGACGTTTCTATAGCTATTGCCTCGTGTTTTGTGTTGAGAAACTTGTAGATGGCATCAGTAGATCGGTCGTAATTTTTTGGTTTTTAGTTAAATTCTTGGGTAGCTATATGGCTTGGGTTCGATATAATGGACAGCGTATGATATAGAGCATTCCTTATTCGGGGTGGGGTGAGTTTTGTGGCGGAAGGAAAGAAGGAGCCGGTATATGCTCTCTCTTTAGAGGCTGTCCAATTGCAAATGAAAATTATGCAAGGGATTGTGACGGGGGAATCTCCCCAAAAAGTGTTATCTTTAGTCCTTCAGGGATTACATATTCGATTTCCTGAATCTATGGCCGCGATTTGGGCAGAAGAACGACGTGAACATAAACGAAAGTTGATGTTACTCGCAACTTATCGTTTATCCATAGACATGTCTGCATGGGAACTCCACTTTTCAGATGAACCGTCACTGTCTTCCCCGACAGACCCCATGCTTATGGTTTTCCAAGAACAATGTCGAGATCTAGGAATCGATTCTGTCTACGGTTTTCCTATTTTAAATACCAAAGGTCATCGTGTGGGATGGATGGGGATGGCTTTTCATCCATCACGTACACTGACAGACGCGGAACGTCCATTCATATGGCCCTACGTTCAAATCGCAGGTCTAGTTATCGAAAAAGAACAATTAGACCGAGAAAATGATTTTTTGGTTCACTATGATTATCTTACAGAAATCCCTAATCGTCGTTTTTTTCATGAACTACTGACAAAGGAAATGGAACGTTCTAGGGAAGAGCATACGCCCCTCAGCTTAGCGATTCTGGATTTAGATAATTTTAAAGAAATTAATGATACCTATGGTCATCTGGCAGGAGACTTCGTTTTGAAGACCGTGGCTCAAAGACTACAAAAAAAGATAGGATCGGAATTTGGAGTAGCAAGGCTTGGAGGGGATGAATTTGCATGCCTTTTTCCTGGATTTCACAAGGAAGAAGCGTTCCAAACCATGCTGGATTTGTATAAAGTCCTAGAAGAACCTGTAACATGGAAAGAGCATACGCTTTCTATTTTGGCATCTATCGGAATTGCATCTTCTCCAGAAGACTCGATAGAAGAAGAAACTTTACTGCGCCTGGCAGATGCAAGCTTGTATCAGGCGAAAAAGTCTGAGCACGTCCGTATTCAAACCTACGTGTCAGAAAAAATAAATGTTGAGATCTAAATCGTAGATAAACTCTCATCCCATCAACTCTCATCGAAACTCTTTCAAAAAGTCCATGACATCTTCCGGCGGCAAGGTTTTTTCCTTGGCGCTTTCTTGCGTTACGGGCGTGGATGCGGGTTCATCCACAGAGATGGGACGGCTGGGTACAGGTGTGGACGCTTTGACCGTCGCTTGACTTCGTTTGTTGCGCCGCTCGGCCAGTTTTTCCTCTGCGCGAATCCCACGTAGGATTGTCTCTTCCCAAACGGCTTTGCGTACAGAAGGGGACAGGGATTTCAATTGTTCCCAGTAGGCCAGTATGACTTCATGATCAGTTTCCCAACGAATCATCTTAGGCATGTTCCATCGTCTCCTCGGATGGGGTGATGGTGGAAAGTATAGCACACTTTTTTGACCGTAGGTGCGGACATTTTGGTATGCGTGAACAGAAGATCGAAATGTCAGCAGGTACGGTCGGACAAAAGCCTGTAATAGCTTGCTAAGCAAGGATTTATTCGAGAACATGGTCGACCAAAACGGTCAAAATGGTGAACCAAAAACGTCGAGATGGTTGACCAAACTGACGAAAAGGGTCAACCAAAGCGGTCGAAAAAGTGAGCCAAAAAAGTCGAGGGGAACACAAAAATAGCCTTCCACTCTTTCTTTGTCAGAAGGAGAGATGGCAGGTGCTTTTGCACTGGAAAGACGGAGACTACACAGCCTTTGAAAAAATGATTGGCGCGGTAGCGGATGCCGGTGTGATTCGCGTGGAAGACTTGTGCGAACTACTAGACTGGAGTCCTACAAAACTTTGGCGACACAGACGGCAATTTCGTGAAGCGTATCTGGAAAACCCGCTTGCGAAACGTCGTCTTCATCGGGACGGGGCAGAAATTGTCTACCTGACCGAGATGGGGGCACTCTTTGCCAAACACTTTTTGAATTTACCCAAACCCCCGCAACCGGTCAGTCACCAAACCAGTCATACGTTGGCTCTTGTAGCGATTCTCATGCGCTATATCCATCGGTACGGGCGAGACGGCGCGGATTGGTACAGCACGCGGGAAGCCACGGATCAACTGGCGTACGTTCGCCATGTGGCGTTGGGGGAGAGTGATGCGGATATGCGTACAGGCGTGGTACGCCCGGATGCGGCGCTCAAAGGACAACAAGGCTTTTGGTGGATTGAGTATGACAACGATACCGAGTCTGCTCGTGTGATTTTGCACAAATTGCAGCGCTGGGCCGCTGCAGTGGAGGGGCTTCATGAAAGTTTTCGCCGTGTGATGTGGATTGCACCCACGGAGAAACGGCGAGACCAACTGGCGGACATCTGGAGGCGGTTGCAGGATGATCGGGCGGACATGCAGTTCTTTGTGGCGAGGGAAGAACGGTGGGAATGATTGACGGAAACGATGCGCCTTTTTCGACCGTGGGTACAGTCGGCGGATGCGTCGGAAGGTGCGGTCTTATGGGGTCAACCTTTTTGTCAGCAGATACGGTCGTCTTGGTATGTATGAACGGAACACTAAAATGTCAGCATGTACGGTCGGGCAAAAAACTGTAAATGCTTGCTATACAAGAGATGAGACATGAGCGTGGTTGACCAAAACGGTCGAAATGGTGAACCAAAAACGTCAAGATGGTCGACCAACTTGACGAAAATGGTCGACCAAAACAGTCGGAATGGTGAACTAAAAACGTCGGAAAAGCGTGATAAAACGGTCGCGTCGGTGCGCCGATGGCGACGTGGTGGTGCACCAAACCGGTCGGGTATGGCATGGATTTCTGGATGGCAGAACAGTTGCAAGGAAAGTAGTCGAAAAGTAGCGAGAAAGTAGTCGAAATCTAGGTTTCAAAAAGGCGGATTTTGCTGTTTCTATGCTGATTTTTTGAAAATAGATGTTTCTTTTGGGAGGCGGGTTCGGTGTTTGGTACAGTTCCTGTGCATCTCTTGTTGACGCTGATACTGGTTGTGAACGCTGTGCTGGATGTGGCCATTCGCAAGGTGTCCGAGACGCTGATCATCCTCGGTGGAATCGGAATGGTTTTTTTGGAAATCGGAACGGGACAAGTTCATGGTGGGGAGGAGGTACTCGCGGTGTCCAGTCTGGCAGGTACAGCCTTGATTCTTGGCCTCCTTTGGTATCGCTCCCACCGAAAAAATGGCACGGGTTTAGGCGACGTGGAGATGGTGGTGCTCATTGGCCTTGGATTTGGGTGGTTTGGAGGTCTTCTGGTGCTCCTAGCACTCTTTCTGGCGTTGGTAACTGAGAAGTTTTGGCCTCGCTTCTGCACAAGATACACACCAGCGGATGTGCGCCACAAAGCGCCGATGGCGGTGTACTTTGCCGTTGTGTCCCTGTTGGGCACCCTGATGCTCTGGCCACTCTATTGACATATTCCTAAAATTAGGTAAAATAGAAAATAAAAACAGGTGAGACTGGGATGCAGGATACAACGGTATTTGTGTATGGCAGTTTGCGAAAAGGTGAGTACAACCGTGGTGTTTTGGAGCCGCATATCTTGAACACGCTTGGGGAAGGTTGCATTCAGGGACAGATGGTATCTCTGGGAGCGTACCCGGCGGTGTTACTGGACAAGCCAGGCATCGTAGTAGGTGAGTGGCTTCGGGTCACGGCGCGGGGGATGGCGGCACTAGATCGACTGGAGGGGTACCCCACGCTTTATAGCAAAGCGCATGTTTGGGATGTGCAGAATAACATCGAGGGCGTGGTGTACTACATGACCGAGCAACAGTTGAGCCGGTTTTTGCGCGGCGGGCGTAACGGCATGGTCGTGCCAGGTGGAGATTGGACGGCGTATCGGAGAGAACAACGTTTGCAGCAGGTGTGATCTTGTGCGGAGTCAAAGCGGAACTCTTTGTCCAAGCACCCTATTCGCCCGACATTCGCGTTTTTGAGTGCGGGCAGGTGAAAAAAGGGGCCTAAATGAGCTTCGAAAATGCGACAGAGACGAAAATAGAGCCGAATCCGGCGGAGTGTGCAAAAGAAGCAGGCAGATGAAAGAGACCGAGCCTGCTTTTTGCGAGGTTTGTGAGTTGGTCAAAGTAGACTCGGCATCTACGGCCTCTATTCGCCCGATATTCACATTTTCGAGTACGGGCAGGTAATGAGGGAACTAGACTGCCGTCGAAAATGCGACAGAGACGAAAATAGAGCCGAATCCGGCGGTGTGTGCAGAAAAAGCAGGCAGGTGAGGAGTGCCGAGCCTGCTTTTTTGCGAGGTTTGCGAGTTGGTCAAAGTAGACTCGGCATCTACGGCCTCTATTTGTCCGATATTCGCATTTTCGAGTACGGTCATGATGACTAGACTGCCGTCGAAAATGCGACAGAGACGAAAATAGAGCCGAATCTGGCGGTGTGTGCAGATGAAGCAGGCAGGTGAAGGAAGCCGAGCCTGCTTTTTTGCGAGGTTTGTGAGTTGGTCAAAAGTGGATTCGGCATCTGAGGGGGGTATTTTCGGCAATTTCCAATTTTCTCGAAAGCCTCAAATCCCTTGTGCTGTCTGAGAAAAATCGACTTTTTTCGAGTGCGGTAATCACCGGTAATCACAAGCTGAAATTGGGTGATTACCGCCTCGATCTCAAGTGGCACAAGGGAAAACGGCATATATTTAAATATATTTAGTAATCACCAAAAATATATAGTGATTACCGTTCTCTTCCCTTGTCCTGCAAGGGATTGAGGTTAATTTCCAGCAGTGCGGTAATCACTCGACGATCATAGGGTGTTTTTAAAAGAAAAATCGAAATTAAAGTCAAAAAAGGTCAAAATTTAAGTTAAATCAAATTCATTTAAGTCGAGATGTCGAAAACGATCTCAAAAATCAATTTTTGAATCGACGATCTACATACCCTGATCGTCGAGTGATTACCGAAGCGAAAAAAATGCCCGTGAAGCCAAGTGGCACAAGGGCTGAGAACGGTAATCACCAACTTTTTCGAGTGATTACCGCACTTGAAAAATGCCGAAAAATCAAGGGTTTTGAAAAGTGCTGGTGATTACCGAAAATCGCATTGAGTGATTACCGAACTCGAATTTAATGATTACCGGAGTGCAAAAATATTCCTAGGAACACCACAAAAAACAGAAAAAGGTTAGTGATATCTATCCATTCAAGTTAAATGATCGATAACATTAGTCAAACTAAAACAGTAAATGAAGTCTATCAAATACCAGAAGACAACCTATACATGAAGAATCAACCATCTATAAAACTAAAAAATTACGATATTCCGTCTATTTAAACCGGTAAATTCCCCCGATTCGTACGTTTGACGGCTGCATATACAGGGAGGGGGTATGTGTGATGGCCAAGCCTTCATTTGCCCTGCCTTCTTTCCTCGATAGAGAGGATGGATGTTCATGAGAAACAGGCGTTTCTGGCGATATCGCGCTGGCTATACCGCGCTGGCTTCCTTGTATACGGAACTCATCAACACAACCCTGGGTGTTGTGGTGTTGGGACTGATGCTGACCGTGGGTGCAGCGCTCATGGTTCGTCAGGAACTTTTGAATGCGGCTTTTTCCGCAGCGCAGATTGCGGCCGAAACGCAGAACATCGGGGAAGCGCAAGCAGCGGCGGAGGATACGCTGATTGCGGAAGGGCTGCCTGCAACGGTGAATGGAGAAACGCTGTTTCAGTTGAGCGACGTGGCCGTGACCACAGGCAATAGTGCACCGGTTGCGGGGGTGGAGATGACGTATCAGTTTCCTCTTCCATTTCCTAGACTGGAGGATGTCTTTGGAAACCCGAATCCCCTGCCTGCCACCTGGACGCTTTCGGTGCAGGCCGCGTATGTCAATCAAACGTATTACGGCGGAGGTGGGGGGTAGTGTTCAGCCGTGTATACTACGGTCTCATCGTGGTGACGCTGGGCGGGATTCTGGTGTGGCTGCTGTTGTTTGTGGAGGGGGAGAATCTGGCGTATGAAGCGTTACAGCATGCGACAGCCGCGGCGGCCTGGAGTGCCCAACAGACCATCAGCAACGATCCTGAAGGCGTGGCCGAGATGAAAGGTTACAGTTTAGGGTCTTTGCAGACAGGTGCGGCAACAGAGGAGGCTTTATCGGCGTTTCAGGCAGAAACTTCTGCCATGAATCTTTCCGGCGCGGGGTTGTCTCAGATCACGCTGAATGTCCAGGTGCAAAGCGGTATCGCCGAAGTGACGGTGACCGCGAATTACACGAGTCCGATGATTCCGAAAACCATTCAGAGTGCTTTGAACCCGGAGAATCATGTGCTCGGTTCCTTCCCGATGACAGTGTACGTGAATGGGAATTGAAGTGGCCGCAGGTTGAGGTTCAATGACCTGCGGCTTCATGTCCTGTCTGGCTGGTGAGTACATAGAGTTCGGAGGGGGAGAAGGTCTCTCTGTAGTCATCAAATTTCACGACGACAAAGCGGGGGAATACCGCTTCGATGGTGCCGTATCGATAACCGTCAGGCCGCTTCTTACTGGCAAGGCCGGGTACGCGAACCGCCTGACCGACGTTCCACTGGATGCCTGGTGCAAAAAATTCTGTGTACGTCCTTTCCAGGGCAACTCTGCGTTGTTGCTGTTCCTGGTTGAGCATGTCTCCATCGCCTCGCTTCTTTGTTTCTTATCTGGAAGGAGTCTAAGGCGTGGTCAGAGCAAATCGTCGGCGGTGAGTTCTCTCGATGTTTGGCGGGAGGTTTGAGCCAGGGAAGGCCCGTTTTCATCCCATGTGCCGTTTCGCAGATACGCATTCATACGTTGCTTGACTTCTTCCACGGACCAAGGGGCGAGTTCCCGTTGTTTTTGCCATCCAAACGCCCTCAGTTCGGCCAATCTGGCCTCTTGCTCCGTAGAATTGGGGTTCTCGATGAAACCTGTATCCGGCCACGGAGCACGAGAGAGTCTGGGAAAATCTCCTTTTGTTTCGATAGAGAGACTCAGACTTCGGTTGTAGACGGCGGTGACAAGTTTGGGCAATTGGGTCAGGTACTCGGACGAAAACGTGTTGCGGGAGATACGGGCGGCCACTTTGGCGCCGTCCGGTCCCTGTTGATTGGAAAGCACCGTGCCGATGTTGTCGATGATGTCATCGAGCAGTTCGCCAGAGAATTGTTGGACGGATTGAGTAATGAGACCTAACGCCAGTCCGAATTTGCGCGTCTCCCGGATGATGTTGCGCATAGCGCTCACCTGGACCCGGTGGCATTCGTCCACCGCAAGCAGATGGAGTCTGGAGACGTTTGGCGTGCGCTGGAGCGCCACCTGATAGTAGCGTTCGATGAGCGTGCCCATGATTAAATCCATCAGCGTGTGACCGAGGGGTTTGACGTCAATGAGAACGATGTGCCCCTCGTCCATCCACTTTTGTATCGGTAAGGCGAAATCCGGTTGAGCAAAGTAGAGTGCCGGATACCCGGAAACAAACGGTCGGAGCCGTCGCTCTACTGGTGCGATGTGAGCGGGTTTGACCGTTTGTTCGAACGTTTGTTCCCAATATTGACGCAGGATGGGATCGTCGATTTTGCGGGCAACCTGTCTTCTCCAGCTCTCGTTTTTGAGGAGAGGGATCATCCCGGCCAAAACGTGTCGGTCTTCGGGTACGCTTTGCAGAGCCGCGATGGACTTGTCGAGGATTTCATCCAGGCTGGCTCCCCCGCCATACTGTTTTTGCATGAGTTCCAACATGGCGTCGGTGCTGAGGACTTGTAAAAAGTTCATGGGCACGGGTGCATCCTGATTGCCGAAGCTAATGTAGTGTACTTTTTCCCAGAGAGGGCTGTCAGACGGCAACAGTTGCTGCAGACGCGAGAGGAGGATGAGTACCGTTTCTTCCGCCGGATCGATAAAGGTCAGTCCGGGTGCGCCGGGTTTTTCGTTCACGAAGTCTTCGAGCAGACTTTGCATCATGAAGACCAGTGTGGAAGATTTGCCACTGCCTGTCGCACCTGTAAGAACAAAATGTTCGGAGAGCGCCTTGTAGGTGAGATGCACCAACCGCCCCGATTGCGTGGGGTGCTGGAGATATCCTATGCGAAGCCCCTCGTTCAACTCGTCGGGAGACAGGGTTCGTGCTGCGCTACGGATAGAGAGGACTTGATCGCTTTGCGGTACATGAACAAATTGAGCCAACTCGTGCGCGGTGAGATAAAACGGCTTTTTCCCTTGCACAAAGGCGTTGTGGCCAGCAATCGTACGAATTTTGGCGAGAAGCGTCGGGATCATGACAGGCTTATCAGCTGCGGACACAAGGAAAAACAGGCGTACCTGAAACCAGTCGCGAGACCTGGCCAGACGTTCTTCCAAGCCAGCAACGACCTTTTTTTCATGAGGCAAGAGGACAGGCTTGGGAACGGTAGGACGCCCAGATGCGGTTGCGCCGCGTTGACCACTGCGTCCTGTGGATCGTTGCCAGTCAGAGAGCGCTTCTTCCTTGAGTTCGTTCCAAAACGAACCGACAGGTGATGGTGAGGAGGAGGCAGGTGTTCGCTTTTCCAGGTGTTTTCGAGCGATGCGCTCAGCATCTTTTTCAAAGACCGGTGAAAATTGGACACGAATGCCTGTGCCTTTGGGCAGATTCGCCATCCAGTCCTCTGTGATGTGCGCATAGTCCAAAATAGGCAAGTCAGGCGACTCCAGCGTGATGGAGAGAGCTTCGTGGGATTCAAACTCTTTCAGCCATTCTTTCTCATCGTCCAACCACTCCAGTTGAGAGGGGAGTGTGGCTTCTACGCCGCGCAAGCGATCCAAAGGTGCGGATAGGGCGGTAAACGCGGTGCCATTCTGTTGGCGATAAACCGTCCAGGTGAAGGTGGTGTTTCCCTTGACTTGTTGATCGTTCCAAGTGCGTCCAAACATGGATAACCCCTGAAGCCACTTCGTGATTTGCGACGCATCCTGCACATAGGACTCCCGAGGGACGATAAGTTTCACGGGATCGGTTGTTGCAACCGATGCAGAGGAGCGAAATCGTTCCGCACGTGCACCCCAAACACCAAGACCGCCCAGTACCAGGAGAACGGAGATGTCAACGGGAATCGACGACATGAGCAAGCCCCTTTCCAGTGTTTGTGAAGAAAGGGGTATGGGGCTTCATTTATGAACAGTAAAGGAATTTGATGCTTTCAGGAAGCAGGGGTTGCAGTGGCTTCCTGCATTGCCGATTTCGAGCCAGCATCCGCTAAAACCGTGCTGATTTTGCCAGAAGTGTCATATTCATGAGAAAAGAGCGTGATTCAGACACCTATGGCGAAGAACGGACTCCTCCTCCACGTCAACTTCATGAATCTTGAGCCTCCTGTGACTTACGTGGAAACCTGTTTTTCGCATGAGCGACATTGGTGTCTGAGAAACGCTCTTTCCTCACTACAGGCCAAGATCCCAAAAATCTGTTGTGTCCACTCCGTACTCCCTTAACACCGGCCGTAATTTCCGCTCGGTTAAACGAGAAGGTCTTTGACTAGGATGACCTGCCAGCTTGCTCAACGTCGTATGATGAATACCACTCTTTCTAGACAACTCCATCAAGGATATACCGTTTCTCTCCAACCATAGACCAAACCGACTTCTTGGCGGATGAAATTTGCGCATAGTGTTTCTATCACCTCTGCCATCATCCTTTCCCTTCTGCAAATTGTGTAAACGTGCTCATCTTGGACAAACCGTCTTGCATATTCTGGAATACTGGCAGAGGGGATGACGGTACGTGGAAAATGTTGTAGGATAGATACGAACATACGTTCGTTATGTTTGTCACATTTCTTCGTGCTTCGTCGTCATTTTCATACCCGCCTTGCTGATAGAGAAAGAAGGTTCCTTGTCAACTACCCACCACCTAAGAGGTGGGGGCTTGTATCTCCCCAGAAGTGCAAGCGACCTCGGTCTCCTTCTTTAACTTGGGGATACATCGTGGGGAGGCTGACAACACCCCGGCCACACAGGCTATGCCGATGTGGTCACTGCAACCAGGTACTCAATTCCCTTTCGGTGCAGATTCATGCCACCTATCCGATCATCATTGGACCGATAATGGCAGTTTTTACACGTAAAACGATGGTGTTTTTTATCGCGGTTCGCTTTTTCGATATGCCCACACTTTGGGCAAGTTTGGGACGTATAGCGGGGATCGACAGCAATCACTTTCGATTGCAATTTAATGGCTTTATATTCGATCATCTGCCGAAGCTGATCATACGCCCACGATACCGATTCGTAGCGATGCCGTTTGCGTACTTTTTCTGTCGCTCCACGAACGCCCGTTAAGTCTTCCAAAACATACAAGGCGTTGGCTCCATACCGTTCTACGAGTGCCTTACTGACCTGATGATTCACATCGGTCATCCAACGGGTTTCTCGTTGTCCGATCTTCTTGAGTCGCCGCCTGGCTGATGCTGTTTGACGTTGTTGCAAGTGCCTTCTTAATTGTTTGTAGTGCGCACGCTTGTCTTTCACATGGCGACCTTTGACAAACCAGACTTTGCCATGAGAATCGTAAGTCGTGACGAGAAAATTCATTCCCATATCCACGCCGACAATCTTGTTGATATGTTCCCATGCTGCCTCTGCAATACTTTTGGTCATGGGGATATGCAAAAAGAACTTCCCGTGTTTATAGACCACTTTGGCCGTACCAAACTTCCACGTTCCATCAAAGTAATGTTCCATGCCTTTCGTTACAAACGGCACTTTGACTCTGCCTGCTAAGGTGTTGACGGAAAACACACCGTGTCCCAGCGAATAGTCACGATTCCAGACTAAATCCAGTTCTGGCTTTTTGAATCCGACTTTCGTCCAGTCGTGACCGTTTTCCATCATGCTTTTGTATCGGGCGATGACGGTCTTTATGACGGACTGGGCCATTTGCGAACGCAAACCGAACGTTTCTCGCAGATAGCGATACGTGGTGGTATGTAGACGGGCTTGTATGAGATTTTTTGTGGTGTAAATCACACCCGACAAATAATTGCAACCTTCGCGATAGGCCTGTAATGTTTGTTGTAACATCGTGTGTTGTTCCTCAGTCGGTACAATTTTCACTTTTGCCGTGAGCACAAGTTCCACGCTCTCACCACCTTTCACTAAAATTAGTGTATCGTTGTTTTAGTGATGCTTAAAGAGGAAAAGTTCGTGGTAATTCCTCCCCCACTTTATGAAGTGGGAGTATCCTTGACACATTATGATGAATCCCCAAGTGTACTGGCCCATCGTGGATCAGATTCTGATGCAATCATCACCGATACTGCACGACGAAGATGGTCTTCAGAGTTTACGATTGGCCGTTTGGAAAGCGCTTCGAGAGATGGAAGAGAAAGAAGCCTCTGTATGCACACCTTTGAAACGCTAGAGGATATCAAACGTTTTGTGATCGCTGTGGCCAAAGCAAAGTCGGTGGACTATTGGCGCAGGGAGAGTCGGTATCGAAATCATGAACAATTGACCTTAAATCAAGCGAATGAGCAAGGTGAGGAACCCATAGAGACTTTGCCTTCCACGGATGCGGAAAGAGATTTTCAAGAAGTGGAAATGAGGTTGGTTCTAGACACGTTGCCCGAAAAACAGAAAAGAGTCATGGTGGGTCTCGTTTTGGAAGACAAGACGGAACGAGAGTTAGCGGAGGAACTGAAGCTATCTCAAAGTACGGTTCATCGGCTGAAAACAAAGGCTATTCAGCAACTGCAAAAATTTTTTTGAAAAAAGTGAATCAAAATGGTCAGTCAAAACGGTTTTAAAAGTAGGGGGGATTTTAGAACTGCAAGGGAGGTGCAAAAAAATGGAACCGTTGTTTACAATCTCTTCCCTGCACACCGTGGATGGTGGAAGTTTGGCCGTCATGCTGGTGGTACAGATGGTGAAAACGTGGCCAGTATTTCAGCGTTTACCTACGCGTTTTCTGGCTGTGATGGTGGGAGAAATGTTGGTGATTTTCACGACAAGACCACTACCTACCCATGTGGGAGGTTGGACAGTGCTCATCCTCAACGGCATGTTGTTAGCGGCAACCGCCGTTGGAGGGTGGCACCTGGTCACGAAAAGTGTGACCGAAAAAACAAACATGGACTTGAGAGGATGATACCACATGATATGCAAAGAACGCCTTATTGAAGCGTTGACCCAAACGCACAAAGCGTTGATAGCCTATACCAGGTGCGCGGAAATGTTGGAGAACGAGGAAGACCAGAAGCGGTTGGAACAGGTGAGTTTGTTGTTGGCTGAACAGGCCAAGGTTATCCAGGACGAACTGCTTGGCTATGCCCTCTACTGGGGACGTGGACGGGGACATGTGCAAGGACGTGATCGAGCATGACCACCTATACTCCTGAGCAGGAAGTAGCCTGGATTCGCAAGATCATACGGCATGTGGCAGCCCATACGCGAAACAAATACAAGAGATGGAGCCGAGAAGACCTCATTCTCAATGCCGCGAATGTAGAAGGAGAAGAGTTTATCCAATCCATCCCTGATTTGTTAGCTGATCATTCAAACCGTGAGATGGAATGGTTTTCTGGCTTATCCGAGCGAGAAAAAACCATTCTGTATGGATTGTACTGGGAAGGAAAAAATCAACGGGAATTATCCAAACAAATAGGGATTGCCCAAACAACGATTAGCCATATACACCGTCAAGCGATTCGGAAATTAAAGGAGCAGATACAAAATGAGGGATAGAACACAGAAGGTACACAATCTTTTGGAACAAGTCAGACAAAACAAGGAAGTAGATGTCTTTCTGTTATGTCGATATTTCCGAGCAGAGATCGATCAGCAAGTGTCATCTGTGCCGAGATGGTGGAGAGGGGAAGCTCAATCGCAAGTTTGTACAGGAATGTTGGAAGAGGTTCTGAAAAAAATTTTTGAAGAGCATGCTCAAAATGGGGAGTAGAGGTGCTTTTAAAGAGTAGAGGGGCAAAACGAAAGCCCCTCACCACTCCGGCCGGGTGGAATTCATAAACTTGGAGGAGATTTAAATGACAACTTTTCAAGAAGTATGTGGAACGGAATCAGGGTTTTTAAATAATTCTGAGGTCATTAGTTGGGCACAACAAGAATCTAACCTTGCATATATTCCTGTTGCACTCATTTTAGCTCAATGGATATATGAAGGAGCCTGGGATTGTAAGTCTATTGCCGTCAACTGCAATAATCCAGGCAATGCAAATTCAGGGTACTTTTCAAATTCAAGTTGTATAACTACCTATGCGGCGGCTGAATGTTCGTATGCGCCTGGTTATGCTGGAAGCGATACGGGGTTAAATGGTGCACTCATGAACGGTGATATCTACAATGCCGCTTATTGTGAAGTTTCTAATATGTATTTTACAGCTTCGCTGACACCGGGGGGACTAGAACTATATAATTATGCTTCTCAATATGGATAGGACGTTCTGTCAAATGGAATGTACAATGCTCTATACCAGTTGGGAGACTATACGCCAGTTTGGGCTACGAGTAAATATACTACAAATAATCTATTCGGAAGCGAAAGCAACCCGTACCCTTCAACAGTTTCCGGAAGTGGATTAGTCTACCTTATTCAAGTACATGGGTTACAAGAGTATGACTACGTATATAGTGGCTAAAAATATATAACAATAGGGGATACTATTTGGAATCTTGAATGAAACCAAATAGTATCTCTTATTATTTTTGAGATTCCTTAGTTTTCGATTGGAGATAGGTAGGATTGGTGAATTGAAAAGAATCTAAAATATATGAAGCTAATTTTTTATAATCAGGTTTGTTGGGAATAATAATAGATAATTCAGCTCTTGTATACTCACCATAATCTGATTTAGTAATTTCTAAAACATTATTTTTTTCAAGTTGATATTCAAGCAATGTAAATCCATAGGAAGTTTTGAATGGTTTATATAAAAGGACATTCTCGCTTTTTTTGGGCTCATAATCTTTTAAAGACTGATAGGATACGGGTACAACATTGTAACCACCTACAGCTAAAATCAATGCATCGTGAGATACATTATTCCAACCTAAATCATTAGAGAATGATTGTGATATAAATTTTGTAGCTTCTAAACCATCTCTATCCGTTGGTTGCGCTCCAATTTTCCAGCCATTATTATCAGGGAAATCGATTGAAAAACCATATGCCTGATTATGATAGAATTTATATTTGAATTTTGGATAATGAATATTCTTCACTTGTTGATGATTGGTTAAAGAATTATCAATGCTCTTTACATCGCTAAAGCTTGGATGAGTCCCACACCCGGTCACCGTCAAACACGTCAATGCAAGCATAGACGCCGTCAGTCCCCAGATTCGTTTTTGCACAAAAACCACCCCTAGTTTCGACTGTTCCCCTGTATAGACGTACCCGCTACACATTTTGTGACAAGAGCATTTTTCCATCCACACGGGTTATCTTCGTGACCGCAGAGCGTGTTCTGTCATCATCGGACGTGCTTACCCCATCGTACCCATCTACCTCATCCCAAACGCACAAAGCGTTGATAGCCTATACCAGGTGCGCGGAAATGTTGGAGAACGAGGAAGACCAGAAGCGGTTGGAACAGGTGAGTTTGTTGTTGGCTGAACAGGCTAAGGTTATCCAGGACGAACTGCTTGGCTATGCCCTCTACTGGGGACGTGGACGGGGACATATGCAAGGACGTGACCGACATGACCACCTATACCCCTGAGCAGGAAGTAGCCTGGATTCGCAAGATCATACGGCATGTGGCAGCCCATACGCGAAACAAATACAAGAGATGGAGCCGAGAAGACCTCATTCTCAATGCCGCGAATGCAGAAGGAGAAGAGTTTATCCAAACCATCCCTGATTTGTTAGCTGATCATTCAAACCGTGAGATGGAATGGTTTTCTGGCTTATCCGAGCGAGAAAAAACCATTCTGTATGGATTGTACTGGGAAGGAAAAAGTCAACGGGAATTATCCAGACAAATAGGGATTGCCCAAACAACGATTAGCCATATACACCGTCAAGCGATTCGGAAATTAAAGGAGCAGATACAAAATGAGGGATAGAACACAGAAGGTACACAATCTTTTGGAACAAGTCAGACAAAACAAGGAAGTAGATGTCTTTCTGTTATGTCGATATTTCCGAGCAGAGATCGATCAGCAAGTGTCATCTGTGCCGAGATGGTGGAGAGAGGAAGCTCAATCGCAAGTTTGTACGGGAATGTTGGAAGAGGTTCTGAAAAAATTTTTGAAGAGCGTGCTCAAAATGGGGAGTAGAGGTGCTTTTAAAGAGTAGAGGGGCAAAATGAAAGCCCCTCACCACTCCGGCCGGGTGGAACTAACATCAAAAGGGAGCGCTATTCAATGACATGGTATTTTGGTTCGGATTCAGGAACTTCCAGTAATCCTTGCGGAATGAGTTTTTATCTCGGTCGAATGGGTTATGGTACAACTGTAAGTATCTATTGGGCTATCACAGGTATTTCTATTCCTGCCTTTGCTTACTGGAACATTGAAGGTCCAGGAAAAACACCTTATGGGAAGACTTATGAAGAATGGGGAGCAGAACAGGCCCAGGTTTTCTGGAACCAGTTTTGGAACCAACAATATCCCGGAGGATATCCTGGGGGTACAATGTTTGGAGCTGTGTCGCTCGGTAGTGGTGGCTGGAATACTGCGAATGACTCTACGGCTTGGAATGAAAATCAAACTGTCGTAGAAGGCTTTTTAAATGAACTTGCAAATTTAAATGCGGCAAATTCATTCTCGTCGTCTACTACGCTAGGACTCTACGGGAGTCAAATTGGAGAATTTCAAAATCTCCTAGATTCTAATAATTGGATTTCTCCACAGCCAATTGTAGTGTGGATTGCTGATACACAGTCTTCACAAGATTGTACGACGGTGGAAGAACTATATTGCCCCATGCCAACAGTGGGTGGATATGCGCCGATGATTTGGCAATATATTCAAGACCCGGATTATGATGTAACTCCATATGTAGATGGAGTGAGCAGCAGTTCTAATTACACTTGGCATCCTACGACATCTCCGGGGATTTGTTGAATGAATAGTGGAGCGTTCTATATCGAATAAAATCGTGCTACTCAACTACAACATTCCAATTCTTCCCCCGTCCTGAGATCTCCATAAAGACAAGGAATTTGATTGAATACTCTGGGAGACGATCCATCCTGTTTGACCGAAAAACTTGAGACAGATGGGATGGATCGTTGAGGGGATGGGTGCAACCGTTTCCCATGTGCGACCACCTGTTAGGGTTTGCTCCAATTCCTGTTGTTTGCCCTGAAAGACGATAGCCCGTCCCTTTTTAGATGTTAAAAAGTCTGTCAAGAGGGAAGAATCGGGACTTATCCAAATAGGTTTCCATTGAGCTCCATTAACAGTATGATAGAGAACAAAGTATCGTTGGTAGTCCACGGTGTTCTCTCTGGTTGTATATGGAAGAGTTAGGGATACAGATAGGAAGCCGATATGAGAAACCCATGTGGGAGGATATATGGCAAGTACCGAAGCTTGCAGTTTTGGATTGGTTTTGTGATTGTTCATGTCTTTCATGAGAAGCGAGTGTGGGATAGACAATGTAACAGGACCCCAAGACATACCTCCGTTCGTTGAGATCATCAGGGAGGAAGAAAAAGATTTGTGATTAGGATTAGGAAAATAATTTGTGGCCCATGCCTCGTTCGGTGTGGCATATTGAATCTTTTGAATGGACCCATGGAGGGATTGATATACCGGGGAGGAGGAAACATGACCTCGTAGTATTCTCCATAAGGCTTGTGGCCCTGTTTGCAAATCCAGAGGTCCCGATAACATTACGAATCCAAACGAACTATCTTGAGAATTAATGGAAACATGTAATTGGGCGTTTACTATTGTCCAAGGCGCACTGAGACGATCCATTCTCCAATGGACGCCACCGTCGCTTGTAGTGTTGAGAGTGACATGGCGAGCGCTGCCTTGAGTGATCACCCAAGCATTTTGTGAATTAACTGCATCCAACGCTAAAATGTGCTTGGAATTGAAAACTCGTACCCATTTTCGTCCCGACGTTGTAGTTCGAAAAATTGAACGGGAAGAATTGGCCCATCCGGTGGTTCCATTGACCATATAGATTGATTTTAGGTTTTCTAAAGGAGATATAACTACGCTTTTGGCTGAATTAACATCTCGATGTGTTCGACTTGGCTTAAATGAATGGGGACTATCAGATGATGCTGTAGGGTTGAGTGTATTTCCATTTTTATTGATCAATGACATTGTCCCACACCCGGTCACCGTCAAACACGTCAATGCAAGCATAGACGCAGTCAGTCCCCAGATTCGTTTTTGCACAAAAACCACCCCTAGTTTCGATTGTTTACCTGTATAGACGTACCCGCTACACATTTTGTGACAAGAGCATTTTCCATCCGCACGGTATATCTTCGTGACTGCAGAGCGTGTTCTGTCGGTTACAGGCTTGTTCCAACGTCCTATTTTGGTTACAATCTCCAAAAACGGAAGAGAACCTACATGCGTATACAGGATACACGCTTTGTGGTGCTGGATACAGAGACGACAGGTCTAGACCCAACCATCCATCGGATTGTGGACATTTCACTGGTCGAGGTGAGCAAAAACGGCATTCGCCCACTCTATCAGACGCTTGTCAATCCCCAACAAACGATACCGCCGGAAGCTTCGGAAGTGCATCACATCACCAATCGACAGGTCAAAGACAAACCCACATGGGAAGAAGTGTGGCCAACCATTCTGACGCATATCCAGGACGCTGTACGGGTGGCCCATAATGCCAAGTTTGATCGGTCTTTCTTGCCGGAAACCCATCGTCCGTGGATCTGTTCCTACCGTTTAGCTCGTCATTTGTGGCCAGAAGCACAGAAACACACCAATCCATACCTGCGTTCTTGGCTTGGTCTTGAACTCGACGCGGATATGGCACATAGCGCAGCGGATTGGTAAGAAGATGTTCTTGTGTACTCGCTCGATCGTACGTTCGCACTCGAAATGAATTTGAGGTATATGACCTTCCTTTTGTGACAAAAGGTTGAAAATTGTCGGAATTTGTAGGAAGATAAGGTAGGAAGAAATTTCAGAAATGCGTATCAAAGCATACCAATGGAAACATTGGGACGCAAAGCTACGGGTCTAAGGGTATGTGCCTAGGATCGCCGGGTTGCCGCATAGGGCGAGAAGAACGAGGGGGCCATCCGTAGGAAACGGGTGGCCCTCAAACGATAGAGGGGTGGGTAAGATACACATGGTACAAGATTCACACATCAAAAATGGTAAAATATCCCTCGGGGGGGGGGGGGGGGGTATAAACTGTCTAATCGACCAAATATACCCACTTCCGTTTTGCAAAGTATCTTATCCAGTATTCAAAGAGGACAACTAGATGTGGTGTTTCAACCTATCGTTCATCATCGCAAAGAGCACTTTTTTGCGTATGAATCGTTAAGTCGCCCTCAATGCGAGGGGAAGGGGATACCGCCGGATGTATGGTTTCAGGCTGCCTATGAATATCAACTATCTACTGAAATCGACCGGCTAGCCTTATCAATGAGCTTGAAGAAACGTTTGGAGTTGCCAGCAAAATGGCAATCTAAACCGATTTTTGTCAATGTTAGTCCCCATAGTCTGACGGAGCGTGCCTATTTGGAGGAATTAGAACATCTGTTGCAAGAGAGTCATTGCCCGCCCAGCCAACTTATCTTTGAAATGATTGAATACATAGCTTATGATCCGAAAACCCTATTCGAGATGTTACGACCCTTACGTTCTCTAGGCGTTCGAATTGCTTTAGATGATATGGGGGTCGGACATGCCAATTTGTCTACCTTGGTGATATTGGAACCCGATTTCATCAAAATAGATCGTTCACTCATTCAAAACATTCATCTTTCAGATAGAAAACAGCGGTTACTATCTCATCTATTGTGTTACATGGATTCCGGAGAACAAGTGATTGCCGAGGGCGTAGAAAAGATAGAGGAGGTACAAATCACTCAACAACTGGGCATCGATTTAAGTCAAGGATACTACTGGGCACGACCTATGGCTGTGGAAGATTGGGCGATGATGACTCCCTCAACCTTTCTGAATACTTCCTATTCGATTGGAGGGCAGGTCAACTGAACCGAATCTAGGTAAATTAGATGGATTCGTTTTCAAATTCGTGTGTTTGTCCGGTTCCATGAAGACTCGTTTAGCATGTTTTAATGCTAAAGGAGGGTTGAAAAATGCTCGATGGACTGACACGCTGGGCTATTGTATTTTTGATTATCTTTGTATTGTTCTTTTTGCTGGTACCTACAGCCGTGACGACCTGTAAGACTGTACCTGTTGCCTGAGGCTACACAAGTCATTCGCCACAGTCTGGGCTTTCTTGACTGTGGCTCATTCAAGTTAGTATTTGATATACTGCTGTAATTGCTGCGTACAATGACGACAGACTTGCTGCTCGTGAAACCATAGAAGATCTTCTGTATTCTTACAAAAAATACATCCCGGTACATATTTCTGAAGAATCAAATTCTCCTCATCTAACAAAAATTCAAGTTCATCTCCGCACTCTATGCCTAAACTCATTCGTAACTCTTTGGGAATGACGATTCTTCCTAATTCATCGACTCTCTTGGTCATTCCTGTATCCAGTATGTCTTCCTGCACACAGGTTCCCCCTCTCATGGGAGTGGCCCACGCGCGGTGAAGCGTGAGCCCTACGGTGTCGAAAGGATGTGTTTCTATATTTATTCTGTGCTCCGAATATTGATTTTATTCCAACATACGCATTTCTATGGATAGGAATCCTTTTTCTTTCGAACATGATAAAATTGATAAAATGAGACAGCATTCGCACTAGAAAAGGAAGGTTCGTATGACAGAAATTGTTGAAGAATTGCCCAGACTGGCTCCCATCATGAAAAAATTGTTACAGGAGCATATCTTGGTCGGCCCGACACTCACACATGTTTCCGTTGCAACAATAACTTCGCATCATCAACAGTTAATTCATCAAGAGGCTCGGCGGTTAGTCCGACAATATTGGCCTGAGCACTGGTTTGCCCGTCCAGCCATTCAACCCTACTATCAGAAAGTCGTTGCCACCAATGCGATGATTGACGCGATCACCAGCACAGCTGCCTTTTATGCGCATTTACGTCTGGGTCAGTCCGGGCTCGAAGGTAGCATGATACTGGTAGCTTCGAAATTACTGGAAACGAGTATGAAGCGATATTCTCCTGAAACGGTGTTTGCTCTTGCATTTCTTGTCAATGCATATGATGACTATCAGGCAATTCAATATTATCAGCCTATGTTAGTTACAGATTTTGTGAGTGGTCAATATCATCGTCCCTGGGCTTCTTATCCGTTGGAAGAAGAATGTAAACTCATCTTGGATTATGGTGTTGCAGAATGGGTATCTTCATCGGATCGTTTATCCATTCGTTTAACAAAAAAAGGAGAAGACCATCTCAAGGAATTTCAAGCTTTTCTACAGGAAACCGGTTTCCTTGAAAAGCGTGCTGCACTCAATCGGTTTGCCGGTTTTGGTCAAATGGAAGATTATGATGAGATCATGAATCGTCTTTCCAATGCGAAGGAATTACGTGCCGCACTTTTGAAAAATGCTCGCTTGCAACCGAATATGCACGTATTGGAGCTTGGCTGTGGAACAGGCATGCTCACTTTGGATGCCGGACTTTACAAAAAAGTAGGTTTGTTTGGGCAAATCACGGCGATTGACCCCTCGCTGGGTATGCTGAATCGAGCGATGAAGAAGCCCTATTCGGGCGCTTCTGTAAAATTCTTGCAGGCGACAGCCGAGGAATTACCCTTTGAAAGTAATACTTTTGACGCAGCGGTAGGTTTTCTCTTTCTGCATTTTACAGATATCCCTCAAGCTTTACGAGAAATTCATCGTGTATGTAAACCAGGAGCGTGGTTGACCACCATATATGGTCTCCAATTTCCACAAACCGAACCCTTTTTAGAAGAGTGGTTAGCTCCCATCTTTCAACAATCACGATCAATGTCGAAGGATTCAGTGGATCGTATGCCGAAGGAGGATACTATTCGGAATATTCTCTCTACATTGGAATGTACTTACGAAGAGGTCACTTTGGAACCTGTTGAAATCCTGGGGAAGACCTATGAGATTGACCAAATCATTCGGTTTTGGTTTCAAGCTGGCAACTTTTTTGAGCCGTTCATGAGAAATTTGCCTTGGAAAGCTCAACAAGATCTCATTCAACAGCTTACCGAGCGAGGATATCGTATCCGAGAAAAATACGGAGAGGAAGGTATGATTCAACATCACCCGGGCCAGTTTTTGCAAGCACGTGTCATCAAATCCACTTGTTGAAGGATGGTGTCTGATGAAATCGTTTTACTGCATTTACTGCCAGGATCTTTGTTCAATCGAAAAAAATATACGTATTTTTCATACCGGATTTATTCGCGTTGAACAGGTAGACTATGCCATGGGGATTTGCTGGGATCATAGGTTGGATGAAGCCAAAGAGGAGAAATTTCCCACAACTGAGCCCTTAGGGGACTAGAAGTTCTATAGCACTTGAAAAGGCGAAGATTTGAAGGGAAATGCGGATTCCCTTGATTGGAAGAAGAACTATCGCCTTTTTTGGTGCTTTTCCCGATTCTGTGGGGAATACCGTTGAAAACAGAGGAAGAAAGCTACCAGAATTACGAGAAAGACGGAACTACCAATATATCCTATCAGGCAGGCTTCGATGGTCGTAAAAGAACGACTGAGAATAAAAGTAGTGACCGTAAGCAGAGGAAGGAAAAAGATAAGAATATAGGTTTGGTGCTTTTCCGAATCCCAAAAAGTTTCCATCGCAAATCCCAGAGAGATGGCTATCCGCATCAATGTACCCATGGCGGCAAGTCCGAGTCCATACGTGTCAAATCGATCAATGAGGATGAGATCCATAGATCGGAGGGTTTCTTCTGTCGGAAACAAAAAAGTTTGAGCCCATTCTAAACCATAGATTGAGATAACTCCCATAGCAGGAGTAATCATCATAATGGCATTCAGGATGATACCGATAGCCCACCAACGATACAATAATTTTTCTGAAGGATGTTGATAGGGTAATTGAAAAAGGAGTGATAGACATTCGGTCCACATACAACAAGAGACCCCTAAGCCTATCCAAACGGGATGCCATCCGTGCTCGAGAAGAGGAAGCCACTCCAACCAATCTTTCGAATGATGATCGATCAGAGTGACAGACATTCCCGTCAGCATGGCCAATCCTGCTAAAAATGTGCCTGTCCAATAGATAGCTTGTTGACCCCTCGATAAACTATAGGCAACGATCAACATTAAAAAGATGACCAAGATTAGTGTAGGCGTATTCGGTAAAAAATTAATTTTCACAAAAGAAATAAACAGGGCAGATGAGAGGATAGCAAGTGCGACATTATACAGTAAAAAGTAACCTTTAAAAATAGTGAGTAAAGGTTTGGGAAAATGATTTGCAGATTCCCATAAAGATTTTCCTTGACGTAAAACGACGATATGTACGCTCCATCGGGCTAAACCTAAAAAAAGAAGACTTCCTAAAAGAATACTGATCCAAATGTCACGGCCAGCCGCCTGGAGTATGGGAGCCACCATAAATAAATGTCCCATGACGGGAAGAGTAATAAGAGATAATAACATAGCCTCAAACGGTCGAATGGCCAACAGGGTATACTTCCTTTCTGGATTTAATAGGGGAGTTTGAGCCAACGAATTAACCCGGGATGCATAATGGTTACTACGGGGTGAACATGAATATCTGCTTTTTGAAACACTTCGTTCCAATGAGATGCGTATTGACGCCACACACCAGGTTGTTTTCGATAGACCATAAGCCCAACACCCAGTGCATCAGTCTGGTCTTTCTGTTGTAATTTTTGCAGAGTTTGCTGGCAAATTTGTTGAACCGTTTGGTTAGCTTTTTCTTCGAGCTGATGAAGATGTTGGGGATTCCAACTGTCTCCTTCCTCTCCATCTTGTGCCAGTGTTCCTCGCAATCGAAGAGTATATTCTACGTGAAGCTGACCGTTAGAAAATTGAAAATGTTTCTCCACTTTTTCGCGGGTGATTTCAACGACACTTCTTTGATGCGACTCTCCGATTTCTAAACTTCCCCCTTTTTCTTGACCGAGCAACCATATGAGACCTTGCGTTTCCGTGGTATTGAGTTCATCGACCATATGATTTTTTTGGATGAGTGCAGTTCCTTCGTATTCCACGGTCATTGGCTTTTTCTTGGCATGTAAATGGAGCATAGGCAAAAGGCTACAATATGGAGGTTCATGGAGAGCTTTCAAACATTGGATCAGATCAACGGTAGCATAATTCGATACAAATCGAATGTTTTCCATACCAAAGGATAACGGAAAAGATACTTCAGGTTCTAACCAGGTCGCGTTGGCCAAAATATCTTTGACAGGATCATCGGTGACAAACACGTAAGCGCGAGAACGGGGTTGCTGATCTCGATACCAAATATCTAAAAACCAGTCTAAATCGTGCTTAGCCATAGATTGTGAGATCACAACGGCTTTGGCATGAGTAAAAAGGAGGCGATGCTTGGTCTCACGAATCATGTTTCGTTCAATATCAAAAGCCGTCATACCGTCCCTCACAATGAGCGTGTGAAGACGACTTTCTCGGCTGCTCCCTCCTTGTTGCTGTGCCTCTGTTTCTTCAATAGAAAGCGGAATCAAATATAATCGCACTTGATGATTGTTGAGTTGTTCTGCCCCTACCGTAGAGACCATAGAGACATATTTGAGTTCTGTACCTTCTCCGCAGCCCGTGAGTCCGAGACATATCCCAAGGATGCTCAGGCAAGTGATCCATACGCTAGTCTTTCGACGATTCATTTTTTCCAACCTACTCTTTGGCGATCATGTAACGAACGCGGATTTCTGGATAACCAACGAATGGGGAATTTCACAAAACCATCTTTCCAATCCTGAAGGTACAAAGGAGCGATAGGCGATAAAAAGGGCGAATGAAAAGAAGTTAAACTCACGACATGAACCAGAACGCCAAGCATAAAGAGAATGACGCCATATAACCCCAGAAAAGAAGCGACGATGATATTGGCGATGCGTAATAGAGCAATCACATCGGCTACGGGAGTCAGGGTAAATCCCGTAATGGCTGAAAAGGCAACGACAATGATGGTGGGTGGACTGACGATACCGGCATCGACAGAAACTTGCCCTAAAATCAGAGCTCCCACGATGCTAACAGCAGAACCTACGGATTTCGGTAGACGAATTCCGGCTTCACGCACAATTTCAAACATGAGTATCATAATGAGGATTTCCAGGGTGATCGGAAAAGGCGCTTTTGCACTGGATTCCTGTAATTTGGGGAGTAATGCGGTCGGGATCATTTCTTTGTGAAAATTTAACATAGCGATGTAATAGGCAGGTAATAGAATGCTAAAAAAGTAACTCATCGTACGAAGTAAGCGAATAAAAGAAACATAATAGGGACGAGAAGTATAATCCTCCGTGTTAACGATGGACTCGATAAACAAATGCGGCATAAACAGTGCGGTTGGATCACCATCAAGGAGCAGCACCACGCGTCCTTCTAAAATTTGAGCAGCGGCTTTATCCGGCTTCTCCGTATTTCCAATGGTCGGAAAAACTGACCATGGTGCATCCTCAATCCATTGTTCGACTTCACCAGAGGATAAAACATCCTTGGTTTGAAGTTTTTGAAGACGAGAACGAACTTCTTCCAGTAAGGAGGGTTCTGCACGAGAACGCAGATAAAACATTTTGAGTTCGGAAGGAATCTGTGAACCCAGTATGAAAGATTCCATGCACAAATCAGGGGAGGGAAGCCTTTTTCGTAACAGAGAAGCGTTGGTCTCCAAAGATTCGACAAATCCTTCATGGGCTCCGCGGACAGTCGTCTCACTGGGGGGTTCCTCAATTCCACGTTGTAGCATACTTTGAACAGGCATGGACAAGGCGTCCGTAGCGCCCTCGACACATAGAAGAACGTGCCCTTTGAGAAGCTTATGTTCGAGTTCAACTAAGGAAGAAGAGAGTTGAGCCTGCTTGATAGGTAAGCGTTGTCGAATGGCATCCCATATAGAGTGTTGGTGTATGAATGGCTCTCGTGTGAGGGGTTCAAAGACTCTCCTTTGAAGTTCACCAGCATTCACTGAACTTTCAAGCCAAATCCATAAGATAGAAATTTTTTTTTTTGCATCCACAGATGATCATAAACGACTTGGAGATCGGCATCTTCTAACCGTTCTAAAAACCATTGGGCGTTTTGGGTTATATGCCGAGAAACTTTGGACATAAAATCTCTCCTCCAAAACAGGGATATTTTAACTTGTCTCGATGCTAGCTTTTTTATGCATGTAGACGGTGAAATTTAGTGTTGATACGGGGTAGCGTTAAGCTGAAGCTTAGACAAGCAATGGAGGCTTACAAGTTGATGAATCAATATAGATTGTCAGTTTGATCTGAATGTTGAACTATCCTAAGGATAAATTGGGAGAATTCACCCCCATACAAGTACATTTTTTACTCCGTATGATTGTTCATGGCTGAGTTGAATGAGACAAAGTAGAAATTTTTGAAATGGCTGATTCTATAAATTTCTTCTGTAATTCACTGAATGATTATTGAACATTGGGTTGAAGTAAACAGCGATAATAAGGTAAAATCTATCATGTTAGGTATAGAATACATAAAAGAGGAAATGTCTCTTATACGTAGAGGTAAAGATAATGTACGGTCAGTCATCGCCAAGGGTTTTGCAAAATGATAGGCTTCAATTTACATTCTGCAAAACCCTTGATTTCAAATGCAGGAAATTGACTCAAGTAAATCGTGACTTTCGGAATATTTTTTACTACAAATGAAAAAATATTTTGAGATCACGTTAAGCATCTAATAGAAGCATTTCCTCGTGTAAAGATTGATACATGGTAGCTTCTGAACGAGCGATATAGCTTCCTGCTTCCCATTGGATAGCCAATTCTTCGGGCTTAGAATATTGAATTAATACATTTTTGCATAATTGATAATGGCGTGGTTCATGTTCATCTGCGTGACAATGCCAAAATAAAAGTTCGAGGGATTGCTTTTTTTGATAATTTGGATGGCTAAGTCCGGATGCAATTTCCCCCATAATTCTCCCCGCAAACATTTCAGAACCTAGTCCAACAGCGGACATCGCAGCGAGTGGCATTGCTTGATGAAAGAATTGAAGAAAGGTCTCTATGGCAGTCTGAACAGCGTTTCCCATGGGCTCAGGCGGCATACCCCAGTCATTTAGTTGGATATTAGGATCAACACTTTTTAAAAACGTCTTATACAGTTGTTCATGTGAATGACCCACGGCCCCTCTACCCGCTTCATCCCATAAATTGTCTGCTAAAGGCACCCACCAAGAATCGATCGGAGCCATGGCAGAAATGGCTGCGCCAAGTATACGAGGGAAGTGTCTGCTGTAATAAGAGTACTGAATGGCAAAGTGTCGCAGTTGTTTCATCGTGTACTGTCCAGCTTTTAATGTTTGAAAAAAATCGCGTTCTAAAAATTCTTTTTGTACGATGAGATTGATTTCATTTTCGACATCCACGTAATGATTCCACATAAAAATCCTCCATCTTTTTTTACATCCTAGCCTAATCGAAAAAGCGTATTGGAACAAGGAATGAAAGTGTCTCCTACCACTTTGCCCTCCACACTCTCAATGTCAAGTCATGCAGAGAAAGGGGGGCTGTCGAATGTGGAAACGATTTTTACGCCTGCGAAGAGGCGAAGACGAGAAAAGTACCATAACGGGGCTTATGAAAATGACGCTCACGGTACTTCCTATTGTCGCCACGGTGGGGGGCGTGTCGTATGTGGCCTTGTCCACAAGGCACCAGGCACTGACGCCTGCCCGTTCGTTTGCGGCGAAGATTTGGGGCGGCACGTACCAGAACGCCTCTTCATCCGGTGGTGGTTCTGACGGGTCAGGCGGCGGAGTCACCGTAACGAACCCGGCACCCTCTATTTCGGGGGTATCCTGGAATACCACAAGCGGTGCCAGCCCTTCGCTGACGATCAGCGGCAGCAACTTTGTGGAAGGGGCCACCGTAACGCTTTTGGATACCACGGCAGGTTGGCAGACAGGAGCCCAAAGCGGTGTGACACCGAATGCCACATGGATGTCGGCATCGAGTATCGACGTCAGTAGTCTTCAAGGATATGGAAATGGTAGCTTTGTCTTTCAGCCGAATGATGCGATTACGGTGGAAGTGACCAACCCGGATGGTCAGGATGCCAAGTATGACACGACGTATCCGGGTGGGGCAGTGTCGTTGACGCTAAGTGCACCGCAAACCGTACAGGAAGGCGAACCTGTAAACATCACAGGGAGTGTGACGAACAACGGTCAGGGGCTGGCGAATGCCCTGGTGAATTTGTCTGCGACTGGCGGTTCGCTCGATCCGACAGGCGCGTATACAGATAGCAACGGCAATTATGTGGCGCAGTATACCGCGACAACGACAGGAACGTATACACTGACAGCCAGTGCGGACGGAGTTTCCCAGTCAGCAACGGTTCAAGTCGTAGCGCCTCAACTTACCATATCCGTGGCCACACCGTCGTACGGTGCACAAGTGGGTCAAACGTACACGGTCTCCGGGCAACTGACGCTGAATGGCCAGCCGGTGTCGAATCAAATCGTGACGCTTTCGGCCACAGGCACCGACAACGGCGGTACGCTTTTGCAGCAGACGGTTCAAACGGATGCGAACGGAGAGTTTAGCACCGAGTGGACAGCGCCGTCCGATGCTGGCAGCGTGCAGATCGATGCGGCCAGTGGTCAACAGACCGCACAGACAGAGGTCACTGTGGTCGCTCCGCAAATCACAATCACGACGAATGCTCCATCTTCTGGCGCGGTGAGCGACAATACTTACACCGTATCTGGGCAACTCACGCTGGGAGGTCAACCGGTGACCAATCAAACTGTGACGCTTTCAGCCAGTGCTGGAACCCTCGGAAGTACGAGTGTCACGACGGATAGTCAGGGAGATTTCAGCACGACCTGGACGGCACCAGGGACGGCAGAAAATGTGACGTTGACGGCATCGGTGGGTAACGATGCGCAAACAGATACGGTCATTGTCGTAGAGCCGGAGATGAATGTTGCGATCAGCTTGAACGGCACATCCGTACTCCATGAACAGGCCAGTAGCAACGGTACGACTCAAAGCGAAAGCGAACCGATGATCTCGGGTGAAACGTATGATCTGACGGCGCAGGTCACCGATGATAGCGGGAACCCGTTACCGGGACAAACGGTGCAAATGTCGGTCGATCAGGGAACGCTGAGTGAAGCGTCGGCAACCACAGATGCGAATGGCGATATCTCCTTCACCTGGACACCAGCTAGCACCCAAGGTCAGACCTCGGTATCGGCGCAACTGCAACTGACGGTGGATGGACTCACGAATACGGTTTCTGTAACCGTCTATCGGCCGCAATTTCAACTGGTGGTCCAAAACAACGGAGAACCCACTTTGACCGGTGCAACCTATGATCTCTACATCGACGTGATGGCGGATGGACAGAGCGTCGGCAATGCTACAGTTGATGTTTCGGCTTCGGCAGGGAGTCTTTCGGCATCCTCGACGAACGTAGGTTCGAGTGGTAGCAATGATGCCATCCAGTGGACAGCGCCAAACACGGAACAAACGGTGACGCTCACGGCAGAGACGCCCGGAGGAACGGGTGTCTACAGCACGCAAGAACCCGTCTATCAGCCGCAGATTACACTCACGACGAGCGCACCATCATCGGGTGCGGCAGAAGGCGGTAGCTATACAGTATCGGCGCAAGTCACGGCGGACGGACAGAACCTGGGAACTTCAGGTTATCCACTGACGGTCAACTTTGCTGCAAACGAGGGATCCGTGTCTCCGGAGAGCGTGACCCAGCCAGATAGCAGCGGTGATTTTACGACGAACTGGACGGCTCCCAACAGTGAAGGGAATGCCGTTATCACGGCAACGGTGGGCACCACCAGCGCGAGCCTCACCGAGCCGGTGGTGGGTACGACACCAGAGGTAGTCGATAGTTATAGTGTGGAAGGTTCAGTGCTCCTGGTCAATGGAGATACGCTCTATACGGCGGGAACGAATCAAATTTTTGCGTATAATGCCAACAACGGCACACCAGAAACCACATACAACGGTCTCCCTTATCCCCCTGTATGGTTGGGTGAGGTAGGCGGACTTTTCTATGAATATGGTATGGAAAACAGTGGTTACGGTGGATACAATGATGACAATTTTGAAGTCGCTACGATCAATTCTCAAACGGATGGGGTCGATGGTTTTGGTTATGGAAGCTCGGATCAAAACTACAGCTTTACGCCACTCTACGCTGCTGCATTGCCAGGAGAAATAGCTTATTCCAATGTATACGCGACGGAAAATGGTTCTTATGTCACCATGCACTATGGTTTGACTCTTGAGACGACAAACTATCAATACCCAAACGTATCTTTAACACCGCCTGCTTCCACCGTCACCTATGGTCCTTATTTTGGATTAGCCGCTGTCAATGGGAACTTTTATACGGTGTTTCAATCGAGTCTTCAGTCTTACAGTCAGACCAGTCACCTGGACTGGGCTGAAATCAGTCCGGGCGGCGCGGTGTTAGGGAAAGGCATGATAGGAAGTGTGAACCAGGGAGCTTACAGTCCCCCTCTCAGGATGCTGTCATGGCCAAAGGCAACGGTGGTATCTATATCACGGGCAGTCAGGGAGATTGGTTTCTGAACACAAGCAACAACCAACTCACCCAGTTATCCACAACCGTAGACAATATTCTGGCTGCAGGAGATGGATTTACCTTTTATGCGAATCTCAATCAGTCGACGAGTACAACCATTCAAGTAGAGAATGCCAACAATACGATGAGTTACGGCGGCGTAACGATTCCAGGGGGAGTCGCCTCAGCCGTGTACAACAACGGTTATCTGTTTGTCTTAACAAATCAGGGTTCGATCCTGACAATCCGCCCCTAAAGTCCCCTTGTTACCTCGTTTTCGCCTTCGCCTCCTTCCAGGGGAGAAGGCGAATTTTTTCATCAGAAAGGTGACGAGCATTGATGACCAAAGAAGAATTGCTTCGTGAAGTGGAATCTCGGTGTGGAGAGAAATCAGCCGTCGTGCATCGCGTGGTACAGGCGCTCATTGAAACCATGAGTGATGCAGTGAGTCAAGGTGAACGAGTCCCTCTGGTGCCGTTCGGCATTTTTGAGCCGGTGGAACGCGCGGCTCGCTTATGTCGAAACCCGAAAACGGGGGAATTCATGGAAGTCCCAGCGTATCAAAGCGTGCGCTTCAAACTGTCGAAAAAGCTGAAAACGCGGGTGAACTAGGATGAAGGTGTACCTGGAACTGGCAGACAAGACGATGGAAACCTGGGTTAGGAATGTCCTGGGAGAAACGAGAGTGACGGAAGCGCGAGAGAAAGCTAGCCATATCCTCACAACGGTGTTAGAGACGGCAAAAGAGGGCGTCCAAGCGGGGAAAACGGTGGGTTTGGTGGCCAGAAATGCGATAGTGGCCCGTGAGGGTAAAGCGCTCGGATGCCAGGTGATTGGGTCTGCACAGAGCATCGATGCCGTAAAGCTGTTGGCCTGGCTATTTGGGGACGCCCCTGTATGGCAAACGTCACAGACAGTGACCGTGCTATCCGAGCCTGGCGCAGGTGGGTCGTTTGTGGCCTGGAATCTGGCGGCGGCACTGCGGCAAAAGGGGATGGACGCGGTATTGGTTGCACCCCCCGCTTCTCCTGTCCATCACTGGGGGCAATCCTCTTCCTGGATTGTTACCAGTGCTCCTGCTGAGGCAGCCGTGCGTGTGTTGGACGGAAGTGGGGTCTCCGGCACCTCGATAGAGCAGGCTGCGCAGCGGGCGCTTTTGCAAACGGATGCTGTCATCTGGGTGACCGATTCGGATCCTGCGCGACAGACGCCCATAGAAGGTGTGATTTGGATGGTCAATCGTTGGCCTGAGGAGGAGGAGATCCCTGACGGTGCGGCGATGGTGTTCCCGGACTTTGGGCACACAGCCTTTGTCGCGATGCGCGAAGGTCAAGCGGTGTCCGAACGAATCTCTGAATTGGCAGAGGCTTTGTCAGGCGGTCTCCTTTCCTTTTGGGGAATGGAGGCGACTTCATCACCTGTCGACGAGGCGATGAAGTCTACCCAGGAAGAGGATACACAAGTGCAGGAGGAAACAGATTTCACATGGGACGAAGCGGAACCTGTGTTGCCGAAAGACGGGTTTGACTGGGAGGGGTGAAAGAGATGCCGAGATTGAGTGCAGAGGCCAAACTTACGCCGGAGATGGAAGAGGGGAGGGTGACATCTTGATCGCGCTCTTGGTGAAAGAGGACAAGGCCAAGGAAACGCTGGCGGAGCTGACGATTCTGGGGGACGTGGTGCGGGTACAGAAGATGTCAGAGTTGACGCGTGCCCGCGAACAAGGGACGCTCGAATGGATTCTGGTGGATGAGCGTATGGGGATTCAGGAAGCCGTTCAGACGAAGTTTCCACAAGTTGTGGTAACGTCGATTTTACCGCCAGGGGATGTGTTTGTGCTCCTTGCAAAACAGGAGCAACTGGATTCCAGGGTCAAAAACGATGCGGCGAATGATGCGAATGAATGGATCGAGTGGACAGAAGCGGTAGAAGAGGGAGAATTGGCGGTTTCGGATACCTGGGTCAACGCACCATCCACGCCGCTGCGGAATGGACAGGAATCACCGCGTGAAGTTTTGCGCCGCACGGAGGAAGCATTGGTTTCCAATCGGCTCATGCCCGCGATGCCAGAGCCACCCCAAGCCCCCGCGTTTTTTCGTCGACGAGGCACCCCGCTCATCATGCTAGAAGGCCCCAAAGGTGGTGCGGGTCGTTCGACCGTGGGGGCGCATATGGCGCTGTATGCGGCATTGCATGGCAAAAGAGTGACCATTGTGGATTTGGATGTCAACGGGGACATTTCAGAGAAATTTGGCTTTTTGCAAAGTGCGGATGTACGCGGCTGGCGCGGGGAGATATGGCTGCCGCTGTTGCGGATGGGATCTGTCATGTCCATGAAACAGGGGTTCATCTCATCCCCAGCCCCCAGAGCCGGGATATTGTCCTGTTTGATCCGGATGATGCCTTGTATCTGGTGCAACTGGCGATGAGTGAGATGGATCTGGTTTTTGTGGATATGCCTCAGGGCTGGACACCTCTGCATCGACTTTTGTTGCCCTTGGTCAGTGAGGTGGTCATGGCCGTCAGGACCTTGCCGGATTCTTTGGGACGAGTGGAAGAACATGCGGAAAAATTGGTCATGGCGAAAGTCGAACCGGACAAGGTATCCGTCGTGGTGAATCAGGCGAGAAAACGCTCCGAACTCAAAATCGTTCAGCCGCTTTTGACGCCGTATCAGCCGCGTGTGCTGGTTCCGTATGATCGCAAGTTAGAAAAGCTCGGCGGTTTGCATGGAAAAAAACTTTCTCTCGCTTGCAAAGACTGGTGGGACAGCAGTTTAGGTTTTCAAAAGTCAGTGAAGAAAGGGCGATGGAAACGATGACGGTCGTGGGACTGGATTTGGGATATGGGTATGTGAAAGCGACGAACGGTGAACAGGACATTCTCTTTCCGCTGGATTTGGGATATGGGTATGTGAAAGCGACGAACGGTGAACAGGACATTCTCTTTCCGGCGGTCGTAGGGGACGGATTTGAGAGAACCACGATGTTGGGGGATGTTGTGCCTTATGAGGTGGTTTTGGAAACGGGGCAGGGGAGGCGGCATCTCTTTTTGGGCGAGTTGGCCGAACGAGAATGCCTGGATGCGATTGTGAATTTGTCGAGCCGAAAACATGAGGATGAAGATACGGAAGCTTTGGTTCTCACTACACTAGCGCTTTTGATGCGAGACGAGGGAGATGCCCCTCGCGTGGTGACTGGCTTGCCACTTGCCCACTATGCTTTGCAAAAAGAGTCCCTGCAACAACGTTTGGCTCATATGCAGGGCGCGGTGACGGTGGAAGGTCGCAAGCTCAAGGTCTCAGCTGCCTCGGTTCGTGTGGTTCCGCAGGCAATGGGAGCGATGATGGCAGGGCTTTTGGATACCCGAACGCTCAAGCCTCGCGACGAGGCGTTGCTTCGTCATGGTGGATATCTGCTATTGGTCGATATCGGTACGCGCACCACAGGTTTTGTGGTCTTTGAGACGAGACCGTTTCGGTATGTGGAGAGCTTGTCGGGCTCGGTCGATGTAGGCGGGCATACATTCATGCAGGAGTTATCCCGTTTACTTGGACGTGTGGCGGGGGAGAGTCCCTCCTTGTCGGATCGGGCGTTGTATCAGGAACTCTTGGAGACAGGCAGCGTCTTTTTCGGCGGCAGGATGCACACCTTGACGGACGAGGTGGACATGGTGCGCCAGAGAGTCTATACCGCTGTGATGCGAGAAGTCATGGCGAAACTGGGGGCGCAAACACTGGGCAAAGTGCAGGCGGTGTTTTTGGCGGGGGGTGCTGGAGCAGGGGCTGCACGTTATTTTCAGTCTCACTTTGCCCGTGTGGAGGTTCTGCCGGATGCGCAAATGGCAAACGCAAGAGGATTTCGCCTCTTTGATTTGGCCACGGAACTCTCTTGATATGGCTGTGGCGTTGACCAGCCCTTCTCTCTTTCCTGAAAAGAGAGGGGGCTTTGTTTTGGCTTTGTGGCATCAAAGAATTGTCGATCCCGTGACGGGTGGACAGGTAGGACTAGAAATTCTTTTGCATCACGCGAAAGAAGTGTTGGAGATTACCCACAGTGCCGGGACGCTGGTGGAAACGGAACAGTATATTTTGCGGGAAGCCTGGAAACGCGCCCGGTCTTCGCCGCAACTCCTGGTGTTTGTCAACGTCACGGCGGAAACGATGGCAGCGGAACGATTGCCTTTTTGGCCGGAAGACTCTCCGCGTAATCTGGTGCTGGAGTTGACGGAGAGCCGCAGTTTTGATGCAGAAAAAGTGGAGAGGTGGTTGTTTCCCTATCGGGAGCAAGGATTGCAAGTGGCACTGGATGACTTTGGAACGGGTTTCAATCAGTTTGAACGATGCAGTTACTTGCGCCCGGATTTTCTAAAAATCAACTGGATGGGCCACGAAGAAACGATGCGGGCAGCCCTGTCCTTTGCGAAAGAAATGCTCTCTCGCGTCATCCTGGAGCGTGTCGCCACAGAGCGACAGGCCGAGTGGGCTAAACGCCAGAGTGTGGGATTGGTGCAGGGCTACTTTTACCACCGCCCTGAGCCGCTTTCGCCATCGGTGGTGATGATTCCATGAAGGTGGCGGTGGAGGGATTTGGGCAAAGTTTTCTCGCCTGGAATCTGGCAGGATGTGTGCGCGGTGCATGGATTTACGCGGATCGGGACGCCCCGTATCGGTTATGGAATCGGGTGATACCTGTGGCTGAACGGTGGCTGGATATTCCCATTGAAGCGCCTGTGGTGTTCCTAGATCACGCAGAGCCGGAAGTGGCACCCGATGTTTTGATTCTCTCTGCCGCGCCAGACCCTTTGTCTGTGTGTTCTGTACGCTCTCGCCTGGAAAGAGCGCGAGGAAAGACGGTATGGGTCATGAACGGATACGAACGGGAAGTGGGGAAACCTTGGCCGTTCGGGGAGCATGAGGTGCCGCTGGCTACAATTCCCTGGGATGAGCGAAACGCGACGTCCTATTTGATGGGGAAGCCATTGACGATGCGCGATCCATCGTTTCGGCGGCACTGGATGCCGATATTGGAGGTGCTTTCACTTGTGGATTTGGTTTGATCGGGACGTGGCGCGAGGGAAGAAGATGGAACAGGTCTATCGGCAAAAAGGTTATCCCGTGCAGACGCTCTCCAGGGAACAAGACTTTCCGAAAAGCGGTATAGAACTGGTCATCCTCACGCGAAAAGAGGACGCGGGGATGGCGGCACAACTTTCTTCGGTTTACGGTGTACCCGTGATTCTGAGCGTGCCGGGACTGAAACCTGACGTGCCGCCGGAAGGCTGCGCAGAGATGCTGCCGTATCCGCCACATCCGGCATATCTGGAAAAGTGGGCCAAGCGAGAAGAGCGTGCGCTGGATGCGCCGAAAGAACCTTCGTCCGCGCTGAACCCTGCAGGTGTTTCTGCCAACGATCTCATGGAACAGATGATCCGCCAAAAAGCTTCGAAACAAACGTTTTCCTTGCGGGGGCAAACTGTGCCTTTTGTGGAACCTCTGCGCCCGCTAGCGAAACGAGCGACGATTCTCACGATCACCGGAGTCAAGGGTGGAGTGGGCAAAAGCACGTTTTCCATTTTGTTAGCCAGAAACCTGCATCAGAAGGGCCAACGGACCGTGCTGGTCGATTTGGACAATATGGGAAATCTGGCGAGACTCCTGCGTGTCGATCCCATCGTTTCCACGGATCGGTTTGAGGTACTCTCCAATACGCTCAACGATGCGGAATTGGAACAGAATCTGATTCGTACAGGGTATGGTTTTTGGGTCATTCCGAAAGGTCAACGGCCTATGGGACTTTCAGCAGATGGCACTCGAAGACTGATGTATCTGCTCTCGCGGTATGCGGACACCGTGATTTTGGATACGCATCCTAGCCGCATGGTTTGCACGGTGGAAGCCATGCGGGAAGCGGATGTCGTCCTTGGTGTGACCGGGACGGATCGGAGCACCTGGGCGGAAATTCGAGATTTTTTCAGTCTGACGGAGAAACCGGTGCATCTGGTGTTGAGCCGTACACGGGAAAAACCGGGTGTACTTCATGAGATTTCGCAGATTTTGGAGAGCCAAACAGGCTACCCGGTGCTGGGTTATGTACCGGAAGACGACAAGCTCTTTGAGGAAGTGCAAGCGGGGGAAATGTTGATGGGCAGTCCGGCTATTGAGACGGCAATGAAACAGATTCGCCTCAAGTTATGGCGGGAGGATGCGCAAAAGACGGAGACGGAAAAAGAGGGGATGCGGACATGGCGTTTCGGACGCTCAAAAGGCACACGTACTTGATGCTGAGTGTAGGGTTGGCCTTTGCGGCAGGTGGATTGGCCTATGTAGGGTACAACCGGGCGGTGCAATCGGTGCGTGTGGTGACGGCTTCACAAAACCTGGCACCCGACACCGCTTTAACGGCAGGTGATTTCTCGACGGAGACTGTGCCTGTGGCACTGGCTCGGCAATTGCACTGGCTGACGGACAAACAGATGCTGGTCGGGCGGTATTTGCAGGTAGGCGTGACACAAGGTCAACCCATTTCCACGACGGATGTGGCCGGGCAAACCGACATTCCTGCACTGCTGGCCTACTATCAGGCGCATGAACATCAAAATGGTTTAGTCGTGGCCTATACGCCTTCGTCGGTACTGGCGGACAGTGTGGAACCTGGTCAGAACATTGCGGTCTTTTATACGAAACAGGAGCCGAACAACCAGAGTACAGAAGCTCTGGTGGGACCGATTCGGGTGCTGGCCGAGGTGCCGGGGAAGACGCCAGTGTTCATCTTGTTCCTCACGTATCCTGAATTCCAGTTGGTGGGAGAAAGTTTGCAAAATGGGCAGGCGCAAATGACGTTGGCCACGAGTGGCGTCCCGATGATGGATGGCAGCACGAACACAGGTGAAGCGGAGGCTTCGTCCACGGCCAAGTCGTCGAAAGGCGGGAAAAAGGGATGACGGGTATCCTGGAAGAACTGGAAAAACTGCAACAGGAGTCCGAAGCCTATTTTGCCGAAGATGAAGCCGTGCTGGAGCGGCAAAAAGAGGTAGAGAAAGAAACCCGGCGCCTCATGGAGCGGGTTCGCGAAGAGAACGAATGGCTTCGCAACCTGCCGCCCAGGCGCGAGGCCCATGCGTATTTAGGAAGGCTGGCCGGGCTGATTCGCATTCCCGCGCGGTATCAGGAAGAAGCGATTCAGGAAGTTTTGAACAACATGTATGGCTATGGCAAGCTTCAGGCGGTGATGGACGATCCGTATATCTCGGATATCATGGTCATCGGCGGCACACAAGTCATTGTGACCCGAAGAGGAGAGCGAGAAGTGGTACCGGGGCTGGTGATGCAAAACGAGGAAATTGTGGATTTTGTGAGCAAGAAACTGTCGGGTACGACGTACAAATTTGATTTGGCCAATCCGCGGTGCGATGCGATGTTGGCCGATGGGTATCGCATGCACGTTCGGGGCGGGGCCAGTGCCTGGACCGTCAAGGATGAATTTGGGGTCATTCTGCCCAGAGAGTGCATGTTTTTGACGGTTCGCAAACCGCTTTTCAACTTCAGCCTGGAGCAACTGATGGAACTGCGAATGCTTTCGCCAGAAATGGTGCAACTTTTTGCTCTGTTTCCTACGCTTCACTATAGCTATGTGGTGGCCGGTGGGACGGGGAGCGCGAAGTCGACGCTTTGCGCGGCCATACTGGGTCATGTCCCAGAAAACGAAGTGGTTGGGATTGTCGAAGAGATGCCGGAACTTCAGCCGCTTTGCCGATGGTCGGCGAGACTCTATAACAAGGGAGCTAACGCAGAGGGCAAGGGCGAAATCACCATGTTAGACTCTATCGCGGATACGCTGCGGATGTTTTTCGATCATGTGGGCGTGGGTGAAATCCGCATGGAGGCCATGGCGTATGCGTTTTTGCAAGCGGGGTTATCTGTGACCGGACATACGTTCACCACGGTGCATGCTCCTCCGCAAGCGCAGGGGATCGTCCAGCGTATGTGTTTACTCGCGGCAGGGGCACCGCAAAAACCTGCGATGTCGACGGTGGCGAACATTTTCACCAGCGTGACGCAAGTGGTGATTGGTTGTGAGCGAACACGCTTTGGCAAACGGGTGGTGGAAGTGTCTGAAATCTATCCCTACGATCCAAGTACGAAAACGGTGCCGTTTGTCCGTTTGGCGACCTGGAACGGTGAAAAGGATGTGTTCGTGTTTCATGGCATGACGCCGCGCATGGTGGAGCGTGCCAAACGACAAGGGATATCGTTGCCCGATTTGCCGATTCAGAAAAATCCTCAGTTTGAACAGGTGTATTTGGGCTAAGGAGGCCAAGCGAGATGGCGCAGTGGATTGCGTTTTTGCTGTTTTTTTCAGCGCTCTTGGCTTTTGTGGACAAAGATTTGGCGAAAGCGAGACAAAGGGCGATTTGGCAACAATCCTTTCAAAGTGAGGTCAGGCTTCGGGATGTGGGGCGAGCCTGGACAGCAGAATGGTGGCGAGAAGCCAGGATTGCAGGCGTGTCGGTGAGAAACGCGATTTTAGTTTCTGCTTTCATGGGGATCTTGGTGGCCGCTTTTCTTTCTATAGGCGTGGAACAACCTGCGCTTGCTCCGTTTGCGGGGGGCGCTGTTGGCTTTTGGTGGTTTCGTGTGAAAAGCCTGCATGGGGCGTATGAAAAGTACCAACAGCAAATGACGACAGCGATTCTGGATGAGGCGATCCCGATTGCGGTTCACTCCTTGAAAGCGACAGGGCGGTTGGAAGTGGCTGTGGATGAGGTCGCCAAGTTGGCGAAACGAAAAGCGGTGCGGGCGTTGTTTGGCGAAGTATCCGAGACGTGGAGGCAAAAGAGTTTAACCCCTGCTGAGGCCTTGGTTCGCGCCGCCAGAGAACGGGATGTGGAGGTGCTTTTAACGCTGGCTACGATGACGCGCGATGCGGCAGACTTCCAGCCGGACTATGCCGAGATGTGGTTGGGATACCGGGAGCAGATGTTGCAGATTTTGTATCATCAACGCCGTGTCGCGGCGCGGACGAGAGTCAGTAAGCGAAATGCTTCTATTTTTGTCTATCTGGTAGGCTCTTTGTTGCTTCTGGCATATCCTCGCATGGGACGGTTTTTGACGTTTCAAACGCGCGTTGGATTTTGGCTTTTGTTGCTGGTGATGGTGGGGGTATGGTTCTTATCTATCGGATGGCGGCCAAAGCGTTGAAAGAAGTCTAAGCCTTCGCTCTCGTTGCACTTTGAATTTCTAAGTCTTATTCTGATACGAACAGAGCTCACCACGCCTCTCAACGATGCGGACCAGGGTGAGCCGATTTATTTTGTTTGGCAAGGATTGTTATGACTGAACTAAAACCGGCTCAAACGTACGAAGAACAGCTTGCGATTCTGAAGTCACGTGATGAACACGCATGAAGAAAACAAAAATGCTCACTTCAGTAACGAGATCAAATAGAGGAGTGGTTTAGGCCATTTTTTCTGGGTTCATAAAGGTTTTTTTAAGATAGGTATACATACTATGCGTTTTGGTTCATAAATAATGAATGTTTCGTGACATATGAGCGAAATGTTGCAATGAGCGATCCAGGCTGTAGAATTCCTGTAGGGAGGGGATACACATGTCTGGCGTTCAAGCTAGAAGGGACGATATAGACTTTCCGAATTTGGAACTGCATAAAAATTGTTGAGCATTCTTCGTGAAAATCCAGAAAGTGATTTTAGATGAAGAATTGCTTCGTGAAATCGTTGGGACAATGTTAAGCACGATTAGACAGTTAATGCGTGAAAACCTTGAGGTTGCAAAAAAAGGGCAAGCATATAACAATCAATGTTAAGAGCATTACTTCATCGGAAGATTTTTTGGGGACTGCCGAATTAGTGGCTCAATTTGGGATGAGTTAACAACAAGTGCGTCGCTGGTGTGAAGAATGGAAACTCAAGGCCCAACGTACACTAGGTGGAATGTGGAAGATTTTTGCATTGCAGTTTGAAGGCGTAGGGATTTTAGCTCCGAAGGAAAAACGTAGTCATAGAAGGATTGAGAGCGTAGCTGGGGTTTGGAAGGATCCAGTAACGCCAAGAATTAGAAAAGAGGTGTGACTAACGGCATATCTTCTTATGTTTTATCTAATGGAAAAAAGTTCGCTGGGTTAGATCTTATTCTATATAAATTTCATATTCAGACTATTCGAGCTATCAGCAGTTATGAGTGTATTTCTAAATACCCCATTTTAAAAGAATTACTTAGAAGATTATCTCTTGGTTACCATTTCTCTGAGTTGTACTCGGGTTGATTCTTACACTTAGTGTTTATAATAAAATTTAGCTCTTTTCGTATAGATTGTTGCTCATTGGACAATAATGTATAATGTTCGACAAATCTCGTCCGAGGAGCGGTTTCAATGGGTTGGAAGGACCTGTACGAAGACTTTGATGAATTGAGCCAAGGCGAAAAACTCGCCCTGTTTGAAGCCATTAAGGACACGCTTTTCCCTGAACCTCGGTTAAAGTTGGACAAGGTTGCGGAAGAAATTCGTGACAGTCGATTCAGTTCGGGATTGGCTTGTGTTCATTGTGGGAGCAAGACGGTTAAACGCAACGGCACCTACCGTAGTCGTCAAAGGTATCTGTGCAAGGACTGCGGGAAGTCGTTCAATGATACAACTGCAAGTCCTATTGCAGGAACACGATACCCTGATAAATGGCTAAAATTCATCGAGTACATGCTGGAAGGTCTGACGTTGCCCAAAATCGCTATGGTGCTCCACATACACGTATCGACGGCGTTCTATTGGCGTCATAAGGTTCTGTACGCCCTTCGCTCGCTTGGTCATGATGCCCTGAATGGCATCGTTGAATCGGATGAAACCTTCTTCTTGGAATCCCACAAGGGTCGAAAGCCTGTGACCTTCCGAAAGCCACGAAAACGTGGCGGTGTTGCGAAGAAACGGGGTATCAGCAAGGAACAGGTATGTGTTGTGGTCGCCTTAGATCGAGATGGCGACGTTGTTGCTCAAAATGCTGGTCGTGGTCGAATCACGGCGACTGAAATCGATGCTGTATTGGGTTCACGCCTTGCTCCAGGTTCCCTGCTTTGTACCGACTCCGCAAAGAATTACATGGCGTTTGCAAGGATGAAGGGGCTTCATCACGAAGTAATCAATGTACGTAAAGGCGTGTATGTTCGAAAGGGAATCTACCACGTTCAGCACGTAAACGCATATCACAAACGATTAAAGAAGTGGATGGAGAGGTTTCAGGGGGTTGCCACCAAGTATCTGGACAACTACCTGTTCTGGTTCCGCTTCTTAGAGCGATACAAAAACCTGTCGCCATACGAAGCGAAGCGATCTATCCTTCGAGATATGTCAAGACGGTCCAACGCTGTTACGGTTGAGTTTCTGCGTGCGGTCTAAGTTAGGAGGAAACGAGTAGAGGTGGATGCAATTGAGGCTGCAAAGCACTTTATTCAATCCCATTTCCCAAGTTGCCGAGCGGCAGTATTGGCTGGGAGCGTTGTAAGAGGCGAAGCGACAGATACTTCTGACCTCGACATTGTTGTTTTCGACGACAGTATCAGTTCTGCATATCGAGAATCATTATTTCAATACGGGTGGGCAATTGAAGTGTTTGTTCACAATCTGAAGTCCTATAGGGATTTCTTTGAGAGCGATTGTAAACGAGCACGTCCTTCTCTACCGAGAATGGTACATGAAGGAATTGTCTTAAAGGACTCAGGAATCATCGATAAAATCAAATCCGAAGCGGGACAACTTCTTAAAAACGGTCCCGCTCCATGGTCATCGGAGACTGTTGCAATGAAGCGATATATGCTAACCGATACATTGGATGATTTTATTGGTTCTCTCAGGTCGGATGAAGATTTGTTCATCGCCAACACATTGGCGGAAGCCATACAAGAGTTCTTTTTGAGAACACATCATCAGTGGATCGGGGCTTCCAAATAGATTGTGCGGACATTAAAGGAATACGACGAAGTGTTTGCGAGTGAGTTCATTCATGCTTTTACGACCTTTTATCAAACAGGAGACAAGGATGAAATAGTGCAACTCACGAACAAAGTGTTAGAACCTTTCGGTGGGCGATTGTTTGACGGATTTTCACTTGGAAAACAGAAGGCATAACCCTTTCTATCAGTGCTATGCCTTCTATGAACAAGTGTCTTGTTGAAAGCAACAATATTTACGAAAAGAGCCTAAAATTTACATATTAGAAACTAAAGTAAATAAACTCACAAATAATTATTAAACATATGAATATTCCTAATAAAGATATATTACGTATAATTCGGCTGACACTTTTTATTAAAATGAGAATAAATAAAAGCAAAATTATAACCCATAAAATAATCGATATGAGCATTCCTACACTCACTAGTAATCACCTATCCGGCATTAAATTTAAGAGGGGCACCTTTAAAATATATGCGCCCCACCTTGTTCAATACCTAATATAGATTAGGCTCCAGGAATTTGATAAAAATCTACAACGTCTGTGTGGTGATTAGTCCACGCTTGAGCAGCTTCGTATGCTGCTCCAATTGCAAATCCCGCGGCGACGACTACACCAACGATAGCACCTACGCCAGTTTCAGAGGTAATAACCGAAACTAATGCACTAGATGCACTTAAACCTGTAGCTGCATAAAATGCATATTCTGATTTTTCTGTAGCAGAAACAGCATTCCAATAATTATTTAGAACGCTTGAGTTGTTGCTGGTTTCAGCTCCCGACCAGTACGCATAAGATGTATTGTTAGAGTTAATCGCAACCATCCAATACTGGGTAGAACCGCTAAAAATGCTGTCTTGAGCATAATCTCCCCACCACTGTTCTGAAACCCGCTCAGAGATGTAATTGGGACTAATAGCAGTGCTTTTTTTAGTAGCTAACCCAGAATTTAAGTCTGTCAAATTAAAAGTTTGTTGTGTATTATTTGAATTTAGAACGGTCATTGTTTTAGTAATCTTATTGTATGTTACAGTAGTAGTCTGCCCGTTTACAGTTACTCTTACTACGTTATCAAAAGGGTTTCCATTAGACATCTTTTGAACATATATTGCATTCCCATTGACTGAAAATGATTGTTTATTTCCAACAGCATTAAGTTGTGAAGTACTAGCATATGCAGATGGAATATTAATGCCTATCATAGTAGATAGAGCAAATACTCCGCCTACAAATTTTTTTAAAATAGTTTTCACCTCAACACCTCCAAATATTTAAAATATATAGAAATTTACTCTATTTTATGGATAACTTCATATAATGTCAATATAATGGATGCCCCTGAAAATAGAAATAAAAAGTTTTAATATTCAGTCATATTTACTGTTGCTCCTGCTATATCCCACTCTTTTGTATATTCTCGTAACGGTCTTTTTTCTTCAATACCAATTTACCCTTCTTCCAACGTTCGTATTGCTCTTGGCCACGCGCATTTTCTTATTCGATAATTCCATCGCATAGGTGACTCGTAGCCTCATTTGCAACAGAAACTGCAACTTCTTCTTCGTAGCAGCCATAAACTGACGATTAGAAAATCGTGGACTATCCGTTTATGATAATGCAGGGACAAAAACATTTTCAGTGGGTTCTCCCTGCTGATCAAACCATGACCGAACCTATTCTACAGCCGTGCTTTACCGGAACTGGCAACGCCAGTGCCAAGAACCCCCTCTTGGTCATCTTCATCATATCCAGCAGAGCCAGTTGGTCAGATAGGTTTTATGTCGTATCGAAGTAAACTGCTTCTGGTCTTTCAGCTCAATCTCGTGTAGTCTTGACTTTCTAGAGGCATTCTCCTTTCTGTTAGCCCAAACCCATGACAAAAGGGATAGGGAGACTCTCACTTTCAAATTTCCACGAAATTCTGGAAAACGCCCACTTGATTAACGTAGACACTTGCCGCCCCCTCTTTCCCTGGGGAAGGAGGGGTTTTTCATGACGATTTGTGCCGTATGTCACAGGGGTTTGTCTAATCAGGTCTCGGTCTCCAGAGGAACGGGGCCAGTTTGTGATCGGAATGTACGGTCCTATCTACAGGTCCTTATGACCAGCGAGATGGCAGATCGAGCAAGAACTTCGTGGGCAAGGCTGCGCGGAGAGCCAGTCGGGATGCGAAACCGTGCTGTGGAAGCGGCCAGGACGCGGTTTTTGGCGCGAGTGCACAGACAAGAAATCATTCCTGTTCAAACGGGTACGGTAGACATGGAAGACGCCAACTCTAGGCGCAACGCAGGACAGACAGAGATTTGGTTTGAACAGTTTGAAGATGGCATGCTCATTGCTCATTCGGGCACGAATGAAGATTATGTCGTGGTAGCCGATCATACAGGGGAACATGCGGTCAGTTGCAGTTGTTCAGCCTATGCGTTTCATCGAAACCAACCTGCTGGAACGCCGTGTCGACACATGCGGGCCTACAATGTTTTGGGTCGTCATACAGAAACCGAGACAGCGCCTTCGGTAGACAGCGTGGTAGGACATCGAGTGGAAGGCGCTCCAATGCTCATGCAAAGGATTGTCAATGAAGAGATGGCTGTAGAGCAGGAACGTGACACAGCCTTGCAACAGTGGCATGAAAGGCACCAACATGATGGTATCTTGATGAGCGAGAACGACGCCGCATGGCAAGACTTGAAAGCACGAGCGATGTCTGGCGCAGGTTCCTTTGAAACCGAACAGGTACTGGATGGATCGGATACCACGTTTGGCTTTGAATTGGAAGTGGAATTCGCAGATAGAGGAGCGTTTCAGCGAACGCTACAACGATTGAAGGCGGAAGGGATCACGGATGTACCGATGCTTCGTGGGTATCACAGCCGTGGAACAGAGGGCTACTGGAATCCTACACGAGATGGCAGTTTGGAAGAACCAGCTGTGGAACTGGTTTCCCCCGTACTTCGGGATACGCCGGAAAACTGGAGAAAGATCGGAACCATGATGCAAATCCTCCATGAGTCTGGAGCACTTCGACAAACGAACCATACCGGTCTGCATATTCATATCGGAAACGACAAGTTGGATGATCGCGGGTATCGCTGGCAGCGTTTGGCGCGAACGGTTGCAGGATTTCAAAGCTGCTACTATCAGATGGGTGCGGCGCGGCACTCGGAAGGCAGGCCTGCCAATCATCGTGGGATAAACTACACTCGACCGCTCCACTTGCCTCACTTGCAAAGATTGCGCCGTACCGATACGGCTGTGGAAGCCTCCAAAAAAATCATTGGCGAATACCGAAATCGAATCGGAGATCGTTATTACATGATCAGTACGCATAAGCAAGCCCATGCCGGTGTGCCCACCGTAGAGTTTCGCTATCCCAATTCCACGCATGATCCCGTCATTTTACAGCGTCAAATCCAATTGGCGCACGCCACCATTCTGCAATCGGCCTATCTGAGAAAACACATGCCTGGTGCAGAGCGCTTGCCTAAACTCTTTGCCCATGATACAGGACCGGAGATGAACACCCTTTCTGAGGATAGAGAAAAGAGATTTCGTCAGTATCTTGATACGCTAGGTTCGGATCGTTTGCGTCTCTTGTCGACACAATTATGGGTACGCGGAAGGGCTTGACAATGATTTCCACATCCTGTATCATAAATTCCAGAAAATAGAATATATGAGAATGGGAGGTGGATCATATGTTGTACTTTGCGTATGGCAGTTGCATGGATGAAACGGATTTTGCACGGACCTGTCCTGGCGCTTCCAGGTACGGACTAGGAGTTTTGAGCGGTTATCGGCTTCGCTTCAATGGCTATTCGGCAAGTCGCAAAGGCGGCATCGCCAACATTGAACGAAAGCCAAGGGAAGAAGTCTACGGTGTGCTGTGGGAAGTCACGCCAGCGATGCAAAAGCGTCTGGATCGCCGAGAGGGAGCGCCGTGGTTTTATCGACGGATTCCTGTGCAGGTGGTCACGGAAGACGGGGAAAGAGTGCGGGCGTTCACGTATGAACTTGTGCAACCGTATCTTTGGGACGTTCGTCCACACCCGCACTACTTGTACCTGTTGATGAGAAGTGCACCGGAAGAAGCCGTATCCGCGATATTTCAGATATTGCGTAATATTCGTTGCATAGAAACGGAGGCGGATGAGATTGACGATACCTGTGGAAGAGAGATTCAACCGTTGGCAGAAGCATTTTTTTAGGCCGCTGGAAGAGGATAGACTGGCGGAGTGGGAACTGATTGCCCAGTTTGGCGAGGAGCCGCCTGTGGAGTGTCATTCCATTACAGGGCTGATTTCCTGGTTGTATGGCGCAGTGTATTCAGGAGATGAAAGAGAAGACACGCAATTCTTTTTTCGCTACCATATTGTGAAACCTTTGCATCAAAACTGTACAATGTGGGGACAGCGTTCGCAGATTTTATACGGGCCTGCGGTGATTCACGACAATACGGTTCCCCCGCCGTGGGCAAGTGAAGAGGAACAGGAAGAATGGGAAGAGATGGAGTTTTCGGATGAGCCGCCTGTAGAGTGGAACATTCTCACGGAACGCACGTTGATCCGGTCTTTGCTTCAAAACGGTGCCTTGCGGCTCATGGAACGCAAGGATGCCTATATTCTGAGAGCAAATGCTGACATACGTAAACGAACTTGCGGAGATTGTGGGGCGTGCCGTTTTCTTGTGGAAGAACAGGGAAGAACGATTTGTCAGGCACAACGGCAATGGACGGGCGCGGATGCTGAGTATGGGCAAACCTGTGGTGATTTTTCACCGAAATCCAATGGAAGCGTAAGTGATCAGTATATCCGTATCGATGCAGAAGACGTCTATTTGCCGCCGTGGACGGTGCAGACGTACTTTGGGTTAGGTGATGAGTCGAGAAAAGGGAGTCGGCTGGACGCATCGTGGATCACAGAGATGAAGGAACAGCTGCACAACTATGAAGTGTATGAACGAGATCACGGTAACGAATGAGTAACGAAAAAGTAACGAATTTGTTCCAAACTGAGCAAAACCTCTGAACATAAAAAGTCCAGAAAACCCTGATAAAACAAGGTTTTTCTGGACTTATGGATACATGGTGATACAACCGGGAATGTTCTAGTATGGAATATGAAATCAATACCTGGAGTCGCTAATCCACTTTCCAGTGTACAAAGTACACTTTCTAATCTAACAAGCTCTTTGACAAATGCTTTAGGCCAAGGGTCTCAACAACTTGGGAACTCGCTGGGAAGTGCATTAAGTCAAGGAGCAAACCAGTTGAGTAGTTTGAGTTCCTCAGGAAGTAGCTCCAATCCAGTCAATCAGCTGGGAAGTGCATTAAGTCAGGGAGCAAACCAGTTGAGTAGTAGTCTAAGTTCCTCAGGAAGTAGCTCCAATCCAGTCAATCAGCTGGGAAGCGCATTAAGTCAGGGAGCAAACCAGTTGAGTAGTAGTCTAAGTTCCTCAGGAAGTAGCTCCAATCCAGTCAATCAGCTGGGAAGTGCGCTGAGTCAGACATCTGGCTTATTGGGCTAACTTTTGTATGTAGGATATGGGCAGCATGCTGTCCTAGTTTTATAAATTTGCTGCCCATTCTATGATGTGATTTTAAACGGTTTTCAGACTTTTATTCATTCATGTTTATGAGTTATGAAAATACTTTATATAAAGTTCTAAACTTGCTTCAGTATTCTTTCTGAAAAATCATATAACTCAAACAGTCGAATATCAAAAAAGTTATCTTGATTTTTAATCGAATAAGTGGCTTTTCTATATGATGTAGAAGTAAATCGTAGTTTATATTTTATTGTTCATAAAATATAAAGTCATGAAAGAGAACGATATAACCCAATTACTTTTCCTAAAATATTTACATGATTGAAATAAAGGGGTTGTAGCGAAGAGTTTTCTGGTTGAAGTCGAATTCTGTTCATTTCTCTAAAAAATCTTTTTACAGTTGCTTCTTCATCATCCGTAATTGCTACGACAATATCACCGTTTTGAGCAGTTGACTGTTGGCGAATAAAAAGTAAGTCTCCATCCATAATACCAGCTTCAATCATGCTGTCACCTTGAACCTTAAGTAAAAAAATTTGTTCAGGAGAATGATACGTATCTGGCAAAGGGAAATAACCCTCTATATGCTCTACAGCTGTGATGGGTTTACCAGCGGTTACTTTTCCAATAATGGGAGCATAGTAAATTGCAGAAGACGATTCCCAATTTGCTGAAGTTTTTTTCGCGATTTGAGTATGCTTCTTTAATAATTCGATTGCACGAGGTTTAGTTGGATCTCTTCGTAGATATCCTTTTTGGCTTAACCGTTCTAAATGACCGTGGACGGTTGAACTAGAAGCGAGTCCTACTGCCTCTCCGATTTCTCGAACGGATGGCGGATATCCATTTTCTTCTATACATTTTTCTATAAAATCAAGTATTTCTTTCTGACGTTTGCTAATATCCATCGCTACAAAACTCCATTCATGCGTACATTCTAATCCTAAGCATAGCATAATATTCTTTGGATGCAAACATATGTTCCGGTTTGTTGGATTGTGTTGAAAATCAAAAATATTTTGGCGTTTTATTCAATCATGTAAGAATTTTAAATGACATTTTCAAGGCCATAGTCATGTACAAATCATCTATTGTCAAACCTAGACCGCTCAAGTTACTATAAGTAAATGTCTTTCCATTTGAAAGGATGGTGTTTTGTGGCGCAATCAGATATAAGATTGAAGTGGTCTATACTTGCAGCTGTTACTTTAGTTTCGTTTATAACGAATGTGGATGCCACAATTGTCGTTATTGGTTTGCCCCGGCTTATGTCTGGTCTCCATATTTCAGTTGTAACTGGACTTTGGACGATTACGTCGTACATTATCACCAGTACGGTTTTTCTTCTTCCTGCAGGTAGATGGTCGGACCTCATAGGTACTAAAAAAATATTTATAGCTGGTCTTGCAATTTTCACAGTGGCCACGTTTTTATGTGGTATTGCGAATTCTGGAAGTGCACTCATTGTATATCGTTTTATTCAGGGAACAGGAGCTGCATTAGCTCTAGCCACTGCCACACCCATCATTGTTAAAGCGTTTCCTGCTAATGAACTTGGTAAGGCGTTGGGATTAATTCCACTTCTTGGGTAATAGGCTCTATCGTAGGACCTGTTGCAGGTGGCGCGCTGATAAACGCTTTTGGCTGGCGCTCTATTTTTTTTGTAACCATTCCATTTGCCATCATAGGCATGATTGCCGCTATGATCGTACTTCGTGCGGATGTGTCACCTAAGCAACAGGTCAAATCAGATTGGCTTGGTATGATCACGTTTGGTCTAGGGCTTGTAGGATTGCTTGTGTCACTTTCCGAAGGACAGTCCTGGGGTTGGTTATCGCTGCGCACTCTTGGGTTATTTGTTTTGACGCTGGTACTTTTCATATCGTTTGTTTGGATAGAATTACGTGTGAAAGCGCCTCTATTTAATCTCTCGCTAGTCAAACATCGTCATTACTCAGCAGGACTTGGCGTTACATTCAGTTACTCGATTGGTTACTTTGCAACAACGTTTCTGTTAACGTTGTATTTGCAGGGTGCGTTGCGTTTAAGTCCCTTGTCAGCAGGTTTGTTGTTGATTCCGTTATCCGCACCTCAGCTTGTGATGGGACCATTAGGTGGGGCAGCGGCTGATCGTTTTGGGCCGGCACGGTTGGTGCTTGTAGGGGTGTTCTTTTTGGGGCTTGGAGTGTATTTCCTAGGCAGTCTAGGCCCGCAATTGAGTGTAATGGCAATCATTCTTCCACAACTTTTGATGTCTACTGCTAATGGTCTAGGGTGGCCGGCGCTTACAAAGGCCGTGCTTTCATCTGCGCCTCGGGAACAGACCGGTGCTGCTTCAGGTATGTTTTATACGTTTCGAAATGTTGGGATGTCATTGTCACTGACATTGGCGTTAGTTGTTGCAGAGGTCAGTGTGCCACCCTCTGTTGCGTCGCAAGCGTTTCTTGGCACGGCAGGCGTTTTAAGTACAAATATCAAAAGCGCCCTGGTAAATTCAACGGATAAAGGTTTTCAATTCTTTATTTTATTCTATGCCATCGCATTTATATGTGGCTTGGTTCTGTTACGTCCTCATCGTTCTGGACAAATGAGCAATTCTACTGTTTCAACACAAAAACAAGCATGAAGACATCAGATTCGTATCTAAAATAAATTATAGAAAATTTCTCAACGCCGAAGTGGACACTTCGAAAACTTGCGGCGTTTTTTTGTTTATCTTTCTAATGCTTATCAAAGTAGATATCTAATTCAAAAGAGGAGCAAGTCTCTGTGATGCAGAATAAAAAATTAAATTTTTTACGCTGTCAATAATTGAGGGATATGTGGATGAAAACCTTTTGCGCAAATGATTTTAGAGTATTGGTTGTTGATGATGATCCGAATATTATCGATCTAATCCGGATGTACTTGCAGAATCAAGGATTTCAAGTCAGTACAGCTCATAATGGAAATTCAGCACTTTCGAAATTACAAACAGAGACTATCCACATTGTGGTATTGGATTTGATGATGCCGGAAATGGATGGTTGGGAATTATGCCAAATCATACAGAAGAATCATCCTGTCCCTGTTTTAATGGTCACGGCAAGAGGGGAAATGTCTGACAAATTAGAAGGTTTCAAGTTGGGGGCAGATGATTATATTGTTAAGCCTTTTGATCCCAATGAACTGACGGCTAGAGTGGTTTCTTTACTTCGTCGCTCTTATTTGTCACAAATGCAAATACAGTTAAGCACAGTACGTTACCATGATTTTAAGATCGATAACCAAGCACATGAAGTTTATATCAAAGATAAAAAACTAGAACTCAGTCCACGAGAGTATCAACTTATATCTATTTTGACTCAACATCCCAATCAAGTATTAACCAGGCAACAATTAATCGATTTAGTTTGGGGTATCGATTTTTTAGGTGAAGATCGTGCAGTTGATGTACTTGTAAAACGTCTTCGCAAAAAAATTCCTAGCAATCCTCATTATCAAATTTCTACAGTACGTGGTATTGGTTACAAATTTGAGGTGGGGGACAAGTCATGCTGACTTCTATGTTTCGTAGAATTCTTGTTGTATACATGAGTGTTATTTTCCTTGCTTTTACATTGTTATCTTTTGTTATCAATATGGAGATTCGTCATTACCTTGTCGAACAACGTTTTGTTGTACTTCATCGTGATGCTGAGATTCTTCTGCCTGAAATTGAAAGGGCCAATCAGATACCACAATCAAATTTACGATTCAAAAAACAATTGGCCAGATTGAAACAACGAGATGATGTAACCATTAATTTGCTTCTTTTGAATCAAGGCAATGATTTAAGAAAAATTCAGCAATTATCTCGCCAACTGATTCGGAATCGTGATATTTACAACACATCTGCGGTTAAAAAAGTAGTCAATGGACAAATCATACAGATTGTAGGTCCTTTTAGTAAAGTGAATCGAGAGTCCATGTTCACCATAGGGCTGCCTATTCGAGAACAGGGAGTTATTATAGGAGCCTTATTCCTGCATACGCCCATTCAAAGTCTTCAAGCCAATCAAGTGACCCAAATTATTGTTCTCATTGCTATACCTATTTTAATAATAACGATAGGTATTCTGTATTATTTTTCAAGAAAATTTTCCCATCCGCTATTGAAAATTACACAAGCTGTTCAATTTATTGGTCAGGGAAATTTTAATCAAAGAGTTCCCGTGCAAGGAAATGATGAAGTAGGGCAGCTAGCCATAACTTTTAATCAAATGGCAGTAAAACTATCAAAATTAGAAGAAATGCGTAAAGATCTCATCGCCAATGTTTCGCATGAAATTAGAACTCCGCTAACCTCAGTTCGCGGATTTGTTCAAGGCATATTAGAAGGTGTTATTCCAGCTACTGATCAAAGAAAATATCTTGAAATTATTTATAAAGAATTAAATCGACTCAATAATATTTTAAATAGTATGTTAGATTTGTCTGCAATTGAGACAGGTCATTTAACTTTAAATTGTCATGCAGTTTCCTGGACACCTCTTGTTGAGGATGTTATTCATCGAATCCGTGCGCGTATTGAACAAAAAAATCTTGAGTTTCGCATGGTTGAAACTCCTGAGGATATTGAAATTTGGGGGATCCTGAACGGCTAACACAAATCCTCTTTAATTTATTGGATAATGCCATACGTCACACTTCACAAGGCAAAATTGAAATCATCAATTCTATAGAAAACGAAAAATTGCAAGTTTGCATTTCAGATTCGGGGGAAGGTATTCCTGAAGAGATGCTTGATCACATTTGGGAGCGATTTTTTACTGGGTCTGTTTCACGAACTTCTTCAGTTGCGAGAACTGGTTTAGGTTTGACGATTGTTAAATATTTAGTCGAAAAAATGCAAGGAACTATTGAGGTTCAATCGACGGTTGGTGTTGGTACTATATTTACTTTGCGTTTTCCGCTTTATGTTTGCGAGTAATAGAAAAATAATTTTGGAGTGAGCTGATTGACATACAGTTGACATATGGATTGTCTATCTTTTGATACAAGAAATGAATTTTACATGTTTTCTATCTTACACCTGTATAGGAGGAATCAAAATGAAAAAAAGAACTAAGTTTATGCTCAGTTTGGGCACTTTACTCGTGACCATGTCAATGGCAAGTTCAATGGTGTTTGCAGATACATCGAATGCATCGTTTGCACAAAAATACCAAGAAAATCAAAATATAGAAACCCAATTACTTAGCCAAGTGAACACAGAGAATGTCCCGTCAGGAAATCCTGCGCAACTTCTTGCTACAATTCAAGATATCAGTGCACAAATTTCAGCACTTTATGCGTCTGAACAAAATCTTGTCCAACAAAAAGGCAATCTTCCCAAAATGACATTATCCACAACCCAGAAAAATGCAGAGTTAAAACGTTTAGAAAAAAAACGTCTGAATGTATTGAAATTAAATGAAGACGCATGGAAGTTAGTCATAGAATATGAGCACCATCCACACCAGAAAGGACTACTTGCCAAGGCGATTCGCGATCATGATAAAGATCAAAAAAGATTGACTTCCATCGATGCAAAAATCGCAAAATTGAATAAAAATGAGTCGCTCGACAACTGGTCCAAACATCCCTATCATAATGCCTTACCTGTACTCGATGAATCTATTTTACGTTTACAGAAATCTGAAATTCATTATACAAAAGAGTTGATAATGGAAATTCACAACAGTGATGGAACTACCACAGCTACAACCTACGGTTCAGGATCAGGAAATTGACATTTAGATAAGGTATATTTTGAAATAGAAAAATAGCTACTAGATTCCACAGCCCCTGACCTATCTGAAGGCAGGGGTTTGTGGCTGTCGTATGATTAGGAAACTGTAGAAAGAATGTATCGCTTATGATTCTCATTGTTATCGATGAGGCTCAGTACCGTAGTCATGAATTGATGCTGGGGGCGAATTCGATGAAATCATACTGATGAGGCCTACAGCAATTTTTTCTGAAATTAAACTAAAGAAGGGGCTAGCTGAGTAGCCCTTCTAGTTAATGTGACGATTTCCATTATAAATTGGATGGCGCTTCACTGGACTGGGCGGTGTAACCATCTTGATTTTCAATAGGGACGTTTTTTTTCTTGTCTCTATATCGATAGCGATTTTTATCTGCAGATGAAACACGCTCTACTATTTTCGGATCGGGACTGGTTCCTACCAGTGCATCCAAAGTAGAGTTGGTAACACCAAACCAGTAATGTTCGTTTTGAAAATGATGAAGAAGATGAAATTTTTTCATCCATTTTCCCCAAGGTGTAAGTGGCACGATGGGTCGATGGGAAACAAAGTGAGACCATTCATAATAAAGTTGACAGATAGACAGTGTCATTAAAAAGGCAAAGCTGATATCTAAGGAATGCGAAATCCATATGCATAGTAAAAAAATGCCTAGGTAGCCTGGAATATTATATTGATTAGGGGTGAGCAGAGTTTTCATCTCTTCAGGATGCGTATGGTGCCGGACGTGCCCCTCATAGGCTCTAGGCATAATTTTAGAGAGAATACCGTGTAAAATAAAACGATGTACGATATATTCAATAAAATACCAAGCAACAGCACCAGATAGGAAGGCGATCCATAGCTTCAGTGAGTGGTGAAGGGAGAAAGTGAGAATAATTGATGCGATAAAAACAAGTGAAAGAAACATAACCCTTCTATCCGTCCAAAATTCTAATAAATACTCTCTCATGTTGTACCCACTCCAAGCTTACAAACTGTGATCTATTCAATCATAGAAAGAAAAGTAGTAGTTTGCAAGCGACTGGATTTCTAACCCATTATTCAGGTGATGACCTGAATAGAGAAATGGATCATGCTTGCAAACGATTTCTATGTTTTTTCTCGTATGCTAAAAGGACAATCGATTCGTCTAATTCAGCAGCAAGTTCAGTTTCAAGTTGACGAATTTTCTCAAGCAGATTTGTGGGAATATTGGCAAAACGATATTCTTCATTGGAATTTTCATTCATCGTCAAGATTATTCAACTCCTTTTGAGATGTCATGGAAATCAGTTTGCTCGATTTTTAGTTTTCTAAAACTTTTATCATAAATTTTGTTTGCGGTTAGTTTGATTTTGTAGTCTGTTCCATTGAAATGCTGACTGAACATGAAGACTGGGGGGGATTTTTGCTTCAGGCAGTGTACGAAAGTGGAATATTAAAAAATCTTTATGATTTGTCATGTTGTTAACATATCATTTTTCATTTGCATTTATATCCAATAGCCAACTTCTTACATCTAAAAACCCTAAGGTTTTGAGTACTTATCTCAAAAGCCTTAGGGTTTAATTGGTGCGGCCAAGAGGACTTGAACCTCCACGGGGTTGCCCCCACTAGAACCTGAATCTAGCGCGTCTGCCAATTCCGCCATGGCCGCATGTAATTACGAAAAGACAACGTGAAAATTATAGCACATTGCGATTGTTCTATGCAAGTGCATTTCCTCTTGCATCGGTTTGAATTGGAGTCAATAATGAGGTTATGATGCGGTTGATATCGTGTAAAGTATTGCTGAATGATTCATGGGGGAGAGAATCGATGAAAGTTACTAAAATGCATGCACTCGGCAACAATTACATTTATATATCTGAGTTTGAGGAAAAACTGACCAACTATCAACTTTCTGATTTGGCTGTTCAATTAAGTGATGTTCGTAAAGGGATTGGTTCTGATGGAATGATTTTAATTGGCCCTTCTCAGCGTGCTGATATACGTATGCGCATTTTTAATGCAGATGGCTCTGAAGCAGAAAACTGTGGTAATGGTCTTCGTTGTGTCGCCAAATACGCTTATGAGCACGGTTATGTGCACGGACAAACGAATTTTCAGATTGAGACCAAAGCAGGCATAGTTGACGCAACAGTATATCCGGACGCAAAGGGTTACGTTCCCAGCGTAACAGTGGATATGGGGACTGTCCAATTTGGTCCAGAAGCAGTCGGGTTTCGTGGTGAAGCAGATCGTGCAGGACGCGCAAGTATAGAGGTTAATGGTGACATTTATTCAGGGTACTTGGTGTCCGTTGGTAACCCACACTTTGTTCAATTTGTCGAGAATGCCAAAGAGTATCCTGTTGAGGAGATTGGCCCAAAAATTGAACATCATCCGAGTTTTATTCATCGGACCAATGTTGAGTTTGTCACGCCAAAAACACCGTATGAACTAGATTTTCGTGTTTGGGAACGAGGTTCTGGAATTACTTTTGCTTGCGGTACTGGGGCCTGTGCAAGTGTGGCTGCAGGAGTAGCTGCAGGACTTTTGGCTGAGCAAGTTACCGTTCATTTGCTTGGTGGAGATTTGCGTATTGAGATTCGGAATGGACGAGTTTTGATGACTGGAGAGGCAGTAGAGGTTTTCACAGGAGAAGTTCATATTTGATTTGGATAAGCTGGATAGATGGATTTGTAAAGTAAGAGAAATCATGGATTGTGATTTCTCTTACTTTACAACAAGTGACACACCAGCTAAAATGACCGCTACTCCTGCCCAACGCCAAGCAGATACGTGTTCTTTAAAAATAAAGATAGAAACTAGAATTGCTGCTACATATGCCAAGCTCTGCATAGGATACAGGAGGGAGAGAGACATTTTGGATAATAAATAAATCCAAATCACTGTAGCAATCACATATAAGACGAGACCCGCAATCACCCAAGGGGAAAACATGACCAAAATGACTGCTTTTAAACTGTCAAGATGTTGCTTTCCGATGCCAATTTTCCATAGCGTTTGGCCTCCAACCAGCAAGATGATATTGCAGAGAATCAATAAATAATTCACCAATGTATCCTCTCTTTCTCTTCAAATAAAGGATGTTGCCAAGCGTGTTGGTTAAGCATCAACTCGTATTCATCGCGATGTTGACTGACTATGGTATCCAGAATAAAGCCGCAAGTTAAGGAATTAGTTGCTAATATCATCAGACCGACTGCCAAAATAGCAGATGGGATTTTGGCAATTTGATGTGTGCTGATAAATTCGCTGATGACTGGGATACCCACTATTAAACCTAAAACAAAGAAGATGAGGGCCACAGCAGTAAAAAAAGCAAGTGGTCGATAGTCTTTGAAAATGCGAAAAACTGTTTTTAATACGCGTATCCCGTCGCGAAATGTATTCAATTTGGAAACGCTGCCTTCTGGCCGATCACGATAATCAATCGGAATTTCAACAATGCGAAAATTTTTGTCCAAAGCGTGCAACGTCATCTCTGTTTCAATTTCAAACCCTTCACTTTTAATGGGCATGGTTTTGGCAAATCGTCTGTTAAAGATACGATACCCAGTCATAATATCCCGTAGATTGGAATCAAATAGACGATTAATCAGGGAACGTACCATACGATTTCCAAAATCGTGTAAAGGGCGTTTGTTTTCAGCACTGTAAGATCCGTTCGATAGTCGATCTCCAATGACCATATCCGCTTCATTATCCAGAATAGGTTGCATCAAAGTTCGTGCGGCACTGGCCGGGTAGGTATCATCTCCATCAATCATGACATAAATATCAGCATCGACATCTCGAAACATGGAACGAATGACATTGCCTTTTCCTTGACGCGTCTCTCGGCGTACAATTGCTCCTGCTTTTTTAGCAATAAGCGCAGTATTGTCGCGGGAATTGTTGTCGTACACGTATACGGTTGCTTCAGGCAGCGCCTTGCGCCAATCTCGAACGACCTTATCGATGGTCAATTCTTCATTATAGCAGGGAATAAGTACAGCTACTTTCATTACGTATTGAGCCCCCATGTTTTGTCTTCATCCTGCGGGTCTTTCCTATTTTGTTGGTTGGTTAAAAGTTGTCTCTGACCACGAGTATAGGCAAAGTACAAGAAATAGGCTACGCCAATAAAGAAAAATGGCATGACAGGATATACATATCGATTAATTGGAATAAATGGCAGTTGGACAAGAACAAAATAGAAAACCAATGCTGTAAGCCAACGTCCCATTAATTTTTGTAATCCCAATATTAGACCTATACTTCCAAGAATAACCCAAACTAAGTGAGCGTGTAACCAGAAGTTCAATAAGTGGCCTGTGAACGTATGGGATGGCTGACCAAGGTACCATGGCGTAGAAAAGAGCAGTTGTAGTTTGTCCACCGTATACCATTGTAATGATTGCCATGGATGATGAGCAAACTGTTGACCTATACGTACAAGAGCAAGGTGTTCTTGTTGTTTTGGCGATAGGCCGCGTCCAAGCGCCGGATCGTTCAAAAAGCGCCTTGTGGTTCCATACAGCAGAGGATTTCCTGCATCTTCATCTGTCAAAATAAGTTTGTGAAAGACAACTTCATTGCGAATCCACCAGGGAAACATTGACAAGATAAATCCGATGACATAAATAGCCCAGTTGCGCAAGCTTCGACCCATCTGCCGTCTGTACGCGGATTGTAAGAACAGTAAAACTGGAGCGATGATGAGTGGAAATACAGTCGGTCGTACAAGGGTGCATAAGCCGAGCAAGAGTCCAGCAAGAAAAAAACGTCTGAGTAATGGTTTTTCGAGTGCACGAAAAAAGGCGGTCACAAAAAGCAACAGTGTAAAAACATAAAGTGTTTCAGTAAGTAAAGTCAGCGGACTCCATATGGCTGTTGGGTAAGTCAGAAAAAGCAGAGCAGCGAGTACCGCTCCCCAAGCAGGAGTCAAACGGAGAGACAGTCGATATAGTAAATAAACGCTCCAGGCTGACAAAACAGCCTGACCCATTAACGCCATATGAATCCATACATGAACATTGGAACTGAAGAGACGACCTACAGCGTACATAGCAGCTAAAAAAAGTGGATAACCTGGGGTGATTTGTGCAGCAGGTCCGCTCCCCCAATAGGTGTATACATGGTGTAGCAGCAAAAATAATGCCGAATGGTTGTAGTGAACCATGTCGCCGTAGATAGGAATGGATTTTGTGGCGTAAGCTTTGCCAACTCGGAATAAAAGGGCGACAATCAAAATGAACCAGCCTATGCGGCGGGTGTTTAGGACAGTTTTCCATTTGTTCGATCCGATGGACTGTACTGATGACACAAGAAATCCTCCTAGTAGTTTCCTGTTCTAAAAAATAGAGTGGATTTATTTTTAGGACAAAATGAGCGCTTTACTTCTCCTGTCGATTCAAGACGAACAAGGTGCGCGAGTAGGGTGCGTTTGGCAAAAATTTTGGCCGCGGTAGGCAAGTTTGGATAGAGAGCCATTTGCAAATCGTCCAAACTTTTTTCTCCTGACACCAACAGTTTTAAAATGTCCTGTTCTCGCTGCAATCGCCGATCCAACATTGTTTGAGCAGCCAGTTGTGGATGGGAGATGGGGTGTCCATGTCCTGGTAGAGCCAGTCTCCCTTCTGCTTGGATAAGCCATTCCAGTGATTCATAAAAATCGTCCATGTGACCGTCGGGAGGGCCAACCCAAACTGTGCCTGTGGCACTGAGATGATCTCCAACGCAAATTACGTTATCTGGATTTATCTGTACATAAACATGCCCGTGTGTATGACCTGGCGAATGTTGAATGCTCACTTCGATGGATGCCCATTGAAACTTGTCAGGGAGTTCTAGCGGTCTCATTTCCCCCGAATGTTCTGCGCAATATTTGTCAATTTCTAGTTTGTGGAGATACGCTGGACAATTTAACCTTTTCGACAACAGTCCAAGTCCGTCCGTATGGTCGTGATGGTAGTGTGTCGCCATCACTCCGATCCATAGCTCAATACGCAATTGGTCGGAGATTGCTTGTATGGTTTGCCCAACTTCTGGACGGTTAGAACCTGGATCGACCAATAAACCGTAACCTGCGTCAGCAATGAGATAAAGATTTGTGCTTGATTCAGGCGGCAATGTGTTTGTTGGCACGTCTATTTGCCATACATGTTGGCTGATTTGTTGCCAAGGTAGTAAATTTTGCAATCGTGCACCCCATTTGCATTTTGCAATCTTACATTGATCATCATGGCCTCTCGTCTGTCTAGATTTCGCATACACGCTGACCAATTCCTTCTGTCACCTGTGTATGAGCCGTGACATATAAATGAATTGTGCCTAGCATGGGCCTGAAAAAATTTGGAGGAATGCGCCATGGATTATGCAGTTGAATCCACCTACGCTCCAGCGCTGCAGAATATTAAACACAGCATTTACGCACATCAAGTATTCTGCTCCATTTTTGAAGAGATGCTGCAAACACCAGTTGGAGAAAAGATGTCAAATCAATCCAATATTTACACATCACTAGCAGCGTCCAGTTACTATCGAGATCTTGCAGCTGGCTCATTGACTCGATTGCATTACGCTACGACCGATCCGGTTCATTATACACCGTTGTTGCTGCAAATGACGGTGATGGCTATTTATGTTGCGCGTGGAGCGGATCGAGCCATATCGACTTTTTTGCCTCAAGTATCGGAAGGAAAACAATATTCTGAATGGCAAACATTGCTTCAGGAGTGGCAACGCCAACGAGTGCATTGGCTTAGGGAAACGGCGGTTGCCTTACGGCAGTTCACGCCTCCGGATGTCTGGGCAAAAGGTAAAAACATGGCATCTATGCGATAAGTTGTCAATTGTGAATGAATCGGATGTCGATAGAAGAGTGACTTGCGCGGCTAGGAAGTCTCGTCCATGATGGATGCGTGGAGGGAGAAAACATGCATCCAAAAAAAGAGAAAAAAGCTGGTTTAGGAATTTCGTTAGCTTTGTTAGATCTTGATGGGACCCTTTTTCGCGGAAAACAAGTCATATCTGGAGCTCCAGAGTTTGTAGAACGGTTGCGTCAATTAAAGATAAAGCCAGTGTTTTTTACGAATAACGCCACTCGTACTCCGGAGGAAACTGCCAATCACCTGCGTTCTTTAGGTATCTTTGCGAATTCGGATGAAGTTTGCACCGCCGCAGAAGCGGCGGCAGCTTTTTTAAGTGCAGAGTGGCGGTTGGAGAAAGGTAGCCATGTGGCGTATATAGGAAAAAACGGGTTGCGCCAGGCGCTTCTTGAAGCAGGATTTATCCCATTTTATGCTGGCCATGAAAAATGGGAACAGTTTCATTGGGAATCGTTTACTGCCGCTGTGATTGGATTGGATATGGACGCAACTTATCAGTCTTTGGGACGTCTGAGTCGTATTGCTGCGCTTACGGGACGTTTGTTGCTGACCAATGGAGATATTCGTATTCCGCTCGAAGGCGGCAGCTTTCAACCAGGGAATGGAGCGCTTGGAGCGTTTGTATCTATTGCGAGTGGTGTGGAAGCAGTAACAGTGGGTAAACCAAACGCTTATATGATTCACTATGCAAGTCAACGCTATGCCGTTTCTCTTGAAGAAACATTGATTGTTGGCGATAATCTCTGGACAGATATTGCGGCTGGTCTTACCACTGGCATCCGCACTTTTTGGGTAGAGAGCGGCGTGCATTTAAATGCAAGAGAAATGCAGGACTGGCAGAGGATTTATGGCCATCTTTCAGGGAATTTGCAGACATTTTCTTCGGTGGCGGAAATTTCTGCAGAAATATTGGATCTCAAAAGTTGAAATTTGTCAATTCTTGCGCACGCTATATTTAGGGTTTATAATCGTCGGTGTTTCCATCATCGCACTATATATAGTGTCCATTTGAGTGGCTCCCCGCTGGTTTTTACTGAGATGTAAGGAGTGGAAAGCTGTGCGCTGTCCGTTTTGTGGTAGCGAAAATTCCCGTGTTATCGAATCGAGATCGAGCGAAGAAGATTCAGCAACCCGCAGAAGACGAGAGTGTGTCAATGTGGAATGCAGTAAACGTTTCACAACCTGGGAACGCGTGGAATTACGGCCTCTAGTGGTTGTCAAGAAAGATAAAATGCGTGAAGAATTTGATCGGGACAAGCTCTATCGCGGGTTGCAACGTGCTTGTGAGAAACGCCCTATCTCTGCCGATAAGCTTGATGAAGTTGTCACGCACATTGAACAGAGTTTGCGGGCTGAATACGAACGGGAAGTACCTTCATCTGCCATTGGTGAGCGAGTGATGGAAGAATTGCGGTCGATTGATGGAGTGGCGTATGTCCGTTTCGCCAGTGTATATCGCCAGTTTCGTGATGTGGAGACTTTTGCCAAAGAAGTGCTTGCGTTGATGGAGAAAAATGTTACATAACTTTTAGACAAGCATGGAGCAGAGGAGAATGCCGGGTGAGTGTTACAAAGGATACAAGTATGCTTCCGTTTACAGATGAGGATTGGCTGCATGCTACAGGTGAACGAATTGTGGCTGATCGTTACCTGATGAAGGATGTCAGGAAGGAATCCTTAGCGGAAGGATCTCTAGTTGTAGCAGTGCTGGATAAAAAACGTGCTTATCATGAGTTGGCGCGTATTGTTTCGATTTCATCCGATCAATCCCAGGTTGTTGTTGAACTGCGGGATGGGGTTCGGGAAGAACTGCCTGTACAGCAGGTAGATGTACTGCTTGAAACGGCCCCGCGCCAAATGTGGCGGCGAATTGCACGCGGCGCTGCAAGCGTCACGCTGCAACCGGGTAAGTTTGAGGAAGATTTCTATCAGTTGCAGAGTCGCTGGCGATATGTTCCAGGCGGGCGCATTAATGCTTCTATGGGAACAGGAATGAAGACGACCAGTTACAACTGTTTTGTCATTCCCAGTGTGGGACCTACACCGCGCGATTATGCAGAATCGTTTGGACAGACTCTAGAAATTCAAGCCCGATCAGGCGGGGTTGGAATGAATCTTTCTCGTATTCCTCCTCAGGGAACCTTAGTACCTGTTTCCAATGAGAAACGCAATACGCATTTACAGTTAATGTTGGATATTTGGCATGCAGACATTCGAGATTTTTTGGCAACAGAATATCCCAACAGTACGAAAGTGGTACGTGTGAATAAAGAATTTTTGCGGGCTGTGGAAGAAGAAGCGAATTGGACGTTTGTTTTTCCTGATACTTCAGTAGAAGGATACGATGAATTGTGGAACGGTCGAATTGAGGATTGGTTGGCAGCTGGCTTACCGATAATTGACTTGGAGACCGTCAATGCTCGTCAGCTCTATGACGAATTGTTGTATAGCGGTGTACAAATTCTTAGCGATGTTGTTGGAAGTGTCCTTTATCCTGGAGATCAGCGGGGGACGATTGCGTCTACATTGGGTGATATGTGGGAAAAAATGGGTGACGGAAAGCGTGTGACAATTAATCTTTCATCGTTACGGCCACGCTACAGTTATGTGCGAGGTGTGAATGGCCGTTCTTCAGGCGCCTATTCGTGGGGATTACTCTATGACAAGGGCAATGAGGTGTTTGGTTACGGCTTTGGTCCGGTAGGCGTGGGAGAAATTATGAGTGTAGGGTGTCAGTTGACCTTGCAGGGCGGCTCTAGACGTGGAGCCCTGATGTTGATATTGAACGACAGACACGCAGATATTTTAAAATTTATTCGTTGCAAGCAGGTAGAGGGTGTCATTACGGGAGCCAATATCTCAGTTGGTGTGTCTGAACAGTTTATGGAAGCCCGTAAATCAGGAGGACAATGGTCACTTGGCTTTGTACCTCTCGCAGATATGACGCAATTTGATGGGGACTTCGAGTCCTGGGCAGGCCATGGAGGTACTCTGCAGATTACAGAAGAATTGCCAGCCGAGGAATTATGGCGAGAATTATGTGTATCAGCTTGGAAGTCTGCTGAACCGGGAGTTGTCTTTTTAGGGCGCGCTAATCATTTATCCAATTCATATTATTTTAATCCTTTAGTAGCGACAAACCCTTGCGGTGAACAACCACTCCCTGCAAACGGCATTTGCAATTTAGGGGCGGTTGTATTAAGCAAATTTGCTGTCGGATTCCGCGATACTGCCGAACGACATGAATTCGCTGACAAGGAAAAAGAACAGTATATTCTATCGTTGCTTCGCCAGCACTTTTCGGACTCGGAAGCAGAATTTCTTCTCCATCACGTTTTGTGGGAAGATTTGGAATGGGTAACGCGTACTGGGCTTCGTTTTCAGGATGCTGTTATCGATGCAACTTATTATCCGTTTGAGGCTAATCGACAGAATCAGTTGCGGGAGCGACGTGTTGGACTTGGCATTATGGGGTTGCATGATTTGTTGCTCTATTGTGGATATCGCTATGGTGGGGAGAATTCAGTCAAATTTATAGATATTTTGATGGGATTGATGGCTGAATGGTGCTACCTAGAATCTGTTGAGTTGGCTAAAGAAAATGGACCGTTTCCCGCATTTGACGCAGATAAATTTCTGGCATCCGGTTATATGAAACAGATGGCGCGTGAAAAACCTCATGTTGTAGAGGCTATTCGTCAATTTGGTGTTCGCAATGTCACCACGATGACAATTGCTCCTACAGGAACTACAGGTACAATGGTTGGTTGTTCGACAGGTTGCGAGCCGTATTATGCCTGGTCTTATTTCCGCAATTCTCGACTTGGGATGTTTGAGGAAAGTGCTGAGATTGTTAATGAGTTTCATCAAAAGCATCCCAATCAAGAGTTGCCGGATTATTTTGTGACCGCGATGGATCTCGCTCCGGAAGATCATGTGCGCGTACAGGGTGCTTTACAAAAATGGATTGATAGTTCCATTTCGAAAACATGTAATGCTCCCCATTCATATACCATTGAGGATACATTACGACTTTACGATTTGGCTTACGAGGTTGGTTGTAAAGGAATTACCATTTATCGTGATGGTTCGCGATCGGAACAGGTGCTGTCTCTCAAAGAAGAAGAGACAAAGATGGAAAGTGAAGTTTTCCCTCAAGAAGGAGCAAGTGTAGAAGCGGCGGCAGCTACAGGTTACCGAAAGCGCAAGCGTCCGGATGTTCTATATGGAGCCACGTATCGCAAAAATACACCGCTTGGTAAAGCTTTTATTACAATTAATGACGATCCGACAGAGCATGTGGCGGTGGAGATGTTTGTCAATATTGGTAAAGCTGGATCGGACGTCTATGCGGCAAACGAGGCTTTAGGTCGAGCTATTACTCTTTATCTTCGCGATTCGGCTAATCCGAATAAGGAGGCGGAACTGGTCAAGCACTTCTCGGGCATTGGCGGATCTAACGCAGTTGGCTTTGGAGATAATCGTATCACTTCAGTACCTGATGCTATTGCCAAGTCGTTGATTCAGCACGCTGAGACTTTTCCGTTGCGTCGCTTAAAAGGGTCAAGTCTGGATGCTTTAGAAGCTACTGTAACAGAAGAAGCGTTGGTGCAGAGTGAGTTGCGCACGTATACGCTTGCCAAAGACTGGTGTCCCGAATGTCACCAACATACGCTGATTCGTACAGGTGGCTGTTATGAATGTGAAGCTTGCGGTTTTAGCAAGTGTTGAGTGGATATGAGTTGAACAAACATGATTTGGATGGTGCGGTTAGTCAATATGACAACCGCGCCGTTTTATATTCACATGCGTTCTGCAGTTTTCAAAACTATTCAGCCCTGTTTGGAAGAAGTAAGACAGTACTTTAAGTTTCAATTGTCCTATTTTCAAGGACGCGGGCATAGATTAATCATGGCATGGACACGCAGCAAGCGTATTTGTCCCATTCATTGGCCAATTGGCGAAAAGGTGGTGGACGTCTATGCTGTGGAAAAAGAAGCGTAGCACCAAAGCGCAATTAGACGAGATTAAACAACAGCAAGAAGAACTGAAAAATATTTTGCAAAGTTTGTTGAATCGCGAATCATCTCGCGTAAATATTCAAGAACTTCACATTAATGAAGCAAATTTTGACGAACTGATTTTTAAGCTAGAGAGTATCGATGTACAAGAATTAAGTGGATCGCTAAATTTAGGCAATAATTTTAGTCCACGTGTTGTACAATCTCCAAAATCCATAGAGAATTTAGCTTCTTCTCATTGGGTGGACCAGACAGAAGCCAAGCCTCTGAATTCAAAGACTGAGCATCAGGATTATGAAGGAAGAGTATTTGCAACTGGCAGCGGTTACCGTTTCTCCAGTGATGGGTCTCATCCACAGTCAAAAAGAAGGTAGAGAACGTATGCGTGAGTTTTTTTCCCCGACATTTGCCATAGGTACACTGCGAATTGGACAAATAGAAGGAGCATCATGTCTCAATATGGGCAATAATTGGCCATCTCATTTTCGGAGTTATAAAAAAACCAATCAAGGATTCGGTTCGGTAAGTGGCGATCATGCAGTTCTCAAAGATATGAAAAGTTTCTTGCACGATCCCGATATACTTGATCACCCTGGGAATGTAGAACGACCGACAGAAGATTGGTTGCAACAGATGCTTCAGCGCATGGAAGCGCATCTGCCAAAGGCGCCGAATCAAAAAGAGGACGTAGGTGAATAAATGAAATTCTATGGACAGGATTGGAGTGTCAAATCTGTCAAAAAAGGTTCTTTAGTTAGCTATGGGGACAATTTTATTTCGCACATGGTTTCGCATACAAAAAAGAATGAGGGATGGGGAAGTTTGCAAGGCCATCAAACTCAAATCTACCGTACATTAAGTTTTTTAAAGGATGAAGATCATATTGACTCTGAGAAAACCTTGCAAAACCCGAGCGTACATCATCATGGTGAAAGGTAGAGGCAGGGGGAGCATGAATGGCCAATCAGAACGACTCTAATTTTGGTTGGGGAAATTTTTCTAATCCCTTTGAAATGTTGAAAAATATGGGGGATTTACGGGATTGGAGAAAACTCCTGGGAGAAGATTTTTTTAAGAATATGCCATTTCCTCAAATGCAACAGGGTAATCCCTCTCCATTTTCAGGAGGCTATGAGGTGTATCCTCCAGTGGATATGTACGATCGCGGTCATGAATTGGTAGTTGTGCTTGATGTACCCGGCGCCTCGAGTGCAAATGATATTAAAATACGAGTCAGCGATAGACAAATGATTATTCGAGGTCGTTCAACCGATTTCAGTGGTAAAGATGACACCGCTCTGCAAATTGAGCGGCATCACGGACCTTTTGAACGGATAATCGAATTTCCAGTTCGCGTTCATTCTGATAAAGTTATTGCCCATTTCAAAGATGGAGTATTGTTGGTTCGTATTCAAAAAATCGCCCAACCGGGCGATGATTTTGATGAGTATGTTCCGATTCAATTTGAATGATATTCTGACGTAGTTAAGGTATACATAATTAGGAAGTGAGACATTTGGAGGATCAAAATGCATTTGCAAATTTAAAATCATGGATGATGAAAATTGACCATCTCGACTCCTGTTCCTTCCTCATCATGGGAAAATGCAATGTGGTGATGGGGGGAAATGTTCATCAGAAAGAAAATTCTGGATTTGGCTCGCTTGCTCCTGGTTCCACCATGATAGGTTGTTTATCAATGGTTTATGATGTCGATGGAGTCGACATGCCGATTGATAACCGCAATTCAATAGTATGGACATCCAGAACGGAATAAGTAAAAGAATCACTACCAAGGCTTTTGCTGTGAAGAATATTTTTTTACAACGGATTTAACTTCTTCAATTCCTTTCCAAGGCAGGTGCTTGACGGCTTCTGCTATGTGGACAGCTTCTGCAAGTTCGGCTGCAGATAATTGTCCTTGCAAGAGATTCATAAGTCTTCGCTTATGATTGACTTCATTGGCGGTTACACCATATTGAACGGCAATTTGAGCGTCAGTCATACCTGCATCTACCATGGATTTTAATTCTTCCCGAGTGATCAAACTAAATGGTTTTTCCGTCATCGTTTGTTCATTCAAACCCAAACACCTCCTTTTTTACTTTTCCCTGAATGAAACCAGGATATGAATAGAAGAGCGTCGGCTAGATTTTAACATCTTGTAAAACGTATGTCTGAAAACAGGACGCGAGATGATAAAGTTTGCAAAGGAGGCGAATTCTTTGACCAATATCCGTTCTCATCGAGTACCAGGTTATTCTTATCGCCGCGTCGATTTAGAAGGTCTCAGGCATACTGATGAAGAAAAAGAACATTTTTTTGATATTTCTGCAGAGAAAGAAGCAGAAATTCCTAACGGATCGAAAAAAAGAATTCCGAATTTTGTGCATCGAGCAGACGAACCAGGAGAGGATTAGTTTCAAAATTCATGCGGCCGAGCGTATCGTTGCCTCGGCCGCCAGAGTTTGATACTGTGTAAATATACACTTAAAGAAGAATTGGCGGCGAAGCCGAATGTCAACTATAGGTAAGGCTTTATCGTGGAAGAGTCTGGCCATTTTTTTGGTTGGAGTCGCTATTTTTGTTGCAGCTTTGTATGCTGATCGTCATCATCAACTGTCCAATATACTCAAATCCTGGGGATGGCTGGGGATTGGTGCGGCTATCTTGCTGATGGTCTTTTTTTGCATGACACCCATTCCATCAGAAGGTCTTTTGGTCATGTATTTAAAGGTTTATGGTATAGGATGGGGTATTTTCTATGCATGGCTGGGTTCAACTTTAAGTGCTCTTTTGATTTACATTTTGGCACGTACGCTAGGAGTGCCGGTCATTCGACGCTTTGTATCGGAGGAAAAGTGGCAGCAGGTGAATGGATGGGTCGAGCGAAAAGGTGGATTAGGCTTACTTTTTGCTAGATTACTGCCGATTCCTGCATTTGTTGTAAATTACGCCGCTGGTATGATGTCATCTGTTAGTCTTTGGACTTATGTGTGGACTGCAGCGATTTCTATTGTTCCGTATTATATAGGGGTATCCTTAGTGTATGCAGGAATTATGGGGAATAATTTGTATCTCTTGGTGGGTATCATTCCCATTCTTATTGTAGGGGCCGGGGGCTACTGGCTTCATCAGCAAACTAAAAAGCGCACCTACTCTTGACTTGCTGGTCAGGCATTAGAGGACTAAACTGGTGGTAATGATGACTCACGAGGTGAAATATGATGCACAGCGCCATTTCAGAAGAACAAGTGCGCACTTTTGAAGAAGTTTTGACCAAACTGTCGCGGGTATTACAGGCTCATTCACCCATTAAGCGTTTTGGGTTAACACCCACTCAAGCCTATTTGTTACGTCACTTATACCAGGAAGGTAAAACAAAAGCGTCTGATTTAGCCCGAGTTGCTGATCTGAGTCCCGGAGCAGTGACGCAAGTGTGTGATGAATTAGTTAAGATGCAAATGGTTGAACGAAAACGTTCTCAAGAAGATCGAAGGGTAGTCTTTCACGAAATTACAAACAAAGGATTTGAAATTTTAAGTGGATTGCAACAGGAGCGCTGTAATATTGCTCGACAATTGCTTACAGAATTAGGATCTGAAGATGCTGAACAATTTATTCGATTGATGGGCAGAGTTGTAGAATTTATGGAAATGCAACCGATTGAACGCAAAACTCGCCAAACTACAGACATCTCTTCTTAATCTCTTTTCGTCTCACTTGTGACCGTAAGTTGCTGCACAACATAAGATAATGTAATTGTGCATGCTTTGACGGATGGCAAACGGCATGTTGCAGGACGTCTACAGTTATGAGGAGACGATAAGAATGCGTGAACATGATAATCCGTCCGTAAAGGAAGGGCATTTTTCAACGGAAATTGCAGTCAGTCTGCCTTATTGTTTAGGAGGAAAAGTTTACATTTTGCCATGGAATTTGCGTCAACAAATCAGTAAATCGAGATCGTCAAATACATTTGTCTATTGGATGACTTCCAGCTATCCTGCTTTACATCCCTATTATCCTTGGCCCTTTTTATCTTCTAATTCACCTTGCGATTTACCCCCTCTTTCTGATTGGACACTTCACGGATATTGGCCTATGTAAGAAAAAAATTCTCCTCTCCAGCATCCTGACTATGGTATGATATATAAGATGAAGTATTGGAGAGGAACGGTGGCGGTTGGAACTTTCTTTGGTCATACCATCGTTTAATGAAAAAGATAACGTTCAAAATTTAGTGCAGCAGATTCATCAAGCACTTGCAGATACAAATATTGATTATGAAATTTTTTTTGTTGATGATAGTACGGATGAAACACCACAAAGATTGGAAAAAATGGCCGCTCTGGACCAACGCGTTCGCTATTACCATCGTGAGAATGGAAAGGGTCTTGGTACAGCTGTTGTCGAAGGCATTCACCAAACAGAATCGGAATGGATTATTGTTATGGATGCTGATTTACAGCATCCACCTGAACTTTTGCCCACTATGGTGGAGCGATTAAAAGCAGGTATTGATATTGTTATTCCTAGCCGTTTTGTTGAAGGCGGTTCAGATGGCGGTTTAGTCGGAGTGCGAAAGCTGATCTCTTTCGGAGCACGTTCTATTGGACGGTTATTACTCAAGCGCTTAAGGCCTATTTCTGATTGTACGAGTGGTTTTTTTGGATTTAAACGTACAGTTGTACAAGGGGTTAAATTACAACCACTTGGCTGGAAAATACTTATAGAAATTTTGATGAAAGCTAACTATCGTACAGTTCATGAGATACCCTATCAATTTAAAGCTAGAGACGCAGGAGAGTCAAAGATGAGTATCCGTGAACAGTGGAATTACCTGATTCATCTTTGGAAATTGATGTGGCAAAGTGAGGAAGATCGTCGTTTTCCACTTTTCGCAATGATTGGCTTCAGTGGTGTATGGGTCAATTTAGGACTGATGGCCGGATTTATTTATTTGCTTGGAATGAATCATGTTTTGGCCTCCGTTTTGGCATCTTTAATGGCTATGGTGAACAATTACATATGGAATGACGCTTTAACTTGGCGTGATGCTAAGCAAAAAGAACACAAGCCCGGTTGGATTCGGATGTTGCTGTTTATGGCGATATCTGCTGTAAGTGTCGCATTGACGACTTGGATCATGCGCGGTTTGGAAATGATAGGTATACAAGTGCTGGTCGGTCAAACCATTGGCATATTAATCTCCACTATATGGAGTTATCAGGCAAATCGCCATTTGACCTGGGGAGGGAAAAAGTTATCTCTTCCCAAACCTGACCGCAGAGTCATTGTCACGCGCGATCGCGGTTGAGCCTGACCAAGAAGCCATCCATTTAGTGATGCGGTGGTTTCCAATTATTTGTCTCAGAAGGATTTTGGATGGTCTGCGTGTTGCAAATTCCGTTAAGCAAAAATCTGTGAGCTTCAAATTTGGCTTGTTGCGGATTGACTACCCAATAACTCAAATCTCCAGCATAAAGTGGATTAGGATTATGAAAGGAACCAGGAAGTGTTTCATGAATGATGGAATAGTTTTTGTACTGTTCCATGTGTCCAATCATTTTAATAACATCCCACATAGAGAGGTCGGTATCTACAGAGTTCCACATAATTTTGGATATTTCAGGAAGGTGTAATAAGTTTTTGGGTTGTAAAATTTGCTGATAAATGGCTTGTATAAATTCTTGTTGCCGTTCTGTTCTTCCGATATCCCCCAATTCATCGTGGCGAAAGCGCACAAAACCTAGGGCATCTTCTCCATCTACATGCTGTAAACCAGGATTGAGCCATATACGATGGTGTACCTTATCGCCTGTATCGTAGTGCATGGGTTTAGAAATATGCAGTGTGATTCCACCCAGCAAGTTAACAAGTTGAACAACACTGTCGAAATGAGCCACTACATAACCATCTATAGGTAAGCCTATTAGTTTTTCTACGACTTTCTCACTTAAAGTGGCACCGCCGATTTGCATGGATTCGTTAATCTTTCGGAATCGGCCATCTGGGAATGCCACTTGTGTATCGCGAGGAATGGAGAGTAGTGCAATTCGATGAGCTTCAGGATCGACACGCATGATCATAAGGACGTCACTGTTGCCATTTTTGTCACCTGGTCGAGCATCTGTGCCAAGAATCAGCAGTTGATAGGGCTCGTTCATCTGGAGACGCGATGTCTGCGATTGGGAATGTGCTGCATGAATCGTGTGTTTGGGGAATTTATGTAAACCCAATAAGGTTCCGGTGACCAATGCTCCGGCAAGAAAAAAAACGGAACTAATTTTTTTAACAGGTGTACGATGCTTTCTTGCGTGGCGTCCCGGCATCGAAAACTTTCATCCTCTCTATAGGCAATCCATCCGATTTTACTTTGCCCTCCAATTAGGAATTTCATGCGAAAATAGAGAGTAAATCAGGTTCCTTATCATTTGAATAAATTGATACAGTAGTGTAAGCATTGTAAAAAGCGGCGTATAGATTACGCCGCTTTTTTGAAAATTCTGTTCTACATTAAGTTTGACGATTAAGATGGGTGTGTGCCTGTCCACTCATGATGTAAAAGATTTCCACAAGATAAGCATACATAACGATATTGAGTTTTAACGGCCCGTGCACTTACAGGTAAATCCTCTCGAATAACCACACTAGAATCGAGTTCAACAATTTTTTCTTCTCGAAACAGAACGCTATCACATTTCGGACAGTGAATTGCATGAGCTTGACCTGCCAATTTAATTCTCTCCTTTGAGCATAGTTGCTTCTTAAAGTAGTATAGCGAATGCAAGAAAAATGACCAAACGTCATAGGAACAAGAAAGTTGTCCCGATAGAGTTTATCAATAGTGTATAATGAATAGAGCGAAATGGAGGGGTTTGATGAATTACGGTTTTCCTAATTGGATGTTTGCTGCTATTGCTATTGCAGCCTATGAAATTGCAGATTGGTTGCATTCCTCCCTCCATGTTCCCTATGCTTTAAAAATTTCTTACGCAATTATTTTAATTTGTCTCATGATTATAGGGATAAGAAAAGGGAAGTCTTGGGTGATAAAAAGACGGCGCCCTGAAAATCCAGATTCCGACGATTGGCAGTCTTACTGATAGATTTGAGTTGTTGGATAAAAACTTTAGATATTCAGAGTATCAAGAGCATCTTTTGAATCTGATAGTTCTAGAAACGGATAGCGAATAGGTCCGTATTGTTCTGCATCCTGTGAAGACAGGTTTTCTTGACTCGTGTAAAGCAGTCTAAACAATTGTTCAATGCCTTCCATTAAACGGGGGGAAGGGCGACAATATAGTCCTTCTGAGAGAATATAGATTCTTCTTGATGAAAAAGCTGGTATTTTTGGAACCCAAGATCTGGACAATAATTTTTTGGCCGGAACCTTGTGTTGAGGAATACCGGTCCAAATGGCTGCCATCACATCGGGAGCGGCTGCTACAACTTGTTCACCTGTCTCGTCTTTCATCTGTTGTCCAGGGATATCCTGAAAGCAATTTTTCACACCGATGATTTCACATACATCGCTAAGCCAATTATCTCTAGCAGGTGAGAATATTGGATGGGGCCACCATTCAAAATAGACGCTCAGTTTGTTTTTATTTACAGTGAACTTTTCTGCTTGCTCTCGAATGAGTTCTACTCTCCTCTTTAAATTGTCTTGTAACTGATGAGCACGCAAACGGATTTCCTTCATATCAAGAGCGTCAGCAATTTTAAGACCATCATTCCAGATATCCTCTAACCGATGTGAAGAAATTACGATATAGGGTAATCCAGTCTCTTGAAGTTGTTCAATCACCTTTTCCATTCCTGGTACAGAAAGCGATGCTACTACCAAATCAGGATTTAGTGAGATGACTTCTTCCATTCGGATATGCAGGTCAGGACCAAGACGTTTCGCAGGATGGTTTGATAGGTCAGGATAATCAGAATAATCATCTACACCAACCACTGCGTCTATCAGACCCAATGCATCAATCCACTCAGTATTGCTAGGACAAAGTGATACAATTCTTGGGAACTGTATAGTCATGCAATCTTCTCCTTTACAAACGTTTGCCTGAATAGCTGGATAAATGAATCAGACCTAAAGATATGAAAAAGGGCAGAAACTGTTCTGCCCAAAATTTGATGATTATTTTCATTCTTACTTTAATGTTTTGCGCGATTGATAGCGTCTTGAAGGATTTCTTGAGCTTCTTTAGTTCCTTTCCATCCTTCAATTTTTACTTCTTTATTTTCTAAATCTTTATATACTTGGAAGAAATGGGCTATCTCTTTGAGAATGTGCGGTGGAATGTCTTCTAGTGTCTGAATTTGTGCAAAGCGTGGATCTTTTTCTGCCACACCAATCAGCTTTTCATCTTGGCCTTTTTCATCTGACATAACCAGCACACCCACAACTCGGGTTTCAATGAGGCATCCAGGAAACGTCGGTACAGATGTTAAGACAAGCGCATCGAGCGGATCGCCATCCTTAGCCAGCGTATGAGGAATATGACCATATTCAGCTGGATAGTGCATGGGAGAGTAAAGAACACGGTCTAAGCGGAAAGCTCCTTCTTTTTCATCAAATTCGTACTTATTTTGACTGCCTTTCGGGATTTCCACAAAAACATCAACAGTAAATTGGCCAGACATGCAGGTACGCCCCTCTCAATCTAATGCACGATTCTAGGTTATTATACGGATAGAGATTAATTCACTGCAAGCATATAGGAATAATCAAAATAAATTATACAATGGGCAATGGATTCGTATTTCGCTTAAGGGTATTTTATTGAAATGCAGTGGCTCAAACGTTCTTTAGAATACCATATGGAGGGATTCATATATTGAAGTGGACTGACACGTTTGATACATTCGGTATAGGAGATGCTCCCGATCACGATAAGTGTAAAACGTAGAAAACAGACCACTTCAGTTTTGACAGTTTTGCTACCCCCGGTTGAAAAATCTGGTGATGGCAAATACAAATCATATGAAAACTCAGTATTTATGACATACAGATAAGTCATATAAATATCTAACATTAGATTTCAAATCGATTGTATGGGAGGTATGGGTTTGGGAGGCATTATTTTGTTTTATGGGTTTATTTCTATTACTTTTTATGTTTTGAATGCTCTTGCGTTTATGAACTTGGCAAAGTTGGCAGGACGGCGGGATATTGCTTGGATGGCATGGGTGCCTGTCGCCAATAGGGTTCAACAACTTTTATTGATTAGAAAAAATGGTGCGTGGGTTTTAATACTGCTCATTCCGATAGTGAACATCGTATTCCTGATTCTTTGGCAAGTAAAATTGTTACAGGCCTATGATAAAAGCGGCGCCTGGGTATGGATGTATATCTTTTTAACACCTGTTTATGAAATCATGTGGATTGTGTGGGGATTTTCAGATAAAACACGCTATGTACTCACTGCGCCATTCAATAATTCGACTGTGGGTGGAACTTTAAATATGTAAAGATCAATATTTTTACTGTAAGTCTGCCAGAATATCAAGAAAAACCGATAAAATATCGCCTACATTGCAAAACTAAGCCTTCGATGATATTCGAAGGCTTTCATGTCATAGATGAGTATATGGAACGAATTTTCAATCTGTAAAATTTTAATTAAGTGACTGGATTGGATAGCAAAGCTTCCATTTGTTCAGCAAAAGCAGGAGATAGCCAGGTGTAAAATTGCACAGATCGTTGTTCGACTACACGGTTTGGCAATATCACAAACATAGCGTTGGCTACAATTTTATAAAGTTTTCCATATTTTGAAGAATTCGTCCAACTCATCTTTAAATTTTTGGCCTCTTTCTCATCACATTCAGTCATGCCGAGGATATTTTGTAGTGCGATACGGTAGGTATGAGATTCACGTTGTTGTATAAACTCTTTGGTTGTCAATTGATATCTCATGTTGCCGCGTATTTCACTGCGTTTTAATTCTCCGCGCAGAGATTTGACAGAAGGAAAATGAATCATTGGGTACGCGCCTCCTGCAAGCTGTGAGAACTATTGTATCATATATTGCTTTATCTACGAGGTGAAACGCTTTGAAAACGCTCTTGCTCTTAGCTGCAACCCTTCTTTTGGTGGCGCTGAGCGTTTTGTGTCATATGACTGTTCCTTCGGCAGGCTTAAATTTTATGGCTGCTTGTTTAGCCATTATCCCTTTGGCAGGCTGGATGGGGAGGGTAACAGAAGAAATTGCAGTCAAAGTTGGTCCTAGACTAGGTGGTCTGCTTTCTGCTACTTTTGGCAATGCAGTAGAAATTATTATTGGTTGTTTTGCACTGTCACAGGGATTGACTACATTGGTGAAAGCTTCTATCACAGGTTCCATTTTAGGTAACTTGCTGTTTGTACTCGGGTTGAGTTTTTTAGTTGGGGGGTTAAAACATCCTGTTCAACGTTTCAATATTCGAGTAGCCCACAGCCAGACAGCCATGCTGATGCTCGGAATACCGATTATGTTTCTTTTGCCTGTGATTTTTAGTGTCAGTCGATATCACTCACTGCTCGTTATGACTGGAGCCGTATGCTCAGTATCGTTTTTGGTCTATATTTTAGGATTGGTGTTTTCACTCTATACCCATCGCCAATTGCTTGGGGACTTGGAGGAAGAAAGAAATGAGGATATAGAAGATCCGGGAAGAATCAAGAATTCGAACCTTCTTTTTGTCAATCTTCCTGTCTCTTTATTGATATTGCTGATTGTCACTGTCTTGGTTGGTGTAGAGAGTGACTTTCTTGTCCATTCTGTCGAGCATTTGGCAAGCCATGCTGGATGGAGCCAGATGTTTCTCGGCGTTATTGTGGTCGCTATTATTGGCAATGCCGCAGAACATGCTTCTGCGGTCTGGATGGCTTGGAAAAATCGTATGGATTTGTCACTCGAAATAGCTGTCGGCAGCAGCTTGCAAGTGGCTATGTTTGTTGCACCAGTATTATATTTTTTCTCAATCATTGTCGGACATCCTATGTTCTTTCAATTTTCTGTACCAGAATTGGTCAGTTTGACGGCTGCCATTCTTCTTGTAGCCATATTGATGGTGGATGGAGAGTCGAATTGGTTGGAGGGTGCCATGGCTGTAGGGGCTTATGCTGTTATGGCGATAGGTTTTTATATCCTACATTGAGGGTTTCGGCGTACAATAGAGTGTAAGTTTTGATTACCAAGTATAACAGGGTGAAGTTTCGCAAGAGAGGGGTCGCAGTATGTTGAAACGGCTGGCTCAATATTTTGGCGTCGGCCTGGTGACAGTTTTGCCAATCGCTTTTGTCATTTGGTTGGTCGTGTTTGTTTTTAATCAAGTGGACAGTTTGTTTGGCAATGCTGTGAACTGGATAGACGGAGTTTATGTTCCTGGAATTGGATTTTTAATCGTGATTGTGGGCATCACCTTGGTTGGGGCGATGGCAAGATTTTATGTATCCCGACAAGCGCTGGAGCTCATTGATAGACTCATGAGCAGGATTCCATTTATAAAATCCCTTTATACTATGAGTAAAGAAGTAGTTGATAATTTACTGGGCAAACGAAAAGGGTTTCAGCGAGTGGTCTTGGTGGAGTGGCCGCCCGAAATGGGTACGAAAGTGATCGGTTTTGTAACGGCCGAGTCTTTGCCAATAGAGATTGATCCGGAAGGGAAAATGCTTTCTGTTTATGTACCGAATGCCTTCCAGTTTGCCGGGCCGACATTTCTGGTAGAACGTGACCAGGTGCAGGATTGCTCCCTTACGGTTGATCAGGCCCTGCAATTTGCTCTTTCGGCTGGATTAGGAAGAGCGGAGACTAAAAACGCACCTATCGAATCGCCGCCAAAGAAAAAGCGGCGAGCCGAAAAAGTGCGTACACAAAGCGAAGAATTTCAAGCTCAAGTGGAAATGGACACGACTTCCTAATCCACCAACGTTGGCTGGTATCCACGTGATGTCAATACGGCTGTCAGTCTTTCGATATGTCTCTTATCGCGCGTTTCCAAGTCAATTTCAATCTCAGTGTAGCCAAAGAGGATTTTGCTCCCCACTCGATGATGCTGGACGCTAAGTACATTGGCTCGTAAATCCGCTACAATGTCCAGCACATCGCGTAGTGAGCCGGGCTTGTCGGGTACGGTTACAGACAATCTGACATAGCGTCCAGCTTCAATGAGTCCGTGTTCAATAATTTTAGAAAGTATCGTTACATCCACATTGCCACCGGAAAGTACAATCACAACATTGCCGAGATTCTCAGGTATTTTATGGTATAGAGCAGCGGCCATAGCAGAGGCTGCAGCTCCTTCCGTTACCAATTTGCAACGTTCGAGCAGCATGACCATTGTTCGTGAAATTTCCTCTTCCTCGACAGTCAGGACATCGTCAATCCACTGTTGAGCCAGTGCGAATGTCAGATTTCCCGGACGTTTTACAGCAATGCCATCTGCGATGGTTGCTGAAGCCTGAACTGTAGTCACCTCACCAATATCCAGTGATTGTCGAAATGATGAGACGTTGGCTGATTGAATACCATAAACTTTCGTATTTGGCGATAGCGTTTTCACGGCGATCGCGATTCCTGTAGCCAGACCTCCTCCACCCATAGGAACCACAATCGCATCTACTTTGGGGAGCGATGAGAGAATTTCCAGACCTACCGTACCTTGACCAGCTACAATCATCGGATCGTCAAAAGCATGAATATAGCTTAGGCTTTGCTCTTGACAAAGTTCCAGTGCTTGTTGATAGGCGTCGTCATAAGATTCTCCGTACAGCACAACGTTGGCACCATAGCGTTGAGTAGCGGCAATTTTGGCAAGACTAGCATTCTCTGGCATTACAATTGTACAAGGAACGTGGAGACGTGACGCTGCAAAAGCCACACCTTGTGCGTGATTGCCAGCCGAGGCAGCAATCACACCGCGTTGCAATTGTTCAATGGGCATCGTAGCCAGGCGATTATATGCGCCTCGAATTTTGAAAGAACCTGTTTTTTGAAGGTTCTCCATTTTAATATAGATATTGTTACGCGTAAATTCTGAAAAGGTAGCGCTGTAATCGAGAGGGGTAACTTGAGCGATGCCTTCAATGCGCTTGGCGGCGTCGCGAATATCCTCCAAGGTAGGTATTTGAAATTTGGACGAATGGACCATAAAAAATTCTCTCCTCGAAATAAGCTGTGATACAATGCGTTTATTCTAGCAGATAATGACCTGACTCTGGTGAATTTGTGTGGAGAAAGTGTGGGGAAACGTCATGTTTGTCAAACAGCGAGTAAGACCTGTTCTTCACTCGATTGATCCGTATCAAGCTGGACTGACGGATGATGAGATTGTTCAGCGCTTTGGTGGAAAGGCTGTCTTAAAGCTGAATGCTAATGAAAATCCTCTCGGCCCATCCCCAAAAGCATTGCAAGCAATAGCTGACGAATTGGGTCAACTGCATCATTATCCAGACGGTAGCAGCAGTTATCTACGTGATGCGATTGCCCAATATCATGGCTGTGAGAAGGACGCTGTGCTTGTTGGAAATGGATCGGACGAAATCATTCGCCTGTTGTCGGAAACGTTTCTCTCGCCCGATGATGAGATTATTGTCACTTTTCCTTCATTCTCACAATATCGAGCAGGCGCACTGTTAATGGGGGCGAAAGTGGTCACTGTACCCCTTGAGGCAGAGAGTTTTCGCTTTGACCCGGAACGTCTCTTAGAAGCAGTCAATCCACGCACAAAACTGCTGTATGTATGTTCTCCAAATAATCCGAGTGGAACCGTACTTGAGAAGAATCAGCTGGAAGAGTTAGTCAAGCGTTTGCCCCCGCAAGTCATTGTCATATGGGATGCTGCTTACGACGAATATGCCATGTCACCCCATCGAGCGGTTTGGTCTCAGGATTTGCTCGAGACAGGAAGATGGATTGTCCTTCACACGTTCTCCAAACTATATGGTTTAGCTGGATTGCGAGTTGGTTATGCACTGGGTAGCCCAAATATTTGGCAATACGCTCATCGCATTCGTGAACCTTTTAATGTCAATCGTTTAGCTCAGAGAGCTGCCGCTGCTGCGCTCTATGATGAGGAACATCGTCAAAAGTCATTGCAACTGGTGCGGAAAGGAAAACAGCAATACGAAAGACTCGGACAAGCGGGTTATACATTGGTTCCATCAGACGCCAATTTTATACTTGTACGCGTGGGAAATGGTCGGCAAGTTGCTGAGAAGCTGATGTCAGAGGGTGTTTTGGTACGTTTTGGCTTTGGACTCAGTGAGTACATCCGCATCTCCATCGGTCTTGCAAACGAGAACGAGCAGTGTGTGGAAGCTCTGCTGCGTCTCGCTTTGCAAGGGGAATCAGGGTAAGCTGGGAATTAGTTTTGTCCTTCTATCGAGCCTTCTGAACTATCGAAGGGAGGTTCTGTTTCGGCAACAGTTCGGTCTGAAGAGACAGGATTACTGTCTCGAAAACGACCCGAGTATGCTTGGCCGGGCTTCCACTCAGACACTTTACCGAGTTTGATCTCGTTGGTTGTCGCTCCGTAAGGTCCTTCCGGAAATTCTTCTAAAGCGAGATCGAGACGTTGATGTTCTACCATCCCAAGTTCCCGACTTGCTGGCTCTTCAAGATTTGATACCGGATGATAACTGCCTGAATTTTTACTTTGCACAGGTTGGTTATTTGGCCGCTGTTCTTTTTCCATGACGTATCTCACCTCGTTGTTTTGTCGATAGTTTGAACGAGGAGACTGACTTACATACATTTTTTCAACCAAAGTGAGGAAATCAACCATGACAACAGAAATCAGAACTGCCGATAAAACTTCTATACGTGTCCGGTTTGCCCCCAGTCCTACGGGAACGTTGCATATAGGTGGGGCTCGAACGGCTTACTTTAATTGGTTGTTTGCCCGGCAGAATCAAGGGAAAGTGATACTGCGTATTGACGATACGGATATTTCGAGATCCACCGAGGCGTCTTATCGTCAAATTCTTGATTCTTTTGCCTGGCTGGGATTGGATTTTGACGAAAGTCCTGAAGTGGGTGGCGCTTACGGGCCTTATCGGCAATCGCAGAGAACGGAAATTTATCAAGCATATTTGCGAAAATTACAAGAAGAGGGCTTGACGTATCCTTGTTTCTGTACTCCTGAAGAGCTTCAAAAAGAGCGTGAGGCTGCCCAAAAGGAGGGACGAGCACCGCGTTACAGTGGGCGTTGCCGACATCTGGCGCCCGAGGAGGCCGCACGTCGCATTGAAGCAGGAGAACGTGCTGTTTTTCGCTTGAAGACGGATGTACATGGCGAAACTACAGTCCACGATTTGATTCGTGGTGATGTGACTTTTCAGAACGGAGAAATTGATGATTTTATCATTTGGAAAGCGGATGGCACGCCTACCTATCATTTTGCTTCATGTGTTGATGATGTGGAAATGCGCATTACGCATATTATTCGCGCGGAAGAGCATCTGTCAAATACTCCACGCCATATTCAGCTTTTTCAGGCTTTTCATGCAGAAATTCCCGTATTTGCCCATGTTCCAATGATTCTTGCACCAGATCGAAGTAAGCTCAGCAAACGACATGGTGCAACGAGTGTGGAGGAGTACCGAGAAGCAGGTATTTTGCCAGAAGCACTTGTCAATTATTTATTGTTGCTCGGTTTTTCGCCAGGAGAAAATAGGGAGATTGTCTCACGTGAAGAGGCTATTGAATGTTTTCGTTTAGAACGAGTGGCGAAACATGCTGCTGTTTATGATGTCAAAAAACTGGAATGGCTCAATCAATATTATTTCCGAACGCGTTCAGTCGATCAGTTGTTGTATGAAATGTGGCCAGGTTTGTTAGAAAAAGCATGGGTGTCAACTGAGGAATCACGGGAAAAACTGGCTTGGTTGCGCACATTGCTTCAGTTTTTGCAACAAAAATCACGTCAGGAAGCAGATGTGTGGAATATGTTGGAGTGTTACTTTCGCCCGCCTGTTTCTTATGATGACAAAGGAGTCAAAAAGCATTTCCAACATCCTGAAACAGCTCAACGTCTGCGTCAATTGGCAGACTTGCTGGCAACCTTGCCAGTTTTTGCAGCTTGGCCTCTCGAACAGCTTTATCGTCAAACTAGCGAGCAAATTGGATGCAAAGCAGCGGATTTGATCCATCCTACCCGCCTTGCTTTGACAGGTATTACTGTGGGGCCTGGATTATTTGATGTTATGACTTTACTGGGGCGCAAGGAATGTCACAACCGTTTATTGGAAGCTGCGAATTTTATAGAAAAATCAAATTAGGTTATGACTCGTGTGGACTAACCTAGAATGAGCATTGACAAGCGCAGGAGGTGTCTGTATAATCTCCAATTGTCGATGCGAATTGCCGGATGGTGTAATGGTAGCACGACTGACTCTGGATCAGTTAGTCTAGGTTCGAGTCCTAGTCCGGCAGCCATGGCCCTATCGTCTAACGGTTCAGGACGCCGCCCTCTCACGGCGGTAATAGGGGTTCGAATCCCCTTAGGGTCACCATATGTGGGTCATTAGCTCAATTGGTAGAGCATCCGACTCTTAATCGGCAGGTTGAAGGTTCGAGTCCTTCATGACCCACCATATCATCTATGCATCCTGATAAAATCCCTGACTTGTCAGGGATTTTATTGTTTATATGCGATGTCCGTTGTATTGTAGGAAAGCAGAGGTGAGAGCGGTGCTGACAGGGCGTACGACGATATCATGGCGAGAATGGGCAGCAGAACAGTTGCTCGAAATTTATTTTCAAGTAATCGTGCAATCAGTTTCATCTCAGGTAACTGACAAAACTGAACAGAAAGAACGTACTCAAGAAATTTTCTGTTTTCTCGTGACCCATTTGCCAAGTCGCCAGGAATTTGAAAGTTCTCTATTATCTCGTCCGAGTACAGCCAGGCGCTTAAGCCGACAAATTGCGAAACGAATTGGAGTACAAATACCTAGCCAATTGTTTTTGTCTCCAAATCATACAATCAATGAAGAGGTTGAAACCGGTTTTGCCCTATCACCTTCATTGGATTGTAAAGAAGAAGCTTTTTGGACTCAGACCTTGCAAAAAATGCGAGCCATGATAGTAGCTCAACATGCTTTAAAACGTCAGCGAGGTTCAGTATGGACATTATGGTCACTCGTGGCTGTCATCTTGCTTTCTTGCGGTTTACTTGCCTATGGCTTGTCCGGATCGAGCATAGAAAATATAAAAAACTATGGATTTCCTACGCCCCATGAACATCATCCACTGGATTGGACTGCTTATCAAGCAAGTCCACTTGAAACCATTGGCGTGTATACGTTACCGGATGGTATGAATTCAACTGTTTTAAGTCAGGCGCTCGTTGTTCAAAACAAGTTTGTGGTTCCTGTTTTGCAGACACCTGTTGACAATTGGCCTCGACTCAATATTTCAATGTATGAATTGGCTAAAACGGGAGAGGTACTTTCCAACTCTAATCGACAAAGCCAGTTCAATATCGATCTTTTGCCGCCAGATTCTAAGCAAACGGTTTCTAAATCAATTGGTATAGATTGGAAAATTCACAGTTGGAAACTATTTTCAACCGGCTACTGGCTTGTGGCGATTGTCAATTGGAGTCATTCAATCACGCATTCCCAAGTCACACAGGTTTATCTGGCCAATATCGAGAGCCAACAATCAAGTTTGGTGAAGTCTTATCCTATGGATATTCAGCACCCTCTTCAATACGTATTTGCTGTAGGACATCATCAGTTGCTCATTCAGTCTGAGATGCAAGTGACAGGATCAGGGCAGGCTTCCTTATCTTTGCCGATTGAGTTGTATCAATTACAAGGAGAAAATCCACTCACTGCTTTGTCACAGAAAAAAATCTTGTCTGGATCGTTTGGCTGGATACAATCTCCTTTAATAGATGAAGATGGAATTTATTTCACAGGTACAGACCAAACCTTGCAAGCAGCTCATCCAAAAAAATCACAAAGTTGGGGTAAATTGAGTTACCAGGGGCAGTTGATACTTTTTTCTGCACCACAAGATGCGTTATCAGCCCATCAAATCTATTTATCAGAAGATACTCTTGGTAAAGCATGGTGGATAGGGACCTATTCTGCGTCAAAATCTGCTGATACAACATGGCAAGTAAAAATGGCTAGAGTTGAAAGTGTCCAGGCTGGCGAAGTACCGACAGTTTTTTCACTCAACGGCCAAGTAGAGATGTTTCAGGTTCATGGCAGAGATTTAATATGGTTGCAAATCATTCATCACGAGACAGCCTGTGTGGTGGCTGAACTGCGTGGTCTGGAGGTGAAATCGTGAGTCAGTTGATACAGGACAAACTGCAGTTGCTCCCAGATAAACCCGGCGTCTATCTTATGAAAGATGTGCGTGGTCAGGTGATTTACGTCGGCAAGGCAAAAGTTTTGAAGAATCGCGTACGTTCATATTTCACTGGAACTCATGACGCAAAAACGCAGTTATTGGTGAGTAACATTGTCGATTTTGAATATATTGTCACAGACACGGTTGTAGAGGCTCTGGTACTGGAATGTAATCTCATTAAACAGTACAACCCTCCTTATAACATCATGCTTCGTGACGACAAGACCTATCCGTATATCAAACTGACGAATGAACCTCATCCGAAATTAGAGATTGTACGGCGTGTCCATCATGACAAAGCAAAATATTTCGGTCCATACCCTAACGCCACAGCAGCGCAAACAACCAAAAAATTGCTCGATAGGCTCTATCCGCTGCGCAAATGCAAAACGTTAAAAAAGAAAGTCTGCCTTTACTATCATATTGGCCAATGTTTAGCACCTTGCGAATTGCCAGTCGAACCATCCCAGTATCAAACGATTGGTAAGGAAATTACTAGTTTTCTATCTGGTGGTCACAAAGAAGTACAAGCTGATTTGCAAAAAAAAATGGAAGAAGCTGCTGAACAACTTCGTTTTGAACGAGCCAGGGAATTGCGTGATTTGATTCAAAGCATAGATAAAGTGATGGAAGAACAGAAAGTCACTGTAACGGATAGGGTCGATCGCGATGTTTTTGCTTTCGCTGCAGATCGTGGACTACTTTGTGTGCAAGTTTTCTACGTGCGTTCAGGAAAGCTCATTGAGCGATCTGTTTCTATCGTACGCCACTATAACCAGCCGGAAGAAGATTTCATGTCTTTTGTGGAACAATTCTATTTCCATGGCGCCAAACCACCTCAGGAGATTTTGCTTCCGGACGGTGTCCCTGATCAGACACTTGCTGAATGGTTGCATGCTAAATGTTTGCAGCCCAAACGAGGCCTGAAACGTCAACTTGTGGATCTGGCTCGGAAAAATGCGGAAATTGCATTGACTGAGAAGCTGCGCTTGATGGAACGTGATATGGACAGAACGCTGGGCGCAGTACAAGAATTGGGAGAGGTATTGGCGATTCCAACGCCAATGCGGATTGAGGCTTTTGATAATTCTAATATTCAAGGAACAGATCCTGTTGCAGCGATGGTTGTCTTTATCGACGGTAAACCCGTTCGTCAGGAGTATCGCAAATATAAAATTCGCACGGTTCAAGGTCCTGATGACTATGAATCTATGCGTGAAGTTGTGCGCAGACGCTATCAACGCGTTTTGCGAGAACAGCTTCCCCTGCCTGATTTAATTGTGATCGACGGAGGCAAGGGGCATTTACGGGCAGTGCTTGATGTGCTGGAGAATGAACTCGATTTAGAATTGCCTGTATGTGGGCTGGCGAAAAATGATCGGCATAAAACCAGTCAGCTGTTTTTTCGTGATGAAGATTATCCAGTTGAATTAGATCGGCATTCACAGGCCTTCTATTTACTTGAGCGCATTCAGGAAGAGGTACATCGCTATGCCATTTCCTTTCATCGCCAAGTACGCAGCAAAACAGGCTTGTTGTCCGTGTTGGATAGCATTCCTGGTATAGGGCCTGTGCGAAAAAAAGCATTGTTGAAACACTTTGGTTCTGTCAAAGCCATTCGGGAAGCAAGTTTAGTTGATTTTAGAGAAATAGGCATTGGAGATCATCTTGCAAGAGTAATTTTAAATCACTTACAGCAAAAGCCGCCAGAAAATGAACAAACTGTGAACACGAACGAATTGCAGAAATAAGTTCAGTTCCGGTGTTTCCTTGATCTCCTTTCATATCATCATTACAATTTACTTGGCACAGGGCTGCGGCTTCAAACCATGATAGACGGATTGGTTGGGAAAAGCACATACGTTCAATCCTAACTACTTTCTAAAATCTATCATTTAGAGGTACGCAAAAGCCCGACGAAAGGGGGCAAACAGGTGGCAAAAGCCCAGAGTCATGCGGAGTTTATTCTCAGGCGTCTGCATACCTTGGCAGGTGTGGTTCCGGTTGGGCTCTTTTTGATTGAGCACCTACTGACCAACGCCACTGCGACAGACGGAGCAGCAGCCTTCAACCAGGCTGTGGCAGCCATTCAATCCATTCCATTATTACATTTTGTTGAGTTTTTCTTCATTTTTTTGCCTTTAACGTATCATGCTATTTTTGGCCTCTATGTCGCCTTTGTTTCCGGATACAATTCGGGGCAGTATAGTTGGCGGCGAAACCTCATGTTTACGTTGCAAAGAATTACGGGCATCATCACCTTCGTCTTCATCATTTATCACTTGGCGACCACGAGGTTTTCTGGAAATGCCCCGACGTACAACATGGTTCACCAGCTAGTTTCAAATCCTGCATATTTCTGGTTTATGATCGTAGGTATCGTAGCTTCAACATTCCACTTTGCCAATGGATTATGGTCATTCTGCATTCACTGGGGCATCACCGTTGGCCAGCGCGCGCAACGGATTACAGCCTGGGTGAGCATGGTTGTTTTTGTCGTGTTAGCCGGCATTGGCGTGGATGCTCTCATTGCCTTTACACACCCGGCCTAAGGAGGGACATGCCATGAGCAATCAACGAATCATCGTGGTAGGCGGCGGTCTCGCCGGACTCATGACTACGATTAAAATCGCCGAAGCAGGCGTGCCCATTGATTTGTTTTCGCTGGTTCCTGTCAAACGCAGCCACTCGGTTTGTGCTCAGGGAGGAATCAATGGAGCTGTAAACACCAAAGGAGAAGGTGACTCTCCTTGGGAACATTTTGACGATACGGTTTATGGCGGAGATTTTCTCGCCAACCAACGGCAAGTACTCGGTATGTGCGAAGCTGCTCCAGCAATTATCCATTTGATGGATCGCATGGGGGTCATGTTCAACCGCACTCCGGAAGGTTTGCTGGATTTTCGCCGTTTTGGCGGAACCAAACATCATCGTACTGCATTTGCTGGTGCTTCGACTGGACAGCAGCTGTTGTATGCGCTTGATGAACAAGTGAGACGTTTTGAAGTGGCAGGCTTGGTTCAAAAGTATGAGGGTTGGGATTTCTTAGGTGCTGTCATTGACGATGAAGGTCAGTGCCGCGGCATTATTGCGCAAGATTTGCGTTCAATGGAGATCCGATCTTTCCGAGCTGACGCAGTCGTGATGTGCACAGGTGGAAACGGCCTGATTTTTGGCAAGAGTACCAATTCCATGATTAATACAGGTTCAGCCCAGTCTGAACTTTATCAACAAGGCGTGTTTTACGCTAACCCTGAGATGATTCAGGTTCATCCTACTGCAATTCCTGGTGACGACAAGTTGCGTTTGATGTCGGAATCAGCGCGTGGTGAAGGAGGCCGAATTTGGACTTACAAAGACGGCAAACCATGGTATTTTCTTGAGGAAATGTATCCAGAATACGGTAATTTGGTTCCTCGCGATATTGCTACGCGTGCCATTCACAAAGTTTGTGTAGAAATGGGATTGGGAGTTGACGGACAAAATCAGGTTTATCTTGACTTGTCTCATATTCCGGCTGACGTTTTAAACGTTAAGCTTGGCAATATCCTAGACATTTATGAGAAATTTGTGGGCGATGACCCTCGCAAAGTGCCTATGAGAATTTTCCCAGCCGTTCACTACTCAATGGGCGGACTTTGGGTGGACATTGACCAAATGACGAATATTCCCGGTCTTTTTGCGGCTGGTGAATGTGATTATCAATATCATGGTGCCAATCGTTTGGGAGCCAACTCACTGCTCTCCTGCATTTATGGTGGTATGATTGCTGGTCCTAACGCTGTACGATACGCGAAAAACGTCCGTAAATCGGTGGATGCCTTACCCGATACCCTGTATGAGCAGTATCGCAAAAAATATGAAAATGAATTTGAAGAGATACTCAAAATGGATGGGGATGAAAATCCTTATCAATTGCATCGTGAACTTGGTGATTGGATGAACGCCAATGTTACGGTTGTCAGAGAAAACAAGAAATTAAAAGAAACTGATGAAAAGATTCAAGAATTACAGGAACGCTATAAACGAGTTGGCGTTGTTGATAAATCGCGCTGGGAAAATCAAATGGCGCAATTTACTCGTCATTTAAAAAACATGTTAATTTCCGCGCGTGCCATTACCAATGGAGCTTTGCTGCGTAACGAGAGCCGTGGTGCGCACTATAAACCAGAGTTTCCCGATCGAGATGACGAGAATTTCTTGAAAACCACCTTGGCAAAATATACTCCAGATGGACCTGTCATTACCTACGAGGAAGTGGACGTATCGCTCATTAAACCTCGTCTGCGTAACTATGCGGTTACAAAGGAGGCTACGAAAGAATGAGTACAGCAACAACTACAGCAACTCGTAAGGTGCACCTCATTGTTGAGCGCCAAGATGGACCCAATTCAAACCCTTATAAAGAGGAATTCGTAGTCGATTACAAGCCAGGAATGAATGTTATTGCTTGTTTAATGGCTATTCAGAGAAATCCGGTCAATAAATCCGGCAAGCGTGTAGCTCCGGTTACTTGGGAAATGAATTGTCTGGAAGAAATTTGCGGTGCTTGTATGATGGTTATCAATGGTAAACCTCGTCAGGCATGTACCGCACTGGTAGATACTTTGGAGCAGCCTATCCGAGTTAGTCCAGCCCGCACGTTTCCGGTAGTGCGCGATCTCGTTGTCGATCGCAGCCGCATGTTTGAAGCGTTGAAAAAAGTGAAGGCTTGGATTCCAATCGATGGTACATACGATCTGGGTCCAGGTCCACGTATGCCAGAAGTGGATAGACAATGGGCTTATGAACTTTCACGTTGCTTTACTTGTGGTGCTTGCGTTGAGGCATGTCCAAATGTTAATGACAGAAATTCGTTCATTGGACCTTTTGCCATTTCACAAGCTCGCCTGTTTAATGCGCATCCAACTGGCGCCATGCATCGAGAAGAACGATTGGAAGCTTTAATGGGTGAGGGCGGAATTCAGGAGTGCGGCAACGCACAGAATTGCGTTCAGGTTTGTCCCAAGGGTATACCGTTAACCACATCCATTGCAGCCATGAATCGTCAAGTAACATATCATGCAATTGGAGCATGGTTGCATAAATAAGGAATCTTATTGTAACGAAAGTTTTCCTGGGAGATGTCTCAAGCAGATTTCACTGCTTGAAGACATCTCCTTGTTTTTCTGAACGGAAGCTTGGCAAGAATGAAGTCTAAGAGTTTGATCTATCTTGGGGGATAAACTGATGCGATTGCCGAGAAAGGTTGAAGCTGTTTTTTTTATTTCTATGGCTGCTCTGACTTCCTGGATTGCTACAGATGCCTTACATGTTCAAAAGGATTCTGCGCATGAAACTGCTAAAGCTCAGTATATATGGCGGGAAGTAAAGAGCAGTATTGAGAAAGAGTTGTCGTCTTGGTTTAAATCGTAAAAGTTCATCGTCTCGAAAGGATCGTGATATAATGATTCATGATGATAGACAAGACTTTTGTCCATTTCTAAGTCTAGTCTATGAGGCATTTGTTAATTTGAAGTGAGGGGAAAACCATTGCAATCATCCTATAGAGTACTGCTGTTCTATCAATATGTGGAGATTCAGAATCCACGGGAGACTGCTGAATGGCAACGTTCTCTTTGCGAGCGGCTGGGACTGAAAGGGAGGTTGCTGATTGCTCGTGAAGGATTAAATGGTACCGTTTGCGGTGCGGTGGAAGCTATCCAGCAGTATTGTCTCGAAACCAAAAAAGACGTACGCTTTGCCAATATGGATATCAAAGAGGATGTAACAGATACACTTGTCTTTGATAAGTTGCGAGTTCGTGTAACACAGGAAATTGTCAATCTTGGACTCGGTGATACGGTCGATCCGCTTAAGAAAACTGGAAAACACTTATCTCCCAGAGAGTTTTACGAAATGCTCTTAAACGAAGATGTTATCGTTATTGATGGACGGAATCGATATGAGTCAGAAATTGGGCATTTTCGTGGTGCAATTACTCCGGATGTGGAGACGTTTCGTGAATTTCCACTGTGGATTGATGAGCATCAAGAGATGTTAAAAGGAAAAAAAATTCTTACGTATTGCACAGGTGGCATTCGTTGCGAAAAATTGACGAGTTATTTAATAGACAAAGGATTTACTGATGTCTATCAATTAGAAGGCGGCATTATTCGCTACTCACAGGACGAAGAAGTGCAAGGGAAATTATATGATGGAAAATGTTACGTTTTCGATAATCGGATGGCAGTTCCTATTAACCGTACCGAAGAGGATGTCGTCATCAGTGCTTGTGAACATTGTGGAACAGCATGGGACATCCACGTGAATTGTGCTTATTTGGATTGTCATCGACGCCATTTGAGTTGTCCTTCTTGTCAAGAGAAATTGCAAGGTTTTTGTTCGGAAGCTTGCAGGCAACACGCACTTGAAGAGAATCGAGTCGATCCAAGAGTCCCTGCTGCAAGATCTGTTTTGGAACAAACCATCTCTGCGGCTCGCTAACCATAGCCTGTTTTGTGTTAGGCTTAATCATTATTATTCAAAGCCCTACATGACCTCTAAGTCGATATCTTTTTGATGGACTTGGAGGTCATGTATGTTTAAAGCAAGCTTGCTCGCAATTTTTTGAAACTCTTCTAAACAGCAACGACTTGCTTCAGCGAAAATAGGTGTTTGACTCGATGAGTTAAACGTTCATAGGTTTCACTGCCCATATGCTGAAGACGTTTATCTTCTGGTTGATGACAAAAGGAGGAAAATTTTTTCCCCACGAGTATAGATTGTTCTTTACTGGATTCTGTAGTATGGACTGCTTGGTGGTAAGTGTCCATTTTGTCCGAAATGTCATGTGTATAAGGAGTTGCGTCACGAAAAAGTTCCCAGAATTTATTTTCAATTTGCTTTTGGATGTTTTCATCTTTCACTTGTTGACGCATTTCGTTTACAAAACAAAAAGCTTGCAAAATAGCGTATTCTCGATTGACCACATCAGGTTCAGCTAAAGTAGCGGGTAAATAGGGGGCAACGGGCTGCATCCAACGAAAAAGTTGTATGGCCATATTCTCTGGTGTATCTTGACGATGGCCGCTTGCTTTTTGAGTGATACGTGCGATATGGTACGCTTCATCGTTTCCATGAGCCATACCGCCTTCCGGTACATTGGCGACAGCAAACTCATCTTTGGTAAAGCTCCACCAGTCATATTTGGTCATTACCATTCGGAGTACACCGAGCAGTAAAAAAATGAAGAGAAATATACCTATATACCATACCAATTCTGGATCGACGTTCAACGTTTCCCCTCCTCCATTTCAATATCTCCTTGACATGTTCATCATGTGCATGTACCAGGTCGAATATCCTCATGAGGAGAAGGGGAATTCAGGAAATCTTTACGCCGCTTCTTCTACTTTTTTGGCGGCTCGTTTACTGAAAGACAAGAACATAGCAATGAGTGCCACAGCACCAGTGATCAAAAAGGCTTGGTGGTAGGCAATGTTCATTTCGGACAGGGTAGCTGTCGATTCATTATGAATGCCTTGCAAAGAGAGCATTACCTCATAGGAAACACCACCGAGTGTAACGCCAAGACTCATGCCAAGTGTTCTTGCCATATTGAGAATGCCGCCAGTTACTCCTAATCGATTTCTGGGAGATGCATTCATAACACTCGCATTATTGGGCGGAGTGAACAGGCCGAGCCCAGAACCGACTAAAAACAGTCCCACAACCAGCATTGGATAGGTGAGCGTTCCACTCGCTAAAAATAATGCTAGCCCGCCCAACATCGTTGCTGCCATTCCAGAAACGGTCAATATACGAGCTCCATAGCGGTCGGCTAAAATTCCAGATATGGGTGTAAAAATGGTCATACCAATCGGAACGATCATCATCAGAAGTCCAGCTTGGTATGGTTCAAGATGCATAACGCGATCGAGAAAGAAAGGTCCGAGCAAGGTGACGGAATACATACTTGCAAAAGACAGCACGCCAGTAATATTTCCAATCGTGATTTGCGGGAATTTAAACAGTTTCAAATCCAATAGAGGAGTTTTTTTCTTCAATTCCATTGCAATAAAAAGAATCAGTCCCAGAACGCCAACAATCAGTGCAACCAGTTCAATTGGAGACGTCCATCCGGCGCTTTGGCCTTCTTTGACAAAATAAATGATGCCAACCAGGGTAGGGGCGAGAACAATAGCTCCCCAGATATCAAAAGGTTCTCGTTTCTCCTTGCGTTCTTCATCTCTTGGCAGGAGCAAAATACCCAACAATGTACCAATAATACCTACAGGTACATTGACAAAAAAGATCCAACGCCAACCAATGGTGGAGAGGATGGCTCCACCTATGGCAGGACCTAACGATAAACCAATTCCTTGCGCACTCCCCTGAATACCGATGGCTTTACCGCGATCGGACAAAGGAGTAGCGGCAGTAATGATGGCTACACTATTGGCCTGTAGCATAGCGGCGCCAATGGCTTGGAGAACTCGCGCTCCGTTCATGATGGCGAGCGTTGGAGAAATGCCGCAAAGAAATGAACCAACGATAAAAACACTAAAACCAATGGCATACATCCAGCGTCGTCCAAAAATATCGGCCATTCTTCCGAGCGGTATGATGAGTGCAGCAAGCGTTAAAAGATAGGTCAAACTTACCCATTCGACAGCGCCCATGGTTACTTGAAAACTTTTTTGCATGGTGGGCAAGGCAATATTAATAATACTTGCATCTAGCGCAGCCATGAAAGCGCCTATACAAACGGTTCCAACCACAAACCAGTGGTATCCTTTACGGTTACGGACTGAAGGAAGCGGTAAATGATCGAAAAAACTTTTTCTGTGAGGCGAATTGGGTTCTGTTGTAACGCTTGGCGGGGTATGCATCAACCTTCACATTCCTTTCTGTCAAAGAGACGAATAAACGAATGGGTCTGTAAAGAAGCTTCTGAATATCTCAGGATATGGAAAAGTTATCCTCCTGGCGCAACAATTTCACTTCGTATCGATAGAGAGCGGCAGGGTATTTGACAATAGAGTACTCAACAGGATCACCCGTATCATCTTGCGTGATGCGCTCTACTACGAGCAAGGGAGAGCCAATTGCTACCTGTAATAGGGCGGCAGTCTCTTCCATGGCTGTTTCGGCGTGAATCGTCTGCAATCCGGAAGCAATTCTAACGCCACAACGTTCAAAATATCCATAAACATTTTCAAATGAAGTATTGTCTTCTTCCCAAGAAGCTACGCTTAAGTCATTTGGCAACCGCAGATATGAGGTTTCCCAAAAAACAGGCTGCCCATCAATGTGAGCAATCCGTTGTAGTTCCCATGTTTGACCATCCAATGTCCAAGGAAGGACAATTTCACTTTTGTCTATGAAATGAAATGCACGCATAAAAAGAATTTGAATTTGAACCTCTTCACCACGCTGTCTCAATTCTTCTGCAAAGCCATACAGTTTGGTTGCCGTAATATGCGGCCGTGCTTGCGAGACAAACGTGCCTCTCCCTTGCTGCCGAGTGACATAGCCCATCGAGACCAAATCTCCAATAGCTTGTCGAATCGTCGTTCGGCTGACCTGAAATTGTTGAGATAATTCGGCTTCTGATGGCAGAGGATGGCCCACTGGCCATTCGCCACGTTCAATGGGTTCGATCAATTGGCGTTTAATTTTTTGATACATGGGTACGCCACCACGCAATACCAATTCACCTCCTCATGAAGAGTCATTTTTTAGATTTTCAAGATTCGTTTCAAATCATTTTGGTTTCTTGACTTGTTGATGTATGGAAATATCATAACGATATAACATCACTACAAGTTGAAACGCGATTTTATTATATTCTCTTGTCGATGAATTAGGAAGAGGAGAATAAAATTTGTTCTTGTCTGACTTCCCAGCAGCTTGTTGTCTATGGCACAATGAAAGCGTTTAGAACGATTTCTAACTAACGGTCGGGAGGGCTCGTGAATGAGCGTATTGAATTTATTTCGATTGGATGGTCAAGTTGCCATAGTCACCGGAGGTGGACGTGGACTCGGATTGCAAATTGCAGAAGCTTATGCGGAAGCAGGAGCAACGGTTGTGCTCTGCTCTCGACGAGTTGAAAATTGCCTTCAGGCTGCTCGGGAACTTACGGAAAAAGGATTTCAGGCTGAAGGGATGGAGCTTGACATACTTGAATCAGCGTCCATTCAGCGAGTTGTCGAAGCTACTCTTGAAAAATTTGGCCGTCTAGATATTTTGGTGAATAATTCTGGTGCTTCTTGGGGGGCCCCCGCTCTTGATATTCCTCTGGATGCATGGAAGAAAGTCATTGATACCAATTTAACAGGTACATTTCTGATGTCACAATTTGCGGGCCGACAAATGAAGCAACAGGGCAGGGGAAAAATTATCAATATTGCGTCAGTTGCTGGATTGCGCGGAACGGATCCTGAAGGACTTGACGCAGTACCTTATAACGCCAGTAAGGGTGGTATTGTTACACTGACGAAAGATTTGGCAGTCAAATGGGCTCGCTATGGAATTTATGTCAATGCCATAGCACCCGGATTTTTCCCAACCAAAATGACAAAAGATGTGCTTGCTCATCGGGGGGATTTTATTTTGCAAGGTATTCCACTTCGTCGTTATGGGACAGATCGCGATTTGCAAGGGGCAGCTCTTTTTCTAGCCAGTCAAGCTTCCGATTATGTCACTGGACAAATTCTAGCTGTAGATGGTGGTACAACGGCTCGATAAATTAGATACAAGAGTCCTATTTTCCGCAGTTTGAAAAGTAGAGAAGGCAGGCGTTGAATACTTAATTTGGAAAAGATGAAAAGCCCTCGAAAGTTAAGGGCTTCTTATCTTTTCAAACGGTTGTAACCTGAGAGAAAAACAGAGAAAAATTCACTATCTGTTTTGGATAGATTTACTGATTTTATCAATTTTCTCTATATCATCCGGTTCTAATTGAAACTGAAGGCTACCAGCATTGTCACGGGCTTGCTTGACTTTTGAAGCACCAGGAATAGCCAGTACAGTTTCTCCATGAGCCGTAATGAGCCAATTGAGTGCCAACTGGCTGACAGTAGCTTGATATTTTTCAGTAAGTGATCGTAAAACGTCAATCAGAGGTTTGGTGGTTAACAGATTTTGACGTTTAAACTTGCCCTGAAATTTGCGTGGACCGGATAGCGTTGTTGACGCACTGGGATTTTCGTGAAATCTTCCAGTTAAGAGTCCTTGTTCAAGGGGCGAATAGGCAATAATGCTTATTTTCAATTCCATTGCAACGTCCATAATGCCATTACGTTCTATTCTTCTATCGAGTAAGCTGTATTTTACCTGATTGGAAACTAGCTTGATACCATATTTACTTAATATTTGATGAGCTATTCGCATTTGCTTGGCGTTAAAATTGCTTACGCCGACATATCGGATGGCTCCTTTTTCGACTAATTTAGCCATAGCATCCATTTGACTTCGAATGCTTGAAAAAGCATACGGTTGGTGAATTTGGTATAAATCGATAGGATAAGGCGCCAAACATTCTTGACGTTCTTGAATAGATGATAGAATATGGCTGGCGCGACGACCTATCGGCCACCATTTGCTAGCAATAAAGACTTCTCCCGGTTGACACCCGTTGGCTAGGAGTGCTTGTGAAAGTGCGCGTTCTGATTCTCCTCGTCCGTATATTTCTGCTGTATCAAACCAGTTGATGCCATTCTGAAGGCTTTCATCCACAATTTCTTGAATGCGTTCTTTGTCTAGAACATCCCAAAACTTTCCCACCAGTCCTTTGCCAAGACTAAATTGCCAACATCCAAGGCCAATGGCCGACAGAAAAGTATCAGAATTACCCAAAGGCCGACGTGAAATCGGCATTGTCATGCATGTTCCCCCTTATTTGCATTCCTATACACACGTTTAATAGAAGCTCTTGCTTCGTCCTGTATTACTGAAGTCAAATGGATTTTACTTTCTAGAGCATTACATTTCCTCGCATGTGTACAAAACCCTTCTTATCATACAATATGTCAGTTCCGCCTATGTTGATGAGGGCATGCACAGAGAAATCGAGTCTCACATACTATACCCTGACTGTATCCCGCTCTTGTACTCGATGCGGCAGGGAGGGATAAGCGAAATGTCTTCGGGCAAAGAGGCGAGTGCCAAGTCATTGCTCACCAATCGCGAACGAGAAGTTTTTGAATTATTAGTACAGGACAAAACGACAAAAGAAATCGCGTCCCAACTATTCGTGAGCGAAAAAACAGTGAGAAATCACATTTCTAATGTGATGAAAAAATTGAATGTAAAGGGTCGTTCGCAAGCGGTTGTGGAACTTGTACGTATGGGAGAATTATCAATTTGAACTCTTGACCCCCTACAACCATCTGTAGGGGATCATTCTTGATAAAAGCCCCCAGCCGAAAAATCCATGTCGTTGCAACGCAAAGAATCGTGTAAGATAACAGAGGAATAAACTTACCAGGCAGGGGCAAGTGATCTATCTTGAATCATTATCGTTTTCATCATCGATTGCGCGTGCGTTGGGATGAAGTAGACGCTCAGCGCGTGGTCTTCAACGCGCATTATTTAACTTATCTTGACGTAGCATTTGCAGAATACATAAGGCGAGGAGTCGCCGTTCACCAAGGAGAAATGCGCAATACAGTCATAGTCAAAACGGAATTAGAGTTTTTCTCTTCTGCACGTTACGATGAAGAACTGGCTATTGGCGTTCGCACCGTATCGATGGGAAGGACAAGCCTGCAAGTAGATTTTGAAATTAAACGCCATCAAGATGTGCTCGTCCGTGCTCATACTGTCTATGTGCATATGGATCTGGAAACGCAGAAACCTCTACCTATACCCGAGGAATGGAGAACGCGTATTCAGTTATTTGAAAATATGGTTAAAGATAAGGAGTAGCTCATGAATATGCAAAGATTTGCTGGGAAAGTTGCCATAGTCACTGGTGCTGCCGGTGGAATCGGATCGGCCAGTGCTAAATTGCTTGCTCAACAAGGGGCTTCACTTGCGGTAGCAGATATTCAAGAAGAACGAGGAAAAAAAATCGCTGATGAGATTCTTGCTAAAGGCGGTAAAGCTATATTTGTTCCGGTAGATGTCTCTTCCTATGAAAGCGTTCAGTTACTAGTTGAAACCACTGTAAAACACTATGGGCAACTTGATATTATGTTTAACAATGCTGGAATATTTGGGGAAGGTAAACTGGACTTATTGGAGATGCCGTTGGAAGAATATCTTCGTACAGTAGCCATCAATCAAAATGGGGTTTTTTACGGCATTCGAGCGGCGGCGGCGGTTATGAAGGAGCGTGGCGGAGTAATTATCAATACAGCCTCTATCTACGCTTTCTTGGCTGATCGTAGACAGTTGCCATATCACGCAACGAAAGCGGCAGTAGTCGGCATGACAAAGGCGGCTGCACTCGATTTGGCTAAATACAATATCCGAGTAGTGGCTATAGCTCCGAGTATGATAGATACGCCACTCGTTGACAGGTGGCGTGAAGATGAACGCGTATGGAATTATGTGCGTAAAGCGCAAATGCGACAACAGTTTGGCACTGCGGAGCAGGTTGCCCAAGTTGTCGCATTTCTTGCTAGCGATGAAGCCTCATTTGTCAACGGTCACGAATTTTACGTGGATGATGGAGCAGCTTCCTTTAAACGTTAATGTTGCGTCATGAGACGCTGATTTTCGCAGTCCGCGCATTCTTCGCCTCTTCGAAGAAGGGTTGGCAAAAGTCGGATAGCTGATGAATGTGCGGAGCAAGTCTGCGAAATTCTTCAACTGTAAGCGACTGGGGACCATCAGAAAGAGCTTCGGCAGGATTGGAATGTACCTCCACCATAATGCCATCTGCGCCAACAGCAATAGCAGCCCGAGAAAGTGCAGGCACATATCCAGAATGTCCTGTTCCATGACTCGGATCGATTAAAATAGGTAAGTGAGAGAGTTTTCTTATGACTGGAACGGCGTTTAAGTCCAATGTAAAACGAGTAGCTGTTTCAAACGTGCGAATTCCCCGTTCACAGAGAATCACAGAAGGATTTCCTGCTGATAAAATATATTCTGCGGACATTAGCCATTCTTCAATGGTATTCGCTAGACCTCGTTTGAGCATGACTGGCTTTTTGGTTTTTCCGACAGCTTTTAATAAAGGATAATTTTGCATATTTCTTGCGCCGATTTGCAGTATGTCAACATAATGTGCAACGAGGGGCAGCGTTTCTACATCCATAACTTCTGAAATGGTTGGTAATCCTGTAATATCGCTTGCCTCGGCCATAATTCGCAGACCTTCTTCACCCATACCCTGGAAAGAATACGGAGAAGTACGTGGTTTGTAAGCACCTCCACGCAAAATTTGTGCGCCTGCCTTTTGCAATTCAATAGCGATTTCCACATAGCTGTCTCTAGATTCTACAGAGCATGGACCAGCTATAATAGTTGCAGATTTTCCGCCAATCTGGATATCACCCACTTGTACCACACTATTCTCAGGATGGTTCTCACGGCTTGCTAATGGGTAGGGGATTTTTGACATATGTGTTCTGCCTCTCTTCCATTCAAGTTGAATTACTGTGGCGAATCAGTTTTATGACTGGTTTTGACGGTACTGTCGAATAACGCTGCGAGCAATTGTCATTTTCTGTGTTTCTGAGGTACCTTCTTCAAAGCGTAACATTCGAGCATCGCGGTAGATGCGCTCCATCTCTCCTTTGAAATACCCAATTCCACCATGAATTTGCAGGGCCAAATCAGTCACGCGTTGCAACATTTCAGATGCAAAAAGTTTGGCCATAGAGGCTTGTCGAGCAATGGTTAAGCCAGATTCAAAATCTGCGGCAGCTTTAAACACCAATTGTTTAGCAGCCTCAATATCCGTAGCCATTTCCGCAATCCACATTTGAATGGTGGGGCGCTCCAAAAGCGTTTTGCCAAATGTTACTCGCTTTGAAGCATGCTGCACAGCTAATTGCAAGGCTCGATCTGCAAGTCCCACACAAGTCATGCCAATCGCTAAACGGCTAGGGTCTAGAAAACCTTGAAAAGCTACGGTTAGTCCGTCGCCTTCTTCTCCAAGTCGCATACTGGCAGAAACACGACAGTCACGTAAGTATAGATGTCCGTGACGTGTTCCAGTTACTCCCATAGCATCTTGCATCAGTTCGATGGTTAATCCTTGCGAGTCACGGGGGACCAGAAAGGCAAGCGTACCTTCGCTACCCTGGCTATCTTCCAAACGGCAGAAAAGTAAAAAGTAATCTGTTAAATCGGAAAAAATAATCATCCATTTTTCCCCGTTCAGAAGGTAGTCATCTCCATCGCGCCGGGCAGTTGTTTTTAAGTCCGCTCCCGATCCGGAATGGGGCTCCGTGAGAGTAAAAGTAATCCACTTTTCACTGTTGACAAAAGGTCGGACAAAGTTTTCTAACTGTTGTTGGCTTGCTTTAGATGCAAGTGATCGCCATAAACTGTTGGTCACGTGAATAAGCACCCGCAATGAACCGTGCAGCTGAGCAAAATAAAAGAGCATCTCGAGGTATTGATGCATACTGAAACCCAGACCACCTAGATTTTCTGGAGCAGTTAAGCGAAAGTAGCCTCGCTGGCGCAATTCTTCAATGACGTTTTTATCAACATGTCCAGAAGCCTCAATTTGTTCACTGAAGAGGCGGCCGCGTGTGGCAACAAAATCCTGTACTTCTTGGAGTTTTTGTTGAAAAGAGATCTCATCTTGCAATCTGATTTCATCCTTTCCAAGGCGTTGTCCACTTTTAACCAGTTTTTTTATGCGTCGAGTGACTTTTCTTGAAGCCGCTGACGAAGCAAATATTTTTGGATTTTTCCACTGGCTGTGCGAGGCATCTCAGCAATCCATTCGAGACGTTCTGGCCAATAAATTTTAGCAACACCCTGTTGTTGTAAGAATCCTGTAATATCCTCCAGTTTCAACGGCTGGCTGTCTTCTTTGCCAACGACAAAGAGACAAGCACGTTCACCAAGACGAAGATCTGGCATGGCGACCAAAGCTGCATCAGCGATAGAAGGGTGCGTATAAAGCAGATTTTCAATTTCGGCTACCGGAATTTTTTCTCCACCACGATTGATGATGTCTTTTTTTCTACCACTGATTTTGATAAATCCGTCTTCATCCACAATGGCTAAATCGCCTGTGTCAAAATAACCATCTTTCGTCAAAGCAGCCTCATAAAGATCGGGGCGATGCAGATAACCAATGAACATAGCGGGTGTTTTGACTTGGAAATTACCTTCTGTACCAGGGGGAGAACTTGTCCATTCTCGTCGACTACGCGAATAGACATTCCTTCCATGACTCGTCCATCCGTGCCCCAGAGTTTTTCAACCGGATCGTCCGGATGACCAACCGTAACTAAGCAGGTTTCTGTTGAACCCCATGCGCCAACAATTTTGCAAGCGAGCTTTTGTTTGGCTAAATCAGCTAATTGTCTTGGTATAGCGGCGCCCGTTGCCACAAAAATGCGCAATCCCTGTGGTGGCTCTGACATATGTGTGATATCCGAGAGGAAGGGCATGGCCGCTTGTACAAATGTGGCTCCTTCCTTCTCAATGGCCTGTTTGGCTTTCTCCACATGCCATGCAGCGTGATACACGCCAGTGGCGCCAAGGAAGAGTGAAAGCATCATGCCGTAGAGAAAACCGGTTTGATGAGCCAGCGGCGAAGGAACCCAAATAACGTCTTGGTGAGAAAGGCGTAAAGTTTGCGTATGGCGAAACAAAGCATAAGACAATGTGGAAAAAGTATGCAAAGCTCCCTTGGGTTCTCCTGTTGTACCCGATGTAAATAACAATTGAGCAATAGAGTCCAGGGTAGGGGCGTGTGGTTGCAAATGGTACTCGTGATCAAGTGGATCAGCGAGTCCAGCTAGTGAAGAGAGCGCAGGAATTTGTTCTGACTGAGGAATGCAGAAGAATTGCAGATCTGCAAATTTGTCCTCTAAGGAATGCGCCAATTGGCTGTAATCAAAGTTTCTGTATGTATCCGGGTAAATGTAAAAGCGAGCTTGGGAACGCTCCAGAATAAACCGAACCTCACGTTCGCGAAGTGAGGGCAAAAGTGGGCATGGCACGCCGCCAGCATACCAAATTCCCATGGTGATCACGATAAATTGCCATCCGCTTGGCAATTGGTAGGCAACCGCTTCGCCTTTTTTCAGACCTTTGGCCAGCAGATTAGCAGCAATCGTTTCAGCAGTCTCTTGCAATTCTTGATAACTCATAGTTATCGATTGAGGGTTGCTGATATCCACTACAGCAGTTTTGGTAGGGAATTTTCTCACGTGCTGCTTTATAGATTCAAGAAATCCGGAATGGTGGAAGAGGTTTTCCATCATCTGACCTATCCCCCTTGTTCTACTCCTATGAATAACCACAGATTTTTAGTACCTGATGATAATTTTTGGGCAAAAATTTATGACCTGATTATAAAATTACGCCAAAATATAGTATAGTCCTTTTCATAGAGAGGATCGTCGAGATTGAGAATCAGATATTTTGTAAATCGAAAAATATCTTACACCCTATATTTGCTATTTTCAATTGCAGGAGGGCCACCATGTCATATTCTGCAGAGCAGATCAATGAGTTTTCAAATTTGAAAAATCCTGGGAAGATTGGCACACTTCATTTGCCACATCGTGTATTGATGGGTTCTATGCATCTAGGGTTAGAGGCAGAGCCTGAAGTCTTTCAACGTCTCGTTGCTTTTTACGAAGAGCGCGCCAAGGGAGGCGCTGCATTGATGATCACTGGCGGAGTCGCTGTGTTGCCTGAAGGCGGTGGGGACCATATGTTTTGTCTCACCGATTCGGAACACGATTTTTTTCTTGCTGAATTGGTTCAACGAATCCATCAAGTTGGCGGCAAAGTAGCCATGCAACTATTTCATTCTGGACGCTATGCTTTTTCTAAAGAGACAGGTATGCCGTCCTATGCCCCAAGCGCTATAGCATCCAATTGGACACGTGAGACACCTGTGGAAATGTCAATCGATGATATTCAACGAACCATCCAGGCATTTGCTAGTGGAGCTCTGAAAGCGAAAAAGTGGGGTTATGACGCCATTGAAGTGATGGGGTCTGAAGGATATTTGCTGAACGAATTTCTTTCTCCGTTGACAAACCACCGTAAGGACGAATATGGCGGTTCGTTAGCTGGCAGAATGCGTATCAGCTTGGAGGTTGTGAGAGCCATTCGTGAACAGGTGGGAGAAAATTTTCCGCTGATTTTTCGAATGTCTGGCCTAGATTGTATGCCGGGAAGCACGAACCCTGATGAAACTTTGGAATTTGCCAAATGTTTAGAAATGGCTGGCGTAGATGCTTTGAATATTGGCATAGGTTGGCATGAATCTCAGGTTCCTACGGTGGCTGCTGTAGTGCCTCGAGCAGCATTTTCAACGGTAGCAGCAAGTATAAAAGAAGTGGTGAATATCCCAATTCTTGTTGCGAATCGCGTGAATACACCAGAAGTAGCTGAACACATTCTTTCTCAAGGTTGGGCAGATTTTATTGCACCAGCTAGACCCTGGCTTGCTGATGCAGAATTTGCTAACAAAGCATTGTCACAGCAACGGCAGCTTTTAAACGTCTGTGTGGCTTGTAATCAAGCATGCCTGGATCACACAATGGCTCAACCTCCACAGCCAGTCAGTTGCATGGTGAATCCGCGTACTGGCGCAGAGAGTCTTTATCCAATTATTTTTGCTCAAAAAAAGAAAAAGATTGCCGTGATAGGCGGAGGTCCTGCTGGTTTAGAAGCTGCAAGAGCCGCTGCTTCTCGTGGACATCAGGTGGTGCTTTTTGAACGTCAAGCGCAACTTGGTGGACAGTTCCGCTTAGCGGCACGTGTCCCTGGCAAAGAGGAGTTTTATGAAACACTGCGTTATTTTGAGCATGTGTTGCAGCAATTGCATGTGGAAGTGCGTTTGTCGCACAATGTCCATGCGAGCGAATTGACCTCGTTTGATGCAGTGATTGTGGCTACAGGAGTCCATCCGCGCATTCCTTCCATTCCAGGGGTTGAATTGCCGCACGTGGTCACTTATCCTGAAGTTTTGACTGGACAAGTCATCCTTGGCAAGCGTCTTTTGGTGCTAGGAACGGGAGGAATCGGTTGTGATGTAACCAAGTATTTACTGGAAACCGCCGCACCTCCTGCCGAAGTGAGTCGCTTTGCAAAGCAGTATGACGTAACGGAAGTAAGTGTTCCTGTACAAAGAACCATTACGCTTGTGTCGCGATCGGACAAATGGGCAACAGGCATTGGCAAAACGACACGCTGGATTGTGCGCAGAGAATTAAATCGTCCAGAAGTCAAGTTGGTTAAGCAATTTCAACCGCTAGAAATTCGCGAAACAGGTTTATGGGGTCAGACTCCTGAAGGAGAAAAACTTCTCGAAGCCGATCAAATTATTCTCTGCACAGGCCAGGAAACATCTTCTTTCGATGTCGAAGTATTAGCTAAACGCATACCCATTTTTCGAGTGGGTGGTGCCAAGGACGCCAGTCAATTGAATGCAGTTCGAGCGATGCGTGAAGCTTTTGAAGCGGCGTACGCTTTGTAAATCAAGAGTAGGAAGGGTGGGACTTTTCATGAATCCAGGGTCAGAAAAGTATATGCAAACTTTTGGACTATCCGGGAAAAAAGTTCTTATCACGGGTAGCGGCCGGGGAATTGGCAGATCGACAGCTTTAGCTATGGCAATGGCTGGAGCAGACGTGGCAGTGCATTATCGTCGTGATGAAGCTGCCGCTCATGAGACTGCTGAAGAAATTCGTCAAATGGGCAGAGATTGTCTGGTTTTGCGGGCAGAGATGGAATCGCAAGAAGAGATTGAGCAAATGTTTAAAGAGATTCGCCAACGTTGGGGACGTTTGGATGTGTTTGTAGCAAACGCAGCCGCCAGTGCCTTTAAATCCATTGCAGAATTAAAGGATTATCATTTGGAGCGCACCTATAAAATGGTGTTACATAGTTTAGTCATCTGCGTGCAGCAGGCTGTGCCGCTCATGACAGGCTCATATGGCAGAATCATTGCCATGTCCAGTATGGGCAGTGACTTTACCTTACCGCGTTACGCAGTTTTAGGAAGTGCCAAAGCTGCGCTGGAATCGCTTGTTCGATATATTGCTGCTGAGTATGGATCGCAAAACATTACTTGCAACGCTTTGAATCCGGGCGTTGTGGACACAGATTCAGCTCGTTATTATGGCGGCAATCATTACGAAGCGTATCGTAAAGATGTGATTCGTCACACTCCACTCGGAAGGTTGGCCAATCCAAGGGATGTAGCCGATGCAGCCGTTTTTTTGGCGAGTGACGCATCTCGTTTTATCACTGGACAAACTATCCGCATTGACGGCGGTTTGACGCTTCTCACTGGCGGATTTGAAAGTTTTTGAAGATAGACAGAAAATATTCATTTGATACAAGGAAAGGATGTTTTCAATATGGCAGAACAGTGGACAGTGGAAGAAATCACTCGTCGTGTCAAGCAGGTAACAGCGAATCAATTACAGGTGGATGTGGAGTCCATTCGCCCAGAAAATCATTATGTGGACGATCTCGGCGCGGATTCTTTGGATTTAACCGAGTTGGCCATCGCTTTTGAAGATGAATTTGATTTGGAAATCCCTGATTCGGATTTCAATCATTTGAGCACGGTGTCTGGTGTAGTGGAGTACCTCAAAGGGAGACTGTCCATATCTGATCATTGATGGCAGGTTATTGCGAAATAAAAAGGAGACAGGGCTATGAAGCGATTTCCAGGCATGGTCTTGACAGAAGAACGGGCAGAACATTATCTGCAGCAGAATATATGGTCCAAAGAATCATTTGTTGATGTTTTAGAACAAAATGCCCGACTTGCGCCTGACCTTTTGCATCGTGATGAAAAAAGGCAATTGACTTATGCTGAGTTATGGCGGGAGGTGGAATCTGTTGCTTCCTCTCTCCTCCAACTTGGAGTTCGTAAAGGTGATGCGGTAGCTATTCAGATGCCAAACAGTTTGGACTATGTTGTAGCTCTTTTTGGCGCCGCTCGAATTGGAGCCGTTGCGGTTCTTTTGCAAACCGATTTAGGTCGCGAGGCATTAGTGTATAGCTTGCGTAAGTCAGCAGCTAAGATTTGGATTGTGGCAGAAAGTTTCCGCGGCGAGTCGTTGATTGAAACAGCGCTCGCTGTCAAAGAACAGTTGCCTAGCTTAGAGCACGTCATTCTCCAAGGTTCACAATCCTCCCCATCCTTGCCGGTTCGTTCTTTTGAACAACTTTGCAGCGCTACGCCGGAAAATCGTTCCTTACTTGATGAATTTCGTCCAGATCCGCTCGATCCGTTTGTCATGGTGTTTACATCGGGCACAACCGGATCGCCGAAAGGAGTTGTGCAGTTACACGCCAATTACTTATGGTCTTGTCGGGCTTATGCGCAAATTTATGGTTTTCAAAGGGGTTTAGCCACGCTGAATATGGCGCCGATTTGTCACCAAACAGGGATGTTGGTTGGCGTGATGATGCCTATTGCCACCTGTGGGCGAATGGTATTGATGGAGCGTTTTGCCGTGAGTCGAGTTCTGCAATGGATTGCCAAAGAAAAGCCCACTTTTCTTTGTGGTGCGCCGCCCCATCTGATTCATGTAGCCAGTGCGCCTAAATTGCGGGATGCTGATACTTCGTCTGTAAAACTTTTCATTTATGCTGGCGCACCTGTACCAAGTGCCATTTTGCAACGGTTGCAAGAGGAAACTGGCATTGTAGTCGGCGGCATGTTTGGTTGGACAGAAGGTTTTGTGGCTTGTTGCACGCGGCCTGATGATGGTATTGAAGCCATCAGTAAAACCGTTGGTCAAGCGGTACCCGGTATCGAGATTGTGCTAATGGACGAAGAATACCAGCCTGTTCAACCAGGAGAACCTGGGGAGATGTGGGCAAGAGGACCTAATTTCAGTGCAGGTTACTACGATAATCCTGAGGCTTCGGCGCGCCAATGGGATAGTGAAGGTTGGTTTCACTCTGGGGATTTGTTTCGCCAAGATGAAAAAGGCCGCTATATATTTATGGGACGTGCTGACGATATTATCAATCGTGGCGGTACAAAGATTGATCCAAAGAGTGTAGAGGATGTGTGCGCCGCCCATCCCTCCATTCAAACAGTGGCTATAGTTGGTGCGCCTGACGAAACGCTGGGCCAACATACAGTAGCTTGTGTAGTTCTTCATGAAGGAACCACTCTGCAATTGGACGAGTTACGCCAGTTTTTATCTGAGGCTGGATTAGCCAAGTTTGAACTTCCAGATCGATTAAAAATTATGGAACAATTGCCGATGACGCATTCCGGAAAAATCAAAAAGAAAGAGTTGCGCCAGATGTTAGCTCTTTAATAAATAGCCAAGTCTACTTAAGTAAAAGAAATCTAGCATCGTTAAGTGAGAATGTTGATGGAGAGGAGAATCCATTTTGGTTGAGGAGACAAGCACTTTGCTTCAGGAGAGAGCGGAAGCTATCCGTCAACGAGTTATTCAGTTTCGTACTGAAGAGGCTGTGGAATGGGCTAAGCAGATTGAGCGTGATGAGAAAATTCCTCCAGAGTTGTGGCAGCGTATTCGCCAGCTTGGTTTTCACCGTTTGACACAACCGACGTGGGCTGGAGGAGAAGGTTTGCCTCTGGCCATGTATTTTCCGATTTTAGAAGAGGTAGCTCGCTGTCACGGTTCCATTCGCATGGTGGTGCATGCCTACAACAGTATCTGGAGAACTGTTGGTAACGGTCGCCCAGAACAGCAAAAAGAATGGGTGCCACAAGTAGCATCCGGACAATGTTTGGTGGCGTTTGCGTTAACTGAGCCAGACAACGGCACAGGGATTGATTTACGCACCACTGCAACTTACGAAAACGGCGAGTTTGTTTTGAATGGCCGCAAGCATTTAATCACCTTTGCTGACGAAGCGACTATTTTTGTCGTGATTGCTAAAACAGATGCCAATGCTGGCCGTCAGGGATTAACAGCGTTTATTGTGCCGCGGCATCAGGTCGGTTTACATATAGAAATGCAACCACAAATGATGGGTGACAAAGGCAGCACGCACGGCATTCTAACTTTTAGCAACTGTCGAATTCCTGAGGAAAATGTATTGGGTGAAATTGGACAAGGATTTGACTTGGCGTTGCGTGGTTTTCTCGATCAGAGCCGTGCCTGTATTGCCCAGAGTGCAGTTGGGGTAGCAGAAGAATCGTTGCAGCAAGCGCTCTTGCACGTTCGACGCAGAACCACATTTGGCAAAGCTTTGGCTAGCCGTCAAGCGGTACAGATGCGCCTGGCCGAGATGGCCATCTCCATTCAGGCTGGACGACTGCTTTGTTTGGATGCGGCTCATAAGTACGATCGCGGTGAAACGATTTCTGTTGAAGCTTCCATGGCCAAGGCGCACGCCATTAAAATGGTAGGCGAAGTTACTGACGCGGCACTTGCTCTCTATGGCGGCGTAGGGTATATGGTAGGCAGTCCGGTAGAACGACTTTATCGCGATGCTCGTTCACTCTGGTTTGAAGAGGGCACGGCTGAGATGCAGAAAATGACCATTGTCGAATCTATGTTGACTGCCGCTCGTCAACGTGATCGGCAAAAACGGGAGTCTTAAACCATGCTGGCTGTCCTTTTTTCTCAAGAAAAGGGTCTGTATGTGGATACGGTGGACGATCCGGTTTTAACTTCCGAGGAAGTGCTTGTTCAAGTTGAAGCGTGTGGAGTTTGTGGATCCGATCGTCAAGTGGTTGAGGGTCGGATGCCCTTACCATTTGGTTCTCCTGTTCCGGCAGTGTTAGGTCATGAGATTGCGGGCAGGATTTGCGACGCTAACGCTTCTTCAGTCCATTCATCCGTGCTGGTCTACCCATTTGTACCTTGTGGGCAATGTCGACTTTGTCAAACAGGATACCATCATCTCTGTCTTCAGCAAAAGGTCATTGGTTATCAGATGTGGGGCGGCTATGCTGAATTGGTCAAAGTGCCGAAATCACAATTGATTCCTTATGATGGTGTCCGATTGACTCCAGAAGTTGCTGCTCTATTGGTGGATGCTTTTGCAACACCCTATCACGCAATTCGTCAATCTCATCTTGAAGCGGGCATGACGGCGTTAGTGCTTGGTGCCGGAGGACTGGGTGTAGCGGCTGTGATGCTTTTGCACGTACTGGGTGTGCGGGCCATGGGACTTTCGAGTCGCACAGAAGGTTTAGCTTTGTTTGAACGGGCTGGAGCCGAACAGGTGGAAAGTCTGGAAACGGATGCGCGCGCACTGGGTAGACAGATTCGACGTTGGTCGGGCGGTGGAGTTGATGTGGTGTTGGATACCTACGGAAATTCTCGCTCGTTACAAATAGCGCTTGATTTTGTTCGTCCTGGCGGTTCAGTGATGGTTCTGGGCATGCACGATGGGGACGTCCAGATTGCTCAGATGCAACAGTTTGTTCGCAAAGGAATTACGGTTACGGGCAGTTATGCTTCAGAAAAGGTTGAAATTGTAGAACTCATTTCTATGGCGGAACAAGGGATTCTCAATAGTCACGCAATGATTGAGCGTGTAACAACACTTCATGAATTGCCACAGGTGTTTGAAACAGACACCCGTAGTGCCGGCAGAATAGTGGTAAAACCCACTGAATGAGTTGTGCATGCGCGGCTTACAAAGCGAGGGGGAAACGATTGGCATGAGCAGCCATAGCCAACAACGGCGGTATAAAGATAAGGTAGTCTGCGTGAGCGGGAGTTCAAGAGGGATTGGGAAACAGCTGGCACTTGCTTATGCACAGGAAGGTGCTGACGTAGTCATTCACTACTTTCGCAACGGCGAAGCAGCACGCGAAGTGGTAGCTGAAGTGGAGAAAATGGGCAGACGGGCGCTGATGGTCAAAGCTAACCTTGCTGAAGAACATAAAATTCATTCCATGTTTGACGAGATTGAAAAATATTACGGCAAATTGGATGTCTATGTGCATAATGCGGCTTCTGGACGAAATCGTAAGGCGTTAGACGTGGATGTCAAAGGTTGGGATTGGACGCAAAATGTCAATGCTCGTTCACTGCTCATAGCTGCACAGCGTGCAGTGCCCTTGATGGCTGAAGGAAGTAGTTTATTGGCCATATCTTCGTTTGGGTCCGATCACGTTTTTCCCTTTTATACATCTGTTGGAGCTTCAAAGGCAGCCATTGAATCTCTGATTCGCTATCTGGCCATCGAATTGGCGCCGCAGCGCATTAACGCGAATGCAATTTCGGCAGGAGCGGTAGAAACAGGCGCTTTGGAACATTTTCCGGAAATTGAACGTACTTGGGAGCAAGTGAAAGAGCGACTTCCATATCATCGGATGGTCACTTCCGAAGATGTGGCTCATTTGGCACTGTTTTTGACATCAAAAGAAGCAGAAATGATACGAGGTCAAACCATTCGCATGGATGGAGGCATTACACTGCTTGTTCCTTAGAGGGAATATTGAGGCGGGCAGAGGTGGTGTTTCGTTGATCTCGTCAAGCGCAGATGATACAATTCACTTCAATCTGTCACCCTGTCAAGAATGAAATTGAGGTGCTAGAACCCCATGCCTAACTTTCCGGATGACGTGGTAGAAATAGAATTTTGCCTGCGTCAGATTTATAGCATTGTCAAACGGCGCGGGCGGTCTCTTTTAGAACAGTATGGCATTACGCCTCCGCAATTCGATGCGTTGGTGATTCTAAATCGAGACGGCGAATTGACGATTGGTGATTTGAGCAATCGTCTTTATTTAGCATACAGTACAACAACTGACCTTGTTGATCGCTTGGAGAGAGCAGATTTTGTTGTTCGTATGCGCGATTCGGAAGATCGCCGGGTAGTACGAGTTCAATTGAAGGCTCACGGTGCAGAATTAATTGAGCGCGTCCTCGATGCTCGGAGGGCTTACCTTGGATCTGTTTTGCAAGCTGTCTCTGCAGAGGAAAAATCTCGCATATTGGAAGTCCTCGAACTCCTGAACAGGCGCATGTCGGAAGAGGTGCAGTTTAAAGGATAACATCCACAAGAGAAATGAGGAAAATATGTTGAACAGCAACGCGCCTATCGGAGTGTTCGATTCTGGCATTGGCGGTCTCACTGTGGCTACAGAAATCATTCGTGCTCTGCCGAATGAATCTATCATCTATGTGGGCGATCACGCTCGTTGTCCTTACGGTGAAAAACACGCTGATGAAGTTCGGCGCTATGCCGTTGAAATCTGTAATTATTTTTGTGCTTTAGGTGTTAAGTTAATTGTTATTGCTTGTAATACTGCCACTGCGGTTGCGTTGCGTTATTTGCAAATGCATCTCCCCATCCCTGTATTAGGTGTTGTCAAACCGGGTGCTGAAGCGGCTGTATCCCATTCCATTTCGAAGAGAATAGGCGTCATTGGTACGCCGTTAACTATAGAATCATGTATTTACACACAGGCTGTGCACCAACTGTTGCCAGAAGCGATTGTCCATTCTCAAGCTTGTCCTGCTTTCGTTCCGCTGGTGGAAGCGGGGAAGTGGGATGGAGCAGAAGTAGAATCTATAGTTCGTCAATCACTTGAACCTCTTTTGGAAAAAAAAATTGATACGCTCATTTTAGGATGCACGCATTACCCTTTATTAGAAAAAAGTATTCAAAAAGTAATCGGTCCTAGCATCCAAACTATTTCCTCTGCGCGTTCTGTCACTCAGTTAGTCCATTCGTTTCTGAGTGAAAGAGAGATGCTCGCCAACGGAACTTCTGAGTCTCGGCATATGTTTTATACGACAGGTCAGGAATCTTTTATGAATACGGTATTACAATCGTGGTTTGGTTTGAGTGGAGCAACTGTGGCTCATCTAGATATTCACGAATCCTTACAATCCATTTCTAACCTTTAATCTTGTGGTATTTTATAAAATTCAAATATCTACATGGAGGTTTTTTTTCTGCAAATTTGCGTGGCTACAAAAAATAAGCACAAATTCGAAGAATTCCAAGCTATGATGGGTAACTCATATGACTTGTTACCACTTCCGGTACATGTGGAGGAGGCGCCGGAAACAGGTCATTCGTTCCAGGAAATTGCTCTTCAAAAAGCGCGTTTCTATGCTTTACATACCCAGATGGCTGTGTTGGCGGATGATTCAGGATTGGTGGTACCAGCACTTGGAGGCAAACCGGGTATCTATTCTGCCCGTTTTGCAGGGAAACATGGCGATGATGCGGCTAATCGTCAAAAGCTTCTCATGGAGATGGAAGCTATTCCAGATGAAAGGCGTCAAGCCTATTTTGTGGCTGCACTTGTTGTAGTCGATGCAAATGGCAATGTGATGGCTGCAAGTGAGGGGAAGGTGCAAGGTATGATTCTTCGCAAAGAGCAAGGTAATGGAGGATTCGGGTACGATTCGCTTTTTTATTACCCTCCTTTGCATCACACATTTGCTGAGTTGCCTCCAGAATTCAAAAATCAACATTCTCATCGTACGGTTGCCTTACGTGAAATTTTGCGCCAATTGAAAGAGAGTTCAGCTTCCCTTTGAAAAAATTTTAGGTTCATCCTGTGAAATTTTCATTACAGCAAGAGCCAATGATTGAGCAGATTTTTGCTGTAGACGAGGAATGGAAGAAAAAATAGCTTTATAAACTTGTGACGAATGGATTTACTCAATGAGTTTCAAGTTGCGCAGCGCATGATAGACACCATCTTCTTCAGCGGGAAGAGTGACCATTTTTGCTTCATTTTGTATGTCCACGGAGGCATTTCCCATAGCTACTGAATATCCAAGTGCATGAAACATACCAATATCATTTCCACCATCACCAATGTGCAGGGCATGCTGTGGATCAATCTTATATTCATGCAGAATACTAAGAGCACCTAAATGTTTGTCACTATGGAGAATTTGCAAATCTACAGCCTGATTATCCCAACGGTAGACGAAACAGTCAGTGGCGGATTGTTCAATCAGTGAATCCCAATCTTTTTCAAAAAATCCGTTAAACTGATAAATCGGATATGAATGAATATCCCATTGATCTTCTAATAAAATTTCGATTTCGGGAAAATGGAACGCATCTAAAATCTCTTTGTACGGAAGATAATTTTGATTAAAAGAAAGCACGCGAGAGTCTGTATGCATGATAAAAGGATGGCCGTACTGTTGTAACAGGTCGATCAGCGATTGGGTCGTTTCAGTGGAAAAAGGCGTCGAGTAGACGGTTTTTTGCTGGGCTATAGCCAAACTGCCATTAAAATATACACCGTTTTGAATCTGTAAAGCAGATTGGATGTTTTTCGCATGAATATAGGAACGCCCGGTGCAGAGTGAAACAGGGATGTTTTTTCTGTGTAATTGCTGTACAGCTTGAACAGCACTATCAATTAACTGTCCCTCAGTGTACAAAGTTCCATCAATGTCGAGAAATACCATGCGAATATCCAAAACCTTCATCGACTCCTTTAGACGCGATCGGGCTCTATTATACATTGAATGTTCTTTATTCTAAACTTTTTACTGGTATTGAATTGCACGAGTTGCTACTCTTCTGTATCATATCCACAATAAAGAAAGCAGAGAAATTGGAGGAAACCAGCATGCCCGTTACCATGGAACAGTTAGTCTCTCTTGCCAAACGTAGAGGTTTTATTTTCCCTGGCTCAGAAATTTATGGTGGTTTAGCGAATACCTGGGATTACGGGCCGCTTGGAGTCGAAATGAAAAATCGTATTAAGCAAGTATGGTGGAAAACGTTTATTCAGAATCACACCTATAATGTTGGACTGGATTCGGCTATTCTCATGAATCGACAAGTTTGGGTTGCTTCCGGACATGTGGGCAACTTTAACGACCCCATGATTGACTGTAAACAGTGCAAATCACGTCATCGAGCGGATAAGTTGATTGAATCAGCAGCTGAAGCACAAGGTCAAGAAATATCGGCAGATGGTTTGCCGTTTCAAGAAATGGAGCGACTCATTCAAGAATGGAATGTAAAATGCCCTGATTGTGGAGCGCAAGATTTTACGCCCGTGCGGCAGTTTAATATGATGTTCAAAACATTTCAAGGTGTGACAGAAGAAAGTTCCAATGAAATTTTTTTAAGACCAGAAACAGCGCAGGGTATCTTCGTGAATTTTATGAATGTCCAAAGAACTATGAGGAAAAAAATTCCCTTTGGCATTGGCCAGATAGGAAAGAGTTTTCGAAATGAAATTACTCCCGGCAATTTCACTTTTAGAACCAGAGAATTTGAGCAAATGGAGATAGAATTTTTTTGCAAACCAGGAACGGATTTAAGTTGGTTTGAATATTGGCGAGATTTTTGTTATGAATGGTTGATTGCTGTAGGTTTACAAAAAGACAATTTGCGTCTTCGTAACCACGCAAAGGAACAGTTGTCCCACTATAGCGCTGCAACAACGGATATTGAATATCAATTTCCATTTGGTTGGGGAGAACTGATGGGGATTGCCGACCGTACCAACTACGACTTGCGTCAACACGCCGAATATTCTCACGAAGATTTTTTAGTGAAAGAAGAAGGTGAAGAGCCGTATATTCCTTATTGTATTGAACCTTCATTAGGAGTAGATCGGTTGTTTTTGGCCATTTTTGCTGATAGCTATGAAGAAGAACAAGTCGCGGAAAATGATACACGGGTTGTTCTCCATCTTCATCCTGCCATTGCACCATTTCAATGTGCGGTACTTCCCTTATCAAAGAAACTTTCCAGTCAGGCAGAGACCATTTTTCATGAATTGAGAAATGATTTCTCTTGCGATTTTGACGATTCAGGTTCTATTGGCAAAAGATATCGAAGGCATGACGAAATCGGTACACCTTATTGTATTACTGTCGATTTTCAAACTGAGGAAGACGGTAAAGTGACTATTCGCAATAGAGATACCATGAATCAGGAGCGAATCGAAATTGGGCATGTGGCAAAATGGTTGAATGAACGTGTACGCTTTCCTGTGCTTAATGAACAAAAAAATCTGCCTGGGGTCTAAGACTCATAGACTTTTTCGGATAGCTTTTGTTAACCGTGGTTAACTTACATTTGGGGGGTGTAGTCATGGCCAATCAACACACCGAGAACCATAATCAAGCATTCTCAATGCCAGGGGCTTTGCGAATGAATCATCGGTTCGAGAATGTGGTTAGCCACAGCAATCAGGAAATGGATAACGCCCAAGTGACGCCTATTCCCTGGAAAGCGATTCATCGCGCCAATTTGCGTCATCTGGCACGTCGTTCTACCTGAGCCCTGCCCATGAGTGCCATTCGGGGAGTTGTCCTCCCTGAATGGCCTTTTCTTCAAACTGATTCTATCGCCACTACTGAATGATTCAAATGAGACATTCAAGGAGGTTATGAAATGGATCTTGGTATACAGGAAAAAACGGCGCTTGTTATGGCTTCAAGTGAAGGTCTGGGTTATGCAGTGGCAAGGCAACTGGTTGCGGAAGGTGCGCGTGTTGTCATGACATCGCGATCGTCAGAAAAAATTGAGTCCGCTGCTGCAAACATTCGCAATGAATTTTCCGGCGCCGAGATTCTTACTTTCGCTTGCGACGTTTCTCGAGCTGAATCCTTGCAGCAGTTGTTTGCGTTTGTACAAGAGAAAACTGGCGGAGCAGATATTTTGGTACAAAATGCTGGCGGCCCACCAGCGGGTGATTTTCAATCGATGACAGAAGATTCGCTCTGGGAAAAAGCATTCGAATTAACGCTTATGAGCTTTGTCCGATCCGTTCGACTGGCGTTGCCTCATATGAAACGTAAACAGTGGGGAAGAATTGTTGCTATTACATCGTCCAGTGTCAAACAGCCCATTTCCAATCTTGTACTATCCAATGTCTTTCGGACAGGAGTGGTGAGTCTTTGTAAGACACTGGCTGCGGATTTAGCTCCTGAACACATTTTAATCAATGCTGTTGGACCAGGGAGAATTCATACCGCCCGTATTGACTATCTCGATCAAATCGCGGCTCAACGTTTAGGCCAATCTATGGAAACCTATCAAAAAGAAGCACAGGCGAAGATTCCTTTCGGTCGCTATGGAACGCCAGAAGAATTTGCTGCAGTAGTCGCTTTCTTGGTTTCGAACGCCAATGGATATACCACTGGACAATCTTTGTTGATTGATGGCGGACTGGTAACGTCTCTCTAATGACAATCCGTAAGCTTTATGCTATGCTTTTAGAAAATTGTGTTGTCTATTGATCTCCAAGCAGCAGTTAGCGTCGCAGTCAACTGAAAAAAGACGCTAAAATTACATACATCACACCTTTATCAAGAGTGGCAGAGGGACTGGCCCAATGAAGCCCGGCAACCGCGCAGCAGTGCAAGGTGCTAATTCCAGCGAGTCGCGGGTGCGGACTCGAAAGATAAAGGTTCGCAGCATGTATCAACGCTCCCGTTTTCGGGAGTGTTTTTTGATAGTCATGGAAGATAGAGAAAGAGTGGTGCAGAAATTACATGAATCTAGTCCATACTGCTTCTTTGCAGGAACTTCTTGAACAGCGGATCCTTATTTTGGATGGGGCCATGGGAACCATGATCCAGCAAAAAAATCTGACAGCCGAAGCGTTTGGTGGAGAAGCGTATGAAGGTTGCAACGAGTGGCTGTCGAAAACACGTCCCGATCTTATTCGTTCGATTCATGAGGAATATTTAGCAGCAGGAGCAGACATTGTCTCTACCAATACATTTGGCTCCACGTCTATCGTCCTTGCCGAGTATGGACTATCAGCGTATGCCCGGGAATTAAATTTGTGTTCGGCCAAGCTTGCCCGAGAAGCTGCCCATCATTTTTCATCACCTCAACAGCCAAGATATGTAGCGGGCTCTATGGGACCTACCACGAAAAGTTTGTCTTTGACAGGTGGTGCCACTTTTGCCGAATTATTGGCTGCTTATGAAGAACAAGCACTGGCCTTGCTTGAGGGTGGTGTCGATTTACTGTTGCTGGAAACTTCTCAGGATATGCTGAACGTGAAAGCAGCAGGCTTGGCTATTCAGTCAGCATGGAAAAAATTTGGCAGGCGTGTGCCTGTAGTCATTAGCGGAACGATTGAAGCGATGGGAACCACACTGGGTGGACAAACCATTGACGCATTTTATCTCTCAGTCGAACACCTGAAACCGTTGGCGGTAGGACTCAATTGTGCGACCGGTCCAGAATTTATGCGCGATCACGTTCGTACATTGGCAGAACTGGCCACCTGTTCTATTTCCTGCTACCCAAACGCGGGTTTACCTGATGAATCGGGTCATTATCATGAAACACCAGAGAGTTTCTCACGCAAGATGGAGGATTTTGCAAAAGAGGGTTGGCTGAATATAGCGGGCGGTTGCTGTGGAACCACTCCCGATCATATTCGGGCTTTAGCTTCACGCATTGCAGGCTATGCTCCCCGACGTGTTCCTAAGCACCATCCTCATGCGGTGGCGGGTCTCGAATCTGTTCTTCTGGAACCAGAAAATCGACCCATTCTTGTTGGCGAGCGAACGAATGTCATTGGTTCGCGAAAGTTTCGCAAATTGATTGCTGAAGGCGAAATGGACGTTGCTTCTGATATTGCTCGCGCACAGGTGCGGGCTGGAGCACAAATTATTGACGTTTGCCTGGCCGATCCCGATCGTGACGAACTGGCTGATATGGAGGCTTTCTTGCCTAAAGTGGTGCGTAAAGTTCGAGTACCGTTGATGATTGATTCCACCGATGCGGCAGTAGTGGAATTAGCGTTGCAACATGTTCAAGGCAAGGCGATTATCAACTCTACCAATTTGGAAGATGGAGAACCACGTCTGGCGAAGTTTGCTGAACTAGCCAAACGTTATGGGGCAGCACTTGTAGTAGGAACGATTGATGAAGAAGGAATGGCTGTCAGCCGGGAGCGCAAGTTGGCTATTGCGAAACGTTCAGTGCAAATTTTAACCGAAAATTACGGACTTGCTGCCGAAGACATTTTAATCGATCCACTCACTTTTCCGGTGGGTACAGGTGATGAGAAATATATCGGATCGGCTAAAGAGACGATTGAGGGGATTCGACTCATTCATCAAGAGCTTCCAGAGTGTCCGCAAATTCTTGGTATCAGCAATGTTTCTTTTGGTTTACCTCCAGCTGGACGAGAAGTACTCAACTCTGTCTTCCTCTATCACTGTACGAAGGCGGGACTGGGTTACGCCATTGTCAATACACAAAGTCTACAACGTTTTTCAAGCCTCTCGGACGAGGAGCGTCAACTTGCAGAAAAATTGTTATTTGAAACGTCTGATGCAGTGGTAGCGGAGTTTACCGCTTTTTATCGAGAAAAAAAACAGCATGTGGCTGTAGAACGTTCTCAATTGTCGCTTCTGGAACGTATTGCTCATTATGTGGTAGAGGGCAGTAAAGATGGATTACTGCCTGATTTAGAAGAGGCATTGCAGACAATGACGCCACTGGAAATTATTAATGGACCACTGATGGATGGGATGAACGAAGTAGGAAGACTTTTTAACAATAATGAATTGATTGTAGCGGAAGTTTTACAAAGCGCGGAAGTGATGAAGGCAGCAGTGGCTTTTCTGGAACCGAGAATGGACAAGTTGGATTCAGCTAACAAAGGGACGGTGATTTTAGCCACTGTCAAAGGTGATGTTCACGATATTGGAAAAAACTTGGTAGAAATTATTCTTTCCAACAATGGTTACTATGTACACAATTTGGGTATTAAAGTTCTTCCGGAGACTCTAATCGCTGCAGCTCGCGAATATCATCCTGATTTTATTGGCCTCTCTGGTTTACTTGTGAAATCTGCCCAACAGATGGTGATTACAGCTGAGGAATTATCGCGAGCAGGCATTACGATTCCGCTGCTTGTAGGTGGTGCGGCACTGACCAAAAAATTCACAATGACCAAAATCGCGCCCGCCTATAGTGGAACCGTCATGTATGCCAAAGATGCCATGGATGGATTGGCTTTGGCGAATGCATGGCAAGATGAGGGAACTCGAGAAACGTTGACGGAACAGTTATCGAAAGAACAGGAAATGTTTCGCAGTCAATCCCATCCAGTACCTAAAGAGGAACCAGCGGATTCCATACGTTTATCCGATATATCCAGCGAGGCGCCAGTATTTCAGCCTCCTGACTTGAGAGATCATCTTTTGCGGCATTATCCGATAGAACAAATTATGCCTTATCTTAACTGGCAAATGTTGCTGGGTAAGCATCTTGGCTTGTCGGGGAATGTAGAAAAACGGCTCGCCGATGGTGATGAAAAGGCTACGCAACTGAAAGAACTCGTAGAAGATGTGATTCGTGAGTCGATTGCAGATGGAAGCTTGCAAGCTCATGCCGTATATCAATTTTTCCCAGCCGTAGGTAATCGTTTAACAGGGGAGATTTCCATTCTTTCCGCGCCGCATTCTTCTGCTGATGTTCTTCATGTGCTGCAATTTCCTCGTCAACGTGGAGGTTCTCATCTTTGCTTGGCAGATTTTTTGCGCGAAAAAGGTTCGGGAAGCATTGATTATATCGCAATGTTTGCCGTCACAACTGGGGCGGGTATACGTGAAAAAGCGGATCGGCTAAAAGAAAAAGGAGACTATCTGCGTTCTCACGCACTAGCAGCATCTGCCCTGGAACTTGCGGAAGCTTTTGCTGAGCGGGTGCACCATATGATCCGCGATATATGGGGTTTTCCCGATCCATTGGAAATGACGATGAGAGAACGCTTTATAGCTCGTTATCAAGGCATTCGTGTATCGTTTGGTTATCCTGCCTGTCCGGATTTGGAGCAGCAGGAAACTCTATTTGCGCTGCTCAAACCGCAACGGATAGGCATTCAATTGACAGACGGTTACATGATGGAGCCGGAAGCTAGTGTCACTGCGCTCGTTTTCTCACATCCGGAAGCGAGATATTTTAATGCAGATGCAGAATAAATCCAGAGAGAATAAAAGCTGGGTGAGGGGAGATCAACATGGAGAGCAACGTTTGGAAGGCGGTTCCTAACGTCATAGGCAAAGACGGACAGGCGTTTATTGTGACGGATGGTGCCATGAGCACCTTTTTGCATCAAATTGGTCTACCACTTGGCGTTTTGCCAGAGCAGTTAAATTTGGAAAATCCTGAACAGGTTCGTTCTGTCCATGAAGCTTATGTCAACGCAGGTGCTACTTTGATTCAAACCAATACTTTTTCAGCAAGTCGCTTTGCACTTTCCCGCGTCGGCATAGAAAACCAATTCTTTCAAATTCACTTGTCAGCAGTGAATTCTGCTAGACAGGCGGCTGCATCACAAGCGGCTGTTTTTGGTAGTATTGGCGCACTACCTGTTGAATTTATTCACGAGAACGCATTGTCACCGGAGCGCATGGAGCGTGAATATCGCCGTCAAATTGCAGAGCAAGCGGAAGCGCTTTTGCAAGCTGGAGTGGATGGATTTGTTTTAGAAACGTTTGCGGAGAGTGAGTGGGCTTATTGGGCTCTTTCAACAGTACGATCTTTAACAAATTTACCCATCATTGTTAATCTTTCGCCAGATGAAATAGGGGTAACCCGCGATGGTATGGAAATTGGGCATGCCTTTCAGTGGCTTCAGCAAGCTGGTGCCGATGCGGTTGGACTGAATTGTCGGTTAGGACCGTATGGTATTTTACGCTCTTACGAATCTCTTCATTTAGAAAAAAATGGTATGTACGCAGCTATTCCCAATGCTGGTTTGCTGCATTTTGAAGAGGGTAAGTACGCCTATACGGGCAACGCGGAATATTTTTCCAAAACTATGCTTGATTTAGCGCAGCATGGGGTACGGATTCTAGGCGGTTGTTGTGGAACAACTCCTGAACATATTCAGCGTTTGCGGAAAGTATTGGAGGAGACCGTTTTCAACGAATCTTCAACACAATCCGTTCTGTCTGCTGGCAAAGGGGAAAAATCTGGTGAGACTAGCGTATCTGATTTATCCGAAACACCCAAGATTGAAGCGAAAATAGAATTGCTTTCCAATAGAAATCAATCTCTCGTTGAAAAAGTCGCTCAAAAACGAACCGTCATTGTCGAACTCGATCCACCTAAAACGCTGGATTGCTCTAAGTTTTTTCGCGGTGCGTCGATTCTGGCCGAATCAGGTGCCGATTTTCTCACTCTTGCCGATAATTCACTAGGTTCAATTCGTGTCTCCAATCTTGCCTTAGCAGCCCTGCTCAAGCAACGAGGAATTGAACCTCTGGTGCATATAGCATGTCGGGATAGAAATCTGATTGGACAACAGTCGCATTTAATGGGGCTATACGTATTAGATATTCATCATATTTTGTTGGTTACGGGCGATCCGTCTCGTTTCGGCGACTTGCCGGGCGCAACCTCTGTCTTTGATGTTTCATCGACAGAATTGACGCGTATGGTCAAGCGCCTTAATGGCGGTATTGGTTTTTCAGGAATGTCGCTTGAACCTGCAAGTCGCTTTGTCATCGGTACATCGTTTAATCCGCATGTACGCAATTTTGACAAGGCGGTAGAAAGATTGCGACGAAAAATCGAGGCAGGCGCGGATTACATTATGACCCAGCCTGTATACGATGTGAAATTGATCAAAAGGTTGGCAGAAGTAGCCAAAGATTTAACCGTACCGATGTTTGTAGGAGTTATGCCTTTAGTCAGCGCGCGCAACGCTCAATATTTGCATCATCAAGTTCCAGGTATACAAATTCCTGAGACTATTTTACGCTTGATGGACGAAGCTGAACCAAGCCAAGCGTTGCACGTCGGAATGGATATAGCGCGTGAATTAGTGAATTCAGTATTAGAACATTTTCGTGGAATTTATTTAGTGACTCCCTTCCTTCGCTATTCTCTCACAGCGGAATTGACGCGTTACGCAAAATCCCTGAATCATCGTAGCATTTCCGTTTGAAACACGATAGAATCAAAAGGAGATAGAGGAGTACTTGCATAGAATTATAGTCTGATATTTGCTGCAAGGAGAGGATGCAAATGGGTCGATTTACGGGCAAAGTTGCAGTTGTAACAGGAGCGGCTCGAGGTATTGGGCAAGCCACAGCCATGGTTTTAGCGCGAGACGGAGCCAAAGTGGCAGTGTTTGATTTGAAAGAGGAGTTTTGCTCAGAAACTGTTCAAAAAATCCAAGAAGCTGGTGGCGAGGCATTGGCTGTTAGCTGTCAGGTTTCTGATAAGCAAAGCGTTGAGCAGGCGTTTCAAAAAGTTGTTGATCGTTTTGGAACGGTACATATTCTTGTCAACAATGCGGGAGTCATTCGTGACAACCTATTATTCAAGATGACAGAAGAAGACTGGGATACGGTCATGAATGTGCATTTGCGCGGCAGTTTTTTATGCAGCCAGGAGGCCCAAAAACTGATGGTTGCCCAACGTTACGGAAAAATTATCAATACCAGTTCTACTTCTGCGCTTGGAAATCGGGGTCAAGCCAACTATGCAGCAGCAAAGGCAGGCTTACAAGGATTTACTAAAACATTGGCTATTGAACTTGGTCCCTTCAACATCAATGTTAACGCTGTAGCACCTGGTTTTATTGTGACAGATATGACCAAACAAACGGCAGATAGAATCGGCATTGACTTTGAAGAAAATCAACGTCGTGCGGCAGAAATTATCCCTTTGCGCCGTGTGGGCCGCCCAGAGGATGTAGCCAATGTCACCGCGTTTTTAGCCAGTGATGACGCCAGTTACGTGAGTGGACAGGTCATTTATGTACATGGTGGCGGACGGCAGGCGTAAATGGTCTTCCTTGAAAGAGCCGCAGCAGGAGAGGAATAGCAAATATGACTTACTCATTTGACGAAATCATCCCTCGCCGGCATACTGCGTCTTCCAAATGGGATACGTTGCAAAAAAGGTTTGGCAGGGATGATATCCTGCCCCTGTGGGTAGCGGATATGGATTTTTTATCACCTCCAGAAGTGCAGCAGGCGCTCATGGAACGAGTGAAGCACGGGGTTTATGGATATGCCATTCGTCCAGATTCGCTCTATGAGAGCATTCAAAATTGGTTTGCCAAAAGGCATCAGGTTCACTATCAACAAGATTGGATTCTTCCTTCACGAGGCGTTGTCCATGGTTTGGCCATGGGCATTCGGGCCTGGACCGAACCTGGGGATGGAATTGTTATTCAGCCACCTGTTTACTATCCGTTTCAGTTTGTGATCGAGCGGCAGGGGCGCAAATTGTTGGAAAATCCTTTGATAGAGCATCAAGGCAAATACACCATGGATTTCGACCATTTGCGAAGCTTGTTCTCCAAAGAGCGTCCTAAGTGGCTGATTTTGTGTAATCCACATAATCCAGTAGGTCGTGTTTGGTCGAAAGATGAATTGTTGACACTTGCCAAGCTTTGTGATGAATACGACGTTCATGTACTTGCAGATGAGATTCATTGTGATTTTGTGTATAAACCTCATCAACATCTGCCTATGCTGAATGTATATGAACCTTTCATTCATCGTTTAGCCATCTGTATCGCGCCTAGTAAAACGTTTAATCTTGCAGGGATGTATACGGCGTTTATCGTAATTCCTGACGAGAATTTGCGACAACGATATTCGATAGTTCTCGAAGAAGCGTTTGTGCAAGATGCAGATATTTTTGGACCGATTGCCTGCGAAGCTGCATATCGTCATGGCGCCAGTTGGCTTGATGAATTGCTGATTTATTTGCAGGAGAACTATCGTTTCATGGAAGGGTTTTTCCAACGAGAATTGCCAAGTTTAAAAATATCCCCGCTTGAAGGTACTTATTTGACTTGGGTTGATTTTCGCGAGACGCATCTCTCCGATGACGAGCTTCAGAAATGGTTGGTGGATCAGGCAAGAGTGGGGTTGAATGCTGGTAGCATGTTTGGTACTGGTGGTGCTGGATTTCAGCGTATGAATATTGGTACCCCACGTCCGCTGTTAGCTGAAGCGCTAGTACAGTTAAAAGAAGCTTGGCCACCAGTATAAACGAGATCGCCAAGAAAGAAGTAGTGAGGATTTTTATGAATATGACCAGTCGCTTTATTCAATATGCTGTTTACCCCGCTATGAAACGCTGGCGGGGTAACCGTGTAATGGACAGAATTTCTGAACTGCAACACCATGAAACCATGAATCGCAGTGAACTGCGAGAGTTGCAAAAGTCGCAATTGCAGTCGCTATTGAAACATGCTTTAACGCATGTCCCAGCGTACAAAGAGTTTCAATATCTGCTTAATGAATTGGATAACCCATTTTATGTTTTACGGGAAATTCCACTTCTTACAAAACAGTCTTTTCGTCCAAGAAGAGATGACTTCCTTTCTGATACGGCTGACACGTCTTCCATTTTCCTCAATCGTTCAGGAGGATCGACAGGGGAACCTGTTACATTTTATATGAATCGTCATGCGGTAGAATATTCGGAAGCTGCTAGATGGCGAGGTTTGTCGTGGTGGGGCATCCGTCCCTGGGATCCGTGTTTGATGGTTTGGGGCTCGCCAATTGAATTGAAGCAATCTGCTATGATGTCTTGGCGTCTGAAAGAGCGTTGGCTAAAAAATCGTGTCCTCATTCCCGCATTTGCATTGCAACCGGAGAGAATGCTGGAATATCGGTCGCTTATTGAGTCGTTCCAACCTGTCTATCTTTATGGTTGGCCATCATCAATGGAAATTTTGGCCAGAGGTATTCAAGCTACTGGGCAACCGCTTCGCCTGCATCGTATCAAAGGTATTGTATCCACCGCTGAAGTGTTGACAGATGCCCAGCGAAAACTGCTGCAAGAAGTGTTTGGTGCTCCAGTTATCAATGAATATGGAGCTCGCGAAGGCGGCATTATGGGATATGAGTGTCCCCAGGGTAACATGCACGCAAGTGTAGACAACACTCTTATGGAAGTGGTCGACCCGCAAACAGGTGAGATGTTACCAGAAGGGAAAACAGGTTTTTTGGTCGTGACAGATCTGCACAATTATGTGATGCCGCGATTGCGTTACCGTTTGGGCGATATGGTACAACTGAGCAGTGAATTTTGTTCCTGCGGCCGAACGCTGCCTTTAATCCGTTCAGTCGATGGGCGAGAAGATGATACGTTTCTTAGAGGCGATGGCTTACTGGTCAATGGTCAGTACTTCACCAATATTGCCCGTCTATTGCCAAGTATTCAGCAATTTCAAATTGAACAAGTGTCTGTTGAGCAAATGATTTTGCGTCTGAAGGATAATGGGCAACTGAATCAACAGGACATTTCGGCTTTCTGCCAACAAATTAAAGATAAAATGGGCGATATACAAATCAGCGTAGAACGGCTGGCAGAAATTCACCCAGCCGCATCAGGAAAAATGCGAGTCGCGATTCGCTCTTTTCCATTACCTACTTCACTAAAATCATCATCTTGAGAAAATGTTCGCAGGTTATTCATCTTCTGGAAAGGTTCCCAGTATCAAAGGGATATTTTGTGCTCGTTTGTTTTCGAATACAGTCAGATAAATTTTTTGTCCGATCCGATACTCACTAATGGTTGATGTCAATTCAGATACGGAGTGGACTGCCTTGCCGTTGACGGCTGTTATCAGTTCAGCGTTGGACAAGTTGGCACTATCCGTTTTATGGATGCCACGAAGGCCAGCTTGAGCAGCTGGACCGTTTTTCAAAACCTGTATGACTAAAACGCCGTACGGAGCAGGTAGATGATAGTGCTGAGCGAGAATGGGAGTGACGGTGTAGCCAGTAATCCCTATCCACGGGTATTTAACTTGCTTACCCGAAAGCAAATCGGGCATCACTTTTTTTAGTTGATCGATAGGGATAGCAAATCCTATACCAATGGATCCCTTGACAGGTGAAACAATCATAGTATTGATACCAATCACTTGACCATTCGCATTAAGCAAAGGACCACCCGAATTACCAGGATTAATGGGAGCGTCCGTTTGTATTAAATTGTTCATTTCACGCTGGCCAATAGAGGGCATGCTACGGTGAAGTCCACTAATAATTCCGCTTGTGACCGTATCTGTCAATTGAAAAGGGTTACCAATAGCAATGACGTTTTGTCCGGGGCGAAGATCTGTGGCTGTTCCTAAGGAAAGTGGTCGATAGATATGGGTGGGAATACGTACTATGGCTAAATCATCCAACTTATCTGTGCCAAGAACTCTGCCTTGATAAGTCTGTGAGCCAATCGCTACTAACACAGTTTCGCTGCCTGCAATGACATGATCGTTAGTGGCTATATCTCCCTGGTTGTCAATAATAAAACCAGTGCCTATATCTTCTGTGGGTTCATTATCGCTGGTATGGTTTTGATGAACGCTGGTAATGGTGCAAATACTCGGCACTGCTTGTGCGTAAATATTCGATACGTCTCCCACACTTGGAGTAATGGAGGAGGGGGTATTGACGCCAAGTTGTATGGGTTGAATGGGAGTACTGCTAGCGCCAACTCGCATATGGCCACAGCCACTGAGTAGACATGCCAATAAAAGCGGTGCACTACTCCACAACGTCAGCTTAGAAAATTTCCTCCAATGTACAATTTTCTTTTCATTCATTTTCGTCAACCCCTCTTCGCTACGAATCCATCTTCTGTACGAAGAAAGTGTTTTCCGAATTGAAAAGAATATACAATCTTTTCATCATTCTATTTCTGACAGAGCCAATCGCACATTCGATTTACAGCAGCCTCATGAATCGGACGCGGCAAATGATGTCCAAGTCCATAGTAAAAATGTGTCACTGGATTTTTACCCTTTTCCCGCAAAACTTTTTCCATTCGTATAGCATGAGAAAAATCAACCTGTTGGTCATTCGTGCCATGTACCAAGAGTATTGGTGAATTCAACTTTGTAACGATGATCTCGGGTGATCTCGATGCATATCGCTCCGGATAACGTTTAGGTGTTCCGCCAACGACTCTCTTCAGCATTCGTCTCAAATCTATTCGTTCTTCGTATATGTTGGTCAAATGGGAGATACCACCCCATAGAATAAGTTTGTGTATAGAAGGATTGAAATATGCCGCTTGTGCAGCGTTAATAGAACCGCGAGAGAAACCTAATAATGAAATTCTATTCTTCTGAACAAAGGGAAGTGATTGAAGCATAGAAATAGCGACGGATACATCCATTGTTTCTGCTCCGCCAAATTCGTCGTTTCCATCGCTTTCTTCACTGCCACGATAGCATGGAGCAAACACGACAAAACCCAATTGAGAGAAATCATGCATCCATTCCAGACGAACCTGACCTACACGTCCAATTCCGCCTCTGCAATAGACTATTGCTGGAAAGAAATCTGCTAGCATGTGATCTGCTTTTAGTTGGAAGCGTTTAGGAAAATTTTCTGCTACTTTGTTTACTTTCAAACAAGGTCTATCTTTTTCTGGTAATGCCTGCAACAGATGGTGTTCTAGTCTCATTTCGTTCCATTCATATTCTGCGGGGAGGGAGAGGTAACCCATGACACAGTAAGAGTCGGATGGATAACGTATTTTAAAAATAGTCATATTTTCTGACCTGTTGGCACGGGGATTAAAAAGGGGCGGTTTTCACGCCACAGGACATCCACAGATAGATGCCATAATTTTGAGAGTGTAGCTCCCGTTAAAATCTCTGCAAGCAGTCCTTGTGCAACCAATTTTCCTTGATCCAACAGAGCTATATACTGAAAAGAAGGGAGAATTTCTTCAATATGATGGGTTACATAAAGCATTGTAGGAGCGTCTTTTTGTTGAGATATAGCAGATAAAGATTGAAGTAAAGCCTCTCGAGCAGGCACGTCAAGCCCTGCACATGGTTCATCCAAGATAAGTAGTTCTGGGTTCGATAGCCATGCACGAGCAAGCATGACACTTTGCTTTTGACCTTGTGAAAGAACGGAAAAATTTCTTTGAGCTAAAGACGAAATTCCCATCTGTTCTAATAAATCAAATGCTTGGATACGGATGTGAGTCGGTACCTCTTTCCATAAGCCAAACGAAGCAAAATAACCACTGCAAACCACATCAAGAACATTCGAGGAAGCACTGGATTGTTCAAGTTCGCTCAGCAGCGCAGCACTGATCCAACCAATTTTTTTTCGCAATTCACTAAGTTCTACCTTGCCCAGAGTTTCTCCCAGTACAGTAACACTTCCTTTACTTGGCCAGATATAGCCTGTTAACAGCTTAAGAAGGGTTGTTTTTCCCGCGCCATTTCTACCTACAATTGCCCAATTCTGATCGCGATCGACCGTCCAATCTATTTGGTCTATTAACAGGTTATTCTGACGTTTGACAGTGACTTGTTCTAATCGCACAACATGAGTCATGGGCGACTCTCCTTTGTTTGTGAAAATGAATTACCCGTAAAGAGTTGATTTTGATAGAATAGATACTAGGAAGGGCACCTTCCGCCTTTCCTCCTGACGTCATAGACGGAGGGAGGTGAGGGGTGAATGAGCATCTTTCGTTGGTTGGAAGCTTTCTGCGGCCTGTGTGTTGCTTTACTCGGAGTTTTAAAAGCTTTTATGGAGTATCGCAAAACTGCTGCAGAACTGAGGAAAACAGACGAAAACGAGGCTGCCGACCAAGCTAAGCCTCGCTCCTAGTACCCCGGCGGAAGGGCTGAATTGTCAGCCTCGCCCTTCCGCTATATGTTATGTTCAGAATAAAACAATCTGTTCTTTTCTGCAACTGCTTGTATGTCTCTGACTATGTTATATGAGTAAAATACGGAGACCTATATGCGAAAGTCTGTCATATGGCAAAGCTAAGGAGGTTCTATGCTATGGAAATTACACAGTGGCAAACCAATGATGTATTGGAGCACTTACAATCTAACAAGAATTTACAAATTATTGATGTTCGTCAGCCAGAAGAATTTCAATCCGGTCATATTCCAGGAGCGAAACTTATCCCTCTTGGTGAATTGAATGAACGTTACCAAGAAATTGAACCCAATGTGGAAGCTGTTATCGTGTGTCGTAGTGGTGGTAGGAGCAGTAAAGCTTGTGAATTATTGGCCAGTCTTGGTTATGAAAAAATTTACAATTTAGCAGGTGGTATGTTAGGCTGGCAGGGAGACGTTGAATCAAACATATGATTTTGATTAGAAAGATTCGTTATAAGCTTTACAGATACCAAGTCAAACAGACACCGATTTTGATATGCCGGTGTCTGTTTTTTTATGTTGACCATGAAACACGGATAGGAGAAAGATTTTTATCTATTTAGTCCTCTTTTGATACGTAAGCTCGGTTCTCTAAGAAAAGTCTCCAAAACCATATAAATCCTGGAAAGAGTATAGCAATTCCGAGAATAAGAACGACAATCAAGGCTCGAAACATTTCTGAGTTGGTAAAGCTGTCCTGGATGGTTACATATGGATAGATAAGATACGGTAAATGAGCCCGACCATAGCCAATCATCGCGCAGCCGTACTGGACAACATGAGAAACGACAGCCAAGCGAAAACGCAGATGTAAATTTTCTCTGGTGGATACGGTAAGGAGGTAACCGAGTACAAAGAAGCCTCCGGAGACCAAAAACCAAGGCCATTGGGAGAGCATGTCTTTTTCCAACCAAGGAGCTGACTGAGCAATCCAAAAAAAAGCAATAAAAGCCCATACCATGTTTATAGGACCTAACCAGATTGCTTGTTTGCGATATAAATAAAAAGCGGTTGAATCGTTTGCAATTCGCGAGTAGTCTGCTAACAACATGGCTGATAAAAACAACTCGCTGGTTAGACCTAACAAGATGTACACATAAGTGGTGGGACTACTGAACAGTTGTGTTAATGAAAGTGTCAACCGCCCATGGTTTTGTATGAGAAAGTTACCTTGAGCAATTGGGAACACACTCATGAGTAGAGCAGGGATGATAACGCCAGTGATTCCGGAGATAACTCGCAGAGGTTGTTGGTATCGATCAATCGAATGTGCGTAGACCATAAATACTGTTCGCAAGGTTAAAAAGATGAGAATCAAGCAACCGGGTACCAAAAGAATATTGCCAAACACAAAAGCAGCTGTTGGGAATAGCCCTACTAAGGACACAGAAAAAAGGACGAGAAAGACATTGGTGACTTCCCAAAGAGGAGATAGATAGCGGTTGGCGATGGTAGCTGCACTGGCGTGTTCTTCTTTAAAGAAAACCATCGCCCAAAAACCGGCTCCAAAGTCAATTGAACCTGCGATACCATAGATAAAAACGATGGCCCAGAGGAGGGAGATTCCCCAAATGGCTGCAGTCATGGAAGCCAAACCACCCTTCTTGGTTTTGGTGCGCTAGGGTCTATATCGTCCGAAAGTGGGTGACGTGAAAAATAAAAACGAAGTACGGTAATAGATCCAATGGCGAGTAATAAATAAAGCAGCATAAAAAGCACAAACATCCATCCTACATACGGTGCTGAGGTAACAGCGTCGGCAGTGCGCATGACATGGTAAATAATCCATGGTTGACGTCCTATACAAGCATAAATCCAGCCAAGTTCAATAGCGAGCATGGCAAGAGGGCCGGTCAACACAGTTACGCCCAGCATCCAATTGGGAAATGGATATTCATGTTGCTTGCGTAAGGTTTTCACTAACCAGGCAAAGATGGCGAAAAAAATTAACAAAGTTCCAATACCCACCATACCATCAAAAAACAGGTGCAGAAAAAGGGGCGGCCAAGTGTCGCGAGGGAAGGAATTTAAACCTAATACCACGCCATCCAGTCGCTCTGTAGCTAACCAACTAAGAAAATCAGGAATTTTTATACCGCCAATGACATCCTGTCGGGTACCGCTTACCCAACCACCAATGACAAGAGGCGCATGTGCTTGTGTTTGAAACAATCCTTCTGCTACGGCTAATTTTTCTGGCTGATATTTGGCTAAATATTTACCCGCAGAGTCACCGCTGATAGCAGCAACAAGACCAAATAGCCCGCCCAGAGCGAGCGATAGCATGAGAGCTTTGTATTGATGTTTCCTTTCTCTTTCAGTATGAGATTTTTTAAGCAATCCATAAGCAGCAATAGCCGCCGTTACAAATCCAACCGCCATATAAGCAGTCATCATCACGTGAAAATCAGAGGTTGGCAGAGCGCGATTAAATACAGCTTGCCAAGGATGGATGTCTACAGCACGACCGTTGACTAACCGGAATCCTTGGGGAGCATTCATAAATGCATTGGCATCAGTAATCAAGAGCGCAGAAGCGGCTGCTCCAATGGCAACTAATAAAACGCTCAGAATGCGCCAGCGGCGAGGAATACGATCGGCTGCATACACATAGATAGACATAAACAACGCTTCTAAAAAGAAAGCAAAAACTTCAATAAGAAATGGTAATGCAATGACCTGGCCGACCAACTGCATGAATTTGGGCCATAAAAGGCTCAGTTGTAATGCGACAGTGGTACCAGTTGTGATACTGACAGCTAATAATACGGTAAATCCGCGTGTCCAGCGCTTTGCCATGACAGCATAATCGTGATCGCCTGTAAGCGCATAGCTTACTTCAGCCACTGTAACCATAAAAGGAATACCAACTCCGAGTGTTGCATAAATGATGTGAAAACCCAGAGACATGCCAAATAGAGCTCTTGCAAGGTGAACGTGATCCAAAGTAACACCTCATTTTGAAATTGAAAATATTGAATATGTGGATATAGTTTCCATACACAAATCCATTTATGTATTTTTGGGAGAATGGCGATCTCGTTTCGCAAATATAACGTCCGATAATATATATTATGTTAAATTGGAGGCTGTAAAAAAAGACGGGTTAAAGTTAGAAAAGATAAATACATTTTTCATCGCTGGAAGAGGGTCGGTAAAAGCACCAATCAGACTGAATCAAACTAGCCAGTTGATTCCATAACGGTACAATGTAACGTTCAATAGATTCGTGCAGTTTGTAACAATCCTGTACGCTATATTCATGATTTTTTACAATAAACAAACATAGCTCGTACTTGAGCGTACGGTATTTCTACTCCCTCCCAATCGACAGACAGTCTCCCTCAGAATGGGTTGGATTATCAACTGGTCATACATGTATTTGTCACGCTGGTGAAGATTCATTGTGTCTCTATAAAAATCAATTCGGTGTCCAGAAATTGCTTCTTGAATTTCATTCATCAATTTTTGTTCTTGCTCCAGCCAGGATTTTAGATCAGCAACCGAATCGGTGGAATATCAAAAAGATTCGAACTGATACAATCCATTCTGAAATTACCACCTATCAATTTGGTCAACAAAAATACAGTTAAATATGCTTATCCTATTGGCGATCCGTTTTCGGCTCTTTCATCTGGTCTTAACAAAATAACATCTCCATCTTCCCCCATCGAACCTAAAACCAACACTTCAGATGAAAAACCTGCAATATTTCGCGGAGGTAAATTGACTACAGCCACTACTTGACGGCCAATTAAATCGTTTGGTTGATATCTTTGAGTAATTTGAGCGCTGGAATGACGAATACCTAGAGGTCCAAAATCGATGGTTAATTGATAAGCTGGTTTTTTTGCTTTTGCAAACCTCTCTGCTGACAATATGGTCCCAACTCGCATGTCAACCGAAAAAAACTGTTCTGCCTCGATTCTCGGCTTATTCATAGTGGATCAGTCATCCTTTATATAGATTTTTCTATCTATTTTACGAAAAATAGCTCTTAACAGGTGCTTTTTTAAGCAACACGAAGTTAAGAGCTTTCTTATGTCCGAATTCAGTTGACTTTTTTCTTAGCCTTAGCCCGATCTTGATAGAACGAGATACATGGCGTATGTTTTATTCCAGCTAAGATTATTTGTGGATTTTGACTGTAGCACTCATGCCAGGTACCAAGCCGATTCCCTGGTAACCTTGTAAAGCGATACGCACAGGAATAACCTGCGTTACTTTTGTGAAATCAGCTGTGGTACTTTGTGTAGGAAGAAGCGAAAATGTACTAGCCGTAGCCATTCCGATGTCTTCTACCGTACCTTTGATTGTGATTCCTGGAAATGCGTCCACATAAACATTCACATTTTGTCCAATCTTAATTTGACTGATTTGAGTTTCTTTAATATTGGCTGTCACATAAAGTTGCTGCATATTGTAGGCATAGGCAAGCGGTGTGCCAGCCGCTACAAATTCGTTATCTACCGCTTCATTTTGCACGACGGTACCATCTTGAGGCATTGGAATAGCGACGTCCACTGTTTTAGTACCCTGTTGCATTTGAACATCCCCTACGGTATCCCCACTTGTGAAGGTACGTCCAAATGTTCCATTCCAATCCACAACTTTGCCTGAAGCAGGCGCGGCAATTACAATTTGTTTACCAGTTACGGATGCATCATCAGTTGTCAGATAAAGGGTAGATTGATTATAAAAGTAGTACCCTACAAAACCGGCAATGACGATGACTAATAAGATAATGACGTTAATAATTAACAATCTACGGGCGTTCATAGAGAGGTGTTGCCTCCTCGCTTAGTGAACTTGGTTGACTCAGATAACCAAGTCTCTCTTTTAGTTTAGACACTGTATTATTTATCAAATGCATCTTTTGTGTCAATGGCAGACACGGGGTGAGACTGTGATTTTTTTGGCGAATTTTTAACCGTTCACCAAATGCTCAACAATCTTTTCAAATTGCATGCCTCGAGAAGCTTTGACGAGTACGACTGAATCCACAGGAAGCAAAGATGGTAAATGTGGAAGTGCTTCCTCTATGCTGGGAAAGTATTCGCATTTTCCACCAGCTTGGGCAATCGCATCAGCCATAATCTTTGCAAATTGTCCAATACATATAACAGGAATTCCTAGGTGAGCGGCATATTCACCTACAGTGCGATGTCCTTCTTCCGTATAGTTTCCTAGTTCATACATATCTCCAAGAATGGCCCACTTCTTTTTGACATCGCCAGTTATTTTTAACACGTCTAGACTTGCTCGAGCTGACAGAGGCGAGGCGTTGTAAGAATCGTCAAGAATCGTGCGTCCATAAGCGCCTTTTCTAGGGTAAAGTCTTCCTTGTGTCGGTCGATAAGTGGCCATTCCTTGAATTAAGCCCTCAATTTCATAACCACAGGCAGATGCGGCAGCGAGCACAAGCAATGCATTCTGCACATTGTGTAACCCACTTGCCAACAAACGGACAGAGTGTCGATGGCCGTTCATCACGAATGTGAAAGAGGTCTCTTCATCCCCAAGTTGAATATCATTTGCGTATACGGAACATGTTTGGTCATGCAAACTAACATCCACTATCTGTGCTTTCGTTCGATGAATACGTTTTTTTAAAAATGGATCGTCCATATTGACAATCGCAAAGCCGTCAGCTGGCAACGCTGCAAATAATTCGGTTTTTGCATCGGCTATAGCCTCTTGACTGCCGAGCAATTCAATGTGACTGTGTCCAATATTGGTAATGAGTCCACAGGTTGGACGTGCAATTTGGCAAAGTTCCGCAATTTGTCCTCTTCCCCTCATCCCCATTTCCAGTACCATAGCACCATCTTTAGGCGAACGTTGTAGTATAGTAAGAGGCATGCCGAGTTCATTGTTGAAATTTCCTTTTGTACCAAGAGGTTGTGTGACAGTTGAGAGAGAAGCTAATAGCATCTCTTTGCTGGTGGTTTTTCCGTTGCTGCCTGTAATACCAAATACAGGACCATCAAACGAATCTCTTTCTTGTCGAGCAATGGCTTGAACAGCTTGTAAAGTGTCTTGAGCCAGCAAAACAGGAAAATGTGCGAAGTTTTGTAGAGCGTATTGTGCCTCAGGACGGCTTATGATGACAGCAGCAGCTTGTTTACTGAATGCCTCTTCAATCCGCTCGTGGCCGTCAACCCGAGTGCCGGTAAAAGCTACAAACACGTCTCCGGGTTGTAAGGTTCGAGTATCAATGGAGATACCGGTAACAGGTTGTTGAGGATTTCCTTGCAGCAGTGTAAAAGGATAGGCCTGGAGTAAGCGTGAAATTGTGGTTGGTAGCATGAGCATCCCCCTGTGTTTGAATAATAAAAGGATTTATTTAAAGGAGAGAGCGATTTGAAACGATTGCGGGTTGGCGTACTCTTTGGTGGAAAGTCAGGCGAACATGAAGTATCTGTAATGTCCGGGCGCTCTATGATTCAATCATTAGACCCCTGCAAATACGAAGCGATTCCCATTGGAATCAGCAAAGAAGGTAAATTTGTACTAGGTGAAGCTGCGCAGACTGCTTTACAGCGCGGTTTGGTAGAGTCTTTACCGAGTCATACTGTCCACCCTGGTCTTGGCGAAGAAATGGGAGAAGCGTGGTCTCACCTGTCCCCCAACGTAACCCCTGCTCACCATGTCAAGTATACAACGGAAAACCATGATACGCCGAAAGTGGATGTTATTATCCCTGTCTTACATGGTTCCTATGGTGAAGATGGGACAATGCAAGGTATGTTAGAAATGTTAGGTATACCTTATGTAGGCTCGGGAGTCCTCGCTTCTGCGCTCTGTATGGATAAAATTGCTATGAAACAGCTTTTTTCAGCTCATGGCTTTCCGCAAGTCAAATATATGTCTGTATTGCGATCAGAATGGGAAAACGATTCACAAGTAGTAGAGCGACGCATTGAGGAAACACTTGGATATCCCTGTTTTGTCAAACCGGCAAATCTTGGATCGAGTGTTGGCATCAGTAAGGTAACAGAACGAAACCGTCTCCATGAAGCTATGCAGTTGGCAGCTCGGTATGATCGACGCTTAATTATAGAACAAGGGCTTCAAGTTCGTGAAATTGAAATCGCTGTGTTAGGCAATGATAATCCTCAAACCTCTGTACCAGGCGAGGTTATACCCGCTGGAGAATTTTATGATTATAACGCCAAATATATAAGCGGAGAGTCGGAATTATTAATTCCTGCGCCTATGAGTGACGCTCAGAGACAAGAAGTGCAGGAAATCGCAATTGCGGCTTATCGGGCAGCAGATTGTGCAGGACTGGCACGTATAGATTTCTTTATTGAGAAAAACACGGGTAAAGTTTATTTAAACGAAATCAACACCATGCCAGGATTTACTCAATACAGTATGTATCCTAAGCTTTGGGAAGCTACCGGAATGGGTTACGCAGAACTGGTGGACCGTTTGATTCAATTGGCGCTTGAACGCTTTGAAGAGCAAAAACGCAAACTGACTGATTTTGCGCTGCCTGGTCAGTCTGTGTCAACCTCAGCAGAGAACTAGAAAGCTTTAGAGTCAAGACCATTCCGCTTGGAACGAAAGAGGTGTCAGATGAAAGTCACTGTACACCTCTTTCCAACGTGGAGATACGTTTCCCTCTTTCAGCATTTGTAATTGATCAGAAGTAATAGGGAACCAAGAAAAAACCTCTAATTTTTTGGCTGTGGCCAACAGAGGTGAAAACGGTAAAAACAGAGGATAAAAAGGACGTTTCAAGGTCTTGGCAACTGCGCGCAAGATTTCTAAATAGGTTAATGTTTGCGATCCGGCAAGATCATACGTCTTCCCGATGCTGTTTGCTTCCTTCAGAGCCGCGCAAAAAACGGATGCTACTGTGTCGATTGAGACAGGTTGTAAACGCTGTAGACCATTTCCTGGAATGGGTACAACGGGAGATTTCTGAACGAGATCACCCAGTTGGCGGAGGAAATTAGGACCTTCCCCACCTTTACCAAAAATGACGGAAGGTCGAAAAATTGTGTATTCCAGTTGTGAGTTACGAACAACTTCCTCAGCTTCCCACTTCGATTGGTGATATTTAGAAATTGCATCGCGACGGGCACCCAGAGCGCTCATGTGAACAATTCTCGTCACTCCAGCTCGTTTAGCAGCTTCTACGATATGGTGAGTGCCCACTCGATGGATATTGTCCATAAGAATATTTTGTCGTGGATCTTCTCTGATAATTCCAACCAAGTGAAGAATGGCTTGGCATTCTTGTGCTGCCTGCTCCACCGCTTTTGCATCTAAAATATTTCCCTTTATAACTTCTACTTGAGTATTTTCCACGTCTTTCAGTGTTTCTAGCGGTCGCTGACCACGTTGAAAAACGCGAACTTTATATCCTTCCTGCAACAGTTTGCGAACGATGGGATATCCTACATAACCTGTACCTCCAGTGACAAGTACACGCATTCGTTTGGCTCTCCTTTTGGCTTGTTCGCAAAATTGATCTTTACTTCTTCAGGCGTCCGGAAATAACTCATAAAAAGCGCTATATCGCTGATCTCGTTGAGACGTACTTCCGTTTTGCGTTGACTTTCCATAATTTTGTATACCTGAAGTAGGCCGACGAGACGATGGTGCAGATGTCTTTGGCTGTTGTTGAACAGCCCGAAAGTTCTCTCTGTAATTTTCTAATTCTTGTCTGGTGCGGATACGGTTTTTTTGCCATTGATAAAGTACCCTGTCGATATATTTAAATGCGAATTTATTGGCATAAACCGCTTCGCGCAATGCCTCAATAATCATCCATTCAGGTAATTTGTCAACTTCAAGCCACTGTCTAAGCTGTTCTAATTCTAGCCCAGAGAGCGGCCGTCCAAATTCTTCCTCAAAAAGAGTGACTGGATCTTTTCTCCACTCCCGATAAGGGGTATCTTTTTGACCACGAATTTTGCGCCATAAGGGAGCCAAATCAAAATAAGTACAATGTGCTCCTTGTTCGTCAATTCGCTCGCCCACCGCCAAGTAGTTACTTTGTACAAGGCGGTCTAAACAACGCATCACTTCAATGGACGTCATTTTGCAACGATTGGCCAATTCAGCACCAGAAATATCTGTGGTACCTTCAATTTGTGATGCGGCTAAGATATGAAGGAGAACCATAAATTCAGATGCACTTACATCCAATTCTGAATAGGACGAGAGTAACAAGGTTGGCACGGCAACAAAAGGTTGACTTAAAAAATCTGCATCATGCAGTGTTCGAGAAGATGGCTTCATCTCGTTTCCCCCTATTCTCCTCAAAGTATAACATGGTCAGATGCGAAGGACAGTTTTCTTTACTTTGAGGAGAAACAGAACTTCCATTAAGGTTTCAATCGATAGAGCATGCGCGGGAAAGCGGCAGCCTCACGAACATGTTCAAGACCACAAATCCAAGCTACAGTCCGCTCTAATCCAATGCCAAAGCCGGAATGTACGACACTGCCGTAACGACGCAAATCCAGATACCAGTCGTAATCTTCTTTGGGAAGTTGATGTTCTTCAAAACGTTTTTCAAGCAGGGCGAAATCATGAATACGCTCACTTCCGCCAATAATTTCTCCGTATCCTTCTGGAGCTAATAAATCTGCGCAAAGTGCCACCTCAGGGCGATCCGGATCAGGTTGCATATAGAAAGCTTTTATGGCTGTAGGGTATCGTTCAATGAAAACAGGTCGATCGAATTGAGCCGCCAAAGCTGTTTCGTGAGGTGCTCCAAAATCTTCACCCCATGCGATTTCATAGTTATTGTCATTGAGCCACTTGATAGCCTCGTCATAAGTCATTCGTGGAAACGGTGGTTGAACGTTTTGAAGTATGCTGATATCTCGTCCCACCGTTTTGAGCTCGATTGCGCAGTGCTTGAGTACATGTTGAACAATATAAGAGACAAATTGCTCTTGAATGCGCATATTTTCATCGTGATCGACAAATGCCATCTCAGGTTCAATCATCCAGAATTCAATCAAATGACGGCGAGTTTTAGATTTTTCTGCGCGAAAAGTAGGTCCCATGGAATAGACTTTTCCAAGAGCCATGGCGGCTGCTTCCATATACATCTGGCCACTTTGAGTCAAGTAGGCGTCTTCATCAAAGTATTGCGTATGAAATAGTTCAGACGTTCCTTCGCAAGAAGTTGGCGTAAGAATGGGCGGATCAACTCGTGTAAATCCGTTTTCTGAGAAAAAAACCGTCATAGCCTGAAGAACTTCTGAACGAATTTTTAAAATAGCACGCTGTCTGGGAGTGCGAATCCAAAGATGCCGATGATCGAGCAAAAAATCCACACCATGTTCTTTTAAACTGATGGGATAGTCATCGGATTGGTGCAACAATTCAACGGATTGAACCGTTAGCTCATAACCATTTTGAGCACGTTCGTCCTCTTTGACTTCACCAGTTACACGCAAAGAAGCTTCTTGCTTTAAAGATTGGCATATTTGAAAGACTTCTTCTGGAAGTTCAGCTTTCACTGCTACACATTGAATCGTACCTGTGCCGTCACGCAGTTGCAAAAATACGATTTTGCCACTGGAACGCTTGTTATAGAGCCATCCTTGCAAGGTTACTGACTGACCGAGAAATTGACCGATATTTTGTATGGATGTTTTGGTTGGCAAAATGTCTCCTCCTATGGACGCTTGTTTCTATAAACAATAGTATGACATTTTTCCTCCTTTTTCGTAAGTGGAATCGAGTAGGAGGGGGTGACTAACCCCCGTCCTCTCACACCACCGTACGTACCGTTCGGTATACGGCGGTTCATGTTGTGGAACGAATCACATCGTATCGCTCAACTAAGCTAACCAGTCCTCGGTCACGCCAATAGGCAAGACCGAGGGCTTTATTCATTTGTGGGGTATTTGAGAGTCTCCAGTAGCCCTTGCGTGAACCGCTTATCAGGACTGCCCATTCCTCGGGAATCCCAAGGACGACGAGGTTTCGTCGCTTTGTCTTAGGTTTCTTCCATTGCTTAAGGAAGCACATTCTCAATCGGTGACGTATCCACTTGTCTAAGTCCTCGAACACACTACGGGTCTGAGCGTGGCGGTAGTAGCCTGCCCACCCTCTTAGATATGCGTTGAGCCAATCGAGTCTTTGTTCCATGCACTGTCCCCGACTTCGCGAGGTAAGTTGTCTGACCTTGTCCTTGAATCGCTTCAGTGACTTTGGTGCTATTCGAATTCGCGGCACTTTGTTAGGTGTGAATGAGAACCCAAGAAACTTGCGTTTCCACGGTCGGTCTACTGCACTCTTATCCACATTGACTTTAAGCTTGAGTCGCTCTTCCACAAATCTGCGCACACTTTCCATGACCCTTTCTCCTGCATGGCGACTCTTCACGTACACGTTGCAGTCATCGGCATATCTGACGAAGCGGTGTCCGCGTCGCGTCAGTTCTTTGTCCACGTCATCCAACATAATGTTGGCGAGTAATGGACTGAGTGGACCGCCTTGTGGAACGCCCTCTTCGGTAGTGACACATACGCCGTGTTCCATGACACCTGCGTTTAGGTATCCACGAATCAGTTTCAGAACTCGCTTGTCTCTTGCCTTGCGAGCCACTCGTGCCATAAGCATGTCGTGGTTCACCCGGTCAAAGAACTGAGCTAAGTCCATGTCCACAACAAAGCGGTAGCCTTGGGCAATGTACATCTGTGCCTGATTGACCGCTTGGTGGGCATTGCGCCCCTGGCGGAAACCATAACTGTACCATGAGAATTCTGGGTCAAAGATGGGCGTCAATACTTGCAGAAGTGCCTGTTGGATCAGGCGATCTAGCACCGCTGGTATTCCCAACATCCTTTTGCCGCCACCGTCTGGCTTCGGGATTTCGACTCGACGTACGGGCAATGGTTGGTAGGTTCCATGAAGGAGTTCGCTTCGGATACGCCCCCAGTTTTCCATCAGGAATGGACGAAGGGATTTTATCTCCATTCCATCGACACCGGCAGCTCCCTTATTCTTCTCCACACGGCGTAGCGCTGAGAGTAGGTTTTCCCGCTCTACTACCTGTTCCATCAGGTCAATACAACTTTCCTCGCGGGCTGGTTCATTGGGTCGTGCCGGAGAGAAACTCGGCGCTTCCTCAGTCCCCCGTGGATTCACCACTTCCTCCTGAGGATAGCTCCCTCGTGGGATATTCGGCTGTCTTTGCTTCTCTCTCGAACTTGCCATGAACAACCCTCACAATCATGTTCAGTCCTTCCCTGCTTGGGCGTCCCCTTGCAGGTAGTATGACCTCTGCTGACTTCTGTCCGTTCAACGTTTCCTTTCAGAAACGCTTACCAGCATCGCTGGCGTGCCGGACAGACCTCCCCGGGTAAGAACGTTGTCTTTCCCTCCATCTACCCGCTCCATTTACTCTCGACAGCCTTCGGTAGCAAGGGCTTTGTCTTGTTTTGCAGACTCACCCAACTGTCGCTAGCCTCGATTGGAGTTCGTGAACCTCGGGTCGGAGGTTTGCCGCCGCCTTCCTTCAGATTCCACCTCACGGTGGACACCCTTGGCTTAAGCTAATGGCTACTGCTACCTTCACCATTCCGGACTCTCACCGTAGAGACAACGCCCATGCCGGGCGCACAAATGAAAAGGGCATCTTCATTGGAGATGCCCTTGAATAGTTTTTATTTTTCCTTACAATCATGCCTCCCGGCATATGGGGTTTTGGTAATTTGTGACTTAAGCCAGTAATACTGTTTCTGGCGTCCGATGTGCTTCCGAAGATTTCATCTCACCTTGTTCTTTTTTATCCTGAATACTGCTCAGCCAATCTCGGAACACAGAACCATCAACGCTTTCTTCGCGCACAATATCAAAGGCAAACTGTGCAATATCTTCGCGATAAGGTCGCAAAATTTCTCTTGTGATACGTTCTTGTTCAGCCAAAATATGGCGAACTTCTGTATCTAAAACATTTTCTGGAAGATGTTCCTCGTCGACAATGCCAATTCGGGATAAACCACAAGTAACAATGGTTCTGGCCAGCGAGGATGCCTGCACAAAATCATTTTGGGCACCTGTACTGCGGTTACCGTAGTGATGTTCTTCCGCCAAACATCCACCTAGCGCAACATTAATTTGTTCTTGCAATTGTTCAAGAGTATACAGATAACGATCCGCTTCTGGAATCTGGCGAACAAAACCAAGAGCATTGCCACGTGGAGCGATGGTAATATGTGAAACTGTACCTGGCCGCATTAATTCGCTGACAATAGCGTGACCAAGTTCATGCACGGCTACCCGTTGCAGTTCATCATCCGTGGGTCTCCGGCCCGTACGCTCGCCCATTAGTACTTTATCCACTGAATCACGAAACATTTCTTGAGTAATTTGATTCGAACCGGCACGCAACGCAGCAATGGCCGCCTCATTGACTAAAGATTCTAATTGAGCGCCAGAAAAACCAAATGTTTCTCTGGCAATGTGTTCGAGATTAAGATTCTCTGAAAGTGGTTTTCCTGCCGTAAGAATTTGCAAAATATGCAAACGTCCTTCTTTATCGGGCAAATCCACTTTAATTTGACGATCGAAACGTCCCGGACGAAGCAATGCCGGATCCAGGATATCCACTCGGTTGGTAGCAGCTATGACCAAGACCAGTGGAGATTGAGTTGTACTCATACCATCCATTTCCGTGAGCAATTGGTTTAAAGTCTGGTCATATTCTTGGTGGCTATGCTGTCCTCTTCGACCACCTACAACGTCAATTTCATCTATAAAGATAATCGCACTGTCTTTGTTTTCCTTTTTGGCTAATTGACGAGCTTTTCGAAATAATTCTCTGATTCTCTGCGCTCCAACGCCCACGTACATTTCTACAAACTCGCTGCCTGAAGCTGCTAAAAATACCGAATCCGTATAAGTTGCCGCTGCTTTAGCCATCAGAGTTTTACCTGTACCCGGTGGTCCTGTCAGCAAAATGCCTTTCAAAGGTCGAATGCCTAAAGTTTTAATACGCTCTCGATATTTAAGGAAATCCAGCGCTTCTCGAAGTTCCCGTTTTGCGTTCTCTTGACCGCCAATTTGATCAAACGATACTTGATGTTTGACAGGAGTCTCTCTACCAGCGCCAGCAACAGCTGTACGTCTCTCCATCATGAACCAGGCTACGAAAGCTAGCCCAGCTAAAAAGAGAATGGGCAGAACGTTGACGTTAAGAAATAATCCTGCAAAAATGACGACGGCTAAACCAATGCCTATCAGCCATTCTTTCATCACTGCACAGCCCCCCCTTGACCAAGCCGATACGCATGGAAGTCGTACAAGTAGTGGCTTCCCTGTTGCAGTTGGATATAAATATTATGGTAATCCATTGTGACACGTGCCTGTATACCTTCTTTGGCCGCTGCTTTTTCAACATTGGCAATCATTTGCGTGTAAGTTCCGTGGTTGAGTCCTTCAAATATGATAGGTTGCAAAGACTCATAATCCAGTGTAAGCGTTTGGTCGCTTTTATCCTTGAGAATAATGGATTCCCCACTGCCCAGCGTTCCAATAACATCATTCTGGATTTCATTGTATGTGGACTGCAAATCATGATTGACCAGCGTTTGAACGGGACCTAATTGAATAACGACTGTATCTGATGGTGAGCGGTTAATGGTAACCGACTCTACTCCAGGTATCTTACTTAATTCCGCCTGTAGAGGAGCAATCAAACGGTATTGTTGATATCCTTGCCAGGCTCCAAACAAAATCCCAAGCGTGACAATTGCGATGACCAGAACGGGGACCATGCGAACTCGTGACAATTCATCACGCTCCCTCCAATGATTCATCTGCATTTAGTATAGCACGCTATAAAGTATGGTGTTGGAGCACATATTGGCAAATCAGGTCACCGTTTGCAGCATTAAAGTAATAATAAGTATTTTCACCTTGTTTTTTCCCGTAAACTTCCCAAACAGGTCCAGGATTGGTATTCATGTTTGCTGCATGCTCTTGATTCAACCAGCCTAAACTCAGTTGTGAAGGCTGTAAAGAGAATTTGCGGCAAATGGTCTCAATCTGTGTCGTATTAATGATATTTTTAGCGAGTACAGCATGTAGTTTTTGTTGGTCTGGAAAATAAAAAACAATCCAAGATTGGCCAAAAATATCCTTGCCAGTAAATACATTTTCCAAGCCTGATGCGGTAAACATTGTCGATGTTTCTATTTTTTCAATCGGTGAGTGATTCAAAACGTATTCTGCCGCTTGCGTTTCTTCCGACCAGTGACTTTGCAAAGTTTGCTCAAAATAGGTTGTCAAAGCTGCGGCGAGCAATAAAAGAAGAAAAAAAACGCTCAGACTGATAAAAAAAACTTTTCTTTTCATGACTCCTCAGAAGCCTTATACAGAGTAATTAACATTTTTCCTTCATTGGCAGTTGACTTTGACAACCCAAATATCACGTCTTTGTTCTTGAGATTGCGATTCAAAAAATCTACCAGTAAATATAAATCATCTACCGCTGTACATTCATGTGTTGCAATGATGGGCATTTTATTTTCCATAAGTCTTACGGACTTCCTTTCTATTAAACGGAAGTTCAGTTATGTCTGACTCTTCCAATTGCTGAATTAAATCATGCATCCATGATAATTCGCTGAATCTATAGCGCAAAGGCGTTACTGAAATTAAACCGTTTTGCACTGTCAGAACGTCTTTACGTTCTCCTTCGGGTTCCTCTACAGCTTCACCAGCATATCGGTAATAGACGCGCCCTTGCTCATCTGTTTTTTTGAAAAATTGATCGCGAAAGGTACGTGCGCCTAGTTCTGTAACTTGCCAAGCAGGTGCATCGTTGTCTAGCAGGATATGAGGTGGAATATTGACGTTGAGAAAAGTATCCGACGGAAAAGTCAAATGAACGACTTGTTTAAGGAGTTTTCGAACCGGATCGACCACTGAAGAAAATGTAAAAGGCGGTCCACAAAGCGACAATGCAACGGAAGGAATACCTTGTAGAGCAGCTTCACCAGCTGCTGCTACTGTTCCGGAATACAGGACATCTGTCGCCAAATTGGCTCCTTCATTAATTCCAGAAAGTGCAAGTTGAAACGATCCCATCTCAGTTACAGCCCATTTTACACAGTCAACTGGAGTACCGGAGAGAGAGAAGGCGGTTATTTGAGAATGATGCAAATGGTGCTCCTGGAGATACAGCCTGTTTCGAATTGTTATGGAGTGGCTAGCTGCACTGCGTTGACTGTCTGGCGCTACCACAACCACTTCTCCTAATTCTGCAGCAAGCTCAGCCAATATCTGTATGCCTTCAGCTTGAATACCGTCATCATTCGTAACAAGAATGCGCATGGTGTCTCCTCACTCTCTCAGGACTACACGGTGTTTAAAACTTGTCTAGTGGCTCGTATGTCCGCTTGCCGCTTTAGCATGATTTAAATTTAATACTAATGTCCTATCTTCTCTATTTCAATCGAACGGACAGTGTTTTGACATCGTTTCACTTGCGTGACAGATTAGAAGCAATTTGGCGAGCTTCATGAAGAACAGATTCTATATCAAAACGCGTCGGTTTTCCATCGGCCAATACATGCTCACCTGCCACAAAAACATCGGTGACATCGTCTGCCCCGCAAGCATAGACCAGATTGGAAATCAAATCATAAATGGGAGTCAAATGAGGACTATCGAGATTGAGCAAGGTAATATCTGCCGCTCTCCCCACTTCCAGTATTCCGAGTTTGTTTTCTTGAAACAGACAGCGTGCTCCATATTCCGTAGCCATAGCAAACGCTGTTGCGGCAGGAATGGTGGTTGCTTCATAGGAGATGCCTTTATGCAAAGTAGCGGCCAAACGCATTTCTTCAAACATATCGAGATTATTGTTACTTGCTGCCCCATCGGTACCTAAGCCCACAGTAATTCCAGCATCGAGCATTTTTGGCAATGGTGCAATGCCAGAAGCCAACTTTAAGTTGCTTTGAGGATTGTGCGCTACACAAACAGAATTCTCTGCCAATATGCTTATGTCTTCATCTGTTAGATGTACGCAGTGTGCCGCAAGTACTGGTACAGAAAATAGACCGCAGTCGCGCACTTGAGCAATCGGCGTCTTTCCCCATGTTTGGAGTGCCTGTTCAACTTCTGTTTGGCTCTCACTAAGGTGAATCTGCATGGGCAATTGCAATTCTTCAGCCAATTTAGCCAGTTCTCGCAAGTAGTCAGCTGGGCATGTATAAGGTGCGTGAGGTCCCACAGAAATTTGCAGTCTGCCATTTTCAGCGTTGTGCCAGGCTTTTGCCAAACTGCGAGTATTTTCAATTCCACGTTTACGATTTTCATCCGTGAATCCGACAGTTCCCCATGAAAGCATTGCGCGCATTCCCGAATTGGCCACTGCCTCGGCAGCATGATGCATCATCATGTACATATCTGTAAAGGTCGTGGTACCTGACTTAAGCATTTCATAACAGGCGAGCAGCGTTCCAATATAGATTGCCCGCTCTGTTAATTGTTCTTCCAATGGGAATATACGTTGATTGAGCCAGTCCATTAAAGGCATATCATCGCCTGCGCCACGCAGTAGTGTCATGGCAGCGTGTCCATGCGTATTGATGAGCCCAGGTATAGCCAATGAATGGGGACGTACAATTTTACGAGCGCCTAATAAAGGTTTCTTGTAGGTTCCTTCACCGATCTCCTCAATTTGTTGACCGTCAAAAACAAGGTATGCAGGACCAGAGATCCATTCCTGTGCATTTTTTACGAGTGCTCCGACTTCTAAAATGGTTTTCGTCATAGCGTCCTCCTGAAATTACATGGTAATGGAAGGAGTGTTTCGTTGATGTAAGCGCTCCAAGTCTGCTATAGATTCAATGACTCCTTCTTCTGTAAAAATTGCTGAGATCCATTCAAAAGGCGTTACATCAAAAGCTGGATTCCATACGCGAGCATTCTGAGGAGCAATTGGTGTTTTATTCCAAATTACCATTTCCTCAGCAGGTCGTTCCTCAATCGGAATTTTTTCACCAGAAGGAAGTGACCAATCAAATGTGGCGAGTGGCGCTGCCACGCAAAAAGGAATCTGGTGAGCTTTGGCCAGAACGGCCAGACTGTATGTTCCAATTTTATTCGCTGTATCACCGTTGCTGGCAATTCGGTCAGCTCCAACAATAACTGCATCAACTTTTTTCAAACGCATTGCTGCAGCTGCCATACTATCGGTAATCAGCGTATAGGGTATGTTTTCAGCTTCCAATTCATAGGCAGTCAAACGAGCACCCTGAAGATAGGGACGAGTTTCGTCTACAAATACGTTCGATATGCTTCCTCGTTCCTGCAGAGTACGGATAATGCCGAGCGCAGTTCCAAAATCTGCAGTTGCCAATGCGCCTGTATTACAATGAGTCAACAAAACCAGTGGTTGTTTTCCTCTTCTTTTCTGTAACCAATTGGCTCCATGAGCACCGATATTTCGGTTACTGAGTGAATCTTCCTGTTCTATTTTCCTGACTTTAGAGAGTAAATAACTTATCGTTTTATCGCTATCCTCCAGTTGTTCAGCACCTTTGAGCATTTCCTCCAGCGTGAACTGCAGATGAACAGCTGTGGGACGTGCTGCAATGAGCATTTTTTCAGCTCGTTTGAGTCGGGGCCATAAAGCTTCGTGATTTTTGACAGCCTGAATGGCAGCCAAAAGGATGCCGTACGCTGCAGTCAGTCCAATGGCTGGAGCTCCGCGTACAACCATGGCGGCAATCGCTGCTGCAACGTCTTCTTCGTTCAAACATTCTATCCAATTCGACTGATGCGGAAGAACTCGTTGATCGAGCAATTTCAATGTTTCTTTATGCTCGTCCCATTCAATAGCTCGTAGTGACATTCAATTATGTCTCCTTTTGTAAATTTGTTCTTGGCACCGGGGAAATTTTCCGAGATTATTTTTATTAAAGATGACTCATGCTTTGCACAGTTTGAGCACAAGAGCAAGGACGGTGTTGAAGATTATCCTCCTCTATCCAACGTTCCATAAGTTTGCGAACTCGTTCGATATTTTCTGACATGGTTGTGACCACTTCTTCATGGGTCAGTGGTTGTGTAGAAATTCCTGCCGCAAAATTGGTGACAATACCAATCGATGCATAGCAAATTCCAGCTTCTTTTGCCAAAACCACTTCAGGTACACTGGTCATTCCTACAACATCTCCGCCAATTTGTGCAAAGTAGCGAATTTCAGCAGGAGTTTCAAAACGGGGTCCTTCTGTACAAACATAAGTGGAAGAAGGTATTACATCTAGATTCTCCTGTTTGGCTGTTACATCGAGAGAAGAACGTACTGTTTGACAGTATGGATCGCTCATATCGATATGTACAACCCGCCCCTCTTCATAAAAAGTAGCTGGACGCGTGCGTGTAAAATCAAGAAAATCTGTTAGCAAAACGAGTTGACCTGGCCGAAGGGTTTTACGAAGTGAGCCTACAGCCGCCGTGGCCACCGCTTTTTGGACTCCCAGCAATTGCAATAACCTAATATTTGCCCGATAGTTGACAAGATGCGGAGGAGTTTGATGCTTTAAGCCATGACGCGGCAAGAAAGCGACACGTTTGCCTCTGATTTCTCCAATCATAGCTTGAGCATGTCCGTATTCAGTCATCTCTTCATAAACTTGTAAGTGTTCAAGCTGTCCTGCTGTATAAACACCTGTTCCGCCGATCACGGCATAGTCTGCTGTTGGACGCATCCATTTTCAACTCCAATTTCCTGATATGACGCATACTTGGAATGAGAGAACATTCAACCTGTTTCTTCATCAGAAGTTGGTTGTAAAAAACGTTGTACTTCTTGATAAATCGTTTCCTCGTCAGAAATGAGCGGGTGAACTCCCGGCAAAGCGTGCAAAAATGAAGATCCATAGCGTGCAGTCAAGATACGTTTGTCATAAATGACAACGACACCGCGATCGTCCTTTGTACGAATTAAGCGTCCGAATCCCTGGCGAAAACGAACAATGGCTTCCGGCAAGCTGTCTTCTAAAAAGGGATTAATCCCTTCTTGCTTCAATTGCTCATGACGCATTTCTGTTATTGGATGACTAGGCGGCGCAAAGGGCAATCGGATCATAGCCACCGTTGTCAACTCATCTCCTGGCAAATCGATCCCTTCCCAGAAAGACTGCGCTCCTAAGAGAACAGATCTTGGATGTGTTTTAAAAGCGCGCAGTACTTGAGTGCGATTGCCGTGTACTCCCTGTGCCAAAATATTGATGTTGGCCGCTTTTAAAGAACTCCGCATACGAGCAGCCGTCGCTTTTAGTAAAGCATGACTCGTAAAAAGTGCAAGCATGCGCCCTCCGCTTGCCATTGCCAGACGGCTTAATGCCTGACCTAGCCAATGAGCAGTTTCCTCCGGCGAAAGTTTAGACATCTCCGGTATATTACGTGGAACACAAAGACGCGCTTGTTGACCAAGATCAAACGGAGAGGGCAGTGTCGCTGTGAGCAAATCCTCTTCTTTTTCTAGTCCCAGTTGCCGTTTCGCATAATCAAACGACTGATTGACGGTCAATGTGGCTGATGTCAGGACAATGGAATCTTTCTTCTGAAAAAGTTCTCGACATAAAATATCCGATACATCGAGAGGAGCAAAATGTAAGGAAAGAAGTGGTTTTTCACGTGTTCCATTCTTTTCTAGCCAGCAGACTTCAGTTTCAGTGAGAAGAGGTAATTTAAAAAGAAGAGCGCATTGTGCCATGAGCTGTTCAAGATAGCCTAGAGCGTCCAGCATCCGGCCACCGCGATCCGTATCTTCGTCTTCTTCCCCCCACTTTTGCCAGCTATTTTTTTCTTCCTGCAAAGACACCATTCTATTTTCTAATTGTTTTTGTAAAGAAAGAAATTCTTCCCATTCTGGAGCCCGATAAATTTTATCTGAGAGACGAAGTTCCTTACTTTCGTTTGGAATCAAATTTGAAAATAGTAAAAATATCCTTTCCATAACTTGACGCAACGATAAAATGTGTTCTTCTGCTCTTTCAATTGATGGAATGATTCTTTCAGCTTGCGGTGAATCGGTATATTTACGTCGTAAATCTTGAAGTAAAGAGTGGCGGACGCCTTCTCTGGACAAGCGATAACTCAAACCTAAAAATTGAAGCCAGTGAACCTCAGATCCTAGATGTTTGGTTGCCACATCTCGCACGTGGTGCGCTTCATCCATAATTAAATAATCGAAACTTGGCAGTACGCGATGATCGGATTTTAAATCAGAGAAGACCAGTGAATGGTTGGTAACCACCAAGTCTGCCTGCTGGGCGCTTTGCTTAGCTTGGAAATAGTAGCAACGTTTAAAAAAAGCACACCGTTTGCCAATACATGAATCACTCTCACTTTGAATGCGTTGCCAGGTTCCAGAACTTGCAGCTGCTACACTGAGTTCATCTTTTAATCCTCTCTCTGTCTCCACCAACCAGCTCATAAACATCATGAATGACTGAATCTCATAAGAATCGGAGGTCATCATAAGCGAAGCTGATTCTTGGCGAATTTTACGCAAACAAGCATAATTGGTGCGTCCTTTTAAAACTGCAAGGTGTACTGGAAAAGGGAACATTTTTTTCAGAATTGGAAAATCTCTATGTTCAATCTGATCTTGTAGAGCAAGTGTATGAGTAGAAATAACCACTTTTTTTTCTGAGCTTTTGGCATATAACGCAGAGGGAACCAGATAAGCAAGCGACTTCCCTGTACCTGTTCCAGCTTCTATCATAAGATGTTGACCATTATCCAGGGCATCAGCCACCATTCGTGCCATGTCCATTTGAGCTTCTCGAGCCGCAAATTGTGAGAACATCTGTGGCAGGGGTCCTTCTGAAGAAAGAAGATGGGCCGATTTTTCCGGTAATGTTAATTCATTGTTCTCTAATAACGAATTAGAACCTTGGATTGTGTGATCTTCAGTGACTACTGCAAAACTAAGACCCTGAATCTGATCTAAGGGGCGAATGGCTTGAAAACTTTTCTCATTTTCAGCCAAAGTCCGAATTTCTTCAAAATATGCACCTACAGTAGGAGAAATAAAAGAAGCCAATCGGCAAATTTCCGACAGCAAATTTGTAGGCCATTTTCTGGAAGCTATTTCTTGAAGCTTTATCAAGAGTTCACCCGTAGCCTTAGCATCTGCAAGTGCCCGATGTTGCTCTTCATGAGTAATATCTAACTGCTTGACGAGAGCTGCCAAACTGTATTCACTATTTTTAGGTAAAATAATGCGAGCTATAGCCAAGGAATCTAGAGAGTTCTCTAATTTGGGAGAAGATATGCCTATTCTTCTGGCATTTGCTTCTAAAAATTGAATATCAAAACGTACATTGTGTCCTGCCACTGGAGATTGGCCTATAAAATCCAAAAAATCTGGCAATGCTTTTTCCACAGAAGGCGCGTCTATTAACATACTTTTATCGATCCCGGTCAATTCGGAAATTTGGTGCGGTACACCTTGATTCGGTTTGACCAGTGTAGAAAATTCATCAACTGCAATACCTTCTCGGAAGCGTACGCCAGCTAATTCAATAATTTCATCTTTATCCGGGCGAAAACCAGTTGTTTCTATATCTAGGACAACCAAATCCAAAAGTTTGTCCTCCTTAATGGACGCTATGTTGAGTATTGTACCATTTGTGCAAATAAACGTGCATGTGAGCGATTGGATGCTCTGGCTGAAGATAGAGCACTCTATGGCAATATTTTAAACCTTCTAAAGGACGCTGTAATCGGAATGCTAAAAAACTCCCTAATAAAGCTAAATATTCATGGTATGGAAATTGCTTAAGTGCTGCACGCACAATTTCCATTGCTCGTATATCATTGCCGCATTTGCAAAAAGTATAGGCAAGGAGTAATAGTGTATCAGCATCAGGTGGCGTGAGCCTAGCATAGCGGAAAAACACAAACAGTGCTTCGCGATATTTTTTTTCCGTTAGCAAACAGAGCCCTAATACTTTCCAGACTCCCCCATCCATAGGTTTATATTTAAGATATTGTCGCAAAGCCACAATCGCAGCTAAGTAATGATTTTGTTGAAGAGCTAATTCTGCTGATAATTGCCAAATGGAAGCTCGATATTTTGGGTTGGAAAAGGAAATTATTTCTTCTAAATAGATTTGCGCTTCGTCCAAATCATTTAGATAAATACAGCAAGATGTCAATAGACAATAGATGTCAGGGTGAGGATAGATGTTCGTGATTTTTTGAAAAATTTCCTTGGCCGATGTATAGAGTTGTAACTCATAATAAGCGCAAGCTTTTTGCAGTAAATCATGAGTAGGATTAGTTAATTGTGGATGTTGAATGGATATGGATTGAGTTTGCGCGAATTCAGACAAGCGTTTACTGTATACTTGCTGTTTGCCTGTCCTAAAGAGCTTTTTTGAAGAAGAACTTGGATGTGACACGCTCCTCACCTCCGTCGTTCTTGTTTAAACACAGGATGGTGCGACAGCGTTCTCCCTATGCCCGGCAAGTGCAGGCAATCCATGCAGTAAGATAGCATAGGGAGCGGCAAAAAGGCTCATCAGAGGTTGTGACTTAGTAACAAATGGTTTCTGAAGCAACAATTTCTCCAGATGGAACTCGAATTTCTTGACCGTTGTCCATTTTCATCAACAGAACACCATTTCTGTCTATCGATAGACACAATCCGCGCTTGCGTTCTGTACCCAGCTGCACTTCAATCCAATCTCCCAGATGTGCACAAAGGCTTAACCATTCTTCTTGAACTTTGGCAAAACCACCTCCATTTTCCACCAGTTCAGTATACATTGGATTGAATTCGTTCAGAATGGCCCCCATCACTTCAGCCCGTGAAAAACGTTGACCAGTTTCCATCTGTAAGGATGATGCTTTGTTTCTCAGTTCTGGCAAAATATCATTTTCAGTGAGATTGACGTTCATGCCTATACCAAGAATAACCGAATGCACATTTTCTCCGTCAGCTCGAATTTCAGCCAAGATACCGCAAATTTTTTTCTGATGGAGCAGAATGTCATTGGGCCATTTGATACGTGCCGGTAAACCAAAAGTATGTTCAAGCGCTCTCGCAGTAGCAACTCCTGCTAATAGTGTAATTTCGCCTGCTCTATGCAGTGGCAAAGGTCGCGTTAAAAGAAGTGACATCCAGAGGCCGCCAAATGGAGAAATCCAGGACCTTCCTCTTCTCCCCCGGCCACCGCTTTGTTCGTCAGCAGTAACTGCAGTACCATGGGGAGCTCCTTGGCTTAGTAATTCTGAAGCGATTGTGTTGGTGGAATGGACTCGGCTTCTGTGCGTCACTTGACGGCCTAAGGTCGTAGAATTTTTTAAATAGCGAACGACGACAGGCTGCAAAGGACAGTCAGGTATTTCTTTCAATGTATACCCACGTCTTGGAGCAGCATCAAATTGAAATCCTATTTCCGTTAAATATTCCATGTGTTTCCATATAGCGGTACGTGAGATACCGATCTCTCGCGAGAGTTGTTCTCCAGAAAGGGGTTCTCCTAGATGCTCAATAAACAGTTCGGCTAAATGTAGGCGGATATTCTCAGTATCACTTCTCCAAGTCATTGTTTTCCTCCATCTGCTTTTTAAGCCAATCAAGAATTATCGGTTTTTTATTGTCAACACGGCCTTCTATGACAGCATTTTGAGCCATAAATAAAGCTTGTCCAATAAGTGGGCCTGATAGAGCTAGATGTAAGGCTATGTCGCTGCCTCGAACAGCCAAATCTCGAATATGCTCTATGGGAAGCGTCTTTAGATGGGTTTGATATTTTTTGAATAATGGATGAACCGGCAAGTCTTTTTGCATAGCCAGAAGGGCTAGCAACATATGGGCATCCTTATGGCTTTTTTCTTTGATGATCAGTTTTTTAGCCAATAAAGGAATAAAGAGATCAACGGAGAGCGGAAGCAGTTCTTTCAATAACTCCAATCGTTCCATCCAACTTGTCAACCAATGTTTAGATTTTCCAAGGCTTCTTTGCAAATTTTGCAATGATTCCAAACTTGGTTTGGTTTTCGTTGCAGAATAAGCACGTAGGAGCCAAAGTCCAATCGCAATTTCTTGACATTCTTTTGCAGTAAAAGACTGTAATACTTGCAGCCAATTGTGCTCATCATGCTCTCTTGTTGCTATCATGCCATCTGCTAGTATAGACAAACCTGGATAAAGTGGATGACGTAACCAGAGTCCAGCACCAAGCTTAGGAGCCCAGGCGGTCCAATCACATTTGGCAAAGCGTAATAACTCTTGGTTCATCCGCTCTCGTGATAAGCACGAGGTCATGTGGGCGTTTTGACACATAGCTTGCCAAGTCATGGATTCTATTTCCAAGTCATAATCAGCCGCTAGACGAAAAGCTCGCAGATGACGCAAGGCGTCTTCTGCTAAACGTTGTTGCGGATTGCCTACCGTACGAAGGATCTTATTTTGAATGTCTATTCTACCATCGAACGGGTCAAACAACCTTCCGTTGCGATATAAAGCAATGGAGTTTATTGTATAATCCCGTCGGCTTAAGTCTTCATAAAGCGATTTTGTATATTCCACTAGTTCAGGATGTCTTCCATTGTTATAATGCTTTTCTTTCCGATAGGACGTAACCTCGCAAATTTCACCTGCTTCAATTACTGTAATGGTTCCATGACGCAATCCGGTAGGAATTGTATGTGAAAAAATTTTCTGCACTTGTTCGGGACGTGCGGAAGTTGCCACGTCCCAATCATTGATATTCCGGCCAAATAAATAATCGCGAATAGCACCGCCAACAATGACTGCCTCGTATCCAGCATCTTCTATACGTTTAAGAATGGAAAGAATCGATGGCGGTACAAAAGAATGAACGTCAATCACCGGCTTGCATCCTCAATGAGTCGTTGGTAAATTCGTTCATAATGAGCTACTTGCTCTGCAACATTGAACTGTGTTTCGGCAGTTTTTCTGGCACCAACGGATAACCGATGATATAAATTTTCGTCTGAAAAGAGGCGCAAGACAGCATTAGCCATTCCATCGACATCGCCAATGGGAAACAAAAATCCAGTTTCATTGGGTTTCACCACTTCAGGAATGCCCCCTGCGATGGAACCGACGACCGGAACTCCGCAAGCCATACTCTCCAGAGCAACCAGTCCGAAACTCTCTTTTTCTGATGGCAACAGGAATACGTCAGCTGCAGCAAAAAGCGAGGCTACTTCATCTTGTTTGCCCAGAAAGTTGACTTTTTCCTGTAGACCAAGTTGACGAACCAAATCTCTTGCTGCTGTAAGTTCTGGCCCTTCACCAACTAAAATAAGTCGACTATCGACTTGTTGAAGAACCTTTTGAAAGACGAGAATGACATCCGGTACTCGCTTAATTTTACGAAAGTTAGAAACGTGCATGAGCACACGCTCTCCAGGTCTGGCGAGACAGGCGCGCGTTTGTCGTTCACTTTGCGGACGGAAGATATCCGGATCGACAAAATTATATATACATTCGATTTCCTTTTCCGTGCCAAACAGACTACGCGTTTCCTCAATTAAACTGTGAGAGACGGCGGTTACAGCATCGCTGCGCTCAATACCAAGACGCATGACATTTTTGAGACTGCGATCTTGCGCGAGAACGGTCACGTCTGTTCCATGGAGCGTGGTTACTGTGCGCACTTTATTCTCTCCAAGCATCTCTTTGGCAAGAAAAGCGCAGACAGCAAAAGGCAAGGCGTAATGAGCGTGTAAAATATCGAGATGGTATTCGGCAACAACATCGGCCATCTTGGCAGCCAATGAGAAATCATATGGAGGTGTCCGCAAAACCGGGTACGATACAGTTTCTACTTCGTGAATATATAGGTTGTTACGAAATTCACCCAAACGAAAAGGAACGTCAGATACGATAAAATGAACTTCATGGCCTCTGGTGGCTAATGCTTTGCCCAGTTCTGTAGCCACGGCTCCTGACCCGCCAACTGTAGCATAACAACTGATACCAATGCGCATGGCTGTGGCCTCCTTTCTGTGTGAATGTCGTAGAGCCATACTCTCTCAAACGCTTCTCTGTCAAAAAAGTACATGTTCCAATCCATAAACCATACCTTTTAATTCTTTTACAGCCACACAAGCCTCGAGAATACCTGGCATAAAACTATCCCTGGACAGGGAGTCGTGACGGATAGTTAATAACTCTCCTACTCCGCCACACAGTACTTCCTGATGAGCGACAAGGCCCAGTAAGCGCACACTATGTATAGGTATACCAGCGACCATCATGCCACGACTTTGTAATGGCGGTTCAATCCGTTCAGATGGAAGGGCTTCGTCTGAAATCATTTCTGCTGTTCTGCGCGCAGTACCAGAAGGTGCGTCTTTTTTACCAGCATGATGGTATTCCACAATCTCGATATGTTGGAAAAAGCGAGCGGCTTCTTTGGCAAATCGCATCATCAGCAAAGCTCCCACTGAAAAATTCGGGCAAGCCAGACCGCCAATATCTTTTTCGCGACATGCTTGATCCCAAGCCTCCACTTGTTCCATATTGTAACCTGTAGCTCCGACAACAGGTGAAACTCCCTCACTAATAGCGATATCTACATGCTTTTTGACACTTTCAGCGTCTGTCAAATCGAGCCATACATCAGGCTCTGTCTGTTTTAAGAGCGATTGGACCTGACTCTCCACTACCACTTCTCGACCTTTTTCTATTGGCAAATTCTTAGGAGTATGTCGAACGAGACAACCAACCAATTGCAATCGCTCATCAGATTGAATAGCGGTTAAGGCAGCTTGTCCCATTTTTCCTGCAGCGCCCGCAACCACTACACGAATGGGTTTTGTCATCCATCAGAACTCCTTTCCTCTTTTCTTAGCTTGTCCAGCACAGGAAGTCTAGTTCTACGACTCCCTGCGTAAAAGATGTTGCAAATACTCATAGCCATGAAATGCTTCTACATTAAACGGATCGCGAAGACAAGCTTCGGCAAAATCTTTTGCCGCTTGTAGCTTGTTTCCATTTGAAAGCGCCCGATAGGCATTTTGTACAAGAATGGATGCGACAATTTCTTGCAGATTTTGTGCATACAATTCACAATCCGGCGCTAATTCCACGCTTATCTGCGCGAGTTGCAACGCCTTTTGATAGGCCTGATTGCGATGCATAGTCACAGAAGCGTGAAAATAATATTCTGGATTACTAGGATCGCAAAGAATTGCCTGAAGAAAAGATTGTTCCGCCCGATAAAAATTTTGTTCATAGAGATAGGCGTATCCTTCTTGCAAATAGTCCTCGCCGTTCACAGCGACTCCCCTCCACCAGCAACATATGCCGACGGAAATGAACATCGCTTGTACGTCTATCCCTATGCCTCTTTCCCATTTTTGCGCGTCCAACGATTGGCATCGCGAGTTTCAAATTTCTCCATGACGGCGACAAAAGCCTCTTCCAGCGAGATATTCAGTCGATTAGCGAGACAAGTTAAGACAAACAATATATCCCCTATCTCTAAAGCAATACTACCTTCAGGTTCACTCGATTTTTTGGGTTTCTCTCCATAGACATGGTTTATCTCGCGAGCAAGTTCCCCCAATTCTTCCGTCAACCTGACAACCAACGTCATCGGCTGAAAATAACCTTCCTTGAATTGAGAAATATAGTCGTCTACTCGTTTGGCAACAGCGGCAAGTTCCATTGTATGACCTTCTCCTTTTAGGATCATCGAATGAACTGACGAGCTAGTATGAATCTCGAGGCCCCATTGAGAAATTATACTGGTTCTTCTTATCAGCTGGCAAAAAAGTAACTTTCACATATTTGCGGACTTGCCTCATAAGATTTAACGGATAACTGTGGACAAAGAGAGCGCCATAATCGAAGGAGTTGGTTGTTTTGAGCAGGGTAAGCAGAGGCAGGGGGTCGACATTGCTTTTGGCTGCCATGGCCATCATTTTTACCATTGCATTGTGCGTGTATCCCAAACAGGGATTTGAAGCAGGTATGTCAGGACTGAAAGTATTTTGGGATGTGGTATTTCCCTCACTCTTGCCGTTTTTTATTTTGTCAGAATTATTGCTAGGTCTTGGTGTTGTACGAGGATTTGGTGTTTTATTAGAACCTCTGATGCGTCCACTCTTTAGTGTTCCAGGGGTAGGTGCTTTTGCACTTTCCATGGGGCTTGCTGCTGGGTATCCCATGGATGCAGTCATTACAGCCCGTTTTCGAGAAACAGGTCAGTGTTCGCGTATAGAGGGAGAACGTTTACTGGCTTTTACGAATACGGCCGATCCGCTTTTCATGTTTGGGGCAGTTGCTGTGGGCATGCTCAAATCCCCTGCACTCGGCGGACTTATTGCTCTGGCACACTACATTTCTTCCTTTTTGGTAGGTGTTTTCTTTAAATTCTGGGGACGTAAGGAAGAAAGACTCAACAAACAACAGGCATCTGTAAGCGTCCATACTGAACAGCAAACGAATCCATCAAGCCCTCGTCCCTTTATTCTCAAAAGAGCTTATCAAGCGATGTTGGAGGCTCACGAAGAAGATGGTCGGCCTTTTGGGAAACTACTGGGCAATTCTGTTACTGAATCCATTCAAACCCTTCTTATGATTTGTGGATTTATTGTTTTTTTTGCAGTACTTATTGAAATCTTGCATCTGTCTGGATTGATGACGCTCATTGGCTGGCCTTTGATGTATGTATTTCATTTCTTCGGACTGAATACTGGATTGGTACATCCAATGCTTGCCGGTGTGTTGGAGCTAGATATCGGATCGGCTCAAGCTGCAGCCGTGGCGGCCCCTATGATTCAAAAATTAGCCGTTATCAGTGGTATTATTGCTTGGAGCGGTCTAGCAGTTCATGCCCAGGTTGCCAGTGTTCTGACACAAACGGATATCCGCATGAAACCTTATTTTTTGGCTCGTCTGTTGCATGCTGTTCTGGCAGCATTGATTACTGTTATTCTCTTTAAAGCAGGTCTTGCGAAGGAAGTTGGTCCAGCAATAGCTAATATTTCACCAGCTTTTGCTATGTGGACTCATTCAACAACCAGCAAATCCAGCACTATGCCCTATTGGTCTCTGGCATGGCAAAATTTGCATATCTGGGTTTTATCACTGGTGATCATGCTTTTTGCAGCATTTGCATTCCTCGGTTGGCAGCGGCGTCAAATCAATGGTTGATAGCTATGGATAAAGAAGCATTAAAAGACCTCCATCTCCACAATGTGTGGATTTGGAGGTTTTTTGATACCAAGAATGTGTTGGATTGCGAAAATTCTTTTTAGTGGAGAATAAAAAGCGGCGGAAAAAATCGGTGAAAAAAGACCTGGTCGGATAGAATAAAGGCAGCCAGTACAAAAGTATAGACTGCAAAAATCCGCATGCGACACTTTTCAAGCAGCCAAAAGGTGAAACGAACGCCAATATATCCAGCAACGGCTGCGGAAATCGTACCTACCAGTATAGGCATCCAAGGCAAGTGATGAGCAGCAACCGGATCTTCAAAGAGATCGTCCAATTCTACTAAGATGCCTCCTAAAATAGCTGGAATGCTGAGCAAAAAAGAAAAACGAGCAGCTGCTCGGCGTTCCATTCCTCTCCAAAGTCCTCCGGCTATGGTAAGCCCAGAACGTGATAAAGCGGGTAAGATGGCTGCGCCTTGTAATGCACCTATCCATAAACTGTCTTTGACATGCATCGTTTCTTCTGTTTTCATTCCGTCAGTACGACTGTCCATCCACCAAAGTATGCATCCGGTAATGACAAATTCTAAACCTACTGTAGCCCCTGTAGAAAAAAGATGTTCAAACCATTCTTCAAACAGAACGCCAATCACGGCTGTTGGCAAAAGCGCGACGCCAATCATCCACGTCAAGCGGGACTTAGGATGTCGATACCACCACATCAGTTCCTTACGCAAAGCATACATGACGGCAATAAGGGAACCAAGATGTAAAAAAAGGACAAATAGAGTTCCGGAAGCCTCTGGATTCAAATGCCAGATTTTTGCGAGCATGACGAGATGACCTGATGAAGAAATAGGCAAGAACTCCGTGATTCCCTGCACAATACCCATAATCATTGCTTGTAGCGCGTTCATCGCGCACCTCCTTTAAGGGATGCCTGATGAAACGGGAAGTGAGGACCATAGCATAGTGAACAGCACGTCTATCACCTCCCTTTCACAGACAAGCTATCAGAATTCAATTCATATATATGAGACAAGCGCTGTGAGATACCGGGCTTGCTTCATGTTTCAACTCGTAATTTTGTGGTCATCCAGGAAATCCAATTTTTTGCTTTTGAATGGAGCCTATGTTTGTTTAAAGCCGTTGTCTGGTATTCTGAAAATTAAAAACTGCCTTCGGCACTTTGTAGTGCGAGGAAGGCAGTTTGGTTTGTGCACTAAGTCATTCACAATAGGGCTTCACAGCCAATTTTGAAAACGTTCTTTTTTGATGAATTAACCGTGTACTGCAGAAAATCCGGGTACACCATCAAATGTGTAGAGATTTTCTGTTTTAATAATGTCAAATCCAGCATTAAGAATATTCTTTTGTATCAAAATCACCTCATCAGCGGTTACATGGCTTCCATCTGTTTTGCGGAATCGACACCGCCAGTGGTCGGTGCAGAACGTCTCCGGCAACCCGTTTGGCCACACTTTGATACCGCGATTGGTGATCACTTCAAGCTTGAGTTCACCTACAGAAATGGTGCTTAACTGGCTGCCCAAATCGTTAGCACTTCCTGACTGCCAATCAAGAAATATGTCTACACCCACCAATTGTTTGAGCGTATTTTCAACAGGCTTGATATGGCGACGAGCCATGACAATATCTTCTCGATAGGAGACGGGTTTTAATACTTGAGGATGCTGTCCTAATCGAGCAATCACGGCATCCGCAAACTCGTCTGTGCCTACTTGTTGACGGCTTATTTCTTCTCGATAGATGTCCCGAGTATGTATACCGTCTTCAATTGTTCGCAACCACGCTTGATGAACGCGCTCTGCCACTTTTGACTGACCAATGTGAACGAGCATCATCACGGCTGCAAGCAACAAGCCAGACGGATTAGCAATATTCTGTCCAGCAATATCTGGTGCAGAACCATGAATAGCTTCAAACATGGCAAAACCATCGCCAATGTTGGCCGATGGGGCCAAACCGACAGATCCGGATATTTCTGCTGTTACATCAGACAAAATATCACCATAGAGATTTGGCATAACAATCACATCAAATTTTTCTGGTGTATTTGCCAACCGTGCTGCCCCAATGTCAACAATAAGCGTTTCATGTTCCAAATCTGGGTATTCAGATGCAACCTGATCAAAAACTTTATGAAATAATCCGTCTGTCAGTTTCATAATGTTGTCTTTCACAAAGCAAGTAACCTTTTTGCGATGATTGACTCTAGCATATTCAAATGCATAGCGAATGACACGTTCCGAACCTGGTTGTGTAATGAGTTTGAGGCATTGGTAAACCTGATGAGTCTGTCGGTGTTCAATGCCTGCATACAAATCCTCTTCGTTTTCTCGGATAATGACCAAATCCATAGAGGGATGTTTGGTTTCTACATATGGGGAATAAGCGATGGTAGGACGAACGTTAGCGTATAAGTTTAGAGCCTTGCGCATGGTTACGTTAAGACTTTTGTATCCCCCACCTTGTGGAGTGGTAATCGGAGACTTTAGAAAAACTCGAGTTTTGCGAATGCTTTCCCAAGCTCCTGGATCCATGCCGGAGTCTACGCCGCGTTTGTAAACTTTTTCACCAATTTCGACCGTCTCTATGTCCAATTGGGCACCTGCTGCTTGTATGATACGTAATGTTGCTGTCATGATTTCCGGACCAATTCCGTCGCCATAAGCTACTGTTATAGGTGTTTTTTCCATTTTGCAATCCCCTTCTTCATGAAACTTAGAATGAAGTGAACTCCGATTTTTCATGATAACTGAATTTAACATGGTTAACTTGGTATAAACAGAGTTTGACCAGCCACGCATGCTTTTCTTCATCGTGACTCGTAATGAAGGATAAGTTTATGACATCCACCTCCACGGTCATTATAGCAATTGCTATTTTCTCAAAAAATTGTCTATGTATTCTGAAATCAATCATTCTAAAAAATGAGCAAATTTATGCAGAGTATTTCTTTTCATCAAGCTGGATTGTGGTGGAATGGGTGTCCAATATCTTCAATAGGATAGTAAAGAAGGGAGGGACATCGGCATGCAAGATGGCTCCATCTGGCGCAGTGTACAAATTGCATGTGTATATATCGGAACAGTGGTAGGAGCAGGATTTGCCTCTGGCCGAGAGGTGGATCAGTTTTTTGTTCGCTTTGGTATTCCTGCATTTTCCATGGTTTTATTGACTACGCTGCTTTTTATTTTTTTCGGCTATCGAATGCTCAGACTAGGTCGTATTCTCCGAGCCCATACATTTCGTGACGCTACCAAAGTTATGTTTGGCAAACGTGGTGCATGGCTGATTGACATTCTTTATGTGATGATGATGTTTGGATTGACAGTCGCCATGTTGGCCGGAGCTGGTGAATTGTTTCGGGAGAGGTTGCATGCCCCGTACTTTTTAGGCGTTTTTTTGACAGCCTTGCTCTCTTGGTTTACCGTGCGTCATGGCATTCATGGCTTAATGCGTGCCAATGTGATTATTGTTCCACTCATGGTCAGTTTTGTGATTTACGTTGGCTGGCAGACATTTCTTCAACATAAATGGCCCGTTCATTCCCAATGGATAATCAGTAACACAAATCCAGGTTTTCTGCATGCAGTTTTGTCGGTTCTATTTTACATAGGATTAAATGTAGGATTGTCTGCCGGAGTGCTTATTCCACTTGGGGCGACTGCCCATCATCAAAAGGAATTAAAACTAGGCTCTCTACTGGGATCTTTGGCACTTGGAATGATGTTGTTGACGGTAACGTTTATCTTGCTTTGTTACGGACAAGAGGCGCGTAATTACGCATTGCCTATGGCCTATGTTGCGGCACACGCGGGAGCTTGGTTGGAATGGATTTTTCCCTTGGTACTCTGGGCTGAAATTTTTTCCACTATTGTCAGCAATGTTTACGCGCTTGCCTTTTTGTCACCAGATCAAGGTAAGCAAAGACGTTGGTTGTTACCGCTCATTCTCTTCCTAGCTGGTCTTTTATCGGCTGTAGGATTTAAGTCGATTGTCCAATATGGCTATACAGCATTCGGCTGTTTATCGTTACTTTTTTTAGTTGCACTTTTGCGTACCTACCACGCCCCATTCCATCGTGAACAAATTTAAGCCATACTAAAGAGCGGCAGAGTTTTTGGACATCTGCCTCACCATGGAAAAAGGGCTCGTTTGCGTTCAGATACCTTAACCGTACAACGCAAACAGCAGTCTGGTCCGCGAAAGTGAGTGGCATGCTGATGTGGAATGTACTAAGAGAGTATTTCATCATTATTTTGGGTGGATTGATTTATTCTATAGGACTAAATGCGTTTTTAGTTGCAAACCACCTGGCGGAAGGTGGTTTTGTCGGTATTTCAGTCCTGCTTCTTTATCGATTGCATATTGCTATTGGTGTTTCATTTTTAATCATGAATTTACCGTTACTCTGGATTGCGTGGAGAAAATTTGGCCATCAGTTTGTTATTAAAACAACATTGGGTGTTCTTTCTGTATCTTTATTCAGTTGGCTGACGGTTCATTGGCAGGTTGATGCACATGATAAACTGCTAGCGGCACTTTATGCCGGTGTCATTACAGGTCTTGGACTAGGGTTGATTTTTCGAGCTGGCGGAACGACTGGCGGTGCCGATATTATTGCCCGATTGATACGTCAAGCGCGAGGCATTGCCATGGGACGATTACTTTTTATTATTGATGTCATTGTAATCGGTCTGGTGGCATTGATGATTGGATATGAGACGGCCATGTATTCGCTCGTTGCGTTATTTGTCTCCAGTCGAGTGATTGATTTTGTCATTGAAGGAATGTCACGAAGCAAAGCGTTGTATATCATCTCAGGATCGTATCAGCAAATTGTTCAGGAAATTCACAATAGCTTGAGCCGAGGCACTACCATTTTAAGTGGTCAAGGCGGATATACTGGTCAACAGCGTCCTGTTGTCTATGTTGTTGTATCGAGAGAAGAAGTGATACGCGTGCAACAGATTGTGGCCAAGCTCGATCCGACAGCGTTTGTCATTGTCAATGATGTTCATGAAGTTCTCGGTGAAGGGTTCACGTTTGATTCCAACGAAAACGCTGTCCAGCCTGCAGAGCAGCAACAGCCTAGCCCTTGATGAGCAAGCAATAACTGCTTCACCGTATCAAGAAGACACCACCTTTCCCCGTTGGCTGAGGTATAAGGTGGTGTCTGGATGAAGATGATTACGTCAGATTTATCAATTGGTTGAAGCGAGTGGCTGCATATGATCAAATTCAATCAATGCTCGGCTTGCTTCAATAAAAGCCTGTTTGTCTCCGCCATCAAGTGCTCTGTCAACTGCTTGCATGAGCAGTTCCCGCTGGTAATTGCGAAGAGATACATCAATAATCCATTCAGCCTGCAGAGAAATTAATTCTTTTACTGCAGGTTCAAGTTCATGAGACGCTGTTTCTTCTAAAACAGCGGCGTATTCAGCACTGGTTGCGCGTTCTTTAAAAAAGAATCCTACATACACATCCTCGTCTGGATGTTGATACAAGTCTAAAAATGCTTGTTCAACATCTGTACTGACGGGCTTATTGCGGCGATAATAGCGGAACGGCGCAACCTGCACACATGTGGTCGAAATGACCATGACTCTTGGCAGATGCCGAAAATTATCCACAAAATGAACTCGGCGCAATACGTTCTCGCGTGTCATCATATACCGGACCAGCATCTCGGCTTCACGGCTTTGCAGCTGGTAATTCGCGAGAAACCAACGGAGAAAATGTTTCTTCTCGGCGATTGTAACGGTTGTGGCCATAGCCGACTCCTCCTTGTAAAGCGGCGTATCCGAAAGCGGTCTGGTGAGATGCGACTCTGCAGTAGTAAGAATTCTTTGTATATTTTATTCGAGAGGTTCTTCTGGTTTTCCTGCTAAACCTCACAGAACTCGCCTATTTTTCGCAAAATTGTGTACGTTCAAAAAGGTTTCTTTCTTTAATCCTCGATGAGGCTTTTCACCTCCTTTTGTATACCCCTGTTACTCCACTTTTGCAAAGTCCGCTCGACATTGCCTGGAATGGCTAGTGCCGTTTGCTTAGACAAGCGTTCGAGCCAATCAGAGAGCGAGTAACCTGCCGCAAGTCCATCCTGAACACGTTGCTCGGTAATTCTGAAACGGAGATAACTTTCCGTACTCTCCATCATTTCTGCAAAGCGTCCCAATTCTACAAAAAAGGGATGAGTCGGAGAGCTTATCACAATTTCAAAGTTCGGGTGTACATGGAGTGTCGCGTTTGGACGAATTTTCTCTTCACTTAACTTAATATCTCCTAGCAATAATTGTAGACCGAGTTTGCTCATTTGAAACCAGTTGTGTATAGAATCTGAAAAAGTTTCTTGATGAAGATGCACAATTCCAAGATAATGAAGCATTTGTAAAATTCTTTGTTTCCACACCTGTTCTTTGGAATCAAAATAAAAATCAGATAAAAAGTGTTGAATAACCTCATATACAGTGTCTTCCCGAACCCAGCTTTCGGACAAATGTATAAGTAAAGATAAAATCAGAGGTAGGCGCGGCAAAGGTCGACGATAAGATCGAATATAAAATTCAAATAGCGACTGTAACTGTTCGTAGTTACCCTTTTGTAACCAAGGATGGCTGGAATTTATAATGAGTTGCCCAACTTCTTGCTCTTCTAACAGTCCAGTAAAGTAGCTGAAATCATAAAGTAAAGCAAAACGATCTGGATAGTCATGAAATCTTCTTCCATAACCAAAGCGCCAGCTCTCGACCGGTATTTCTTCAGGAGTTGACATCAATTCGAGTATTTGTGTTAACTGCCGTTTGTAAATTGAACCGTTGACAGTGAGTTGTACCTGGTGTCTCTCTGTGTATTGCAAAAATGTATGCAAATCACTCAGAACTGATGTTTTGTCCAAAGAGATATTTTCATCGTCTTCATGAAAAACCAATTTCTCACGCATTTGGTCGATCACGCTATAGAGTAAATGCTCACGAAGCTCATCTGGCAAGACATAGATGGTGTCACCGTTATACTTTCTGATAGGAATCAACCAACCTCTGGAAATTGCTTCTTGCAGATCCAGCGAATCTGTTGGATTAGATTGGAACATAGCTTGGATTTCTTCTTTAGCAAAAAAACCTGTTTTGTGAAGTGCTAATCTTGCGTAAATTGGATTTTGCAAATATTCTTGAGCAGTTTGCTCGAGTTGAAATTGTGGGTTTATGCGAAAATGGTGCAAAATTTCTTGGATCATCTCGTTTTTGGAATAGAGTGCGCAAGAGAATTGATAATGGCGAGCAATAGCCTGCAGTGTATGGATGTCCGCTTGGACCAGGCAGTCTGCCAATCGCACATCGACTCCTCCTTTGGGGCTTGTATGATTCTCGGTCATGTTTTTGTTTTGTACTTGTATAGGGATACATGGTTTGCCAGAATATAGTATCCATTATGGACGATGCCGAGAGGCTTATACCTATTTGCATAACATTCAGCTTATGGACAGTATGGGAAAAATCATGGATTCTGTAGAGTGAGGTCTATATGTGGGAGGTAAAATGTATTTATGAATGCGTTTTCAAAAAAATGAGCCTGCAATCGCAGGCTCTAGTATTAAAGCTAGGAGTGGAGAGAAATCAGAACAATCACCCTTCGACTACAAGAATATAACGGAATGGAAGCGCTGTCAATGCAAATTTTCATTTTTTATTCGAATTTTCTTTCCCTTTGAAGTTCCAAAATTAAATCTGAAAATGTTGGAAAAGAAATATCAACGGCTGACCAATTTTCAATAGTCACTTCTTGCTCAGCGGCCAAACCAGCCACTGCAAAACTCATCGCAATTCGATGGTCATGAAAACTATCCACCACTCCGCCGTTTAATTTTCCTCCTATAATAGTTAGCCCATCGTCTGCTTCTTCGACATGTACACCGAGCGTCTGAAGTCCTTTAGCCATAGCTAAAATCCGGTCTGTTTCTTTAACTCTCAATTCTCCTGCACCGCGAATAGTGGTTTTTCCCTCTGCCACTGCTGCAGCTATGGCCAAAATGGGGATTTCATCAATTAATGACGGGATTTCCTCAGGAAGAATATCCGTTCCACTGAGTGGTTGATAACGTACACGTACGTTTCCAAGAGGTTCGCCCGCACTCTCCCGTTGATTCAAAATTTCCACATGGGCGCCCATCCTTTGTAATACCTTTAAAAATCCAATACGTGTAGGATTCAACCCTACATGCTCAATCGTTACATCGCTATCAGGAACAATAGCGGCAGCCACGAGCAGAAATGCAGCAGAAGATGCATCACCAGGTATTTCTACTGAGGTTGCACGCAGGGGTTGTTCTGCTCGAATGGATATGTAGCGTTTTTCTCCCTCTTTTTCCATATCTACCTGGACTCCAAATCCAAGCAACATCCGTTCTGTGTGGTCACGGCTGGGTTGAGATTCAATAATGGTGGTCACTCCACCAGCTTTTGGTGCATGTAACCCAGCCAACATCACTGCCGATTTGACTTGTGCGCTGGGAACGGGCAATGTATAGCGAATGGCTGAGAGTGGAGATTGGCCAATAAGAGCAAAAGGTGCGTAACTGCCTGAGCGCGCGTAAGCGATGGCTCCCATTTCTGCGAGTGGTTTCAGCACTCTTCCCATGGGGCGACGGCGCAGAGAGTCATCTCCTGTCAAGCAGGCAAAAGAAACTTGACTAGCAATAGCTCCGCTGAAAAGACGAATGGTTGTCCCAGAATTACCGCAATCCAATACATTTTCAGGTTCTTTCAAAGACCCTCCTGTACCTTTAATGAGTAAGGACTCTTGCTCAAAAGAAACAGAGGCGCCCAGTTGTTTGGCCACTTCCAGAGAAGAACGGCAATCAGCCGCATTCAACCATCCTTCAATGCGTGTTGTTCCCTCAGCCAGTAAAGCAAACAAGATGGCTCGATGGGTCATGGACTTGTCTCCAGGAACGCGCACAGTTCCACTTAAGTTGGCTGTTTTTTTAAAAGTTCTACGATTCGGATGGGTTAAAGAAATTGTCATGACTTTTCCACTCCTCCCATTCGTTTCTAGCTATTTGAGATCTCTTTAATTCGCTTTCTATACCTTGAAAATCTTGATTTTCTAGTAAAAATTTAAAACGTTTTAATGTATCTTCTATACGTTGTAAATGCAAAAGTATGGGTTCACGGTTTTGGTGGATAGTTTCTAACCAAAATTGGCTAGGAGAAGAAGCAAGTCGAGTGATGTCTCGAAATGCTGGCCCAGTGCATGCAGCAAGCAGTTTGGGATCGACTCCGCTGTTTACCCAATAATCTTCATAGGCAAGCATGACGCTCAGTGAAGTGAGATGAACGGTATGCGAGACCACAGCCATCCATTCATCATGCAATTCAGCATTGTCGAGTATCACAAGATGAGCACCTGTGCCTTGAAGAAAATCTCGAAAATAATCTAATGCTGGCCAATTCTTTATGACAATCCAAGAACAATTAAGAAACAATTCAGCATTGGCCGATTGCGGACCGCCCACACTTTTTCCAGCCATCGGATGTGTGGGCAGAAACCTTTGACGCAATCCAAGTTGCTCTGCAACTTCACATATGCAACCTTTCACAGAACAAACGTCTATACACCATTCACAGTATGCAGAAATTTTAGGGAGAAGTGAAATAGCCGCTTCAACTGGCACCGCGAGCAATCCAATCGTGTATGACCTATCAGAGGCGGTTTTCTCCATATCATCCCAGGAGGCAAACACATGAGTAAAAACGTCTAACTGCATTGCCTCCTGACGATGTGAAGGGTGATTTTCCAAACCATAAAAAATCCAGTCAGGATGCTTTTCTTTCCAAGCAAGCGCTAGTGAAACCCCGATTAAGCCGCATCCTACCACAAGTACACGCACGTTCATTGGTTTGTGTTTGCCGACGTTACTTCTGGATTTAGCACGCGAACAATGCGATTGACTTCCTCTATAAGATTCTCAAAGTTCTCCAAAGTCAAAGATTGTGGTCCATCGGAGAGAGCTTCTTGCGGGTTGGGATGTACTTCCACAATTAAGCCGTGCGCACCAGCAGCCATAGCCGCCCGGCTCATGGCAGTCACATAGCGCCATTTTCCAACTCCATGTGAAGGATCGACAATGACGGGTAGATGCGATAAGTGTTTCACTACAGGTACAGCGTTTAAGTCGAGTGTGTTGCGCGTATATGTTTCAAATGTGCGAATACCTCGTTCACAAAGAATAACATTAGGGTTGCCTTCAGACAAAATATACTCTGCAGACATCAGCCATTCTTCAATCGTGTTGCTAAAACCACGCTTTAGCAATACAGGTGTTTGTGTACGTCCAACAGCGCGCAGCAACGCGTAGTTTTGCATATTGCGTGCACCAATTTGAAGAATGTCTACATAGTCAACCATCAGATTGACGGTTTCTGGTTCCATCACTTCGCTGATTATCGGCAGTCCTGTTATTTCACGAGCTTCAGCCATATATTTAAGTCCCTCTTCGCCAAGCCCTTGAAAAGAATACGGGGACGATCGCGGTTTAAATGCCCCACCGCGCAAAATGTGAGCGCCTGCTTCTTTTACACGCTGAGCAATTTCAATCATCCCTGTCCGTGACTCGACAGAACACGGGCCCGCCATATACACCGGTTCTGGACCACCAATTTTCAAGTTGCCTACAGAAATGACAGTGTCAAGAGGATGAAAATCCCGCGAAGCTAATTTAAATGGATTACTCACAGAAACCACCTTTTCTACGCATTCCAGCGATTCAACTGCTAATTCACCCACACGTTCCTTGGCACCGATTACACCAATAATTGTTTTTTCAATTCCTTGTGAGACGTGAACACCAAGTCCTTTACTGCGCAATAACTCACTGACCCGCTCCACATCTTGTTCTGTTGCTCCTGTTTTCAAAACGATAATCATGCTTCTCTCCACTCCTTTTTTCTGCGCTGCTATTGAACAGCCGTCTGTAATTCTTTGAAAAATTCTGTAATTGTTGACAACATCGCATCTTGACCTTGATCCAGCGATTGTCCAATGCGTCGCACAAAAGCGCTACCCACAATCACTCCATCAGCATAAGCTGCAATATTTTGAGCCTGCTCAGGAGTGGATACACCAAATCCAACAGCCACAGGCAATGGGGTGGATTGTCGTACCGTACGCACTAACTCTTCCACACGTTCGGACATTTGTACCCGTTCACCTGTTACACCAAGCGATGAAACACAATAAACAAACCCGCGGGCCTCACTGCTGATGGACGCGATTCTGTCTCGACCTGACGTAGGCGTAACCAAGGGAATCAGGGCTATATCAGCTGCATCGGCAGCTTGACGGACGTCCACACTCTCTTCAAAAGGCAAATCAGGTATGATAATGCCATCTGCGCCTGCTTTCTTAGCATCCTGAAAGAAGCGTTCCAATCCATATTGAAAGACAGGATTAACGTAAGAGAATAAGATAAGTCCTGCTTCCGATTCGCGACGTAACAACTGTGTCATTTCAAAGATTCTTGGCAATGAAAACCCAGATTGTAGACTGCGCAATGCTGCGTCTTGAATCACTTTCCCATCTGCCAATGGGTCAGAATACGGTATACCAATTTCAACGAGATCGGCCCCTGCTTGCAAAAGAGCGCGGAAACAAGCGAGCGAATCGTCAAAATTTGGATCACCTGCTGTCAAAAAGGGCAGGATAGCCGCTTTTCCCTTGCGTTTTTCAAACGCCTTCTGAATGCGTTCCAAGCGAAATTCCTCCTCTGGCGGCAACTTGTTCCACATCTTTGTCTCCACGTCCAGATAGACAGACCACAATAATCTCGTCCTTACTTAGTGTAGGAGCATCCTTTACAACTTGGGCCACAGCGTGGGCACTCTCTAACGCTGGAATAATGCCTTCTGTACGGGAGAGCATGTAAAAAGCTTCAAGCGCCTGTTGGTCAGTCACTGGTACATAGCGAGCTCTCCCGCTCTGATGCAGCCAAGCGTGTTCTGGACCAATACCTGGATAATCCAGTCCAGCGGAAATACTGTGCGCCGGTGTCACTTGTCCGTATTCGTCCTGCATTAAATAAGTCATGGCCCCATGTATGACACCCGGTTTGCCGCGAGCGATAGAAGCAGCATGCTTTTCTGTGTCAATCCCTTCACCTGCCGCTTCGCAGCCAATCAATTCTACAGATGAATCTTCTATAAACGGATAGAAGATACCCATAGCGTTGCTGCCACCACCTACACACGCGTAAATCCGATTGGGCAAACGACCTTCCAATTCGAGAATTTGTTGCTTTGTCTCGTCGCCAATCACCCTTTGGAAATCGCGCACAATTTGTGGATAAGGGTGAGGGCCTACAACCGAACCAATAATGTAATACGTGTCCTCCACATGTTCGACCCAGTGACGGATGGCTTCGTTGGTCGCATCTTTGAGTGTGCGCGTACCTGAAGTGGCTGCCACGACTTCTGCTCCCAGCATGCGCATGCGAAATACGTTGAGTGCCTGGCGCTGCATATCTTCCTCGCCCATGAAAACCGTGCAGGATAAGCCGAATTTAGCCGCTACTGTGGCAGATGCTACCCCATGCTGTCCGGCTCCTGTTTCAGCAATAATCCTTTTTTTTCCTGTGTGTAAAGCGAGCAGTGCCTGGCCTATTGTGTTGTTGATTTTATGAGCTCCTGTATGGTTCAGATCTTCACGTTTTAAATAAATTTTCGCGCCACCCAGACTTTTACTCAGATTTTCAGCATAATAAAGTCCGGATGGACGCCCTGCATAGGTGCGTAGATGATAGTCCAATTCTTTGCGGAAATCGTTGCTTGCCATCAAACGATGAAAGTCGGCTTCTAACTGGTGTAAGGCAGCCATGAGTGTTTCTGGAACATAGCGTCCGCCAAACGGACCAAATCGACCAGCGGCGTCAGGAAAGTTTGTTGGTATGGACAAACGAGTTCACCCTTTCTAAAAAAACAGCAATTTTTTCTGAAGATTTTCTACCGCCGATCTCGACTCCTGAAGACACATCCAGTCCATAAGGAATGGTCACGGAGAGTAAATGTGATACGTTGTCAGGCCGTAAACCCCCTGCTATCCAAATCGGATCGCCAGGAAAAAAACGCAATATCTGAGGGAGCAGATGCCAGTCAAAAGATTTTCCCCAGCCACCCGTAACGCCCTCACTTGAATTGGGAGCTGCCGCGTCAAGAAGCAAGGCATCTGTCGCTGAACGGTAATGCTCTATAGCAGCCTGCACTTGTCCAGATGAATCACTGGTGGACACCGATATGGCCTTCCAGACCTGCAGTCCATGTCTACGAATTTCCTCACAATCTTGCAAAGATTCCTGACCGTGTAACTGGGCTACTGTAAAACCTGCTCTATGGCAGCGTTCTATGACTTCATCAACCGATTGATTGGCAAAAACACCTACAGCTTGAACTTGATGTTCTAACGCTTGCACCATAACTTTTGCGTCATCCGGATCAATATAGCGTCGGCTGGCTTGGACTTGAACAAAACCTATATGGGAAACCAGCGGATGCTGCGCAAAATCCAAATTGTCTCCTGCTTTCAAACCACATATCTTAACTTTAGGTCGAATCATCAATAAGACCCTTTGACAAACGGAAATCGTTTGACTTGAAATCCTCGTAAAACGCCTGGCAGTTGATCGTCCCCATGACGCATCAACGTCTCACCAATTAACAAACCACTCACTCCGGCAATAGCTACTCTTTGAGCGTCATCCGGGGTCGCCATACCACTTTCTGACAGTACAGGTATGGATGAAGGAATTTGCGTCATCAATTGTTCGGTCGTTTGCAAGGAGACTTCAAAAGTGTGCAAGTTTCGATTGTTAATACCTAGAATATCAGGTTCAACAGCCAAAGCGGTTTCAAGTTCGCGTTCATTGTGAACTTCAATGAGTGTTTCCAGGCCTAATTCTGCCGCAAAATGGCGCAATTCTGCCAGACGCTCGGAAGATAAAGCAGCAACAATCAAAAGAACAATATCCGCTCCAGCTGCATGAGCTTCCCGAAGCTGTTTTTCTGAAATGATAAAGTCTTTCCGCAGTACAGGTATTTGGACAGACTCAGCAATTTCCCGTAAATCTTGAAGCGATCCGCGAAAAAAGGTTTGATCTGTCAAAACTGAAACTGCTGCTGCTCCAGCGTCTTCGTATCTTTTGGCACGTTCTACAGGTAGCAGTGTGTCAGCTATAATGCCTTTCGATGGACTGGCTCTTTTAAATTCAGCAACAATTTGCAAATGATCAGATTCAAGCAGTCGTTTTCGCAGGCTTGGTTTTAGGGTAATGTTTCTCTCAAAAGTGGGTCGATCCGGCAATGCAGTTACTTCCTGTTCCTTTACACGCAAAATTTCTTCCAGAAAACTGCTCACGAGATGATCCCCTCCTCTGCTTTACCCATTGTCTGTGCATCTTGCGAAGATTGCACGAGTTGCTGAAGTTTCGCTAAGGCTGCACCGCTTTTCAATATTTGTTGAGCGACAGCGACACCCTCTCGGATGGAATTTGATTGTCCAGCAACGTACAAAGCGGCGGCTGCATTGTATAAAACAGCATTCAATATGGCTCCTGGCCTTTGTTGCGCAAACAAATCCAACATCATTCGGGCATTATCAGCAGCGTCCCCGCCCACTAACTCGGATACATCAGCTCTTGGCAAACTTACTTCTTCTGGTGTCAGCGTATAGTTACGAATGTTGCCGGAACACAGTTCAGCTACCAAAGTTTCTCCAGACAATGTGAACTCATCCAATCCATCACTGCCATGCATTACGAGTGCATGTTCACTGCCAAGTTTCAGCAGGGCTTCTGCGACTATGGGAACGAGATCGGCTTTAAAAACTCCAATGACCTGCCGCTTGACATGAGCTGGATTGGTCAGCGGACCTAGAATGTTGAAAATCGTCCGAAAACCAAGCTGTTGGCGAGGTTTTGCAGCGTATTTCATGGCAGGATGGTACGTACGCGCATAAAGAAAACAAATTCCTGCTTCGTTTAAGCAGTACTCTGCCTGATGAGGTTCTAGTGTCACACTGACCCCTAACTGTTCTAAAACGTCGGCACTGCCGCTGCGACTGGTAGCACTCCGGTTTCCATGTTTAGCAACGGGAACACCTGCGGCGGCAGCTACGATAGCTGCTGCAGTCGATATATTAAACGTATTCCGTCCATCTCCGCCTGTACCGCAAGTGTCTATTGCGTTTTCTGGGGCTGTTATGCGCAGGCTGTGCGAGCGCATGGCGCTAGCAAATGCTGCAATTTCATCAGAAGTTTCGCCGCGCATAGCTAAAGCTGTCAGGACGGCAGCGGTTTGAATTTCCGTTACTTCTCCTTGCATAAGCGTTTGTGTAAAAGCTTCAGCAAGCGGAAAAGATAATGTTTCCCCTTTTGTTAAACGTTGCAGAATGTCTTGAACCAACGATTGAGACATCTCCACTCAACTCCTCTTGAGAATACATTAGGAGCAAGAGTGGTGAAGCATGAAGACGGTTTGCGTTTCGGCGCAAAAGCAAAAACACCCACAAGCTAGGAGGAGATTCAACCTAACCTGTGGATGCACGGTCAATGGCCTATTAAGCTGCCTTAATGTCGGCAACTATCTTCTCCATGAACGCACTTTTACGCTGATTCATTCGCCAAAAGACGAAGAAACATCGCTCTGCTCCACTCAACTCTCCTCAAATCCACACTCGACTCGTCTATACTTCACTGTAGGCTGCCGTCCTTATAAGACGGCTTACTGGTATATTCGTAAAAAACGTAAAATCCTTTCTTGCGATCATACGCAAAATTATCCTATGCGTCAACAGGCAGGTTTCTCCTTAGACGTTTTTTTGAGCGAGATCGGGCCGTAATACAATAGCTTCACCTAAATACACGTGCTGCAATGCTTCTTGGGTTTTATGCGTGTTGACGTGCATCAAAACCCGAATACAGCGGCTCTTGCTATTTTCAATCGGCAATTCTGTCGCGCACATGAGAGGAACCCACTGCCAACCAGGACGCGAACGGACCGCTTCTGCCGGGAAGGCGGCTGTCAGATCGGCGGTCATGGTAAAAAGAATACTCGCCACATCATCTACGTCAATTTCATTAAGTTCTACAATGGTATCTACCAATTCGCGAGTAGCCGTGTGAATTGCTAAGGGTGAGTTTTCACTTGCGCAAATAGCCCCTCGAATACCCCGTACTTTCATATTCTGTTCTCTCCTCTCACATGGGACACGCGGCTTGGTATTCTAGGGTCTGCTCAATCAGCGAGACTCATTATCCTGCCAAGCCAACCTGACCAGGTCTTTATCTATATTTTTTATAATTCTTACTTGGCCAATCCGTTCTGGTAAAGCAAAAGTCCAACCGTCCTGAGAGTTTTTCTTATCCAGTTGAAGATAAGGAATCAATTCATCAAAGGCCATTCCCTTGTCCTGAGTTGGTAAGCCATGCAGCTCCAAGCATTCAATGATTTTTTGTTTATCATCTTCACTGAGCAACCCTAATCGCTTTGCCAAATAGGATTCTACAGCTAACCCAATCGATATGGCCTCTCCATGAGACCAGCGGTATTCGCTTTTGGCTTCTACGGCATGGCCAATCGTATGTCCCGCATTGAGAACCATACGCCATTCTGCCTCTTGTTCATCCGCTTCAACCACGTCAATTTTTACTTGCATAGCTTGACTGAGCATGGTTATGGAGGCCGAACCTCCCGGATAGCTGCGGTACGGAGATTGGTAAAGCTCAGTAAACAGTTTTTCCGATCCGATAATGGCGTGTTTGATCACTTCTGCCATACCACTTGCCCAATCTCGCTGAGATAGGGATTCTAGCATTTCAACATCGTACCAGATAGCAACAGGGGAATAAAAAGATCCGACTAAATTTTTAGCATACTTTAAATTGACGCCAACTTTGCCTCCCAGACTACTGTCATGGGCTAACAATGTGGTCGGAGCTTGGATATAACGCAGGCCTCGCAGATAAGTAGCGGCTACAAACCCAGTCAGATCTCCTACCACACCACCCCCCCAAGCAACCAGCATATCTTCCCGACGAATTTGTAATTGAGCCAGTTTACTATATATCGTTTCAGCTGTTTCCAGAGACTTACTAGCTTCTCCAGCTGTCACGGTCAGCAAATGAGTCTCAGCCATTTGTTGCAAGGTTTCGAGAAAAATTTGAGTTTTTCGTGTCGAAACCACATGATGATCGGTCACAACAACAATTTTCCCGGGCTTCTTTTCCCCAGAAGGCCAATATTCAGCACAGCGTTCCAGTAACTGTTCGCCAATCCAAACAGGATAATGGCGACTTTTACTTCGCACCTCGAGTTTCATCATCGTTTTTCCACCATGGATTGGTATGCCGCGACTTGCGCTTGGATTTCACGCAAAGAGTCGCCGCTAAATTTGCGTAAAAATGCATCCGCAATAACAAAAGCCGCTACATTTTCACCAACAACCGATGCAGCAGGAACTGCGCAGTGATCTGATCTCTCCACCGCTGCCAGTTCCACTTCTTTCGTTTTCATATCAACACTGGCCAAGGGTTTATAGAGCGTCGAAATCGGCTTCATGGCCACGCGGATGACAATATCCTGACCGGTTGTCATCCCGCCTTCTATGCCACCTGCTCCATTCGAGGGACGCAGATAACGTGGAGCCTGATAAACAATGGCATCGTGTACTTGTGAACCAAATCTCCGCGCTGCTTCAAAACCAAGACCAATTTCAACACCTTTTATGGCTTGGATACCCATTAATGCACCAGCTAATTGGGCATCTAATTTGCGGTCGTTATGCACATGAGAGCCAAGTCCAGGTGGGCAACCGCGTACAATAATCTCAAAAATCCCGCCAACCGTGTCACCACGCTCTTTGGCTTCATCAATTTTAGCAATCATTTTGGCTTCAGCCACTTGATCAGCTGTTCGCACAGGAGAACGGTCAGCAGCATCTATTAATTGTTGAAAATCGAGTGTATCCGGTTTGGCTACTACACCGCCAATTTCCACTACATGAGCTGTAATTTCTATCTTAAAGAGTTCCAACAATTGTCTAACCAAAGCTCCAGCGGCCACGACGGTGGTTGTGTTTCTAGCGCTGGCTCGTTCCAGGATATTGCGCAAGTCTTCGTGATCGTACTTTAAACCTCCGGCAAGGTCAGCGTGCCCAGGCCGTGGGCGAGTAACTTCTTTTAAATTTTCTGGAGGATTTCCCCATACAGACATTTTTTCTATCCAGTTTTTAAAATCGCGATTGACAACTCGCATGGTAATCGGCGAACCTAATGTTTCTCCAAAACGAATACCGCTCGTTACTTCAACCGTATCTGTTTCAATCTGCATTCGTCTACCGCGTCCATATCCCTGTTGGCGTCGACGCAACTGTTCATCAATCTTTTCTTTTTGAATTGGCACACGGCTGGGCATGCCTTCAACAATCACTGTCAATTCAGGTCCATGAGATTCTCCTGCTGTCAGGTAACGAAGCACTATTTGCCCTCCTGTCTAAGCCTTCCACTGATTGGCTGCCGCAACAGCCCATTTGACGAGTGACTCGACATCACGAACATCAATCACTTGCGACAACTGGCCTGTATAGCGTGTCGGAATCGATAGACCACCTACCATTAAGCCTGCTTGTGACAAATGAATTTGTCCTGCATCCGACTGTCCTCCAGGCCATACTTCATGCTGAATGTTAATGCCAAGAGTTTCAGCAGCATCTTGCAAAACATTTTTGACACGTAATGGGGTTATGACGGTTCCGTCCATGATTTTTAACGCAGGTCCATGACCTAGACGCAAATCCATACGTTTTGCTTTTGGCATATCTCCAGCTGGAGCACTATCAATCACCAAAACGAGATCGGGTTGAAGAGCGAAAGCAGCCGTTTTGGCACCGCGTGCCCCCACTACTGATTGGGCACTGAAAACGAGAGTAACCTGTCTACCTTCGTCAGCCAATTGACGGAATGCATCTGCTGCAGCTACACAACCTGCACGATTGTCCAACGCGCGTCCCGACAAACGATGTTCACCCAGTTCAGCAAAGGGAACATCCAGTACAGCAGAAATGCCTATGGGAGCAAGATGGTAGGCTTCTTCTGCTGAATCCACACCGAGATCAATATACAGATCGTCAACACTTAAAGAGGTATTGGCGTCTTTCATTTCGCAACCGATTATGCCGCGCGTCTGATTGGTAAATCGAACGTGTTGCCCTATCAGCTGCTTGGCCTCCAGCGAGCCAATGGTAAGAAAGCGAAGGAAGCCGTTTTCTTCTATATGATTGACCATGATTCCAGGTTCATCTATGTGTGCTACGAGCGCCACATGCGGCCCAACACCATTTTTTCGTACAATCCCGTTGCCGAGCCTGTCAATCTCTGTTGAATCTGCAATGTCTTTAAAGGTGGCAAGAACGCTTGGTAAATGCGCCGCTTCACTTCCTGCAGGAATAACCATCTCCGACCATTGCTTGATGATATTTTTCATGAATGCCATCTTCCTTCCTGAATTTCAGTCAGAATTGCTGTAAGGAGTTGTAAGGCTGCTTGGTAGTCTTCGAGTGAAATAATTTGTGCAGGCGCATGAATATAGCGGACAGGTACAGATATAGCGCCACCAATCACACCTTCTCGGGCTTTTTGAATGGCTCCATAATCGTTTGAACCGCCTTTAACGCGTCGATATTGCCATGGGATGTTATATTTTTCTGCGGTGGCAATCATGAACTCCGTAAAACGTCGATCTGGCAGGGTGAGGCCATCTTGCAAAGTAAGGGCAGGTCCTTTGCCAAGTTGTGTGGCTTGATTGTGTGCCGGGGCGTCAACGACATCAAAACAAACAGTGCCTTCCAGAGCAATAGCGATGTCAGGCTTCAATCGATACGCTGCGGCTGTAGCCCCTCGCAGCCCTACTTCTTCTTGTACAGCGAACACTCCAGAAAGTCTCAACTGCCATTCTTTTTGCATCGTTTCCACCAACAACGCGCAACCAACGCGATCGTCAAACGATTTTGCTTTTGCTGCTCGTTCTCCCATTTCTCCATAAGTTGTCGCAAATACGGCTACATCTCCTGGTTGCACAACAGAAAGAGCGTCCTCTTTGGAAGAAGCACCTATATCGATGTAAAGTTGATACCAACCGAGTGGCTGCCGGCGTTCCTCCGGTTTTTGCAGATGAATCGGCTTACTGCCAATCACGCCAAAGTGTTTGCTATCTCCAATGACAACAGGTTTTGAAACGAGAACACGGGGGTCAATACCACCGATTGGACGGAAACGAAGTAAGCCGTTTTCCTCCACATGAACAATCATTAAGCCAATTTCGTCCATATGTGCGTCAATCATAATATGTGGACCTTGAGTATCTTGGTTTTGCTGTACAAAAAGATTGCCTAGAACATCCGTGAAAATGTGATTGTGCGACAGAGTCACTTCACTGCGAATGACATTACGAATTTCATTCTCGTAACCGGAGGGTCCCATAGCTTCAGTCAATTTTTTTAGTAGCATGAGTAGTCCTCCACTCTTTCCCAAGTTAATTGCGCTATATATTCGGCCAGTACTTTACCGCAATCGACAATATCTTGATAGCTGCCTGTTTCAACAGAGGTATGCATATAGCGAATAGCTATCCCAACCAGCCCTGTGGCAATTCCTTCCCTCGTAATTTGAAATGCCCGTCCGTCAGTACCTGTGGGACCTTGTGATAATTCTAATTGATAGTCAATGTTGTTTGCCTTCGCAGCTTCACTTAAATCCTGGAATACTTTAGGGTGGATGTTAGGTCCTTTGGCTATGGCTGGTCCTTTACCAATTTTGTAACTGAAGTCAGATGCCTGTCCGGGCATGTCAGCGAATGTCACATCAATGGCAATGGCTACGTCAGGAGCCTGGCCGTACCCCACTGTCGTTGCTCCTCGAACGCCTACTTCTTCCTGAACACTAGCAACAGCAATGACATCTGCCTGATGATGGTATTTTTTTAATGCCTCCAGACATTCCAGTATGACTGCTACGCTTGTTCGATTATCCAGTGATTTTCCGCTGTAGTGATGATGAAGCAGGGGCATAACACTGCGATGCAACGTAACGCGATCGCCCACACGGATCTCCGAGCGCACTCGTTCTTCTGGCATAGCTAAATCGATAAAAAGATCTTCTAATGGAGCAGCTTTTTTTTGTTCGTCTGGCGCTTGCAAATGGGGTGGTTTGCTGCCAATAATTCCATGCCAACGCTTGTTTTTTCCGTGCACCACCACTTCTTGACCAACGAGCGTCCTGGGATCAAAACCTCCTGTTTGCGCAACACGCAAGAAACCACCTTTGTCAATGAGGCTTACCATCAGTGCGATTTCATCCATGTGTGCAGAGAGCAGTACCCGAGGGCGTCTTCCACTTGATTGACCCTCTACGGTAGCAATCAAATTCCCCAGAGTATCCCGTTCAATTTTGGAAGTATATGTACGCATTGCAGATTCCACAATTTTGGCGACTTCCTCTTCAAAACCAGGTCCGCCATGTTCTTCTAATAAGCGAATGAGTGTATCCACATGTTTCATCAATTCGAGTTGCTCACTCCTCTCCTGTCAATAAATTTACTTTATCACTCGTATCAAATTGTACGCAATTTTTTGTCTCTATTTCTTTACTCGATCCGCCAAGCCATTCCCATAGTTCTATCATCTCTGAACGAGGTTCAGCAGTGACGCATACTGATTTTTCTAGAATAGGATGAAAAAAAGCGAGTTGATAGGCGTGCAGCATTTGGCGACTGGCCATCTTTGTATAAAAAGAACTCTCATCATCGTTCAGGGAAAGTTGACCGTAGTCCCTGTCGCCTATGAGAGGCATTCGGACGCTCGCCATATGTAGACGAATCTGGTGAGTTCGACCGGTTTCCAGTTCAAGCTGTACCAAAGCAGCTTGTTGCGTTTTTGCAAGTATAAAAAAATGAGTAATAGCTTCTTGGCCCATTTCTTCTTGAACGATTCTCTTTGAAGGACGTTCTGGATTTTGGGCAATCCGCGATTGAATAGTATACCATTGGTGTAGCGACAGATGGCTGGGAAAATAACAAATAGCCATATACGATCTTTTCAGTTGATGATTTCTTACTAACAGATCAAATAAGTGATGAATATGCGCGTGCTTGGCAAGCAATAGCAAACCGGAAGTGTCTCTATCCAAACGGTGTACACAATGGGGCACTAAGTGTTCAGACAGAAGATAATGACCGGCTGCTGCTAATGCAGATTTGTTTCTCTCACGAGCGGATGGATGTGATAATTGTCCTGCCGGTTTATTTATCACAAGAATGTATGGATCTTCGTAACAAACATCGATGGGCAAAGCTTCAGGTTGAACACTAGCAGATTCTTCCGGTAAAATGACTTCAATATGGTCTTCTTGGTAGACTTGTTCATAAAATTTCATGAATCGTCCGTTTACACACACTTTATTCTCATCGCGGAGCGTGCGCATCAATCGGTGGGAAACACCTAAAGATTTTTCCAGAATAGATTGCAAGCGCCTTCCTTGTTCGTTTTCCTTGACAATCCACTCTATTTTCATGTTTCTCACCTACTTTCGTTTCTGTGCATTGTAGCGGGTGAAAGGGTCTTTGGACAAGAGGATGCCTTCTTCAGAACACAAAAAAGCTGTCTCCCAGAAGAAGAAAACATCTGGGTGACAGCTTTTGGATAGAATCGTTAACCACGATGTTCTTCAAGTGCTGAAACATGAACGTCCCGTTCATTGTTCGGCTGATCGAGAGGATAAACTCGACACATTTCATTTTTTTCGTCTACGTGTTGAATGTAGATAGGAACACCTTGGCAAGTGACATGCACCATATCAGGCGATGAGGCTATTTCAACTGCACGTTGGATATGAATTTGAATCTTCTCCTTTCAAGAAATTAACTTTAACATTTACTGTAAATCAAAATTTATACGTTCGTTGATTCGTTGGCTTTCGCTTGTTCCAATAACAAAGAGAATGAGGTGTTTATCTAATGAACTATCGTGCGTTAGGTCATACGTCGCTTCAATTGAGCGAAATCAGTTTTGGAACATGGACGATTGGTGGAGATTGGGGAAATACTGACGATATTGAAGCGTTGCGCGCGCTGCAAGCAGCCATGGATGCTGGTGTGAATTTCTTTGATACAGCTGATGTATACGGTATGGGACACAGTGAAGAATTGCTTGCCAAAGCTACGCAGGGAAAAGAGCACAAGATCCATATAGCTACGAAATTTTGTCGATCCGGTGATATTTTAAATCCTGCTACCTATTCGGAAACATCCATTCGCCATTATTTAGAAGGAAGCTTGCGAAGGTTAAAAAGGGACTATGTGGATATTTACCAGATTCACTGTCCCCCCATGTTTATTTTAAAAGATGGATCAGTTTTTGAGGTATTGGAGAAATTGATGGATGAAGGAAAAATACGATATTACGGTGTAAGTGTAGAGACTGTCGAAGAAGGAATTTATACAATAGAACATTCGAATGCCAAAGCTTTGCAGGTCATATTTAATCTTTTCCGTCAAAAACCAATTGAATCCTTGTTTCCTCTCGCCAAGCAAAAGGGTGTGGGCATTTTAGCGCGCCTGCCGTTAGCCAGTGGGTTATTAACCGGGAAGTTCACCCCAGAACATCGTTTTTCAGAAAATGACCACCGTAACTTTAATGAACATGGGGAAAAATTTAATGTGGGCGAAACTTTTGCAGGGTTAGGATTTGTAAAAGGTGTAGAATTGGCGGAACAAGTGCGTTGGATTGCTGAAAATCGAGGCAATATGACAAGAGCTGCATTGCGCTGGATTCTTGATTTTGACGCAGTAACATGCGCTATACCTGGGTTTCGCACTACAGCTCAAGTGGAAGATAATTTAAAATCATTAGAGGTACCCTCTTTTTCAAAAGAAGAACACCAGCGCCTGGGAGAGTTCTATCGCATACAAGTCCAACCATGGATTCGTGGGGCCTATTAATCAATCATGCCACATAAAAGCTTTGCCTAAATGTTGACTTGCAATTTGTATACCTACAAAAGCACCTTGTCCAGAAGCAATGACCGTTTGACTGGGCAAATGAGCTAAGAGTCCAGCAATATACACATTTGGAATATGAGTACGGCCATTGTACTGGACACCTTCTACATATCGAATTTTACGGCTGGGAACGTGTTCATTCACAGCCAGTGAGAATCCTGAGTCTTCCAGTAATTGATAACCCAAATTAACAGACAAGACCAGATATGTTGTGGTAATAGGATTTTCCCACTCGTAATTTGTGGAAATTTTGTTAGGCTCCAAGAAGACTTTTTTTATTGGGCTATGTATATCTAGGGATGTAACCTGACCAGTCAGAAACTGCCCACCATATTTTTGAACTTGATGACGAGCTGCACTCAGCCATTCCTCTCCGGATATTCCTTCAACAATTCCTGGGAAATTCCAAATTTGTTTAACATCAGAGATTTGTGAATCTTCGTTATCTATGACTAGCGTTGAGAGTCCCGCTTTACTTGTAAAGAGTGCACAGCTTAATCCAGCTACTCCTCCACCTACTATTAATACATCGACATGTCTCATAGCGAATTCTCCCTCAATAAGATTTCTATTTTTATACTTATACCCTGTATAGTATCGTGAGGTTATTATACCACAAAAGCAGAATCCATATCCATTCATAAAAAAGAACTGTCCCTTGGTTAATCTGACATTCCCTCTGAACTCTCAGAGGATACAGATCACGTGTTGGGACAGCCTTATCTATTCACCTCAGTGATCGCAATCTTTACACCTTAATTTGTTCGAACCCATTCATCATATCCGCCCAATAGATTTTGAACATTCTTGATGCCCTTGGCTTGCAATATACTAGCTGCTATTGCCGATCTTCCGCCGCTCTTGCAATGGACAAGGATGGGTTTATCTGACGAAAGCTCATGGAGACGTTCATCTAAATGTCCCAGCATAATGTGTTTAGCTTCCGACATATGTCCTTCATCCCATTCATTTAGGTTTCGGACATCTAATACCTGTACTTCACCACTTAAAACTCGAGATTTAGCTAATTTTGGATCAACATTTTCGTATGATTCCATGTTCAATCCCGATTCATGGATGACTTTAGGATCCATTGCGGCTACGACATGATCAAGTCCAATCGACTGAAGAGATTCTAACACTTCTGGAAGTTGCTTTTCACTGGCGAGTAAGTAAATAGGAACATCATAGGAAATGAGCCATCCTGCCCAATTCACGAAAGATTTATTAAATGGAATATTCAAAGTACCTGGAAAATGACGTTCAGCAAACAATTTAGATGGTCTGGTATCAATAACTACACCTTTTTCCAGCCAATCATTCACTTTATGTCCATCTGTGGATTCTATCTTAGGCTCATTGATATCTGACAATAAAGGTGGTCCTTCTTTATTTAGTTTTTTCATCATGGCAAAATACTTGGGTGCCTCAGGTTGGCCAGTTAATAACGCCTGTACAAAATCTTCCTCGTTATCATATTGCAATGCCCAATTGACCATTTTTTCATAGCCAACCGTACTTGAAGGGACCGCACCAAGAGCTTTTCCGCATGCACTGCCCGCACCATGAGCAGGTAGTACTTGGATAAAATCGGGCAATGTTTTGAATCTCTGAAGAGATTGAAACATTTTTCTTGCCAATGCATCAGATGTACCTTTTTGTCCGGCAGCTTTTTCCAACAAATCCGGTCTTCCTACATCTCCCACAAAAACAAAATCCCCTGTAAAAATGGCTAAAGGCGCAGTCGCCTTTGATCCACCGTCGGTTACTAAAAATGAAATATGTTCAGGAGTATGACCGGGCGTATGCATAACTTCAAAACGAATATTTCCAATGTTAAATTGACTACCGTCTTTCAATTTTTCTGAAGGATATTCTTCTAGAAATTCATATCGCCAGCCTTCTCCACCTTCATCGGAGAGATATAAGGTAGCCCCTGTTCTTGCAGCTAATTCGCGTGCACCCGAGATAAAATCAGCATGAATGTGCGTCTCCGTAGCACCTACGATTCGTACACCTTCTTTTTGGGCTAGCTCTAAGTAGGGCTTGACATCACGTGCAGGATCAATAACAATCGCTTCTCCTGTGGCTTGGCACCCCACTACGTAAGAGGCATGCGCTAACTTTTCATCATAAAAATATTTCAGTAGCATGTTCAACTCACTCCGATTCTCTTGAAAATGTGAAATCATAAAGTGCAAGAACTACTTATTTTGAGACGATACATTGCGCTCACCTATGACAGTCAAAATTTCCTTTATGATATGCAACCCTTTTTGCATAGTAGGATCTTTTACTAATTTCATCAGCGAGAATACAGACAGCGTTGATTGATCTTTAGCTGCTCTTTGTTGGGCTTCCTTTACAATAGAGACACCATCTTGAATTTTAGAACGCCACGGTTCTACGATGTCATTGATTCCATTTGTTAAATATTCTATCGACTGTTTATCTGTGACAAAAGATTCTACAATATCTATTGCCAGTTCCATCTGTTGGACATATTTTGCTAGTTTTGGCAGTTTGTCTAGCAAAATGAACGCAGATTCAAGCGTATCTCGATTGAGGTGAATTGGTGGTAAGTCTGTTTTTATTCCATTCAAAAGATAATCCATGGAATCTCCGTCTTTAAAAACTTCATTTGCAAAAGATAGCATGCGGTCAAGAGCATCATATTTCTCCATTATGTTTGGTAGCTTTTCCAAAGCCTTGACAAGGCTTGATTGAATTTCTGGATTAGACAGAATGTCTGTCAATGAATCTTGTGTTCTACGTGTAACCTCTTGTTCAACTGACATGAAGTCCCCTCCTTTCTCCATGACTTTCTTTTACATCAATCCCTTAAGCATGCCATCCCAGTAGATGACGGGAAGTAATTCCTTTTTGAGTAAATACATACTCCATCTTTCTTTACCTTGATCAAACGGAAAAGTTTCATAGGGTTCATTATTGTAGTCAAATTCAGCAAGAATGAGGCTTCCATAGCCAGTAACTAAAGGGCAAGAAGTATAACCGTTATACTCCTTCACCACGGGTTGTTTCTCCATAAGGCTAAGAAGATTAGCTACAAGAACGGGAGCTTGTTTGCGTACCGCTGCCCCTGTTTTCGAAGTGGGTAAACTCGTACAATCTCCGATACCAAATATATTTTTAAATCGATTGTGCTGTAAGGTAAATTTATCTACATCTACCCAACCATCTGCATTTGCCAAAGGACTGGATTTGATAAAATCAGGAGCGCTCATGGGCGGAACTACATGAATCATTTCATAAGACATTTCAACATGCTGCTTGGTATCTAAGTTTTCAAATACGGCTATCTTTTCTTGACTACGAATCTCTATTAAATTGTGTTTAAAATGTGTTTCAATCTCTTTGCGCGCTATCACTTGATTTAACGAATCAGCATATTTTTTAACGCCAAAAATAGTTCCTCCGCCAGACACAAACATAACTTTCGACTTACTGCGTACCTTGTTCTTCCGAAAATAATCGTCAGCTAAATACATGATCTTTTGTGGAGCTCCACCACACTTAATTGGTGTATTGGGGGCTGTAAATATTGCGTTTCCACCTTTAAAATTACGCAAACTTTCCCAAGTGCTGTTGACATAGTCATACGAATAGTTACTACATACTCCATTTTTGCCTATCGATTCTTTGAGACCTTTAATTTTATGCCAATCAATTTGAATACCAGCAGCGACCACCAGATAGTCGTATGAAAGAGATTTTCCAGAATCTAAGATGACTTGATTATTTTCAGGAAGGAATTCTTTAACTGCCTCTTGAATCCAAACAGCTCCTTCAGGAATGACCGAAGCTTCTTCGCGTTCCGTTACTTCACGCTGAGCAACACCACCTCCAACCAGCGTCCATAGAGGTTGATAATAATGCTTTGTAGCGGGATCAATAATAGCAACCTGCCCAGAAATCCCCTTGTTTTCTCGCAATAATCTCGCTGCTACACTAATTCCTCCGGTACCGCCGCCTACAATGGCAATTTTATAATGCATACGCTTTCACTCCATTCTAATGATTTTTTCTGATTAAATACAGGATAGGGTATTACGAATAGCATTAAAGTATGGCAAGATGTCTTTACTGAATAACGTACACCTCATCATGCCAATTCTGTATCAGGGAAATCCCTGATTGTTCGTGAGTTTCAAATGTTTAGTTTAATCAGATTATTTTCATAAATAATGAGGTGCTATTTTCTAAACCATAGAATACAATGTTCAAAGGTGCAGGGCTTGTACATTTAATACCAACATATAGATGGCGACCACAAAAACCACACCAGAAAAATATAATTTAAAGTTCGACGTTTTGAACTGAGTCGAGAAGCTAAAACGGTTCCAACAATTCTCCTACCATTCCGCCTGCGATGTATTCTATGACAACCCACCAGTTGACAAGGCCTGAAATACTATAATTTATAGCGGTAGTTAGTCCAAAAGTTCCAACTGAGAAGAGTGAAGAGCCAATAGCATCAATCATTGGTAAACCTGCCGAAAACATTAGACCAGGAACAATGAGAAAACTACCACCGATACCAAAAAATCCTGATGTAAAACCTACGGCCATCCCAATCATGATGATTTTGAAAACATTCGCTTGATTTTGAACATGTAAAGTATCTTCCGCCTGATGTTTTTTGGGCATAATCATTCGAATAGCCATGATAATTATTAGAATCGCAAACAAAAATAAAATTTGATTATCAGGTACCCATTTGCCTACGGCTGAACCAGCATAGGCTCCAATTGCACCTGGAATAGCAAATTGTACTGCAATTTTCCATTTTACATGTTGGTGTCTAGCGTGAGGTATCAATTTTTAAAATGCATTTACAGCAACTGCAAATGCTGTACTACCAATGACCACATGTGGATCGCCAATTCCTACTACGTAAAGCAATAGTGGAACAGCTAAAATGGATCCCCCACCACCGAGCAATCGTAAAGAAAATCCAACAATTCCTCCAGACAACACAGCAAGAAAAATTTAAATGGCCGTCAAAAAAACACTCTCCTCTCATGAGCAGAGTGTATGATGAAAGCAAGTTATAAAACATCAGAGAAAACTCTGATTATGTTCTTATGAAGAATAGGATAGAATTTAATCTAATTCATAGATATTGGAATTTATCATATTGGAGTGTGTCCTATGAAATCTAGCATCGAAGACGAGAATTCTAGACTTCGAGAACTATTTAATTTATTGAACGATGGAATTATAGTCATGGATAAGAAAAGAATTATTGTATTTATTAATCCTTCGGCCACACGTATGACAGGCTGGGAAGTTGGAGATATCATTCCATATTGCTTATATTGCCAGCAGAGAAAAGTGGAACCAGGAGAAGAAAGATGTTTTTTAGCCAGTCAACCTAGGCAAAGTTATTTTGAATCCGATCTACCAACTAAAATGGGTACTTTTGTACCTGTTGGAATGAGTAGAACTTTTTTGTCCACTCCTAATAATACTTCTTCACGTGATATGGTGATTACCATTCGGGATGTTACTATTGAGCGTCAAGCAAAGGAATTGGAAACACGAGCTCAATTAAATCAAAGAACCTTGGAAGTACAAGAAGAAGAGAGAAAAAGAATTTCTCAAGAATTACATGACAGTATTTCACAAACTTTATATGGCATTGATTTAAGTCTGGACCATCTCAAACGAAATGCTCCAATCCATCTTCAGAAGAGAATTGAGGAAATTAGAAAACAAGTGAAGTTATGCTCAGACGAAGTACGAGCTATGTCTCGAGATTTATATCCTGCTGTTCTTTACGACCTTGGACTTACAGCAGCCATTCGCATGCTAGCTGAACAAATGTCGTCCCATCGACGCGAAATAAAAGTTGTGATTGATAACAACTGGATTCACGATGATTTAAATCGAAGTGCCGTACACGTATATCGCATTGTACAAGAAGCTTTGCATAACGCTATTTTACATGGAAAAGCGACTCAAATTTCTATTTCTCTCTCTTGCAATCATATGTGTAAAGTGACTATTTTCGACAATGGTATGGGATTTCATATGGACAAAATCAAAAATAGTACAGGATACGGTTTAAAGAACATCAAAGAACGCGTGTCCGCATTACAGGGGGAATGGAACATAGATTCGTTACCTGGAAAGGGTACAAAGATAGAAGTCCAATTTCCGAATCCAATGATACTTTCTTAATTTCAACTTTTTCAAAATAAAAATAAACATAAAAAAGGGATGACACTGAATGGGAACTATAAAAGTGGTTATAGTGGACGATCATACACTGGTTCGACAAGGACTGCGTCTCATTTTTGAAGGAGTATCTGATATTACTGTAGTTGGAGAAGGAACTTCTGGCGATGAAGCTCTTATATTAGCTGAGCGATTATCTCCTGACGTGATTTTAATGGATGTTCATATGCCACTCGGTCTAGATGGGATTACGGCTGCAAGGCACATTCGTGAAATGTCTCCTCAAATTCGCATTATCATGTTAACGATGTTTGATGATGATATACACGTTGAACGTATGCTAGCTGCTGGAGTAGATGGGATATTGTTTAAACACGATGATAGTACTGAAATTTTAGAAGCTGTGCGTAAGGGTACGGTTAGGAATCCTTATTTACCCAAACGTCTATCTCAAGAGACAATCAATCGGATTTTGCACAAATCTAAGGCAGAAAATTTTTTCCATGAACTTTCTCCTCGAGAGACAGAAGTTTTGATTTTATTAGCCAATGGATTTACTAATAAGGAAATTTCTAAACGACTTCATATTAGCGTCAAAACAGTAGAAACACATCGTTCTAATATTATGAAAAGACTAAATCTAGAATCACGTGCTGAACTTGTCAATTATGCCTTAAAAAATGGATATATTGAATCTCTTCTCTTCCTGGATGATCCTTCTTCACATCCTCAAACCTAATGTATAGCGTCCATCGATTGATCCGATTCTCCATTCCGACTCCACATTACTCATGTAATTTAAACTCTGTACGTATATCAGGAACTTCCCTGATATCCTGAAACTTCTCCTCAGAGCTACAATGAATATGCTGGATAAGCAAAGAGGAGTGTGACGAGTATGTCTGATTTAACCCTTGCACGAACTTTATTCGGTGTAACATTAGGCTATCATATTACTTACGCTACGCTTGGTGTGGGAATTCCATTTTTAATTTTTTTGGCTGAAATAATGGCTGCCAAAAAAAAGGACACAAGTTATCAACTATTTGCCAAACGACTTACTCGTGTGGCTGTTTTGCTGGTAGGTGTTGGTATTGTAACGGGTACAACAGTAGCAGTTATGCTCTCCGTTCTATGGCCAAAGTTTATGGCTGTTGTCGGACAAATCATTAACATCCCTTTTGAATTGGAAATTTTCGCTTTTATTATGGAATCACTATTCCTTGCTATTTATGTTTATGGTGCTGATAAAATTAGTCAACGTACACGGATTTTTGCTAGTCTTGGAGTTTCTATTGGTGCGGCGCTATCTGCACTTTTAGTTACGGATGTCAATGCCTTTATGAATACACCGACAGGTATAAAATGGGATAACGGAAAAATATTATACGCTAATCCCTGGAAAGCTATGATTAACCCATCCATGCCAGAAGAACTAGGTCATGTATTAACATCGGCTTATATGGCCGTAGCTTTTGTCTTTGCTGCAGTTGCCGCTGTATCTCTACTGAAAAAGGGATTGAGTGAGTTTGAACAACGTTATCACCGGCAGAATTTAACTCTCACTATGTTGGTTGGTGGGATAGCAGGAATTTTAACGGCTTTTTTTGGAGATGCATCCGGGAAAATGATGGCCACTTATCAACCTGAGAAATTAGCTGCAGCAGAAGGGTTGTTTCATACAACCCGTTACGCGCCTTTGGTCATCGGCGGTATAGTCAACGTGCATCAGCAAAAAATTATAGGTGGAATTCCTATCCCTGGCTTCTTGAGCTGGCTTGCAACCATGCACTTTAATAGACCTGTAATAGGATTGGATGCTTTTGCAAGATGGACCTGGCCAGATCTCATCCCTGTTCACCTCATGTTTGATGCTATGGTTGGTATAGGAACTTTTTGTATTCTTCTTTCTATGATTTATTTCTATTTTAAATGGAAGAAGATCAACTTACTTTCTGCACGCTGGTTTCTAAAACTTATCGTTTTTTCTGGATTTTTAGCTATGGCTGGCATTGAAGACGGCTGGATTTTTGCAGAAGAGGCACGACAACCTTGGATTATCTACAATCTGATGACTGTCAGAGAAGCAGTTACTACTGCCCCTGGAATCGGCTGGATGTTTGGTGGGTTTATGGCTCTTTTTACAGTGCTTCTCATAGCAACCGTATGGTCACTGCGCGTCTATTTTAAGAAACACACTGTTTGTGAGTCCGAGCCATCTGAATCATTCATCCATACGTCTGCTACAAAGGGCGTGAAAGCATGACCATTCTGATTATGGGAGCATGGTTTTTTTGGCTGCTGGTCTTTGTTTACTCTATTCTAGGGGCTATAGATTTTGGTTCAAGTTTTTGGCGATGGTTTTTTCATATGAGAGGATTTGCATATGCGGAATCAGTAGCATCGACATACCTATCACCAACTTGGGAATTAATTAATGCCTTTCTGATTGTCATTCCGGTTGCCTTAGTAGGATTATTTCCTAAAGCTGCATTTACTTACGGCACAATACTTGCCCTTCCTGCTACCCTGTTATTAATTTTACTATCCTTACGTGGAGCTTATTTACAGTTTGGATATGCTTCTCAACGGTTTCAAACGCATACCCTATTTGTTTCTGGTTTGACAGGCCTTTTGCTGCCTGGCATGTTTATTGCGTTACTTCCTCTTTCACAAGGAGGGTATATAAGCCTTATTGACGGTCATCTGATATTTCATGTCAAAATGTTTTTTACAAGTATTTCTGTATACCTATATATGGCCTTTGGTGTAGCACTATCCCTTTACCTTTCTGCACTTTTTCTTGCACGCTATGCTCAGCAGGCAGAACAATGGAGCGCTTATTATCGCTTTGTTTCCGGCGCTCGATGGATAGGGTCTGTTAGTCTGTTTTTAGGAGCCAGTGCTCTATTTTATCCTACTCCACACGGCATGCATCTGATGGAAAATGGATTACGCCACCCAACTTTTATATTTTTAATGGTAGGATCTCTCCTCGCCTTTTTACTCAGTTACAGTTTGATTCTTTCTACTCGACGCGATCGAAAAATATCAAATATGAGAGCTTTATGGCAACTTGGATTGGCCTTGGCACAAGTTGTTTTATCTCAACTTGGTTATGCTATTGCTCATGCTCCGTATCTGTTATACCCATATTTAACCTTTCAATCATCGTCTTCAAATTCTTTAATGTTTCGCTCGACACTCCTCGTATTATTGTTAGGTTTAGTCGTGTTGAGTCCTTTATTGCTTTGGTTTAGACGATTATTTATCGTCGATGCTGAATATGTGGCCACGCACATGAAAGAACGACATTAAACTTATTGAGATGAGGAAAGGAGACAGTATGATGACAAAGTCAAAAACCATTGTTTCAAATACACCTAGGCCCCCCTACTATTCCGTCATCCTAACGGTTGTTCCCGGTGAGGATTTAAGTGGATACCATGAAATGACAGAAGAGATTATTCAAGCTGCATCTGAACAAGAAGGATTTCTTGGAATAGAGAGCGCTGAAGATGAACTTGGAATTATTGTTTCCTACTGGGATTCTCTTGCTTCCATCGAAGCCTGGAGTCGAAACGCTTTTCATCAGTTTGCAAAATCAAAAGGAAAATCTATATGGTATCAAAAATTCCGCACTCGCATCTGTAAAGTTGAACATGAGTATTAAAAATTTATTTTAATAGAAAAATGTTTCTATAACTCTTTTCGACTGCTTGAGGAGTGTGGTAAAAGTTATTCCCATACACACTCCTCTTTCTAATCTAAACCTTTGTTATATGGATAGCACCATCAAAATAAAGCAAAACCACCGCTAAGACAATTTGTCAATTTGCCAAAAGGCATGCTGAAGAGTCCGTTCAGCCATTTGTGAAATGTTGTCTTGAGCAGCAATCCGCTAGTTACAGTTTTGAATCCATGGTCTTCATCTGCTTATTCATATTCAGGATTTTTTGTACAACAAGGTAGCCTGTGGCTACCCAAAACAATACTCCATCAACGAAAACTGCCACAGTTGCCACAAATCACGCAATCAAAAGTCTTCCAGAAAGAGGATACCGCAATAAAGCGCCTTTCCAAATCGTTTCAATAATCGAGTTGGCAAGAACCAACTCATCTTCTGTAACAAGAAGTGGAATAACAACTATCCAACTAACGTTGGTCCATGGAGTTAAATACCCTGCGACAAGAACAAGTTAAAAAAACACCAGCATGAGTAATGCTTGTACTGCGTAAAGCAGTGGAATTTTCCATAAACACGATACCCAGCAACACATCCGTAGCAATCAATATATTGATATGGAGCACGTTCAACTACGTTTCCTACAACTGGTTCAAGCAGAACACCTTGTAACCCAAATGCAATTCAGAACCTATATCCGTTACCATACCTGTTTCGTGATCAGCAACCGAAAGTAACAGAAAATCCACAAAACTCATTGATTTAATTGGTGCTAAATTCATCTTTCCATTGGTTGTTTTTTAGCCAGTTATACAAATCTTTTTCCTTAAAATAGAGAGTTTTATTTTTAATCTGGTACGAAATCACGCCACTCACAAAGTGATACAACGCTTTCGGTTCTTGTGAATGTCCCGACATATAGTATGCAGGACTAATCAAAATTTGCTGTTTAGAGGATAACTGCAATACTAGTTTTGCAGGATTTGTATTTGCGTTTGTTATGATGGGCGGATTGGGAGGTGGTGGAAGTTGTATGGATACAGGTTGAGTCTTAGTTAACCAGTTTTCAATCTGGGCTATTGTCTTTGATTGTTTTTTAGGACTATATGACCTAGCTGCCAATCCATAAACTACGTAAACATGTTGAATATCTTTTGTTTTAGGAAATGGCACCCATTGTGCCCCTTTTTTTGCAACAACATGTGGAAGCTGACCATAACCAGTCAGTAACAACGACAGCATCAAACTGAAAATAAACAATAATTTGGACATTTCAATCACCTCTCTATATAGACGCCATACAACCTGTGAATGTTACATCATCTTACATTCTCATTAGCTCATGAGAGTATGATGTTTGTGGCTTATTTGGACCGAATCAACATTTCAATTGCAGGTCCTACCATTCAAAAGGCATCGCACATTAGTCCAGTGGCCTTCGGAGCAGTCTTATCCGCATTTACATTTGGTTATGCCATTTTACAAATTCCGGGTGGTATTCTCGCTGATAAAATTGGTGCTAAGAAATTACTTGTGATTGCACTCATTTGGTGGTCCATCTTCACAGGCATGACAGGTATGGCCATGTCCGTTGGATTTCTGATTGTTGTCCGAGTTCTGTTTGGCGTTGGGGAAGGTCTCGAAAATGGCGCTCAATTCAAATTAATTGGAGACTTTTTTCCATCGAAACAGCGGTCAGCTGCAAACGGGCTTTTTTTGATATCTATTGCCCTAGGTCCGGCTATTGTGGCTCCGTTAGCCGTCTGGCTACTTTAAGTAGCCGGTTGGCATGGCATGTTCTATTGGTTTATTATTCCGGGCGTGTTCATGGCCATTTTGATTTCCTTCCTGATTCCACACAAACCTTCAGAAGGTATCGTGCATACCGAAATCATAAATCGTAAAGGACTGCATGCAACATGGTCTGATGTCTTGGCATATCCGATGATTAGGCTTGCGTTCTTTGCCTATTTATTTTTTAATATCGCATACTGGGGATTCCTGGGATGGATGCCATCCTACCTAAGTCAGGCACGCCATATAACGCTTTCAGCGCTCGGTGTAGATGCCTCTTTACCCTACTGGTTTGGATTTTTAGGACTTGTCATTCTTGGCTTCCTTGGCAACAAACTGTTGTACCGCTTCCGTGCCACCATGATTGCGATTAGCTACTTGATAGCGGGCGTATCACTATACATTGCGTATACTACAGGTACTGTTGATGGAAGTGTGGTCGGACTCTGTGCCGCTGCTTTCTTCCTTTACGGTGGTTTTGGTCCAATTTGGGGTGTTGCACTTGATCTTTTGCCCGACAGTTTGCGCGGTACATTTACCGGTTTTGTGAACTTCGGAGGTCAGATTGGGGGTTTTATTGCACCGCTTATCATCGGCGGCATTGTATCTGCGACACATTCGTACAATGACGGCTTTCTATTCATGATTGGCGGTGTTGTTCTTGCTGCCATTGCACTGTTCTGGCTGCAGGGTGTGTGGCTCCGGACTCCACAAGCGACTGAAGGGGCTTAAATTGTTAAATTGCAGAATGACTCCGGCCGTTTGTTATCAACTGGTCGGAGTCGTTTTATGAAGATTAGCATCAAAGGATTGTGTAATCTTCCATCATTATAAGTCAGCTAATTTCCTGCTACCCAATCCTATAAAAACTTTAAATTGAATTCGAATAGTGTGTTAATGTCCCAAAGGATTACATTCGCACAGTCACCATTTTTCTCCTGGTGTAGAAATTGACGCCGTCCTTGCCATTTGCGTGAAGGTCACCATAGAACGAATCTTTCCAACCAGAAAACGGGAAAAATGCCATCGGTGCAGGCACCCCGATGTTGACTCCAAGCATACCAGCATCGATTTCTTCTCGAAATTGCCGAATCGCACTCGCACTATCAGTAAAAATGCAGGCACCATTGGCAAACCGGGATTGATTCGTCAATTCAATCGCCTCGGTGAGCGTGTTGACGCGTACAACGGAAAGTACCGGTGCAAAAATCTCATCTTTCCAAATCGTCATCTCCGTACTGACTTGATCGAAGATGGTAGGACCTACAAAATATCCATTTTCTTCGACACTGTCTAAACGACCATCGCGCACCAACTGAGCCCCTTGTTTCACGCCAGATTCAATGTAGCCGAGAGTTTTTTGACGATGACTCTCACGAATTAACGGACCCAAGAATACTTCTTCATTCAATCCATTTCCTATCCGGATCTGATCCGATGCTTCCTTGAGTCTAAAAACAAGCTCATCTGCAATATCTCCTACTGCAACAACTACGGAACAAGCCATGCATCGCTCCCCAGCAGAACCAAAGGCTGCACCAATGATTTGCTCTACAGCCAAATCGAGATCGGCATCCGGAAGAACAATCGTATGATTCTTTGCACCCGCTAAAGCTTGCACCCGCTTTCCGTTTTGTGCAGCCGTTCTATAGACATACTCTGCAACAGGTTGCGATCCGACAAAGGAAATTGCCTTGATACCTTTGTGTTCCAGCAAACCATTTACGGCGTCATGAGCACCGTGAACAATATTGAGGACGCCTTGCGGAAGTCCTGCTTCGTTGAACAGTTCCACAAGACGCTGCGCCATCATTGGTGTCCGTTCGGACGGTTTGAGAATGAAGGTATTGCCGCAAGCAATGGCAAGCGGAAACATCCAGCATGGAACCATCATTGGAAAGTTAAACGGCGTAATCCCTGCGACAACACCAACCGGATAACGATACATGGCAGAATCGAGCCCAGATGCAATTTCCGTCAACTGTTCCCCCATCATCAGTGTTGGAGCACCAGCAGCAAACTCGACATTCTCAATACCGCGTTGCACCTCTCCATAGGCTTCTTTATAGCTTTTGCCGTTTTCAACGGTGATGAGGCGAGCGAGTTCGTCCCAGTGCTCAACCAGCAGTTGTTGATACCGAAAGAGGATTCGAGCTCGTTTGGGAACAGGTGTTTTACTCCAAAGCGCAAAAGCTTTAGTCGCCTCTTTGACAGCTATATCAATGTCGTTTGGGGTCGAAAGTGGAACGCGGGCTATTGTTTGATCTGTTGCGGGATTCGGTACGTCCTCATATTTCTCAGTCTGTGCCTCTATCCACTGACCGCCTATATAGTTCTTGAGGGTCTTAATTTCTGTTGACGATTTTGTCATATGTCCACTACCTCCCAAATGGGTATCTTATATAAAGTATCTTCAAACAACTCCTGCAAACTTACGCGCGAGTTTTCTTCATTGAAAAGAAAAGTCCATTGCATAAGCTGATTTGTAGAGTTGTACAATCTCTTCATGAGAAGGTACCTTCGGATTGTTTGCCGGACTTCCACTTGCAATTGCATCCGTAGCCATTTTGTCTAAAGTCTTTATGAACTCGTTTTCATCAATGCCCCATTGTTTCATGTTGGGAATATCCAACTTTGCACAAAGCTGCGACACGTGTTGAACGGTACTGTTGGCTACATCTTCGTCAGAACTGCTCTCATCTCCGAGATTCAGCGCTCGGCCAATATTTGCAAGTCGATCTGTACAAGCATCTTTCGAATACTCCAAAACCGTTGACAGCAGCATTGCGTTCGATACACCGTGCGGAACGTGAAAAACTGCTCCGATGGGACGAGACATACCGTGCACGAGGCAAACTGAAGCATTGGTAAATGCCATACCCGCCTCCATCGCTGCAATGGACATGGCTTCACGAGCCACGAGGTCTTCACCATTGACATAGGCTCTTTCGATGTGGTTAACAATTTTTTGAATTGCCGACATAGCTAACGTATCAGTGAGAGGATGTCTCCGCTTTGAAATATACGCCTCTATCGCATGGCAAAGCGCATCAATTCCCGTAGCAGCTGTCACCTGAGGTGGAGACGAAATGGTGAGCAACGGATCGACAATAGCCGCGTATGGAATCAGTGCCGGTTGGCGAATCATCATCTTAATATCAGCTTTTGTATGAGTGATAACCGTAACGCTTGTTACTTCCGATCCGGTTCCCGCTGTGGTCGGAATTGCAATCAAAGGTATTGGCGTTTTATCGAACAACCTGTTACTCCCCATGTACTGTCCAATGTAACCTTCGTGAACAGCCATAACGGCGACTGCCTTGGCTGCGTCTATGCAACTGCCACCACCAATACTAACGACCAAATCGCAATGATGCTGGATAAATTCACTTAGTGCTTCTTCAACATGTATGTCTGTCGGCTCTGCGTTCACACCTGCATACACCGTGTATTCCAGACCGGATTGTTTCAAGAGGGTTGAAACTCGTTCAACATGTCCTAAATCCATCATAATCTTGTCCGTTACAACCAACACCCGTGATCCAAGATTCGATACTACACTTCCCAGTTTCTCCAGCGATCCGATTCCTGAATAGACCACGCTTGGGACACGAAACTCCCCAATTGAACTCACTTGTGCTGAACTCATGATCGTCAATCCTTTCCATAATTGACTTACATACCAATGTATCAGCAATTCTCGTGCCAAGAATATAACAAGTTGTAAGGGTAACTCAGCAAAGCATGTCATTTTCAAATACAATGAACTTTTCAATCAACCGTATTCTTTGATTTATCCAAATGTAGTGTTGATGCAATGTCTGTTTATGTAAAAAAATCAAAACAAATTTGTCGTTCATTTCAGACATTTTCACTAAGGAAGTAACTGGATTTCATATCGGTGTACTCATGAGATTTGTTCCGTCGACGATTCTGCTTATCGTAGTTGTTATTTTTATTTGAAGAAAAGATGAAGTGTATGTGTTCAATGTCACTGTGACTCCAGCCTCTGAGCCTTTCAGCAATGCTCTCCATTCCCCCTTATCTGAGTGATCCGAGTGATCCAGGCAAAATGGTTTAAACCTGACTACTTGCCCCAATCTCTGAATAACTCAATGATAAGGCAAGTGCAAAATGGCATCAATCCATATCCATATACCGATGGTCTCCCACCCTACATACCCCTACACGTATAATCTTGTCCAGCTGAGCATATAAACAAATATCTACTTTATTCATGTTGTTAGGGGATGTGTTTATGAGTTTAGCTACTTTTGTTACCATTTTAACGATTGGATTGGTAGGCTCGTTTATTTCAGGAATGCTTGGTATTGGTGGTTCAATTGTCAAGTACCCACTATTGCTCTATATACCACCTTTACTGGGAGTTGCAGCATTTACAGCTCACCAGGTATCTGGCATCAGTGCAGTTCAGGTATTATTTGCAGCAGGATCCGGAGTATGGGCTTATCGAAAAGGGAATTTCCTCCATTGGAAGCTTATTTCATACATGGGTAGCGCCATCCTTATTGGAAGTTTTATTGGGGCATTCGGAGCTAAATTTTTACCTGAATCGACGATCAATATTATCTATGCTTCCTTAGCGACTGTAGCTGCCATAATGATGTTTTTCTCGAACAAAGAATTAGAAGAAATTCCTGTAACAGAAATTACCTTTCAGCGTTCCATTGCTGTCATAGCTTCATTTATAGTAGGCATATTGTGTGGAATTGTAGGTGCGGCAGGCGCATTTATTTTAGTGCCTATTATGCTTGTCGTTCTACGAATTCCAACGCGAGTCACCATAGCATCTTCTTTAGCTATAACGCTCATTTCTTCTATTGGTACAACCATAGGAAAACTTTCTACTGGTGATGTTTTACTAGGTCCAGCCCTTATTATGATTTGGGCAAGTATACTCGGTGCTCCCCTAGGAGCTCGAATCAGTAAACACATGAATACCCGATGGCTTCGATTCATACTTGCTGCACTTATATTAGCTACAAGTTTGAAAATTTGGATGGATGTTTTACTTTAATAATCTTACTAGACAAAAAATGATTTGACATTATCATAACGCACGTAATTTACGTTGAATGATCAACCGAATCAAAGTAAGTAGTATCCCTAGTATTCCTATAAAGAACCCCATGGTAAATGAAAAAGATGTGGCGTGAATAAATCCTTGAGTCGTGTACAAATGATTTCCCGATAGTTGTAAGAATAATACAGATAAAGCTACGCCTGAAACTCTTCCAAAATTCCGTACGGTAGCCATTAAACTACCTGTAATTCCCGATTTTTCGAGTGGTGCACTTTCAAGTACAGCAACATTATTAGGGGATGTAAATAAACCAATTCCAATGCCAAATAAGGATAGCGCGATCACAATATTTAAATAGGATGTATGGATATGAAACATTGACATAAATCCGAGTCCTAGTGTTGCGAATAATAATCCTATCATCGCTGGACCATGTGTTCCATATTTATCAGCTAACCATCCCCCGATTGGAGAAAAGAGAATCATGCATACAGCCTGTGGTGTAAGAAGAAATCCAATATGAGATTCAGAGATATGTAATACTTGATGCATATACAAAGGCAGTAAAATTCCCGGAAACATCATCATGATATAGGATATATATCCAGTAAAATTACCAATTGAAAATGCGCTTGAACGAAATAATGAAATTTGAATTATAGGATGTTCTATCGATATTTCTCGTCTAATCAAAAATAGAAACGAGATAATGGAGATGGTTATCGTCACAAAACTGACCAGGCTATCCCACCCCCATGTCGAACCTTCCGACATAAACAGTAGTAAGCAAATAATGGCCAAAAAATATAAACTAGCTCCTATCACGTCAAATGAATTTTTCGCTTGGTTGCTACGAATGGACATTAATACAAAAATTATTGCAATAAACGAAATTGCACCTATTGGCAAGTTCACTAAAAATACAGATCGCCATCCAAACGAAGAAATTAAAAAACCACCTAAGGAAGGTCCGACAATGGTTCCAGCTGCTACAACGCTTCCAACCAAACCCAAAGGCCGACCTCGTTCACCTGACGGAAATATATACGAAACAATGGACATAACATTTCCCATAATAATAGCGCCGCCAATAGACTGGAAAATTCGAAAAACTATCAATTGTAAAATACTTTCAGAGAAAGCGCAAAGTAAAGAACCGAAAGTGAATATACCAATACCTGTTAAAAAAACAGTTTTTCTATCTAATCTATCTGATAGAGTTCCTATAATCGGTAAAATTCCTGTAATCATAAGTAAGTATGCAGAAATCACCCATTGTAAAACTTGTGGCGTTGTATGAAAATCTTTTTCAAGAACCGGCAGGGCAACATTCATAATACTACTGTCTACATTCACCATAAATGTACCCGACACAACAACAGTAAATATAATCCATCTATACCAAGATTGATATGTCTGTTCGGATACTTGTTTCACTCTTTTGTCTCTTCATTGAACTCGTGGATTCTATTCAAGGATTCATACTCATGTATAAAAAAATCCAGATTTTTTTTTCGTAAACATATGTCCTCGTACCACATTTTTAATTCATCTAATCCTATAGGAGTTATATGATAAATACGTTTAGCTGGTCCAGTATCTTCTGTATTCCAATAAGATGTAACACATTGACGTTCTTCTAAATCACGTAAAACACGATACACCGCTCCACTATCAATTCCCCAATTAGCCGGCATCATTTCGTTCATTCTGTTCCAAAGAGCACCACCATGTGTATCTTCTTTTGATAAAAACAACAAAATAAAAGCTGGTAAATGACGATTTTGTTTCCCTGGTAAACTAGTATCTTTTGCCATTAAAATCCCTCTCTATACAATTTGAAAAGAAATCATACTGTGTTAAACAGTATAATTGAAGTTGCATATATACTCAACAGTTAATTTTATCTAAATTTTTACTTATAAATGAATTATCTATTGACATCAAAATAATATACTGTAATATACAGTATGATATCATTAACACAATGGAGGGTTATACATGGTGGATATTCAAGAAAGTAAACAAAATATCATCAATGCCGCAAATTTACTTCGTGATGCAGGTCTTATGTTCCGGGGTTTTCATGCGAATTTGTCTGCTAGGCTATCCTCAGACACTATGCTCATGACACGCGGTGGGAATGTTGCAAATTTAGATGAAGATAGTTTTGCGGTCATTCGTACAGATGGAACAGTTCTGGAAGGCGAAGTTATGCCAGCTCAAGCTGAAATTATACAAATGCATGCTGCTGTATATAGAGCGAGAGAATCGGTAGGTGGCATTATTCATACGCATGCCCCAAATGCAACAGCTTTTGCCATTGCACACGAACCTATTCCGGTAGTGTACGAACCACTTATGCGGTTTGGAATGACTGAACCAGCACCTGTTATTAAATGGGCACCTCGAGGTTCTAATGCGTCCGTGAATGGAATAGTTGAAGCGGTAAAACTAAAACCAGGCATTTCTGCTGTCCTTCTAGCTAATCACGGAGTTTTAGCGTTTGGAAAATCTCCTGTAGAAACGGCACAGTTGCTCGCCACACTTGACGAAGGAGCAGAATTGATATTAAAAGCTCGTCTTATTGGAGGAGAAAAATCATTGCCAGAACAGGCATTTCAACAAATTGAAGAGCATAAACGCAAGTTTGAAAATATTCATTCTTGATTTTCTTCAGCGGTTGATAAATTCTCTCAATTGCTGGAATCCGAAAATTAAGTTTGTAGTGAATTTGTGGATTCTACACGAAAAAAGGCTTCCGATAAACATCTCGGAAGCCTTGTCTTTTCTGGAGCGGATGACGGGACTCGAACCCGCAACATTCAGCTTGGGAAGCTGACGCTCTGCCAATTGAACTACATCCGCATCTTCAATTCAATCAATCTATAGTATATCCCACATGATCATTAGGAAGCAAGCACTTGTACCGCTCATGTTGTTATTGAAGAGTATGCGGGTTACTGCAAAAAATAACCCATGCGACGATAAATCAAGTCACCGTGATCGCAAAATCCTAAATCTTTCCATATTCGTATATCTGAACGATCTGGTGAACAACCTACCCAGCCGTGAAAACCATGCTCCTGACTGCAATCAATAGCTTCGCGAACTAGCCGCATTCGATAGAAATGTTGTTCAGATGTCGATTTCCCTGCTACCGCAATGTACTCTATAAAGTAAAGTTTTTGACTGGGCCAAAGGTGACCTGTCATGAGCCCGAATAATTGCCCATTTTTTAAAATCACCAAATCTGTCTGAATAGGACTGACATGTTTAGCTGCCCAAAGGCTTGCAAGTGCATTCTCAGCCATAAAACGCTCACGAGTATCCCAGTATTCAATGCTTTTCATAAGTTTTCTTAAAGATGGCGAATAATTCAACCACTCTGCAGATAAATTATCATCTGACTGCGTTTGAAACAAATTCAAGTTTCAGGCCTCCTTACTCCATAATTCCATCCCTCCCAGTTTTGCCGATCTCGATAAGTTCATTCAATCTCTGGTTATGTTTTTTTGAGCCAAATGATCTTGATGTAAGAAAGAATTCGCAATTAGAAGTTAGCTAGCGTCAATACATGATCGACGTAATAGGTAGAGTGGTTATAGTCCCAAATTGCTTGCCATGGATTATGATCAAATCCACATACGGAAAGCATATGGGCAGTAGAATAAATTGCATCTTCTACATTGTGGATATTAGGTGCTCCTGTTTGACCCGGGGCAGTGACACCAAATTCAGCGAAAGTGGCTGGCATAAATTGCATTGGCCCGATCGCACCAGCGTAAGACTCAATAAATCCAGCAGTGGAGAAATCAGTTTCGGTTTTATGAATGGCTGCTAGTATGGTCCAAGGGATATGGTACTTTGCCGCAGCTTGCATATAAATTGGCAACAAATTACGTGGTACATTTTTTAGTGTGGAAGGAATTTCTAATGGAACCAACCGCGGGTGATTCAAGAGCAAAACTTGTCCAGGATAAATGGTGGTTGAATCGAGACCGTTATCCAACTCGATAGTTTGAATGGGAACATGATAAATGGTTGAAATAGACCAGAGCGTGTCGCCAGACTCTACCTTATATCTTATCAAAGCAGGATGATTTAAAATTTGCTTTGCATTTTGCATCACTTTTCTCTTCAAAACTAAATTTTTAGGCTCAAAGAATACACTGTTCTCACTATAAATCGAAGAATGAGGTATGGAAATATTTCTCTTTTCCTTTATTGTTAAATGAGCCTGAAATGGCCATTCAAGATTTGCTATATGTAATTCTGGAATCAAAATGCTCGATGTTTTTTCTTCTCGAACTGATCCGTTATTTGTTGGGCGTTGAGTCTGGGGAAAAAACAGCCACAGGAGGCAGAGAAACATGGCGCACCATAGCACCAGAGAAGTTGTGCGGGTTCGCAAACTCATCTTCCTTTCCTGTTTGTTGGATTATTTTCATGCATACGCTGGACAAGCTAAAACTAGTCCATATTTGCAAATTTTTTAATTGGGAGATTGGAAGATTAAACAGAAAGGTAGATGGTTCTGTAGATTAGAGAAGGAAGAAAAACGAAGAAGCAATAAAACAAAAAACCTCCTTATTCGCTTGTCAGTGAATGGAGGTTTTTTGTTTCAATATATTTTTCATTTGATGGATAAATTTATTTGAGAACATGGTTTGTTAAATTCATATTAAAGACTCAATTCGGGCAATCAATTGATCAGTAAGAACGCGATCGCCCACTTTGACAAACTGTTCTTTTAGAATCCCAGAATGCTCAGCAGGTACTTCAATCGTCACTTTGTCAGTAGTAACCTCTAGCAAACCGTCTCCTTCTGTTACAGAGTCGCCAATTTGCTTCAGCCATGAGGTGACCAAACATTCTTGTACAGTATCACCTAATTGAGGAAGTTTTACGTCCATGTGTATTCTCCCCTTCAATATCATGTCACATGTCTCAAAGAAATGATCGACAAATCGATATTTAATATAAAAGGACTTACTTCAATGAGAAAGTGTATCATAGGGATTGGCCAAAACCAACCTAAAGTTGCTTATATCTATTGTAGAGTGGCTAATCGAATGGGTTGTGCATAGACTGTCTGGCTTTGCTTTACGCTCAACAGACCATCATCGACCATATTCTCGAGAACTATACTTTCTCGTAAACGAGCTAAACGCATGGATTTAAAAGGGTCATATACGCTAGGTGCATTGGGTAAACCAGCCAGCATGGCCAATTCACCTAAATTACAACGATTCGGGGGTAAATGAAAATACACTTCTGACGCATTATACAACCCGTAAGCACCGTGACCAAAATAAATAACGTTTGCATATAATTGGAAAACCTCTTTTTTAGACATCGTATCATAGAGACCAATGGCATCTAAGGCTTGATGAATTTTATAAGGTATCGTTTTTCGATGATGCAAGATGGTATTGTCAATCAGTTGTTGAGTAATTGTTGATCCTCCTTCTACATAACCATCTTTCTCTACATCAACAATAAACGACCGTAATATGCCAACAGGATCGATGCCAGGATCCCAAGCGAATCTCCTATCCTCTGTTGCAATGACCGCATCTCGATAAAAACTCGGAATTTCACTGTAAGTTAAAGGATGCACATGGTAACGAATCATTTTTCTCTCAGCGGCTAATTGGACAGCACGAGCAATCGGAAATATTTTGTGATAATAGAAGTCCATGGCTCCGAGCGACAGGGCAAGCAAACATACTAGACTCACTAGACCGTAACCCAATTGCGCACGGCGTGTCATAGAACGTCACACCTTTTCAGCCGATCTTGTTGGAGCAGGTACTTTGGTTTGTTCAATTATGTAAGCTAACAAAGCTCTACGTGTCACTAACCCGTGAAAGAGACCGTTTTGAACTATACATAAATATGGCGTTTGAATAGCTAATTGGATAGCTTTGCGTAAACTGTCTTCCAAGCGAATCTCGTGAATCTCTTTCGACATAATTTGTCCCACTTGAATCGTGGAAAGACGTTCTACTTCAATTCTTTCCAGACCGAGAACATGATCAAGAATGATGGTTTTGCTAATTGTACCCACGACTTGATTTTTTCGAGACAATACAGGTATCGATGAATATCTGGATTTAATGAGAACGAGCAGAGCGTGCTCAGCCGAATTAGCATCTTCGACACAAGCAACATTCTGCGCCGGAATGATCAATTTTGAAAAGGACGGATCGTTCACTGGACGGTTCATCCATTCAGTCATATCAGACAATCGACTCCTTTTCTCGAATGAGGCAAACAGAGCATTTAAGACCTATCTATTATACAGAATGAATTCATTGCCATCATCTCTAGCGTGTCCGAAGTTAGTCAAAAGAACAAAAAAATGGCGTCTATAAGACGCCTGCCCAGTGAAATTTACTTTTCTTTCGGAATTCTGACTTTGTGTTGAGGAGGTCTGTGCGAAATTTCAGGAGACACTCCACCATCTTCTTGAAGCCGATCAATGGCATCGAGGACAGAATCCTGATATGTTTCGTTTTCAGGCAAAGCAGAATTTGGAGAAGCAGAGAAGTTCTGCTCTTTGGTCACGAAATCGCCCCCCTTTCCTCTGTAAAACTGAACAAGGTTATGATGATACAGGAGAACGATGCTTATACAAAAAGAAATATTTTACAGATTGCGAATTTACATTTTTTGATATAAAAAGGGTGCGATGGACTTCAATTGATAGGTAAATGGTTGCATCAATTGTTCAGTGCTTCCTAAAAACAGCAGGCCGCCACTCTTAAGGGTTTGAGAAAAACGATGCAAAATAAGATCTTTCGCTTCTTCAGTGAAATAAATCAAAACATTTCGGCATACAATCAAGTCGATGTTTGAAGGATATGTGTCTGATAAAAGATTGTGTTTTTTAAAAACGATACCTTCCTTATATTCTTTTTTTAAAGTGAATACATTTTCACCATAGTCGAAATATCGATTTAATTCTTGTTGGTTAAATTCCCGGACTTGATAGGCTTGATATTTTGCTTCGTTCGCTTTTTGTAATACATCTTCGTCGATATCTGTCGCTAAAATACGGGTATCAATTTTTAAATGTTCCTTACAAAGGATGTTAATGGTATATGGTTCTTCACCAGTAGAACACGCTGCACTCCATATTTGGAGTCTGGATCCAGAACTTAACGTACTCAAATGACTGGCCAGTGAATTCCATCGATCACGATTGCGAAAAAACTCTGATACATTAATTGTCATTTTATCGAGCAGTGTGTGAATCAGGCTAGGATTTTCATGTATTGCATGGGATAATTCCTGAAATGTGGAGTATCCTAATCGTTCTCCCCAGGCGGCAAGTCTTCTTTGCATTTGTTGTCTTTTATACATGGCTAAATCAAGGCCCGTCAAATGATAAAATTCACGAATGAATTGCTCGAAATCATCTTCCAAATTAAAACCAACTCTCCTATATACACTCGCTGCCCAGCATCGAGAGATTGTCGCTATCTTAATGACACAGAGGTGTTCCAACATGTCCAATCCAGTCATTGGCATTGCACTAAGTGGAGGCACTTTAAAAGCTGCAGCTCATATTGGCGTTCTTTCTGCACTAGAAGAAATGGGAATACGCCCCCATCACCTGGCTGGAACAAGCGCTGGTTCCATTGTGGCAACTCTCTATGCGTATGGTTATCGTGATCAGGAATTGAAGCATCTTATCCAACAATTTCCTGGCTATAAGCTTTTAGACTACGGTTTCCCTCTTACGTCGGCAGTGATGTCAACATTTTTTCACGCTATTCCTCATCGGAACAGATTAATTCAAGTATACCCACGCGGTCTCATCCACGGCAACAAACTCAAAAAATATTTTCATAAATTGCTTATTGGAAGAGAATGCCGAATTCCAGTTCTATTTGTTGCCACAGACTTACTTTCGGGCGATCCGGTAATCATGAGAATAGAACCTTCGAACGTCAGTATTCCCCAACTCCCACGTGCTTTACCCATTCATCAGGAGGAACTGCCAGCATGTCTACTAGGTTCCTGTGCATTACCAGCTATTTTTAGCCCAGTACCCTTTCGCGAGTATCTTTTAGCAGATGGCGCTATGCGCCACTATATTCCTGTACAGGCTTTACGTGAAAGCGGGTGTACTCATATTCTCGCTATAAATTTATATAAATTACAATATCGAGAGTACTTAACAACTTTTGTGGATGTTTTGGCGAGATCATTTGAAATTCTCCTTAGAGAATCTATCGATAATGATGTGGTTAATTCTGGAGATGTATTGGTTATTGAACCTGATTTTGCAAAAATTAAAACGTGGAAGTTTACAGAGATGATCCAATCAGTCCGGGTTGGCGTTCAAGCTGTGGTAAAACAACAATTACAGATTGAGCAATTTTTAAAAATCAATCCGCGATTGCCTCATAAAATGGCCAAATAATATGATGCCAAAACATGAGACAATCGCAAAGGTACATAGCAGAAATTTACTGAATCCAAACGTCTCCCGATTTACTGTAGGTTAACGTATTCTCCGCAAACCATAACCCTATTTCTCGATTGGCATTTTCCACGCTGTCCGATCCGTGGATGATATTCATTCCAATAGACAATCCAAAATCACCGCGAATAGTTCCAGGAGCAGAATCTACCGGATTCGTTTTGCCCATCATGGAGCGTACAACCGATACGGCATTTTCTCCTTCCCAAACCATAGCAAAAACTGGCGATGAAGTAATAAAAGAAACGAGTTCTCCAAAGAATGGACGTTCTTTGTGCTCTGCATAATGAGCTTCTGCGGTTTTGCTGTCCACAGCAAGCAATTTAGCAGCTACCAATTTTAGCCCTTTTTTCTCAAAGCGTCCGACAATTTCTCCAATTAAACCACGTTGGACTCCATCTGGTTTAATCATGACAAACGTTTTTTCAATGGCCAACCTTTATCAGCTCCTTAGCTGGGTGATATACCGCTCCGTATTGTAAGTCAGTAGCGTAATAACTGCAAGTTTTACGGAAGATTTAAGATGGTACACATGAAATATGGGTACTGATTGATAGTGTTATAGATTAGAATAACCTTTCATTTACAAATTGAGCGACGATCTGTAATTCATTTCGACTATCCAAGTCCGTAATTTGATCTAAATATACAATCGCTTTTTCCATACAAAGTTTTGCAAAGTTTCTAGCTTCCTCAATACAACCAGACTGACGTACGATATCGATGGCCTCGTCTGCATCTGTAGCTGTCATTTCAGGACGAACCAACTTCATTAAACGTTTGCCATCTGATTTTCTTCTGGCGAGCAAAGTTGGGAGTGTTAAATTACCTTGACGCAAGTCTCCAGCAACTGGTTTTCCTACAGTACTTTGTTCTCCAGAAAAATCCAGAACATCATCAATGACTTGAAACGCCATTCCTGTCCAGTAACCAAATTTGCGCAACAAATAAATATCTCTTTCTGGTGCATCTGATACGATGGCACCAAGTGAGCAACTGACCGATATCAGCAAAGCTGTTTTTCTTTCAATCCTTCGCAGATAGTTATGAAGTGTTTGATCCCAATTGAACAAATCCCGAATCTGTTCAATTTCACCCTTGCATAATTTAACAATGGCATTCGACAATTCAAAGTGTACTCGAGCGTTCTGGATCCCACTAAGAAGCGAAATAGCTTTAGCAAACAGGTAATCTCCCACATACATAGCTGCTAGATTACCATAACGTGATCGCACAGTAGGACTACCTCTACGCAGATCCGCATGGTCAATTACATCATCATGAACGAGAGTTGCCATATGAATAAGTTCTAATGCACAAGCCACACGCTCAATTTCATCCCAGTATTGATGAGGCTTACCCAGTTGGCTACAAATCAAGGTAAATAGGGGACGAATTCGTTTGCCGCCTGCCGTTAATAATGTAGAAGCTGCTGAGTGAATATCTTGCTGAACTGAGGCAACTTCAAACTGCAAACGTTTTTCTACCTTGTTTAGTTGAGACTGATAACGGCTATAGACGGAGACAAATTCTAGCAAACACAATCCCCTCGCTTTCGCGGACCGAACAACCATCCGTTAGATCGAATTCGGTTCCTCCCCTTTCTCTCCCATGTGTAAAGCTGCAATTCCACCCGTTAAAGCATAACTTTTCACATTGACCAATCCAACTTCGTGAAAAATATGTTCCAGCTCGAGACGATTAGGGAAATTGGTAAGTGATTCTGGCAACCATGCGTAGGGTGCCTTTTTTCCCACTGCAAGATAGCCTATTTTAGGAAGGATGTTATAAAAATAAAAATAATAAAGTTTTCGAAAATAAGTTGACTCCGGCTTTGACAATTCCAGCGAAACAACATGACCTCCAGGTTTGACTACCCTTCTCATTTCACGTAAACATTGATGTATATCAGGTACATTTCTTAAGGCAAAACCAATAGTTACCGCATCAAATGAGTTATCTGGAAATGGCAGCTGCATGGCATCGCCTTCAATAAATTCGATATGGTTAGCCCGCTGCCCCATTTTTATTTTTCTTTCTCTGCCCACATCCAGCATTTCCTTGCAAAAGTCCAGTCCAATGACTTTTCCTTTTGGTCCTACAGCCTCAGCTAGCGAAAACGTCCATGCGCCAGTCCCCGCCGCCACATCAAGAACCTGGGCACCTGGTTGAATTTTGAGTTTTTTCATGGTAAAACGTCGCCATAAATGATGTTGTTGAAAACTTAAAACGGAATTCATAAAATCGTAGCGATCAGCAATTTGAGAAAAAACTTCATGTACATAATCTGCTTTCGAGACATTCGTCTTCATTTTAAGAACTTCCTTCCACCCATTGTCTAACTTCAAGGAGTTCCTGAATGGGCTGAATATAATCCATCAGTAAAGCATGCAATGGATCGTCCAAGGAGATGGGCGAATGAGCCCAGACTCTGTCCAAAATGTTGGTCAAACAATCATATGCCTGTCGTAAGTGAGCCGGACGTAAATTGAACTTTTTAAACTCAATGTCAGTATGCAGTATATAAGCTTCGACAAGTGAGCGAATGTCAGATTTCCAATGTGTTTCATGTCGTAAATAGTACTCTGCTAAAGCTTCAAGCAACCTGCCTTCAATAATGATTCGTAGTTGTTTTTGTTCTTCTAAAGATAATTTCTGTTGAGATATAAGCAAAGTCATTTTTGCTTCATTCATTTCCGCCACTGAGACAGCTAGTAAATCCATCAGTGGAAACTCGCCAGTTTGAGCAATTAATCGATAATATTGACTGCTATGAAAATCACCAGCCAAAATCGTTAACTGTCGTGTGCGATTGATTTTCTCATCAATCTCATCATGCATAGAGAGACCTTTTTGCAACAATAGTAAAGCGGTCAGTATAAGATCCCACTGGTGTTCCGGTACAGAAGCTGCTTTCAGAATGCCCAAACCCACTTCAAAATGAAATCGGCTAGGAGTTTGCAGCACTTGATTTGTTTTTAAATATGGATGCTCTATCTCTCGGTAAAATTTTTGCGCTACAGAGAGATATCGCTCGCTTATTTCTCTGGGCATTCAGTCATCTCCTTGCACCTAGAACACCTATCATTCATCCACGCTCAGTGAGATTATAGCACACCCTCATGCGTCTTCTCTGCAATTGACGTCAGTTTCCATATCATATCCCCTAAAGCATAAGGCTTATGAGTATCAAAGTCTTTTATCCTTTTTCCTGCAGAGAAGAAGTGTTGCCAAGTGGAAGAATTGTTCCATGTTTGGTGTATACTTCTACCTTACCCCTTATCTTGATGGCTGATGTATGTTCGGTAAATTGAGCCAACATAATTTCACCTTTATCCAATTTTTCCGAATGATGAAATCTTGTTTCTTGTCCACGTGTCATTCCAAAAACTTGAACACCATTTTCAAGAGCTCGGATGACAAAATAATCCCCTTGTTCCATTGAACTTCCCATTATCTCATCTCCGTCAAATTAAAATTGCTATGGTTTTAGATTGATCACGATAACACAAAATCAAATATGAGAATTTGTATTCATAAACGAAAAACCAGCGCCAAGAACGCTGGTTTCATTGGTCGGAATGCCGGGATTTGAACCCGGGACCTCTACCTCCCCAAGGTAGCGCGCTACCAGGCTGCGCCACATCCCGTAATTGACACTGAAAATCATTATACTAGGTTTGTCTGTAAATTGCAATTCAAGCAAATGTGGGACCAGGAAGGCAAAACTTTATTTTGCCTCCTGGTCAAAAGTGAAACTGTATTTAGAGAATAATCGCGATTAAGCCGCCACTACCTTCGTTGATGATTCTTTGTAATGTTTCTTTTAATTTGTATTGAGCATTTTCAGGCATCAAGGATAGTTTTCCGGAAATTCCTTCTCTAACGATAGCCGCTAAAGATTTGCCAAAAATATCACTTTCCCAAATTTTAAGTGGGTTTTGTTCAAAATCCTGCATCAAATATCGAACTAGCTCTTCGGATTGTTTTTCTGTCCCAACTATTGGTGCAAATTCACTTTCCACATCTACACGAATCATATGAATCGATGGAGCGGTTGCTTTTAGTCTCACTCCAAATCTTGAGCCTTGTTTAATCAGCTCAGGCTCATCTAAAGTCATTTCTTCTAAAGAAGGAGGAGCAATTCCATATCCTGTTAATTTAACCATACGCAAAGCTTCAGCTACTTTATCGTACTCTTTTTTGGCATGGACAAAATCACGCATCATTTTAAGGAGTTGATCACGTCCAGTAATTTGCACACCCACAACTTCAGTTAAAACGCGATCGTACAATTCGTCTGGAGCTGATAGCTCAATAACTGCCACACCTTGCCCCATATCCATATGAGACAATGCGGCATAGGAAATAACCTCATACGTAGAGAATTGTTCAACAATTCGATCGATATCTCGAATACGACGAATATCTTGAATGGTTTCATGAACAGAATCCTGAAATTGTCTGCGTAGCCAATGCTCTTCATCTAAGACCATGACCCAATTGGGCAGGTTCACATTTACTTCTTTAACAGGAAATTCATACAATGCTTCACGCAGAACATTGTAAATTTCTTGAGAAGTTACCGTTGCACAGGAGAGAGCAATGACAGGTACATCGTATTTGATGGCCAGTTCCGCTTTAAGATCCTGTGCTCTTGGATGCTCTGGATTGGACGAATTCACAAGGATAACAAATGGTTTCCCCAGTTCTTTTAATTCTTCAACAACGCGTTCTTCTGCTTCAATATAATTTTCACGAGGAATTTCTGCTACGCTACCATCTGTAGTAACAACAATACCAATGGTTGAATGGTCGGCAATGACCTTTCGAGTACCGATTTCGGCAGCTTCCTGAAAGGCTACAGGCTCGTCAAACCAAGGTGTTGTTACCATTCTTGGTCCATTCTCGTCTTCATAACCGCGAGCACCTTCAACAGCATATCCCACACAATCAACAATGCGGATATTGACATCCAACCCCTCGGCTACTGAAACTTCTACCGCTTGATTGGGAATAAATTTCGGTTCCGTGGTCATAATGGTTCGCCCTGCTGCACTTTGTGGTAGTTCATCAATAGCTCTGAGCCTATCACTATCTTCTTTAATGTTGGGAAGAACAATTAATTCCATAAATTTTTTAATAAAAGTGGACTTTCCAGTGCGCACGGGGCCGACGACGCCGAGATAGACATCTCCCCCAGTCCGCTCAGCTATGTCCCTGAATACGTCGAATTTTTCCACGCTTCTCCCTCCTCAAGATGACCGGCGCAGATTGCTTCGCCCGTACAAACCGCCCCGAGCCACTGACAATCCCTCCGTGGATGTCCAATACTCAGTAGGACAGTACATGTATATGCGAGCGGCCCGCTGATATGCAGATAGTTGCCAGGTCGACTTATTGTTCATACTATGCGGAGGATGTCCAGTTCAGAACTTAGGAGCTATAAGAGGAGAGAAAAAGGTTTGACCCGAAAGTCAACAAAGAATTCCAGGTCAAACCTTTCAATGATATAAATTCGATCTGTGCTAAATGCTTACAATATCCTTAACCTTGAATATGATCCGTGTATTCAGACGCGCTTAACAATTGGTTTAATTCATCTGGGTTACTCATTTCTACTGCAATCATCCAGCCCTTTTCATAAGGACTTTCATTTACTAGTTCAGGCGAGTCATTCAATGATTCGTTAATTTGGACGACTTTTCCACTGACAGGCGCAAATAAGTCAGAGACTGTTTTGACAGATTCTACTGTCCCAAAAGTATCGTTAGCTTTCAATTCACTTCCTTTATCCGGAAGTTCCACAAAAACGATATCACCTAGTTCATCTTGGGCAAAATCACTGATTCCTATGTAGACCAGATTTCCTTCTACTCTGACCCACTCGTGCTCTTTAGAATATCTCAGGGATTCTGGAACATGGCTCATTTAACTGTTCCTCCATTCACAAAATATATGCAAACAGCATCAGTGTAACAAGAACACTGTTTGAAATCTATCACCTTGTCAAACTGGTTAAGAAAAAGATATCTCTTTTCAAAACATGCTATACAAAACGCCAACTCGTATTTTCACTTGAGAGTACCCATTCTTCCATCTCAGTTGTTTTATCTCTATCCATAAGAAGCGATACTACCTGTTTAGGCTGTTTGCCTTCAAAGAGCACTGCGGCTACTGCTTCAGTAATCGGCATTTCAATATGATATTGACTGGCCAATCTTAAACAAGCCTCTGTAGCTCGTACTCCTTCTACAACCATACCTTGAGCCTCTACTGCTTGTTTCAAGGTCATACCTTGTCCAAGCAATCGTCCTGTACGGAAATTTCTACTGTGTTCACTGATGCAGGTAGCTATTAAGTCTCCTACGCCAGCGAGCCCAGAAAATGTTAGAGGTGAAGCTCCCATAGCAATACCCAAACGAGCAATTTCAGCCAAACCTCTTGTCATGATGGCAGCTTTTGCATTATCGCCAAATCCTAAACCTACCGCCATGCCAACGGAAAGAGCAATGATATTTTTCAGTGCACCCGCTATTTCAATGCCGATCCAATCTGGATTCGTGTATACACGAAGATAATTGGACATGAGCATATCTTGAAGTTTATGAGCGGTATTTTTACTTGGACTGGAAACGACAAGAGTTGTTGGCATTGAGCGAACGACTTCTTCAGCATGGCTTGGCCCTCCAATGACAGCAATTTGTTGTTCATTCACAGCAAGCTTTTTTTGAAGATACAAGCTTACTCTATCTTCATTCGGCTGAATAAAGCCTTTTATAGCGTGAACAATGGTCATTGGAGAATATGCAAAAGACTGTAGTGAAGCTACGATCTGAGGCACCGCAGCTGATGGAACGACTAAAAAGACATATGGGCTACCGTCCACAGTTTCTTGTAAAGAAGTTGTTGCATGGATATTAGGATGCAATAAACAGTTTGGCAAATATTTAGAATTGCATTTTGATTGATTAATTTCATTTACTATACTTTCGTTTCTCGCCCAAAGTGTAACTTCCATATTCTTTTTAGCTAACGTATGGGCAATCGCTGTTCCCCAACTGCCTGCTCCAATGACTGCTACACGATTTGGCAGTTGGTCATCAAGCATGATGGTCAAATAATTTTCTCTCCCTGCCTTGTACCAGTCGAATTAAATTCTCCCTATGACGAATAATCGCAAGTACAGCTGCAATTGAAGCAAATAACAATGCCCCGGTTTTATGCGACAAAAGCGCTAAAAAAATTGGAGAAAGAACTACAAATACAATTGCACCAAGAGATACATAGCGAGTCATAAAGATAATCACTATTGCGATAAATCCTGAAATTAAAGTTGCTAACGGCAATAAACATAGAAATACACCAATAGTTGTGGCAATTCCTTTACCACCTCGGAATCCAAAATAGAGAGGCCAATTGTGACCTAGAATAACGGACAATCCACTGAGATAATCATAAATGGGTTGCCCGTGTCCAAGTAGATTAGCTATCCAGACAGCCAGCACACCTTTGAAAGCATCTAGAAGAAGTACAAGTACTCCATATTTCCATCCCAATAAACGCAATGTGTTGGTTGCTCCGGCATTCCCACTGCCATAATTTCGAATATCTACCTTTTTTACTGCTTTGACCATCAAAGTACTTACCGATATAGAACCAAGAAGATAGGCAATTAAAATAGCTAACCATCCCATGTATCATCCCCCATTCTTTTGAAAGTAAATCTAAAATTTTTAATCTTTATCTTTATTTTTGTTCCTTACCGAAAACCTTATGGGTGTCCCTTCAAAGCCAAATGCTTCACGAAACTGGTTTTCTAAATAACGTTCATAAGAAAAATGCATTAATTCCTTGTCATTAACAAAGAGTGCAAAAGTAGGTGGTTTAACTGAAACCTGAGTTCCATAATAAATTCTTAAACGCCTTCCTTTGTCACTTGGAGGCGAAACGGCTACCATGGCTTCCTGTAATAAGTGGTTAACCGTAGAAGTTGAAATTCTCATAGAATGGTAATTAGCTATGTCCGATGCAAGAGATAAAATCTTGGTCACTCGTTGTCCGGTTTTGGCTGAGACAAATAGAACAGGCGCCCATCTCATAAAGGGAAACTGCGTACGAATCTTTTGAGTAAATTGATGTGCTGTTTTATCATCTTTCTCAACAATGTCCCATTTATTTACAATCATTGCAATGGCACATCCTGCATCCAATGCATAGCCTGCAACTCTTTTGTCCTGCTCTGTAATGCCCTTCTTACCATCAATCACCACCATGGCAACATCAGCTCTGGAAAGTGCTCGAATGGCACGTAACATACTGTATTTTTCGATATTCTCATATATTTTACCTTTTTTTCTGAGACCGGCTGTATCGATAAGTTGAAACTGGTTCCCTTCAAATTCCAAGAAAGTATCAATTGCATCTCTTGTTGTGCCTGCAATGTCACTCACCATGACTCTATTCTCACCTAAAAGAGCATTTACAAGTGAAGATTTACCCACATTGGGTTGTCCTATAAAAGCTATACGTAAAGTATCATGATCACCTGTTTCTGCATTCTCTTCTTCAGGAAATTCAGAGACAACAGCATCTAAAATATCTCCCGTACCTAAACCGTGTTCAGCAGACACTGCAATTGGATCGCCAAAACCTAATTCATAGAATTCATAGCGATGCATATGATGAGTTGGATGATCGAGCTTGTTTACTGCCAGTATAGTTGGCTTTTTTGATTTTCTAAGCAAGTCTGCTACTGCTCTGTCAGTCTCTACCAATCCATCATGGCCATCTACTAAAAAAATGATGACATCAGCCTCATCAATGGCCAACTCAGCCTGTATGCGAATCAGATTCGTAAACTCATCTTCTTCGCTTAGCTCTATTCCACCAGTGTCAATTAACTGAAATGATTTTCCGTTCCACTCCATTTCAGCATACAATCGATCCCTTGTTACCCCAGGTGTATCTTCCACTATGGATAATCGTTGGCCGATCAAGCGATTAAAGAGTGTACTTTTTCCTACATTAGCTCGTCCGACAATAGCTACCATGGGCATGTTCAATATCATCCATCCTCACTTACCACCTGGTCAATGTACTCTTTGAGCTATTGACCTTCCAGTACAAAAATAATTCAATCCAAACTAGGACTTTCGTTAAGAAACAGAACGATTATGAGCGATGGATTCAGACTGCAAAGTGGTTTCATAGCGTCTACGTGGAGGCAAACTTTGTGTCTCTCCGATTGCCCCCAATAACAACCCAATACCTGTAGCCGGTACAATGGTAATAGGAATCTCCAGCGAATCTCGAACATCTTCAACCGTCATATCGTCCAAAAATATATCTGCATCGTCTTTCAACATAATATCTGGAAGCAAAATTGTATCCAAATGAGCGACCTTTTGCTTTAATTGAGCAACAATATCAGTTCCAGTCAATAAACCTGTAACTGTTACATTATGTCCATAAAAATCATTGACAATAGGTAAAACTTCATAATGAAATTGATTGTTAAATAATCGATCCAACTCTTGCTGAATAACCTTTTTAGCGGAAATACCGGTTATAACGCCAACTTTTCGATTCTCACAAATAGATATGTTTTGAATTTTTTTCTCTGCTATTTTGACTTCTTCTAAAAAAGTACGAATAACTCCAACACCATTCTCGGTCTGTCCAAAGTCGTCATAATAGTCTGCTTCTGGTACAGTTCTATCAGCCATTACATAAAGTTCATCAGCCGCATAAACAAAAGAAACTCCTAATTTTTGTCGTAAAAGTTTTTGCCAATTGCTGACCTGTTCGATTACGGTCCTTGCCTCATCAGGCGTACAACCTCTTAATTTGTGTAACCCGCGACGATGCTTGGTCAGTCCAACAGGTACAACCGACAAAGTTCGGACATGTGGATAAAACTGTGACAAATCTTTAATGGTTCGATCCAATTCTGGTCCGTCATTCCATTCTGGGCACAATACTACTTGAGTATTCATTTCAATTCCGTTCTCAGCAAGAAAAGCAATCTGATTTAAAATTTCACCAGAACGTCTATTAGCTAACATTCGAACTCGAAGATCTGGATTGGTTGTATGAACGGAAATGTTGAGTGGAGACATTTTTAATTTTGCTATTCTTTGTAAATCTTCTTCTTTAACATTGGTCAAAGTGACGAAATTCCCATGTAAAAATGACAATCGATAGTCATCGTCCCGAACATTTAAAGTTTGCCTCATATTACTTGGAATTTGATCAACAAAACAAAATACGCATTTGTTATGACACAGTTTTACACGATCTACAGTTGGATGTTCCCATTCCACACCGAGATCTTCATCATAGTGTTTTTCAATTTCAAAAATCCAAGTTTCTCCGTCCGGCTTTTTTATTTCAATCTCTATTTCTTCAGCTGCCATCGCAAACTGAAGATCAACTAAGTCACGAATTTGTGTTTCTCCAATTCGTAACAGTTCATCGCCTGTTTCCAAGCCCAGTTCTTCTGCTAACGAACCCGGCTTCACAGATTGTATACGAGGCACGCTGTACACTCCAATCTTTTTATTCATTCCGTCATTATCGCAATTAAAGACCATGTCGTCAATAATGAGGGGCCATCCCTCAGTCATCTACGATGACTTTTGGGACAGCCCCATGATATTAGAGAGTTAAAAATTAATCGTTTCCTTTTTTGAATAGATCGCCAAACAAATCTCCTAACGTTGCGCCTGTACCAGTTACACTCTCCGACTCTTTGTTTGCTGGTGCAGAAGGTTTAGATTTTACATCTTTTTTGGATACAACAGGCCTCTCTTGAACGTCCTTGATGGAAAGCGAAACCCTCTTACGTTCATAATCCACACCAAGAATTTTTACTTCTACTTTATCACCCGGATGTAAAACGTCGGACGGATGATTGACTCGTTGATGGGAGATTTGCGAAACATGAACCAATCCTTCGAGCCCAGGCTTTAATTCAACAAATGCTCCGAAGTCAACAACACGTTTTACAACTCCATTGACCACACTGCCAACTTGAAGCTCTGTTGCATATTTTTCAAACGGATCGGGCTCTGCTTGCTTAATGGAGAGTGATATTTTTCCCTTTTCCGGATCTAGTTTCAATACTTTAACCTTCACTGTTTGTCCTTCGTTAACAACATCTGAAGGATGATCAGCATGGTTCCAGGACAATTCCGAAATATGAACCAAACCGTCGACTCCATGAATGTCCACAAAAGCTCCAAAAGATGTTAGACGTTGAACAACACCTTCTAGAATATCCCCCTCATGTAATTCACTGATCACTTTTTGTACTTTTTGGTTTTGCTCGTTTTCTAAAACAGCTTTACGTGAAAGTATAAGTTTGTTGTTATCGCGATCAATCTCTGCAATTTTAACTTGTAAAGTTTGGCCTTTATACTCCTCTAGATTACCAACAAAACGAGTGTCTAGCAGAGAAGCCGGAATAAACCCTCGAACTCCAACGTCAGTCACTAAACCACCTTTGACAACATCGTGAACAGTGATTTCTAACGTTTCTTGATTCGCAAACGCATTTTGTAGTTTGTCCCATGCTTCTCGACTGTCCGCAAGACGTTTAGAAAGAGTCACTTGACCGCTTTCACGATCGATATTCTTAACAACGGCATTCACTTTAGAGCCAATCGAAACGATTGTAGAGGCGTCTTCTACCGGCAAGACGGAAAGTTCTCGAATGGGGACAAAACCTTCAAACCCATGCTCCAAATGCACAGTGACTCCATTCGAATCGATGGATGCAACTTCGCCGGTGACCAAATCGCCTACCTGTAGATTTGATTCAGTCAACATTTGCTGTAAATCCTCTGACATACTGACTTGCCTCCCCGATTCTCCTCAACTCGCAAAGCTTTTTACAACGCTTCTGTGCAGTAAAAGGCTTTTTCTCTTCGCTCACACAGGAGCACATCTCTACGTTTAAGGACAACGGCTCTTACATATACCATCTACCCAAACTGATTTAGTTGCGCCAAACGACAGAGAACGATTGAGAGAAGCCATTGCTATGTTTCCCATTATCGCCCACAGAAACACGTCGAGCAATGCTGTATTTTTATTGTAACTTGTTTAATGCAAGTTTTCTAATATGGAGGTTTGGCAGGTATTTTATTTCTCTAAAAGTTCACTGATATTTTCCATAATCTTATTTGCAATTTCTTGACTGGATTGTGATGGTTCAATAAAAATAGGATCTCCATAGCGAACGGTTATTTTATGGAAAATTTTATATTTTCCAGATATTGCTATAGGTACAATAGCAGCTTCAGAACGTTTGGCAATTAGACCAACTCCTGGCATTGGTTTACCAAGACGGCCTGACATGGAACGATGACCTTCAGGGAAAATAACTAGACATGCACCTTGTTGTAAGATTTGAATGGCGTAACGCATGGCATTTTTATCATTCTCTCCACGTCGAACCGGAAACCCACCTAATAATTTGAGCCCCCACGAAAGAATGGGATATTTAAACAATTCCGCCTTGGCCATAAACATTAAATGTCTTTTTGTGGTTATTCCTAATAAAGGAGGATCTAAGTTATTGATATGGTTACTGGCTAAGATAACCGAACCATCTGGAATTTTTTCTGATCCTATAATTTCTATTCGAAAAAGGGAGTGAAAAAAAAGTGATACAATGAGACGACAGAACCAGTAAAGCGGATACGGAATAGGGGGCTTATACTGTCCAGCGCTCAATGGTTTCCCTCCTGAGAATTTGCATGACTAATTAAACGAATTACTTTTTCTACAACTTCTTGAACGGACAAATAGGTTGAATTAATGACGACAGCATCATCTGCAATTTGGAGTGGTGAATGCGTGCGTGTTTGATCTTGGAAGTCGCGTTTGACAATAGATTTCTCAACCTCATCAACCGTACTAAGTATGCCTGAAGTCTTTAATTCTTCAACTCGTCTCTGGGCACGAATACGTTGATCAGCAGTTAAATAGATTTTGACATCCGCATCAGGAAAGACTACAGTACCGATATCTCTTCCATCCATTACTACATTATGATGGCATGAGAAATGCCGCAATACACTTGTCACATATTCTCTTATCTTAGGTTGTGAAGCAATTGTCGAGACAAGATCATTAATTTGTGGGGTACGTAGCTCGTCATCTAGTTTATGATTTTCAAAGTAAACAGTGACTCCTTCTTGCCCTTGCTGCACAATTTCTAGATTTCCTGAATGAAGTTGATGCAAAAGTTTATCGAGATCGCTCATATGTAACTGATTATTAACTAAAACCCAGGTACAAGCTCTATAAATTTTCCCAGAGTCTAAGTAATAAAATCCTGTTTTTTCTGCTACTGCTTTAGCTACAGTGCTTTTCCCGGCACCAGCAGGTCCGTCAATTGCAATTTTCATAAACTTTTTTTGTGATTGATTAAGAGTATCTTTCAAATAAAACAACTCCACATAAGTAAACGTTTGACAAGCCCACTCACTTTATCATTCTTTGCCTGGAAAATGTGTACTGAATGATTTTTTGACGAATTCCCTCACGCAATCCAAGGAATTGTAATGAAACAGATGCATATCCTCGGTCATTTCGCTCACTAACTCGAGTGACCTCTGCAGCAAGCATAACTTCAGAATGATAATTGGGTAATTTAAATTGGATATAAACTTGTTGACCTAATTGAAAGTACACGTTTTTAGGAATGAGAATTGCCATGCCACCGCCACTAATATCTCTTGAATATACATCAGCACTATGCTTATCATTGCCGTTCATCCATCTGACTTTTACAGGAATATCAGCTGGAACGCGAACAAATTCCCTTCTCTGTTCACGTGAAATTTTATGAGTCTCCGGTATTTGAAACTTCCACGTTGGAACTGGAATTTGAGTATAATCCATTAAAACCGAATCAAATCTGCAAAGGGCCCCATCTTGTGAGTGGTATTCAAAAAAATACGATTGTCCAATATTTGCTCTTAAATATTCATGTTTTTCATGATTCAAAGGTGCACTTGCATAAAAATATTTTTCATCCATTTCAAAAATATTTGTTTTATAGTACACTTCACTTTTTGGCATTAATGAAATATGAACAAGCTGACCTACTGTGAATAATGACACATGCCTCCCCCCTTCATAAAAGCATGATGTCATTATACAAAATATAGTCATCTTGGGTACATGCATTTAAAGAAAATTGAACGTTAGGATAAGTGCTGAATATCTAATACTTTCTGATTTCTACTGTCTATAATGACTCGGAAAGTATGTCCATGAAGAGTACCGTAAACAGCTATTCCAGAAATCCAATGATTTTCAGTATTTTTTATTACTACGGGAGTTGTCATTTTAACATGAAAAGATGGGTTAAACTTAGTTTGTGTATCCATAAACGGAATAGGTCCTTCCGACATTTTCACATGTTGATTATTCGAATGATTTACAAATCCCCAAATCTGGCCATCAGTTAAATTTACCTTTACTGTAATTGTTTCTCCCAAAACTGTTTTCTGATTTTGAACAGGTGAATAAGTAAGGTACCCTATTTTACCCAATTGTTGAGCATGTACTTCTGTATAAATTCCTGGACTCAAGTGCTTTAGAAATGAAATAGCTTTTTCTTTGGCTTGTTCTAAAGTTAAACTTATTTTCCCAACAGGCAAATTCTCCTTAGAAAAACCTATAATCTCTTGAGAAGAATTGAAAATAATATAAGCAGGCTGACCATCAATTTCTGCAGTATAGGTCGTTATTACTCCATTTACACCGGATTGATGGAAAACTGGAGTTACTTTTGAGACAGAGCGAGTAGAAAAAAATTGCTGGATTCGCTGTTTGGCCACTTCATCATGGTTATCCATTTTTTCAATATCAGCTTGAATAGGCTGATTTTTTACTGCGACTCTATTTTGATACAAATTGCGTAAATGGTTGAATGCGTTATTTACTGGCTTTGCAAAATACAAGTCAATTAAGTTTGCTTTGAAAACAGGAGTATCCGTTGATTTTTCTAATTTATTGTACCAGTTGTCTGTTTTTAGTTCCCAATCTGTTAATGTGCTCTCTGTATCATTTCGAGATGGATTGGACTGGTTTTTCATCCAAACAGAAATAGTTTCATTCATTTTCTTTACTGTTGGCAGCTGATCTCCAACCCAACTTTGATAGGGACTAAGCCTTTCAAAATCATTTTGAACTTGACTACTATGTTGTAAAAGTAGAGGAAGAGACTGCTGAAAATCAGTTTTAGTAGCAAAAATTTGCGCTTCTAGAGAAGCAGTTTGAAGCTTTTTTACGTCTGAAGCCGCTTGAGCCATTTCAGCATGTGTTTTTGTTTGTATTTGAGACTGCAAAGACAAGTTTTTGTCATATTCGCTTAATCCCCAAATTAAAGCGCACAATCCAGCCACTGATACTACAGCAAGAATCGTTGCATATTGATAATGAACTTTAGACATCAGAATTCTCTCCTCATGAGAAATGATGCCTTTAATATCCCAAAATAAAAAAGTTATTATGCTCATTTTCAAAATTAAGACGAATGAGCATAATAACTTAGATCACATTTTCAATTATGTTTTGAAATGAATGCTATATAGGAACATCTATCATTATTCAATGAATTGAATCTTACATGTCGTATTTTTTCGCATCTACATCTATGAATGCTTAAAGCAATTAATGTAATAATTCTATTTCAAAATCATTCTCATTATCGCATAAACAACGCTTAAAGCCCGTCTCTATATTGCCTTTTGAATCTCTTACTCCTCTTAAAATAAAAGTTTCACCACATTTTTTACAACGAATATGAACTTTAATTCTCTGGTTTTGAACCACCACTTCTTCATTCACTCCTTCAGAAGTGAGTGTCTCCAGTGACATACGATTTAACCTCCATTTTCTAAACTCAAAGTTTGATGGATACTAAGATTCAAATATACATTAAAATAGACAGAAATAAAAAATACTTCGATAGCTTATCAATCACTCAATGAACAATTTTAGATGACGGATTGAATCTTAAATCCATCCTCTCCACCGAACAGCTTCAGCCATACGTTTAACTCCAACAATATAGGCAGCCAACCTCATATTCACTTTAAACTTTTGAGCAGTAGAATATACCGTATGAAAACTTTTTTGCATTAAATTTTTTAATTTTTGATCAATATCTTCTTCTGTCCAATAAAATCCTTGATTATTTTGTACCCATTCAAAATAAGAAACAATGACACCACCAGAATTTCCAAGAACATCTGGAACAATCAGCACATTTTTTTTGTCTAAAATTTCTGTTGCAGGCATAGTTGTGGGGCCATTTGCTGCTTCCACAATAATAGATGCCTTAATTTTATCTGCATTTTCTAAGGTTATTTGATTTTCAATAGCTGCAGGCACCAGAATATCGCACTCTGATTCTAATAATTCACGATTACTAATAGTATTTCTATATAATTTTGTAACGCTCCCAAATGAATCTCTTCTCTCTAATAACTCATCAATATCTAACCCTTTTTCATTATAAAGAGCACCATACGCATCTGAAATACCAACGACTTTGGCACCAATATCATGCATGAACTTAGCTAAATAACTTCCTGCATTTCCAAACCCTTGAATGCAAACACGAGCTTTTTCAATTTGGATGGATTTAACTTTGCAAGCTTCTTCAATACATATTGCCACGCCTCGTGCAGTAGCGCGTTCTCTCCCCAAGCTCCCACCTAAAACCGTCGGTTTACCTGTAATAAATCCGGGAGAATCAGATTCTTTAATTCGAGAATATTCATCGAACATCCAAGCCATATTTTGAGAGTTTGAAAAGACGTCTGGAGCTGGAATATCTTTAGCAGGTCCAACAATTTGACTGATAGCCCGCACATAAGCTCGACTTAAACGTTCAATTTCTGAAAAAGACATTTCTCTAGGATCACAAATAATTCCACCTTTACCTCCACCATAAGGTAAATTGGCTATACCACATTTTACAGACATCCACATTGAAAGTGCTACAACTTCATCTTGAGTAACATCAGGATGAAGACGTATTCCACCTTTCGTAGGTCCGACTGCATCATTATGTTGAGCTCGAAATCCAGTGAAAACTTTAACACTTCCATCATCCATAGTTACAGGAAAACGAACAGTCAAGATTCGTAAAGGTTCTTTTAAGAGCTCGTACATTTCTTGAGTATAACCAAGTTTTTTGAGAGCTTCTAAAAAAACCTGTTGAGTTGACTCTAGAACATTTAAATTTTCTTGTTTTTCTTGGATGGATACGTCTTTTGTACTCACAATAAGTCCCCTTTAATAAAATATACAATCGTATTTTCCTACAAAAAGCCATGAAAGTCATTACTGCTTTCATGGCCGTTAATGAAAAATTTTTTAGAGAAAAGAATTTCTTAAATTTTCTAGAGCTTTTTCAGGAAAAATGCATTTTCCGTATTCGTCCAGATATGCCTTGGTTAAGCTAGAAGGCTCACCATATTCACAAAGCACTGAATGGATATTGGGGTTTTTATCAAACTCTTCTATTTCATCCAAAACGACAAAGTAAGCATTCTCATATGAAAATAAAGAACACTTAACATCATCTTTCGCAGTTGCAAAAGCCAAGCTTAATACGTCTTCAAAATCACTGTATTGATAAGCCAATATTGGAAAACTATAAAATGGGTCTTCAAAATCCTCGTCTTCAAGATCGGGATCATCTTCAGTAATATTAGGTACAGCAGGAACTCGGGTGACAATAATTACCACGCCTTCAGCAGGCATGGTAAAGGCCTCAACGGCAATAGGCCCAGATACTTCAAAACCTACTTCTGCGTATGCCGTCTCCATCATATCCCAGAAAAGTTCCTGTACTTTTTTTCCACTTTTCCACAATTCATCTTTTTCAATACCACGCATAGCCAAGTCTTCATAGCTTACAAATATTCGTACTTTATCTTTGGCGATCCGCTCGACTCTCATGTTCATTATCCCTCACTTTCAAATCGATGCAGGTCTTAAAACTGTTAATTCTTAAACAAATACACCGATCTTTTTAAACTTGTTTCATTTTACTTTCTGCATTATTTAAACGAAAAACATCAACTCGATTGTCGTTCAATAATATTGTGTTGCAATATAACATTATAGGTATCTACCGGCTCATCTAATAACATTTTTGTCAACAGACGCATAGAAACAGCCCCAAAATCGTACATCGGCTGAGCAATAACAGTCAATTCTGGACGTACCATTGTAGCTAGTCTTGTATTATCAAAAGCAATGATGCGTACATCATGAGGTACTTGAAATCCATTATCATGAATAGCATGCACAGATGCCAATCCTAATTCATCGCTCATAGCGATGACACCATCATAATTTTTATTTTGAAATATATTTCTTAGAATAGGCAAAGCCTGCTCATATTTTCCTTTCCCCACATGAATAAAAGTACACTTATTTCCTAATTTTTTTCGTACACCTTCAATACGGTGATCAGCAATTAAAGATGTTCCAATATCCGGTGAAACAATAGCTATGTTCTGACAAGATTTCTTTTCTAAATAATTTGCAGCATCACTACCAGCTTTACGATTGTCAATATTTACAGATGGAATTCTTTTTTCTGGATCCTCAGTTGCACATAAAACTACTGGGATCTCAGCTTGTTCAAAAGCAGTTATGTGTTCTTGATTTAAAATATTTGTCATATATAGGATACCATCGACTTGTTTTTCCCACATGGTTCCGATTAAAGAGACCTCTCGATGGGTATCGGCATCTGAATTCGTTAAAATAATGTGGTAATTATACATATTAGCGATATCTTCAATACCTCTAACAATTTCAGCTACAAAGGCAGCTGAGACGTCAGGCACAATAACTCCAATAGTTCGTGTACGCTTGCTGGCCAAGCCTCGAGCAACTGCATTAGGTCGATATCCAAGACGTTCAATAGCATCTTGTACACGTTTTTTGGTTTCTTCCTTAACAACAGCCGTACCATTGATGACTCGAGAAACAGTTGCCATTGAGACATTGGCTTCACGGGCAACATCATATATTGTTACGCTCATTTGTGCCCACTCCCAAGCTGGATTGATTATGAAAATGATAACAATGAATAGAGGACAGTTACAAGGTGATTTTACAAAAATATTCGAATCAATATTAACAGGAGAATTCCTGAATCTTTACTGTTAGATAATATTATTCAGATGAAAAGCCCACTTCCATGTGCGAAGTAGGCTTTATAAAAGGTTGTACAATGCTTATTTTACTGGTGCGGGTGAAGGGACTCGAACCCCCACGGTCTCCCGCCAGAACCTAAATCTGGTGCGTCTGCCAATTCCGCCACACCCGCAAGAAATAGCAAAGAAAACTCTAACATAATAAAAATTTATTTACAACCAAATATAAAGTAAAACAAATCGCCTGGCAACGACCTAGGTTCCCAGGGGTCTTCACCCCAAGTATGCTCGGCGCTGGAGGTCTTCACGGTCGTGTTCGGGATGGGTACGCGTGTATCCCCTCCGCTATGGTCACCAGACTCTTCTTTCCTTTCCAACTGTCTCAGCAAGAGGGATTTTCCTTGGTGAAGGCCTCGACCGATTCGTATCCGTCCGCTCCACGCCTCACGACGCTTCCACGCCGGACCGATCTACCTTATCGTCTATAAGGGGTCTTCCTTCCTTGACGGAATGGGATACGTTATCTTGAGGCAGGCTTCGCGCTTAGATGCTTTCAGCGCTTATCCCTCCCCGACTTGGCTACCCAGCTGTGCCCTTGGCAGGACAACTGGTCCACCAGCGGTCGGTTCATCCCGGTCCTCTCGTACTAAGGACGAACCCTCTCACGTATCCTCCGCCCACGGCAGATAGGGACCGAACTGTCTCACGACGTTCTGAACCCAGCTCGCGTACCGCTTTCATGGGCGAACAGCCCAACCCTTGGGACCGACTTCAGCCCCAGGATGCGATGAGCCGACATCGAGGTGCCAAACCTCCCCGTCGATGTGGACTCTTGGGGGAGATCAGCCTGTTATCCCCGGGGTAGCTTTTATCCGTTGAGCGATGGCCCTTCCACGCAGTGCCACCGGGTCACTAAGCCCGACTTTCGTCCCTGCTCGACCTGTCCGTCTCGCAGTCAAGCTCCCTTGTGCCTTTACACGCCCCGCGCGGTTTCCATCCGCGCTGAGGGAACCTTTGGGCGCCTCCGTTACCTTTTAGGAGGCGACCGCCCCAGTCAAACTGTCCGCCTGACACTGTCCCCACACCCGATTCAGGGTGCCAGGTTAGAAGACTAGCATCTCAAGGGTGGTATCCCAACATCGACTCCACACAGGCTGGCGCCCATGCTTCTGTGTCTCCCACCTATCCTGTACATGACATGCCCGTCTCCCATATCAAGCTACAGTCAAGCTCCACGGGGTCTTTCCGTCTAGCCGCGGGTAACCTGCATCTTCACAGGTATTACAATTTCACCGGGTCTCTCGTTGAGACAGCGCCCAAGTCGTTACGCCTTTCGTGCGGGTCAGAACTTACCTGACAAGGAATTTCGCTACCTTAGGACCGTTATAGTTACGGCCGCCGTTTACTGGGGCTTCAATTCAGAGCTTCGGGCTCTCGCCCTCACCCCTCCTCTTAACCTTCCAGCACCGGGCAGGCGTCAGCCCCTATACTTCGCCTTTCGGCTTCGCAGAGACCTGTGTTTTTGCTAAACAGTCGCTTGGGCCTTTTCACTGCGGCTCTTCTTCAGAGCGCCCCTTCTCCCGAAGTTACGGGGCCATTTTGCCGAGTTCCTTAACGAGAGTGCTCCCGCGCGCCTCCGTGTTCTCCACGCGCCCACCTGTGTCGGTTTCCGGTACGGGCAGATGCATTCTCCCTAGAGGCTTTTCTTGGCAGTGTGACCTCGAGCGCTTCGGTACTCTTCTTCCCTCCCCATCACCGCTCAGAGTTCTCGCCGCGCGGTTTTCCCTGCGCGACCCCCTTGCGGATTGGACGGCCTCTTCCATCCGGCCGCTCGCTCTAGCCTCCTGCGTCACCCCTTCAGTCATGCAAATCCATCTGGTACGGGATTCTCAACCCGTTCTCCTTCGACTACGCCTCTCGGCCTCGCCTTAGGTCCCGACTAACCCTGGGTGGACGATCCTTCCCCAGGAAACCTTGGGCTTTCGGCGGAGGGGATTCTCACCCCTCTTTTCGCTACTCATACCGGCATTCTCACTTCCATAACCTCCACCTTCCCTCTCAAGAAGGCTTCTCCGCTTATGGAACGCTCCCCTACCCTGTGGTCTTCCCACAGCCATAGCTTCGGTGTGTGGTTTAGCCCCGTTACATTTTCCGCGCAGCGTCACTCGACCAGTGAGCTATTACGCACTCTTTCAATGATGGCTGCTTCTAAGCCAACATCCTGGTTGTCTATGCACCGCCACATCGTTTCCCACTTAACCACCCTTGGGGACCTTAGCTGTTGGTCTGGGCTGTTTCCCTCTTGACTACGGATCTTAGCACTCGCAGTCTGACTGCCACGGTTCAATGAAACGGCATTCGGAGTTCGACGGAGCTTGGTAACCCTGGTCGGGCCCCGCACCCCATCGGTGCTCTACCTCCGTCCCTCATCCGTGACGCTAGCCCTAAAGCTATTTCGGGGAGAACCAGCTATCTCCGGGTTCGATTGGAATTTCTCCCCTACCCCCAGTTCATCCCCCGGCTTTTCAACGCCGGTGGGTTCGGGCCTCCATGCGGTGTTACCCGCACTTCACCCTGACCAGGGGTAGCTCACCCGGTTTCGGGTCGATGGCAATCAACTTCTCGCCCTCTTCAGACTCGCTTTCGCTTCGGCTCCGGCTTCCCTGCCTTAACCTCGCTCATCACCATCACTCGCCGGTTCATTCTACAAAAGGCACGCCGTCATCCTTTCGGACTCCGACTGCTTGTAAGCACACGGTTTCAGGTTCTCTTTCACTCCGCTCCCGCGGTTCTTTTCACCTTTCCCTCACGGTACTCTCCGCTATCGGTTGCCAGGGAGTATTTAGCCTTAGGAGGTGGTCCTCCCTGATTCCCACGGGGTTCCTCGTGTCCCGCGGTACTTGGGGCCTGCGCTACCTCCCTCGACAAGCTTCGCCTACGGGGCTCTCACCCGCTCTGGCCGACCTTCCCATGTCGTTTGGCTCCCTTGTCTCCTTCGGCCCAGGCAAGACCCTGCCTGGCTGCGCATCCCCTCTACCCCATGATGGCAACGGGGGTCCCCTTCTCCACCATCATGGTTTAGGCTCTTCCGCGTTCGCTCGCCACTACTTGCGGAATCACTCTTGTTTTCTTCTCCTCCAGGTACTGAGATGTTTCAGTTCCCCAGGTTCCCTCCGTCTATCCTATACATTCAGATAGCGGTACCGGCCCATCACGACCGGTGGGTTCCCCCATTCGGACATCCCTGGATCTTCGCTCGCGTACAGCTCCCCAAGGCATTTCGGTGTTCGCCCCGTCCTTCTTCGGCTCCTGGCACCTAGGCATCCTCCGTGCGCCCTTTCTACCTTCACCTTTCTTCCCTCTTGCTGATTCAGTTCTCAAGGTCCTTCGAGCTTATCCCTCTCTCAAGGCATAAGTAGCTTTCGCTAAGTTCTCTCCCGAGAACCCTCAAAACTAAACACGCACGCCTCTCCACCAAACCCCTCTCTCTTCCCTAGAAAGGAGGTGATCCAGCCGCACCTTCCGATACGGCTACCTTGTTACGACTTCACCCCAATCATCGACCCCACCTTCGGCGGCTGGCTCCCTTTCGGGTTACCCCACCGACTTCGGGTGTTGCCAACTCTCGTGGTGTGACGGGCGGTGTGTACAAGGCCCGGGAACGGATTCACCGCGGCATGCTGATCCGCGATTACTAGCAATTCCGGCTTCATGCAGGCGAGTTGCAGCCTGCAATCCGAACTACGAGCGGTTTTCAGGGGTTCGCTCCAGATCGCTCTCTCGCTTCCCGTTGTGCCGCCCATTGTAGCACGTGTGTCGCCCAGGACATCAGGGGCATGATGATTTGACGTCATCCCCGCCTTCCTCCGACTTGCGCCGGCAGTCACCTGTGAGTCCCCACCTCTACGTGCTGGTAACACAGGTCAAGGGTTGCGCTCGTTGCGGGACTTAACCCAACATCTCACGACACGAGCTGACGACAACCATGCACCACCTGTCTCCTCTGCCCCGAAGGGACCTACCATCTCTGGTATCGTCAGAGGGATGTCAAGCCCTGGTAAGGTTCTTCGCGTTGCTTCGAATTAAACCACATGCTCCACTGCTTGTGCGGGCCCCCGTCAATTCCTTTGAGTTTCAGTCTTGCGACCGTACTCCCCAGGCGGAGTGCTTATTGGGTTTCCTTCGGCACTGAGGGTGGTACCCCCCCAACACCTAGCACTCATCGTTTACGGCGTGGACTACCAGGGTATCTAATCCTGTTTGCTCCCCACGCTTTCGTGCCTCAGCGTCAGTCACTGTCCAGCAAGGCGCCTTCGCCACTGGTATTCCTCCACATCTCTACGCATTTCACCGCTACACGTGGAATTCCCCTTGCCTCTCCAGTACTCAAGTCCTACAGTTTCCAAGGCATTCCCAAGGTTGAGCCCTGGCCTTTCACCCCAGACTTGCAGAACCGCCTACGCACCCTTTACGCCCAGTGATTCCGGACAACGCTTGCCCCCTACGTATTACCGCGGCTGCTGGCACGTAGTTTGCCGGGGCTTCCTCTCGGGGTACCGTCTCGCAAAGAGCATTCCCTCTCCTTGCCGCTCTTCCCCCTTGACTGAGCTTTACAACCCGAAGGCCTTCCTCGCTCACGCGGCGTTGCTCCGTCAGGCTTGCGCCCATTGCGGAAGATTCCCTACTGCTGCCTCCCGTAGGAGTCTGGGCCGTGTCTCAGTCCCAGTGTGGCCGGTCACCCTCTCAGGTCGGCTACGCATCGTCGCCTTGGTAGGCCTTTACCCTACCAACTAGCTAATGCGCCGCGGGGTCCTCTCTCAGCGATGCCGTAGCATCCTTTCCCGCATCAGGCATGCGCCCCATGCGCCTATCCGGCCTTAGCACCCGTTTCCAGGCGTTATTCCGGTCTGTTAGGCAGATTCCCCACGTGTTCCTCACCCGTCCGCCGCTGGTATCTTTCGATACCCGCTCGACTTGCATGTATTAGGCACGCCGCCAGCGTTCGTCCTGAGCCAGGATCAAACTCTCAATGTCTTATTCCTTCTCCCTCGCTCTCTCGAGCTCGGGCACTTCTTCTCTGGCGTTTGGTGATTCTTGTGCGTGTTTAGTTTTCAAGGTTCTCTCACTGCCAAGACTCTCTTTCGCGTCCCCTCTTGCAGCGACAGCGACTATCTTACCTCCCTCCGAACTTTTTTGCAACCCCTTTTTGTAATCCTTTTTTTACCTGATCGTGCTGCAAAATGGTCGTTTGGGTAGAGGCGAAAAAAGGAAAAAGCCCAGCGTAGCAAGCATATTTCATATACTGGTGATCGATGCTGTTCTCATCAGATGAACTTGTTTTAGCTTACGCAGTCTTCTGGTGTTGTTCCATCTGGTTTACGGCTAGTGCTGATGCGAGTATCGCGATCGCGTTGATAAGCATGTGTATCTTTACCTTGATTATTCCTTCAAGCGAAGCCGACAGAAGTGCAAGTAGAATCGCTTCACGATGGATAGATCTTGTGCTTTTGGGTTGACGGCTTTCTTAACTTCAAAAGCATACGGTTGGAGAGCCAAGCCCCAAAAAACAGAAGCAGGCGATGGTTGGAGAAGATACAAATAGGACTTCCCTCATCGGAAATTTCTAGTTTCGTCACTTGAAATCTTCTCGAAGGTTGGGGTGAAGTCCTTTTTCATGCCTTCAAATCCCTTGTATCAGATGGATTTAAAATTTTACAGTACACTCACCTTAGAAATTCAAGTTTTAATAATTGAAATTGTCTTCAATGAATGGACATTTGACTTTCGAGAAGGTAAGGAGAAATGTTCATTTTTTTCCCACCATAACGTTGTGGAAAAAAAGTAATTAAAACATGTTTTGCTCTTGTACACGCGACGAAGAATAACCTCCGCTCTTCATCATCTTCACTCGTTAAATTTTGATTATCTCTAGTTGGGATGAGAATATGAGAATCCACATTTCGCAGAAATGGATTCTTTTCTACGGCTCCCAGTAAGAAAACCACATCCCACTCCAGTCCTTTTGCTTCATGAAACGTACAAACTGTCAGATAAAAATGCCGACTATAGTATTTTGGAATCAGTTTTATAAATGGTATCAATTCTCTTCGTGTTCGAGCTAAAATAGCTATGCTCATATTCTTTTTTAAACTAAAAAAATGCAAAAGCAGTTTTTCAATAAAATAATACTCTTCTTCTTCATTCTTAACTGTGACGGCCGCACAATTACCATACATGGAGCTTGTTGGAATCATAATTTTTTCAGATCGATGACTTTGTTTTTCGATAATATTCGATGAATATTTACAGATATCTATATCTGAACGAAAATTATACTGCAAAAAATATTTAGACGTATTAGGAATAAGCTCATCCAAATGGAGCAACCAGTAACTGGATGATCCCCGAAATGAATATATGGCTTGGTCATCATCGCCAACTACAAAAAGCTTAGCGTCAGAAATTTTGATTAATTCATTTAAAACATACCACTGAATGTTATTTGTATCTTGAAACTCATCAACCATGATGAATTCCCATTTTCTCATGACATCTTGAAATGACTTAGAGTGTGTGAATAAAAATAGGCTAAAGAGCAAAATATCTTCAAAGTCCCATCGTTTTTCTACACTTTTATTTTTTTCATATATTTCCAATAAATCCATCTCAAATTGAGAATTTCCATGAATGGGATATCGACTTTTCATACGCATGATGATTTGTACAGCGTCATCTATAAGTTGAGTGGAAAAAGGTTGACTAATAGGCAATAATTTTCGAAGTGCACTCTCAATAAGTTTTCGTTCTTCATGCGATTTTAAGAGAACTGGCATTTCCTTGACAAATGGGAGTATAAATCTGAAAAATTGACCATGAAAAGTTCCAATTCGTAATTTTTTTAACAGTTGTTTGTGTTGAATTTGACCAGTTAATTTTGACATCATGCTTTGAGCGGATTTCCGGGTAAACGTTACAGCCATTGTTTGATCGGAATAAATTTGTCTATTATCAAGCTGATGAGCAAGAAAAGCAGTAAATACAGTTGTTTTACCACTTCCCGGACCAGCAAAAATAACTGTATTTTGAATAGGTTGATTTAAAATGAGACTTTGTTCTGAAGTCCAACGCTCCATGTAATCACCATTTAAAATATAGATGATTCGCAAGTTCAAGTACCAGATTGAATAGTAAAAAAAACAATATCAAAAGCTGATTTTAGAATAAATCATTAAGGAGAACTAACACGTGAATGTATTTGCCATTGCAGATTTACATTTATCTTTTTCATCAGAAAAACCCATGGGGATTTTTGGGGATTGTTGGGATAATCATGCGGAAAAAATTAAAGCAAACTGGATCGAGCATATTCATCATGAAGATCTAGTATTAATTGCAGGTGATATATCATGGGCAATGACTTTAGATGAAGTACAAGAAGATTTGAATTGGCTCGGTACATTACCAGGAAAAAAAATTTTAATTAAAGGAAACCATGATTATTGGTGGAATGGTATCGGAAAGGTAAGATCCATATTACCAAAGAATGTATTCGCTATTCAGAATGATTCAATGTTAATCGACGATCTATGTATTTGTGGTACTCGAGGATGGCAATTACCCTCACATCCCAAAACAACATCAGATGATATAAGGTTATACGCTCGAGAAGTGGAGAGACTAAAATTATCCTTGCTTTCTGCACCTAAAAATTGCCAAAAAAAAATGGTGATGCTTCACTATCCGCCATTAAGCTCGAATGGTGATTCCACGGAGATTACTGAATTATTAGAAAAAAATCATATTGATTTATGTATATATGGTCATCTTCATGCTCAAGCACATCAATATGCTTTTGAGGGTTTTAAAAATGGTATAGAATATCGCCTAACAAGTGCTGACTACTTAGATTTTAGCCCCGTAAAATTAAATATCTAACTCGAGTCTCACACCCGATTTAATCCGGTAATGCACCGGTACAACTTGGGATTCTATACAATAAAAAAGCAAAAAACACCCTCATTTTCTGCTAAGTGGATAGGAATTCCTTTGCACCACTTACCTTTTCGTTGCTCAGTTCTGAGAATGAGCGCAACCGCCTCCGTGATATGGAAGATTCCATCGACAATCGTACTTGCGGTTACAGGCGTTAGAAAGAGTGCATGCAAAAGGCAACAGATGCTCTCTTTGAATTGCTGGCCCAGGCACGAGCCATGAGATTACCGCAAAACACTTGCTATTCGACATTTTGGTTTGCGTATCTAGCAGTCATCCTCAAGGCATTAGACCATTAGATCATGTGGTGTGCATGTGCTCAAAGCGTTGCCTAAAGTTGGCTACGAACACGAAGGACGCCGCTTGACGCTCAAAGAGAAAGCACTATGGGCGGGAGAAAATCCTTGCTTCCGTGATTGTCGCCATTGGTCAAAATGAGAATAACAACCCACTCCCTATCAAGATGGTGTTTGTACGAGACAGGAACTGTTCCCGTCAATGGCTCAAACTTCTTTCCGCAGTTGTAAACCTGTCAGACGACGAAATGATTCGCATCTACTTCAAGCGGTGGGACATTGAGTGTTTTTTCAAGATCAGTAATCCAATCTGCGATTGGCAAAGGAACTGCAGGGGCGCACATACAACCAAATATTTGCCCACACCACATAGTTTTCACGAAGTACATCATACTGAAAACTCGACACGGGACGAGCAAGACCCAAGAACGATAGGGTCGCTCTTCTTCGATTGCCTTGACAAACTCAATAACATCCGGTTCACTGACGCCATGTGTCTACTGCTCGAATGGCCAAAATCCATCATGAATACGGCAGATATCCAAAATGACAACGTTATCTACAGGACTGTTGAACAGTTTATCAACTATTTATCCAGATCTATCAAGGAAAACCTGGTTGCCTAGGGTGCGAAACTATAGAATTTAAGCTTACTTGTTAGAAACAAAAATACCGTAACCAATGGTATGAGAATATTTTTCCATCCACTCTGCATTTTCCCGGATAACGCTTAATGCCTGCTGGTTTATGGCATTACCCATACTGCTATTTAAGTCAAGTGTCTGTGAATAGTTAGTAGATTGAACAACTGAACGAAGAGGTTGCATGAATAAAACTTTGGTCTTTTTAAATCCTGCTTTCTGAAAAAGCTGTATCCAACCGTTTTTATCCCAAACGTTTTTTGCTCCGTAGGTTTCAAAAACTGTTTGTTTCCATTCCTGATTAACGGGCATAGTTAAAACCATCTCGACATCTACAAACCTACCTTTTTCAGAAAGAACTCTATATATTTCCATCAAAGCCTTCTGTTGTTTGACAAAAACTAATACACTTTCACATAAAACGACATCGAAAGTGTCATTATCAAACTTCAAATTTTCAATATCACCCATTTGAATATCGATATTTACCCCTTCTTGATTTGCTCTAATTTTACATTTTTCTAACATTTTATATCTTATATCGAGAGCTGTAACACTACATCCATAATGCTTGGCCAGAAAAACAGCTGTTGCACCGGTTCCGCATCCTACATCTAAAACTTTAAGCCCTGCAGTTGGGTTTATATATGAAATCCATTGATCGGTTGAATATTTCCCACCGGGATGCGCATGAGAAACATTTAACTCAGCTAATGCTTCGTGATAATTCATATACTGATCACTCCTGTTCACATGCAATTCATTAAAAAACACACATAATCAATCATTTAAAGTAGCAGCAGATTTTCAATCAACAGGCATTAATTTTTTTAATACTGTTCTTAGAATATCGGCGGGTATCGCAAAACCAATACCTTGTGAACTTTGTGAGACTGCAGTATTCATTCCAATAACTTTGCCCTGCAAATTGAGTAATGGTCCTCCGCTATTACCACGATTTATAGCCGCATCTGTTTGGATTAAATTTTCATAATGACGTTCACCAATGGATAAGGGTCTATTTTTGGCACTTACGATGCCGACAGTCACCGTATTGTCCAATCCAAGTGGAGAACCAAAAGCAAGTACCCATTGTCCAACAGATATGTCTTTCATTTGGGCAATCTCTAACACAGGATATTTATCCTGGAGTGCTTGACAATGAAGCAACGCAATATCATGTTCTTCATCGGTAGAAACAACCGTGCCTGTAAGTGTTTTTTTTGAATCTACAGCTCGCAATATTACTCGATTAGCACCATGGACAACATGTTCATTAGTTAAAAGATATCCATTAGCATGCACCAAGAACCCTGTACCAATATTTACACTTGAATAGGAACGTTCAGGAAGCTGTCCAAAAGGGCCGAAAAACTGAAATGGACGAGAGGAATTTTGTATTTGAACTACTTCAATACCAAATACAGAGCGGCTCCATTTATTTATGATGGATACGAAATCAGGATTTTGGCGAGCTGGTCCATTCTTTAACTTTGAACGATTAAGAGGTTTTTTTTTCTGCATCAAATGTCACCTCACCGTCAGTAAAAACAAAGACTAACGGATCGTATGAGGCAAGATACATTCCTGTGATCAAACTTTATGTATTATAATCAAAGAAGTGACATTTTTTGAGACAACTTATTCAGTCTCTGTTACTTTATTTTGCATATTAAGAAATTTCATTATAAATTTTTGCTCGCACAGCATATTTTCCTGATCTCGTTTTTCGAACTTCGACTTTTCTTTGCTGATGATGAAGGGACTCATTTTGCATTTGTAATGCAAAATAATGAGCTACGGATTGAGATTGAAAAAGTTTAGAATAATACAGCCATGACAAAAAAATCGCCTCCCGGCCATAATATTCCCTATGAATCAGAAATTATGATATGTTCTGAGAATTATTTTTTCAAAGGAGATTTTCTTAAAATGGAATTTAATAAATTGCTCGAAATATGTATATCTAACCCTGCTGTAACCCTGTTACAACAGGAACTCAAAACAATGGAGGAAAAAAATTGGATAACAACGATTACCTATGATTGTTTGGGGTTTTGTGAAACCTGTTCTGAGTGTAGTTATGTATTACTGGAAGGAGATATCATGAGTGCTTCATCTAATCAGGAACTTTTAAAAAAAATCATAGAAGAACTTAAGTTAATTTGAAGCAAAAAAGTTTCAAGTTAATAGCTCACGTTTATCATATATCCCTGATATCTTCTCATATTGATAACGCAGTTTTTAAAAATTAAATAATGTGCTTTCAGGGAAATAAGTGTATCTTCAAATTCTTCATTTTCTTTTAACGAAGCAGGCGAAACTGGCAATTTGGATTGTGAATATAGGGGATCCATGGGATAAAAAAAACGATAACATCGGGAATGATTGACCATCTCAATCTCATCTACATTTAATATCTTTATTTTTTCAAAAAGCAGTTGATATGTAGAAGCAAATTCATCTTCGTCTATGAAATGCGTATTAATCATCTTTCTCCAATTGGTTTTATCCGCCACATATTCAGTCAATAAATGTTCAATTTCACCAGCAACTTTACGAGTAGAGACAGAGCAAAGTAACTTACCAGCAATCGCTCCTTGTTCCATCCATCTCGCTAACTCCCTACCAGCCCTTGTCAATCCAACTTTTGACTTATCAGTATATGAAAGATAAACATAATGGGGTATCATACAATGATTCAAAGCATAGTTCTCGTCACGGCATGTTCCCTGATGGAAATGACAAGTCTCTGGCTTTAATATACATAAATCACATTCTGCTAAACTCACAAAACATGGATAACAATATCCGTTGTTGTATAGTTTTTTTACCTTTCTATGGCAATGAATACAAAACATTTCCCCCGTAATCTTCATACGGATAGTACGACCTAACAATTTATTTAAATGAATTTCAGATTCACTTAATTTGATGTAATAATCAACAGGCTCATTGGGAACTAGTTTTAAATTATAATAAACACCAGATGCAGAATGATACAGAACTATCAACCCATCTTTCATAATGTATTTATAAATATAAAAGTTCCTATCAGATAAAAACTTTTTCACCCAAACAAGATATTATCTAGTATCGTATTTTTGTTGACCAAAAGGTTTGGGTCCAGCAGGTATTCCATCAAATTCAAATAGCCATCCATTTTCCAATTTAAAAAACTTGATATCTGCTTGTTCATCCATCATTAATAGATGAAATAAATTCATATTCGTTTTTAAATAAGGACTTAGATATTCATCTTTAAGATGCAAGTTTAATACTTTCTGTCTATCATCCACAGACAAAGAAATTCCCTGGAAGACATTATAACCCTCAACAGATGAAACTGACAGTCTTTGCTGAGGGGTTGAGTTGTACCACAAATCGTCAAATAAATATCGAGCCATTTTAGATTTCCTACTTTGGTCACTTAGGAATGCGTAAAATGTCAAACTCTTTCCTCCGCATGCTTGCCATATTTTTAAACCCATTTCTATCAAACCATAAAGCCAACGCCCCCTTGGTAAACCAACCAGATTAGGGGCGAGGAAAAAGGATATGGGAAAGTCTGATTAGATTATAGCTAAGTTTATTCAAAATGGAAATAGGTAAATTATAGTGTGTCTACTATCAAGATAGCTTTCAATTGATGAAACTGATATCATGAGTTTTTTTATTTATTATAAAATACCTTAATTCACTTTATTTGCATAAATAAGGTATTATTGTTTCGGAATTTTGATTAATCCAAATAACAGGTACTTGTTTTGTGGTGGCTATTTTAGGGAAATATCGAATAGGTAACGCATCCATTTCAGTTCCAATAATCAGTAACAAATCAGATTGGCATATCCAATGGGTTGCAAGAGAAACTCCTTTCACTTTTTCACCAACAAATACAAAGCCAGGTCTTAAAATTTGTTTGCAATTTGGACAATTAAAACCATGATGTTTAAGAAAATCAGATTTTAGAATTATAGCACAAGTTTCACATCGTAACTCTCTTAAATTACCGTGAATTTCTATTACATTTTTTGAACCTGCTTCAAAATGAAGTCCATCAATGTTTTGTGTAATAATTTTGAAATTTTTTTCATGGAGATATAGATGAGCATTGTTTGGTAGTGCTTTCTTCCATTCGAAGAAAATTTGATAATAAAAATCAAAATACCTCTCAGGTTCTCTTCTCCAAAAATCTTTTAAAAATAATTGATGTACTGTTTTGCCCTGAAAATTCATCTCATTTACAGGCAAACCACTCGCTACGCTAATTCCTGCACCAGTTATACACACTGGAAAATTAGCCTTTAACAGCAGCATTTTGATATTTTTCGCTACTTCAACCCAATCTTTGTGACTCAAATCATAAATCAAGCATCCATCACTCACTCATAATTTTATATTTATATTTGATCCATACTTTACAAATCCGATAATGTTCAATATATTATCGTTGTAAGGCAAAATTACTTAAAATGGAGGAATTGGATTGAAAGATTCTTTTGGTTATCGTATACGTCGAATTCGACAACAAAGAGATTGGTCACAACAAGAATTAGCGCTTCGTTCAGGTATATCTACACCACATATCTCTTCTCTCGAAAGGGATATTCGACAACCTTCATTGGAATACGCCAAAAGATTAGCCAATGCTTTAGGAGTACCCTTAACCGCACTATGTGATAACACGAAGGAACTAAAAATGCCTAAGATTTTAGAATCAACAGAAGACTGGCCGGTAGAAATTCAAAATTTAATTTTGAATGAAGAAGCTGCTCCCTATTTAGAAGCAGCACAGCAAATGAGTATTCTTCCAAAAGAAGAATCTGAGTTTATATCATTAATTATTGATTTACTTGTTCAGAAATTTACTTATAAATCAAAACATAATGAATGATCACAATAAGACTTTAACACCGTAGCGCCCTCGCTGCGTTTGAAAAATACCTACGTAGCGAGGTGGAAAATACGAAAGTAACTGATGATTAGGTTGATCTACAATTCTGGCCACTAGGCAAGAAGCTTGAAATCTGGTGTCATACAATTTACTTAGATATATCCAAGCCATTTTATGATTTCTTCTTTCTTGTAAATTGATTTCAATTTATATTCTATTTTCAGTTACTTGCCGTTTTAAGGGTAATACAACTGTAAATGTAGTTCCAACATGAAGTGCGCTTTTAACAATAATTTCTCCACCATGCTTTACAATAATGTATCGAGCAATTGCAAGTCCTAATCCAGTCCCTCCTGCAGAACGTGTACGAGCTTTGTCTGCTTTATAAAAGCGTTCAAAAACATATGGGACGTCCTCAGGAGGTATACCACTACCTGTATCTTTAACTTGTATATAGACATAATGCGTCTCTGTTTCGATAGAAATTTCGATTTTACCTTTTTCTGTATGCCTAAACGCATTATCCAAAAGATTAGTAAATACTTGTTCTAAGCGATCTTTATCTGCCTCAAGTAAAATAGGTCTGTCAAATAAATGAACTTGTAAAGATACTCCCTTTTCTGAGGATAAGGTGAAAAATTTTCTTGATACTTTTTTAATTAATGAATTGATCTCTACGGGTGCATATTTCATTTGAAATTGGCCCGATTCGAGTGAAGCTAAATCCAGCAAATCGTTAACCAATCTTTTCATGCGCATAGCTTCTTCGTGAATAATTTGTACTAATTCACGACGCATTTCTGGATCATTATCCAATTCGTCTAACAAAGCTTCACTATAACCTTGCAGCATACTTAGTGGTGTTCTTAATTCATGTGAAACATTGGCTAAAAAATCTTTCCGGAGAGAATCCATTTGTCGTTCTTCAGTAATATCCCTGAGAACTGTTAAGGTCCCACGTACCAGTTGACTGTCCGGTTCTCTTAGAGGGATGACATGTAAAAGAATATTCCTATCTTGCCATAGCCATTCACGGCTCATTGATTCGCCATGATTCTGCACAGCTTGTAAGAGGCTTTGCATGGCATCTGGCAACTGTGAGACATCTACAATTCCTCTCTCTGAAAGTGACATCTGACGTAAAATTCGCAATGCTGGAAGATTGGCTAATGTTATCTGTCCTAAGGTATTGGTTGCCATCACACCATCCTGCAAGGATTGGAGAATGGTGCTCAGTTGATCTCTTTCCATTGAAAGTGCATGAATGGTGTGATCGAGTTGAGCAGCCATTGCATTAAATGTACTTCCCAAACGTCCAACTTCATCACTGGTCACAACATTGACTCGATGCTTAAAATCACCTGATTGCATCAATTCGGCTGCATGGTTCATTTCAACAAGTGGTTTAGAAAGATTCTTTGAGACTACAAAAGCTAATCCAGTAGCCAAAAACACACCCAACAATACATCAAAAAGTATGAGATTACGCATATGGTCAAGCGGAGCATCTAATACACTCATTTGTTGTGAAACGGCAAGCAGGCCAGGGTTTTGACCAGGCCTTTTTACTAAATCGTAAATCGTGATTTGGGGTGAACCATTTCCAATTTGTCGAATAATAATGGGTTTACCCGATTGAAGTTGATAGCGTTCTGATGTGCTCAGTGAACGAAACTGCTTGTCCAATGCATTGTTCTCTTTTAAAGAAGGCGTATAACTCATTTCCGCATTTTGAACTTTTTTGAGAAGATTTTTCGATAATAATAAATGTTCTAGATTATCGTTTTTCTGTAGTTCATCAGAGATGGATAAAGTCCAATGAATAAGGGAAGAGGATTGATTATCTTCCACATATGTTGCAAAAAATTGTTGTAGCAAAACAGATAACAACACAAGCACCACGACAACCATACCAACAATCGTCAGCCAAAGTTTTAAAACAATACTGTTCTTAATCACGCGATAACCTCAAATTTATATCCTACTCCCCAGACAGTTACAATATAATGGCTAACTCTTTCGGAAAGTTGTCCAAGTTTTTCGCGTAATCTTTTTACATGAGTATCTACAGTTCTTTGATCACCATAAAATTGATAATTCCAGACATCTCTAAGTAATTCTTCACGACTAAAAACTTTGTCAGGCCGCTGAGACATATACACAAGTAAATCAAACTCTTTTGGAGTCAAACTCACTTCTTTTCCTTCGACTTCTACACGCCGTGCATCGATATGAATTAAAAGCCCCGGAAAAGAAAGAGTTTGTTGTAAGTCCGCCTTGAAAAATTCAGTCTCTCCAGACCTTTTTAAAAGTGCCTTCACTCTCATGACAAGCTCACGAGGAGAAAAAGGTTTAACGACATAATCGTCTGCTCCAATTTCAAAACCATGTACTCGACTCATTTCATCCCCTGCCGCAGTCAACATCATAATAGGCGTCTCAGCATGTTGGCGAACCTGAGTGCATACATCACGCCCGTCCATTTCAGGTAACATAAGATCTAAAATAATAAGAGACAACGGTTCATTAAGTGCAATTTCCAACGCATCTTTACCATTATCTGCTTCAATAATTTCAAAACCACTACGCTCGAGGTACATTCTTACTAAGCGACGTATTCGTTCTTCGTCGTCCACCACCAGAATACGCGGTTTCTGTGGCATGCTCATCCCCCGTCTCGAAATTTTTATTTAATGATGTAACATCTCGACTGGTTTCGTTCTAAGTCTTATTTCTTTGGGCTTGTCCATTGCCCTTTTTCTTATCTGATTGATTTTGCAAATTTCTTATACGTCGCTCCGAAGCAAGTTTATAAGTTTGAATGATTTCTTTAGGATAGTCAGGTATGGGTAAATTGCAAATTCTATAAATGTCTTCCCATTCTTTTTCATCTAAAAATCTCCATTGTCCAACTCTTAAATCATTTAACTGGAGAGGACCAAATGCTATTCTTTTTAAACGTTTAACGGGTAAATCCAATTTCTCGAACATCCGTCGAATTTGACGGTTTTTTCCTTCGAAAATTTCTATGTCTACAACAGATTCTTTAGGATGCTGACGCAAAGCCCAGACTTTTGCTGGAGCAGTTACGCCATCTTCCAGCTCAATTCCCTGCTCCAAATTTCTTACAATTTTTTTATCCACCATACCTAAAGCTGTCACTCGATATAATTTGCCAATATGATGACTTGGATGAAGAAGTTTATGAGTTAATTCCCCATCGTTTGTAAGTAGCAATAAACCACTAGAATCATAATCCAGCCTTCCTACGGGATAAAGTCTAAAAGGCAATGATGATATCTTCTCCATAACTGTTTTTCTTCCCTCTGGATCGGTAACAGAGGAAATACGCGAAGTAGGTTTGTGCAACAGAATAGATATTTTAGGTTCTGCAGCAATTGGATGTCCGTCCACTGTGATTTCTTGAATCATTGGGTCGGCTTTGGTTCCCAATTCCTTAACAATCTTTCCATCAATGGCCACCCTACCAGATAGAATATACTCTTCACATTTTCTTCTTGAAGCAATTCCTGCGGACGCCAAGACTTTTTGTAATCGCTCTTCCATGTATGAATATCTCCATTTCTATGGGACATGGAGTCATTATACCCTAATTACACGCATTTCCACGCTTTTTCAAGGAGTGGCTTGACAAGAAATAAACTGACTTGAAAATGATATCCTTTACTCTTATTTAAAAACATGCACTGCAAACACACTAGCCACAATGGCAACCAAATCAGATAAAAGCCCTACTGTAAGTGCATAACGAAACTTTTGAATTCCTACGCTGCCGAAATAAACTGTTAAAATGTAGAGCGTAGTGTCTGTACTTGCCTGCATAGTCGAAGCCAATACTCCCGTCGTACTGTCTGGTCCTTTACTTTTCAGTACCTGGATCATCATAGCGAGACTTCCTTGTCCGCTAATCGGACGGAGCAAACCAAGCGGAGCCACTTCGGGAGGAATATGTAAAATGCTTAAGACTGGGGTTAACCAATGAATCAATATCCCCATAGCTCCTGAAGCACTAAAAACTTGAACAGCAACCATCATAGCAACTAGATGAGGAATAAGTTTAACCGCAGTGGCAAAACCCGATTTAGCTCCCTCGACAAACGTATTATATAAAGGAACACGTCGAATAAAACCGCTAATTAGAATAGTGCAAACTAAAATAGGGAGTAACCATTCGGAAATTTGTATGAAAAATTGTTGCATTATACCCATCTCCCGGAACGACGTGACCAGGATCGAAATATTTTATCAAAGATTAAAGCAGCTATAGTGCCAATAAAAGTTGCTAGTAAAGTAGGTCCAATGACAGAGGTGGGGTGCTGTGCATGCAATTGCATGCGAATGGCAATAACAGTGGTTGGAATCAGAGTAATACTTGCTGTATTGACAGCAAGTAACGTACACATTGCATCACTTGCAGTATCTTTTTTTGTATTAAGATCTTGTAATTCTTTCATAGCGCGCAACCCAAGTGGTGTCGCAGCATTACCAATCCCAAGTATATTTGCACTCATATTCGCTAAGATAGCTCCCATAGCTGGATGGTCAGAAGGAACGGATGGAAATATTTTTTTGGCCACCGGCCTCATTAATCGCGACAGAAAAGTAATAGCTCCAGCTTTTTCTGCAATATGCATTAATCCCATCCAGAGAACAATAACACTTATCAGACCAAAACAAAGCTCTACACCATGTTCTGCTCCAGTCAGAATAGCACTTGAGACAGCAGGCATTTTACCAGTTAGTAAAGCAGTTCCAATTCCAACCAGAAACAAAAGAAGCCAAATAAAATCAATCATGCGTATCCCCCGTGCAGCATATCCTTTGATTGAAAGTATGCTTACAGAGGGACAGGCATGACCGAAATTTATCAAACAACCGGGGTTTGATCAGATTTACCTTGATTTTTATTCGAAGAGCCTTTAAACATTGATTGAATTTTCTCCATAACAATTGGAGCCATATCCATAAGTCGATCGTAAAGTTGATTTTCGTTGTCAGTAGATAAGAGCCTGACTTGGTTGCCATGAACAATAAGAAACCCAATGGGAGTAATAGACACTCCACCACCTGAGCCACCGCCAAATGGTAAATTGTCATCATCGGATACATGGCCGCGATCGTGATCTACAGAAAATTCACTGCCGCCAGCAGCAAACCCGAAACCCACTTTAGAGACTGGCAAAATAACGGTACCGTCTGGTGTTTCAACGGGATCGCCAATGATAGTATTGACATCGACCATTTCTCTTATATTGGCCATGGCGGTTTGCATTAATCCTTGAATGGGATGCTCCATGAACTTTTCATCCTCCTCCAAACAAAAAAGAAACGAATCGCAGCGACAATAGCATGCCCTGTGGAAATTGAAAATATGCCTTTCGCGGATAGTTCCAAAGAATTTCGGTGATACACAGGTTCAACTTGAATTTTCGGTTTTACCATGAGCCTGAACATTTTAGACATTTCTCCAGTCACAAGAGACAATACTGTCCATGAAAATCCTGTTAAAACCCCGGTGTACATAGCATTTTCTAAACCAATGGCAACTTTGAAATGAAAAGTCAAAATCTTGATTCTGCGCAATACCGGTTTAAGCTCTTTTAGACAGACACGAGCAAAATGACTCCATTGAGGAATATTCTCAATAAAGTTAAAAATCTCTTCTAGAGAAAAATGCTCTGTAGCATGATTGCCGTTCTTGTGTCCATCGACATGAAGACTTGGTCCATGATGCGTTACTTTAGGTTGGATTTTCAAAAGTTGATGCCTAATTTTAATCAGACCAAAAAGAAGACTGATGGTTACTATACCCTCATCATCATGTCCAGTGCGCATAAACTGTAGTGTACAACGTATAGGAAGAACGGCTATGATTAGAACAAATACAACCAGTCCAGCAACAATAAAAAAAATAGCGCCTAACACAAATCATCGCCCACCTTTTTGGACAACTAAAGTTTGTGTCAAGCCCCTGCCTACTATACGCATGAAATGAGAATCTAAATTTTATTCTTGAGGTACATGACTCTCTCTCTCAAAGAGTAGAGTCGTTTCATCACGATCTGTAATTGGCAATTCAGGTAGTTCTTCTAGAGAAGAAATAGCGAATGTTTTTAAAAAGTGATCCGTCGTACCATATAAAATAGGTCTTCCTGGTCCTTCTTCTCTTCCAACTTCACGAATTAATAAACGATGTAGCAATGTTTGAATCGCTCTTTCCGAACTTACCCCACGTATTTTTTCTATACGCGATCTCGTTATGGGCTGTTGATAGGCAATTACAGCCAATGTTTCTAAAGCAGCGGAAGATAATGAAGTAGCAATAGGAGTATCCGCCATTCTTCGTAAGTAAAGTGCATGTTCAGGTTTTGTTGCCAATTGCCAAGTGTTTGCACTCTCAATCAACTGTATTCCTGATTCTGGTTGTTGTAATTTTAATTGCAATTGTCTACAAGAAGCAATTACCTCTTGTTGAGGTATTTGCAATATATCAGCAATTTCTTCCGTACTGAGTCCATCTGTTCCAGCAACAAACAAAATAGCTTCAATCGCAGAGATCAAATTAATGAGCATCTTAACCTCCATTTTTAGTTTCTGAAGTTGTTGCTGTTTCAGCCATAGTTTGCAAACTCTCATCTGATAATTTGGAAATAATAGTAATATCGCCAAAAAGTTCTGATTGGTAACAATAAATTTGTTGATAGCGCATTAATTCCAATAACGCTAAAAAATAAGCTACCCATTCGCTACGCGAATAGACATTGTACATAAGCTCACGCAATGTACAGTGTTGCAATCGCAGTAATTTCTCCTTTATTTCTTCAATGACATCTTCCACCCGAGCAACATAAGCGCGAATTGCAGCTACGGGTTTATCTTTAGGCCTACGTCGGTATAATTGGCGCATAGCCTCAAATAGTTTCCAAGCACTCATTTCAGATAAAGGAGGCAAATGCTCAGGTGCATAAGGAGATAAGTCGGTAGCTGGCCGACCAAATAAATCCGAACGAAGAAGCTGTTTTTCTTTCAATAATTCCGATGCTATTTTAATTTTCTCATATTCAATCAACTGTTCCACCAACTCAGCGCGTGGATCCATTTCTTCTTCATCTTCATCTTGTTTTTTGCTTTTTGGCAGGAGCATGCGACTTTTAATGGCTAATAATGTGGCTGCCATAACCACAAATTCACTAGCTTGTTCCAAGTAGCTCTCAGGTAAGGTATCAAGATAGGCCATGTACTGCTCTGTAATTTGAACGATGGGTATATTGTGTATATCAATTTCTTGTTTGCGGATTAAATGCAAAAGTAAATCGAGCGGTCCATTAAAATCACCAATACTTAAAATATAGACACCTTCACTCGATTCCATAAAAAGAACCTCGCTTTATCGACGAACTGTCCTTGCTTTTTGTTTCTCGAACTCGTTTTCATCCAAAACTGCTGCTTACCTTAAAACATAACATGCCTTTGTACTCCCATAGCTATTTCTCTCATTGATATATTATATTTATTTCAAAGCCTCGCGACTGCTTGAGATAACAACCCTACAATTTCGTTAATGAGTGGGATATAAAAATTATCGATAACTGAAGGAATTAAAAAAAGAATTATTAAAATAAAGGGACCATAAAAATCAAGCTTATAAAACCACTTTTGCGTTGAATCAGGAAATAAATTACGCAATATTTGTGACCCATCCAAAGGGGGAATGGGAATAAGATTAAAGAGACACAGACTGACATTCACCAGTGCAATCAATTCAATAATTTGTCCTAACATTGAATAAGGGTCAAACAGAACCCATTGCCATATGATTAAGGCGATCAATGCCAGTAAGAAATTAGAAAATGGACCTGCAGCAGCCACTAAAATCGTGCCTAACCGACGATGCTTGAGATTAGAAGGATTAAAAGGCACTGGCTTGGCAAAACCTATAGGCCCAAATAACATCAGCAGAAGTCCAACAAGTTGTAAATGTGCTAATGGATTCAAGGTCAATCGACCTTCCAGGCGAGCTGTATGATCACCTAGCAGATCAGCAACCAAGGCATGACTGAATTCGTGGACGACTAAGCTAGCCAGCACGATAAAAATTTGTACAATAAATAGCGGCTGAGTAAGATTAGCTAAAATGTATTGTCGCCTCCATAGTCAAAAAATTCTCAAGCCAATAAAACAAATTGGAAATTACTTCACTACAGAAAAGACATAGGTCCAAATTAAATTTCAATTTATCATATAGAATTAAACAGAAATACTCCCCAATAGTACCAATGGACCTTTGGGTGTTTTATCTATAGCTCTAGGTTCAAGAGTGATGCCAACAGTTTGAAAGGTCTCATTGAATGGGATCAAACTTGCAAAAATAGCTTTACCTTGTGAATTGGGTGTAAAAACACCCAGTGAAACTGGAGGTTGACCTTTTTTAATCAACCAAACTTGATAAACCTGAGAACCATATACCGGTTGTAACCCAGAAAAATGGATGAAAAGACTCCTGCCCATCTGTCCATTCTCTATCAAAGCTTGCCCACTAGTGGTATTAAATTGCGCAGTAGCCTTTAATTGTATCGCCTCTGTCATTTGCCCCAAAGGATTTCTATCAGTCAATTGGGATCGATTTTGGAAAACTGGATTTTCAGTATAATAGACAATGCCTGACACAATGAATAGCACAGCCGCTGCCGTCATGGGTATAAACCAACGGTATCTATTTCGATACTTTCCAAAACCAGAAGTTATAGGAATTCGATGACCATCATTTATTTTCCCAAACTTTTCACGATCAGAGTCATTAGATGTTTGATCAGGTAATACGGACGTAATTTCTTTCAAATCGTTTATCTGATGACTCGATAGAACTACAGTTTCTGTTCCTTCTTCATTATCTATGGCATCGTAAACATTTTTCAAAACTCTCTGCTTCATATCCTTAGGTGGCATAGCCATTTCAAAATCATATAGCAACCAATCTTTCAACGGCATCAACAAACTGATTTCATTTTGACATTCTTTACAATTTGTCAGATGCTCTTCAAACATTTGCCGCTCTTCTTTAGTTAAACCATCTAACACGTATAACTCCCGAAGAGAGCACACCTGCTGTTCGTTCATGGTGTCACCTCCCATCCGGTTGCTGTCAATTTATCTTTTAATTTAGCCAATCCCAAACGAATTCTGCTCTTCACCGTACCTATGGGAAGTTGTAATAATTCGGCCATTTCACGTTGCGATAGGCCTTGTAAGTATATACGTTCAATCAGAAGTTTTTGATCACCAGGCAATTCATTAAGCGCATCTTGAATTGTTTGACGCAAAGCGAGCACTTCTGTCCACTCGTACGGTTGTTTAGTATCATCAGGTAGTATTTGTAATACTTCATCATTAGTCGATGAATGAATCAATTTTTGCCGCTTTCTTGCATGATCAATAGCGGTACGCCTTGCTATGGTCAAAAGCCAGGTTGTCAATTTAGCTTGACGTTCATCATAGGTATGCGCAGCACCCCATACTTTAATAAACACATCTTGAACAATTTCTTCCGCAACAAAATCATCGGGAACGGCTTTTCTCGCAAAACTGTATAACAATCGCTCATAGCGGTCATAAAGAACTTCCATAGCGGTTCGATCTCGATTAGCTATTCTTTTTAATAGTTCGCCATCTGAACAAGTTTCTACCATGCCGCCGCTCCTGTTTTCTCAATTAGGACTTTATCTTCCATAAAATAAGAATTCATGCACCTCTTTGCATAACTCCAATCCGAATAGCATTCTAAAGAATTTTGACATACTTCGTACTTATCCGCAACGCTCGCAATATTAGCCGGTGAGGTTACACCCAAAATAACGATGTGAAGCACCCTCCGTTTTGAAATTATTTATCAAAATGATCTGAGTCTATTCTTAAGATACTTACTAAAAAATTTTTAAATTTATGGTTTTGCGTGATCTTTTATTTGGCAGGCTACGTATATAGAGGCGAAATCAAACAAATCTCACAGATGAGGTGAAAAAATTGACTGAAAGCCGTACAACTCGCAGAGAATTTCTCAAAAAAGCAGGGTTCATGGGAGCTGCTGTAACTCTTGGAGGATTGGCTGAACCCATTTTATCTGGACCAACCAAAGTTTTTGCAGCTACCGCCGAACCCACACAAGAAATTATTAATCTCGCCTTAACGGCAGAACAACTCGCAACTACATTTTACTACAATGGTGTTATGAATGCAGCTACATTGCCAGTCACCAACAATCAAGACAACCAGCCCTATCTTCGAGCAGCGCTAGACGAAGAAAATATTCATGCGCAAATTCTTTCTGGAGCTGGAGCAAAATCCGTTGCAGGAGATAACCCGAAATTTTATTTTCCAAAAGGAACATTTACAAGTGATCAAACCTTTGCAGCTGTTCTTGAAGCTTTGGAAACGGCATTTATTGAAGCTTATCTTGCAGCTATATATCAATTTGCGAGCAATGGCCGGAATGACCTTGCTCAGTTAGCTGGTCAGATCATGGGAGTTGAAGCGGAACATAGAGTTCTGGGCAGAGTGATTACCAATGAAAGTGTTCCAAATAACATTTCACTCGAAAAAGCTCCCCCAAAAGGTTCTACTGTTGCGGATGTAGCTAAAGCGCTCATTCCGTTCTTATCTAAAAACGACAGTAATCCTGATGGACCATTTTGGTTACCAACTCAGTCACAAATTCAAAATGTAGTCAGTGGTGTCTATAATCCTAACTAATTCTTTCCACTTTCTTTCTCCGGACTCCAATTCAAGAGTCCGGAGAATCTTCCACACAAATTTTAAATAGGGAGAGATTCTGATGTTATCAAATATTGGTGTTCCTGGGCTTATACTGATTATTCTTTTTGCACTAATTGTATTTGGTCCGAAAAGATTGCCGGAGTTAGGAAGGTCAATGGGCAAAACGCTAAAGGAATTTAAATCAGCAACCAAAGGACTGACTGGCGACGAAGAAACCGTAGAAGTTTCTGCTACGACTGCTGCGGCAACTGTAAAACCAACAGAAGATATGGGAGAAAATATAATTCACACTGAGTCCAAGGTGTCGAATGAATAATGGACAATGAATGGACGCTAGTTGAACATCTTTCCGAATTACGTCGCAGAGTCGTCTATTCACTCATTTTGGTTGTGCTGTTTTTTATCCTTTCTCTTGTCTTTGTCCACCAAATATGCTCTGTTCTAGAAGCTCCTTTGGGCCATGTTAAACTTGCTGTTCTTGGCCCAGGAGACGTTATTCAAATTTACTTTATGATTGCTGGATTTGGGTCATTGGGCATGTCATTACCATTTATTTTGTATCAATTGTGGAAATTCATCCAACCCGCCCTATCGCCTAAAGAAAGCAGAGCAGCCATGACCATGCTCCCTTTTGCGTTCCTGATGTTTTTAGGAGGAGTAGCATTTTCATATTTCGTTGTTTTTCCAATTGTATTACATTTCTTGCTTCAACTGTCATTTGAAAATTTCATAGTCGTGATGACTGCTCATCGATATTTTTCTTTTTTGGTCAATTTAACGTTGCCTTTTGGTTTGATTTTTGAAATGCCAATAGCGCTCTTGTTTCTTACAAGAATTCATGTTGTTACACCAAGAATGCTATCGAAAATGAGAAAATATGCATATTTTGCAATTATTGTATTTGCCTCACTCATCAGTCCACCAGAACTTGTTTCTCATTTGAGTGTGGCAACACCTATGATGGCTCTCTATGAAATCAGTATTATGCTTTGTCGTCTGCAAGCTCGCCGTATGGCCAAAAATATCAATATTTCTAACTCATCAAGCGTAGTATCTAAAAATATTCAAGGTATTTAATAAGCCGATATGTCTAAAACTGTCGGCTTTTTTTTTTACAAAAATGATGATTATGAATTCAAAATTTGTAATCGATGCATCCACAACTTACACTCTAATTGATCAAACCAATTATAGTAAAAATTCGCTCTAGATCTTATATTTCTAAGATAGTCTGAATGAAATTGAAAAGGGTTTGCATCTTTGGATAGTACGCATAATAAGTTTCCTTCAATGAAAGGCATGCCAACAGGCAGCCATATACGACTTCTAAACAAAGTCTGGCTATATTTTAAAAACAAAGTATAAGGGTAGACTGGTGGAGTTTTAGCAATCAAATTAAAAATTACAGTTCCCTTATTGTTGAGGATTCGTTCTAAAGCATCAAGAAATGACGATTGTATAATAATTGGATGAATTCTATCCTCCAGATAAACATCTACAAAAATGAAATCGAAACGAAGTTGGGTCTGTTCGACAAACTGGATAGCATCACATTGATAATATTGACATGCTGAGTGATCTGGAGCCTGAAAATGCTGGATAGCTGTTTCCATCACTTCCCCTACGATATCAACACCATACAAAAGTGTTTGGGGATATAGACGTTGGATAGTGGCTAACGCAGTGCCTGTCCCAACACCAAGTGAAAGAAAACGTTGCGGAGAACGTTTGAGAGAGGCAGAGAGATATTCAAATGCACGTTGATATGGAAATACAGGACGAGTTGGAAAACGAAGAGAAAGTGCTCCTTGCCAGCCCCCATTCAAACCAAAACGCATATAACGAAGTTGTCCTTTTTGCGCCACATGCATTTGCTTTTCTTGTGGCGCAAGCAGGCTCATTGGCGTTTGTGAAGTCATTCAACTCTCCCCCTGCCTTCTTTCTATATCATTATATTTTTAATGTGACAGGGGCTGCAAAAGTCCACATTTTCATCACATACTGGATATAACTCATCATGCTGCAGCAGAAGAAGGACGTAAAATTCTTTTCATTTGGGGAAATAGCGGTCGAACAAAACCCATAAAACTTTGGAACATGCCAAAGTAACGAAACAGTCGTGGTAAAAACATAAGCATGGATATCACGATACTGACACCTCCCAACGATTCCGATTTATTCTATGTGTTCAAAGCAGGAATGCTGTGGGCTTTGTTGCGTCTTTAATATAAGTTGAATCGCTTTAGTGGTCACTGGAGACGCTTTGGCTGGTGCATCGTTTCCATGCATTTTCCCCAAATCACCTATACCGACAATCATAGGTATAGAGAATTTTCTTAATATGTCTACTGTATCACCTTTTAGATTAAACCTTTGTGTTGGCCATCCCTCTTTATTCACCGCACTCGTTACAATGCGCAAATCTGGGGTAACCGAACAATGAACCTGAATTCCTTGCTGACTCTGAGCATTCGAAGCAACTGCCAACACACCAATAACTTCTATGCTGGGATGAGACAAGACATACGACATAGAGATTTCTGCAGTATTGTCCAATTGATTACCATTGTCGTCAAACATAATAATAACTGGATCTGATTGAGCCCTCAGGATCCAATGTACGATTTCTGGACCTGAGAGCGGAGTTGGACTTCCAGCACTCCTTGAAATCAATCGGCAGCCAGTCTGTTTGGCCGCCATCTTTAAAGCTCTTAAAGCCATGGAGTCGCCGTCTGTGACTACAATGACGCGCCGCTTTCTCTGTCGATTTCTCATCCCCTCGGTTTCGCCACCACCGCTGCCAAAAAAGCAAAAATGATAGCGGCTGAAATTCCTGCACTTGTCACTTCAAATATGCCTGTGATAATGCCAACCAGTCCGTGCGTTGATGCTTCAAGCAGCGCACCATGTACAAGAGCATTCCCAAACGATGTAATAGGTACCGTAGCTCCTGCTCCAGCAAATTTAATGAGTGGATCGTACAGTCCAAATCCGTCCAATACAGCACCAGCTATAACAAGAATGACCATGACATGTCCAGGAGTTAAACTCGTCAAATCGAGAATGAGCTGCCCTACCACACAAATCAATCCACCGACCACAAAGGCTGTAAGAAAAATCCATGGGCTCATTTCAATTCTTCCTCCTCTATACGTTCAAACGCGATAGCGTGTGAAATTCCTGGAATTGTCTCATGTTGTTGGGCACTTATTGTAGACAGCAAAGCGCCGGTAGCACTAATCAAGAGCCGTTTGTATTGACCATCTATCATTCTGTCAATAAGATGCGAAAAAGTTACAAGAGAGCAACACGCACCACCACTGCCACCAGAAAACACTTCTGGTTGATTAGGATCAAAAATCAGTATTCCGCAATCGGTTAGTTGAGTCAGATGAGTGTAACCTTCATCAGCTAGCAACTTGCGGAGAATTTGGTGACCAATATGACCGAGATCGCCCGTAGCTATGCAGTCGTAATCAGCTGGAGAACGTCCGGTATCCTTAAAATGAGTAGTCAACGTATGTGCAGCGGCTGGTGCCATAGCAGCTCCCATTTCCCAGGGATTACTAATCCCGTAATCCATTACTTTTCCAACTGTGGCATGGGTAATGCGAATAGGAAGGGCAGCCGCTGGTGAATCGCCAAGAATGGCTACACCACTTCCAGTGACGGTTCGCTGTGCAGTAGGCGGTTTTTGTACACCGTATTCTGTTGGATAGCGAAACTGACGTTCAGCCGCACTTGTATGACTAGATGTTCCGGCAACAGCCACTTTGGCAAACCCATTTTCTACGAGAAAACTGGCAAAAAATAGCGATTCACAAATGGAAGCGCAAGCACTATAGACACCGAGTATGGGAACAGAAAATTGTTTTAGGCCTAAATAGGATGAGGTCAGTTGCGCACTTAAGTCACCCCCTACCATCACATCCACTTGTTGAGGCAAAAGGTTGGCTTTTTGTAAAGCAACATGGACCGCCTCCTGAAAAAATACTTGCTCCGACTGTTCCCATGTAAGATTTTCTACTCTATCAGAACTGTGTTTGACATCAAATAGATGGCCAATTGGGCCTTCACTCTCTAATTTGCCAGCCACTGTCCCAGTAGAAATGAGCACAGGAGGACGTTGGAATTCCCAGGTTTGCGCTCCCAACTTGGACACGATGATACACTCCTTTAAACAAGATGAATCCAAAGATAACGAATAAGGGATACAAAGAAGGCAGAAACCACACCATACACAATGACAGGTCCAGCGAGCTTAAACATATTCCCACCTACGCCGGCTACCCACCCTTCTGCACGATGTTCCATGGCTGCAGAAGTCATCGTATTTGAAAAACCAGTAACAGGTACGGCCGATCCGGCACCTGCCCATCCCGCAAATTTGTCGTATACCCCTAAAGCTGTCAAACAAGCAGCTAAAAAGATCATGACTGCTACTGTTGGGTTACCCGCATCTTGGATTGAAAAATGTGCAAATTTGACGAAAAACCATTGCACGATCTGTCCAATCTCACAAATCAATCCCCCTACCAAAAAAGCTCGAATCATGTTTTTACCCATGGGTTTGGCGGGACGATATTTTTTGATGGTTTGTTGATAAGCTTTTTGTTCGTTTTTGCTTGCTGTTGTCAAAACATAGTTCATCTCCTTTATGTTGGAATCAAAACAAATACTAGTCATGACTTGTTCTTTCTAAACAGCATTAGATTTCCCATTTCACGATGCTTTACGCAAAAGGATGCAACAAAAAAAGCGAGCCTACGCTCGCCTTGCATAAAGATTGTCCATCGTATCATTCTAATTGCATTCGTATCTGCTGGAGTATTCGTTTTTCTAACCGAGACACTTGCACCTGGGAAATTCCTAGAACTTCTGCAACATCAGATTGTGTTTTATCACGAAAAAATCTCATATATACAATGAATCTTTCTCTTTCTGGCAGGCGATTCAGAATTTCATGTAATGCAATTTTATCAAACCATTCATGATTTTCATCGTCCGCTATTTGATCCATTAAATAAATTGGATCTCCATCGTTTTCAAAAACAGTTTCGTGAATGGAAGCCGGCGTTCGTAAAGCCTCTTGAGCAAACACAACTTCTGTTGGATCTAAACCCATTTCTTCAGCAATTTCAGTGATATGGGGTTGCCTGCCAAGTTTTTTAGCCAAATCATCTTTGACATGACGAATATGTTTAGCAGTTTCCTTAAGACTACGGCTTACTTTAACTGTACTATCATCGCGAAGAAAACGTTGAATTTCACCAATAATCATAGGTACAGCATAAGTAGAAAATTTGACTTCATAACTCAGATCAAATTTATCAATAGCCTTCATAAGTCCTATGCAACCAATTTGAAACAAATCGTCCGCCTCGTAACCACGATTGAGAAAACGTTGTACAACAGCCCATACCAAACGCTGATTGCTTAAAACCAACTCGTCACGAGCATTTTGATCTCCTGCTTGGCTATTCTGTATCAACTGACGTACTTCTTCATCCGCCAGCTTTGCATTTCTTTTTGTTTTATCTTTTGGTTGTTCCATCTCTTGCCGACTCCTAAGAAGGACGTTGAGAGGTTTTTTGACCTCCCATGCTTTTTACCAGCGTCACTCGCGTACCTTGGCCTGGCTCAGACTGAATTTCCATACGATCCACAAAACTTTCCATAATTGTTAAACCCATGCCACTTCTTTCTAGTTCGGGACGGGAAGTATAGAGGGGTTGCCTAGCCATATCGACATCTTCAATTCCTACCCCATCGTCTTCTATAGTGATTTTTACAGTCTGGTCATATAAAGAACACTCTATTCGTATTTCACCAAACGAATTTTCATAGCCATGAATAATTGCGTTCGTCACCGCTTCAGAAACTGCAGTCTTTAATTCTGTCAATTCTTCTAAGGTTGGATCAAGTTGAGCGACAAAAGAGGCGACAGCTACTCTGGCAAAAGACTCGTTAGCCGAACAACTAGGAAATTGCATGCGAATATAATTTTGAACATGTACTTTTTCCTGAAGGTATTCTGTCACTGATATTACTCTCCCCTCACGTATTCAATCGCTTCTTGTTCGCTAGGGAACAGTTTTAATACTTTTAAAATACCAGACATCTCAAAAATTTTCTGTAAACTGTTTTGCACTTCACAAAGAGCCATTTTCCCACCAAGAGCTTGAATGGTACGCAATCTGCCTAAAACAAGTCCAATCCCGCTGCTATCCATAAAGTGAATGTTGGCGAAAGATAGGACAAGGCGATTGATACCCTCTTGCTGTACAGTCTGTTCAATATCTTCTCTAATTTTTTCTACAGCGTGATGATCGAGTTCTCCCTGTAAACGAGCAACGAGCACTCCGGATATGGTTGTGGTTTGCAATGACACCAACGTCCGCCCTCTCTGCATGTTGTTGATTCAGGCAAACAATTCTTAAGTCATCAGCAAGAATCCTGCAAGCCGACAAAAGCTCTAAGAATTCGTCTGAATCCGACAATTTCCCGTTGAGCGAGATACATATTTTTATAGTACAATATAGGAAAATTTAATGGAGGCAGAGTATGGCGAGCATTGGAGAAACGATTCGCAACTTGCGTCGTGAGAAAGGTATGACCCAACAAGAATTAAGTCAAAATATTGTCACACCAAGCATGATAAGCCAAATTGAATCAAATAGAGCTACTCCTTCTGCAAAAGTTTTGGAACAATTAGCAGAACGATTAGGAGTACCATTTAGTGTATTTCATGTAGAACGTACTACAACCACCGATCTGACACAGCGCCTCCGAAAAGCTCGTTCATTGGTGGACAAAGAACGTTATGAAGAAGCCGTTCCTATATTGAAAGAACTTTCTGCATTTCAAGAAAATAACGCCAAATTAGAGAGTATATTTCAATTACTTGCAGAATGCTATGTTCAGCTAGAACAACTGGAAGATGCTTCTATGGCTTATGAAGAAGTCATTCGTTTTGCAGTGGAAAAAAATGATATTGCGACGGCTGTACATGCTTATTTTCATCTTGGCAATTTGGAAAGACGCAGAAAACGTCAAAAATTATCACTAATGTACTGGACTCGTGCCAGTGAAATGCTTGCACAACATCCTTCCTTGCATATGCCACTAGAAATGAAGATATATGGTAATCTAGCTCGACTTTATCTCGATCGCGGTGATATTCAACAATCGCATGAAGCTTATTTGCGAATGACGCAACTTGCTGAAGAATATGGAACCACAAATGATATGGCTCGTGCATATCACGGATTAGCCTATACTTACACGGAACTTATGGATTTTGAAAATGCACTGATTTTCAATGAAAAAGCTATTCAGACATATGAAAAGTCTGGACAATTGAGAGGCATGCGTCAATGCCAGATCAATCAAGCCTATATTTTGAGATGTGCTAAACAATATCGCCAGGCTATTGACTATTGTTCACAATTAATTGACCTGCGAGAATTTCCGAGAGACAACATTCGATTGGCCGGAGCATATATTGAGCGAGCTGAGTCGTATTTTGATCTTGGTGAATTGGAAAATGCTGTTGAAGATACACAAATGGCTCTTCAACAAGACGGTCAAAATATAACACTGCAAATACAGGCAAACTTTATTTTGGCTCGCGTTGCAGCCTCAAAACAAGATTATAAAACAGCTTTAGAATATTTAGATGTTTCTCTTGAAAAGGTGGACAGCAATGATTTGAAGCAGTTTACTGAATTAAAACGCCATCAAGCGATTTGGACTCAGAAATGGTCAGGGGATCAGTCCAGCATGATGACCATTGCTACTCAGCTGGCTAACAGTATTCTTCGTGAGAAATTACTCGTTTGAATCAGAAAAGAGTACGCATACAATTCAAATATTGTTTGAAAAGAGGGGTTACCTCAAAAGTTTCCTAAAATGACTTTTGTGGAAACCCCTCTCTACAGTTGAACATACTTTCAAGTTACTCATTACTTATTGCCTTAGAAATAATATTTTTTGTGCTCATTCGTCAACAACTGAGATGGTTCGACAATCAAGATTGTCCAAATGAAAAGAATGCACGTAGGGAGCGGCCAAGTCGATAGGACAATGACGCTTTTTCTACCGATGTTGCAGCTACAAGAGCTACTTTATCCACAACATGGTCATTCTCTTCAACCACTAATTCGCCTACCTTTTGACCCTTTTTAATTGGCGCCTGTAAAGGCTGTATGATGATTTTTTCATCTATGTCAGGACGCTTACCTTTTTCAGTAACTAAACCTACTGCTCTAGATACCATGACATTTATTTTTTTCTCTTTACCACCTTTCACATCCACCTGAGTAATTGTACTACCGGCAGCGTGCAGAGCTTTATATTCATACTGACTAAATCCCCAATTCATCATTGCAGTAACTTCAGCATTACGTATGGTCGTTTTGGGTTCTCCCATAACAACAGCTATCATGCGCAAACCTTGTTTCTTGGCAGTAGCCGACAAACAATACTTGGCTTCTGCTGTGTATCCCGTTTTCAATCCATCCATACCCTCATAAAACTTGACTAACTTATTGGTATTAACCAACCAAAGGGGTTTCGCACTGTCTTTTCGTAAATAATCACTATATACCGATGTCCATTTCGTAATTTCCGGGTGATTTAGCAAGGCGCGTGACATGAGAGCAATATCATAGGCTGATGAATAATTGTTCTCGGCAGGCAATCCATTGCAATTAACAAAATGAGTATCTTTCATGCCTAATTGAGATGCTCTCTCGTTCATTTTTTGTACAAAAGCATCTGATGTTCCACACAGATGCTCCGCCATTGCCACACAAGCATCATTTGCTGAAGCCATGGCAATCCCCTTGAGCATGTCTGAAACAGTCATTTCTTCTCCAGGTTCGAGAAAGATTTGCGAACCTCCCATGCTCGCGGCATATTCACTTGCCTTTACTTTGTCCGTGAGTTTCAGTTTACCATTGTCAATAGCTTCCATAATCAACAACATTGTCATGATTTTAGTAATGCTGGCCATTGGCAATCGTTCATGCTCATCTTTGGCAAACAATATTTTGCCAGTAGAAGCTTCCATTAAAACTGCTGATCGAGCATGAGCAGCTAATTGAATTTCTTGGTGATCATCGTTTGAAGAACTTTTTTCCTTTTGAACATGATACGTGGATGCAGATTGAGATAACGAAGATGCCTGGATAAGAGGCGGTTCAACAAAGGAGAAAATTGGCAGAACGAGACAACTGAAAACAGCCAACTTTTTGACTCCAGATAATTGCTGTTTCTTCTCTGACATAGTTGTCTGCTCCTTTCTTTGACATCATGATGTCCAGTTACAAGAGACTCTGGCTAGCGTATAGTTTGCTCGTCCATCGTGTGAATATGATACGGAAAAATAAAAAACCCTCCTGATATACTGGAGGGTTCATTAAAGAGTGCTTCCTAGGAGTGTTGTGACTCTTGATGCGCATGGTAGGCATCTCGTCCATGCCCACGATAATCTTTATAAATAAAAGTTTCACACATCGTACCTTTGGATGTTCCTACAATAGGATTTCCATTAGTTCGTATTTCTATTTCCTCTGCTGAACAAGCTGAATTTTGGTTATATAAACATTCTTCAACTGCACATTTTACATGATTCGGCATGCTCATCCCCTCCTTGTACTTCAGTATGAGAGAGAACGGCAAAACCATACTTTTAAAACATCGCTTCATCTTGAATTGATTTCCAAAAACTCTCTCCAATCTCCGGCAATGAAACACCAAAAAACTCTGCAACCGTAGCACCTAAGTCAGCGAACGTCGAGCGATCTCCAAGCGAATGTAACTGGTTCATCTGCTTGTGATACACCAAAAGCGGTACCCATTCCCTGGAATGATCTGTTCCAGGCGTCGTCGGATCACAACCGTGATCGGCTGTAATGCAAAGAACGTCCGAATCCTGCATGGTTGAAAGTACCTTTCCCAGCCAACGATCAAACTCCTCTACCGCTTGTGCAAAACCAATAGGATTATTGCGATGACCATAGAGAGAATCAAAATCAACCAAATTGATGTAAAGTAGCCCGGAAGAATATTCACGCATAGCCTGGAGTAATTTTTTCATTCCATCTTCATTGTTATCGGTATGAATTCCCTTACTGATACCCGAACCACCATAAATATCGTAAATTTTTCCGATACCAATAATATCCCAACCTGCAGTTTGTAAGGAATTAAGAACCGTATGGCCAAAGTTTAAGGAAAAATCTTTTCGATGATGCGTTCGTTGAAAAGCACCAGGTTTACCAATGAAGGGTCGCGCAATCACACGGCCGACAGCATGAGGTCCGGTCAATAAAGCGCGAGCTTTCTCGCACCAATCATACAACTGTTGGACAGTGACGATTTCCTCATGTGCCGCAATTTGAAAAACACTGTCTGCTGAGGTATAAACAATGGGTCGACCTGTTTCCATATGAATAGCACCATACTCTTCAATAACCTCCGTGCCTGAGGCAGGACGATTACAGAGTACGGGTTTGCCCACGTATGCTTCAAAAGGTTGAATAATCTCATTTGGAAAACCATTCGGATATACCGGTAAATCTTGCTCCAGCACAACACCTACAAATTCCCAATGGCCATTAGTCGTATCTTTACCATGGGACTTTTCCTGCATTCTTCCATAAGCGGTTGGTTGATGGCTTGGTTTTACACCCTCGATTTCCAATATATTTCCAAGCCCCAACTTTTCCATATTAGGTACGTATAATCCGCCCTTCGCCTGTGCAATATGGGCTAATGTATTAGACATTTCATCTGATGTCCCATAATGACTAGCATCAGGTGCCGCACCACAGCCGACGCTATCCAAAACAATCCATATCCATCGTTTCTTTGACGTCATCCCTACAACTCCCCGTTTGTTACTTTCCATCAATTTTCGATAGACGTATTCATGCTCTTGGATGGGCCAATAAATACGCTTCTTTCATGCGTGATCGCGTTACATGTGTATAAATTTGTGTAGTGGAAATGTCAGCATGTCCTAACATCTCCTGAACAGCCCTTAAATCGGCTCCATGCTCGAGAAGATGAGTGGCAAAGGAGTGTCGGAGCATATGAGGTGTGATTTCTTCAGAAATTTTTGCAGAATACGCATATTTTTTAAGAATTTTCCAAAATCCTTGGCGAGAAATTCGTTTACCCTGTTGATTGAGAAACAACGCGCTAGAAGAAGATTCTTTGCACAATTGAGGACGAGCCGTGTGAATATATCGATGCAAAGCTTTTTGAGCAATCTCACCAACTGGGATAATACGTTCTTTTTTCCCTTTTCCTAAACAACGCGTAAAACCAGCGCTTAAATTAACATCATGCAGATTCATATTGATTAATTCACTCACGCGTAACCCTGTAGCGTAAAGTAACTCCAGCATGGCCTTGTCTCGACATCCAGCCGGAGTATGAACGTGAGGTTGTTCCAGTAGGAGCCGAATTTCCTGCTCTGTGAGCACCTTCGGCAAGCGTTTCTCCATTTTAGGCGAAACAATGCGCTGAGCGGGATTTTTCACTTGTCGATTTTCACTGGCCAGAAATCGATAAAAAGAGCGAATTGATGCAATGTTTCTTGATATGGTGGAAGAGGCTTTCCCCGATTGAGTCAATTCCACTAAATATGCCTGTAGATGCTCTTCTAATGCATCTTCCAAACTCAATTTGAGCTTCTGATCCATAAAACGCTGAAACCCTGCTAAATCTCTTCGATACGATTCCAGCGTGTTCATAGACAGTCCACGTTCTACAGACAAATAATTGATAAACTGTTCTACCAAGCTATGCATCAATATGACTCCTTTAATCGTTCTCCAACTCTCTTTTTCTTTCTGCCTCATAAAAATGATTCCATAAATAAATGAAGAGTCCTGCACTTTCAGGACACTTCCATACAGTATAGTTGTCAATTGCCAAATCGGAAAAAAGAGAGGCACGATTGTAGGAATTGATTGAACATAAAATCGAATGTAGGTACGTCCGTACGCGTCCACACAGCAATATAAGGAGGATGAAGAGGCGTGGGAAGTTGGTAAGAATGCCGCCATGCTATAGATATGGAGACCATCCAATGAAAAAGCAACGCCATTGAAAAAAAGAACAAACAAATTCGTAAAAAACTCCAAAGTGACGAAAGACGTTGGATCATATGGATGGCCCCTTTCTCATCAACTCCAGTGCTCGATTAAATGAATCAGCAGCCAACGGATCGTCAAAATGGAGCGTGTTTCGACTTTCATGTCCACAACGTTGACAACGATGAACCACTTGCCATCCTTTTTTGGAATGTTGGATGATCTCGATAGGCTCCATCAAGCCTCCACAGTTTGCAGCGCGATCGCCGGGAAAATTGTCAAGATGTACAGAATAAAGGCAATTTGGACAATGGTTTCGACAAGTTGAGGTGGAAGGTGGTACATCGACCCCACAATGGGCGCAGATAAAGCCTTCGTTTCGATGCGTAAAGCGAGCGTGTTGCATGAAAATCCCTCCTGTTCAAAACAGGCTTGCCAGTAAATGAGGCACCACACTGGCTTGTACCCAATCAGCAATGGCCAAACCACCCAGATATACAATAAAGTATCCCGTAAATCGCAGAGCACGGACAATTAAGTCGCTCAACTGGATTTTCTGAATGAGAATTGTCTTGGAAAAACGAATCGCTGTTAAAGCAGCAGCCAGTAAAGTGGAATATGCGAGAAATTCGTGCAAAAAAATGCCTAACATGGCAATCCATAGCCCTTTGACACCAAAATGAAGTATAGTGTAACCAATGGCGAAACCCGTTGAGAAAGCACGCAGAAAAAGTAAAAGAATAATAATAGGTATACCAATGATGGATAATCCAAGCAACCAGAGTAACGCCAACAGACGTCCATCCGCACTTAAACGTTGCCATAACAGTTCCTTGCTGCTCGCCAACTGATGATTTGTGACATCTGAAATGAGATTTTGTAGCCGATTGTCAAGAATCATTTGCTCAGGATGCGGAATTTGTCCTGCAACCACACCGCCAAAGAATAGACCCGTTACAGCAATGGCCAGTAGAAATAATAAGGCAGAGCCATGCTTTCTCTGTAATTTTTGCAAAAGTTGAATGCTTTCTTGGAGCCAATCAACTCTTCCTTTTCTTCGTAAAAGAAGATTCCCGTTCATCTCGAATTGCCCCCATTCCACGCTAGAGAGAAGCAGTGAGCAAAGTTATGTCCTGCTTCACTCTATGTGGATAAAGGCGACTCTATGACTTTTTACTAGAACCTTGCATCAACCATCGATAAACTCCAATGAGCGTTTTAGCGTCCGTTAGTGCGCCTGTTTTTAACATTTCAGCAACTTCATCACGAGAAAAGAAATGCATATGGAGCAATTCATCTTCGTCCAGTTGTTGTTGAGACTTGACTAAATCACGAGAAAAATATAACCATATTTTCTCATTCGCAAAGCCGGGAGATGTGTAAAAAGAATGCCATAATTCAATCGATTTTGCTGTGTATCCCGTTTCTTCGCGTAATTCTCGACAAGCTGCTATAGAAGGCTCTTCTCCAGCATCCAATTTCCCTGCTGGCAGTTCCCAAAGCAATTCATGAGGAGCGTTGCGAAATTGTCGAACCAGAATAAGATAATTAGTTTCTGGTTCGGCAACAATTGCTACTGCACCTGGATGTATAACAACTTCCCGAGACGCTTCCCGTCCATTGGCCAAGCGTACTTTGCGTTTTTGTAGTTGAAGAATACGCCCGCTATAAAGGGTAGTTTCATCAACCGTTGTCTCCACCAAACTGCTATCCTGATGTTGCGGAGAGTCTGTCCAGTCATCCAACGATGGTTCTCCCTCCAATTAACCTGAATCAGTTTACTCCATTGTGCAAAAAACAACGGCCACTTCGGAAGCTGACATGATATCGGATAATTGAATATGTTCCTGAGTTGTATGAATATCTTCATAGCCAATACCAATGTTTAGCACGGGCAACTTATGCATGGAAAGAATGTTTGCATCACTGCCTCCGCCAACCTCTACTGGATTGGGTTCAAATCCGGCCAGACGTAGAGCACGCTCCACTCTCTGGCGAGCAGGATGTTCTGGAGGATAACGAAATCCTTCATACATCAGACGCTGTTCAAATTCCAACTTGGCCCCATGCTCTTTAGCAACGGTATCAAAAATTTCCTCAATCTGCTGGAGCATACGCTGTAATTTTTCCTTGTTTCGACTTCGAACTTCACCCAATAATCTGGCTCTCTCCGCGACAACATTCGTCGGACTAATGCCTTCAAAAGAACCGATATTGGCTGTTGTTTCATCATCAATACGCCCATGAGGCATATTCGCCACTGCTTTTGCAGCTACCTGAATGGCTGATATTCCCCGTTCTGGAGCTACTCCTGCATGAGCGCTGCGGCCTATAAACTGGGCTTCAAATTTAGCTTGTGCAGGACCAGCTACAGGCAGCGTTCCTAGTGCTCCTCCTGTGTCAAGAGAAAGACCCCAATCAGCGTCAATCAGAGAAAAGTCCAGGTTTTTAGCACCTTGCAGTCCTATTTCTTCAGCAATGGTCAATAACACCTGAATCTGGCCATGCGGTAAATTCTCTTGTATAATCCGCTCAAGCGCTGTCAAGATAGCGGTGATGCCCGCTTTATCATCCGCTCCAAGCACGGTAGATCCGTCACTGTATATAACCTCATCACGAACGACAGGTTTCACGTTCTGCCCTGGTTGTACCGTATCCATATGCGCCATCAATAAAATTTTAGGTCGAGTAGAATCGTTGGCAGGCAAAGTGGCAATGAGATTACCACATTGCCCCCTAATTTTTCACCCGCACTATCTTCTCGAACGGATAATCCCATTTTTTCCAGTCTCTCTTTGCAATATGCAAATACTGCTTGTTCTTGAAGTGAATGACTAGCAATCTGCACAAGATCTAAAAATGTATGCAAAACAGCATCTTTATGTGTATGAGTCGACATAGACAACGCCTCCTATTGTACGTATGAGCTTAAAGCGGTATGTTGCCATGTTTGCGCAAAGGACGTTGTACTTGTTTATTTTCCAAAAGAACAAGCGCCTCATAAAGCAATCGACGGGTGTCGCGGGGATCTATAACATCATCAACCATACCTGCACCAGCCGCCACATAAGGATTTGCAACGTGATCGCGATATTCTTGAATACGTCGTGCCTTTGTCTCTGCCGGATTGTCTGAGGCAGCAATTTCTTTAGCATAGATAATGTTGGCAGCACCTTCTGGACCCATGACAGCAATTTCAGAGGCTGGCCAAGCATAAACGAGATCGGCCCCAATAGCTTTACTGTTCATAGCAACATACGCACCGCCATATGCTTTACGCAGAATAATTGTAATTTTGGGAACAGTTGCCTCAGAATAGGCGTATAGAATTTTCGCGCCGTGCCGAATAATTCCACCATGCTCCTGTTTGACACCTGGAATGTAGCCTGTTACATCTTCAAGTGTAATAAGGGGAATTTGAAAGGCATCACAAAATCGTATAAAACGAGAAATCTTATCTGATGAATCAATATCTAAACCGCCTGCCATATGTTTAGGCTGATTCGCAATGATTCCTACTACACTGCCGCCAATCCGCCCAAAACCAATCACTGCATTTTTGGCAAACAATTTTTGCACTTCAAAAAAATCTCCGTCATCCACTAAACGTTCAATCACATCTTTGACATCATATACTTTCATACCCTCGGTAGGAACAATCTCCAGAATGGAGTCATCCATCTCCAAACTTCCATGAAAAGGTTTCCGAGGAGGCTTCTCTCGATAAGAAGCTGGCAAAAAACTCAGCAACTTACGCACTTGCGAAAGCGTTTCTTCTTCAGTCGGACAAGAAAAGTGAGCGACACCACTGTAAGCTTCCTGGGCTTTGGCTCCACCAAGTTCTTCAGCAGAAATCTGTTCTCCGGTCACAGTCTGAATGACTTTAGGTCCCGTAATAAACATCTGACTTGTCCCTTCGACCATAAAAATAAAATCGGTAATGGCCGGGGAATAGACAGCACCGCCAGCACAAGGCCCCATAATTACGGAAATTTGTGGAATAACACCAGAATAACAGGCATTTCGATAGAACACATGACCATACCCGTCCAGTGAAACCACGCCTTCTTGTATGCGTGCCCCTCCTGAATCGTTTAACCCTATCATAGGAGCTCCATTTTGAGCAGCTAAATCCATGAGATTCGCAATTTTTTTAGCATGCACTTCACCAAGGGCTCCGCCAAAGACAGTGAAATCTTGGGCAAACACATAGACTGTACGTCCGTCTATCGTTCCATACCCGGTCACAACACCTTCCCCTGGAGCTTCAATATTATCCATACCTAAATAGGACGAACGCGTATGGGCAAACAGATAAATCTCGCGAAAGGAACCTTTATCCAACAATAATTCTATTCGTTCACGAGCGGTGTACTTTCCTTTTTCATGTTGTTGCAAGATGCGCTGATCGCCCCCACCGAGCTCCAGTTTGCGGCGACGATCGGTCAATTCACTCAATCTTCGTTCCATCATGACTGCCTATCCTCCCTTGGCTGACATAGTTCTGTGAGAACACCTTGCATAGAAGACGGATGCAAAAAGGCTACCCACTTGCCATGCGCACCACGACGAGGTTGGTCATCAATCAAACGAAAACCTGCCGTTTTCGCCGCTTGCAAAGCAGCTTGAATATCCTTTACTCGATAGGCAAGATGGTGAACCCCAGAACCGCGTTTGGCCAGAAAGCGTGCTACAGGACTCTCTTCATGTAAGGGTTCAAGCAGTTCGATCTCGGTCTGGCCCATACGAAGAATACTGACCCGCACTCCCTGTTCCACAACTTCCTCATGATGAATTTCTTTGGCTCCAAGCTGATCTTTATACAACTTCTGAGCTATAGTCAGCGAATTGACGGCAATACCTATATGATCGAGTCCTTCAACAAAAGAAGCTAAAGCTGGCAACTGAGCGGTTCGCGCATGTTGACGAATATAATCCGCCATTTGTTTGATGCTGGAACCTGGAGTGAAAATTTCAGCAATGCCAGCATTTTTTAGAGCATTGATATCCTCATCAGGAATGATTCCGCCGCCAATCACCAGAATATCGTCTGCTCCACGTGCACGAAGCGCTTGAACCACTTCTGGAAACAGTTCCAAATGGGCTCCAGACAACGAAGAAAGTCCCACACAAGCCACATCTTCCTGTACGGCTGCAGCAGCAATGGCTTCTGGAGTTTGCCGCAAGCCTGTGTAGATAACTTCCATTCCCTCATCTCTCAGCCCTTGAGCTACCACCAACGCACCGCGATCATGACCATCCAGACCGGGCTTGGCAATTAAAACACGAATCGGTCGTTCCAAACCATCCAAGCTGTTCTCGCCTCCATTTTCTCTTCAGAATCAATAAATAGGGGGACGATACTCTCCAAAAACATCTCGTAAAGTGTTGCAAATTTCACCAATCGTTGCATATGAGCGTACAGCCTGAAGAATAAGCGGCATTAAATTGGCATCCCCTTCAGCTCCGCTACGTAAATCCGCCAGCGCCTTCGCCCAAGGTTCTTGAGCTCTTTCTTGGCGCAATTTGGCCAGACGCTCAGCCTGTATGGCACCCAGTTTGGAGTCCACACGCAACAGTTCAGGAGTGGATTCGTTTTCCACAGTAAATCGATTGACACCAACCACCACTTGTTCTCCCTGTTCAATCTCCCGCTGCGTCAAATAAGCGGCGTGATGAATCTCTTTTTGCATATATCCCTGCTCAATGGCAGAAACTGCTCCACCCATCTGCTCAATATAATCCAAATATTGTGTAGCCCTTCTCTCTAACTCATCCGTCAGTTCTTCTATGTAGTAGCTCCCACCGAGCGGATCAACCGTGTCTCCCACATGGCTTTCATAGGCAAGAATTTGCTGAGTACGAAGAGCTATACGAGCTGATTCTTCCGTCGGCAACGCCAATGCTTCGTCGCGGCTGTTGGTGTGCAAACTCTGTGTTCCCCCAAGTACTGCGGCAAGCGCTTGCACGGTAACCCGAACAATATTGTTATCCGGCTGTTGAGCAGTTAGCGTACTTCCACCTGTCTGGGTATGAAAACGTAATTGCATAGATTTAGAGTTCTTAGCAGAAAAACGATCCCTCATAATATGAGCCCACATGCGCCGTGCAGCTCTGAATTTCGCAATTTCTTCAAAAAAATTATTGTGTGCATTAAAGAAAAATGAAAGACGAGGAGCAAATTCGTCAATTTGCAAACCAGCAGCCAAGGCTGCCTCAACGTAAGCAATCGCGTTCGCCAATGTAAAAGCAATTTCTTGAACAGCTGTCGATCCGGCTTCTCGAATATGATAGCCAGAGATAGAAATGGTATTCCAGTTTGGCACTTCCTTGGAACAGAAAGAAAAAATATCGGTAATTAGACGCATAGATGGCTTGGGAGGAAAAATATAGGTGCCCCGCGCCACATACTCTTTTAAAATATCATTCTGAATGGTCCCTGACACTTTATTCCACGCAACGCCTTGCTGTTCAGCAACCACAAGATACATGGCCAACAGCACTGAAGCAGGAGCATTAATGGTCATGGATGTACTCACTGCATCTAACGGAATTTCGGCAAACAGGGTCTGCATATCGAGCAGCGAGGAAATCGAGACTCCTACTTTACCCACTTCACCGCGCGCAAACGGATCGTCAGCATCATAACCAATTTGTGTAGGCAAATCGAAAGCGGTGCTTAATCCTGTCTGCCCTTGTTCCAGCAAATAACGAAACCGCAGGTTAGTTTCTTCAGCAGAACCAAACCCTGCATATTGGCGCATTGTCCAAAATTTTCCACGGTACATCGTTGGCTGGATTCCGCGCGTATACGGAAATTCACCCGGAAAGCCAAGTTTCTCTAAATAAGCATCAGGGGTAGGTTCTTCACTGTTGGGAGTGTACAGTCGTTCCACAGGGATATCGGAAGAAGTATGGAATTCTTTGCGACGCTCAGGTCGCTTTCCTATCTCGGTTTCTACTTTTTTCTCCCAGGCGTTTTTGGATTCTTGGAAGTTCATGCCCGACTCTCCCTTTCGCGAGACCAATCAACCGTCTCTGTTCGTGCAGAAAACTGTTGTTCAAAATGGCGGCGCAGTTTTTCTTCCCATATTTCTACAGAAGCTTCCTGTTGCAATTCTTCAGCGACTGAAGTTACTCCTTTATCCTGAATGCCACAAGGGATGATGGTTTGAAAGTGAGCCAAATTGGTAGCCACATTGAGTGCGATGCCGTGAGAAGTGACAAACTCACCATTGGCGCGTCGCTTCACTCTTGCGCCTACAGCACAGATTTTTTTATCTCCCAGCCAAACACCTGGATAGGCTTCCAGTCGTGTTGCCGTCATCCCTTCTTCAGCGAGGGCTTGTATGACCATTTCCTCTAACCGTCGTACAAACAGTGACACATCGTTACCAAATGGACTTAGGTGCAAAACAGGATAAACCACCAGTTGGCCTGGACCATGATAGGTAACATCACCGCCCCGGTCTACTTCTCGAATCGTAAACCCTTGACGCTGTAGTTCTGCTTCGGAAGCAACAATATTTGCGGCCGATCCGTTTCGACCAATCGTAATTGTGGGTGGATGTTCCACAGTAAAAACGGTCTGCGCGCCGCCTTCCATGGCAAGCAGCGCATCCCGTTGACTCATCTGAATTGCCAGCGCCTCATCATAATCCATACGTCCTAATGAAATCCAATTTACTGTCGTCGGTTGACTCATCCTCACCCCTCCTACAAATTAAAGTTGCGAGGAAGCTGATTCTTTGAGGGATTGAATAGGCATTCCATCCGCACGTAATACCTGCTCATGAGCGTGGTAAGAACTGCGCACCATAGGCCCAGATTCCACATGAGCAAAACCGCGTGCCAAACCTTCGCCGCGCAAACGTAAAAATTCAGTGGGAGTATAGAATTTTTCCACCAATAAGTGTTTTTTTGTCGGTTGCAAATACTGGCCAATCGTAACAATATCAACTTGAACTGCACGTAAATCGTCCAGCGTTTCTAAAATTTCATCCACTGTCTCTCCAAGACCTACCATTATGCTTGACTTGGTTCGAATATCCGGACGAAGTTCTTTAGAACGCTGCAACAGTTCCAAAGTTCTGTCATATTTCGCCTTGGAGCGTACCTTATCTGATAATCTGCGAACCGTCTCTATATTGTGGTTGAGAATGTCAGGCGAAGCGTCTAAAACGGTAGCCAGCGCATCCCAATTCCCTAGAAAATCTGGAATCAATACTTCCACACCGCATGTGGGCAAACGTCTACGGATGGCGCGAATCGTTTCGGCAAAGATAGAAGCTCCACCGTCAGCTAAATCGTCTCTAGCAACTGATGTTACCACGGCATGCTGCAAATCCATTTGCACACAAGCTTCAGCTACCCGTTCAGGTTCTTGTAAGTCGAGTTCTGTCGGTTTACCGCTGTGCACAGCGCAAAATCGACAAGCACGTGTACAAGTCTCACCGAGAATCATAAAGGTAGCCGTACGATGCGTCCAACATTCATAAATATTGGGACAACGGGCTTCTTCACAAACTGTGTGCAACGATTTGGAACGCATCAGTCGCTTCAGCTCTTGATACTCTTCTCCCGTATTGAGCTTAATTTTAAGCCACTCTGGCCGGGACATGGCTTGTTCGCGCATGATACGTTCTTTTTCAGCTTGTTTTTCTGCCAGTTTTGACTGCATATGGGCCACTCCCTCTTTCTTTTGGCAACGTCACAACTTTCTTTCGAAAGCGGAACGCGAAATTTCTTAGCTTGGAACTACTTTAAGTGTAGACCAAACTGCATCAAATGCAAAGAAAGCCCCAACTCGCCGCAAGCGGCTTTGGGGCCAATCCTGGCAACTCATCCAAGCGTCAAATGTTCGCCTGCCTGTTCAACTTGTTCTTTGACCGCTTTCAAGAATTGACCGGCTACCCATCCGTCCAACAAACGATGATCGAGTGACAAACAAAGATTCACCATATGGCGAATGGCAATCATATCGTCATCCATCACCATGGGCCGCTTGACAATCGATTCAACGGATAGAATCGCAGCTTGAGGCTGATTGATAATCGGTTGCGACAAGATGGAACCGAATGCTCCGGTGTTATTGACCGTAAACGTGCCGCCTTCCATATCGGCCATCGTCAACTTGCCATTTCGAGCTCGCGTTGCCAAGTCGTTTAGTGCATGTGCAATTCCTGTTACACTCAGTCTATCCGCATGATGAATAACAGGAACCACAAGAGCATCATCGGTAGCAATCGCTATGGAAATATGAATATTTTTCATCAGCCTTATCTCATCATCTACCCATGCAGCATTGAGCATTGGATACTGGCGAAGCGCATTTGCCACAGCTTTAATAAAGAACGGTAAATACGTTAGAGACACACCTTCCCGTTCAACAAACCCCTTTTTCTGCCGATCTCGATAACGTACCAAGGAGGTTGCATCCACTTCCACCATCGTCCAAGCATGTGGTGCAGTGCGCTTACTTTCCAACATTCTCCGAGCAATCGTACGGCGAATGGGAGTTGCAGGTAAAACGGTGTAGTCACCATTTTCTGTTGCTCTTGCCTGCGCTGCTGCGGGTTGACTGTGCTCTGGAGCTTTAGCTGAAGACGGAACAGCAGAAGAGAGTTCTGTCTGTTTGATTTCAGGAATAGCCATGGACGGTTGACTTCCCTGTTCAATAAAAGCGAGAACATCTTTTCGTGTGATTCTTCCACCTTCACCGCTGCCCATGACTTGCCGTAAATCGACTTGATGTTCTTCAGCTAACCGCAAAACGGCTGGTGAGTATCTTCCCAACGAACGGCTATTAGCTTTCTTTTCTACTTGATGCCGATCTTCATTCAAGGTACTTGTCAAAGAAGCTTTCGAAGGTGAATCCGCTGGAACAGAAGAACTGGTAGGTTGACTGCCAGTCTCCTCCTCATTCAACGTCTCAATTCTACAGATCAGCGTTCCGACAGCTACAGTTGTTCCTTCAGCTATATAATGTTCAGCCATCCTTCCATCTACATCAGAAGGAACCTCAGCAGTGACTTTATCAGTAATGACTTCAGCAATGGGTTCGTATTTTCGAACCGGATCGCCCACCTGTTTTAACCAACGTCCCAGGGTACCTTCTGTCACACTCTCCCCCAGTTGCGGCATTTTTACATCCAATCCTAAAACCTCCTCGTTTCAACAACCTAAAATTTAGCCAGCTTACGCATAGCATCAGCAATTTTAGCTGGTGAGAGCATGTATTCCCGTTCCAAATTACCATTGAAAGGCATAGCTGGCACTTCTGGTCCGCACAGGCGTGCAATAGGCGCATCCAGTTCGAAAAGACAATGTTCGGCAATGAGAGCAGATACTTCCGCGCCCACACCGCAAACTTTGTTGTCTTCATGTACAATCAAAACTTTTCCTGTCCGCGAAGCAGCCTCTAAAATAGCCTCCTCATCCAGAGGGCGCAATGTCCGTAAATCAAGGACATGTGCAGATATGCCTTCTGCAGCAAGTTGTTCCGCTGCCTGTAATGCAAAATGCAAGGCAAGACCGTATGAAATGACGGTGATATCGTCACCCTCGCGACGTACTGCTGCCTTTCCAATCGGAGTAGTATAAGCTTCCTCAGGCACTTCTTCTTTGACAAGTCGATACAATCGTTTGTGTTCGAAGAAAAGGACAGGATCTGGATCGCGAATAGCACTGATCAACAATCCTTTAGCATCTGAAGGTGTTGAGGGAATAACCACTTTTAAACCTGGCGTATGAGTAAACAAAGCCTCTACGCTTTGCGAGTGATATAATGCACCATGCACCCCGCCACCAAATGGAGCGCGAATAACTATTGGACAATCCCAATCGCCATTGGAACGATAGCGAATGCGAGCCGCTTCCGATAGAATCTGATTGACTGCAGGCATAATAAAATCTGCAAACTGAATTTCTGCTACCGGACGCAACCCATTGGCCGCCGCACCAATCGAGACACCAACAATAGCGCTCTCTGCAAGGGGAGTATCGAGTACACGCTGTTCACCAAATTGTTCAATCAAACCGGCCGTAACTCGAAAAACACCACCACGCAACCCTACATCTTCGCCTAACACAAATACTCGCTCATCACGAGACATTTCTTCTTGCAGCGCATCATGAATAGCTTCAATAAATTGTTTGACAGCCATTTATTTCCCCTCCTCGGCATAAATGTGCGCAAAGAGCGTGGAAACTTCTGGAGCAGGCGCAGCTTCCGCATATTCTGTAGCCGCATTGATCTCTTTGCTGATGCGTTCTGTCAACATCTCATGCTGCTCGGCAGTCAATAATCCCATCTCTTCTAAATAGCTCCGCATACGCTCTAGCGAATCTCCTTCTTTGGCTTTCGCCACTTCTTCTCGCGTACGATATGAGCGATCGTCGTCGTCACTAGAATGGGGAACCAGACGGTATGTTTTCGCTTCAATCAGCGTAGGACCTTCGCCTTTCCTGGCGCGTTCCACCGCTTCTTTGGTGACTTGATAAACAGCGATTGGGTCCATACCATCTACCGTGACCCCCGGAAACCCGTAACTGCCAGCCCTATCTGCTACATTCTCACAAGCCACCTGTCGATTCAAAGGAACAGAGATGGCATATTGATTGTTTTCACAGAAGAAAATCACGGGTAGTCGATGTACACCAGCAAAGTTTGCTGCTTCGTGAAAATCTCCTTGGTTGCTCGTTCCCTCTCCAAAAGAAGTAAACGCTACTTGGTCATGGCCTCTCATTTTAGCAGCTAACGCCGCTCCTACAGCATGAGGAATCTGTGTACCGACCGGACTGCTGCCAGTAAAAATATTTAATTTATGATCCCCATAATGACCTGGCATTTGGCGTCCGCCGCTGTTCGGATCACCGGCTTTGGCGAATGCCGCGAGTAACTCGTCTTGCGGCGTATGACCAAAAATCAAGACCAGACAGAGATCTCGATAATAAGGCGCTATAAAATCCACTCCAGGGCGCAAGGCAAAACCTGCTCCTGCTTGTGCGCCTTCTTGACCTTGGCATGAAATCACAAACGGAATTTTCCCTGCTCGGTTTAACAACCAAAGTCTTTCATCCAGCATTCTTGCTGTGAGCATTTTTTCATACATCAATAAAACTTGTTCATCGCTCAAGCCTACTTCCCGATGGTTTGTAAGCGTTGCCATGAGAGTAGCTCCTTCCCTATGCATCTCGATTATTAGATTGATGACCCAAAGAAGTGATCGTATTTAACGCAAGCCAGCATGCTAAGCGCTGGTTTTGGTCATTTTGATCACATATGCAACGCCAATCCATCCACAGCCAATGCAGCTTCACCTAAAGTTTCAGAGAGTGTTGGATGCGGATGTATCATATTCCCTATTTCCCATGCAGACGCGTTGACAAAAAGAGCTAGACCTGCTTCGGAAATCAAATCAGTGGCATGAGGTCCAACAATATGCACACCTAACAAATCATCGGTTTCACGGTCAGCTATCATTTTGACAAATCCTTCAGCTTCACCGTGAACCAGCGCTTTTCCAATCGACGAGAAAGGAAACTTACCAATTTTCAACTGATAGCCAGCTTCTTTGGCCTCACTCTCAGTCCAGCCAACTGAAGCTACTTCCGGCCTACTGTATGTACAACGCGCAATGTTGCGGTAGACCAGAGGGTGCGTGTGCAATCCTGCCATAGTTTCTACAGCATGAATACCTTCGTGAGCTGCTACATGCGCAAGTTGCAAGCCACCAATCACATCGCCAATAGCGAAAATATTGTGTTCACGTGTACGATAGTGCTCGTCTACTTGAATGACACCGCGTTGAATCTCGATTTCTGTTGCCTCAATACCAAGATTGTCAACATTGGCAGAACGACCTACAGCCACCATCATACAATCCGCTTGAATAGAAATTTGTTGACCATCGAGATCGTACTGAATTTCCATTCCATCATTTTGCTTGCGAAAAGAATCAGGAATCACTTTTGCACCCGTTTGAACAGCAACGCCGCGTTTTTTCAAAATTTTCTCCACCTCGCGACTGACTTCTTCATCCTCTTGAGGCAAAAGCCGCGGCAAAAATTCCAACAATGTCACTTGAACCCCAAAATCCGAAAGCATAGATGCCCATTCTACGCCTATAGCTCCGCCACCGACAATCAGAATCGAGTTAGGTAGTCGTTCAAACTGCAAGGCATCATCCGAAGAAAGCACAAGTTTCCCGTCAAAAGGAAGGCCAGGTAAAGCTCTTGGACTTGAGCCCGTAGCAATGAGGGTGAAGCGAGGCGTCAAAATCTGTGACTCTTCACCATTTTCCACACGTACAGCACCAGCCTGCGGAGAGAATATGGAAGGTCCCATTAATCGACCATACCCGCGTATGACTTCCACTCGATTTTTTTTCATTAAGAATTCCACGCCGCGATGCAACTTTTCTACAATAGACTGTTTACGTGCCATCGCATGTTCTAAATGAAACGAAACTTTTTCTGCACTAACGCCGTAATTTTCTCCGTTTTTTACATCCGCAAACAATTCTGCGCTACGCAATAGTGCTTTGCTTGGAATACAACCGCGATGCAGGCATGTACCTCCAAGTTTATCTTTCTCAACAATGGCTACTGAAAGGCCTAACTGGGCGGCACGAATAGCCGCCACATAACCTCCCGTACCGCCTCCCAATACTACTAAGTCAAAAGACTGCTCAGCCAATGCTTTTTTCTCCTTCCACTGCTGTTACTTGTGCAAGACTGTACTTTGATGAGGCAGGAATGTGCTTCTCACGCGACGCATCTGTTCAATTCTAGCTTCTGCCATGCGGTCTGCAGCCTGATAGGATGGGATATGCTCACGACGAGAGACTTCATAAAGCTCAAGCATGATATTGTAAATCCCTTCCACGCGTTTCTTCGCACGTTCTTCAGAATAACCTTCCAGTTCATCTGCCACATTAATCACGCCGCCTGAATTAATAACATAATCCGGCGCATAAAGAATACCGCGTTCATGAAGCCAATCACCGTGACGAGTCTCAGCTAGCTGATTGTTGGCCGATCCGGCAATAGCTTTGCATTTTAGAAGCGGTAGAGTATGGTCATTCAATACCGCTCCGAGTGCACAGGGCGCCAAAATGTCACAATCTGCTTCAAAAATTTCCTGAATGCCAACTACCTTTGCACCCAACTCGTTTTGAGCACGTTTTAGCGCATCCTCGTTTATGTCTGTAACTACCAGATGACCACCTGCCTCTTTGACCATTTCGGCCAAAGCATAACCAACGCTACCCAATCCTTGAATGGCGACTGTCTTACCTGCCAAATCGTCGCTACCAAGGGCCAATTTGGCTGTCGCCTGCATGCCACGGAAGACTCCGAGCGCAGTCATAGGACTCGGGTTCCCGCTCGAACCATAAGTTTTTGAAATGCCCGTTACATACTTGGTTTCCATATGAATCAAATTCATATCTGCTTCTGTTGTGCCGACATCTTCTGCAGTAATATAACGGCCATTCAGGCTCTGAATGTATCTTCCTAATGCGCGAAAAAGCGCCTCACTCTTATCCTTTTTGGCATCACCAATAATAACCGTCTTGCCTCCGCCCAGATTCAGCCCGGCGGCGGCAGCCTTGTAAGTCATGCCTCGCGCCAAACGCAACGCATCAAGAATAGCCTCCTCCTCTGTAGCATAAGGCCACATACGGCAACCACCAAGCGCTGGACCAAGGGTAGTATCGTGTATCGCAATAATTGCTTTTAACCCTGAAGCTTCATCGTGACAGAATACAACCTGTTCATAATCGTAAGTTTGCAGATATTGAAAAATTTCCATCCTGTATAAGTCCTCCTGTAATGAAAGTCTCTCCATCCTTTACAAGAATCGCTTGCTCATCCCAGCGACTCTATGACATTCATGAGTATAGTCGATTCATTTTGATGCTGGGAGTTTGTTTTTTTTGAGCAATCCATAGAAGCTAAAAACATGAAATAAATTGCACAGTCTGCAAAAACACGCAAGCAAGCGTTTTCACGAAATGCAAATAGAATTATCTCTTTTCGCTCGTTTCCAATTTGTAATACAGAGTACGCACGGAAATACCGAGACGCCTAGCTGCTTCTGTCTTATTGCCACCTGTTGCTGCAAGTGTTTCACGCAAAATTGCCTGCTCAACCATTTGCATACGTTCATTCAGTGTTCCTTGGCGTGGCAAATAGCCACTCTCGCCTGTTTCTCCTGCCAATTCTTGAACAGAAAACCCGAGAGGCGGCAAATGATGCGCTGATAGTGTCGTTTCACTGTATCCTACGGACATCATAGCTCGACCTAAAACATTTTCGAGTTCCCTTACGTTCCCAGGCCAATCCCAGCGTATAAGCGCTTGCAAAGCATCTTTCGAAATTGCGTCCACATTCCGACCGAAAGCTTGATTTTGTCGTTGTAATATAGCTTTAGCCAACTCCTCTATGTCTTCCTTACGATATCTTAAGGGTGGAATAAAAATAGGAATAACATTGATTCGGTAATACAAATCCTCACGAAAACGTCCAGCTGCAACTGCCTGTTCTAGATGCAGATGAGTAGCAGAAATCAAGCGCACATCAACCGCAATCGGTCGCGTCCCTCCCACGCGAACCAGTTCTTTCTCCTGCAGCACACGCAACAGTTTGGCTTGAGTAGAAACACTCATTTCGCCGATCTCGTCAAGAAACAAGGTCCCACCAGAAGCTTCTTCTAAAAGGCCGATTCTCCCCGCAACAAACTGGAAGATGCTCCTTCTTCCAGTCCAAACAACTCAATCTCCAACATTTCTTCAGAAAAGAGAGCACAATTGACACGCACAAAAGGACCTTTCGCACGCTGACTTTCTTGATGTATAGCGTGTGCAAACAATTCTTTGCCCGTCCCTGGTTCGCCGCGCAATAAAACTGGGGCAGAAGTAGCCGCCGCTTTTCGCGCCTGGTCGATAGCATGAATAACCGCCTGACTCGAACCGACAATATCTTCGAAACGATATTTAGCAGATAAGGAACGAATAAGTCGATTAGCCCGTTGTAACTCATCTGTCAATTGCTTGATTTCCGATACATCGTGAATGACACCGACCGAACCGCGCAATTCATTCCCTACCCAAATCGGAGCAACATCAACAATCACTTCTTTGCGCAGAGGACCGACTTTCAGTGGCACGTTGCGGACAGCTTGCCCTGTTCTCAACACTTGCATGTGCATACTTTCACCTTCGGCAATATCTACTTCGGCAGGCTGGCCAATCACACGTTCTGGCGGAAGGCCTGTCAAACGCGTATAGGCTGGGTTAATCATCCATCCAATGCCGTTTTGATCGACAACCGAAATAGCGTCCTGAGTACTTTGTATAATGGCCTCAAGCAACTGCTGCACTTCTCGCAAATTAGTGACTTCTGCGGCCAAACGGTGTACTTCCGTCACATCCCGCAATACAACTAAGGCTCCAGCACGTTGAAGAGTCTCATCATCCATTGGCAAGGCATGAACAACGAGATCTGTACCAGCTTGAGAACGCATCTGAGTGACTGGGCTATCCTTACCTTGGAGAATAGGTTCATACACTTCAAGGGGTATCCAGGTATGTGCCTTTCTGCCGCGCATAGTAGCACTAGAAACACCCAGCATGCGTTCTGCAGCTGCGTTGCAAAGAGTTACTCTTCCTCCTGCATCAATACCGATCATGCCATCTTGCGTAGCATTGAGAATTCTCTGCAGATCTCGTTGCCGAGTACGTGCAGAAGCAATCAATCGTTCCTTTTCTGACATGATGAGCATAAAAAACTGCAAAGCAGAAGCAGGAACTACAATGGGTCGTTCTGGAAAACGTTCCAGAAGACGCATGTACACTTCGGTATGACCTGTAACTTCCAAAATAACGTCTATTTGTCCTTGCACCTGTTGTAAAGCACTATCAACATCGGGCGCAGTTGGAATACGAAGTTGCTCGGCAAGTAACATGCCAGGCGCCTCTGGACGTTTGTCCACAACACAGAGAATCTGTAAATCTCGATATTCAGCCAAAGTTTTTAAAACCTTTTCTCCTCCTTGGCCTGCTCCTAGCACAATCAGATTCAATGTGTGTACCCCCATCTTTCAAAAACTCAGTTTGAGAAAATTGTTCTATTAAAAAAGAAACTTCTAACAGTAAGAACCTCGTTGCCTATACTCTACTCTGAAAACTTGTGATTCTTTATCGTTTGTGAGGTTATTCTGCTTCAAACGTGCCACTTTTCCCACCTGATTTATATACAACCCGAAGCCGTTCAATGGTCATAGCGCGATCGACTGCTTTACACATATCATAAACGGTCAAGGCTGCCACTGAACAAGCATGCAAAGCTTCCATTTCAATCCCTGTTCGATAGGTTGCTGCCACTTCCACCTCAATTTGCAGGCGTGATTGACCTTCTAGCGGTTCTAAAAACTCATGTCGTACCGAAACATGCTCAAGAGGCACTGGATGGCAAAGAGGAATCATCTGTGCCGTCTGTTTGGCACCCATCACAGCTGCAATTTCTGCCACTGAAAGGACATTCCCTTTTTTTAAGCCTCCCTCTTCTATGAGTTTCTGCGTCTCTGCTTGCATGAAAATTTCAACACGCGCAACTGCACGCCTTGCAGTAGTAGATTTACTGCTGATGTTGACCATATGTGCATGACCTTCAGCGTCAAAATGAGTCAATTGAATGGGACGATCCGTTTGAGTTTCTTTGGTCACTCTAATCTCTCCATTATGCTATGGATATTATTTGATTTGTCTAGTTGGCAATTCAACAGTTAAACTTTACACTGTTTCTTATGAATCAGCTTCATAGAGTCTCCGTTAAGCATACATGAAAAATTGACAGGATGGGAACCGGTAAAACCGTTCCATATAAGGAGTGACCTCTCATTGCGAATCAAAGTTCTATTTTTCGCCCGATTACGTGAACTAGCTCAAACCAACGAGTGCTGGATCGAGTTGCCTGAAAATGCCCAAATTCTTGATGTCCGTTCTGAACTCACGAAAATTTTCCCTCAACTCCAGCAGGATTTACATAGAGCAGTTGCGGCTCTCCATGAGTCGTACGCAGAAGATAGCACTTTATTGAAAGACGGGGATGAAATAGCATGGATTCCACCAGTTGGCGGGGGATCAGGAAAAATAGAAATAATTTCACCTTACTATCAGGTGACAGATGAACCGCTTGACTTGTCAAAAGCCTATCAATTACTTGAGGATCCTAGATTCGGAGGAATTGTACTGTTTTCTGGCACAGTAAGAGAGTGGACTGGAGATAGACGAACGGAGAAATTAGAATACGAGGCATACAAGGATATGGCTCTTTTACAAATGCATCGACTTGGTGAAGAGTTGGAAACCACCTATCCTGGTGTTAAAACCCTGGCTTGGCATCGCGTGGGAACACTTGTACCCACAGAAACAGCCGTGATATGTGCCGCAGCGTCCGCCCACCGTGATATTGCTTTCACAGTGTGCAAGACGCTGATTGATCGATTAAAAAAAGAAGTTCCTATATGGAAAAAAGAATTTTTTTCGGATGGACAAACCGAGTGGAAAGAGAATCCAGAATAAAGTCTGCAAAATTCAGGTACGCGAGCAATAAAAATACTCAACACCCTGCTTTTCAACGATGTGAATCTCCCCATCCACGACTAACCAATCCAGATAACCTAGTATTTCGGAGAGAATTAAGCTAGGTTGATCAAGCCGATGTGGAAAATAAGCAGCAGCGTAATCCCAAGCTGTTTGCATCGGCTTGGTTCGAACCATTTGCAGAACCTTATCTCTTCGACTCTCCTGTTCCTCAAGTCTTTTGACAATCAGATCGCGTGGATTGTCAATCACGTTTCCATGGCCTGGATAAACAGTACGAAGTTTCATTCCTTGTATGCATTTCAAATTGTTTCTGTAATCAAGCAAAGACTTACTACGCTTTGCTAGAAAGCCGTCTGCTTCTCCCGGTAAAGGCTCAACCAAGGCATTGGATGATATTCGGGCAATAAGTTGGTCGCCAATGATCATCATTTCTTCTTCTGGATGGTAGAGCGCAATAGCAGCCTGAGCATGACCTGGAACCTCTATAAACTGAAACTCCGGAAGCCACTCAAAAGTCATTCCGTCATGAACCGGGACATTAACTACCGACCGGTCGTTCAATTTTTGTAATAAAAAAAATTCTTTTTGAGCCATTTCTTGATAATTTTGTGGCATCCCACAGCGTTGATAAAGTGCTTCGTAAAACCGCGTACGGTAAATATGCCCTCCTTCCCAGCCATCCAACCAGCTGGACACACCGTGATGCGCATAGACGGGAACGCCAGCTTCGGCAATTTTCCGAGTTAATCCAACGTGATCGACATGACCGTGTGTCAACACCAGTGCGGACAATTCCGAAAAAGATGAGATACCGTGCTCTCTAAGCCCTTTTTCCAATGCCGTCAGTGATTCTTGACGCCGTGGTCCGTTATCCACCAACACATATACGTCTGCGCGCTGTAGAAGATAGGCATTCATATCACCAACAGCAAATCCGGTTGGCACAGGCAAACAGTGAACTTCCAAAGCCTGTGAAGATTGAACAGTTGCCATTGCCGCCCCTCCTCTCGCTCGTTTTGTACGAGCGGATAATGATGAAATGTAAAGATGGGTATATTCTGCTCTTTTTTATGATACGCCAGCAAAGCATTCTATTCAATGAGGCAAATATCGAAAAAACTTTTCTATAAATCTTCTAATTACAAAACTCGTCTCATAGAATACAGCAGATAGACAAGAGATAAAGAGTTCAATAGATAGGAGAATGGCGGATGCGCAAGTTAAAAAAGCGGCGAAAAAAAGCACGCCGTGCGTTGCTTGCTGCAATTGCCGCAGGCAGTTTTCTATGGGGCATGGTTGCTTTAGACGGTGCATTGAACCAAAGCTTTGACAATCCAGGTTCAAACTGGAGTACCACAACCCTTGGAGACGCGTTACTCAATGAATGGATTGGAACAACCGATACAGAAAATAATACGGAGAACATGCCGCTGGGGAACTTTCTAAAAACATTTCCAACTTGGTTAGCAGAAACAACACATATGCCGTTTCTTCATCCGGAAGTTGAATTGGAAGACGCCTACTTTTCGACTCCTTCCACATTTCAAGAATCAGGAGGTGGAACACAGTCACCACTACTATCTTCTATAGCAAACTGGCAATCGGTCTCTCACAAAATTGCTTTAGGTTGGATGCCCGCTGAATCCACCTATGAAAGTGACATGCTCATTAAAGATAATCCAGGAATGAATGTTGTATCTCCAAGCTGGCTGGAACTTCAAAACGCTTCCGGCCAGGTGAGCAGTCAAGTGAATCCCGCCGTAATTCAGTATGCGCATCAGCATCATGTACAAGTTTGGGCGCTTTTTGACAATCAATTTCTTGCCAATATGACTCATCAATTTTTATCTAGTAAAGCCAGTGAAATGAGATGTATACAGCAACTTGTCCAAATTGCCAAACAAAATCAACTAAATGGCATTAATCTTGATTTTGAAAACTTGGATGACTCCGATCAATCTGCTTACACAACATTTGTAGCTCGCTTACACAAAAATCTTCAAGCCATTCATGTTGATTTATCAGTTGATGTGACGGCAGATATTGTACCGCTAGTTGACAATTCCGCTTACTTTCATGCCGGCTTGGCAGATGTGAGCGATCAACTGATTCTCATGGCCTATGATGAACATTGGGCAGCCGATCCAACACCTGGTCCTGTAGCAGACATGCCCTGGGTGAAAAGCTGTGTCAATGATTTACTGGATACAGGAGTTCCTGCGGATAAGCTCTTGCTTGGTATACCCATGTACACACGTTTCTGGACAGTGGTCAATGGACAGGCAGTGAACAGCGAAGCCGTTGGACTTGACAGTGTTGCTTCGATTCTTGCTGAACATCAAGCCAAATCCGAATATCAGCCAAGTCTCGATCTTATGTATGCTCAATATCCAGTCAATGGTGGAACCGAAGAAGTATGGTATGCCAATCAACAGACATTTTCCGACAAGCTTCAACTTGTCAATAACGACGGTTTAGCTGGAGTAGCTGTTTGGTCATTGCCATTTTCACAACCTTCAATATGGACAAGCATGATCAATAATTTACAGAAAGTGGTAACTTAAGGGTAGGGTAGGAGGGGGCGATAAAATTTGGACAGAATCCTGCTGACAGTAGGTCTGTGTACTATTGGCACTTACACTATTCTTATGTTCTACAAACCTGAATTGGCTCATGATGGTGTAGAATCCAGTTTATCCATGTTGATTCAAGCGATGCCATGGATGCTTGTATCCATGTTTATCGCAGGTCTCATTTCTCAGGTTATAGATACAAAAGTCATTGCCCGATTTCTTGGACCACAAAGTGGATTGTCTGGAATCATCATAGGAGCACTTTTTGGATTGATGGGAACCGGATCGCGCTGGGCAGTTTATCCTTTAGCCGCTGGACTTTTAAACGCCAAAGCAGCTCCAGGGGCGGTTTTCAGTTTTCTTACATCTTGGCAGCTTGTTTCTTTACCACGCATACCTGCTGAATTTCCTTTTCTTGGAGTTCCCTATACGATATTACGAGCAGTTGTCTCTTTTATTGTTTCGATTATAGGTGGTCTCCTCCTTGAATGGATTTCTAAAATATTCCTAACTTAAACACCCATTTATCTATTTGACGTATGGCCTGGTAATGGATGACGTAAACTGTGCCATACATAATAAGTGACATAACTGCGAAAAGGAGCAAACATCTCACCGAGTCGCTTGGTTTCATCAAGATTGGGACGATCCGGCAAAATAAGAAGATTGGCAAGACCCTTCTGCAATCCCACATCTGCGCTTGGCCATTCATCAAGCATTCCCACCCCAAAAAGCAGCAGACACTCCACTGTCCAGAAACCCACTCCCTTCACCGGCAGTAAACGCTCAAACCACTCCTCGCGAGAAATACCACGCCATTTTTCAAGCGGCAGTTGTTCTTCAACCACACTTCGAGCAATGCTGAGTATTGTCTCGGCCTTGCGATTGTTCAATTGTATTTGCCGTAAATCATCCACAGAAAATCGCAATAAGGATTCTGCGGCTGGAAAAGTGAAAATTTCTTCTACAAATGGATTTTCAACGTGATCACCCGCTAATCGAACCAGCCTATTCACAAGAGTGGCAGCAAATTTAGTGTTTAACTGTTGCCCGATGATGGTACGGATGAGCGATTCGAAAAGCGTTGGATCGTGTACTGGACGCAACCCGCGAAAGCGTTCAAAAAGTATGGCTGCAGGTGTATGTTGCAATGTCTCATACATCGCTTCTACGTCGTCTGTAAAACTAAGTGTGAGTGCCAAATGTGCCTTCAATTCTGTTTGTTCTTGATAAGAAAGGTTGCGATTGGTCTCTATCTTCAACACACTATCCATACAGCGGCTTTTGACTGCGGAAGCACGGTAAACAATGGGTTTATTTCCCGTCCAAAAAGTACGAATGAGCGTATGGTCCTGAACATGGACTGTAATATCTTCTCGAACGGCAAACCGCTCTATGGTAGCGTCCCAATCAAACGGTTGGGGAAGATCAACAAGAAAAATCATGAACGGATCTCCTTTTCAGACGGAAGTGTTGAGAAACGTCTCATCAATAGATTAAGGAATTCCAAACTGTTCAGCAAATCCTCTCATTGTCCTTCCTGTTTTGAAACAAAAAACTGCCCCTGCAGGGACAGCTTTTTTGTTCTGAATTTGTAAAAATTGTTAAATTACGCAACCGGTGTTGTGGTGCAGGTAGTTACCGAATAGGGCACGAGCAGGATAAAGAGCACAAAGATGATGAGAAATACTACAGCCCAGCGAGTATATCCTCCAAATACTCCGTACATCTAAGAGCACCTCCCTTGAGCGGTTTCTGCTCTTACAGTACGTAGCAGTCCAGATTTATGCCATGGACATTCGCCCGATTGACAAACATCTGGTTAGGAGTTAGGAATGACCTGGCGAGCAAAAACTAAAGCATGCCCAAACCAAGTCGAATACAGTGAAACTTGGACTACTTTTCCGTATCCCCCACCTTCTTCAATGAGCATTCCGTTACCTTCATAAATCCCCACATGTCCTCCACCTGTCGGGTTATTGGCTGTTCGGAAGAAAAGCAAATCTCCTTCACGAATTTGCGACAGTGGAACAGGTGTTCCTACATGATAACGTTGATATACGGACGACGATGAAAAGCGGATGCCAAGAGCAGTCCGATAAACCCAAGCCGTAAAATTTGAGCAGTCAAAACCTACACCAGGAACCTGATGCCCCCACCAATAAGGGACACCCAGTTGGGTACGGGCTACAGCAATCACTTTGTTAGCCTCTATTTTCCACTCTGGCAAAGATGACGAAGGAGAGGTTGCAGAACTCAATCCATTTGTGTTTACAGTCGTATTTGCTGAAAGATCCGATGATGCAGTGTTTGTTGAAGAAGGAGCAACTGTTTGAGTACTATCGGTTGTTACCAGATGGACAAACCTGCTACTCGTGGTCAAAAAAACATCTTGACCTTGCCAATCAACCTCATACCAGTAGTTGTTATATTTTTTTACCAACGGTGCTTGCTCCGATAATTCTAATTTACCTACCACAGGAGAATAGATAGATGGTGAGCGAAACATGTCTACCCAACCGTGATTCGTCTCTACATATTCGCTGGAATTGGACGACAGATTTGCAGCCCAAACTTCGTTTGGCTGAACAAAGGCGAGAACTGTTGATGCAGCTGCCAAGACGCCAGCGCCTTGCCAAAACCATTTGGCAAATCTGTTGTTTTTCACAAAATGCACCTCTTTTTTGTTTTATTATTTAAAATTTTCTGTTATATAAGTTTAGTAAATAAAATATAAACTTTTTAAAAATCTAACCAGTAATGGCTTTCTACAAAACCATCACTGTGCAAAAATAAACGGCCCAATTTGTTCAATGGTTGGTTGATCCCAGACCCAACTGTTAGAAGCGGTTTTGGATGGATTATAAAAAACATACGCATTAGGTACTAGATTTTCATGGTTGTCCAACACATCTTCGGCAGCAGTCCAAGCGCTAGCCACAGGAGTCTGATAGATAAAACCGTTCGTGGTACAAGTAAACTGCGCATAACCGTTCGTTTTCTGGAATATTACCCCATAAGCAGTGTTTGGGTAATCTGGATTTTGCATACGATTCCAGACAACATCCCCCACTGCAATTTGAGCATTGAGCGGGGTACCCTGAGCTTCAGCAGAAATTAAATGGGCTAACCAATATAGATTACTATTGTAAGTAGCCTCTGAATAATCAGCATTTGCGGTTGGAGATGAACTTGAATTTATTTGGTTGGTGTTGGCCACAATAGAAGAAGATGTACGGCTTGAGACTGGCAAATTCAGTACTGTGCCAATCAACATATCGCGCGGAGTGACCTGAGGATTAGCTGCTTCCAATGAAGCTAGAGAGATATGGTAGGCTTGAGAAATTTTCCATAATGTATCGCCTGCTTGTACGGTGTACGTTGACATCGTATCTGCATGGGCAACCGTCATATGTGTGGCCGCAAAAAAAGATACTGCTACGACCGGAGCAGCGATTTGCAAAGTTCGCTTCTTTAAAAATTGTTTTTTCAACATAATGTGTAAACGACTCCCTCTCGAGAATTGCCTCCGAGGTTAGCTGTCGGGTTCAGGCGATCGAGTACGCCTGTCCAAATTTGGATTCACCCCTAGAAGGCGATCGGGCAATTGCATCATTCCCGCACCTTCATACTGAAAATCCCCCGTACGCTGCTATTAGCGATTCGGCTTGAAGCAGAAGATTACTAACAAGCTAACATAAAAAATTATTGAATTCATTCTAAAATAATTTACTTGATTACCATTTTTTATATAAACATTATCATTTTTCTACCTCATTGACTGATTTCATCATGATTTTTCCATGTTAGTTTCCATCGAATGGAAGTATCGCTCAACCACATGCCTAGCAAAATGAAAAAAGCTCCGAACCATGTGAAGAAACCTAACTTCTGCTGATCTAAAAGCCAAGCCACAAGAGCAGCGAATACCGGTTCTAACGTAAAAATAACTGCAGATTGAGAAGCGCTCAAATAACGTTGAGCAACATTTTGAATCCAATAAGCAATAGAGGTACCCATAATGCCGTTGACAAGCAGAGAAATAACCACTTTGGGCTGCAACCAATTTGCCAGATTCCATACTGAATGAGGGTAGACCAAAAAGGAGTATATTGAAAAACAAATTGACATGGTTGCAATTTCAACAAAAGCCAGATAGAGAGGTGAGATGAAAGGGGCTGCCTTTTCTACCATGACGATTTGTAACGCCATAAACAACGCACAAAATAAACCTTCCAGGATGCCAGGTTGCATATGAATTAATCCTGGTCCACAAAGTAGATATAAACCGCCTGCTGCGAACCATGTTCCCACCCAGACACGGACACCCATTCTCTTTTTTTTCTGAATAACCGAACTGATAAACGGTACCATGACCACTGAAAGTCCTGTCAAAAAGCCACTTGTTGCGGGTGAAGTGGTCTCTAGTCCAAAAGTTTGCAAGGCATAACCAAGCATTAATACCAGACCAATTCCTGCACCTATCCACGTCGATTGCCAATTCATTTGTTTTCGCAGGTCACGTTTCCAAAACACGAAGGGCAGCATACAAAAACTAGCTAATAGAAAGCGGATCGCCAAAAATGGCAGGGCAGGTACATCCGAAAGTGCTGATTTCGTTAAAGTAAATGTTACTCCCCAAACCAATGTAACTAGGATTAAAGAAATCAAAGCTATAGGTTTATTCATATGTATTGTGCCTCTTTTCCCAAACGAGAACTGCAAACCTAAAGATACGGTAAAAACTCTGTCATGAAAAGAGAGGCTGGTGCATAGTCTGAATGACAAACCAGCCAATCCAATTCATTATTTTTCGATAGGGGTGAGCAATTGCTTAAGCCAGGTATGATGCCGGTAACCATTTCAGCTCTGATTGCCTCGCTGATTGCCGATGGAGCTACTACATTGGTTCCTTCTTCTCATCAGGAAACTACTACCCTGTTTCCGAAAGCGAATTCAATTTATATCAATAATGAAAATTCTAGTTTACAGGCGCAAAATAAATCACAATGGCTAAAAATTAGATTACAAAAAAAAGAAAACTCTAAAAAATCGTTCATGACAAGTCTTCATACAGACCATCGGTTTATGCAAAAACATGTGGTAACCACCATCAGCAAGCGAAGATTACCATTTGAAACCTTTATAGAAAAAACAACTCGTTTGCCAGTAGGTCAATACCACGTCTTGCACTCTGGCGAAGAAGGCATTGCTGAGATTAAACAGGTGCGCGTTTTTTTAGATGGTCGTATGTTGCAACAGGCCGAACACGTTCAAACCATCCGCCCCCCAACTCCCCGTGTTCTCTTAGAAGGGATTGCTCCAGTTTTACCACCTATTCAATCCCAAACTTACAATCAATCTAATCCTGAAAGTACGCTCAGTGCGAGAAGCAGCAATAATTTGCAAAGTGCCGAAACTTTAACGGTGGTTGCTACGGCATACGTTGCAGGCGGAATTACTGCAACAGGAAGACCTGCTGAACCAGGCGTTATCGCGGTCGATCCGTCTGTCATCCCCCTCGGTTCGGTGGTCTATATCCCTGGATTTGGAGACTTAATTGCTGCCGATACGGGAGGCGCTATTCAGGGAGATCGAATAGACATCTGTATGGCTACCGAACAAGAGGCGTTGGATTTTGGTAGAAGGACACTCACACTGTACGTGCTGAAGCCTGGTTCAGCATCCTAAGTTCAAATCCCTCACCGTAAATTTAGCAGATGATATATGAGTAACGCCGGCTCGCAGGGAGCCGGCTACCATGAGGAAAAGTTGATGCTTCATACAAAAAACAGAACTTACCACCACCAAGCCCATGGCCAAAATGCAGCTATAGCAAGCCAGGGCAAGAAAAAGAATGGCCACCATGCTTCTTCAACGTCTTCCTGCGATCCGTTCTTGCGGGTTAAGACTTCGTATTGTGCTTGCTCTTGACAATTGGCTGGCTGCCATTGACCACGCAAAGGGCGCAGGTAGATTCCATCGTTAGTGACGGAATGCAGGATACCGTGATGGATGGCTCCATTATGAGTGCGAACAACTACACGCTGCCCCACATATGGTGTGACATGCGCACGAGTCACCATGTCTACTCTCCTCCTATAGAGTGAATTTCCACAAAACTGGTTTGTGGTCATCTACACTCTACGCGAAGGAAGGATTTGGACATCACGATATTCGTCCACATGGACGAGCGGAACTTGGCATATTTATAGATAAATTGTGTCATCCATCATGTCAAATGTGCTATTGATCTAAAATTCATTCCACCCCAGCAACGAGAGAAACAATTTACCAACCCATTCTTTCCCGCAAATTAATAATTTGTGCTATATGGTGTCTGTTATGCCAAGAATAAACACCGAGCGCTTTATTTAGGTCCCACACCCCACTTACAGGATGGACAAAAGTACGTGTAAAATCTTTATCAGACATATTTTTGAGTAAAATGGACCAACGTTCATGAATCAATGTAAACAACTGCAACGATGAAGCAATGGGCACATGAATATCAGGAAGTTCTGCCCATAAGTTTTCTTTGACCGCCATGATTTGTGGATTATCTTCGGTTAAAGCGCTCTTAAATCTTGCATACACTAACATATCGTTTTCAGCCAAATGATGGACAATTTGTCGAATCGTCCAGCCTCCATCACGATAGGGTATGTCCAACTGTTCTCCTGATAATCCTTCAACAGCATGATTCAGTTTGGAAGGTGCTTCAACAATATCTTGAATCCACTTCCCCCTACCCAATTCTGTTACATTTTCAACGAATACAAATTTTCCGATTGGATAGCGAATATCCTCCATTAGTCTGCCTCCTGAGATGCTTTTTCTCTATTCTTTGCAGATCACTTTGCAGAAGAATACATCAATAACCAACTGTTTTGCCAGGTTCCTTCATGAATTTCATGATGTTGTAAATACTTCCATTTACGAAAACCCGCTTTTTCATAACAGCGGATAGCTCTTACATTCCATTCAAACGGATCAGCCACAATTCGATGAACTTTGCAATCCCATTCTAGATATTGCACCAATGATGTCACTAATAAAGTACCTATGCCCCGATTCCAAAAAGAAATCTCACCGATGAATAGATCTATACCATAAATCAACTCTTCCTTACGTAAGCCATATTCATTTTTTTGTTGATCGGGTAAAGCGTAAAACTGGACATAGCCAATATTTTCTCCTCTATATTCAACTATGCAAGCTGTTATTCCACGGAAGTTTTTTGACCCATATAACCTGGAAATTTTAGCCATATTATAGGATTGATCTCTACCTTCGTAAAATTCGAGAACTTGTGGTTGAGAAAGCCATTTGACTAGCAGAGGGTAATCTTGCATTGTTAATAATCTTACAGACAGCAAGTCTTTTTCGAATAACATTACAACCACTCCAACTATACAAATACAAAAATCGCCTTTTGGTAAAGATTTTCACACTTCCATCTTACCAAAAAGCGATTGGCTTTAAATTTGTAATCTTCGAGTCATTATGAATGAAGACAAACTTTTACCCTACTCTATGCTCCATCCTTAATTTATCAGCTATCATGGCAATAAACTCCGAATTTGTCGGCTTTGTTTTCGAAGCGCTTACGGTATAGCCAAAAACCGTGCGAATGGCATCCATATTCCCGCGCCCCCATGCAACTTCAATAGAATGACGGATAGCTCGTTCTACTCGAGAAGGTGTCGTTTTATAGCGCTCGGCAATTCTTGGATACAAAATTTTTGTAATAGAACCGAGGATATCAACATCATCATAGACAATACCAATTGCTTCACGAAGATAATGATAACCTTTGATATGAGCAGGAACACCAATTTCGTGAATGATCTGCGTGATTTGGGCATCTACAGATTTTTTCGCAACAGTCGATCCGCTAATTGACGGAGTAGCCGACATGGGAGCAAATGAAACTGTAGCTGCCACAGGTGCATTCGAGGAGTAAACGATTTGACGTATCCGTTCTGCAAGCGTCGCCATATCAAATGGCTTAAGGATAAAGTACGAGACACCTAATTCTGCTGCTCGTCTGGTCACATGTTCTTGTCCAAATGCAGTCAGCATAATAATCTTGGGCATTTTTTGATGGTTTTGTTCAGAAAGCCGTTCAATTGTGGAAATACCGTCAAGCACAGGCATGATAATATCTAAAACAATGACATCAGGCGCCTGTTCTCGGACCAATTCTAAAACATCTGTGCCGTTATAGGCGACACCAGTTACATTCATATCGCTTTGAGTAGATAAGAACTCAGCTAGCAAATCTGCAAATTCCCTATTATCGTCCGCAATCAATACACTAATTGCCACCAGAAAACCCCCCTGCGTTCGCTGTGAAACTTTTTCGACAAACAGGGAAAGGTTCCTGCCAATTCTTGCGTAATACTTTTCGTGAGAATTCCATTCAAATCGACATCTTCCGACATGACAAATTCAAATTTATCCCGTTAGCTTTGACTGTAGATCTTCTCCATCTGCATGCATCATCCAAGTTGCTAAAACACCATAGCCACGAGTCGGATCTGAGACAAATACGTGAGTTACAGCGCCAATTAGTTTTCCATCTTGGGTTAGCGGACTTCCGCTCATTCCTTGTACAATACCGCCTGTAGCCTGTAAAAGTCGCGGATCAACCACATGTAAAACCAGACTCTTGGTTTGCATGGTTTGCCAAGCGGATACCTTTTCAACTTCCACTTTAAATTTCTCAATCTTGTTTCCCTCAAGCACCGTCCATAAAGTTGCTTCACCTGTGTGAACCTCGTTTGGATAAGCTACCGGTAACAACGGTCCAATTGCTCCATTGGGCTGACATTCACCAAATACACCATAACCATTATTTTGATCTATTTTGCCAATTGGATGAGAATGGGTGGAGAATTCCCCACGCTTTTGACCAGGATGACCGATTTGCCCTTTTACAATCCCAGTAATTCTTGCAGCAAATACCAATCCACGTCCCTCAATAGGCTGTCCAGTATCCACATCTGTAATGGTATGTCCAAGCGCACCCAGTCTGTGTTCTGCCGGATTATAGTAAGTCAATGTTCCAACACCACTGGCTTTGTCACGTACGAAAATACCTAAATGAGGACGCTGATGATTGTCTAAATAAGGATGGATATGAATCGTTTTTGACTTCTTTTGATGAATGATACCAAGTTTTATATCAAACATAGGCCTGATTAACTGTGATGTTAAATCCTGTGTGGAGTGAACTGGATGTCCATTGATAGACTGTATGACATCTCCAATCTCCAAATCTGTAAAACGTGCTGGAGATTTTCGTGAACCATAATCTTGAAACCCGATGACCAATACTCCATCTGACTGCAATCGTATACCTATTGATTCCCCTCCAACTTCTACGTACGATCGCGGTCCAAAGTGAACCTCTTGTTTTTTCCAAGGTAACCAGTTGGTCCACTTCTGCCATGGAGAATCTGTTGCTGATCGCTCAATATGATTTTTATTACCACTGGAGGTAAGTTCAGCGGCCACAATACCTGTAGATTGAGAGGGCAGCACTTGGCTTGGCTCGCTTTGAAAAGTGGTTTGATGATTTTGCACAGTATAAAGCTTTGAATCGTCTTGATGATGAAGCACATCGATAGGATATGAACGGTGGGCTAACATACTGCTCACACCTATGATGCTTGCACCTGCTACGACAACCCATTTGGCAATTGTGCGGTACGGCATCTCAGTTCCCCCTTTTCTAACAACACCTCCGATGTATCGCTCGATAAGTAATTTTCCCTGAAGAGTGGGCAATATGATGTAAAAATTGCTCCAAAGTCGGCGAGACTTGTCTATACTTTGTCATAACTTTGCAGAAGAGCCTTGGCATGTTCTTGAGCAGTATTATCTGCCAATGAGGAACCGAGTAAACGTGCCAGTTCTTGAATACGACCTTCTATAGAAAGGATCGACGCTACAGAAATGGTACGGTTTTCAAATTGCCTTTTTTCAATCAAAAGATGTTGTCCAGAGGAAGCAGCTATTTGAGGAGAATGAGTTACGCAAATCACTTGTTTGTGTCTCGCCAGTTCCTGAAGTTGGCGAGCCATTTTATCTACGGCATATCCGCTCACACCTGTATCAATCTCATCAAAAATCAACAGTTCTGCAGGCTCAACCTCCGCAAATACGGTTTGCAAAGCCAGCAAAACCCTCGATAATTCCCCACCCGAAGCTACCTTCACGAGAGGTTTGAGATCTTCACCCGAGTTTGCTGAAAAAAGAATGGAAACCTCATCCTGTCCATCAGCTCCTACGATCTCTTTTTTTCTAATATTTACTATAAATTGAGCGCTTGGCATGTCTAATTCCTTCAGAATGACTGTAACTTCAGACGCTAGTTTGTCGGCAGCCTGCTTACGTTTGTTGCTCAACAAATCAGCTTCTATTTTTAAATCATGCCATGCCTGTTCCTCTTCTCGTTCCAAACTTGCCAAATTCTCATCAAAGTTTTCTAATTGTTTAACTTCTTCTTCAATCCGATTACGATAAGCCCATATTTCATCAATCGAAGTACCGTATTTACGCATCAATCCACGTAATTGAATCAAGCGATCTTCCACGTCTGCTAAACGATTTGGTTGAAATTCAAGTGAATTTTGATAGGCATCCAAAGCATGTCCAGCTTCTTCTACATGAATAAGGGCTGTTTGTAAAAAATCCAGAGTCTCTTGCAATTGCCCGTCCATCCGTAAGCCGTTTTCCAAACGTTGCACTGCTTTAGCGAGATCTGTTAAAACACCTGTTGAATATCCTTCTTTTCCCTTGAGGAGAGAATCCACTTCTTCAGATAGCGACTTTAATTTGTCCAAAGATTGTAATTTCATTCTTTCTTCGAATAAAGATTCTTCTTCTCCTGAAATTGGGGAAACAGCATCGATCTCCTGCATCTGAAACTGCAACAAATCTAATCGGCTCAAACGCTCCAAACTGTTTTGTGATAACTCTAAGCGCTTGTCACGCACTTCTTTCCAGCGATTAAACGCGTTTTTCAAACGCGTCAGATCTTCTTCTAAATGAGCAAAACGGGTAAGAAGCGTTAACTGATGTTGTGCTTCCATCAACGCCTGTTGTTCATGCTGACTATTCTGCAATACAAGTTGAGAACCGATTTCTCGCAGGGCAGATACCGTGATATTTCGTCCATTACAGCGGCATACACTTCTCCCGTTATGAAAGAGTCGCCTGGTCAGAATCAATTCATCTTCAATAGGAATATCCCATTCTTCCAGAATGCCCGTCCAATCCCTATGGGATGGATCAAGATGAAATACCGCTTCTACATAAGCTTCTGGAGAGTCTTTGGCAACCCAGTCAGAAGAAGCTCTTCCTCCCAATACGAGCGCAATGGCAGAAAGCAGAATTGATTTTCCAGCTCCCGTTTCACCTGTAATCACAGTCATGCCTTCCTGAAAAGACAATTCCATTTTCTCAATTAACGCCAAATGTTCGACTGTGAGTGACACCAGCACCGCTTAGTCATCCTTTCGGTCCAAGTGAGAATGGGGTTCTCGCAATTTTTTGCGCAAAACCGTAAAGAATTCTCGATCTCGCCATTTGATGAGTGTCGTTGAGCAGACTGCCTTACGAATGCGAACACAATCTCCTGAATGTAATCGAACACTGACCTGTCCATCCACTGTCAACTCAAAGTCACTGTGCGATGCTTCAACTTCCAGCAAAATTTCCTGTTGGCTATCCATCACGCACGGGCGGGAAAACAAAGTATGAGGACAAATGGGCGTCAATAAAAATACCTCAAGATGTGGTGTAACAATAGGACCTCCACAAGAAAGAGAATAAGCAGTCGAACCTGTAGGTGTAGATACAATCATGCCATCACCGCGAATGGTGTCCACATAAACACCGTCCACATATGTATGTATCGTGACCATTCTACCGTAGGAGCCCTTTGCCACCCCGGCATCATTCAAAGCCAATAGCTCCTGAACCATTTTTTCTTCACGTAAAACTGCAGCAGAAAGCATCATACGTGCTTCCAAGTCATACTCCCGATCACGAATACGTCGCACAGCTTCTTCAATTCCGTCCGGATCAGATTCCGTCAGGAAACCTAAATGACCCACATTAATGCCCAAAATAGGTATATTGGCTGGGGCTAGCATCCTTGCAACTGATAAAAGAGTTCCATCTCCTCCAAGTACAAAAGCAACCTCAATGGCAGAGATTTCGGAGATGGTCTGCAAAATAGTTTGTGAATCGTCTGACTGAAAGGAACAAACTTGAAAACCATTCATCTCCAACTGTTGATGCAAGCGTTCCTGAATTGTACAAGCCTGGCGTTTTTGTGGATTGTATAGCAATAGCGCTGTTCGCATACAGATTGACCTCCAGACAGCCCCACACAAACTCTTTCACATGAAATTCATGGTTTACAGACTATGAAAACCCAGCATGATTCCTATCAAAATACCTGTAAATAATATCCCCGCATTGAGTAAAAGTTGCTTTTGACGCACGTATATAGGTTTTCTTATTTCAAAATCAATCTCTATAACACTTTCGTCATGAAGATTCATCAGGAGAATACTTTGAACGTGAAAAATTACAAAAATCGGGAACCATTGCTGCATCAAATCCTGTTGGTTGGGTTGATTGGATAACTCATTTGCCGTTACATGAACAGCATATACTTTACCGTTCTTACGAACAATGAAATCCACTTCATATTGTTCTTCAAAAAAAACTCTATCCCAATACCCCTTAAGACGAGCCATGGGCCGAGTATACAAAATTGTATAACCGTTCGAAAGTAAATAATTCCTCACGATGGATGGGTGACCACGCAAAGCACTGTCTGAACTGGACAAGTCAAAGAAAGCCTCAACTTTCCGGGCGTATATTGTCCGACAGGGCTGGTTTTAGTTCATGCCAAGCTCTATGAACCACATCGTCTACATGAAGGGGAATTTGAAAACCCGGTTCTGTATACCAATAGGCAAGGAATTCTATATTACCGTCCCCTCCAGTGATTGGAGAAACATCCAGCCCCCGACAGGACCAACCCATTTGATTGACACTTTCCAGCATGTCCAATAAAACTCGTCGGTGAACATCCGGCTGACGAATAATTCCTCCCTTGCCCACAAATTCACGACCGGCCTCAAATTGAGGCTTAATTAGCGAAATTATAATGCCCGGTTTTTGAACGATCTCGTTGATTTTTTGAAAAAGCAGGCGTGTTGATATAAAAGAAACATCCATAACGACCATTTGGGGCAAAGGATCGAATAATTTTTTATCAACATGGCGGAAATTGGTACGTTCAAGGACAACCACTTTGGGATTTTGACGCAATTTCCAATCCAATTGACCATAACCTACATCAAGAGCATAGACTCTGTCCGCTCCATGTTGAAGCAAACAATCTGTAAATCCGCCAGTGGATGCACCTATATCCAGCGCTGTAATTTTTTCGCAAGAAATGTCAAAAACGCGCAGTGCTTTTTCTAATTTCAGTCCGCCCCGACTCACATATCGATTATGCTGACCGCGAACTTCTACTTGCATACCTTCTCGAACGAGAGTACCTGCTTTTTCTGCACGTTCTCCATTTACAAATATCCAACCAGCCATAATAGCTCGCCGCGCCGCCTCACGGCTTGGAAATAGCTGATTTTGATAAAGCCATATATCCAGTCTTTGTTTTGATTCAGTCAATCTTTCAACCCCTTGCCAGATGACGAGAGCGTTTTGCATCCTTCACAAGGAGAAGAGCGTGATCGACCAATGTATCTACATCTAGGCCCACTTGCTTAAGTAACTCTTCTCGACTGCCATGCTCAATAAAACGATCTGGCAAGCCAACTCTGGTTAAAGGAACTTCGAGATGTTCATCTGCCAATACTTCAAGTATAGCGCTACCCATTCCGCCTGCTAATGCAGCTTCTTCGACTGTGAGAGCAGGAATCCCCAGACGAGCATTTTTTACTACTTCCTCTGCATCGAGTGGTTTGACAAAACGCATATTAACCACTTTTGCAGAGATACCATGTTGAGCATACAACCGATCAGCAGCCTGCATGGCAACTGCAACCATCGGGCCAAGCGCATAAATCACTAATTCTCTGCCTTCACGAAGGATTTCCGATGCACCTACTGGTATCAGTTGAAACTGTGGATCAAACGGTACGCCAAGACCATCTGCACGCGGGAAGCGCACAGCTACAGGTCCGTTAAGCTGGAGCGCCGTATATAACATATGTCGAAGTTCATTTTCATCTTTAGGCATCATCACAGTTAAATGAGGTATAGCCCGCAAATAACTGAGATCAAAAGCTCCTTGATGTGTTTCTCCATCAGGCCCAACCAAACCGGCACGGTCGATAGCAAAAACAACATGAAGATTTTGAATGGCAATATCATGAATGACTTGGTCATAAGCACGTTGCAGAAATGTGGAATATACAGCAAAAACCGGTTTTTTCCCACTTGTTGCTAAGCCCGCACAAAACGTGGCGGCATGTTGTTCAGCAATTCCTACATCGAAACAACGCTTGGGAAAAACAGCAGAAAATTTATCTAACCCCGTCCCACTAGGCATAGCTGCTGTAACAGCTACAATTTGTTCGTCTTGTTTGGCTAATTCGATTAAAGTTTGACTAAATACGCTTGTATAAGATGGCGCACCACTAACTTTCGCCGAAGAAGGCCAAGCATGCCATTTGTCCGGAGCGTTCTCAGCCGAAGCATAGCCTTTACCCTTTTCCGTAATGACATGTATAAGCACTGGTCCGTTCATTTTTTTAGCATCTTCCAAAGTATGGACCAATTCGCCTATATGATGTCCATCAATAGGTCCTAAGTACTTAAATCCAAATTCCTCAAACCAATGCCCCGGCACCATCAAATAGCGCATTGAATCTTTAATTTTTTCCAATGTCTTTGTCAATTTCGCTCCAATAGCAGGTAATCTAAGCAAGGATTGCTCAATCTCTGCCTTTGCTTTAGAGTATGTCGGATCACTGCGCAAACGAGTTAAGTATTTAGAAACAGCACCCACATTTTCTGCAATTGACATTTCATTATCATTCAAGATAACCAGTAAATTAGTTCCTAAATGACCAGCGTGATTTAATGCTTCCATAGCCATGCCGCCCGTCAAGGCACCGTCGCCAATAATGGAAACAACATGATAAGCAGCACCATCCAAATCACGGGCAATAGCCATACCAAGAGCTGCAGAAATCGATGTGCTTGCATGCCCTACTCCAAAAGCGTCATGCTCACTTTCTTCTCGTTTAGGAAAACCTGCCATCCCACCAAGTTTGCGTAACTTTGCAAAACCTTCTTTGCGGCCAGTAAGGATTTTATGCACATAAGCCTGATGACCAACATCCCATACCAATCTGTCTTTTGGACTATTGAAGACTTTATGCAAAGCCAGAGTCAATTCAACAACTCCCAGATTTGCACCAAAGTGACCTCCTGTTTTGGAGACTGTGTCAACCAAGAATTGTCGAATCTCAATAGCCAATTGATTGAGTTGCTCGTCATCCAGTCTTTTGAGATCTTCCGGGCTATTGATGTTTTCCAACATCTAGTGCTGCCCCCGTTTCTTGTCCATTTTGGACCTTAATGACTTGCGAGATTTAAGTTTACCTGATTTTTCAAACAAAAAGGAGACCGTCTCCCAACTTCTTGCCGCCAATAATACAATCGGCGTTGGTGACTGAATGGCAATGGTTTTTCCAATTGCTTTCCAGCCTACTGTCAACGCGGTGACCAGGGCGGTAATGACGATGGAAATCGCCTCTTTATACCAACCATATGCATAAATTTCTTTCATTAGTTGCACACTGACAGCCAACGCTCCAGCACCGCTTAAAACTCCAGCAATATCGCCAATGACATCGGAACATATGCTGGCAACTTTTTCAGCATTGCGCACAATCACAATTGCCTTACGAGCTCCAAAGATTTTTTTGGAAGCCATTGCATGAAAAGGCGTCTCTCGAGCTGCGGCAGCAGCTAACCCCAGCATATCAAAAAAAACCCCGATTAACACAATAATTAGAACTACAATAAGTCCTATGTACCAGGGCATACGATTTAAAGCTATGGTAGAAGTGTCAAATAAGGCGCCAAGCGGCAATGTAATAGCTGCTATAGTAAGTGCAAAGCGCAAAGGTACACGCCGCGATTTTTTTTTCAAAGACTGTTTCCCACCCTAAGAAACATACAGCGGGTGGCAGCACCTTGAGTAAACGCTGTGGCTTAGGTCCAGTTGGTTTTCCCATGCACGTATCACAGCGTCGCCGCCATGACGGTTTCCCTTTCAACGCGCATTGGCCGCGTCGCCGAAGGCCAGACTAGATTACCACTTAGTCCACACTATAATCCTCAAGGTGCCACGCCAAGCGAACAGTCTAGGCGTTTTCCGCAACAACCGGAAGGCCACTCTCTAGCCTCTTTTGCAGTATGGATTTCATCTGGCACGGGCTGTTATTCCTTGGCCGAGGATAACAGCTTGTTTCCCAGAATCCTTCAATACCACTCAAGGCAGGCTACACTGCACACAGATTGCCTCCGCATGCAGGTTCATACCCCAAGCCGTAACCCCTTTAATTGCGAGCCACGCACTTAGGCCTCCGCGAAAGCTGGGCTAACGTCCGCATGCCATTGCGGGTCTCCCAACTTTCTTAACTCCCAGCATCAGCCCAAGGCTGGGCGCCTCAAGCCAACACCAGGAACTTCATCGATGTGCCCTTTGACGGATTTTTAGCCCCGTCTTCAAGAGTGGGCGGTTGACTAGAATACTGCGCCACCCGTTCGTGTGATTAGTATACCACAGTTTTTGTAGTATCTTTTGTTTTTTTTAATTCCTCACCAATTCAGTGGGCAATTGGCAATGCAATCATAGAACATCACAGATATCCTGTTCCTGGATAATATAATAATCATTACTCGCATTATAGAATTCAGTGAAACTATCGATTCCTTCGTGTGACTAAAAACAGCAAATTCTCAAGTAAAGAAGTATCAGCATCTATTGCATGTAACGATTGAAGAGCAAGCTGTTCTTCAGTTTCTATCGCCTGTTTGGTTGCTTCAATGCCAATCAGCGCAGGATAGGTCAATTTGCCATGTTCTTGGTCACTTCCTGCCATTTTTCCCATAACGGCAGTATCCCCAACAACATCTAACCAATCGTCTACCATTTGAAAAACCAACCCTAAATGGCAAGCAAAATGATGTAAAGAATGATATTGAGAATCAGAGACTTCAGCGGCAATGGCTCCCATTTCAATCGCAGCTTGCAACAATTTACCAGTTTTATTAGTATGAATAAAACGCAACTTTTCCATTGTCATTTCGCCAAGCTGCTGCTCAGCTTCCATATCAGCTGCTTGTCCAAGTACCATGCCTTGATGGCCAGCCGCTTCAGCTAAAAGCGAGATCATGCGTATACGAATTTCGGCAGAAAAACTTGTAGAACGACTGATACAAGAAAATGCTGCAGTTTGTAGCGCATCGCCAGCCAAAAGCGCCATAGCATCACCAAAAACCTTGTGATTCGTAGGTTTTCCACGGCGTAAATCGTCATTATCCATACATGGCAAATCATCATGAATTAATGAATACGCATGAATACACTCTAATGCACAAGCAGCGTCAAGCATTTTTTCTTCTGCGACGCCAAATGCCCTGCCAGTGGCAAGAGCAAGCAAGGGCCGAATGCGTTTCCCATCCGCAAGTAGACTATAACGCATGGAATGATGCAGCACATGAGATGAATCGGGAACTATTCTTTGCAAGTGTATTTGTATGGCTTCAATCCAAGTATTCACCCAACCTTGGGTCACGACCATCCCTCTAATCTTCAGAATTCGCTGCTTCACCGGAAGGATTTAATTGTTCAATTTGAAATTCAGCTTCATTCAATTGTTCACGGCAATACTTGACCAAATCCATTGCGTCCTTATAACGCTGAATGGAATCTGCCAAGGACAATTCTCCTGATTCCAAATGCCTAACGGTTTCTTCGAGTTGCTTCATAGCTGACTCAAATGTCAAGTCTGATTTGTTCATCTACCCAGTCATCCTCTCTACGAACCCTAATACTCCCATCCGCCAATTGCACCTGAGCGTAACTTCCGATTGGCAAATCATCTTTTTTGGTAATGACCTTGCCATCCTCTCGTCTCAGAATAGAATAACCTCTTTGAAGAACAGCCATTGGATTTAAAGCAACTAAGGAAGAGGTTAATCTTTCAATTTCTATATTCAAACGGTGTAATTTTCTTTCTGCTAATTGACCCACTTTTTGTTCCAAATGCAACAATTCTGTTTTTTCATCTGCAATCCTCTTTTGGGGCATTACCTTTTGCAAGCGATCACGCAAAATCTGCCATTGCTTGTCTGCCCGTTGTAAGGGACGAGATATATTTCGAGAAAGAAGATTTTCAAGATAGTCTACAGCTTGACGTCTTCGGTCAACCAGACTCTCTGGACGTGATAATACTGGACGTGTAGCTAATTGCAACAGGGTACGACGAGAATCCACCACTTTACGTCTGACAATTTGTCGCGATCGGAACAAAACTTCATCAAGCCATTCTTGCAACTCCTGTTTATCAGGTACGGCCAATTCAGCGGCAGCTGTTGGTGTAGCCGCACGAATGTCTGCGGCAAAGTCGCAGAGCGTGACATCAGTTTCATGTCCCACAGCAGAAATAATAGGTATAGGACAATTGGCTACCGCTCGAACAACGCTTTCTTCATTAAAAGGCCACAGTTCTTCCAGAGAACCTCCACCACGGCCGATAATTATGACATCTACGGCTGGATTCATAGTTTCCAGTCGAGAAAGAGCAGAAACAAGTGTAGGAGCAGCTTCTGGGCCTTGTACCAAAGCAGGCGATAGAATAACTTGAGCTAAAGGAAAACGCCTCTGTATAGTTGTACAAATATCTCGAATTACCGCACCGGTAGGAGAAGTGACCACACCAATTCGTTTCGGATACGAAGGAAGAGATTTTTTTCGACCTTCAGCAAACAAACCTTCGCTCTGCAACCGATCACGAAGTTGTTCAAAGGCGATATACAAATCTCCCAATCCATCCGGTTGCATCGTATCTATATAGAGTTGATATTGTCCATCTCGTTCAAATACTCCTACACTGCCCTGACATATTACTTTCATCCCATCTTCTGGGCGAAATTTCAAAAAGCGATTTCTTCCCTGAAACATTACAGCCCGAATACGACTTGTTTCATCTTTTAAAGTAAAATACATATGACCGCTGGTATGATATTTAAAATTAGAAATCTCACCTGAAACCAAACACGATTTAAATTTAGGATCCGATTCTATTTGGAATTTAATGAAGCGGTTTAATTGAGCAACCGTCAAAATAGATTGTGCCACCTGTTGACTCAATTCGCCCACCCTCTTCGCAACGAAGCCAGGCGCACCGTATTGGACAAAAGTGAGGCAATGGTTAACGGACCTACACCACCAGGAACTGGCGTAATCGCAGAGGCTATGGGCTCAACTTCAGCAAACCTTACATCTCCTGTCAATTTCCCGTTGACAAACTCACTGCCAACATCAATCACAACAGCGCCAGGTTTAATATCGTCCTTACCTATCAAACCGGGAGAACCAGCAGCTACAACGAGAATATCTGCCTGCCGTGTGAAATCTTGCAACCTTTTCGTCATACGATGACACACAGTCACAGTGGCATTCGCATGTTGCAGAAGAGCAGCCATAGGTTTACCCACAATATTGCTTCTACCAACCACAACGGCATGTTTACCGACAATGTCAATTTCATATTCATGCAAGAGTCGCAGGATGCCCGATGGAGTACATGGCCAGATGCGCGGTCGACCCAGATAGGCTAGTCCAGCATTTTCCGGATGAAACACATCCACATCTTTCATTGGATGAATACTATCCAGTAACTTTTCACTATTCAACTGCTCAGGAAGTGGCAATTGCAGCAATATCCCATCCACTTCCTCATTACTGTTTAACTCTTCAATCAGTTGCTCAATTTCTTCAGATTTTGTGTGCACAGGCAAAGTATGGATAACACTCTGCATACCAACACGTTCTGCCGCTCGATGTTTATTTCTAACATAGGTTGCCGAAGCTAAGTTGTCACCTACTAAAATGACATCTAAACGGATTTCACGGATTCGGGAATATGCTGCTAATTCAGCTTCCAGTTTCTTCGCTATCGTCTTGCCATCCAGGATAATTGCCATAAGAGCCACCTTTCAAACCAGAGAAACACTATTCTTTACGATTACTGCTGTGTCCCGGGCTTAGTTTTGATTTTGGATCAATATAAGTCTTAGCATTGTTGACCGCTGTTGGCGCCTCGCCAAATCCGGTGGCAATCAACTTGACTTTACCTGGGTAAGTAACAATATCGCCAGCCGCGTAAACACCGGGTATATTCGTCTCCATTTTTGTATTTACTCTGATCTCGTTCTTTTCAATGTCCAATCCCCAATTGGCAATAGGTCCCAATGATGCAGAAAATCCCAAACCACTGACTACAGCATCGACTTCTAATTGATAAATCTGTTTGGATTGATTATTCACAACATCAACACGTTCCAGACGTTCCAATCCATAGAGAGCAGACAGTTCACAAAAAGTCATCACTTCTATTCCAGATGCCTGTAACTGTTTGACACTCTCTTCGTGGGCACGAAATTCTCCACGTCGATGAATTAAATAGACTTTTTTCGCTACGCCTTCCAGCATGAGAGCAAAATCGAGCGCTGTGTCTCCACCGCCAACTACCAGTACAGTTTGCTCACGGAATCGTTCCAGGTGATCGATGTAATAATACACACCTTTCCCTTCAAACACTTGCGCCCGTTCACCGGGTAACGGACGCGGTGTAAATGCACCTATGCCTGCGCAAAGAATAACAGCTTTACCCAGGTGCACAGTTTTATTCGTTTTAAGTTCAAAGACACCATCTTCATTTTTTGTTAAATCTTCTACTCGTTCATCCAAATGGATACCCGGTTGAAATTGTAACGCTTGTTCTTTTAATTGATTAACAAGATCTCTGGCCAATACTTTTGGAAAACCGGGAACATCATAGATATATTTTTCAGGATAAAGAGTGGCTAATTGACCCCCCAGTTCCGGCAAACTATCGATAATTTTGCAGGTAGCCTCCCTCATGCCACAGTAAAAGGCTGCAAACAAACCAGTTGGGCCGCCACCTACAATCAGAATATCCGTAATTTCTTGATTTCCTTCCAGTGAATGATTCATTCGATTCCCTCCACGCATCCAATACAGGTCTTTATAAATATGACGGAAAGACGGATTATCTCTTTTGTATAAAATTCCTGGCAATCATTGCTGTACCAAGTGCGTTATCAGAGCTATACGATACAGGCGCATAATACACATGAAAGTTTTTAAACTGTTTGTTAAGACGATACTCGATACGCTGTCGAATGGTTTGATTGGCAGCAACCCCTCCCGCTATAACAACCTCTTCCACTTCAGGATGAAGTTGTATGCCGTGACTGACTGCTTTAATGACCGCATTGGCTATCGACAATTCGACAGCACGTGCTACTATCCCTGTCTCCACACCGTTGTCAAGAGCTCGCAAAGCTGCCGCACACGGACCAGAAAAACTCATACTTGATCCACGAACAGAAGAGGGTATAGAAAAAAGAGAGTTTTCATTGGACAAAGCAGAAGACTTAGCCAGCGCTTCTATATGAGGGCCAGCGGGAAAAGGTAGACCCATAGCTGTGCCAACGCGATCGACATATTGCCCTGCATGCAAATCTGCACCTTCCCCCAGAGTTTCAATCCGGTAGCCAAATCGATTTTTTTTGACCAGAAGAACATCTGATGTCCCACCAGATAAATGTACGGCAATATAAGGCGAGTCATTAGATTTTCTAGAAATAAAATACTCAGCTGCGGCAAGATGATTCTCTTGATGGGAAGTTCTAACAACCGGAAGATTCCCCCAAGCAGCAGCTAGAGTGCAGGCAATCGACCAGCCCGCTTGAAAAACCGGCATATAAGAGACAGCCAATGGACGCGGTCGTATAGAAACACCAATACCACGACATGCCGAAAGAGACACTGATGAACTGAGTTGATAGGTAAGATGCTGAAATAAAGTAGGAAATTGCTGCAGATGATGAAAATGCGCCTCACTTTGGCGCAGACCTACCTTGCCCGATTCCACTGGAAGAATCTTGCGACTTTCCGCTAAAATTTCACCCGCTTCGGACAGAGCCAATATGGAAGTTGTATAGTTACTCGTGTCAATCCCAAGGTACCAAGCTTCGTTCAACTGCGCATCGCCTCGGCAGCTGGTACGAGTTTTGCCAACACACCGTTAATAAACTTACCGGAGTTTTCTGCACCAAATTCTTTTCCCAGTTCGACCGCCTCATTGATGACAATGCGAACTTCTGTAGTATTGTCAAACACCAATTCGTATCCTGAGAGACGAAGAATACATAATTCAACCTTACCCACTCGGTCTAGAGACCAATTTTCCAAGGAGCGCACCAACAACTCGTCCAATTCTTGTTGATGATTGACGACCCCAAACACTAATTGTTGAATAAATTGCATTTCTTCATCTGACACTTTTGTCTCGCCAACCGCATAAGCTATTGCCTGCATGGTTTGCGCCTGGCCAATTTCAATTTGATACAAAGACTGTAAAGCAATGACTCGCGCTTCATGTCTAGTCAACGTCTTCACTCCATATAACGATCCGATAGTAGCTTATCTAAAATCTTCCTCCATGATTGCCGCTCTTCCAGAATACGCCCCACCGCAAAACCTAATGCTGCTAACACGAGCAACAGTATCATAGACCAAAAACCAAAAATCATCCAAAGAAACCACAATAGACAGCCAGCCCAAAAACCTAGCCATCTACGCTGCATTGTCCAAATTTTAATTAGCCACTGTTTCCATACGGGCATGGCTCACTCCACCCACGCTTTCGCACCTTTGACACCTTGTCCAGCAATATGGACAACGTTAACTCCTACATTGGCAACATGGACGCCCGCTATACGCTCTACATACTCTTTGACTGCCAACTGAATTTGTTCGGACAGTGTCTGCAATTCTGTGTCTGGCAACGCTTTAACGCGTGTAAAAAGCGCTACGCCATCTCCTGTTTGACGCACACGTGTTTCAAACTCTTGCACGCCACGGATAGATTTGCCCGTCCGATTGGCCAACTGTTCAATAGTTTCATAAGATATGCGAATAATCCCATGCTGACCAGACAATTCAAGATATTCTTGCGTCGTATGAAGAGTCTTGTAGAATAAAAAGCGTATGGCAAGCAACAAGAGGAGAACTGCGGCAACAATGATATAGATATCCGCCGGGTACAAAGTGGCCAACGAAAACCAACCGTTTGCTCCCATACCATATCCTAAGACATATACACCGATGGCGATTGCTGCCAATGCCGAACCGATCGACAATAATACCAGCAAGATTCTATCCAAAATACTCACAGTATCCCCCCGTTGAGCCGCATGACTGAATTACATGCTACGCAAAGCACGTTTCTCATTTGTCGCCGCGTTTTCCCCTTCGCGTTCTTTATCGTTCGGGAAAACCACACCCACAACATGGACGTGCACTGACTCTACTTGTAAGCCCGTCATACTTTCTACCGCTTGCTTAACTCGCTCCTGAACTTGATAGCTTACATCAGGAATACTAACTCCAAATTGTAGCGCAACCGAAACGTCTATAGCACATGCTCTATCTTCCTGTAAAAACTGTACTTTTACACCTTTACTCAAATTTTTCCGACCAAGCAACGACTCCGTCAATCCACCTGCAAACGAGCCGCTCATGCCTGCAACACCCGGAACTTCACTCGCTGCCAATCCAGCTATAATCTGCAATACCTCATCCGCAATTTGAATTTTCCCAAGTTCTGACGCTGAATAACTCATATCTTGCATTCTCGCCACTCCCCCTTCGTCAGTTCGCCTAGATTGTATGACGAGCCTCATATAACTTATGCCCATTCTACCGAAGTCACTCATCATTGAAAAGCAGGATTTTCAACCCTATTACCCATTATGATGATGAATGCGGAAAAGAGAGATTGTCATCTTTCTTCAATCCATCGGTTTCGGAAGAATGTCGTTTTCTTCCAAAAACCTTGTGGTTACATCACCTTGCACAAATTTTTCATTTTCCATAAGTGCTGCATGGAAAGGTAAAGTCGTCTTGATACCTTCAATGCGATATTCCGAAAGAGCTCTTCGCATACGCATAATCGCTTGTTCACGAGTAGGCGCCCAGACAATCAATTTAGCAATCATTGAATCATAATTAGGGGGTACCGTATACCCGGATACACCGCACTGTCAACTCGAACACCAATACTACCAGGCGGCCAGTACTCTGTTATCGTTCCAGGAGAAGGCATAAAATTACGATATGCATCTTCTGCGTTAATCCGACATTCAATCGCATGACCTTTTAATTGAATGTCTTCTTGTTTGACACTCAGCGGCTCTCCTGCTGCCGCCAAAATCATTTCACGAACGAGATCGACCCCTGTAACCCATTCTGTAACAGGGTGCTCTACTTGAATCCGCGTGTTCATTTCCATGAAATAGAATTCACCATTGTCGGCATAAATAAATTCTATGGTACCAGCACCTACATATTGAACCGCTTTAGCAGCCGCTACAGCAGCTTTCCCCATCGCTTCTCGTTTCTCTTCTGTAAGTACGGGACAAGGTGCTTCTTCTACCAATTTTTGCAATCGGCGCTGCACAGAACAATCTCGTTCACCCAAATGAATGACATTCCCATGTCGATCCGCCATAATTTGAATTTCCACATGACGCATCCGTTCTATATACTTTTCCAGGTAAATACCACCATTGCCAAAGTTGGCTTCCGCTTCACGCTGCGATGTGAGCACGGCTTGGCGTAAAGAAGCTTCATCTTTTACAATGCGAATTCCTTTACCGCCACCACCAGCCGTTGCTTTAATAATGACTGGATAGCCAATTTGTCTAGCAATCTCAATGGCTTCTTCTTCACTTTGAATCAATCCGTCGCTCCCCGGAACAGTGGGTACACCAGCACGTTTCATAGTCGTTTTGGCAATCGATTTGTCTCCCATCGCTTCGATAGCAGACGCGCTTGGCCCTATAAAAGTTATTCCACACGCCTCACAAGCTTCGGCAAAATCGCTATTCTCAGAAAGAAATCCATAACCCGGGTGAATAGCGTCGACACCCGTCAATGTAGCGACAGAAATCAGACTGGGTATATGTAAATAGCTCGATTTTGAAGGTGCAGGTCCAATGCAATAAGCTTCATCAGCGAGCATCACATGCATTGCATTGCGATCAGCCTCAGAATAGACGGCTACTGTCTCGATCCCCAATTCCTGACATGCACGGATGATGCGCACTGCAATTTCTCCACGATTGGCTATCAACACTCGCTTAAACATCACGCCACCCCTTAGACTAGACGTACTCGAAAGAGTGGTTGTCCATATTCTACAAGTTGTCCATTCTCAGCTAATATTTCAATAATTTCACCTTTTACATCGGCTTCAATTTCATTCATGAGTTTCATCGCTTCCACAATACAAACAACCGTTTTAGGATCTACCTTACTCCCTTTTTCAACAAACGGTGGAGATTCGGGCGCAGGTGCTCTATAAAAAGTACCTACCATTGGCGAACGAATGAAATGACCCTCCTGTTCTCCAGCATTCTCTTGCGTTGGTTTGGTATCTGATTGAGAAACTGGAACTGGAGCAGATGGTACTGGCTGGCTTTCTGGTGTTTTAGGTTCTGCGTATACAACGGTCGATCGCGTAGAACTATTCTCTACACTTGCAGGAACTGCTACCGTCGTTGCATCCGCTTTCTTCATTAACACTTTCATTGTATCTGTTTCAATTTTAAGTTCATGAATGCTTGTCTCATCCAAGAGTCGAATCAACTCGCGGATTTCACCAATTTTTAACACCCAAACGTTCACTCCTTCATCCCTCATTGTGCACTTTTCCTAGTATAGCACAAGGTTGTTATCAGACTCATCAACTAGCGAAAGACTATATTAAATCCTGTGCACAGAAAAAATTCCCGGAACCATGACTCCGGGAATTTTCTGACCCACTGGAACGATAGATAACTGCATAATAACTGATTACGCATGCGGAGTCACAATGATATTGGTCATTGGCACTCCAAGTTGCTGAGCAACCAGATTCATCACTTGCACCGCATCGTCAGCAGAAAGTTTCTTGGCTGATACATAGACGGTAAACTTATCATTTGCATCGGGTACCACTACACACTCTTTATAACCTGCACCTTCGACGGCATCAACCGCGTTGGCCATCTGTCCTTTTAGGTCCATTAACTGTTTGATTTGGTCTTCGGCAGATCCGATTTGTTCTGTAGAGGCGTTGCTGTTGGCTATGACTGAGCGAAGATTGTCCAACGTCTCAGACATGTTTTTATCTACTTGGGTCTGGGTTGCCACAAAGAAATCAACGCTAGACTCAGAAGTGCTTTGACTGCTGCTTGCATTGAGAGAAGGACTGGTGGATGAACTTGCACTATCAGGTGTTCCTACAGTAGTTGTCACTGAAGGAGATGAGGCATTCGTTGTTTCTGTTGGATTATTCATCGTGTAGTAGCCAATCAACATCAGGGATAGGACCATCATTGTGGACAGCCATACTGTCTGTCTTTTTACCATTCATTCATACCTCCCAATTTTATCACTAGCCAAGCTTTTGAGGCTCCACACTTATCTTATATGCAGGCACGTCCAACACATTCGTAATTGCGTTAATGATTTCTGATTTTGCTAGAATAAAATCTTGTGCTGCTACGGTAACTAATACACCTTCAACCTGAGGCGCACTTTCCGTCACTTCAACAGGTGTCTCCGAACCATCGCTATTATGGGTGGTAAAAATCTGGTCGTTTTTGGTTTGCGTACTCGTGACACTTTGCCCTTGATGCGTTGTTGAAGAACTGGATTGAGTATTCTCTGCAAACTGGACTTGATCGGAAGCTTGAAGGTTCACCATGACATGAACACCATAGACCCCGGAAATTTGCCCCAAAATATTCGTTAAAGTACTGTCGAGCTGTTGCTCTTCAGTAAACAGATTGTTATTTTGCGAAGAAGTTGGTTGTAGTGGATTTTGCGTTACATTCGCTGACTGAGCGGCTGTCCCGGTTGCATTCGCAGCGTTGCTGGACTGATGATGCCAAAAGTTACCCATCACAAGCAGCAGGGCTCCCAACGCACCAATAGCCAGCAAAATCTTTTGATTTTGAATGGGCTTGAAATCCATATGTTCTCCCCCGCTCCTTCAATCCGCAAAATGAATTGTTACATTCGGCTGACCCATCCAATGGATAATAAAAGCTTTCAAGGCAGATTTAGAAATTGAAGGAGGCCAACCAACAATATTGACCGTCGGTTGACCACCAGTAGCCCCACTGATCCCGACTTGCAAATCATCTATTTGAAAATGAGATTGGATAGCTTGATGTAATTCACCAGCTAAAAGTTGATTGGCATCTTCCTCAGTCTGTGTAGAGAGTTCATTTTTCACTTCATGGGTCTGCAGAGTTGTCCACGCGGTATTTTCTGAAGATGAATCCGATCCGCTCAATAACCGAATGGCTGAGCGTTCAAAATCCTGACTCCAGTGGCCCTGCAACATAGGCACTATCGGCTGCAGCATGGCAGCAATAATCGCCAAGCCGAAAACCATGCGCACATATCGATGCATGGATCCTTCTGGTAACAAAAGTTCTGTAAAAACAGCCAACAAAACTATAGAAACCAGACTGCGCAGCCAGGCTCCAAGCAGTGTCACGCCATCATCACCGCCACATTGGCTGATGCCAGTAAGATACAAATTGCCAAAAAGAACATCAAGGCTACTGCAAGTACACATCCAAATACAAGCAACAACGACTTCGCCAATGTCGCAAGACAATCTAAAATAGCTGATTCGCCAAGCGGTTGCATTAAGGCCGCACTACCGCTATAGATAAAAGCCATAGCAAGCAATTTGAGTGCGGGGAAAATCGCAATCAAAGCGATCAGTAAAAGTCCTGTCATTCCTACAGCATTTTTGACTAAAAGCGAGGCACTAAGAACGGTTTCCGAGGCATCCGCCACTGCTTTACCAATGACTGGAACAAAAGTCCCGACCGAATACTTCACAGCTCGTAGCGTGACGCCGTCCACAATCCCTTTGCCAATGCCACGAACCGTCACAACCCCGAGAAACGTCGTCATACAAAGGCTGAGCATAGCTAACCCAGTCATACGTAGAAGAGCGGCTAATCGCGTTAATGAATAACGAGTGGACAACGAACTTGTTACATCCAGAATCGCGCTGAAGAAAATAAGTGGAAAAATAAGAAAAAAAACAACATTCGTTATCAAATGAACAACAAAAAGCATCATAGGCTGGAAAAAGGCAGCCGTGGCTACTGAACCTGATGCTGCAAGCAACGCTACTGCCAAAGGAATAGTTGCAAGCATGAAATGGTCCATCGTTTCTATCGCGTGTTTAGCTGTACCCACTGCTTCAGTAAATGAACCGATGGCGAGGACAAGAAGCACCAAAAAGATCACTGCATAGGCAATTTGGCTGACCGCTTTCTGCTCAAACGCTGTCTGCATTGTTTCTAATACTGAAGCGAGTACCGCCAAAATAAGAATTCCACCCACCAGTCGAGCGTGATCGAGCACAGCATCCAAGAAATATTTCGACAGTCCCGCCAGCAAATGGCTGGGATGAAATCCACCGTCAAACACAGCTCGAAGCAACGATGTTCCCCGGATATCAGGAAGATATCCGTTATATTGGCTCATCAGATTCCGCCAAAATTGATCCAGACTATCCGTAGGCAATTTATCTATTTGGGCAAGAGCTGCTTGATGAATAGTTTGCGCTGCAGTCTCTGTAAGCGGATCGGCCATGACCTTGTAACCTAAAGCCTGCAACCCAATACAGATGAGGATAGAAAGGCCAAGCAGTGATATTCGGCGTAGAGAAGACACTGACATGGACAATACCTCCTCGCCTGGCAAGCTGGATGCGATAGAGATGGGAGGTTGGGATAGTTCACTGTGGCAACAGGTGCATGAGCGACTGAACTACATCATTGACGATTGGGATAGCCAAAATGACAATACTTATTTTCCCAGCCAATTCAATTTTACTAGCCAATGCACCTTCTCCAGCGTCTCGAGCAACTTGTCCAGCAAACTCCACGATATAAGCGATGCCAATAATTTTTAAAACCGTTGAAAAAAAACCAGAATCGATATGCGCACTACTCGACAACCCACGTAGCATATCAAGGACAACCGAGATATTCTGAATCACGCTCGTAAACAGCAAAATGCCCGCTAAAAGAGCTACGAACATGGCAAACTGCGGAGCGTAAGAACGCAGCACAGTGGCTAGAATGGTAGCTGAGAGCCCAAATCCGACTAGTTGCATGATGTGCACGCGTTCGCACCACCTACTGGGTGTTCAAAAAAACACGAGTAATTTCCTGATAGAGATGATCGACATATCCCACAACCACCACAAGTACGGCTACCACACCAGCCAAAGTGGTCCATTGCGCAAATTCCTCTTTATCTGCATGGCGCAAAATCGTATTCATCAAAGCGACCACAAAGCCAACACCAAATATTTGAAATACTGCTCTCATTTCAGGGGACATCCCACTACCCCTCTCCCGATTTGCCGTTACAAAAATTAGGACATCATGATGACAATCATTACCCCAACCAAAACTCCCAAATATCGCCAAACTTTTTCGTTTTTTCGCCGATCTGTTTCTGCTATCTCTTCGAGCGATTGCAAGCGAATCAGTGCTGTGTCCAATTCTCTGGCAAGGTGAGTGCGATGGGCTGTGGCTACCACTGCCCCAAGTGTCCGTAAAGGTTCATAATCCTCTTTTTGCATGGCCAGTTTTTTCTCGAAACTGACAATAGCCTCATCGATGGCCTCGCCAGCATTCTTCTGTTCCTCTAAATTGGTTGCCATTTGCCGAAAAAGAAGATTAACAGGTTTGGGCAGCAAATCAGCAACATGTGACAACGCCAAAGGCAAAGGTACTTGAGCAAATTCAACTTCTTGACGCAACAGACGCAATCCCTGCGCCAAGAGCGCAATTTGCTTAGGTCGATCACGATAGGAACGCGCTACACTAAAGCCAATACCCGAGGTGGCTGTCAGTGTCAAAATAGAACCAATCATCTGGATTCCTATCTGCACCACCCCCTAGGTTCAGCGTGGTACGATGAGCGTTTTTCCGTTTGCATCGTAGACGGCTTCCAGAGTACCTGGACCACGACGACGACTAATGACTGCATAGCGGGAAAATGCTTGCTGCTCAAATAGCGGACGCATACTTGGACGCATTCGCCACTCTTCCAATGAAGCAGCATGGGCGGTAGCAAAGACAGTAACTCCAGCGTAGGCAGCTTCTAGAATCGCTTGACCATCTTCCATACGACCAATTTCATCAGTCACCAGTACTTGAGGTGAAAGTGAACGAATGGCAAGCATCATTCCCTCAGCTTTTGGACAGCCATCCAATACATCTGTCCGTGGACCGAGATCGAACGTACGCATCCCTTCGACGATTCCTGCTAATTCTGAACGTTCATCCACCACGACAACTTTTTGAGCAGGAAGTTGATATTCTCCTTGCGAACAGGCACGAGCCAAATCTCGAAGCAATGTTGTTTTGCCACACTGCGGTGGTGAGATAAGAAGCAAGCTAGGGACCCTGTGTTTGGATATTGAAATATACGGAGCCAATACACGGCTTGCTCCAATGTGACTTTTAGCAATACGCAGCGCCAATGAAGTAATGTTACGAATGGAGCGAAGTGAACCTGTTTCCGATAGCACAGCCCGACCTGCAATTCCTAGGCGATGTCCCCCAGGCAACGTCAAAAATCCTCTTTTGATGTCTTCTTCCATAGCGTACAGGGATGACTGGGTAGCCGACTGAACCATACGTTGTAACCAATCTTCCGAAACCACCAATCCCTCTCGCCAATCTTTCACAACCTTTCCACGCTCGTTCAGAAAACAGTCTTCTTGAGCTAGGCAAAGTTGCAAGGGGGCATGTTGACGAAAGCGTACTTCTTCTAACTGTTGAAGCACCGTCTCAGGAATCTGACAGAAAAGTTGGTAGAGTGGCGGTGGACACAGGATACGCAAAACATTGAGACAATCCACTACTTTTTCGGAAGAATTACCTGCATTCACAAAGACAGCCTCCCTGATGTGTCCATATATATGGACACGTCTAGGCAGCTATGACTGACAGCTCTAAATCCGGCACAATCTCTTTTCAATTTGCATTGTATAGAAAGAGCGTGAGACCTTCAGGAAAGGAGGACATACCTTGGAGGTATCCGTACTCGTTCGGTGGATTGTTGTATTTTTAATTATTTTTTTATTATGCATGATGCTCGTATTCAGCTTAATCAAGAGAAAAGCGAATGGATGACTATTGGTAAAACATCAAGGTAACCCATGCAACCATCATGGGTACCTTGTGTCATACCAAACAAAGATTGAACATTGAAGGGAGAATTTAAGCGCGGGATACGTATTGTCCAGAACGTGTATCGATGATTAACTTGTCACCCTGATTAATGAAGAAGGGAACCTGTAATACATAGCCTGTCTCCATTTTGGCCGGCTTACTACCACCCGTAGCTGTATCGCCACGAATACCAGGTTCTGTTTCCACAACTTCCAGTTCCACAGTATTAGGCAGGTCAATACCGATGGATTGCCCTTCATGCAGAACAACATAGCAATTCATATTTTCTTTCAAAAAGTTTAACTCATATTCTAACTGTGACTTAGGAATTGTAATTTGCTCGTATGATTCCGTATCCATAAACGTATACAAGTCACCGTCATTGTATAAATACTGCATTTCGCGTGTTTCAATGCGGGCACGCGGCACTTTCTCACCAGCCCGGAAGGTCTGTTCTTTCACAGCGCCAGTCTTGACATTTTTCAGCTTAGTTCGAACAAACGCTGCACCTTTACCAGGCTTAACGTGCAAAAATTCTATGACTCGATAAATATCTCCATCGTATTCAATAGTCGTGCCAGGACGAAAATCATTACTTGAAATCATTCATTGTTCCTCCGTTCTATAAAATCGAAATGGACTCATTTAAAATGATTTGGACGCTGACTTGCGAGACCACTCGGCGCAGAGAAATTCTGCAGCCAAGAGATACCCCTGAATGCCAAGACCCACAATTTGTCCAACGACTACATCTGCCAATACCAGATGGTGTCGAAACGGCTCCCTCTTGTGGACATTGGAAATGTGCACCTCAATGACCGGAATTGCAGCGTCGACCACGGCATCTCGCAATGCATATCCGTAATGAGCCAAAGCTCCAGGATTGATAATAGCACCAACAGAGTCTGGCGCTTCTTCTTGGAGTATATCGACCAGATCGCCTTCATGATTAGACTGCTTTGAAACCAAATGTAGCCCGTGGCGCTCTACTATGGCTCGAACGCGATTTTCCACATCAGACAAGGTAGTTGTACCATAAATATGCGGTTCTCTTTGTCCGAGTCGATTTAAATTAGGTCCATTCAATAACAAGACCTGTGGATGCATCGCGAAATCACCTTCAATCCGTATCAATCTGTCGTCGACAAAATCGCTGATATTGTAGCACAATCAACTGATATACTGAAACTACTTGAACACAAATTCTCAGAACAGTGCTTTGCAGATGACAAAAAACAAAATCATAAAGGAGTCATTGCATGGAAATCTGGTTGATTCGCCATGGAGAAACTGATTGGAACATTCACCAACGTGTACAAGGTTGGGCCGACATTCCCTTAAATGAAAATGGCTTAAAGCAAGCTGAAAAATTAGCAGACTATCTTAAATCTATCTCACCTAAAGCGATTTACAGCAGTGATTTGCAAAGAGCAAAACGAACTGCCGAAATATTGGCTGAACCGCACGGATTGCCTGTTCAAGTAGATGAACGTCTGCGCGAAAGATGTAAAGGCTCAGCTGAAGGCATCCCTTTTGACGAAATTCCAAATCGATTTCCACAGGGAGTACCTGATGAAGAAACAGACCAACAACTGCAAGAGAGACTTTTTCAAGCTATAGATGCCATAGCTAAACAATTTCCTGATGAATCGATCATCTGGTTTGTTACCCATGGTGGAGCCATACGTATGGTATTGGAAAGTCTAGGAGCAAAAGATCTTCCATACATTCTGAATACCAGCATTTCACGCATTTCAGGATCGAATGGAAACTGGAATATTTTAAATATGAACACAACTGCTGAATATGTATTGAATGAAGAATTTCCAAACCCTTGATGAGTTCTGCCGCCAGATCATGGCGGCAGAATAATAATTCATCTGGTAATGGTTAGCGATCTAATCATAGCAATGATTCTCTACCTTCTGTAGATGCCGTAAATTCATACCGCAAAATAGGATTGCGTGCGGCGGTGACTTCATCCAGTCGACTCACTACTGTAGTATAGGGAGCATGCTTGACCAATTCAGGATTTTCTTCTGCTTCTTTTGCAATTTGTAAGAGAACATTGGCAAAATCATCAAGCGTTTCTAAGGATTCGGTTTCCGTTGGTTCGATCATCAGACACTCGTCTACAATGAGTGGGAAATATATGGTTGGTGGGTGCATACCGAAATCAAGAATACGTTTAGCAATATCAAGTGTTCTGACACCATGCTCTTTCTGCTTGGAACCTGACAGTACAAATTCATGTTTGCAAGTTTGTTGAAAGGGCACTTCATAAGCTTCAGACAACCGCTTAAGCAGGTAATTGGCTGAGAGCACTGCAGATTCTGAAACTTTTTTTAATCCATCAGGGCCCATCGTTCGGATATAAGCATAAGCTCTAACAAGAATGCCAAAATTACCGTAGAAGCCTTTGACTTTACCAATCGATTCAGGCCTCTCCCAATTCCAGAAATAATCCCCATTTTCTTCATTTTTTTCAAGAACCGGCTTAGGTAAATAGGGCTCCAGTTTTTTCTTAACCCCTACCGGTCCAGCACCTGGTCCACCTCCGCCATGTGGCGTAGAGAAGGTTTTATGAAGGTTGAGATGCACTACGTCAAATCCCATATCCCCAGGACGGGCATAGCCTAAAATAGCATTCATATTTGCTCCGTCGTAATAGAGAAGTCCACCTGCATCATGAACAATTTTAGAGATTTCTAAAATTTGGGTTTCAAAGAGACCGAGTGTACTTGGATTGGTCAACATTAAAGCTGCTGTATCACTACCCACAACTTCACGTAAAATTTCTAAATTGACACTTCCATCATCATTGGATGGAATTGTAATGGTCTTCAGACCTGCCATAGTAACAGAGGCAGGATTGGTCCCGTGTGAAGAATCAGGAACAATGACTTTATCTCGCTTCTCACCACGAGATTCATGATAAGCCTTAATCATCATGAGCCCCGTCCATTCACCTTGAGCCCCTGCTGCCGGTTGCAACGATACACTATCCATTCCGGTAATTTCAGCGAGATCGTGTTGAAGTTCATACATTAGTTGCAAGGCTCCCTGGACTGTTGAAGCAGGCTGAAAAGGGTGAATCTGGGAAAAGCCTGGAAAACGCGCATATCGTTCATTGCGCTTCGGATTATATTTCATTGTACAAGAACCCAATGGATAAAAGCCCGAATCAACCCCATGATTTCGTTTGGATAAAGCTGTAAAATGTCGAACCACATCAACTTCACTTAATTCAGGCAGGCGCGGCGGATGCTGACGAATACAATCGACCAGCGCATCATCCTCAGTAATTGGAACATCTAACTCAGGTAGCGTATAAGCCTTTCTTCCCGCTTGACCAAGTTCAAAAACAAGCGGGATTTGTTCATTTTTGTATTCCATCAGTCAAGTACCTCCTGCAACGCGATGATATATCCATCTAATTCATCTTTTGTGCGCATTTCTGTAACAGCAATGAGCCAACAATTTTTCATATCTTCATATTCATTTTCAAGCCTAACCCCAGGAAGGAACCCTTTTTCTAACATTGCCTTTTCTACTTCGTCAGCTGATCGGTTCAATCGAATGACAAATTCGTGGAAGAACTTTTCACCGGTCAATACCTCAACACCTGACAAACTCTTTAAACGACTTCGCAAATAAGCTGCTTTTTGATGACATTGGTAAGCCACGTCTCGCAACCCTTGCGGTCCCATATAGGAGAGATAAATTGTAGCGGCCAAAGCGTTTAGAGCTTGATTAGAACAAATGTTACTTGATGCTTTATCACGTCGAATGTGTTGCTCACGCGCCTGCAATGTCAACACAAAGCCTCTTCTACCGTCTGTGTCTTTGGTCTGGCCCACCATTCTTCCTGGCAGCTTTCTCATCAAATCTTTGCGAGCCGTTAAAATCCCCAAATAAGGTCCACCATATTGCATCGCATTGCCCAGTGATTGCCCTTCTGCGATCACCATATCTGCACCAAGTTGACCTGGCGGAGTCAATAACCCCATCGCTATAGGATAGGTCACTACAATCAACAATGCTTCTTGAGAGTGTGCCATTTCAGCAATCGAACGAATGTCATCCAACGTGCCAAAATAGTTGGGATATTGTAATATGACCCCCGCAACTGACGAGTCAAGCAAATTTTTCAAAGTCTCTATTTGGATATTTCCCTGATTTTCAGGAATTTCAACAATTTCAATAGATTGTCCGGCCGCATATGTTGCAAGTACTTTTCGATATTCTGGATTCACCGAACGGGCTACAAGAAGTCGATTTCGACGAGTATGGGAACACGCTACAATTCCAGTTTCCGCCAAAGCTGTCGGACCATCATACATGGAGGCATTCGCAATTTCAGTTCCCATAATTTCAGAAACCATGGTTTGGTACTCGAAAATAGCCTGCAACATTCCTTGGCTTATTTCTGGTTGATAAGGTGTGTAAGAAGTGTAAAACTCAGAACGACTTACCAAACTGTCTACAACGCTCGGAATATAATGTTCATAACTGCCTGCCCCAAGAAACGAGACCAATTTACTGGTATCTTGATTTTTACCAGCCAATCGTGACATATGACGTTCTAAGGAAAGTTCCGACATCGCATCTGGTAGATCTAACGATCGATTCAGTAAAATTTCGCGAGGTATATCATTAAATAAATCGTCAGTACTTTGTAAGTTTAAAAAATCTAACATCTTTCTTTTATCTTCCACAGTATGCGGAAGATAACTGAATGTTTTTTCCAAAATAGACAACCTCACTTTACGCTAGTCTGTGTCGACGGTCGACGATAAAAAGGCGTTTTAATAACCTCAGCGAGAACTTTACGGCCGCGAATTTCCACCTCAACCTGTGTCCCGATAGCTGTGTATGCCATATCAAGCATGGCTAAACCAATAGGCGTTTTTAATGTAGGTGATTGTGTTCCTGAAGTAAGAAAACCAATCACTTCCTGACTATCCTTAGCATAAACAGAGTAACCTTGTCTCGGTATTCCACGGCCAATCATCCGCAATCCAACAATTTTTCTACTCAGACCGCTTTCCCATTGTTTATACAAAGCTTCCTTACCAATAAAGTCGCCCTTATCAAATTTAACAAAAGCTTTTAATCCAGCTTCTATAGGGGTTATATCCTGACTTAACTCATGTCCGTAAAGTGGCAAGCGAGCTTCTAATCGCAATGTATCTCGCGCACCTAAACCTGCCGGTATAAGTCCGTAAGGTTGGCCAATTTTCAGAATTTCCGCAAAAAGGCTTGTAGCATAGTTTTCCTGAACATAAATTTCAAAACCCAGTTCGCCAGTATATCCTGTAGCTGATACCAGACAGGGAAAACCACCTAAATTCGTTTCTACAAATTCAAAAGGTTTAAGGTGAATCAGTTCACTGTTGAAATGAGCCAAAATATCATGTGAAGCTGGTCCTTGTAAGGCAAGTAAAGCAATCTGATCAGAAATATCACGAATTTCAACTTGAAAGGATTGTTTATTCTGCTCGATCCATGAAAAATCTTTCTCGCGGTTTCCAGCATTAACAACCAGCCAAAATTTGTTCTCTTCTAAGCAGTAGACAAGCAAATCATCGACAGTTCCACCATCCGGATAAACCATAGGAGTATAGATTGCATGACCTGTTGACAAATTAGAAATATCATTGGTGACCCAATATTGAATGGCAGCTCGTGCATCTGGTCCCACAACTTCAAATTCTCCCATATGGGATACATCAAATAATCCAGCTTTATTCCGAACAGCTTCATGCTCATCCAGAATACCAACGAATTGCACAGGCATGTCCCATCCACCAAACTCAATGGTACGAGCACCAAGTTGAGAATACAGCGGATATAAGGGCGTTTTTTTTAACGACAAGTTACCACCTCCAAATCCAATAAAAAACCCTATACTTCTCTCGATTGAACATGCATGAAGATCCAAGTTTTAGCACATCATAAGACCATACTTGGCCATTACCTATCAGGAGGCAATGTATGTTTAACGCTTCTCAGAAACCCGTAGAAACGTCTGCATGTTCGTCTAACAAATATCAATTGGCATGGAAGAACAAAGAGAAATTTGACGCGTTTACAGCATACATACAAACCTCTGCTCTTGGCAATATTGAAAGTCGTTCATGGGACATTTTTCAACTGGCTTATGAAGCCACACAAAATTCCCTAGTCCCTGCCTTTGAAAAACTATTAGCGATTGACCATACGTTTGGGTTTCAACCACTTCCTCATCAACTTAAAACAGCACAACGTGTCGTGTCTGAACTGCGTGGACGAGCCATCTTGGCTGATGAAGTAGGACTTGGAAAAACAATAGAAGCTGGACTCATCTTAAAAGAATATTTGTTACGAGGATTGGCAAAAAAAGTTCTTCTTCTCGTGCCGACTTCACTAGTTCTTCAATGGACGAGAGAACTGGCTGAAAAATTCAGAATTCAAGCCGTAGCTCAACGTAGAGTAGATGACTGGCAGGCAGATATTATCGTAGCCTCTCTTGATACCGCAAAGCGAGAACCTCATCGTAGCCTGATTCTCGCAGAAACATGGGACATGATTATCATTGATGAGGCTCATAAATTAAAAAATAGAAAAACTAAAAATTGGGATACTATTAACCGTATTACTTCGAAATACATGCTTCTGCTCACTGCAACACCTATTCAAAACCAATTGGATGAACTGCATGCTCTCATCACTTTGCTTCGTCCTGGACAATTAGGAAAAAAAGAAGATTTTTTCAAACAACATGTAAGTCAAAAGAGAATTGCCAAGAATCCCGCTGAATTAAAAAATTCAGTCAAAGAAGTGATGATTAGAAACCGTAGAGAGGACGGAAATACACAACTCCCTCCACGTCATGTAAAAATCTGGTCGTTGGATTTAAATCCTCAAGAACGAGACTTTTATCAAGCTGTACAAGATTATATGAAAAGAGAATACCAGTACAGGACAGAAAAACATATTTCAACTTTGCCAATTCTAACTTTATTAAGAGAAATTTGCAGTTCTCCCTACGCTGCCATGATATCGATTGAAAAAATGATGAAACGCTCAAATACTTTCATGAGCCAAGAAGAGGCCATGCATCTTCTGGAATTAGGTGGTCGTATTCAAACCTATACCAAAGCTGAAAAGGTGCTTAGTCTTTTGCGTACCATGCAAAATAGTAAATGCGTCATTTTTACAGAATACCGAGCAACACAGGATTATTTGCTCTATCGTCTTAAAAAAGAAGGAATTCCTGCAGTTTCGTTTCGCGGGGGTTTCAAAAAAAGCAAAAAAGATTGGATGCAGGACCTATTTGCGCATCGTGCGCAAATTTTAGTTGCAACAGAAACAGGAGGAGAAGGGATAAATCTGCAATTTTGCAACTATATGATTAATCTCGATTTGCCATGGAATCCAATGCGTTTAGAACAAAGGATCGGCCGCATTCATAGACTTGGACAAACAAAACCCTGCTATATTCATCATCTCACAACTTATGGCACCTTAGAAGAACACATCGTTAAATTATTGCATGAGAAGATTCATATGTTTCAAACTGTAATTGGGCAAACAGATACCATTTTAAGTAAAAATCCTCAGTGGGAGAAAAAATTATTAGAAATTGCAATGACTTCCCAAAATGACAGAGAGATGCAAGAGCAACTTCAGCTTATGAATTCAAGTATCCCAACGAAAGAGAGTTGAAAATAGTGGTTGCCTCTTTACAAGACCTAAAAAATGCAAAAATACGTTTAGATTTTGTCGACCGTTATTTTCAAGCTGTCCATGCAACAACACTCTTAAAAAAAGATTCCTATCGAGAGGTACAATTACCTACTGATGTAGACAAAGAGTTGAATCCTAGACCTTTTTATTGGATGTGGATAGAAACAACTGGCCAAAAACCAGAACCAACAGTTCTGCGTATGGCCTTTGATCAACCTACTTTAGAAAAAGAAAATCAACGCATGAAGGTCGAACACGACGAAAAAATAGCCTCACTTTCTATAAGCCCTGCAGAACGATGGATGTACCAGGCACCTAAAGCACAATTAGTGGATTACGGTTCTTTTTTATTAGATAAAATTTTGGCCAGTGTTAAAAAAAGAGGAGCATTTGCTATTGTTGCACCCAAAAATTTGTCAGGGAGCAAAATCTTAATTCCCTGGTTAATGATGAATGGAATATTCACATTTCGTTGTGATATGTCGGAACAAAAATTGTGTTCTGTAGCAATTTGCCTAGAAAATGGTCAAATTGTAGATGAATTTTATAACAAGATTCGTCATATTGAAATGAACCCTATAAGCCCACAAAAATTACTTTATCGATTGCGTATGTCGTTAATCGATGGATTTCAAGCACTGCAAACTTACTTAGAATTTCTAGTCAAACAACAACCAACTGATTGGGCGGAAAAATCTCTTGCACGCCTTGAACAAGAACAAGCACATATCAATTTATATTATAACAGTTTACTAGAAGATGCCGATTTAGAAAAACTAGATTCAATTAAGATAGAACATGAAAGAAAATTGAAATCCTTAAGCGAACTGTATTATCCAACAATTGATATTATAATTGAACAAATGGCACTCATAGGTCTCCCATCATCTTAAGATTATGTTAATGATTTCAAATTCTTTTGGCGATAGTCTTCTCCTTCTATTTTAGCCAAGCGAGACATTTGTAAGATTCTGCTTCTCAAAGCAGCTACAGACTCCTGTATATCGGCTCCACCACGCTTATAAATGTCTGGGGGAGAAAAATTAGAAGTAAACCAAGTAGGCAGTTTGGCATGAAATCTATAATTTATAATTCTAAACAGTTTTTCCATAGTAAAATCATTAGCTCTTTCTTGAGCAAATTCATCAATAGCTAAAACAGGCACATTACAACAAGCCTCTATAAATGGCTCGAGATCTTTATCTTCAGAGATGAGATGACGCATTCTATCAAAAATAGAGTCTGATCTTAAGAAAAGACAAGGTATTCCGCGCTCTTGCAATCGATTAAATACACCCAACACCAAGTGTGTTTTACCTACACCAGGAGAACCAAAAACATATACTCCCTGAAGATAAGAATTTTTCACATGATACTCATTAGCAAAACGAATACAATATTGGAATAATTTTAAGTATCGATTTTTTTGCTCTAAAGGAAAATTATCCAAAGTGTATTCTTTGTCTTGAATATGGATGCCTATGATTGAACTCCATTCTTGAACAATTCGAGCTTTTTCATGCTCTTGATAGGGTTCACATCTTTCAGCAACAGAAACAATTTGTCCTCCATAGCGACGTAATTTGTGTATAAAACCTTTCATATCTCCTTCCTTCTGACATTGAGTGTATCCTGTACAGTTCTGACAAATCTTTTGTTGTTTAATATGCTCCAATAAAATAATGGATTCATGAATGATCTCTTGGTCTGTCAACGCCCAATTATCCAATTCTGGAATATGTTTTCTAATCAAATTTACATTCAGAGTTTTTCCCTTTTGTTTGGAAGCTTTTTTCCATTTTTCAGGAACAGAATCACCAAAAGATTTAAACCCGCTCATACCCAAAAATCTCCCTTAAGTTTGATATTCAGCAACTATTGACGAACAAACCTCTTCTACACTCAGAGAAGAGGTATCCACTATAAAGGAGGCCACTTCTAAATACAAGGGGTGTCTGGTTTCTAAAATGTCATGTATTTTTTGTTCTAACGTATCATGGATATTTTCATTTAAAAGAGGCCGAGAATCTACTTCTTTTTTTAAACGTTTGACGAGAATGTATGGAGAAGTCTGTAGATACACACTCCACCAATTACGTTTAAGATATTTTCGATTTTCTTCATCAATTATGACCCCCCCGCCTGTTGCCAAAATCAATGGAGAGTCAGTTTGTTTGGAAATTTGTTGAAATAACCTGGCTTCAATCTGTCGAAAAGTTCTTTCACCATATTTCTGAAAAAAAACTTGAATGGAACAGCCAATTTCGGAAGTAATAAGATCATCCAAATCTTGAAAAGGAACATTCAGTTTATATGAAATTTTTTTGGCAATTGTAGATTTTCCAGACCCCATCATCCCCACCAATGCGATAGGCAATGTACTCACGACGTGAACTCCCTTTTAACAATTTTCTTGCCAACTGCATGAATACGGCAAAGGCTGTACATACCCATTTTGATTATACACTACTCCTACCGCAGTATTGGCAAAAGGAGACCTAACCATGGTTATGATTTGAGTAGAATTTCCTTTGATAACTCGAATCTGAAAATTATACTTCCCAACTTCAAATTCAGTTGGAAAACGAGTATCTCCTGCACGTATATCTTGAAGAATTTTGTTTGTTAATAGATGAGCTTCTGTCTCAACAGCAAAAGTATTCATAAACATCTGATTCCTCTTGATGATAAAAAGTGCACTTGAAACCATTCCAGCAGAAAGTACCGATGCAAGAAAACAAAATAACATGACAATAAATGAATTGAACCCCATGAAGCAATGAGTTGATTTGGAATTATTCCTGATTAAATATTTTATTCCAATCAAGAAATTCAAGATGGTGATTTTGACAGTCGAAGCTATATCCCAGAATAATTTTGTTACCTTCGATTTCTGCTGTAAAGCTCCGTAATCCAAGCGCAACAACCTCAACACCACCATAGTTGCTAATTCTAATCAGCTCGTTTTTATCATTTAATCTATATCGAACGACTGAGCCATTTTCTAAACTAAGCAGTAGTTCATTTTGACCTAAAATTACTTGACTCGCTTCTTCCATATCAAGACCGAAAATTCTTTGTATAGATAAACTATCAATAGTATCCGTATCTATTTTCTGAATATTTTTCCATCCCGGTAGAAGTGCTAAAATTACAGAAACAATGGAAATAAACAGCACTGTATTGATAAAAATGGAAGTCATTGTCTCCCATAGTACAAACCCTACTGACTCTAATTGCATAAAATTTTGAATTTGTTTAAGTCGGGAAATCAAAAGTTTCACATGAAACCCCATCACAAATATGACATGCTTCAAAAACCCATTTTACAGTTGAACTGGTATTTATAGATTGACAAGAGTTATAGCTCTTTACAGTTGATAGAGTCATTGATTTTTCGAATTTAGAAATAAGTTGAATGGAGGAGGTCATCAACTGAATTTGGTCATGATCTGTTCGCTCAGCTTGTAATGTATAATTTAAACTGAACAAAGATATGAAAGCACTGCATGAAGTTAATATCCAAATTAAAATCGATTCTAGAAAAGTCATAATGCGCCATCTGGATTAACAGCTAATCCGCTTCCCATATAAAGATTTACATTTCCCGTTGAGTTTCCTGCCTTCAACCGAATTACACCCGCTATAGTAGAACTTCCATCTGCCTTATATATAATTCGATTTGAATAAAGCGAGAGAATTCCATCTCGATAGCTTACTCCTGGATCTAATGGAGTCCAACCTTGTATAGGTCCATTTTGATATATCCAATATTCAGCTGAAAATGGAGCAAAAGTAAAAATTACTGGTTTTTTATTTTCCGTGGCAAGTAGTTGTGACTCGGATAAAATATCTGACAGCTTAAAAAGATTATTTTCTAACAAAACGTGGTTAAAAGTATTGAGCATCTTTGGTATGGCTAAGAATGAGAATAGTGAAACTATACAAAGCCAAACCATGATTTCAAGCAATGTAAAACCATGAAAAATAAGGCGTTTTTGAATGTTTACGTCATACATCAATACTATCAATCTCCTTTGTCAGGAATTCGATAGAGAATCTGTTGAAGTTACTGTGACAGAGTTTCCATTGCCGTCATTAATAATAAACTGACCTCCACAAGGATCGACAGGCACGCTATTGAGCAATCCAGCACTTACAAGGGTTTGTAATTGTTGTTGAGTATTTCCTGTAGGAAATGAATAATTCATCAATTGATACTCAGACAGTGCAGATTGAATTACCTGTTCATCTTGAAGTAGTGCAGTATATTCTGCTTTTTTCCCGGCTTCTAATAATTGAGGAGCTGCGACAGCAATCATAACAGCCATAATAAATACTGAAACCATTAACTCAAGCAACGTAAAACCACGAAATTCCCAAAATACGACGCTTTTTAGATTTTTCATTTTCTAAATCACCAACCCCTGTTTTAATGAATAGGAAAATGCATACTCATTTGATTTATCAATTTATACATAGGCATAAATGTAGAATAGACAACTAATCCTAAATTGCATCCCATCCAAAGAGTCATTGCGGGTTCAATAGAGTGAAGAATTTTATTTAAAATCTTTTTTCTTTTCAAATTACTTTGATTTTTGTAATTTAATAACGAAAAGACCAGGTCACCTGTTTTCTCTCCCAATTTAATACTGTATTGAAGAAAAGGATCAAAATAATTATGGTTACTAAATATTTCTCCAATTGAATTGCCAAGCAGAATATGCTTAAGCATATATTTACAACGATTTCTACACCAAAAAGGTATATTAGACATAAATGATAATTTTTCAAGAGAATCGACAAAGGGTACTCCAGCTGAAATTAATTCGGTGATACTCTCTACTAAAAATATATTTTGATTTAAAATCAGCCAGAAACGACATGGTATTGGAATGGACATTTGCAACCAATCCAACTGTAGATATCGATTTATCAAAAAACAGATGAAAGACAATAGAAATCCAATTACAGCAGCAAACAAACAGATACTTGGAAAATCCAGGACAATGTACTCCCACCGAATGATTGAATGACGTGTATATTGCATATAAAGTGATAAAAAAGAAGGTAAAATGAATTTTTTTACGATGATTGAAAAAACAACAACCATTAACCATAAAATCAGTGGATAAATTAACTTTTTAATAATCTCATTTTTTAACTCGCGTTTTTCTTGCATCCGTTCAGAAATTGACTTTAATACAGAAGATAAATTTCCTGTATTTTCAGCGATTTCGATAACTGAAAGTTGAAGAGAAGGAATTTTATCTCTCAAAAAATCAGACAATTTATTTCCCTTATAAAGGCTGGCTACGTACGGAGAGTTATTTGTAGCTGAAAATAGTTCTATTAATTCAGTCACTGAAATTCCTGAGTCAAGCAATTGCGCCCAATCTTTTAATTGATGATCATTCAGTCGTTTGCCTTGTTTCTTTTTAAATCTAAAGAATGTTTCTATGGGTTGTTCCATTGTCGACGCAACTCCGTCCACATTTCATTATCTAAAATCAATGATCTTTGCATAGCATTGATCTCAGAAAGTTGAAAAATTGCTTTTCGCTCTCTCTCAATACCGCTATACTGACAAATAGTACAACCACTGCCTTTGCATTCTCGGCATTCTATAGAAACTAATTTTTGAATTAAAATAGCAATTAATAATTCAGAAATAAACGATTTAGAGATGCCCAACTCATGTAATCGTGCAATTGCACCTATTTCATCCCGCGCATGAGTAGTCGATAAAACCATTCTCCCACTTAAAGCAGCTCTGATAGCCATATTCGCAGTCAATGGATCCCTAATTTCACCTATCATTAAAACATCAGGATCTTGCCTTAATAATGAAGTGATTCCCATTTCAAAAGTCATTCCTGATCTTTCTCTGACTTCGATTTGCTTCAAGTCATTCATTCGGTATTCGACAGGATGTTCAAGACTGACAACACTTCTACCTAATTGTGATAAATAATGCGTCATTGTATAGAGGGAAGTGGTTTTCCCAGAATTGGTGGGTCCCACTATTAAAATAAGCCCATCTTCCTTATTTAGTATTTTTTTCAATGATTCCGAGATCTTTGGAGACATGCCAAGATTCTCAAAGGAAGAAGGGTGATAACTGGATTGAAATAACCTTAATACTATAGATTCTCCAGATACTGTTGGTATACTGGATACTCTGACAGAACATTTTCTAATACCATCATCCCACTCAAAAACTCCATCTTGAGGAATTCTAAGATCCGTCAAATCCATTTTGGCTAAAGCTTTAATTCTGCGTACCATTAAAGAACCTTCCTGTAACCAGCTTTGAAATGGATGGATTGTTCCCCTCATCCGAAATGAAACTTTAAGTACTTCATTTTCTAAATACAGATGAACATCACTGACATTCCATAGTAAAGCGGTGTCGAGTATGGATTGTACAGCTATAACAGATTGGACGTCCTGCCTCATTTTCTTCACCTGACCAGTCTCATTCAATCCTAACGCTGGTATAATTCGTCCATCTCATTTAATTTCCTTTTTACAATTTATTATTAAATATAAATTCTTGAGAACTATAGAATTTCACAAAATATTCCGTAGATCGTGAGTGGAAAATAGAAACGAGGACATGAAAAGATGCCCACTCATGCAGAAGATGATCTGCAGTGGACATTTGTGCAGGAGCCTTGTCACCAATGTGTGAATGTACTGTTGCCATAATCTCATATTTTTCTTTATGAAAAAAATAAAGTAAAGGTACAAATTTTTCAACATCCCAATAGAAATGATCGGAACTTGAAAATACAGGAATAGGAAAAAAACATACTTCGCCATTCAAATCCCGAACAAGAAAACCAGCCGATTCCCTCGGGAAATTCGAGCACAAGTAATATAATACATTTGAAGAAATATATTTCCACCAATTAGGCTCAGCAACATTATTCCACAAAATCAAATTCCATATCTCCAATTTGGACTGTGTCACCATCTTGTGCACCTTTTTGGCGTAAAGCTTCATCTACACCCTGTAGTTTCATTATTCTTTGAAAGCGAAAAACAGCATCTTGTTGTGAAAAATTTGTCATTTTTATCATTTTTTCCAGTTGAGAGCTTATGACAATATATCGGTTACCTTCTTTACGAATTTCAAATTTTTTGTTCTCTTCAAAACGATAGATTTTTTTCTCTTCAGAAGGTTGATTCTCTTGAAGTTTCTCTTCTTCTTTACGTTGATTAAGAATCACTTGAAGATTTTCATAAGTCATATTTAGCAGCTTGTCTAATCCCTCACCAGTTAATGTAGAAACCGTCAAAACCTGAAGTTCAGGATAACGATGAAGGAATTTTTGAAGATGTTCCTGAGCATCTGGTACATCCATTTTGTTAGCAACCACAATTTGTGGTTTGTCTTCAAGGTGCTTATGATAATATTTTAATTCATGTTGAATAATCTCATAGTCAGAGATCGGATCTCTTCCTTCCATTGCAGCCATATCGATCACATGAATCAGAAGAAGAGTACGTTCAATATGGCGTAAAAAATCCAAACCTAATCCATGTCCTTCATGCGCCCCTTCGATTAGACCAGGTAAATCGGCCATAACAAAGCTTCTTCCCTCATCTAAACGAACGACACCCAATTCTGGGGTTAACGTAGTAAATGGATATGCCGCAACTTTAGGACGAGCTGCAGAGACTTTACTTAACAATGTACTTTTCCCCACACTCGGAAAACCTATCAATCCTACATCTGCAAGTACTTTCAATTCTAATTCAATCCATCTTTCTTGTCCCGGCTCTCCTTTTTCGGCCATATCAGGTGCTTTATTACTCTCGGAAGCAAATCGTGTATTGCCTCTACCCCCTCTGCCTCCCTTAGCAACAACTAGTTTTTGGCCATGATGAACAAGATCGCCAAGAAATTCGTTGGTATCTAAATCTCTGATAACTGTTCCCGGTGGAACTTTAACTATAAAATCATCTGCTGAAGCTCCATGTTGATTTTTCGGCTTACCTCGCTCACCTGATTTAGCTTTAAAATGTTTTTGATATTTAAAATCAATCAATGTCCTTAATCCTTCATCAACTATAAATACAACATCTCCACCACGTCCCCCATCTCCACCTGCTGGCCCCCTAAAGGTACGTATTTCTCTCTTCTATAACTGACGATACCATCACCACCGTCTCCACCTTTTACATAAATTTTAGCTTGATCAATAAACATCAGTTACACCCTTTCATTCAAATTGAACATGAAACAACGGTTGCATTAATTTCGATAATTTAATTTCCATTTCTTTTATCCACTCTAAATATTCGTATTGTAACTTCATAGGTAATATAAAGAATAGTTGAAGTGTATCCAGGCTCTTTTTTGTTTTTATCGTAAGAGGTTTATGCAAATATTGATTTGCAAAATTATTTAATTCTATAAGCGTGCAGATCAAGGTATCCAATCCAAAAAGATGAGTCACTTCATTAATTTGTGAAATAAATTCACATTGAAGGTAGGAACATTCTGCAAAAACTTCTATAACAGGATCGGGAATTTGAGAATTTTGTAACTCTGATAAAGAACGCAACCAAATCGACAATTGATCGATATGCTCCAAAGCAGATTCTAAACGGTTCATTTGCATATAAGCGCGAATCAATTGAAGTTTATTGAGCACTTCATGGCGATGACCACGAAACCAAGATAGTTTGTCCTGCAAAGCGGGCTCCTCCAAAAAAAGCCTGGCCTTTAAAGGCCAAGCTCGATTCCTCATCTGATACTGTCTACTCTACCTATTGAATTATAGGTTAGTTTTGAGCCGACACTGTTTCTAAAACAGGATATACACTTACTTTCTTTTTCCCTCGGCCAAATGGCTCAAACTTAACTTTGCCCTCTAATTTTGCAAATAAGGTATCATCTTTACCAATACCAACATTCGTGCCAGGATGAATTTTAGTACCACGTTGACGAACTAAAATACTCCCAGCCGTCACCAATTGACCGTCTGCCCGTTTAACACCCAGACGCTTCGATTCACTATCTCGACCGTTACGGGTACTTGAAACACCTTTTTTATGAGCAAATCTTTGCAAATTCATTAACAACATCACAAAAACACTCCCATCCTACAATACTAGGATTCAATTGAATAGATTTGAACATATTCTGGATATTGCTGACAAATTTGTTCAATACCCAAGACAAACGAAGATATAAGAAGACAAACTTCTTTACTCACATTTTGAGGAATAGAAACTGACATCTTCTGTCCAGTATCTGTTACATGTAATGCTGTTCCTGCTAAGACTTCACAAGAGTTAATGCAATTATAGGCTAAAACAGAAACTGCAGCACATACAATATCCTTGCCATTTACATCAAATCCTGCATGTCCATGGATTTCAAAACTCACTACTTGTTGATTGGAAGTACGAACGAAAACTTTAATCACAAAGACTCAACCCTGGATGGTTTCAATTTTCAATTTCGTGAAGGGCTGACGATGACCTTGTTTTTTGTGATAGTTCTTTTTAGCTTTATATTTAAAAACAATGATTTTTTTATCTTTACCGTGAGATTCCACAACAGCTTTAACAACTGCGCCTTCCACATAAGGTGTGCCAATTTTAAGCTGTCCATTGTTTTGAATTAAAAACACCTTATCCAAAAGTACCGTTTGGCCAACTTCAACTGGTAATTTTTCAACCGTTATAGTTTGCCCTTCCTCAACTTTAAACTGTTTTCCTCCAGATTCCACGATTGCGTACATAAAGCACCTCTGTTTTCAGAACTCGCTGCTAAGGTTGCCTAAATGCATTTTAACCTTTCACAAGCGGCATGTGCGTATAGCAAGCACTCTTTATAGAATAACAAAAATCAAAAAACAATGCAATTGCACATACTGTATGGTATTTGTACACTCATCTAACGAACTAATTCTTTTAATAATTCTTCCATTGATTTCATCCAATCTCCGCGAAATACTGCAGTAGCGATTTCACTTTCATCTATCATACCCATGATTTCTCCAGTATCTCCAAGAACGTAAAATAACATATAACGATCGGGGCTACAGCGCAGTGCTGCATCTCTAACACTTGCGGATGCAGATACTGCTAATGAGGTAATAGAATTGGTAACTGGATAATTTTGATGTTTATTTCTTAAAAATTGCATAGTTTCTAGGCGCACTTTTTTTCGCCCTGTAAGTGCCCCGACAAACAGAAAAATTGCCAGCATAAACGCTCCCAGATGAGGTTTACCAACTACAAAAGTAATCACGGAGAAACAGAACAGGAGAACCGACAAGATAATCGCCATTTGATATGCCTCCCTTGTCGCATGTTCATATCCTATTTCTCTCGCCCGGATTGCTCGGATAATTCTCCCTCCATCAAGCGGTAAAGCAGGTAACATATTGAACATGAATATCCAAAAATTGATTAAAAAAAACGAATTCCAATAACTAGAGAATAGCGGAGATCGGGTGAATATATATCCGATTGGAATGAGCAGAATATTTACAGCGGGGCCTGCAATAGCAATTGAAGATTCGCGCCTGGGATGAAATCCAATAGATTGATCTTTTAGCTCTGCCATTCCACCAAAGGGTAGCAAAGTAATTTTATCAATCTCATATCCATACTTTTTAGCCACAATGACATGACCAAACTCATGCAATAAAACAATCCCAAAAAGCATCAATGCTTGTATAACAAATCCACTTGGAATGGCCAACAAAATCATAATGGCAAAAAGAGGGTGAATATGAATGATATTTTTTTTTCGCATGATACAGTTCAATCTTGTCAGCATAGAAAGACCTCGATAATTTGTTCGATTCATTAAAATTTTATCCATTGATGCGGATTTTCAAATTGTCCGTTTTTGAACATTGAAAACCTTAATACAGGTTGACTACTATTTGCAGGCATATGACCTATAATTTGTCCTGCATAGACATACTGATGAATTTTTACAGTCACATTTGCTAAACCCGCATAAAGAGAATACCCAAAGCTTCCGTTATTAATTTCCACCAATTCATCCTTACCATCTTTAGAAATTGCAACCACATTACCCGAACCCGCTGCATCAACTACAGCTCCCGGTACCGTCTGTATCCAAATTTCAGGATGAGCATTCGAATAGTCAGCAACAAGGACGCCAGAAACGGGGTCATGCAATTTTTCTGCAGCTTGTACACCAAAGCTTGGCAATTGAATGCGTAATTGTTGAGCCAATTTATCCAAAAACGGTATAACTTTACTTGTTTCATCAGTACTCATTGCCCATTGATAACCTAGATGTAAACGATTGGAGGTGGTATTGTGCATTTGTAAGGAATAGATACCTGCTAAAACAAGCGCAAGCGATCCGAATATTTTCCATATAAACAGAGGATGATTTAAACCTCGAGCATCTTTCTTCTTCAAAGAAGGATTTGAACTCACAGATTTGGGGATAAAACGATTTTGTTTTCCAAAACCTCGACTTACTTTTCTCCATGTAGGAGAATCCATTTGTTGCAAACCACCGTGATCGTCCGCAAATCCATAAGGAGACAATGACTCGTCCACCCAACGTTTCGGTAACTGGCTTGGCGAACTCGATTCGACATTAGAATTTTCATGAGGTGAAATGGCAAATGGATTTTCTTCATAGAAATCTTCAGTTTTGTTTTTTTTCGATATCAAACGATTCAGACGATCTTTGAAAAATGAGTTACTGGATTTTAACATCATGCAGCATCTCCTTTTGTTTTCAAGACAAAAGTATGATGCTAGAGGTAAATCTATGTATAACTTTATGATTTACTACCAAATACTTTTTTAAATTTACCCCATAACCCACGTTGCTCTTCCAAAACCATCAGTGGTACGGAATCACCAAGCATGCGCCGAGCAATATTGCGATAGGCCATAGATGCTTTGGAATCCGGTTTTATAACGGTTGGTTCACCTTTATTGGCATTGCTGATAATGGCTTCATCATCCGGAACAATTCCCAGCAAATCAATAGCTAGTACTTGAACGATTTCATCAATATCAAGCATTTCTCCACGTTTAACCATTTGCGGACGAATACGGTTGACAACCAATTTTGGCGTCAAGACTCCTTCATTTTCTAGCAGACCAATAACTCTATCAGCATCGCGTACTGCCGGGGTTTCGGGAGTCGTGACAACAATAGCCCGATCAGCTCCAGATACGGCTACCCTAAATCCTAATTCAATACCTGCAGGACAATCTATAATGACAAAATCAAAGTCTTCCTTTAGTTTCATGACTAAACTTTTCATCATATCGACGGTTAAAGCAGACTTGTCTTTCGTTTGAGCAGCGGGTAACAGGGACAGATGGTCAAAACGTTTATCACGAATGAGAGCCTGATCTAACCGACAGTCTCCCGTAGCAACGTCCACAATGTCGTAAACAATTCGATTTTCTAAACCTAGTACAACATCTAAATTTCGCAAACCTATGTCTGCATCTATCAACACAACACTTTTGCCAAGCAACGCCAACGCCGAACCAATATTGGCGGTAGTTGTGGTCTTTCCAACGCCACCTTTTCCGGAAGTTACAACGATTGAAGTACCCAAAAAATTCAAACCTCCTGAAATTACTGAGAGTGTTCTTTCTCTAACCGAACTTTCATCGTCCAATTATGCAAAGTATCGAGTTTATCAATAGCGATTCCCTCTTCACTGAGATAAGCAAATTCCATAGTCGTTTTTAAAGCTCTTTTCGGGCTCTCTGGGGCGCTGCTCATCATGTCCGCAATACGAATTTGCATAGGAGAAAATTCTGCAGCTGCAATAATAGTTGACCAATCGCCCAAGATTCCTGCATGAGCAATTCCTCTCAAACGTCCCAAACAGTATATATCACCCGTAGCCTGCACTTCACCGCCAGGATTCACATCCCCAATAATAACTACATCACCATCAAAAACCATTTTTTGTCCTGCACGTATCGTTCCTTTCCAAAGTGTCTGACGAACATTCGTTTTCTGATTTTCAAAAAGAGAGCGTTTGGCTAAAGTGGATGGTCCCCATTCTTTTATGAATAAATTGTCTTTCTCCATTAACAAATGTAATATTTTAATTAATTCATAATCATGTTCAGAAGATAATTGCCTATTGCCATAATCAATAGAGATGGCTACACCCGGCCCAGAAAAAAACGATTTTTTTTCACCATTAAGTAAACTATCCAAATCTTCGAGCAAACGACTAAGTTCAGCTTGATCGTCTAAAAGCAACAATAAACCTTCCTTAGTTCCTTTAAGTGTTACTGTAGCCCGTTCGCCGTTTGAAAGTCTTTCGCTTTCCAGCAGCAAATACACTCCCCCATTTTTACAATAGCCCGGCGAAAAGAATTCGCTATTAAAAAATTAACTCCTGCTCCAAATGGAATATTGCCAAAATAAAATCATAGAAATAGAACTTATCATTCTCCATCAGGAACTTTGCCATAGTGATTGTCAGCAGAAATCGCCAAAAATTTTATTGCTAATGGATAAAGCAAAAGAACCAATATACCATTTATTAACATTTGTTCAAGAGATTGGTATATTACAGTAATCCAACTATAAGCTGTTACACCGAACATGCGTGTAAACCCAAAAGTTAACCAAACATCAATAAAGCTGCAACATAGGGTGACCAAAAAAGTTATGGTTATATTCTTGTGCATAAATTGTGCAAATGCAGCAGCAGCAAAATAAGCTATGACTGCGAGAGCAAAAGCATTAAGGCCAATAAATGAACCAAATACTACGTCTTGAATCAAACCTAAAAGCAACCCTAAAAACAGTGCGGGTTTCGTTCCCCTCATAAGCGCTACAAGAACAAGCCCGACAAGAACAAAGTCGGGCTGAATCGCGTTGTAAGGCGGGATTTGAAAAACAGTGGACTGAAGTATCAATCCTATCCATAACGCGATAAAAGTTACAAAAATTTTCATTTTAATGTTTCCCCAATCGTTTTTGTTTTTGTAACAACAAAAACGTGCTGTAGATAATTTAAATTAGCCGCAGGAATAATCGTTGCACTTTGGGCTGAACCTTGAGGTCCTGTCTGTACGCTTGAAATCGTACCTATCAATATGCCTTTAGGATATATATCACTGAGTCCAGACGTTACCACTTTCTCTCCAACTGACACCTGAATCAATGGAGCCCAAAAGCTCATCTGTAATTGACCAGCAATTCGAGTCGAACCAACTACGATCCCAAAAGGTTGTTGACCAGAAGAAGTTTGTACAAATGCAGAAACTCCATCCCCCAATTGTGTATCGGTAATGAGAACTACCTTGGCACTATTACTCGAAACGACAGATACACGACCTACCAAGCTACCATCTGGAGATACTACGGACATATCAGGTTTTACCCCTTGATTAAGACCAGCATCTATCAACAACTCAGAATTCCATGTTGAAGGATCTCGACCCGTTACATCAGCAGGAACAAGTGACATAGACTGATTTACCGTCTGTTTATAACCTAACATTTTCTCTAATTGTTGAATTTGAGCTTTAGAATCCACCAGTTGTGATTGAATGCTTTCATAATTTTGTAGCTCGCTCTTCAACTGTGCGTTCTGCTGATATAGTTGTTGTAAATTACTTAACCCAGAAAAAAAGGAAGTCACCTGACTTACAGGTTGATAAATTAACCCGGATACAGCACTCTCCGTATTCATAATAATTTGTTCAGGAAAATTGGCTATTCTTCCCGTTCCACCCAGAGTAATACCAGCCAGAACAATTAGCAAAATGATGCTCACCAATAAAACGAATAATCTTCTGCTGGAAAATAACCGGGACACCCGAATCCCACATCCTATCTATTGCGCCTTAAACTTGGAATTATGCCCTACCCTGAGCCTTTCGCATCATTGCGCTTCTTCTCCGATAAACATCATAATTGTCAAGCGCTTTTCCTGTTCCAACAGCAACGCAATCTAATGGGTTTTCTGCAACGACAACCGGCATTCCCGTCTCATCTGAAAGTCGTTTATCCAAATGGCGTAAGAGCGCCCCTCCACCAGTAAGAACGATTCCGCGATCCATAATATCCGCCGCTAATTCAGGAGGTGATTTTTCCAAAGTAACCTTAACCGCCTCAATAATTGAAGAAACGGTATCCGAAAGTGCTTCGCCAATTTCTTTTGCATTAACAGTAAAATTCTTTGGCAAACCTGTGAGCAAATCACGACCGCGAATATCCATTTGACCTTCTTCCAGTCCGGGTATAGCCGTGCCAATTTGAATCTTTAGCTCTTCAGCAGTACGCTCGCCAATCATTAAATTATAAGACTTTTTAATATACTGTATGATAGCCTCATCCAATTCATCGCCAGCAACGCGTATAGAACGGCTTGTTACTATTCCGCCCAGTGATATAATGGCAACCTCGGTTGTTCCACCGCCTATATCCACAACCATCGAACCGGTCGGTTCACCCACAGGCAATCCCGCCCCAATAGCTGCTGCCATGGGTTCTTCAATCGTTTGCGCATCTTTTGCTCCCGCCTCCAGAGCTGCGTCTTCTACTGCACGCTTTTCAACAGCTGTAATCCCAGATGGCACACTAATCATTACACGCGGCTTTCCTGACCAATTGGACTTTGTCTTCATGGCCTGTCTAATAAAATGACGCAACATGGTTGATGTAGTCTGAAAATCAGCAATGACACCATCTTTTAATGGCCGAACAGCGACTATATTTCCCGGCGTTCTGCCTATCATCTGCTTGGCTTCAGTACCTACAGCTTCAATCGCACCAGTATCCGTTCTCATAGCAACAACAGAAGGTTCTCTTAGTACAATTCCTTTACCTTTTACATAAACCAACGTATTGGCTGTACCCAAATCAACGCCCATATCTCGCACTGAAAACATCGGTCAACAAACCCCTCTCAACAATTCCCAGCCCATCATACCCAAATCACATACATTTTAATAAATCATATTAGATGCTTTGCTTTCAAGCTGCAAAATCGACCATCGCCAATAATAATGTGATCGAGCAATTCAATACCTAATATTCTGCCGACCTCATCCAAGCGCTGTGTAACGCATATATCTTCCTTACTTGGTGTAGGATCTCCACTTGGGTGATTATGCATGCATAAAATTGCTGAAGCACTTCTCCTTACAGCAGGCATAAAAATTTCTCGAGGATGAACAATGGAGGCATCCAGACTTCCAATAGACGAAACTTCCTTAGCCATGAGTCTGTGCTTCGTATCTAAATAAAGTGTAACAAAATGTTCTCGCTTTAGGTATCGCAATTCCTCCATAACTAAATTGGCAGCATCTTCCGCACTGCGAATAATAGGATACACTTCAGAAGGTGGAGCAATGACTCTTCGCCCTAATTCTACAGCAGCACAAATTTGCAAAGCTTTATTCCTTCCAACTCCATGAAGCTTCGTCAATTCTTCAAGTCTAACATCAATAAGACCTTGAATACCACCCACGGCTTCTAAAATTTGTTTAGCCAAGTCGAACACAGAACAATCACGATGACCAACCTGTAGAATAATGGCTAACAATTCATCTGATCTTAATGATTCTGGACCATGTAGGATAAGTCTTTCACGTGGTTGATCTTTACTTGGGAAATTCATTTTTTTGGGACCTTCCACCCTGATTCCTCGCCTTCTGATCAACTGGTAAACACAGAGTAGAGAAATCATACTAGGTCCACAATAAAGAAAGGTAACATGATTCTTCATTATTTTAATTGATATATGCAACTTTATGAACTTTATTTAAAACTATCTTTCTATGCAATTTTATTTGTAGGAGTTAATAGGGATCCAGATTTGAAATGCTTTCATTAAGTCTTTTTGAGCTGCTATACGTTCATTCTCCAAACTAGCTCGATATGCCAATTCTAGATATTGATTAACTTTTATGATTTGTATGGGCAAACCTGTAGTTTGAATTTGATAATTATTTAAACGTTCGGTAAGCCAATGATTATACGTTGTATCGACAATGTTCATATTTTCTCCATCCTCTACATGCGCCAACAAGGAAAGAATTAGACTATTCTCCATATTTATATCTTTTTCTGCTTGTTTATTTAAAGATAAACTGGATTGTGGAAGTATGGGAATTGTACGAATAGGTACAGTTAATAATTCAATTTTAACCGGAATATCAGATTTTTCTAATTTTTGTTCTTCGGACAACAGTGCTGTTGGCTCCAAAGCCATGTCCAATATATGATATTGTCTGCTGCCATCTGTAAAGTGTATTTCTGTGGATAAACCGATGCCCTTCACTTGTTTTTGATGTTGACCAGTATATTCCATTGCCCATACTGTAAAACCAGGAAATTGCAATAATGAATGATGACCTGTTTGTAAAACTGGCACTTCTTGTGATGCAGCAGGTTCTGTCTCAACGCGATTTATAGAATGATACTGGATGATATGACTCCAGATGAGAATCATACATCCAAAAATGAGACCTGTAATCATTCCAAGCTGAAATTTTTCTTTTGAGGATAAAAAAAAATGAATTTGACGATTTAATAATTGCTTTAGCCAATCTCCGAATTTACTATTTTTATGAGAATGAAACGTTTGATGAAAAGATTTATGATGCATATACTCTACTGGATTAGCTGCGCGGAATATATGAATTGGTTTTAAGACAGGTGGCTGGTTTGCATTGACTTGGTCGATTTTTTTGTCTTTCTTATCCGATTCGATTTCATTTTCTTCAATTGGAAGCCCATTTTGTTGAGCTACAACCCATTCTTCTCCGCCCACTCGGACTAAAGTGCCGTATGCGTAATTCGATTTTTGATAGGAAGGCTTCTCCATAGATGTCCATCCCCTTTTTTTACCTATCCAAATTGACTGGTATCTATTTTGAAAGATAGGACATTCTATGAAAAACCATCTAAAAATAGAATGAAAAAGTAGCCTTGAAAGGCTACTTTTTCATCTGGTTCAGTTTTACGTGACTCCGCTCACCCAATCTCAAAAAATCTTTAGTTAAGAATATAGGCAGTTACTGTCCGCGCCCCCACGCGTCCGCCAAGGCGGCATTGGCCATACAAATGTCTATATGATAGCCAACAATAGCACTACCTGTATCCTCTGCATGCACAACCCCAATTCCCGGGATATAAAGTGTCGTGCCATAGGGTATGACATTCGGATCGACCGCAATCACACCCGGTCTAGCGAGCCACCCAGTTGAGGTGACCCCTCCTTCTACATATGCCGTGGCTAAAACGGTAATTTCACCACTAAACATGCCAGGAGAATAACTTCTGCTCGACACTTCATAGGTTTGAGGAGAAGTTCCAACCAAAACAATTTTTGATTGGGGTTGACGAATCCATTTACGTTCAACATGTTCACTGACCAGCTTATTATTTACAAAATTACGGATTGTCTTCACTTGAAGCAACCCTTTCACACCGTACGACAGCACCTGCGTTTGCCCAACAAATAATTTTTGTGTTCGCCGTTGTATGGTCTGAAATGGTATCTCTTGTAATTTTGTATATATTTTCTGCTGGTCTTTTTGTATAACAATTTCACTGTGGTTGACGATGGGTTGTGACAAAGGTAGAGATACTTTATCACCAGGCTGAAGATGGATATGATCCATTTCCAAAACTTCGTCAACATTTTGCCCAAAAGTCCATACAGTTTGCCAATGCCCTTGATTATCAATTTTCACCATAGCCGGAGTTTCAATTTGAATAACCATGCCTGGTTGTACAGGGGTACTCAATCCAGGCTGAACCCAATCATGATGATTCAATTGATAACCATGTTCTCTTAAAAAAGAAGCAACTGATTCTTGATGTTCTGTTTGAAACACAATGCGTTGCCCATTGTCATCCACTGTAACTTTTCCCGGAACTTTTGCGCTCGCCACTGTGCCAAGCGAAACCAACATTGCTGTAGCGCCGAGGAATGAGTACAGTACTTTAGACTTTGGAATACGCACTCCACCACCTCTTCTCATGGATATACCGAGAAAAGGGTGATATTCAGAGCCACATTGGGTGTTAGTATACCTATATCAGGGACAAAGTGCAAACCAGATAAAGGTTACTATCTCTTAGTAAGCAATCCCTCAACTCGGTTGTACAAACAGCTTGATTGCTATTCATCATAACGAACGGTCTTTAAAAAGTTTGCCGAAAGTTGTCATAGCAACCCTATCAGCCTCGAAAAAAATTTGTTGCTTTTCTAGTAATTCACGAATATGCATTTCCATGGTTTGCATTCCTTCTTCACGAGAAGTTTGCATAATCGACCGTATTTGATGAACTTTTTCTTGTCGAATCAAGTTGGCAACAGCCGTATTACCGATGAGAATTTCATAGGCAGCGACACGTTGCTTGTCTGGTCCACGAAATAGTTTTTGCGCAATCACTGCTTGCAGAATATTAGCTAATTGAACTCTTATTTGTTGTTGCTGTATAGCGGGAAACACGTCAATGATTCTTTCAATAGCACTCGTCGCATCTGGAGTATGCAAAGTAGTGAAAACCAAATGGCCAGTCTCTGCTGCAGTGATAGCTGTAGCCATAGTTTCGATATCACGCATTTCACCCAGCAACAAAATGTCTGGATCTTGGCGCAAAGCTGACCTTAGTCCATCCGCGTAACTGTTCGTGTCTCTTCCTATTTCTCGCTGTTCAATGAGACATCCCATATGTGAATAGAGAAATTCGATAGGATCTTCCAAAGTGATAATTTTTTTCTTCTGGGTTTGGTTAATATGCTGGATCATTGCAGCGAGTGTCGTCGATTTACCCGATCCTGTAGGACCCGTAACAATAACAAGACCATGACTAAGTTGACAAAGATGTAAAAAAATTTTAGGCATATTCATCTCGGACAAGCTCGGTATTTGACTAGGTACAATACGGATGGCAAGTGAAAGTTGTTCTCGTTGTATATAGGCATTTATACGATATCGAAACTTATCATGAAGGCTATAAAGCATGTCGATATTTTTTTCCTTTTGCAACTTAGCTAACTGCTCTTCTGTCATAATCAACTTAGCAAAAGAACGGATGTCGTCCGACTCTAACTCACGTTCAATGGCAACCAGCACGCCTTGAATGCGTAATATCGGCGGAGAACCTACACTTAAATGAATATCGGATGCGTTGTGCAGGACAGCCTTCTCCAATAACTCAAGGATATTCAAATAACACACCTCTATTTCAAAGAATTGAAATATACCAATGAGTGATTTGTTGTCCCAAGAGCATCCAAAAAGCTGTCGCTGCAGTGATAAAAGGAACAAAAGGTATAGCTGTTTTGGCATTCAATTTTTTTATAAACAACAAAGGAATACAGATAATGCAACCAAAGAAGGAGGCAAGAGATAATATCCATAAACAACCTGTTATCCCACATACCGTCCCTATATTGAGAAATATCAACGCATCGCCAAATCCCATTTTTCTTCGGCTCAATAAAATTAAAATAAGAATCAGAAAAAAACCAAAAAAGGCAGAGATAATTTCCAGCAAAAACGAAATATGAAGTAAAAAAATCATCAAAACAAAAAATACTAGAAACGCGAGTATAGAAAGTGGAGCAGAAATAGAATAATTGATTCTATCACCGCTTGCCAAAACGAATAAAAATGCAATTAAGATGAAATAAATCAAAAATTTGATGATATAAACTTTTGTGGTGGAAATTTCTATCCATAAAGCTTCAACCAGAGTAGCATATGCCAATATCCACATAGGATAATAGAATGAACTTTTCAATTGATGAATGACATGTTTAGAGCTATCCACAAGAGATGCCGCAGAATGTTGAACCAGTTTTTCTCCAACTGCTATACAAAACAAACCTATCAAAGATCCCAGTATAAAAATAACAAAAGATTTAAAATACAGAAAAAATACGAGTTTACAATGCAGCCAAACCACCCCCGAAAAAACATATCTCAACACATTTTCGTCAAATTCGACTTTTCCACCTGTTTTCAAAACGATGGATTGGACAAACTATGGTAGAATAGAGTCAGAGCATTAAAAAGGGGATGAAAGAATGCCGTTTTTTTATTATCTGGTCTGGGGATTAATCGCTATACTGGCCATTGGCGTTCTATCTATATTTTTGGCTTTCTTTATTAAAATAGCTATCTTGCTGGCTTTGATTGCATTTGCATATTACTGGTTTTCCAAAGCAGTTTATTATCGTAAACAGAGAAAAAATTGGCGACATTAAATAATGAAATACATTTTTGCGAAATAATTTAAGAAACAATAAAAAGAGAGCCGTTTGATGAAAGCGACTCTCTTTGCTTATGCACTAAAGCTTGTTCTAACAAAGTCTAAATGGACAGACTGTTTCTGTATAAAAACTAAACCAATGCTCTTGCTTCACTTGGATTGCTTTTTAGTGCTTCGCTCAGTCGATGGGCAACTTGCCATATATCACCTGCCCCCATGGTTAAAACTAAGTCTCCGGGTTGCACCGTACTTAACAAATACTGGAGTACTTCATTTTTTGTTTTTAAAAAACGGACAGATGGATTACTTTTGACTCGAATCTGTTCTACCAAGCGTTCAGCCGTGACACCTTCTATTCTCCTCTCACCGGCCGGAGAATAAATATCTGCTATGACCACCTCATCCGCACCACTAAACGCTTGCGAAAATGCATCAAAGAGGAAATACGTTCTTGTATATCTTTGCGGTTGAAAAACGGCTACAATTCGACGCTTGGTTGCTTGAGCCGCTGCAATGGTAGCACGTATTTCTGTTGGATGGTGAGCATAGTCGTCAATAATAAGAATATTTTGTACATCCCCAATAACTTGAAATCGACGTTTGGCACCATGAAACTCAGAGAGGGCTTGCGCCATTTTTTCAAACGTTAAACCAGCTTCCAACCCAACCGCTAGGCAAGCCATGGCATTCATAATATTATGAATACCAGGCAATTGTAACCTCAGTGTACCCAGCACTTCTCCATTTAATCTGATTTCTGAAATACTACCGCGATCGATCAGATGAATCGAATGAGCAGTAATATTTGCTTGTGAATCTGGATTAGCTGAAAAAGTAACCACTCGGCAGGGCGCGCTTGCCGCGAACTTCTGCATATGCGGGTCTTCCGCCGAAGTAACCAGTAAACCATTTGGCTGGATTTGCGACACAAACTGTTGATACGCATTCAAGAGATTTGAAAAATCCCCGCCATAGTGTTCCAGATGATCTGGCTCTACGTTAGTAACGACTGCAATATGGGGATGGTAATGAAGAAAAGAGCCATCACTTTCATCAGCCTCTGCTACCACATAGTTTCCACAGCCAGCACGTGCGTTTTCTCCCAGGTTGCTTACAACCCCACCAATGACAAATGTAGGTTCACACTCGCACCGTTCCATCATATAAGCAATCATAGAGGAAGTTGTTGTTTTCCCATGTGCTCCAGTGACTGCGATCCCCATCCGGTCTTCCATCAGCCGCGCGAGCATTTCCGACCGATGCAAGACCGGAATATCCCGCCTTTTGGCTTCCATTAGTTCCACATTATCTGGTGCAATCATGGTATTGTAAACTACGACGTCTGCACCCGCCACCTGCTCTGCACGATGGCCATAAAAAACTGTGGCTCCCCGCTCCTCTAAGCGTACAGCCAATTCCTGTCTGGAAACATCTGAACCGGACACTTCAAATCCCATATCCATTAATACTCGCGCAATCGCACTCATTCCATAGCCGCCAATGCCCACAAAATGCACGTGCTTGAACGATTTCACGCGCATCACCATCCCATCTGCAGAAATTGCCCAACACTATCCAGTTAGTTAAAAATAGCATGCCTCGCTTCATGAACCGTATACAAGGAGCCGCAAACCAACGCAAACTCGCCTAGGTTGACAGCTCGCTGCATCGCTGCAGGAATTGATATAGCTACTTCGACAGATTTCGACGGATACCTTTCACGAATCTTATCAGCTAGATGTTCTTTTGCAAAAGCTCGGCTGGTTTGCGGTGCAGTCACTATCACGTTTGCAGCATCCGGCACCAAAATATCAATCATTCGATCAATTTCTTTATCCGAAAGAATTCCTAAGACCAATGTCCATTCAACATTCTCTCTACCACACCTCGCTAACCAAGCAAGCATGGTTTTCAAGCTGGCCGCTGCTCCTTCTGGATTATGTGCTCCATCTAAAATAAAAGTTCGATTCTGCCATTGGAGCACCTCAAAGCGCATTGGCCACGAGACACGGCTCATAGCTTCACGCAGTGCATGCGCATCAGGCAGCAACCCGATGGACTCCAGCATAGCCAGCGCTACTGCTGCATTTTCAACTTGATGGGCGCCGTGTAACGGCAAAAAAATGCCCCCTATATCGCAATGCAATCCCCTGTAAAATAGCCGCTGTCCCAGCAGTTCCATCTTTTCCAATATGGCAGCCACATCACGTCCTACACGAATTAATGGGGCTGTTTGTTGCTGCGCAATCGCTTCTATCACACGGTACGCAACATCCTGCGCAGCGGTGACTATCGGGACGTTCGATTTTATAATGCCAGCTTTATCATAGGCAATATGCCGCAGAGTGGGACCCAGTATTTCCACATGATCCATGCCTACATTTGTTATACAGGTAACCAGCGGTTTCACTACATTTGTGGAGTCATAACGTCCACCGAGACCTGTTTCCCATACGACATGTGAAACTTGTTGCTCTGCAAAATAAAGTAAAGCCATGCCCGTCAGAACCTCAAACTCTGTTAACGGATCGTCCCCATCTACCCGTTCACAAGCCGTGCGGACACGCTGAGCCAATCGAAAAAAATTCTTTTCGTCTACAGGCTGCTTTTGTAGCGTAAACCTTCCCCGATAACCATCAAAAGAAGGCGAAGTAAATGTACCCACAAGATGGGTAGGATTGGCCATGAGCAACGAAGTCAGCATTGCTGCAACTGAACCTTTTCCGTTTGTTCCAGCGATATGCAAAAACTGCAGTCCTTGCTCAGGATGATGCAATTCTTCTAGCAGTTTTTGCATTCGCTCCAAACCAGGCCGAACGCCAAAGCGTTGCCTGCCTTTAAGCCACGCTTCTATACTTACTTCTGCCAAGAATCGTTCTCCTTTCTACTGCTCCATTGCAGCCACTGCACGCAATCGCTCTTCCACTGCTGACAATCGAGCCTCATAATCCTCTCTTTTGATTTTCTCAGCTTCTACAACTTCTTGAGGTGCACGAGCAAGAAAATTAGGATTGCTAAATTTTTTGTCGATCCGCTCTATTTCCTGTTGCCAACGACGCTTCTCTTGTTCAAGTCGATTTTTTTCCGCCGCCAAATCAATCAATCCAGCCAGAGGAATAAATATTTCTGCACCCGATACTGCCAGTGCAATAGCCTGCGAAGGCGGCTCTATATCCATTTTGTTTTCTAATTGTGACGCATGACAAAGCTTTTGGATATAGTATTGGCCCTGCTGAAAGCGTTCCATTGCTTCAACCGAAAGCGGCCGGATAAGAAGGGAAATCTCCCTGCTCGGCGGAATATTGCGTTCACTGCGAATATTTCGCACGCTGCGAATCGCTTCTTGAATGGAACCCATCAATGTATCGCAAGTATCATCGATCCACGCCTGCTGTATTTGCGGCCAATCGGACGCAACAAGCAACTGACCGTTTCTTTGTGGCAAGTAAGACCAAATTTCCTCTGTAATAAATGGAATAAAAGGATGAAGCATTTGTAACAGTTGTTGCAGGACTTCGTACAGAACTGTCTGTACTCGTTCCTTATCGACAATGGACTCTCCATAAAGCGAGATTTTAGCCATTTCTATATACCAATCACAAAAATCATCCCAAGCAAAATCGTAGAGTACTCGTGCTGCTTCGCCAAACTCAAACTCTTCCAGTAATCTTTGAGCACTTTTATTCGCTTTGGCCAGACGATGCAATATCCATCGATCGGCAATATCCATTTTATCCCAGTCGATGGTTCTTGCTTGAAAACTATCGGATAAATTCATGCGCACGAATCGAGCAGCATTCCATAACTTATTCATAAAATTGCGGCTGCCTTCAATTTTCTCCATACTAAAACGCTGATCGTTGCCCGGTGACGTGCCAGTAGCTAGACAAAAGCGCAACGTATCTGCTCCATACTGCTCTATAATTTCTATCGGATCGACACCATTGCCAAGACTTTTCGACATCTTTCGACCTTCAGAGTCGCGAATCAGACCGTGAAGAACAACGGTTTGAAACGGCATCTGGCCGGTGAATTCTAATCCCATAAATACCATCCGTGCTACCCAGAAAAAGATAATGTCATAGGCGGTCACCAAAACACTAGTCGGATAATATTTCTGATAATCCGGCGTATCTGTATCTGGCCAGCCTAAAGTAGAAAAAGGCCAGAGTGCTGAAGAAAACCACGTATCCAATACATCTTCATCCTGATGGATATGGGTACTCTTGCAATGCCCGCAACATGTAGCATCTTCCAGTTGAACTGTCGTACCGCCACAGTCGTCACAATACCAAGCAGGAATTCTATGCCCCCACCAAAGTTGCCGGGAGATACACCAATCTTTAACATTTTCCAACCAATGCACAAAAACTTTTTCAAATCGAGCCGGGACAAATTGTAATTCTCCACGATGGACAAACTGCAACGCTGGATCGGCTAAGTTTTGCATACGCACAAACCACTGCAAAGAAAGAAGCGGATCGACCACTGTAGAACAACGACTGCAGTGACCCACAGCATGCACAATATCAGTCACGTGAAGCAGATAGCCCTGCTTGCGCAGTACATCCACAACATCTTGGCGTGCTTCTAATGCATTACGTCCAGCAAACTCCATAGCCAGTTCATTCAATTTTCCATCCGATCCGATACATTGCAACTGGGGCAATTGATGACGGAGTCCCACTTCAAAATCGTTTGGATCATGCGCTGGTGTAATTTTCACACAGCCTGTACCATACTCTCGATCGACAATCGGATCGGCCAAAATAGGAATCTCACGACCACTCAAAGGCAGAATAACCGTTTTGCCAATTAAGGAACTATACCGTTCATCATTTGGATGGACAGCAACAGCTACATCCGCAAAAAATGTTTCAGGACGTGTTGTAGCAATCACCACTTCACCTGAACCGTCTTTCAAGGGGTAGCGGATATGATAAAGTTTTCCCGGTAATTCAATATGCTCTACTTCAATGTCAGAAAGTGCTGTGCCGCATCTGGAGCACCAGTTGATGATGCGGTTACCGCGGTATATTAAACCTTTCTGATAAAGTTCCACAAAAACGGTGCGCACCGCTTGAGACAGACCTTCATCCATCGTGAAGCGTTCTCGACTCCAGTCTACCGAATCCCCAAGACGGCGAATTTGTTCAGTAATGGCCGATCCGTACTTGTCTTTCCATTCCCAAACTTTTTCTACAAACGCCGTTCTGCCAATATCGTGACGAGACTGCCCATTCTCTTGCATCAACATTTTTTCCACACGTGTCTGCGTAGCAATGCCCGCATGGTCAGTTCCAGGCAACCAAAGCACATCTTTACCTCGCATACGATGATAGCGAGCCAGAATATCTTGCAATGTATGGTTCCAGGCATGACCTAGATGGAGCACTCCTGTGACATTGGGAGGTGGAATCACCATGGAAAACGCAGGATGAGGTGAGCTACTATCCGCTTGGAAAGTTCCTGACTTTTCCCACTCAGCGTAAATTTCACGCTCGACTTCCTGTGGTTGAAAATGCTTGTTCATTTCTTGTGAGAACTTTTCTGTGGATGATGAATTTTGCATAAGAAACCCTCCGTTCATGTTATAGGATGACTCATTTCTTTCGTCGCTGCTCTGGACACAAAGAAGCCTTTCGTCCTTCAGGACGAAAGGCTTCTTCCGCGTTACCACCTGAATTTCCCAAGAAAGAAAAACGCAATCTTAGGACACTCGACATTGATAACGGGTATGACCCGGCTATAGCAGCTCAGAGACGACGTTCAAAACGGCTACCGAAGAACCTTCCAGCTAATGGTTCTCTCTCTGAACGGTTACACGTTTTTACTCCTTCTCATCAACGCTTTTTATCCGAAATTGAATTTGGTTGCTCTATCATACGAGAACAAACAAGACTTTGTCAAACCTTCATGGCATCTTTTTGTATGACTTTACTTTTTGCGCCGTCCAGGATGGCGGCGTTTCTTAATTCGATGAACACGGACGGGTGCTACAGTTGTCTGAGCGCTTGATGATTTTTCTGCCCGGCGTTTCTCTAACTCTGCTTTTTTTCTGTCGCTCCATATGGAAACGCGTAAATAGAGATAACTGAGTGCCAAGGCGACGACGAAAATCAGCAAATTTTGCCCTAAAGTATACCATATACCACCTTTTTCCGTAATTTCCAGACCAATTGTAAACTGCAAAATCAATCCAAGCAGAAACGTAGTTGTGACACCCGCAAACGTATTGGCCAATCGACGTTCTGTCAAACGCGGAATAATGAGCCACATCATGAGAATCATGGCAAACTCTGAACTAAACATGAGCGGATAATGAACTGTATAATAAGCGACTGCCTGTAAAACAGCAAACGACACAGATAAGATGGCAAGATATCGAATATGGAAGCCTCTCCAAGTGCCTCCATCCATCCACGAATTCGCCATTACCCCATCTCTCCTCTCAATCCTGTCGCCCATTCTAGCAAAGCTCAGAAAGGCAAGTCTAGCGAATATTGTTCTGCATGTCCAATTTTATGCGAAAAAAAGGGGTACATGCTCACCTATTTGCATATATATCATACGCAAAGTATATATTCGACGAGCTAAGACGAGCTATCCAGATAAGATTTCGCCAGGAGGTGGTTGGCATGGGTCTGTTTATCATGCTGGCACGTTTTGTCAAATTAATGTTGGCAGCAGCCATCATGCTACTTTTCTTTCGCGCTTTAATTTGGCCCAATACACTGGACCTTTTGATTCTTATGCTTCTCTTTATTGTCTTTGCAGTTACTTTTATTGGGGCACCATAGCCAGGTTGAATAGATATTTAACTTTGTTGGCAAAAAAACATCAGGCATAGGAGAAATCACTATGCTGATGTTCGCTATCGAAGTTATTCTTTTCAGAGCATCATTCTTAAAAATTTTGCACGTTTGCCAAACGTATCGGGGTGTCCGGTATAAGAAGGGTTTGACCCACCCAAATATCTTCTGTTTCCAAACGATTGACACGAATCATTTCACTTTTCAAGACGCCAACGCGATCGGCCACCATTTGCAGCGTCTCGCCTTCCTCGACTACAACATAGCGTAAGGTATAAAACCTTTCGGGAGCATTGAAATCGACAAACGACCAAAGACTTTTATTATCCATAGAACGTTCAAAAGACGTCTCCGGTTCCTGAAAAGCTCCATTGGAAGGGGAAGGCTCAACTACCGGCTCCGTGCGAGTCTGTTGGATACGCCCTGCATCTTTACTGAAGGCAAGATTGGCGTGAAAACCAGAATCAGAAAAGGCCCGCGAAGCAGAGAAGGAAATAGCTTCTTTTTCCTCGAATTGAGCTTCTTGTTTTTCACTCAACTGATTCTCAAACGAATACTCGGCCAGCGGCTTTTGTTCTTCCGTATCACTCACCACAAAACGGTCAAGCGCTTCTAACTCTGCGGCAGCACCAAGAACCGTAGAATCAGCAGAGCTGTTTATATCACTTGGTGTTTGATTTTCCTTATTGCCCCTGCTTTCTTTGGACTCATTGACATCTTCTTGTATTTGCAAGCCATGCCCTGCACGCGCTTCACTCAATTGCTCCGTCTCAAGGGTGACTCTATTCAACCGTTCAGCACTGTCCCCCTCTTCCTCAGGATCCTCCATACCGCGTACAGGAAATGGTGTGTCCTGACCCTGGTCCTGCGCGTTGAAGGATTGCTCCGCGAATGTGTCAGATTCAACATTGCTTACTGTGTCTGACATCAAACTCTCGGACTCAGAGGCTTCCGTTTCTCCCCGAAACTCTCCAACCCATGCATTCGTCTCTTTCATACCTTGACTTGACAGTTCGTTTACATGTGTCGATTGAGGCCGATCCGGCAAAGATACCCATAAATCGCCAATCTCTTGTGCACCACATTGGAAATGATATCCACCTTTATCCACAAGACCGGCAATTTGTAAATTCCCTTGTACACGAAGCCAAGAATCTCCCGATACATCTAATTTCCAACCAGCAAGTCTGCTTTTTACATTCAGAACACCATTCGGTTGAGCATGAACTGGAACTTTTAAAATAAAGGGCAAACGATGATGGACATGAATGACCGGATCGTCATCCATCACAATTTGAGTGTTCTTTCCCTCTGATGACTTGCCCTTTTCTTGGGACGCCAAGTACCCCGCAAAAACGATAGCGCCTTCGAGCACATAAGTATCTTCAACGCGATCGAAAGAAATAACTTCCGTTGCGACAGTAGCGTCCTCCACTCTGTCTCCTTCGCGAACACTATCCATAAACACTTCTTGGTCTATGGCTACGGAAATCATGGGTGTTTGCTGATTCTGCATCGCCTAATACCCCTCCTTAAACAGCAGGTCTCTCCCTGCATGTTTATGAAGTGGGATATGCTTTTATGTCCTTACAGCAGCGTTCACACACATGGATAAGCGAAGGACGTTCTGCAGTTAAAACGAACGAATTGCGCTATCAACAGCCTCGCAAGTTCTTGATAGCTCTTCTTGACCGTGAACTGCGGAAAGAAAACAAGACTCCAGTTGTGACGGTGGTAAAAGTACACCTCGTTTGAGTAATGCATGGAAAAATTGTGCAAACATTTTTTTGTCGGACTGAGCTGCAGACTGATAGTCTACCACTGCTCCTTCATTGAAAAACAATCCAAACATTCCTCCAATGGCGTGGCCGTATGCAGGAATGCCTTTGTCTTGACAAGCCTGTAAAAAAACTGAAACGATTTGCTTCCCGTATTGTTCCATCTTGCTATACAAACCATTGGGCGCTTCTTCCTCAATCATGGTAAGTGCCGCAATGCCTGCAGCCATCGCAAGAGGATTACCAGATAAAGTACCCGCCTGATAAACAGGGCCATTGGGCGCTACCCATTCCATGATATCCCGTCTACCACCATAGGCGCCTACCGGAAGACCGCCACCAATTACTTTCCCCAGTGTTACCAAATCTGGACGGATACCAAACCGTTCTTGGCCGCCTCCAGCAGCTACGCGAAATCCCGTCATCACCTCATCAAAAATAAGTAGAGTACCGTATTTTTCAGTCAATCGCCGCAATTCTTCCAGATACCCAGGTTGGGGCAGGATGCACCCCATATTGCCAGCCACAGGCTCCACAATAACTGCAGCAATCTGTTCACCCATTTGAGCAAAAAGCTCCTGTAAGGCTTCCACTTGGTTATAGGGTACTGTAGCGGTATAGTGAGCGATTCCCTCCGGTACACCAGGGCTATCTGGCAAACCCAGAGTAGCCACGCCCGATCCGGCTTTAACCAAAAGTGCATCCGAGTGACCGTGATAACATCCTTCAAATTTAACAATGATATTTCTTTTCGTAAACGCACGCGCTAAACGCAGTGCGCTCATCGTCGCCTCTGTTCCGCTGTTGACCATGCGTACAACTTCCACTGCGGGCATCAGTTGATTTACTTTTTGCGCCATTACAGTTTCGGCAATCGTTGGCAGGCCGAAGGAGGTGCCTTTTTCCAAAGCCTCAGTTACAGCTGCCTTAATGCGCGGATGAGCATGTCCAAATAGCAAAGGCCCCCAAGACAATAGGTAATCAATATACGAATGACCATCCAAACTCTCAATATGCGGTCCGCTTCCTTGACGAATATAGATTGGGTTTCCACCAACAGCCAAAAAAGCTCGAACGGGTGAATTTACCCCACCAGGTAGCCATTTGACAGCCTCTTGAAACGCTTTTTCTGATTTTTCAATTTGAAGGATCCCATCATTATCCACTCGATTCCCTCTTTTCTATTCTTCTTTTAACCAATCAGCAGCCGATAGTGCAAAATAGGACAAAATAAAATCAGCACCAGCTCGCTTAAAAGATGTGAACATTTCCATTACAGTGGCACGTTCATCAATCCAACCTTGTTGCGCCGCAGCTTTCACCATACTGTACTCAGCCGAAACATTGTAAGTCGCTATAGGGACTTGAGTGGACGAGCGCAATTTAGCGGTGACATCCAAATAAGACAGAGCTGGTTTTACCATAAGCATATCAGCACCTTCACGAAGATCAGACTCGGCTTCACGCATAGCCTCACGAACATTAGCAGGATCCATCTGGTACGTTTTACGATCACCAAACGATGGAGCAGAATGGGCAGCTTCACGAAATGGACCGTAAAAAGCGGAAGCATATTTGACAGCGTAAGATAGAATTGCTGTATCTTGGAAACCATTTTCTTCTAAAAGCGAGCGAATAGCCTGTACACGACCGTCCATCATATCTGACGGGGCAACCACATCAGCACCAGCTTCTGCGTGGGATAGAGCAGTTTGAGCAATCAACTGCAGGCTTTCGTCATTGACAATCTTTCCATTGCGAATGAAACCGCAATGACCTGCCGGATTATATTGGCAAAGACAAACATCTGTCATCACAAGCAATTCAGGAACTTCCATTTTCGCAGCGCGAATAGCTTCCTGAACAATACCTTTAGGATGGTAAGCACTCGAGCTCTGTTCGTCTTTCTCGGCTGGCAAGCCAAACAGAATGATGCCAGGAATGTTCTTTTCTGCGATTTCCACAACCAATCTCCTGAATTCATCCAGTCCATAATGGTAGACGCCAGGCATTGCCGTGATTTCTTCCTTACCTGTCAAATTTTCTTGAACAAAGACTGGCAAAATAAAATCATTGATACTGACCGTTGTTTCTCGAATCAAGCGACGCATTTGAGCACTAGTCCGTAGACGACGATGTCTCTGAAAATTGTTCATCCAAATTCACCTCTTTTATAGATTGCGACACACTGAAAAATAGCCATTTTATACATGAAAAAATTTATGAAGAATTCAGATCTTGGACTGAACCTATGGCCGACACCAATGATTCGTCATTGGGCTCTGAAGCTATTGCTGCCAGTTGAATCCCCGTTTTCCTTATAGCATCAGCTGTAGTAGTGCCGATCGCAACAGCCTGAATCTCTTCCATTTGCCATTGTTTGAGTAGCGGCTGGACATGATTTATATACACTTTAACTGCAGAAGGACTGTGAAACACCCAAACTGGTCGATGAAAGCGGGCAATTTCTTGCAACTCTGCTTTATTGGGGATTCGCGGGACTGTTTCATATAGAACCAATTTCGCCAGCCGTATACCACGGCGTTCACATTCTCGTTCAAGAGTACCTGCAGTTTGTCGAGCACAGGGATAAAGCCATATCCCCTTGGATGGTGAAGTCAGTTTATCAAGCCATTCCGCCAGTTGATATCCAGTATGGATATTCTCTCGCCAGTAAGCTACAAGTCCACAGTCAAGAGCCGTTTTCCAAGTGGTTTGACCAATACAGTAACAAGCAGGCAAGGATGGGAAAAGGGCAGAATGCTTATGTAACCATGCTTTGAAAAGGCGAGCCGCAGTTACTGATGTGAGGCATACTCCTTGAATTTCTGACTCATTTCGAATCCATGAGTTTTGCGACTCGTCATCGACCGACACAGTTTGAGTCAGGGGGAGTAAAATACTATGAATGCCATAGTTTACAAGCTGACGAGCTGTTTTCTCAAGTCCTGGAGAACTTCTGGTCAGAACTGCCACTCGCTCTGTGGTCAACATCGCCACCTCCCCCACTCCACCTTCAGGAATACTTTTGCAAAATCTGATCTGCCCCTTTCTCAAGCAATTTCTTTGCCACCATTTGACCGAGATCGACCGGAGACATTCTGCTAGATAATGATTCCTTGACCTGATAAATTACTTCCCCATCTTCAGAAGCCACAAGACCCGTCAAGACCAAGGTTCCATTTTGCCATTCCGCATATCCTGCGATAGGTACCTGGCATCCACCGTTAAGTGAGTGAAGCAAGGCTCTTTCTGCAAGCGCTACCTGTTCCGTTTGTCGACAGTGGAGAGACTGCAACATTTCTTTTAGTGAACTATCCTGATCTCGACATTCCACAGCCAGAATTCCCTGCCCTATTGCTGGAAGTATATGCATAGGGTCGATACGTTCCGTGATACGGTCTTCCCACCCCATTCGAATCAGTCCGGCTGCTGCCAACAGAATAGCGTCGTATTCTCCGCTTTCTAATTTGTTAAGCCGCGTATCAATATTGCCGCGCAGCAATTTGATTTGTAAATCATTTCGCAAATGTTTAAGTTGAGCCATACGGCGTAACGAGGATGTACCTATGACAGAACCTTGGGGAAGATTATGAATAGCTTTGGCTTTTTTAGTAATTAAGGCATCCCGGGCATCCACCCTGTTCGGATAAGCAGCAATGACTAAACCATCTGCCAATTCTGCTGGTACATCTTTTAAACTGTGCACAGCCATATCCGCTTGTTCTTGGAGCAATTGCTGCTCTACTTCAGAAACAAACAATCCCTTGCCACCAATTTTAGAAAGTGAAACATCAAGAATTCTATCTCCTTGCGTAACGACAGGTATGATTTGAAATTCAGTGTCTGGAAAAAAAGATTGAAGCTGTTGAATAACTTGTCTCGTCTGCGTCATTGCCAATAAACTTTTTCTTGAAGCCACTCGAATCATTCGCAATTAAACACACATCCTTTTTCATCACGGTCTAATGATAACCCCCAAAACGACCAATCAGCAAAAAATTGATAAGTAAAACCATAAAGCAAACTACATACAATCGATGTAGCACATGCAAGGGTAATGAACGACGAATTTCCAGCCAAAACGTCAATGCATAGAAAAGTAACAACACGAGAGTAGCCATAGGTGTTGGAGAGTCCCATATCCAAAGATTGAGTACAATTTTCCCCCACAAGAAACCCAACAACGAGGAGATAAGCAAAAGAGTAAAGCCAACACGATTGCACCATCTCGCTGTACGTGATGAGTGCTCTAATCCCGGCAATCTTAAAAACCAGTGGTTAAAACTTTTCTTTCGCAAAAGATGATACTGGACAAGGTACATGACAGAAAACACAAAGGCGACTGAAAAAAAAACGTAACTGACAAGTGCAAGAGAGATGTGGAAAATAAGCAAGTCCGGACGGCCATGAGGTATGATACCCGGACTGAAAGGACCAAAACTCGCAAAAATAACAAACGAAAAAGCAACCAAATTTGCAAAAAAAATGAATAAGCCGACACGATAAAATGTGTCGACCACCAGAGCAACCACTAAAATCAACCAAGAAATAAGCAACAGATTGTCAAACCGACTATATACTGGTGCAGATTGGAGTTGAATAAAACGCGCTATCAACAGAGATGTTTCTCCAATAAAAACCATAAACAACAAGACGACAGCCAGTCGATTGAAAATCCTTTTAGATTCAAGAACATCCATGAAGTAAAAAAATAAACTAAGTGCATAAAAAAACATCGTGCTGTCGATTACAGCGCGGGTAGCCATTCACGATTAGCTCCTATAAACTGAACTGCCTACGGTTGAGCCAGACATTTTTTCAGCCATGAGAGATCGCCATTTGCCCATAAACTCCGACATTTTGTACGACATCAGCATCTCCCTCTCCGGATGCGGCTGACTGATAAATTCAATACCAAACAGTTGAGCCAGTGCCTCCGGCGAAAAAGCAGGATCACTCTGAACAGCCATATCCTTCATAGCATGAATCGGATCGCGCAATAGTTGATTGACAATACTCATGGTGTGCTTCTGCAAAATTTGAATTTCTTTCTCACTCAAATGCGGCAGTTTTCGCTTTAAACTTTCCATAACATCGCTTTGAATTTGCACACCTTTTTCACGAATGGCGGTAATCACGGGTACGACGGATAGAGACGAAATCCATTCGTCAAACTCTAATAAACTGGAATCGATCATTTCACGCACCACGCGCGTTTGACGCCGTCGCTCCTCCATATTCACATCCACAACTTGTTGTAAATCGTCTACGTCATACAAAAAAACATCCGAATGCCCAGAAAGTGACGAATCAATATTACGCGGAATCGCTAAATCGAGCAAGAGCGTTTGCCGACTGTGGCGCCCTGTACGAATGGAGGTCCACATATTTTCAGTAATAATTGGCCTTCCTGCGCCAGTTGCTGCCACCACTACATCTACCCGTCCAACAAAGTGTTGCAATTGTTCCCATGGAACAATTTTAGCTTGTACACGACGAACCAATTCTTCCGCGTTGGTAAGGGTCCGATTAGCAATATACAGCTGACTGACACCATGAGCCGACAGATGCTCAGCGGCTATGCGAGCCATGGTACCAGCGCCAAGAATCAAGGCACTCCGTCCACGTAATGAACCATAAATCTTTTCAGCCAGTTGAATGGCCGCTGAAGCAACAGAAACAGGCGCTTGTCCAATCATGGTTTCCGATTGTGCTCGTTTTCCTACTTCTACAACATAACGGAACATCTGCTTCAAGAACGAACCAATCGTACCAATTTCTGCAGCAAGCGCCACAGCCTCTTTGACCTGTCCTAATATCTGTGTTTCACCCAGTACAATAGAATCCAAACCGCAAGCTACCTCCATTGCATGTTGTACTGCTTGCGGACCTTCGAAAGTATATAGTGTGTCTTTTATTTCTTCCGTCGCAAGACCCGAATGTTGAGCCAAAAGACGAATGACAAAATCACGTGCTGCTTTCGTTGACGTTGTCAATGTATATATTTCTGTGCGGTTACAGGTGGAGACAAGCACCGTTTCAAACAAGGAACGGGTATCTTTCATCCGCAACAACGCAGTTTTTTGGGCATCTTTATCAAAACTCACTTTCTCTCGAAGGGAGACAGGAGCCGTACGATGATTTAAACCAATCACAACAATCTGCATGCAGGTGGTCACCTCCCGCATTGGCTTTTTATAAGATAATTATAGCAACCTATGGATAATCATTGGCGCAATAAATGTGTCATCTTCATGGCGATCCGTCAATTTCCTATCTATCATCTTTACATTTCAATGTTTTATTCATTATCACTTAATTCACTTTCATGAGCAGTCAAATCAGTTTCCAAAACAGACCAGAGTTCATCAATATACATGTTCTTTTCACTCGATATAGAAAGTATAGGATTAGGAGTTTGCAAGCCCGTGCGAATTTGCTGAATGTGCTTGGCTATATCCCTCTTGGAGATTTTATCCAACTTTGTAGCAACCACTAAAACTGGGTGTTGTAACTCCAGTAACAAACGGTGAAAATCGCGATCATCCACACTGGGTTCATGTCGAATATCTACCAGATGCAACACTCTGGTTATAGGTTCTCTTTTTTCTAAATATTGAACTATCCATTTACGAAACGCAGCCCGTTGTGTTTTGGAAACCTGGGCATAACCGTAGCCAGGTAAATCGGCAAAACGCAAAGTATCGTTAATATTATAGAAGTTAATCTGTTGAGTTTTGCCGGGATGTTGAGATACTCGTGCCAGCGATTTTCGATTGAGCAAACGGTTGAGCAAAGAAGACTTGCCAACATTGCTACGCCCAATGAAAGCAAACTCAGGAAGTCCGTCCTGAGGCCACTGCTCGGGACGGACTGCACTGATTTCAAATTGCACCTTACGAATTTTCATTGGTGAGCTCCTTCTCCAGAGAACGTATTTCTTAAAATATCGGGCATTTTGTCGGTCGGGTAAAACCCTTCAAACTCCTCAAGAGGAAAAGGTTCAACAAAAGCTAAAGCCACAACTTCGTCCATATGTTTAACAGCATGAAATTCCATCTCATCACGAACCACTTGTGGTATATCGCGTAAATCTTTAACATTGTCCAACGGATGAATGACATGACGAATACCCGCACGGTGCGCGGCTAAAGATTTTTCACGCAATCCACCAATCGGCAAAACTCTACCTCGCAAAGTAATTTCTCCTGTCATAGCAACATCCCGACGTACACGTCTGCCTGTTAAAGCTGAGATGAGACAGGTAGCCATGGTGATACCAGCAGAAGGTCCGTCCTTCGGAATCGCCCCTTCCGGAACATGCACATGCAAATCGACATTTTCATAAAAATCATGTTGTAAGCCAAACTGACCAGCTCGCGAACGCACATAAGAAAAGGCAGTCTGTGCGCTTTCGCGCATCACATCACCTAAATGGCCTGTTAAGACCAGCTTGCCTTTGCCCGGTACAACAGACACTTCTACAGAAAGCAAATCTCCACCTGTTTCTGTCCATGCGAGTCCATTGACAACGCCAATTTGGTCTTCTTCTTCCTGTGCTCCATATCGGTATATCGGGGGACCAAGAAAATCCTCTATCGTTTTCGTTTGCACTGTTATTCGTTTTTTTTCACCTGAAGCTATTCTACGAGCAACCTTTCTGCAAACAGCCGCCACTACCCTCTCCAACTGACGGACACCAGCTTCCCGCGTGTAGTGTCGTATCAGCATTAAAAGTACATCTTCTGAAATTCGCATCTGATCGGCTTTAAGGGCATGTTTTTCCTTTTGGCGAGGCAAAAGGTGTTGTTTGACAATATTTAATTTTTCCAATTCTGTATAGCCACTTAATTGAATAATTTCCATACGGTCGCGGAGTGGACCAGGAATTTGGTATACATTGTTGGCTGTTGTGATAAACATGACGTCGGACAAATCAAAAGGTATCTCGATGTAATGATCGGAGAATGTTTGATTTTGCTCCGGATCAAGTACTTCAAGCAACGCCGAACTAGGATCTCCACGAAAATCATTTGCCATTTTGTCGATCTCGTCAAGTAGAAACACAGGGTTCTTAACGCCTGCAGATTTCATGCCCTGAATAATTCTTCCCGGCATGGCGCCAATATAGGTTCTACGATGACCGCGAATCTCCGCCTCGTCTCGTACACCGCCAAGAGAGGCTCTAACAAATGGACGTTTTAAGGCTGTGGCTATAGACCGCGCCAAAGAAGTTTTGCCTACACCAGGTGGTCCAGCCAAACATATAATCGGTCCTGTCATTTTTCCGGATAATCTTTGTACGGCTAAGAACTCCAAAATACGCTCCTTAATTTTTTCCAACCCATAATGCTCTTCGTTAAGAACTTTTTCAGCACGACGCAAATCAACACGCTGTTGAGCCGTCTCTATCCACGGTAAGGCAAGCAGCCAGTCCAGATAAGTACGGACGACCGTACCTTCTGCTGATGCCTGAGGAATTCTTTCTAAACGTTCGAGTTCTTTCTCCACTTTTTCTTTTACCAACAACGGCATCTCTTTTTGCTCCAACTGTTGGCGTAATTCCTCAACTTCTGCAGAACGGCTGTCACGATCACCCAATTCTTTTTGGATGGCCTTCATTTGTTCGCGTAAATAGTACTCTTTTTGTGTTCTTTCCATCTGTTTGCGAACACGTTGGTGAATATTTCTTTCCAATTCCAGAATTTCTCTCTCATCCGAAAGGATCTGCAACAGTTTTTCCAGTCTTTTCATTACATCAAGTTCTTCTAATAGCTGCTGTTTCTCACGAATTTTAAGAGGCAGATGAGCAGCCACGGCATCAGCGAAATGACTAGGATCGGAAATATCTACAACGCTTGAATAAGCTTCCTGGTCGACCTTTTTGGATAATTTCAAATATTGTTCAAACTGCTGCAAAACAGAGCGCATGAGAGCCTGATATTCAGCATTGGATTTAGAAAAATCCTGTTCTTCTTGAACAGCAACCTCAACTTCAAACCATTCATCCGTTTTGGTGAAACGATGAATTCGTGCCCGAGCGATGCCTTCTACCAAAACACGAATTGTACCATTAGGCAGTTTCATCATCTGCTTTACTTTGGCCAAAGTACCTATATGAAACAGATCTTCCTCTGTCGGATCATCGACTTGACCGTCTTCCTGTGAAGACAACAGCAATTGGTTACTCGTCATGGCGCATTTTTCCAGAGCTTTGATGGATTTTTCTCGCCCTACATCAAAATGTAAAACCATGGTTGGAAAAACGAGTAATCCACGCAATGGGAGCAATGGATAAACGAGTTGTTTTTTTTCTGATTTTGTTGCCACTGAGTCACCCCCGAGTTGCTCTCCCACTAACCTACTAGTATTGTACTCTGCTTAGCTTAGCAATCCAAATTAGAACGACACAGAGGAGTGATTTATGGATACGGATGGGTTAGAACTTGATTCCGTAAGAATTCGTTTTTCCCAATCCATTTCCACTCCACCAACCAGTGAAAGCTTGAGCACATCCGTCAGTTTCTCGACTGGCACAATTTTAATGCCATTCATATTATGAAATGTCTCTTGCCAATTCTCTTTTGGAATAAGCACGACTTCTGCTCCCGCTTCCTTCGCTGCTTCAATTTTGGCAGGCACACCACCGACCGGACGAACCAATCCTCGAATAGAGAGTTCCCCAGTCATTGCCACCGTATTCAAAACAGGAATACGGGTAATCGCAGAACATACAGCTACAGCCATAGTAATTCCAGCACTTGGTCCGTCTACCGGCGCTCCACCAGGAAAATTAATGTGCAAATCGTAAGAAAACGGATGGAGTCCAGAGATTCTCTGCAAAACTGTCAATACATTTTCCATCGAACCAATAGCCATTGATTTACGTCGCATGCTACCGCTCCGTGAACGAATGGTTTCTTCTTCCACCAAACCTCCCACTGTCACTTTACCATGTCCAACCCTATTTTTTTCAGCTACGACTTCCACTTCAAGCAACATGCCTGAAGAAGGCCCATACACTGCCAAACCATGAGCAACCCCTACTTGCGGATGTGGGTTAATTTTTCTCTCAGGCCGAGGAGACATATGTGTAAAACGAATAACCCATTGAACGTCTTCCAAGGTAATTTGCGTGCGATTTTCTGTTAATGCCATTCCTCCTGCAATCTGAACAATATTTACAGCATCACGGCCATTTGTGGCATAATTGGAAATTTCATCGATTACAGGCTTTTCTGCAATCATATTCAGTTTTTCAAATCCTCGCGAAACTACTTCAGCAATTTCTTGCCGACTCAGAGAGCGAAAAAATATTTCCATACAGCGAGAACGAATGGCAGGAGGAATTTCTTCGGGCGATCTCGTTGTTGCTCCAACCAAGCGAAAATCCGCTGGTAACCCATTTTGAAAAATATCATGAATGTGTGCAGGAATATTGTGATCTTCACTACTGTAGTACGCACTCTCCAAATAAACCTTACGATCTTCCAAAACTTTTAATAATTTGTTCATTTGAATTGGATGTAACTCTCCAATTTCATCAATAAAAAGCATGCCACCATGAGCTTTGGTTACTGCGCCAGCTTTTGGCTGAGGAATGCCTGCTATACCCATGGCACCTGCACCTTGGTAAATCGGATCATGAACGGAGCCAATCAACGGATCAGCAATTCCTCTTTCATCAAAACGAGCTGTGGTTGCGTCGAGTTCAATAAATTTTGCATCTTCAGCAAATGGAGATTCGGCTCGTTTCTTGGCTTCTTCCAAAATGACTCGTGCAGCAGCTGTCTTGCCAACGCCAGGAGGGCCATAGATAATCACATGCTGGGGATTAGGTCCACATAAAGCTGCCCGTAATGCTTTTAATCCTTCCTCTTGACCTATAATATCTTGAATCGATGAAGGTCGCGTCCGCTCCGAAAGTGGTTCAGAGAGAGAAATTTCTCGCATCGATTTTAATCGAGCTAACTCTTTTTTTGACTCTCGCTCTACCGCATGTCGATTTTGATTTTGACTTTTGAGTAAATTCCAGAAATATAGTCCTATCACAATAGCGAAAAAAATTTGAATACCAGCCAAAATCGTCATGTTCATCTCGCATCCTCCCATGGCAGCAAACACTCATGAAGCAATATGAGCATTATTGCCTGGAGAAATTGCCAATAAACGCAAAAAAGCATTTGCTGCAAAAGATACTTGCAACAAATGCCAAAGCAAAAATTCTTCCCAAAACTTGTTAATCAAAATTATTGATTTAAGCTGTTTCTTCTGATTTGCGAAAAACTTTTATGGTTTTTCCATCCTTACCAATGAGCAGAGGACGTTGTTCGTGAAGTGCTGCCTCGCGAGTGATGACACATTTTTGGACATCTTCACGTGAAGGCAACTCATACATGACATCCAACATTATGGATTCAATAATGGCTCTAAGACCACGAGCGCCCGTACCGCGTTTAATTGCTTCTTTAGCAATAACAGATAACGCGTCATCTTGGAATTCCAAAGTTACTCCATCTAATTCAAGAAGCTTCTGGAACTGTCTGACCAAGGCATTTTTCGGCTCGGTCAAAATCCGCTTAAGCGCTTCTTCATCCAACGCCTCCAATGTTGTGACGACGGGAAGACGACCGATAAACTCTGGAATCAGACCAAACTTTAAAAGATCTTCTGGCAAAACTTTGGTCAGTATATCTTCATTGTCAAGATGACGGTTAGCAGATTCTACAGAGCCAAAACCAATGACCTTACGACCAAGACGGCGTTTAATGATTGGCTCTATGCCATCAAATGCTCCACCGCAAATAAAGAGAATGTTAGTTGTATCAATTTGGATAAACTCTTGATGAGGATGTTTGCGACCACCTTGTGGTGGAACGCTTGCCACTGTACCTTCAAGAATTTTTAACAAAGCTTGTTGTACACCTTCACCAGAAACATCTCTAGTAATCGATGGATTTTCAGACTTGCGGGCAATTTTGTCAATTTCATCAATATAAATAATGCCCCGCTCAGCCTTTTCAACATCATAGTCAGCCGCTTGAATCAGTTTAAGTAGGATATTTTCTACATCTTCACCAACATATCCAGCTTCAGTTAGGGATGTCGCATCCGCAATTGCAAAGGGAACATTCAGGATTCGCGCCAAAGTTTGAGCCAATAAAGTTTTACCACTACCAGTCGGACCAAGCAACATAATATTAGATTTAGAAAGTTCCACATCATCCGACTTACCATTCGACATATTTATGCGTTTATAGTGATTGTAAACCGCCACAGACAAAGATCGTTTAGCACTCTCTTGACCAATAACGTATTGATCAAGAATCGCTTTAATTTCAGTCGGTTTGGGAACGTCTTTTAATTCGAATTCTTCATCTTCACCTAACTGTTCTTCAACAATTTCATTACAAAGTTCAATACATTCGTCGCAAATGTATACTCCTGGTCCTGCCACTAGTTTCCTTACTTGTTCCTGTGTTTTTCCACAAAACGAACATTTCAGTTGTCCTTTTTCTTCGTTAAACTTAAACACGGCGCGTTCCCTCCTTTACGGCAAATCGACCAACTTTTTCACTTACACATTGCCATGTTGAATGACATCGTCGATTAAACCGTACGCCTTGGCTTCTTGAGCAGACAGAAAATTGTCGCGGTCTGTATCTTGTTCAACTTTTTCAATGGGCTGTCCTGTTCTTTCTGCCAATATACTATTCAGCTTATCCTTGGTTTTGAGTATCCAATCGGCATGAATTTTTATATCTGATGCCTGACCTTGAACTCCTCCCAACGGTTGGTGGATCATAATCTCTGCATTCGGTAACGCAAATCGCTTACCTTTTTCGCCAGCCGCCAAAAGAAATGCACCCATACTGGCGGCCATGCCAATGCACATTGTGGATACTGCAGGTTTTATGTGTTGCATTGTATCATATATAGCAAGACCCGCTGTAACCGAACCACCAGGACTGTTAATGTACAATTGAATATCTCGATCAGGATCGTCTGCAGCTAAGAACAGTAACTGAGCAACTACGGAATTTGCAACATAGTCATCAATCGGTGTACCCAGCAAGATAATTCGATCTCGCAAAAGCCTGGAATATATATCGTAAGAACGTTCTCCTCGACTGGTTTGTTCAATAACGATGGGTGTTAAACTCATGTATACCCCTCCTTCTCCAAAAAAGAAAACCTCTGTTTTTGACAAGACAAGGCACGTTAACGTGCCTTGTCCGAACTATACCTTATCTCAACATCTAACTTCGTATTCCATATTATACCCAACATCAAACCAATTTGCTATTTTCCACAAGAAACTTAGCCACCCTGCTGTTTCTTAAATCATGGCGCATATTTTGCAACCCAGGATCGCGAAGATTCATCAATTGTTGAACTCGCTCTATCTCCATGTTAGCTTGTTCTGCAATTTTGGCTAGCTCAGACTGCAAATCTTCAGGAGTCGGTTCTAAACTCTCCTGCTTGGCAATTTCCTCTAAAACAAGTTCAATACGAACTCGTTTTTCAGCGCCTTCTTTAAACTGAGCACGCAACTCTTCCATGCTCGTACCTGTAAATTCAAGGTAAGCATCTAGCGGAATTTGTTGATACTGTAACTGACGAGCAAAATTGTCAACCTGATGGTCAATTTCATGTTCAACCATCACTTCTGGTAAATCAATGACAGCATTTTCAGTGGCTTTAGTTACTGCTTCATCCTCCAGATAGCGTTCCCTGTCAGCTTCAGCACGTTTTTCCAAAGACTCTTTCAAATCTGCCACGAATTCATCCACTGTTTGAAAATCACTAATTTCCTGAACAAACTCATCGTTTAATTCTCGAAGTACTTTGCGTTTAATATCATGTAATACAACTTCAAATTCGGCAGGCTTCGAAGCCAACGATTTGACATGATATTCTTCAGGAAATGTGACTTGAATAGTCCGAGTCTCACCTGGTTTCATGCCTATCAACTGATCTTCAAAACCAGCAATAAACATGCCCGAACCTATCTCTAACTGAAAGTTTTCAGCTTCCCCACCTTCAAAGGGTTCACCGTCGACTGTTCCTCGAAAATCAATACTGACTGTGTCGCCCTTTTCGACTTCACCGTCTTCTACCACCTCAATCTGAGCATGGCTAGAGCGAATATTATCAAGCTCTTCTTGAAGTGATTCATCTGTAACCTCAAACTTTTTATCTTCAATTTCAAGCCCTTTATACTCGCCAAGAGTAACTTCCGGCTTAACCACTACAGTCGCTTTGAATACAAAAGGTTTACCTTGTTCAGCTTGTAAATAATCTACTGATGGTCTATCTACGGGAAAAATACCAGTCTCTTTGACTGCAACGTCATAGGCGCGTGGCAACAAGTAATCAACCGCATCTTGATAGAGCGATTCCACTCCAAATTTCATTTCAAAAATTTTTCTTGGCACTTTGCCTTTGCGGAAACCTGGAACGTTTACTCGTTTAACCACTGATTTAAAAGCAACATCTAAAGCCGCTCCAAATTCTTCGCTCGGCAATTCCACTTCAAGAACACCGACATTTGTGCCGGTTTTTTCCCATTTTGCGGTCATAAAAAATAGTCCTCCTAACAACCTATGCAGTTCAGTCAAGTTGAACTGACATTTCCTAGAAATCAGAACATGATTCACTCAAGATACGATTGACATTCTACCATGTAAAACAGGCAAAAGGCAAGAATTCCTATTCTTAACAAACAGTGCTCTGCTCATTTATCATAATTAATATGGATTCAAGAACTTTCGACAAATCATATTTTTTAAACAATAAACAATCTCGCTTGATTAGCCAGCACCTGAGATGTATCGGTCAGCGAAGCAGATGATGCAGATACCTCTTCTGTACTGGCAAGTTGTTCCTGAGTAGTTGCAGCAATGGCTTGCAAACGTTCCGTCGTTTCTTTTACTGATATCCCCATAGACTCGATTTGTTTTTGTGTTTCTTCTGCTCTGTTGACTAGTAGGACTGTCTCTTCCGATACATCATCAACAACAGATTCTAGAGAATGTACAACATTTTCGATTTCACCGTATACGTTCAATGAATGTTCTACAACTTGTACACTTTCTACGACTTTATTGGCTGAATTAGCAGCAACTTGAACTACGCGCTGTACAGCTTCTAATAATGCTTCCACCATCTGTCTGATTTTTTCGGTAGCGCCGGAAGTATCATCTGCTAATTTTCTTACTTCTGTAGCTACTACAGCAAAGCCTCTCCCTAATTCACCAGCACGTGATGCTTCGATAGCAGCATTTAATGATAGTAGATTTGTTTGTTTTGAAATATTGGAAATCATTTCGGTAATGCGATGGATCTCTGAAACATCATTCGATAAGCGAGAAATTTCAACACCTAACTGTTTAATATCTTCCGCAACTTTATGCACTTCTAAAACAGCAGATTCCGTATTAGAGCGCCCTTGTCCAGTCGCTTCCACAGTGCGATCGACAACTTCGTTTACACGGTTCATAGCTAGTTCAATCTGCTTACAACCTTCAATCATTTTTTGAACACTTTTTTCTGTAATTGCCATAGTTTGATATTGTTGCTCTGCGTCTACGGATGCCTCCTGGATCACTAAAGCAACTTGCTCAGCCGCTTTAGCGTTTTCAGAAGCAACTGACTGAACGCTTTGCGCTTCACTCTCCACTTGGTTAGACGCCGATTGTACAGCTTGTAACAAACGACTAATCTCATCGGCCATTTCATTCATATGTACGGACAATCTTCCCAACTCATCTTTTGAACGAATGGCGACTCTATGCCGAAAATCCCCTTTTGCCCAACGACTAACCACTTCTATAATTTTATGTATATTGCGAATTACGATAAATTGAAAAGAGATAGCAATTAAAATGGTTGTCACAATAATACTGATGGCCGTATTGATGAGAGTCCCAGCTTGTGCGCTGACATGCAATCCCAGTCCATAACGCAGTTCATGCTCAATAAATGTAGAAATAGGTGCACTAATCAGCAATGAAATGACTGTTAATAAAATTAATTTTGTACGAATACCAAATAATATTTTTTGACGAAAAGAACTTTCCATTCATTCACGCTCCGTTTTTGCTTAATTCGATCTGCCAGTATAAATTTTCATCTACTAGAATGCCAATCTATTTTAAGATTACCATGGAGAACCAAAAACATAAATAGGAAGATAGAAGATAGGTAATAGGTAATAGGTAAAAGAATGTTGAATCGGGTCTGTCAATAATTTTGTGTAAACTCCCAATTCCTTAATGGGAGTAACAGATTGGGACGGTATTAAAATGGCGAAGGTTTCAAAGGGATTCTCAAAGCAGTTTATCAAGAAGAATGACCTGAAGCCCACGGAAGATGTGCAAGCCGCACTGCGAGATTTGTTCCTCTTAAGCCCCGAAATCAGGTTGGACAACCTCTCTAAAGTATAGGAGACTAGAAGCAACAGGAGGTTGTCTATATGGAACGACGGAAATTTTCATCACAGTTCAAGCAACAGATCGTCCAGGAATGTCTGGAAACTGGTAGTCCTACTATTGTGGCAAGGAAGCACGATCTAAATGCCAATATGGTTGGTAGATGGACTCGTGAGTTTAAGAAGACAGGTATAACGCCTGGAAAATCAAAAGGTATACCAACACATGTCACTTCAGATGATTACCAACAGGTCGTTGAAGAGCGTTCAGAGTTGGCTTCTGAGAATGATAAATTACGAAAGGCATTAGCTGATCAGGCACTCGAAAATCACATTTTGCGTGACCTGTTAAAAAAAGCCAACCCTCACTCCCTCAGATGATTAGCCTTTTCTCACGAATGCTCGCTCATTCGCAGGATTTCATTAACCTAGTTATAAGATGGATTGGGAATGAGGAGATACCTCGTAAGGCAGAACCGTTCGAGCGCGTGCGGGAACAGAAGGTGCAGTGCGTTTTAACAGCATCTTCCATATAGGTCCTTTGCTGCACGCTTCTCTCCACAAGGTCCCTGGGATTCACTCTCCCAAATCTCGACGGGTCTACGCCCTTACATTCCTTCGTCCTATCTATCCAAGGTGTGGAGTCCAATCAACGTTTGCGGAACGGGTCTGCTTTGCCCTAAAGTGAGGGTTTCTTGGTACTCCGTGCTTTCTTTGTGAAATCCTGCGAATGAGCCAATCTACGTGTCGAGACCCTCAGGTTTCTTAAGCTGCTAACGTAAGTTGGGCTTTATCTAAACTGAATTCTTCCCCTTGTCTGGCCATAGCGACGAGCATTCGAGCCAGTTTACCGATTAATTTCATGATGGATTGCATCTTGGTCATCCGTTTCACTTCAATGTTGTGTGTATGCAGGGCTTGAAACGCAGAATTGTGGGACAGCAGGCGAAACACAGTGAAGTAGAGGTGCTTGCGTAGTAGCGAATTGCCTCGCTTTGTGAGCTTTATTTTCCCCTTGTATTTACCAGAACTCTTCTCAGCGAGGTTCAAACCGGCTTTTCGCAGCAACTGGTTTCCATGAGACAGCTTACTTAAATCACCGCCAAAGGCTAAAATGGCAGCCGTTGCAGGAGCAGATACCCCGACGGACAGAACGAGTTCTGAACCAGGAATCTCGGGCAGCATCTTCTTAATCATCTCGTCAGCTTCCTCAACAATCCTCTGAATTCGTTCGTACTCATCCACCAAATGTGTTAGTTCCCATTTGTCTTCCTCCAGGGCGAAAGTGTCTCCAACACTGTGTCTGGCTAACTCAAGAAGTTCAATCGCCTTACGTTTTCCACGCAAACCACCAGGTCTCGACATGTACTCTCCCCAGATTTCTATCATTCGTTCTGGAGTAAGCTGTAGCAAGTCAGACGGCGTCGAGAACCGGCGCAATGTCGCTAGGGAACGAGCACTGAAAATATCCTCAAATGCTTGTCCATACTCAGGGAAACGAATATCCAGCCAACGATGGATACGGTTTTCGATCCGTCCACGTTCGATCACCCAGTGCTCCCTGTTTGTGACGACGACTCGGATCCGCCGGAATGCTTCGTCTTTTGGGGAAAAGGAGGCGTAGTATCCACGACTGACGGCATCTGCAATGACCAGTGCATCCTTGGGGTCATTTTTGGAAGGCGAATTATCTCTGTTTTCCTTGTTTCTTTTGGTGGTCAGTGGATTCACGAGTACAACGTCGATACCTTGTTTAACAAGCCAGTTAGCAAGGTTAAACCAGTAATGTCCGGTGCTCTCCATACCTATGATGACGTCGTCCATGCCATGGGTTGTCTGTAGCTTGCGAATTGTTCGTTCCAGATACTCAAAACCGGAGCGGTCATTTGAGAATATAATAGGCTTGTTGCTGAGGACGATTCCTCTAAAGTTAATAGCTTGTGCAGCGTGTCTCTCCTTGGCGATGTCGATACCAATGACAAGGGTTGTAGTGGAAATTCGTTCCACGCGTTGATTCTGCACTTTAACCAGTCTAGACTTCATATTAACGCCTCCTACGATGGGTTATTGAGGGCTACGACCCAGTACACACTTATCGTATCGGGGCGTTATTATTTCTACAAACTCTATTTCTTAGCTTCTACAGGAATGTTTGCGGATAAAATAGCTATTGCACACAAGTGGATCACAGCCGGGTATTCAGTCACCATCGTGCTGCGCATCGTGGGGGTTTCTAGGTCCACCTATTACTATCAGCAGACACATGAACCACAGCCGAGAACGACTGCTGGAGGGCGTCCTGTAACCGAATATACCTATACACAAGATGGCAGCAAGGTAAGTGACGAGCAGGCCAAGGAATGGATTATGAATGAAATAGAAGGAGATGGTTTTGCCTATGGATATCTCAAGTTAACCTATTTATTAAAGAGAAAGTACCAGTTGGTTATCAACAAGAAAAAGGTATATCGGCTTTGCAAGGAATTGAAGATCCTTAAGCCACAACGCAAATTGAAGGAAAAGCATCCTCGGAAATTGGCTAGAAACCGAGATATCACGGGTCCGAATCAATTGTTCGAAGTGGATATTAAGTATGGCTATATTACGGGTGAAGATCGATTCTTCTTCGTGCTGTCGTATATTGATGTGTATGACAGACAAATTGTGGACTACCATATTGGGTTGCGCTGCGAGGCTACAGATGCTGCAAATACACTGAAAAGTGCGCTCTGGAAACGAAAATTATACGGGAAATCCGAGTTGCCTGTAATTCGTTCCGACAATGGGCCACAGTTTGTCAGTCACCTGTTTGAATCCACATGTGAACAACTTGGGCTGGAGCATGAGCGGATACCGCCAAAGACACCAAATATGAATGCTCATATCGAATCTTTTCACAGGATACTGGAAGATGACTGTTTTTCTCGCTTTGAATTTGAGAGTTATACACAGGCATATCGGGAAGTGGTTTCATTCATGGAATATTACAATGAAAGAAGGATGCATTCCAGCCTGCACTACTTATCGCCGGTCGAGTTTCACAAAAAGCATTGTAATACCGGATTAAAACCGAAAGAAAATGTGAAAGTCTAAGAAAACGCTAGAAAAAGAGAGCTATGTCCAACTTACGGGTGTCAATCCGGTTCGCCAGCACGATGCAAGGAATGCTCGAGGCCGAGCTGGATACTCACTTGGGTTTTACGCTAAGCACGACACCAAAAACAAGACGACGGACAACAGCCGCAACGGACATAGCCGTAAGACCCTTACCGCCGAATACGGCGACGTAGAGATTTCAGTCCCCAGAGACCGCAAGGGCGAATTTGAGCCTAAAATCATTAAATAGAATCAGACCAACACTTTCGGCATCGAGGAGCAGGTTATTGCCTTGTATGCACGGGGTATGAGCACCATAGACATTCAGGCCCATCTTCACCAATTGTACGGACTAGACGTATCGCCCACACTCATCTCCAACCTCACGGACAAACTTCTTCCGATGAATAAAGAATGGCAAAGCCGGCCGCTGCAAACCGTGTATGCTGTGGTGTTTCTGGATGCTATCCACTACAAAGTGAAGCAGGATGACCAAGTGTTAAACAAAGCCGCCTACATGGTTGTAGGTATTGACCTTGAAGAACAAAAGGACGTGCTTGGCATCTGGATCGGTGAAAATGAATCTGCGAAGTTTTGGCTAACCGTTCTCAACGAACTGAAGAGCCGAGGCTTCGAAGATATTCTCATCACTTGCGTCGACAACCTGACTGGGTTCAGTGAAGCGATCGCAGCCTGTTATCCCAAGTCCGATATCCAGAAATGCGTGGTTCACCAGATTCGACATTCGCTCAAGTATGTGTCGTATAAGGACTACAAGCCCGTAACAGCGGCGCTAAAGCCCTTTTACAAAGCCAGTACTGAGGAAGTGCATCCCTGGAAGAACTGGATAAATTCGAGCAGACCTGGGGCATCAAATATCCACTTGTCGTGCGGTCCTGGCGCAGCAACTGGGATGAACTCGCCACTTTCTTCCGCTATCCGCCAGAGATGCGCCGGTTATCTATACGTCTAATCTGATTGAGGGCTACCAAAGGCAACTTCGTAAGGTAACCAAGGGAAAGTCATCTTCCCGACGAATGATTCTCTCACTAAGATGCTATACCTTGCCACGATGGAGGTTACGAAGCGCTGGATCATGCGGGTACAAAACTGGGGTCAGATTCTCAGTCCGTTTATGATATACTTTTTGATGGTATAGAAGGCTAAATTAACTAAAATTGTTCAAAAAAGTTTACACAAAATTATTGACAAACCCGTAGCAAACCTACTCATATCTATCATAGTTTACTCGCAAGCCTCGATATGGTATGATGCAACACTTTATATCCATTCAACCACCACTGTCATAGTTCCCTCGCAAGCCTCGATATGGTATGATCGAAGCCGATAAATCCAAAACATACTGATAGTCATAGTTCCCTCGCAAGCCTCGATATGGTATGATCTTCTCCACGTATCGAAGCGGACCATCGTGGTCATAGTTCCCTCGCAAGCCTCGATATGGTATGATCGATGAGACCTGCGATTGCTCCGACCCAACGTCATAGTTCCCTCGCAAGCCTCGATATGGTATGATTCAATATTTCAGCGAATGACCACACTTCACGTCATAGTTCCCTCGCAAGCCTCGATATGGTGTGATCCCACTTGAGTACGTTTGAAGTATTAAACAGTCATAGTTCCCTCGCAAGCCTCGATATGGTATGATTGTGATGATACAGTTTCCCGTCCCCTATGGGTCATAGTTCCCTCGCAAGCCTCGATATGGTATGATAAGTCGCAGCTACACCTTGGATACCTACGCAGTCATAGTTCCCTCGCAAGCCTCGATATGGTATGATTTATGAACACTTTCAACCTTTCAAACATGAGTCATAGTTCCCTCGCAAGCCTCGATATGGTATGATAAACTCTTGTGTGGTTTCTCCATCTTTCGTGTCATAGTTCCCTCGCAAGCCTCGATATGGTATGATGCAGGCGGCTATGAAACGTCCGCTCCAGACGTCATAGTTCCCTCGCAAGCCTCGATATGGTATGATCAGCCCGATTAGCGTAAATGTAAACGGCGGGTCATAGTTCCCTCGCAAGCCTCGATATGGTATGATAAAGGAATATCTTCCTGTGCAAATTTTCCAGTCATAGTTCCCTCGCAAGCCTCGATATGGTATGATGGAATTGCAAATAAAAACCCCGCCTTTTTGGTCATAGTTCCCTCGCAAGCCTCGATATGGTATGATCTACACAGATTATCGGTCGAGGCGTGACATGTCATAGTTCCCTCGCAAGCCTCGATATGGTATGATTCCGACAGGATTAACCGCCACGCTGAATACGTCATAGTTCCCTCGCAAGCCTCGATATGGTATGATCACCTCTTTTGGTGTATAATGGTCTCAAAGGTCATAGTTCCCTCGCAAGCCTCGATATGGTATGATTTACACGCCCGCAACCGGCGTGGGAAGCAGGTCATAGTTCCCTCGCAAGCCTCGATATGGTATGATAATGAGCGCAAGCGAAGTCACTTGCGCGACGTCATAGTTCCCTCGCAAGCCTCGATATGGTATGATACGGCTAAAAGCATGCCGCGATGTTCCGCTGTCATAGTTCCCTCGCAAGCCTCGATATGGTATGATTAGCCGATTGAGCATTCGAAGCATTAAACAGTCATAGTTCCCTCGCAAGCCTCGATATGGTATGATGTCGACCAAAGTGGCGAAAATGTCGACCAAGTCATAGTTCCCTCGCAAGCCTCGATATGGTATGATTGAAAACTCTATCGTTTGGCAAGTTCCCGAGTCATAGTTCCCTCGCAAGCCTCGATATGGTATGATGCTACTAGAATGCAATAGCCCAGATGTCTTGTCATAGTTCCCTCGCAAGCCTCGATATGGTATGATAGGTATCCCTCCTGATGGTGTAACGACTTGGTCATAGTTCCCTCGCAAGCCTCGATATGGTATGATATGCGGGAACGGATACCGCTATCGGCGTACGTCATAGTTCCCTCGCAAGCCTCGATATGGTATGATGACCTGTCGGCACTTGAAGCGCAAAACTACGTCATAGTTCCCTCGCAAGCCTCGATATGGTATGATAGCACCCATCGCACTAGCCGATTCTCTACTGTCATAGTTCCCTCGCAAGCCTCGATATGGTATGATCGAGTGGGTCTATCAACGAGGCAATACGGTGTCATAGTTCCCTCGCAAGCCTCGATATGGTATGATTTGCACCTGCCACGGATGCTTCCCTAAGGCGTCATAGTTCCCTCGCAAGCCTCGATATGGTATGATACCACAATCGCATGTGAATGTTTCTCCGCGGTCATAGTTCCCTCGCAAGCCTCGATATGGTATGATCACTACATGGCCTCCATCGGCCAACCAAGGGTCATAGTTCCCTCGCAAGCCTCGATATGGTATGATTATGGAAAACCTGATCATAGCTCTGGTGGAGTCATAGTTCCCTCGCAAGCCTCGATATGGTATGATAGGTTGGACTCAAGCTTTTGTTGCCCAACAGTCATAGTTCCCTCGCAAGCCTCGATATGGTATGATGCTCTAACAACGCAATATCGCATCGAAAGTGTCATAGTTCCCTCGCAAGCCTCGATATGGTATGATGCAGGATGCTGCTCCGCATCAAGCAGAAGAGTCATAGTTCCCTCGCAAGCCTCGATATGGTATGATATCGAGGAGTTTTTAGGGGCTAATTGAAAGGTCATAGTTCCCTCGCAAGCCTCGATATGGTATGATAACGCAAAAAAGACGGTGGTCGAAGTGGATGTCATAGTTCCCTCGCAAGCCTCGATATGGTATGATAAAGGATTTCGCAAGGTTACCTAAACTATTGTCATAGTTCCCTCGCAAGCCTCGATATGGTATGATCGTTGCACTGCTCGGTGTTTGCCAGCGAGAGTCATAGTTCCCTCGCAAGCCTCGATATGGTATGATAACGCTTGCAGAATTTTTCACCGATGACACGTCATAGTTCCCTCGCAAGCCTCGATATGGTATGATCGTGAGCGCCATCGCTAAAAAGGCATCATTGTCATAGTTCCCTCGCAAGCCTCGATATGGTATGATGCGTTATCGTCCAATCTCCTGTGGTATAAGGGATTGGACGATTCTTTTTTTTTTTAAAAGAAATATCCACGCTGTTTTTCATCGCTTGTCATACACTTTTCAAAAAAGTAGCAACTGTTCACTTTGCATTTTCCGTTCATTTGGCACATAGTTGCCGACAAGAATTTTCATTCTCATGAACTGCTTCTCCGTGACCAATAGTGTTCGAATTGAACCTTTCTCAGGTAAATGAGCTTGAAGGCGTCGCTCGTGTTTTTCGGCCATCTCATAACTACCGCAGATACGGCAATAACAGGAATACTGCATCATATAGTACCCATCATGAAGCAAAAACTGTCGAAACTGGGTTGCTGCCTTTCGTTCAGCTTTTGTAGTCACTGGCAAATCAAAAAGTACTATAAGCCGCATAATCCTACTCATAAACCCCCATCTGTACCTCCGTCAACCTTGGCAATTGCAAAGCATTTGGGTCTTCCGTCGATATAGCATTCGAAAAGCTGGAAACCATAGCTTCAATGCTTGCAGTCAGATCGTATCGTTCATTTTCCAGCCAAACCATTTGCGTAAGAATCTGCATTAAACGTCTTTTATGCAATTTTGAAAGTACCGGCGAGTCAACATCGAGCTCTGTTACCACTATGTAATCGACGATAGGGCGATATGGTTCCATGAGATCATCTGCAAGGTTAAAATTGTTGAGTTCACTGTGATGTTGCAGGCCAATGGAAGGTTGGAATCCAAAGGCACACAAGCTTCGAGCGACCTGCCCCCGCACCAGCGCATACCCGTAGTTTATCGCTGAGTTTATAAAATCATCAGACCCTCGCTTAAATGTTTTACCGAATAAGTGTTTGAAGTACATCCTAGCTGCTTGGGACTCCATGGATCCCTTATCCCCAGAGGAAACCCTGTTTGCAAATGCAAGTAACCCCTCTTCACCACTACAACCACACAGGGATAAGCAAGCAGCTTGATTCTCAATTTTACGGCGCACAATAGCCTGCCAGAGACGTTTGACAAGAGGACGCTTCATGTCAAGCTGCGAGCGCATAATTTTTGGTCCTCGCGAATGCTGACCATAAGGCAAAAGTACGCCATTTGGTAAATGCTTATCGTCGCAAGTAAATACAGCAATCCGAAACTCAGCCAGTCTTGCTAGGAGGGCCGACGTAATGATACTCTGTCGATCCTCCAACATAAGAGTGCGAATATCCTCCAAAGGAATGGTATATTTACACATTTCTCCAGTGATCTCGTCCTCCTGATGTATGACAAGCTGGCTATTTCGACAACTTAGCTTGGCAGAGCGTGTCACCATCACATGTCTATGAGACAATCATTTCCCCTTCCTTCTAACACAAAATGGCATACGCTGTTCCTTATGAACTGGATAGGTGCCGCCAAGAACATCGACTACGTATTTGTCAAAAATTTCTAATTTTTGTACACCGAGAGTGATTTCACCCAAATCATCATGTGTTTTCAATGTAATATTCGCGTTCGAGATATTTGCGCCTGCGTAGTACATAAGGCGGCACCCTATCGGTTCTTTTGAACCATCCTTATAAGTTATATCCACTTCCTTGATAGGTTTAATCATTACCGGGTCGTTTGGATATAAACTAAACTTGAATCGATACGTTTCATCCAAAACCCGCCATTCCGAATATGGTTTGTGCGCAGTGGCTAAAAGATTCGGGAGCTCTTGTTTCAGGACGTCCGATACATACACCGGCACATAATAGTGTTTTCCACCCTTTTCGAAGATATCAATTCTCACCATTCTGCCATTTTCGGCAATGCCTCGACCACCGTGAACCGGAACACCAATCGTCAAAGGTTCTTGTACCTTGACCTTTCTGACTGGCGTTTGAACATTTCCATCCTTAGAAATCTTATACACAGGTTCTTTGAAAGCTTCCCTTGCATCGCCGCTAAATTGTACAAGTCGTGAGCGAAGAGTTTCATAAAGTTGCCGATCATCTTCAGGACGAAAATAGTTTTTAATTTCTTTGTCTTCCGTGAGTTTTAGTTCTGAGAGATTAACTTTAGAGATGATAACCTGAATTTCTATTCCCTTCTTGTTGTCTAGACGAACCTTTCGCGGACTACGGACGGTTTCTTTGTGCGCAGGGCCTGTGATCTTTCTCGTCGGCATCCTCGAGACGAAAATAGGATGAATCGATTCACTTTCCAAATACGTTAAAAGGCCAATTGCGCGAATGTTTTTAGCCGGATCGTCACTGAGCCTGGCCAACAACTCGTCTCGGAAACATGGCCATGGTTCCAATCTTTCATGTGGAAGAAACTTATGTTCATCAAAGGACTCCCAGGTAAACTTTTCCCCCGTCTCCACGTCTATGTATTGCGAGGTGTTCTGATTTTCGTTGGTCTGCTTCATATAACGGTTGCGGTCAGCGAGCGCGTTACGCTTAAATTTGTCATATTTCGTGACACGTTGAATGAGCGAATCCCCAATGCACGCAACAATGACTGCGTCGGCTGCATGATGTTTATCTCCGGCCTCCCGATCCTTAGTCAGCCCCCACCGCGCCCGCATATATGCTGTAACGGCACCATTGACACAGATCACACGCTTCGACCGTTTAGAGGCTGTTTCATCGAACAGCAGCCACTTTTGTATATGATTCATCAGAGCTCGCGTGATGTACCGAGTGTCCGTAAGGTTTCTCTCACGAAATTCCTCCTGTTCCAAATCGACCGCACGCTTGTCCATTAACAGGAAATTCTTCTTTTTCAGCGGCAGATGGAGGGTATGAACCAACGCTATCAACTTGGCTTTCTGGTCCGGCTTATCTTGCAGGTACTCCAACGGCGTTCGATTTCCTTTTTTTCGATTTTGTTCGGCCTTGACAAGAACTTTGTTATCGTAACTGTCATCAAATGAAACGCCATACGGTATTATATGATCAACCTCAGCGTATCCTGGTTCAAATAAGCGGCTCAGTTCCAATGTTTCTCCCGAATACATGCAAAGGCCTTGTTGTTGTTTAAACAGCTTATATTTCACAATGTCACGTCCAGTCACGTGTATGATGCCTAGGTTCTCACGAATCTCCGCCTTAATCTGCTCGTTGTTTTTTTGATTCTCCTTCTGAGCTTTTTCAAGCTTACGTCTTTCATCCAGATTCTTGGACATCTCCCGCGCCAACTCAATGTGAATCGATTCAGGTGAACCATATTTACGGATCACCGCATTGATAACCTTAATCGCTTGGGAAATACCTCGCCGGACAACAGGGTTCGTAACTTCCCCTTCATCCATAGGCGGTATAAGCTTCTGTTTCTGCAGCTCCTCTTGCCCTTGAAACTGGTAGCCTGCTAGCTTACATGCTTCATCGTAACCATAGCCATTCTCCAAAAAGGGAAGGATCTTACGAATTGCTTTGAAAGATAAATGACCAAATTTCACGCCATTCAATGCCAATAATTCCTTAATTACATTGTCAGACAATCCGAGTTTCGAAAGCTCAATTCTTCGATTGTCGTCGCTTTTCCAGACGGATAAGATCCAACCTATTTGGTCGAGTGTTTCATGTGGAATATCCTGAATTGACATATCCGCATGTTGCAATGCCTTTCTCACATCATGATAAAACTTGAGTTCGACAAACACTGCGTCCTCTGTCTTTTCACGTGCACGATTCGTTCCATATGTCAGACCAGAGAAAGTGTCAACGTCCTGCATGCCCAACAATTTGCGAAGCTTTGAATACGTAATTTTTGTTTGTTCATACGCGCACTGAATTATGCGAGATCTCTCATCCTCTGTAAGCTCACTCAGATACCTTCCGCCATCGTCATTCTGTCGGTAGATTCTAAGATTTAAAACTTTAGTAAGGAGTTGAAATCGTTCAAAGGAATACGAACTACGGGGAGCCCGCTTTTCACGTTGCTCGCGTTCAAACGTGCAAATACCTACCATTCTTTCATAGATGCTTTGCCTCACTCCGCTCGCAGAGACCAAACCCTGTCCGTACGGACTATTCCCACCAGGACCGTCGTCAAAGTTACGTTGCGAACAAAGAATTTGCAGATATGCATCTTCTAGCGCTTCGCTCATCAAATTGTTTCCCAGTGCACGTTGGGCGGTGAAAATCGCACGAACCTCTTCCACAATTGCTTGTCGGGAGACCGTATGCCGATACTCACCAGCCTTATTCCTCACATTCGATACATAACTGTGACTCCGACCGTGAATGAATTTCCCCTCCGAATTTGTTATAGTTGCTTCAGAAACAAGCATTTCTGCGACCGTTCGGTATCCCTTGGTTTCCATCCGGGCTTCATTTTCCTGCAAAGCTTTTAGCAATTTCCCGGCATCCGAATCCTTTAATTCTGATTTCCGATTGGACTGAAATCCGCGACGATGCGCGATATGAATCAGCACTCTCGCTATTTCTTCTGCTGTAAGACGTCTATCAAGACCGGAAACACGAAGTGCATACACATCAGGAGAGGGTGTTCGTTGCGTATAAAGGGCTTCAATTTGTTCTACCGAAATAATCCCCTGCTGTTCTAACAATCGCTTTACACGCCATAGACGATGCCGACGGCGTCGCACACGACGTCGTGCACTGCGCGCTTCACGACGTGGAAGAGCCAATGACGCACCTGTCTTGCTGTCTTCTGCCTTATCAAAAATACGCACCCCGAGGTCTTGGATGCGAATGGGTTTTAATCCGCTTTCATCTTTCTCAAGAGCGACAACGGCCCAACCAACGGATGTAATGCCAATGTCCAGTCCTAGTCGATACAGCATCAATATCCCCCCGAGTTAAATATCTCCGTAAACGTAGATGACCCGCATTCATTGGAATGCGGGTCAGTGCTTTGCGGCCTGCTGCCTTATCATAGCAACCTCGCAAGCCTTGATATGGTATGATATGCCTCTACTTCTAGATTATATGATTACAAGAAAAAAGTCAATACTACGCGATCACTCAGCTAAAATCTTACCGAAAGGGTATCGGCTCACTCAAACAGAAATCTTACCGAAGGGATCGATGTGCGGATGTCCATGCAGAGTCGGCAAGAGTACCTGAGTACGATGCGCGTGCGTTACCTTAAGGCACGCAAAAGGCAAGAGAAATCGCAGATTTTGGATGAGTTGGAGCGAACCCTGGGATACGCGCGGAAGTACGCGATTGCCACTATGAAACCCAAACTGGAGCACGATAAACCGCCCGCTAAGCGTACTCGCTCTCTTCGGTATAGGGATGTGATGCCCATCGTTCAAATCGTTTGGGAAGCACTCGACTATCCTTGTGAGCTCTCTCCAAGTTTCGAACCACTAGATGTGCCTCGTAGAATGTTCCCATCTGCATCATACCTAGCCACCCGCTTTACAAATGGTTGGCATTTAGCCACTGTTTGAGTGTCATACCATCATGATAAACCACATCCTCGGCGTCCAGTTTGAGCGGCGTGATGAACTCCAATGAGTTCCCGTCCGGATCATCAAAGTAAATGGCAGCATGGTAATGAGTATCATTGCAGAGGATTAGGGGTTGATCTTCCCCGGATACACCGAAGGCCTCACGGGCTTGAATTCCCCGAGTTCTCAACCATTTCTGCACACGTTTCAGGTCTTCTAACTCCACGTAGAAAGCCACATGTCGAATGGATGGATGGTATGGTGTTTTAGCATGTTCCGATAGCCAGAGCCCGAGCCAACTCTTGCCCTTCTCAATCCAAAAGAATGTGACTCGTGGACCTTGATATGCTAGTTCCAAATCAAGCCCATGGTAAAACTCTATAGACTTCTCCATGTCGATCACCGGCAAGTGCGCTTCGTACAATCCCTTTATCACATTCACGCCTCCTTCGAAACAATCTTTATAATTAGATCCGTCGGCAATATCGCAACAAGACATAATTCTCTTCTTCCAATGAGGCGTAAGCCTTTCGCTCGCCTTGCAGCTTGAAACCTCGAGATTCGTAGAACGGAATACCCTTCTTATTTCCCTTTGCGACGGACACCCACTCCACCTGCACCAACGACCATACCTCCGTCAACAGCAAACCAATACTCACCGTTCCGCATTTCCTGTGCTACCCGCTCGAGATTGTAAAAATATTCCACGATTCTTTGGGTGTATGACGCGGGGTGCATCTCTCCGTACGTATCCCAGTATGCGAGCGTACAGACACGACAAATGCCTTCCACATGCTCTTGCCGTGCTTTCTTGATCTCGATCACGCTTCGTCACCTTCCTGTGGCGTAATTTTCATGTTCTATCACTCTCTCTTTTTGCGGTATTCCTAAGCGAACGTGCATCGGACCTACGTCTGCTGAATTCGCCACTGTACCAACAAATAAGCGGCGTACACGGTCATCATGTTGCTCGCCTTCTTCAGTAACCAGCGTACGACCACACCGAGATTGAACCATCGGCAAAGTGGTGTATTCTCTGATCCGTTGTTGGTCCTACTACCGTCTAGGCCACGGAACTCAACGTTCAAATCCAATGTTTCAGCGCTCCTCTGTTCTTCTCAACGCATCAAGATACCGCTCTACTGACCGTATCACGACACCCTTGGCGTCATATTCAACCACCGAATCAGCCTGCGTCCCATACAGCCTGTCAAACGACAGTGGTTCCAGCCTGCTCCGGACACCCTTCATGATCACCGCAGACAACGGGATCCGATTCGGGAAGCTATACATAAACGACACCCAGCGGCGATCTGCCGACACAGAAACCGTGTCGCCTGTTAAGAGAACGCCTTTGCCATTCGCACCAGACTTCCAGAGCAGCACCGTCGATCCGGCAAAATGTCCACCCACGTGAACCAATGTTACCTCCGGGTTCAACTCAACTTGCGTACCATCCCAAAATTCGATTCGGTCGCTCGGATGCATCACCCACCGTCTGTCACGAGTATGGAGATAGATCCGTGCATCGAATCGCTCTGCCCACTCCACCATGGAAGAGTAGAAGTGGGGGTGTGAAATGGCGATGGCTTGAATGCCGCCAATACCCCGAATGAGATCAACCGTCACGTCATCGATGTATGAGATGCAGTCCCACAAGATGTTCCCGTGCGGTGTACGGATCAGTTTGGCATGCTGGCCAATCGCGAACTCGGAGACCGTTTCAAGACCCCACAAGTGCGGTTCGTGCTCGTAAAAAGCATTCCGGTATCCGGTTGCCTTCATCTCTTCCAATGTCGTCCATCTTTGCCCTCCGAGTCCAATATACTGCCGCTCATCCTCGCAGATGGAACAGTGTTCGGGCGGAGTATCACGTTCTGGATATTGTGTTCCGCAGGTCACGCAGATCCACTTGCTCATTGTCCGTCCCCTCTCTTCCTTGAACTTCCTTCTCGGATGTGATAACCACTCATGGCCGTCACCTCTGGAAGAGGCGTACGCTCGTACGCCTGCCCAATCCATACACCGTCGGTCCTATACCTACCCCGAGCGTCTGTACACCAAACCGGTTGTCCCTCCTCGTCCTTACATGAGCAGACACTCCCTTTGTAAACGTGTGAAGCTGAGACATGGGATGGGCCACCGACCTACCCAACGTTCAGTCTACCGTATCGTGCAAAATGGTAGAACCGCCATAATGACCATCGCCATGAACAGAATTCCTTCGCCTCTAACGCCAATCTACGCAGACGGCTTCATAAGCTGCAATATGCAACCAGCGACGAGGGAGTCCATAGGCAATCCAGCGCCAATCATGGTGAACCAGAAGCGGCAGCGACACTTCCAGTTGGCCGTAAGCCAGGTTAATGGAGCAGTATCATTCTAGATGATTCAATAAACTCGTAATTCTGGAAAGAATGATAAAAAAGGAAGAAGAAATCCAGATTGGGGGGTATATCATGATAAAGGGAAATTTACACTTGTTGCTCACACATGTTCTCGGGACATCGCCATTGCTATCGAAGTTTGCGTTTATATTGGTGTCCATCGTCTATTTTTTGTCCAATCGCTCCAATCAAAATCCCTGCCAAGCAGGCTAAGGGCGTTCGATATACAAAACATTCCTGAATGGCTCCCCTTTTACGCGCTTCGTAACAATGCCCCAGCCCACAACGGCTGGAGCCTTGTTCCATTCTTCTATCCATTAAATCGCATCGACAGACGATGACGGTCAAAGAGTCGCGATGGTCTCGCGCCATGCACTATTGTTTCATGTATGACTGGGCCGATCCGGTCCAGCTTTAGGACCGAGCGCCCCAAGCATGTGTGGCATGTGAGCCCCAAGTGGGCATTTTGCCATTCACGAGGTTGCTAATCCTCTTGTCCATCCGGGACAAGATGTCACTTTCTCTGGCACTGGTCATCTTTCCACTCGAGACCTGGCCATCCAATTTCGCTTTCGCAGCACTCTCCAATTCAGAAATCAGTTGGGCAGAAGTGACACCTTGACTCTCCGCGATTTGCGCCAACGTTTTCCCAGACTTCAAGTCCGTCTGCAAAGTAGATGGACTGAGATTTAAATCTTTAGCTATACCCAGCATCCCCGTCCCTATGGGGCCCATGCCTCGTTCATGCGCCGGATCGCCCCAAGTGGGCATTTTGCCATTCACGAAGTTGCTAATCCTCTTGTCCATCCGGGACAAGATGTCACTTTCTCTGGCACTGGTCATCTTTCCACTCGAGACCTGGCCATCCAATTTCGCTTTCGCAGCACTCTCCAATTCAGAAATCAGTTGGGCAGAAGTGACACCTTGACTCTCCGCGATTTGCGCCAACGTTTTCCCAGACTTCAAATCCGTCTGCAGAGTAGATGGACTGAGATTTAAATCCTTAGCTATCCCCTGCATCCCCGTCCCTATGGGGCCCATGCCTCGTCCATGCGCCGGATCGCCCCAAGTGGGCATTTTGCTATTCACGAAGTTGCTAATCCTCTTGTCCATTCGGGACAAGATGTCACTTTCTCTGGCACTGGTCATCTTTCCACTCGAGACCTGGTCATCCAATTTCGCTTTCGCAGCACTCTCCAATTCAGAAATCAGTTGGGCAGAAGTGACACCTTGACTCTCCGCGATTTGCGCCAACGTTTTCCCAGACTTCAAATCCGTCTGCAGAGTAGATGGACTGAGATTTAAATCCTTAGCTATCCCCTGCATCCCCGTCCCTATGGGGCCCATGCGCCAATGCGGTGCAAAAGAAAGAGATGCCTGGCTCTGAGTGCCCGTGGAGGACTGCATGCTACCCGCCACCATGGACACTTTTGCCGAGGAAGATGCGGTATGTCCAGCATTCGTAGCAGCCAACACCATCGAAGTTCCCAGACCCATCGTAGCCACTACAGCGGCAGAACCTATAAGAGTTTTCTTAGACATTCTAATCCTCATCTTTTACGTATCCTCCATTCAAATGATGCGTCCTAGACGACTGCGATTGATTGACGCGAAACGAGACGTCTTATCTACCACCCCGCTTCCACCAACACAGTATGGGCCACATTGATTGAAATCCCATTGAATGATTACGCCTCTAGCATCAGGACTTTTTGAAGAGATAATGGTGCTAGGTTGAAAGTGTGGACACAACGAATCAAGAATGTAAGAATAAGGAGGTTCGAGGTTAGCCACATGACACAGAAGTACGACAAGGAATTCAAACGTCATGCAGTTCAATTGGCTTTCGAGAGTAGGAAGCCGGCGAGCCAGGTAACTCGGGATCTGGACATATCGCAAAAGAAGTTGTATGGATGGATGTCGAAATACAAGAAGGATCCTTCTACCCCGTTCGTCAGGAGCGGGAACCTTAAGACGGAAGCGAAGATTTTACGAGACCTGGAGCGGGTACACTCATCCATCGTCTATCTAACGCCAGTTGAATACGAAAGAAGATATTTACAATCTGGAGTTTCTGCTATATTGACTTAATACCGAACTGTCCAACAGCGAATATGAAAAAGCGAAGGTGATGAACCTTCGCCAAGGCTGTCGAAAAATGAGCGCTATGAGTGGTCTTTTTCGACAGTCTAAAATTTTTGCTTCAATTTTCAGTTCAAAGTAACGATATATCTTGATACTGTTTGCGAATTCTATTATTTGTTTCTTGTTCATTTGAGAAGCAAAAATAAGCCATTGTCCACCGTAATTGAAATACAATACGGTTTCGTTCGATTGTGAAAATACATGCATAATTTGTCTGGATTTTAATCGGTATTTTTGTCCCATTGGTAGATTTACAAATTTCAATGGAACGTGAGCTATTTCCTAGCAGCATGGTAGACTGGATAGTCAAACTACTGGCAAACTCGTCAATGCCAGTTCACTTATCCGTCACATCATCAACTTTGCTTCGTGTTTAATCCTTGGCTCTTGGTAAAGTTGTTAAAATCATCTCCGAAGTCCCATACGCTTTGTCCGTGTGGCCATAGCCAAGTATCAATCCTCGAAACAACTCACTCTGCCGCAATAAGTCGTGATCCGCATGATAACTGCTTACATGAACCGCCTCGTCAGATACTGAGTATCGTCGAAATACGGGAGCAGACAAAACTGCGGAATGTTGCACAAATGTCCATCCGGGCAAGGTGTCCGTTCCATTTACAGCACTGTGGATATGATTGTGTCCATTCAGATAAAGCCCCTCTGGGGACAGTTTGGCTAATTTTTGAAGCACTTCTCGACTGTTGTCAATGGACATCATCTCGTGGTCAGATCCCGCCGTAGTCTGTACAATGGGATGATGCCCGCAGACGATGGTGTATTGATTTTTGGAGCGGCTCATCTCATCTAACCAATCGAGTTGTTCTTCGTCTACCAAGCCGCCCCAGTTATCGTAGGATGATTCTTTTGTTGTATCCAGATATACAATGCGCAGATTCGGGAATTCATCCACTGCATAGCGAGGGCTGTCCGTCTGCCTTAAAACGTCCTCTTTCGATTGGCGAAGTGTGTCATGGTTCCCCAGAATGAAACGGAATTGGCGGTCGTATTGTTTGGATAATTCAGAGGTCGTTCTCAGGACAAAATCCCATTCTAGTGGGTGGCCCCAATGGGTGATATCTCCGAGAAGAATGTGTACATCCGCATCCAGCGTGAAAAATTCGCGAAACAGCTGTCGATAGTAGGCATCGCGTATGAAAGCATGCTCATTCGGAATTTCATTGCAATAATGCGCATCTCCCATGACAGCAAGGCGTATTGTACGGCTCATTTGGCTTCACCTCTTCTAATTCACATCGGTCTAATCAGTCCTTTTTTTCGCCTCAAAGCACGGCGCCGTCCGTTAGACAACTATTTTCTCTCAGGGAGAAAAGACGGCACAGTCTGCTATCAACAGAATTAGTTTCTCAGTGCACAAATTAGGTGCCCGTCGATATGGAAACTGTTAACGATGTTGTATTGTCATCCACCTCTCTCGAAGTTTCTTCGAGCGTCCGCCGCTTGGTTTCGGGCAGCAGTATCAATGTGAGGATTGCAGCAATAACAGCCAAGGTTGCTAAAAATCCAATTGCCACTGCTTCACCCCAGATTCGAAATAGAGCAGGGAAGACAAAGGCTGTTAAGGATGCCCCTAGTCGACCAGAAGCAACCGTAATTGCTTGAACAACGCTTCGAATCTTTGTTGGCGCCAACTCAACCCCGAGCATACCGGAAGCGGAGACAGAACCCGGTCCAGCTTGAGACATCAAGTTTTGTCCGCCATACAGCAACAAACCGATTAAAGGTACGGCAGTTGCCTCACCCTTCAACATACTAAACAAGCCTAAAGCGGCAGCCATACCGATAAACCCAAAAACTTGGAGTGGTTTCCGCCCCCAACGGTCAATCAGTAAAATGGCAACAATGGCCCCTGGAACGGTAAATGCAAGCTCCATAACCAGTTGAAAACTCCCGGCGGTCAGGCCAATCCCCTTCGCGATAAGCGAAGGACCAAAGAGAATTCCAGAATACGCGACAATGTCGAAGAGAAACCATAGCACGCACGCTGCAAAGATATTTTTACGGTTTTTAGCCCAATAGAATCTTGCTGCTTGTCGATCTTCTAACTTGTCTCGACTGACAACATTGTTCGCCACTACGCCAGTAACTTGCAAGATTACCTCTTGTAGCCCCGCAAAATCCCCTTTCATCCTCGCCAAGAACCGAGGAGTCTCTGGCAATTTTCGGCGTAAGTAAATGACCGAAGCTGCAGGCACCGCGCCAAAGCCTAAAACAATGCGCCAAATGAGCGCATTCGGCACATGAAACACCTGTAAAACCATGTATAGAATGGCGGCAAATGTAGCGCCAATTCCCCACGTCAGTCCAAATCCAATGGCGATACTTTTTCCACGATCTCGAGAATTCGCATTTTCACCCATAATTAAAGGAGATAGTACATAATCCGCACCAATCCCTATCCCTAAAATGAACCGCACGGCAATCAATTCGGGTACGTTGCTGACAAACGCTTGTGCCAAGGATGCTAAGGCAAGCACTAACACGTCAAGTCCATAAAATGTCTTTCGACCCTTGTTCGCGAGCAGTCCAAAGACAATCGCACCTAATGCAGCACCGATAAGAGCGCTACCCGCCAGCAGAGAGCTTTCAAGTCCAGTCAGACTTTTGACGTTAAAAGATAATAGTACCAAGGGTAGCACAATTCCGATAGAGGATAAGTCATAACCGTCCGTGAACACACCCATACCTGTCGTGAAAATGGACTTGAGATGAAACTTGTTGAACTTGGCCCGATCCAACCTTTCAAAGAGTCCCGTGCCATCCATCCGAATAATCCCCTCCCAATCTTCACAAAACTAAATCTCTGAATATGGAAGCCAAAGACATGCTCCTAATTCACGCACACAATACTGCCATTTCGTTAAACCGCCGTGAAGAAACCATGAAGGCAAGGTGAACGTTTGATAAAGAATCTGTAAACAGCGAAAATTGCGCAAACATAGAAGATTCTCTCGGTCAGCATAACGACCATGGACTACCTAGCTTGAATAGAAAACAGGCTAGGTAGTCCATGGTTTAAAAACGGATCGCAAAATAACCAGTGCTCAAAACAACTTTTCAAGTTCAAGCTTATTGTGGATGGGTATGTCTCAGTACCCCTTTTCAGGAAATGTCGATTTCAATTTCTGCGCTTCATCAATCGCATGATGAAAAGCCTCCATTGTGCTTTACCACCCCCGTTTTAAAGTGCGTCAGATTTAGCCACGTTCTAGCGATAGCTCTTCCATCGGAATCTCCAAGCGAAGGCGTGACGATGGTCTCTTGTCTGCAGGCATGCGTTTTGCACCGAGAGCATCCCATTTAGCGTAGCGCCGTTGGCAGCAGAAACTTCAACTTCTTTTTCGTGGCAGACATGAACCGGTGGCTGACGCTGCTTTTGCTCGTGCCAGGGAACTCCCATTCCTCTCCGACCGACTCTGACCGTATGCAGGCTGTGAACCTTGAATTACTGATGTAGCAACTCTACACAGAAGTCTACCAAAAGGAAGGTATTCCACCCTCCCAGGCTGTTGAAACCTCATTCTTTATCCTTTTTTAGGATGATATGGTGTCCAAAACCGTTGAGATGGTATGATTTTCTGGAAATCGACTCGACCATACTGGTACGAGAAATCTACCTGTTATGAATGTGCTAAAAAACTCTAGAACAACACGCACAGCATTTCGTTTCAAAGGCATAAAGTACAAGAACAGAATTCTTAATATCCATGCTAAAAAACCAGTGATTGGTATACCGTATAACTCCATAATCCCTCGATCAATTCCTAAGAGCCGATGCCAAAATTACTTTGGGGGACATCGCCTCTAAACTACAAAATTCATCTCTTACCTGAACGATGGCCTTTAGAAATACGACTGTCCAATGCTAGTCTTATAAATATTCACTGGATACGGAAGCTTGCCCCGCTTGGGTCAACGTTTCTGGCCTGTTCTTCTTCAACCAAAGGGCTACGATGACTCCAGTCAAGACAAAGAGCGCTGTCAAATAAAGTACAAGATTGAGTGGCCAAGCCGGAATGGGATAGATGGTGGATACAAGTGGAATAAACATAACAATGGCCCCCAGTGCAGATGGGAGAGTCCCTACCAACCAACCCATGTGAAAATGATGCTGGTCTTTTTTCCATAATCGAATCCAGGCAATATTAATCAGGACATACAGCGAAAGTCCGAGAATGTCGGACGCTTCCACCAAATAGCTGAATCCAGCCGGATAAGGACTTTTAGCGAAGCTTACGACAAACAGTAAAAGGGTAGATACACCGGTTAACATAAGGGCGGCATGGTGCGGCGTTCCGAAACGCTGATGCAAATGAGAAAACCACCGGGGTATCACACCGTCACGGCCCATGGTAAATAACACACGCGCACTGGCGTTTGCACTCGCCAGCGAGATGCCAAGGGCAGAGATCATACCTGCGAAGTCAACTACGAGTGCCATCCATTGCCCTACAAAATGAATTGCTAACGAACTGAGGGGGAGTGTCGCATGCGCTAACCGACCTCCACCGTGGACCCCATATCCTATCGCGATCGCATAGGAAACAACGATATATAGCAATCCGCCTAAAATGAGAGCCGCAAATATCGCCGCAGGAATTGCTTTAAAACGATTTTTCGTTTCCTCAGCCACAGTCGCGGATGCCTCGAATCCTGCAAATGCCCCGACTCCATACAACATTCCGAAGATAATGCCTGTCCAAGATGAAGGCGACTGATATGGAGAGAAAACTGCCCATGTGTTCCCATTTGCTCCGCCTTGAACAATGATGGCTATAGCCAGTCCTAGAACAATAGCGGTTTCGACAATAATGAGGAACAGGTCTACTCTCGCCGAGGTGCGTATCCCACGTATCACCAGATACGTAACAGCCACGATGCCACATAGAGAGAATATCAGCCAACTAATCTGTTCCCCGAAGACTTGTTGGGTAAAACCCTGAGCAAAATAGCCAAATACGAGTAAATTGGACGGCAAAGCAAGCCCATAGGCCAATGCAAGCATCCATCCCGATAGAAAACCTAACACCTTGCCGAAAGCCAAGCTATTGAATGCATACGCTGCGCCAGCCGAGGCAAAGCGTCTGGCAAAGTGCAAAATCGATGCGGCGGTCAAAAATGAAGCCACCATAGCAAAGACAAACGCGAGAGGAACCGCACTTCCTGTAAACTGCGCCATGGCTTGAGGTAAAAACAGTACACTAGCGGCGGGAGCCATATTACCAAAGGAAATCGCTAAAGCTCCCCAAAAACTGATACTTCCCTCGCGTAACCCCAATTGGCGGATTCCTTCCGAAGATGAGCTGGTCACAGGCATGATCCTTTCTCTACAGGCGGCCAAGGCGTTTGATAATAAGCAACAAGCGTCCGCAGCCCCTGTTCTCTCTGGGATAGAGAAAAGTTCTCGTTTGCAGAGTGAATATTATCTGAGGGTAAGCCAAAACCCAGCAAAACCACCTGCGCCTGAAGGTGCTCAGAAAAATGAGCTAAAACTGGAATAGAGCCACCCATTTGAATGAATGTTGCTTCTTTGCCGAATCCATATGCTAAGGCTTGTAAGGCGTGTGCGTAGGCCGTATGGGAAACATCTGCCATCCATGCCCAGCATTGATCGAGTAGCTTTGTGTTTACTCGAACCGTCGAAGGAGCTTTACTCATTAAGTGCTTTTGAATGATATCAGCAATGTGAGCCGGATTTTGTCCTAACGCTAGACGTACCGTGACTGTAGCATGGGCGACACTTGGAATTATGGTACGGGGAGAGGAGCCAATATCTCCACCATACATGCGATTAACCTCCAGTGAAGGTCGTATCCATATTCTCTCCAGCGGAGTATACCCAGCTTCTCCGTATAATGCTGGAACTCCCAGTTGTTGTAGCAAAAGTTCTTCTGACGGAGACGTTTGTTGTATGATACTTCTGATCTCATTTGGGATTGATGCAATATCGTTGTAAAAACCATTAACCGCTATGCTTCCATCGACATTGTGCAAGCTGTGAATCATCGCTGATAAGGCATGTAGAGGATTTTCCACCAGTCCACCGTATCCACCTGAATGCAAATCCTGTGCAGGACCATGTACAGTTATTTCAATTCCGCATAGCCCGCGCGTACCAATGCACAGAGCAGGTTGGTTTTCAAACAAAAATGGAGTATCCGAAATGGCGACTACGTCCGCCTGCAAATCTAACGTATGTTCTCGTCCCTGCTCATCGATAATTTCCACAAATCGTGCTTCACGAACGCGGGATAGCAAAGCAAGAAGACCAGGACTTCCTATTTCCTCTTCGCCTTCGAACAAAAACTTGATATTAAAGGGTAATTCCCTACCCGTTTGTATGACGGCTTCCAGAGCTTGAAGATGTGTCAGCAGTTGCCCTTTGTCATCGCTAGCTCCTCGTGCGTACAAACAGTTGCCACGAATCTCCGGTGCAAAAGGCGGACTGCACCACTCCTCCAGTTTTCCCGGCGGCTGAACATCGTAATGTCCATAGATCAGTATCGTTGGCAAGTGTGAACCTTGATGTCTTTCTGCGTAGATAATCGGGGCAGCATCCTCAAACGTAATCCACCGCACCATCGGTATCCCTATTGAGTTTAAATAAGTCGATAAAAATTCAGCTGCTTCATACAAACCATTCCGCTCTTTACTATCCTTACTAAGGCTAGGTATTGATAAAAAATTAAACAAGTCCTGAAGCATCCTGTTCTGGTGTTTTTTTATATAAGCCTCAGCCTTTTCGTACGGCATGGTTTTCCCCTTTCTACTAGGATAAGCCGGATGTCCCTGCTATCTTCTGTAGACTTAACAATCAGTCTCTAACGACCTAGCATTGCGATTACTATATCACGATTCTTACGTCAAAGATCGATAGTGTTAGGCTGAAATAGTGGACAATATGATCGTTTTGCTGAATGGTCGTTTAGGTAGAGGCGAAAAAAAGAACGAGACCAGGGCAGCAAGCATATTCCATATACCGGTAATCGATGTTGTTCTCATCAGATGAACTTGTTTTAGCTTACGCAGACTTCTTGTGTTGTTCCATCTGGTTTACGGCTAGTGCTGATGCGAGTATCGCGATCGCGTTGATAAGCATGTGTGTCTTTACTTTGCGGATGTCTCGGACATGGACATCATTCGCCGTCAAATTCGTCTGAAACCTTGCGTTACAACGTTCTACAGCGGTTCGCTCATGCCAACACACACCCAATAATCCATGTCATAGCCCATCGAGCAACGCGACGTCCCATCCCGATGTTATTCCTTCAAGCGAAGCCACCAGAAGTGCAAGTAGAATCACTTCACGATGGATAGATCTCGTGCATTTGGGTTGACGGCTTTCTTAACTTCGAACATACGGTTGGAGTTCCAAGCCCCCCAAAAACAGAAGCAGGCGATGGTTGAAGAAGATACATATGGGACTTCCCTCCTCGGAAATTTCTGATTTCGTCACTTGAAATCTTCTCGAAGATTGGGGTGAAGTGCTTTTTCATGCCTTCAAATTCCTTGTCTTATAAATCTTTATAATTCTGCAAAACACTCAAGTAAGAGAATGTTGAATTTTTCTTTCTCCTAAATTTGTCTACTAGATCATTTCATGCAAGCTATTTGTTTCGATACGTATATTTACCCTCTGATTGATCTCATGATATAAATCTTTTAAAAACTCTACTGAATTTCCTTGCAACCAACCTACCACAAGAAACATTTCTTCATCTTGACAATAAACATGTGTTCCATTTGGGTAAACTTGATGAATGTACACCACCCCCTGCTTGGTTCTGCACTCCTCCAATCCTTCTATGGATAACAGTACACCTTCTTGATTTGGATAAATTGTAAACATAGCGTATTTATTTTTCTGTTCGATCTTGGCGGGTATAGAGATTAAGGAACCTGTACATAGAAGAATTTCCCATTCAGAAACGTCCATTCCATAATAAGTTTTTAGACTTTGAGGTACTAACATCCCACCTATACGGGGATTTATTTCAATTATTCTAGGACCACTGTTTTTATCATATCTCATTTCAAGATGTACAAATGATTGATTTAATTTAATTTTATCAATCGCCGTCTCTGCATAATTTAAGAGCTCGTCGATTTGCTCATGATTTAATCTATCAGGCGGTGTGACTAAAAAATGTTCTAATACTTTGCTTCTCTCTTCTGTTAAAATAACTTTGTCATGGATAAGAAGTGGAACCACTTGATTTTGAAAGACTATCATTTCGATACTCACTTCAGGACCCTCCAAATATTTCTCCACTAAAAACATATTTCTAGGATCCATAAAAATTGAGCGATTACGTGGCAACTGGAAATTATGAGCAAAATTATATTGGCCAGGATTTCCTCCTTCTTCAATCCGACGACACATATATTGGTAATTTTCTACCAATTCACTTTTATTATCTGCTTTTAATATGAGATGTGATGCTGAGCCATTAACTGGTTTTAAAATCAACGGATAGCCAATGAAGTCCGCAGCTATGAGACAATCCGATAAACTTGTAACCAACGCATAGTCCTTGTCCTGTAAACCTATTTGATATAATTTTTCACGCATTAAATATTTATTAGAACATTCTATAATAGACGAATGATTTTTATTGGGCAATCCTAAATCATTTGCCAATAATGCTACAGTTGCTGCTATATACCCTTGTGAATGGCATAAGGAAGCCACATTGTGAACAGCGATTATCTCCCAATTTTTTTGCAATTTGTAGAGTATATTTAGCAAATTCTCATAGGAAAAATTATTTATTGGTATGATAACATCAAAATATGAATGCTTATCAACATGATATTCGCGACAAAATTTTTCGTATTCATATACCTCTACCACGCATATAGTATGGTAACCCATCCTATGTGCAGCATCTGCCCGGCTTAAGAGATTAAGTATTGAACCGACTTCAATAAAAACGATAGCTTTATTCATGACCAAGCATCCTCCATATCATCTCCATCTAAATAATGAGAAATGATATATCCTTGACTGTCTACTTCGTGATCAACAGGAAGAGAATTTTGTCCGGAAAATTGTAAAAAATCAGCTGCTTTATAGACTGTATGGTTACGAATCAAACGTTGATTTTCTCGAAAAACATAGTTTAGTTTTGAATCAATATTTAGACGATGCTTGCCAACAGGTGTTACATATACGTATTGAAAAGCAGTTGTTCCCGAAAATCGCGCTAAATCACGAAGAATATCAATCCCTTTTTGAACTGAGGTGCGAAAATGGTTTGCTCCAATGACTGGCATACAATGGAATACATAGTATGGAGAAATCTGATTGGCAATCATGAGATTAGATAATTCTTGAATAATTCTGGTTTCTGCGTTGACACCCTTTAGTAACACCACCTGGCCTTTAATACTGACTGAGTGTCTGTGAAAAATGCTTAAAGCTTCTATAACAGATGGAGTTAGTTCATCTGGATGATTTAATGAAAATCCAACAGATACACATCTCGACATTTTGGGATTCATTAAATGAAATCGTTGAAAACGAGCAATTCTCTCAATTCTGTTATCAGTAATACTTTCGGGAGTGAAAAGAATATTTCTGGTACCTATTCTAATATTTCGAATATGAGGAATAACTTCTATACGATTCAATAGTTCTTCAAGCATATCAAAATCCAAAAACGGGTCACCACCCGTGATAAGTACCGTATTTATGCGAGTATCTGTGGATATATAACGAATGGCTTGATCAATATCCGCCTCTGTCATTCTTTTCGCTTCTCCACCTAATGTGCGAGTTTTCTTAAAACAATAGCGACAATACGCGGCACATTCAAAATAAGGTGTTAAAACCACCCTATCTTCATAAATTCTTTCCATTCCATAAATTCCTTGATTATTTTTACCTGCTTCAAAAGGTTCACGCAGTCCACTAAAATCCAATTCATGAATACTAGGTAACATCTGTCTTGCGATAGCTTCGGATTGTTTAGCAAGTTTAGCAATTTCAGGGCTTAATTTGGTTCGAAATGATTGTCTTAATTCTGTTTTCCAAGATTCATTCTTTGGACTTTCAGTTTGATGACAATCATGTTTCAAGATGATTCCTCTTTTCTGAATTCATTTGATCAACTCAAAATTATCACTCCCAATCACGCACGTATATTGCTTTTTTGTAAATAAATCCATTACACAAAATAATAACTACACTAAAACTAAATTTGACCAATATAAGTATTAAAATTAAATTAAATAGAGTTTTTTATCACACAACTTCATATGGACTGAATATCCCGCAAACATCTTATGAATCAAGGCAAAATAAATCTAAAAATTAAAATATAAAAATCATAATCTCGATCACGTTTTGAGATACATGATACACTTCCCACTCATGCAACTTGGTTGAAAGAACGCGCAACCCGTGTCAACTCACGTAAAAATCTTACCGAAGAGAGATGGCTAACTCATTTAAAAATCTAACCCATTCCCGATTCCGTTGAAGTGGGAGGGGTGAATGGCCGTAGGCCAGAGGGGAGGAGCGAAGCGGCTTCCCCTTTTTTTGTGTCTGTGGAGCTTGTGGGCAACTTGAAGAGTTGTCCATCAAATCCACAGACCGAATGTTTTGGCCTCAATAGGAGTCCCGAGTGCCGTTTCGTTTGTCGTTGTCGATCCCCCTGGAAACCGGTGCGGGCAGCGGAGCAGGAGCAAGGTTCGCCCCGCCTAGTCCCTGTGCCAGCAGTGTCACCAGTTGTCGGTGTAGCTGTAGTGGATTGAGGGACTGTGCCCACTCACTCCAGTACTTTTGGCTGTTCGTTGGGATGGCACTAGCATCGAACGCCCGTTGCAAAGGAGTTTTTGCTGAGTCGTATTTCTTTTGCATGTGACTGCCGTTACGTTTTTTCTCAATGACCTTGCGCATGGGCAGACAGGCATTGGCATATACGTCAAGCCACGCATAAACCGTGTTGAGCCATTGAACATGCTCTGGAGTGTCGAAACGCTCGTAACCTACGATTTCGCGGACCAAGAATCGATTCTTTTGCTCCACGTGAGCGTTGTCGTTCTTCTTGTAAGGTCGGCTTCTGGTGAGCGACAGCCCATTCGCCTTCGTGAAACGAACCAGGTGAGCATTGATGAACTCGCTGCCGTTGTCGCTGTGGATTCCCCACACCGGATATGGCCATTCCGTTAGTATGCGTTCCAGCGCTGCCATGACACCAAGCTGGCCCCTGCCAAGTACCGCAACGCGTCTACTGTATCCCGTCACGACGTCGACGACGGAGAGGGTGTAAGCGAAGTGTCCCAAGGACGATCCGCCGTTGTGCTCGACGAGGTCGATTTCCAACGCACCAGGTCTGTCCTCGTCCCAGTCATAGCGTTCCACTGGAATTTCCGAGCGCAGATGTGCGGACGGGCGTCTGTCGGCAGGGATGTGCTTGGGACCGGGACGCTTCCATTGGGCGATACGACGGGCCAGCGTCGCACGGCTCATTTGCTGCAAGTCACGGATTGCCTCTTGAGTCAGCTTGACCTCACCGTGATTGGCTAACTGTGCGGCAGTACGCATCAGCACGGGATGCAAGCGCTCTGCACAAGGATAGTCGAGTGCTTCCCAAACGATTTGAACGATGGGCATCACATCCCTATACCGAAGAGAGCGAGTACGCTTAGCGGGCGGTTTATCGTGCTCCGGTTTGGGTTTCATAGTGGCAATCGCGTACTTCCGCGCGTATCCCAGGGTCCGCTCCAACTCATCCAAAATCTGCGATTTCTCTTGCCTATTGCGTGCCTTAAGGTAACGCACGCGCATCGTACTCAGGTACTCTTGCCGACTCTGCATGGACATCCGCACATCGATCCCTTCGGTAAGATTTCTGTTTGAGTGAGCCGATACCCTTTCGGTAAGATTTTAGCTGAGTGATCGCGCAACCTTGCTATTTTTCATCTTTTGAGTGTATAATGCTTAGCGTATGTTTGTCTCAGTAGCTCAGTTGGATAGAGCAACAGCCTTCTAAGCTGTGGGTCGGGGGTTCGAATCCCTCCTGAGACGCCAATTAAAGAATAGGCTGCCGGTAGTAAATATCCGGGAGCCTTTTCTTCATGAATTTCTATATAAAAAATATTGAAGAAAAAAATGCTGCAGGATAGAGCCATATTGAATTAGAAAGATATATTTAGATAACAATGATAACTTTGTATACGTTTTACACAGGAGGACATCAAATGCCGAAAGATAAAAATTCATATGAAAATGAAAATAAACCCCCAGAAAAATTGAAGATGGCGATGCATATAAACCTGTAGTCATAGGTGCTATTATCTTTGTTGTACTATTTGCTATAGCGCTTGTCATCATTTCTGTAATGAATAAATAAAAGGGAAGATTGAGCATGAAAATGAGCTGGAGAAGAATACTTGCTGTTGGGATTCCGATAGCAAGTATATTGCTTTCACTTATTACGGCTCGTTATGGTTTATTTGTTTTATGTTTAACACCAGCCTTTTTATCTTTGGGTAAATTTTGGAGATCATGACGATGGGTCAATTATGATCTCTTCTAAAACAAATCACTATATCACTCCTAGTATAATTAATATGATATGTTAAATTATTCAATACTCTACACTCGCAAAAAAACGCCCCGCAAGCGCGGGGCTAAGCCATGTTTAGGGGGTTAGGATGAGGCTCTTTCGAGTCACAAGATGGTTATAACGCATAAAGATTGAATTGCGCTTGAAAGATTTATCAGTCAGTTTAAGCCTTGTACTACTAATAAGATGCCGCAGGTGACAAGATGAGTAGTAATTGATTAACCGTATCTAAAGCAAGTGCGAGTTGATTATCCACAAAAAACCTTAAACCAAAAAGACCAGAGTCTGTGAAAGTAGGATCAACAATACAAGGAACATTAGAAAAACTCTGGCCTCCTATGTTTAGATTACATTCTGACTGATATGCACTGGCATTGCCTCCTATACCTCCAATTTGAAGGGATCCTAAATTGGGGAGTCCTAACTGATTTGCTATTTGTTGATTGAAAGTTAACTCAAACGCTCCTGTATCCATAATCATATGAGGAACATCCATACCGTTAACATTTAAAGTAAAATAAAACGCATCATTTTGAATAGATCCTGGAAGTACAGCGATTTCAATATAACTTGCCATTCTATCAGCCTACCTTTCCTTTTTCACAGAATATCGTATGCATGTCATGACCAAGTCGGCAGGGCTAATCATGGATGGAGAATGTATTTGTAAAAAATTCCTATCGAGATTGTCTAAACAAGTGGAAAATAAATTCAAAAACACAGGTAATGTCGTGTAAATACGAATAACCATTACGCTTGTTTGGATATGTATGACCAAGATGGAATGTGGAACGATTCATGTTGCCTGTTCATCTCAACAAAATTATTTTCTACGCCTAGTCCTAAATCCCAAAAAGAAACATTATCTTCCAATCTCAACGCTTTGAATAGTAATTTAAGCCTTAGACGTTTTGCAGTTACTCTCAATAACTGAGTTTTGTCAGAATCAAACCACCCCAGTTCCAATCGTGTTGGCCAAAACTCGTCGATGAGAATGCGTAATGCCTTGCCTCTGTTCAAAAACAATCACGCTCAAGTTTGGATCTTTTGTTCGAGCAGCTTGACGATTACTTATGAGTGCGCCATAAGTAGCGGATAGACTTCCCGAATCAGGTTATCGGGACAAAGCGTTCACATCGGGGGCTAGGCTCAATCAAGTTGCGGAATAGCTGCGTGTTCCGGTTGGGCTTCGTCCAGATGGCGTACGGCCATAGGTATTCCATCCCGTTGCTGCGCACGACGTGCAACGCCACAATGTTTATCGCGCCCATGTCTAAACTTTGCTTGAACTGTCGTAGAGCCAATAAAGAATTGGGATTCCCTTGGCATATGGATGTGGCGCGTGCGTATCGTCAAGCGCAAGAATATCTCCGCCTGCCAGGGCCGTATCCGAGTCTTGCTGAAGACGAGCCAGGCTTCACACCCGTATCGCTGAGAGATATGCAGTTAGGTGCCTCATCGGAGATAGTTAGGGTGTTTTTAAAAAATCAGTGGTTTTACGAATATTCCACATCATATTCACAATCCAATCTCATGCAGTAACTGCATAGTTCCTGAAGCAGGTTGAAACCACCTCAATTCTAGCTTTTTTAGATAAAAATTACAGATTATTCATGTTCATTGTCTTGTTTCTATGTCAAAAACAAATTTGATGGTGTTTTATTCGTGTTACCAATTGATTTGGAGAGAGCAACGGAGGATGCACAGCAGATTGCAGATCACTTGGAGGTAAGTGAAATCTTCAACTTCCGATATTTGTTGTTGCTAAGCTATGTAAATTAGATGTTTTTTAGCCTGAACAACTGCGTCAAGTGTGCAATATAGTCATCTTAACAAACAGCCCGATCACGATACGTTTAACCCTCTTGCCAAGGAGGTGTATAGTTAATATTTGGAATACATCTGTAACAAAATCGGGATCAGGATCGTCTAAAAAGTGAAAATCAAAACAGGGAGTGGTTGTTTTGCGTAGAGCAATAAGGGGAATCAGCGCAATCACGCTTGCGCTGACATGTTTGGCTGTGACTGGGTGTGGGACAATTCACAGCGATTCTTCACTTTCTGCTAATTCTATAGGAACATCACAAACAAAATCGACAAATCCTCAACAGCAAAACCAAACAGATGAAGTGAAAAATCCTCAAAAATCTACAACAGTTTCTTCTCAAGTCAAGAGCAGTCATTCCGCCAATCAAAATTCATCATCTACAATAAACTCAACAAAAACAAATATTTTTTTAGGAAAAAATGTTCAATTCATAACTAACTCAGGCATGCCCAACGCTATACCGAATGGGTACACAGATCAACATACTCAACTTACTTACTATAGAAATAAATTCCAAAAAATTGAATCATTTACTGGAACACTTCATCACAAAACTTTTATCTTGGATTTTTACAACAGTATCCCGAACGGCATAGCGGTAGGAGTCAGTTACAATCATCAACCGGTATATTTTGGTTGGGGACCTTCTCCAGTATTTGATATACTCCATTTTGTTGGGGATAGTATTCTTTTGGGGTCACCTTCAGCTGGTGCATACATGGCTATTAATTTGATGAATGGTCATTTGATGACTCACACAAAACAGATTGTCAAATTAAAAGGCTATTCAGGACTTCAACCTCCAAAATATATTTTAGGTTTGCCAGGTACTCACTATCCTATTCAAATTCCCAATATAAAAAAATCCTGAGTAAATCTAGATTATCCATAAAGCAAGACTGGATTGCTCCAGCCTTACTATTTCATATCCTCAAGCCAATCAAGCATTGATAAAGTCGGATCGTGCGCTGTCAATTGTGACATGGCTGATTCAGCCGTTTCAAACTGAGATAAATTCTCTAGCATAACACGAGTGGGAGGAACTACCTTCACCAAACCAGGGTGTATTTCTTTCACTAATGGCTCTACAGTCTGCCAGCCAACTTCTGCAACTTCTTCATTATATGAAAATGATTCTTCATCAACTTGGTGGTGTATGGCAAAAAACCAGGTATCAAACTGTGCCGGCTGGCCGTGTGGTCCAATCCAACGTCCCACACAGCGCAATTGAGTAAGATTCAACTGATATTCATTGAATCTTAGCCATTCTAGCAATGAATAAGAATTCTTCTCGACTGACGCATATTGCTCTGGACAAGAATCTATTCGACCTGTTGATCCTTTCATAGATAAAGCCGTCAGCAAGCCAATTTCCTCAAAAGTTTCACGAACGGCAGTAATTGCCCAAAGTCGTCCACCCTCATAACCACTGGGACTGCCTATAGCATATTGTTCAGCAATGATTTTATCCTGCTCATCTTCCGTTCCACCTGGAAAAGCTAGATAACCTGGAAGAAAACGCATGGTTTGCGAACGTTTCTCCATTAACACTTGTAGTCCACTCGAGGAATTGCGCAAAACCAGCAATGTTCCAGCTTTTCGAAATCGACCAGTCGGACGATATGCAGGAATAGCTGTAAGTGCTTTATCTTCTTCCATTATTTTGTCAGACATGTGCCACCACGCGTTCTTCACGCTCCTCTGGCGCAGGTTTTAGGGGAATTTGATCTGCATTGGTATGATGGTAACAAACTCCAAAAGGAAAAATTCCTTCTCTCTCCACTCGATATACAGTTTTCATAATTTTAACCGAAAACTCTGCAGGTACAAGCGCCTGACAATGAGGGCACCAAAATATTGGACTGGTTTGGGGACTGTGACGAAAATCGAGCAAACGTTATTCGACTCCTCTTTTAAAAATCACATTTTCGAGAATATCATGATTTAAAGTCGGAAGCTGTCGAAATTCGCGTTATGAAAATTTGAATTTTATCAGCCTTATATATTCTAAATATTTACAGGCGTGGCTAGATACATTTCTTCATGTGATACACTCTAGAAGTGAATAATCTTATTAGCCAGGCATGCGAATTTTTACTGGAGGACGATTTATGCAACAGCGTCAAGCATTCGACATTGCACTCAAAGAATTAAAACTTAAATTGCTGCGCATGGGCGGAGACGTACAGGAAGCCTTGAGACGTAGCTTGCGCAGCTTAAGAAATGGAAATTTACAATTAGCCGAAGAAATTATTCAAGAAGATAAACGAGTCAATCGACAGGAACATGAAATTGAAGATCTCTGCATTCGACTGATTGCTACTCAACAACCAGTTGCAACCGATTTGCGTCGCATTGTGGCCGGCATGCGAATCGCATCTGACTTAGAACGTATGGGCGATCTCGCTGTGGATATATCCAAATCAACCATTCGTCTCAGTGGTCAACAGCTCTCGTCTCCCCCATCTGAAATCGCTGAGATGGGACAAATTGTTGACTTTATGATTTCTGAAGCCTTACAAGCTTATGTCGATAATGATCCTGAACGTGCCAAAAGTTTAGCCGTTGAAGATGATCGGGTAGATCACTTATATCGACAAGTTGTAGAGCGCTTGTTTCATGTTAGCTCCCTTACTCCGGAATTGACTTCACAGGCTATGACACTTGCATTTTGTGGTCGTTATTTAGAGAGAGTGGGCGATCACGCTACAAATATTGCTGAAGGGGTTATCTATATTGTTTACGGTGAACGATCTGACCTAAACTAAAGCAACAATTCAAAAGTTCTTACCCATCCATTACCTTCCAAGCAGAAAATTTCAATGTATTTTCAAGCAACTCGTCATACAGCCGTCACATTTTCTATTCAATAGATAATGGAAATTACTTAGAAACCTGTTACACTAGGAACAAGGTAAGAGAAGGAGTGGAACGTATGAAGTTACGCTCAAATCAACCGATTTCCAAAAACCCATTGGCATCTTTAGAAAAATTTTTTACATTATGTGAACGCGTCGCAGTGACAGGAAGTGCAATGTTGGTACTTGGAACCATAGGATGGTTATCCTTCCATTTGCATATGAATCTCTAGTACTTGTTGATTCACCTTTCAAGTTTATCCTGAATCCTAAAGATGCGAAATAGACGCCAAAAGTGGCACTTGTGTCTCCTTGCAATGTTTCAGATGTATTTATAATAGGAAACGACAGCGCAAAATACCGCTGTCGTTTCCTAATTCATATCTTCTTTTTTATTCCTGTACTTCTATTTCTCCTCAACTTGGTACTACCTAGAACACTATACCAGAAGCACAAATTTCTATGCTACAATCTAGAAAGCGCTCTCATTGGCGTTGTTTTCAATTTACATAGCTTGACAGATTTACAAGCTTTGTTTTCCAGAAAGGAGCATTCTGCATGAATAAAATTTTTTCCAGCCCTGAAGAAGCGGTTGCAGATATTTCCGATGGGGCAACGCTCTTGGTTGGTGGATTTGGACTCGTAGGCATACCAGAAAACCTCATTGAAGCCTTAAGGAAGAAACAAGTACGCCATTTGACTTGTGTAAGCAATAACTGCGGAGTAGATGATTGGGGACTTGGTTTGTTATTGCAGCAACGACAAATCCGCAAAATGATTTCTTCCTATGTTGGTGAAAACAAGACATTTGAAAAGCAATTTTTAAGTGGTGAATTGGAAGTCGAATTGGTTCCTCAAGGTACGCTCGCTGAAAGGATTCGTGCAGGCGGCGCAGGAATTGGCGGTTTCTATACTCCAACAGGCGTGGGTACCACAGTAGCAGAAGGTAAAGAGATTCGCGTCTTCGATGGCCGAGAATATGTTCTAGAAATGCCGATACGTGGAGACTTTGCTCTCATTAAAGGCTGGAAAGCTGATTTATATGGAAATGTCGTCTATAGAAAAACAGCTCGAAATTTCAATCCCATGATGGCTGCAGCCGGTAAAGTCACTATTGTGGAAGTAGAAGAAATTGTTGAACCAGGCATGCTCGATCCGGATGAAATTCATACTCCCTCCATTTATGTACAACGAATTGTTCTTGGAAAATCTTATCAAAAACGAATTGAAAAGAGAACGGTTCGACAAGCTTAACTGACGGATCCTACTGACTCTCTTTTTAATCTAAAATTAAATTGTTCCTGTAAATAGGAGGATTCACACATGGCTTTAACTCGTGATCAAATTGTCCAACGGGCAGCAAAAGAAATCCATGATGGGGATTATGTGAATCTGGGCATTGGAATGCCTACCTTGGTGGCCAATTATATCCCTTCCGGCATTCAGATTCTACTGCATTCAGAAAACGGCTTACTGGGTACAGGCGCCTATCCACTGGAGAACGAGATCGACCCGGAATTAATTAATGCAGGCAAAGAAACAGTTACCACTGTACCTGGAGCATGTTTTTTTGATAGTGCTGAATCTTTTGCCATGATTCGCGGCGGTCATATTGACGTAGCCATTTTAGGTGCTATGGAAGTATCTGAACGCGGAGATCTGGCAAATTGGATGATACCAGGCAAGATGGTGAAAGGCATGGGTGGTGCCATGGATTTAGTGCATGGTGCTAAACGTGTTATTGTCACTATGGAACATGTCAACAAAAACGGTGATTTTAAAATTGTTGAAAATTGTACCCTTCCACTTACTGGAAAACAAGTGGTTGAACGTATCATTACGGATTACGCAGTCATCGATGTGGGCACAGAAGGATTGATTTTACGGGAATTAGCTCCTGGCCATACAGTTGAGGAAGTTCAAAAACTAACGGGTGCTAAATTACACCTGCCTAGCGAAGGATGCCAAACCATCGTAATTTAATCTGCAAAGCAAATTTGCGGTAAGTTGACCAGGAGTGTATGCTTGCTGGTCATCCTGCCGCTTTATCTGTTACACTCTCTAGGAGATACATTTGGCTTATAGAGAGGAAGGAAGATGCATAGTGCCGATTGATGCGGCTCTATTTCGTCAATCATTAAGTCGTTTTGCAAGCGGTGTTACTGTTGTAACCATGGCTACTGACCAAGAGAGAAACGGCATGACCGTTTCAGCTTTTTGTTCTGTTTCATTGAATCCACCTTATATTCTCATCTGCCTAGACCATACATCGCACAACATCCAGCTTATTCGCACAAGCGGTGTATTTGGTGTCAATATTTTGGCTGAAGATCAAGCTTATTTATCTGCGCATTTTGCCAGCAAACATACTGATAAATTGAACAACGTTTCTCATTATACTGGGCAACTAGGCGTACCACTATTAAATGATGCTCTGGTTCGGATGGAATGTAAGGTTGTTCATGAATATGCCGGGGGCGATCACGTTATCTTTCTTGGACAAATCGAGTCTTCCACCGTTGAAGAAGAAAAACGACCATTACTATATTACTCTGGACAATACGGTACATTTACACCGAAAGTCTAACCTCATACCCCTCAAGAGGGGTGAATCGGAAAATTATGATCATTCCTGCATGTTAAGAAAGAAGGAACACGGAATATGGATCTCATAGAGTTTGTTCCTCGTCTACAGCAAATCCATCAATGGATTGATGCGTGTGAAATCGCACCCATCTCAAAGCGAAAAAGCACATTTATGTCCATTTTCGAATTCACTGAAGAAGAAGTAGACGAGTTACTCTATTTTGGCCTTATTCCGTTGGAATCCTCTCTTGAAACTTTTCGTCACGCTTTACACCAAATGAAGATTCATAGTGTCGAATCATTCATTCAAAAAACGCTCATCGAAGTCATCCATAAGTATCCTTTGGGGAAACCTATATTTGTGCAATTGTTTCCTATGAATGAACATGACACGTTTGGACGGGAACGACTCGGGGGCGTTTCGGCTTGGACCAATTGGGAAGGAGACACCATTCATTTAGTCGTGTTTCCAGCAAAAGAAACTCTACGTGCTCTAAAATCAACGCTGGTTCATGAATACAATCATCTTTATCGAATAACTGCCATGCAAAACGGGCATGCCCATATAACACTGCTAGAAAAAATAATTCGTGAAGGTTTAGCAGAACACTTTGTTGAGGAAGTCCTGGGTAAAGAATTCCATGGACCGTGGGTAAATACTCTTGCAGAAGATAACGCGAAAAATCTATGGCACACGTTGTACTCACTACATACCACAGAAATTGGAGAGCATACAGACTCACTTCTATTTGGCGGAGGAAATACTCATTTACCACTTTGGGCTGGGTACTCTTTAGGATATTACTTGGTCAAATGGTACCGCCAAAGTGTCACCCAACCCTTAAGCATCATTGATCTCACAGTACAAGATTGTCTAAAATTCATTCCAAGTTCCCAGAACTTTGAATAGATGTAGTAAGATATAGAGATGAAAACAGGATGTATACTTCAATTTAAACACGTTTGATATTTTTAGCAGCATAGCCTCCATCTGCTTGTCTACCTTGAAGACGTTCTTCCACTTCGTAAACGACCCGCTTAGCCGAATCGGATACTTGAAGCTCCTTTAAAACGGATCGAGCAGCTTGTAATTTTTTTTCCGTCAAAAGCGTGCAAGACTCAGCTAAAGTCTGAAGATTTTCTGCTATCCAGCCTCCCCCAGCCTTTTCAATATAAATAGCATTTTTCCGTTCTTGACCAGGTAACGGTTTATAAAATAACATCGGAGTGCCACAAGCCAGACATTCGGCAATCGTCACACCACCTGCTTTGGTAACAATAAAATCCGCTTTTTCCATGAGTTTATTTATTTCTTGTAAATAACCGTAGCTCAAGATAAGCGGATTGTTAGAAAAGTGATTTTCTATTTTTTTTCTCATGATCTCGTTACGTCCACAACACACAACCACTCGATGCTGCGGAAACTGTCGATGTAAAGTTTGTACCACCTGAAGAATCTGTGGAAAGACACCACGACCACCTGTCAATACCGCTAGATAAGGTTTATCCAGAAGTTCAGGAAACGGAAACCCGCTGGCATGCTGCTGAAAAGCCTGACGAATTGGAATACCCGTCGGAATAACCTCATGATGTAGACGATAAATTTTTTTAGCACGATTCGCCAATTCTTGTGTAGCGACTAAAAAGAAATCCGCTTCATTTACAAACCAGCGACTATGCAAAGCAAAATCGGTCAACAAAACGGATGCCAATACCTGCGGATTTAATTGTTTTACATATCGGAGAGATTGATCCGAAAACAGCTGAATTACAGCATCCGGATGCCATTCTTGCATCAGCTCCACAACAGCACCTTTAGAAAAATAGGAAAGCCAGCGCCAAAGCGTACTGTCTTTGGATAATTTCTCAGTCCAGTCGTATGACCATCCATATACGAATGGCAGATGGCTGGTAAGAAACTCATATAAGCGTTCATTCCAGCTTGCCAAAAGCTGATTACTTGAACGCCAGCCATCCATCATGGCTACTTCATGCCCAGATTCTAAAAATGCTTCCTGGAGAGATTCAGCCACTTGTCTATGACCGTCTCCAAATGATGCGTACAACAAGAGAATTTTTGCCAATGCTTCAAGTTAAACACTGATCTGCTACAGGCGCAGAAGCAGAGTTGGATTTAGATTGTATACCATGCAAAGCAACGAAATGTTGCCTAGAAACTGCGACGATTTTGGGTTCAAAAACCTGGGCATGATTGCTTAGAATTTCATCCGCATGCGGATTTACCATACGAAATACATTGCGTAAATGCCATTTGGTGATCCACTTTGGCAATCCTGGACGCATAGGATAATTACTAAAGCCCAACCGAGAAATACCACGATGGATAAAGGTTATTCCATAAAGAGCAACAGCGTCATCAAATTCAGGTCTACTTACCAGTTCTGCAAGAGCAGGGAAAGACCGATGCGCTTCCTTTAAAAGCCTCAGTACAATAGGCATCATATCTTTATCAGAAGATAGAATCTCACTGATTCGATCATTATTGATGTGAAGCTCGATTACTTTATCAAACGGTTTAACCGTAATACCGTCCACTTCAAAGCGTCGCCCCAGATATCTCCGTTTCGCGTAGTAAAATAAATATTCTTGATCTGGAGATATTTCTTTAAGCCGAAAAGCGATATGAAATAATTTTTCCCAGCCGCACCAAATGGAACGGTATATGCGGTTCTTCATGATTACCCCTCCTTGCCCAAACCTCATACTCTGCAATACGTAATCAAGAATCCATCTATGAATGATGGGATAACATTTATAGCAAACTCAATGGCTTGCCCTCTTCTTTCAATAAACTCCGCATGGGCCTGAACTGATATCCTTTGTCCTCCGTTTGTTCAATAATTTTGGGTATAGCTTCGAGGACAGATACAGGAGCTCCTAACTCGGCACCAAACGTTATATCGTTGTCATGCAAAACGATAATGGCACCCTTGTGCAGGCGGCTTACCACTCGCTCAACCAATGTTTGAGCTGGAGTCTTTCGCCAATCTCCTACCATAATGGACCATGTGACAAGTTTATGATGACTCTTGCGAATTGATACGAAAGATGCAAGATTGCACAAACCCCATGTTGGGCGATAAAAAGATGTCTGTAAGGAAAATTTGCGCTGTAATTTTTGACTAGCACCACGCCATTGCCGATTGGCCAACGATGGCGGTAAGAGAGGCACAAACCAATGTCTGTCCCCGTGGACTTCAACATCATGCCCTTCCGACACCATTCGACGAATAATATCTGGATACCTGTCGGCCGCCTCTGCTATGACAAAAAAAGTTGCCCGGACATGCTTTTCGCGCAAAATATCTAACAATTGCGGTGTATATTCAGGATGTGGGCCATCGTCAAACGTTAAATAGACCACTGGTTCGGCAAATCCTCTGTATATACACCCTATCTTCCAAACCCGTGTCATTAGATTGGGCATGACAGAATATAGAAATAGAAAGAGCAAAATAAGACCTAAAATGAGCCAACCTATCATGTTCAGAAACAGATTCTCCTTAACTGGAGTAAATTAAGAAATCCCAGGATAAGCTTGCTTATCCCATTTCCCCTGACTTTCTCCTAAATCTCGAATCACTGAGACAATCTGTTCTACTCCCCCATACTGAGGCCTTGAGCGTGCTGCAAGCCGCATGTTAGATAATTTTTCAGGATGCAACTCGACATGTTGAATAAAGCGTACTGCCTCAGCCACTGAGTCCACACGAACTGCTGCGCCTATTTGTTCAGCATATGCTGTATTTTTAATCTCCTGACCGGGAATTGGCTTAACTATAAGCATAGGTAACTCCATGGCCAATGCTTCAGAAATGGTTAGCCCACCCGCTTTCGTGATTAACAAATCAGAAGCAGCCATCCAATCCTCTATATCACTGCGAAATTCCAGCGCTTGAACACGTTGATCTTGCCAACCACCATATCGGCGCAATAAACGCTCATTATGTGCACACAATATGGCAAACTGCAATCCTGATTGGCGAATCGCTTCTTCCCACTCCGCGCTATCACCTAATAGTCCTTCACCACCACCGGATAAAAGAATCAGCGGTAAATTGGGTGAAAAACCAAATTTCTCTCTTAATTCCATACGGCGCTTTAATAAATTCTGTACATTAGCGGAGGAGAACCTTCGGCGCAACGGAATGCCAGATACTTTGATTTTATCCCTATCCACTCCGAGTTGCTCCAACTCATTCGCTACTTCCTCTGTTGGCACAAAATAAACGTCCGTATACTCCTGGACCCATTGTCCATGCGCTGTGTAATCTGTCAAAATGCCAACCGAAGGGACTTGAGCGACTCTAGCTGCTTTCAATTCAGAAAGAACACCCATAGGGGTCGGAAATGTACTGACCACTACGTCCGGTTTTACATGACGCAAACACTGCCTCATCTTGCGAATACCCAAATGATGTAGTCGGCGTTGGAATGTAGACGATGGCGGTATTCTGGACATGGAATGATAAAATAAGCCGTAAAGACTTGGCATCTTTTGTACACTTTGAACCAAACTAAATTTCGCAAAAGAGCGTACTGCAGGATGCAACCAATCTACATAATCCACCCAATGAACAGCGATACCCTCTTGCTCAAGTCCTTCCTGGACTGCACGAGCAGCTTGGTTATGTCCATCGCCAAACGAGGCCGTAAAGAGCAAAACCTTCATGCAGGACGCCTCCACCCAATCAAAAACCTTTCTCTTTGTATTGTAATTCTCCAGTCACTTCATATACAACTTTCCCAAATCACCTGACATCATGCCATCGAACGGCGATCATCTAATACGTTTAATTTTCGAGCAGCCAAGGAGGTAGTTGTTGCTTGTAACAAGACTGTCAAAAGAACAACCACAGAGACCACAGCCGATACCCAGTCTTTAGGATAAAGGGAATGTTCCGTCAGAATCCCACTCAAAACAACAGGAACCACACCCGTTTCTCTTACCCACATCATAAACAACTGTTCTTTCATCTGCCAACGACTTAACGGATCCCAACTGATTGTGAACCATACCGTAAGCGGTCGAGCGAGTACGATTAAGGTGACAGCAATTATAATCGAGACGTTTAAATATCTGGAAAAAGCACTCCATGATATCTCACTTCCCAATAAAACAAAGATAAAAGCCCGCAAAATTTGACTCAGAAAACGCAGATGTGAGTGTGTGGTTTGAACGCGATCTTCAGAAGCTCGCCAAGGCAACACTTCTTTGTCTGACCAAATAATTCCAGATACAAAAACAGCCATAAACCCAGTCCCACTGATCCATTGACCAAGCAAATAGGACACTAAAAAAACGGAAAGTGAGAGCCAAGTGTGATCTATACCGGATCGACCATCATTTGACTTTCTCAGAAAGCGAAACTGAAAAAACCGCCCTAATCCTGATGTGAAAAAACCTATGGCAATTCCTAGGAAAGCCTGCCATATAAATTGAAATACCGCAAGCCCTATAGAGAAATGACTCTTTGATAAAGCAGAAGTCAACAAGATGCTAAAGAGCACTGCTCCAGTTGCATCATTGAATGCTGACTCAGACTCTAACATTGAACGAAGACGTTCCCGAATAGGTATCTGTTCAAAAACTGGGATGATGGTAGCCGGATCTGTTGGTGCAAGCAGGGAAGAAATTAACATAGCCAGAATCCACGGCATGTGAAATAGGCAGTGTATGACAAACCCCAGGACCAGCATTGTCACAACTACACCGAGTGTAGCCGAAGAAACTATACTTGGCCAAATGCCTTGGAGTACTTTCAGACGAATTTCTGTACCCCCTATAAAAAGAATGATAGCCGCCCCTAATTGAAAAAGGGTTGAAACGAAAAGTGAATTTTGAGTGGGTTGAAGCCAATGCCATACAGGGCCCATCAATATGCCCGCTACTAGAAAAAAAACTATATCAGGAATTTTAGTCCATCTGGATAACTTAGCAACCGCAAATAAAATAAGCGTGATCGACATAAAAAAAATCAGCAAGCCTGACGCTTGATTTAAATTCATAGATTTCTACCCTCTTGGGAACAGGCCGCCCAAAAGTTTTCAATTTGTTTCAGCCATTGTTCAGGCTGCTCAAGATATACTGCATGGCCACACTGTTCAATAACATGGTGTGTTGCCTGCGGTATTTTTTTGAGCATTTCACCAGCTATATGCGTAAATTTCTGATCTTCATTTCCTGTTAGCAGCAATGTTTGACAGGAAATTCGAGAAATTTCATCCCACATGGATGGCTGGGCGCCTGTACCTATGCCTCGCAACGAATGCGCCAGGCCAAGAGCATTCTGGTTACGCCGAATGCTATCCTGAATAGCCAACTGCTGACGGTCAGCTCTTGATTGTGTCGCGAAAAGCGGCAACGTAATCCACTGTCCAGAAAAAGAATCCACACCTTCACGCTCAATCCGCACAGCCAATTGTTCATCACTCTCTCTTCGCGTTGCCCGTTCTTCCGCATTGAACAATCCGGGTGATCCGCTTTCTAACACCAGTCCACTTAAATGACGTTCTGACATAACAGCTGTGCAAAGTGCGACTCGAGCTCCCATCGAGTAACCATGCAAAACTGGATGAGTAAGCTGCAATTGGTAAAAAATTTCCGTCAAATCTTTTACCTGCTCCGACATTTGATACCGTTCAATTTGTAATGGCGCTTCCGTATCTCCGTGCCCCAACAAATCAATGGTGATTACTTGACCTTTCTTGCTTAACTTTTCAGCCAAAAAGGAAAATATTCTTCCAGAAAGTGAGAAACCATGTAATAAAACAAGCGGAACTCGATCAGAATCCTCTGCTACTTTAAACACATCTACCCTGTAGGTACATCCGCGCACTTTCAGTCGTTTTCTTTCCTTATGACAATTTACCATTTCTCTCTCACCTCTTCTAGTAATTGCTGCGCCTGCGCAAATAGCTCATTACGCCATTTCTGACTGGCAGAAGCATCCGAATGCGTCACGATGAGATTGAGATAATGATTCTGATGGTCCGACATCAGGACTTGTCTTAGCTCTCGCAAATTAGAGACAACTTGATGGCTCCCGCCATAAGTTTGAAGAATGGATTGATAATCAAGACCATGCGGTGTTTCAAAAAGCGGAAAAACATCCTCTTCAGCAGCCTGTGGCAAACCATGGAATATACCACCGCCATTATTATGAGTGAGAAGTATAGTTAACGGCAAAGCTTCCAATTTTGCCATCAGTAAACCATTCAGATCGTGATAAAGCGAAATATCCCCGAGGGCTAATAATGTTCGCCCTTTTATAGCAGCTATCCCCAGGGCGCTCGAGACCAAGCCATCGATTCCACTTGCCCCTCGATTTCCATAAACACAAGAAGATTGAAGAATTCCAGAGAATGTGTTCCAATCTCGTACAACTGTGCTATTGCCCAGAAAAATGGCAGACTTCCATACTTCAGCCGCCGTTCGAGCAATCAATGGCTCATACAAACTATTGGCTTCGTCAGCCATATTCAACATCACATCTGTCAAGATACGGCCCAGCCGCTCTTCTGCAGCAAGCCACTGATGAAGCCAATGTTGACGGACAACACTCTTTTGCACGTCTTGTAGAGCACTATGGCCAATCCATTGCGACATTCGAACAGGTAACCAGACCGAGCTTGTCCAAAACGGATCAGCATAGGTCTCAGTTGGATCAAGTATCACCTGAGTCACTCGATGATTGGCCAAAAACGTCTGTCCAATCGCTTTGCTGGTAGGCGGCGCTCCAACGCGAATGATTAAATCAGGTGCCGGTAAATGAGAGGAATTCCAAAAACGAGCCAACCAATCTCCATAGGTAAGAATTGGAGCCTGATGAGCATAGTTTCTTACTTGGGAAAGAACATCGGCCAAAACAGGTATTCCAGCTTGGTCGGCAAAAATTGCCAAAGCACGGGCATCTTCCCCGTTGTACATAGGTCCTGTGATGATCAGCGGACGCTCAGATTGCTTAAGAAGCTGAGAAAAATATTCTATCTCCTCATCGGCAGGCACGATAAAGCCTGTGGATACTTTACGCGCATCAAACGGTTCGATATGAGAGAAAGCGTCTTTTAGAGGCAGAAGCGGTTCGCGAAAAGGAAAATTCAGATGCACCGGCCCTTCAGGCAGTCTTTTCGCATGTTGTACAGCTCGCATGGCTAAATGGCGGAAAGCAAGTTGCATCGATTCACTATCTTCGGGAAGCGGAGCTTGGGCAAACCATTTAGCATCTGAGGAAAAGATTTTTACTTGATCAATCGTTTGATTTGCTCCTGACTGCCACAATTCAGAAGGTCGATCCGCTGTAAGCACAAGCAGTGGAACTTGTCCATATTTCGCTTCGACTACGGCAGGATGATAATTGGCTACAGCAGTACCTGACGTACAGAGCAAAGCTACCGGTTTCCCAGAAGCACGAGCTAGCCCAAGCGCAAAAAATCCTGCCGAACGTTCATCGAGATGTGTCCATATTCGAAATTGACCGCTCCTTGCAAAAAGGATGGCCAACGGAGCTGAACGTGATCCTGGAGAGATAACTATTTGCTCTACACCTTGTCCTGCCAATGTATCAATGAACGCGGCAAGAGCAAGATATTGTGTCGACATGAAGCATTCCTCATTCCATTAACCTCATCAAAATATGCCAAACGCACGACGAATAGGCAACATTTTCATCTCTGTCTCTTTCCATTCCTCTTCAGGAAGTGAATCCGACATGATACCGGCACCAGCAAACACGGCAATAAAACGATGAAGGTACAACCCTGAACGTAGCGCTACAGCGAAGGAACCGTTTCCTTCACTATCCATCCATCCCAAAGTACCTGCATACCAACCTCGAGCCCATGGCTCTTCTTGACGAATGTAAGCAAGCGCATCTGAAACGGGCAATCCCGCCACTGCGGGAGTAGGATGAAGGGTTTTGAGAGCGTCTGCTAGAGAAACACCATCTAACAACTCCGCTGTTACAGGAGTGTATAAATGCTGTACATTAGCCAGTTTTTTTAATATAGGAAGATCTGGAATTTGAATATGATGGCATATATGCTGGATTTTCTCCTGCAGATAGTGAACAACCGCTACATGTTCTTGGCGATTTTTACGGCTTTTCAACAAAGCTTGACCCATGGCTTTATCTTCCTTGTCAGTCCTGCCCCTGCGTTCCGTACCAGCTAAAGCATCCGCATAAAAACGATTCCCCATCACTGTCAACAATCGCTCTGGCGAAGCTCCCAGCCAAGTCATACCTTGATGTTGAAAGATAAAATGAAAGTTGTCTGGATATTCTTTTTGCAATAGTTTCCATGCTGTAGATGGTAATGTTTCAGTGGCATGCAAAGAAAGTCGAGCCAATACCACCTTTTCCAAGTCACCATGAGACTTTAAAATTTCTGTTGCATGGAGCACTCGACGCTCCCAGGCATTCTTACTTTCTACGGAGTTGCGAAATTCTTCTAACAAAGCATCTACAGTAAGACGTTGTTCTTCTACAGGTTTCTTATGCCAGTAACCGCTTAGCACAAAATTAGGTTGCTGTTGTTCAAAGAGGCCAACTGCAGTAAAAGATGTTTCGTTTCCCATGAGCAACAATTGGGGTAGCACCAATTGCGCATCAGGCCACCCCACCCATCCCTTGCTTTCATGACGAGGCGCAAACGAGAAGCCTGGTAATACAAAAAGCGGACAGTTACTGGGACGCCAAATATCCCGCAACCAACGTTGCCACTCTTGTTCTACAGCATGAAAACGATTCTCTCCACATATTGCAAACTCTTTCAACGAACCAACAGACAAAAAATGACGTTTCAATACTGGATCGTAAAAATAACGATACTCTATTGCGGATTGTTCTAACTGAAGTATCCACTCACGCCAATCCGGTTCGCTGCTATCAAGTGATACAGCCAACCATCGCTTGCTACGCGCCTCATCAGGCAACGACGTCTGTAATTGAAGAACTAAATGGCTCAACTGTTCCAGAATCCGTAAAAGATTTAACGTACTTCTGACATCTGCCATTGTTCGCGCAACTTCCTTCGTAATAATTTCCCAGAAGCGTTTCTTGGCAACTCATCCACAAAGCGAACAACTTTGGGACATTGATAGGTTGCCAATCGTGGCTTTGCATACTCATAAAATTCTGCTTCTGTCCACGGTCCATTGACAACAATAAAAGCCGCGGGTACTTGTCCATATTTTTCATCCGAGATTCCAATGACGCCAACGTCTACAATTTTCTCACACCCGCGAAGCACGCGTTCAATTTCTGCAGGATAGACATTTTCGCCACCCACTAATATCAGATCGCTACGCCGATCAAGAACAAAAAGTCGTCCCTCTTCGTCTATCCAACCGAGATCGCCTGTACAAAAAAATCCGTCTTGAAACGCCTGATCAGTCGCTTCCGGTCGATTCCAATAACCTTCTGACATTGTGGGACCGGCAAGCCTGATTTCTCCTGAAGCATTGGGTGGGAGTTGTTCTCCCTGTTCATCAAAGATAGCAACTTGTACACAAGAGAGCGGCTGTCCCGCACAACCAGGTAAAAGCAGAGACTGCTCGTCACGCGTCACCGTTACGGTAGAATTAGCTTCTGACATGCCAAAACTTTGACATACGGGCAATCCCGCTTCCAACGCTTTTTGAAGCAAGGCTGGCGGTGCTCCACTGCCGCCTACCAACAATGCGCGAAGATGATGGACAATGGGACGACCTGCTGCTTCCTGAAGAACAGCCTGTAACATAGTGGGGACAAGAGAAAGCAAGGTCACATTTTCATTCTCCATTGCAACCAGCACATCGGCAGCTACAAAACGATCTTGCGCCCAAAGCGTACTACCATAAATAACAGCTCGCAAGATGGAAGCAAGGCCTCCCACATGAAATAGTGGCATAGGCATCAACCAAATATCATTTTTTTGCAAGCCAAAATGAAGTGCAGATGAAACAGCGCTAAACCACTGTGAACGGTATGTCAGCACTGCCCCTTTTGGTAAACCTGTCGTACCTGAGGTGTAAATGATAGCTTGTTTATCAGTCAAAAGAAAGGATTGGCGAGCTACATGCGCTTCTTCGTTCAATCTGTTTTCAATTAAGAGAACTGGTAGTTGGAGTCCTGCTGCTTCCATCAGTTGCTCTGCTTGTTCCTTTTGCTCTGCATCAACCAATATTGCCGAGGGTTGGGCATCTTGAATTTGAAATGCGAGTTCAGACAATGGCAATTTGCGATTCAGTGGCACCAAAATTGCAGATGACTGCATCAGTGCATGAACAGCGAGTACAAAGCTCGAAGCCTTGCGACAATACACTGCGACTCTATCTTGAGGAACGACACCCGCTTTAACCAGCATCGTTTTAACCGACAAAGAATGATGTAATAATTGATGATAAGTCCAGGATACATCATCGGCAATAAGCGCCTGTTTGTGAGGCTGCGTCTGCGCTTGTCTAGACAGCCAATCTGGCATAGAAGAATACATCCTCATCACTTCCTTAGATAAAAAAACGCCCTCACCAGGACGTCTTTTTAAACATTGTCAAAGAAAAAAGCAAAAGAAAATCAACTTTTGAAACTTTATGGTAGACGAGGAAATTTAGAGAAATCCGGCTTGCGTTTTTCTAAAAACGCATTTTTCCCTTCTCTTGCTTCTTCAGTCATATAGTACAGCATCGTGGCGTCACCCGCTAACATTTGCAATCCTGCTAAACCATCTGTATCTGCATTAAACGCCATCTTCAAAAAGCGAATAGCTATGGGACTCTTCTCCAAAATTTCTTTCGCCCATTGTATCGCCGTCTCTTCCAGTTGATCGAGCGGCACGACCGTGTTGACCAAACCCATGTCGAGAGCTTCCTGGGCGGAATATTGACGGCATAGATACCAGATTTCTTTAGCTTTTTTTGTACCAATCGTTCTAGCAAGCAAAGTGGCGCCATAACCAGCATCAAATGAACCTACTTTTGGCCCGGTTTGACCAAAACGGGCATTATCGGCAGCAATCGTTAAATCGCAAACCAAGTGAAGAACATGCCCCCACCAATGGCGTAACCTGCCACAACCGCAATTACCGCTTTAGGAATAGAACGAATAAGCCTCTGCAATTCAAGCACATTTAGACGTGGTACATTATCGTCGCCCACATAACCACCATGCCCACGAACTCTTTGGTCACCACCTGCGCAAAACGCTTTTTCGCCTTTTCCAGTAAATAAAATAACTCCAATTTCCGCATCATCACGAGCGCGTGTAAAAGCATCGATTAATTCAGATACTGTTTCAGGACGAAAAGAATTGTGTACTTCTGGACGATTGATGGTGATTTTGGCAATTCCTTCTGCTTTTTCAAACAAAATGTCCTGGTATTTATGTACAGTTTGCCAATTCGACAAAACCATTGGATTATACCCTCCATTTGAATTCCATTTTTTTCATAATCAATCGAACTGCTATTCATATTCATTGATTATTATAGAACTTGTCTATAGGAGAATCAAAAAAATAAGTTGCATCTATCTTGAAGAATATAGAGGGCTGTCGAAATGGTATAGAATTTGTTAGGATAGAAACGCATACAAAGTGCCTGTAATCTTTTCACGCGAAGATTTCTAGACACTTAAAAGTTGTAAAGATACATGAAAGTGAGGGGGTAAGCGTGCTTACTCGAGAGCGTCTAGGTGTGTGGTGGAGATTATTTCGCCCTTTCACACTGACTGCTTCTATTGTTCCAGTTATTGTTGGCAGCGGTTTAGCCTGGACTCATCATTCTGCCCATTTGGGTTTATTCTTTGCCATGCTTATTGCTTCTATGCTCATTCAGTCGGCAACCAATATGTTCAATGAATATTTTGACTACAAGCGCGGACTGGATGACGAACATATGGTTGGTATTGCAGGAACGATTGTAAGAGATGGTATTGACGCACGTATTGTCTTGGCTTGTGGATGGGGTTCCATTCTTTTGGCACTCCTGCTTGGCGTCTATATTTGCGCTAGCACCTCATGGTGGCTGGCAATTGTAGGTATTCTGTGTATAGCAGTAGGATATTTTTATTCAGGCGGTCCTAAACCACTTTCCTATACTCCGTTTGGAGAAATTGCAGCTGCAATCGCCATGGGCCCCACAATCGTACTCATTGCTTATTATATCCAAACCAGCAGTATTTCATGGAGAGCCAGTGTAGCTTCTATTCCCATTGGTTTATTAATTGGCGCCATTTTATTGGCCAATAATATTCGTGACATGGATCAAGACAAAGTAGGCGGACGGAAAACCATTGCCATTTTGCTTGGTCGAGAACGCGGTCGGTTATTGTTTGGGAGTGTTTTCTTGGTAACCTATTTGTTGGTCTTGCTGTTAGTCATATTAAACCAACTTACACCTTGGACACTTGTAGTTCTGCTGACTGTACCTTCAGCTTACGCTGTAACAAGGTTATATTTTAAGTTTACCGAACCCGCCAAACTTCATGCCGCCGTAAAAGGTACGGCAAACCTATTATTTCGATTTGGTGTTCTTATGTTCGCTGGAATGTTGGTAGCAAATCTTCACTTATAAGAAAGACGGATACAAGAAATCTCTCTCAAAAGTATGGACGTCAATCTTTTTGAACCAAATAATAAAAATGAAAGATAAAATATAAAAATACAGAGTACACTTTTCCAAATGTATTTGGATGAATTGTACTCTGTTTTTCTTTATCAATCTCAATTTCATACATAATTCACTTTGTCTTGTTACAAACTCTTATTTACAGAGAATAGTTACCGATTGGGCTAGCGAAATGGAGGAAATTCCATGCAACCTTCTAAAAACAAAGAGAAAGAACATCAAAGAAATTTACGTGTTCTTTATTACATTATTGGCTTATTTATTATTCTTTTTTTAGGCTGGCGAGTTGTTGGTTTTATTCACCAACCTCATTGGATCCCGCATTAAATGCAGAACATGCTTGAGTTACATACTGCGTCTTTTGCGATATCCTCTAACGATAACCGTAACCAAAACAGACATTAAAATGACAAATAAGGTAAATACGACGATGTTCTTAGCAAGTGAAGAATGTATGTTATATACGTCCATAATGACTGGAACAGCAATAAAAATAAAGAGCAAACCCGGTACACCAAACATCACCACAAATACCCAACGATTACCTACCGAGGAAACTTCTTCGTTATTGTTTCTTTCCGATTCAACAGCATCACGCTTCAATGATCATTCGCTCCTCTTTATGAATGTCTGTTTTACAGAAGAAGTATAAATCCGCTTTTTTAATCCATCCTACAGTCGATTGCACCAGACAGCAATCTTTTTAAAATCTTTTACTGCTTATGAAGAAAGGAGCGTAATGAATTTGACACATCCCCATCCTGACAATCGCTCAGACAATGTCCTCCACCTTCAAAAAGCTATCCGTAACACGCAAGAAAATATGCGGGAAGCAGAAGACTTCTTAAAAGCTCATGAGGAGGAAATGCATACTGAGGACATCAAAGACATACAGGCTAAAAATGACCGTCGTCAGCGTGCCATTCATGGCATGAGAGAAGAAATTAAAGATGAAATCGCGCACAGTAAAGAATAGTCATGAACTAAGAAGTATTTAAGAAACCCACTCATTCCTCAACAGAGAATGCCTTCCTTTTATGGAAGGCATTCTTACCCTATGCGATTGGCAGCCAAACCCCAATCCTAAACAAGCAATGACATGCCGCCATCCACCACAATGGTTTGCCCACGTATCATTTTAGCCGCAGGAGTACATAAAAAATACACAACTTCTGCAATATCTGTCGTTTCAACCATAACACCAGCTGGATTTTGTGCGCCTGAAGCAAGCATTTCCTCACGATTGGGGAAATGTTTAAGCGCATCGGTATCAATCACGCCACCAGAGACGGCATTTACTGAAATGCCCATAGGAGCTAATTCAACAGCCAAATATCTCGTGATTGCTTCAAGCGCTGCTTTTGAAACACCTACTGCCACATAATTAGGCAAAACTCGCGTGGAACCCAGACTCGATATAGCAACGATATGTCCACCATTGTTGACTGACATACGTTTAGCAGCCTCTTGAGCAGCAAACAAGTACGCTTTGGAATTAATATCAAGAGTCCAATCCCAGTGAGATTCTTCAATTTCCATAAGAGGACGTAAAACTCCAGAAGCAGCGTTATTAATAAAAACATCCAACCTACCATACGTTTCATCAATTTCTAAAAATAAATTTCTTACATTCTCTATATCACCAATATTACATTTCACCAAGTGAACGTTTACTCCATACTGAGACTCAATTTCTTTTTTAGTGACTTCTGCTTGACTACGACTACGCAGAAAATTTAGCACCAAATCGCAGCCTTCTTGTGCAAATCTCTTCGCAATCGCTTTCCCTACTCCCCGTGTTCCACCTGTAACCATAACCACTTTTTTACTATGCAAATTGATCACCTTTCCCTATGCAACTGAATAGACTACATTGACGCTTGTCTATCTTAACTGCTTGCCCAGAATGTTGACAAATTTAAGACCGTTCGTCTTCCTGTAATCCTTGATTTTGACTCTCTTTTTCGTTATTGGATATCTTTCCACGAGAATTCGGTTCTCGGAAAACAATCTTTGAATTCTTATATTGAACGTCATTTTCTCCTAACCTTACGTTAATAGCTCGCGCCAACACAAATAATAAATCAGAGAGTCGATTGACGTATCTGAGTGTAGGAGGATGAATCTCTTCAACATGCATCAGTGCCACAATTCTTCTTTCTGCTCTCCTTGCTACGGTGCATGCCACATGCATAGCCGAAGCTTCTGCCGTTCCGCCGCGAATGACAAATTTGCTCAATTTATCAGCTTCCTGTTGATACTTGTCAATGGAAGGTTCCAATTCTGCTGCAGCACCATCAGGTGTACGAAATTGATAATCTTTTGCACTCTCCGGAGCTGCCAAGTCAGCACCTACATCCCACAGACGTTGCTGAATTTCAGCTATCAATGATTTGATATCACTAAACAAATGACTATCCAAAAGAGATTCAGCAAAAGCTAAATTTGCCCCTAATTCATCGACAGAACCGTACGCTTCGATTCGCACATCATCTTTAAAACGTCGTTCTCCACCTATTAAAGCTGTTTTCCCTAAATCTCCACCACGTGTATAAATGCGCATGCTAGAGTCCCTCACTTTCGAAAATAGCTTAACACCATTCTAAACGTTATCTTTTTGAGTCAAAACGAATAACAGTTCAATTTTACGATAAACCAAAATCAAATGAGTCTATGTTCATAGGAACTGCTATTTCAGACAATGCATATGTTAAAATAGAACTTGGGAGATGATGATTTATGCAAACGACTCATAATTTGTGTCCAAAATTCGAACATGCGTTCTCTTTGCTCGGAAAACGTTGGACAGGTTTAATTATAAATGTACTTTTAGACGGCCCAAAACGTTTCAAAGATATTTCCGTCATGATTCCTAACATGAGTGATCGTATGCTGGCGGAGAGATTCAAGGAACTAGAAGCAGAAGGCATATTGGTGCGCCATGTATATCCTGAAACTCCCGTCCGAATAGAATATGAATTAACCGAAAAAGGACGTGCGCTTGAACCTGTCATGAAAGCCGTGCAAACTTGGGGGGAAACATGGGTAAATATTCCTGCCCACCAAGATTATTGAACAGAGCTTGCAACTGTTTCTCTTACTTTCTCTATTTCTTGGGCTACTGCCCACTCTAAAAAAACTGACACATATTCAGGATCCCATTGTGTGCCAGATCCTTGTTGTAAAATCTGCAAAGCTTTTTGTATGGGCATGCCTTTACGATAAGGGCGATTAGAGGTCATGGCATCAAATGCGTCCGCAATAGCCATAATTCGGCCAAATTGGGGAATATCATGTCCCGCTAAGCCATCTGGATACCCTTTTCCGTCAAATCGTTCGTGATGTGAGCGAACACCTGGCAACAGTTTGGCCATAGCATTCGGAGGTTGAACCTGTGCTAAAATGGTCTCGCCGAGTACTGGATGGGATTTCATGATTTCATATTCTTCATCAGTTAATTTTCCATCTTTCAAGAGAATTCTATCAGGAATTCCTATTTTACCAATATCATGAAGAAGTCCGGACTCCCGTAGATCTTTCAATGCTGTTTCCGACAAACCAATCCGCTTACCAATTTCAACCGAATATTCCGCAACCCTCAGAGAATGACCAGCAGTGTAAGGATCCCTCGCATCTAATGCAGCAGCTAAAGTTGTTAATAGACTTTGCGTCAGAAGAGTATTTTGAATTTCTCTAGCCTCTAGATCTTCTACCATCTGATTGAAACCTTTTACTAAACGAGAAAATTCATCAGAGTATGCCTCCATAGCGCGAATCTTTAAATTTCCCAATTGAACTTCAGACATTTTCTGCTGTAATTCATCAATTGGATTTTGTACGACTCTTGAAAGCAAGGAAGCACTATAGACGGAGAAAGCGACTCCCACTGCCAAAATCACCACAGCCCACTGCCAGTAAGCATGCGATCCATTAGAAGTAGAATTGACAAGGCGCACCTGGGTAGCTAAAGAGAAAAGAAAAAGTGGAAATACACCAATTAAGACAGCACTACTTCGATACTTTGTTTTCACACTTATCAGAACTTTTCCCTCGAGAGACAGACTCAACCCAAATTGATGTTGAGCACGAGTTTGTAAATCGGACAGCATCGGTGTTATTGCTTCTGCGGTCAGAAAAAATTCAATAATAGCGTGCATGCTCGCTACCAACATAGAGCCAATAAATGCGAGCAAGACATAGGAAACTGGCAAGGTAAGGTGAAAGTAACGGATTTCTAGTAATGTGAGAATGACAGAAGGTATAGCCATGCCCATCCAATGAGGACCCGCTATTCTTCGAACCGCCAAAGCTGGCAATTTATGCAGTTGCATAAATGCCAGCTCAAATTGTTCTTTGGTGTTGGTTTCTTTTGAATTATAAATGTTACGAATCGGACGCATATGTTTGCGAAAAACAAAGAACTCCGCACCAAACATAAACGGCAAACTGACAAATAGAGTAAGCGCAATCCATTTGGCATCATACAGAGAGATCCGCAGCGTACTAAAAATCAAAATACCGCCCACGCCCAAGACTGCAATTAAAGAGCCGGCTAAATAATTTTGAACCAGTTTTCTTAAAAATTTATGATAAATTGGCAAGGATGATAACCCCCGCTTCGCATGGCTCAAAACATCTATCTGTTGTATTCTTGTATGGTGTGACTGTTTCCTGCTCAATGATCTATAAGTTTTATCATTGCTTTTTTATGAATCCTATTTGAATCGGATCGAAACGGAGAGAATTTTTATGACTCACTATCATTTACCTCCAAAAATTCAAACCTTGCATGAAGATATATTTCCAGAGCAATTACGATATCATCAGCGACGCGTATCGATTGAAAAACATTTTACTTTTGATGCGGCTCATCATTTGCATGAGTATATGGGTAAATGCCACAATCTGCACGGACATACCTATCTTCTTCAAATCGAAATGAGCGGCATCCCAGACCCGCGTGGAATTGTCATGGATTTTGCTGAATTAAAGGAGCTTTTTGAAAATCGCATCAAAAATCGTCTTGATCACCAATATCTTAACGAAGTACTACCACCCATGAACACTACAGCTGAAAATATGATTGTGTGGATCTGGGAAGAATTAGAAGATGCTTTGAACGTTCAGTTTGGGGATAGAGGATTAAGACTTGAATCGCTGGTTCTCTATGAAACTCCCACAAGTTGCGCAAAGCTGCGGAGAGAGTGGATGATAAATGAATAATCAATTGACAATCGATCATCAATCGGATGAACAGTTGAGAAATAGCGACTTAAACGATTTACAACTGCCGATGGTAGAAATTTTCGAGACGATTCAAGGTGAAGGTACAGCAGCAGGTGAACGAACAACTTTTGTGCGTGTTTATAACTGTAATTTACGCTGCCAATGGTGTGACACCAAATATAGCTACGCTCCTGAAAAACCTGTGTTTTTTGCATCCATTAAAGAAATCTGCCATAAAGCAGCATCCTTTGAAAACCGCTGGCTCTGCCTGACCGGTGGTGAACCATTGATGCATGGGCGTAAATCTATCGCCTTGGTCGAAGCTTTAGCTAAAATACCTCATGTAACAGATGTGCACATTGAAACCAATGGAGCTATCGATCTCTCACCTTTTGCTCAACTTCGTCAGGAAATTCAACCTTTGGGTCAAAAAATCCGTTTCATTATGGATTATAAGTTGCCAGGATCTGGTGAGGAACATCGAATGCTTACGAGTAATTTTCAATATCTAACTGAACGAGATGAAATAAAATTTGTCATTGCTGACGATCGCGATTTTGAAAGAGCCGTAGATATCGTTGAAAACGAGATCGGCGATGGAAAAGTGCTCTTCTCGCCTGTGTTTTCTTCTATGTCTGCCAAACGACTCGTAGAAAAACTTCTGAAAACTAACTTAAAGCAAGTGCGCGTCAGTCTGCAACTTCACAAATGGATATGGGATCCTGAAGCACGCGGCGTCTAATCCTTCGATTTGTTGTAAATTGATTGTAAATATTGAACAAAACGATTTCCACCATCTTCTAAATCAGCTTCTAGAGCTATTCGTAATTTTTTAGAGAGACTTGGATTGCATCCAGAGGAAGAAATGCCAATACGAACAGGCGAAACGTCCACTTCGCTGACAAACCAAAGATTGCTCTCCTCTGGATGATCGGCCACATTTAAAAAAACATGGTGATGACGCAATCGATGAACGACCTCAAGATTCACGGAAGATTCATTCGTTGCTACTATAATAAAAGAATAACCCTCCTCATCACCAGGAGAATAATCTCTTTCCAACCAGACTAACCTGCCATTTTGAGCCCATTTTGCAATGGTATCTGTAACGTTTGGGGCAATTACAGTAATATGGCGGACAACATCCAAAATTTTACCAATCCTGCGTGTTGCGACATGTCCGCCACCAATCACCAGACAATCTTCTCTTTTAAAGTTTCCTGCCATCATCAATAATTTACCCAATTCCTTCATCCCGTTTGTGCTTCCCTCACTTATTTTAGCCTCATAAGACAAGCTGTACTTTCTCACAGGGTACAACAAACGGGATGATTCACAAAAATTTTTGAACTAGTGAAACTCGATATCAATTTTATGTTGACCTGAAGATGGAGTACGTTTCGTCATGGTGACCATCAACAGACCATTTTTATAAGTTGCTTTTGCACTGGATTCATCTACTTCTGCAGGTAGCGGAATGGTACGCTGAAAAGTCCCGTAAAAACGTTCTATACGATGAGTCCGATCTGACTCAGTGCTGCTCTCTCTCTGTACTTTTCCTGAAAGCTGCAATTCACGAGGATGGACCACAATTGAAATATCATCTTTAGAAGCAAGCCCGGGAATTTCTGCTGTAACTTTTACTTCTCTGCTTGTCTCCGTTACATCCAGACGTGGATGGTGAAAAGACCAGCCGCTAAACCAATTATCATCCCACAAATTAGGAAACCATGAAGAGGGTCTGGGAACCATCTCAGGATATGAACGATCTCGATGATTTTCCATTAAAATGCACTCCTTTTCTTGACTAAACTGAGCCTAAACAAGAATTTTGTTACACTTATTAGATTGAATCATTCAAAGATTTCTCATACAAAGCACGAGAAAGAAAAAAACTAAATCAAACACAAAACGGATAACGACCTTTGCATGAATCACTGAATTTTTACAAATGGTAAGGAACAGTCTTTTTTAAAATAATCTGTATGGATAATTAAAGTGAGGAAAATTGCAATATGAAGGTTATGGGTGCGTTTATCCAAAAAATTTTAAAATTTCTTCCCAAGAAGAAGCCATATACTCTTATCGGCTTTAGTTTAGCAGCAGTGCTAACCATATGCTGGTTCCCTATACCTACCGAAATGGCTGCAACTTCAATAAAAAAAGTTTCTCCTGTCATTTACTTAACCTTTGATGATGGTCCTAGTGAACGTTATACTCCCATCATCCTTCGTGAGTTAAAAGCCGAACATATTCACGCCACTTTCTTTGTTGTCGGTTATCGATGCGAACGCTACCCCGAATTAGTCAAGCAAATGGCCAGGGATGGACATACCATTGGCAATCATAGTTATCGACACCAGGATATCGTACAATTGGCGTTGGATGAATTAAAATCAGATGTCCATAAAACCGATCAAATTATTTATCAAGCATCGGGAATCCGTCCAATTCTTTATCGACCACCAGGAGGACACATCGAACAAAATGAAATTCATTTTCTACAAAAAATGGGTCATCCCGTAAGGTTATGGAACGTGGATTCTCAAGATTGGAAAGCTACAAGCCAAGAGGATATTTGGCACGCCTTACATGGTCATGTCTATCCTGGTTCAATTATCCTGTTTCACGATGGAGTATCCGGAAGCCGCTATACGGCGGAAATACTACCTAAATTAATACATGAATGGAAGAAAGATGGTTATCAATTTAGGACCTTGTCCTAAGATTGGTTAAAAAAGATTGGAATCTATAAAACCCCCGTCAGGATTTAATAGAGTATCAAACTCCTTCCGGGGGACAAATGAAATCATCTTGATGAATTGGGGATGCACTGTTGATAGACTAATCTTTGTTTCACCACAATTTTAATACGTCGCCGCAGCGCCGTAAGCAGGGATGAGCAGGAAGAACAGCACAAAGATGATGAGAAATACGACCGCCCAACTTGTATATCCACCAAATACGCCGTACATCATGCGGCCTCCCTTCATGACAGAGCTATTACACACTATGAACAAACAACCGCTAAATGAAATGGTGAAAGCCCATATGACATACAATTTGGGCGTAAAATGAGTAAAACCTTAAAAATTTACCTTTCTCTTCATATTTTTCCTAAATGGATAGACTTGCAGAATGAATACAGCAGTTAAAATACAGAATGCTCCCAACCAACCTGTGAATGCAAAATGTAACTGCAAAAAGAAAACACCTGCTAATGCGGAAGAAAGCGGTTCGGCAGATGCCAGAACACTGGCTACTTGTGGCTGCAGATGGGTGAGGCTGAATATATAGAGCCAAAAAGCTAGTAAAGTGCCGGCAAAGACTACAAATCCAAGCAACATGAGCGGTAAGGGTCGCCACACCACGCGTATAGAAAGAGACAAAAAAGGCAGAATGATAAGCAAACAGAAGCCACCAAGTAACATGGACCAACCAGTTACAAGCAATGAACCAAATCGATGAAGCAACTGAACTGGATAGATTGTATAAAAAGCCAAAGTCAGTGCTGAGATAACGCCCCACACGATACAATCTAAAGGAACTGCAAACGCGTAAGGATGACCGTTTCTTACCAAAAAATACGTACCTAGCAGAGCCAATCCAACAGCTGCCCATTGAATCTTGTTCATCTTATTAGAACCTCTGATCCAAAGATAGGCACTGACCATAGCTGGACATAAATATTGCAGAAACGTAGCTGTAGGCGCATTTCCGTAGCGAATGGACGAAAGATAGGAAAACTGCACACCCAACATTCCAACAATAGCAAATATCAATAAAGAAACTGTAGTATTGCGTTGAAAGAATGGCAGAAATACAAAGCGCATCCCTTTTTGAAAAGCGGTCATGATAAGCAATACAATGCCGGAGCCGAGCATTCGAATGACTGCAAGTGTAAAAGGAGACTCATGATAAGTTTGAAATAACACTTGCGCAGCTGTTCCCGACAGCCCCCAAAAAATAGCTGCTGTCAATACGGCACTGGTTCCTATCCAAGTCTGGCTTTTTTGTGGCTCTACATCGATCATGGTTTGTGTGGCTTCTGATTCAATTTGCACTTGCGTATATCCCCCTCTATCTATAGAAATACTTTCTTAGGAGATGAGCTGCCGATGAAAACTGCGTTAAAATGGCTATACGCAACCATCTTAGGAGGGCTATTGGTAGTTGGTATTCTGTTCGTATGGTTACATCTACACACGGTTCATGGATGGAAAATATAAGTTCGCTGGCCATAACCTTGCCTATAGCTTGCGTTGAATAAACAATAACTCCTTTACAACCTTACAGAATAGGATTAAAACCATGCTTGCTGTACAATAGCATGGTATATCAGGAATGGAAAGACTAGAGGTGAAGCTGCAAATGATGATTGAGGAATCCAAAATTGAACCGCATACGTTTATTTTATTCGGAGCAACAGGAGATTTAGCCAGGAGAAAATTAATTCCAGCCCTTTACAACATGTATCTTCGTGGACAAATCCCTGCAGACACCAGAATTGTAAATGTGGCTCGTTCAGCTTACGACGATCATGGATATCGCACCCTAGCAAGAGAGGCTATGCGTGAGTTTGCTCCAAAATCCATAACCAAGGAAGACACCTGGAACGATTTTGCAAAAAAAATGTTTTATTGCCAACTAGATGCTTCCAATCTTGACCATTATAAGAAGCTTGTTAATATGGTTGAGGAGATTGAAGCGCATTCGAATACAAAAAATCGTCTGTTTTATCTGGCTATGGCACCTGATTTCTTCGCAACCGTAACACAAAATTTACAAGAAAGTGGATTGTCCCATACTGAAGGTTGGAGAAGACTTATTATTGAAAAACCTTTCGGTCACGACTTCGCCTCTGCTGAAGCGCTAAACAATGAATTGCGCAGCGTTTTTGAAGAAGACGAAATTTACCGCATCGACCACTATCTAGGCAAAGAAATGGTACAAAACATTGAAGTCATTCGCTTTGCGAATTCCATTTTTGAACCGGTATGGAATAACCGTTCCATTTCCAATATCCAAATTACTTCCAGTGAGACTGTGGGCGTAGAAGACCGGGCTTCCTATTATGAACATGCTGGTGCGTTACGCGACATGGTTCAAAACCATATGTTGCAAATGGTTATGATGATTGCCATGGAACCACCAAGCCGTTTGAAAAATGAGGCCATTCGAGATGAAAAAGTAAAAGTTTTACGCTCGCTACGTCGTTTCTCACCTGAAGAAGTAAAAGATCATGTGATACGTGGACAATATGGCGTTGGAACCATGAATGGGCAACAAGTACCTGCTTATGTTCAAGAAAAAAATGTAAATCCTTCTTCAGAGACAGAAACCTACGTAGCAGCCAAATTGTATGTAGATAACTTTCGCTGGGCTGGCGTACCTTTTTATATTCGGACAGGCAAGCGTCTTTCTGTCAAATCAACTGAGATTGTGATTCAGTTTCGAGATATGCCAAAACATTTATATTTTAATCAAGATGGCAATCTTGGCCCCAACTTGCTTGTCATTCGTGTCAATCCTGTAGAAGGTATGTATATACAACTCAACGCCAAAAGACCTGGTACAGATGAAATGGTCGTGCCAGTAGCCATGGAATTCAGTCAGCCACTTGATGCATCCCAAGAAGCTTACGAGCGTCTTTTTTATGACGCCATGCGCGGAGATTCTACTTTCTTTACACGTTGGGATGAAGTATCACTTGCTTGGAAATTTGTCGATCCGATTGCCGAAGCCTTCACAGAAAAGCGTTTGCCGCTTCATCATTATACAGCGGGAAGTCATGGCCCTGAAGCTGCAGATAACTTGCTAGCAAAAGAGGGACATCGTTGGTGGCCTGTTTATGGACAGGAAACAGCATCTGTGGAAGCTCGCTTAGAAAAAGAAACGGCTACACTACGGGAGGGAAAAAATCATGAAAATCCATGATATTTCTATGAGAATTTACCCTGATATGGCTGTATACAAAAATAAAGATGAGAAAAGGCCTCAATTTGAAATTACATCTAATTTTATCAATGGTGAAGGTGTTCGTGAAACCAGATTACATATGGATGCTCATACAGGTACACATGTAGATGCTAAACTTCACATGTTAGCTGGACAGAATAGCATAGACACTTTGCCTTTAGAACAAGTAATACGAAAAGTTCGTGTGATAGATTTTACACATGTGGACAAAGTGATTGAGGTTTCCGATTTACAAGCGATTTCACCAGAAAAAGATGATTTTTTACTGTTTCATACGGCTAATTCCAATGATGAGATATTTAATCCTGAATTTGTATACTTAAGCGAACAGGGTGCTCAATATTTGGTCGAAAAACAGATTGCTGGAGTAGGAATAGATGGATTAGGGATTGAACGAAGCCAGCCTGGTCATCCAACACATAAAATTTTATTTGATGCCAACATCGTCATTATTGAAGGCTTGCGCCTAGCACACATTGTACCAGGTGAATATTTTATGGTTGCTGCTCCACTTTATATTGAAGGAATTGAGGCTGCTCCCGCTAGAGTTGTTCTCATAGAAGGTTTAACATAAGATAAGTGATTTACTTCTTAAGATGTCAAAAAAATCCTCGTTGGAGACAGCGGGGATTTTTTTGACATTTTTTTTGCTCGACCCTCAAAAAGAGAAGACTACCAACGCAACCTTTAATTGAACACAGATACTGTTGAATTGATAGAGTAGTTTATCATCGAATTACATGATTTAGGAGGATTAGCAGATGATGAAAAAGAAAACAATTGGTTTGGCTGCAGCAGTTGCAACGCTTGCATTTTCTGGAATTACCGCTTATGCTGATGGAAGTAATCATTTTCAATCCCAATATGAAGCAAACAGTAAAACAGAAGCTTCCCTATGGAGTCAAGTACAAAGCAATTCCTCGAATACTTCTGTAAACCAACTTATTTCGACGGTTTCTGATTTAAATACACAAATCAATACTTTATATAATACCGAGCAAAACTTAGAAAATGACAAATCCACTTTAGATAGTTTTCATTTTTCTTTGCCTCAGCAACAACAAGAATTAAAACAATTAAATGAACAACGCATGAAAATTCTAATCAAATCTGATAGCGCCTGGAAACTTGTTGTAGCGTATTGGCAGGCCATGCATGTGGTAGGAAGAAATTTTATAAACTTCCATCCACCTATGCCGCCCCGCGGTCCCAAAGGTCCTCATGGCCCCATTGCTGCACCGCTCCAACAATTCATTCAAGCTCGAAATCAATTTACGGATACATTTTCGACTGGATGGGGCAATATGAGCGCTTATAATCTGTTGAAATTGGCTATCCAAGAGCATAACCAGACACAGAAACAACTATGGAAAATTGACGAAAAGATTGCTGAACTCAAGCATGATGATCTTGGGAATTTTAAGCAGCCCTTGAACGATGCTATCCCACAACTGCAAGCTACCATTCTTCATTTGCAAAAAACAGAAATCAGTTATACAAAACTGATTATTGAAATGCAATCAGAAAGTACATCTAGTACGACTTATGGAAATTCCTCTGATGGAGTAACAATTACCAGTGTGAACTCCAGTACAGTTCAATCCTAAATCCAAGTCAGTTCTCAATGCGTTATTCTTTTTCTTCATAAAAAAATGAAAGGGGCTGTCCCTCAGTCATCTACGATGACTTTTGGGACAGCCCCTTTCATTTTTTTGAATAAAATTACTCTTCCCACTCATACTATGATGGGGAGATGAAGTTATGTGGCATTCTATTTGGCAATGGTTAAAACAGCTCTTATCCATAATGAATCGTGGTAATGTACCTGCCTTTGCAGCTGTACTTGCATTTTTTGCATTTTCTTCACTCATTCCTATTCTCTTGCTACTTGTCATGTTAGCTATCTGGTTAGTTCCCGATCCACACGTGGCTTCTAATATTGGCTCTACTTTATCCAACTATATCCCCAATATTCCTGATTTAAGACAACTCATTAATTTAAATTCTGAACGTCTCTACCGTCTTAATAAAGAGGTACGTTGGTTTAGTATAATTGGATTGTTTTGGACATCCGTAGGTGGTTTTCTTTCCTTGCAACAAACGTTTGACATGATGGCTGGCATTCGTAGACGTCGTTCTTTTATCAAGCAATATTTGATAGGCTTTGTTATGATGTTTGTTCTTTTATTTCTTACCTTATTATCTGGTATCGCTGTACAAATATTTCAAGTCGTGGGTCACACACTTCCCGCTCCATTTTCTTGGTTACGTTGGTTCTCATTCTTCCTGTTCCCGATACTCTTATTTGTAACGTCATTGCTATGTTACAGACTTTTACCTTCGATTCCCCCTCCTTGGCTCTCTGCGAGCGCAGGAGCCTTATTCAGCACCGTGATTATCTATATAGCTAGAGATTTGTTTCTACTCTATGCAGCTCATATGGGTCAATATGAATTGATTTATGGAGCACTGAGTTTTATAGAATTGCTTGCATTTTGGTTCTATATCCTAAGTTTTATTTTTCTGCTAGGAGGTGCCTTGATGTTTACAATCTCCAAACCCAAAAAGGAAGGTTATCCATCCATGATTCCCTCCACCTTTACAAAGAAAGTAGGATAATCTTATTCAGAAAGACCTAAACTCTTAGTAGGCAATACATGGTTTTTTCTTCTTTTTTGTATTCGATCAAAGAGAAATTTAATGGTATTCGCTGAACACAAAGCTAGCAGTAAATAAATTTGCCCGCCCCACAAGGACATACTTAAAATACTTAACGTAGCGGAAAGGCAACCAAAAACAATTTGTAACTTTTTACGTCCCGGAGTTGTCGGTGGATCTGTCAGCATGAAAAAAGTAAAAAAGAGCGTCATGTTAATAAACGGCGGTCGCAAAGCATCTGCAGGCGTAAATGATACAGAACCCCAATGAAATATAGCAAGAATGAGCATTCCTGAAAAAAAAGTAGCAAGAAAAGATAGGACCTGTGGAAATTTCCGAACACGATTGGTCATCCAAAAACCTGTAATTATAAGAATGATCATCCACCAGGATGATTGAACTGAAAACGCCCCCCACCAACTTTCCTGAGCCCCCCAAAACCAAACCGCCAATAATAGAGCAAAAGCTGCTGGATTGAAAACAGGTTTTCGACCATGGCTTAAAAGATGTTTTGACACCATAGCCAGTATCACAGTTGCAAAAATAATCCAAATTGATTCTTGAACTCCTAAAATCAACCCAATAATCCACCCACTGATACATGCTCCATCGGAAAATTTTCGCGGATAGGCACGCCATATGGCTACAATGGCATCGATAAAAACTGCAAAAACGATAGCAATCAGTATATGAAAAATTCCCGTCAATGAGCCACTCGCTAAAAAGTTACTAACAGATAACAGGAGTAGAATGACCATTAAAGTCCCTTTAGGAGTAGACATATATTTTTTTAATGAATGCAAATTTACTTGTTGTTTTCGTTTTGGAACACGTTTGTTTTTTCGCAATGCCAATAGTCCTCCATTTTTTTAGACATTTGCACACTTCCGTCAGATAAAACAAGTAATCCCTCAATACCTGCCTCTTCCAGACGAAGGAATCCTTCTTGAGGGGACAGGAGCATCATCACCGTGGAAAAACCATCTGCCAACATAGCATATGGAGCCATAACTGTAGCGCTTGCTACATGGTGAGGAGATTGTTTATCTACTCCAGAGATGATGTGATGTTCTCCCTTAATAACGGGACTAAGACGTTCATAGCCTCCAGAAGTGCATACAGACATAGCATCGGAAAAAAGTAAATATCCTATTTTCTTTTCTGGAGAAAACGGATTGCGAATAGAAATCTTCCACGGCTCACCATTAGGTTGTATACCTCTGGCGATCACATCTCCACCAGCATTGATACAAAATCCTGGATATTCAGAAAAACAATGAACTACCAAATCAAGTGCTAGCCCTTTTGCGGTAGCTCCCACATCCAAGAGGAGCGGTTTCATTAAGCGAACGGTTTTTTTCTCCACATCAAGCTTTACATCACGATAGGAAGCATTAAAATCTATTTTTTCGCATAAATCCAATTTGTTTCCAGTCAAATAATTTGTGACAAAACCACCTTTCTCTAGCCATCCACCTATGGTCGGGTCAAATCGTCCATGAGTCATCTTGGCCAATTCTAAACTGAATTGGATAACCTCGAATAATAGAACAGGTACTTGAACATCCTCACCAATTTGTTGTGAAAGACGTCGTAACGCACTGTGTTCAAGAAAACGACTGCAGGTTTCCTCTACGAGGTTGAAAACTGAAATTGCTTGTTGCAAATTTTTTCTAACATCTTCAGATGAATTACCCTCTATGGAAACCCAAAAATCAACTTTTGTACCTAAAGCAAGCACTTGATGATGATAGAGTTGAAGTTCTTTGCTCAGGATAAATTCCTCCATTTAAGCCTTTGCAGCTTGCAAAGCCTGATAGACAGCCATAGCAAAATCTTGAGTACTTGCTGTGGCTCCAGAGACAATATCAATTTGCCACGTCTGCTTAGCTTCAACTTCGTTTGGTAAAACCGGATCAATAACGGATTGTGGATAATGAGTGGTACATTGAGTGATCTGCACTTGAGTGATTTTTCCATTCTGTATCGTTACAGAAACACCGACGCTACCATAAGCGTTCGTGCCCACTCCTTGGTAAATACCGTCCTTATAAAGAGAACTGCTATCGCTCTTATGTTGAGACTTGTCTGAATTTGATGTTTGATGATTTGCAGGAGTTGTTGTTGATGATAATGCTTTGTGGAATGACCTAGTCTCGTGATGTTCTTTTCCCATTTGATGGAATACCTTGTTGGACTCACTTGCATTTTTTTGATCTAAGATCTGTGGATTTAATGCCTGAACTGTCGGTTCCGTATAGAAAAAACCTGCAGCATAGATAGCTCCTACAGCGGCTGTAGATAATGTTAACCATTTGGATTGAGTAGTTTTGAGCAATCGATAAACACCACTTTCACCCGATTCCTATTCTCCGTCATAGATTAATAAAAGTGGCCTTCTAGGTGTTGAAGTATTTGTCCGATGGTTATGAAGAACTTGTGGAGTCATGAATAAAAAAAAGGGCTTGTCCCTCTCGTCATCTAAAGATGACGAGAGGGACAAGCCCTATAGAAAGTTTCACTTTTAAAACATACGTTTGACAGTAGTGATGTGATTGTACCAATACGTTCCAGGATGTAAAGGTGCAATACCTACTTTACCCAAACCGCCGCCTTCTTCAATCATCTGACCATTTCCAATATAAATCGCAACATGACCACCATGGTTAAAAATAACCAAATCCCCAGGTTGCATATCCGAAATAGGTACCTGCCAACCTACATCGTGATATTGTACTTGCGAAGCTCCACTCATAACATAGCCGAGCGCATGATGATAAACATAGGCTGTAAAATTAGAGCAGTCAAAACCATACTGACCTCTATCTTCGTTATGCCCCCATCGATAGGGAGTGCCTAACTTACTTTCTGCTACTGTCAATATAGCTTGAAACTTCTCTTCTGGTGTCGCGTGGATTCCAGCTAACGGTTGAACAGATGGCTGATAAGTGACTCCTGGAGGTAGTTGACCGTTATACGCCAATTGAGATTTGACGTAGCTATTGCTGGAAAACGAATAAATGGGTGTACGATGATAAGTTTTTGCCATTGCAATTTGACTGGTAGCAGGCAAAAATACTGCAATGGATGTTAAAGCCAATAAGGCTGCTTTTATTTTCATAAAGTCCTCCCCTTGCCTCCGAGGTTAGTTGACGGGTTAGGACGGAGGTCGCCCATGCGCGTTGGCGCATTCACCCCAAATTGTATCCCCCGTACCCTAAATGGGATTCGGCTGTTTTTTGGTTCGGACTTTATGCTAACAAACACTTTGTCATAATTTCATTGCAAAATAGTTAGAAAGAAGTCTATAGTTTTCCAAACGATTTTCTAATTCATGAGCTTTACTCAAAACTGAATCAAATTTCACCGATACGGAATGAGGTACTTCTCGAGTTACAATTCCCTCAGCTTTGACGACCACTTGATGGGCTGGCAGATGTGCCCAAAATGAAAAGAAAGCAACAGCAATTACCATTAAAGCCGCAATAGATTGGGGTACTTTTATAAAAAAGGAACGAGCTTTTAAACCAAATATTTTACCCATTCGAGATTGATTTTGTAAGTGCCGTTGAGGAAATACATACACTTTAGCATGAGTAAGTAGCGTGTCTGTTTCTGTAATTTGCTGATTCTTGTTTTCTTGAATCATGAGATTACGGTAAGATACATATTCTTCAACTTCTTGCCGACATTTTTCACAATTCTGTAAATGGCGCTCAAAACGTTTATTTTCAAGTTCGGTAAGTAATCCAGCCACATATCTCAAGCTTAAATCACACAATTGCATGGATTGCCTCCCGTCTCCCCCAGTTTTAACCAATCTTTCTCATCATGTAGACCCATTATACGAAAAAACCCCTAAACTTGACCAGTATTTTCTCAATCTCTCTTTTCATTTTTGTAGGAATACTGACTGGATCAAAATTCGCACATCAATGGATTGCTTTATGTCTTGTTTCACCAATAATTTGCATACTGCAGCAAAATTATATACGGTTGAATGAAAAAGCAGGAGGCTTATTGGAGTATGGAAGTTAAATCTATTTATGAAGCGATTGGCGGTCAAAATACAATAGCCAATCTGGTTGACATATTTTATACAAAAGTCCAAAAAAATGAACTCCTACGTCCTCTATTTCCAGAAGACATAAAACCTGTGCGTGATAAGCAATTGATGTTTTTGACTCAATTTTTTGGAGGGCCTTCGCTTTATACAAATATGTATGGTCATCCAATGTTAAGAGCCAAACATCTTGCACATCCTATTACTCAAGCTCATGCGAGCGAATGGATACGTTGTATGGAAGAGTCACTCAATCAAATTGGGATAGACCATTCTGTTCAGGAATTTATGTTAGAACGACTTCGATTAACGGCTCAACATATGATTAATCGTTGAAGATTGGAATGCTTAAAAAATGAAAAAATCAGATTTCAAACTGACTTTTTCGGGAGTGGTAATAATGAATAACCTTCCTTAATTCTTTGAACTCCTTCTTCACAAACTCCATAGGAGCGCCAACTGCATGTACTACAAAGTACGGCTATATCCGAAGGATGCATATGCTGACGAATTCTACTTTCAACTGACTGCCAAGCCAGTTTTTGACCAGAGTGTAATCCTAATTTAACTAGAATCTGTTGATCGCGATCTGCAACATTTTTATCTTCACAATGATAACATTGATTATCAGGAAAATAATGACACAATTCATCTGGTCCCGTGACAATAAGTACTTCTGTTTGTGGCTCTATTCTCAATTGGTTATAAACATTCTTCATATGCTCCACGAATTCTTTTGAATAACCCATTCCTCGAAAGCCAAGCATACATAAAAGATGATGTCCGCGCAATTGAATCAAATCTGTCACCCTTCGATTTTTTAATCTGTGTATAGAAAACTAAACTTCTCACATAATAACTTTGCAGTCCAAAATCATTTTTGAAAGGGGAACTGAAAATGGCAAACAACAACGAAAAACTCGTACCAAGCCGTGCCCTGGATCAGATGAAATGGGAGATTGCAAATGAGTTTGGTGTTAATCTCGGAGCAGAAACGACTTCACGTCAAAACGGCTCCGTAGGTGGGGAAATCACCAAGCGTTTGGTCGCATATGCAGAAAGTCAATTATCCGGCCAAATGAAGTAAGCAAGGAAAACCTTTGGTTTAGAAAATAATTCTTAGCGAGCCTATCCATACACACGGATAGGCTTTCGCGTATAATAAGGATATTCCTGCCCACTGTCATTTGAAGAAGATTGATTTTATTTGTGAACAATATTTTTCTGCATCCAGCGAGCAACTTGGACGTCATTCCAATCATTTTTCGCCTGTAATTGTTCAATTACACGTTGTTGAACAGCTAAAGGTTTATTCTGACTCAATTTTTTACAACCTTCAACTAAATCAATCTCAACTTTAAAACCTACAATAGCTTTCATCATTTGTTGATAATAATGCTGCTTAGAATCCATAGGAAGTTTTGAATGTGGTTCATATGCATATATCAGTTTTTCAAGAATTTCTTCTAACTCAATTTCGTCTTTAACCAACCGACAGGTTCCTTGAATATGTACAGCCACATAGTTCCAAGTTGGTACCGATTGAGGAAGATCATACCATTCCGGTGAAATGAATGCATGCGGGCCAGAAAAGATACATAAACAAGGGCTACCATCCATTGCTCTCCATTGAGAGTTGGCTTTGGCCATATGCGCAAGCAGCATTTGTTTATCTTTGTCATAGTACATGGGTAGATGTGTGCAAAGAGGATGATTGTCCTCTGAAGTTATAAGTAAGGCAAAGGAATGACGAGTTATAAACTCTGAAATTTCATCTTCATCTTGCCATTGAAACGATTTTGGGATATACACTCCCACTCACTCCCTCGCTCGTCACCGATTTGGACGATCCGCTCACAAAAAATTGTAACATGTTGACGCAAGCTCCTTTGAGACCATAGGTTACTTCACAACAGAAATTTTGTATATGTTGTGTTACCTTTTTATGAATCATCTTTTCAGTAATGAACTATGAATTGAAAGGATTATGCCTGGTATGAAACATAAAAACTTGTACTTAAAACGTATTTATATACCAACTGATCCTTCTGACGGTACACGTATATTAATCGATCGATTATGGCCGCGAGGAATTCGAAAAGAGGAGGCTTACGTTGACATTTGGCTAAAGGAAATTGCACCAACAGATAGATTACGGAAATGGTTTCATGAAAATCCTGCACAACGGTTTTCTGAATTTCGTATTCTCTATAATCAAGAATTAACAACTAGTCTAAGTCACCAAGAAGCCCTAAATAAAATTAAAAAATGGGTGACAGAAAGCCCCGTAACACTCGTTTACGGAGCCAAGAATGAGTTAATCAATCATGCAGTAGTACTCTATGATTTTTTACTTGACTATTTATAATCTTGATTTCTGTAACCGGTTTCGATCTTAATAGACAAAAGTTAACTTTCAGATATTTGTTAAAGATAAACCATTCAAAATTCAGTCAGCAACTAGTTTGTCTGGTTTTTCCCGAGAGAAGAACCATTGAATATGAAATCTGTCACTGAATATGGTTGAACAGAAATAGTTTTACCCAATTGATGAAAATGTTGATAGGTAATACCACTACTTTTTTCTCCATACGTATATTCTATACCCGTTCCATTGGGCCGAAAACCTTTTAAATCCAACGAGACCTGGTAAACTTTATTTGGATTCTTGTTGATAATCATGACAGCCAATTTACCGTCTCTTAATTGCGTTGCATGTACAGCAATATCGGATACAGAAGCAGTAGAGCCAACAATAGTGGCCCCCGGCTTTACAAGGTCTCCAGCTAACTCAAAACCATAATAAGTTGGAAATGGCGTATTTACGGGTGGCTCAGTAACAGTATTTCCAGAACTGGTTGTAACTGAGCTACCATTAGACAAGAGCCCATAGTCGCCGTACGTAGTATTTCCATAGAGCGAAGAAGAGGTATTTCCTGCAAACGCCCCGTTATGCAAATCCCACCAATCTACATTAGCTGCTCCAGACTGTAGCCAACTTAACATATCATCATCCAGAAAGAGTGCGTTAACTAAACTTGTTGTCTGTTTGCCTGGATTATATGAGACAGAATTTGTTTCAGTTACGAATACTTTTAATCGCTTTGCTGCCGCTGGACTCAGGTCATTCGAAATCTCTTGACGCAATTCGGACATCATGAGAGGAATCTGGCTTGTAGAAGACAGCAGTCCACTATCTGATTCATTTCCAGGATTCTGAGCATACCAATGAACAATCACAAAGTTTACTGCGTCCGGATCCTGCTTTAAAGTATTTAAAACTGTCTTGTTCCAATCTGCTGGTGTTTTTACTCCCCATGGCCAATTAAATGGACAGGTTAAAACAACTCCAATTTGAATTTTAGGATCTACTGCTTTCATAGCTTTAGAAAATTGAATAACATTCTGGGCATAAGTTTGAGGACTTTTTGAATGGTGTAAATCAATTTCCCATTGGGCTCCGTAAAATCCATTTCCATAAACTTCATTACCTATTTCCCAATATTCAACATGGTCGTGATGTAGGATATTGGCATACTTTACCCAAGCTGCTGCTTCCTGTGGTTCACCACCACCAGTACCAGAAAAATTGGAACCATAGTTAACAGTAATAATAGGAGAAGCGCCTGTTTTTTTGGCAACATTCATGAAAGCGTTAAAATTAACGTTTGGATCAGCTCCTCCAGCATTTGCATCAATGGTTGTGCCAGTTTCCCAATTATAGTTATCTGCCGTAGAACCACCCGGAAAGCGTAAAGCTTCGACACCTATCGTTTTAAGCATTTTGGGGATGGATTTATCCAGTAAATTTTGATCCCAAGCAGCTGTATTCACACCAATAGCTGAGGGTGATATTGTCGCTAAAGGATCTTTTGTATTTACGGTAACCAGAACAGAATTACTCGAGTTGGCAGCTGTATTAGGCGAGCTGTTACTTGAATGATCACTATTCTTATCAGCCATGACTGAAGGTGCGATAGCTACACATAAAGTCATAGCTGCACCTACACTTAAAAACATTTGTCTTAACTTAGGCACAACAACATCCTCCAATCTTATAATGTGGAACTTATGTCTGATGACATTTTCGAAAGCGCTTTCGAAAATATTGTATAACAGCCACAGAAAAAAATCAACTAAATTATTAGAATATTTTTCATATATAGAATAGCTTGGAATCGGTAAAAGATACGAATGAATATGTCTTGCGTATTCATTTAATTGATTTTCTTCAGCAAAGAACAAAAACTCCTATAGAATTCTGCTTCCAATGCTGCTGCATGAATTGCATCCATATTTATATTTGTAAGATATGACTTCACAGTTAGATAAGCGAATACATAGCCAGAGCGTGGAGGCATTCCCGAAAATGGGAGGAATGAGGGATGGCGGGTAAAAAGTATTTGCATCTTTAAATCATCCAACTGATCCTCACTCTGCATCATATCATGCAATTTTTCATCATTCGCCTGAGTCCAAAGGAAAGTTTCTGGCGGCACAAAACAATATTCATAGACCGGACGATCAGGCTGAATGCTCTCTGAAAAACATATGGATAGCCCCTCTATCATACAGCGATCCCAAACGTTAGTGTTAAAAATATCACGTTGAAGCATTGTTTGTCGTTTCCAATGATGGGCTTCATGAGCAAGCAGCAACTCAATCTCTCTTAAATCTCCACCTGTAGACTCTAAACAAAGAACAGTAATAGAGCGATTTTTGTATATAGTGGAATAAATAGTGGTACAATCTAGCCCGACTATCACATAAATATCCTGTTCATTTAGGGGATATTCAAGTAACTGACACAAACGTTCCGTAATTTCCACAATGCTTTTCTCAAAAGACATCATATCTGTCATTGAATGATATAAGGATAGATATTTTTCCCAATCAATTTGTTGAACCTGTTGTTTTATTTGAGATAAAGACATAAAATTTTTTGGCTGAAAATGAATTTTATTGAGTATATCCCAGTTCTTTTGAAGATAATCTTGAAAAAAGATAGCCTCTTTGTTTAGAGTCCGAGAATTATGAGATAAACGAGAAATACTATCCATAAAATCACGGTAAATCCAATTCCAATTCACCCATACCCCTTCTCTCCAACCTCAATAATTCGTTGCCAAAAGATTTTTTAAGCTCATTTTAAGTATTACACAAAATGGTTTTGACGTTCTCTAAGAAAATTGTGACACGCTTTTTCATCGTCTAAAATTTAGTTTAAATTGTTTACATGATCATCGCTATTGCTAAAATGGTAAAATTTCATCTTAGGGTTAACTTGTTGAACAAGCCATGAATCACTGGTTTTTTCGAAAATAGTAATTCAGCTTGGCTGAGCGGAGTGAGTATATGAAACCTTTTTTGAAGTGGGCTGGAAATAAACATCGCATCATGGATAAAATTCGAGAACTTCTACCGCCTGGTCGACGCTTAATTGAACCTTTTGCGGGTTCAGCTGCCGTATTTCTTAATACAGATTATAAAGAAAATATACTTAATGATATGAATTCCGACCTTATCCACTTGTTTATGACACTTAAAGAATATGGATTGTCTTTTATCGACGAATGCAAACAGTTATTTATCGACGAAAATAATACACCCCAAGCTTATTATCAATTAAGGGAAGAATTTAATCAAACAACTGACCTCATCCGTAAAGCAGCATTGTTTCTTTATTTAAATCGACACGGTTATAACGGTTTGTGCAGATATAACTCATTCGGTCATTATAATGTCCCGTTTGGAAGATATAAAAAACCATATTTTCCATACAAAGAAATGGTCATATTTTATCAAAAAGCACAGACAGCTCATTTTATTTCAGAAGACTTTGAATCAGTAATGAACCAAGCAGAATTGGGAGATGTCATTTATTGTGATCCACCGTATGTACCAATTTCCCAAACAGCCAACTTTACCAGTTACCATGCTAATGGATTCGGTCCAGAAGAGCAATTGCGTTTAGCGAAAGTTGCAGAAGAACTTTCTAAAAAAGGAATTCCTGTACTCATCTCTAACCATTTTAGTGATTTTACACTAAAGGCCTATTCCTTAGCTGAAATTTCAAGTTTTGACGTACAAAGATTTATTAGTTGTGATGGAAAAAAACGCAAAAAGGTAACAGAACTACTTGCTTTATTTTCAGGAAAGAAATCCATATAGGATTGAAAGATTTTGGGTTAATTTATTAAATTAAACGTAAAATTCCAGCCATTACGTTAGTGAGGTAGTCGAAAATGAAAATGTAACTCTCAGACCTTAAAGTAATCTCTTTTCCAATTCAATCTCATCGTGTATCTCAATATCGTGATCGCCTTTTAAAGGTATGGTTGGTTTGATGCTCCTTGCTTCGTCAATGGCTCCAGGATACACAGCGGTTATTCTATACCCCCGCTTTTGATAAAAACGCAGTGCATCCAGGTTATCATTGCTTGTAATAAGCCATACTCTCCGACACCCTCTGCGCGAAGCCTCTTGTTCTACAGCAGCAAGTAATCGAGTGCCAACACCGCTTGCTGGAGAAAGAGCATTAATGCTCATAAGTTCACAATTATTCTCCATATCAAAACGGTATGTAGCAGCACCAACATATCCGTTTTCATCTTTAGCCATCACCGAGTGGAGGTCATGAAGATAAAATACATGACCTCTACTCACCATGGCTTCACCTCCCCATTCTACCTGCCACAGTTGATTGAGCCAGCGCAGATCCTCTTCTTCGTTTGGTGAAAAAATCTTTATTTTCAAATGATCATTCATTCAATAATCCTCCCATCCCATCATACAAACAAAAATTAACATACAACCATTTGAAACTCTATTTAGAGATACCAAAAACCCACAAGACATTCGCCCTGTGGGTTTGGAAGACTGCAAGAAGCAAGCCTGTAAGCCGAGTTCTGTACTCCGGTGCTACAAACGGCACTCTCGTCAAGTGCAAAACAATCAAAGAAATGCCTCGCACGTGTGGAGCAGCAATCATCTATCTAGGCCGACTGTTGCCAGCCAGCTCAAGCAACCTACCCGAGTGCGTGACGGGCAGCCACATTTGCACTCCTATGCGGTCTTGCTCCAGGTGGGGTTTACCTAGCCAGCTTGTCTCCAAGCTGCTGGTGCGCTCTTACCGCACCGTTGCAACCTTGCCTGTACCCTTAAGAGAGCCATCGGCGGTCTACATTTCTGTGGCACTATCCCTAGGATCGCTCCCGCCGGACGTTATCCGGCACCCTGCCCTATGGAGCTCGGACTTTCCTCCCATGCGGCCTTTCGGCACTGCATCGGCGATTGCCCAGCTTACTTCTACAGCCTAGATGATTAAGTATAAAGATTAAAACAGATCATCGCAATACATCGAATATTCCTCCAGAGGAAACACTTAGATCCAATAAAACGGATCGGCCGAAATTACAGGAACTTCAATTTTTACTTCGCCAATATGGTTTACTAATTCCTGCAAACGTTGGGCAAGCACAGGAAGCGATAGCTGTTCCATAGCTGCGTGCGTACAATCGACAACCGCCAGTCCAGCATCTGTAGCATCTACAGCTGCATGATGATTGATATCAGCCGTCACTAATACGTCAGCCGATTTTTCCAGAGCTACATCCATAAAATCTCGACCACTACCACCCAGTACTGCTACACGAGCGATTTTTCGATCGGGCAAACCACTAAATCGAATGCCGCTTTGCCCCATTCTGTCTTTCACTCGTTGAGCGAACTGTTGAAGTGTCATGGGTTGCAAAAGTTGACCAATCCGTCCAAGACCGATAGTTCTGTCCTCAGCCGTAACGCCAGTTGGAACAAGAATCTCTACATCCTGTAGTTCAAGATGTTCTGCCAAAATGTCATTAACTCCACCAGGAGCTACATCCCAATTGGTATGGGCTGCATAAATAGACAAATTTGCTGACAGTGCAATTGCCAGTGCTTGACCAGTAGTCGTATGAGTCAAAATTTTTCGCAACGGATGATAAAAAAGAGCGTGGTGTGTAATTAACATATCCACTTTAGCCTCAACCGCAGCAACAATGATGGATGGTTGGGCTTCTAAAGCAATCCAAATTTTTTGCACTTTTGCTTTAGGAGAGCCGATTTGTAAACCAATAACATCTTTAGGCAATGCCCAGTTTGGATGCGCGATTTCTTCCATAGCATGGATTACATCTTGAACTTCCAAGCATCATCCCCCTCTTTCACTCGATAATTTTGCCTGCCAATTTTTGATCCACTCAATATCACCCAGCAATTCTTGACGACGCTTGTCCGTTTCGAAACGAGGAAGATACGAAATGTTATAGTTAGGGTGTGGCATTTGTTGGAGAATGTTCTGGTATTTCTGTATTTCAACCTGCAAATATTGTTCTACGTCTATGGTTGGCCGCTGTAAATTCAAAGGTCCGTATTGATAGGCCATCCGTTTATCCCACTCATCTGGAAATAACTGATAAGCAACATCAAATGCATACTCATTGCGTATAGCCTGTATACATTGATAAAACCTGCCATCTTCTTTAAGTATTGACTCATCTTGTAGAAAAAAATGATGCTGATAGAGCCACTGTCTGAGCTTAGAATATGCATTCATTGGCTGCAACAGCAACATTCGAGTGTGTTCAACAACTGAGGGCGATTGCATGAGAATTTCTGTTATTGTCGAGCCTCCCATACCGGCAATCACCACTGTGTCCACTTCTCCAGGTTGTACAGTCGAGAGACCATCTCCTAAACGGACGTCAATGAGATCTGTAAGGCCTGCCTGTGAAATCTGCTTACTAGCGCGTTCGACCGGCCCTACCGCAACATCAGAGGCAATAGCTGTATGAATTCTACCCATTTGTACAGCTGCAATCGGCAATAAAGCGTGATCGGTACCTACATCCACCAAGCTTGCTTCAGATGGGATACGTGACAATAGCCATGAAAGACGATAAGAAATTGAAATCGTAGGTTTATGTTCTTCATTCATCATACGCGCATTGTAACTCAGGAAAGAAAGACAATCAAAACCGCAATGCACATTAAGTCCAGGAGGATTTTCGAAGGAGAGTGTACTGAATACGAGCAAAAATTTCCCGCACAGCGTAACGTCTCTCCTGTTTGCCTGATTTCGCTGCATACCCGCTGGCAGGAATAGAAAGTTTTTTAGCAACCGCAAGGGCCCGTGGCAGATGATAATCACTTGTTACAATAATGGCGTCTGCAAATCCCAAGCTGTTCATCAGTAACAAAGAATTGCGAAGATTTTCCCAGGTATCGGAAGATTTGTGTTCTTCGAAAATAACATGCGGCGCTACGCCGTTCATTACAAGAAATCGTTTCATGGAATGTGACTCTGTGACTTTTTCATCCTGACCACGCCCACCGCTCACTATAATAGCTTGCATATACCCCATTCGATATAAGTCTATAGCCGCATGCAATCGACGAATCAAGGGTGGAGATGGCCGATAACCATCTGTAAAAGCCCCTAAAACAATAGCCACATCTGCTGGAACAGGCCGAATATTACGCCCCTGTGCCGATAACTGTTCTGCCATAATCGCTAGGAGTCGATAAATCAGTAAAGGAGCACATAGGAATAGAAGCAACAAGAATAGAATGGTTTTCCACATTCTTACACCTTCTTTTTAGCCCCTTTTTTCGATCTCTTTGTACACGCTAAGACGTTATTCTCTACAATCGAGAAATAGACCGATTCAATAAAAAGAATCGGTCCAAAAGAATGTCCACTCTTTATCTTACTTTTTAAGACAACAGATTAGCACCCAAGTTGGCGTGCAATGACAAGACGCTGTACTTCAGACGTTCCCTCACCAATTTCAATGAGTTTGGCGTCACGCAAATGCCGCTCGACGGGGTATTCGCGCATATATCCATTACCACCAAGAACTTGAATGGCATCAAGACAAGTTTGGGTACAGGTTTCAGAAGCAAAAAGTTTGGCAAATGCGGCTTCTTTGGTGTATGGACGATTTTGATCATGCAACCAAGCTGCTTTGTATACTGCATTGCGAGCCAAATCAAGATGCATGGCCATATCCGCCAATTTATTGGAAACCGATTGAAATTTCGATATAGGTTTACCAAACTGTTCGCGACTTTTACTATACTCCAAAGCCGTATCAAAAGCGGCTTGGGCTATACCAATGGCCAATGCGGCAATTGCAACTCGTCCGTTGTCCAATGTGGATAAAAATTGGCGAAAACCACGATGCAAGGGCCCCAATAAATTTTCTTTAGGAATTCGTACATCTTCCAAGATCAACTCAACCGTATTAGAAGCTCGCATTCCCATTTTTTCATAAGCTTTGCTTACAGAAAAACCTGGAGCATCTGTAGGAACGATAAAGGCACTAATTCCCCGATTTTCTTTGTCTGTCAATGCTGTAAGCACTACATATTTGGCATATCCACCATTGGTATTATATATTTTTGTACCGTTGATGACCCATTCGTCGCCTTCCAAGCGAGCTGTCGTTTTAGTACCACCCGCATCGGAACCTGCACCATTCTCTGTCAGACCAAAGGAACCCAGTGCTTCGCCTTTCGCTAAAGGAACAAGATATTTTTTCTTTTGTTCTTCAGTTCCAAAATGTAAAATCGGCATCGATGCAAGAGAGATATGTGCCTCATAACTCAATGCTGTTCCCGCACAAGCTTGACCAAGTTCTTCAAGCGCCAAGCAGTAACTGATAAAATCAGCTCCCGATCCTCCATACTCTTCAGGAATGGGCAAGCCAAGTAAGCCTAGTTTACCCATCTTTTCGAAAATTTCTATCGGAAAACGTTCGGTACGATCTAATTCCGCTGCAATCGGTTTGATTTCTCTCTGCGCAAAATCACGAACGGTTTCCCGAATCATTTTCTGTTCTGGCGTAAAGTCAAAATCCACTCCTATCCCTCCCAAACTCTGTCTTAGAAATTATAGCGATCAAACGAAAGCGCTTGCAATAGGTTGGTATAAAGTCGGAGAATACTGAAGATTGCATTTTGTAGGATGATAGGTTGATAACTGCGTGACAAGTTCACCCTAAAACTGCCTGCTGACTATAGGCAATCCGCTTTTTATGACAATCACAATGATAAACAAAAAAGTCCCTCAGACATCTTGAGTATCTGAGGAGACATTTTCTTACAGTCACTGACATGCTCATGGTTTATTCAAGAAAATCTTTCAAACGTTTGCTGCGGCTAGGATGGCGCAATTTACGCAACGCTTTAGCTTCAATTTGCCGAATACGCTCGCGCGTGACACCAAACACCTTACCAACTTCTTCCAAAGTGCGAGTACGCCCATCATCGAGACCAAAACGCAAGCGCAATACATTCTCCTCTCGCTCTGTTAAGGTATCCAGCACATCTTCCAATTGCTCTTTTAATAACTCATATGCTGCTGCATCCGCAGGAGCAGGCGCTTCATCATCAGGAATAAAGTCTCCCAGATGGGAATCGTCCTCTTCACCTATCGGTGTCTCAAGCGAAACAGGTTCTTGGGCAATTTTTTGGATTTCTCGCACCTTTTCAGGTGTCATATCCATCTCTGCAGCTATTTCTTCAGCAGTTGGCTCCCGACCAAGTTCTTGAAGCAGTTGGCGAGAAATGCGAATCAACTTGTTAATTGTTTCCACCATATGCACAGGTATGCGAATCGTTCTCGCTTGATCAGCAATAGCGCGCGTGATGGCTTGGCGAATCCACCAAGTGGCGTACGTACTAAATTTATAGCCCTTGCTGTAGTCAAATTTCTCCACAGCCTTAATCAAGCCCAAATTACCTTCTTGTATCAAATCCAAAAATAACATGCCACGTCCTACGTAACGTTTGGCGATAGAAACTACCAAACGCAAATTAGCTTCTGCAAGACGTCTCTTGGCTTCTTCGTCTCCTTGCTCGATCCGTTTAGCTAATTCAATTTCTTCAGCAGCAGAGAGCAAAGGAACACGCCCAATTTCTTTCAAGTACATACGAACCGGATCGCTAATTTTAATCCCCGGTGGCATGGACAAATCATTCAAATCAAAAGATTCGTCCGCTTCTTCTTCTAATTCCGAACGATTGGGACCTTCATCGTCGTCTGATTCGTCTCCCAATTCACGAGCATCATCAGTCTGACGCTCATTCACCACTTCAATTCCATGTTCAGCCAGTTGATCAAAAAACTCATCCATGTCGTCTGCAGAGAGAGCAAATTCCGCCAGACGATTGCCAATTTCGTCATATGTCAACCAACCGCGTTTTTTCCCGACATCAACCAATGTTGCTTTTGTGGACTGCAACAGTTGGGTAGATTCTTCATCACGAAGTTTTCCTTCCGTTCCTTTCATCTCATCCTGGCCTCCTCGTCCCCGCCTTTCACAGCAACCGAAAAGCGGGTGGACTTTAGAGCCTCCATCTCACGCATGAGCGCATCGACCCGACTCTTTATCTCTAAAGCCAACGCCGAATTTCCAGCAAGTTGCGCCTGCACAACTTCAGCGATTGCTTCTTTATAAGAACGTTCCAGTATATGGCTTCGTATGGTACGCAAATAATCCTCCAAGATACGTTTATCGAACGGCACCGAATTGTCTATCAATAGTGCAGAGGCCAACTTGCGCAAATCTTCTTCTTCCAATTCATCGACAAACGTCTCAATCGATGTCTCAGAAGTCAATCGCCAATGATAGAGAAGAGCTAACAAAGCTGTCTGTTCCGGGGTGGCAAGCTCATCTACAGCATGCGATTCTATTTCCGCAAACGCATCGTTATCCAACATCATCCACTGTAAAATTCGTTGTCCCGCCTCTATAAACCCTTTTTCCAGAGGTTTAACCTGCAGTGTCTCCTTATTCTCAATCCTACGATGTTGTCTATGCGTTTTTTTCTCGATAATGCGCATTTCTTCCTTTAGAGAATCCAAAGAAAAATTGAATTCCTGTGACAAATTTCGCAACTCTGCTTCTTTTTCGATGGGAGAAGCACGCGCTGCCAAAAGTTGCATTACATGGCGCATATATTGCTGCCTGCCAGCGGAAGAGAGCAAATCAGCAGTTGTACGCAATGAATGGGTAAGAAACTGCAATGGCGTTAAAGCATTAACCTGCAATTGGTGATGAAATGCCTTTGTGCCAAATTCACGAATGAATTCATCAGGGTCGCGTCCATCCGGCAATTGCACAATCCTTACTTCCAAACCTTCCGTCTCAAAAACTTCAACAGCTCTTTTGGCAGCACTGATACCAGCAGCATCACCGTCATAGACAACCGTTACCAAATGACAATCTCGCTTGAGCAATCTAGCTTGCTCTGGTGTCAAAGAAGTTCCCAGACTGGCGACTCCCGTATCAATTCCCGCTTGCCAAGCCGCCATGACATCCATATAGCCTTCAAATAAATAGGCATGACGCTTGCTGCGGATTTGTTTTCGAACTTTCCCATGTTGAAATAACAAATGACCTTTGTGAAAAATCAGCGTTTCCGGTGTATTGAGATACTTGGGCTTTACACCAGGCTCAAGCGCACGACCGCCAAAACCAACAACTTGACCGCGAATATCAAAAATTGGAATCATGAGACGATGTCGAAAGCGATCGATCCATTCGCCTCCAACCCGCACAATCAAACCTGCTAACTCCAATTCTTCCGGGGAATATCCGCGCCTGCTGAGAAAGCGCATCAGCATATTGGCTTGATTTGGCGAATACCCAAGCTGGAATTCTACAGCCGTTGTTCTCTGAATCATTCGCTCATTCAAATACTTAAGGGCTTGCACTCCGGCATCTGAATTCATTAAAATATGGGTATAGTATTTAGCTGCTAATTCGTTAGCCTGAAGAAGGCGTTCTCTAATTTGGGTTTTTTGTTGGTTAATAGTTGGTTCAACAACAAAACCAGCAGGCAGACTCATGCCAGCGCGAGTTGCCAACACTTCAACTGCTTCCATAAACGACAGACCATCATGTTCCATGACAAAACGAATAACAGTCCCCCCGGCACCGCATCCGAAGCAATGAAACATTTGTCTATCGGGTGAAACAGAGAAAGAAGGTGTGCGTTCATTATGAAATGGACACAGACCAGTAAAAGAATGTCCTGTCTTACGCAGCTCTACATGCTCTGAGATGATGTCGACTATGTCTATTCGCTGCCGCAGTTCTTCAAGAAACTCGTTCGGCAACTTTTGCATCAACCATCACCCACTCCGCGGCGTGCCATTTTACCGAACGCTGCGCGAGTTTTGCGCGGCAATATACCACGATGTACTCATTTAAGACTATTCTACAAAGGACGATAATTTTCCTCCTTCGACATAAAAATCAACTTTGTCAGTTTTTGGCGAGTTCGACCGCTCGAAAACTTCCGCTGAACATGCAATTTTAGTACTCATCGTTTAGCATGGGCAGGATATTTAACAACTATGCCCAACCTTAAAAATTTTTTTCAAAATTCTCTTGACAAAACCTTATACAAGTGTATTGAAAGTCCTGTGAATTTATATCTAAATTCTATCTTGAGATTCGTAGCAATCGCTTTTTAGCATTCTGCCCAAAGAGTTTGGTTTGCTTCTTGGATAAGTCCGATTCATCCTGCGCGAGTATACTTTCTTTGCTCATCTCATGGATTCCTTTTAACTTTGTTCTTCATCAAGTATCCAATATACTTGTAAATTCCGATGAATTCGGAGCCAAAACAACTTAATTTCAGGTGCAGCTTTAGGTAAGTCGAAACGGGAGCCATGTCCAACATAAGGGGGTCAATCCGCTCAGATTCCTTCTCCTTCGGAATCAGCAAAATTACAACAAAGAGCAAGGACAATCCATCATAATTGTCCCTGACGATGAACCAAATCCAAAACCAAAAGCGCCGTTTCTTCTACAGCTCGATCACTGACATCTATAATGGGACAACCCAGTCTCTTCATCACTTCGTCCGCATATTTCAATTCCAACTCAATTCTCTCTGGACTGGCATAACTTGCATCCGGTGTCAGGCCAAGTGCCTGTAATCGTGCTTGACGTATGCGATTCAATTCCTCTGGACGTATCGTCAAGCCTACAATACGGTGTGGATTTTCCAATCGAAACAATTCTTCCGGTGGTGCAATTTCCGGAACGAGCGGCACATTGGCAACACGCATTCGTTTATGTGCTAAATACATGCTCAACGGCGTTTTAGAAGTCCTTGAAACACCCACAATAATGATGTCAGCTTTTTCCAGACCGCGCGGATCTCGCCCATCGTCATACTTAACTGCAAACTCAATAGCATCCACACGACGAAAATAATCTGCATCCAATTGATGGACCAAACCCGCTTTTAGATGTGGTGCAAATCCATATACTTTTTCCAGCGCCTCAACCATAGGCCCCATAATGTCTACAACTTCAACACGGTACTGGGCTGCCTGTTCTCTCAACGCTGTACGCAATTCGGGCAAAATGAGCGTAAAAGCAATAATCGCTCCTTCTAATTCAGCTCGTCGGACAATTTCTTCTACAGAGCCCACACTATCAATATGCGCAAATCGCCTCAATTGAATATGAGCACCGTCAAATTGGCTAGCAGCCGCACGGACAACTGTCTCTGCCGTCTCTCCAACCGAATCTGAGACCAGATAGACAACCGGATTCTTGTCAGACATTAAGACTCCTCCTCCTCATCTACGCGACTTACCGCGAGAGCGCCAGAATGACGGTTCTGACGGGAGGACGGTTCTCCAAGTTCTACAAACGCTTTGGTAATTGTGGTTTTTGAAACTCTACCCACAACCTCTAACTGGTTAGCTTCCACAGTCCTGACAACAGGAAGCGAGTCAATCTCGTGATGAACCATCAAATGGGCTGCTTCATAAAGGGTCGCTTCTTGTGAAATGGTAACAACATGAGGTACTCGAGTCATCACCAAATGGATTGGAATTTTCTGCATTTCTCCACCATTAATGGCGACCTTCAGTAAATCCTTGCGAGAGACCACGCCTTGCAAAAGACCATCGCGAACAACTATTAAGGTTCCAACGTCCTCCATAAACATGGTAACAATTGCATCGTAGACCGTATTCTTATCACTAAGGACAACCGGAATCGACTTATAATCCTTGACCTGCAATGAGTGAAGCACCGTGACCAATTCGCTGTGTTCAGGCATCCCAGTGTATGTGTATCCAACTCTGGGCCGCGCCTGTAGATAGCCTGCCATGGTCAAGACAGACAAATCAGGCCGTAAAGTGGCCTTGGCCACAGAGAGTGCTTCGGCAATCTGGTCACCAGTAATAGGTCCACGTTCCTTCACCAAACGAACAATGGCAGACTGTCTCTTTGTCAATTCCAAGTCCATCACAACCCGTTCTTTTCTCGCCGTTTTGATTGACACACTACTTGATCAATGCAAGTATAACGAATTATTCACAAGTTTACAGACGAATCAGCAAACTGTCAGCAAAAAATTCAGTCACCAGAAGGCTTGTCCTCTTTCCTCAATGGAGAAGAATTAAAGCTAGAAGTTAATCTATCTAAATCACCCTCAGCTAGAGGCAGTAGAATTTCTTCAAGTATTTTGGCCGATCTCGGTCGAATTCCTGCAAATTCTGAAAGGTGATAACGGAGAATGCGCCGCAAATTTTGCACAATAGGCGCGGATAGATACAAATGGCCCAGTCTTTGAATAGGGACCCACATTAGAGCGCGCAAAATTTTTAACTCTTTTTCAGACAAAGGTATAGCCCGCTCACCAGAAAGTGGATTCCTGGAATTCCAACATCGCTGACAGAGAAATTGCCCCAATCGTTCTGCATACCCGTGAGTAGCATCAACCTTATCTTCATTTAAATAATTCCCACAAATCCCGCAATATTCCACATCAGGAGCGACGCCTGACCAGCGCAAGACCCGAGCTTCCAAAAGCATGGCAAGCATGCTTATATCCGATTCGTCTAAATTTTCCATCAGGTCATAAATGCGATCGAGCACCTGAAAAGGTTCTTTGTTGCCATTAGGGTATTCAGGAACAGAGAGACGAACGAGATCAGAAAAGTAGGCAGCATACGCTGCCTTTTCGACACTTACTTGTGGTCCCTTGGGAGACTCCAATAATTCTGCCTGCAAAATGGTGGCCATCCCCGAACCCAAACGCATTTGATAGATGGATTTTGACCCTAGATGCGTAGTAGCGCGAAGCTTGCTGTGAGGTTTTTTAGCGCCACGAGCTATTGCAGAAAGCGTGCCACTTTCGGAAAGCAATTGTAAAATAGCATGAGACTCCCCATAAGGTTGGCTGCGCAACACTCTTGCCGGCAATTGTAGTTGCACAATGAACCACCCTCTGCTTTCCAATGTGTTTTGAAATCAAGAGTTTTACTCTTCGGACTCTGAGCCTATTTCTTCAACCTGATCTTTGACATCCCGTATTTGCGTAAAATCCCTGTACAGCAAATAGGCGTCAATATCACCTGTCAACGTGAAGATTTGCCACGTAAAATCCCGCAACCGAACTCAACTCCTCTGATGAAATTGGGATGGTGTCGGAAACGTGACACGCTTCTGTTGTTAGGGTGTGGAGGACGGGTGTGGATATACTATGAATCCATTGGTAAACTGGTGAAGGCTGATAAACAAAACTGTCCTCAATTACCACAGATTCTATATAAATGCCCATTTGTCGATCCCGATGGACATTCAAGAAAGATTCTCAAAACCAAATCTGCGCAAGACAGAATCATCATTACGCCAATCTTTTTTGACCTTGACCCACAATTCCAAATACATCTTGTTGCCAAGCAATCTTTCCAATTCAGCCCGGGCTAACTCCCCTACTTTTTTTAACATAGCCCCCTGTTTACCAATCAAAATACCTTTTTGGCTGTCCCGCTCAGTGTAAATGACTGCCTGAACATATAAAGTCCCTCTCGGACGCTGTTCCATTTGTTCTAAAACGACTGCGACTGAATGAGGGATTTCTTCACGAGTCAAATGGATTACTTTTTCACGAATCATCTCCTCAATGAGGAAACTTTCTGGATGGTCGGTGACCATATGATCAGGATAGTACTTTGGACCTTCCGGCAAAACGAACATGATTTGCTCGGTCAGTACATTTAATTGAGTGCCACGTTTAGCCGACACAGGGATATGCTCGGCAAAAGGATAGAGCGACTGATATTGCTCAATTTTGCTTAAAATTTTGCCTTTTTCTTCGGCATCGATTTTATTTAATACTAAAATTACAGGTGTTGTCAAATCTTTCATACGCTGTAAAATCTGTCTATCCTGGTCGATTTGCGAACTGGTGATATCGGCTACAAAGAGCACAACATCGACTTCCCTAAGAGCTGCCAAGGCAGTCTCTACCATCGCTTCTCCAAGTCGATGTTTGGGTTTATGGATACCTGGAGTATCTATAAAAATCATTTGTCCACTATCCGTTGTCACTACACCGCGAATTTGATGGCGCGTTGTCTGGGGACGATTGGACATAATTGCTACTTTTCTGCCGACCAGTTGATTGAGTAAAGTCGACTTTCCGACATTCGGACGACCAACAATCGCCACAAATCCGGAACGAAAAGCAGGGTGCTCTTGAGCCATTTACATTACTCTCCTGTCCATACTTCATCGTTTTTTAGGTTTTGCTTGTCGGCGGCAAACCAAGTTATCCAACTCAGTACAGCAGTCAACAGCACAAGCCCGGTAGATAAAAAGCGCGGATGAAAAATAAGATTTAAACGCCATGGCCAATTCACAAAAGCTAAGGCAATAGCCAGCATTGCCGCCATAAAAGCAAAGACCAACACAGCACCAGCCGCTGCATCTTTCGCAGCTTTGGCCAGAGTATTCCATTGATGCTGTACCAGTAAGTCAACCACAGCCTCCAAAGAACAGTTGATCAATTCTAAAGCAAAAACTCCACCAGCCGCCATTAGCCCTAAAATGATTTGCCACCAAGTCGGCTGGATAAGTAAATCAAACACCAAAAGTAACTGAAAAATAAAAAAATGAATGCGCATATTGCGTTCTCTTCGTAAATTGCTAAGGATGCCCTGATAGGCCATCTCTAACGAATGTAAGAAAGATCGGTTTTTGAACTGTGTATGCAATGACATGGGCATTCGTATCATCTGGTCAGCTGGAGACTTTGCAAAATCTCTTCCTGCAGGCCAAACATCTCTTTTTCTTCTTCTTCTGAACCGTGATCAAAACCTAACAAATGCAAAAATCCGTGTACAAGCAAAAAACCAAACTCACGGCGTAACGAATGATTATAATCCTTTGCTTGTTGAATAGCCATGGGTAAAGAAACGACGATATCACCCAGTAAAATCGGTTCGTTAGGCAAACCACCGATATCCTCCCCCTCTAACTGAGGAAAAGATAGGACATCTGTTGGCCTGTCCACATTACGATACTGTAAATTTAACTGATGAATGGTCTTGTTGTCGACCAACAGTACCGAAACCTCGCCCGAACAATGCAAATGCTTGGCCGCAGCCATGAGTACAGTCTCCACATACTCTTCAATCGGCATTAACTCATCTGGAACGGTAACTTCTGCATCTAGAATGACCGATAGTGAAGTCTCACTCATTTTCCCACTTCCTTACGCAATTTATCGATATCCGGATACTCAATTCGCGAATGATAGATCCCTTTCAGTGTTTTCATAAACGCCGAGACCATAACATCCAAATCCTGCAGGGTTAAGTCGCATTCATCCAATTGACCATCCTGTAAACGATCTTTGATTATTTTCCGAATAACGCCTTCTACGCGATTGGGCGTAGGACGCGCCATACTGCGCACAGCCGCTTCAATCGCATCACAAATCATGACAATTGCACATTCACGCGTTTTAGGTTTAGGTCCGGGATAGCGAAAATCGTCTACCCGTACTGTTCCGTTTTTATCCATCTCTTTAGCCTTATTATAAAAATACCAAAGAATCGTCGTTCCGTGGTGAGTTGCACAGATATCTTGAATTGGCTTCGGCAATCCTGCCCGCTGCAACATGACCAATCCATCCGTCACATGGGAAGTGATGATGAGATGGGAAAGGCTTGGCGCAATCTTTTCGTGTGGATTTTCTTTGGTCATCTGATTTTCTACAAAAAACATAGGCCGTCTCGTCTTGCCGACATCGTGATAATACGCACCAACGCGGCAAATAAGTGGATCGGCTCCTACCAATTCAGCTGCTGCTTCAGCCAAATTGCCGACAATGAGACTGTGATGATATGTGCCTGGCGCTTCCAATAACACTTTTCGCAAAAGGGGATGATTAGGATTTGATAGTTCCAACAAACGAATCGCTGTCAACAAACCGAACGTCGTTTCAAAAAACGGTAAAATCCCCATAACCAGTACTGCGCTTAAGACGCCATTTAAAAGCGCCAACCCCAAATGAACAGATAAATCATGGAAAGAAGCACCATTGTCCATTTGCATAAAATGAGTCGCCAATACACTTATCACATTCACACCAGAAACTAAAAATCCTGCACGCATAAACGTACTGCGGCTCGTCACACGGCCCACACTATAGGCTCCTACCAATGAACCGATAAAGCTGTACAGCACATATTCAAATTGAAATCCAAAAGCAGCCGCTACCAAAAAAGAAAAATAAAATGACGTGACCCCCGCTAATGAACCGTCCATCATAACCGATACCAGCATCGCACCGAGCGAGATCGGCATCAAAAAAGGAGCTGCTGAAGGACCGCTGTCCACGACAGACTTGGTTAAAGCTATCAGAATGGACACGAGAACAAAAACAATCAGTAAAACCAAAAGCATTAAATTATCCAGCCTGCGACGCGGATCTCGCCTTTCCACGTAAGCAGCAAGCAAACCCACAGAAAGGATAACGTAGAGAGCAAAACCAAATACAATGCCGTAATTAGGATGACCACTGTAAAGACCTACATCCATCAGTTCACTTTGGACACTGTTGGTGACTATACCATTTTTCGCTACAATGACATCGCCTTGATGAATCATTATATTGGCCACACTTTTGGCAGCTGCCTCACGCGCAGCTTCGGTAGCCTGCTTTTGATAAATCATGTTAGGTTTAAGCACACTGCTCACTACATTTTGCACGATCAAACGGGATACACGATTCAGGTCGTAATTGAGCATCTGCCGATCAACCAACAAACTGGCCTGCTGAAGCGAGTCAGAATAAAAAGGCACCCCGAGTAGTTCTTTGACAATGCGTTCCGAAACACTCTGCAAGATGCCTACATCTTGAGAGGACAATGTTGAAAGCGCCTGTAAAGTAGCCATCGACACCCCTTTAGGGGCAATAGATTGAAGCGACTCGATACGTTGAGCCTGGCTGAGCGATTTATCTGTGGATTCAGAAATCGCTGCATTATATAGCTCGTCTATCTGTTGTAAAGCCTGTTCTAATACTGCAGGCGATTGTACATATTGTTTGGGCACGTGTGCCATAGCTTCTTGGCGCGCCTCTTCTGTTGCCTGAGTATTGACTGTGGTAATGGGAGAACGAATGGTGACCGGGCTCACCTGTCCCACAGCGAGATGATATTTAGGAGGCAGCACTGAAGAGAGAAGAATGGCGTACACCAAAATGACCATCAGCATATAAATGGCCAGGCGAATCCGTTTGGACGCTCGAAAATCTGGATTGTCCAATATACGTCGCAAAACCATATACCACTTGGACGTGGTCATGCACTCAATCTCCTTGTTACGCAAAGACTACTATAGTACATCTTGAAACAGTCAGTCATTATCGGCAAGATATTCTACACACCTTGCGTCTTCGTCAATAGATTGGCATGTGCATCATAGGCTTCAATAATCTTTTGAACCAAATGGTGACGCACAACGTCTGACGGACTAAAAAAGTGAAATGCAATGCCCTTGACCTCTGATAGAACACGAATGGCTTGAACCAAACCTGACTCTCGTCCTGCAGCTAAGTCAATCTGGGTAATATCCCCTGTAATCACCATTCGACTGCCAAAACCTAGTCGGGTCAAAAACATCTTCATTTGCTCTACAGTCGTATTCTGTGCTTCATCCAATATGACAAACGAGTCGTCAAGCGTCCGACCTCGCATATACGCCAGAGGAGCTACCTCTATTAAACCTCGTTCCATAGCCCTTTGCACTTGTTCAAGTCCGTAGACATCATTTAATGCATCGTACAGAGGGCGAAGATACGGATCGACCTTTTCCTGCAAATCTCCAGGTAAAAATCCGAGTTTTTCGCCCGCCTCAACCGCTGGACGGGTGAGAATAATCCGTTTGACCTCACCTTTTTTTAATGCCATGACAGCCATAGCTACCGCGAGATAGGTTTTTCCCGTACCAGCCGGTCCTATGCCGAAGACAATTTCTTGCTGCTTCATATATTCAACATAACGCCGTTGTCCGAGCGTCTTCACACGTACCGGTTTCCCTTTATGAGTGACCGCTACTTCAGTCGTGTAAATGGGAATCAATTCTTCCAATTCATCCTGTAACGCGAGTTCAATAGCATACCGATAATCAGCGTCCGTCAAGTGAACTCCTAAATGTGAAAGTTGAGTTAACGTACGCATCAGGGCAATCATGCGTTCTGTTTCCTCTGATGTGCCGCTAAAGGTTATATCCGTACCACGCGTAGTCACTCGTGCCTTGAACGCTTGCGCCATAAGTTCCAATAATAAATCATTAGGTCCGAGCACAATAACAGCTTCTTCATTGTTCGCAAATGTCCATTTGCGTATGGACGTCTCTGAGGTCAATCGATGAGCCACTCCCTCAATTTGCTTTATGTATGACTCGAAGTTGACGGTGAAGAACCATTCTCTCCTGACGTTACTGGCGGTATAGGAGCCGGAACGCCGACGTTTTCCTCAGTTCTTGTAAGAATGGTCTCATATAGAGTACCACGCTCGACTCTTCGGTGTAAAACGGTCTGACCAAGAATATGCCCTTCTTCTCCAATTTGTGTGGCGACGTCCGATCGCGCTAACTGTAATGCTTCAGCTTCTGCTTTCTGCTGTGATTTAAGGAGAAGGCTAGGAGAGACTTCATAACGACGTACCGTTTCCCATTGAATCGGCAAAACATATTGACCCAAGCGCCAATCTGTCTGACTCGGCACATCGAGCACATGATGATAGTCTGGCTCTCTAAATCCCCATACACGCAGCAAAAACTGACCGGACCGTAAATAGTAGCGAGTAACATATTCTCCTGTCAGACGGCCCTGAGACACTTTAAGAGGTACTTGAACAATTGAGGTGTACCAAACTTCACCCAGAACATCTCCAGATGCGGATACTTGCGCAGCTCCATCGGCCAGGGTTCCGCTGATGGCCACTTGGCCTGGCATAACAGTCTGTCCATCCCTCACCATCGTTAGCCCGCGTGTGGCGTATACATGAAGAATGACGGCTGGTTTACTAATCACAATATTCACAGGTGTCTGATTCAGTGCCTTTGGGGCTTCAATTTTAGGAATGACCTGTATTTTAGCCACAGAACCTTCCATTCGCACTCCAACCCACACTACATCTTTAGACTGTTGGCGAATCTCTTCCTGTAATTGCAGAAGTGGCGGCAAATGATGCTGAAATGCGCCTACATACAGCCCAGAATCTTGGGCAGCCTCTTGGACCGATTCATAGATAGCTTCATTCGGAGCCTGAATGTCTACACGCCAAACCATTTGTGACAATCCATAGAGCAAGCAGACAAAGAGAATTGCTCCACCAGCAAATACGCGTCTTTGCCAAAGACGGCGCAGTATAAAAATTCCCCCACGACGTTCAAGGACTCGAAATTTCACTTGTGTTCGTCTGCAAAATGTATATAAAAGACCAATCTCCCGAACGTCCAGATGTAGACGTAACGTATGGGTAGAAAATTGAATAGAACGAACTTTCACACCTGCACGATGGAGAAGCGTCAAGACTTCTTGACGACGTTCGCCTCGCAACTCCAGGATGACACTTCCTGCTGGGAACCATTTTAGCCATGGCTTCTTCATCTTGCTTTGCCACCTTTGATATACTTCATTTCCTGAACATCGCCTCGAATATGAATCTCGCTGGCTGTAAGCAAAATCACTTCGAAATCGTTGCCTATAATCTTAAGTTGGTAATCTCCCACATCACACCATACCTCGTTGGCTGACACATGAAGGAGCGACTCTAGGCGTTCAATGACAATCTCAGAGGCGTTGATGCACGTCACTCTACTTGCGTCGAGTAGAACGTCTTGTGGTAAAGACAGCCATTCCGTTGCAGCACCCTTCATTTTTTGCGTCCAACGCGACAACCGTACCACCCTTTCTCGGCAACGCTATTCTTTAAAGTATGTCCGAGTCCACTTAACTATCACCTTTTGAATATCAGAGAGACGAGAGAAAATAGAAGTTCTTGCCCTTGTGTTTATTGTGGTACAGACAAAACAAAAACCCGGATAGACACATCCGGGTTTAAAATAGAGAGATTTCTTTTATGGTATTTCTTCAAATTTCAGGCGCTGATGAATATCTGCGTCTTGAGAAGCTTAGGCTTCTTTGCCACTAAGCAATTCTGCGACAACGCTCTGCACCAGTTTCCCATCCGCCTGACCACGCAACCTGGACATCAATGGCCCCATCACTTTACCCGTGTCCGCTTTCCCAGTGGCACCAACTTCGTTCATCACTTGGGTTGCTATCTCACGAATCTCAGCTTCTGAAAGCTGTTTAGGTAAATACTCAGTCAGAATAGCAATTTCAGCTTCGGCTTCAGCGACTAAATCGCTTCGACCAGCTGATTCAAAAGCTTGGAGGGAGTCCTTACGCTGCTTTAATTCACGTGAAATAACTGCCTGGACTTCACTTTCCTCAAGCGTTTTGCCCAGCTCAATTTCACGATTTTTGACAGCAGAGCGAATCATTCGGATGACGGACAGGCGCACCTTGTCCTTGTCTTTCATCGCCTGTTTCATATCTTCTGCTAGACGAGCCGACAAGTCCATGGAACGTCTTCACTTCCTCAATAAGATTTGCGACGATTCTTACGAGCGGCTTCAGACTTCTTTTTGCGGGCCACACTCGGCTTTTCATAGTGCTTCCGCTTGCGGATTTCCGCCAAGACACCGTCCCGGGCCGTCGCCTTTTTAAAGCGACGAAGCGCGCTGTCCAACGATTCGTTTTTACGAACCTTTACTTCGGACATCTTTCTCCCTCCCTCCGGCACGAAGCAATGACGTATCAGGCGTATTATAGTATAGCGCTTTTTTGAGTGTCAAACACGAATTCAATACATGACAGTTTATCTGCCAGCATAATTCTCTTAGAGAACGTTTTGTCCACCCTGATACCGATACCAAAAATAGGTCTCTTCGGCAACTGCAACTCGTGCGGTACAAGCCCATCGACCTAAAAAGCGAGGTGGCTCCATCAGAAATGATCTCTCATCTCTTGCTGGCCTTTTTTTCTCTTAGCGCCTTTCTCTCCGGCCTTTGGGCTTTGCGATATGGATTGCGCCAATTAGCAAGTAAACGTGTTGAAGATCTATTAGAAAAGCTCGTCCGCACCCCTACACGTGGTATTTTTACAGGAACTATAGTCACTGCTCTCATGCAAAGCAGCGCGGCTGTCACAGCCATAGCCGTGGGATTAGTTTCCAGTGGAAGCTTAACCTTTCGCTCAGCTCTTGGTATCGTGCTTGGCGCCAACGTCGGCTCGACAGTAACACCACAAATGATGCAGTTAAACCTGCGCTGGTTGGTCTACCCTACTCTCGTGGTTGGACTGCTTGGTTTACTCTCGCGTGAGCGCAAATGGCGATTCTCGGCTCTAGCCGCCGTTGGTTTTTCAGCCGTCTATCTTGGTCTGGAAACGTTGGAAAACGCACTAGCACCCCTCAGTAAAAGCCCATATTTTGCCGAACTTTTACGTAATAGCACTTTCCATCTTGAAGGTGCTATTCTTTGCGGCATACTGGCCAGCACATTACTTCAATCCAGTACAGCTACAACCCTAGTCACCATGGCGTTGGTCCACGATTCCAGCATATCACTTACATCAGCCATCGCTATTGTTCTAGGCGCCAATATTGGTACTTGTCTCACATCGGTCATAGCCTCGATTGGGCAGTCACGAGCTGCTGTGCAGGTTGCGCTGTTTCACGTTTTGCTCAACATATTTGGCGTATTGGCAATTTGGCCTTGGATTCATCCCTTCAGCCGTTGGCTTGTGCGTTTAGATCATCATCCGGAACAAGTGGTAGCAAATGCCCATACCCTGTTTAATGTCTTCAGCACCCTGTTGGTTTGGCCATTCACACGTACTTACGCCCGTTTCATTGAACGATTATTGCCGAACCAAATGAACTCCTGAAGAAGTGCCAATCCGTTCGACACCTAAACTGAGCATCATACTGGCTACCTCCATGGTACGCACGCCTCCCGACGCTTTTACGTGCGCTCCTGCCGGCGACGCTAACGCTTGCATGATATAGACATCAAGACCATGAGCGCCTGCTGTATGAAATCCGGTAGATGTTTTAATATAATCAACCCCAGCCGCAAGTGCCGCAATAGAAGCTTTCATAACGCGATCGACCGTCAGAGCGCTCGTCTCCAAAATGGCCTTGACCATCGCCTGCGGTGCTAAACGATTCACCGTCTCGACAACGGCAGAGACAGAAGTCATCACTGCTTGCACATCATCTTCTACCATAGCCCCAAACGGAATAACTACATCCAATTCCTCCGCTCCAGAAGCTAAAGCAAGTGACGTTTCAAATACCAGTTGCTCGGGAGTCACAGCACCATGAGGGAATCCAAGCACTGTGCAAACAGATACGGTCGATCCGGCTAGAGCTTCGACTGCATCGCGAACGTAGCGGGGCTGAACACAAACAGCAGCAAACTGATGCTCTTTGGCCTCTTCACAAAGGGTGAGTACATCAAGCAACCCAGCGTCTGGACGAAGCAACGTGTGATCTATCATCGTGTTTAACGCATCGCGTGAAACGGTAGGATAAGGTAACGATTGTAGAACATGGTGAACTTTGGCCAGCGCATCCTGAGGTGTCTCAGTGCTCACCGATTGACCGACACGCTGAAGATAAGCAGACATGATGGCAGGATGAGTCGCAGAAATTTCTTCTACAACAGAATCAAGCAACGAAATTACAAGCGGCCGCACTTTATGGACGCGCAACTGCGTGTCTGGCTCGATGTCGTCCCATGTCTGACGAAGCATTTGCCCTCCATCCAGAAACACTTTAGCCTTGTCAAAGATCCAATGCCAATTCATGTAACCTTTTTCTGCGTGAAGTTGCTTCGCGTCTTCCCATGGCAAATAATAGGCGGATTGAATCTCCTCTGCCTGATGCCTCGGTTCCTGAAGCGCATCATCCGCTTCCAAAAGAAACATTCGCACTTCTTTATGGATAGTCGTTCCATGACGCATCACTGGATATTCTACACGGCCAAGGCTAGCTACTAGTCTGGAGCGAATCCCCGTCTCTTCCTCAATCTCTCTAACCGCAGCCGCCTCCCAGGATTCCCCTGGTTCCAAATGCCCCTTAGGTAAAGCAACGTGCCCATAGGCGTCGTCAATCAGCAATACCTCGCGTTCACCGTTCTTTCTGCGAATCACCAGCCCACCAGCAGCCCGCTCAATTAGTTGAAGACGCTTCACGCGGAACAGCTCCCTTCTTCATCGCTATCCAAGGCCGCAAAAGTCACCTGCGCCTCAAATTGTCCCATTTGGATGTCCGATCTCGCTTCACTAAGCCGCACGCGACAAACCTCACCGATGAGCGATTCCGCTCGAATACCCTCTGGAACAGTAAAGGCCATACGCAAATAATTCGCTGCATGACCCACCAGCATAGGACCGTCTTCCTTGCGCGTTAATTCCTTCTCATTCAAACCGCTTTCCAACCACGGTTCTTCGGGAATGACTTCGAAGGAGTCACCTAACAAACCCTGCGCGTATTTCTGTGTAAGCTCCCGTGAAAGCTGAATTAAACGCTGCACTCTCTCTTCTTTCACATCTTCATTAACCTGCTGCGCAAATTTTGCTGCAGGTGTGCCTTTGCGCTGCGAATAAGGAAAAACATGTATCTGGGCGAACGACTGGTGCGTTAAAAAGTCGACGGTTTCTTGAAATTCTTCATCGGTTTCACCCGGAAAACCAACAATAATGTCCGTCGTAACAGCCAAGTCGGGAAGTGCTGTGCGTAAATGACCAAGTTTCTCCAAATACTCCGCCATACGGTAGTGGCGATTCATACGCTTCAATACTGTGTCACTTGCTGACTGTAGAGGGATATGCAAATGGTTGCAGATTTTTTTCGACGATTGTAAAACTTCAATCAAAGCATCATCAATCTCGCTGGCCTCAATGGAAGAAATACGCAGGCGATAAAGATCCTCTTCACATTCCAAATCCCGCAATAAGTCCGCTAAACGATAGTTGTCCAAATCTTCTCCATAGCCGCCTGTATGAATGCCCGTCAACACAATTTCTCGATACCCCGCACGAGCCAGTTTACGCGCTTGAGCCAGAACCGATTCTGGCTGACGGCTGCGAATGAGCCCACGAGCATGCGGAATGATACAAAATGTGCAGAAGTGATTACAGCCATCCTGGATCTTTAAATTGGCGCGAGTTCGATCGTGGAAAAAAGGTACATCCATTTCTTCAAACTCTTTAGATTTCAAAATATTGCCAACATCAATCAGCGGCTGATCTCCTGCGCGAACTTGTTCAACGAGATCAACAATAGACATTTTGCGGTCATTACCTACAACTAAATCCACACCGTGAATTTGCGCAATTTCCTTCGCCGCCATCTGTGCATAACAGCCTGTCACAACCACAAGAGCATCTGGATTGGTGCGCACCGCTCGGCGAATGGCTTGACGAGACTTGCGATCCCCCAGATGAGTCACTGTGCAAGTGTTGATCACATACACATCTGCTGGTTCCGTAAACGGAACTTGTTGATAACCTGCTTGTTGAAAACGATGCCAAATTCCTTCTGTATCATAAAAGTTCACTTTGCACCCGAGGGTATGGAACGCAACCGTTGTCACAAATTTCCCTCCAAGTCACCGGAAAGTTGCAGGACTATGCTCGCAGCTACCAGTCCAGCAGTTTCCGTGCGAAGTTGTCTCGGTCCTAACTGCACACCAATGGCACCGAGTTGATGGTAAAACCATTGCCGTTCAGCGTCAGAAAATCCACCTTCCGGGCCAATAAACAAGACAAAATGACGTTTGCCAGATTTCAGTTCATGCTCCACTGCCTTTCCCAAGCTGTTTCCCTGTGGCAACTCGTCACACACTAAGCATGTCGCCTCTGCCCGATCCGGCAACTGTTGCTCCAGTTCATTGCGCGAGCAGGCAACTGTTACTAGTGGCTGGATGTCTCTTTGCGACTGAGCAGCCGCTTCATTGACTATTTTTTGCCATCTGTCCCTTTTTTCTTGCCTTTTCTTCGTCAGTTGTATCACAGAACGCTCTGTTTGATAAGCTATGAAGTGACTGACACCCAGTTCTGTCATGTGCTGAAAAATATCATCCATTTTTTCGCCTTTGGCCGCACCTTGTACTAAAGTCAAACGTATGTGCGGCTCATGGCCAGGATAACGGGAGATTGGGCGCAGCGTCAATCGCAACGGCGACTGTTGCGCCTCGTCAATTTCGCACAACCACGGCTCCCCTTGGACAACCGCAACTAAACGCTCGCCATTTCGCACACGAAGAACACGCACAAAATGATGAGCTTGAGCCTCATCTACCATCCAAACTTGTCCCATTTTCAATTCTTGTTCAGGCATAAAAATACGCGGCATCACGTGTAAGAAGCCTCCAGCAGTATCCAATCATTTTTTTGATAGCGATGGATAGTTTGAAAACCACTTTGAAGAAGCGCTTCTTCGACTTGTGGAGCATGCTGTTCGACGAATCCCGAGACAAGCAGCAAACCGCCTGGCATCAATCTTGAACGCGCTTCAGGTATCAGTTCAATGACAATATCACGCAAAATGTTGGCCACAATGACATCATAGCGGACTTCTTTTGAAAAACCCTTTAGTAAATCGCCTTGCGAAACCTCTACATGAACTTCGTTCAATCGCACGTTTTCCTTGGCTACAGAGACTGCCACCGGATCGACATCCAGAGCTTGAACTTCTTTCGCGCCAAGCTTCGCAGCTGTAATCGCCAATATCGCTGTACCGCACCCTACATCAAGCACTCGCTTGTCCGCAAGTGTAATTCGCTCCAGAGCTTCCATAGCAAGCTGAGTGGTTTCATGTGTGCCTGTTCCAAACGCCATTCCCGGTTCAAGGCGAACAGAGACACGTTGTGTATCTACATGTTGATCCCAATTCGGAATAACGAGCAGACGACGCCCGACCGGTACAGGAACATATTCATGCTTCCACCCGTCGGCCCACTCTTCTTCATCTACCAACGACCATTCACTCAACACATTTCTTTCTTCAGAAAGAATCTGAAAAACTGAACGCTCAACATCTGCAACAAGCGCAGCAATATCGGCTTCTTTATAAGTTTCCGGAAAATAAACACGAACCACCTGTTGATCGGTTTCCAACAGTGATTCATCAAACCATTCACCAAACTCCGGATGGGGCGGTTCGTCTTCCGTTCGACCTTCTACCGCCACACCTTGAACATCCTGCATCTCTAACCAGAGAGCACTGATGACATCCGCCTGGTTGCGCGAGACAGTTTGCTTGATTTCCCACCATTTCAATTTTTATCCCTCGTTTCCCCAGGTCTGCACCCACTCTATCATCAGTGAAGAAAAAGACTGCCCGCCAACAGCCAAGGGCTGTCTTTAGCAGTCTTTGACCCAGCGAGCATCCATCAAAATTGAATCAGGAATTACCCAAAAAACTTTTCATCCGATCGACAAACGTGCGAGTTTGCTCTGATGGCGACTCTCCCAATTCTCGCCCCAGTTCGCGGAGCAACTCTTTGCCTCGTTCACTCAGTCCTGTAGGCGTAATCACATGAACTCGCACATGCTCATCACCGCGTTGGGTCTGTGAACCCAGTTTGGGAATTCCCTTGCCACGAAGCCTGAACGACGTACCATTCTGCGTGCCTTCTGGAATACGCAATTTAACTTTGCCATCCAGCGTCGGTACTTCAATTTCATCGCCCAACGCCGCTTGAACAAAAGTCAATGGCACATCTACATAGACATTGGTTCCATCGCGTTCAAACACTTCGTGAGGTCGAACTCGAATCACAATATGCAAATCACCTGGCTGTCCGCCACTCGGACTCGTTTCACCAGCACCCGGCATACGCAACCGCGTGCCGTTGTCGACACCAGGCGGTACCTTGATATGGATGGCTCGACGAACTCTTTTCCGTCCCTGCCCCGCACATTCACGACAGAGTTGTTCAATGATTACGCCACGTCCGTGGCATACTGGACAAGGTCGACGATTCACCATGCGACCAAAAGGCGTATTGACGACGTTTTGCTGTTCGCCCGATCCGTTACAAGCTGTGCAGCGCCGCGTCTCTGTTCCGGGCTTTGCACCCGTACCTCCGCAGTTATCGCAAGTCTCTGTGCGCGGCACCTGGATTTCCTCTTCCACGCCAAAGGCAGCATCCTCGAAATCAATCACCAATTCATATTCCAAGTCTTCTCCGCGCTGTGGACCGCGAGCAGTCCGCCCACCAAAAAACATGTCAAAAATATCGCCAAAACCCGAAAAATCGCCAAACGGATTTTCAGCACCTGAAAATCCTCCCATACCGCCATTTCCCGAAGTAGCCTGATGACCAAACTGGTCGTAACGCGCCCTTTTATCGGGATCGGACAAAACCTGATAAGCCTCCGTCAACTCTTTAAACTTTTCGGCAGCGTTTGGATCATTTTTATTGACATCAGGGTGGTTCTGGCGGGCCAATTTGCGGTAGGCGCGCTTGATCTCGTCAACTGTCGCGGTTTTTGAGACGCCCAAGACTTCGTAATAATCGCGCTTATCCACTGGCTACCTACCCCTCTCCTAACCACAAGTAAACGCGCGGCGTGGCAGGCACGGCCGCGCGAAGACGCGAATTTGTGAACAAGTTTATTTGTTGTTATCTACCTCATTGTACTCAGCATCAACCACATTGTCATCTTTCTTGTCAGTGTCTCCAGCTTCCTGTCCACTCTGTTGTTGCGACTGAGCAGCTTGCTCATAGAGTTTGGTGGACAGTTTATGCAAAACATCTGTCAGTTCCTGAGAAGCTTTATCCACTGCAGCATCGTCTTCTCCCTGTAACGCATCCCGCAAAGCTTGCAGTTTGCTTTCCGCTTCTGACTTCAACTCGCTGTCAACTTTGTCACCCAAGTCTTTCAGGGTCTTTTCGGTTTGATAAAGCAAACTATCCGCTTGGTTTCGTTTCTCAATTCCCTCACGGCGTTTACGGTCTGCTTCAGCATTGGCTTCCGCTTCACGCACCATGCGATCGATCTCGTCTTTCGACAAGCCGCTGGAAGCTGTAATGGTGATACGCTGACTCTTGCCTGTTCCCAAGTCTTTAGCTGACACATGGACAATGCCATTAGCATCAATATCGAAAGTGACCTCAATTTGCGGAATACCACGCGGTGCCGGGGGAATATCCGTTAATGTAAAGCGACCCAATGTCTTGTTGTCGCGCGCCATTTCCCGCTCACCCTGGAGCACATGAATCTCCACAGATGTCTGATTGTCAGCCGCAGTGGAGAAAATTTGACTCTTCGAAGTCGGGATGGTGGTGTTTCTATCAATCAATCTCGTGAACACGCCACCCAGCGTTTCAATGCCAAGAGATAGCGGGGTTACATCAAGCAAGACGACATCTTTTACTTCACCCGTTAATACACCCGCTTGAATGGCAGCACCCACGGCTACTACCTCGTCAGGATTAACGCCTTTTGACGGCTCTTTACCAATCAATTTTTTGATGGCTTCCTGCACTGCAGGTATACGTGTTGAGCCACCTACTAAAATCACACGATCAACATCATTTGCCGAAAGACCCGCATCCGAAAGAGCTTGGCGTGTTGGGCCGAGCGTGGACTCCACTAAATCTGCCGTTATTTCTTCAAATTTGGCACGTGTCAAATTGACTTCCAAATGTTTGGGACCTGTAGCGTCCGCTGAGATAAACGGCAAAGAAATCGTTGTTGTAAGCGTCGAAGACAACTCTTTTTTGGCTTTTTCAGCTGCATCTTTCAGTCGCTGCAAAGCCATCTTGTCTTGACGCAGATCGATGCCGTACTCTTTTTTGAAACTATCCGCTAGATATTGGATGATCCGTTCATCAAAGTCATCGCCACCCAAACGATTGTTACCACTGGTTGCTTTGACTTCAAATACTCCATCCCCCAATTCGAGGATGGAAACGTCAAACGTTCCACCACCGAGATCGTAAACCAAAATGGTTTGTTCGCCTTCTTTATCAAGACCATAAGCAAGAGCAGCGGCGGTCGGTTCGTTGACGATACGCAAAACTTCCAAACCAGCAATCTTACCTGCATCGCGCGTTGCCTGACGTTGCGCGTCACTGAAATAGGCAGGCACCGTAATGACGGCCTGGCTCACTTTCTCGCCTAAAAAGGCTTCTGCATCTGCTTTCAGTTTTTGCAGAATCATGGCTGAAATTTCTTGTGGTGTATAGGATTTGCCGTCAATTTCAGTACGGTGATCTGTACCCATATGGCGCTTAATAGAGATAATCGTTCGATCTGGATTGGTGATGGCTTGACGTTTCGCCACATCTCCAACCAGGCGTTCTCCTTCTTTCGTGAAGCTGACTACTGAAGGCGTTGTCCGATTGCCTTCGGCATTCGGAATGACCACTGCTTCTCCGCCTTCCATAACAGCGACACACGAGTTGGTGGTGCCTAAGTCTATTCCTATTACTTTTGCCATTCGTAAACCCCTCCTGATGACCCTAAACTTCTTCTAAGGTAGATAAACAACTATATTTGATGTATGTAACGGCAGAAAAGCGGCGGTCGAGAGTCTAACTACATGGTTACTTTAACCATTGCCGGCCGCAATACTTTGCCGTTTAGTAAATAACCTGCCTGAAGAACTTCGACGACCGTTCCGGACGGATACTCCTCTGAAGCAGCTTCTTGCAACACGGCGTCGTGAAATTCTGGATTGAATGGTTGGTGCAACGGTTCCATTCGTTCAACACCCTGCTTTTGCAAAAGTGTCTGCAATTGGCGATGAACCATGCCAATGCCAGTGGAAACCTGCTCTGAAACTCCTTCCTGCTCAAGAGCAGGAAGCGCGCGGTCAAAATTATCAAGCACTGGCAAGAGTTCAGCCAGTAAAGTGCGGGCTGCTGATTTGACTAATTCTTCCCGCTCTTGACGAACTCGTCGACGAAAATTATCAAAGTCCGCCATGGTGCGAAGTAACTGCTGGCGAGTTTCCTCCAATTCTGACTGCAATTTCCCCAACATATCCGGTTCTTCTGCTATCCGTAAATCCTCTTCCAATCCGGATGCGTTTCCCGCCTCTATCGGTTCTTCCAAAGAAGATTGGACAGCATCAGCGGTTTCGACTCTTTCATCATTCGAGTTTTCCTCGCTAGCGTCGAAGTCATTTTGCTGTTGTTCTTCTGACACGCTCTTCCCTCCACAACCTTGCTATTTTAATACGCTAGCCAAGTGAACGATTGGCGCAGATTATCCTCCAAAATCATTTCGTTCGGTAAGCAGTTTGGACAATGCTCTGGCGGCGTAATCGAGTACTTTGACAATTCTTGCATAGTCCATTCGCGTTGGTCCAATCACACCCAGACGGCCGACTACCTCGTTGCCAATTCTATACTCAGCGCCAATCACTGCACAATCCTGTAAAGGCAGCGCAACGTTTTCCGAGCCAATCCGCACACCAATACTGCCACGCTCCGCGTTGGGTAACAAGTTCCCCAATTCCTCTGTTCGCTCAAACAGTTCAAACAGTGGGCGAACTTTATCAACATCGCGAAATTCCGGCTGTGCCAGAATGTTTGCAGCCCCACCAATGTATACTTGATGCGAACGTTGGCTAGCTTCAGACAATTCATCAAGAAAAGCCAAGGCGTCCTCATAACTCGCCAAAAGTGTGGACAGTTCCGCAGAAGCTACACGATGCAATCGAGATCGCAAACGGGAAATGGGTACGCCAACCAACTTGTCATTCAGTAACTTGACAAGCGAAGCGATATCTTCACCTGCTACATCATCTGACAGTTGCACTTGTCGGTCTTGAACGTGGCCCGTGTCCGTTACCAGTATGACCACGGCTCGGCTTGGCGCAATCGGTATCATTTCAATTTTTCGCACACGTTCCTGATGAGTACGTGGCCCAAGCACGACAGATGTCTGTTGTGTAATGTGGGAAACAACCTGCGCTGTCTGCTGTATCAAACGTTCCATTTCACTTAACTTTTGCTCGAACAATGAACGCAATGTGGCTACAGTTTTTCTGTCAACAGACGGTTCATCCATCAAATTGTCCACATAAAAACGATAGCCTTTTTGTGATGGCACGCGGCCTGCCGATGTATGCGGTTGATCCAAATATCCCAACTCTTCCAAATCCGCCATTTCGTTGCGAATTGTGGCAGCACTAAATTGAATGTCATGATGTTTGGAGAGTGTCCGCGAACCTACAGGTTCAGCCGACCGCACGTAGTCATCGACAATGGCATGCAAAATTAAACGCTGTCGATGTGATAACATGGCCAACCCTCCTTTGTTAGCACTCCATTTATTCGAGTGCTAAGTTACTCTTTGACAATAGCAACGTAAATGCCTTCTGTCAATCTTCCGTGACCGTCGCCACAAACTTCTCAAAAATTTCATTAGATACCGCCCAATACTGAAGAGGTAGAGAAACAAAATCGCCTTTTTGCTGCAGATAACCTTGCTGGAACAGAGATTCCCATACTTCTCCAAACAACTGTTGTGGAACTGCAGAAAACCGTTCTTCAAACCGCCGCAAAGAAATTCCATCACGCAATCGCAAACCAAGAATCATCGTCGTCTCAGCAGCTTCGGCATAAGTTTCTGAAATGGCGCTTGCATGCGGGAGACGTCCATTTGCAACCATTTGGCAATATTCCAGCAGAGATGAAACATTCTCATAGCGAGTACCATTCACGTTGCCATGCGCGCCCGCGCCTGCAGCAAAAAAAGGTTCATTACGCCAATAGACCAGGTTGTGCCGCGCCTCTGCTCCTCGTTCAGCAAAATTGCTAATTTCGTATTGGCGCAGATACGCTGACTCTAATAGTTCGCGTACCTGTCCATACATATCAGCTTCAGCATCTTCTCCCGGCAAGGGAAGTTGATCGGCAGCTTGCCATTGAAAAAAAGGCGTGCCTTCTTCAACTTTCAGCCAATATGCAGAAATATGTCGTACATGAAGTGATAAGGCGCATTTGACCGATTCTTCAACGTCCGCTTTACTTTGCTCTGGCAACCCAAACATTAAATCCAAATTGATGCGTTGGAAGCCCAGAGATTGAGCTCGTTCTACACTAGAAGCAATATCATCCACATTATGAATGCGACCAATCGACATCAATAACCGTTCGGAGAAAGTCTGTGCACCAAACGAAATGCGATTGACTCCAGCTTCCAATAATGTTTCTAATTTTCCCACATCCGCCGAACCGGGATTCGCTTCCACGGTCCACTCAACGTCTGGCGCAAGCGGGAAATAGGCTCGGACTGCCGCTAGCACTTTCTTAAGCAAAGGTATCGGCAGACGTGTAGGCGTTCCACCTCCAAAAAAGACCGTTTGCAACGGTTGCTGAGCTTCTTTACCCAGCCATGCCAATTCCTGAACGAGCGCTTCCGTATAACTTTCCATAAGTGAGAGTGGCGCTACATAGGTGTTGAAGTCGCAGTAAAAACAGCGGCTTTGACAAAAAGGAATGTGCACATATAAAGATGTGGGACAGACACTCCACATCGCATCCCGCCGTTTTTGTCCCTGCTTGGCAAACACGTTCATCACTCCATTTTCAGCACGGCCATAAATGCCTCTTGTGGCACCTCCACATTCCCTACCTGTTTCATGCGTTTTTTACCTTCTTTTTGCTTTTCAAGCAATTTGCGTTTACGCGTAATATCGCCGCCATAGCATTTCGCCAATACATTTTTTCTCATGGCGCGAATGGTTTCCCTAGCAATCACACGCTGACCGATCGCCGCTTGAATGGGCACTTCAAACATTTGACGCGGAATCAGTTCTTTTAATTTCTCGCAGAGCACACGCCCCCGCTGATAAGCTTTATCGCGATGAACAATGAAGGAAAGCGCGTCAATGGCTTCACCATTTAAAAGCACGTCCATTTTCACCAAATTGGACGCTTGATACCCACTCAGTTCATAGTCAAAAGACGCATAGCCCCGGGTGGACGATTTAAGGCGATCAAAAAAATCATAAACAATTTCAGATAATGGCAGTTCATAAATTAACGTAGTACGTGTAGCATCCAGATATTGCATGTCTTTGAAATGTCCACGTTTCTCCTGGCACAACTCCATAACCGACCCGACATGATCTTTAGGGACAATTATAGAAGCTTTCACATACGGTTCTTCAATCCGTTCGATCCGATCTGGAGTTGGCATTTCACTCGGATTGTCAATTTCCAAGCGATTTCCATCCGTAGTATAGACGTGATAAACCACCGAAGGCGCGGTCGTAATCAGCGTGAGTCCGTACTCTCGCTCCAGACGTTCTTGCACAATCTCCATATGCAACATCCCTAAAAACCCGCAACGAAAACCAAATCCAAGAGCACTTGAAGTTTCTGGTTCATAAGTCAGCGCCGCGTCATTCAGTTCCAATTTCTCTAGCGCTTCACGCAAATCTTGGTACTCTGCAGAATCGACAGGATAAAGTCCACAGAAGACCATGGGATTGGACTTGCGATAACCAGGCAACGGCTCTTTAGCCGGACGGTCAGCCTCCGTCACCGTATCGCCTACACGTGTATCGCGAACATTTTTAATGCTGGCCGCAAAATATCCAACTTCTCCAGCTAAAAGCTCGTCCACAGGAGTCATGCGAGGTCGAAAAACACCTACTTCATCGACTTCAAAAGTGGCTCCAGTCGCCATCATTCGTACCCGCATCCCTTTTCGCAACGCACCGTTAACTACCCGCAAATAGACGATCACACCGCGGTAGGAGTCGTAATGCGAGTCAAATATGAGCGCTTGCAGAGGTTGGCTGTCATCTCCTGCTGGGGCAGGAACCTTCTGGACAACCTGCTCCAAAATTTCACGGATACCAATCCCTGCTTTTGCTGACGCCAAAACGGCCTCAGAAGCATCCAAACCAATAATATCTTCAATTTCCTGCTTAACTCGTTCAGGTTCCGCACTGGGCAAGTCAATTTTATTAATCACAGGGAGGATTTCCAGATTATTTTCGAGCGCCAAATAGACATTGGCTAAAGTCTGCGCCTCAATTCCCTGCGCCGCATCCACTACTAACAGAGCACCTTCGCAAGCTGCAAGCGAACGCGAGACTTCATAAGTGAAATCTACGTGACCTGGCGTATCAATCAGGTTCAATTCGTAAGTGTTGCCATCTTCCGCCTGATATTCAATGCGAACCGCCTGAAGCTTAATCGTAATACCGCGTTCACGTTCCAGATCCATTTGGTCGAGCAATTGATCTTGCATTTCTCGTTCAGCAACAGTTCCGGTATATTCCAAAATCCGATCGGCAAGTGTCGATTTACCGTGATCGATATGAGCTATTATCGAAAAATTCCTGATGCGCGACTGGCGTTCGTGCATGGGAAATTCATTGCCTCCCTTGGCGCCGCATGAAATAGGCCGCGTACAACGCGCGGCACATCGTCTCTCGGCACAGTATAGCACAAATGGCAATCAATCACCCTGCAGTTTTGGCCGATCCGATTGCAATTTAATGATGATGAACGTGCTGACCCGTTTTGATACCTTCAGCGGCATGCAATCCCTCGCGTACAATAAAGTAGAGAAGAAATAGTGCAGCTATCGGATCGACAAACCACCACCCGAAAAGATAGTGCAAACCGAGATCGGCCAGAACGATCCAGCTCATATACGTACAGACGACGTTACAAGCTGCATCGCCCATCAGTGATGTACTGCATAACACTCTGCCCATTCGACGTTTTTGAACAGCAAACCAAGGTGTGATGACAGAAGAGGCTGCAGTAATCGCAAGGCCAAGCGGTGTAAATTCAATGCTAGCGTGTGTGCGTAAATCTTCTCCAGCGCGAATCGCAATATAAGCGGCTAATAAAAAAAGTAGACCACTGACTAAAGCGCTGGCCACTTGCTCCGCACGCTTGGAGATGCGCACTTGACCAGTCTGCAGTTCTATCCACAAACGCACAACCAAAATCATACCGGATATGAGTTCAATGGCGCTGTCCATACTGATGGCTGACAGAGACAAACTGCCGCTCTGATGAGCAGCCACAGCAGATAAAGCTGCTTCTGCGGCTATCCAGCCAACCGATAGTAGTTCAATTTGCACTGCATGCAACAGCCAGCGACCGCGTTCGTGGAGTAGATGATTGCCCATATTTCAGCCTCCCATTTGTGTACTGCTTGGATCTGGTTGTTCTAAAAAGAGGGTTTTGATAATACTCGCCAGCATCTGACCAAATCCGTTCTGTACGCGATTGCCAAGAAAGGCTCCGCCACTGTCCACCGCATTGCCAAGCGGGCTTTGCATGCGGTCAAGTGCCTGACTGATAGGTCCATCAACAGACCCTATACCGCCTTGTCCATAGTTCGTCGAACCATTGCTGGGCGTGATATTGACCGAAGCAGGAGCAGAAGAAGAAAAATCAGGTGTTACCCATGAATCGCTTCCTGAATTTGCGCCATACGATGGACTGGTTTCTGGCACAGGGTTAGCCATAGCTGTCACAGAGGTGCTCGGTTGGGATACAGCGCCGCCGAGCGCAGATACGCTAGCCGCAAGCCCAGCAAAAGCGGCAGTTGCCGCACCAACAAACATTGTGGTAAAAATAACGCCTGCCACTAACGTTTTTAACTTGCGTTTTATAGCTATCCACGACGGATCCGATACCATTTACGATTCCTCCTGATACTCTTGCATTTGTCAAAAAGGTATGCGGACATCTATAAAGTTATGACAAGCTGTTTGCGAGATTCATAGATTTTCTGATGTCATGGAAAAGTAAGAAGGAAACCTGAACCCAATAGCGAAATTTGACTCATTGTAGGAAAAGCATTTATGAGGTAATGAAAGAAGGAAAAGAATGTCAAATATCAGTTTGCCTTTGTCAGTAGATCGGCCAAGGCCAAAAATCAATTCGTCTTCATTCCATACCTATCCAACAAATTCTGATTCTGCTGCCAATGCTAAGAATGATTTTGCCAGTCTCCTGCTCTCTGAACTGCTCAGCATGGAGGAAAACGGCTATTCTACAGACAATCTTTCGAGTGGCCTTAATACGGCAGCCTTGTTGTTGGATGCGAGTCAACCTATGAACGAAAATGGCGGCGGAAACTCTTTCACCAATTTGACGGACAGCATTCAAGCCTACCTCAATGCGTTGCCCGGACTACTCAATGCTGAAGACTCCCTGAATGCTGCCACAGAAGACAGCAGCCTGTACGGACTTGACACTTCAGTCATGTCGACAAATCTGGATCCACTGAGCAATTCAATAGATAACCTAGAGATGGCATCTAATCCGTTATCTGAAATAAGCAATGAAAATCTATGGGCAGACATAGAAGAATCTTTGCTGGCGAATGAATCTACAGGTCATACAGCGTCTACCGCGATTCCTTCCAATGGAGCAGCGATATCCAATTTACTCAATTCATCCAACCCTATCCCAGCCAACGATTCGCTGGATTCATCAGTGTCGGTTGCATCCATTCAAAAGGCGATTCAAGCTGCTGCAGATATGTACAATGTACCTGCAAATTTGATTCAGGCAGTCATTGAACAGGAGTCGGGAATGAACCCAACAGCTGTTTCCAGTGCGGGTGCCTTGGGATTGATGCAGTTAATGCCCTCCACTGCTGCTGCAATGGGTGTAGAAAATCCACTGAATCCTCAACAAAACATATTCGGTGGAACAAAATACTTGTCCCAATTATTGCAACAATATCATGGGAATACGGCACTCGCACTAGCAGCTTATAATGCAGGTCCAGGTGCGGTTGATTCTTATGGGGGAATCCCACCCTTTCCAGAGACACAAAATTATGTTGCTAATATTCTTCAAAAACTGTAATCATCCAACCTTCTATCCCTACGGCTCTGAAAGGCTGCGTCGACAGCTGTCACTCAGAGCCGTTTTTAATGAAGATGGTTTGAAAAACTTTCTTAAGTTAGGATTAATGCATGAAGAGGGCAGCATCCTCAAGCGTCATGGCTGGATGCAAGGCAACGTTCAAACCTTGGGCTACAACTTTAGCCATATCTGTGAGAAATTCATCAATTTCTTTGGGCGTGACTACTAAATTGTGTCCAACGGGGGTTAAAACTTCTCGAACTAAATCTACTTTCTCTCGAGTGTTAAATCTATCAAAAATGGCGTTAGCCGCATTACCTGGAACTTTTCTACGCAACTCTTCCAAAACCAATTCTATCGTATCTCCAGCAATCGTTGCCGCTTCCACAACTGTAGGAATGCCAATAGCCAATACTGGAATTCCCAGTGTCTCTTGATTAATCGGTTTGCGATGATTACCCACACCAGCTCCAGGTTGGATACCAGAATCGGCAATCTGAATGGTTGAATTAACACGAGACAAGGAGCGGGCAGCAAGAGCGTCAATGACTATGACTGCGTCCGGGCGCATATTTTCTACAAGCCCCTGAACAATTTCGCTCGTCTCAATTCCTGTAATGCCAAGAACGCCAGGCGCAACCGCAGAGACCGAACGATATCCTTTGCCATCCCCGAGTATTTGTGGCATATAGTGAAATAAATGCCGAGTTACAAAAAGCTTTTGCACCACCTGTGGCCCTAGTGCATCAGGCGTTACATCGCGGTTACCGAGACCTATGACAAGAATGGAAGCTCGTTCGGGAAGTTGAATGAGAGATTTTAACTCATTTGCAAAAGCTTCTGTTACCCGTTCCTGTAAGTCTGGATCTCGACGACGAAGCCCTGGAGCTTCGAGTGTAATATATCGACCCTTTTTTTTGCCGATTTTTCGTTCAGCAACTTTGGTTTTCACATGTACACGCGTAATCGTTATTCCTTCTAAATGTTCTTCTGATTCGTCCAGTCCTTCAATAGGTGCGGGTTTACCAACCATCATCTCGCGTGCCTCAATAGCCAAATCGGTCCTTGGACTATAGGCTAAACGCTGTTTGGTGGGCAATATGGATATCGGCCTTCCTAAGCGTTTATGGATAGATTTTGTCATAAATCTCTCTCCTTCAGTTGCGCGAGTGTAAAGGCTATGGTATGCTGACGACTGTCTGTAAGCATGCATGTTGCGAAGGAGGTGAGATTGTGCCGAACATCAAGTCCGCTGAAAAACGCGTGCACGTCACCAAGCGGCGCACTTTGCGCAATGCCTCGCTGCGTTCCGCCCTTCGCACGACTTTGAAAAAGTTCGATGTGACACTCTCGCAAAACGATGTGGAACAAGCTCGTCAAGCTTTGCGCATTGCCACACGAGCTCTGGATAAAGCGGCGACCAAGGGGATTATTCACCGCAATACGGCGAGCCGCAAAAAGTCGCGATTGACCCGCCGCTTCAACACTTATGAAAAGAACATGGCGTAATAAGAGCAAACAACGCAAAGGCGACCCTGCAGAGGGTCGTTTTCATTTTTAATCCATCCGTCCAAAATTTTCACTTGCGGTCAATCTGGTCTCTTCTTTGGCCGCTTGAACGAGCCGTTCTAACATACTATCACTTGAAATGGTGGTTCTTCTTGTGGAATGTCCAATCTTGGACGGTCTGGTCGATGCCCCCGATAAATGGTGATCGTGAGATGGCAAATCATTGGGTTGTTGTTCTTGCATTTGCTGCAACCAACGTTCCAATCCTTCACGAGCACCGGGAACCAATAGTTTACGACGTCGGCGAGCCATGCTTGAGACCCCCTTCCATGCTTACTGTGCCCGATTGTATGGCTGTTTAATCTGCCCAACACTTACAGTAAGACTGGAAACAACCCAAAGAAGAGCCCCCTCCGCCTCCCATCGACCTGACTTAACAAAATATTCCGCATCAGCAATAGAGACAAGGCAAGATTCTAATTTTTTACGATCCCAATAGACGGCCTCTTCCCCCGCTTTGCTCAGTGCAAAAGGGTGAACACCCAATTCTGTTGCAGCCTTCTTGCTTGTTCCCACGACTTTGGCATACCACATTAATCGTATCTGTCGAGCCAGTATACCCAACAGAGAAAATTCGTCGATTCCGCGTTGTGCGAGTTCTTGACGAATAGCCCAAGCTTTGGATAAATGCCCGCTCCATACTGCAGAAACAAAAGCAAATAGGTTGTCTTCTAGGCGAGGAACAGCTAATTCAGCCAATATTTCCATTGTGATGGGATGATGATGAGAAAAAGTAAAGATCTTATCTAATTCTCGAATAAATTGTCCTACTGATTCCACGCGTTCAGCTAAATCTTGTGCAACTTGATGATCAAGCTGTCTGGCCCGTTCATCAAGTATACGCGCTAGTTCTATCCTTTCCGAACTTTTCTCCGTATAACATTGAATCATGGGATAGCGCTTGAGCAATTTGCTTAATTTGCGACGTTCATCCAATTTATCAGCATCTACACACAAAATTAAATGAGCATGATGTGAGGGAGATTCGAGATAGGTTTCTAGCTCTGTAAAATCCCACTTGCTTTTCCCCCCGCTCTGCATTCCGGTGAAATGGCGAATCACAGCCAACGTCCTATCTCCAAAAAGCGATGGTGAATCAACAGCCATTAAAATCTCATCGATTCCCTGCTCGTCAAATTGGATATCCAAACGCATAACTTGATTCTTTTCTGTTAATTTTTGATATACTCTTTCGATCCAAGCATCAACCAGCGCTCCATCCTGACCCAAAAGCGTATAAACTGGAGAGAGTTCTCCTTTTTCCAAAGCTAGATAAGCCTGTCCGAAGCGCATACCCGGTCACCCTCCACGAATAGAAAAGTGACTGGTCAGCTACTCGGCCAAGACCAGTCACTCCTTCATAATTAACGAAGACTTGATAACTTACAATTGTACAACCTGCTGCGTTTTCTCAGCAGTAAGTCGCATACCACCCAGTTCCCACAAATATTTCACCTTTGTAGCTTCTTTCGCCAAACTAGCAACCATTCCGCGAACAGGAATACCACCCATGTCACCTACGCCAACTTCTCGACCTAAAGACGCCAGTGTCCCTTTGAGGGATGGACGGAATGATTTCATTTCCTCTTTGTGCCCATGAACAAGAGCGTGTAAATTCTTGGCAATCGTCGTTCCCATTTGTGTCGCTACTTGAGCTGTCGGAGGCAGCGGGCGACCTTGCTCATCGTCACACCAAGCACTGTCACCGCCGATAAAAATACGCTCGTCATCCACTGATTGTAAATACGGCGTCACTTTAGCGCGGCCTCTGCGATCACAGGTAAAACCAAGTTCCTGAAGAAGCGGGTTAGCACGAACTCCACCTGTCCAGATAATCGTCGAAGCTTCTACTGGATCGGCCCCTTCAAGTATGACTTTATTCGGCTCTACTTTTAAAATTTTGATACCAATGCGCAATTTAGCTCCTTTATCCGTCAGCGTTTTGGCTGCGACATCACGTAACGGCGGTGCAACTTGCGGCAAAATGGAAGGCATGGCCTCAATACATTGAACATCCACTAAGCTGAAGTCAATATCTAGCTGTTGGCATAGTTGTGGCAGAAATTCCATCAATTCTCCAAGTAATTCTATTCCTGTCAATCCAGCTCCGCCAACAACAATTCGCAGATCTCGACTATCTTGAGTTTCTTTGTATTTCTTGAAACGTTCTTCGATGTGTTGACGAATTTCTTTAGCACTTTCCAAGTCACGAATACCCAAACTATATTCTGCTAACCCAGGAATTCCAAAAAACTCAGGCACCCAACCTATCGCATACACAAGGTAATCATAGGATAATTCGCCGTTTTCCAGTGTAACAGTGCGATTTTCTCGATTGATAGTTTTCACTTTGTCAACTACAAGTTCAGAAGTACGTTTCGTAAGAATATCACGAATTGGGATGCAATAGTTATGGACGTCGCTACGCCCACCCGCTGCTTCATGTAAAAGCGTGGTGAGATAGTGGTATTCATGAGCATTCACTAGAGTGAAACTCTCACCTAATTGTTCCAAATGTGTTGCTGCCATCATTCCTGCGTAACCGCCGCCCAAAATTACAATTTTGGCCATTCTGTCTCCTCCATCCGACTGCGTGCGCTTCTTTGGCACACCAAAAACTAGGATATCTCGATTGCCGAGTTGAGTCATCTGAAAAATGATTTTTTCTCCAAAGGACACTGCCTAAAAAGCAAATTCCTCAAAGTCAGACTCACCCTTGAAGCAATAATTCTTCAGACAACTCCATTCTGGATATCCAACTTACCCTTTATTAAAGAAAGTTATGTTATGCTCCATTAGCTACTATATCACAATTCATTCTGTGAAGAGCAATGATGACGATACGACAATGCATACATCTTTCATTTGCAGTATGCTCTGTTGTTTGTAAACCATTACAATTTTGTGACCACTCCCCATACCTAAGGGCATGAGCTTCTCAGAAGATGCATGACGCAACCGTCTACATAAAAACCGGCAAGAATGATATGAACTTAACGAGGTGACAGAAAAATTTTTCTCAAAATGATAAACAACCATTCAAGAGCCAGGTAATAGGCACATAAATCATAAAATGGCCAACTTGGCAACTGCATCATGGCATGAGGTGCATTTCCAAAAACGCTGATGACTTGTAAGATTTGCTGTGTACCTTTAGTGAGTATACAGCCCATACCATAGGCAACCGAATGAAAGAATGGCATGATGGAGGCTAAAAGACAAACTCCTATCCATGCATACAAAACGGGCAAAAACCAGAGGAGTACGGGAACGAGCAGCAAATTACTCAATAATGCGTAAGGTGTCCACTGTCCAAACAATTCTAAGCAGAGCGGGTCAATATATAATTCAGCAAAAAGATCGAGCAAAAAGCTGCAATAAATATAATGCATGATTCTAAAACGCCCAATTCTCTTTTTAGAATAACGTTTCGGGAAAAACAGAACAGCTTTTTGAATCCCATAAGATGCTGCAAATGACAATAGCGAGGAGCTTGAAAATGCCACACTGGGGCAAATCCATATCAAAAAACAGGAGGAAAGCACAAAAGACACTGTAGAAGAAGGTTGTCGATGAACCCAAACACCACTTAATCGATAAGTTTCCATCAAGGAATATCGAACCATAGAAGCTGTGCTGCCGCAAATAATCGTATAAATCCAAACGCTGCAGAGTAACGCGATAATTCGGATAGAAACAGGAACAAGAATGAAGCGAAGTAGCCATTTCTCCAATAACGATAAAACTTGAACTAAAAATTTCACGTTCATGCCGTTTGCTGATACAACATGTGGTATTCCTGCTGTTAAAAATATATTTTTTTCACTTTTGGACAGATTTTGTGAACCGACCAACATCGCCAACAAAATACGAGCTTGTGGACGCATAGCGGGTGGACTATTGTTATAGAAAAGACTTTGCAATTTTTGTAATATTGATACACCTAAGTTACGCTTAGGGTTCATACTTAGTGATTGTACCAATGTGGCCTGTAGTTCATATTGCGGATACAAAAATTGGACAAGCACGTTGGAAGGAAAGGTTGACTTTACTTTTGAACTTATTCTATCAGGAAAGCATGTACCCTCTAACTGCAATTGTTCACCTATCTGATAAGGTTGTCTATCCTCTCGATTCGGAATCCAAACTGCTTGAAAATATGCGCGTTGAACACGATTTGAATTAGAAATATTCGTAACTATTAAATGTATGATTTCCCAATTTCGTTTAACCTCGAGTTGATGAACAGTAGCCAAGAAACTTATTTTTTCTCCATATAAAGTAGTAGGAAATCGTAAGTAAACTTGCTCCGCTCTCCAATCGCCTGCAGAAAAAAAGAACAGAGAAAGGAAAGCTAAGGCCAACCATGGTAATGAATTCATCCAGCCTGACTTCCACGCCAGAATCATAATCAACAACAAGCACGCCATGATGACAAATAGAGACCTATAAAGGAGAGGAACGATATGAAGTATCCCAAGGACGCTTCCTAGAACTGAACTTATCAAAGCGAACCAACCTGATCTTAATCGCCAATCCATGAGAATCATTCGTAAAGACATGATTATTGAACACTAAAGAACTCAGCAATTTTTTCATAAGTTTTTTCACCAATTCCTTTTATATTTTTTAAATCGGAAACATTTTTAAAACCACCATGTAACTGTCTATATGCAATGATTCTTTGCGCTCGAGTAGGTCCAATACCCGGAACAGTTTCCAGTGAGGCTGCACTTGCAGTATTTAAATCAACTGGATTCTCAGGTAAAGCTACTTTTTTGTGAGAAGTATGACTAGCAACCGTTGAGTTATCCATCGACTGCACACGGACTTGGGCGTTTCCAACAAAGGCAGTGGATGGCTGTCCAGCGAATCCCTGTCCATTTGGTGCAGGTACGAATACTTCTTCACCATCACTTAACTGTTCTGCAAGATTGAGCATTGACGAATCCTGCGGATGGAGAAATCCACCCGCAGCCTTCACAGCATCCTCTACTCTGGCACTGGATGGCAATGAATAAACACCTGGATGACGGACATCTCCTGTGACATCAATTTTCATCAGCGGATTTACTTCGTCTGGACGAGCCATCATGGCACTCGTAGGAGACGACTCGGCTGTACTCATTGCTGATGATTCATCTAAAGCCCCATATTGATTTAAATGTTTGGACAGTAAAATACAGAATCCCAAAAAAAGTAGAACAACCGGAAAACCTATCCAAAATATTCTTTTCAACCAAATATGTTTTTGGGATGGATAAGAATTTTTAATCAAAGAAGTCTGCAGAGGAACTGCGGAGGATTCTGTTTCTGTTTGCGTAAAAGATAAATCTTCATTTGGATATAATTGATTTTTCAACACTTGCCAATCGAATTGAGAATCTTCCTGATTCCATGAATCATATGGATTGCTCACTGTTTGTCCTCCTCGCTGTGAGGATGCTGTCATGCTATCCCCACTATCCATCTCTTTAGTAGTTCGCTGGTTTCGTAAAAATACCGAACAAACTACATGTTTAGAATTCGAGGAGTTAACAGTGGCTCCTGTTTCGTTTTGTATGAATTGGTATTAATTTTGTAAATAATCCGCTTATTTTTTAATCGCAACAAACGTCATACGATCGGATAATGATATTTCAGACTCACCAAAATCTCCAAAAGCAAGAATTTTGGCGAATCCAGCTTCTTTAAGAAGTCCTTCAATATCGTTTTGTGGATAAAACATTTGTATATGATGCTCATCAAAACGCTGATAGTTATTGCCTTGAAGTCTTTGAAATCCTGTAACATCATGATATATTTTCCCAGTTACATCCACTTCTGTAGCATGAATAATGGCCATTTCATCATCAACCACATGCCATGCTCCTGATTGCAGCTGTTGGATACGCATCGGTCCAAGGACATCAAAGGCAAACCATCCATTCTTATCCAGCAAACCATACACACAATGACATAGCTTAAGCAAATCTTCACAACTAGGCATATAATTCAACGCATCGCGCGTGCACAGAAATCCAGCAGGGGCAGGAAGGCCTTGTGGCCAACGCAAATAACGCATATCCTGATTCAACCACCGCACTTTTACTTTTTCTTCCATAGCTCGTTGGTGAGCGAATGTAAGCATCGAAGATGAGTTATCGACACCCACTACATGGTAACCTCGCTGAGCTAACCGCACAGCCAGAACACCCGTACCACATCCTAAGTCACCCAAACTGACAGGTGGATTTGGCAGAAGTTGCTGCTGTGCCAAAAAGCCTATCCATTTGTCAGGTAAATCATCTTCGGTTAACTCATCATACACATTAGCTAGCCCTGTGTATGGACTGGAATCTACAGAAAATCTTTTGTCGTCCAAGACGATCACTCCGCTTCTGTTTCCAGGCTCAGAACAGGTGCATCGCCCCACAATCTTTCCAAGTGGTAAAACTCGCGATCTTCTGGACGAAAGATATGAACTACAATATCCCCAAAATCCATTAAAACCCAGCGTGCATCTTCGAGCCCTTCCATACCCTTACAATAAACACCGTTTTCACCCATTTTATCTTTGATTGCTTTAGAGACCGCTTGAATTTGCGTTCCCGAATTGGCCGAACAGATAACAAAATAATCTGCCATAGGAGTTAATTCGTGAATATCAAGAATTAGAACATCTTTCGCTTTTTTATCAGACGCAGCTTGAGCAGCTTGCATAGCCAATTCGGACAACATCATATGGGTCATGGATGATCTCCCTTCATTCATTTTCACTCCACAGCACCCTGTTTTGGCATTGCGGCTGTAGTTTTTGGTTTACTATTTGTGTACATGAGATACTCATTGCGTGCCATGACAGTTAGAGGAAAAATAGGTTCCCCACGCTCCAAGAGATATAAAATGGAACTCTCCAAGCAGCGCAGAACAGCGCTATCGAGATCGGAAAAAGCTAACTGTCGAATAGAATCTACTCCCGGATAAGAACGACCAGGTTCGACAGCATCGGCAATGAATAAAATTTTCTCCAATTCACTCATCGCCATGCGACCACTCGTATGATAGATGACAGCATTCAAAACATCTTCATCCAAAATTCCATATTCTACCCTTCCCATATGTGCAGCCACAGGTCCGTGCAACAACATGGGAATTGTTGCAAATCCACTTGGTACTTCAATTTGTTCTGCTTCTTGGGCAAGTCTCTCAGCTGGCCATTCTCTTGCCAAATCATGCAGCCAACCCGCTAATTCTGCCTTCTCTTCAGGCAAATGATAGTGCCTTGCCAGAGTGACAGCCGTCTCCACCACACCTTGCACATGACGAAAGCGCCTATCGCTCAACGCTTTCCGTGCTGCGCGCTGGAGTTGCAACGCCAACTCTGTCATATTTCGTCCCTCATTTCTTCTTGCCTCTTTGCGTAAACACATCAAAAGATAAAATCCCAATTTATCATTTTACATATATTTCTCTTAGCTTTTCTTCAAGTGCGAAGGGTACCAAACCACAAAGCGGCAGTTTTTCAATCACACGCTGTCTAATCCACGTGGAAGAAACATCCACCAAAGGCATTCGCAGCAACGAATATTGAAAATGAGAGCTAGCTCGTCTTAATTCAGAAAAAACAGGCGTTAAATCATGTCCTTCCCGAGCAGCCACCAGAAAGTCTGTCATCGCCAAAACGGTTTCCCATTCTTTCCAAGTCTGTATATTCTCCAGACTATCGGCTCCCATCAAAAAGCTGAACGAATACGCAGGATACTTGTCTCTCAGAACGCGTAAAGTATCCACTGTATAAGAAGGAGCGCGCAATGACTCCTCTATATCACAGATAGATAAGCCTGTCGATCGAGAAATCAATTGACGAATCATATCTTTTCGATCCGCCAAAGACGCCATAACCTGCCCCTGTTTATGCGGAGGAACTGGAGCGGGCATAAACCAAACGTCTGCCTCTGTCTGCTCGGCAGCAAGCGTAGCCATCAGCAGATGTCCAATGTGGGGCGGATCAAATGTACCACCAAATAAAACAATCCGCTTTGACATTAGTTCTTTGGCAACAGAATACGTTCTTTGTCAGATTTCCGATACAAGACAAACGTTCTGCCAATGACTTGCACTTTTTCCGATCCGGTCGCTTCCGCTATAGCATCTGCCGCCTCGTTCCGCTCAATAGGACTTGTTTCTAACAACGTGACTTTGACCAATTCGTGTGCCTCCAAAGCCATTTCCACTTGTTCTAGCACACCTGTGGTAACTCCACCTTTCCCTACTTGAACCACTGGTTTGTAGGATTGCGCAAGCGTTCTTAAAAACTTTATCTGATTTTTTTCAAGCATTGACAAGACTCTCCTCTTTCCGCTTCAGTATAACATACGCAAAAAATCATCATTTAGATGAACGACTATTGTCTGATAAAAGTGCTTGCCGCGCTGCTGTTTCCATTTCCAATAATGGTGCAGGAGCACTCAGCCAAAACTGCAAAGACTCCGCCCCTTGACCAGCCAACATAGTTACGCCATCAAGAACTTTGGCTCCTTGCTTCTTGGCGTCCAGCAAAAACTTCGTTTGCAACGGACGATAGACAATATCTTGCACGATTTGTCCAGCATGAAGTCCATCTATCTGTTCGAGTGGGCTTTCATCTATATTGGGCCACATCCCAACAGGCGTAGCATTAATAATCCATTCGTAACTGTCTAAATCTTGATGGCGATTGGCCCACGAAACGAAGTTTACTTCTAAATGACGAGAAAATGGGTGTATCCAGTTTACAGCTTTTCCAGAAGGAGAAGTAATTTGCACACGCGTTCCAGGTGCATATTTCGCTAAAGCTGTTACAATCGCACGCGCAGCACCGCCTGCTCCAAGTAAAAGCACACGTTTCGTTTCCTGTATAGAAAAATCAGACTTTACCGAAGACCACCAACCGTCGACATCCGTGTTATGACCTATCCATTGCATACCATCCCAAAGAAGTGTATTGACTGCTCCAGCTTTTTGAGCAATTTCAGTTCTTTCAGAAACCCTGGCAAAAACACTTTCTTTATGCGGAATGGTAACATTGAGTCCCAAGCATCCTGCAGCCGCCAAACCTTTTAGTGCATCTTCAAGTCGCTCCGGATGAACTGGATACGGAACATAATACGCCTTTATACTCATAGCGGTAAAAGCAGCTGACATCATTTGTGGAGAAACAGAGTGTGCTACTGGATAACCGATGAGGCCAAATAGTCGAGCTGCTGAAGCATATTCTTGATTTTTGTTCAGTGGTCTCTCCCTCGTTTCAACGATCTGTTTCGAATCTCTGCCTTGTTCCTCGTATCTCTTCTTTGTGTTTGAATCCTTTCTGAGCGAAAAGTAGTTTCTGTTGCCGACGTAAAGGTTTTTTGACGATGTAGAGAAAGCTGGCTCCGCCTCTCAATGGGCAATCGGCTAATATCACCAATGAAACGGCGACGAATCGTGAGCGGCACACCTTCCGGCAACCAGAGAGTACCTTCAAAGCGGGATCCAAAAAGAGTAATCCATCCCAGCCCAGGCAACACCAAATCAACTCCATGCACATCCAAAACTTGAACATTGGATGAAAGCGCAGAAACTATACGACGTGTAGCCAACTTGTGGGGGAGAAGCGAAGGATAATTCTCCTGACAATCCCGACAAGGAATTTTCAAAATTTCCTGATGCCGATGTTCTTGAATCTCTGGGGCTCTTTCCAACTTGGTACGATGAACGGGCAACTCATTACTGACATAAAACACCACGGACTGCGGCGCACCCGATACAAAATCAAACCGTACTAACCCACCAAGAAAAATCGTCTGAGCTGGCCTTAATTGATAAATTCTGGGCCGCAGTTGCGCACGCGGCACAGCAATCTTCAAACATTTCGGACACAGCCATTCGCTGATTCTTGTTCCTTGCAAAAGTCCTGGCGTATCCATAATTTGTTTTGTATTTCCTTCGATCTCAACTTTTTGGCCTACCATTCGCAAAGTAGTTCCTGGTACACGTGATGTAGTAAATACGGATTCTTCTCTTGAATTTCGAATCAGTCGATTGAGCAAAGTTGATTTGCCTACATTGGCTGTCCCTAAAGCATAAATAATAGATTCTGGGACTCGTGCCAAATGTTCTTTTATCTCTTTCATTCCTTTGCCAGTTTCTGCTGAAACAAAAAAGACGCCGTTCACTTGTACTCCCGTTTTTTCAACTTCTCTGCGAATCCAGTGCTCTAAACGTGCAGGTACTACTTCACGAGGCAAAAGATCGATTTTATTCACAACGAGATCAACCTCGCATGAACGTAAAATATCTGCAGCACCAGGTATCATAGAACCCGACAGATCGAATACATCCAACACATACAAAACTCGTCCAGGAACTTCCCGAATACGCGAAACTTCTTGTCGATAATCGTCTGCCCCCAACTGAACACGAATAAATTCACCGTAATGCCGAAGGCGAAAACAGCGTCGACAAAGTGGATTCTCACGCGTAAAGGCAGATGAAGTAACGTAACCGGGCGCATTTTCATCCTGAATTTGCAATTCTGCCCCACAGCCACTGCATATTTTCATTCATGAAACTCCTTTTTTTGTACAGGTGATGAAAATCGAAATTTTCGGTGTAGCATGTAGAGAATCAGTTTTTCCACTTGACGATTGATCCGTGTTCCCCACCACTCACTTTTAGCTATAGGCAACACGAGAACGGTATAGACGCCAGCTTTTCTACCACCATGAATATCCGTCAGCAACTGATCGCCAACCATCACAGTCTCCTCAGGCGAAGCGGAAAACTTGTTCATAGCTTCATAGTAGGCAGCAGTCTGCGGCTTTCCCGCATCTGCAATGTAAGCCACACCAGCCCGTTTTGCAAATTCCCTCACCCTGGGTCCGCTATTATTTGAGAGAATACAAATCTCAAAACCATGTTTCCGTGCTAACTCAAGCCACTGCATCAATGGTTCTGGAAGATCAGGATGATTCCAAGGCACAAGCGTGTTATCGAGATCAAACAATAAAAGTCGACGCCCATTTTTTCGTAGTTTGTCCAAATTTAATTCATAGACGGACGAAATCCATTCGTCCGGCTTGAAACTTTCTAACAGGAGAAAAACCTCCTTTATGAGAACAGAGTTTATTCGATCCTCGTCTTGCTCCCCCGCATCCGTTCATGCAATTTGGTCAAAGCTCGATGTTCAATTCGAGACACGTACGAACGGGAGATTCCTAATTCTTGTGCAATCTCTCTCTGAGTCCTCTCTTCTCCATACGGCAAACCATAGCGCTTGCAAAGCACTTCACGTTCACGCTCGGGCAAGGTTGGCATTAATTCGAACATTTTTTGTTTCTCCCAAGTGAGATCAACGTGGTCGACCACTGCATCTGGATCTGAGCCAAGCAAATCTGCAATGGTCAATTCATTACCATCTTTGTCTGTTCCGATTGGATCCGAGAGATAAGCATCCTTTCTGTGCCGTTTGACAGAACGTAAATGCATAAGTATCTCATTTTCAATACATCGAGCAGCATACGTGGCTAGTTTGGTTCCTTTACCCGAATGGTAACTTTCCACTGCTTTAATCAAACCAATTGTGCCTATGGAAATAAAATCATCCGCGTCTTCTTGGCGCGTTGTAAATTTTTTTGCGACATGGGCAACCAAACGCAAATTGTGTTCAATTAACAGATTCCTTGCTTCTCCGTCACCATTTTCCATACGCCTAATGAACTCTGCCTCTTGCTCTGCAGAAAGGGGCTGGGGAAATGTATGATTCTTGACATGAGAAACAAACAGTGAGACATCTTTTAAAAGAAATGCCAGCAAAGCAATGACTCCCGGCATATGGTCACCTCCGCATTCGCTCACAGTGCAAGCTTATGCGAAATGGACAATAAACCTGCCTGCTGGCATTGTCCTAACTAGCGTCAAGCTTTTCATGCAATGAATCCTTGTAGACTACTGATGATGCTCCATATACTTCTGATAATTTTCTTGACTTTTTTTCTCGTTAGCTAATTGCTGAGCATATGTGCTAGCAAAATAAGAACCACCTGTACCATTAAATTTTGCGACATAATAATAATAATTGGTATGCGCCGGATGTATGGCAGCCTCAATGGATTCAATACCTGGATTGGCAATGGGACCAGGTGGTAACCCTTTATGAAGATAAGTATTGTAAGGACTAGGTGCATTTTCATCAGTTACCGTAAGCTGCTGTCGATAACCAAGAACATATTCCAGTGTAGCGTCAATTTGCAGTGGCATGCCTCGTTTGAGTCGGTTGTCGATCACGCTGGCTATTAAAGGCTTATCCGATTCCAAATAGGCTTCTTTCTCAATTAATGATGCTTCTGTAATAATCGCTGGCAACGTCTGTCCTTCTTTAATGATTTCTTGATACATGGCAGGTGTAACCACGCGTCCAAACTCCTGCAGCAATTCATTGACAATTTGATGCGCGGGCTCACCTTTATAAAAATCATAAGTATTCGGATACAGATATCCTTCTAAGTGTGTATGAACTTCCGGGTTATTCGGTATATAGCGCACAAACCATTCGGAATATTGACTTGAATTGGCTGCCTGCATGAATGCTTTTGCCGAACATATCCCATCTTCCTGGAGTCGTTCAGCCATCTGGCGAGCCGTAAACCCTTCTGGAAAAGTAACTTTGACTACCTGCAACGTAATTTGGCCTTGTTCCAATAGGGTCAAAATGCGCAAACTCCCCATAGAAGGAGCCAGTGCATATTGTCCTGCTTGAATATTCATATCTCGCTGAAATAGCCGTACATACCAAAGCAAGGCGGAAGCATTGCGAATCAAATGCAATTTTTCAAGTTGCAAGGCAACTTGAGACAGGCTCTCACCCTGTTTCACCTGAAAAAGCACTCTTTTCTGCGAGCTTGTCACCGTGACGGGGGCTAATTGTTCACGCATCCAAATATAGCCTGCCAGCAATAAGACGAAAAGCAACAAGAAAATCATCCCCGCACGTCGTCGGTTTTTCTTCATATCCGGCAGTTGCAGTCGGGACGACAGATTCTTTTTCACTACATACTCTCCTTACCAGAGGTCAGTTCTGGAAGGTTGCAAAACCTTCTACAAAACGTACTAAACGTTTCTTGACCGAAAATCTAGATATTGTTGCAGCAAAAGGGTGGCTGCCAAAGCGTCTACCACCTGGCGACGGCGTTTACGGCTGATGTTGGCTTCCAACAAGGTCCTTTCAGCCGCTACAGTGGTTAACCGCTCATCGATATAGACGAGCGGGATTGACAGATTCTGTTCTAAAAGGTGGCCAAACTGGCGCACCTTCTTGGTCCATTCACCTTCGCTGCCATTCATATTTCTAGGCAGGCCGAGCACAGCCGTCTCGACCTGCTCAGTATGGACAAGCTGGACAATGGTGGAGATAGCTTCCTTGTCAGTAAGTTTTTGCAATACACTATGAGCTTGGGCAATCAAACCGCTTGGATCAGAGAGCGAAAGTCCAATCCGTTCTGTACCATAATCAATCCCGAGTGCTCTCATCTTGAACCATCTCCGCATACGCGCGCACCAATTCTTCAATCAAGTCATCTCGCTCCATGCGTCGAATAGCGTTGCGAGCGCCAAGATGGCTGGTGATATACGCAGGATCTCCCGAAATTAAATAACCAGATATTTGATATATTGGATTATACCCTTTTTCAATCAACGCTCGATATGCCAACTGAAACGCCGAACGCGCCTCAGCGTTCACCCGTTTGGTGGGGAATCGCATGGTTTCATCCAATTGCCCGTCCACCTACCAACACCTCACTACTCTTTAGCCCGACCAGCCCCCTCGTACTGATCAGCAGCAGGATTTGTCTAAGCAATTCGACTGTTAAGCGCGAATTCCCTTCATCTCCTCAAGGATTGATGATACTTTAGACAATGCGGTACTTATCTTGCTCGCGTTCTTGCCGCCAGCCTGGGCAAAATCAGGACGCCCTCCACCAGAGCCTTCTGTAATTTGAGCTACCGACTTGACAAGCTTACCAGCATGCACTCCCTGAGTTTGCAAATCCTTAGACACCGCTGCAACCCAATGCACCTTATCAGCGCCTTGTGCCGAAGCTAATACAATCACATAGGAATCCATTTTTTCTTTAAGAGAATCCACCATTTGACGCAACGCTTCACCATCGCTATTTTCCACAGCCGCAGCTAACAGAGGTAGGCCAGCGACCTGTTTCACCACAGCCAATAAATCTTGCGCCTGATTTTGACTCAATTTTGCTCGAAGCGACTCCAGTTCGCGTTCATCCTTGCGTTTCTCTTCGAGCATGCGCGAAACGCGATCGACCAATTCATGACGTCCTGCTTTTAACAGACTTGCAATATAATCCAATTGATTGGATTGACGTTTAAACTCTTCATAAGCAGCCTTTCCAGTGACTGCCTCGATGCGGCGTACTCCTGAACCAATACCTGATTCACTCAGAATGATAAATTGACCAATAAGTCCTGTCCTTGCCACATGGCAACCACCGCACAGTTCAATACTGTCCAGCGCACTGACAACCCTTACACGCTGACCGTATTTTTCACCAAACAGAGCCATAGCTCCCTTGGCTTTAGCTGCTTCAATATCCATTTCCTCAATATGAACCATACCATCCGCTTGAATATCGCGGTTGACCAAATCTTGAACCATCTCTATTTCTTCAGCTGTCATAGCCCCGAAATGAGAAAAATCAAAGCGCAATCGATCGGGAGCTACTAGGGAACCTGCCTGCGCGACATGCGTTCCCAGCACGCGGCGTAGAGCCTTGTGCAGAAGATGCGTAGCTGTATGGTTTTTGACGGTTTCGCGCCGTCTCTCTTCATCGACCTGGGCAATTGCCAACTGACCTATCTGCAAACTGCCAGTCAACACCCGAACAGTATGCACATGCTGCCCATGCGGAGCTTTAGCTACCGCTACAACTTGTGCAGCACCTGTAGTTGTGGTAATGGTGCCTTCATCTGCCACTTGGCCGCCGCTTTCAGCATAAAAAGGAGTTACGCTGAGAAAGAGCAATCCTTCCATCCCAGCTTCCAACCGTTCAACACGCCTGCCATTGGCAAGCAAAGCAAAAACTGAACCTTCCGCTCGCAGAGTATGGTAACCTACAAATTGAGACGCTTCAGTAATTTGTTCGATCTCGGTTCGTTCGCTCTGCATACCCTCTGTTTGCTGACGTGCGTTACGTGCACGCTCGCGCTGTTCCTCTAGCAGAGCTTCAAACGCTGCACGGTTGACCGTTATGCCTCGTTCAGCTGCAATTTCTATCGTCAAATCAATTGGAAATCCAAACGTATCGTAGAGCATGAAAGCATCTTCTCCTGGCAGTTCTGTCTGTCCAGATGTTTCCAGTTGTTTCACTTTATCTGCCAGTAATGCTTCTCCTTCACTGAGTGTTTCAAGAAACCGCTCTTCTTCAGTGCGAATCACACGTATGATGAAGTCGAGCTTATCACGCACTTCAGGATAGTCCTCGCCCATAATGTCAGCTACAACGTTGGCCAATTGGTAAAGAAAAGGACGTTCAACCCCAAGTCTGCGGCCACTACGCACCGCTCGACGCAATAGCCTGCGGATGATGTACGAACGGCCTTCATTACCTGGCAGTACGCCATCAGCTATAGCAAAGGAAACGGTACGTACATGATCGGCAATAATTTTAAAATGCACATCTGCAGCATGATCAGATCCGTAAACACGATTGGCGATTTTACTCGTAGCGTCGAGAAGCGGTTTAAATAAATCCGTTTCAAAATTATTGGGAACTTGCTGCAATACAGATGCTAAGCGCTCCAGACCGCTGCCTGTATCTATATTTTTTTTCGGAAGCGGCGTATAGCTGCCGTCTGATTCCTTGTTGTACTGTGTAAAAACAAGATTCCAAATTTCAAGAAAGCGATCACAATCACATCCAGGTTTACAATCGGGAGAGCCACAGCCAAATTCTTCACCGCGATCGTAAAAAATTTCTGAACAAGGTCCACATGGTCCTTCGCCGATTTCCCAGAAGTTATCCTCCTCGCCACGATAAATTCGTTCCGTGGGCAGTCCTACAGTTTCATGCCAGACTGAAAAAGCTTCTTCATCTTCGACATGAATAGTGACTGATAATAATTGAGGATCGAGATCTAAATGTTGAGTTAGAAATTCCCAGGCCCATGTGATGGCTTCCGTTTTGAAATAGTCGCCAAAGGAAAAATTTCCGAGCATTTCAAAAAAAGTTTGATGACGTGCTGTTTTTCCGACTTCTTCAATGTCGTTGGTTCGAATGCACTTTTGTGATGAAACAATACGTGGATTTTCTGGTATCTCTCTTCCATCGAAGTAGGGTTTGAGAGGAGCCATACCTGCGTTAATCCAAAGCAGTGTTGGGTCATCATAAGGCACTAAACTGGCGCTTGGCATCACCTGATGGCCGCGCTCCGCAAAAAACTGCTTGTACATTTGGCGAATGGTTTGCCCACTCAACGGCTTCATACAAACACTCCTTTAACCCTTCAATAAAATAGACAAAGCGCCCTTACCCGTCAGGGACGAGAGGCGCTCGCGGTACCACCCTGCTTACAGTGAACAAAATATTATCTGCTCCACTGTCACTCATACGCGCAATAACGGGCGCACCCGGCGTTTTAACGCGCTTGGAAGTGGCACGATGAAGCGATTTGGGGACGACTTACAGCCAAAAGGACGTCCTCTCTGAACCAAATCTCAAAGCTTCCATCGATTCTTCCGCATCGCTCACCATTTATCATCATTGGATCTAGCGGTTGCCCCAGTAGGACACACAGATAAATCAGATTGGCGAAATTGTAACGAACTTTGGGGAGTACTGTCAATGTTGGGGCCGCAGTTGCATCCAAATGACTTTTCCTACCGCAAGCAACGGTACAGCCGCGATCAGCCCTAACACACCACCGAGTTCGCCGCCAAGAAGCAAAGCAGCCACAATCGACATGGGATGCAAGGAAAGCGTTCTGCCCATGATTTGCGGGGACAAAAAATTGCCTTCACATTGCTGAACAATGACATTGACAAGCAACACTTTGAGCACCATGGGCCAGCCAAGCGGCAGAGCAAGCAAAATCGTCGGTGCAGCACCAATAAACGGACCAATATACGGTATCATATCGGCAATGGCCAAAAACAGTGCCAACATCAGTGCATAGGGCATACCCACAATCAGATAGCCTATATAAGTGAGAATCCCTACTGCAAGCATAACCAGTAACTGACCGCGTATGTAGCGACCCAGCGTTTCATCCACACGCACAAGCAGCTCACGTACTTCCTCACGTTTTTCCTTCGGCCAAAGATTCACAATGGCTCGCCCCATACCCCGCCCGTCTTTAAGCATATAAAAAACGAGAAACGGCACAAGAAAGAGCGAAAATACCGTACTGACCACGCCGCTGACTACCGTAAAGAGACTGCTGAACCAGCTTGCCACACGTGATTCCACCTGATTTAACGCATTTTCCATACCTACTCGCAAAGCATCCGGTAAATACTGCTTTCTCCGCATAATCTCATCAATCCAGCTATTCGCATTGTTCATCATACTGGGCAAATTGTTCATTAATTGATTGGCTTGACGAGTTACGGCTGGTACCGCATGCAACAATGCCACTACAATCAGCATAGTCGCGAACAAATAAATAATTAAAATGGCCATACTTTTGGGAACCCTGCGTCTTGTTAAAAGTCCCACAACAGGTTGCAAAATATAAGTAATAATCAATGCTGCCAGAAATGGAAACAGAACAGCTCGCAAAACCAGCCAAATATCGTTAAAAAACCCACGTAATTGGCCTAATAGATACAGACAAAGCAGAGTGAGCAATACCGCTAATGCTCCTTGCGTATATCGGGACAGGCGAATTTTCAACTGCATACTCCTTCCCATACAGACGAAGCTACTTTTCAGTATATGCAACCTTGTCCTGCACTATTTGTACGTAAGAAAGCTCTGCACTATACTAACTGAGTAAGCTATTGGGACAAGCTGGGCGGGTGAATAGAATTGAATTTTCTGGCAGTTGCTGCAGGTGGATTTATTGGTGCTATTCTGCGCTATGGAATCTCTGAATGGATGGGCACCATACACGGTTTCCCAGCAGACGTTTTAATCATTAATTTGGTTGGCAGTTTTTTTCTTGCTTGGTTTTATACATGGACAAGCGGTAAGGTTCATTTCCCTGCGTCAATCCGACTGGGTGTAGGGACAGGCATCGTAGGAGCTTTTACAACATTCTCCACTTTTTGTATTAATTTTTGGTCGCTTTGGACTGCTGATTTATGGCTTGAATCGGTGCTCTATGTGGCGCTCTCTATCTTGCTCGGTACAGCACTTGCTTTTGCTGGTTTTGCTTTAGCAGAATGGCAACAGAAGAAAGGAAGAACAAACGCTTGAACGCTTTATATGTGGGCTTTGGAGGCATCATAGGGGCATTGCTTCGTTACTGGATTGCTACAGTTATGAATGAGAGATGGACCCTGACCTTCCCTTATCCTACACTTTTCATCAATGTAAGCGGCTCATTTTTGCTCGGTTGGTTTACTTCGTCGTTAAACGCCTATTTCCCACAAGCTGGCGATATTCCTATGCTCATACTAGGAGTAGGCATGTGTGGGGCATATACTACATTTTCCACGTTTACATACGAAACACTCGCAATGCTCCGTGAAGAGCGTTATGGAGCAGCAACCCTGTACGTTTTCAGCTCATTGCTCTTTGGACTAGCCGCAGCGGCACTCGGTTTGTACGGAATTGGTCTATCCGGCAGGTAATTCGGAAACAGCATGTTTCCATTCCATCTGAATCAAACAGGCGCCTTTCAGGCGCCTGTTCCATACTCTAGCTCTTCCGCAAGTGCTTCTTCAACAGAGACGAGCGAACCATCCTCCGCGACATCATATACTTTGACTTCTTCACCGGATACATTAAACTCTTTAAAACAATTCCAACAATAAAATTGGCTAGCTCCAATTTTCCCAATATCTCTACAATGACAGTGTGGACATCTCATCCAACAGGTCCCCTTTTCAGAAACTGTCAAATTTACCAACCCGTTTTACCTTATGTACTTCTCAAGATAACCAAGAAATCCGCAAGGCAAACAGAATAAAATCAGAAATTTTAAAAAAGACATACAAACCATGAAAATTGCTATACACGAAATATATATAAAGTAACGATTGATAACCCGATGACTATCATACACTTCTTGGCCACAGGAAGCAATGCAAATTTTGCACTCATAGAAAAATCAACTTGATTTAAAGTGTCCTTGCAACCAATCTTTTAATTTTTCGATTTCAGATTCCGTGTTCATGGCAGACAAACTCCATCGGATGGCGCTTTTTCTAATGTTCTCGGGGTATCCGCAGGCAGATAAAACATGACTTTGCGCTATAACTCCCGCTGTACAAGCTGATCCTGCGGAGGCTGCAAAACCGGCCAAATCCAGTTGCATGAGCATCGTCGAACTGCTTGTACCAGAGAACGCTGTAGATAAAATACTAGGCACAGCATCGTCCGGACTGAGAACTTCACAATCAGGAATTTGTTGGAATACAGAACGCATGAGTCGGTTTAAACGGTATAATTTCTCCTGGCGAATCTCCCATTCTTCGCGAAGCATCTTCACCGCCTCCGCAAAACCAATAATCCCAAGAATATTTTCCGTCCCCGCACGTCTCTTACGTTCTTGCTGCCCACCGCGCAAACTGCTAAAAAAGGGTTGTCCCTTGCGAATATAGAGCGCCCCAATTCCTTTGGGACCGTGAATCTTATGTGCTGAGAAAGCAGCGCTATCTACTCCAAGAGAAGATAGGGATAGACGCAAATTGGGCAACGCTTGGACAGCGTCTGTGTGCAAATGAATATCTGGTCGAATCGACTTGATTCTCTGAACCGCTTCTTCTACCGGCAAGCGGCTGCCTAATTCATTGTTCACCATCATTAAACTGACACAAACTGTTTGTGGGCGTATGGCATCTAAAAGCGCATCTACAGATATTCTACCACCCAAACTGGCCGGCAAAAGTGTTATATCCGCCCCCAAATCTTGTATCAGTTCCAAACTTTCCAGTACCGCATGGTGTTCTATAGCTGTCGTTAGAAAATGGGGTCGATCCGTTCTTTTCCGTCCAGCTAGAAAAGCGCTGAATAATGCCATATGATTGGCTTCCGTTCCTCCACTTGTAAATACGATTTCCGTAGACTGACAATGAAGCCAATCGGCCAACCGTTCTCTCGCTTCTGTCAGGCGCATTTTCACTTGGCGTCCCATTTGATGAACACTCGAAGGATTACCAGCCAGTGAATCCATAGCTGATTGCATAGCGGCTATAACATGAGGATGCATAGGGGTAGAGGCTGCATTGTCCAAATAAATCATATTTCCGTCTCACTCCATAAGATATCACTATCAATGAGCTTTTATATATAAAACATGTAACCGTGCTCGTCCGATTGCCGGAAAGAAACGAGATCGGCCAAAGAAAGAGAGCCGAGAACTGATTGCAACGCTTGTTCCATTCGCGTCCAAAGCTGCCCCAGCCCATCCTCAATGTCTTTTTCCGCAAACTGTAAAGGTCCTTCCAATAGAGAAAATAAATCCAGAACAGAAATATCGCTAGCGGCTTTGGTCAATTGATAGCCACCATAAGCGCCACGCACACTACGGACAAAGCCAGCATTGCGCAGCGGTGAAATCAGTTGCTCTAAATAGTGTTCGGACAGCCCTTGTCGCTCGGCTACTGATTTTAAGGAAACAGGTTGACCATCATCATGAACGGCCAAATCGACCATCAACATAAGCCCGTAGCGACCCTTGGTAGAAATCTTCACTTTTTGATTCGCCTCGCTATTCTCTGCCGATTTACCTCGAGCAAAAGGTTTATTCAGGATAATAAGTTTTTTTGGACATTCCTTCTGGCCAATAGTTTTGTTCGACGTAGTGACCCGGATAATCGTGCGGATAAAGATAACCTTCTCCCCGCCTAAGCCGTTTCGCCCCTGCATAACTTGTACCACGCAGATGTGTAGGAACTGCTAACGGTATACCTGCTTTCACATCAGCAATTGCGGCTTGAATAGCCCGATAAGCTCTATTGGATTTAGGAGCTTTAGCCAAATGAGCTGTCACCTGCGCTAAGACAATCCGTCCTTCCGGCATCCCAATAGCTTCCAGAGCATGCAATCCTGATACTGCAACAGTAAGCGCAGACGGATCTCCATCCCCAATATCTTCCACAGCTAGTATGATCAATCTCCGTGCAATAAATAGAGGGTCTTCCCCTGCGACAATCATTTTAGCCAACCAAACCATTGCAGCATCCACGTCAGAGCCTCGTACTGACTTGATAAAGGCAGAAATCGTATCGTAATGCTCATCTCCAGCGCGGTCGTAGAGTACGACAGGAGCTTGCATCACAGATAAAATATCCGATTCACGAATCGTTGCGAAACCATCTGCATCCATATGAGCTGAAACGGCTGCCATTTCCAGAGTGTTGAGAGCCCGCCTAGCATCGCCGTGGGCGAGTCGAATTAAAATAGATTGCGCTTTTTTGTCCATACGTATCCCCAAACTGCCTAACCCACGTTCTTCATCTTTAAGTGCTTGATCAATCAGATGCTCCATATCTTTCTCTGCCAGCGGCCGTAATTGAAAAAGTAAGGAACGTGAAAGGAGTGCAGCATTAACTGCAAATGCAGGGTTCTCTGTAGTCGCTCCTACCAAAACTAATAAGCCACTCTCAACATGTGGCAGCAAAGCATCCTGCTGACTTCGATTAAAACGATGGATTTCATCTATGAAGACCAAAGTGCGCTTTTGATAAAGTTCTCGATTTTCTTTAGCTTCCTCGACAATTCGACGAATATCCTGAACACCCGAAGAAACAGCGTTTAATTCAGTAAAAGAAGACCGAGTCGATTTGGCAATCACATGGGCAATGGAGGTTTTTCCTGTTCCAGGGGGTCCATGCAAAATTACCGACATCAATCGATCTGCACGAATCGCTTTTGCTAAAATACCCTCTTTGTTTGTGAGTTCTGGCTGTCCATAAATTTCATCGAGTGAGCGGGGGCGCATGCGATAGGCAAGCGGTGCTTCTCGATTTGCTGAAGAAGCACTGGCCATGGCAAACAAATCATTCATGGAGAAATCGCTCCCAAACAGTTCGTTACGCGTTCAATCACGTCTTCAATATCTTCTTCAAGAACATCTTTATGCGTAACCATACGTATCGTTTGTGCCCCAAATTGAGAAACACGCACGCCGAGAGCAGCTAATTTCCGAATGAGTTCTTCCGCAGAGATAGGAAAATGCTCTTCAACTTGTACCAATACGATATTCGTCTCTACACTTTCCACATCCACACGCAATCCCGGCAAATTCTTCAGACCATTCGCCAATCGCTTTGCATTTTCATGATCAACAGCCAATCTTTCAACCATCGTCTGTAACGCTATCATACCAGGTGCTGCAATGACGCCTGCTTGACGCATTCCACCACCAAGCCGTTTCCTCCAAACACGGGCTTCCTCTATAAATTTTGTCGATCCAGCAACGATTGAACCAATGGGGGCAGCCAAACCTTTGGATAGACAAACTTGCACCGTATCGGCATATTGAGCAATCTCCCGTATAGGTATCCCCAGTGCTACAGCGGCGTTAAACAAACGTGCTCCATCCATATGTACGGATATTCCATATCGTTCAGCTACTTTCGCCACACCCTGCAGATGAGCCAGTGGCAAAATCGCTCCACCAGCACGATTATGCGTATTTTCCAAGCAGATTAAGCGTGTTGGCGGTTGATGAATGTCCAGGGGACGAACGGCCGCCTCCACACTTTCCGGAAGCAAAGAACCTCTCGTACCTGACAATTGGCGCAACTGTGCTCCAGCTATTGCAGCTACAGCCCCAGCTTCATAATAAAAAATGTGAGACTCTGCTTCGGCAATAATTTCTTCACCTCGACCTGCTTGTGCCGCAATAGCAACCTGATTGCCTTGTGTCCCACTGGTCACAAATAAAGCCGCCTCTTTCCCCAGCATCTCCGCAGCCATTTCTTGTAATTGAGTTACCGTTGGATCCTCGCCATAGACATCGTCACCCACTTCTGCGCGCAACATAGCTTCACGCATCTCGTCAGTCGGTTTTGTCACCGTATCGCTGCGCAAATCAATAATGGTTGCCATCACGAACTGAATTCCCCCACTCCTGAAAACAAATTCCTAGTAATTAAGTCAACTTTATACCTTTTCTTAAACTGACGTCAATCTGAAAACTGTAAACAGTAATGAAACATAATATAAAGCGAGACCAAGCGGTCTCGCTGATGGTATCTGTCATCCGCCCCGCAACTGCCGTGTCACCCGAGGTTTTGATCCTGCTCTCGCAGGTGGGTGTCCTGCTCATCCGCATCATGCGTCCTGAACTAGCAGGCAGGCATTACTACGGTAGAGACGCCGAACTCCCGTTTAAAAAAGTGTTGGAACAAAACACAATGGGCATCACGTACACCGCAGGGCAATATCGATTGTGGATTTATGTTAACACGAAGCTGTTGGGCTTGCAACCGATTAACGTAAATTTTAATCTACTTCACAGTTGTACGTAAAGAAATACCAAGTGTTGCTAACTGTTCAGGTGTAGCAGGCGACGGAGCATCCATCATCAAATCAGTGGCACTGGCGGTTTTAGGAAAAGCAATGCAGTCACGCAAGGATTTACCACCTGCCATGAGCATAACCAGTCTGTCTAGGCCAAAGGCGATTCCTCCGTGCGGCGGGGTACCGTATTCAAAAGCATCCAACAAAAAGCCAAACTGTTTTCTCGCTTCATCCTCACTAAATCCTAGTGCTCGAAACATGCGTTCTTGCAAATCTCTTTGATAAATACGCATGGATCCAGAAGATAATTCGTAACCGTTCAGCACTAAATCGTAAGCCTGCGCTCGCACGTGCTCAGGATGATTTTCCAAAAGGTGCAAGTCCTCTCGTTTAGGCATGGTGAATGGATGGTGTTCGGCTACGTATCTACCCAGTTCTTCGTCATAACTAAACAGCGGGAAATCCACTACCCAAAGGAAGCAATAAGCTCCCTCATCTATCAACGACAAATCACGGCCAAGCTTAAGACGTAACGCTCCCATTGCTTGACGTACTGTTTTCTCCTTACCAGCTGCAATGAGAACGAGATCGCCCTGCTTAGCTTGAACCGTATCCATGAGCCGGGTCAATTGTTCAGGTGTGACAAACTTTTGAATCGACGATTTGATGCCTTCTGACTGCCAAGCCACGGTAGCCAGCCCACTAAGCCCATAGTCTTTAACAAACTGCGTCAATTCATCCAATTGCTTACGCGAATAAGCAGCACAGCCAGGAACAACCAACGCAGTAACTATCCCGCCATTCTCCAAGGCCTTGTGGAAAGGTTCCAAACTGCTTTCTCGAGCAAACGTTTCAACGTCAACCATAGCCATGGAAAAGCGCAGATCTGGTTTATCCGAGCCATAAAGGCGCATGGCGTCTGCATAAGTAAGTCTTTTCATCGGCAAGGTTAAATTGACACCAAGTACCTTGGCAAAGACATAGGCGAACATCTCTTCCATCATTTTGAGTAAATCGTCCATGGGTAAAAATGAAGTTTCAATATCTAATTGTGTAAATTCCGGTTGTCTGTCGGCACGCAAATCCTCGTCACGGAAACAACGGGCAATTTGATAATAACGTTCATACCCAGCCACCATCAAAAGCTGTTTAAAAATTTGTGGTGACTGTGGAAGAGCATAAAACTCTCCATGTTGCAAACGACTTGGCACAATGTAATCACGCGCACCTTCGGGTGTGCTGCGAGTCAACATAGGCGTCTCAATTTCAAGAAAATCATGTTGGTTTAAAAATTCCCGAAAAGCGCTGAATACTTGGTGACGCAAGCGTAAAGTACGCTGCATCTCAGGCCGGCGCAAATCCAGGTAGCGATACTTAAGGCGAACCTGCTCATCTACTTCAATACCTTCTTGAATATAGAAAGGAGGATTCTTAGCGCGGTTGACCAGTTGTACCTCTTTTACAACAAGTTCAATATGGCCTGTAGCGATTTTAGGATTGATGGTCTGCTTGTCACGCTCTACCAAGCAACCTGTAACCGCAATAACAAATTCATTGCGCAGTGTATCGGCTAACTGCATCATTTCTTCGGGCGTTCCTAAGTCGCGATTGAAAACAAGTTGAAGTGTACCTGTTCGATCACGCAAATCGATAAAAATGACACTTCCTAAATCCCGGCGGCGCGAAACCCAACCCGCTACTTTAACTGTTTGTCCAACAGTTTCTAACAAATCTTCTATAAAATGCGTCCTTTGAGGAAAATCTGTACGTTCTACTGGTGATGATGAAATCATTGGCTTGCCCTCTCCTTTTTCAGGCTGTTGATGATTGTCGCTACAACCTTGTCCGCGGGCACATCCATCTGCTCACCGCTGGCGAGCGATTTCATCCCCACTACACCTTTCGCCACTTCTTGTTCGCCAAGCAACAGAACCCACTGAGCGTGGAGCCGATCTGCTGTTTTCAATTGTGATTTCAAGCTTTTACCGTTGAAGTCTCTTTCCGTTGCAATGCCCTCAGCACGCAGATCAGCTACAAGCTCGGTAGCAGGCAGGGAGGCAGAAGCATCAGCAACCGCAACGTAGACATCTATCGAATCTGACACAGGCACATATACCTGTTGCTCAACAGCCAATTGAATGACTCTCTCCATACCGCCAGCAAAACCGATTCCAGGTATATCAGGCCCGCCCAGTTCTTTAATCAAACCGTTGTAGCGCCCACCGCCAGCCAATGTACTGCTACCTTCAGTCGTTACTTCCCAAGCTGTGCGTGTATAATAATCAAGACCGCGCACCAATTTTCCATTGAGTTGATATGGGACCGACATAGCCGTCAAATGTTCTTGTACGGTGGTAAAATGCTCTGCACATTCTGCACATAACCGTTCGGCAATACTAGGTACCTGAAGTTCTGTCAATAACCGTTGACAATTTTCGTGTTTACAGTCAAACATGCGCAAAGGATTTTTTTCCATACGACGCTGACAGTCCGAACAAAATTCTTCCTGTCGCGGTAACACCAAGGCCAACATCTCATCACGATGCAGTGGTCGGCAGACAGAACAACCGACAGAATTTAATTCGACTTGCAAATGCTGCAGTCCAAAATCCGCCAGAATACGGTATGACAATTGCACCACTTCCGCGTCCAATTCTGGCGCGTTTGAACCAAGCACTTCACATCCATACTGGTAAAATTGCCTTGTTCTGCCCCCTTGTGGGCGCTCGTAGCGAAACATGGGGCCAAGGTAATACAGCTTGTCCAAATCTACCTTGCCATAACGCTTATTCTCCACATATGCCCGCACTACGCCTGCTGTACCTTCAGGACGCAATGTCAAAGAACGATTACCACGATCGACAAAATTATACATTTCTTTTTCTACGATGTCTGTTGTTTCACCCACGCCGCGAACAAATAACTCGGTATGTTCAAAAATGGGCGTACGAATTTCTGTGTAATGAGCGACATGAAAATGACGACAAACATTTTTTTCAAATGCTTGCCAGAGTTCAATTTCGCCAGGCAGCAAGTCATACGTTCCGCGTGGTTTTTGAATTTGCATGGGTCGGCCTCCTCATTTTGCAATACGAGCCCTGCAGGGAAAAAGACTTCTCACGTATTTTGGATAGGCGAAAAACAACAAAAAGCCTCCCATCGACTGAACACATGGTTCAGGGACGAAAAGGCCTGAAGTTTTCCGCGTTCACGTCCGCCATTCGTTGCAAATCCATGTGAACGTCTCGCCTACTGGACGTTGTCTGAAGGGATTATACGAATCCGAGTATACTTGTGTCAATGTTTCCAAAGGTTAACGAATAGTCATCGCTGTTAATTTTTTCATCACTCTTCCTTCTGCTGTTTTGTCGTGAATATTTTGACAAAATCCAAAGGAAAGATTCTGCATCTGCTCATCGGAGGTCTGCATCTTCCATTCTGCAGCGGCGTGAAAACCTTGCTGCCATTTGCTGTCGAGTTTTCTCGTCACCATCTCCTCCTCCATTCCAAGTATGGTTGAGAAAAGTTTTACCTAGTCGGCAAATTGCCATACGAAAGTTACAACAATAAAATCGTCTGCCCAAACTCCGCAAATTGTGATAGCCTGAGGGCTGGTAAATTGTTTTGGGGAGGATCATTGTGTCACATCTTACTCGCGAACGAGCACAGACAAAATTTTGGTTTGAACGAGCAACGGCAAGTATTCTTGGCGGTGTTAACAGTCCATCGCGTTCCTTTAAGTCAGTTGGTGGTGGAACACCTATTGTCATGCAAAAGGGTAACGGTAGTCGTTTTATCGATGTTGACGGACAGGAGTATATTGATTACCTTGCTGCCTACGGACCTTCTATTCTAGGTCACGCTCATCCCGTCGTCATGGATGCCATTCGTAAAGCTACTCAGGACGGCATACTTTATGGAACACCTTGCCCGGCAGAAGTAGAATTTGCAGAAACACTGCGTCAAGCGATTCCTGATTTAGAACGTCTGAGATTTGTCAATTCCGGAACAGAAGCAGTCATGACCACCATTCGTGTAGCACGGGCTGTAACGGGAAGAAGTAAAATTGTCAAATTTGCCGGATGTTACCATGGACACTCTGACGCTATGCTTGTTGCTGCTGGAAGCGGCCCATCTTCTATAGGCGTGCCGGATAGTGCAGGCGTAACCGCAAATACGGCGGCCGAAATTATTACGGTTCCTTTTAATGACTTATCATCTCTGGAAAAAGCACTTGCATGCCATGGAATGGAAGTTGCTGCCGTTTTAGTGGAACCCATTGTAGGGAATTTTGGTATTGTAGCTCCTGAATCTGAAAATTATTTACAAAAAGTGATTGACATATCACACCAACACGGCGCTTTGGTTATTTTTGACGAGGTGATTACAGGTTTTCGTTTCCACTACGGTTCAGCAGCGCAACTTTATGGGGTTCACGCTGACCTCTACGCACTTGGTAAAATTATTGGCGGCGGACTGCCAATTGGCGCGTATGGGGGCAAACTCGATATCATGAATCAAGTAGCTCCACTCGGTCCAGCTTATCAAGCAGGTACTATGGCAGGTAATCCTTTATCCATGAAAGCGGGTCTAGCTTGCTTGAGTGTGTTAAAAACACCAGGCATCTACGAAAGAATGGAAGACCTAGCCAAACGATTGACTCAAGGTATTCTTGAACTAGCCCATCACTATCATGAAACAATTACAATCAATCGTTTGGGGGAGCCTTTACCATCTTTTTTGGTTCTCAACCTGTTCGCCAGTATGCAGACGCTGAAGCGACGGACGGCGTAAAATTTGCCCAATTTTTTCACGAATTGATTCAAAGAGGAATTTTTATTGCTCCTTCAAAATACGAGGCTTGGTTTGTTTCTGCTGTCCATACAGAAACCGATATTGAAGAAACATTGCAAGCGGTGGATGAAAGCTTTCATGCTATGCAAAATACACAATGATTTTATTTATACTGGGAATGGGCTGTGCACCTAATGGTAAACAGCCCTTTTATTGAATCCAGACATCTGCAAGTTGAGAAATCAAATCTTCTTTGCTTTTATAGCCAACCATACGGCGAAATAATGAACCTTGAAGAAAGATCAGTAGACTTGGAACAGCTTGAACACCGTAGCGATTGCAAAAATCTTCCTCTTTATCCGCCTGAATGCGGGCCCAAAAAAATTGGTCCGGACACTCTTTTCTAACTTCGTCCACTACTTTTCGAAACAGTTGTGACGCTTCACACCAATCAGCGTCAGCCAATAAAAAAAGATGACTATGCTTAACCGCCAAGACAGACACGTTTTCCGAGGTAATACACTGTAACTCTGTCAAACAATGAACCCCTCACTTCGCGAACAATCATTTTAGCCATTCTTTCAATATTCTTTATAAAATGCGTCATTGAGGCCGCATTTTTGTATCCTTATGTTCAGTTTACTACACGATCTCCTGATTGGTAGACCTGCGAAAAGAAACATACGCCAAAAAGAGCAAGAAGAAGATGATGAAGACAAATATAAAGAACCAGTGCGGGCTATGACGTACTACCGGGATCGACAGCAGTGGCATGACAAAATAGAAAATAGAGGCAATCCAGAGCATCCAGGCGTAAAGTCCGCCATAAAGTCGATACATGCCATATAAGAAAGCGGCAGCCGCCAAGGTCAGTGAACCTGTCAGAAGAGCGTCTGTTGTTAGCGACCATGGTGTCATCCAAATGCCCAGTGCTGGCACCCAAGTGGATTGAAAGACCATAGCACCTGTGATATTGCCTACTGCCAAACTATCTCGCGATCGGCGAATCCACATCACACTGTTCAAAGTTTCCGGCAACTCTGTAGCAAGCGGAATCAAGAGAGCAGATACAACAAATGCGGGTAATCTCCAGACGCTTGCCATGTGTTCTACCGCGTTGGTCAAAAAATGGGCACCGCCCACTATGCAAGCAATTGATAAAAATACCTGAAGAACAATATGTGAAAGTTTCGGTTCATCTTTAGAAAAAGATAGGTACAAAGCGTGTAGATCAGGCTCTTCTTCGGACGCTATGGGTTTGTCACGCAAAGTTCGCCAGACAAACAGAGCATATAGAAACACGAGCAAGAGCGCGCTCAGATGATGTACCCATACAATCGGCACACATCCCGCAACCATAGCGCAAATATAGGCACAAATAAAAAAGCCCATGTCACGCATAAACGATTTCTGTTCAATCGAAAGGGGTAAACGAATAGTTCGGTTACGGGAACTGAGCAAAGCGAGTGCCATGACTAAGGAGCCTAAGGTTGAGAGCAAGAATGGTGCACCAAGAATGCCGCCAATTCCTACATCCGCTGCTTCTTTCGATGTGCCAAACAAAATGGCTGTCACAGGCACTGCCGTCTCAGGAAGAGCAGTACCTATGGCTGCCAATACACTGCCGACTGCGCCTTGGCCAAGCTGAAGTTTAACGCCTAGCCACTCAATCGCGTTGGTAAACAGTTCTGCCCCAAACAATATCATCGCCAGCGCAAACAGAGTGGTTACTGCAGTCACTTTTTCCCCTCCCCACGCCCTGTCCCAATTATTTTTACGTGGGGAGGAACCAAACTAGACCAAAGATATTCGTGATTTAGGACAAACGATTCCAATCCTTAAATAGCCAATCATCCAATGCGACCTCCGGTTCAACGATAACAGCAATCCACTGATTGTCTTTTGAGAAAATACGAACGCCACCTTCTGCACCAAACAAACTGGCTTCCATGGACATACTGACACCCAACTCTCTCCGCAATTGTCGAGCCGCCATCCAATACTGACGAAGTGTGGTCATCAGCGCATCATCATAAGGACGATCGGATGCAACGACACGCTGATTGCGAACCATTACCCACCCTAACACGCCCGGTATGCGTGCCAATTTTTTGCATACTAAAGCGGATTCATCCAGGTCGCCCGATTCTTCAATGACCGTTGCAGGCGACAATTTCTCCGCTTGTAATACCGCATGTATACCTTGCTCATCTTTGGATTTTTCCTTGTTAAGATGGACTGAATATTTTTCCTGCCATACATTTCCGTTGTTGATTGAATGTTCTAACGGGTACGCTTGCGCTGATGAACGCTTTTGTTGGGTATCGCGTTGACGCCATATGGATAAATTGACAACACCAAGTACCAACACAAGCAAGACGATAATTCCCAAAATCCACCCCAACAGGTTGTGCATTCTTAAACCTCCCGAAGCAGATGGTTTGAATCACAAAAAGACCTTTTTGAACTCATCAATCTGCAGTTAATCACGGTTCCTTCTTATTGGTAATTTCTTTCGTTGACCCTCGTCAAGCCTGGAATACGCCATAGCCACTGAGGACGTAAGCGCCATATGCAAAAAGGTAATAAACAACAGGCAACAGCAAAATAAAAAATCACAAACAACACCCATTCTGCATTTCCAGAATGTACAGCATTCTCTAATTCAGCTTCAATCCAGAGCGGATTGAGCGACAAAAAAAACTGTCCGTAGCGAGCGACATCAGCGTCCACCGGATTCGAAGCAAGAGATTGAAGCCCTAAGCCAATGGAGCCTGTGATAAAAATCATAAAGGAGACCGTAGCATAGGACAACACCGTACTCCAACCAGAACGCAAAGCAACTGTAGACCACATGACCGAGATCGTCGCAATTATAAAAATCGTAAACAATTGAAAAACAAGCACTGCCAGGACTTCTTGCGGAACAGCACCACCAAACAGGAAAACTAAACTGTACAGTGGTAGAGAAGCCAGCAATAGAAGATATTGAAGCGCGCTCGAAGCAATAATTTTTCCGAATAAAATGGAAAAAGGAGAAAGCGGCGTGGTCAACAAAACAGCCAATGTTCTCCTTTCTCGTTCACCGCTTATTGTCCCTGCCGAAAAAGCGGGCGTTAGAAAAGCGACAATAATCATCTGAATCAGTGAGAGAATCGTAAAGACTTGTTGACTTCGCGCTGGCTGAAAAAGATAGAGCTGCCCCTGTACATTCTCGTATAGAAGAAAAAAAGTTAGTATGCCCATACTCGCCACATATCCTGTAACTACAATAGGCGCCCTGGAAGTTCGCATACGTTGTCGAAACTCTTTCAGCAATATCGGATTTTTCATGCGCTCCCCCCTTCTTCCCGTTCACTGGTGAGGCGTAAAAATAACGCCTCAATGTCAGTTGGCCGTTCTGCAAATTGACTTACCCTGACGCCCCGTCGCAACAGTTTAAGCAACAATTCTGATTGCTCTTCAAGTGTACCTTGGTAGATAACTTCTACTCCTTCAGGAAAGTAGGTAACCGAACTCACCTCTGGCACATCGCGCAAAGCCTGTTCAAGTACATGCTGTGAGGACTTAGTGGCAATCCATAACGTACGTTGTGAACTACTGTGTTGAAGCATGACAGACACAGAAGCAACTGCAGCAATTTGACCACGTCGCAAAATACCAATTTCATCCGCAAACTCCGCTAATTCATACAAAATATGAGAAGAAATAACAACCGTTTTTTTCAATGCTTTTAGTTCCTTGAGTACGCTGCGCAATTCAATACGCGATCGTGGATCAAGCCCTGAGGCAGGTTCGTCTAAAATTAAAACGGGTGGGTTGTGCATTAAGCATCTAGCAATTTCCAATCTTTGCTGCATACCTCGTGACAAGGCGTTGACATACGTGTGCCGCTTGTCCACAAGCTGTACTCGCTCTAATAAATCCTGCCGACGTTTTTGCATGACAGCACGCGGTACAGCGTAACAATCCGCATAAAATTCCAAATACTCATCTACACTTAAATCGTCATATACACCAAAGCTGTCCGGCATAAACCCGATGGAACGGCGGACATCCGAAGGATGGCGAACCACATCGTAACCGTTGATAACCGCCTTACCTGATGTTGGCGTAGACAATGTAGCCAACATAGATAAGGTTGTCGTTTTACCTGCGCCATTTTCACCAACCAACCCAAAAACTGTTCCCTCTGGTACATATAAATTCAACTTATCTACCGCTGTAAATCGGCCAAATTTCTTGGTCAAATGTTGGGTTTGTATCATACAAACGGCCCCCCCGAATCTGTGGAAACCGTGGTGTATTGACGAATGAGCACCAGTGTTTCTGCTGAAGCCACTTTCTGTCGATTAGACACCATTGGCAATGTAGGAATACGTGCACTCGTACTGGCAATAAGCATAGCCATATTGCCCGAACTATCATCGTCTGTCCAATTTTCAGAACTGACAAATTGAATCAGGCTCCTGCCAATACTGTGAGTAATGGTATGGTTGTAATTACTATAAGCAAATAACCAATTACTGTAATTTTGTGCCGATTCTACAGCGCGATCCACACTCTTGGTCTGTCCGGGCGAAAAATTTCCCAGATTATACAATCTGCCTTGCCAAAAAAGCGCGACATCATGTAATGGATAAGGGGTATTATTGGTTACTGCTCCAAGTAGCAGTCCAAAGGAAGAAGACAAAGTACAGCTCAAACTACCTTGTTTAGAAAGTGTATCTACCGCATAAAGATAACGCACGCTCCAACGAGGTGAAGTCCCAAAACTTACGAGAGTATGATTTGCTTCGTGCGTGATCAAATTTGTATTGAGATTCGTACTATTGCTCGGTTCCAATGTAAGCGCAAAAGTCCCAGGCGGCAAAGCAAAGGTCATCTGATTACGAAAGGGCGACATCAATGCTTGCATACTATACGCCTGCCCAATCCCATTACCTGTTAATTCCAACACCCCAACAGCCTCATTTAACAATCCTGGTGGACGAATCGCCAAACCAAACGTGTACATACCAACTGTCACAACTAAGGCAATAGAGGGTAGAAAAAACCAAGCCCAAGCTGCTCTTCCAGATTTTCTTAGCCAGGTAAAGAGAAGTGGGCCAATGACCAACAAATAAAGCAAAAAAACCATAGCCCAAAATTTGAGCGAGGGTACGCGCATAGGCGACAAAGCGTCGCGTACTGAAGTCAGTGACAAAACTCCATTCGGACTTAAAGGCTTCACCAAAGCAGATTGCCCAGGAAGAGTACTGTTGCGTAAAATCGTCGTCCAAAGTGCCGGATTCCCTGACCAAGCGAGCAAAGTTCCCTCATTGGGCGAAAAGGAAGTCTGCCAAATCTCACCACGCCCCAATAATCGACTGGCAATAAGCGGTGTGTTGCCTTCACTCGCCCATTCCTCTGCTGAACGAGAAATGCCATTCGCAGCAACCATCAAATTCCCAGAAGGAGGTATAGTGTTGGTGAAAGCTCCCAGACCATCCGCAGATACTTTTTCTTCCTTTCCTGGTTTAATGGGTAAAATCCCTCGCCAGTCTGAAGCGGTACCGTGGGTCCCAGTCACTACCAATAGTCCACCGAGTTGCACCCATGTAATCAAAGCCTCTGTTTGAGCCTGTGAAAGTTTAGCCAATAAGTCAGGGGAAGCAGCCACAGCTCGAATTCCACCTAGCGCGCCAGCAGTTTCCGGAAAAGTAGAAAGGGAGACGACAACCGGCTGTACAGGATTCACGCCATCGCTACTGCCTGTCCAATAAGCGGCAGTTTGCAGAGAATCTGAGATTACAGAGACCAGAGCTACATGTCCGAGCGCATTTCCACTTAAAAACGTGGAAGCGATACGATTGCCGTTGTATAAAACGAGATCGACCTCAGCTCCATTGACTACATCTCCCGGCAGGCTGATTTGTTTGATCACGTTCTGATTGGCCGGTAATTCAATCGGCCATTGAAATGTACCTATAGCGTTGGTGTTGTTTCCCATAGATTGGTTGATACTCACTTTTAATACCGCTGATTCAGCAGGACCTTGATGAGAAATGCGCAATGTGACAGGAACCCAGTCGTCTTCTGCAAAATAACCAGAAAACCCCACCGATGCTGAAAGGCTTGTGCCATTTGCCGCCAAAGCAACAGGAATACGCACAGAAAACGTCGTAATGACGACTGCAAAAAACAGCAAAAAAGAGACAAGAACCTTGTGTCTCCAAAATCCAACGTTTTGTTTCCAAAATTGATAAACCATCCTAACGCACCCAATCCATTTGCTGAGTCATCACTACTCCAGCCATTGCCAAAGCTATATCACGTTGCTCAAACTGTTTGCAATAAATAGTTCAATTTTGATAGCATTCTGTCCTTTTTTCTATACTTTATAAAAGTGTAAATCTAAAACCCAGATTTGAAGCATCTTCTCTGTGACAAAAATACGTTGCTTTTAGATATGACTCACATGGATTGCGGGATATTTTGCTCTTCGCCAGCATATGTTCCCTGCTTTAGCCACCAGGAAAAAACTATAAAAGAGAAAGCGGCAAGCAATGAACTGACTGTCGCCGCCAAAAGGATTGGTGAAATTCCTTTTTGATCAAACAAATAGCCAAAATATGGCGGTCCAACCAAGCGTCCAACCGTTCCCACACTACCTACTACTCCAAGATAAAAAGCAGCATTGCGACCAGTCGTCTGGGTGATGATGGCAGGCACAACAGGACTCATGAGCATTTCTCCAAAAGTGGCTATAATCATCCCCATCATAAGCCAAATGTAAGGAGAGTGCCTTATCCATATGACAGAAAACCCGCAAGCGTAAAATAGAGCGCTTGCAATCAGTCGCGAATTCAGTGACTTGGTGAGCCAACGATTCAACATGGACGTAAAGGGCTGACCTAAAAGAATAACCAATCCGTTGACAGTCCACAGCCAACTATACATACTCGGTGGTTGCCCATGTTGATTGAGATATGGAGCAGCTCCAGAATTCCAGGCAGATGTGGCTAAATACGTCAAAAGACTGCCAATAGCCAAAAAGAGATAGAGACGCATGTTTAAGAGCAAACTGAAAAGACTGCTTTGTTCACCAGCTTGCCCAGAGAACGGTATGAATTGATCGAGCGAAAGCCCAAGCTTGCGTAGATATTGATAAAAAAATAAAGCAAAAAAAATGGTAGTAAGCCCATTGAAAAGAAAGGTTAAATTAAACGAAATGGAAGCAAGGAGGCCCGCCAGAGAAGTACCTACTGCTACTCCTATATTATTGCTCACATACATCAGGTTAAACAGCTGGTTACGATGCTGTGGCCAACGGAATCCAACAAACGCATTGACGGCTGGCATCGTTGTCTGATTCAAAAAACCTATAATCATCATCGCAATCAGATAAGGAACCCAAGCCTTGGCAAATATCAGGCTAAACTGGGCGAAACCGGTCATCAGAAGTGAACCTACAATCAGACGTTTGGGTCCAACTTTTTCATAAAGCGCCCCACCAACAAACTGGCCTAATACCCCCATCAGCGCTTGCAAAAGTAGAGCAAAGCCAGCTTCAGCATAGTTGCGATGCAGCACATTATGAACGTATATCGTTATCAGTGGCCAGAGTAGCGATGAGCCAATAGAATTGACAAGACTCGCTGCTACAAACGTATACGATTCGCGAGGAACCGCTTGTTTCCATCGTAAAGTTGCCTGACGATTGTCCATAAAATCGATTCTCCCAATTTGAATCATAAGTCCCTACAGATTCCATTAACCGCTAGAATGGGTATCAAAAAAGTGAGCCCGTTTGGCGCTCACTCATTATAACAACTTATAGCAACGTTTTGACTTTCCTACGAACCATTTCACTTATAAATCATTTCTGGTTATTCAAATAAATGGCGAATTCCGCTGCAAGAAACGCCGCTTTGCGCCGCATGCCTGAATCCAGCAAGCTACGCGCAGGCTTGGGATTCATTTCAATCATCAAAGGATTTCCTTTTTCGTCTATTCCCATATCAAAACCTACCAAGCCGATAAAAGGTTTTTTTCTCTCCATCATCCGAGCAATTTCAAAGGCAGCCTGCTGCATAGGTTGGATTGAAATTTCTTTTCCTTCTGCATGTGCTGCATTTTGGATTTGAAGCAAAGACACGCGTTCGCCGCCAGCAATGACGTTTGTGACCACTCCATCCTTTGCCGCCCACTTAGGTACGATACCGACCAATTTCCATTCCCCCTGCAAGTTACGCTGCAAAACCACACGGAAATCAACTTTCCGTTGCTCAATCGTTAACAGATTAATTCCTTCCTGCAACAGATGCGGTCGTCGAAGTCGGGTTGTGACCCAATCCCGTAATTTGCGTTCATCCATCTCTTTACGCACTTGCGCAATACTTCCTTGTGAACGATCCCAAGCTACGGCAAATCTATTGTGTCCCAATTTGCGGACACGAGTGACTCCAACCCCCCCATATCCACCTGTCGGCTTGATGTAAACTGTATCCCAATGCCGCAAACGATCCAGCAATTGTTCAGTCGATTTCAACTTTTCTGTTTCTGGCATGTATTTGTCTAAACCAGACGACCGCATCCACTCCGCCATACGCCACTTGCCTGGCAATACTGGATTAAAAAGAGGTATTCCCCGCAAAGTTGCCTGACGTCTCAGTTCATCTGAATATCCGCGAATATTCAAGTGGACAAAGATATTTTCATAAATTACACTAGGCAACGAAACCTCTTTTTTGTTCCAATGTCCATAGGGCGCACGTTTTGAAACAGGAAAATAAGCTTCCATTTTTTCTGCTTTCCAATGCGCTTGAGCCGGATCGAACAAACAAACTTGTGTTCCATATTCGGCTGCCCGCTCAGCTATTTGACAATAAAAAGAGGCGGGGCGAATGTGACCATCTGCTTGTTTTCTGCATCCTGTGGTGGTGGCAACGCCAATCACCGGTTGATTGTTGAGCATTGAGAACCCACACTCCGTTTCGTACCGTAGCCGTCACATCGCCACAGTATATGCAGAGGAGTGTTGTTGAGGAGAGTCAGTAAATAGAAGCCAACTTTGTCGGTGAACCTATTTTTTAAGGAGGATTTTCATGCTTCGTCATGTCTGCAAAGGCAAGCTACACCGAATTACCGTCACACAGGCGGATTTAAATTATATGGGCTCTATTACGCTCGATCCGCTGTTAATGAAAGCGGCCGACATTCGCCCACATGAAATGGTTCAAATTACTAATTTGCAAAACGGAACTATCTGGCACACTTATGCCATACCAGGTACAGAAGGCGCTGGTACTGTCTGCCTCAATGGTCCTCCGGCTCGGCATTTTCAACCGGGTGATACGATTATCGTGCTTTCTACAGCATGGATTTCCGATGAAGAATGGGATTCACTGGAGGCCAAAGTCGTTTTTGTTGATGAGCAGAACCACATTCAATCAATAGTCCGCCATCATCCATGGCCACCTGAGTATAGTCTTGATGCTCCGCAAGAGAACTGAACATGTACTTTATCGATAGGTAAAAACTATGAATTAAACCCCGATTCAGTCGTTTAGCAGATGAATCGGGGCCAATTTTTTCATTCATCCCAATATCAATCAATTTGTTTCTGAATACTCCACAGTTACTTTTGTATGAATTCCCCCGCGCACTGTGAAATCTGCTACCACTTTGGCATAGCGCGGTTTGGCAGCAGCCACGAAGTCGTTTAGAATGAGGTTGGTCACGTCCTCGTGATAGTGAGCTTCATTTCGAAATGACCAAAGATAAAGTTTAAGCGACTTGAGTTCAACCAGATGTTCTCCAGGTTGATATTGAATATAGATGGTCGCAAAATCAGGTTGTCCTGTCATAGGACAAAGCGTAGTAAATTCTGGGCAGTCCATTTCTACCGTATAAACACGCGTTGGATGTGGATTAGGAACCACAACCAGTTCACGCGTTGGTTGAGTCAACATGCTGCATTCTCCTCTCACAAAGCGTTCCGGACGACAAGATAACAATTTCACTCATCTTGAAAGTGTACAATCTTTGTACATATTGGTGCGTATTAAAATCTACCGCAACATGATACACGCCACATTTGGTGAAGACAAGTCGTTTTTCACGAGATAGAATAGGTCTTCTACAAATACTCAAGCCAAAGAAAGGTTGGTTCCCACTAAGAATGGACGATGTTATCCAAACGTTTACAAAAACGTTAGCTCCTTATGTTTCCCTGAATTTTCTCAAAGATTTTACGCAAAGTTTATATATGCCGCGCATTCGCGGAGCACGTTTGCAACGGTTTGAAATCGAAACTGCTGAGAAGCCATTAGGAAATCAGCAAATCCCTATATATGCCATGGAAAAATTACCGACTTTACCAGACGAATTGACAACATGGCTACAAAATCAGGTTCCTTGGTGTAAAGATGGATTTTATCTCCCCGAAGAAGTAAAGATAGGTCAGACCCTCGTTCACCAAACTGGCTGCTTCTATGTCCAAGAACCGTCAGCCATGGGCGTTGTTGAAGTTCTGCAGCCTAAGCCAGGCGAATGGATTCTCGATCTGTGTGCAGCTCCTGGTGGTAAATCCATAGCAATAGGAAAAAAATTGCACGGGAGTGGCTGGTTAGTCGCTAATGAAATACATCCTGAACGTGTCACGGTACTCGCAGAAAATTTAGAAAGATGTGGCGTTCAGGCAACCGTTACCCAATCCGATCCTTCGATTCTTGCTGCTGCTTGGCCAGAAATATTCGATGCTATTCTGGTAGATGCACCTTGTTCTGGTGAAGGAATGTTTCGCAAATCTGCGGAGGCACGCCAAGAATGGAATCCAGAACTACCTGCCAAATGCGCTGAACGACAAAAAAACATCCTCCATGAAGCAGTCAAACTGCTCAAACCTGGTGGACGACTTGTTTACTCCACATGTACTCTGAACCCTATAGAAAACGAGTGGATGATAGACTGGCTATTGAAACACTTTCCCTTACGCTTATTGCCGATTAACAACTTACCCAATTGGAGTTTGGGGCTTGATATTCCCGGTATTCATCCGGGCATTGTCAAACATGTGCGTCGATGCTGGCCTCATTTGCTAGCAGGAGAAGGACATTTTATTGCTCTTTTAGAAAAAGTAGCTCCGTCTCAAACTACATCATTCAATCATTCTATAAAGAAATCACCGCAAAGAGAAAAAACAAAGTCGAACCCAAAGGACTCGACTCATCTATGGCTCGACTTTCTTAACGAAACTTGGCAAGCATCCATACCTGATGAATGGAGATTCCCCATCCAACAGGGAAATGTACTCTTTTCCCAATCTCCATTGCCGAAACCCTTAGTCCCTGTCAAAACCTTGCGCCCCGGTCTTGCCCTGGCGCATCTTCGAGAGGGAAAGCTTATACCTCACCAAGCTCTTGCAAGCGGCGCACATCCTAGCGCATTTGCAAAGTCTCTAGATTTACCGGGGCAAGAAGCTCTGGCTTATTTACGCGGAGAGGCCATGGCTATCTCTACAAATCAAAGGGGGTACTTGCTTTTAACCTGGCTTGATGCCGTACCCCTTGGTTTTGCCAAGGCTGTACCGGGGCGACTTAACAATTTGTATCCAAAAGGATTACGCCGGGTACTAAACAGCTAATTTCTTCTATACGCGTTCAACAGTTACGGCAATCCCTTGCCCACCGCCTATACAAAGCGATGCAACACCACGTTTGAGTCCGCGAAGCTGAAGCTCACGGATAAGTGTCAACAATACGCGTGCCCCACTCGCTCCTACAGGATGTCCCAATGCAATCGCACCACCGTTTACATTGGTTTTGTCACGCGGAAGTTGTAAAGCTTTCTCGACTGCTAAATACTGAGCAGCGAAAGCTTCATTAACCTCAAATAAATCAACATCCGACAAACTCCACTCTGCACGTTCCAGAGCAAGCTGAATGGCAGGCACAGGACCAATACCCATGCGTGACGGATCGACCCCCACAACTGCTGTACTTACCAGTCTGGCTAACGGTTGATATCCGTGGGCATCCACCGCCGTATCTGAAGCGATTAAAAGAGCAGCTGCACCGTCATTAATGCCGGAAGCATTACCCGCTGTAACCGTACCGTCCGTTCGGAAGGCAGGACGCAATTTTCCAAGAGCCTCAAGTGTCGTATCGGGACGGATATGCTCATCCTGATCCACTATCATCTCGCCTTTACGCGTATGAACTGGTACACCGACAATTTCTTGAGCCAAACGCCCTGATGCTTGTGCTTGCGCAGCTCTTGCCTGACTTAAAAGAGCAAATTCATCTTGTTCTGCACGCGTAATCCCATAGTCCTCAGCAAGATTCTCAGCTGTAATGCCCATAGGTAAATCTCCTCGACAATCTGTCAAAATTTCCGACAGCATATCGACTGCTTTCGCATCACCCATACGATAACCAAAACGAGCCTGGCGTAAGACGTAAGGTGACTGGCTCATGGACTCTGCACCGCCGCAAAGCGCTACTTCACTATCGCCTAGCTGAATACTCGCTGCTGCGGAAACAACCGCTTGCAAACCTGAACCACAGAGACGATTGACCGTTAAAGCAGGTACAGTTTGTTTAACCCCAACGTCTAATCCAATATGGCGAGCTAGGTAAGCTGATCCACCATCCGTTTGAATAACGCTGCCAAAGACAACGTTATCCACATCTTGCGGCTCCACATTCGCTTTTTCCAATGCTGCTTTGGCTGCGATGACACCTAGTTGAGTAGCGCGCACGGTGGCTAACGAGCCGCCAAACGAGCCAAACGGCGTACGCATTCCGTTAAGAATCCAAACGTTTCTTTGACCGCTCATAGTTATCCCTCTTTTTTCACTCAATTTCAATCATTTACTTCTCCATTGTACTGTACTATGGCAAATTAGACGAATTGGCTTTTATTCATTTAAAAACAAACTTTAAACAGGGTCATTTATAAACAAATTCAATGACGATATTGAATATTATTAAATACATTGTTAATATCTCTTCAGGAGGGATTCTATGCCGTACACTTTGCCGAAATCCTGTCCCGCCTGCCATGGCAGTTTGCGTGTGACAGAACTCGCCTGTCCTCATTGCGCAACCCGCATTCAAGGAGACTTTTACGCCTCTCCTTTGTGGAACCTGCGTGAAGAACAACTGCATTTTGTGGAAACATTTCTCCGCTGTCGTGGCAACATACGAGAAGTAGAAAAATCATTAAACATTTCTTACCCAACAGTCCGATCACGATTAGATCAAATTCTTAAAGATCTCGGTTGGACCTCAGAACAAACGTTTCCGGCCACAGAAACCATATCTGTTCTAGAACGCCTGGAAGCCGGTGAAGTTACTGTTGAAGAAGCGCTGGAAGAACTGAGAGGAGAGACAACTGAACATGGCTCAACACGACTCAGAACGCATGAAAATTCTCGAGATGCTCGAAAATGGTAAAATCAACGCCGATGAAGCACATCGTCTACTGCAAGCAATCGATCAAAAAACTGTCCGCACTTTCACACTGCCGCCTCTTAGTACACACATTGATAAGGCAACACAGGAATGGAAACAGTGGGGTTCCCAACTGAAAACCATTCTTGCCGATTCTATGACCGACTTGCGGCGAAATATCGAACAACAGGGCGAAGAATGGCTATTTTGGCAAAACACCGTCAAAGCCGTTCATGAGTTACATCTGCCACCATCCATAAAAGATCTCTCTTTCTCTCTGCAAAATGGAGAAGTACATGTGGAGGGGTGGTCAGAGCCGTACTCGCGTGTCTATATCCATGCTACTATGCGCCAGGCAACTCAAGAAGATGCCAAAACATATCTTGCAGAGTGCCTGGAAAATACTCAAACAGAGAGTTCTAGCCGATTGCGTTTAGCCAACACTCGTGATAAAAATTTACTTCTACGTGCTCATATCGATATTTTTGTACCTAAAAACGTGGAAATGCATTTGCGTATTCACTCTCATAACGGTGCAATTGATGCGCTAAATACCGATGTAAAGACCATGCATGTAGAAACTTTAAACGGGGCGATTATACTGCAGGGTGTAAATGCAGAACAGATTCGATTGGAGAGTTTTAATGGTCGTATCCAGTTGTTTGATTCCATTCATTCCAAAACAGAACATCTTACTGCAAATACCAAAAACGGCAAAATAGAGATTTCAGGTATACATCATCAAGGACAAGTGTCAGGCACTCTGCGCACATCTGTAGGTTCTATCCAACTTGATGAAAACGAATTTACATCTGAGAGAGAGCTAGGAGCGTTTAAAAACTCTGTACGTTTTCATCGTCTAGTATCCGATACTTCTTCACATACAGAAATTTTCTGTCGCACAAACAACGGTTCAATTGCACTTAGTTCGATATCCAACCCGGGACGAAAATAATCTACGAAATATGTGTTCGTTTAAAATGACGCAAATGGCAGGTAATAGCCCCCACAGTCCTTTACCTGCCTAACGAGGTAAGAAAAAATTCTCTCACGAGTAGCCATCTAAAAACATGGTCTTATTTACTTTCCGTAAATTCAAACAGTGCATGTAAGAATCGATCCACATCGTCTTCATTGTTGTAAAAAGACGGTGCTACACGCAAAACTCGTTCTTTCGCAAACAGTTTGACATCGATATCGCGCTGATGAAACATCTGTTGCAAAGCGTCCAAAGAAACATTTCTGGGTAACCGGACGTGAATCAATCCAGCTCGAGCATCTCTGGGGGTAAGAATCTGCCATTCAGGGAGCTCCAATAATCCATCCATGAATCGAGATGTCAATCCAGCAATGCGAGCTTGAATAAAATCGAGTCCTGCTTGAATATGAATGACTTTTAGACTCTCTAGCAACCCAGACAAACGAAGTAAATCTGCATGCAAGTGCTCAAAACGCGCCGCCCCTTCTGCCCATAGATAGCTTCCGTCAGCTGAAAAAGATTGTGCCGAAGAGCCTGCCAAAGACGAGGAACTGACAAACGTTTGAAACATCTCAATTTGCAAGTCAGGTCGGATATACAAGGCTCCTGTTGCATCAGGACCACACAACCATTTATGTCCAGGAAACACATAGAAATCGCAGCCCATCTGACGCAGGGAGACTCTCTCTGCCCCTACTCCCTGCGCACCATCTACCAACAAATAGATACCGTGATCGTGCGCAATTTTGGAAATTTCTTCAACCGGCAAGCGTTTTCCCATCAGATGGGTAACATGTGAAACAACTATCATTCGCGTACGTGGAGTAATCATACGAGTCAGCGATGGAAGCCAATCTTCTTTTCTTCCTGCAGTTGAAAAGCGTTTGATAACCACTCCACGCCTATCCCGCTGGACAAAGAGTGGCAGCAGAACACCTTCATGTTCTAAATCGCTCACAATGATCTCATCGCCTGGTTGCAGCGCTATGCCCCAAAGAATAATGTTGATACCATGTGTAGTACTCTCCGTTAAAGCGAGACTATGACTCGGCACATCCAACATTTGACCGAGCATTTCTTTAATGGTACTTGAAACCCGCTGTACTTCACGAGCATAAACCGTATTCTTTCGACCATTGTGCAACAGATATTCAAGCACCGACTGCATAGCCTGTATGCTGCTTTCCGGCAGAGCGCCATTGGAGCCTGTATTCAAATAGACTTGTTGCTGAACAGCCGGAAAATAGCGCCGTAGAGTATCCGCATGGGCCATCGTTGCCACCTCTTTTCAGGTGCTCCGAAAAAGTCTTTGCCTTTTCGGGAATTTGCTTCATGTTTAAGATGCTTTCGCCGAAGACAGCATGGCCGTTGCACAGAAATGGATCTCTACACGGGCTGCAATTGGTATGCTGTAAACTGCCCAGACATCCCCTCTGCTGACTTCAGTTTGTAAGTAGTAAGGCGATTGGGAATCTTAATCACTTCTTCTATATGGGCAGTTTTCTGCCAAGGAACCACCCAAACCTTATCTCCTTCGATATATTGAATGGTTTCGGTAACTACATCCGTGCCATCATCATAGGCAAGTATATCGTAGCCTCCGGTTACTTCTGTAATGGTGCCGTTGATTTGCGCACTCTCATCTGCGCAAAGGAAAGCAATCACACGTGCCACATCTTCTCCCACAGGCGGTCGGGCTAAAGGATTATCTGATTCGAACACTTCTTCAATCAGCTTACTTTTATTGGCCCCACGAATATCTCCGGGACAAACCATGTTGGCAGTAATGCCATTTTGTCGTTCTTCTCGAGCAATCGATTGTGTCAGTGATGCCAAACCTGCCTTTATGGCCGCATAGGGCGCTCGATAACGCCATCCCACTGCATCTTTAGCACCGGCAAAGCCAATCGTGACGATGCGTCCAAAACCTCGACTCCGCATGCCAGGCAATACCTCACGATAAATCCACAAAAAATTACTCAAGTTGCCATCAAGCAACTTTTGCCAGCTCTCATCCGAATAATCAGAGAGGGGAATTCGTTCAAAAACAAAAGGACCAAAATTGTGAACCAAGGCATCGATCCTGTCAAACGCCTGAATAGCTTTGTGTACCGCTGCTACCGTCTCTGCTCGACTAAACAGATCCGTTTCTATCATCATTGCCCGCCGACCCAGAGATTCAGCTTCTGCAACAAGTTCTTCTGCTTGTTTACGACTCTTGCCATATGTAAAAGCGACATCAAAACCAGCCCGTAACAGACAGCGAACTGTTGCATGACCTAAACCCTTGCCGCCGCTTGTCACAAATGCGACTCTGCTCAGATTACCTCATCTCCTTGCTCTTCACGTTTCCTACCTTGCGCATAGGGTGTCGCGTGAGAAGCAACCCATCAAGCGTCGTACTGCAAAATCTCCACTGATTCCATCATGACTTTTTCTTCCGGTTCACTCATTTCACCTGAACGAGATCGTCTTACAGGTGTAGCCGCTATTTTCAGCACTACATCCATGCCATGAACGACTTTGCCAAATACCGTATAATTCGGTTGGCGGTTTAAATGTTGACATTGAGAGCCGGTACAAATAAAAAATTGCGAGCCATTTGTATTTGGACCAGCATTGGCCATCGCCACTATTCCTGGGCCATAAGGTTCTACAGGCGGCAACTCGTCTCGAAAGCGATAGCCTGGACCACCAGCTCCCGTACCTGTCGGATCACCTGTTTGCACCATAAATTCACGAATGATTCTGTGAAAAATTACTCCATTATAATATCCGTCCCGCGCCAAAGCAACAAAATTATTCACAGTTAAAGGAGTTTTCGAAGCAAACAACTCAATGGTAAATTCACCTTTATTCGTTTTAACGAGAGCTTCATATCGAGAGCCATCTTGAAGTTGCATTGCTGGTGGTTGTTGATAAGATGAAGCCATTTATCCTGTCTCCTTTTGTAGATTACCTCTTTTCACCAGTACACTACCACAGGGCATGCTGATGCGCAAAGTGCCAATCCGTTGCGAAGTCTGTTTTTTGTTTGCGCCTGCTTACATAACTTCGCTAAAATAAATACAAGGTCTTTTTTCATACCTAAAATAGAGACCTATTCAAAAGAGGGTTCGAGCGCTTATTGAGCATGTTTGACCCCAAAAGTGAGGGATGTCAGCGTTGCTGTATCGCAGATTAGGAAAATCAGGTTTGCAAGTGTCAGAAATTGCGCTTGGCAGTTGGCTCACATACGGAACTGTCACCGAACGTGAAGCATCTATGGCCTGTGTGAAAGAAGCCTACGAGCAGGGGATTAACCATTTTGACTGCGCAAATGTTTACGGCTCTGTGCCACACGCCGCAGAAGTTGTACTGGGTGAGGCGTTGCGACCTTATCCAAGAGAAAGTTATGTACTCACAACCAAAGTTTATTTTCCAATTGGCAAACGCCCTAACGAAAGTGGATTGTCCCGCAAGCATATTATGGCTCAAATCGATGAAAGCTTAAAGTCTCTCGGTGTTGATTATGTCGATATTTTGTATTGCCATCGTTTCGACCCTAACACTGATTTAGAAGAAACGCTTCGTGCTCTGGACGATCTCGTTATAGCAGGTAAAGTCCGCTATGCTGGTATCAGTGAATGGCCCGTCGTGGAAATCGCAAACGCACGCCGCATCCAAAAAGAACTCGGCTTACATAAACTAGCTGCGAGCCAGCCTGTCTACAACATGTTCCAGAGATACATCGAATCTGATGTCATTCCAGTTTGTGATGAAGCGGGTATTGGACAAGTTGTCTTTTCTCCACTTGCCCAAGGAGTATTGACCGGAAAATATCGAAAAGGACAGCCATTGCCTTCTGGTTCAAGAGCCACAACGGAACGAGTGAGCCATTTTGTAGAACGCTACTTAACTGAGGATAAATTGACGAAAATTGAGTCTTTGATTCAGGTCGCCAATGATCTAGGCATGTCCTTAGCACAATTAGCGATTGCTTGGGTACTGCGCTTACCAAGCGTAAGTTCTGCTTTAATTGGTGCGTCGCGCCCTGAACAGATTGTAGAAAATGTTAAAGCCGTTGGACGCACTCTGCCAACGGACGCATTGGAGAGAATTGAAGAGATTTTATCCAACTGAATTCGGGGACGAATAGATATGTCAAAAATGGTTCCCATAGACTATGAGGAAGCTTTACAACGTATATTGGAACTTGCAGCTTCCAGCCAAAATGAGGCGGAATCTCTACCTATTGCTCAAGCTTTAGGGCGAATTACAGCAGAAGAAGTTTTCTCGCAGACCCATGTACCTCCATTCCACCGCGCTATGATGGACGGTTATGCAGTCACAGAAGCGGATCGACAAGGCAATCAACCTTTGAAAGTGATGGGGCGATTGGCGGCAGGAGACTGGCCGACGGAGAAGTTGCAACCTGGTACTTGCTATAAAATTATGACGGGTGCACCTATACCTGAAGGAACAGCTGCTGTAGTTCGTCATGAATGGTGTGAAGTGCTTAAACAGGGAAATATGATTCGTATACTGGAGATTGCAGCTCGCGGTGAATCCATTCAAAACGCGGGGATGGACGGCAAACCTGGAGAACTGTTAATTCCGGCACGCACTCGCCTATACGCTGAGCACTTAGCCATTCTTTCAGCCTTTGGTCAAGAACGGGTAAGAGTTTTCCATAAGCCCCGTGTCAGTATTCTCACTACCGGATCTGAACTTATTTCACCTGGAACGCCGCTTCTACCAGGAAAGATTTATGGCTCTAATGGCATGTTTTTGGAAAACGCTTTGCGGGCCGACGGTGCACACATTGTAAGACACGCTCACATTCCCGACCAGCGTGAAAAATTGCAAGAGGCGATTGAAAATGCCGTCCATACGTCAGATTGGGTTATTCTAACAGGCGGTGTTTCCAAAGGCGATTTTGACTTTGTACCAAGCATTCTAGAAAATATAGCAGGCAAATTATCGATTTCTCGTGTGCTTATGCGTCCAGGTGGACCCTTTGTAGCAGGAAAAGTGAACCAGTGTAAACTGATTGGTCTTTCTGGCAATCCATCTGCTATGTATATCCAGTACCATGTGCTTCTTCGTCCGGCCATTTTGTACAGCCAAAGCGAACAAATCCACCTTTTTGAAACACGTGCGCGACTGGCCGAAGATATTCATTTAAAATCTGTTCCACATGTGCGTTTTTTGCGTTCTAAAGCACGCATCATAGACGGAGTATGGCATGTTTGGCCAAGTGAACAACAGTCACCAGGCTTAGTACGTGGTTTAGCTGACTGTCAAGCTATCATGAAAAGTCAAGAATCTCAGCTAAAGAAAGAAAGTTGGGTAAATATACAAATTCTTCCTCTTGCCTTTTCCTAAAATCACTCACTGAAATATAGCACACTGAATGAAAAATCCAGACCAGCAGCTAACCAAGCTGTCAGGTCTGGATTTCCATGTGATGAAAGGTTTCTCAGCCGCCAAAATTTAAGCTTTGATAGACGCCAATTGCCCTGTCTCTGTCCACTCTCCCGTTCCTTTCGGCAATAGCGTTTGTAATCGAGATTGAAACGCTTGAACAAGCTTCGTTTTTTCCTTCATGTAGGCGTCACTATCTGTAAAACCTTCCTCAGGATGTAAATAGCGCGACTCAATACCGTCGAGAGCAACAGGGATATCCATCATCAAATCATCGTCTCGGCGGTATTCCACATTTGCTAACTGTCCGCTCAGGATCATATCCACTATAGCGCGTGTACTGACGAGAGGCATTCTGCCTGTGCGTGCAATGCCGCCACCAGGCCAGCCTGTGTTCAATAGATAAACAGGAACCTGGTGCTGTTGCACACGTTCCATCAGCATTTGCGCATATCGACTAGGAGAATCTGTAATAAAGGGAGCTGCAAAGCAAGCAGAGAAGGTAGGTTCCGGAGCCGTTACCCCCCGCTCCGTTCCTGCTAATTTACTTGTATATCCGAGCAAGAAATGGCGTTTCACATCTTCGGGTTGCAAACGAGCAACTGTGGGAAGCACACCCGTTGCATCAGCAGAAAGGAAAACAATAGCGCTTGGATGGCCTGCTCTCGGTTCGGGAGTAGATTTTTCGATAAATTCTAGTGGATAGGCTGCGCGCGTATTTTCCGTCTTTGAATCATCATGATAGAGCGGATGGCGATATTCGTCGTAAACCACATTTTCAAGTACAGTTCCAAAACGAATGGCGCGGTAAATATCCGGCTCCTTCTCTTCTGACAATCCAATACACTTTGCATAGCAGCCATTTTCCATATTAAATACACCATCGTCTCCCCAGCCATGCTCATCATCGCCAATCAACGAGCGCTCAGGATGAGCGGAGAGTGTTGTTTTTCCAGTACCCGACAAACCAAAAAAGAGTGCTACATCTCCATGTTGACCTAACGATGCGCTACAATGCATAGGAAGTACATCACGGCTGACCAAATCATGATGCATCAGTGTAAAAATGGATTTTTTCAATTCTCCAGCATACTCTGTACCACCAATTAAAACAATTCTTTTACCTGGATGAATCACAATAAATGTGGAAGACTGAGTACCGTCTGATTCTGGATTGGCTTTCATATTGGGTACACCATAAACCGTATAGACTGGTTCCGCATCTGGTTGACCCGGCAAAAATAGATTTTGGACAAACAGATTATGCCAAGCAAATTCTGTATAGAAGCGAATGGGTACCGCATATTTAGGATGCTGATTGACAATCGCATCAAATTGATACGCACCTGTATTTTCAAGGTGAAGAATGGCTCGTTGCAAAAGACTTTCAAAAACCTCTTCAGATAACCACCGATGCATATCCGGAGGAGCACTAAAACCTGGAGAAGAGACAAAATATTTATCCTTCGGCGATCTTCCGGTAAATTGACCAGTTTCTGCGCATAGTGCACCATTCGACAAAAGTACACCTTCATTTCTGCGAATGGCTTCTTCCACCAATTGAGCGGGTTGCAATTGCTGCGTCCTCATTGAGCGCATCCACACCTTCCTGATTCATCAATGGTTCTATTTGTTTCCCAATTTAATTATGACACAATATATCGTGTCGATCCAGTATTTATATCATATTATAGGTCACATTTATCTATTTGTGACTGATTATTTTCGAAAAGGCGGCAATTCCTTCAAATCTTTATAGATATTTATGCGAAAATCCCGCACTGCATTTCCGGGGAATAACAATTCATTTTCTGAAAATGACTGTAGCCAGGGATGATGTTGAAATGGAGCGACTGGATGCGGGGCCACACGAACTGTAAATGTACGTTCCTCCCCTGAACTCACTTGTCGTACCGTTCGGACTAAAACATTAGCCGCTTTGGCAGGAATGGGTGGACCCATCAACTCTATATCAGCAATAGGAAAATATTGATGCAACCATGTCCATTCAGACATTATTTTGTCTCCTTTGATGGAAGTTCAAAATTGAAAACTCGCAGAGTATCCATTGAATTGAATGAAAAACTACCATTGCAGGATTCTCCACAATCATGTCGAAGTGCCTAGAATTAGCTGTTACGTCTTTGGTGCAGTATAATGATGCTCAGTGAATATCAAAATGAACAACCAATCCATGGATTAATTTCTTCATTTTTTTAATGCGCGAAGGAGGTGTGCGGGCATGAAAGTGCGGAAAGCAGTCATTCCTGCTGCCGGATTTGGAACTCGCATGTTGCCAGCAACGAAAGCTGTTCCAAAAGAGATGTTGCCCATCCTGAATAAACCATGCATTCAATATATTGTTGAAGAAGCTGTTTACGCAGGTATTGAAGAAATCCTGCTGATTACTGGCAGAGCGAAAAAAGCTATTGAAGACCATTTTGATCGTTCTCCTGAATTGGAATTTCATTTAGAACAAAGCCGAAAATCCAGCATGCTGACAGAGGTCAAAAAAATTTCAGACATGGTGGACATCCATTATGTGCGTCAAAAAACTCCACTCGGGCTGGGACACGCTATTCTTTGCGCCAAATCATTCATTGGGCAAGAGCCGTTTGCTGTTCTCCTCGGAGACGATATTATTCAGGCAGAAGTGCCTGTCACTGCCCAATTGATATCTAACTATACACAGGGCGACAAGGCATTGCTTGGTGTGCAACAAGTGCCAGCGAAAGATGTATCCAAATACGGAATCGTCAAACCATCTGGAGTCGTCAACCCTTCCAGTGGTACTTTCGCCGTGCAATCTGTAATCGAGAAACCAAACTCCGATAATGCCCCATCTAATTTGGCTGTACTAGGACGATATGTCTTGCCACCCAGTATTTTTGACATCCTTGAAGAGACACCGCTTGGACTGGGAGGGGAACTTCAACTCACAGACGCCATTGAAACTCTGGCGCAAAAAAATTTGGTTGAAGCTTATCCTTTTCTGGGCACTCGTCACGATATTGGAAACCTGGAAGGATGGTTGCGCGCGAATCTATCCTTCGCTATGGCTGTTCCTTCTCTTGCCGAAAGTCTGCTTTCTGATTTAAAGGACAAAATTTCTACAAATGAGATGTTGCGCACAAAACTTGCTTCTTCTTAAACCGAGGCTAACAAACATCTCGTAGGACAACGAACGGATAGGGCGGACTTTTCATGTCTGCCCTATTTTATGTGATGTCGTCCTCTGTTTTACCTAAATATCCTCTCTCAGAATACCACTTCCTAGCATCTGCTCCAGTGAAATAGGCAGTACCTCCCATGTAACGGCTGCATCCACGAAATACAGATAAGCTTGAACATCTTCACCAACTACATTTTGGGCGATCCGTCGATAAACTTCAATCTGCGGTTGATAGTCTTTCAGCAAGTGTTGTATACCCTGTTTTTGAACGCGATCGGTCTTATAATCCACCACAAACCAACCCCGTTTATCTTTTGCCAACACATCCATCACACCCTGAATAATGACAAACGGATCTACATCTGAAGTGCCTTGAGAGAAAAGAGATAATTTGCCGAAAAACGGTTGCTCTCGCAATACGATTTCAGCGTGACGCAACCGAGTTGCCAATTCACTGTTCAACCACTGTTGAATGGACGAAAGATCTACAGATAAACGTATGTCTTCTGTGATTTTACCCTCGGCCACCAGATCATTTAAAACTTCACACAACTTCTCTTCTGACAGTTTTTCAGCAAACGGTAAATGCAACATGACTTGATGGAATGCTGTACCGCGATGGCGCCCACTTATAGTGCCATCCATAGCAAAAATGGGTTTGGCTAAAAGTTGCTCTGCTCTCCCACTCGAAAGTGTTTGTTCTTGCTTTCGGACCAACCTCCGCAGCTCCGTGGCGGAAATTTTGGCTGCAAAATCAAACGATTGGGGCGGTTCAACCACTCGAACGGTCAAGGAATTTCTATCAGTGAACTGACTTTTCAAGCGGTGCAACCAATCACTCACTGACTCTGAATCCTTCAGTCGCAACGACGGGTTGGAATTTTTCCCTTTTTCTTCAATTTGATGGACAAACATGGATTCCAGAGAGGACTGTGGAATCACCTTAACTCTAAAATTCTCCCACTGCATGCTCTTAGCTTCTCCTGATTGTTCCAATTGACTCTCGACAAGATTTCGCAAGGGAGCAGTTCGACAAAAGGCTAAAAGAAACCATTCCCCCATATTTGCTGCGTGGCGAAAAGCGGCGGAGAAACTGTTAGATTCAGATTGCAGCAACAACTCTGCTATACGATTCTCACTTTTAGGTAAATAACCAGAAATACGCAAATGCTCTTTTGCCCTTGTCATAGCAACGTATAAAATACGCGCTTCTTCAGCCATCATCTCGGCCTCTTCTCGATGCTCCATAGCCAAATGGACGGCTGTTTTCCAGCGTTGCATCGATAATATATCGCGCATCTGCGGACCAATCCCATAGTGTCGGTGCAAAAACAGCGATCGTTTTAAATCTTTACGGTTAAAACCAGAGCCTAGCCCAGCAATCCAAACAATTGGAAACTCTAGTCCTTTACTTTTGTGGATAGAGAGAATTCGTACCGCATTGTTTTCTCCTTCACCCATCTGTGTCACCGATGGAGAAGCCATGCCTTGCAGACGCTCCTCTACAGCCAAAAAATCACTAAGATGATCGGCATGCCCCTCAACAAATTTATCAGCACGTTTCAGAAAAGCCTCCACTTGCTGAGCACGAAAAGTACCATCAGGCATTCCAAGGACATATTCGAGATAGTTGGTCTCGGCAACAATTTGACGAAGTACGTTAGAAAAGGGACGTTCCTTTAAGGCATGACGCCATGATTGTAATTGACTCAGAAAACGCCTGAGGTCACTTCGTGTCTGCTCGCTGATTAGACTACCGTCAGGCAATTCCTGCGCCGAAGCTGCCAGACGAACTGCTTCTGTCAGATGGCGAAATGGTAACGTCCTGATTTCCGCTAATTGTTGATCCTGTAAACGTACAAACGGCGATTTCAAGAGTACAGCGAGATCAAACTCGCGGCGAGCATTGACCAGAACTGCCATTAAAGCATGTAACCAGACAATCTCAAGTCCAGTTTTTTGACTTTCTTGTTCGTCACTTTGTGCAGCAATGCCATATTTGAATAACGCATCGACCAGCGCGCCCGTTCGTCCCTTTGGTGAACGCAGTAAAATGGCAACATCTGAAGCAAGCGCTGTTCGCAACTGCTGCTGTTCGCCATCCCAAACTTTATAAGGCATTTGTTCAGGGATTTTGCCAATCATGGCAGCAATTTGCCAAGCCACATAATGAGCTTCCTTCTCAAAGTTCAAAAGATCTTGCCAATCTGCAGAACCCTCTTCATCATCTTGGTCTGCCTCTCGATCTTCTGGCTGATGAGTATTTTCAATCAAATGTATTTCTACACTACCTTGACCATCCGGATATTGACCTGCCGCTCGCATCTCGGCCTGTTCGTCATAAACAAACCCTACGGTATCTTCTTGAAACAAATGACGAAACAACCAGTTCACAAATTCTACAACTTCCACTCGACTGCGAAAATTTTCTTGCAAATAAACCACTGACGACGGTCGATCACGACGCATTTCAGTGAAAGCTTCCAGAAATAAACTCGGTTCTGCCATACGAAATCGATATATGCTCTGTTTAATATCTCCAACCATAAAAAGGTTGCCATCAGGCCGACGAATCGCTTGGAGAATCTGATTTTGTATAGGACTCGTGTCTTGATATTCGTCAATAAACACGGCAATAAACTGTTCCTGGAGAAGATGGCGCTCAGCGGTATCCGATCTGCTTAAAACCTGATACGCTAATTGTTCTAAATCATGAAAATCCAATACATTCAAGATCAACTTTTCTTTCCAAAGCCGTTCAGCATACAACTTTGTCAAATCGATCAACTGGTCGACGGCTGGTTTTAAAATCATCAGATCACTATGAAGTGCGATGCTGCCTCGCTTCAACAATTCCAGACGATTTTTCAATAAGCTCATAGCTTCATTGCGCAACAGTTTTATCTCTTCAATATAAGGCGCACTTCCTCTGACAGCCGGTCTTCCAGTACGGTTGAGCATTTCCTCGATAGACGCAGAAACGTCCTCTATCTTCCTGTCAGTAAGCGCCTTCGACAAGGAGGGCCAAAGCAGGAGCATTTGCTCAAGAGAATCATGATAACGCTGCAAAGATTCATCCATAGACGCCAAATCGCATGCTTTGCGTAAATAAATACCAGATTCTTCCACACCATCAGCTACCCATTGAAAAAAATCTTTAAACCAAGGTTCATCTACCAATTGTTCACCTGCAGCGAATTGTTCTTGAATTCGCGTCAACCAAGCGATAGGTTCAGGTTGACTGACCGCCAAACGATACAAATCCATTAAGACTTCAGCAAGCTTTTCCGCTTGAAGACCTAGAGAATCTATGAGGAGTTGCACCGGCGGATTCTGCAACTGGTCTTCCACCACAACATTCGCCGTCTGATGCCACATATAACGTTGCTCAGCTTCGTCCATCAAACGTACATCAGGGCTAATACCAAGTAATAAAAAATTTTTCTTGACGACTTCGTTACAAAAAGCATGAAGAGTGGAGATTTGCGCATACGGTAACTGCCGCAAGGCGAGCAAGACTTTGCGGCGTTCACTTGTTGTCAATGGTCCTTGCAGACAATCCTGCAGACGTTTGCCAATTCGTGCCTTCATCTGTTCCGCTGCTGCTTCTGTAAAAGTCACGAGCAGCATTCTCTCCATACTCATCTCCGGTTCGTTCAGTAACATATAAAGCACTCGCTCCACTAGCGCCGAAGTTTTGCCCGATCCGGCTCCCGCAAAAACCAGGGTATCGCCTTCTTTAGCTGTGATGGCTTGCAGTTGACTGGTGGTAAAAGACGGCAGTAACCAGGAATTCAATCCGCTTCACTCTCTTTCCCAAGGACCTGTTGATTTTCGTCTAGGAAAAATGAAGATTTCGTCACTTGACTTAAACGTCGCACTACATTTCCGTGATGATGAGGTTCAAAATGACAAAGCGGCTGGAAATTGCAATAGCGACATGCCATTTGACCACCAGGAAGACGATAAGGCGTCACAGCCACACTCCCTTGCCGCACTTCACGAGAAAAAGCGCTGACCTTCTCAATGGCATGCTCTTTCATCCAATCCCACATATTTTCCAAAAAGATCGGTGCACGTTGATCAAATTCTTCTTTTTTAGTCATAACTTTTGTAAACAGCGGGGTAGCAGCACCTTGCATCAAACGTCGGTCAAGAGCTTCTACTACTTTTTTATCACCTTTAATCCAACCAGAACTGCGCAAAGATTGAATCATAGACTGCCGTGCTTTTGCCGTATCTTCTGGAACCCACAATAATTTACTCTCAACATGAAGTGGCTGATAATGTAAGGCTGCCAAGCTAAGCGGTTCACTCCACCAGTCCTGACTAGCTTTTTCCAAGACCAGACCATAAAGTGGCAACTGTAATTGCAAACCATGAAAAAATAAATTAAAATCCATTTTTTTCTTTCCGGTTTTAAAATCGATAACCCGAAACAGTTGACGTGCTGGATCTACTTCAACGCGATCGACCCGACCACGAATTTTCGTCAATCTACCTTGCTCATCGACAATTTGTAAAGGAGAAATGATGCTGCCAGCTTCGTTCGGCATACCAAACGAAGCTTCACTCAACACCGGTCTAAAAGAACTGTACTTTGAAGCCTCAGACTGCAATTCAGCAACAAGTTCTAAAACCTTTCGAATATGCGGCAAGTTTGCCTGCTTCAACGGCTCACTTTCCCATACCGAATAAAGAGCGGTATGCAACACTTGTTGTAATGTCTCTTCCATAAAAAACAAGGATTGTTCACGGGTCAGTGATTGCCACAACTCCGGACTCTTTGTGAATTTTTGAGTATATACAGAAAGCACTTCATGCAACAGATTGCCTCGCTCGCGCGCATCCCGTGATAGCGAAAGGCGAGGTTCTGGAAGTCGCAAAATAAAACGAGAAAAGTGTTGATAGGGACAAGCATAATAGCTTTCAATCGCGTGAGCGTTAGTCTCCAAAACACTGCCGCAAAGTTTTTCCATAAGTTCCTCAGGTAAGTTTTTGGATGCCAGTTGAAATCGAAAGCCCTGCCATTTCTCGGTTTCTCTATCGGGAGATTGCTGAATATACCATTCCAGAAGCGACGGCAAACTGCCTATAGACTCTCCGTGCGACGCAGCACTCAATTCACGAAACAATCTTTCTTGAGCGGCATTAGGTGTCAACCAGATGGTTTGAACAACATCCGCATGTTCTTTTTCAGCTTTTGTCACGCCGATTTGTAGATGACAATAAGCTTTACAGAATGCTGGATGAAGATAATTGGATAGGCTCGTCTCACTTCCATCCTCTGTAAAACGAGACCATGTAAAAGTGGTTTTGCAACTCGCACGGGTCATCAATTGATAAGCTTCTTCCTGACTTGCCATTCTTTGTTCTTTACTTGTCCAGCCAAGCGAATGATGGAAGAGTTGATAAAAGAGCAAACGATCTTCATCTTGCAATAATTTTTGCTTATCTCGCTGTGCAGGTAGATTTTTTTGATGGCATCCAAGTACAAATACATAGGGTTTGCGCCAAGAACGTGCCCGCTCATATGTTGTGACCAATACACGGTTCAGCCCAGCAGGGATGCCAGCCAAAGGCTCTTCTTGCAAATGAGTCAAGAGAATCGTTTGCAAGCTTGAATTGGAAATTGGATGTTCCGTCGATAGAACGTGAAGATTATCCAATAAGGATATCAGCTTATCCCATGCTTGTTCGTGCTGGCTAGCAACTTGTAATTCTTCCGTACTTTTCGGTTCCGTAATCCATTGCGCCATCACAGATCCTGCACCAGAAGTATTCAGAAAATCCCAAATGGCAAGCGCAGCTTGATGTGGCGTGAGTTCAGCCTGACGAAATACGGCAAGCGGCGTCAGCCTCTCAACCACTCTACGGCGCAACTCGTCCATTCTTGCATCTTCTTGAGCCGCAAAATCTTCTCTATTCACACTTTCTCGAAAGGATGCAAACCGCCAAGGTTCTGAACAAAACCAAATGTCCTGTCCAGAAACACGATAAGTTTCGATGTAACTCTTGAGCCTATCCAGCATCTCGTCACTCATCCCGGAAAATTCAGCAGGTCCCCAATTCAACATAGATTCATAAGAGAAATCGTATTGAAAGCATTGCAAAGATGAAATGAGATAGCGTACGAGAGGATGGGAAGAAAGTTTAGAAAAAACATCTAAGTTGTATGGGATCTGGAACAAAGAAAAAATTCTTTCAAGTTGCGCTTGATATTCATCCATTCTTGGTAAAACTACGGCAATGTCAGAAAAATTTGCGTCCTTCTCCACCGCAAGTTGTAAAATTCGACCTGCTACAGCGTACAATTCCTCTGCGACACTGTTATAACTCATCACTTCACCCAAACGATTTTCAGCTTTATCAGAAAAAAACCGAAAACGCACCCGTTCTGCCGTAAAGGCATCCTCCATTAAAAGCAAAGAACGTAGATTTAACCATTGCCATGCTGTTTCTTCTGGCATAGAAAGCAAGGTATCCATCAGAGAGTGCAGCGGAATTTCTCCTTTGCGTACTTTGTCAAGCTCTGCTTGTACCTCTTTGGATTGGAAAAAACGTTCATCTCCTTGCAAGGTGATGACTATATCATCCGCTTTTTCCGCTAATTCCTGAAGCACTGCCAGCATGGCTGGTGTCCATTCCAGAAACCCGTCAAAATAAAATTTTCCTCCTTGTATCCACGATGCTTCCTTTATTAAGGGAATCACTTCTGAAAATTGAGTTTCTCCCAAATGATTTAGAGCCGACTGATATCCACGATAGAGAATCGTCAATTCACGCAATTTATCAAGCAACAATTGACCTCGTTGACGCATACCTCTATGACTTACAGATGCCAGTTCAGTCGCTGCCGACTCTAACCAGCCATCCATTCGATGCAATGGAGCGCCGTATGCTGTCAACTCTTCAAAAACTGCAAGTATGGCATCAAGATAGGAAATAGAAGGTTGCACACGACGGAGCAGATGAAGCGAAGGTGCTACCTGCTCATAAACCTGCCTCAGCAATAGCCGTCGTCCAGTTTGATTGAAACGTGGTGGTTTTTTGCCGGATCGCAAAAATAATGTCTCCACAAAACGCTCCCATGGCAATACCTGGACACGCGTTGCAGCTTTGACTGTGGACAATAACTGCTGCTCCGCCACAAAGGCCACTGCTGTTGGTGTAATCCAGTATACAGGCGGACCGAACGGAAATTGGTTCTGCTGTTCAGCCGCAACTCTGGCAAGTTCTTCTGTTTTTCCCGATCCGGCCGGGCCAATCCACAACTCAATTGTAGTCATAAGAATCCATTCCTTTATCTCCGACCATTTTTCGTCTTACTTATAAACCATGTGCAGCATTTTTATCTTTAGGCAGAAATCACGTTTCTCAGCCAATATTCATATGACGGTATATCCCCCAATGCGTTTGCCAAAATGCGCTGTAATAGACCAACGGTTGGGACGGAAAACTACAGAAAGGAGATGCTGGATATGGCAGAAAGATTGGCCGTTCCAAACATTTCGGCTCGAAAAATGATTACTGTCTCTGGACTTGGTATGCTGTTTGACGCCATGGACGTTGGCCTGCTCTCCTATGTTCTACTCTCATTGGAGAAAAATTGGCACTTGGCCCCAACGATGTCCGGATTACTCGGCAGTATGTCCTTAATTGGTATGGCAATAGGTTCTGCATTGGCTGGAGCAATGGCTGATCGATTTGGAAGAAAATCGCTTTTTATGATTACTTTGCTGATCTACAGTCTTGCTACAGGACTTTCTGCCTTGGCTATGGGAGTTGGCATCTTTCTTGTACTACGCTTTTTTGTTGGCCTTGGCCTCGGTGGCGAATTACCAGTGGCGACGACGTATGTCGTAGAAATGTCTCCTGAATCAGTACGCGCTCGTCGAGCGGTTTATTTGGAAACATTTTGGGCTGTAGGCTCATTGGTAGCTGCACTCTTGTCTTTTTTTGTCTTACCCACACTCGGATGGCGCATTGTATTTGCACTTGGAGCACTTCCCGCACTTTACACACTTGTTTTACGCCGAGCACTTCCAGAAACCTCGAAATATCAAAAATTAGAAAAACGTCTAAACATTAGACAAACATTTCGTCTTATTTGGAGCGGACATCTAGCCAAACAGTCCATGGTCACATGGATCCTCTGGGCTGTCATGAACTTTGCCTATTATGGTATGTTTCTTTGGCTGCCATCCGTCATGGCCTTACATGGTTATTCGCTAGTCCACTCGATTGGATATGTACTTATTATGACACTTGCTCAAGTTCCCGGCTATCTTACCGCTGCTTGGCTTGTCGAAAAAATCGGGAGAAAATGGACATTATTGCCTGCTATGTTGCTCGCTGCTCTATCTGCGCTCGGTTTTGGTTTTGCTCAATCAACGGCCATGTTAATTCTGTTTGGATTACTGTTATCCTTTTTTATGCTGGCCGCCTTCGCCGGTACCTATGTGTTTACTGTTGAACAGTTTCCTGTTCGCGCCCGTGCTTCCGGAATGGGTTGGGCAGCTGGTTTCGGACGACTGGGTGGGGTAGTGGCTCCCTTCTTGACAGGTTATCTGCTCGCCACCCACGTTACGTTTGAGAATATCTTTGGGTTGTTCTTCTTAGTGACGTTGTTTGGTTTTTTGATTGTACTGTTCTTTGGCCGGGAAACAAGGGGAAAAGCTCTCGACGAGTAGAAATCAAACTGATGCAGGCCGTCGCCCACTCCAACTCTACACCTTCTCCATACTATATACCAGACTCTGCGACAACGAAGAATACTTTGTAAACGCCAAAGTTCTTCACAGAGTCGCTGTTCACCCTCAAACCTAAACTTAGAAAGGATGATATCAGTATGTATGGAGCATTTGGTGGTTATACACAATGGGCAGTCGTATTTTTGATTATCTTTGTCCTCTTCTTCCTTTTGGTTCCTGGTTACACAGCTGCAGCTGCAGCAACCACTGCGCCTGGCGTTGTATATTAAGACTATCGAGTAGGAGGGGCGCATAGCCCCCCAACCTCTCACACCACTAGATTCCCGCCAATGCAGGGGGTACTGACAAAAAACCGCAGTTCTTAAGAGTCGCGGTTTCCTTATGTGCAAATCAGCAACTCAACTTACCGCCAGAATTTCCTGTCGATAGGACAATAAGGTATTGCGCATGCCTGCTAAAGTTGTCTGTTCATTAATAAAATTACGCATTTCTGCACAGCCGGGCAGACCTTTGATATACCAAGCAGCATGCTTACGCATCTCTTTGACACCCACAACTTCACCTTTTTCAGCCACTAGCAATTCTAAATGGCGCAAGGCAACTGTTATGCGTTCATCCACCCCAGGTTTTTCAATTTTTTGACCAGTTTCTAAAAAATGTGCAATTTCTCTAAATATCCACGGATTACCAAGCGCAGCTCGACCGACCATGACTCCATCGCATCCAGTTTCCATCATCATACGATAGGCGTCTTCTGGCGAAGCAATATCTCCGTTACCAATAACCGGTACATTGACAGCCTGTTTGACACTGGCAATAATAGACCAATCTGCATAACCTGTATACATCTGTTTAGCAGTGCGACCATGCAAAGTAACCGCACACGCCCCAGCCTCAACTACAGCCAGTGCAACTTCCACAGCATTGACGTGGTCATCATCCCAACCTTTGCGAAACTTTACTGTTACAGGCTTGTTTACCCGCTCCACAACTTCCTTGACAATGGATGCGGCATATTCAGGATTACGCGCTAATGCTGCGCCCGATCCGTTTTTATAAATTTTCAAAACTGGGCAACCCATATTGATATCAATGATATCTGCATTCGTTTCGCCAACCATTTCAGCCGCCTTTACCATTGACTCCTTGTCATAACCCACCAGTTGTAGAGAGACAGGATGCTCATCTGGCAATATGGTCAACATTTTTTGGCTTTTTTGATTTCCATGAACTAACGCTTTATCACTGACCATCTCCGCACAAACCATCCCTGCTCCTAGTTCCTTGGCCAATATGCGAAAAGCCGGATTGCACACACCAGCCATAGGGGCAAGAATAACAGGATTGTCCAGTTGAACATCTCTAATTTTCAGCACGGTAACGCCTCCTTTCCAACGAAGACTACCGTGTTGTAGATTAGCAAATTCATGTTTGAAGGGCAAGCTTATGTTGCCAGTATGTCAAAGCTTGCCCTCGGCCATCAACCTCTCCATTTCTATTTTCGGTAGGACATAGCCATTCCCGCTGTAAGAAATAAATCAATGAGCCACCACACACCTACGATAAAAAGTAAAAATCTACCTATACCAACTCCTACCGTAAGTGTACCCAAAACTGAGAGTATCAACATCGTGACTCCGCTGCCAACTCTTCCACAATAAATCCGATGAATTCCTAAATATCCAAGAAAAAACCACAACACGTACGCAATTGCCACTGAACGCTGCACATGCTGAACCTCCATTCCCGAATGTTCAAGTGCGCCTTTAGCAAAGCGTATGTGTTCTTAGCCTGTCTCGATTCCCTATGAACGACTGGGAGATGGCAATATTTTATTAGACCAAGTCAAAAGACGTCGAGTTTCCGAATACATAAGGCTCTTACGGGGAGCGCCAAGAACCACAGAAATTCGCACATGGCCGTGCTGGCGAACTGCAAAAGCAAGGCAGTACATCGCTTTTGAAGTAAATCCCGTTTTACCACCAATGATTTCACCAAAGGGAGCTTGTTTTACATATATTAGACGATTTCCATTTTGCACCAATTTCCCTGCTACTGTGCAATGCGTGGTTTGCATAGCATTGATAATTCTTGGATAACGGATAGCTTCCGCTAAAATCAGAGCGATATCATGCGCTGAAGAACGATGATCATCATCATGCAATCCGTTTGGAGTTACAAAAGAGGTGTTACGGCAGCCAATCAAGCGCGCCTTGAGATTCATCATGCGAGCAAAACCTTCCTGAGAACCACCAACTGTCTCAGCAATAGCATAGGCCACATCATTCGCGCTTTTCATCAAAATAGCTCGCAACGCTTCATCAGATGTCATGGTGGTGCCTGGTTTGACACCAAGCCGCACTTTGGCTTGTCGAGCCGCTTTAGGACCAAGATAAATCGGATCGTCCGGCTGTGTATGCGTGACCAAGAGAATGGCCGTCATCAACTTGGTTGTACTTGCCGGATAGTAAGGATGGTCAGCCGATTTAGCATACAGAATTTGTCCGTCTGTTGCATCGTAAACAATTGCTGCACGCGCATTCACATGGGGGGGTGCAATCGTTCTGCACGCGCTTGACGCGAGGCAGCTTGAACCAACGATGAATGAACAGCGTATTGAGAAGAAGATAAAAAACCTGATGAAAAGAGAGCAAAAATCATGAGGCTAAAGGCGGCAACAAACCGCCTTAGCCAACCAATTTTGCGATGATCTTTATAAATTCTCATACCGACACTCCCTCGCAACTGTAGACGAGAGGAGCATTTGCGAAAAACATAAAACTTATTCGGCTGTTTGCTTTTTCACCATGACTCGTCTTGCAACCTGCGGATTTAAAGAAGCGTATTGTGGAGTGGCACCTGGATGTTGACGAGTGACCAAAGTAATTCCCACGTCATAAGGACTGGCTGGCTGCTCCATAGTCACCAACGCGCCAGGAACAACGCCTGACTGATGAAAATATCGCAGCAAATTAAGATCTTCTTCAGCAAGTTCCATGATTCTTACAACAACAGCCTCTTCTCCAGGCTCCAAATCTGTAATGGGGATCCCTGCTACTTTAGATGCACCCGTACCTGGAATCAAATTTCCATGTGGACAAGTAGTCGGACGTCCAAGTAATTCAAAAAGACGTGTTTCCACCATTGGAGAGATAGAATGTTCCAAGCGCTCTGCTTCTACATGAGCATCAGCCCAATCGAGACCTAAATGATCGGTTAACCAACGTTCTAAAAGGCGATGACGGCGAACCATCGCCTCTGCCCGTCGACGACCTTCTTCCGTGAGAGAAATTGGCTTACCGTCCCCCGCTTCTACCAATCCAAGAGCGGTCAACCGTTGCATGGTCTGCGTGACAGTTGGCCTGGCTACAGACAAATAGTCAGCTACTTTGGACGGTAAAGGTTCCTCTCCTTCGCTCTCCAAAATATATACAGCCTCTAAATACGATTCTATTCCCCGTGTTCTGCTCATGAACTACCTCTCTTGCACCTTCGTCTTGGCAATCGTTTTCTCTGCGATACGCCATTCCAATTCGTCACCAGGCTGCACTGGCCCCACGCCTGCTGGTGTACCTGTAAACAGAATATCTCCCTTTGCCAGCCCAAAATACCTGGCCACGTACTCAAGCAGAGTCGGAAAATCAAAGATCATATCCTCAGCTTTTCCTTGCTGCAGAATTTGACCCTGACGCACTAATGAAAAAGAGGTATGCAACAATTCCTGCCAATCTTCCACTTGATAAAAATCTGTCAGCACAGCTGATTGTGGGAAACTTTTAGCTAACTCCCAAGGATGTCCTGCCGCTTTCAAGCGACTCTGAACATCGCGCAAAGTTAAATCAAGTCCAAGTGCAACACCACCAATAGCGGAAGGAAAATCTGCAGCCGAGTGAATATCTGAATCAATCCACAACACCCACTCCAGTTCATGATGAACACTTCCCATATCTGTAGGCAACTGCAAAAGCTCGTGGGCACTATGCAGAGCATGTGTCGATTTGGCGAAAATCATGGGTTGTTCAGGCACGTCATTGCCGAGTTCTTTTGCGTGATCGACATAATTTCTGCCTACACAGAAGATATTTTTAATCTGCCCCAGAGCATCCTCAACTTTTAACCAAGGTTGTTTCCAATGGATGACACGGTTCACGCAAATCATCTACCTTATTCAAAATTTTTTCGACCCATCATGCGTTGCGGCATATTTCTCCATACCTGGACCATGGTCGGAGCATCGGTACGTTTCCCCACCCAAAAGGGTCCAAACTCTGCGTATTTTGCACTGACTTCATCAAAACGCATCTCTTGAACAATCTTCTTAAACTCAAGCGGATCATGGGCAAATAAAGTTACACCCCACTCCCAATCGTCGAAACCCATAGAACCACTGATGATTTGCTTAATTTTATTTGCGTATTCGCGGCCAATTTGGCCATGGCTTCGCATCAAGCGGACACGTTCCTCATTGTCAAGAGTATACCAATTATCTTGTCCTTCACGTTTTTTCGACATAGGATAGAAGCAAAGGTAGGGCATGTCTGGCATGGCTGGTTTCAGCCTGCTCTGCAGATAGGGATCTGTCTCTACATCAACCCCAGGTTTGGCCAGATACCCTCCTAGCTCAACCACTGATAAGTAGGAATGAACAGGTTCAAGATAGGAGGCAATGGCGGTTTGCTGCAAATGTTCCTTTGTTTCTATCATTTCTTCAATGGTTGGGCGAAAATGCAATAGTAGTATATCTGCCTTATGCCCAGCAACACGAAACATGCCAAAACTTCCAGTCTGTGATTCATTGACACGCTCATACTCCTGGATAAGTGAATGAAACCCAGTTAATGCGTTGACTCTCTCAGCAGCAGAAGCCGCTTGCCATCTTGCAATGTCAATACTCCGAAAATCATGCAATACATACCAACCATCCAAGGTAACCGGTGCATTACTCATGTGTGAGGTCTCCTTTCTTAGTGCGCTGACTATGTTCCAGCTCACGTATCATTTCTTGAGCTACCTGAATGACTGCTTGTTGCAGGCGAAGCGCCGGGGAATCATCTTCACTATGAGTGGGTGCAGCTTCTACCATATAACTGACGCCGCATTCAAAAAGGCGTTCATGCCCCTCTCCAAAACGTCCTGCAACCACAGCACAACTTTTATTCATTTGGCTGGCTAGCTGTCCCATATAGGCAGGCACTTTGCCTTCTCTGGTAGAGGCATCTACTTGTCCTTCTCCTGTAATCACAAAATCCGCATTCATTATTCTATCAGGAATCTCCAGTTTTTCTGCCACATAATTCGCTCCTGCAACACGAGTAGCCTTGCCGAAGGCAAATAACGGTAAAGCTGCTCCACCAGCAGCACCCATGCCAGGTTCTTGCGCTAACGGCGAGATATGTAGACTATTTTCCAACAAACTAGCAAAACGTGACAATTCCATATCTCTTTTTTGAATCGCTTCAGGCGAAGTAAGACCTTTTTGTGGGCCATAGACAGTAGCTGAACCGTTGATACCTGTCAACGGATTTTGCACATCGGCCAATACTGTGAAATTCACATGGTAGACAGCCGGATGAACTCCCTGGAGCGAAATGGTTCGTACTCGTTCAAGCTCTCGTGCGTCTTTACCAGAAAGCCGATCATCAGTATCATCTAGATACTGCGCCCCGAGCGCTGCAAGCAACCCATAACCTCCATCCGTCGATGCACTTCCTCCAAGCGCGAGCACAATCTCTGTGATTCCACGCATCAAGGCATCAAGAATGACCTGGCCCAACCCATAAGTATTGGCCTGCAGGGCACGTTCTAATTTGCTTTTTTCACTTCCCTTCAGAGGAACATAACCACAGATATTGGCAAGTTCAATGTAGGCCGTGTGGTCCTGTATCAGATAATACGAGCTGTGTGGTTCTCCAAATGCATCCATTGCATGAATTCGAATGACTTGAGCATGAAGTTTTTTTTGTAAAACTTCCAGCGTTCCTTCACCGCCATCAGCCATGGGTGCAAGATCAACTTCCATTGTTTTTTGCACACGTTTCAGCGCTTTTGCCATTAATTCAGCTGCAGTGACGGCTGATAAAGTACCTTTATAAGAGTCTGGTGCGACCAGAACGCGCATAGACTGATAGTCACCTCATTGTTTTTCCTATAGTTTACGTTCAATAGAAGGGAATTGTCCAATCATTATCCAAACCACTCAACAGAAAAAGGCGGCATAACTGCCGCCCTATCGGATATCAATGGGTATGGAGAAAGCTCAAGTTGTGTCAGGCACAATATTCGTCAAACAAAGCCACTAAGTGAGCTGCAACATGATGTGCATCGCTGCCTTCAATATTACTGCGGTGTAAAACTCCTACTAACTTTCCGTCCTTGAAGAGAAACATAGACGGTGATGATGGTGGCATTCCTTCAAAATATTCACGGGCACGTGCTGTTGCGTCTTTGTCTTGTCCAGCAAATACCGTCACCAGACGATCAGGTTTTTTATCATTATGCAAAGCTAGGGCAACGGCTGGACGAGCAATTCCACCCGCACATCCGCAAATAGAATTGACCACCACCAACATGGTACCCTGTTTATCCTTCATAGCTTCGTCCACTTCTTGTGCATTGCGAAGCTCTTGAAAGCCAAGCTGCGTCAATTCATCCCGCATCGGCTGCACCATCATTGCATAAAAATCCAATTCCAAACTCATAGGAATCCTCCTCGCTTTGCGGGCCCTCAAGTAGGCACACCGGATCATGACCAGAATGCTTCAGACAATTTGCCTGATAACCTCTTCCCTTATTATAGAATGCCCGCTGCAGACTGCAAATGTTTTTTTATCTCCTAAAGAACTGCAAGTAAAAAGATTGGATGGATTCACTCCAGACAAAGATGACAGTTTGACGAAACCAGATGAGGAAACGAATAAAGTCAGATACCTTAAGTTGCGGAGCATTGCTTACAAACGGTATAACGAAAAGAGGAATTCTTTAGAGGAGCTAAAATTCGATGTCTATCTCAAATTCTATTTTTCTCAAAGCCTGCGTACGTGAACCAGTTTCACGCGCACCCGTTTGGTATATGCGCCAAGCTGGCCGTTATGATGCCGACTATCGAGAAATTCGCAAACAATACTCACTAGTAGAAATTTGTCAACGTCCGCAAATTTGTGCTGATGTTACACGGATGCCTGTTGAAAAATTGGGCGTTGATGCTGCCATTTTGTTTTCTGATATCATGATCCCGATTGGTGCCATGGGATTAGATTTTGAAATCAAAGAAAATATTGGTCCTGTCATTGAAACCCCGATTCGCAGTAAGGAAGATGTCAATCGTTTACGTCTGTTTGAACCCGGCCAAGATCTTTGGTATGTATTGGAAACCATTGAACGACTTCGTCATCAATTACATGTTCCTCTGATTGGATTTACAGGTGCCCCTTTTACATTGGCAAGTTATATGATAGAAGGCGGTCCATCGCGTGAATACATTGAAACAAAGCGGCTCATGTATAGCCAACCGGATGTTTGGAAAATGCTGATGGACAAGCTTGGCGAGATGATCATCCTTTATGGTAAGGCGCAAGTCAAAGCAGGAGCGCAGGCTCTTCAGTTATTTGATTCCTGGGTCGGTTCACTGTCTCCCGATGCTTATGAAACTTATGTATACCCAACCATGAAACACATTTTTGATGAATTACGTCCGCTTGGTGTACCGTTAATTCTATTTGGTGTCACAACAGGTGAATTGCTGACTCAGTTTCAACGTGCGGGTGCGTCTGTCATTGGTGTAGACTGGAGAGTTCCTATTCGTAGAGCTCGTGAGAGACTCGGAACGAAAATTGCTCTGCAGGGAAATCTCGATCCTGCTCTATTGCAGGCGCCATGGAACGTACTCGAAGCAGAAACTCGTAAACTTCTGGAAGAAGGCTTACGACACCCCGGCTATATTTTCAACTTAGGACATGGTGTGCGACCTTCAGTAGACATACAAATTTTAAAAAGACTCACAGAATTTGTTCACACTTATAGTGAGGAATGGCTTGCTCAACAATTGACATCTTCTGCTCAATAGAAAAAATAGTAGAGGAGTTGGCACGAATGGCTAAAAATGAAGCGTTAGGCTTGTTGGTAATGGCCTATGGAACACCGCGATCGGCAGAAGAGATTTTACCCTATTATACGCACATTCGCCGCGGTCGACCACCCAGTCAAGAACAGTTAGATGATTTGACAAGACGTTACCAAGCCATAGGCGGCGTTTCACCGTTAGCAGCCATAACAGAACGCCAAGCGTATGGCTTAGCGGAGATACTCAATGCTGATGGTGGGCGAAAGGTCCGACCTTATATTGGCCTGAAACACACGTCTCCCTTTATTGAAGATGCCGTGAAAGCTATGAACCATGATGGTATTGAAGAAGCCGTGGGAATAGTCCTAGCTCCTCACTATTCAACAATGAGCATCGGCTCATACCAAAAAACAGCCCTGACAGCCTCCGCGTCGCTCGGTGGCCCAAAATTATGGCTTATTGATTCATGGCATATGCACCCACTTTTTTTGCAAGTTTTAGCCAACCGGGTTGCCGAAGGGTTGCAAAAATTTTCTTCCAACGCAGAAGTAACCACTATTTTTTCCGCTCATTCGTTACCTGAAAAAATCCTTCAAATCGGAGACCCATATCCAGATCAACTGAAAGAATCAGGTGAAGCAGTAGCACGTATGTTACAACTCAAACATTATACGTTTGCCTGGCAAAGTGCCGGTCAAACTGGCGAACCATGGCTTGGACCGGATATTCTGGACAAGTTGCGCGAACTTGCCAAAGCAGGTTGTCGTAATGTTCTCTCCTGCTCACAAGGTTTTGTCGCCGATCATTTAGAAGTACTTTACGACATTGACATTGAAGCCAAACAACTCGCTGCGCAACTCGGTATTCGACTGGAACGCACTCATCAAATGAACGATGATAGAGAATTTTTAAAAGCTCTGGCAGCAGTCGTGCGCGAACGCGAAAATAAAGGAGATGAAACAGCCTGATGCGCCGCAAAATTGCAATTGTTGGCGGTGGAATCACCGGCCTGACGGCCGCTTACCAACTGCTCAAGCTGGCGGACGCGGCGAAAGAGGAAATAGATTGTCATATTTTTGAGGCTTCTTCACGACTAGGAGGCAAAATTCTCACCTATCGTGAACAAAATCTTGTTCTCGAAGCCGGTCCTGATTCCATGTTGGCCCGGAAACCAGCGGGTGTTCAGCTCATTCGTGACTTAGGGCTAGAATCCGAGATTATTGAACAAAATCCAAACGCTCGCCAAACCTATATTGTCAAAAACGGACAATTGGTACATATGCCAGGCGGCACACAAATGGGCATACCTATTCATTTCACACCTTTCCTTGAAACCCCTCTGCTGTCTGCCGCCGGGAAAACACGTGTTTTTTCCGATCTCGTTTTACCTAAACGCGAGGACCCATCAGACGAATCACTAGGTCACTTTCTTCGACGCAGGTTTGGCGATGAATTGACAGACTCGCTTTGCGAGCCTCTTTTAGCAGGTATTTATGCAGGAAGAGTTGACGATTTGAGTTTACAAGCTACTTTTCCCCAGTTTGCAGATCTAGAAAAAAAATATCGAAGTGTTATTTTAGGATTACGTAAAACTGCTCACCCTACCACTGCTTCGACAAGTGGAAGAAGTGCCTTTATCACGTTACGCGGCGGCTTGCAATCCTTAATTGACAGGCTCTCCGAGGTACTTTCCGACAGCGCTCAATTTCATCTCCGTACTCCGATTCTTGAAATTCAGCGTCTAGAAACAGGTGGCTATGAACTGTCCACTGCTTATGAACATTTTTCATTTGATTGCGTTTTATGGACAACGGATACTCAAAATCTTCTCAAAGCGGCAAACAAACTACTTCCAGTCGGCAGCAACCAATGGCTAAATGTCCCTGCTGTTTCCACAGCTACCATCTTACTTGGCTACACACCCGATCAACTTAATCATTCTTTAGATGGTTCTGGTTTTGTTGTTCCACGTCTAGAAAATAGAGCGATTACGGCTGCCACTTGGACATCTAGCAAATGGCCTCATACTACTCAAGGACGTTTTTCATTGATTCGCTGTTATGTGGGAAGAAGCGGTCAACAGGAAATTCTAAAACTAGATGACAAACAAATCTTACAAAAAGTGCGCAGAGATTTAGAGGATTTAATGGGGATTCAGGCGTCACCATACTTTACACATATAACTCGTTGGCAAGAAGCGATGCCACAATATCTGGTCGGGCATCGCGAGAGAATTCGCACATTTAAGCAACACATAGCAACTCATACACCAGGATTTCTGGTAGCTGGTGCTTCTTACGATGGCGGTGTAGGTATTCCAGATTGTGTTTTACAAGGACAAAAAACCGCAACTGATGCTTGGATGTACATGCATACTGAAATCTTTCGATAAACTCACCTTGCTCCTTTCTGTTTTAAAAAACTGGCATTTTCATCCAATCGAGTAGGAGGGGGTGACTAACCCCCGTCCTCTCACACCACCGTACGTACCGTTCGGTATACGGCGGTTCATGTTGTGGAACGAATCACATCGTATCGCTCAACTAAGCTAACCAGTCCTCGGTCACGCCAATAGGCAAGACCGAGGGCTTTATTCATTTGTGGGGTATTTGAGAGTCTCCAGTAGCCCTTGCGTGAACCGCTTATCAGGACTGCCCATTCCTCGGGAATCCCAAGGACGACGAGGTTTCGTCGCTTTGTCTTAGGTTTCTTCCATTGCTTAAGGAAGCACATTCTCAATCGGTGACGTATCCACTTGTCTAAGTCCTCGAACACACTACGGGTCTGAGCGTGGCGGTAGTAGCCTGCCCACCCTCTTAGATATGCGTTGAGCCAATCGAGTCTTTGTTCCATGCACTGTCCCCGACTTCGCGAGGTAAGTTGTCTGACCTTGTCCTTGAATCGCTTCAGTGACTTTGGTGCTATTCGAATTCGCGGCACTTTGTTAGGTGTGAATGAGAACCCAAGAAACTTGCGTTTCCACGGTCGGTCTACTGCACTCTTATCCACATTGACTTTAAGCTTGAGTCGCTCTTCCACAAATCTGCGCACACTTTCCATGACCCTTTCTCCTGCATGGCGACTCTTCACGTACACGTTGCAGTCATCGGCATATCTGACGAAGCGGTGTCCGCGTCGCGTCAGTTCTTTGTCCACGTCATCCAACATAATGTTGGCGAGTAATGGACTGAGTGGACCGCCTTGTGGAACGCCCTCTTCGGTAGTGACACATACGCCGTGTTCCATGACACCTGCGTTTAGGTATCCACGAATCAGTTTCAGAACTCGCTTGTCTCTTGCCTTGCGAGCCACTCGTGCCATAAGCATGTCGTGGTTCACCCGGTCAAAGAACTGAGCTAAGTCCATGTCCACAACAAAGCGGTAGCCTTGGGCAATGTACATCTGTGCCTGATTGACCGCTTGGTGGGCATTGCGCCCCTGGCGGAAACCATAACTGTACCATGAGAATTCTGGGTCAAAGATGGGCGTCAATACTTGCAGAAGTGCCTGTTGGATCAGGCGATCTAGCACCGCTGGTATTCCCAACATCCTTTTGCCGCCACCGTCTGGCTTCGGGATTTCGACTCGACGTACGGGCAATGGTTGGTAGGTTCCATGAAGGAGTTCGCTTCGGATACGCCCCCAGTTTTCCATCAGGAATGGACGAAGGGATTTTATCTCCATTCCATCGACACCGGCAGCTCCCTTATTCTTCTCCACACGGCGTAGCGCTGAGAGTAGGTTTTCCCGCTCTACTACCTGTTCCATCAGGTCAATACAACTTTCCTCGCGGGCTGGTTCATTGGGTCGTGCCGGAGAGAAACTCGGCGCTTCCTCAGTCCCCCGTGGATTCACCACTTCCTCCTGAGGATAGCTCCCTCGTGGGATATTCGGCTGTCTTTGCTTCTCTCTCGAACTTGCCATGAACAACCCTCACAATCATGTTCAGTCCTTCCCTGCTTGGGCGTCCCCTTGCAGGTAGTATGACCTCTGCTGACTTCTGTCCGTTCAACGTTTCCTTTCAGAAACGCTTACCAGCATCGCTGGCGTGCCGGACAGACCTCCCCGGGTAAGAACGTTGTCTTTCCCTCCATCTACCCGCTCCATTTACTCTCGACAGCCTTCGGTAGCAAGGGCTTTGTCTTGTTTTGCAGACTCACCCAACTGTCGCTAGCCTCGATTGGAGTTCGTGAACCTCGGGTCGGAGGTTTGCCGCCGCCTTCCTTCAGATTCCACCTCACGGTGGACACCCTTGGCTTAAGCTAATGGCTACTGCTACCTTCACCATTCCGGACTCTCACCGTAGAGACAACGCCCATGCCGGGCGCACAAAAGCAAGCGGGAGAATGTAACATTTTCTCCCGCTGCTTCGTCTAATCATTATAGAGGACACAAGTTGCTGATACTTATTTTGAAGGTTGAATCTATGACTTAAACATTTGTCGGGCACCAAGATACTTGGGTCCCCAATAGGAATTAAATACACTATCAATACTAACACCCATATCTTGAGCATCAATCATCAACCCGTTGCCGATATAAATGCCTACATGCGAGGCACCAGGGGCATATGTGCTAAAAAACACCAAGTCTCCAGGTTGCAAATTATTTTCAGAAACCGGAATACCTTCAGCAAACTGTTCTTCAGAAGTGCGCTCTATTTGAATGCCAAAATGAGCCAACACATATTGAGTAAATCCAGAACAATCAAAGCCACTTGGCGAAGTGCCTCCCCATACATAGGGGACACCTAAAAACTGTTCAGCAAAAGAAATAATCGCACTTGCATTGCCCGTAGGCATATTAGAAATGGTTGTATTAATATAACTTTTATTTTGCATGAGCAGATTGGCTTCCTCTGTTTGCAATTCAATCTGCTGAATTTGCGACTGGGTAAGATGAATCTGGCTCTCCAGCAAGCCTCGCTGTTGTTCTTCTTGCTGAACTTGGTTCTGTGTCTGATGCAACAGTGTGGATTCATCTGCTGCAAGAACCGCGTCTGTATGCTGCAGAGTCAGCAATTCATCATGTTTGTGAACTAACTGGTGGAGTTTCTCAGATTTTTGAACGTTTTGGGCAGCCAAGCGTGCTTCAATCGTCTGTACTTCTTGCAAAAGCACATGGTTTTCTTGAGAAATTACTTCTAATCCATGTAATCGATTTAACAGATCTTGAAAACTTGTTGCATGTAAAAGAACGGATAAATACTGAACGTTGCCATTCTCATACATCAAACGCAATCTAGCGTATAAGTCGCTTTTAAACGTATTCAGCTTGATATCATTCTGATGGATTTGTTTTTGTAAACTGATTAATTCTGTCTGCAAATCTTTCATTTGCTGCTGATTGAGAAGAATAGCCTGCTGGACATTCTGTAACGAATCTTTGTATTCACTGAGTTTATTTTGGAGTACGGTTTCTTTCACTTTCTCCTTTGCAATTTGTTGATAGGTTTGATTGGATTGCTGCTGAAGCTCCTGCAACAACGTTTTTTCCTGCGTCAACGAGGAAGCCTGGGCAATTTTTTGCGCTGAAAAGGACATTGCCAGAACTGCCACCGCCGAGCAGAGAATGCGAGACACTCGACGCAAACACACCACAACTCCTATCTTCTCTTCATATCTTCCTGACCTTTTGGTCTGCACGCCTAATTCGACATAAAACGCGTATTTCCTACCTTAATCCGCAAAAAAGTAATCCTTTCACTTCTGCAAGATGGAAAAAGTCATGAATATGGACTAACCTGAGCTACCTTCTGGATACGCTATAATATAGAGAAGTAAGCTGGGACAAAGTTTAGGAAACAGACCCAGGAGGGCGGAAATGAGAAAGTTTCCTCGATGGCGTGTATTTTATCTGGTTGTACTGATTTGCTTTGGGATTTTCAGCGCTCTTGGCGATGGACTCAATTTATGGAATCCAAGCGTTTTCGGCGGAGGGACAGGGGTAAGTGCAGCACCTTCTTATCCAACTGCTGCTGGTGCGAAGCATAATCAATTTTATGAAAACAGTCTAACACCAAGCGAATGGATACAACTGGTTCATTTGAAGAAGGCACAGCAACTTGGTAACTTTGGAAAAGGTGAAACCATTGCCTTATTTGAAACCAATGGTTATTTCAGCATGCCTTCTTACCTCTCTTTCTGTAAAAGTTTTGCTTCTACCGATCCATCCTTGCTATACCCTAATCAGATTGATGTTTGGACAGATGGAAAGCTCCTTCACTTAAACCGTTCATCACAAATTATCCGCCCAAATGCAGAGACACTTTTAGATACGGAATGGGCTCATGTTGTAGCCCCCAAAGCTCGATTACTTATCGTAGATATTCACCAGTCCGGCATTCAACATCCACTCACCTTGTCAACTATGCAGAGTTTATTTAAAAAGTTACATGTGACTGTAGTGAGTTCATCTATAGAACAGGGATTACAGCCTCTGATGACGCATAACCCGTTGCTTCAAGAAAGGACATTTGGCAGTCGACAAGTATTACAATGGATCGCTAGTCATTATCCGTTTTTTCAAGCTTCTGGAGATCAGCCGGGACATGTTTCAGAAACTGTTTTTGCGCCACAAATGGTCATTGTCGGCGCTAGTCAGTTTGTACACCATACATGGCAAGTAGCACCTTGGGAGGGTGCTGGTCCAGCAGTTTGGACTGCATTTGCATCCTCTTTGCAACGAGAAGCTGCAAAACAACCTTTTCTGTATCGACAAACACCGGATGTTGTGTGGTTCGGTGGTAACCCGGGTGTCATTCTCTCGGATTCACGGGGTTTTTTAGGGGGAGTTGAAGGAACATCGTTGGCTACGCCAACTTTTGCAGCTCTCTTTGCTTTAGCCGATGCAGCACACGTTGAAAATACTGGTCGCCACTTGCCCAAAAACGCCAATGCGTTGCTCTATCACCTAGCACTTCAAGACCCTCACGCTTTTTCATCTATATCCGTAAAAAATACTGCCTTTAAAGATGCAAGATGGAGACCTGGTCAAGGCTTAGGAAATCCGAATCCAGATACATTTGTGCTCGATTTATCTAAATGGAACGATTCAACATTTTCACAGCGTTCACCACTCCACCTTTCACTATGGCCATTCTATCTTGGACTGGCAGCCATGTTATTATTGTTCGCTTACTGGATACGGCTAGTTGTGAGTGGCAGTTTAGCACTTGATAGACTCAGTCACCTTTATCCCCAAGTTCAGAGAAAGTTGGCGCTTTATTTTCTAAGCGGATCAGCCATTCTTCCCCTTTTACTGTTTGCTGAGCGTTATATTTTATTGATTACCTCATTGCAACTATCAGGAAGCCAATTTCAGAGAATCATTCTTTTTTCCATTATTTTGTTCATCGTAACAAGTTTGATTTCTTTTCTATTTTTACAATGGTATAAAGTCTATCGAACGATATTGATGGCTTCTGAATCGATTGCCCAGAAAGGAGAGCAAAAAAGGTGAATAACATCATGAGTTCCAAGGAGACCACCATATATTGGGATACCGTTGATACGCCCATAGGAGATATACGTCTCTACGCTACCCAACAGGGACTATGCTACGTATGCCTGCCAGCCGATACAGAAAGCACTGCTCACGAGTATTGTGAAAAAATTTGGGGGAAAACAGAATGGGTACATGATAGTCTTCCTATTGACAAATACAAAACACAATTAAAAGAATACTTTAATAAAAAAAGAGTAGTGTTCGATCTCGATTACGATTTGCACGGTACTCTTTTTCAAAATTCAGTATGGCAAACCCTTCTGAAAATTCCTTATGGTCACACTTGGTCCTATCAAAAACTTGCCCATAATATTGGTCATCCTCGCGCCTATAGAGCAGTCGGCAGAGCAAATGGAGCGAATCCATTGCCTATCTTCATTCCCTGTCACCGCGTCATCACTGCTCAAGGTAAACTTGGCGGTTACAGCGGAGGATTGGAAGTAAAACGGTTTTTGCTTTCATTGGAAGGCTCGCCAGTAGTATCATAGCGTTGTTTTTCGTAAGCTTGTAAATCGGGCAGTTGAAAATTTTCTTCACTTTCACCGAGTACCTTATACCAATTTGCCGCTGTCCAAGAATAAGAAAATCTTCTCTTTTTGCGCAAATACAATTTCATAGCCTTTTGAAGTTCTAGTCTGAGTTTATCTTGTGTAGACAGAAAGCGTGGCATGGGATGGCGCTCTTTGTCAATCAAGCTTCTGGTAATTACCATACCAGGAACCACTTTTTCACGAGGAACTTTACGCTTACGAAGAAATCTACGAATCTGCCATATTACAAAAATAGCAATAAGAAGAAGCAGTAGAATTCCTGTCCATTCCGATAACGGAGAAGCAGCTGTTGGATGTATCACGCTATTTGCTTGATGAGCGTTCTGCTCCGAAACAGACGCATGTCTTTTCAAACGATCCAATAATCCAAAAATCTCGAAGATTTTTCCTAATAATGATTCTAATAATGGACTCAGCAGATAGAGCGTCGCTTCTCCCAAACCGCCAATCACAAAAAGGAACGCAAAAGGTAATACAACCATTACGAATACACAACCCACAACAAGGAGCAGTAGTGTTTTTAACATGAAAAATCGTTTCTCTGAGTAACTCCCTGCCAATTTCCATGAAAGAACTAACCGCATCAGCAAAAGAAAAACAATCATGGCCGTCAGCCAGCGAATAGCCCACACAGAAGAGAGGAATGACAACCCATATATAAGCACTGAAAAGCTAGCCACAGCATCTATCCAATACTGTATAAGATTATGACGAAGTAAATCTCGTGTAGTCATGGAAAGGCGATAACGTAAAATAGCTAAAGAGAACAGGAGAATATTCCATACAGTTGATAGCCAGACATCTTTGACAATAGCTATCAAGCAAGTAACGAGAACAAATACTAAAAATATCGGCAGCATAGAACGAGGTGCCAAAAACTTAGTCCAAGCGAGTACCAATAAAAATCCAAACAACCACAAAGTGGATGACAAGATCAAATCTTGATGATGAAACTGTTCAGAAATCACATAAATTAAAATAGCTGGGAATATAAAAGAAACCAAACACCAATACCATGAAAAACGAAATGGATCTTGTGACAATCGATCCTGCTTCGATTCTCGCAAACAATCATTCCCTCTTTGCTCTATTCTATCTTTCCGCAGTGATGGGCGTATCACTTTCCACCTCTTCTTTCCATCTTGGTAATTTAATAATTTCGATGGGGCGTCCGCGACGCTTTTCAGCCTCCATCCATTGCTCCTGTTCGGCAGAAAAAAAAGCACCCACAATCAGCCAAGGCGTGCGCGGAGAAGTTGAAAATCGTCGAGCTTCCTGAAGAACGTCTATCAAGGAACAGGTAGGATAAGATTCAAGAACAGCTAACAGACTGCGTAATCGACCAAATGTCACAGAACCATACCAATGTTTTTGAGGGTAATTTGACAGAAGTGCATTACTTGCGAAGAATAGAGAATTTCCACGCTCTCCTCTCTGCCATTGAGAGACAGTTGCAAGCAATAATGCACAGAGCCTATCAAAGGTAGGAGTATCTGCCTCCATCCAATATGGATTCTGCATTTGAGCATTTAAGATAACCACCCATTCTTCTGAAGTTGTGGTTTCAAACTGCTTTACCCACCAATCTCCAGTACGAGCAATGGTTTTCCAAGCAAAGTACTTGGGCGGATCACCCGCAACATAGGGACGAACATCTTTAAACAGGGACTCGTCAGGCAGTATCCAGCGCTGCGTCATACGAGTTCCAGTGATCGCCTGCCATATGGAATGAAGCGTCTGCGATGAAGCAGCATCAGGATATACGCCAAGCTGTTCCGGGAAATGGGGCGACAAACGAAATCTTCGCAGTCCAAAACCTTCATGTATTTCTATAGAACAGATATCTCGTAACGATTTAGGACCTCGTCGCATAGCATACAGCTGGCAGACAAAAGAGATCTGTTGACCTGGCAAAAGGTAAGAAGTCCATTCTAAATACCGCAAATCCCCTTCTTTATTAAAAGCCGTTCCTTCTGGTGCATGTAAGGTAAGGTGCAAATAAGGAATCGGTAAACCTCGATGTTGTTGGATACAGATTTCTAACTGGACAAAATCGCCTACAGCACATTCTCGCTTTGTAATGGATGCAGTGGATTCTATTGAGGATTGCACCCTGCGAAACCATATTCCAGGCCATACCAATGGCGCAATGAGCAAAAGAATGGGAAGAATCCAATACCAAACCATCCCTCCACCTCACTCCGAATATTCCCATTCTGTAGGTACAGGCACATGGTCGACAATGCGGTCGATAAACTGTTGGAATTGCTCTTCGGAATCTGTGGAAGACCAATTTCGAAACACAATCCGGTGACGAAGGATAGGCTTAATCGCAGTTTGAACATCATCTGGAGTAACAAAATCCCTGCCCTCTATCCAAGCCATAGCTCGCACAAAATGCGAAAGCGCTACAATTGCTCGCGGACTGGCACCAAGCAGCACCTCAGAATCTTCCCGTGTTGCTCGACAAAGATGAACTAAATAAGTAAGTACATCACTGTGAATTTTCACTTTCTGAACTTTATTTTGCAGTTCTAGTAAATCCATAGCTGATAGAATGGGTTCAGGCATGACAGGTGGGACAGTATGACGGAATACCATTTCCAATTCTTCATCCGCAGTTACGTAACCAAGTTTGAGTTGAACTAAAAATCTGTCTAATTGAGCTTCTGGAAGAGGGAAAACACCTTGTGACTCAATCGGATTGGCTGTAGCCATTACGCAAAAAGGAGCCTCTAATGTATAGGTCACTCCATCCACAGAAACCTGTCTTTCTGCCATAGCTTCTAGTAACGCAGATTGCGTCCGCGGGGTTGCGCGATTAATTTCATCCATCAGCAATAGTTGTGTAAAAATTGGCCCCTTACGAAAACTAAAATCACCTTGGGTTGGGTTGAGTACCAATGTTCCCGTAATATCACTGGGAAGCAAATCAGGTGTTCCCTGGATTCTCTGAAAAGAAAGACCAAGAACGCGGGCAATTGTATTAGCTAAAGTGGTTTTTCCTGTACCAGGTATATCTTCGAATAAAATATGACCTGAGACCAAAATGGCTGCAAAAGCTTCCTTGACAACTTGCTTCTGACCTATAATTCGTTTGCAAACTGCGTCAATAACAGCAGCTGCTTGGTTTGTCTCCTGCATGGTTAATTCTGATTCCGCCAAAGCAACCAGCGCCCCCGTTCAAACGAAATCCTTGTTCTATCTTAAATATTATAGAGCAAAAAGATTAAGAAAACTAATTTTTCTGGATTTCCGAACCATTTTCTTCTTTCCAGATCAATACATCGGAAGAATCCAATTGTGGTCGACGCTGGTATTTGTGGGACTTGAAATTATGAATTTCCTTGTAAATTCGTGTCATAGCATTAAGAATTTCTCTTTCGTCAAGTGATTCTGGACTCCAATAATAGATATCCATATATAAGGCTTTACCATCTGCCGTTTCTCTTACATACTCGATATTTTCTGCTTTTTGAAAACCATTTTTTTCATAAAACCGTATTCGTTTAAGCGTGTCAGCATCTTCTGCATTCTCAGGCTCCACTTCAAGTAAAATCATTTTCTGCTTCTTTTTAAATGCCTGTAAAACTTTACTGCCCACTCCCTTACTACGAATATTTGGTTTAACCAGTAAATAATCGATAAAGATAAAATCTCTAAATTCAGCGTATATAACTACGTACTCATCTGTTTCCTTTTTAAAATACGCATCGTGTTCAGCAAGCAAATCTTCAAATTGAGCTCTCTTCTTCATTTCTTCATCTGGAAAATAACTCGCAAGCATTGAATACCAATCTTTTCCCATTCAACATCAATCCTTTCCGTTTAATTTAATCATACGCTATTTTACACAACAGATTGACAAGGTCAGTAGAATAAAGAGGATATAAAAGAAAATTGAAGTTAATCGACAAGAAGGAAGGATGGCCTTGCATCTTTTTCTTTTTCATGCGCTGTTACTACTCTTTGCCGGTTTTTGTGCCGCATTCATCGACTCCTCAGTCGGAGGAGGCGGACTTATTTCCTTACCTGCATTGATTGTGTTGGGATTGCCGCCTACTTTAGCGCTTGGCACAAATAAATTGGCTGGCACTTTATCATCAATTACCAGCTTTAGTAATTATGCCCGTACCGGTAATATCCATTTCAGACTTGTCCGGTGGCTCATGCCTCTTGGATTTGTTGGATCACTGCTTGGTGCTGCAGCTATACATCAAATATCTCCACATTTTTTACGACCACTTGTCATTATCCTTTTAATTGCTGTAACACTTTACACTCTTTTCAAACCCCAAGCTGGCTCCATTCACAGCTATATAGACGGAAAGAAATTCGCTTTTCTTGGTGCATGTCTCGCTTCTCTAATCATTGGCGCCTATGATGGCTTTTTTGGACCGGGAACCGGTTCTTTTCTTATCCTTAGTTTTGTCTTACTTGGGTTTCAATATGTGCCTGCCTCCGGAAATGCGAAATCAGTTAACCTTGCTTCCAATGCTGGTGCTCTCGCTTTTTTTTCATATGCCCATACTGTTGTTTATAGTTGGGGGCTTTTATTAGGTATAGGCATGATCGCCGGTGCTCTGACAGGTTCTCAAATCGCCATCCGTTACGGTGTAAAATACATTCGACCTGTATTTATTCTCATGACTTGTAGCATGATTGTTCAACAACTATGGAGTATCTTGTCTCATCCTCACTCATAAAAAACAGAGTTTTAAATAACTGATCATCCCACCCATACCATTTGTAAAATTTTCTTCGTGATGAAATGAGAAAGCTTGTCATACCTCTATAATGGAACCCGAATTGAGAATAGATTTTCTCAACTTGTTCCTTGAGGAGGCAAGTTATGAACCATACACTATACTCATTTCTGATTATTTTACTTTTTGCTTATCTCTTCAGTCAGCTGAGCAGTCGTTTACCCATACTACGCATTCCCGTAACTGTATCTTATTTAATATTCGGGATTATTTTACAAACGCAATGGATACCACTCTCAGAAGATGATGTGCAATGGCTCAATCATTTAGCCGACTTTGGTTTATTGTTTCTGATGTATATCTCTGGTATGGAAGTGGATATGCGTCTTTTGCAATTCCCCTCAAAAGTGGACAATCAAAAAAACAATCCAATGCTATTAGGAATCCTCATCTATTGTTCAACTTTGTTACTTTCTTACTTGTTGTGTTTAAGTATGGTTCAGTGGTTTCATATGAATGCCAATCCATACTTTCTCTGCCTATTATTTTCAACAACTTCGCTAGGTATCATATTGCCCATCTTGGAAGAAAGTGAACTGATTCACACAGATTTCGGACAATCGATTCTCATGAGTGCACTCTTGTCCGACTTTCTGACCATGGTCATTCTTTCCTTATATCTTGGCAGACTATCCGGAGATGGAGCATTTTCTACCCTCATGACGCTTGCTATACTCCCCATGACTTTGGTGATGTATCTAATACTACGTGTTATTCAACGCCTACCATATATTCGAAAATATGCTGGTGATGCCAAAAATCGCTTACGCGCAATACTCGCAATACTTGCCCTGCTTTGTATTATTGCTACAGCCACAGGAGCAGAACCTATATTGGCGAGTTTTCTTGTAGGGATGCTTGTATCTGCTCTTCCAAGTCGTGATAAAGACAAAATTCGTGACTACAGTCACGGTATTGGATACGGTTTTTTAATTCCTATATTTTTTTTATCCGTAGGTTTAGATTTTGATCTCGATACGTTCCATTCTTCTTCAGCACTACTTTTCTTGCCCCTACTTCTTTTTCTAGCATTTTCCAGCAAAATTATTCCTGCTCTTTGGTTAGTTAAACCTTATGGCTGGCGCAATATGATAGCTGGTGGAAGCCTGCTTTGTGCTAGGCTCTCTCTGATTGCAGCAGCAGCACAAATTGGTGTGACTGTCCATCAACTCACACACGCTGTGGCTGATTCTATTGTGCTTGTTGCAGCCATTACAGCATTAATTTCACCTGTGATATTTGTGAGCACCATGCAAAATCGAATTGAATCCAAAGTGTAAGATACCTGCATGTTAAAAAAAAGGTATAATCTCTGCCCCTAGTAGGGCAAATTAGCCTATAAAGTTGCCTTGAAGTCCATACATTGCATCCCTTATTGGATTCAGATGCAATAGGATACAAATTAAATCAGGAGAAGGAGAATCACAAACAGTGAGAGATATTCACGCATTTCACACCTGCTATGTTTGCAGGCATCCAATTGCCTGGGTAGGGAATTTGTGTGGTGAGTGGACCGTAGGGCATGGTCGTGATATTCACGCCACCCTCACAGTTGCGGGAGATCTGGATGAACAGGGCTATCTGCCAATAGGTGTACAATTACAATGCCCAGAATGCGGAGCAGTTAATCAATTTAAAGCAAAGCATAAATTAGAGGAATCACTATAAGGTCATGTACTTTGACATTGAAAAATTTTTTATAGTGATTCCCAATTAACGTCCATATTTTCATCACGAAAATTCCTGTGAGAGATTTTTTTCTGTTCATACATATGTTGATCGGCTTCATTGACTAAATCTTTTAAACGCATCCATTCCCCTTCTGTACCGCCAATGGAAAGAGACGTTTGCTGAGCATGCAGGGGAAGATCTGGAATGCATCTTATATTGTTAATATTCTCCTGTAAACGTGAAATATCATCCAAAACATCCTCCAAATTTAAACCAGGTAGCAGAACTAAAAATTCGTCTCCACCAAAACGAATCGTAAAACCGCGATCGGCAAGCCAATGATTTACGGCACTGATAAGATGGCGCAATAATTCATCCCCCGCCGCGTGCCCAAATCGGTCATTATAATCTTTAAATCTATCGACATCCATGAATAGAAGCGACAGTTTTTCTGAAGGAGGAAACACCACTCCAACTTTTTCTTCCAGGTAATCAGTAATTTCATTTGAATTGAGTGGTTGAGTCGTATAGGTTTCAAGTTCTGTAAGAAAATGCCGATTATAACATCCTGTTAGTGCATCAGTGTAAGCTTGTCGACGGATCTGGTAATAAAGTTGCGCTGAATATAAAATACCACTCAAACGTTGGGCTACTTTGTTCATTAATGTCAACTCTGTGGGTGAGTAAAAGTTGGGATACTGAATTTTTAAGGTCATGACACCAAAAACTTCTTGTTGAAACATGAGGGGAATACGGACCATACTCCGCAATCCTAATTTGTACATTGTTTCATCTTCAATAAATTGTTGATTCTCCATTAAATCTGGGTTATAATGCAATTTCTTTTGTTGATAAACCCATTCTAATCCTGTGTTTTTCACTATCATGAGCGAGCCCGAGGGAAGAGCTTGTAAACCGTTTCTTGTTACCACTTCATGGATGACGCAATAACGATGATGAAATGCCCCTAGTAATATACCAAACCGGTCAAACTCAAATCTTTCAAAAAACAAGTCCTTGATACGTTGCATCATATCGATAATACTCTTACTTTCCAGAGCGACTTGTGTACAGCGCTCCAGCCATTCATAATTTTTCAGTTCCTCCAACAGCATGAACACATAGCGCTCATCTTTCACGATATCCAAATGTTCTCCACTTGGCTGGGTCGAAGCATCCATAAAATTCAGGCCCTCCTCCACACTCAAACTTCAACTCTAGACTTCGACATTTTGTTTCTGCTTGCGATTTTTCATAAATCCGTAAATCCAAATGGCTAACCCAATGGCCACCATGGGTATGGCTGTATATTGCGCCGCATCCCAATGAAGAGCATATCTTGGAGAATCACCACGCAACATTTCCATAAAAAAGCGTACAATATTATAGGTAACCAAATAATAAGCAATCGAGAATCCCTGTGGCCACCCTTTTTTACGTTGCCAGAGAATCAACAAAATGGCAAAAAGGAAAATATCAGCTTGTCCTTCCCATATAACAGCCGGCCAGAGAGGCTGAGCTCCATACTGATCGTGAGCTAAAGTTCCAGGTGGAAAAACGATGCCAAATCCTTGGTGAGTTGGTGCCCCATAGGCACTCCCGTTCATAAAATCAGCGTCACGACCGATGCTCTGTCCAAGAAGAATACCCGGCGCAGCGAGATCGGCAAATCGCCAGAAATTCAATCGATATCTTTTCAGATAAACCATGGCGGCAAGAACAGCACCTACAATACCGCCCTGAATCGACAGTCCCCCATGCCAGATAAGTGGAATTTGTCCAGGATGAGCAGCATAATACGGGAAATCAAAGAAAAAGACTTGCCAAAAACGAGCACCAATAATTCCGCCCAACAAACAAATCGGTGCAAGATTCCACCAATGTTCCACATCACCCGGTTCGCCTTTAGCTTTGACAAAATACAATGTCACGCCGAATCCAAGCAAAAATGCTGCAGCAAAAATGGTACTGTAAGAGCGTACCGGAAAAGCACCTATATGGAACCAATAAGAATGCAAAGAAATAGCTCCTTTCGAACAATTATCTTTACCTCATGATACTATATTGAGTGAAAGCGTCCAACTATCGTGTTGTCTATAAACTGTTGATTTTACGCATTGTGAGTATCTCTTAACCATCCTATACTGAGATAGAAAGCTCTTGAATCACCCTGAGAGGCGGTTTTATTCTTTTGCATGAAATTATTTATCTTCTTCACACAAACGGCTACTTTGCTCTTTACGTCATGTTGTTGCTCGAATATTTGGTATTGATTATTCCTGGTGAGACCACTTTAACTACAAGCGGTGCCTTATGGAAAAGCGGAGCTCTGCATTTACAGTTGCCCTGGATGATTGTAGCAGCCACAATGGGCACATTCAGCGGATCGATGATTGCCTACGCTATTGGCAGAATACTGGGCAGACCCGTCATTTTGAAATACGGAAAATATGTCTTCATCACCCCCAAACGATTTGAGCAAAGTGAAGCACTGTTTCGCCGTTATACGTTGCCAACTCTGATCCTATCACGCTTTATTGCTGTGGCGCGTGATATTATACCTTATATTGCTGGTATTCAAAAAGTTCGCCTGCGAGTTTTTATTCCAGCGGTTCTTCTTACATCCATTGTTTGGACGACCACATTTCTAGCCGCCGGAAGTGTTATTGATTTCTTGTGGAATCTGGTTCGGTTACACTGGAAAATTTATTTATTGCCAGCCCTGATTGTGATAGGAATAGGTATTTATGGTTATCGACTGATTCATAAGAAAATTGAATCATCACTACACGTTCAATCTGATACAAATGAAAAATCTCAGAGCTTGGAAGAATAGCAAAGCTGTTCCCTAGCTAGCAACTTTTAATACCTGACTGACGCTCAAATGATAGATACTCTTCCTTTGCCAAGATGGTATGGCGATCACAAGCCATAATCAATTCATCATGGGGGCGAGCGCTTACACCACCAACAGAAAATAAGTGAATACTCACACCTTCGTTTTTGGCAATTTCAACTGCAGGTATAAAGTCACTGTCACCAGCGATTAAAATAGCATGTGTAATTAAATGTTTCGTTGAATGCATGACCAAATCAGTGGCCAACATCACATCCACACGCTTCTGTTCAAGTATGGGATGACCGTCTTTATCTTGCCCACGATAAGCAAGTTTTCCTTCACGGACTGTGAAATAGGGAAGCTTGCTGACAGCAGCAAAAAATCTTTGCTTACTTGAGACGAGACTCTTTTCTGCTGGACTCGGATTTTGAGTTTGATAGGGTAAACAGTTATAATAGTAAACTCTTAATAATTGACAATCTTCTGTTGTCCGTTCAATCAGTTGCACAAAATCAATCTGCGGGCTGCCAAGTCCCTTATGTATACTGTCAATATAGCCACCATCCATAAATACGGCGCAACGATTCATCTTTCGCCAACCTTCCTATCCACCCTTGGTACATCCCATCATTAATATAAAAAAACAATGATAATCAAAGTGACTTCATCATACCTTCTTAAAAAAATAAAATCTACAGTCCCCACAAGGTGCAGCTCAAATTTTAGAGCTACCCCTGCTGAACTGTAGAGGTTATCATGGCTCTATTATATGGAACAAAGTCGAATCTTGTCAACGCTTGGCGAAGTTGTGGAAATTGTTTGACATCATTTACCCAAATCAACCCGATACATGGATACTTTCAAACAAACCAACAGCCTAGCCTCTTCTTTAAAATAATTTTTCACTATCAAGCAACAAAGTGACAGGACCGTCATTACAAAGATGCACATCCATCATGGCTCCGAATTGCCCCGTTTCCACGAGCAGCCCATATTCTTTCAGCAATTCGTTAAAATAAAACCAGAGTGATTGGGCTTCATCCGGCTGTGCCGCTGCCATAAAATTCGGGCGTCTTCCTTTACGAACATCACCAAAGAGTGTGAACTGTGATACAGATAAAATAGCGCCGCCCACATCTAAAACACTGCGATTCATTTTTCCCTCATCATCTTCAAATATGCGCAAATGTACAATTTTTTCAGCTAAATAGCCTGCATCCTTAGCACTATCTCCAGATTTAATACCCACTAACAAAACCAAGCCAAAAGGAATTCTCCCCACTGTATTTTTATTTACATCCACCCATGCTTCCCGACTTCTTTGAACGACTATGCGCATTGAATTTTCCTCACCTGCCTGAATTCTCTACTGAGTAACACGTTCAACAGAGAGCGTATCTTTGAGTCTTTTCAAACGTTCCGAAACAGAACGCAAATGATCAAGATTGCGTATTCTTAAATCCAAATGTACATGAGCAATTTTTTTCTTGTCTACACGAGCATTCACGCCCATAATATCCGTTTTGGTTTCTGCTATAGCATTCATCATTTCATTAATCAAGCCATGCCTGTCCATAGCCGTGACTTCAAGTTCTACATGATAAAACCAATCTCGGCTTGATGCCCATTCGACTTCGAGCATGCGATTACCATCTGCAACTAACGGTTGTACATTAGGACAATCTTTACGATGTACCGATACTCCGCGACCACGTGTGATAAAACCGACAATTTCATCGCCCGGTACAGGATGACAACATCTTGCAAAGCGAATCAGCAAATTGTCAATTCCTTTAACTCGAACTCCCATTTCACTCACAAGTTCACGATTTTTTCGCTCCAATGTGAGAGAATCCACATCTTTACTCTGTTGTTCACGACGAAATTTCTCAAGGATGCGAGAAACTACATGTCCTGCACTCAGTCCGCCATAGCCTACTGCGGCATAGAGATCTTCCTCACGAGTAAATGAAAATTTTTGCAGGATATCCGTTAAATATGAGCCATTTAATAAGGAGACGTCCAATCTCTGACGAATTAATTCACGCTCAATCGCTTCACGCCCGCGAGCAATATTTTCTTCACGTTTCTCACGTTTGAACCATTGCCGGATTTTACTTTTCGCCTGTGAAGATTTGACGATTTTTAGCCAGTCTCTGCTCGGACCATAGCCTGTTTTAGCGGTCAAAATTTCTACAATATCACCAGTACGCAATCGATAGTCAAGAGGAACCATTTTCCCATTAACACGCGCTCCAATGCATCGATTGCCAATATCCGTATGAACACGATAGGCAAAATCAATAGGTACACTTCCAGCTGGTAAATCAAACACGTCCCCTTTAGGAGTAAAAACAAACACTTCGTCAGCAAACAAGTCAATCTTAAGGGTCTCCATAAATTCTTGAGCATCCCGAAAATCTTGCTGCCACTCCAACACTTCACGAAACCACGCTAATTTTTGAGCAAATTTGCCTTCCGCTCTTGCGCTCCCTTCTTTATAAACCCAGTGAGCCGCAATTCCATACTCAGCTGTCTGATGCATTTCCCATGTGCGAATCTGAATTTCCAACGGTTCTCCCCGAGGACCAATCACCGTTGTATGAAGGCTTTGGTACATATTCGCTTTCGGCATGGCAATATAATCTTTAAAACGGCCTGGCATTGGCTTCCACATTGTGTGAACCAGCCCCAAGACGCCGTAACAATCCTTGATACTTTCCACCGTTACTCGTACAGCAAACAGATCATAAATCTCGTTAAACTCTTTATTCTGGGTAATCATTTTTCGATAGATACTATAAATATGTTTTGCCCGTCCGGAAACTTCAGCATTCAAATCGAGATCGTCCAACTTATGTTTTAATACGTCTATCACTTCATTAATAAATCGTTCGCGCTCTTGACGTTTTTGCGCCATCAGTTCCACGATATTGTAATACTGCTCTGGATTTAAATATCGAAAAGCAATATCTTCAAGTTCCCATTTAACCGTGTAAATCCCCAATCTATGAGCAAGAGGTGCAAAAATTTCTAAAGTTTCACGAGCTGTACGCAGCTGTTTGTCTGGAGGTTGATATTTAAGTGTGCGCATGTTATGCAATCGATCGGCTAATTTAATAATCAGTACACGAATATCACGTGCCATAGCTAGAAACATCTTGCGTAAATTCTCTGCCTGCTGTTCTTCACGAGAATCAAATTTAATCCGCTTCAGTTTCGTAACACCGTCAACTAGCGCTGCAACGTCCGCACCAAAATGCTGCACTAAATCTGCATCTGTTACTTGTGTGTCTTCCACGACATCATGAAGCAGGCCCGCCACAATTGTAGTTGCGTCCAATTTTAAATCAGCTAATATGTTTGCAACCGCCAACGGGTGCGTGATGTAAGGTTCTCCTGATTTGCGAAATTGTCCTTCATGGGCTTTACGCGCTAATTCGTAAGCGCGACGAATCGTCTCAACTTCATCCGCCTCACTATACGCCGACACAATATGACAGAGATCGTCCAGTGAACGTTCTTCGCTTACCATCCACCGAAACCTCCTCGCTTTGCGAGTCTATAGGTGACTCGTTGCCATTTGTCCCTTTCAATCGTACTGAACCAATGTCTGAATAGGCAACTGAGGAATTTTGTCCAAAAGAACTTGCCGTCCACCAAGTTCTTTTAGTTCTATCAAAAACGCCGCTCCAACCACAATACCGCCTAATTGTTGAACCAAATCAATAGTTGCGCTCATTGTCCCACCAGTGGCCAACAAGTCATCCGCTACTAAAACGCGTTGACCCTGCATGATGGCATCTTCATGAATTTCCAAAGTATCCTCTCCATATTCAAGTGCATAACTGGCCGATCTCGTTTTATATGGCAATTTCCCTTTTTTTCTTACAGGCGCAAATCCACAACCAGTTACGACGGCAAGGGGAGCTCCTATGACATAGCCTCGAGCCTCCGGACCTACAACCATTTGCGCTTGACACTGGTTGCAAAACTCAGCCAGAGTTTGTATCGATTGTTGATATAACAAACCATTAGCCAATAGAGGCGTAATATCCCGAAACAATATACCTTTTTTTGGAAAATCAGGGATGTCCCGAATCATTTCACGAAATCGCATAATACCCTCTCCAAAATCATAAACTTGGTAACGAATGTCTTCCTGATTATCTAGCAGATGAAAGACTACTTGTATCAGCAACAATCTCCATATTTTCGATGAGATGTTGTTGGTAAATGAACGAGTCGCGGATTTTTCGAGCAGACTCTACTTGCACCTTATAATACGCAGTCGCATCCTCAACAGCAAATCCCAATTCGCAAAAGATAGACATAAGAAGATTTAGGCGCGGTAATTTTTTTTGCCAATGATGCAGATTTTGCTTGTCAATCTGAGACTGTTGAGAAAACCAATGATAATATTTTGAGATTTCTTGTCGACGAAGAGGGTGCAAATGACGCCAAGCATTTTTAACGTGTATTTGTACCCGCTTCTGTCCTTGCCATTGATTTTCCACAATTTCAACGATAGCCCCCAGACAATCACCAGGATGCCATGAATTGCAAATTTTAGGAGCTTGAAACCAAATCCATTGACCGATTGTCGCTTCCTCATCACGGACTGTAAATCTTAAATGATTCTGTTCTTTACCAATCCACTGCATGTCGATTAACTCTACTGGTCCCATATAAAAACAAAAAGATTTAAAACCGTTTCCATAGGGTTGGAGCCTTGTTAACCAATGCGCAAGTTCAGGCGTTGCTTCACGAAACATAAGATTTCCATCACTAGTCAGTGGGACATGCACATCATGTTTATCTTTTGCCTGGTTTTTTACAGTTGATTGAAACTGTCTCCGAAATGCCTCTAATTGATGGCGTTCTACAGCACAACCTACAGCGTAGTCATGTCCCCCAAAATGGTGCAATGTTTCCTGACAGGATTCCAGAATGGCAAGCAGCGAATCATTTCCATAAGAACGACCGGATCCGCGCAAGAGATGTTGGCCGTTATTGGCAAATACAATAGCTGGTGATTGGAATTTTTCCGCAAGACGAGCAGCCACAATCCCTACCACTCCAAGCGGCCATTCTCCCCACACAACAATGCCCCGAGCATTTTCCAGTTGGTTTTGGTATTGCTCAATGGCCGCAGCGGTAGCTATCTCTGTCCAAGACTTTCGTTCTCGGTTTAATGACTCTATGGTTTCCGCCAGTGACTTCGCTTCTTCTGAACTTGGTCGATGCAACAAACGAAATGCAATATCGGCTGAATCCATTCTACCTGCTGCATTGAGACGAGGAATCATTCGCCAAAGCAATTGTTGGAGAGTGATTGACTCACCTTCAGGTAATCCTGCAACATGCAGAAGTGCACGCCAACCCGCATGAGACCATTGAGAGAGTACCTGTAAGCCATCCTTTATCAATCGTCGGTTCTCTCCAAGCATTGGCATTACATCCGCAAGTGCGCCGAGTGAAGCTAAAGCGATCCATTTGTTTTCGATATGGCCGTTGTGTAATGCAGCAGCTAATTTTAATGCTACACCTGCTCCTGATAATCGTTTGGCAACTATGGCATTTCTATGCCGGATATAATGCACTATAGCATGAGCTATGGGTAGTTCCTCACCGTGTTCGTGATGATCCGTAACAATGACTGGCAAGTGAAATAATCTCGCTGTTTTCACAGCTTCTATTGCTCTTATTCCATTGTCTACAGTAATAAGCAGCGATGCCTCCAATTGCACAGCTTTCTCTACATGCTTAACTTGCAAACCGTATCCATCTTCTACACGATGCGGAATCCAACAAACCACTTTTGCGCCAAGACGTTCTAGAGCGTCGGTCAGTATAGTCGAGGCTGTTACGCCGTCCACATCGTAATCTCCAACCACCACAATGGGTTGATGACTAGATATACATTCAGCAATGATTTGACAAGCTAAATTCATGTCCAGAAAATCATCCGGTGGTGAGTAGGAAGGAGATTCAGCAAGAAATTCAGCTATTTCCGATAAAGTATGAAATCCACGTTTCCACAATAGTTCGACGAGCAAATGCGGTACAGAAAAATGTTCTGCAATCCTGTCTATTTCTTCAGAATCAGCAGAGCTATTGACCCAAAGTAGCTTGTCTTCTCTGTCATTCACTTCTTGATAAACATCAATCATGAGTCTGTCCATGTTCCTCTTCTCCTTCCACATACGGGTTCACATGGACAAATACATCCAAAATACGTGGAAAATTTGCTTTCATAGATTGACGCAAACTGGCGGCAATTTGATGCCCTTCAGCCACTGTGAGATTTGCATCCACGCTAATCTCAACATCTACAACCACATATGAACCGTGATCGCGCACACGCAAATCGTCAATATGGCAGACCCCACTTGAATTTTCTATCGACTCCCGATAAGGTGTTAAATCGGCATCCTCAAGAACCACGCGATCCATTAAAGGTTGTAAGGAGTCACGAGCGATTTTCAAAGCCATTTTGACAACTAAAATCGCGACAACTGCTCCTGCCACTCCATCCATTTGCATCAGCCAGACCCAATGAAGATAGCGGCCCAACAGTGAAAGGAGAATACCCAACAGAGCGGCCAGAGATGAATAAACATCGGAGCGATTGTCATAAGCGCTTGCCATCAGACTTTGACTTCGTTTTTTCTTAGCTATACGGATATTGACTTGGAACATCGCTTCTTTAACGAGCATGGAGATAAACGCTGTCCAAGCAGCTAACCAATCTGGTTGAATAGGAGGGAAAAAGAGGGAACGCAAAGAGGAGTAGGCAACCTCCAAAGCAGCGGCTATCAAAAAGCCCGCAACAATGGAAGCTGCAATTAACTCCGCTTTTCCGTGACCATACGGATGATCATCATCGGGCGGTTTACGAGCAATTCGCAAGCCTACTACGACTGCTACACTGCCAACTACATCTGCACCTGAATGAACAGCGTCGGCGATGATGGCTTCATTACCTGTAATGACTCCAACTATACCTTTACCAAAGGTCAACAAGATATTGAGCAGGGTATTGATCCACGCTATTCTTGCTGTAGTCCCACTCAAGCAGATTCCACCTGTGTCTTACGAATATAACTCCGTCCTCGCCATACGACCCAAAGTGGTGCAGCAATAAAGATGGAGCTATAGGCACCACTTATCAAGCCTACGATTAACGCGAGCGTAAAATCATGAATCGACTGCCCACCAAAGAAGAACAACATGAGCGCTGCTATTAAGACAGTCGTTACCGTATTAATCGAACGAGTCATAGTCTGCCATAGGCTTTGATTAACCAGACCTTGTAATTCTTCGTAGCTTTTAGGTGGAGTTAATTTCATGTTCTCACGGATTCGGTCGAAGATAACGATGGTATCATTAATCGAATATCCAACAATGGTTAAAACTGCCGCTACAAAAGTCAAATTAACTTCTACGCGAAATAAAGCAAAGACTGACATGACTATAAAAGCATCATGCAGCAAAGCTACAATTCCAGCAAGAGCAAAACGATATTCAAAGCGAATCGCAACATATATGACTATAAAGAGCGAGGCCAGTAAAACAGCCCAAACAGCTTTTCGAGAGGTTTGATTGGCAACAAACGGATCGACTGTATTCACTTGGGGCTGCAAAGCATTGGGAAAAACTTTTGTGACGTCATTCGTAAGAGTATTAATTTGCTGGTTTGTCAGTACCTCTGGAAAACGAATAATCGCTGTTTCTCCATTTAAGCCAGCTACAGTAACATTGCTTGAAGCGACCGGTAGACCAGCATCTGACAGCCATTCATCCACTTTTGCCGTATGAACTTTTTCATTCAATTGAATTTGCACCTGTGAGCCAGCTTTAAAATCCGTGCCAAGATTAAATCCAGAGACGAGAAACACAATCAGTCCTGCAACTGTAATCAACGAAGAAAGCGTAAAAAACCAAGCGCGCCGGCGGACAATATCAAACTTCACATTCATTTTCCAGCGCCTCCTTTGCGCGCGCCGTACCAAGCAGGGTTTCTAAAGAGGTTGGATTTTGTCAATTGCAACAACATGGTACGTGACAAGAAAACAGCCGTTAATAGCGATACAATGATACTGACCATTAAGGCAATGGCAAAACCACGAACATCTCCTTGACCGAACCAGAACATCACAAGACCTGCTATGAAAGTTGTTGCATTGGAGTCGAGAATGGTCCGTAAAGCACGCTTGCTACCCGCAATGGTAGCCGATTGTAAACTTCTACCATTTCTCACTTCATCTTTAATCCGCTCATACGTAATAATATTGGCGTCGACTGCAATACCCATCCCAAGTATCAACGCCGCGAGTCCGGGTAGCGTCAAAGTAATTGGGAATCCAGCAAATACAAGTAAAGTCAGATAAGCGTAAGCAATAATCGCAATGTCAGCAATCAGACCAGCCAACCGGTAAATCGCAATCATGAAGAGGAAGATAAGGACAATAGCAACTAAGCCTGCATATAAGGTTGCTCGTAAAGAGGCAGCCCCCAATTGCGGTCCCACATTTGTTGAGGCAATCTGTTTTAAGGGATATGGAAGTGAACCTGCATTTAATTCTTTAGCCAATTGTTGCGCTTGTTGCATACTTCCAACACCAGAAATTTGTGTTTGACCGTTTTCAATGACACTCTGTACGGTTGCCGATTGTATCAAGTTTCCGTTCAAGAAAGTATAAACTGTTTTTCCAAGATATTCTTTAGTAATTTTAGCCCATAACGCTTTATTTTTAAAGGTTACGTCTACAACAGGTTGACCTGTTGTGCTATCCAATCCGGCTGTAGCATTGCTTTCCATATCTCTACCAGTGATGAGCAACGTCCCCGGCACCGGAACAGGCTTATTGTCCTTGCCCATTTTAATGTTTCCATAAATCTGCAAAACTGCTGTCTCGCCAATAATTTGCTCAGCCTGAGCCTGGTTGAAAGCTCCCGCCAATTGGACACTAATTTCATTGCCGTTTTCCAGATTAATTTGCGGTGAACTGACACCGAGAGAATTCACTCTCGTTTCCACCGCTTGTAAAGCTGCTTCAATACCTGCTTGTGTCAGTGGTTCATTATTGACAGGTTCAATCTTATAGAGCAGACTGATGCCACCTTTTAAATCAAGTCCAAGTGGAATCTGCCGCCACAGTTTCATGGTTGTTCCTGCTGCCAGGCCAATAATTATTACAGCAATCAGCAGAAACGAGCCAAAACGGCTCCATTTCATTGCTTGTCCTCCTCGCGATGAGCCAAAAGTTCCAGACCTTAGTATAATGGCGGTTGTTAAATATCGTCAAACCATCGGTTTATTTGATTCGTTGTGTTCTTCGTCATTTTCATCCAACATGCCTCGATAGGCATTCGCCATTTGAAAATTCATAAATTGGTCTATGCGCATAGATAAAATAGCATCTACCAAGGCATACAGACGATTCGTTCCTCGCGTCAGCCATTTTGCACAACGCCAAATATCTCTGACTTTTACACTTTCATAGCCAAGGGCTGTAAATTCCTCTACCTTCACTTGACAAATGGACTGAATTTCTGCTGTAAAATCATCTCTATCCACATCCTGTTCATTCACCCATTGTACCTCCATCCTGACCATTTTCTAAAGGCTATCACACAGCTAGATTCTCCGTTCCCGTGAAATTTCCTACCAAACAAATCATCTGAACATTCACTTGGACTAACCGTCAACAGACAGGCATACGCTTGTATCGATATTCTGTCTATGAACGACCGTTCCATGGGCAGGCCAAAGGAGGCCGACAACATGAAACGCCAAACATTTGTGCACGGCGCACTCGTGCTTATGGCAGCTAGTTTGGTGACACGTATTATGGGATTCGTCTATCGAATCTTTCTTACGCGTCTCATTGGTGCATCTGGAATGGGCCTCTTTCAGCTCGTTTTTCCGTTGCTTAATCTGGTCCTTACCTTTGTAACCGCTGGTTTGCCCATAGCCATTTCCAAACTTGTTGCTGAAGCTGTAGCAGCGGGCGATCGCGTTCGGATTTTACGCATCATTCGTGTCAGTTACTGGGTTATCGGTGTGCTGGCTGTTATTTTTACTGCCATCATGTGGTTTGCCAGACACTTCATACTCCATCATTGGCTATCCGACCCACGTGCTTACCCATCTTATTTAGCCATGATTCCTATTGTCAGCATCATTGCTATAGCAACGATCTATCGCGGTTACTTCCAGGGAATTCAAGATATGACTCCTACTGCAGTAGCCTCCATCATTGAACAAACTGTTCGTATTTTAACCATTTGGGGACTGGCTGCTTATTTTATTCGTTTCTCCCTGCCATTTGCTGCTGCAGCAGCCATGATGGGAATGGTGTTCGGAGAATTGTCAGGATTGCTCTATCTCATCTTTCAGCAGAAAAAAAGAGCAAGAATCAATCAAATTTTACCAAACGCTCCTGCCAGAAGCAGCGAGACTGTCCGTCAAACACTGCGCTCATTGGCGGCAATTGCCGCTCCTGTCACATTAAGTCGACTCATTTCCTCGGCAATCTTTGCCTTGGAACCTATTTTGGTAACCCGGGCACTCTTGAAAGCAGGCATGACAACACATGCAGCAACCTCAGCATATGGGGAATACAGCGGAATGGCTATTCCACTCTTGTTATTTCCTACCGTATTCACTTGGTCATTGGCAACCAATTTAGTCCCCAATGTCTCCGAAGCTATTGCTGGTTCAAATTTAAGACGAGTTCGCGTGCGCCTTTCACAAAGTTTCTTAGCCACTGCTATTGTTGGTTTTCCGTCTTCTGTCATGCTGGCGTTGTTTGCAACACCATTATGCGCTTCTATCTATCACCAAGCAGAAGTTGGAAAAATTCTTGTTGTCATGGCACCAGCTGGATTCTTTTTGTATCTACAAGCCCCCTTAACCGGAATTTTACAAGGTCTCGATCACGCTGGAATTGCTATGCGAAACTCGATTATAGGGGGCATTTTACGGCTCGGAATGATCTATTTTCTAGCTCGTCAACCCCATCTCAATATTATGGGTGTTGCATACGCAGTTACCATTTCCATTGTAGTAACCACCATTCTGCATATGATCAGCGTCGGCAGGAGAATTGGTTTTCCAGTGCGACTAGAAAGTTTGCTCAAAACCATTTTCGCTTCGTTGATCATTTACGGATTCTTAGAAATCATCACTAAAAGAACCACTACCGCTGTCGGCGGAAAGCTCTGGCTAGCGATATTTGCTGGATTTTTGCTCTATTTTCTTCTACTTTGCGGCATGCGTGTTGTCACTACCGACAATGTAAAACGTTTGCCAAAAATCGGTCAATTATTAGCTACGATAGTCTCCTGGGTTCCCTTTTCTATCTAAGGGGACCTGGGAATAAGCAGCATCAATATACCAAGTGCCATCTTGCATAATCTCAGCAAAAAAGACTTCTTCCAATTTCGAAAAACCCCTTTTTTTTAATTCCTGTTTCACCCATGAGGCATCAACACATAAGGTTTGCAAAGACTTATCCACTATTTGTCCATCCACTACAAGTGGTACAGGTACACCGCCTTCTGCTCCTATAACCTTCAAATCCGCTGGAGTGACTGGTCGAGCATGCGGTTTAGGATAAACGGATAATTCTCCTGAAGTTTCTAGAATGGCAAACTCTACATCCGAAGGGCTAAAATATCCTTTTTGTCGCAGTTGTGTGAGTAAATCGTGCATGGTATACCTTGTTTTTTTCATTTCTTGATCATTAATTTCTCCACGTTTAATTAATATGGCAGGCTCTCCATCAACCCAATGCCGAAACCGATGACTATATAATTGCAAAAAAGCAACAGATATTTGCAAAGCCACCAAAAGGGCAATTGCAAAGAGACTGTGCCATAAAGGAATTTTCCCGTCTTCAATAGGCAATGTGGATGCTTCAGCAATCATCACCGAAACAACAAAATCAAAAACTGAAAGTTGACCAATCTCACGCTTACCCATAATGCGAAGCGCAATCATAACAAAAAAATAAAGAATGACCACTCGTACAATGAGTAACCAAATCGGCATTATCATCACAAAAAACTACCCCCAGCCTTTAGTATGACCGAGAAAGGGTAAGTTCATGGCAAGACTGAACGATTTTATGGGATCGAATCGATTTTACCTCTCTCCCACCAGAGGAAGATGACTGCTGATGAGTGCAAACTGTCTACCCACTTCGTCAAATAATTCAGTGGACTCATGAAGAGAACTCATATATTGGTAAGCCATACTAATTTTCAATCGAAGAGCCACATTGCCTGCAACATCAAAAGTAGCGTGAGTTAATACATTTTCCAATCGGTTAGCAATTGATTCCATTTCATTCATTTGTGCGTCTGGAACCAATAGAAGAAATTCATCCCCGCCATAACGACAAGCCAATTCCCCGTGGCGGACAGTATCGCGCAACCTTTGAGCAAAGTCATAGAGTACCTGATTTCCTGTGGAAAATCCAAACCGAGTATTGACCGAGTTAAAATCTTTAATGTCAATGCAAACTAAGCCCCAGCGGACAATTCCTTGCGCAATCATTTCACTGACACGCATATTGATAAAATGATGTTTATAAAGCCCCGTTAAACCATCGATATTATTCGGATTATCAAATTCAGGAAGATAAATAGCTGAACGATTCCGACCGCGCTTTTTTGCACCCCAGTACATCGCTGAATCCGCTTTGCTCAACAAATCGCGATCGTACGAACTATGTTCCGGATAGGCTGCCAACCCAATGGAAACGGTAATCCCTTGTAATTGAAAATCACCATACTCAACAACAATTCCTGCAACAGCGCGACGAATCTTCTCTATGAGTTCAAAAGCTTCGGCCAAAGGCATAGGTAAAACAAGCGCAAATTCTTCGCCTCCATATCTGGCTACAAGCGCGGATTCTCCAACAATTTCTTCGATTTTCTTTCCTACTTCACGCAGCACAACATCTCCAGCCAAATGACCGTAAGTATCATTAAATTTTTTAAAGAAATCAATATCTAATATAGAAACACATAGAGGAGTTTTTGAACTGACAGCATACGCCATACGTATTTCGAGTTGTTGATAAAAATATCTGTAGTTATAAAGCCCAGTGGCTTCGTCATGAATTGAGCGCTCATTCAATTCTTGATAGAGGCGAGCGTTCTCCATCAATACCGACACCTGTGCACCGAGAGCCGTAGCATAATCCATTGAACTTTTAAAGGCGAACGTTCTTTTAGAATAAAGAACAATAGCGCCCTGTGCTTTGCCATGACTATGTAAAGGAACCACCAGCATACTCAATAACTGTTGCCCATCATTACCAATCCAGCGAACACGCTGATCTTTACGAGTATCAGGTACATAAACAGGCTGACGGCTATTCAGTACACTCCAAATCAAACCACCAGAACTTTGCGGGATGCCAGTTGAACTTTCCTCCACAGCAATATAATTGTGAAAGCGATGCTCTGGATTTACCGCAATCGGAACCAATACATTCGTCTGCATGTTGAGTTGAAACACAACGACTTCATCTGCGTTACATAATTTTTTGATGACGCGGGCAGTTTCTTTACCGATTTCTGTCAAGTCAAATTCGCTGGTCAAACGTATGGTTGTCTCATGAACCATTTGCATATCTTTTAAAATGCGCAGGGTACGAAGTGTATAAGCTAATACCACGAGAGGAATCAATGCGACAACTGTAAGCCAGCTACCCAGCGGACGAAGCAGCACCATAAAAATAGAAAACGGATACACAAATGCTAAATTTAAGATATCAATTCCAATGATTTTCAAAGCTGAACGAATAGAAAATTTACGAATCGCGCTGCTCAACAAATTGAGCAAAAGATGATTCACCAGAATAAACACAATACCAGCTATGGCCATAGCATACGCAACATGAAGATTAAGCGAACGCGGCGCTTCATTGGTTTGCATGAGGGCATGAAACACTTTCACGAGCGCAAGACTGGAGAGACAATATTGCCCTACATTAAAGACAATCACGTGCCAACTCGATGAACGTCGTTGCACGGCTACAGCAGAAATGAAAAAAGCTACTGCAGGTATCCAGATGGCGTAACTCCCGTTAAAAGCTGCAACCATACCAAGAGGTACAGCCATAATTAACGAAGAGAGAACATCTCCCATTTGTACTGGCCACATCTCCAAAAAAACAGAGAGTAGCACAAGTACCAAAAAAGGCAGAGGATCTACCCTGAATAGATTACCGCTCATAAGAATAGCCATCAGAATACCCACTATACCCACTAACCAAGCTAGACTGGAAAATAGCTTGAGTGATTTGTGAATCATGGATGATTCACCTGCTTTCTATCCATCAAATCTTACAACAGAACATTTGACATGTAAGATTGAAAATATATTAGGGATTGACGTTATTGTACTATATATACAGAAAAATGTAACAAGTATTTTTGCATAGAAAACATAATCATTGAATACATGTGAAACATCACGAAAGAACAACCCTGACAAGTAGGTGAACTCTGGAGGTGAACGACTTGCCCGCTTTCAATGCGTGGGAGCCGTCTGATCAAAAGACCTATCCAGTCCTTTTGGGTATTTCTGTGGCTATTGTCCTCTCCATAGCAGGAATTCTCATTTCCTTGTGGTTGGCCGAATCCTATGAGTGGGACGACGGTATGATGATTACGAGCAGTTATATCGTACATGCTCTCGCTACTGTATGCGGCGCCTACGCAGCAAGTAGACACACAGTATCCAAACCCGGTTGGTATGTGGGCGGCATGACAGGATTTTTCTTCTCGTTAATCATGACAGGGATTGGGTTTTGGTCTTTTCATACATTTACCCTTGACGCAGGTGGAGTACTTCGCATACTCTTAATGACCTTGGCTGGATCTTTCGTCGGCATTATCGGCACTCATCGTCATTTGGAAAAATACTGATAGATGTTTCATAGCATAAAAAACCGAAGCGAAACAGATTTGCACTCTGGCCGCTTCGGTTTTCTTGCTTACTCTATCCTACAATCCCTTAGGTTTACTCTTCGTCTTTCTCTTCTTTGCCCTGGGTCACTTCACTGTCAGAGTGTTCGGCCAAAACGGGAGCAGCGTTTGTCTCCTCTTCTGCCTCCTCTGACGTTTGCCATGTAGGTTGTTCTTGTTCAACTGGGGTACGAGATAGACTATCTTCTACCACACGCGCTATGGCACGCTGGTCGATCTCAATCACTACACCATTAGAAATTTCAGCTTCTACCATAGAGTCGGCTGCACGCACCACAGTCGCATAAATGCCTCCCACTGTCACAACGCGCATGCCTGGTTGCAATTGATTCATCATAGCCTGGCGAGCTTTTTGCTGGCGACGCTGCGGCAAGACTGTGAGAAAATAAAATACCGCAATAAATACAACAATAATAAGAAGAGCGGATGGTTTCAAAAAATTCACCTCATTTTTGGATTTACTCTGTGAGCCTACTGCATTTAGAACAATACCTCAAAACCTAATCTTGTTTATTCCGAGTCATTGCTGGCAAAACCGTAAGACTCATAAAATTCGCGTTTAAAGGCTAAAAACCTATCTTCTTCAATTGATTTGCGAATTTTCTTCATCATGTCCAGTAAAAAGTATACATTATGATAGGACGTAAGGCGAATACCAAGCACTTCACCAGCCTTGAGCAAATGACGAAGATACGCCCGTGTATAAACTTTACATACTTGACAATCGCAGTTCTCATCAAGCGGTCCGAAATCTCGGGAGTATTGAGCGTTTTTCAAAACTACTTTGCCCCGACTTGTCATGACTGTGCCATTGCGGGCAATGCGCGTTGGCAAAACGCAGTCAAACATATCCACGCCTCGCTCCACACCTTCAAACAAATCGTCTGGAGAGCCCACCCCCATCAGATAGCGCGGTTTATCTACTGGCAGGTGGCACACAACATCCGCCAAAACTTCATTCATCATCGGCTTCGGCTCGCCTACGCTCAATCCACCTATCGCGTAACCTGGAAAATCGAGATCGACCAGCGAAAGTGCCGCTTCTCGGCGTAAATCTGCATACATGCCACCCTGGACTATGCCAAACAAAGCTTGTTGATCCGATCGCTGGTGACTCGCCTTACAACGCTTAGCCCAAGCCAGCGTTCGTTTTAAAGAAGTCTCAATGTATTCTCGGGTAGCCGGATAAGGAGGACATTCGTCGAATGCCATAATAATGTCGGCTCCTAGCTTGTTTTCAATTTCCATAACCGTTTCGGGAGAAAAAAAACGCGGACTACCATCAATATGCGAGCGAAAGGTCACGCCCTCATCGGTGATTTTGCGCAATTTGGCCAAACTGAACACTTGAAATCCACCGCTATCAGTCAATACAGCACCTGGCCAGCGCATGAATTGGTGCAACCCGCCTGCCTCATCCACCAAATCTTCTCCGGGACGAAGATGCAAGTGGTAAGTATTGGACAAAATGATGCCCGCGCCCATCTCACGTAATTCAAAAGGTGAAAGTGTCTTGACGGTAGCCTGAGTGCCAACCGGCATGAAAACAGGCGTATCGATGGTTCCATGAGGAGTAATCAATCGACCACGCCTAGCGTTCGTATTTGAACTTGTGCTGAGAATCTTAAATTGTATAGAACTGGTCATGCTTCACCTCTTCGTTTTAAAAACATGGCATCACCAAAGGAAAAAAATCGATATTCCTCAGCAATGGCAGCTTCATATACCTGCAAGGCAAACTCACGTCCCATCCAGGCTGAAACGAGCATAAATAAAGTAGATTTAGGCAGATGAAAATTGGTAATCAAGGCATCTGCCATTCGAAAGCGATAACCTGGATATATAAAGATATCTGTTTCGCCAGAAGTTGCTTGCAAAACACCACTCGATCCAGCGCTCTCCAAAGTACGCAAAGCTGTTGTGCCAACAGCCACCACACGTTTGCCATTTGCATGAGCCTGATTCACAATATCAGCCGTTTCTTTTGGCACTTCATACCACTCACTGTGCATCTGATGAGCAGATACTTCTTCCACTTGAACCGGACGGAAAGTACCTAATCCTACATGTAGAGTAACCGGAGCAATCAAAACACCCTGACTGCGTAACTCTTCCAACAGTTCTTGGGTAAAATGCAACCCCGCAGTTGGAGCAGCTACTGAGCCTGTCACACGCGCATAAACTGTTTGATACCGTTCTTCATCTTTCAGTGGTGCCCGTATATAGGGAGGCAACGGCATGACGCCAATTTTTTCAATATAAGCATGCAACGTATCAGAAGAACTCATCTGAGTAAATCGTATTTCTCTAACCCCGTCCGGCAATTCCTTCAAAACTTCGGCTTCGCCAACCAGCGGTTGAGACAGATCACCTTTTGGATAAAACTGCAATGTAGACCCTTGGCGCAAACGTTTGGCTGGCCGGGCTAAAGCTGTGTATGTATCTTCACCCGTAGGCTGCAAGAGGAGCAGTTCAAAGCGCCCACCCGTATCGCATTTTTCACCCACCAGACGAGCCGGTAAAACTCGGGAATCATTAACAACCAGGACATCTCCCGACTGCAACTCCTCGACAATCTGTGCAAAACGCCGATGTTGCCACGTCTTCGTGACGGGATCAACCACCATGAGACGGCTTTCTGAACGATTTTCAATAGGATGTTGAGCAATCAAATGAGAAGGAAGTTGGTAATCAAATTCGTCCACTCGCATGTAAAAACCTCATTTCCGGACCATCTTGCCTTTATAGCGCTACATCTTTAACGATTATAAAGGTTGTCCAGAATTGGGTCAAAACAAGACAAGCGAATGTTCAAGTAGATATGATCAGGGCAACCACTTTTGGATCGGAGCTACGATCTTTTGAATTTGTCCCTGAGGAATTCTCAATGAATGGTGTATCCAACGGGGCAATTGATGCAATGCGTGAAGCGCATGGGCAGGCAATTGAATCACTTTTTTAGGTATTTTTTTTATCTGCGACGGTATGTGCATGGCAGGGAGACCTTTTGCAGACGGAAGGATAGCGGGACGGTGTTGATGACTGTCGTTTTTTTCCGGAAGCGAAGGTACAAGATGCTGTTGCGCATGATGAAGACCTGCAATCTCAGGATGAATGTTGTTACTTTGTTGCCTGGGATTTGCATTCAAAGGCAAAGAATGAGGCGGTCGAGGTTGATCCTCAGGATTCAGAGCCGGAACATGGATCGGCATAGGCAACATTTTCTTTACCGAATAGCCCTTCTCCAATTTTTTTATCGCTGCTTGAAGAATCTGTGGACTAGGATGTAAAAGTGCTTGCGTAACTTTGACGTCTACTCCAGAACTATGACTGGACATTTTCGCCAAAAGATCTAAGGAACCGGGAATATTAGGCTGTTTTTGACGAATTTCTGTAAGGGCCATCACCACAGCCAATTGTACAGGCGATACTTTAGCTTGTATAGCTTGCTGCCAAGAACTTGTGGTCATTGGCAAATTCATGATAAGCAATGGTTTGCCATCTATTTTGGTTTCCTTTTGCAAATCGTGCATGGTTCGTTCTGTGATATAATGTATATTGTGGTTTTTTCCTACAGGAGCTGTTGTGACTACCATTACATCGCATTGACGATAGGGCGTATTGGGTGCAGACACCACGGCATACTGCATAATTTCAGGCAAAACTGTATCTATAGAACGTCCGTTCAATTGTATTTTGGAAAGCCAAGGATAGGTTGTATTACCCACAACCTGCCAAGACCTTACATGACCCGTATTGTCCACAGTCAAAATCAAGTTAGGAGCTGCCCCAAGGGCAACGTACGCTTCCGCTTGAGCGTAAGGACTCAGCCGATAGACCACGCGACCGACACCTACACCAAGAACAAGCAATGCAGCAAGGCCAATCAACAAAACCTTTTTCGGATAGAGTGACCGAGTGCCAGTGAACCACTCAGACCAAATTTGAAGGAGTGGGAAGCGAGGTAATAATTCAGCATATACTTCTTGCCCGAGTCGCATTTCCTTTTGAAGCGAAACGCGTGCAAATTGACCATTTTGTGTAAGCACCAAGGCTGAGCGGCGTCTTTTTTTCAACACCACTCCTCTTACTTTTTCAACCTTCACTGGCCACACCTCCTTCAGTCGCCATCCGATACCCCTGCTACATAGGATTGCAAGTATGGATAATCTCCAGCCAACAAGAGTACAACAGCCAAGATATATTTACGCTGTCGTTCAAGCGTTTTCCGCGAGACAGTTGTCAACTGCTCGAGCTCTTTCATAGGCAAGGATTTCTTTTGCCGTACATAGGAAAGCAAATGATCATCACGAACAATCATTTTAGCTACCGCAATAGCATTTTGCCGAGCATCTTCATGTTTGGGACAAACTTTTATCAAAGCAGAAAAAGATAACTTAAACACCTGCAGTTCACGCTCGTATTCTTCAATTTCGTACGAACGCGCTGCTGCTTCCTGTTCCTTTGCGTAGTCTTCCAAGGAGGATCGGATTTCCACATAGTTCATGACATTGTTTTCTTCATCAGAAACTTCAAAATCACTCCATGGATTTCCTTGCACGGAACGTTGCTGTCTGCGATGCTCATCAATCAGACGGCGTTTAATAATGGTTTCAGCCAACGCCAAAAAACCATTGCTGCGTTCAGGATCGTAACTGTCGATAGCTTCGTTAAAAGCAGACAAGGCAATACTAAACTCATCATCCGTCTGGCGGTCGATGTACCGATGCGCTGCCTGGGAAGCAATTTTCAGGATATACGGAGTGTACTCATGAAGCATTCGCTCACGCGCCTCTGTATCTCCTGCCTTGGCAGCGTGGAGCAATGTGGTCAGGTCACGCGTATCGGCTGCTTTCCGACGCCGCGTTGGCAATAGGCCCACACGTTCCACCTCTCTGCTCATAAGATTCGCTCATGTCCAGACGTTTTCAGGGGTTGGCGTCTGTCAATTATAGCGGTAATTCTTCTATGGAACGTTCTGATGCACTGCTTGGCAATGGATATCCAAAGTGCTGATAAGCCAAAGGTGTTACTATGCGCCCCCGCGGTGTCCGCTGAATAAGTGCTTGCTGCAAAAGAAATGGTTCATAAACTTCTTCTATTGTTCCAGCTTCCTCTCCTATAGCAGCAGCAAGTGTATCCAGTCCTACGGGACCGCCGGAAAATTTTTCAATGATGGTTTTTAACAAGCGAACATCTGTCTGATCCAGACCAAGTCTGTCTACCTGCAACTGACTCAACGCTTGTCGAGCAATATCTTCGGTCACCACAGACGCCTTTTGTACTTGAGCGATATCCCGAACCCGTTTCAAAATACGATTGGCGATACGCGGCGTACCGCGTGAACGCCTGGCGATTTCTCTAGCTGCTTCATCGTCCACTACAAGGCGTAAAATTCGGCTGGTACGAGTGACAATCTGAGCTAAATCATCTATCGAATAATAATCAAGATGGAGTATCACTCCGAACCGATCACGTAAAGGTGAAGAAAGCAAACCTGCCCTGGTCGTTGCACCAACCAGCGTAAAAGGAGGTAAATCCAGTCGAACGCTGCGTGCACTCGGCCCTTTGCCAATCATAATATCCAGCGAAAAATCTTCCATAGCCGGATAAAGTACTTCTTCAACCGAACGTGAAAGACGGTGAATTTCGTCAATAAAAAGAACGTCACCTGTTTGTAAATTGGTCAAGAGAGCAGCCAAATCCGCTGGACGTTCTATAGCTGGGCCTGATGTAATGCGAATATTGACGCCAAGCTCATTCGCAATAATCATTGATAAAGAAGTCTTACCCAAACCTGGAGGGCCATACAGCAATACGTGATCGAGCGATTCTCCTCTATCTTTGGCAGCTTGAATGAAAATGCGCAAATTTTCTTTAACGCCATCCTGACCAATATAATCTTCCAAAAACCGCGGGCGAACACTGTCAAGCGCAGGGTCTTCTGGGGCCCATTCACTTGAAACCACTCGATGTTCCACACCTGTGTCCCCCTCTTCTTAAAACTGCTAGAGTCTTGCATAACTATATCGAAACGCTCAACTTCTTGATGTTAAGCACGAAAAGATTTTTGGAGTGCTGCTTTGAGCAATGTCTCTACAGAGGCGTCAGGCAATTCTGCCCTAGCACTGGCTAGGGCATCGAGACTCTCTCTCTCACTGTATCCCAAAGAAATGAGTGCCTCCACTACTTCTTTATCCATGGCAGGTAAAGAAATAGTTGTTGGAGTCGACACATTGGCTGACGGACTGATGGGAACGACCAATTTTCCCTTCAACTCCAGAATCAATCGAGAAGCTGTTTTTTTCCCAATCCCCGGTAAACGGCACAAGGTATCAACATCTTCCGACTCAATCCAACGGATGAATGTCTCTGCATCCGTACTGCCCACCATGGCCAAAGCGCTTTTGGGACCAACACCAGATATGGCCAATAGCTTCAGAAATAAACCGCGTTCCTCATCCTGTAAAAATCCATACAATTCCTGTGTATCTTCACGCAAATGTTGATAAGTATAAAGAAAAGCCGATTTATGCAGACTGAGCGCATGAAGAACACGTTCGGCCACAAAGACGCGATAACCTACTCCATTGACATCGAGATCGACCGCATTTTCATGAATAGCAAAAACATTGCCGCGCAAAAACACAATCATGGCGTTGTACCTCCAGAAAGCGCGCGACGAATCCGTTCTTCCTGCGCCACAAAGGGTGCCATATGAGCATGCGTTATAGCAACAGCAAGAGCATCTGCTGTATCGTCTGGTTTAGGGACGGTTGGGAGACTGAGTAAAGTTTTAACCATCGTCTGCACTTGGACTTTATCCGCGCGGCCATATCCAGTGACGGCAAGTTTCACTTGCATAGGCGTGTACTCTGCTAGTTGAACCTGATGCTCATAACCGGCCAAAATCGCTACACCTCTAGCTTGACCCACTGTAAATGCTGTAGTGGTATTGCGGTTAAAAAACAATTCTTCTACCGCCATGACCTGAGGTTGATATTGCTCCAATAACGTTTGCAAACCATGAAACAAAATGGATAAACGCTTTGCCAAAGGAGTATTGGCTGGTGTTTCCAAACAGCCAAAAACGACTGCGCGTAGCTGATTTCCATAAGAATCAAGGATGCCATACCCCATACGAGCAAGTCCAGGGTCTATCCCCATAACGCGCAAGGATGACAAAAGAAAAGCCTCCTTTATAAATCGCGAGACTGTGAACGAGACAGACTCGTGTCCATAAAAGAGGTTCGCCATAGTACACACGTTTTCCTACTTGACAAAAACAGTCATTAAACGGATTCTGACTCTGCTGTACCAGATGCCTGCAAATGACGCTCAAAAACTGGTACGCCAAAAAAGCCGCAAAGCAATGGATTAAACTTCCAATCGGAAGCATTGTTTGCAAAAGCACTGACACTTCCATCGCCCATCGAAGCCATTTGCAACGTCTGTTGACCGCGATCGTCCACTGTCCAATAAAGAGCCAAACGCTTAGCGCGTGTTGCTGAATGACCCGATTTTTCTTTCACTTGCTGAAAATCATTCTGAGATATATGAGTTGCAGCTTTACACTGCACTGTAGACATGACTTCTGTGGTGCAAAAAAGCAGCGCAAAGACAGCAGCGATAGATAAACGCCAATGCATGAAAATCACCTCATTTGCCATAAAAACTGTTCTCCAAGTCACTCTTATCATGCCAAGGAAGGCAGTTCTTATGCAAAACCGCCGATAAGACTCTGTATTTTATAGTTCAGCGTTAGTATAGACACTCTGCACATCATCGTGCGCTTCTAATGACTCCAATAAATCGAGCACTTCTTCTGTCAGACTTGGATCAACTTCCATGGGTGTTACCGCTTCGTAAGTATATTCTGCATCTTCTAAAGTCAAGCCCTGTTTTTCCAGATGATCTCGAACACTTGTAAAGTTTTCAGGTGAAGTGACAATTTCCCATTCATCTTCATCTTCACGTAAATCGTCTGCACCAGCATCCAAAGCCTGAAGCATCAGTTCGTCAACATTCAAAGAAAGCGTATCTTTTTTGAGCGTGATACGGCCAATCCGCCGGAACATCCAGGCAACACTTCCGCTTTCACCAAGATTGCCGCCTCGTTTTTTAAAGATATGACGAATATCCGCTGCTGTTCGATTGCGATTGTCTGTGACAATATCCAGTAAGATGGCTACTCCGCCTGGACCATATCCTTCGTAGAGTACTTCCTCATAATGTGCTCCTTGCAACGATCCGGTAGCTTTAGCAATTGTACGAGCAATGCTGTCTGCTGGCAAATTTTCTCGTTTCGCTCTTTCAATTGCCACTTTTAAACGAAAATTGGTATCCGGATTGCCGCCGCCTTCTTTAGCTGCATGATAAATATCCTTGGACAGTTTCGTAAACAACTGCCCCCGAATGGCATCTTGCCTGCCTTTGCGACGCTGTATGTTATGCCATTTAGAGTGGCCTGACATCTTTCAATTCCCCCAATCTCGCAAATATCGGAAGTCAATACCAACCGTACGCGGCGATATTTTGGCAATCACAGGTGGTTTGCGCTTGTACTGATTGCGCCTTACCCGTTGAATCACCCGCGAAACAAGAGCCTCCGAATAGCCGAGCGCCACGGTCTCGTCCAATGAATACCGTTCATCTACCAAGTAATAAAGTACTTCATCAGCGTCATCGTATGTAAATCCAAGTTCCTGTTCATCTGTCTGATTTTCCCACAAATCAGCGCTTGGCGCTTTCTCTAAAATCGACCGTGGCACACCAACAGCGTTGGATAGTTGACGCACCTGACACTTGTATAAATCACCAATGGGATTCAGCGCTGAAGCCATATCGCCAAATTGAGTGCCATAGCCAAGCAGCAACTCTGTCTTGTTACTTGTCCCAAGAACAAGTGCAGCTAAATGGGCTGAAAAGTCAAAGAGTGTACACATGCGCTCGCGCGCCATACGGTTGCCTTTCCTGAGCGGTGTCGCTGGACTGCCAAGCAGAGCATCAACCTGAGCAAAATAAGCGTCTACTGGCGCTGTAATAGGAACGACCGTATGCGGCATTTGTAAATCATGGACAACCGCAAACGCATCCGTCAAAGAGGCTGGGCTACTCGTCTCATAAGGCATTAAAACGGCATGCGTCCGATCACGACCAAGCGCGCGAACTGCAAGATAAGCAACCAACGCCGAATCGATGCCGCCAGAGAGACCAAAGACCACTCGTTGAAACCCTGACTTATCGACTTCATCTCGAATAAATCGTTCTAGCAGCGCCAGTGTTAAATCCTCATTCAGACGCAGTCGATTGGCAACTTCAGGTTTCATGTTCGCTCCCCCTCTGGCTGACTGTTTGGCGCCCAATCACACTGAGTTTCTTCTCGTTGACGCAAAATTCTCTCCAGCTCGCGCTGAACCAACAAGGGTCTTTCATCTCGTAAGATAGGCGTACTGAAGCGAGCTCGCCGTACCGATCGCAAATCGAGTTGAATTGAGAACATTCCCTCTTCCACCGTAGGAGCAGTAAACAGCCAATCACCCTCAGGACTGACTGCACCGCTGCCCCCAAAAAAGGAAATACCATCTTCCACACCTACTCGATTCACAAAAGCGATAGGACAGCCATACGTTTGTGCATATACTCGTAAAAGTTCACGCCAAAAACGTTGTGAGCCAAAATAATGAGCGTCTGTCACATCACGAGCTGGAGAAGAAGCTGTAACAATCATGAAATTTGCACCGCCTAAAGCCAACAAATATGGACTGGTGACATGCCAGGCATCCTCACAGAGAAGCATTCCAGCAGACCCAGCAGGCGTACCAGAAAATGTTTGAAAACGTGTTCCTGGCGCAAAATACCTTCGCTCATCAAACATCCCATAAGTGGGTAGGTATACTTTGCGGTGAACAGCTCGTACTTTTCCTTCAGATGCGTAAACAGCACTGACATGGAACAAATGGTGTGATGTTTCTTCAACAAAAGAAAAGACAATATCGATTTCGCGGCTAGCCTCTATTAAAGATTGTATTTGCGGATGAACGAGAGGTCTGGCAATGTCCAGTGTCATATCCTGCACTTGATAACCTGTCAATCCTAATTCAGGAAAAATAATTAACTGCGCCCCACGCGCCCGAGCTTCCCTAATCCACTCATGATGCTTGTCCAGATTCCATTCAAAGTCGCCCAGTCTTGGACTCAACTGGGCAAGAACCACTTGTAGGCGATCCACGATCGCAACTCTCCTATCTATTACTGTCCTATACAGACCTGCTTTCGTCTGCTTAATCCTAGGCTTAGTATACCTAGGCACCTGACGAATGCAAGCTGAGAACTACATGCGAATCGGATAAGGACTGTCACTGTATAGAAGTTGACGCCTTTTTGATTCACATTTGAGTGCGTAATGCACACGCGCCCAATCGTCAGCCGGATAGCCTCGTTTCGCCCATTCCACAAGAGACCGAGCCAGAATATCCGGCCAAGCCAAAATCCGCCAAAGAAGTCGTTCTCGCAAAGGCGACAAATGCGCAGCCTCCACATAAGCATCCATCATCTTCCGCCAATCGCCAGCTTGAAGATTCCCAAGAAATAAACTGTGGTTAGCTATTTGAGCCACGTCATAAAGCGGATCGTCCAAACCTGACTGGTCAAAATCAATCAACTGTACCTCCTGCGCTGGTCCAAAAAGAAGATTATGGGGAGCTAAATCGCGGTGGCAGAAGGATAGCTGGCGAAATTCTACAAGCTGACGATAAAACGGAGCCGGCTCTTCCAGCACCTGGGCAACCTGCTTCAGCACACCAACCGAGAAAGGTTCAAGTGGCGGACAGCGTTCGCAAGCATCCTTCCAGACACCGGAGAGTGCTCTTGCCTTGAGAAATATTCTCTGCTGCAATGGCGTATGGTGAGAAAGAACAGAGGCGTCCATGCGCTGGACTGGAATTTGATGAAGCTGGGCCAGCGCATGGATAGCCGCCATTCGTTCATTCGGCAAACCAAGATTCAAATGCCGTCCAGGTAACCAAGGTTGCAAATAGCCGAGAGATGGAATGGTGTGAAGTCTGGTTAAATATACATGATTCTGATTAGGCAAAGCTACAGCAAAACGTATACCTTTTTCCTGCAAAAGTTGAGAGACTTTCGACAACGCTGCTAAACGTTTCTCACTGTCTTTCTCCTCTGCAAATTTCCAGACATAGTTCTGCCCATCTGCGGTAATCAAACCTGTCACAGTTCGTCTTTCTATACTGGCAATAACATTGAGCCTGTAATAGGATGCGATTTCACGAATAGCACCCTCTGCTAGCAGAGCCATGTGTAGTCAACCCTTGTCATAGGTAATGGTATCTGACCATCCCTCATCATCTAATCCACCCACAGGAGTCTTGCCGGATGCAGGCAAATCATTGTTGAAGGCTACTGTTTCTGATTGCCCCGCGTATCTGTCAAAATATCAGACCAAGAAGACAAATCATAACTGCTTTCAGCAGCCGCTGGACTGCCTATATCTTTGCGCAATCCTCCTGTATGTGTGTGGGGGCCTTCCCAGTCGTTTATATTTTCTTCCGATCCGGTTGGCATCACCGTTTTATCTTTCATCATGTTCTTGGGAGGTGCAGCACTGGGAATGTAGACCACACGTCCGGGATCCAGTGTATCGCTTGGGCTCATTCCGTTTAAATGACAAAGTTCTAAAACTGAAACGTTGTAGAGTTCAGAAAGCGATTCTACGTTTTCACCTTCTTGCACCACATGCGGCCAAACAAACCCAAAATAACTGGGCACTTTCACGGTTGCTTTACTGGTTTTACTTTTTTTCTGCCCACCGGCAGATGATTTACCAAGTTCCGGGATACTGAGTGTCATGCCAGGAATAAGTTTGGCTGGAGATGTTATTTCTGGATTGGCTGCTAGGATGAGTGGAATTCGTACGCCAGTTTTCTTGGCGATACTGTAAAGACTGTCTCCTGGGCGCACAACATATTTTTTCACTACCGATTCCCTCCTCTGCGCGAAAGTCAGACTTTCCGCGCACGGTCTGCGGCAGTATATGCAGGCGCCCAGTCGAATGTCAGAGAAGAATGAAAGGAAATTTAGACTTTGAAAGTACCCACTAAGGATTGCAGTTCCTGGGCTAAATGAGATAATTCGTGTGAGGCTGCGGATATTTCTTCAACCGTTGCCAAACTTTCTTCTGTACTAGCGGCGTTAGCTTGTGAACCGGCAGCCACTTGTTCCATATAAGCATTTAAAGTTTGAATGACACTCAGACAACTTTGTACAACTGCACGGGTTTTTTCTACACTTTCTGCGATACTGTCTGTTGTGGGAACCACTTGTTTCACAGCCTGCAAAATACCATTCAGTACAGATTTGGTTTGCACGCTTGCTGCCTTACCGGCCTCAACAGAAACTACACCTTCTTGCATCACTTCGGTAACCCGTTCAGTGAGTTCGGCGTTTTGCCGAACAATCTCGTCGATTTCCAAGGTCGCAGAGCGACTTTGTTCCGCTAATGCGCGCACTTCTTGAGCAACAACCGCAAAGCCGCGTCCTGCTTCACCAGCACGTGCAGCCTCAATCGCAGCATTGAGCGCAAGAAGGTTTGTCTGATCAGCCAAGTCACGGATGGTATCCAGAATACGGTTAATCTCTTTTGATGATGAAGCCAAGCGAGAAACTTCCTCATTGGTTTTAGCAGCAATTTCAGCGACAGTTTGCATGGTACTTTCTGCTTGTACGACAGCTGCCTCTCCCTGTTCCGTCGCTTTCACCACTTCATCCACAGCTTGAAGCACGTGCTGTACACGGCTAGCAGTAGCGTTCCCCTGTTCCTCCACGCGTGCCATTCCTTCTTTCATGTCACTCAAGGAGAGAACGGCCTTTTCACTTAAAAGTGCAAATTCGCCAGCCGTTTCAGCAATTTCATTGACAGCATGGGCTGTCTCATCCGTGGAAGCTGTCAAATCTTGTGCATTGGACGCCAACGTATTGGCTGTCTGCACAACTTTGCGCACTAAATCAGCAACCGAGGCTAACACCCGATTGGTGGCTTCAGCTAATTTTTCAATCTCATCACGGCTGTGCACCCCTTCAATACGTCGGCGCAAATCCCCATCTGCACTGGCAATTTGATCGAGAATTCGCGTAACTCGTCTAATATTGCGGGGAGTTTGAAACGTTGCAGGAATTCCAAAAATAAGGCCAATGAGAATAGTGAATAAAATAAGGACTCCCAATACTACAAAAGTAACATTGACAGTTTGTTTGAGGTGTAAAGCAGAACGATTGGCGGAAGTTTGCACCGTATTTAAAAATTCATTGATGGAGTCAGAAGCATTGGCTAATCTTTGTGTGCCTTTGCCCTCTGCAACCAACTGCAATGCTTGTTTCCCTTCATCGTCCATCATATACGTTACCAATTCATTCGCTTCGGTAGAATAATTGACAAATTGAGCTTTGGCATTCTCAAGTTCTGCAAGGCTCTTTGGATTATCGGCCAGCAAGTTTTCGAGTACATGGTAAGTGTTTATAAAATCGCCCGATTTATCGTAAAAGCCATTGTTCAATAGATTTTGGTTATTCGTCATAAGATAGCTGTGCATGGTTGAATCCATAGATAGCAGATCTTCCTGTAGTCGGTGCCCGTCCTGCAAGATTTCTACATCTTTTGTGGCTACCGTCTGTATTTGACTGCGCATGTTTAACAATTGCACCGTACTGACCACGCCAATCACGATAATACTCAGTAAAATGATGCCAAATGTTCCACCAATTTTAATTTGAATGGATAAAAAAGGAACTTTTTTCCTGTACCAATCTCGTACTTTGTGTAGTGGTGACGAACTGCGATTGGGCAGCTCTGAATTTTGTAATTGTGGTTCCAAACTCAACTGAACTTCGCCCCCATCTCCTATACCCTAGTCAAAATGACAGAGATGAATTCGACTTCCAGCATGAGTTTTCCTATCGGGGAGCGGAAAATTTTGTCGAACTTTGTCCGTTTGAATGGCTATAATTGTTCCACCCGCCAGCAGCGTAAGCCCCAGGAACCGGACCTGACATAACAATGACAGCCAGAGGTGCGTCGGACTGTACACTAAGAGGCAAAGAGACAAATGGAGCGATCACGTTGACATCTGCTACTAAACGCAATTTTAAAACATGGACGGCTTGGTTAAGTCCTGTATTACTTGAATCGATATACAAAGTGGAATGAACATTTCCAAGTAAAATAAGGTGTACAGGTACGCTCATGCGAGCCAAAGAGAAAAGCGGTCCACCAATGGCTTGGCCAATCGGTACAGAGATTGTAGTGTGATTAACCTGATTGATTAGCTGTTTAGCTCTTTGAGTAGCATCTGCTTGAATTTCTGTGAGAGCGTGCAGATGGAACCGAGCAACTGTTAAATTACTCTGTCCCGGCGCTGGAGAGAGACTGACAAGTTCATCAGCATCTGAAATTTTGAGCAGTTCAGTATCGAGTGCCTGTGTCAACGCCTCTGAAGCAACATGACGCGCCTCTGTAGCAGCCAGGCTAACCATGACGGGTTGAAGACGTCGTTCTGCAGAAAACATCATAGATACTAGTGCAGCAGTAAATAAAAGGATAACCATCGGTAATCTGAGCCGCAAAAAAAATTTTGCGCCTGCCTGCACTTCCACGGAGGAAGAGCGGGCAGAGCGGCGCGCGTGAAATTTTCGACGCAGCATGGATGCGCACCCCCCATGCTTCTTGTATGCATCGAAAAATAAAACTAGGACAGGCGAATGCGCACAAATTGCCGCTTGCCCACTTGCAAAATATCCCCATCAGAAAAATTCAACTCAGCGTCTACATTGTCAATTTTTTCTCCATTCCAACGAACCGCACCGCCCTCAATCAGCCGGCGAGCCTCTCCATTGCTCTTGGCAAGCCCTAATTCTGTCAGAGCTTTCACCACCCAGATCAGAGATTCAGACACGGATACGTCTGGAATATCGGATGGCAGTTCTCGCTTTTGAAACACCTGTTGCCAATGTTCAATCGCTTTTTGTACTGCGTCGTCACCGTGAAAACGTCTTACTAGTTCAGCAGCCACTTGCATTTTGGCATCACGGGGATGAAGAGTGCCATTTTTTAAACTTTGGAGCCAGTTCTCATATTCCGTTTGATTTGGAGTGAGAAGCAGAAGGTAATACTTTGGCAACAATTCATCTGGAATCGACATTAATTTGCCGAACATGGTGTGTAAATCTTCATTAACACCTACATAATTGCCGAGACTTTTGGACATTTTGTGCACGCCGTCCAACCCTTCGAGAAGCGGCATCATCAAAACAACTTGCATGTCCTGTTGAAACTCTTTCTGCAAGGTGCGCCCCATGAGAAGGTTGAATTTTTGGTCCGTACCGCCAAATTCAATATCGGTTTGTAATGCAACTGAGTCATAAGCCTGCATGAGCGGGTAAAAAAACTCATGAATGTGAATAGGTCTATTTTCTACATAACGTTTATGAAAATCGTCCCGTTCCAACATGCGTGCCACCGTCACGTAGGAAGCCAAGCGAACCACATCCGCAAATGTCAGCGCTGAAAGCCAGCTTGAATTGTAGACAATCTCTGTCCGTTTCGGATCGAGAATTTTAAAAACCTGAGTGACATAAGTTTTGGCGTTTTCTTGAACTTGTTCTCTGCTCAGTTGTGTGCGTGTTTCCGACTTTCCTGTAGGGTCGCCCACTTGGCCAGTAAAGTCACCAATCACCAAATGAACTTGATGGCCGAATTCCTGCATTTGCCGTATTTTTTGCAAAACAACGGCATGACCAAGATGAATATCAGGAGCTGTAGGATCCATTCCCAATTTCAAACGCAAAGGACGGTTCTCCATCAGACATTTGCGCAACTTGTCTTTCAATTCTGTTTCGGGAACGATTTCCGCCGTACCTTGAGCAATCATGGCAAACTGTCTTTCCACTTCTTTTTCAATTTCAACCGGCACATGCGCAGCCGTCATATCGAGATCGACCTCCATCAAATAAAATGGGAAGTTATACCTCCCAGGAATCATAAAAAACACCTCATCCTACTACAGGACGAGGTGTTATTCCCCGCGGTACCACCTGAATTGCTGAAGAATCCATTCAAAACACTTCAGCCACTCCAGGCGATAACGGACCCATCCGTGTCTTTGCAAAAGTGCAAACACAACCTCAGCAGTTGTAAGTTCAGCCTGGAAGCAGGTTCGGCTCGCAGCAACCGCCGACTCTCTGGACCTTTTTATTCTTCCTGCCTACTGATTCTGCGTCAACAGCATGAAACAATGATTTTGATTCAATCTATAACAGAAGCCAATCTGCTGTCAATGGCTCTCATAACTGTCCATAGTTTGATGCATGATGTATAGAAAGAGAGGAGACCTGCGGTCATGACAAAGAGATACAAGCATCGCCAAAAACGCCGTTCCAAAGTGGTTCGCTGGCAAAAAGGAATGCGCTTTGTCAGTTCAATTGTAGCAGGTGTCTGTGTCAGTACCGCTCTCTTTCTGATTGGCGCAGCTGGCGGTTACAGCTATGTAGCAGCCCACCATTTGCCAACGCTTGATGTCAATCGCCTGGCATCACAGCCACACATTACAGAAGTATACGACAGAAACGGAAAATGGCTTGGCAATTTTGCCCGCAGCGAAGATTTTGAAAGCATTCATTCTCTTCAAGAAGTGTCGCCCTTACTGGTGCAAGCGTATGTAGACGCTGAAGATAAAACTTTTTTTAAAAATCCAGGGATTGCACCGCTTTCACTATTGCGCGCCTGTTATCAAGACGTCGTATGGCATCATATTGTCAGCGGAGCAAGTACGATTACCCAACAAACCATTAAACTAGTCTATTTTCCAGAGCAACAACGCACACTAGAGCGCAAATTAGAAGAAGCGGTTCTGGCCATAGAAGCCAATCATTTTCTTAGCAAACAAGAAATTTTAATTGATTACTTAAACCATGTGTATTTCGGCAAGTATGATGGTAAACAAATTTATGGTGTCAAGGCAGCTGCACACATTATGTTAGGTAAATCCTTGCAAAACTTGACACCTGCAGAAGCAGCCTTTTTGGCAACAATCCCGAACAATCCAAGCGAGTTTCATCCAATTCAACATCCGCACGCCACTTTGACTCGCTGTCATTGGATTCTAGGGGAAATGTACCGTTGCGGCACACTTTCCAAAGCAGAATATCAACAGGCGCTGAATGAGCCGATTTTAAAAGAATTGAAGCACCCCAACATGCCTCTGTTTGGCAATCACCCTTACTTAATGCTCGATGACATTCAGCCACTTGTCGCTCAGTTATTGGTCGATCACGGTTTATATGCCAATAGAGAATCCGCCATCAACGCACTGCCATTCTCTGGATTACGAATTTATACTACGGTGGATGCACATCTGCAAAATCGTTTAGAAGACATTCTTGCAAATAACCCGAGTTTATCCAATTGTAATTTGCCAAATCCTGTACATCCACAACAATACGATTTACTGGAAGCCGGTATGACGCTGATTGACAACCATTCTGGAGGCATCCTGGCTATGAGTGGAGGACGCGACTACCGTGACGATCAAATTGACCATGCAAACTTGGCCCGTCAACCGGGATCGGCCATCAAGCCAATTCTTGATTATGCGCCAGCTATCGATTGTGGTCAGCTTACAGCAGCCAGCATTCTTTCTGACCGACCTACGATCTTTTCCAAAAAACCTTTATTTGCTCCAAAAGATGATGATGGAAAATTTCGTGGCGACGTCTCTGTTCGCGAAGCGCTGATTCATTCGTTCAATGTACCTGCCGTCGAAACATTGCAAAAAATCTCTCCACAATTAGGTTTTGCCTATCTTGAGCGTCTAGGTCTACCTATTGGCGCGCAGACTTTGACTGGTGGCTCCAGCTTGGTGGAAAAGGATGTGCAACTAGCCAGCGCCATTGGCGGTATGACACATGGTCTTTCTGTCACACAACTGACGGACGCCTACACCGCGCTCGCCAATCAAGGGATTTGGCGGCAAGCTTATCTCATAGAAAAAATCACGGATGCCAATGGACATCTGCTATATCAAGCGAAACCTGTATCACGTCGAGTTTTCCGTCCCTCCACAGCGTTTATTGTCACTTCTATGCTTGAAGATGTAGTGAAGCGGGGAACTGGATGGCATATTCATCAAACTTACCCACATATTAATATAGCCGGAAAAACAGGCACCACAGACAATGAGGAAAATGGCTGGTTTATTGGTTATACGCCTGATTACACATTGGGAGTGTGGACTGGCTACAATCACAACCAATCCATTCCCATGCGAGTTTATCAGACGAAAATGAAACTTTGGGAAGCAATGATGAAACCTCTTTTGAACGCACAAGCAAATTTTCCAGTACCAGAAACTGTGACCAGCGCCTTAATATGCAAAGATACTGGAGAATTAGCCAATCTACAATGCCTTATGACTCATCGAGCAGTCAAGGAGTATTTTGAGCGTGGCAGCGTGCCAGACAAAATTTGTTCTCGCATACATTCGCCTATACAGACTCAATCCAAGCAAATTCCGTCGAATTTGCCAGTTCCTTTACCTGATGATTTATGGCCTGAAGCATCACAACCACCGGACCTCATACCTGGACTGACACAACCGTAACCCCATCGCCGCCTTCGCCAAGGCTTCCGGAAGCAAACGACTTAACAGCTTTATGGTGCTTTAAATGTTGGCGAATGGCGGTACGCAAAGCACCTGTACCTTTACCGTGAATAATTACAATACGACCTAGACCTTGTAGCATTGCTGCATCTAGGTGACGATCGATACGTAACAAGGCATCTTCGACTGTTTCGCCGCGTACATCGATTTCCATACGTATGCTCTCGCCGCCTTTCACACGAACGCCTTGAACGGTTGGCTTACTTGCGCCTTCAATAGGCTCCAAATCTCTTACATCAATTTTGCTTCGCAATGGCCCCATTTGGACAGTCGCATATTGGCCAGATAGCTCAATCACTTCCGCTTTTTGTCCAAGCGAAAGCACGCGCACGGCTTGTCCGACAGCAATAGCTTTTTTGTTGCCACTCTTGGCTCTCTGAATGTTTTTTCGTGTTGGCAGTGCCTCTTCTAAAGATTTACGCAACTCGACAAACTCGTGATCTTTCCAGTCCTTTCGTTCCCTGCGTAATTCTTGAATAACGCGTTCCGCAGTTTGGCGAGCGTTTACCAGTACACGTTCCGCTTCCTGAAGAAGCTCTTCTTCTTTTCTGGAAGATGCTTCTTCCCATTCGACCAAAGCGCGTTGGTACTGTTCTTCCAAAGACTGCGCTTTGTTTCGCGCTTCTTCAGCTGCCGCCAAGGCCTCCAAATGTTGTTTGCGAGCTTTTTCCATTTCACCAATCAACCGATCCATTTCTTCCTGTTCATTGGAAATATAGCGGGACGCTCGTTCTATAATTTTTTCCGGTAAACCGAGACGTCGAGCAATCGCAAAAGCGTTGGATCGACCAGGTACACCAATTAACAATCGATACGTTGGCTGTAAACTTTGCACGTCAAATTCCATGCTAGCATTGATGGCGGCCGGTTCTCGAAAAGCAAACGCTTTAAGCTCTGCATGGTGAGTGGTAGCTACAACGCGCGCTCCACATTCGGCTAATGTTTCTAAAATAGCGACGGCAAGCGCTGCCCCTTCTCCCGGGTCAGTCCCTGCCCCCAGTTCGTCCAGCAGCACTAAATCCTGCTCATGAACCTGTTGAAGCATGTGAATTATATTTTTTAAATGTGAGGAGAAGGTGGAAAGACTTTGTTCAATACTTTGCTCATCACCAATATCCGCAAAAATAGTTCGGCAAAAAGCGATTTCACTATTTTCATTCGCGTGAATAAAACAGCCCGCCATAGCCATAAGCGTTAGCAAACCCATAGTTTTGAGAGTGACCGTTTTGCCCCCAGTGTTGGGACCGGTAATCATAAGCATGCGATATTCGCGGCCTAATTCCAGATCAATTGGGACCGCTTGTTTCTCATCAAGAAGTGGGTGACGGGCACTACGCAATAACCAGTATCCATCCGAATTCAATTTCGGTTTGCTGCAATGATGCTTCAATGCATAGCGAGCTTTGGCAAACCAGGCGTCTAAGTTACTGAGAAGCTGACAGTTTTCTCGCAATTCGTCCGCTACTTCAGCTACCAAAGCGCTCAGTTGTTGTAAAATTTTTTCAATTTCCCGTTCTTCACGAACCAGCAATTCCCGTACTTTTTCTCCCTGCTCGAGTACAGCTTGCGGTTCAACATATACGGTCGATCCGCTAGCAGACGTATCTCTCACAATTCCAGGTATCTGGTGTTTGGCATCCACCCGAACTGGCAAACAGAGAGATTGTCCGCGTAGAGCAATCACTGGCTCTTGCAAGTGACGCGCTTCTTTGCGCAACAAATCTTCTAATATTTTGCGGGCTCTAGCTTCTGCCGTGCGCCTTTCAATGCGTAACTGACGCAGTTCTGGACTAGCGTGATCGGAAATCGTGGCATCATCCAAGATAATCCTGGCAATTTCCACTTCCAATCTCCGTGCGTCAAACAGCGCTTCACTCAATTCACGGACGTGAGGAAAGATATTGGATGTTCCCAAACCTTCTGCTGTCTCGTATTGCCCAACTGCATTTCTGATATATTGCTTGAGATTCGCTGTACCTTCAATACAACGACGAATCGCCAATAGTTGTTCAATATTGAGCACGCTTCCTAACTGTGCTCTTTTCAAGGCATCTCGAATATCACTGATACCCCCAAAAGCAGGTTGACCGAAACGCTGTATGCACACAAACGCCTCATCTACAGCTTCGAGTTCCTGCTCTGCTTCTGTACACAGGGTATAAGGAGAAAGTTCTTCCAATCGATTTTGTCCTAAAGCAGAAGCGGCAAATTTCGCTATTTGCGCTCTAACTTTGAAAAATTCGAGCGTGGCTAGCGATTTTTCCAACACATGTAATCCCTCGTTTCGCAGCCCCAGAAATCAACAAATAAACTTCAATCAATGTAACATAATCCTATGGAGAAAGAAAAAACCCAGTGGACGGATAGGATTCAGGTCATATCGGGCAAACTGAGGACAGGTTCGTCAACCGACCGCATAACGAACTGTAAGGAACCACTTTGCTCTAGTTTTGCACCCTAAGACTTAACTTTTTTGCGACGAGGAGGCATACGCATGAATTGGATCGGCACGATTGTTCGTTTTATTGTTTCCGCACTTGTTCTTATGTTTGTAGGCTTCATTGTACCAGGATTCGCTGTGGCTTCTTTTGGTTGGGCTCTTGTTGCTGCTGTGGTCATTGCCCTATTGGGAATGGTCATTGAAGCTATTTTTGGGCACCACATCTCTCCCTATGGAAGAGGCGTCGTTGGTTTTATTTCTGGCGCAGTCGTCCTCTACATTGCCCAATTATTTGTACCAGGTATGCGAGTGACAATTCTTGGAGCATTGCTGGCCTCCCTGGTCATTGGCATTATCGATCTGTTTGTACCTACTGAGTTTCGGCGCAGCCGATTACACGATTGACAAAAGAGACAAAGCATATACATTTAAAAATTCTTCTATAACATACCCACAAAGTTGGGGCGCGGCTTTTTGAGCCGCGCCAAATTCATCAGTAACCCTTCCACATCCTATGCGGACAGATTGGCAACTTTTATCCATTACGTGTGAAAATCTATGGTAATGGAATGCGCTTCTTCCAACGATTTGCCACTTAGCCAAGCAGCAAACTGGGAATGGCGCAACTGGGCTTGTAAGGCTGGATTATGAATGTAATGAAGTACCAGCACAGCAATATACAGAAAGAGCAACGTCAATAATATCCCAGCTGCCAATCCAGCCAGACGATTAATAAACGAAAGCACAGGCAGAGAAAAGAGAGTTTCCAGCAACCCTGCTGCGTATCGCAAAATTATATAAGTCACTACAAAAATCAGCAGGAAAGCGACAGCACCCGATAAGTTCCCAAAAATCTCAGTAGCAAAACCTTGCGGTATATTCGGCAAGATATGCCATTTTTCAATGACTGGAGCAACATATGGGCGCAACCAATAAGAAACCGCATAAGCGATAATTCCACCAAAAAGCCGCGTTACCTGGCGAATGAAACCTGTCCGATAACCGTTCCATGCCCCAAGCAACAACACCAGCAGCATGATGATATCTAACGCGTCCAAACTGTTCACCACATTTCCCGTCCAGCAAGATTGACTTGCTATCAGTTGCTCTGTCTCGTTTGCTCATCCAGCAATTCTAAAAGTTCTCTATGTTCCTTTTCTAATTTTTCATACTGCGCCTGTAATTGCTCTAACTTATTTTCAGTTTGAATCAATTCATCAGCCATATTAACTGCAGAAAGAACCGCCACTCTGCGCTCGTCCAGATGGGGATAGCACTGGAAATTGCAGCCATCAACCGATCAACACGCTGAGCCACCTGCCGCATATGTTGACTGGAAGCATCACCGCGCAACGTATATTCTGTTCCGAAAATTTCAACCTTCACTCGATTGTGATGCGCGTCTTCCATGTCTTTATCCCCCCGTTTTCGAGCGCCTTCTCTACAAAATGATGCCAACCTGTATGTTAAGAATGTTCTCGTCTGACTTTAAGAATCCTGCCCACGCAATTCCGCTCCATATTCCAAACGCAAGCCATGAAGAATAGCATCCATAATCCGCTGAATAGAGTCGTCATCTAAAGTTGCGTCTTCAAGACCCAAAGAAATGGAAATACCGACGCTTTTTTTGCCCACAGGTATACCCTTGCCACTGTACACATCAAAGATTTTTGCTGTCAACTGTAAATGAGGCATGACGGCCAATGCATTTTTCCGAACTTGAATAAGCAAAGACTCGGCCGGTACTTCATGGTCTACCAGAACAGCTAAATCCCGATATGACCATGGTTGACGGGATACAGGATGAACCTGCCAAGCGTGTACAGGTAACGACGCTACTGTTGTCAGGTCGATCTCGGCCCAAATAGCCCGCGGCAACTCTAACTGTAAAGCGCTCTCCGGATGTAACTCACCCAATGAGCCTATCGTGACGCCATTCACAAGGATATCCGCACTTCGTCCTGGATGTAACCATGGCAAATGAGAACGCGTAAATTGCAAGTTTTCTTGTAGTCCCAGAATCATCAGCCAATATTCCAACACGCCTTTTGCATCAAAAAATGTATAGGCGCGCGTCGGACGCCCCAGTTCTATATCCGTATGTCCAAACCAAAGAGCCCCGAGCGAGTGTCTTTCTTCCGGTTGCTGAACAAGTGGCAACTGGTATGGGTGAAAAACACGAGAAATTTCGAAAATGGCTCCGCCCTTCACACCATGATTCAAATTGTAAAGAGCAACTTGCGCTAAACTAGGCAAAAGATGTCGGCGCAAATGGGAACGTTCTTCCGACATAGGCAACAGAAGTGGAATGCTCTGTCGCAAAGAATGATTTTCAGGCAATCGCAAACAGGATATCGATTCTGGATGACCAAATGCGTAGGTCACCACTTCGTCCATACCACAATTCGTGAAAAGACTGCGTGTCATCTTCTGCAACTTATAACTTTCTCCGACACGCCCTGGAGCATTGGCCAGCATCGGCAAGGTAGCAGGAATAGCATCGTAACCACAGAGACGAGCTACTTCTTCAACCAAATCCGCCTCCAATTGAATATCCGCTCGTCTTGAAGGAACCATAATTCGCCAATTTTCTGTCTCTCCCTGACCAATAACCGTAAATCCTAGCCGGGAAAAAACATTTCTCATTTCACTGGCCTGAAAACTTGTGCCAAGCACTTGATTGCATCGTGCGGGCGAAAAACAGACTTCATGCGCCAGCATGCTTGGCATGCTGTCTGACGTGACTTGACATACGCCTCCCTGTGGCGTTGCGCCAACAATTTGTTGCAAGAGTGCAACTGCACGTTTCAGTGCAGGAATTTGTACTGCCGGATCTACACCACGTTCAAAACGTTGCTGAGCCTCTGAACGTAAACCTAGTTTCTGACCCGTTCTGCGTACATGGCTTCTCTCAAATAAGGCAGATTCGAGCAATACGGAGCGACTACCCACGCTGATTTCGCTGTTGGCACCGCCCATCACTCCCGCTATGCCCAATGCTTTTTTCGGATCAGCAATTAATGTCATGCCCTCAGCTAAAACACGTTTTTGCCCATCCAGCGTTTCTATCAGTTCTCCTTGCTCAGCATCACGCACAATAATCTGTCCAGCTTCAACTGTGGCAAAGTCAAAAGCATGAAGTGGTTGACCCCACTCCAACATGACATAATTGGTAACATCGACAATCGCATCGATGGGACGGATGCCTGCAGCAAGCAGCCGCATTTGCATCCATAGCGGAGAAGGTTGATGGTTGCCTGTGAGTTGAAGCACTTGTCCTGCATAAGCGTGGCAACCTGAACTTTCAATGCGCACACGCACTTGCGGTGTATCACTTACATCGAGATGATGCCCCTCTGCCTTCTCCTCAAAATGAGAACGGCGACCCAGTAAAGCAGCCACTTCATAGGCCAGACCACGCATGGAAAGGCAATCACCACGATTGGGCGTCAAATCGAGATCGAGCACAGCGTCATCCAAATGCAGTACATCTACAATCGATTGCCCAATCGGAGTATCCTCTGGCAAGAGAAACAGCCCACTGGTTTGTTCGGTGGGCAAAAGTCGAACCTCAAGACCCAATTCCTTTGCGGAGCAGAGCATACCACTCGATTCTACCCCGCGCAATTTAGCGCGCTTGATCTCCACGCCACCAGGAAGCTTGGCGCCAACCAAAGCGACGGGAACACGAACACCAGCGCGTACGTTTGCTGCGCCGCATACAATCTGCAGAATTTCACCTGTACCCGCATCCACTTGGCATACTTTCAAACGGTCAGCATTGCTGTGTTGCTCACAAGCAAGAACCGCTCCCACAACTACACCTTCTACACCTTGATTGCGCGTCGTTACAGCATCGACCGTCAAGCCACCGGAAGTTAAAAGTTCAGCCAGACGCTCAGGTGTGACATCATTTAAATCGACATATTCAGATAACCATTGATAAGAAACCCGCAAAACCCATCATCCTCTCCAGGCCATCAACGCAACTGCGAAAATTGCCGCAAAAAACGCAGATCGTTTTGATAGAGTAAACGAATATCGGAGATTCCATATTTTAGCATGGCAATTCTTTCTGGACCCATGCCAAACGCGAATCCGGTATAAGCATCGGGCGAGTAGCCAGCGGCGGCCAAAACATTCGGATGCACCATGCCTGCACCAAGTATTTCAATCCAGCCTGTTTGCTTGCAAACACGACATCCCTGGCCCTTGCAATGAATGCAACGCACGTCAACCTCAGCACTAGGTTCTGTAAATGGGAAGAAACTGGGTCGCAATCGCACAGCTTGTTCCGGACCGAATAAAGCTTTGGCAAACTCTTCAAGCGTCCCTTTCAAGTCACTCATGCGAATATTTTTATCTACAACCAGTCCTTCCACTTGATGAAAAGCATGCGAGTGGGTAGCATCATCTTCGTCGCGTCGATAAACACGCCCTGGAACAATCACTTTAACTGGAATATTGGGCCGCATCTGCTCCATTACACGCACTTGCATAGGCGATGTATGCGTGCGCAACAACAATTCTTCCGACAAATAAAAAGTGTCTTGCATGTCTCTAGCTGGATGATCTTTAGGGACATTCAGCATCTCAAAATTATAGGCGTCCGTTTCAACTTCCGGACCTTCTACAACCGCGAATCCCATTTTGACAAAAATATCTTCAATCTCCATTAAGATTCGAGTAATAGGATGCAAATGGCCAATGGCCTGGGGTGTGCCTGGCAAAGTAATATCCAGTGTCTCTTCTCGCAGCTTCCGCTCGATTTCTAATTCATCCATTTCCCGCATACGTTCAGTAAACGCGGATTCCAAAGTCTGTCGAAGCGTGTGAATTTGCTGCCCTGCCATACGTCGGTCGTCTGGACTAAGATTGCCAAGCATTTTCATCCACTGTGCAATCTCACTTTTCTTGCCTAAATACTCTACACGCCAAGCATCTAAAGTCCGGCGGTCTTCAGGGCTTGACAGTTCGGCCAGCGCCTTGCTCCGCAAGTCGGGAATGTCGCGCTGTAGCTTATCCATATCCATGCAATTTTCCTCACCTTTCAGAATCGGTTGCCCATATTTTGGACGATCCGATAAACTGCAAAGCTGTATCGATATCTCCAAGACATGTGAGATGCCCCATTTTACGATGAACTTTAGGCTCGCGTTTCCCGTAAAGATGCAGTTTTACATTACGCGGAAAACGGTCGATTTGCTCAAGCAAAGGATGAAGATGTTGACCAAGCACATTGACCATAACTGCTGGTGTAAGCAATCGATTCTCCGCCAAAGGCAGTCCGCAAATGGCTCGGATATGCTGTTCAAATTGTGAAGTAGCACAAGCTTCGATGGTTAAATGGCCGCTATTGTGAGGACGCGGGGCTAACTCATTCACCAACACCTCACCGCTCTCCGTGAGAAACATTTCCACAGCGAGTGTTCCTACCAATTGCAATTGATCAGCTATTTTCACCGCAGCTTGTTGAGCCAAACGAACAGCCTCTTCAGGAATACGAGCGGGAACGATAGACATGTACAAAATGCCGTTTTGGTGGTGATTTTCAATGACAGGAAAAAGCGATTGTTCCCCCTGGACTCCTCGCGTAACAATGACTGATATTTCACGCACAAACGGTACCAGCCACTCATAAATTAAAGGGCCAGCTTCATCTTGTCCATGCACCTGCAAATACGGCTGGCATTCATTCCAAATATCCTCCAACCGACTTTCTGGTACAATTCTCCACTGTCCTTTACCATCATAACCGCCGCGAGTTGTTTTCAATATTCCGCGCTGTCCCGATTCTTGAAAGACGGTTTTTAAGTCATTGAATGTGAAAACAGCACGCCACTTTGCCACTGGTACGCCAGCCTTCTCCATCGTCTGTTTTTCACGAATGCGATGCTGGGTGATAAAGAGCAGATGGCTACCCTGCGGCATATACGCCTCATCGCTAAGAATGGAAGCCACTTGCGCATCAACATTCTCAAACTCATACGTAATAATGTCAGCCTCTTTAGCCAACTGGCGAGCTGCCTTCACATCGCTGTAATCTGCCTCAACCTGTGCATCGGCTACTTGGGCAGCAGGAGAATCAGGAGCAGGATCGAGCACCACAAATCGGTAGCCCATAGCTCGTCCAGCCAATGCCATCATGCGTCCCAGTTGACCGCCACCCAGTATACCAATGGTTTGACCTGGCAATATCACATGTTTAGCCGCGCTGGACATGGGGAAGACCTCCTTCCACCACGCTTTGCCGGATGAGTTCTCTGCGAGTGACCAATTTTTCAGCCAACTCTGGATGATGTACCGCTAAGATGCGTGCAGCAAAGAGGGCTGCGTTTTGGGCACCTGCTTTGCCAATGGCCATCGTAGCAACCGGGACGCCACCAGGCATCTGAACAATGCTGAGCAAGGAATCCAACCCATTCAATGCTTTGGATTGCACAGGTACACCAATGACCGGCAAATCGGTCTTAGCAGCTACCATTCCCGGCAAATGCGCAGCACCGCCTGCACCGGCTATGATAATCTGCAGACCGCGCTCTGCGGCAGTTTCAGCATATTGAAACATTTCATCCGGCGTACGGTGGGCAGAGACAACCTTGGCCTCATAGGGAATATCGAGATCGCCCAGATATTTACAAGTATGTTCCATGGTCTCCCAGTCAGACTGGCTTCCCATAATCACTCCAACCCATGGCTGTGCCATATGTATAATCTTCCTCCACAACCTGTTTCGTTCTTTATCATCCTCGACTGCTCTACAGTGTATCATACCAAACAAACGGTATCTTTTTTAGGCAAAGAATAGCTTTCCGTCTATAAAAAAAGCCTGTCGCTGTGGCGATCAGGCGCAATTTTCAACCATCATGGCTATTTCATCATAAAGACGCATCAGCGGGCTTCCAGGTGTTCTCCCAGCAGCGGATGCAACACGTGAATATTGCCCGCGGCAAGAGTTTCCAATTCCGTGTCAAAATTTAGCCCGGCGTGAATCGCAACAAACCAGTGACCATCCGGTATATAGGTCACATTGTGTAGTATCGTCAGAGAATGACCAGAACCGTTTTTGTCAGTGTAAAGGCTAGTCAGTGCATACAGCGTAGGACCGTGATCGGCCACAGTAAAATTGTGAAGCCGCAGGGGATAGTTATGTTGTGGTTGCAAGCCAGTGGCATCTACTCGAACACTAAGGGATTGGGTAGCTTCATCCCATATCAGCTCTGCTTTACCATGAACATTCGAATGGTGTTCTGGCTGCAAATGGGCCACAGCAAAGATGAGGTGTGGCGACTGCTGATCTAAAGATAACATACGATGATCCTGCCGATTGAGCGGCATATGCGGAGCAGCAGCTTCTGCATTCGCACATGAAAATAGTATACTGGCGGTTCCAGCCAACATGAAAGCGCAAAGGGTCACGAGTCTTCGACGCACTTGATTCATCTCTCATCTCACCTCGTGACCTTTAGCGTCTCCTTGCCTAGAGAATTTATCCGTTTGCAATTTTCTTTTTCTACGCAGAGAAACCATGCGAGAATGTGACTAAATAGAAAGAATATCTGCCAATTGATAAACGGACATTTCCGGCGCGCGTACACTGTTGAAAACTGTTTCGAAGGGCACGGCGCACAACTCGCCATTCTGGGTCGCCGCCATTTTGCCTGATTCTCCAGCCATACAAAGATTGACCGCGTATGCCCCTAAGCGACTGGCCAAAACGCGATCGGTCGCCGTGGGAGCACCGCCGCGCTGGACGTGGCCAAGAACCGTAACACGCACGTCCAGACCCGTGTGTTCACGCACATATTGCCCAACTTCCACTCCGCTTCCGGCACCTTCGGCAATTACAATAATGGAATGTTTTTTGCCCCGAGCAATACCGCGCTCCAGACGTTTGATGACGTCTTCCAACTGGTACGGCACTTCTGGTATCAAAACCGACTCCGCACCTCCAGCTAAGCCAGCCTGCAAAGCAATATGACCTGCCGAGCGCCCCATGACTTCCACCACATATGTGCGTTCATGCGATGTGGCAGTATCGCGGATTTTGTCAATCGCCTCAATCACGGTTTGTACAGCCGTATCAAATCCTATGGTTAGATCACAACAGGCTATGTCGTTATCAATCGTACTAGGTACACCAATCGTTTGAATACCCATTTCGTGTAAACGTAACGCCCCATGGAAAGAACCGTCACCCCCAAAAACAATCAACGCTTCAATCCCTGATTGGCGCAAATGTTCAAAACCGAGCTGTTGACCTTCAGGTGTCATAAATTCTGGACACCGGGCAGTGTACAAACACGTACCACCACGTTGCACAATGTCCCCTACCGACTCTAAAGTCATAGGGATAAAGTCCCCACGCAATAAACCCGCATATCCGTGTCGCACACCAACGACCTCTAATCCGTGATAAATCCCGGCTCGAACTACAGCTCGAATACCTGGATTCATACCGGGCGCATCACCGCCACTCGTGAGTACCGCGATTTTATTCAAAGCGCCACCTCCAATAAAGGACAATTTTAGTCCCGCATTGACAAAATCAGTCCCGCAAGGTCTGCAGAACCACTGATTCACCTATCCAACTTCTTCTCTATTTATTCTATCACGGGATAGCTTCCATTTTCACGTACTAGACAAGCTTTGGATTGACATGAATTTTGCACAAACTTTTATCAGAGAAAAACCCCGCACCGAAATGGTCGGGGTATCCCAAGAATAATTTGCTTATTCGTTCGATTCAAGAAGACTGACCAGCGAATCCAGAGCGGCCTCTTCATCCGATCCATCAACTCGGAGTGTAATTTGTTCTCCTTTGGCAAAGGCCATAGACATAACACCCAGAATACTTTTAGCATCTACAAACTGACCATTTTTTCCGATTTTTACATCGCTGCTAAACGAAGAAGCAGTTTTTACAAAATTTGCCGCCGATCTCGCTGATAAGCCTTGCACTAGTTGAATCTGCACATCTTTTTCACGCATGCAAATCCCTCCTGATTTTCCTTCAGACTATTTTGCCATCCAGACGCTTACGCGTCTACTGTCACGGGCGAAGTTTTTTCCGTGTGGTGGAAAACTACCGCCTGCTCTGTTTCTGCGTGGAAAAGATGAATTTTGTTTAAATCAATCGCCAATTTCACTGGCTCACCAGGATGGAAATGGAATCTGGAATTTACACGCGCAATCATAGACTGACTACCAGCCGACACGTGCAGATAAACCTCAGAACCCATATGCTCCGTAACTTCAACTTTAGCGTCGACTACTGCTTCTGGATAAGTAGAAAGCATCATTTCTTCATTGTGTACATCTTCTGGACGCACACCAAGAACCATTTCTTTACCTACCGCCCCCTCACTCTTCAGGGTTGCATAACGCCCTTCCGGCAAGAGGATGGAGAAGCCTGGAGCACGGAAATAAAGTTTCCCTGCTTCTTCAGCAATTTCACCACGCAAGAAGTTCATGGCTGGTGAACCGATAAATCCGGCGACAAACATATTGGCAGGACGACTGTAGACAATTTGCGGTGTGTCGCACTGTTGGACAATACCATCTTTCATTACCACAATCCGGTCACCCATTGTCATAGCTTCCGTCTGATCGTGGGTTACATAAATCATGGTTGTTTGAATCCGTTGATGCAATTTACGAATTTCCGCGCGCATCTGAACGCGCAATTTGGCGTCAAGGTTGGAGAGCGGTTCGTCCATCAGAAAGACTTGCGGCTCGCGAACAATAGCTCGACCGAGCGCAACACGTTGACGCTGACCACCGGAAAGAGCTTTTGGTTTACGATCGAGCAGATGCTCAATATCCAAAATTTTAGCTGCCTCACGAACACGTTTGTCAATCTCTGATTTAGAGAATTTTCTCAACTTCAAACCAAAAGCCATATTCTGGTATACTGACATGTGAGGATAGAGCGCATAGTTCTGGAAAACCATAGCAATGTCTCGATCTTTAGGCGCTACGTCATTCACACGGCGATCGCCAATATATAAATCGCCGCCTGTAATATCTTCGAGACCAGCAATCATTCGTAACGTGGTAGTTTTACCACAACCGGATGGTCCGACAAAAACAACAAATTCCTTATCTTGAATTTCTAAATTGAAATCTTTTACAACAATTGTGTCAGCAGTATATTTTTTATAAATATGATCTAATTTTACGCGTGCCACAAAAGTTCCTCCCCATTTCCAAGTATGACAGGGCGAGCCCGTCTTCTGCTCATTCCATCGTAACTGAAACTCGTTTTGCAGGCGATGGGCAACTTGCACGCTCTTTGTTCATTCAGATAGGCAACCTGCCTATTCGGCTTCTGTTCCCGGAAACTTCTGATGGCTGTTTCGCTTTGCCACTTCATTGGCCAAGTAGAGAGAAAGTGCATCTTCAAAGCGGCGTACATCATATCCAGTAGATTCGCGCAAACGCTCAATTCGATTGAGCAGCGTATTGCGATGGACAAACATTCTGCGTGCTGCCTCACTGACATTCAAATGAGCCTGCATCATAGCTTGCAAAGTTCCCGCCAAATCGGGTGGCAGAGGAAATGGATACCCATTGACTCGTGAAGAAGCAGCATGTAAAAGCAATCGGTCATAGGAGCCATCAATCGACATCAAAGTGAGATATGGCAAACCTTCCGCAAAAGTCAGCAGCCGCTGCTGCGCCTCCTGTTGGTGACGCTGCACAAACCATTGGTGGACCATTGCCAGACTGAGAATAGCACGCTTGGTCAGCCGTGCATCATCCATGCGCTCCGAGACCAATACACGTGCCGTCAAAAGTGCATCCGACTCCAAGGCAGCAATCACGCTATAGAGCAATTGACAGAGACTTGTCCGCTCACTTTCCTCTCCATCTGCCAAAGGAGAGCCCAGTAACTGAAACCCCGTATCCAAAGATGACAAAGGTTGCGCCAACAGCAGAGCTGATTCTCCTTGCTCAAACCAATACATCCAATCGGGAGAGAGATGGGCCAGTATAATTTCTTCCGTCAATTGACGTATTTCATCTTCTAAAACACCTGGTTTCATTTGAAACCAGAGCAAATAAGCCGGTACCAAAGTATCCAATTTATCCTCGTCTTCCACCTTTATGGTTGACCAACGCTCTATGAGCGCTGGTAACGTTAACAAGTTGGCCTCTGTTAACCAAACATGGGGTTGAAAAGATTTTCTCCCCATTCCGACCCGGGCACGAAACAGACGACGAGTCTCTTCTATCGCATTGCGCAAGGATGCCGTCAGATATTGATTTTTCACCACCAACCAGACATCGTCATCAAAGGCAAAGAACGATTCCTCACTGGAAAGTGACTGTTGGCTTCTGGAAGCAGCAGAAACCCAGCGATACTCCGCCTGCGCAGCCTGCAACCAGTACTCTAGCAAAGGTTTCAACTCATTCCACAAGCATTTCACCCCCATGAATTAGGCCATCCCAACAAATGTACGATTCTATCGACAGTAATCGACCCAAGGATTCTATTAAACATGATACAATGAAGGACATTCAATACAACATGAAGCATTGCAAGTTCCTTGCTCCCAGTGTCAGCGGGTTTCTTTTTCAACGGACTTGTGTCTTTGCTTCCTCCGAGACCACTACTTTTACAAGGAGGCATCATTTTTTATGGAAGTCCATAATGGTGCAGCTATCTCTCTCATTTTCCGCCTTGAGTTGAATACAAACGTCACGTCTTTTGCACGCGTGGCAAGCTTGGTTGGTGACAACGGCGGAGACATCATCGCTGTGGACGTCATTCGCGTCAGCAAAGAGACCATGGTCCGCGACGTCACCATTAATGTAAATAATCGCGATCACGGTCATAAAATTGCATCGCTTCTCAATGAAGAAAACGGTATTACAGTGGTTGCTGTATCAGACCGGACTTTCCTTGTCCATCTGGGCGGTAAAATTGAAGTAACGCCAAAACTTCAAGTGAAAAACCGCGACGATTTAAGCCGTGTATACACGCCACATGTTGCTCGTATTTGCGAGGCTATTCACGAAGACCCATCAAAAGCGTTCCAGTTGACCATCAAGCGCAACACGGTGGCTGTGGTCTCGGACGGCACGGCAGTCTTAGGTTTGGGAGATATTGGACCTCGTGCCGCAATGCCTGTCATGGAAGGGAAAGCCATGCTCTTCAAACAATTCGCCAATGTTGACGCTTTCCCCATTTGCCTGGATACAAAAGACCCTGACGAAATTGTCTCTATTGTCAAAGCTATTGCACCAGCATTTGGCGGCATTAATTTAGAAGACATCGCTTCACCACGTTGTTTTTACATTGAAGAAAAATTGAAACAGGAATTGGATATCCCCGTTTTCCATGACGATCAGCATGGCACAGCTGTTGTACTTTTGGCTGGTCTTATTAACGCCACCAAAATCGTCCAAAAACCGATGGAATCTCTGAAAGTTGTCGTCGTAGGAATTGGTGCTGCAGGTGTAGCCTGCACAAAAATGATGCTTGCGGCAGGAATCAAAAATATTCTCGGCGTAACTTTGGAAGGCGTTCTTCATCGCGGCAAAACGTATGAAAACGACATATGGAATTGGTATGCTGAACATACCAATCCAGAAAACGTTGAGGGCGATCTCGCCAGTGCCATTCAGGGTGCAGACGTTTTTGTTGGTGTATCTGGCCCAGGCGTCCTCAAAGTAGAACATATTAAGAGTATGGCCAAAGATCCCATTGTTTTTGCCATGGCTAATCCAACACCTGAGATTCAACCTGAGTTAGCTGCGCCGTACGTGCGAGTACTAGCTACTGGCCGTTCGGACTATCCGAACCAAATCAATAATGTGCTCTGCTTCCCTGGTATTTTTAAAGGCGCATTGCAAGCACGAGCATACACCATTAACGAAGAAATGAAACTGGCAGCGGCGCACGCCATTGCCAACAGTGTTAAGGACGAAGAATTGACGGAAGACTATATTATTCCTTCTGTATTTAATACGCGCGTAGTCAAAGCTGTTTCTGACGCTGTGGCTAAAGCAGCAGTCGCTTCAGGAGTGGCACGACGCGAATCCATATCGGCAACCTACAACTTTTAACAATCCTCTGAAACGGGGCTGCCCATAAGCCATCTCGATAGATTATGGGCAGCCCCAGCCAGGAAATCCAAAAACATCTGAAAACCTGCACGACTAAAATTAAATTCTTTATTTTACGTCTTGCTCACCAAGGAAGACACGTGTATGCTTGCGTCTGTAGATTGTAAGGAAGGAACGTGAGCACCTTGGTGTACAGACTAGCGTTTTTCTTATCCCTCTTTGGCATGTTCACGTTTGGCGCGATCGACATGACACGCGGTGTAGCAGCGCCACTCATGCAATCAGGATGGCATCTCAGTTACTTACAACTAGGCTATTTATTTACCATCAACTCTCTCGGCTACTTACTCGGTTCCTTTATCGCCGGCTGGATTCTTGATAGATTTGGCATATCTGCTTGTTCAAAAGCAGGTGCACTGCTTTCTAGTATGGGTCTTATTGGCGTTTTACAATCTCCAAACTATGAACTAGCCATGGTTAGTTTCGCTTTTGTCGGCACTGGTACAGGTGTATTGGAAATTGGTGTCAACGGCATTGTACCCTTAATTTCTAGAGAACCTTCTGACAATTCACGTCGTTTCAATACCTTGCACGGTTTCTACGGTGTAGGTTGTGTCATATTCCCAGTTCTTGCTGCCTGGCTTATGCATCGCAGCGGTAACTGGCAAAGTGGTTACTGGCTCACATCCGCTTTAATGGTAACCCTATTTCTTGCAACGCTTTTCTTTCCATATCGCAAAGTCGCCCCCAGCAAAGAATCGCCTGTAAAAAATACTTTGAAAGTGACAAAGCAGCATTCCCCGTGGCGTAGCCCTGTTTTTTTTGGCTTTGCTACTGCACTTACCGTCTATGTCATGATCGAAAGCGGGCTGGCTTCTTGGCTGCCCACTTATATGGTACATGTACACAGAACAACCCTTCATGTAGGCTCACTCTACTTAACAGGCTTCTATTTTTTGTTCACCTGTGGTCGCTTGAGCGGACAGTTTTGGGTACATCGCTTAGGAGAATACCGCTCCATTTATTTGGCTGGAAGTCTCTTGTTGCTCAGTCTCTTAGTGACTGTATGCTTCCCATCCACAACCGTCCTCCTTATGGTAGCTGGAGCCGGATGCTCCGTTATCTTTCCAACTGTTGTGGCTATTGCGAGTCACGCATTCCCACGCAATGTAGGAACAGTCTTAGGAATTCTCTTTACAGCAGCTGGCATTGGCAGCCTGGCTATTAACACCATCATTGGTTTTTTGGCAACAGAACTCGGACTGCAAAAAGCGTTTTGGATTTTCCCGCTACTGGTTGCCTTTGTGCTTCTCTCAGTGCTGGCTACTCATTTGCTTGATAACCGTCGGCGCACAGCAATTGAAATGGCCATAAGAGACACAGCCGATTATCCTATATAATCTATGGATGCGGCTTAACCATCGGCCCGATGCATCAACCCGCTGTGCTTCTGATTCAATTCTTTTCTTCCAGGGCATCGCGAATGTCTTCCAAACAATCTGTGATCATAGCGTCAACTCCTGCACTTGTCAGTTTTTGCGCTGCCTCTCGGTGATTGACTGTATAGACATGAACTCGTATGCCCTGGGCTTGTAGGATCTCAAGCGTGGACAGGTCAAGCAGCCGATAGTCCGGATGGTAAGCGTTTGCCTTCCAATGTTTCATATAAACCCATGGTTGATGAATTGGCTCTGCTACCAGAAGACCTGTCTGAGCTTGAGATTCCATTTCCTTTAAAATACATAGCAAAGGGTGCTGAAAAGACGAAAAAATAACTTTCTCCAACATTCGATATTGCTTTACCAAGGATAAAACACGTTGTGCCAGTCTGTCATAGGACGGATTGCCCCTACTCCTTTTCAATTCCAGATTGACAGTCATATACGGCGCCCGCTTTACAACCCAGTCCAAAACTTCTTCCAAAGTAGGAATGCGGCAGTCAGAAAACTCTGCACCTTTCCAACTTCCCGCATCAAGTTGTCGAAGTTCATGAGAACTTTTTTCTTCCACCCATCCTCTACCATTCGTAGTGCGTTCCAATCTATTATCATGGATAATGACAGGCACACCATCACCGCTCAAGTGGACATCCAGTTCTATACCATCCGCACCATGAATGCTTGCTTGTTCAAATGCAAGCATTGTATTCTCCGGGTATTTTAAAGAATATCCTCTATGCGCCCAAATTTGTGTACGTTTTTCCAATGGATTTCCTCCACTACCAGGATATAATCACAGCTACATCTATGATAGTACGCCATTATGAAGATCTCGTAAAAAAAGAGTTCATCTTGAGAATTTTGGGCAAAATGTACATATCTTTGCGAAGAAATCAGGCATGTTTTTGAGGAATGAAAGGAGGGATTGGTATCGTAGACAAGCTGGAAAGTGGCATGATTCATCTGCAGGAGCAATTGCGTCTTCCATCCGGCCAACCTGTTCCGACAAAAACAAGCTCAAATACGATACAAGAAAATACGGATACATTAACAGAAATTTTAAAAGCTTGGAAAACTACGATTGAGCAGACCGATCCTGCTATTCACGTCTGCCTCAATCCTACGGTTGGAGTCAACAGTTTGCTGATAACGGACGATTTGGCTGCATGTACTGTGACACTCACAATGCTGGAAGGAACTGAAGATGTCAAACTTACCGTAAACAATGGTAAGTGGTCAGATCGAGGACAAGCTTGGTCCGATGAACAAATACTCTATCAGGGACCGATCCATCAGTCTTTTTTAAACGAAGCGTTTTTACCCGTTTGGCTAACCTGGTACAAACAAGCCCTTATTGATCGCCGCCGAAAGCACGGCTTGATGTCAGATAACCTGTAACTTCTCTTTTCAACTGTGTACAACAGCAAAAAAGTGGCAGAAAGACGTTACGCGTCCCTGCCACATACTGAAATGAACGGATCGTCCAATTTTAATTAAAGAGCGAACTGCTATTTCCGCCAGAAACTTGCGGCGTTATGAAAGGATTGCTGTTCTGGTTACTTTGACTGTTGTTTCCACCTGTATCAGTTGTATTTGGTGATTTCAACTCACTCAGTTTTACGTGTAAGGTCTCTTTTTTCGAACCGTCATAAACCGTCAACGTTACAACGTCTCCTGGTTTCATACCAAATAACTCTGTACGCAAATCAGCAGCATCTGTAATTTGATGACCATTCAAAGCCACTATAACATCGCCCACTTTTAAGCCAGATGCTTGAGCGTATGGTGTATCCACCGACTGCACATACACGCCGTAATCTACAGGAACATTCGGCCAATACGGTTGAGGAACCGACTGCAACGACATTGCTGTGATACCAAGTGCCGGGTGTACAGCATGACCTGTGCGAATAATTTCAAACGCTATTTCTTGCACTTCATTGGAAGGAATGGCAAAACCCATACTCTGAAATCCTTGAGCCACAATTTTGCTGCTGTTTATGCCCATGACCTGCCCCTGCAAATTCAGTAATGGACCCCCACTGTTGCCAGGGTTAATGGGCGCGTCTGTCTGAATAACCGGTTGATAATCAAGAATTTGTTGAGAATTGGGCTCTTCCACTGGCATATCGCGATTAAGACCACTGATGATGCCGGATGTCACAGTTTCCGAGAAATTTAAACCACCCGGTGTACCAATGGCCACAGCAGGTTCTCCAACCTGTAAATGATTCGAGTTGACAAATTGTGCTGGCTGTACACCTGCAAATACTTTGCTAGGCACCTTGAGCACGGCCAAATCGGTATAGGGATCTGTCCCAACCACCTGTGCTTTGACAGTTTTACCATTACTCAATACAATCTGTACACCTGCTCCACCTTGAACGACGTGATTGTTCGTCACAATATAGGCTGTATTTTGATGTTGATAGAAATATACACCCGATCCGATATCCGATTGCTGGAGAGTAGACTGATTGCTGAACGGATTCTGAACCGAATCATAATTGACCACTGCCACAACATCAGGTTTCATTTTTTTTGCAACTTGAGTAATAGCACTGTTTACATTGACATTAATATTCTCTGATACGGGTGCTACATTAGGAGTTGAACCATAGGGTAGAAAGGAACCCGTATTGTTATTATTTTGCGTACTTAAAAATGACGAAAAGGCAAAAGTAGCTCCGCTACCGACAAGTGCCGAGAGTATGACAACGCTTGCCCATTTTCCCACAGAGCGAATTGTGCTGCCAGTAGCTTGCAGGTGTTTTGGCTCTCTATCACGATAGAAACCCATCACAACTCCTCCTCGCTTTGCGGTTCTGACTGTGCGCTTTTCATAAACTCTAAATAGAGGTTTTGTAAGCCTTGAGGGCTAATGAACTACAGTCTCGAACCATCACTTTCAACGTCTTACAGTATAGACAGACTTTCTTGAAATACTCTTGAAAGAAGCCTTTTGATTTGTTTTTTTCTACATTGAATTCAAAAATAGCCTATGTAAAAATTGTTACTTCAGAGGAAATTCATTTCCGCTTCATAAAAAAATCCCCGCATACCACAAGGGTACACGGGAACTGCGGGTAAAAAAGAAACTGGCTTACATGAATTAACCTTCTAGCAACAGTGATTCAGGGTCTTCCACCATGTTTTTCACGGCTGCCAAAAATCTTACAGCCTCACTACCATCGACAATGCGATGATCGTAAGACAGCGCAATGTACATCATGGGACGAATCTCCACTTGCCCATTGACAGCAATTGGACGATCTTTAATACCGTGCATGCCCAAAATACCCACCTGCGGAGCATTTAAAATCGGAGTGGACATGAGCGAACCGAAAATACCGCCATTGGTGATGGTAAATGTGCCACCACTCAATTCCGCCAGCGTGAGTTTGCCTTCACGAGCACGTGCTGCTAATGAAGCAATTTCTTTCTCAATACCAGCAAAAGTCAACTTGTCCGCATCTCGAACTACTGGCACGACCAATCCTTCTCCGGTTGAAACAGCCACACCAATATCGTAATAGTGTTTAAGAATCATATCTTCGCCCTGAATCTCTGCATTGAGACGAGGGAATTGCTTTAATGCGCCCACTACAGCCTTGGTAAAGAATGACATAAACCCGAGTCCAACACCAAACTTGTCCTTAAATTCATCTTTGCGACGTTTACGAACATTCATAATAGCGGTCATGTCCACTTCGTTGAAAGTAGTCAACATGGCTGCTGTATGCTGAGCCTCTACCAGTCTCTTGGCAATTGTTTGGCGACGACGACTCATACGCACGCGTTCTTCCGGCTTTCCAGACACCGATGCTGATGAAGTTGTTGAGGGTTGTGCATCTGGAGCCTTGGTTTGCGTTTGAGGAGCGGAGGCTGATACGACAGTTTTTTGCAATTCTGCCACTGACACACCTTTTTCACGCGCCAATTTGCGAATGGACGGTGGCGCGTTTACATCTTCGCGCTGTGGAGCTGGCGAGTGCGCAGCTGTTGAAGTATTGGTTGAAGTCGCCGTGCTAGCTGCCGATTGAACAGCTTGGGCAGCAGGTTCTGCCGGCTTGGCAGCCGTTTGTGTAGAAGGTGTAGCTGCCGATCCGTTTTCATCAATCACAGCAATAACTTCTCCAACAGTCACTGTATCCCCATTTTGTTTATTCACAGAAGCAAGTACACCAGACACTTCTGCCATGACTTCCAGATTTACTTTGTCGGTTTCCAACTCTGCAATGGCGTCGCCAGCATTGACTGTATCGCCGACATTTTTCAACCATTGGCTGATGGTGCCTTCTACAATCGATTCGCCCATTTCTGGTACGCGAACTTCTGCCATTTTGTCCAACTCCCTCTCTCCATCACAATCCATCGTCAGTAATATTGGCTATTAGTTGAGATTGCTTATTCCGTCCATAAAATACTCTGTTTACGCCAAAACGCGCCCTGTCGAAGGAACCATTGCCTGTTCCAGAATTGCTTTTTGCATTGCTGTATGCATACCAGCTTTACCTTCAGCAGGACTGCAACGCTCCGGACGACCACAGTAACGAAGCTCCACTTCTTTGGAAAGCAGATTCAGCAGACGTGGTTGTACATAAGACCACGCACCCATATTCATAGGCTCTTCTTGCAGGAAAACGACTTCTTTAAGATTTTGCAACTGCTGTAACTGTGCCTGAATCTCTTTTTCCGGGAAAGGATACAATTGTTCGAGACGCAAAACACGCAAATCTTCAACTTTCTGTTTAGTTTCAGACAAGGCAGTTTCAAATTCCACAGCTACTTTACCTGTGCAGACAACCAGACGACGAACATCCGCATCAGGCAATTCCTGTCCCGCTGTTAACAACAAAGGTTGGAAGCCGCCTTTAGTAAACTCTTCCCAAGCAGAAGCCGCATGAGGATTACGCAATAGACTCTTTGGCGCCATCACAATCAAAGGTCGCGGCTCTGACTGTAAGCGGCGAGCTTGATCTCTTAACAAATGGAAATACTGTGCGGCGGTTGTAGGATAAACCACACGCCAGTTATTTTCAGCCGAAAGCGACAAATAGCGTTCCAAGCGAGCACTTGAGTGTTCTGGACCTTGACCTTCATACCCGTGCGGTAAGAGCAGAACCAATCCTGAAGGTTGTTTCCATTTGGAATAGCCCGCTGAAATAAACTGGTCAATAATCCCCTGTGCCGTATTGGCAAAATCTCCATACTGCGCTTCCCACAGAACCATCGTTTCTGGAGCCAATACGTTATATCCATACTCAAAACCAAGTACACCCATTTCTGACAAAGGCGAATTATGGATATCAAAACTGGCTTTAGCACCAGATAAATCATGGAGCGGACAATAACTGGAACCCCCATTCATATCATGCAAAACCAAGTGGCGTTGACTAAAGGTACCCCGCTCAGAATCCTGTCCAGTCAGTCGGATAGGTGTTCCCTCGCGCAAAATAGTAGCAAAGGCAAGCGTTTCTGCATGTCCCCAGTCTACTGCACCATCTTTTTCAAATGCCTGCAGGCGACGTTGAAGAATGCGGTGCAACTTAGGATAGGGTGTGAATGACTCCGGAAATTGCAGCAATTCTTGATTGATTTGCATCAATTCGTCTTTACTGACACCCGTTTGAGCAGGCGGCAACAGTTCCGCAGCCATACCATTGTCGGCCTCATCTTCCGTTACCTTAGCCACATCAGCATAAGCATTTTTCAACGTCTGCTGGATACGGGCCACATACTCATCCGCTTCACCCTGCCGTATGACTTGGTTGGCCTCGAGACGCTTTGCGTAGATCTCACGCACACGTGGATGGGCATTGACTTTCTCGTATAAAAGCGGCGAGGTTACAGACGGATCGTCACCTTCATTGTGTCCCCAACGGCGATAGCCAATTAAATCAATCAAGAAATCCTTATGAAATTCAGCACGATAGGCATGTGCCAAACGTACAGCGAATAAACAAGCTTCTGGATCGTCCGCATTGACATGCACAATGGGAATCTCATAACCTTTGGCCAAATCGCTGGCATATCGCGTCGAACGACCTTCCTGGGATGTGGCCGTAAATCCGAGTAAATTATTTGTAATAATATGAATGGTTCCACCTGTGCTGTACCCAGCGAGTCGAGACAGATTCAACGTCTCAGCCACAACACCTTCACCGGGAAACGCCGCATCACCGTGTACCAGTATCGCCAGTGTGGAATCCACATCTTGCTGTGGGGTCCCCGGACGTTGACGGTCATCCTGAGCTGCGCGGGCAAAACCTTCGACAACCGGATCGACAAATTCCAGGTGACTAGGATTATTCGCCAATACCAAACGTACGGACTGCGCGCCTTCGCCATTCATGGTGCGCGTTCCGCCTAAATGGTACTTGACATCACCTGACCAGCCAAAGTTGATACCCGTAGAACCTTCAGAAGGGACAAGTTCCTTATTGACGGCAGTATGAAATTCTGAGAATATTTTGGCATAAGGCTTTTGCAACACATGTGCCAATACATTGAGTCTACCGCGATGCGCCATGCCAATCATGACGTTTTTCGCACCTTTAGCTATGGCGTTGCGAATAATTTCATCCATCATGGGCACAAGAGCATCCACGCCTTCGATGGAAAATCGTTTCTGCCCCACAAATGTCCTGTGCAAGAACGTCTCAAACTCTTCAACTTCTGTGAGACGTTCAAGAAGTTGTTTCTTCTCATCTGAACCAAGATGGCAAGAAGCTTCATTTTGTTCGACAAACTTGCGTAGCCACTCCCGTTCACGCGGACGGTGAACTTGAGCAAACTCAAACGAAATGTTGCCCGTATAGAGCGACTTCAGCCAGAGAAAAGCGTCCCACCCGGTTTCCACAGATGCTGGCGCGTCTGGCAAAACCATTTGCGCTGGAATAGAACGCATATCCTCTTCACTTAAGCCATGATAGGCTGGGTCGAGTACAGGGGTATCCACTTTCTCAGGTTGGAGCGGATTTGTTTCTGCAAGCAGATGACCATACTCCACAACATTGCGCAACAATTCATGTAAAGCGACGACTTTCTGAATCGCATAAGCGGATCCAGCCGCCGATTGGCTCTCACCAACATGCTCCTCGCTGGTTGGCAACGGCGCCCCATGCGTCGCAAAAAATTCCCGCCATGAAGCGTCAACAGCATCTGGATTGGTTTTGTACAACTCGTACATCTCGGCAGCATAACCAAGATTTGGACCATAGAAGCTCCGCCATGACGTTGTGTCAGTTTGTCTGCTGGGATCCTGCATTGAAGCGTCCTCCTCATGAGCGACTCCTAAAATTACACCTTGACTATTGTACCATAACCGTACATTCCATTCCCAAATTCCCTGCGTCAATTTGCACAAAAATCGTGACAGAACTGCTACTATAGATAACATCAAGAGATGGCGAGATTGCGAAGGAGGAGACTGAATCTTGCAAAATCGTTGGACATGTGTAAACGGAAAACTTCTTCCGACTGAAGAAGCGCTGTTGCCTGTAGAAGATCGGGCGCTGCAATTTGGTGATGGTGTTTACGAAGTTATCCGCCTTTATCGCGGTACACCATTTGCTCTTAAGCAACACTTGGCCCGACTTTCCGCTTCATCCGCAGCTATTATGCTCGACTATGGGTGTGTGGAAAACGAACTGCAAGCTTCTCTTGAGGCAATTTTACAAAAAGCCAGCGGCCAGGACGGTCAGATCTACATACAAGTCACACGGGGCACTGCCATACGAAATCATCGATTTCCTGAGCATACCCGTCCTAATGTCATATGTACATTCTCTCCTCTACCCGCAAAGAACGCTATTCAACTACTAAAAACGGTCACACTTCCAGATGAACGCTGGATGCACTGCAACATTAAAGCCACCAGTTTGCTTCCCAATATTCTGGCTAAAGAGAAAGCGTATCGGCATGGTGCGGATGAAGCCATTCTTTATCGTTCTAGCGAACATATCACAGAAGGAAGCAGTTCTAACATTTTTATGGTTCAATCAGGAACGATCATTACGCATCCAGCAAACCAATGGATTTTAAACGGGATTACTCGCCAATACGTACTGGCTTTAGCGAAGTCCTTACAAATCCCTTATGAAGAAAGGGTTTTTTCTTTACAGGAATTACTTAACGCTGATGAAGTCATCGTCACATCAACTCTGCAAGAAATTGCCGCTGTGGTAGAGATTGATCATCATCCTGTACAAAACGGGTGTGCAGGTCCATTGACGCGGCGATTACACGAAGAATTCATGGGCAGTCTGAGCACAGAATGGTTTTGGGAGCATGCCATATGAGTCAAACTTGCCGAATTTGCGTTTTTCCTGGAGCACAAAATTTACCCCTTTGGTATATGCAAAAAAATTTCCCGGAGACTATGCTGGATTTGCAATACACTTCATCCCGTGATGAACAGTTTCAGCTATTAAACGACCGACAGGTTGACTTGATTTATACCGCTCCCGACAACCTGCTGCAAGATGATGCAAAAGATATAGAAATGATTCACCCAGCAGCGATGATGCCGCTCTATCTCATGGCAACTCCGGGCTTTCGAGAACGCCAGCGACTGGCAGTTGATCATCCTGCGAGCGGCTATGCCCTCATTGCTTATCAGGCAGTTCAGAGTATAGGTTTGTCTCTGCAAGATATAGAAGTTGTCTCCGCTGGAGGCACACGTCAGCGATATGAAGCAATGTTGCACGGTAAAGCAGAACTTGGTTTACTGCACGCACCATTTTCCAATCTGGCACAGGCAAACGACTGGTTTATTCTTGCTGCACCTTCTCTGGACGATCCGTTACTGGTTGCGGCATGTCTTTCTGAACATAGACATTCGCCTCTGATTGAAAATTTTTTAAATCAATACCAACAGGCAGTTGAAAAGATAGTCCAGCCAGAAACAATGGAAACATGCGAGCAACTATTGCAACAACACATGTCCAATCTATCTCCATCCAGCATCCAGTCCATCGCAGTTGATATTCGCTCACAGCTTGAGCGATTGCCAACAACAATCAACAGCGATGAACAATCCGCATGGCTGAATCGCCTCTGGGAACGAAGAAAACATGCCAAATGGCCTGAGCGGATCGCCCATTAAATTTCCTGTTCAAGGGCAAAGGCCAGAACCACATTTTGTATAAGGAGCTTCCTCATCGCATACACTACACCCGCTTGTCATTCATGCGATAAGGAGGCTCCCTATGCAACCTTTGACGGCTAAAGAACTTGAATATATCGTGGATAGCATGTCCAATGAAGATTTGCTTCTTAAGCAGAGTGTCATTGCCACAGGACAGGCTAAAAGTCAGGTATTGCAAAATTTCTGCAACCAATTGCAAGATCGTCACGCAAGACACTATCAACATCTGCTAGACGTTCTTCAACAGCATGCTCCCTTAGCGCCTTCACAGAGCCAAAGATAGGAGGAATGGAAGTGTATCCGCAATCTCCCAATCCCTATACACAAACATCAATGGCAGCGAATTCCTGGATGGAAGATCAGGATTTGGCATATACCGTTTTGGCAGATTTGAAACGCGTCTGCCGCGAATACACAACAGCCGCTACAGAATCTAATTGTCCAGCAGTGCGGCAAATGTTTGTCAGTCTTTTAAACGATTCACTTCAACTTCAGGCCGAACTCTATCACCTGATGCAACAGCAAGGTTGGTATAACACATCATCACCAGCGATACGCAGCGAATTAGACAAGCAGGTACAGCAGTATCGCCAGTCTGAGCAAAAAACGCGTCAATGGGCTCAACAGCATAGATCACAGCCACAACAACCCATCCCACCAAACCAGACTTCCGCATATACTCCTCTTTATCCTAACGGTCACTATCAATAAATCGCTGTCTATCATGAACGCTTCTTACAACCATCGCCCAGACATGGTGTCCTATCAGATTTTAAGATGGGAATAAACTGCCTTGCCCTGTCTGGGCATCTTTGAAGATTCTATTCTCTACGATCGACCCGTTCTTGAATTCATAGAATGAAAACCTACTGTTCCGTTCCAGTCACAAGAAAAATATCCTTCTTCTCAGCCATTGCTGTACGCGCGCAAATTTCCAATCCTTGAACAATCATCTCCAAACTCATAGAAGGTTCCGAACGCTGCACGGTCTGCTCGGGTAAAAAGGGAATATGAACAAACCCGCCGCCTCGTATATGTGGATATTGTGTCGCCAAAAGATGCATCAACCCATAAAAGAGATGATTGCATACATAGGTTCCAGCCGAATAGGAAACGGAAGAAGGTATGCCTGCGTCGCGCATAGCTTGAACCATAGCTTTAACAGGCAGACTGCTCCAATAAGCTGTAGGTCCATTTTCCACTATCGGTCTATCGATGGGCTGTTGTCCTGCATTGTCCGGAATACGCGCATCGTCTAGGTTAATCGCAATTTTTTCTGGAGTCATGTGCATACGTCCACCCGCTTGACCTACACAAATCACTATCTCTGGATGGATATCTTCAATCGCTTGCTGAAGTATTTCTATGCTTCTATGAAATTCAGTAGGAATAGCTACTGCTTGTAAAACAACTTCGTCACCGTTCAATTCAAATGTTTTCCCCTGTAGACAGCGTGTTGCTTCCATGGAGGGATTGACAATATCTCCGGCGAATGGTTCAAAACCAGTCAATAAAACAAATTTCCGCAAAACAACCAGACCTTTCTGAGCAGAAATTCTTGCATCTTCATGAAAGCGTATACGACAAATATAAGTTTACCATGTCTGAATGAACTCCAAACCCTATTAAAAGATTTTTTGCTCCTCTTGATATTCTTTCAACATTTCAACAGCTTCGCGGAAACGCAAAGCATGAATAATTTCCCGCTCTCGCAAAAATTTTAGACTGTCTTGAATATCGACATCATCTGTTGAATCAATCATCCATTGGTAAGTAGCACGCGCCTTTTCTTCAGCTGCAATATCTTCATATAAATCAGCAATCGGATCGCCCTTGGAAGCGATATAAGCCGCTGTCCAAGGCACACCGCCTGCATTGGTGTAGAATAAAGACGGACCATGATTGAGAAAGTGAGGTTGCAAACCTGCCTCTCTCATTTGCTCAGGTGTGGCATCTTTCGTTAATTTATAAATCATTGTCGCAATCATTTCGAGGTGGGCAAATTCTTCTGTCCCAATGTCTGTAAGAAGCCCGATCACTTTATCTGGAATGGTATATCGCTGGTTTAAATAACGCAGAGCTGCTGCTAATTCTCCATCTGAACCGCCATACTGTTCCATCAATATTTTCGCCAGACGTACATCACATTTTCCTACACGTACAGGATATTGCAGTTTTTTCTCATATATCCACATGAAACCACCCCCGTTGCAGATACTGTCAGGGATGGATATGCGAAAATAGTTTGTACCTATGCAAATTATCATAGCAAAAATAAGTTCGATCACGATTTTTCATCATGTTAGTTTGATATTGAAAGCGAGTGAATGAAAATGACTACGCTGTTCTTTGTCAGACACGGCGTAACTGAAGAAAATCTCCAATATACGCTCATCGGGCATACGGACCCTTCTTTGCACCCACAGGGTATAGAGCAGGCCCATCAAGTTGCAAAAACATTAATGAATGAGGAAATAGAAACGGTGTATACTAGTCCTCTCAAACGCTGCCTGGAAACTGCCGAATGTATTGCTCAAACACACCATTCATTACCTGTACAAATTTGTCCTTCACTGCAGGAGATAAACCTTGGTATCGTTGATGGTATGTCTTCCTTTCTCGCCTACGAACGTTATCGTTCTTTACTCGATGAAGCACTAGACGAGTCTCTTACCGATTTTGCGTTTCCAGGTGGGGAACGAAGAAGCGAAGCATTGCAAAGGTTCCATACAGCTCTGAATAAGATCTGCTCACGCCATCCTCATGGTCATATTTGTGTTGTGACACACGGTGGTCTGTTAGGACTCTGGCTAGCTACTCTGCATGGAGATTCATTAGGTCGTTTTAGGCATTGGCAACCTCGTCATGGTACCATCACACGAGTTGAACGAAAGAATGACTCTTTTCTGCTGATTGACAACCGCTAAAAAGCTTGTAATGCTTGATTCAATGCGTTCCATAAGCTCTCATTTGCAGAATGTGTCTGAATAGCTACTCGTATATACCTTTCTGACAACGTAGCAAAGTCATGACAGCGCCGAACAAATATCCCTTCTGCTTCAAGACGTTTCAATATTTTGTGCACAGGTATGTTTTCATGGAAACGAAATAGAAAATAATTCACGCTTGGCATAAACAGATGTCCAGCATTTGAGCTGCCCCAAGTAGCTAAAATATACTGCTGTTCATGGGACAGCCAATTCCAGGTAGCTTCAGAAAATGCTCTATCTTGGTAAGCTGCTGTTGCAGCTGCTTGAGCAAGATGATTGACACTCCATCTGTCTCGGTTATGCTCGATTCGATTAGACAATTCTCGATGGGCGATGCCATAACCAAATCTCAGTCCTGGAATGGCATACATTTTAGTGGCGGATCGAACCACAACCAAATTGGGCAGGTGGATCACCTGACGCATCAATGTCCTGTTCTCTTCATCCAATCGAAAGTCCATAAACGATTCGTCCAAAAGTACTGTAACTTCTTTTCTACAGAGCATGGGCAAAGAAGCCGAGAATTCTTCCTGGCGCCAACAATATCCTGTTGGATTATGCGGGTTATTGATAATTAGCAAATCTCCCTTCATGGAAGAGTCCACAATTTCCAAGAGAGTATTCTGCAAAGAAGTATTTCCGATTGTTTTTTCCATCACTTTTGCGCCCGCTCGATATGCTGCCTGACGATATTCGGAAAAGGCAGGTTCCAGAATCCAGACGCGTTTCGGACTGAGTGACCGGATAGTTAAATCAAGGATCTCTGAAGCTCCATTCCCGCAAAATACTCCATAATCTTCTGATAAGCCGTATTTGCTGCGTATGGTTTCAATGACTCGAGATTGACGCGCGTCTGGATAATGACGAATTTCTTTTAATGCATCCTGAATTGCAGACATCACACTGCTTGGAGGACCAAGTGGATTAATGTTAGCGCTGAAATCAAGCAGTTCTGTCAAGCTTCTGCCACTCTGCTCTGCATATTCATAAATTCGCCCTCCATGCATGGACAATCTCTCCTAACGATTGAAAAATACGAGTAACATCCACCCAACCCATTCAACGATTTCATTTAAAGCCCCATAGGTATCACCTGTGTTGCCAGCAAATTTTTTGAACATCCATCCATTAAAAAGTAAAACGACGAACACGGAAACAAGCCATAACCAAAAGACTTCCTGGATAGGCAAGAGCAAAACAGATAACAACAATGTCATACATGTGGCTGCCAAGGTCACCCAAAAAGGAAGTTTTCGAGAAAAAAACCATCCTAGTCCTTCCTGACGAGCTGAAGGGAAAAACGCCATGGACCATACCATACTCAATCTGGAGAACATGGGGACAACCACAAAATAACCCAAATAGGGAGGAGATAAACTAGATAAAGCAGAAAACTTGCCTATCAACAATAAGAGTGCCGCCACTGCCCCCATGGCACCAATACGGCTGTCTTTCATAATCTCGAGCGCAATTTCACGAGAGCGTCTGCTACCTAGTGCATCAGCTGTATCCATCAAACCATCTAAATGGAGAGCTCCGGTGAGCCATGTATAGAGCGTAAGCGATATCGCACTCGCTGCCATTGAGGACAAATATCTGGAGAAAAACCAATCTGAAAGCCAGAGGACACCCCCCAATAACCCTCCGATGATTGGAAACCAAACTACACTTTTGCGAATATCTTGTTCAGAAACGTTGTGAATTTCAGGCGTAGGTACAATGGTTGTAAATTGAAAAGCCAGAAGGAGCCATCTCACAATCGCCATATCAGAACTCCTCCAAGTGAAGTCAACATCAGCAAGATAAGGCATGTAACTTGAATGATGCGAATCACACGTACAATATCTTTGGATTCCAAAGAACGAGTGGGATTCCCAAGCAGAGCGCGATGGGATGGAACACCCCCATAATAATTCACGCCCCCTAACTGTAGGTCTAAACCACCCGCTACCATGGACTCAGCGATTCCACTGTTTGGACTGGGATGTTTACGGGCATCGCGAAACATTATTTTCCATGCCTGACGCGCATTGTTTCCTGTTAATCCAATAGCTATCCACAAAAGCACAGCCGTAAACCGCGCCGGGATAAAATTGAGAAAATCGTCAAACCGGGCTGAGGCCCAGCCAAATTCTTGATATCGTTCATTTTTATAACCGACCATAGAATCCAGCGTATTAGTTGCACGATAAAGCATCGCCAGCGGAGCTCCACCTATACAAGCGTAAAAAACGGGCGATACAATGGCATCTACAATATTTTCCGCAAGCGTTTCGACAGTTGCTCGCAATACTTCGACTTCTGACAGATTTTCAGTATCCCTACCGACAATTTTGGCAACCTCATTACGCGCGGAATCTAGTCCTTCCTTTTGCAATCGGTGCAGAACGCCCCATCCAGCATCCTCCAAACCTTTCCAGGCGATAGTCGTAGCAATGACGAAAACATTGATGGCTACAGCTAACCAGAATATGTAGTGGTAGAGAAGAAAAAGTAGGCAAGCGAATGGAACAGAAGCTATCAAAAGAGTTGATAAGGTCAATAGTATTCCTTTTATCCGTTGCATCTGTCGAGAATGACCGGGGGTATTCCATCTTTTCTCAAACCAGGCAATATATTTGCCTAAAATAATAACGGGATGCGGAATCCAATGCGGATCTCCAATAATCCTGTCCAAAACTAACGCTAAAAAGGTTATGAAAAATAAATTCATGGGAGAGTAACCTCTATACTTTTTAAGTCAATTGGGATTCCAGCCACAACCCAGATTGCTTTTTCAGCGTCTCTGGCCATCCTTTGGTTTATCCAACCAAGACTGTCTCGATACTGTCTTGTGAAAGAATCCATTGGGACAATACCTTGTCCCACTTCACTAGAGACGATAACTACCGGTTGCTTCCGTTCCTTCATAGCAAGAAGCAAATTTTCACTGCGTCGACGTATCTCACCCTCGTCACAACCATCCAGAAACATCCAATTATTCAACAATAAAGACAAACAATCAATGAGCAACACATTCGACGTTTCACACGTTTTCAGCCATTGTTCTAATAAAAGAGGCACTTCTACAGTTTCCCAAGTATCCGGACGCTCTTGGCGATGGCGATCAATACGTGTCAGCATTTCTTTATCACTGGCTTGTGCGGTTGCCACATAAGTCACATTGAGTGAATGGCGATGGGCTAAACCTTCAGCTAAACGTTCTGCATATGCGCTTTTACCACTTCTGGCACCACCAAGCACCAAAAAAAATCCCATTTTGACCGTACTCCTTTACGCCAAATCATAAATCACTGGCTCACAACGGAGTACCAGCAAATCTTACACATTCAATTCTCCCGTAATGCTATGAGAATGTCTGCGATTCGTCAAGCATATGCCTCTAACGCTTGTCCATTGTCGAAACCATTACATTTTCACCAGTGCAAGCTAATCAGGCATAGACTAAAACCGTCCGGAAAATGCTCTATATGTCATTTTAAACTATAGAGAGGAGGACTATCATTGACTGTTTCAAAAATCGCTCCTAAAATCAGCATCTTACTCTGTACGTATAACCACTCATCTTCTTTGAGAACAGCTTTGCAATCCGTCATCAATCAAACTTTTCCGGATTGGGAGTGTTTAGTAATTGATGACGGATCGACCGATGAAACCAAACAAGTCTTACAATCATTTCAAGACTCTAGAATAACTGCTTGTCACTTAGAAAAAAACCGTGGGAAGTCTTGGGCGCTCGAACAGGCTAGAAATATAGCACGTGCAAATATCTGGATAGAACTTGACGATGACGATTGGCTTGCCCCTGAAGCGGCCGCCAAAGTATTTCAATACTTTTCCCATCTTCCGGAGGACGTGGCCTTACTCACATCATCTTATACATTATGGTCTTTCGACAAGGCCAGAGGCATGGTCTATCGTCGAGCCATGGCAGCTTACCCTATTTTCATATTGCCTACACGCGCTTCAGTTCCTATTCCTCGATGTTATCGCCGCTCAGCAGTGGAACAGGCAAGAGGTTGGTCAGAGTGGCTAGCTTATGCTGAAGGCCGCTTTTTTGAAGATGCTTTTCTGACAACCGTTCTCCTCCAACAATATCAAATTGCTCGTTGCAATGACGTGCTCTATCATCGCGTCCTGCATCGAAAAAGTAACAGCCAACAAGCAAAAAATCTTTATTCATCGCTTTTCAGTGCATATTTTAGCCAGTACCCAAATCGCCAAATCCAACCTTTTGTTCCTGAGAATTGGAAATTTTACGCCAACACACGCACATAATCAATTTGTGCATCGTTCAATATTACCTCAGTTGACTGGCCATACACTGTAGATTCTTCAATAACAATGACCGTTTCTGTTACTTCTTTCAACGTTCCTTCATAATACGACGGGTTAACTGCAACTTCGATTTGGTTGCCAATAAATTTCCTTACCATCTCTTGAAATGTCATTGTCTTCACTCCTTATGCATAAACAGCGCTGATTTTGCTATACGGAACTATCACGACATCACTATTCTGTTCTATTAATTGCACTGCATTGATACCTGCAATTTGAACTGTACCTGTCAAACTGCCGGAAGGTGTAACAACAGTGACCGTCGAGCCTTTGTGTTGTTCAAAAAAACTGCGCAAGGCTGGGTTAGCTGCTAAGCCACTTTCCAATGCCTGCCTAATAAAACGAATTTGTTGTTCTAAAGCTACAATTTGTCCTTCAATGAACATGCGTCCTGGTATACGCCCTGTCAATTCATGAACTTCGCCTTCTAAGTGCCGCAATCGAACTCTTTCTTCTGCCAGTTCTCTTTGAATTCTGTGGACAACATGTTCAAGATGCTTAATCTTCATCTTTACTCTTCTTCGAAAGCGCGGAAAATGTTGCAACGATTGCACTTCCAGTTTGACCATGTTCAACTCTCCTTGAAAGTAAATTTTTTTCTTTTACATTATTCCAATGATTGAATCAATGAATGGGACAGTCGTTGGATATATTCCAAAATAGACTCTCCGAATTCCTCATCCGCCTGATCAATTCACTCTACCCATGCTTCCAAGACAGGGTTCTCATCCAGGATAGATTCATAGTGTTCACGTGGACAAAATTCTGAATCGGGATCGCGCTGAATGTAAAACTCGTATTTGCGTCTCGTTTCTTCGAGAGTTCCAGCATACCCAAAATGACGAATGCGAAGGTCTGATTTTTTGCCTGGAAAATCGGCTATGACATTCTGAGGAATACTGCCACCGTGTAAAGCTTGCGGATTCCATGTATATTTTGATCCGGGAAGATAGCGAAACAGCCTCGGACCATATTGTACGGGAGCCCATAATTTATCCACTCTGTAGTGCGTCATAGAATGCCAAAAATGATAGAAGCGGAATGCGTACCAATCCCATCGTGCTTGATTGATCATAGAACGAACCTCTTGTTTAAATCTCTCTTCAAACATTTCATCTGCATCAATAGCTAGAATCCAGTCAGGTTTCGTGGCCAGAGTGCGATAAAAAAGCTTCATTTTCAAGTTTCGTTCATTGACTCCAAACATGGATTCATTGGAAGTAGCGAGTGAAACCACTTTGGAATAGGACCTGCATATCTCTACCGTTTCATCGGTAGACCCATCATCCAAAATTACGATTTCATCTACATATTCCGATAAATCATTAAGAACCATACGCAGATAGCGATGAGCTTCATTTTTAACTTGCATCATGGCGGTCAATTTGTTTCCTGATGACTTCCTGCCTGCCATATTCCTACTTCCTCTCCTGGGTGTTCTGCCCAATTTGTCTTCCATTTCTTTTCAAAATAGTTTCGACTGTTTTCAAACCATTGCCGCAGTTGACGGTGATTTCGACTACTCCCGCCAACATCATGACGAATCACACTTTGCGGACAATAAACCACCCTGTATCCATGCCAGCGAGCGTTTATCGAATAGTCAGTTTCTTCGAAGTAAAAAAAGTAGTTCTCGTCAAACAAGCCCAGTTCGGACAACAAATCTCTGCGTATCATGTACAGTGCGCCACAGACACTGAGACAATCTTCTTGTTCATTGTAGAGATGGAGTCCATTGGGTTCTAAATAACCTCGAGGTTGGTGATCAAAAACAGTGCCAAATACTCCAGCCGCTGTAATTCTTCCTTGTCCATCTATCATTTTAGGTCCCACAACGGCTATGTTAGGATCAGATTGTATACATGCCATTAAGGGTTCAAGCCATCCTTCCTGCACCATCACGTCGCTATTGCATAAAACGATATAAGGACTGTTCCCCTGCAAAATACCTTGATTGCATGCACGTGCATAGCCGAGATTTCGAGTATTTCTTAATACTTGCAGATGAGGAAAACTGTTCTTCTTCAAAGCCTGTACTGACCCATCCTGACTGCCGTTATCCACCACATAAATTTGAAATGGTAGAGAAGTGTGTTTATAAATCAACTGTAAACATTCTAAAAGGAGCGAACGCGTATTGTAGCTCACCACAACAATATCCACTAATTTTTCCAAAGCAACACATCCTTTGCCAAATGACTCCTCATCTATGCTACCTTACGCATCCTAAGAAAAATGGGACACGGCAAATAGGACCTGCTCACCATCCAATAACGGAGATGAACAGATCCTGTCCTGACCGATGCTCTTTAGTTCAGCATGGGTGTACAGATGAAGAAGGACGGAACGCTCCTACTGACTCCCTGACCATTAGTTGATAAGGAAAAATATCTTTCAGGGAATGGGAAACTCCTTGTATTTGTTGCAAGAGCAATTGCATCAATCGCTGACCAATCTCTCGCTTTGGCAGGTGAACAGTTGTTAAAGAAGGTGTGACAAGCGCTGAAATCTCAAGATTGTCTACACCTGCAACAGATACATCTGCTGGTACTCGCAAACCCGCTTCTTGCAATGCACGCATAGCACCGATGGCCAAAAGATCTGTTGAGGCTGCAACTGCCGTAAAACCTTGCTTACTTTGCAAAATTTTTTTCATTACTGTATACCCTGTTTGCAACGAGTCTTGCCACTCTGGTATTAACGTGACATGCTTCTCAGCATCCAGGCCAGCTTCCTGCATCGCTTGCCGATAGCCAAAAAGTCTTGGATTTTCCCACTCCTGAGATGAATCATGACCAAGAAATAGAATCTCCCGATGACCTTGCGACAATAAAAAATGAACCATTTCTCGCATAGCGTTTTGCAATTGAACATAGACAGCCGGAACAGGCGCTTCTCCTCGCCAATCCCAATAAACCACTGTCGGCAATGCTTCTTTCACCTGTTCAAGGCGGACAAATTTGCTTAACTCTACAGGTGAAAGCACAATTAATCCACCATAAAAACCTTCTTCCAGCACACGGCGATAATCGCGATCGTGAAAATTAGCGTTATAGAGAGAAAAGGTATAACCATTTTGAAAGGCTACTTCTTCAATCCCCAAAACTACTTCTCCATAAAAAGGATTAGTGATACTATGCGTAATGCACGCTATCTCTTTCTTTTGCCGCGTTCGCAAAACACGAGCAAACTTATTCGGTACGTAATGATAAAATTCTATTGCCTCTAAAACTCGTTTACGTACGTCAGCAGCTACGTAACCATTGTCATTGATGACTCGTGAGACAGTGGTAGGCGAAACGCCTGCTCGCTTTGCGACGTCAATTCTGGTAGCCAATCAAATCATTCCTTCTCTTAAGTCGATCCGCTCTGATGAACGACTGTAATTTCTACCCACCACGAAACTTTGCCAAGCCCAGGAACATTCGTGCTGGTCCACAATTTCCTTGCGGATTGAATTGGATTCAACATACCACTTGCAGGCTGTATGGATACATTGAGATGATTATTCCAACCTTTGTCATTCAGCCATAGCACCAAATAAGGACAGTATTGAGTATCGTAACGCAATTCAAGCGACTCTCCGCCATCTGCAGTGACGATTCTTGCCCAACCTTCCGGGATTGGATTGACGAAGTAAATTTTATGGGCATATGGTTTCAACGAACAGCCTGGTTTATCGAGATGATACTTTTCTGTTGTCTCCGGATTGGGCCAGCGGCAGACTGTCTCTGGTAAGAGCTCAGAGTCAGTGGAATGCGCAACCCTGAATTGCTGAGCGCTATCTGGCAGTTCAATTCTATCTCCCGGCCTGACCGTCCATAAAGGGTGGGCTGACCAAAAATATGGCATCTCAAACGGTGAATGGTTCTCCAGTAAATATTCAAGACGCAGAGTATCCTCAGCAACCAATCGCAAGGATCTCGTCAACGTGTATGGGAGTCTCACACCGTGCACGGACAATACCAACTCTTCTGCACGAGCTTCCTGCACTTGCCACGGCAACGACCTAACCTCACCGTGATCGGGCAGAATCACACCTTGCCAGGGAAATTTATCGACGTGGCACGCATCCAGATTTGGAAACAACTCGTCCCAACCACGTGCGTCACCCATCTCAACTATACTATCATATCCTGAATTTTCCATATGACCATTGGCTGGATATAACCACTCACGGCCGTTGACTGTTGACAGTGAGACGATTTTGCCGCCCAATGATGGCACGACCACGACCTTCAGGTAACCATTCTCTCCTACCCATACCTGAGTTTGACCTATTGTATCCCAGTTAAAATACCCTTCACTTCTCCGCTTGCTTTTTTTTCGCTCCAAATAGGATGGGATATGTCTCATCATGACACGCTTCCCCCTCTTCAAGCAAGATGTCCGTAAGGCATCCTACGGTTGAAAAGTGGATTTTGCGCCTCATAGAAAAAGTTTACATTTTCTTCAAGAAAGACAATATAAAAATAGGCAGCAGCTAGCGCTCCTGCCATTCAACATTTCACGATATTCTCTTCAAATTTGCCAGGGCCAAGGCGTATTCGACCACGCCCAGCTCTCACCTGTTGGGCTGTTGCCATACTGTTGAAGAGGACCAAATTTGGCTTCAAACTGACTCATTAAATTGGCTTTACGCTTTTGAAATTGCTGAAATTGAGCCAGTGCTGCTGAATCATTCGGATGCGTATCCAAATAGAGGGTCAAATCAACCAGTACAAAATCGACAGCCTGCAACTCCTGCAAATAGTGATAGTATTGGGAGGAAACTGACATACTCATCGCCCCCCTTTGCCATCATGGTAAGGATAGGGGCTGAACAAGTCGGGCCACAGTACTCCGTGGCGAAGTGCCTGTTGAGGAGAATACTGTTTCAATTGCGTAGGTTGTACGGTTATCCACTGGTTGGGTGGAATGACAAAACGAACAAATCCCCTGCCGGGACAAGGATCGTACGGACTGCGGTAGGGTGCGTAAGCAGCCCACTGGTGAAACTGCACTGGCAAAACCTCGCTTTCGCAGGTCTTAGCAGCCTTTAAAAAGGCTAAGCCCTTCTCTATGACGATACGTATAGCATAGAGATATGCGAATAGGACAGTTTACAGACGCCAGACTGCTGCAATACCACGACTCATTTGAAAATATTAGTGCAATAGTAAGGCTACTACAAGCCCCACCACACCGCCGCCGAGTACTTCAATTGGCCTATGGCCAACATGTTCATTCAGTACGGGCCAATCTGTCAGCCACCAAGGCAATTTTGCAATCCGCATAGCTGGTATTTTGTTGGTTTTCCAGTTTGTAGAATCCACTCGACCTTGCCCACTTCCCTGGTTCACATTTTTTTGAGAATGGAGCAAAGCGTGTTGCCCTTTTAAATCGTGCAGCAATCGATTTAACACAGCGGCTTGACGACCAGTTTGCCAGCGCACCCCAGCTGCGTCGTACATGACAATGATGGCAATAAACAAGCCTAATCCCAAAACTGGATTTTGACCGCCATAACGTAGCCATAATTCAACAACCAAAGCAACCACCAAAGCTGTGTGTGAACTCGGCATACCGCCAGACTGCCGCATACGCTGCCAATCAAAACGGCGAGCTTGAATCATGATGAGAATAGGCTTCAGTACCTGGGCAGTGACCATAGCCACCAGCGGAGCAATCCAGATATAAGCGGATTCTCTCAATATCACATTAGTTTCCTCCATTATCAAATCCTTACTTGCTGTGGGAACCCACTAAAGGATTTGAGTTAGACGTTGACGATACATTTCATACAGAAGAACACTGCCAGCCATTGCAGCATTGAGACTCTCTACTGTTTTCTGCATGGGAATAGACAACGTTTCATCAATCAAATGCAAAAGGCTAGCCGAAATTCCATGCGCTTCACTGCCAATGACCAAGAGAGTTGGAGCAGTTAAAGAAACATCATGGCACATTCTTTCAGCATCAGCTTGAGCAGCAATCACGTGACCTCCAGGATAGCAACGCTTCCATTCTTCAATATAAACCGACAATGCTTCTCCCACAACCGATAGCCGAAACAATCCACCCATTGCAGCGCGTACCACTTTTGGAGAAAGAAAATCAACAGTCCCTATTCCACAGCATACTTCTTGAACGCCAAACGCTTCCGCACTGCGAATCAGTGTACCGACATTCCCAGGGTCTTGTAGCCCATCTAAGAGTAGAACATGTTCAGGATATTGAGGGCGAGTTTTTTCTTCCGGCCAGACAGCAACAGCCAAAATACCCTGTGAAGATTCTGTATCACTGACGAGAGCATAAGCTTGTTCAGATACTTCCCATACATGTTCAATTTTCTTATAGCCAGACAGTGACTCGAGTGCGGAAAAATCTCTCTGCCGAGTGGAGAGCAAAACCAGTGTCTCGATGCATAGTTCACTTTCCAATAAATCTCGAACGAGTTGCTCACCTTCTACCAAAAAGCGACGCTTTTGCCAACGCTCGTTTTTTTTCTTTAAGCGAGCTAAAGAGCGAATTTTTGGATTTTGCGGCGACTCGATATACTGTACGGTCATTGATTCATCTCCCCACCAAAATGAAGAAAGAAAACCCGGCCACAAAGAGACGGTTCGGATCAAATTCACCGAACGCTCAAAAGCCGGGTTGACCTTAGTGTTGCAATGTGTGTTGACCGACGGTTGATTACGCCTCTATCTTAGCGCGCGCAACCTTGACCAATTCAGCAAAGGCCGCACCGTCTGTCACAGCCAAATCAGCTAGCATCTTGCGATTCACTTCTATACCTGCCAATTTCAATCCATGCATCATCTTACTGTAAGATAAACCGCTCTGACGCGCAGCCGCATTAATACGTTGAATCCAAAGGCGACGAAAATCACGTTTACGGACTCGACGATCACGGTACGCGTATACGAGAGATTTCATAACCTGCTGTTTAGCCGTACGATACAGACGATGTTTAGAACCGCGATAACCACGCGCAAGTTTCAAAATCGCTTTATGACGACGACGAGTGACTTTACCAGACTTTACTCTTGCCATTTTCCAACTTCCTCCTCAGATGCCTCACAGCGAATCTGCAAACCTCACTCCGCTATCGAGTGCGTATGGGGTTGTCCAATCTAAATTCATTCCAAAACTAATTAAAGATAGCTGACCAAATGTTTAATACGCTTGACATCTGATGGAGAGACAAGTGTCGTCCCCCGCAAAGTCCGCTTGCGTTTTGCCGACTTCACTTCGGCTTTATGATACGCAAAAGCGTGGGCTCGCTTCAGTTTGCCATTGCCAGTACGCTTTACTCGCTTGGAGAGACCACTATGAGTCTTCATTTTTGGCATATTCGTTTCCTCCCAAACCATGTAAACCCGCCGCAACCTGCAGTACACCGCCGGGCGGCGGATTTCATCTATTCATCAAAAAACATGGTATAGATTTTACTGTTCCGCTTACTTCCTACATCAAGTCGTACCACTCTATACAACTTGCCGAGAGCCTCTTCATTTTAAGTGGACGATTTGGGCGCCAGAATCATAATCATGCTCCGTCCCTCAAGGCGAGGAACGCGTTCAACCGTTGCTGAATCTTTGACGGCTTCAGCAAATTTCATCAACAACTGCTGACCGAGAGAAGCGTGTGTAATTTCTCTTCCACGAAAGCGAACAGAAATTTTCACTTTATCCCCATCCGCCAAAAACTTCATTACATTTTTTAGCTTAACCTGAAAGTCATGCTCCTCAATATTCGGGGTCATGCGAATTTCCTTGAGCAGAATAACTTTTTGATTTTTACGAGCTTCTTTTTCCTTCTTGCTCTGTTCATACTTGAACTTGCCATAGTCCATGATGCGGCAAACGGGCGGCTTCGCCGTAGGCGCCACATTGACGAGATCTAAGCTGCGTTCTTCAGCCAAACGGCGAGCATCACGCAACTGCATAATCCCCAACTGATTGTTGTTTTCGTCAATTACCCGCACTTCTCTGGCGCGTATCCCATCATTGACTTGATACTCTTCTTTGCTAATCTGCTGTCACCTCCGGATGAATTCAAGCCCGCCATAAAAAAAGCGCGGCAATCATCCGCGCTCTTGTTTATTTGCACCCAATAATCGCAAATCAACAATTCTTCAACCCGCCAGCCGTACCAGCCAGGTGAGAAGCGAGCGCTTCTTCTTTAGAATTACGTGTAAACACACAATACCATTATAGCAGCAATTCACAAAAAAAACATCATACCAACAATTTTTTCTCTGCAATCTCTTGAGCGAGCATTTCAGCAAACTCGGACAATTGTAGGGGACCCATATCTCCTTTTCCATACCTTCTTACCGATACACTGCCATTATCCCGTTCTTTTTCACCCACAACCAGTGTGTATGGAATTTTGCGCACTTGAGCTTCACGAATTTTATAGCCAATCTTCTCTGGCCGAACATCCGCTTCTGCTCGAAAACCACGTTGAGAGAGAAACTCCGCCGTTTCTTGAGCATAGCCTGAAAATTCTTCAGCGACACTAGCGACACGTACTTGTACAGGAGCAAGCCAAGCCGGGAAAGCTCCCGAAAAATGTTCCGTCAAAATTCCCAAAAAACGGTCGATAGACCCAAAGATTGCGCGATGGATAACCACCGGACGATGCATTTTTCCATCCTCACCGACGTATTCCAAATCAAAACGCACTGGTAATTGGAAATCCAATTGGACTGTTGCACACTGCCATGTACGTCCAATCGCATCACGAATGTGAAAATCGATTTTAGGTCCGTAAAATGCCCCGTCCCCCGGATTGATGCGATACTCAACACCCGCTCCATCAAGAGCTGCCTGCAAAGCTGACTCAGCTTCTGTCCACAGTTCATCCGAACCCATAGAATTTTCTGGACGAGTGGATAGCTCGATATGATAAGGGAATTCAAACACGCCGTAGATTTTAGAGACTAATTCAAGCACATTCTCAATCTCTCTGCCAATCTGATTCGGTTGGCAAAAGATGTGAGCGTCATCTTGCGTAAACGCCCGCACACGCATCATACCACCGAGTGTTCCGCGCAATTCATGTCTGTGTACATGACCGTACTCTGCTATGCGCAACGGTAATTCTCGATAAGAGCGCAGTTTATTGCGGTAAATCAACATATGTCCAGGACAGTTCATCGGTTTGAGCGCATAAAGTTCATCGTCAGCTTCCGAGACATACATGTTCTCTTTGTAATGATCCCAATGGCCTGATTCGACCCAGAGCCGCTGATTCATCAGCGTTGGTGTGCGGACTTCCTGGTATCCGGCCTCAACTTGCAAACGCCGTTCAAATATTTCTAACTCATTGCGAATAACCAATCCATTTGGCAAATAAAACGGCATACCCGGAGCATCTTCAGAGAACATAAATAGTTCTAGCTCCTTGCCAAGTTTACGGTGATCGCGTTGCTTCGCTTCTTCCAAAAATTTTAAATGATCTTCCAGTTGAGATTTTTTTGCAAACGCTACTGCGTATAAACGGGTCAACATCTCTCGTTGACTATCTCCTCGCCAATAAGCTCCCGCCAAGGACATAATTTTGAAGGCTTTAATATAGCCTGTAGATGGAAGATGCGGGCCTCGACAAAGATCGACAAATTCGCCTTGTCGATAGAGTGTCAGTGTCGTATCCGCAGGCAAGTCTTCAATAATTTCTACCTTGAAACGATCGCCACGGGTTCGAAAAAATTCGAGCGCATCGGAACGACTAATTTCTTCTCGAATGATAGGTAGATTTTCGCGAATAATGTTTTGCATTTCAGTTTCTATAGCAGAAAACTCTTCAGGAGAAAAATCGTGATCGGCAAAATCGTAATAGAATCCATTTTCAATCACGGGTCCAATGGCAAACTTGGTACCTGGAAACAGTCTTGCTACTGCCTGCGCCATTACATGAGCTGCGGAATGGCGCATAACTTCCAAACCTTCTGCGTCTGCTAGAGTAAAAAACTCGACTACAGCGTCTTCATGAACAGTGCGCTGCAAATCCATCCAATGACCATTCACTTTAGCCACTACTGCCTCTCTGCCAAGCCGGGCAGAGAGGCGCATAGCAAGTTGTTGCAAGGTGGTACCGCTCTCCACCGCAATTTGTTGACCGTCTTTGAGCGTAATTTGGTGTTCCAACATCGTTACCTCCATTTTTTTTGCATTTTTATTTTCATCTGAAGCCAATCCCATTGGACAGCTTTGACAATCGAGTAGGAGGGGGTGACTAACCCCCGTCCTCTCACACCACCGTACGTACCGTTCGGTATACGGCGGTTCATGTTGTGGAACGAATCACATCGTATCGCTCAACTAAGCTAACCAGTCCTCGGTCACGCCAATAGGCAAGACCGAGGGCTTTATTCATTTGTGGGGTATTTGAGAGTCTCCAGTAGCCCTTGCGTGAACCGCTTATCAGGACTGCCCATTCCTCGGGAATCCCAAGGACGACGAGGTTTCGTCGCTTTGTCTTAGGTTTCTTCCATTGCTTAAGGAAGCACATTCTCAATCGGTGACGTATCCACTTGTCTAAGTCCTCGAACACACTACGGGTCTGAGCGTGGCGGTAGTAGCCTGCCCACCCTCTTAGATATGCGTTGAGCCAATCGAGTCTTTGTTCCATGCACTGTCCCCGACTTCGCGAGGTAAGTTGTCTGACCTTGTCCTTGAATCGCTTCAGTGACTTTGGTGCTATTCGAATTCGCGGCACTTTGTTAGGTGTGAATGAGAACCCAAGAAACTTGCGTTTCCACGGTCGGTCTACTGCACTCTTATCCACATTGACTTTAAGCTTGAGTCGCTCTTCCACAAATCTGCGCACACTTTCCATGACCCTTTCTCCTGCATGGCGACTCTTCACGTACACGTTGCAGTCATCGGCATATCTGACGAAGCGGTGTCCGCGTCGCGTCAGTTCTTTGTCCAAGTCATCCAACATAATGTTGGCGAGTAATGGACTGAGTGGACCGCCTTGTGGAACGCCCTCTTCGGTAGAGACACATACGCCGTGTTCCATGACACCTGCGTTTAGGTATCCACGAATCAGTTTCAGAACTCGCTTGTCTCTTGCCTTGCGAGCCACTCGTGCCATAAGCATGTCGTGGTTCACCCGGTCAAAGAACTGAGCTAAGTCCATGTCCACAACATAGCGGTAGCCTTGGGCAATGTACATCTGTGCCTGATTGACCGCTTGGTGGGCATTGCGCCCCTGGCGGAAACCATAACTGTACCATGAGAATTCTGGGTCAAAGATGGGTGTCAATACTTGCAGAAGTGCCTGTTGGATCAGGCGATCTAGCACCGCTGGTATTCCCAACATCCTTTTGCCGCCACCGTCTGGCTTCGGGATTTCGACTCGACGTACGGGCAATGGTTGGTAGGTTCCATGAAGGAGTTCGCTTCGGATACGCCCCCAGTTTTCCATCAGGAATGGACGAAGGGATTTTATCTCCATTCCATCGACACCGGCAGCTCCCTTATTCTTCTCCACACGGCGTAGCGCTGAGAGTAGGTTTTCCCGCTCTACTACCTGTTCCATCAGGTCAATACAACTTTCCTCGCGGACTGGTTCATTGGGTCGTGCCGGAGAGAAACTCGGCGCTTCCTCAGTCCCCCGTGGATTCACCACTTCCTCCTGAGGATAGCTCCCTCGTGGGATATTCGGCTGTCTTTGCTTCTCTCTCGAACTTGCCATGAACAACCCTCACAATCATGTTCAGTCCTTCCCTGCTTGGGCGTCCCCTTGCAGGTAGTATGACCTCTGCTGACTTCTGTCCGTTCAACGTTTCCTTTCAGAAACGCTTACCAGCATCGCTGGCGTGCCGGACAGACCTCCCCGGGTAAGAACGTTGTCTTTCCCTCCATCTACCCGCTCCATTTACTCTCGACAGCCTTCGGTAGCAAGGGCTTTGTCTTGTTTTGCAGACTCACCCAACTGTCGCTAGCCTCGATTGGAGTTCGTGAACCTCGGGTCGGAGGTTTGCCGCCGCCTTCCTTCAGATTCCACCTCACGGTGGACACCCTTGGCTTAAGCTAATGGCTACTGCTACCTTCACCATTCCGGACTCTCACCGTAGAGACAACGCCCATGCCGGGCGCACAAAAGAAAAGCGCTCCGTCCCCATGGGACGAAAACGCTTGGTTTCCGTGGTTCCACCCAAAATTGCAGCCCTTTTCAAACTGCCACTTTGTGCGTATAACGTACGCCCCGTCCAGCATTTCGAGTTTAGGCCTATACAGCCTCTCTCCCTGCCAGAAGCTCAGAAAGTGGTGTCTTTTCACTCTGCTGGTTTCACGCTTTCAGCCGCGGCGAGAAATCTCTGAATGTCCGAGAATGAAAAGCTCGTCTTTCTTCAGTGCTCCGTTGATGATCATCCTATTTTCGATATCCTATGCCAAACGAATGTCAAGTGTCAAGTCTCCATGTCGCCCGGAGTGCGAAAAAACACAATTTGCTGTTGATGAAGGAGTTGACAAGTAGAACAACCGCCGCAAAAAATGGCACGTTCACGAAATACTCGCTTGAGTGTCTCAGCAAAGGTTGGATATTGTTGATTGTGCGCTAAATTATGAATTTTTATCCACTGAGGAGATTTCGTAATCAGGAGACTCATAGCGAAATCTTCAGGATGAATCTCTTCCGAAGCTGACGCTCGCATCAGTGCTTGAGTCATTTCTCGATCACGTACCAACTCACCTGTCTGATTGCATATCCATATATGATGGTTTGTAATATAAACATCGAAAGTTTCCAAATGTTGCGGCTGTTCATCAAGAATCAAACGGAGAATTTCTACAGACTCCGCATATTCACGATCAGAAAAAAATTGTTGTAGTTGATGATCAATTTCCCATTCCACAAGTTGTAAATTCTGTTGAAAACGAAAGCGCGCAATCATATCCAACATAATTGGTACCGATGCTTCTTGCGCATAATGGATGGACTGCATAATGGCTTCCTGTATATTCAGCGTTTCGTGTTGCGTTTGTATCTCATTTCGACGTACTTCGTGGAGAACTAAAAGCGAAATATACTCGAGTTCATCAGCTTCCAGACAAGGTGCTTTGATGGTAAGCAAGTGCCTCAGGTACAACGGTTTCCATATTTCGCACAAAAAAGTAGACAGCAATACAGCGATCTCATCAGGATGTGTAAAAAAGAGCCTTAACGTATCTTGTGACGGTTCACCTCTGCTTACCACAGAAAGACGCAAACCCTTGCCACTCAAAAAATGATACAATTCCGTGAACGCTGCTCTAGTCTGCAATTCTACGCTGTACACGTTCACACGTCCTTCCTTTGGCGCGATTCGATGCTAAGATGTCGAAAGTTGACTGTGACGCTTCAAGTATGGCGATGTTTTCTAATTGTCATACTCCCTGCAATAATCCCTTCGCCCAATCTACTCTCAATTCCAATAGACTCGATACGCCTCCATCTCAATCGTATTCCTAAGCATGAGATTACGCACTTGCAAAACACCCAAATATTGAAAATTTCATACAGCCCATTCTTATTTTCCTGTAAAATGATCGAATAGAGTTAGCCTCTACGTCCAGGAACCCAAAAGGAGACGACTGTAACCAATGAAGCCTTATCCAGTCCAATTTCGTCCCATTCCAGTAGAACGCCTCTGGGGTGGACACACCATGAAAAAACACTTCTCTGTAGAACATTTGTCTCACCCAATCGGTGAATACTGGTTGCTTTCGGCTCATCCAAATGCTCTAAGTGTAGTAGAAAATGGTCCTTTAGCAGGAAAAACATTGCAGGAACTGACAGAAAAATACCCAGACGCTTATTTAGGGCACTCTCCGCAACCTCGTTTCCCAATCCTGATCAAGTTGATTGAGGCGCGGCAGGATTTGTCTGTACAAGTTCATCCTGACGACAACTATGCCCTTCAATATGAAAAAGATTATGGTAAAAGCGAAGCTTGGTACATCCTGAATAGCCCGGCATCCCAACAAATGATTTATGGACACCGCTTTCAGAATCGTGAGGAATATATCCAAGCCGTAAAGTCTAAACGAGTGCGTGAATATCTCATTTATCAATCGATTTGTGAGGGAGATTTAGTCTATGTACCAGCGGGGACATTGCATGCATTGCTAGCTGACACAGTCCTGCTTGAGGTTCAACAAACCTCCGATGTCACTTACCGTGTCTATGATTGGGATCGAACTGATACGAGTGGAAAACCGCGCCAATTGCATGTGGATAAAGCGGCTGATGTTTTATCTTACAATACTCAACTATCTCATCAAGCGCTCAAACCTTACCGGCAAGAGAGAAATCATGTCGAAGTTCTTATCGACTGTCCATTTTTTCATATCGATCGCGTTCAATTGAAGGCTAACACTGTTCACACCATCGCGCCAATCCAATCCCCCATAACCATCATCATGGTCTCTGGGACGGCATTTATGGAGTGGGACACTCTTCCTGCACACGCTGTGAAACATTTTGCTGCCTGGATGATTCCCGTAGGAAGTGAAACCAGATTGACAGCGCAAGATGACGTTGTTTTCTTGCAAGTCACTTATCACGATTAACTGAGGATTTTGCCAGTATCTTATCGAATGTGCTCCCCATAGACACATGTTGTTTGTGATAGCAATCTGCCTTCGGGGAGCACAACAACAATCCTATTTCTTACATATTCCCTCCCATATCCGGTTTGAAATCTTGATCGTTGATCACACCATCTATACCTTCAAACCCATCATTCAACATATTGTATAAACCATTACTAAAATTAAACACGCCGTAATTACCCGCATAAGCTGCGTTGTATTTCATATTGGCATCCCAACCACTGAAATTAAACTCGCCAACCAAAATGCCGTTGGCATTTTGCTGTGGTGTACTGGAATTAATATTTCCTATCATTACAAAGACCGGCATGAAACCAACCTCGCTTTCTTTAGATATTCATCCCTATCAGCGGCTTGAAGTCCGAATCGTTCATCAAACCATCTATCAACTCAAAATTGTCATAAAGATAGGCCGACTGAAAACATACAAAGTTAAATAAACCGTTCAAAGCACCGAATCCCTGATTTTGCTTTTGATTTGCATCCCAACCGCCACAGTTAATCTCGCCAATAAACACCCCTGCATTTTGTTGGGGACAATTGATGTTGATTGCACCAATACAAATCATGTTTGGCATGGAGAGGAACCTCCTAGCGAATGAGCGCCTTAAAATCCTGATCAAAAATCACTCCGTCCACAAAATCTGCATCTTCAATATAATTGACGTTTTTCGCTTCAACATTTTGATTGCCACTCGTGGCTCCGCGTGCTAAATTTTGCTTCGCATGAGAATCAAGTCCTGTTATTTTCACATCTCCTACAAATACTCCCGAATTCTGCGATATACTCAACACTTGGATACTATCAAATGCAATCTGCGTCATCTTCTCAGAAGCATCCGGCTGTGACTGATAGATTTTCACATCGCGATCGTCAATCGGGGTATCAATTCCGTCATTGTCATAAACGATGCTTAAATTGCCCAAAAGCGCATTGTGGGAATCTATAGAACCTATCCCGCTATTCGTTTTAGAATGATTGCTGATACCCAGAATGACGTTTTGATTAGATATATATACGCCAGAATTATCACTAATAGAGCCCACTTTTACAATAATTTCCGGTAACTGATTTTGCTGACTCATTGCGTTTTACTCCATTGCGGTTTCATATCCTGGTCTTGGATGAAACCATCTACAAAAATGTCTCTGTCATTTACAATTTGAACATTTTGATACAAATAATTTACACTGCCGAGCATTGAGTCATGAACAATATTCTGTTTTCCACTGGAATCCAGTCCAGAAACATGAATTTGTCCCACAAATACCCCGCAATTTTCCTGTGCCATCTGAATATCCATTTGGCGGAACAAAATTTGCAAAGACATGCGCATGGTTCCTTTCCCTTAAATTTCACCCGCGCATGAAGCGGATACCATGACGGGATATTTAATGTTATGTCAAACTTCTGCCATTACGACTGATAGACGCCGATTCTTCTGTGAGATATTAAAATCATCGCATGCATCTTTATAAATGGAAGGGAAATCTTCTCGACGCAGCCAAGTATCCACATGATGTAACCGAGGATCGGGGACAGGAAAATCTTCACGGAAATGTGCTCCCCTGCTTTCCTGCCGAGAAATCGCTGATGCTATAATCCATCTTGCTGTACAAAGAAGACCAGATTGCGGATGTTTTTGCTGAAGTTCAACAATGGTTTTCAAACCCTTATCCAAAGAGCATTGATCACGAACGATACCCACTGCTTTCCACATTACTTTTTGGACTTGGTCTAACAGTTCCTGGCTATCTGGAATTCTTTCCATTTGATACTGGGTTAAGGAAACGTTAACTTCACTTTCTTCGTTGTTCTCAGAGCGGAAATGTTCGTCTAAAGCAAATGCCATCACCAAACATTCCAATAAAGAATTACTGGCTAATCGATTGGCTCCGTGCGCCCCTGTACAAGCGACTTCGCCTATCGCGTAAAGACCTTCTACATCTGTTTGACCATTCATCTCAGTAGCTATTCCGCCCATCATAAAATGGGCTGCAGGAAAAACCGGCAGAAGATCTCGGGTAGGATGAATTCCATAAGATATACATCTGGCAAAAATATTGGGGAATTTTTGTTGAAAATTTTGGATGTGGCGACAATCCAGATATACATGTCTGCCTTCTTGCATACGCTGATAAATCTTCCTAGCCACCAAATCACGCGCTTCTAAATCTCTTAATGGATAATCTTTCATGACGGCTTCTCCAAAATCGTCTACTAATATGCCACCCGCTCCGCGTACAGCTTCGGAAATTAAAAAAGCGGGAAATCCATTAAAATAGAGGGTTGTTGGGTGAAATTGAATAAATTCCAGATTGCGCAAACTTGCACCTGCATCATATGCCAGGACAAGTCCATCACCTGTTGCTCCTCTTGGATTGGTTGTTCTTTGAAATAACTGCCCTACTCCACCTGTGGCTAAAATGACTGCACGTCTAGCATAAAATTCAATTTTTTCCTGTGTGCGATTTGCAAACTGTGCCCTTGCACCTATCACGCGCCCATTCTGATTTTGCAAGAGGGTAAGAACGTGCATATTGACCAGCTGATGAATGTTAGGTCGTTCTTTCAAAGCGACCATCAAAGCTTCCATCAATTTTCGTCCTGTTGCATCTCCCCCAGCATGCAATATCCGTCGTCTTGAATGTGCACCTTCCAAGCCTAAGGAAATCTGTCCCGTTGAGCTTTGATCAAATGAAACTCCTATTTCTTGCAGCCAATGAACGATACGAGGAGCTGTCTCTGCTAAGCATTGGACAGCTCTTGGATCAGATAATCCATTCCCCGTCTCTAATGTATCTTTTGCATGTAAGTTTACGTTATCATCCATTCCAATAGCGGCTGCCATTCCTCCTTGGGCGGCAAAAGAATTGCTTTCCGTAGGAAAATCTTTAGAGAGAAGCAGTACACTGCCATGCGAACTAAGCAGATACGCAGCTGCGATGCCCGCAAGTCCGCTTCCTACAATAACGAAATCATATTTTAACGTTTCCATCACGATGGCCTCTCTTCGGTATGAAAGTGTTTCACCGTTTACACAAATACAATTTCCATGCCCACATCTACACTGCTTGCAGAATGGGTTAAAGCTCCCATGGATATGTAGGAAACGCCTGTACGAGCAACCTCCGCCAATCGATGGATAGTCATATTCCCAGAAGCCTCTAGTTCTACTCGTCCATCCGTTAGTTGTACTGCTTGTCTTAATGTAGGGATATCCATATTATCTAGCAGGATCATATCAACCTCTAACTCTAACGCTTCTTTCAATTGTTCCAAGGTATCAACTTCTACCTCTATTTTGAAGGACATCCCGACCCTAGCGCGTACTTTCTGAACTGCTGAAGTGATACTTCCACAGATAGCAATATGGTTATCTTTTATAAGAACCATATCATCCAGACCATAACGATGATTTTGTCCTCCGCCCATTTTTACCGCATATTTTTCTAACAAACGCCAACCAGGAGTTGTTTTGCGAGTATCTAGCAATTGGGTCCCTGTACCTTCTAAGTGTTTAACGGCTAAACTTGTATATGTAGCAATTCCCGTAAGACGTCCTAAAAAATTAAGCGCTGTACGTTCAGCCATGCATAGAGCGCGAGCCGGACCTTCCACTTGACAAACTGCATTTTTCTCACTTTTCAGTTCTTCTCCATCTTCTACCAAGTGATGAACATTCACTTCTGGATGAAGTTCAGAAAATACTGCCTCAACGATTGGTAATCCAGCAATTCGTGCAGGTTGCTTTACAAAGATCAAAGCTTGAGCGTGGAGATGAGAATCAATCACAGATTCGGTTGTACAATCTCCTCTACCTATATCCTCCGCAAGCGCCATTCGAATCAACATTTTTGTGGTCTCGTTGATGTACATCCATATACCTCCCAGATTGAATGAAAATGAATCAATCTCATCGATCATTTCTGAAAACTAGCCTATCTTTATTTTTATATATTTACATGTGTATATACTACTATGTTCAATCCAAATAAAACAGTTGATCAACAAGAATACAACTGTATATACTTCAGTATAATCACTTCTTGATTTGAATAAATCTTTGATGTAGTAAGTTTCATCCCATGATGAATGGTTCACCGTTTTGAAGTAGAGAAAAGATGATCTCAGCTATATGAAAACTGATATCTAAGGAGCCACCCTGATGTCCTCTGTAAATGATCAAGATTCTTTACGATATGAGATTATGGAATGGAAAGAAAAACGCAACGCTATCATTCTTGCCCACAACTACGAATTACCAGAAATTCAAGATATTGCAGATGTTCTAGGGGATTCATTAACACTCGCAAGAGCAGCCGCTCAAACATACGCTGATGTGATTGTCTTCTGTGGCGTTCATTTTATGGCTGAAACAGCCGCTATTCTGAATCCAGACAAGACTGTCCTGTTGCCCGATATTCACGCAGGCTGTTCTCTGGCTGATTCAATCACACTCGCCGATCTCCGCAATTGGAAATCAGCATATCCCGACGCCGCAGTTGTGTCTTATATCAATACATCTGCAGAAGTCAAGGCAGAAAGTGATTATTGCTGCACTTCTTCTAACGCTATCAAAGTTGTAGAAAGTATACCTGAAGAGAAAGAGATTTTATTTTTACCCGATATGTTTTTGGGGGCTTATGTACAACGCGCCACAGGTCGTAAAAATATGCACATATGGATGGGGGAGTGTCACGTACATGCAGGAATCTCCCCCGCAGACGTAGACAACGTGTTTAGAGACTATCCTGATGCAGAATTATTGATCCATCCAGAATGCGGATGTTCGACTTCCAGCATGTATTTATTATCAGAAGGTCAACTTCCAAAAGAGCGAACTCATCTATTATCGACGGGCGGCATGCTGGAGAGGGCAAAAAATTCTCCCTCCAGCCAATTCATCATCGCAACTGAAACTGGAATTCTTCATCAGATGGAAAAGGAAAATCCAAACAAAACCTTCATCGCCGCAAACCGCTCAGCCGTCTGTCCATTTATGAAAATGATAACTTTGCCTAAAGTCTTAGAATCCTTAAAAGAAAATCAACATGTTGTTTCTGTTTCTGAAACAATCCGTCAACGCGCCAGACTCCCCATTGATCGAATGATTGCAATTGGTTAAAGTTCAAATTTGCGACCCATCTTTAGATATTGATTCCTCTCAAATGGGTAACACCTAGAAGCAAGTACAGGATGAAGTAGGAAACCCGCTGATGCCTCCCCCTGAATGTCCATACACCTTGGCATTCTTGTACATAAGATCTTCTACAGCTATTGCAGGGAGGTGTTAAGGTCATGAAAAAACATCATCGCCATCGCCCTATCGTCATTATCCTGCATCCGGGCGAAAAAATTCTTGTCAAATGCGAGAAAAAACACCGCTGCCATCGGTAAGTAAAACTTATGAAAATCTTCATTCAACAGCCGCAGCAATGCGGCTTTTTATTTTAAAAGTTGCAAGCTATACATCCTGCATTCCGTACACCTATTTAATAACTATCCACTTTTTTAAGCCATTGAGAATTGGCTAATTCCCCCGGAGTTGGATATTCAATTCCTGGACATAAGTCGATGCCAACAGACCGATAAGCATCTGCCCAGAGCGTTGTGCAAATACGACGTTTCTGACTCGCTATGAGTGGAACGCTTTGACCTAAAAGATGTCTACCTGCTAACCAGAAAAAAAGCAGATAATCGTACCTTGTACCAATTTTACTTCTAGCAAATTCTACAATTTCTTTCCTTTGCCGATCCGTTAATTCTTCACATCGATAAACATCTGCCACACCTTTATAGGTTTGGACATGCTCATAACCTGTAATCCGTAAAGCCTGAGATTCGATAACTTGTTCCGGATGCGCCAAACCAGCAATATGCGTATAAGGACTACGAGTAATTTTACGAATCGGCCCCGCCAATCCTTGAGTGCCCCGTATAAAGATCAAATCTCCTAATTGCAATTTACTTTAGCCCTCCATTCTACCGAAAGTTGAAAAGCTTACAAAAATCAAAAACCGTTCTCTCCACCGTGGTAAGCATAATAGCCCTTCCACCCTGGATGAACGGTCTTGTCTACTTTTCAAGTAAATTTATACACCGAGTATCAACGAGACTATGCTTATTTTAACTGAACAAAGATTTCCATACAAGTTGTATAGCATACAGCTTTCCAAAATAACCAATCTACCAACTTTATGAACGCCGATATAGACGTCTGCCCAAAATATATGTTTCACTTGCGAGTAACGATTCATCTAAGAGTACAAAATCAGCATCGTGCCCAACCGCCAAAACTCCTTTTCGATGATCCAACCCCAGTTCACGTGCAGGAGTCAGACTCGCCATTTGTATTGCCTCAAACAGGGTTACTCCAACTTGAATCATCATATTTCGAATGGCCTCATCCATGGTTAGTGTACTACCAGCCAAGGATTGACTATCTTGTAGCGTCGAAATGCCCTGTTTCACCACAATATTCATCCCCCCCAGCTGATAAACTCCATCCGGTTTACCTGTTGCTCCAATAGCATCCGTAATCAAAATAACACCATCTTTACCTTTCAATCGCATCACTAATTTCAAAACTTCTGGATGTACATGATGTCCATCAGCTATGAGTTCACATATAACATTTTGTGAAAGTAAGCAGGCACCGACAGCACCGGGTTCGCGATGATGAATGCTGTTCATTGCATTGAATACATGCGTCGCATGCGTTGCTCCAGCTTCGAAAGCTTTTATGGTTTCTTCATACGAAGCGACTGTGTGCCCAATAGAAACAATGACTTTTTCCTCTCTAAGAAACTGAATTAACTGCAAAGCTCCTGGCTGTTCGGGAGCCAAAGTGACTTTGCGCACAAGGCCAGGCACCGTCTCCAGTAACCGTTTCATTATAGATATGTTGGGGGGCTGTACAAACACAGGATTTTGAGCCCCCATTTTGGATGGAGATAGAAAAGGACCTTCTAAATGTACACCTAACACCTGTGCTGAACCTGACCTCCAAGCTGTTTGTTGTGCGATACCCGATGCTTGAATGGACTTCTCCAAAGCTTCTATAGGGGCGGTAAGTGTAGTCGGCAACCAGCCTGTAGTACCATGTTGAATGTGAAATTGACCAATTTTTTCAATAGCAGATGATGTACCGTCCATAACATCTGCTCCATTAGCACCATGCACATGCATATCAATAAAACCTGGAACGACCCACTGACCACGAGCATCAACCTGATGATACGCCAATCCTGAAAACAATTCATTCGGTGGTGCTCCATGTCCAAGCTCACCAATTACCCCTTCAGTGACATGCATCCAGCCGGGATCCAAAATTTTATCTTCGCCAACAATGCGAGCATTGATCAGTAGTAACGAGTCACCTATCATTGGATACTCCCATCCCCTCCAAATCCAATGAGTTGAAAAATAAAGAAAAGAAAACAAGCGAATACTTTCCATTCTGTATTCTGAGGCAGAAATTAATGAATGTTACTTGACGTGGGCCAAGGGCCAGGAAGTCCATGCTGTTCAAACCATTTTTCTATAGCCTGATGCGTAACGGATCGATATTTTTTCTGTAACCCATGGTGGCCGTATTTGTACAATAAAAGTTTTACATCTTTTCCTGCCTTTTTCATCCTTAATGCCATAGCAGCTACAGATTGCCATATCACATGATGGTCTTCTTGTCCCTGTAAAAATAATACAGGAGCTTGAATCTCAAGAGCTTGATCGTAAGGAGAACGTTTCTCATATCGTAAAGACAGTTTTCCATGTAAATACTCTGGCCCATATGCTGTAGCATACTCTGCCGCAGGGTCAGGACGCCAATCTAATTTTTTAGACCAATTGTCCATGGCATCAGGGCCCACATAAGGACTAAGAGCGACTACCCCATCAACATGATGCTGCGCAGCATATTGCAAGGCAACACCGCCGCCTAGAGATTCACCAAATAAATAGAGGCCCCGAATTGAATATCCTGGGATATGTGAGGCCCACTGTATGGCAGCTTCAGTATCATCGAGATCGCCAAGAAGACCATGAACAGTTCCCTCACTTTGTACGTATCCTCGATATTCAGATGCAATAGTAATAATTTGATTGGAATATTGATTGGACACTGGCCATGAAAATGGGGAATGATACATTCCGGGTTTGGGAACTTCCCATCCCCCATGAAGTAAAACAAGCAAAGGGTAATCTCCAGGTTTGGAAGGAAGAGTCAAGTAAGCCTCAACCTGCTGACCTTGACTCCAATAAAATACCTGATATACAGAAAGACCAGATGTACTTCGAGTCGGAAGCGAGACGAGGCCTACCGAAGCCAACTGACCATTTTTACCATCTTGAGTATGGATATGGATGGCAAAAGGGCCGATGGATGAATCATTAATCAATTGCGAAGAAGTGGATTGGGGTAATGGAGTCAAATGGGGATGCGATTTTACATCGCATCCCGTCATCATTGTGGCCATCAGCACCAAGATAGATATGAATGTTATTGGCTTTAGAAGAGGCAACCGCAGCCACCCCCTTCTCCAGAAGAAGGTGATTGGGGAGACAATTCTCCTGAGAAAGTTGCATTTAATCCATTACTATTGTCAGAAACAGAATTAGAATCTCCTAAGATTGCAAAGAAATAGCCTGTGGGTAATTGACTATATTGGTACATATAGTTACTGTAAGTTGGATTAAACTGATTTATGGCCGTACCATGAAAAACACCATTCGTTAATTGCGCATAGCCATCTACGCCTATAATATTAAATGGACCTTGATAGTGAAAGGTAAGTACATCGTTTTGTGGAACAATATTTCCATATTTGTCTTCCAGTGAGATAGTGACTGGGATTCTACTATTTTCTGTTGCGAAATCTAAATAATCAGGGTAAAAGATCAATTGAGCGGCAGGTCCGGGAGTAATTTGTTCTTCTGAAGCTGTCACCGATTGTTCAGTATCCAGAGCATTGATAGTCGCCTTCACTTGAATGAGTTCAGACTTCGTATCTTTGACTGAAAATTGGTATAAGCCTGGGCTTTTTTCAACAATAGGCCCAAATTCAATATCTTGTGCTGTTCCCTTGATAGTGGATAAAGATATGTCTGAAGTTAATCCCTGAAGCGGCTGATTGGCAGCATTTTTTAATGATAGCGTATAAGTATCCGACTGACCTGCCTGCTCCGAAGATTGATCAAAGGAGAGTGAACTCAAAATGCTATGATCCACAGCCAACTGAATAGGCTTAGATTCTGCATGAACACTTACGCCATTTGCCATAACAGTTGCTTCAACTTGAAGTACTTCTGCTTGACTGTCACTGACTGAAAAAGAATAAAATCCATTACCGAGAGAATCAATTGGACTGAAAACAACATCTTTTGCCGTACCCTTCGTTACCGACAACGAAATATCGGACACCGGAACCTCAAGAGGTGAATGACTAGAATCCCACAATTGCAAAGTGTAATTCACATTTTGACCGGCATATATAGTACTTGAACTAAATGGATTTGCGTTTAAACTAGAAAAATATTGATTTGGAGTCGGAGAGGTTGTAGAGCCTTGACCGGACTGTATTGGATTACCGCCATTTCCATTTGAGCCAGTTACTTGGATGTTCTGATGATTATTTTCATATTGTTCAGCCAGCACCGAAAGTGATACACTACCCCAAGCATCTTGGTAGTCATTTCCTGCTTCTTTGGGCAATCCTCCTCGATACGTAACCAAAAGATATTGACCAGGTTGTAACACAATTCCTTTCAAATCGGTCGATCCGCTAAATTTAGTGGGTTGAATAAGTTCATTATCAAACGATGCATCAGACGATTCAACGTTCAAAGTTCCCGTCGAATCTGAAAAATCCCCACCATTTAGGTTATAACCTGCTTGTTGATAAGTGTACGGTACAGATAAATTTGTATTTACAATGGAGCCACTGACACGATAGCCTATCGCTTGTGGGTATTCATGAGGAGCCTCCACGACTTTGGGCAGGCTATTGTAAATAGCGTATTGAAGCACATAATAAGCAGGATGATTGTCAGTTTGATATTCGTTCAATGGGCTCGAACCATGGTAATCTACAGATTCATACCCGAATCCTGGAATTAACTTGGGGCCACCTATTAACAACCTTGGTTGCCAATTATTTTTATATGTTTGATAGACTGTACGACCAAATGGTGAATCTGCTAAAAGTGCTTGTTGATTCAACTCTTGACTAGAACCTTTTACAAATCCGTTTAATGTGACAACCTTCCCATTGTTCAATCCATCATCCCAAAATATAGGTCCATGAACATTATTTTGCAAATCAAGAATCTCCGCTACACTTCCTGTATTATGCAAAATTACATATCCACCAGCGCGATCGCCAGGAACCATATTAAAATAAGGGATCTCTTTAACATTCGAAAAAACATTTGATTCCCCATGTAACGTGATATCAACAACACCTGCTCCGAAGTTCTGCTGAGAAGAATGAGCATCTGCTGTAAATAACGCAAAGCTTCCAGCACCCAACATGGCAAGACCAGATAAAGCCGTTATACCGGCCATACTCAATTTTGATTGTATTTTCACCCTTACCCCTCCAAACAGCCTTTCTATATAAAGTATTTTGTTCTTATTATAGAACAATTATATAATCGACGTCAACGAATAAAAATTACCGCTTACGTACGAACTGTAAGCGGTACTGAAATGCTTGCGAAATCCATTTTACTGTATTCTATATCGGATCGTGCAATACAATTTATCCTTTCAAAAAGTCAGGCTGTCGAAAACGAGGGTTAGGATATGTGTAGAATCCCTCGTTGCTTTGCCGACCCAGTTTACCTTTGTCCATATATTGAGTTTTTAACATATTAGCTAATTTTTCATACTCTGGATGCCCAGCCTTAGCTTTCTCTTTGGCAATATTATAAGCTGTATTTACACCTATCGTATCCAAAATAGCAAAAGGACCAGCAGGAGCTCCTGTAGCAATCATCCAAGTTTTATCAATCGTTGCCACATCTGCAATCTCATTCACCAATAGAAACTGTGCTGCTTCCAGAAAAGGAACAAGCAATGAATTTAAAATATAACCAGGCTGTTCTTTGTATAAAGGCAACGGAACCATACCGATTTTTTCCGCAAAAGCGATCACATCTTTGAAAACTTCTTTATCTGTTCCCGGATGCTGCATAACTTCTGCCGTGTTATGAATCCAAATCGAATTGGCAAAATGCAGAGCCAGAAATTTTTCTGGTCTTCCTGTGAATTCCGCAAACTGACTCGGCACAAATGTAGAAGAATTAGTAGCAAAGATGGTTTTAGGAGGAGCCACCTTGGCCAAGTGTTTATAAAATTCCGTTTTGATTTGGATCACTTCTGGTACAGCTTCAATGAGTAAATCTGCCTGTGCAATAGCCTCTTGTAAATTGGAACTGAAATAAATTCGATGAAAAGCATTTTCTACATCTTGTTGAGATGCCCGCAAGTCCTTTTGATACATGTTCATTAGTTTTAGAATTCGTTCTTTTGCTTTCGACAATGCTTCTTCGTTGAGATCATAAACAGTCACATCGAATCCCTTAAAAGCAGTTTGAAACGCAATCTGACTTCCTAACACACCACATCCCGCAACTGTTATCTGCTGAAAAACCAAATTTATCCCCCTTTAGGTGATCAACAGGAAGTAAATGTATATCCAAAACCTGGATCTACACGTTCGATTACTCTGTAATATATCCTTCAGCTGTTACAAAACCATCCTCATAGCTCGGAGATTGCAAATCCTCGGCAGAAACAGTATGTTCTTTATCCAAACCTAGAGATTTCGTTGTATCTTCAAATATCTCGCGGAACAACTCTGGATTTTCTGCCAAAGATAGACCATAAGACGGAATCATTTCTTTAATTTTAGGTTGCCATTCTGGCATACGTTGCGGAAAACATTTTTCGAGTACTTCCAGCATGATATGGACCACTGTAGAAGCGCCAGGTGAAGCTCCGAGCAAAGCGGCAATCGAACCATCAGCTGAGCTGACTACTTCTGTACCAAACTGGAGTGTCCCTCTACCACCGGTTTTCGTATCTTTGATAACCTGTACACGTTGTCCCGCCACGACGATATCCCAATCCTCACTCCTAGCATTCGGTATAAATTCCCTTAGTTCTTCCATACGTTTCTCATTAGACAGCATGACTTGCTGAATTAAATATTTCGTCAACGCAAACTCTTTAACGCCCGCCGCTAACATCGTGAGAACGTTATGAGGTTTGACCGTCCGAATCAAATCGAAATTTGAACCAGCCTTTAAGAACTTGGGTGAGAAACCGGCAAACGGTCCAAAAAGTAACGATTTTTTGTTATCAATATAACGGGTATCCAAATGCGGAACCGACATAGGAGGTGCTCCAACTTTGGCTTTTCCATAGACTTTAGCGTGATGCTGCTCAATAACTTCCGGATTATGACAGACCATAAAAAGCCCGCTGACAGGAAAACCGCCGATGTGCTTCGCCTCGGGAATCCCGGTTTTTTGTAATAGGGGAAGACTTCCTCCGCCAGCACCAAGAAATACAAACTTTGCCAAATGACTTTCTGTTTTCCCTTGAACATGATCATAAACTTTTAGTTCCCATAGATTATTGCTGGTTCTTTTGATTTTTTTAACGCTATGGTTGTATTTAATTTCAACTTGCTCTTTTTTCAAATGCTCAAACAACATCCTTGTTAAGGCACCAAAGTTAATATCCGTACCTGAATCAATTTTAGTGGCCGCAATAGGCTCGTCCGAGGTGCGACCTTCCATAATCAGCGGTATCCATTCCTTAAGTTTTTCAGGGTCATCTGAGTATTCCATACCTTGAAACAAATGGCTATTCGATAAAGCTTCATATCGCTTTTTCAAAAAATTTACATTTTTTTCGCCTTGTACTAGACTCATGTGTGGAATGGGCATAATAAAGTTCTGTGGATTTTGAATCAAATTACGATTCACAAGAAACGACCAAAATTGTCTGGACAATTGAAACTGCTCATTAATTTTAATCGCTTTGCTAATATCCACTGTTCCATCAGGATTTTCAGTAGTGTAGTTTAATTCACATAGCGCTGAATGCCCTGTTCCAGCATTATTCCATTCATTAGAACTTTCTTCCGAGGGCCCTCCGAGTTTTTCGAAAACTTTAATATCCCAATCCGGGGCCAATTCCTTGAACAGTGTTCCTAGCGTTGCGCTCATAATTCCAGCACCGATTAAAATTACATCCGTCACTTTTTGCATGCTACTCATAGTTAACCTTCTTTACATCTGTATATTTATATATCTACATATAGAATCGATGTTCTGAGACACTTCTTTGAAATAACATGCCATAGGAACATCTTTTTATTCTTCATTAACTTTACTGTATCACAGACCATTCTAAAATTCGATGACTTTGTCCTGTTGACACAAGCCTTTAGGCAACTACCCACCCTCTATACTAAAGCGAGGACTGAATGTAAAAATGCCTAAAATCATCATTTCATCATTATCGTGACCACTCCCCATGCCTAAAGGCAGGAGCTTCTCAGAACACGCATGACGCAACCGCCTACGTTACGTTCTGAAGGCTCAGTCCGAGCCAAAAGAAACGTTATCCAGCTAAGGCACGTTTCAAAATGTTTTGTGCGGCATTTATGTCTCTGTCTTGAACGTATCCGCAGTGTTCGCAATGGTGCATGCGTTCCGACAGCTTTTTAGAGACGATTTCCCCGCAATTCGAGCAGGGTTGACTTGTGTTTTTGGGATCGACTAGCACGACACCACGACCAGCTTCTTCCGCTTTGTACGTGGTGTACCGCACAAGTTGATTCCAAGCCGCATCAACAATGCTCTTGGCAAGATGGTGATTTTTCTCCATGCCTTGTACGTTTAGATTCTCGAAGGCAATCAGCCCATATGAATTGACCAATTTTCGAGATACTTTGTGCGCGTAGTCTCTACGTTGATTTGCGATATGCTCATGCAATCTCGCCAGTTCTCTGATGGCTTTGCGGCGACGAGCAGCCCCCTTTTTCTTGCGTGATACGACTCGTTGCTTCCTGTGCAATTTCCGTTCGGATTCCCGCGGAAATTTCGGGTGTTCGTAAAATTCCCCATCGAACGTAATGGCAAGATGCTTCACACCAAGATCGATCCCAACTGTTTCTTTGGACTCAGGCAAGGTATTGGGTTCCACTTCACACGACGAAAGAAAGCTTGAAAGGCTTTGTCAAGCCGTTTTACCACGTCTTGTAATACCTGCGAATGAACCTGCTTCAATGCTGGAATGTACTTTTTGCGCTCATTCAGCGTATTTGCCTGATCATAGTAATTTAGCGTGGTCTTGTCTGTTTCATAGGCGAACCGCCGTTCGTCAAGCAGGCGATTGTAGAGCAGGCGACAGCGTTCTAAGGTCAACTGAATTTTCTCTTCTTGCTCCTTCGCGGGGTAAAGTCTGTACTTGTATGCTTTTCGCATGATCGACCTCACCTCGATTTCTGCTCTTCGATATACTTCTTGATCACGTCCAGTTGAACAGTGCCCACCGTAGCGACAAAGTAGGCATTCGTCCATAGGGAAGGCAATCGACTTTTTAGTGATTTGAATTCATCACGAAGAACTTTGGAAGTGTATCCCTTGAGTTGTTTTACGACTTTGTGAATGCCATATTGCGGATCACACTTAATGAGAAGATGAACATGATCAGGCATGATTTCCATTTCAACGATTTCCGCCGAAATGTCGGTTGCCTTTTCCGAAAGCAACGCCTTTAACCTTGCATCAATGGGTTCAACAAGCACTTTTCGGCGATATTTCGGACAAAAGACAACATGGTATTTGCAGTCGAACGTGACATTTTGGTTTGAATCTACATCTCGAATCATGACGAATCACCACAAATAGTATAGTACAATACATTAGATACCACAGTTCTATCTATTGTTTAAAAAGATTCGCCTCACGGCGAGCGCCTTATATCCCCATAGCTAAAGCAAGCGGTTTTACGGCCCATTTGATAAGAGAATAACCTTTTTGTTTAATAGGGGCCCTAAGATGGAAAAGCTGATTCTTCGGTAATTGTGTTCTGTCAATGACCGATGTCGCCGTATAATGTGACAAAGACCGCCTTTCCTGTGTTCACAGGAGGCGGCCTTTGCTGTGCGCATTATTGCTTTAACTCTTTCAATGGTGCGGCTGACAGGAATCGAACCTGTGACCCCCACCGTGTCAAGGTGGTGCTCTCCCTCTGAGCTACAGCCGCATGCTTTGAGTCAACGGGAACTACTATAACGCAAAACACGCTCCTATGTCAACTCATAAAGAAAATGGATGACTTTTTGTCATCTTCTATTGGCAAAATAAAAACCGACGAACAAATGCTCGCCGGCCACAGTCCGAAAAAGGAATTAAAATTTCACAACGTTTGCTGCTTGAGGACCTTTGGGACCTTCAACGATTTCAAAGGAAACATGCTGACCCTCTTCCAAGCTCTTAAAACCGTTGCCTTGGATGGCGCTGTAATGAACGAATACGTCATTGCCACCTTCCACTGCAATAAAACCATAACCTTTTTCAGCATTGAACCACTTTACGGTACCTTCGTGCATGAAAAAAACCTCCTAGAGCACTAAAACGTGCACATTCATAAGACCAGCAAACACCGCAAAGGAGTATCCTGAGACTTACACAAGCAGCAACGAATAATTTCGCTGTGGCCTTGATGTAAAAAAACCGATTTCCGGGACAACGGACACCCAGAATCGGCTATCGGTCGTACGGGAACTCTAAAGGATTGTTTGCATAGTTCATTATCATCATAACTCATTTTCTCTAAAAGTAAACCCCATATGCATAAATTTTTCGAGAAATAGCACAAACCAATGGAGCCGACCAAAGCCGGCTCCATGCGAAAAGATGGGAGATGGAATCTATTCTTTAGGGTCGTTTTCTATTGGACGCGCCAATCCATCTGAAGCCGCTTGTGGAGGATACTCCGCTTCATTGATTGCAACCGAACCAAACTGATTCTGTTCCGAATGAGTTGCGTCAGTCTGTGTAGTAACATCATTCGCAGATATAGATTGGATTGCACTCTTTGCACTCGATTGGATATTGGCACCCTGGTACTGGTGAGCCAGCAGCAAAGACAAAATGCTAAACAATGCGGCAAAACCATTGGCAATTTGGTTCACTTCAGTCGATGTGATGATATGGATACCAAAAGCGTCAAGAATCAACTTTAGGCCAGCCAATATACCTACAACCAATGTATACAAACGACGTGATTTCAAAATAGATACAAGTTTTGAACTTCCACTCACGTCAAAAACCTCCTTGACATTTCATCTATTGGGGAAATCCCGTTAGACATACTATGTCGAAAGAGGTTTTCTGTGAGGGACAAAATCCACTTCTGAAAATCATAAAACAAAAATACTCAATGGTGCCGAAGGCGGGACTCGAACCCGCACGCCCTTACGGACAAGCGATTTTAAGTCGCTAGCGTCTGCCATTCCGCCACTCCGGCAAGCAACCATAACGATAACATGGATGGACAAAAAAAGTCAACCAAAAACGAGAAAAACGATAATATTTTCTGAACAACACTACTTAACCCACATTTTATTCCTGAAAAATCCGATTAAAAATAGCCTACTACCTGATGCATATTCTCCTCACAGAACAGTCGCATCAGGTAGTAAGAACTAACAGTAACCAGATATCATCCCATTTTTATGAATTCGAAACGCAGCTTAATGCGCAGTTGTAACGAGGGTTGCAGAGTCTTGCTGAGACTTGGCCAAGGGTTTACCTAACGGTAGTACCGTTCGACCGGCAGTTGCATTAATAACAGTAGCAAAAGATGTATAAAGAGCAAGAATGCCACAAAGCAATCCAACATATCCACCCGCTGTTGAAGACATGAGATGGAATCCATTCAGCGCCAGTAAAAAGAAGGCAATCCATAGACAAAGAAACACAAAGAACAAAGCCCGGCTAAGATAGAAAGTCCCAAACCATAGGAAGAGTGTCAAGATGCCAAAAAAGAGCAGGTAAACACCCAAGCCTGCTGTTGTCCCAGATTTAACAATAAAGTAAAAAGAAATCCAGAAAGCACCATATGAAGAGAAGGCAGTAGCACCAAACGTGTTGCCTTTACGAAATTCCCACATTCCTGCCAATAATTGAGCACCACCACCATAAGCAAGCGCCAATCCAAGAACGACTCCAATTGCACTTGAACTAACAATGCCCGCATTAATTAAAGAAAGAATGCAAGTTGTAATTCCGAACCCGGCAAGACCAAGCGGCCCTGGATCAGCAATTTTAATCTGTTCTGACATGTTTCATCCGCCTCTCTTTTTCTAGAAATCCCCCATTGGAAACAGACGACTACCGAGATCAACAGGAAAACCGCTCTAGAGAAACCGCAGCGCCAAGTCATCCCCCTTTCTGTAAAGAAGAAACGTTCAGCCAAATCCTGATAAAATTTAGTCTGACTCTTTATATCGAGATTTCAATTCATCAACCACAGACGGATCGGCCAATGTTGTCGTGTCACCCAAGACTCGACCCTCTGCAATATCCCTTAACAATCGGCGCATAATTTTAGCACTGCGCGTTTTAGGAAGTTCTGCTGTGAAAATAATTTCTTCCGGTCTGGCCATAGCGCCAATTTTCTCAACCACGTGCTGTTTCAACTCAGCCACCAAGTCTTCGCTTGATTCCACTCCCTCACGCAATGTTACGAAAGCAGTGATAGCCTGCCCCTTGATTTCATGCGATCGACCAATCACAGCCGCTTCTGCTACAGAAGGATGGGAAACCATTGCGCTTTCTACCTCTGCTGTACCAATGCGATGACCGGATACATTGATGACATCGTCAATCCTGCCTAAAATCCATATATAACCATCTTTATCTTTGTGCGCTCCATCTCCTGGTAAATAAACACCCTCAAACTTACCGAAATACGTGTTGCGGAATCGCTCATCATCACCCCAAACTGTCCTTAACATGGATGGCCACGGTTTGCGGATAACCAAATAACCGCCATTTCCTGGTTCCACCGGTTGCCCTTCTTCATCTACCACATCGGCAAAAATACCTGGTAACGGTTTGGTGGCCGAACCCGGTTTTGTCGCAACCAAACCTGGTAAAGGAGCAATCATGGCACATCCGGTCTCCGTTTGCCACCAAGTATCCACAATTGGACATCGACCTTGACCAATATGCTCGTGGTACCACATCCAAGCTTCAGGATTGATGGGTTCACCAACAGAGCCAAGCAAACGCAAACTGGAAAGATCGTGTTGCTTGACGTATTCCGGACCCCATTTCATAAACATGCGAATCGAGGTGGGGGCAGTATAAAGAATCGTAGCTCCGTATTTTTCACAAATATCCCAAAAGCGATCTCTTCCTGGATAATCTGGAGAACCTTCATACATCACCACAGTGGCCCCGGCAGACAGTGGCCCATAAACAATATAAGTGTGGCCTGTAACCCAACCGATGTCTGCCGTACAGAAAAACACGTCGTCATCTTTCAAATCAAATACACTGCGCAAAGAGGTATTCGCACCAACCAAGTAACCGCCAGTGGTATGAACAATCCCTTTCGGTTTTCCAGTTGTTCCAGAAGTATAAAGCAGGTAGAGAATATCCTCAGCATCCATCGGTTCAGCAGCTAACGGTTCACGAGAAACTTTAGCAGCCAACTCTGCCCAATAAATATCACGATTCTCTTTCATTTCAATGCCAGCGTCTTTACCAAAACGCTCAACAACTAACACTTTTTCAATCGGCGTATCCACAACAGCTTCATCCGCATTTGCTTTGAGAGGAATCGGTTTACCGCGGCGATATCCTGCATCAGCTGTAATGAGTACCTTTGAATCCGCATCCAGAATGCGTTCTCGAAGCGCCTTAGCTGAAAATCCGCCAAATACGACAGAATGGACAGCGCCGATTTTAGCGCATGCTAACAGAGATATAGGAAGCTCTGGTATCATCGGCAAATAAATAGTAACGCGATCGCCCTTTTTCACACCAAGAGATTGCAACATCCGCGCAGCCACATCTACTTCCTTCTGCAACATTCCATAAGTTATTGCGCGGCTGTCTCCAGGTTCACCTTCCCAAAAGATGGCTACTTTATTTTTCTTTCCTTTCCTTACATGCCTGTCAACACAGTTGTATGCTGCATTTAACTTACCGTTTACAAACCATTTGGCATGCGGAGGATCCCATTCGCAAACGCTTTCATAAGGTTCAAACCAATCTAAATAAGTTGCCTGTTCAGCCCAGTATTCTTCCGGGTTTTCACTGGCTCGATCATAGATGGATGGATCAGAAAAATTGGCCTGTTGACGAAATGACTGGGATGGTTCAAACAATCTTTGTTCCTGTAAAAGTGTATCGAGATGATTAGACATAACAGGGCTCCTTTCTCCACTCTTTTTTCGGCCAGTGAGAATAGCCGAATCACTAAAAGGAAGTATCTAACTTACTTCTTACTCCTATATCTATCATATATATGCGTAAACGTCTATCAAAATAATATGACGATTGAGTTAATTCCCGCCTGCTATTTCTCTAATCCATCATCTATAAGTAGGATGAAATGAAAATATCCTCGGGCTTTAAAGCACCGAGGATAAAATGAGAAAAATTTTTTACCAACCCCATCCCCAGGGACCAGAAGCTGCTGCAAGTCCCGCCAAGGCTCCAAACCCAAAAAACATGGCAGGAAAGAAAATTTCCTCTAACTGCATATCTTGCGGTTCATGAAGTGCATTCTGGCCCTGCAACTCATTGGACTGAGCGGAAGCAAGCCGTCCACCGGGGCGATGGGGCAAAAGATAGATGCCTTTCGTGGTGACAGAGTGCAATACTCCATGATAAACCGTTCCATTCAAGTGATGCACATACACCGATTGGCCACGCAGGCGAATGGCGTGATGATACAACGGATGCATTGATTTAACCTCCCCTAAGCACATATTGGGACTACAATGTAGACTATGTGCTCAGGAGAGAAGCGGAAGGGGCAGATGCGGATTGGACAATTTACACAGAAGCTGATTTTTCTCAGTCAAGGCTATGGAGAGCCTGGGACAAAAGAGGTGAAGGTTCGCGTTCTGAATACAATACAGCGAGTCGATGCAATGCTCTCGTACTGGCCACATAGAGAAGTTTAGCATACGATTCATTGCCTGGATAAAAGTGTTGACTCACATCAGTCAAAAGAACAGCATCAAATTCCAAGCCCTTTGCAAGATAGGCCGGCATAACCGACAGTCCTCCGCTAAATTCTCGCTGATCCCATGTAACCTGAGTGGCCTTGTATCCAGTCGACTGCAACAAATCTGCATAGTGTTGAGCCAGTTCTTCATTAGGACAAAGCACAGCAATGGAGTGCATTCTCCCTTCACTTTGCCAACTATCTATGCACTTTAGCAACTCTTTTTGCTGAGCTGTTTGATCAGTGTAATGCAACAAATTCACAGCCTCTCCTGATCGATATACGGGGACAGGAAGCGGCAAATGTGGATAGGCAGCAATTGCAGATTTAGCAAACTCGACAATTTCTTGTGTCGATCGATAACTGACTTGTAATTGGAAATTTTGAACACTCTCTTCAGAAAACAAGCCAGACAGTTCTTCCCAATTTTGAACCCCGCTATAGGAATAAATACTTTGAGCGAGATCGCCCAAAATGGTAAACGAATCTGTTTGGCAATAAAAACGCAGGATTGCTAATTGTACAGGTGAAAAATCCTGAGCTTCATCAATGACCACATGCTGTAATTTTGCATCCGGTTGAACACCATAGAGCACAAGGCGCAGATAGAGTAAACTGGCTAAGTCTTCCGGCCAAATATAAATGCGCTCACCGCGTTTTCGTTTTACCTGCGACAGAGACTGCTGCCAAACCTCTGGCATCAGATTTTGATACATTGTCCACTCGTCCAACGCAGGCCATAATTTCAAGTAACTCTGGTACGCTGTGTTTGCTGCCTTTTTCAATTTTTTCTGCCGATCTTCTGCTTGAACTCGTTTATACTCCATATCCATCCAACGTTTGACACGCGCCTGTACACGCATCACTCGAACGGCTAACGCATAGTGTCGGTAATCCTCTGTAAACCATTTGCGGATCCAATGAGCCTCAAGCTGTACTCCAGGCCAAGGTGTAAAAGTGACGTCAGGGACAGACATTTGTTCTGCTTCAGAGACAGCTTGTTGCAAGCGTTTCAGCCAGGCCAACCGTCCTTTGGCGTAAATGGTGGCGAACTCGCGACTTGCACTATCCATCCCTGTTTCAAACCATCTTTGAACACGCTGACCCTCAGGTATCAATTTAAATCGATAATCCAATTCACGTAAAGCGAATTCACTGAAAGTTGTTTGCAAAACACCACCTACACCAAGCTCCGGCAAAACTTCTGAAATATATTCCATAAACATTGGATGAGGTGCAAAAATGGCCATTTTTTCTGCCTTCAACTGCTCACTATGCTGATAGAGCAAGTACGCCAGACGGTGCAAGGCGACTGTGGTTTTGCCCGATCCGGCTACACCTTGAATAAAGATGGCGCGATTTTTCTCAGCGCGAATAATGGTGTCCTGTTCTGCCTGAATCGTGGCGACAATGTCTCGCAAACGATTATCTTTTCCTTCTTGTAAACGGTAGAGTAAAAACTCATCTGTTACTTGTCCATTTTGTTCTCCACGAACAAACGAATCCACTACTCTTTCCAATTGACCGCGACGAATGGCAAGATTCCGTTTTCTCCAAACTGTTCCACTGATTTCACCATCATGAGCTTGATAGGTGGCTCTGTCTTGCCCAGCATGAGCATAAAAAATACTGGCGGCTGGAGCACGCCAATCCAGGACTCTTATCGTTCCGTCTGTATCATCCTGGAGACCACGCTTGCCGATATACCATATTTCCGGCTCGACTTGACCATCGGTTTGAAAATCCAACCTACCGAAGTAAGGTTCCTGAGTGCTTCTGCGCAATGCATCGATTCTCTCATCACGCAAACGATCAACCGCCTGCGCAGCGACTTCATCAGCTGTTTGTGGCTCACGTTCATCATTGGGAAATTCTCGCGGAATGTTTTCTAATCTTTTCAAAGACTGATCGATCCACGCTAATGTTTCCTTCAACTTGCTTGCTTCTTCTTGAATTAACTGATCTGTAGCGGACGTAGTGGCTGACTCAGTCTCCACCGGTTTCCCCTCCTGAATCCAAAATAGAAATGAAAGTCATGGACGACGTTGATGTTGACGGCGCTCCCATCTGTCAAGCCATTTTTTTGACCATTCTGCCATTCCTAAAACCATGGCCAACCGGCCAAGTACGCTAAGAATCGGCTGAAGAGTAAAATAGACAGAAAGTGCTAAAAAGGATAGGATAGCCAGACAGATAAAAATGAGCACTGCCAGCACAACAAGGATGATAAGCAGAACATGTGTCACTGTATCACCTGATTCTTTATCATTTTTAAGCAATGTGGCCTGCGGAAAAGAGGGATAGGATGAAAAAACAGTTGCTGTGGTTCACGAAGCAATTGGAAGCAGAGAACAGGATATTGCTGCAAGCCACACCCATCTCAATGGCAACGACAGCAAACGTCTATCATCTTACTTTAAAGTCAGATCGAGAAATTTTAGAGGCATTTGTAAAGTGCCCTCCGGAGACTGAGAACGAATGGATGGTTTGTAAATATATTTATCCTTTCATTTCAGAATTCACCCCCCAATTACTGGGTATCTATGAAGAAGGAAAGCACCGTGCTATTTTGCTTTTAGATGAAAGCGTTCCAGAAAAATCATCAAACAAACATACAACAGACTTGAATCTATATCATAACACAAACGATGAGTGGATAACAGATGCTCTTCCATTAGTGCTGCGTATGCACCTTGAATGCAGTTCATACACTGAACATTGGCTTCAGGCAGGCTGGACATCCATTCTTCAACCTTACAAACTTGAACCATGGAGAACCCGTGGTTTGACTGCACTTGAAGAAGCGTACCAAACTGGTCAATCCCTATAGAAATAGAATGGTTGAATCAACCTCGTCTCTGGTCGTACATTAATGAAACTTATCAGGGGCGGACAACTTGGACACATGGAGATCTTCACCGTGCAAACTGGGTACATAGCAGGCGGGGATGGTTGTTGATTGACTGGGCATATGCGTATGTCAGCACGCCATATCGGGATATGGCGATGTTACTTTCGGAAGCTGCCAACCTTCATGCAGCCTGCTCTCTGTGGTCTAACTATGTTACGAATATGAAAGAAGCAGGCTGGAAGCTAGAAGAAAAGTTCTTTCTGCTTAGTTTGGTCGATCACGTTGTAATGATGATAGGCTTTTTACACCTTACAGAAAACGATCCAGCAAAAAATGAAAAAATGCAGCATTACATGTCATTGTTAATGGAACTAGCAAAAGCGGCCGCTGAATGATGCGTGTTCTTGTCCCATATTTTTCGAAACTGAGTCATCTTGCGGACAATGACTTCATCTATGGTCTGCACATAAGTATGGGGATCGCGTGGATTAGCAAACCGTCCTGTTACTTTGCCATCCGATGGCCGAACCCATTTGCTTACAGCTCCTCCACCAATGCCAAGAATGGTTTGTTTCTCCTCCATAATCAACACATTATAAGGACTCTCTTTACCTGCACGTGCCATTCCTACATTTTCAATATGTCCAAGGATATCTCGTTGTCGATAAAGATAGTACGGATGATAAGCGGCTTGACGCAAACTGTGCATGGCTTCATTCATCATCTCTTGAACCACAGAATCTGTTGGAATGGAATATTTTTCTTTTTCTTCACGTACTGCTGCACTTCTTTTAAAAGCGAGCGCATGCACCGTTATGGCTTCAGGCTGGAGAGCGAGTGTTCGTTCGAGCGTATATTGAACATCGGCCAATGTTTCACTCGGCAGACCCAGTATGAGATCCATATTAATATTGTCAAAACCTGCTTCTCTTGCCGCGTAAAAACGATGGTCAACCATGTGTGGTGTATGACCCCGTTGAATCAAGCGAAGTGTCTGCTCCCTATATGTCTGAGGATTGATGCTAATACGGTTGACACCATATTGACGCAAAACTCGCAGTCTATCCGGCGTTATTGTATCAGGACGACCCGCTTCGACTGTGAATTCCCTCCATTGACCATAGCCAGGAATCCATCGGCGAATCGAATCCAGCAATTTTTCTAATTCCAAAGCGCGAAGACTTGTCGGTGTACCCCCGCCAAGATAGACTGTTGTAACAGGAATGCGGTATTCTTTCAGCAAATTGGCAATAGCCTTCAATTCTTTTTGCATAGCAGCCAGAAAATCGTTTACGTAATACGCTTTGTCGGCCATTGAGTAAGCTGGAAATGTACAGTAAGCGCAATGTGTTGGACAAAATGGAATCCCAATATAAAGACTGACTTCACCTGATAAACGATATAAATCTGGAACAACTGCTAATTCCCGCTGAGCAACTTCTACAGCGAGTTGAGCTCGAGATGATGAAACGCCATAATCATCTTGTAATTGATTGACAATCCGTTGTGTATCCCACTCTTGCTGCAACAATTGATGGACTATTTTGATAGGTCGAATGCCTTCTAAAATGCCCCACGGCAATGAATGTTGCAATCCTTCTTCGAGCAGCCGATAGACCAACAATAGATACGCTCTCTTTATCTTCTTTTCTTTATCTTTCGTTTGCAAATGAGCAGGCAATGAACATCGAATTTCTTTTTGAATCTTATTTTCTGCGCCGAATAAACTTCCTTGTATATGAATCAACTGATTTTCCATTTGAGAAGAAAGGGATAGCAACCAATCCCCTTCTATGAACCGTTCCTCTATAGAATGTCGGAGAGTACAGTGCTGTATTTCAGCCAGAGGAAGAAAGCGATGAATGCATCTCTCTATCAGCTCTTGACCAATATCTTCCTGCCTGGCAAGCCAAACTTTCAAAACGGTATCCCCCTTCTCACCTTATGCTCACTTTTAGTGCAAACTGGATAAATCGTAAGGGGTTTGCTGATAAACGTAATAATTGAGCCAGTTAGAGAAAAGTAAATATGCGTGTGAACGCCAGTTGTGCAGAGGCGTTTGTGAAGGATCGTCATTCGGAAAATAATTTTTAGGCAATGGCACTTGCAATTGACGCTCAATATCACGATGATATTCTTCCGCTAGTGTCTCCCGATCATATTCCGAGTGGCCGGTGACAAAAATTTGTTGTCCATCTTCCGTAGCTACAATGTAAACGCCTGCTTCTTTAGATTTTGAAATCAACTGTAATTCTGGACAAGCTAAAACATCTTTTTCATCCACAGTAGAATGGCGTGAATGGGGCGCTAAAAATCCTTCGTCAAATCCTCTGACAAGAGGAATGTCCAGACAAATTTCATGAGTAAATACACCAAACATTTTTTCTGCAAGCGGACGCTTGGCAATACCATAATGATGATATAACCCTGCTTGCGCACCCCAGCAGATATGAATGGTGGATGTAACGTGCTGACGGGACCAATCCAAAATGCGAGTCAATTCCGGCCAATAGGCAACTTCTTCAAACGGCAAATGTTCTATTGGCGCTCCCGTGACTATCATGCCATCGAAATTTTGTCTCTCAATATCGCGAAAAGTCGTATAGAACGCTTGCAAGTGTTCAGTTGACGTATTCTTTGCTTGATGCGTCTCCATTCTAAGCAGAGTGATTTCCACCTGCAAAGGTGTATTGCCGAGCAAACGCAGAAGTTGCGTCTCAGCAGTCTCTTTAATAGGCATAAGATTGAGAATCAAAATTTTTAACGGTCTGATATCTTGATGGAAGGCCCGTTGCTCGTCCATCACAAATACATGCTCTTGTTCCAGAACACGTTTAGCCGGTAAGCCTTCAGGCAATTTGATGGGCATGAACGCACCTTCCTTTCCAAATCAAAGTTTTTCAATTCTCTGAGCGATACGAAAGCTTTGGTGCTTGTCGATGCAGCGTTGCTTGTTCATAAGCATAGGCAAGCTGCAATAGGCGCGCCTCAGAAAACGCACAACCTGTAAAGGTCAAACCCCAAGGCATCCCTTCATCATCATAGCCAGCCGGAACTGTGACAGAAGGATACCCCGCTTTAGCGGCAATGGACGATGCAAAATATCCAGGCGAGACTAGAGCATCCAGAGAATGTTCTGCCATCAGGCGATCGAGATTTTGTTGTCTTGACCAATGTAAATCGCGTCTACGCGCGTTTAAATACTCCGCATCTGTGAGCGTACCGCTTGTAGCTTCGGCACGCAATAACATCTGTTGACCAAATTTTAAAAGACGCTCTGGATCTTTTTCATTAAATCGAATGACATCTTGAAGAGAACGGATAGACACATGATGGGGCAACTCTTTCAAATAGGCGTTCAACGCTGACTTAAATTCATAAATCAGTACTTCGTAGCCCGCATCTCCCTCTTCCGGATCTATCAACTCCAAATCTTCTATGACAATGGCGCCTTGTTTACGCAATACGTCAAACGCCGCCTGCATAAGTTGATTTTGAGAATCGTTCAATTGACTGAAAAACTGCTTGACAACACCAATCCTTGCTCTATTCAAGCCCTCAGGTGTAAGACCTGCCGTGTAATCATCCAATATTTGACCTTGAGAGGTCAACGTAGCAGCATCATCGGGATCGACACCTGCGATAACATTCAGCAATAGCGCAGCGTCTCGTACAGTGCGTGTCATTGGTCCCGCAGTATCTTGACTGTATGCAATCGGAATAATGCCTCGCCGACTGACCAACCCCACAGTGGGTTTGATACCTACCAAACTGTTTTGGCTGGAAGGACTTAAAATAGAACCGGAAGTTTCTGTACCAATTGCCGCTGTAGCAAAATCCGCAGCAATGGCTGATCCCGATCCGGCACTCGACCCACCCACATCGAGGCGTCCGGGTCCATAAGGATTGAGCGTCTGGCCCCCTCGCGAACTATAACCATTCGGCATATGATCTGCCATAAAATTAGCCCATTCTGTCAAATTGGTTTTGCCGAGCAGAATTGCTCCTGCAGCACGCAATTTGCGAACCAAAAATGCATCATATCCTGCATACGATTTTGCTAATGCCATACTTCCCGCACTGGTATGCATGGCATCAGCCGTATTGATATTGTCTTTAATAAGTACAGGGATGCCGTGTAATGGCCCGCGTGGCCCCGTCCTGTGACGCTCCCTGTCCATCGCCTCGGCAAGAAATAAAGCGTCCGGATTGATTTCAATGACTGCAGCCAATGACGCTCCTTGTTGATTGTTCTCAGCGATTTTCCGCATATATTCAAGGGTTAACTCAACAGCGCTGAATTCTCCCTTTTGCATTGACTGTTGTAATTCTTCAATGGATTGTTGATCCATGGAAACTTGACTCATCATTGTCCCTCCTAAGTTCATCCGCAAACTGTTTTACTATCGCGAATGTTCTGTAGGGATTACGCCATCTATGACCTAGCTTCCTGCACTCTTTTGAATCTTTTTGCGAACAAACCAATAAGCGATGGTAAGCAATAGATAAATAGCAGCAAACGCATAAAATGCGATTCGCTGTGATGGCTGAAACAAAGCGTAAATCGTCAATGCCACAATGAGAGCGAGACATACATAGGACGAGACAGGCGCACCGAAGGCTAGCTTGGAAACTTGAAAGGATTGGCTGGCAGAGCGTAAACGAGAGCGCCAACTGATAAAAGTGAGCAACATAACAAACCAATAGAAAAAAGTCATGAAACTGGACGCACTGATTAAAAACTGATACACATTAGACGGCAGAGCATAAGCAAGAATCAGCGAAAGCGCAATTCCAATCGCTGTAGCGAGTAGAGCCCCATATTGAACTCCGCGTTGATTTTGAATCTTAACAAAACGCGGCGCTTCATTTGTCTCGCCAAGACTGTACAAAATCTGCATGGAAGAAAAAACGGCGCCTGCCATGACGCTAAATGAGGCGATTAGAATGGCAGCATTGAAAATGTCAGCTAGCCAAATTGTACCGTGGCGCTGCAAAGTCAACACAAATGGACTAATCGATGTATTGACACTTTGTGTCGGTTCAAACCAAATAACAAAGCCCACGGCCACAATGTAAAGTACCGTCAGGATGAGAATAGTAAGAATTGCAGATAACTCGACATCCCGACCACGCGGTGTTTTGACAGCTGCAGTAGCAAAGACACCTATCCCCGCATAAGCAAAGACGACAATCAACATGGACTGCATAAGTCCCGTAAAACCGTGTGTAAAGAAAGTCTCCGATGAAGAAAGGAAAGCTGCTGGATGCGGCATCCCTGTTAATAAACCACTGATTAAAAGAACAGCAAAAAGAATAAAACCGACCAAAGCCGCAATCTTTACAACAGACATAAAAGACTCAACGCGATCGAAATTCCTTACACCAAACGCATTAATGATAAGAATAATAATGGAATATATGGAGGCAGTCAGCCACTCTGCAATATGGGGTAGCCATATATGGGTAAATACAGCCATAGCTACAGCTTCACTGGCAATCGTCAATACACTCGTCAAGTAATAAATCCATCCCTGCAAATAGCCAGCATAGGAACCAAGATAACGATCGGCATAAACTTTGAATGAGCCTTCTTCAGGCTCCTTGACAGCAATCGAAGTAAGAGCGCCTGTCACTTGAGCGGTAAGAATTCCACCAATAAGAAATGCAATCAAAACAGATGGTCCTGCTAAACGAATGGGTACGCCGCAGCCAAGAAAAAAACCTGCGCCAATAATACCCCCGATACCAATCAGCGTCAGCATAGGGACACCAGGTGCTTTTTCCGGTTTTACATCATGATGATGGTGCAGGGATGGTGTATTTGAAATAATTGGACGCCAACTTGCCCTTTTGCCTCCGCTGCTCTGCATAGCGATTCCTCCCTCGCTGTCAGGGCAAAGAGAAAACACTGTTTATCCCTTTGAACCTGCTTGACATCAGAAGGTAGTATGCAGCATGCTTCACCACTTCATTCAGCGAGCCTCAGCAGAGGAAAGTTTTTGGTTGCGAGCGCCCGCTCTGGTGATGGAAAAGAGCGCTCCTAGCACGCATACTGCACTAGCCGACCAAAAGACAGTGTGCAATGCGGCAAGGAAATCCATCGGCTGGCTAATTTGCGCACCAACAGGCACGATTTTCCCAGTCATTTGGTGTAGTCGCCAACTGAGCAGTGAAACAGAAAGCGTGATGCCAAGAATCATACCAATATTGCGGACCAATGCGTTCAGTCCACCTGCCGTTCCTAAGCGTTCTCTCGGAACAGCTCCCATGACGCTTGAATTATTGGGAGATTGGAACATCCCTTGACCCAAGCCGAACATTGCTAACAAGAGAGCGACTGATATGGCTCGTTCATACAAGCCAAGCGTATTCAACAAGGCAAAACCCAACGCATTGACACAAAGTCCTCCTGTGGTTAAAAAGAGTGGGCCGATCCGGTCAGAAAGCCAACCAGAAAATGGCGCGACGAAAGCCATCGTCAACGGATACGCTGCCATAGTGTAGCCTGTTACACGCGTATCCAAATGAAGCACACCTTCCAGATAAAATGGCATTAACACATTTGTACAAAACAAAGAGACAAAGGAAAGTAACGCAGCAATACTTCCTGCCCGAAACGCATTGATTTTATAGAGTCGCAAATCGACAACTGGCTGGCTAGCACGCAATTGCCGCCATACAAAAAGCACCCAGGCCACAATAGATATAAAAAATCCAAGCAGTGTCAACTCACTACCCCAGCCCCATGTGTCAGCATTGGAGACCGTGTAAAGCAGTGAAATAATTGCAATCATAAAGAGCATAGAACCTGCCCAATCAAAATAGTTCGTTTCCAGTTGACGTTTGGTTTGTCTGCGAAATGTCTGTGTCCCCACGAGAAAACCAAGGACTCCAATGGGTACATTAATCCAAAAAATAGAAGACCATCCAAAAGCAGCAATTAAAATACCACCAAGAGCTGGACCGGTCAATGAACCAACAGAAACCATAGCCCCTGTCACCCCCAGCGCTCTTCCCCGCTCACTGCCTGGAAAAGTAGCGGAGACAATCGCTTGGCTGTTAGCCATGAGAAGCGAAGCTCCAAAGGCCTGAAGTATGCGTGACAATATGAGCCAAACATAGGAGCCAGATAACGCACAAAGAGCTGAACCCATGGCAAACACTAGAAAACCGAAATTGTACAGTCTGCCTCGGCCAAACATATCTGCCAATTTGCCAACAATGGGCAACCATGCGCAAATCGTCAACAGATACGCTGTGACAACCCACTGAATCTCCTGCAAGTGCACATGCAAAGCATGTGACATGGTAGGCAAAGCTACATTGGCTATACTCCCATCAAGAGTTGCCATAAATGTTCCTACACACACATTTGCTAGAATAAACCATTTATTTTTCCATATCGATGTTTCATTCAACTGACTTTGAACCTCCCCAATGGCGTTCTGTAAAATCTGCGCGTCCAGAAGCTCGGTGGTACCGCTCATAATGCAAAGGTTGTTTCTGATAATAGTTCTGATGGTAATCCTCAGCTAAATAAAATGGCTTAGCCGGAAGTATAGGAGTAACAATAGGTTTGTCAAAGCGACCACTTGCAGCCAATTCGTTTTTGGACTGTATCGCTTCCTGACGTTGCTCTTCTGTGAAATAGAAAATCGCCGTCTGATAGGAAGAACCGCGATCGTAAAACTGCCCCCCGCATCAGTAGGATCAATTTGTCTCCAAAAAATATTCAGCAATTCTTGATAAGATATTTTTTCCGGGTCATACGTGATACGGACAGCTTCCACATGTCCTGTCTTTTCACTACAAACTTGTTCATAAGTGGGATTGGGTACGTCACCACCCGTGTACCCTGATTCAACTCGCAGTACCCCTGGCCATGTATCAAACGGCTTTACCATACACCAGAAACATCCACCCGCAAAAATAGCGATTTCTTGTCGATTCATTTGGATGACCTCCCCATCAATGTTCTATACAATAGATCTCTATAGAAAGCCCAGTCCCTTATTTTACACTAGTTTATATTTTATCACTTTTCCTTATAGCCCAAATTCCATGTCTTTCGATATACTGACTCTTGGAGGTGGGATGAAATGTCGGATATGTCCATGATGCGTTGGGATTTGCAAAGCGTATTTCCTGGAGACAGCAACTCTCCAGAAATTACACATTTCATGGAAGAAACACGGAAACATTTGCAATTTCTTGAAGAGGGAATGAAAACGGATTCTTTGCTGCACGTCATCCAAAAACTTCAGAATTGTGGCGCACGCTTACATGAAGTCGGGTCTTACCTTTCCTGCTTGGTATCAGCAGATGTTAAGGACGAAAAAGCCAAACAGCTGCAAACACGTCTCTACGAATTAGATGCCCTTTATCAAAAGCTGCTGATTCAATTGGATGCGCATCTTTTGCGTTTGGATGCCACACAATTAGAAACTATTCTCAAAGCTCCTGAGATGGATGAATTCCGGTTCTGGCTTAACGAACGCGCGCGCCGGGCTAAAGACAAATTACCAGCCGAAATGGAAGATTTGGCAGTGCAACTTGGTATCGACGGTTACCGTTCCTGGGGGGATTTATACAATATTTTAGTTGGACGTATGTCTATAACATTACATAAAGACGGAAAAACGGAACAACTATCCATGGGTCAGGCGTTTAATCGCATGTCTTCACAAAATCGCCAAGAACGGGAAACTATTTTCCAAATTTGGGAAGATACTTGGGCTAAAGAAGCCGATTTGTTTCAGCCTACTTTGAATCATATAGCAGGTTATCGTCTAGCACTCTACCGTGCCAGAGGTTGGTCTTCGCCGCTTTCTGAACCGCTGCTTATCAATCGAATGAGTCAGGAAACCTTGGAAGCCATGTGGGATACCGTTGAGCGAAATAAACCTCTACTACTGGAATATTTAAAAGAAAAAGCACGGCTTCTTGGCGTAGATGCACCTTCATGGTGTGACGTGGATGCACCGCTTGGTCAAATGGAACAACGCTTTTCTTACCAAGAAGCCAGGGATTTAATCGTCGAGCAATTCAGCCGTTTCAATCCTGAAATGGGGAAATTCGCTTCCCAATGTTTTGAAAAACGTTGGATTGAAGCCGAGGATAGACCCGGCAAGCGTCCAGGTGGTTTTTGTACCAGCTTTCCCATCAGTCAAGAGACGCGCATTTTCATGACCTTTTCTGGATCGGCGGGAAACGTCTCTACGCTAGCGCATGAACTCGGTCATGCCTTTCATCAGCACGTTATGCGTGGACTTCCGTATTACCAAACTCGCTATGCTATGAATGTTGCTGAGACAGCCTCTACATTTGCAGAAGCGATTGTCTCTGATGCAACTATGCAAGAAGCAAGTGACCCGAAACAACGCTTAATTCTTCTAGCAGATAAGGTCGATCGCGGTGTTGTTATGTTCATGAACATACACGCGCGATTCTTGTTTGAAACACGTTTTTATGAAGAGAGAAAGCGCGGCATGCTTGGTGTCCAGGATTTGAACGAATTGATGACTCAAGCGCAAAAAGACGCTTTCCATAACGCTTTATCTAGTTACCATCCACATTTTTGGGCATCCAAATTACATTTTTATATTACGGGAACACCGTTCTACAATTTCCCTTACACTTTTGGTTACCTCTTTAGCACAGGTATTTATGCGCGAGCGAAAGCCGAAGGTCTTTCCTTTGGCAATAAATATGTGACCCTGCTTCGAGATACAGGTCGTATGAATGTAGAGAATTTAGCAAAACAGCATCTGGGCGTCGATTTGACCCAAAGCGACTTTTGGCAAGAAGCCGCAAACGCAGTAATGGCTGATGTGAAAACATTTCTTCAAGAATCTTCAGCCTTCTCACCAAGTGACTTGTGATACTGAAGCCAAGCTTCTGCCATAGCGGCTTTTTCAGCATGTGATAAGCGTTTGAGCGCATATTCCCGCGACAAGGCCGCCGACTTGTGTAAACTCGGTTCACTATACACCAAGTGCACAGGTCGACGGCTACGCGTATATTTGGCTCCTTTGGCACTTGAATTGTGAGCTTTTACTCGTTGCATCAGATGGGTTGTCACACCAGTATAATACGAACCATCATTACACTTCACCATATAAACAAAATACACTTTTGCTAAGGCCCTCGCTTTGCAAACTCAAGTTAGGAAACTTATGAAGATGGTAAGCCATTTGGCGATTCTTGTCCCCGCCACGCCGCAACGTACGATTCCAGAGCTTGATGAAGATATTTACCGATGTCTGAGTAAGCCTCATCATTCAGATTGGCAAGAGAAACACGTATCGACCATTTGGGTCCGGCAAAGCCTCCACCGTTGAGTAAAACGATAGCGGATTGCTCAGCAAGACGAAAGAGTATATCCACAGGTTCATAATGGGCAGCAAGGAATTCAAAAAAAGCGTCTCCATAGTGATGCTTTGCCCATACTTCCAGATCGAACTCTGTATAGTAATCCGCACAGTACGCTAAATTCGGTTGCGGCAATCCTAAACCTTCGTAAAGAAGCGCCATTCGATGTCGACAGATATCACGTGTCTGCTGTTTATAACGCTGCCCATCTTCCGTTAGCGCAAACCACGTAAACATAGCCATTTGTATCTGCTGAGGCGTGGATAATCCAGCCGTATGGTTGAGGGCAACTTCACGACTGTCAGCTACCAGCCGTTCCATAACACTTAATTTTTCCGGATGTTGAGTCAACGAACGATAACGATTGGCAAGTTCTTCTTGAATCTGATCCGGTAAATCACCCAATTTATCATTCAAAACGTGATCGGGATGAATGGCAATAACTCCAAGACGCCATCCGGTGACACCAAAATATTTGGAAAGCGAATACACTCCAATCGTATTGCGGGGCAACTTGGCAAGCAATGAACAATACTCGTCGACAAACGTAGCGTAGACATCGTCACTGATAATGATCAATTCTCGGTTGTGCTGATGAATGATTTGGGCAATTTCATCTATGCATTGCGGACTCATAGCAACAGATGGCGGATTGCTTGGATTGACGAGAAAAAGCGCTTTGACAGAAGGGTCTTTGAGTTTATCTAATTCCTCTTTTGGATATTGCCAAGTATGTTCTCCACGATTATCAATCCCACTGGCATAAAGATTGATTACATGAAAGTTGTATTTATGCAATTCTGGAATTTCCACATAAGGCGGGAAAATCGGAACTGCAATAGCAATCTTATCGCCGCGATTCAACAAATGATTCTCCAAAAGTGTATTAAACAGGTAACACATGGCAGCTGTTGCACCTTCGACAGCAAATAGTTCAAAGTTGCTGGAGGGGGACTGATTCTGACAAATTTCCCGAATCAGAAAGTCATGGACAACTTTTTCCGTATACGTCAGCATCCGATCAGGCTCGGGATAGTTATCGCCAATGATGCCATCAACAAGTTCAAATACCCAGTCATCCGGTGGAAAACCACGTGAATTGCCGTACTCAACAAACGAACGCAACCATTTGGAAGTTTCATCCGTCTCATGATTATTTAAAAATATATGCATGCGTTCAGCAATTCCTTGTTTCGATGGCTTACCCGCCAAATGTCCTGCACTCCAAACACGCTTGCTTTCTTCTAGAGCAAAGTTGCCAAGCATGAAGAACATCTCACGAGGTGTGGCTGCAATCCAATTAGGATTTCCACGACCAGCATTGAGCAAAGTCGCCGCGCCCTGTTTGCTTTTCTCAGAAGCAAGACGAATCAACTCATTCTTAAATTCAAATGGACTAATGGCTTCAAAGGAACGTTCCATTTTGCGGCGATCATCTAAACTCAGATGTTGCCGCAAATGATTCTCTAATTTAACTTGTCCTGGCCCTTGAGCGTTCAAAAACCGATACCTCCCTGCAGATTACCTGCTGCTAGTATCGGCTACAATTTTTACAGGTATGTACCATTTCCGCGCGACCATCAAGGCTGCCGCGCGGAAGCTGCTTTCTCTCATTAAGAATGATACATTTTTCTGACTGCTAAGTATCAGGATAGATGAGAAATATAGACCGCATCCGCACCAAATGTAGCAGACAAGGCTTGTTTGGCGAGTTGATAATTCCAAGCTTCCCATACAGGATGGCCATCTACTGTTTCCCATAAGCCGCCATGTTTGGCAACGTTTTGCCAGTAGGGATTCAATTCATTCAGATAAGTACCTGCAGCAGCTACATCCCTCAACTGCATAAAAGGAATCCAATGATGATTGATCCAAGCACCACCCTTGACTTCAATAGAGTGCCAGTAATGATTCAATGAAGTTAAATGAGGTGCGCGTAGACGTTGGAACACAGATTCACCCGTTACACTGGCAGCCAAGCCAAAAATGGCATCACGCGTAGAATAGCCATTGACTCCTGAATATTCGCCACTGCTCATATAACGAAAACCACCAGATTTTACATCGTAAAGTGACATTAAGTTATCTAAGGGTGAATGACCATTTACCGTCCATGCTGTAGGACGAATGCCTACGCTGGCAAGAGCATCCATAACCGTTCCATCAGAGTCTGCATCTGTAAATTGGGAACTGCTTTGATAGAGAAAACCACCATTCGACTGCTGAAGTGAACGCTCGTATTGCAACGCCTTCGCTATAGCTGGAGATTTTGCTGTCAGTCCCAGAGAACTAAGCGCAGCAATCACATAAGCTGTATCGTTGGAATCGCTCGCTACTCCTGTTGCATAGCCGAAACCACCATCTTTATTTTGCTGTGCGAGCAACCACGTCTCAGCAAGTTTAGGATTCCATTCTGTATTCCCAGCGTCCTCAAGTGCGATGATGGCCAGCGCCTGATTCGTCACACTGCCTGTGACAGTGCCTTTATTGTCATCCGCAAAATAACCTGCATTTTTACCGCTTAAGATTTGTCGGCTAGCCAATACATGCACCAAATTGACATGATGCACCTGATGCGGATCACGATGAGTAGCAAGCATGCTCAAAATCACTTTAACAAGCGTTCCTGTACTAGCAGACGCAGACAAGTCTTTGGCTGGCCATGTAGGCGAAGCAACCATATGTCCTGCTGCAAAATCAGCAATTTTGGTCCAATTCACCAAGCTGTTTGCTTGAGTCGAGTTCATGTAAGCAACAGCCGACGCCTCAGCTTCTGCTACAGTTGGTTGAGTATTGTTGTTGGCTGCATACACTGTCATGGGCGCGACTAAGAGACTAGCGGCTAAGAATCCTGTGCCAAAACGAAGAATATGTTTCACTTGTAAAACCCCTCTCGTTATTTATTTCATAGATTGCGAAGTTTCTTGCGAGGTTTCCTGGACAGAGCGATTTGAAATCGTCTTTGCCTCCATGCGCTGTTTGTAGCGTTCCATCAAGCGAAAAACGGGTTTCCCAGCCACAAGCACTAGACCTGCTGTAACCCCTGCATGTGTTGTGTCGAAAGGAAAAAAACTACTCATACAGGCCAGAAGATAAGTGTGCCAATTCAAGTGCTGTTCGCCTATCACGTATTGAATATCCATAAACCAGCCAAATCCATACGCTCCAAGGACGGCAACTGGAATTAATCCCCAGACAGGAAAGCGAATCCAAAATTTGCGAATCAGCCCAGCTAAAAGTCCTATCCCACCCCAAGCAACCATCTGCCAGGGTGTCCATATTCCTTCACCCAAGATTAAATTTGAACCGATTGCGGTCAATGCTCCAACTGCAGCGCCGACTGTCGGTCCGAAACTGAAACCAGACATGAGAATAAGAAACGTAGCTGGCTGAACATCTGGAATCCCCTGCACACTATCTCGTCCTACCGAAGCAATCGCCGCCAATGTAGCGATTACGGTCAACAGCCGGGCATCCTGCAGTTTTCTTTGCATGGTCAAAATGCCTGCATAGCCAGCCAAACCGAGTACAGCCAAGGCTATCCAATACCAGGCCCACCCATGCAAACTACCATAAATCAACACCACTAAGGCTACTAACAGACTCGCACATATCTGCAGCATTTCAAGACGACGCAGGTTTAACATGGACTCTTGCATAGGGTCCACCCCCGGAGTCCGGCATCTTTCCAGGTAAACACCTCGTCATCCACTCCCCGAAAAGCTCGTGCCAGCACCGGAGCATAAAGCATCGCCTGACTCATCCAGCGGCGTGGATTATCGACGACGACAGCCTGTCCACTGTCTATAAAGACTACCTCATCTGCCCATTCTGCCACAAGTTCCAAATCGTGCGTTGCCATACATACTGTACCATCCCATCTAGTTAACTCGTCAAGAAGCCAAATCCTTGTATCTGCATCCAGACCGCGTGTGGGTTCATCGAGCAACAACAAACGTGGTTTCAGCAATAAAGTCAAGCTGATCGACAGGCGCAATTGCTCTCCACCTGATAAATCTTGCGGGGATCGATGACGTTCTGCAAGCAAATGGACTTGCTTAAGCATTTGAACAAGCCGTTCTTCCGTCAAAGGTTGATTGAATCGGCGAAAGACTCGGCGAAATTCTTCCTCAACACTCTCTTCAAACAGCCATTGAGCTGGATTCTGAGGCAAATAGGCAATGTCTTTTAGTATCATTCGCTTTCCCTTGCGCATATGGGTTGCCAACAAACTTCCCTTTGCTTTTCCGGAATGCACAAACAACATGCCTGCAAGAAGTCGCAGTATACTGGATTTGCCCGATCCGTTTGGACCTATTAAACAAATTTTGCTCTGCTCCTTGAGGGAAAGCGACAACTCCTGCAATACTAATTTTTCCGCTAGAGGATAATAGGCGTTGACATTTTGCAACTCGACCAACCCTTGAACCGGATCGACTTTCGCCGTCCCTTGCTTGCTGAAATCAATGCACCGTTTGTCAATCTGCTTATCTTCCGAACTGATTTTCGCTGAATCTCCAGCGGTTTTCTGCCTCATCCCATGGAGCAATTTCTGACGCATGTCCTGAACAGAAAGAGGCGCTTCTAATGGTGATGTTTCTGAACAAAGCGGGTATTGCGCCGTGATCGGCAAAAAAATGGGATTGTGCTGTCGCCACCATGCCACGGCCTCACAAGCAGCTCCATGCCAAACCATGGAACCCTGTTCAAGAATAACAACCTGACCAGCATAAGGATAGATGGACTGACTCTGATGCTCGGTCATCACCACAGTCATTCCCCATTCTAACTGGAACTGATGAATCATCTGCAAAATACTCTGAGCAGCAGCAGGATCGACCTGGGATGTAGGTTCATCGAGCAACAAAATTTTAGGATGATGGGCGATGGCAGCGGCCAACGCGACCCGCTGGCGCATACCTCCGGATAATTCAGCAAGCGGTTTGTCGCGCAAGTGTAAAATACCCATCATTTCCAATACTTCAGTGACCCGCCAGTGCATTTGAGATGGATGAAATCCTAAATTTTCCATCGTGAATGCAACTTCCTGGGCAACGTGCTGATAGACAGATTGAGCTTCTGGTTGTTGATGTACATAACCAACCAAGCGTGTATGTTCAATTGGGTCGATGCCGATGAGGGAATGGCCAAAGAAAGACACCGTTCCTACAACCTCCCCACCATAAAAACGAGGCAGGGCACCACTGAGTATTTTGAGAAAGGTTGATTTTCCACTGCCATTCTTTCCTTGTATGTAAACCCACTCTCCCGCCTCCACTTGCCAGTTCTCTATAGAGAGAGCAGGTTGTAGTTGATTGGGGTAAGTATAAAGCAGTTGACCAATATCGATTGCGAAGCTCAATCACCATTTCCCCTCTTCTGTATATCAAGTCTCCCTTTTCTAACATCTCCCCAAAAGCTCGAGAATAAGGTGAAGAGAAACATAAGCAATGATGTCCACTCGCAGAATCTTTTAAAGGAATTTAAGGAAATCCAATCGGGTTTGATGATAGAAAGATTCAGTAAGGCATATCCGTAAACGAGCATAATCGCTATCAAAAGACTTACACGCAGCCCATCAGATTTGTGAAAACGCATACGCAAGTAACGGCTGCTCTGACCTATTCCATAGCCACGCACCATCATGGTTTCAGAAAGTTTCCAGGATCGCTCGAGCGCACGTGAGAGCAACATTCGCAAGGCAACGCCCACTTTCAACACTGCAGCCAGAAAAGCGTTTTGTCGCTGTTTGCTGGGAAAAAGCCGATCTTGAAACGACAGCCACTCACGAATCTGCTGGTACTCATCCATCACCATTGGCAACATATTGAAAAGAAGTGAAAGCAGAATACGCAAACGAGCCCATGAATGAGGCAGCCAATGTTGAATATCTTCCGGCTTCACAACTAGAGCCAAAGTCGTCATGGATAGTAGCGCTGTCAGATAACGAAGAGTCTGCAGTATCCCAGCGTATAAGCCTTCCGGAGTTAAACGCAACTCCCAGCCTCCCCACAGACGTCCACTCGTCCAAATCAAAGGGGCAAACGGTGTACCTGCATCAGCGAATATCTGTACAATCGCATATACAATAGCCAGAATCCATAAATAACGCCAGGATAATAAAGAACGTCGTGTACGGGATTGCTGCAGAAAGAATAAGCAGCCCGATACACCCCATAAAAAAATCATTTGCCAGAGAGAAGTAATTGAAAAAATCAAAAAAAGCCAAGCTATTGCCAAACAGAGATAAACATACGGATGAGGTTGGCGAATTATTATTGGTCTCTGATTCATCCTTGACCTGTGGCAGGATTCCATTTGTGATAATCCCATACATCGACATCTCCAGCTTTAGGAATAATCTGGAGAGCACCTACGGGCGCTTCCTGACCATTGATATATAAAAACCAGTCGTAAGGTTTACGCTGACTCACAGGTACACCCGTCCATTGCGAACGAATGCCGTTAATGGAGACTACAAATCCGCCTCCATAAGCGGTTTGTACTTGAAAATTCTGCTCGGTATATTGCATCAGATTCTCGTCAGGGACAATAGGGATCTCTTTTTGAGCGATGACATGTTCAAACTTACTCACAATCAATGTGAATTCGCCATATGGATGCGATTGCTCTGAACTTGACGAGCTTTGTTCGGGTGTTGATGTATGTTGGGTAGCAGAAACTGAGGAAGCCCCTGAAATTGAGCTTGAATCTGAACCTGAACGGGTTGAAACAGAGTTCTTACTTTTCTGTTGTTGAGTGGAATTTTGATTGGATCCGACGACAGATGAGTTGCTAAGCGAACTTATAGTCGTTGCATGATGCTTAACGTTTACCTGCTTTTGAGCTGCCTTCGACACACGTTTGGTATCAAACCTAGCATTTGTGGTGCTACGACTATGCAAAGAAGCATGTTTTTCAGGAGATGGGTCAGAAAGCTGAGGCGAGGATGACTGGGCAGAAATTTGACCCACTTTCTGTAACCATGCGGAAGAAACGGGTGACGTTTCTTTAGACTGATGCTCACTGGTATATACACCTACGCCGATTGATGCAGCAGCAATGAACAAAGGAACCAGCCGCAGCCATTGAACGCCCCGCATGTCCCATCCTCCTTCAAAGTTTCTTTCTAGGCTTTTTTTATCTACCATTAAAATCCACCGTGGCCACTACCCATACCTAAAGGCAGGGGCTTCTCAGAACACGCATGACGCAACCGCCTACGTTACGTTCTGAAGGCTCAGTTCGGGCCAAAAGCAACATAAAAAATGAGCCCAAGAGGGCCCAAAACGCGCATGGCGCTCCCTGCACTGCTCAATGTCAATGAGAAGTGTGAGGATGATGAAAACTTTCATCAGATTCTTCCTTGCGAATTTCGTGAATCATATTGATAAAATAGGTTCCCAGCACAGCCACACTCACTGCCAAACCAATATACCAAGGAATATATTCGTACATAAGGATCCACTCCTTTATCTATTAAACATTCATGCGATGTCTACTACTTAGTATACTATTTTATTCAGCCTTATTGGCCAGGAAAATTCTTCGCAATTATTACCGATTATCAACAACTACTCTAAAAATGCAGATCAAACAGCATTAAATAGTATACGCTTTTGAATTTCTGCTGGATAAAGCAAATCTTTTCTATCATGAGCAAGCGCATCCAATGCGGCTACAAAAGCGTCACCATTGCCTTCCAGAAAAGGGTTTGGCATAACGTAAGCCTGTTGACCGTCAAAATAGGCAAGTTCAGCGTCTCCTGAAAAGCGCACACCATCCAGAGCACCCCAAATGATTAAAAACTCTCCATCCATATGAGTTTTTTCTTGAAACCATTGACTCAACGTTTGACAGACTTCGTTAGCATCCTCAGAATGAAAACCATTTTCCCACATCGTCGTTGTATAACCGTGATCGGCCAAAAAACGAGCAAAACCAGCCATCCATTCTAAACTCAAGTTTATCCCATCCGTTTCTGTTCAATTTACACACCAAATCGCTACTCCTGTGCTATTCGCTTCATTGAAGCCGCTTCGTCCAAGTGCCATAATAAAGGCAGTCAACACCCTTACGAAACGAAAGGCGGGAAAATATGGATCGTCCAACCCTTAAACAACGCTTGACACCACTTCAATACGCTGTCACTCAAGAGAACGCCACGGAGCCCCCGTTTCGCAATGAATTCTGGAATCATCACGCGGAAGGAATTTACGTTGACATCGTCAGTGGTGAACCGCTTTTTTCTTCACTAGACAAATTTGACTCAGCTTGTGGTTGGCCAAGTTTCAGTCAACCTATTGATAAAAATTGTCTGATGGAAAAAACAGACCTCAGTCATGGCATGATTCGAACGGAAGTGCGCAGCAAGAATGCAGACAGCCATCTCGGCCACGTTTTTGAAGACGGCCCTCTAGACAAAGGCGGTCTGCGTTACTGTATTAATTCTGCTGCTTTACGATTCATACCGAAAGATAAACTAGAGGAAGAAGGCTACGGCTCTTATCTCAAACTATTTGAGAACCGTTCTTAATCCATCTCCTCTGATTTGCCGCTCCCCATCGCAAAAACAAGGGTAGCTTAAGATTCATGATCTTTGTCGAGCGTTTGGGTGGCGGATGCCTCTTGCACGAGACTTCGTGAACTGCGTTTAGAGACAATCTGCATAGCTTCCACAAATTTGTTTACATCTGCCTGTAACTCTTCACATTGTTTTTCAAGCAGCGCCTGTTCCTTTTGCAATCGACGAATCTCCTGCTCACGCAATTCCAGCCGATTTTCAAGTTCTCCGCGCTCTCTGCGCAATCTGACGATTTCTCCACCTTCATCAATGATTTCAACAGATTGGAGATATTCAATCAATTGTTGTTTGCTAATTCGCTTATCCACCGAGGATAACGGACGCTCCTCGATCTTCTCCACAGTAGTCTCCTCATGGACAACGGGCGTTGACGGCGGCGGAGAAACAAAAACATTTTTCGCTGAAGCATTCGGCAATGTATATTCATCTTCATCTTCACGCGTAAAAAACGGTTTAATGACAGATTGCCACCTTGTTTTAGCAGCTTGAGCCCTCTTGGATAGCCATTGGATATCCAACCCCGGACGAGATGTCCACTTGCCAAGCAGAGATGCGCCTGTGGAAGGTTCTCGTTCCTCAGTGATATCATTTAAAGTAAAGGTACCACTAGCCAGAAAGTCGACCAGTTTGACAACACAAGCTGCATGAAAAGGTCCATCGAGATCGAGCCGAGCACAATCGGGACAGATTAAATCATCTATCTTTTCAAGAAAACTATCTCGGAAATAAATGGTTCTTGGTAATTCTAAAACAGGTACATCTTTTTGTGTGCTGGCCAAAATTAATTTTCTTTGCGCCACCAAACGTTCTGCCGCCAATTCCACTGCATAAGGATGCATGGATTGACCCATCTGATCCATTTTTACAAGCATTTCATCCAGACGAATTTGAGCATTGCATGTTTCCTGCAAATGAGTTTCCATCACTTGCAAGACCAAAGACTCCGCTTCTTCTTCCGAATCAGGCCAATTGGACAAGACAAAAGATTGCGGTCGACGTTGACTGGCAATAAACTGTTTCGCTTCCTCCACACTAACTTCACTACGGTATTCAGTATCAAATAACTGAACCTGATATTCTTCCGCCACCTTGATGGCCTCAAAACCTTTGAGCGTCTGCATGGTATCTCATCCTCACACGCTGTTGTATGTCGAAAGAGTATCACGAAATGCGTTTCTTCACCAATCAAAATCTTAAAAAGAGTATAATGTTGATCATCGGCAACGACTTTGAAACGAAACAAATTGGAGGTTTTCCCATGCAGCCACCACTCGCTCCCCGCCATCCTCAACCGCAAAGGAAACACGGAGATGTGCGGACTGATGATTACTATTGGCTCAATCAGAAAGACAATGATGAAGTTCTACGGTATCTGGAAGCTGAAAACGCTTATTATGACGAAGTTATGCAACCTCTAAACCAACTTTCCGAAAATCTCTACGAGGAATTTATTGCCCGTATCCCAGACGAAGAACAAGCCATCCCAGTGCGTTTTGGCTCTTACTTTTACTCCCGTCGTCAGGCAAAGGACTGGCAATATCCCGTCTATTTTCGCCAAAAGGCTAATCACCGGGCGGATTTGGCTCATTCTACCCCGGAGGTACTGCTCGATTTAAATGTATTAGCTAAACCAGGAGAATATTTGAGTGTGACAGAACGTCGTATTTCTCCCAATCAACAGTATCTGGCCTATTTAGAAAACAGAGACGGTACAGACCGCTATACCTTACGCGTGCGAGATTTAGCCAGCGGGGAATGGCTGAGTGACGAAGTGCCCAATGTGTTTATCAGCGACAGTATAGAATGGGATGCAAGCGGCCAATACCTTTTTTACATAAGTGTGGATGAAAGCCAAAGGCCCTATCAACTATGGCGACATAAGCTCGGAGACAAAGAGGACATACTCATTTATGAAGAAGCGGATATGACCTGCGTCATTAGCCTGAGCCAATCACGTGACGGTCAATATCTCTTTTTGCAGTCGAGCAGCAAGACCACCAGTGAAACACGCTATTTGCATACTCATCAGCCAACTGAAAACTGGACACTGTTCCAAGCCAAACGGCCGAATATCGAATATACCCTGGAACACTGGCAGGGAGATTTTCTCGTCTTAACCAATGAAAATGCTACGAACTTCCGACTTCAAAAATGTCCAACGACCAATCGCCAGCCACTGGAAGATGTTTTTCCCTATGATGAGACACGTTATTTGACAAACGTTTATCCATTTGCTGATGCTCTAGTGCTGGAGGGTCGAGATAACGGATTGACGCAAGTTTGGATCTATGCGCAAGGCGAGTTGCACCGTTTGGAATGGTCTGAAACGGTCTATACCGTTCGTGTACTCGAACAGTACGAATTTCAGACCCATGAACTTTTGCTGCAATACGAATCATTTTTAACACCCAAAACAACGTATGCCGTTCATCTTCAGCAACTTACCAAAGAAGCTTTGCTGGTACAGGAGATACCAGGAAAATTCGATCCTACCCTCTACACACAGCAACGCGAATACGCATACAGCGAAGACGGAACAAAGATTCCCATCTCACTCGTCTATCGCAAGGACGCACTTCATAAGGGACCTGCTCCACTGCTTCTAAACGGCTACGGGTCTTACGGTATTTGTTTTGATCCTGTCTTCCAAGCTCAAAATCTGCCTTTGCTCGATCGCGGTTTGATCATAGCCATTGCACATGTTCGTGGTGGCGGCGAAATGGGGCGTTCCTGGTATGAGTCAGGCAAGCTCCAACAGAAGATGAACACCTTCACTGATTTTATCGACTGCGCCAAACACCTCATCAAAAAAGGTTATACTTCTCCTGAGATATTGGCGGCTCGTGGTGGCAGCGCCGGTGGCCTGCTGATGGGTGCCGTCGCTAATATGGCTGGAGAATTATTTGCTGTCATTGAGGCTGATGTCCCCTTTGTGGATGTAGTAACTACAATGCTGGATCCAACCATTCCACTGACAACATTGGAGTATGACGAATGGGGAAACCCGGAAAATGAAACAGACTATCAATATATGAAGAGCTATAGTCCTTACGATAACGTGAAAGCGAAAGATTATCCCCACCTGCTAGTCACTACAGGTTTGAACGATCCGCGAGTAGGTTATTGGGAGCCGGCAAAATGGGTCGCCAAATTGCGCGTCATGAAGACGGATGAGCACATGATTGCCATGCGTATCCACATGGGAGCTGGACATTTCGGTTCTTCAGGACGTCTGGAAATGTGGAAAGAACGTGCCACACAAATGGCTTTTCTACTCGACAAAATAGGCATTCACGCATAACTGACATCAAAAAAGAGGCGTTGAAAAACACCTCTTTTTTGATGTGCATTTTTTTATATAAAAATTTTTTCACAAACTGTTTTATAACAGTAGAAATTTCAGATCATTTGTTATATTATACAATCATCCGAAAGTGAAGAAAGGAGAATCTTCATGAAAAATATTTATGACGATTATGGATGGATACCTCGACCGTATCAGCCACTGCATCCTGCTGTTCAACTCGGATGGGTGTCTCCAGAATTCCCGGAAAATGAGAACCGTTTTTATTGCTATCGTTGCAATCGTCCTATTTCAACAAGTACATCTGGAGCACTCTATGAATGTGAACGTTGTATGAATTTGTCCAACGAATAAATTTTTTTACCACCACTGTTATACAACAATAATCAATAAGAATAAAAAGTTATATAACAGAAAAAGAGGGAGAGATCAGAATGAGCCAAAGAGAACGGAAAATTGCCCAGTTGACAGAAGAATGGAATACGAACCCACGTTGGAGCGGAATTGCAAGAAATTATCAAGCGACTGACGTGGTTAGATTACAAAGCAGCGTGCGCATTCAACATACACTTGCAGAAATCGGATCGGAAAAATTTTGGAAATTATTGCATCAAGAACACCATATTAAAGCATTGGGAGCGCTGACGGGCAATCAAGCAGTCCAACAAGTTAAAGCTGGCTTGAAAGCCATTTATCTAAGCGGTTGGCAAGTCGCTGCTGATGCGAATCTATCGGGCCATATGTACCCTGATCAAAGTTTATATCCAGCCAACAGTGTTCCCCACGTAGTCAAACGAATTAATCAGGCACTCATGCGCGCTGATGAAATTCAATCTGCAGAAGGTGTAGGTGATATAGACTGGTTTGTGCCGATTGTAGCTGACGCTGAAGCTGGCTTTGGTGGTCCGCTGAATGTGTTTGAACTCATGAAGCAAATGATTGAGGCAGGAGCTTCCGCCGTACACTTTGAAGACCAGCTTTCATCAGAGAAAAAATGTGGGCACATGGGCGGCAAAGTATTGTTGCCGACTTCACAAGCTATCCGCAACTTGACTGCTGCCCGCCTGGCTGCGGATGTTTTGGGTGTACCCACTGTCATTATTGCCCGAACAGACGCAAATGGTGCTCACTTGATAACCAGTGACGTGGATCCAAGAGATCAAGCCTTCTTGACTGGAGAACGTACAGTGGAAGGATTCTTCAGAATGCGTGGAGGCCTGGATGCAGCCATTGCCAGAGGTCTCGCCTATGCACCATACGCTGATATGATATGGTGCGAGACTTCAGAACCTAATTTAGAAGAGGCCAGAGCTTTTGCTGAAGCTATTCACAAGCAATTTCCTGGCAAATTATTAGCATATAATTGTTCTCCGTCCTTTAACTGGAAAAAGAAATTGGACGAAAAGACAATAGCCACCTTCCAAGAACAATTAGGTGATATGGGATATAAATTCCAATTTGTCACTCTGGCTGGATTCCATGCCTTGAACCACAGCATGTTCTCTCTCGCTTATCAATATCGTCAATTTGGCATGGCTGCTTATTCGCAACTTCAGCAAGCAGAGTTTGCAAGTGAAGCAGAAGGATATACCGCTACTCGTCATCAGAGAGAAGTTGGCACAGGATATTTTGATGAAGTAACTCAAGTGATTGCTGGCGGACTCTCCTCCACCACGGCCTTGACCGGATCGACCGAAGAAGAGCAATTTGTGTGAGCCTATCCCTATACAAAATCCTCCTTTTCCCGACCCTCTGTGGGTAAAGGAGGACTTTTTCCTGTATATGGACACCGATGATGATTTAATCCTCCTGACAGGATAAAGAATCTGCAAGTTTTGCCTGGACACGATGTCTTCTTAATGGTTTACGTACAGCAAACAGGAGCATACCTCCTATGACTAAAGCTGTGCCTAACCATTCTGCCCACCCTACAGTCTCATCAAGCGTAAAAAAAGCAATGAGGACCGTGAAGATGGGATTGAGATTGAGAAACATGCCCGCAACGGTTCCGCCCATACGTAAAACGCCAAGATTCCAAAAAACCATAGCCACGACCGTACCGAGCACGGCAGTATATCCTGCTGCATACCAAAAAGCGGGATAAGCAGGCAAATGATATAAACCGGAAGCTGTAAAAGGCAGGCAGACTACGGCTCCTATAGCGGCTGACCAAAAAGTAGCCAGATAAGGAGATACATCGCGCATCGCTTGTCGGCTAAAGACCGCATAAATTCCCCATATGGCGACTGCGAGCAACATCCATAAATCTCCTTGATTGACCTGTAACTGCAACAGTTTCATCAAGCGACCACTCGTAATCACAACGACAACGCCAGCTAAAGAGATAAACATGCCTATCCACTGTAGACCACGCAGTCGCTCACGAAGAAAAAATAATGAAGCCAAAGCTATGGCAAGTGGGTTAAGCGCTGAAAGAAGCCCGACTTGGTCGGCGCTTGTATGCTCAAGTGCCTGATAAGTAAATACATTGAATAACACGACGCCTGTAGCGCTCATGCCCACCAGTGGCAGCCAAGTGGATTTTTGAGGCCAAAACTTGCGTTCTGTTAATCGTATGACAGGCACCAAACAAACCGCGGACAGAAGCCAGCGCAATTCTGTCAGGGTCAAAGCTGATGCATGCCCCACCAAATCTTTACCGGCTACAAAATTTCCCGCCCATAATATACTTGTGACAATCAACAAGATGACTGTTTTCATGATGCCAACTCCTAACCTGTTCCAACCACAGCACTTCGCTATCATCTTTTCGTCCTAAATAGGCCTTTTTGGATTCTCTTCATAGGCATTGATCCCGCTACTCTTTTTGCATATCAGCATAGACTACTGCACGGTCCACGATCTAGCAACAGAAGGGAGTGTCCATCCATTCATGGTACGTTATATGGTTCAAAAGGGCGATACACTCGGTGATATTGCTGTCAAATACGGGACAACCGTGCAAGCTATCGTATCAGCAAACGGTATTCGCAATCCCAATATGATTTATCCCGGACAAATGTTAAAAATACCTTCTCCTCATTACGCAGAGAAAAGCAAGTCCAGTTACAGTCCTATGCACCATTCCATGCATCATTCCATGCACTCGCATTCACATTCCATGCATCCTAGCAAACACTATGAAATGCATGACGAGAAATATCACAGTTCACACAAACACAACGGATACGATTCCTGATGGTAACAGTCCCTCGCATCAGTAAGGGTCTGTCAGAATACCCCATCTTGCAGACGATGCCGACAAGGAAAAAAGCCAGCCAACACCAGATGGCTGGCTGAGCTTTGCTTGTTAGAAATTTTTCTTGGCACCTGGACATCTTGGTTCAGGATTCCATGAATCGCATATCACTCTCATCACGATTCAAACGAGCTTCTGCCATCTCTTGCAACTTGAATTTTTGAATCTTTCCTGTTCCAGTCATTGGCCATTCTTCAACGCTGACAAACCATACATGACGAGGAATTTTAAATTTTGCCAAGCGTTCTTGACAAAACTCTATGATATCACGACGCGAACATTCCACTCCTGGTTTCAGTTCAATAAAGGCAGCCCCTGTTTCGTGAGTCATAGCATCTTTGACACCTACGACGTATGCCTGAGCTACAGCTGGATGCTTACAAATGACATCCTCTACTTCTTTGGGAGCTACATTCTCTCCTGAAATTTTGTAGAGTTCCTTACTGCGCCCAAGTAATTCCAGATAACCTTCTTCATCGATTCGACCGAGATCACCCGTACGAAACCAACCGTCCTTGTCAATAACCGCTGCCGTTTCTTCTGGCTTGTTGTAATAGCCACGCGTTACCAGATTGCCACGGACCGTCAACTCTCCTACCTCGCCAGGTGGTAAATCCTCCCCGGTAAACGGATCAATGGTTTTATACTGACAATTTGCCCCGCCGAATTCCGGTAAGCCACTGGAGCCACCTGGCTTAATCCGCCCTACTTTGTTGACCACAATCTCAATTGGAGCCCCAACTTCAGTATGTACTGTGGCTGCAGTCGCCTCTGTTCCACCATAACCCGCACAAATTTCCTGAACTCCGAGCACATCTACCGCTCGCTCCCAAATGGCAATGGGGGCAGGTGCTGCTGCACACATCAGCGCATTCAGTACAGAGACATCATAACGCGAAACTTCAGGATGATTGACAACTGCCACAAGCATTGAAGGTACGCAGAGAAAATCCGTCGCCTTATATTTTTCCATCATTTGCAAAGTAGTCGTTGCGGTAAATCGTGGCGAAGTAATCAGTGTACCGCCAACAAAAGAAGCCGCTAAAATCCCCTCCACCAATGCAAAGACATGGTAAAGCGGCAACGCCGTATAAATTCTTCGTCCATCTTCAAAAGCACGACTGAGTGCAGTGGAGAAACCGCATCGCAAAAACATATCGTGCGTAATCATGACACCCTTTGGCAGCCCAGTTGATCCTGATGTATAGATAATATCTGCCACTTCGTCTGGATAACGATTCTTTTCAAGTTCCCTGCGCCAAATCTCATCACTGACATCGTCGGCAAGATGCTGAAAAGTTTCCCAGGATATAAATCGCCCGTCAAGCGGCCGTTCACTATTTTGAATGCAAACAACCTGTTCAAGATGTATAGACCGATCACGATTCGTCAATTCATCATAAATCTTCTCTATTTCAACATCGTGAGCCACACCACTGGCAGTCTGGTGCATAATCAACCAACGGCTGTCTGATTGACGCAGTAGATAGTGGATTTCATCGCTACGCAACATGGTATTGATGGGCACACAAACAGCACCGATCATCCATACTCCGAGCATCGCAAAGAAGTTGTCCGCCTCATTAGCCATCAGCAACGCCACATGTTGACGACGTTTGACACCAAGTTTGAGAAGAGATTTGGCAAACGCTTTTCCCTTTTCCCACGCTTCTTCATAGGTAAACACGTTATCTTCAACAATCAGAAGTGGACGATGGGCATAAAGAGTCAATAAATGTTCAAAGTGCTGAGACAAGGTATATCGCGGCCAAACCGGAAACAAGTCTTGCAAATACTGCCGACGTTCTTCAGCCGTCATGACCATGTGCTGGCTTCTCCTTTCTCTATTTCCTGGTTTCTTAGAGAAATGACTTTATATCGTTCTCTTCCAAATTAAACAAGCATTCTGCCCACCAAAACCAAAAGAATTGGAAAGAACATAATCTACAGAGCGGTACATGACCTCACCTAAAACCAAAAGCGGAGGCGCTTCTTCATCCGGTGCATCACAATGCAAATTCACTGGCAAGCGGCTCGTTTGCAGTGCCAAAAGAGCGACAATACTTTCTAAGGCACCTGCCGCCCCCAAAGCATGTCCTGTAGCTCCTTTGGTTGAACTAACAGGAATATCTGCCAACGCATCGGCAAACACCTTGCGCAATGCCCGACACTCTGCCACATCACCCGCTTGCGTAGCAGTGGCGTGGGCATTGATATAACCAATTTGCTTCGGCTGGAGTCCAGCTTGCTGCAAAGCTTGTTCCATAGCGAGCGCCGCGCCAACACCGTCCGGATGAGGGGAAGTATCATGATAGGCATCATTCGAGATTCCATAACCAACGAATTCAGCTAAAATTTCTTTACCACGTGCTTCAGCATGTGCCCTTGACTCAAGAATCAACACAGCTGCTGCCTCACTCATGACCATCCCTTGCCGATCGCGATCGAACGGACGGGACCAGGTGGATGGGTCGCCATTCCCCGTTTTAGCAAGCGCCCCAGAAGCAGAGAGACTCGCTAAAATTGGTGGATTGAACAGCGACTCTGTGCCAGCCACCAGTACAATATCCGCTCGCCCCGCAGCAATCCATGCAGCCGCCTCGCCAATAGCATTGGCCGAAGAAGCACAAGCGGAAGAAATGGTGAGCACAGGTCCCATCACGCCATAATGACGAGCCAGTACACCAGCCGTGCCACTCGGCATAGATTTGGTAACCAGACGCGGACTGACGCGATTCCTACCCTGTCGATAAATCGCCTCCGCACCTTCTACCAGCGAACCCACACCTCCATAAGTAGTCCCAACGGCAATACCTACTCGATGAACAGGTACTCCCCAGTTTACTTCACCACTTTGTTCGTAACCCGCCTGAGTGAGGGCCTCCCGAGCGGCTACCATCGCCATCTGCGCTGCCCGATCCAATTCCGACGCTCGTTTTTTATCTAGAAATTGCTCCGCTTGAAAATCAGGAATATCTGCGCTCGCCGGTGACCAATTGGCCAAAGAGGCGGGTGAAGCATGAATACCAGAAACACCCGCCAACAAAGAATCCCAAAAGATTGGAACCCCTAACCCTAACGGCGATACGATGCCATACCCCGTCACGACAACCCGCACAAAAAAACCTCCTGCCGTTCTCTCGGATGCTTGTCAAAAAAATAGAATCTTCATGGACATCTATCATCGCAAACGAAAAACTAACCATAAATCCAACAATATTGTAAACTTCGTCTTCACTTGAAACAATTCCTCTGATTTTTTACAAATTTAACTGAGTCTTGCTAAGTTCCCGATTCATTTGGAGACGCATGGGCAGATAATAGAAGAATGCTGAGACAAACAGTCCCACCACCCAGGCAATATCTGCGCCATGCATCCATTTAGCGATGAATCCTTCATGTAAGGTTGTATTCATAAAGGGAAACTGTACAAGAACACCTATGACATAAGCTACAATAGCTGCAAGATTGATGCCAGCATAAGCATCGTTACGTCCCAAAATACCTTCTATGTCATATTTCCCCTTGCGTAAGAAGTAAAAGTCCACTAGATTAATGGACGTCCAAGGCACTATAAAATAAAGTAACAGCAAAATGAAATTTGAGTACTCTGTCAAAAAATCCCCCTGTCCAAGAATGCTGATGAGCGTACCAATGGCTCCAACTGACAAAATAAAAAGCATGCGTTGCCAACCTGTAACATGTAAATGACGAATGGCCCCTAGCGTTGTCGTTACCGACATAAATCCTCCATACAAATTGAGAGCATTAATAGCCAGAACGCCCAGAAAAATGATGATACCCGTGACAAAAAACCAATGAGTTCCAGAAAGTTGTTCAAGATATTGAACCATATCCGCAGATTGTTTAGGTGCAATTATTGCAGCCATAGCCCCTAGTATCATCATCCAGGATGAACTGATGACTGAACCCAAATAGGTCCAGAAAAAGGTAGCTGTTACCGACGTGTTCTCCGGCAGATAGCGAGAATAATCTGCTACATAAGGAGCGTAGGTCAGTTGCCAGCTTGCCATGATGGAAATGACCAGCAAAAAGGCACTCCAGTGAAACGGAACGGGTGTCGAGTGAACATGCGGTAAAAATTGCATCATACGCACACTGATATAGAGAAATAAAATCACAAAAACAATAGCTACATATTTTTCATAAGTATGAATCAGGTCATAGCCGATTGTTACCAGTAAAACTGCTGCGATATTCACGATGATGATGCTCATGGTGACAGAAAGATGGAGAACCCCAGACAGTGCCTGCGCACCAAGCACAGCACTGCTCGAGAAAAAACCAATATACATGACGATAACTAAAATAAGTGGCAGAATAGCCCCTATCTTCCCAAATTGTGCCCTACTTTGAATCATTTGCGGAACGCCAAGCTTCGGACCTTGAGCAGAATGATAAGCCATAAAGAGACCTCCAAGCAGATTGCCGATCACGATGGCTAGCACGGCATAGCCTAGATTGAGTCCCAGTACAATGGCCAAGACTCCAGTAACCACAGTCGTGATTTGAGCATTAGCAGAAAACCAAATCGTGAACAAACTTCGGGCCTTTCCATGTCGCTCATGACTTGGAATATAATCAATACTGTGCTTTTCCATGAACATGTTCGCTGACTACCTCCTCATATTGTGGATTCTCATAGGAAGACTAACGCAGTTTCAATCAACAGACTACGCAAAATATTGCGAACTTTTAGCAGGAATTTGTGGTAATGAAAGCGTTTCATTGCGAACGGCAAGAAAGAACGGAGTGACATGATGTCTTATCGAATGCAACCTACGCATTGTCAAGGTTGGCCACAGGAAGGCTTGTATCGCTTATTAGAGAATGTTCTTTCCCCCGCTGTAGCCGAAAACCCTTACGAATGGACGGTTTATGGTACCGGCAGAGCGATTCGCAACAAAGCAGCACTGCTAGAAACACAAAACTTACTTGCTGACTTGCGAGAAGACGAGACGTTGCTTATTCAGTCAGGCCAACCTGTTGCCGTTTTTGCTACTCATCCCATGGCTCCGCGCGTTCTTATTTCAAATGGCATGCTCGTGCCCAAATGGGCAAATTGGGATCACCATTATCAATTAGAGCAAAAAGGTTTACTGATGTATGGACAGTCCACGGCCGCATCTTGGGCATACATTGGCGCTCAAGGCATTCTACAGAATACTTACGAAACGCTTCGTGAAGTTGCCGAATCCTGGGGCGGTACACTGTTGGGCAAGTGGGTCTTGACAAGTGGACTTGGCGGCATGGGGTGTGCGCAACCTTTGGCCGTCAAAATGAACGGCGGAGTGGCCATTGTAGCAGAAGTAAGCGCAGAACAGATTCAGCGGCGACTCGATACAGGATATATCGACGTAGCTACAAACAGTATAGAAAATGCCTTGCAAATGGCTCAGGCAGCATGCCGCAAGAAATACCCCCTTTCTATTGGCTTGCTCGGTCATGCTGGAACAATTTACGATTCTATAGCTAACCGTGGGATGGTCCCTGATATTGTGACTGACCAGACACCTGCCCACGATTTGTTAAGAGGCTACATTCCAGATGAATGCAGTGTGTCGGAAGCTTTACGTTTACGGACGGAAAATCCTAGTCACTATTTGACATTATCTGCTCAAAGTGTGGTTCGCCACACCGCGGCTATGTTGCGTTTTGCCAAAATGGGCAGCATCATCTTTGAATATGGCAACCATTTGCGTGCAGCAGCAAAAGAAGCTGGTCTAGAACAGGCAGTCAATATTCCCTCCTTTATTACTTTATTTGCCCGTCAACGTCTCAGTCGAGGAGATGGCCCCTTACGATTTATTGCACTCTCTGGAAAAGCACAGGATATTTTTCAACTCGATGCTGCTTTGCTCAAACACTACCCACATAATCAACGCATGACACACTGGCTGCATTATGCTCAAGAAAACGTGCACTTTCAGGGATTGCCTGCCCGTTCTGTTTGGTTGACTTACGAAGAACGCGAACAATTATGCGAATGGCTCCCAGAATATCTCAACCAGCAACCACCTGAAGCACCATTGGCTATCACCCGCGATCATTTTGCCGGATCAACCATGGCATCTCCGCATCGCGAAACAGAAACCATGCCAGATGGAAGCGATGCAGTAGCTGACTGGCCGATTCTAAATTCTCTGCTCATGACCGCAAGTGGCGCCACAATGGTAACCGTGCAACAAGGTGGAGGTGTCGGTGTGGGCCAATCTCTACACTCGGGAATGACACTGGTACTGCATTCTACAGAGGACTTACCCACAAGATTGCAGCGCGTTTTAATGGGCGAAGCCAAACTTGGCGTACTGCGCTACCAAAATGCTGGTTACCCACCCCAGCCAAAGAGGAAAGGGAAAGATGGCGTTATATGAAAAAACCGTATGATTGGCAACGTGTTCAGAGTGAAGAATATTTGCTGAGGCATTGGATACTGGGTCAACCACTGAGTGCCAAGATGCTTTGGAATATTCTTAGCGATCTCGATTGGCAACAGGCACCCCATCAAGTCATGGTTTTACGCTGGCAATTAGACAAAGAGGCGCAAATTTTTCTGGGTGACACGCAAAAATTTACTATCCGTCAACATATTACCGAGATTGCTCGCGATTATATTCCTCAATGCTTGCAAATTTGGCAAGAAGAAGACGAGTGGATCTCTTTTCCACACTATCATTCTGTACTGAATGAAGAGAATCTCTCCAATATGTTGCAAGCCATTCTAGCCAGCTTACCCATTCCTTTACCTGTGCGACTCTTTATCGGAGTGGAAAAAGTGGTGGACACGGTAGTACAAATTCCACAAGCGCTGCGCCTGGCACGCAGGGCTGCCTTGCAAGCCATGGAACATCAGATACAGATTCTCTCGGTGGAGGAAATGGAACTCGATTTAGACCATTGTGATGCACCTAACCATCATGCCGAAAAAAATGATGATCAACCTATCCCTGCTTGGCAAACTCATGACGCCAGAGAAACACCTGCGATTTCGCCTATTGTAGAACAGGCTGTAGCGTATATACACAGTCATCTGCAATCTGCTTTGACACTCCCAGAAATCGCAGCTCAAGTAGCTGTCAGCCGTTTTCATTTAAGCCATCTTTTTCGCCAACATTTACAGACTACTGTGACTTCTTATGTAAGATCTGCACGGCTTGCCAAAGCGGCTGAACTGCTTGCCAATAGCGATAAAAGCATCAACGAAGTAGCAGATGCGGTTGGCATGGCTGACGCCAATTATTTCAGCAAGTGTTTCCGTGCTACATACGCTCTCTCGCCTAGTGAGTTTAGACGCCATAAAAAAGCATCCATTCAAGAGTAAAATTTTTACTTAAATTCTTAAATTACTGGAGCATCCTGAAAGCTGCAGTCAGCAAATCTTTGCCTTAACTTCGCAAACCGCTCCAGCGACATACCTGTTTGAATACGCTATCATGATGGGCAAAAGACCATAGAAGGGATACGTTTGTTGATTGCCATTGATGTCCCTTGAAGGAGAGAGCTTGGATGTCTGCTAAACTTGAATATCCGATTCACGCCCCTCGCGGAAAAACACTCCGCTGTAAAGGCTGGGAACAGGAAGCCGCATTGCGTATGCTGATGAACAATTTGGATCCCGAAGTAGGCGAACGTCCACAAGATTTGGTCGTCTATGGAGGGATTGGCAAGGCTGCCCGCAATTGGGAAGCCTACCACGCCATTGTGCGCAATCTAGAACAGCTTGAATCCGATGAGACCTTGTTAATTCAATCGGGTAAACCGGTCGGAAAATTTCGCACTCACGAGGATGCCCCACGAGTCCTGATATCCAATTCCATGTTAGTACCGCATTGGGCAACTTGGGAGCATTTTCGAGAATTAGATGCCAAAGGTCTGATGATGTTTGGCCAAATGACTGCTGGAAGTTGGATTTACATTGGTACACAGGGTATCCTCCAAGGAACCTATGAAACTTTTGCTGCTGCGGCTAGACAAAAGGGACTTCCTTCACTGGCTGGTACACTTACTGTAACTGCTGGACTGGGAGGGATGGGAGGCGCACAGCCACTCGCCGTGACTATGAATGAAGGCGTCGCCATTGTGGTGGAAGTCGATCCGCAGCGAATCGCCCGACGTATCGAAACGAAATACTGCGATGTGCAGGCCAACAGCCTGGATGAAGCACTTGCTCTGGCTAAAGAAGCTAAAATCAAGAAAAAAGCATTATCCATAGCACTGCTTGGCAACGCCGTGGATGTTCTGGAGGAATTGGTGCAGCGAGAGATGGTTCCCGACTTTGTCACTGACCAAACTTCAGCTCACGACCCGCTCAACGGTTATATCCCGCAAGGATTGTCTCTAGATGAAGCCACGCGCTTACGTCTGGAGAACCCAGAAAGATATATTCAACTTGCCAAGTCCAGTATGGCTAGACATGTAAAAGCTATGCTTTCCTTGCAAAAGCTAGGAGCGACTGTGTTTGATTATGGCAATAATATTCGCCAGGTAGCTTACGACGAGGGTGTAACAGACGCGTTTGCCTTTCCTGGATTTGTTCCCGCATACATTCGCGACTTGTTTTGCGAAGGCAAAGGACCGTTTCGCTGGGCAGCGCTTTCTGGAAACCCAGAAGATATCTATAAAACGGACGATCTCGTTCTTAAACTTTTCCCGGACAATGAACATTTGCGTCGCTGGATAACCTTAGCCAGAGAACGTGTACAATTTCAAGGGTTGCCAGCACGCATCTGTTGGCTGGGCTATGGTGAGCGTGTGCGGTTTGGTCTCGCCTTAAATGAGATGGTAAAAAGCGGTGAATTAAGCGCACCGATTGTGATTGGTCGCGATCACCTTGATTGTGGTTCCGTGGCAAGCCCCAACCGTGAGACGGAGGCTATGCGCGATGGCAGTGATGCAGTGGCTGACTGGCCGATTTTAAACGCACTGGTCAACACAGCGGCAGGAGGAAGTTGGATTTCTGTCCATCACGGTGGTGGTGTAGGTATGGGGTACGCCATACATGCGGGAATGGTCGTAGTGGCTGACGGCAGCGAACGCGCAGCGCGTAAACTGGAGCGCGTGTTGACGACAGATCCAGGCATGGGTATCATCCGTCACGTGGATGCAGGGTATGAAAAAGCAGAACAAGTAGCACGCGAAAAAGGTGTCAACATTCCAATGTGGGAAAATTAATGTCATCCATTCCTCCAAAAACCAATTACAACCATCCTGCTCATCCATGGGCAGGATGAACTCACGGAAAAGGAGTTTTGGCATGACAGAGAGAGTATTCGATTCATTAATTGTGCACGCTCAAGTCGCTACCATAGCCGGTTCTGCCCCCCACTGCGGGAGCGCCATGCGTGAAATAGGACTATTGAACGACGCAGCCGTAGGCATCATAGATGGCAATATTGCTTTTGTGGGCAGCAGCCAAGATGCTGCAGCGCTGGAGACCAAAGAGTGTCTGGATGCTCGAGGCAGACTGTTGACGCCTGGTCTCGTCGATCCACACACACATCTTGTGCACAGCGGATCGCGCGAAAATGAACTGGCGCAAAAGCTGGCCGGTATCCCTTATTTGGAAATTTTGCAACAAGGCGGGGGTATTCTTTCGACCGTCCATGCTACACGCAGAGCAAGTCGGGAAGAACTCATAGAGCAAGCACTTCGCTCCTTGCGAACGATGCTCCTCTGGGGCACAACAACCGTAGAAGCGAAAAGCGGTTACGGTCTAGATGTGCCCACTGAACTGCTGCAGTTGCGTGTGGCTCAAGAGTTACGGAAGTTGCAGCCTGTGGAAATTATTTCAACCTTCCTTGGCCCACATGCCATACCGCCTGAATATCAAGATCGTCCGGATGCTTTTTTAGAACAGATGATTCAATTACTGCCAGCCATCCAAACTGAGCAGTTGGCTGATTTTGCCGATATTTTTTGCGAACATGGTGTATTCAGTGTGGTACAAAGCGAAAGATTTTTGGAAGCCGCTCAAAAAGCTGGTTTCGGATTGAAAATTCACGCTGACGAAGTCGAACCGCTGGGTGGTGCGGAACTAGCCGCTAAACTCGGAGCTGTTTCTGCTGACCATTTATTAGCAGCCAGTGAAAACGGTCTGCGGTCATTGGTATCAGCTGGCGTCATACCTGTACTGTTACCCGGAACTTCCTGGAACTTACGTGCCAAGCCTGCGCGCGCACGCTTTCTTATAGATACGCTTCAAGCCCCCGTGGCACTGGCTACAGATTATAATCCTGGCAGTTGTCCGACAGAATCGTTGCAATTCATTATGGCTCTGGCAGCCAATGAACTGCGCATGACGCCTGAAGAAATTTTGACAGCTGTAACCATCAATTCCGCACATGCCATTCGCCAAGCTCATCGCGTAGGCTCTATTGAAGTAGGTAAACAGGCAGATCTCTGTCTATTCAACGCGGACAATCCTGCCTATTTGGTCTACCACTTTGGTATCAACCATATAGCAGATGTTTGGAAAAAAGGCCAACATGTGGTGGTAAACGGTCTTTATATCGATAATCCTTGATTGGAGAGAAAAATACTTATGATTCGCGGTGTAGAAAAAGCAGACACTCGCTTTCGTGACCATCTTGATCAAAAAGTTATGGACTGGATACGTCCTTATGACGAATCGATTGAATTCGACACAGCGTTACTTGGAGCCCCACTATCCAAAACATCCATCAGCCACTCTGCGGCCTTTCGCCTGCCAGACGCTATTCGTTCTCTATTTCAAACTTTTACTCCCTTTTCAATTCACCATCGTCTGGACTTGAGCGAACATTTACGTTTGGTAGACATGGGAAATATCCGCATGCATTTGACAGACTTAAACGCTTGCTTGGAAGCCATTGAATGGGCTTGTCTCGATTATTGGAAACAATTTCCTCATCAACGTTTGATTCTTTTAGGTGGCGATCACGCAATAACCGGGGCATCGCTGCTCGGATTGGCTCAAGCTCGACCGGGAAACTATGGAATCCTCCATTTTGACGCGCATCATGATGTGCGTAACTTGCAAGATGGCGGACGCAGCAATGGCACTCCATTTCGTACGGTACTAGAGTCGGGGAATTTTAAGGGCAAAAATATTGTACAGATTGGTATCCAGGATTATGTAAACAGCCGGATCTATCATGAGTACGTTCTGCAACACGGAGTAACAGTCCACAGCGCCCGGCAAGTGCGACATACTGGGCTGATGACTTTAATCGAGCAAGAAGTAAATCGATTGCGTAAGCAGGTGGACGCTATCTACGTCAGCTTTGACATGGATGTCATAGACCAAAGTTTTGCGCCCGCTGTACCAGCGCCGAGCAGCGGTGGTCTGGATATGTGGCAAGCAATTGAAGCCCTGGAATGGCTCGGCAGCCAGCCAGACGTTATAGGTTTCGATCTCGTTTGTATTGACCCAGAACGCGATGTGCGTGACTTGACTGTGCGTGCTGCTACGACTTTATTAATGAGCTTTCTGACAGGGCAGGCACTCAATTCATCCACGAAATAAAGCAAGCATTGTACTTGGACTTTTATAGGAAACTGCGGGCAATCTTTCCCCAGTCGTCCAATCGGTGTAAGGCGTCTTGCCAGGTCTCGCTTACGAGTTCTGCAGCATGACGCCTGCGTTGCAAACGAATTCCTTGTCCGGCCCAAAGTGACATATAGTCCACATTTCCTATTTGTGCGGCACGATTGCGAATATCGCGAGTCCACTCGTTCTGTATAGGATACGGCAACGTGGCATCTTCCAAATCAACCAGTTCATTCATCATTGCCGTGATCAAACCACGAGCAGATTTTCCTGAGTAAATTTTTGTCAAACGCGTATCCGTTTCTTCAGCTTGAAGAAGTTTTTCTTGATAAGCAGGGTGTGCTCCACTCTCATAACAAGTCAAAAAAGCCGTTCCCATTTGAACAGCTTGCGCGCCTAGCAAAAATGCGGCCGCCACACCTCTGCCGTCCATCAAACCTCCTGCGGCTATGACCGGGATTTGCACAGCATCCACCACTTGAGGCAATAGAGCCATGCTCCCTATACAAGCCTCTTCCACAGCATGATCAAACGTACCACGATGTCCGCCAGCTTCGTAGCCTTGCGCGACTACTGCATCCACACCGGCTTTTTCCAGTTGTTCAGCTTCATGCACACTTGTGGCCGTACCTATCATATAAATCCCTGCTTGTTTACAAAGATTTATCCATTCTTGCGATAATCGTCCGAATGTAAACGAGAAAACAGGAACCCCTTCATTGATGACAACTTCCATTTGTTGTTCAAAAAGTGATTCCTGACTCTGAGGCCATTGGGTTTGCTCGGCAAGTCCCAGTCTAAGGCGGATCTTTTGAAGAGCTTTTTCCATCTGCTGACCATGCTCTTGATGAATCGATCGATTATTTTTTTCTGGAATAAACAAATTGACCGCAAACGGTTTTTCTGTTTGTAATTTCGTTTGGCGAATGGCATCACGCAAATCGCCAGGCTTCATATATCCAGCTCCAAGCGTTCCTAGACCGCCAGCATTGGAAACCGATGCTACCAATTGAGGAGTCGTAGGTCCTCCTGCCATACCAGCTTGAATGATAGGAATTTGAATGCCAACTTTTGTTATCCAATCGATTCCCAAAACATCTCCCCCTTACATGACAACTACCAATCTACTAGCTTCACCGCCAGCCAGTTCATCAAATCCTTGATTGATATCTTCCAATGGCATTGTTTTGGAAAGCAACTTCTGTACAGGCAGCAAACCTTGTTCACAAAGTTGAATGAAGCGTGGAATATCACGCGAGGGGATACAACTACCTACATACGAGCCTTTAATTGTTCGTTCCTCAGCAGCAATTGATACCTGTGGAATAGAGAACATGTGATGAGGATGAGGTAATCCAGTAGTAACTGTGGTCCCTCCTCGACGTGTAATCTGATAAGCATTGACCAAGGCAGTAACCACGCCAGCCGTCTCAAAGACAAACTCCAAGCCACCACCAGTTTCTTCTCTGACAAGTTCAACCAGATTGTCCAAACGAGCGTCGTACGTATGCGTAGCACCAAGCTCGCTTGCAAGAGCTAATTTAGCCGGCTGGGTATCAATGGCTATCATTTGGCGAGCTCCCGCCAACCGTGCTCCCATCAACGCTGAAAGGCCAACACCTCCCAGACCAACCACAGCAACACTCGCCCCAACAGGTAAACGGGCTGTGTGAATAACCGCCCCTACTCCGGTCATGACAGCACATCCAAATAGAGCTAATTGAGAAAAAGGAAGTTCTGTCTCCACAGGGACGATAGAATGTTGCGATAACACGGCGTATTCAGCAAACGCTGAAACTCCTAGATGATGATGGAGTACATTTTTCCCAGCATAGAGACGTCGACCTCCCGTCAACAACTCTCCCGCTCCATTGGCTACCGCACCTGGTTCACAGAGGGCTGGCCTGCCTTCGCGACATGGCGCGCAATGTCCGCAGCTTGGCACAAAAGCGCAGACGACTTTCTGTCCTGGACGAATATCTTGCACCCCCGCCCCGACTTCTATCACTTCTCCTGCCGCTTCATGCCCCAGTACCATAGGCATGGGACGTGGGCGATTACCCTCTAAAACAGATAAATCCGAATGACAGAGCCCGGCAGCATGAATTTTCACCAATACTTCCCCCGCTTGAGGCGGATGCAATTCTACTTCTTCAATAGACAATGGTTTACTCTGAGAATACGGTTTGGGTAACCCCATTTCTCGCAAAACAGCGGCACGCATTTTCAACTAGATACACCTCATTTTGAACTTTTTATCTTTTTTCTATTCCATAAAAAGAAAACTTACTTATCAAATTTGCCTTAGTTAAAGCAAAGGTTAAAATCATCCATAGAATGGCGATGAGGAGCGATAAAAACAATGTGGAGAACCATCATTCAACCAAGAGTCTCAGAAACCGACGGTTCAGGACATATCAATAATACCACTATCCCTGTTTGGCTTGAGGCTGGAAGAGAAGAACTGTTTCGTCTCTTTACACCCAACTTATCCTTTGCTGATTGGAAGATGGTTGTAGCTGAAACGCGTATCCGTTATCTCAACCAAATTTTTTATGGTAAAAAAGTAGAAATCCGCACAGCCATTGAACGCATTGGCAACAGCAGTTTGACCCTCAACGAAGAGATTGAGCAGGAGGGCAACCTCTGTGTCACTGCGACAACTGTCTATGTCAACTTTAACTTTATCCATCAAAAAAGCGAACCCATTCCTGAAACTATACGCCATCAATTATTAGCACATCTCATTGAAAAATAATTTTCACAACCCAAAAGCGGCCGATCCAATCTCGGCCGCTGAATTGGCAAGTCTATAGAAACCTTACATCCCTGTGTTGACTTGCGCAGGAGATAAACTTTTCTGACGTGTCGCAACAGAAACCAAGAGTACAACCAGCATATTGACGAGGAGCGCCCAAAAACCTGTATTGGCTCCCCAAAGAATGGATTGTTTAGTGAGCGTAAAGTAGACCACCAAAACCACTCCTATGACGATCCCGCTGAAAGCCCCTGCTTTTGTCACATTCGATGGAGCAAATAAGGTCAAAAGCACAGTGGGGAAAAATTGAGAAACAAAATTGTATCCCATGAGTAACAGCGCAACGATTGTAGCATTGCTATGAATGGAAAAAAGAAAAGTGACAATGGCTACCAACCAAACTACAACACGCGCCACCCGTTGCACCTGTTGAGAAGAAGCATTCTTAAAGCATGGTTTGTAAAGATTTTCTGCCACAAGTGTCCCTGCACACATCATCATGAGTGAACCAGGCACAATCGCTGTCAACACACCTGCGCTACCTATCACACCAACAAGCCAAGCCGGAAATGTCTTTTGGACTGCAGCCAGCAATGCTAGGTTAGTATTTTTAAGACCAGGTACAATCCATATGGCAGCAAACCCTGCAAAGAAGACAAACAATAGAATCAGTTGATACAGCGGTAAAAAAGTAGCGTTTCTTCGAAAGATTCGTTCATTTTTAGCGGTATAAACCGCACCAAAAGCATGTGGCCACATATAGAATCCGAGTCCTGTCAAGGCAACTGTGGAGAGAAACCAAGGAATTCCCATGCCATGTTGCCCAAGTGTTAAAAATCCAGGCTTCTCTTGATTTATATGAACCATCAATTGATGTAAGCCACCAGCACGAATGGGTAAAGCAATACCTACAACTAGAACAACTGCCAGAATGAGTATATCTTTTAATACAGCTGTCCATGCCGTACCATAAATGCCACTAACGGTTACATATATCGCCAACAGAAACATGGCTATAGCAATAGCCACCCATTGAGGCAAAGCGCCATACGAAGCCATTTGAACAATCAGACCAAGCCCTGTCATCTGTGACTGAAGATAAGGAATAATAGCGACAACTCCCACCAAAGCAACTAAAACACCTAAAGCAGGGCTATTGAATTGACGAACAAAAAAATCTGGTTGAGAAATGAGTTGATGACGTTTGGCATATCTCCAAATAGGAGGCAAGAGAAAATATGAGAACAAATAGGCTACTGCTCCATAAGCCAAAATATAGACTGTTGGACCACCTGTTCCATAAGCCCATCCACTGCCACCAAGAAACGTAAACGTAGTGTAAATTTCTCCTGCCAACAAAAGAAAAACAAAAAGAACTCCAAATCTTCTGCCGCCTACCGACCATTGTTCCATATCCAAACGTTTTCTTTTTTTCGATAAAAGCGCCAGACATAGTGCCACCAACATGGTTGCAAATATGAGAATGATGGGAGCTTCATGCATGCTCTATTCCTCCTTATTGGCCGGATCGAAATGATATATGACAGCCATACAAACAGAAGTGAAAAGAATAGCCATCACCATGTAAAAGAAGAGAAATGGCATACCTAGTAAAATAGGATAAACATGATTGACAAAAAAAACGCCTCCAAAAATTACAATAATAGGTAAACAAGCTAGCCAACGAATGGCCATTTTCACCCCTCCTATTTGGTTATCAATCGACCATTGTACGTAGAACTATACTGACAAACGCCTTGACCCCTACTGGTAGGGAATCCTCGTCAATCGTAAATCTGGGATGATGATGCGGATATATAATTCCTTTTTCCACATTTCCAGCCCCCACATTAAAGAACGTACCTGGCACCGATTGCTGGTAAGCTGAAAAATCCTCTCCCCCCATATGCTGTTCTCCTTCAATGACAGTCTCATCCCCAAAAACTTCAATCAGCACGGCTCGAATTTTATCCGTCAATGGTTCATCATTGACCACAGGATGATATCCTTCTTCATAGTGGAAAGAGTAGGTTGCACCATGTGCACTACAAATCCCAGCGACAATCTGTTCCATCATCTGTGGTATCTGTTTGCGCAATTCTGCCTGAAAAGTACGTACCGTCCCATTTAATTCAACTTTCTCAGGAATAATATTATGAGCTGTACCCGCATGAAACTGCGTCACAGAAAGAACAACTGGTTGTAATGGATTTATTCTGCGTGAAACAATCTGTTGCAAATCGGTGACCACATGGGCAGCCGTAAGAATCGGATCGACCACAGCTTGAGGCATAGCGGCATGACCCCCCCGGCCTTGAATGGTAATATGAAATACATCTGGGGCTGCCATAAACGGCCCGGATTTAATGGCAATCTTGCCCACTTCAAGCGGCGACCAAAGATGTAACCCTATAACAGCCTCTACATGATCCAAGACACCAGCAGCCACCATTTGTGAAGCTCCACCTGGAAACAATTCTTCAGCATGCTGAAAAAGAAAGCGAACTTCCCCATGCAATTCGGACTGCAATTCACTCAAAATCCTCGCTGTACCAAGCAAAATGGCAGTATGTCCATCGTGGCCACAAGCGTGCATAGTCTCCGGCACTGAAGATATAAAATCAAATTGATTTTCTTCTTGAATAGGCAAAGCATCCATATCGGCTCGAATCGCCAGTACCGGACCAGGATGTGCTCCTATAAGGCGAGCCATGACACTCGTAGGTGTAGGTCTAGAAAGTAGCAAATTAGGAAACTGAACTAGCGTGTCATAGACAAATTGAGATGTTTTCTTCTCTTGAAACGACAGCTCTGGATTTCGGTGTAAATGTCGTCTCCAACGGATTAACTGATCTCGCATGGAAGCAATCATATCCGATAATTCTGATATTTCTACAGACATTCCAACGCCTCCCTACTGATTTTAAAATTCTGCTTGACTCAAATGCCCTATAGACAAGATTGACAAATATAGAATGATAAGTACGATCACGACAAACCAAATATGTACGCACTTTTTTGAAAGTAGAAATTCCATATGTACTGTGGAAAAAAGTTTCATACTCTATCTGCAAAAAAGCGCAAAAAACTGCCGACTTGGCAGTATCCATCATGTACACCCAGTCGGCAATAGAAATTTATTTCTAATCACACATGCAATCTTATAGAATTTTTTTAAAAGAAAAGTTAAGTAAGTACGCTAGATAATTCCGCCACTAAATGTTCTTTGGGACGGAAACCAACAACTGATTTGCTTACTTGACCATTTTCAAATAAAAGCAGCGTAGGGATGCTCATAATGCCAAATTGACTTGCGGTTTGGGGATTTTCGTCCACATCAAGCTTAGCCACAATCAGTTTATCAGCATATTCGTTAGACAATTCCTCCAGTACAGGAGCCATCATGCGACATGGACCACACCACGCCGCCCAAAAATCAACAAGAACGGGTTTGCCTTGTTGAAGCAACGAAGCAAATGTTTGATCAGTAACTTTCTGTGTAGCCATTTAGAAAACTCCTTTCTCAGTTCAACGTTATCCTTCACAATAGGGTTAGTTTGTGTAATTTGATTATTTTTAGTAACCTAATATCATACTATATAATTTAATTACTTTTGTCAAGCAGATATGTTAAGATGAATCTATCGAGGTGATGAATCATGCAGGAATATACTGTCTGTCCTAAATTTGAAGAAGCTTTCTCGCTTTTGGGTAAGCGCTGGACAGGTCTTATTTTGCGATCCCTGCTGGATGGAGCCAAGCGCTTTTCAGAAATAGAAGAATCTATTCCTGGAATGAGTGCGCGTATGCTGACAGAAAGATTTAAAGAATTAGAGAACGCTGGAATTCTGGAGAGGATTGTTTATCCGCAAACTCCCGTTCGTATAGAATATAAACTTACCGAAAAAGGCCGCGATTTAGCGCCAGCTCTGGAATCCATTCAAGTTTGGGCTAACAAATGGTGCAAAGGGCAACAGGAGGATCATACAGTTCCATCAAATAGCCAGAGAGCGTGAACTTAGATCGTATGTCGGGCTATATGAATCCATTGGATATCACTAACCCCCTAATAAACCATCCAGGGGGTTAGTTTTGATTTGACTTATTGACCGGCTTCCATGATCACTTTTTTTATTCTCTCTACAGCCCAATCAATTTCTTGTTTTTGAATAATAAGCGGTGGAGCAAAGCGAATGGTCATTTCATGTGTTTCCTTGCAAAGCAGACCTTCTTTCATTAACGCCTCACAAAATGGCCGCGCTGGTTGGGTTAACTCCATTCCAATGAACAGACCTCGCCCGCGCACTTCACGAATGACCGGACTTTGGCATTGCCGCAATTGTTCTAAGAAATACTCTCCTAATTCTGCAGAACGATTGGCTAACTTCTCCTCAACTATAACATCCAATGCTGCTACTGCTACGGCGCTCCCCAATGGATTTCCGCCAAATGTTGAACCGTGTGAACCAGGTTCAAAAACACCAAGTATTTCTCGATTTGCAGCAACAGCCGAAACTGGAAAGACTCCTCCGCCCAGAGCTTTACCAATGATGTACATATCAGGTGTAACATTTTCCCAATCACAAGCAAACATTCTTCCGGTTCGGCCCAGCCCCGTTTGTATTTCATCTGCCACAAACAACACCTGATGTTTTTGGCAAAGTTCATAAGCTTGTTGCAAATACCCTTTGGGCGGAATGATAATCCCCGCTTCCCCCTGAATAGGTTCGACTAAAAAGGCAGCCGTATGGGGTTGAATAGCCTCTTTTAATGCCTCAATATCTCCATAGGGTACAATACGAAAACCTGGTGTAAGCGGTCCAAATCCACGCTGATATTCTACATCTGAGCTAAAGGAAATAATTGTAGTCGTTCGCCCGTGAAAATTACCGCTTGCTACAATAATTTCTGCCTGATTTTCAGGTACGCCTTTGATATCGTAAGCATAGCGTCGAACTGCTTTAACAGCTGTTTCCACCGCTTCCGCACCTGTATTCATCGGCAAAAACATGTTTTTCCCTGTCAATTGAGCTAGTCGTTCATAAAGAATTCCTAGTTTGTCATTATGAAACGCGCGTGAAGTTAAAGTAATCCGATCTGCCTGTTCCTTTAGAGCATGAATAATTTTAGGATGGCGATGCCCTTGATTAAGCGCTGAATACGCACTCAACATATCCATATAACGTTTGCCATGCTCATCCTCAACCCAAACACCTTCACCTTTGACCAGTGTCACCGGTAAAGGATGATAATTATGTGCTCCTAACTGTTCTTCTAAGTCCATAGCCTTGACCGCCTGCATCAGACTGTCCCCTTTCTACATACGCAGCGCCGCCTATTGGCGGCGCTTGCGCCTATATACTCTATTCTATCGAATTCGCCCAAATTGTGTGAGAAAGATTGCAAATAATTTGCAAGACAAGCCGAAATGAAGAAAATCTTCAATCAAAACTTAACGAAATCCTAATACCGGATGCGGTACATAAAACTCTTCTAATCGTTTCACTTCTTCATGAGTTAGATGTACATCCAGTGCAGCGACAGCGTCCTTCAAGTGTCTCATCTTTGTAGCTCCAATAATGGGCGCGGTAATGCCTTCTTTTTGCAGGAGCCAAGCGAGTGAAATTTGTGCCATGGGTAAGTTTCTTTCCCGGCTGATGGCCTCCACAGTATCCACAATACGTTTGTCCGCATCAGCAGTTACCGCATATAACGACTTACCGAACTCATCCGTTTCCGAGCGTGCCGTTACCTCATCCCATTTGCGTGTCAGACGACCACGAGCAAGAGGGCTCCATGGGATAACCGCGACTCCGTCTTCTTTGCAAAGCGGTAACATCTCCCGTTCTTCTTCTCGATACAACAGATTGACATAATTTTGCATGGAAACAAAACGTGTCCAATGATTGCGTTCCGCCGCCCGTTGAGCTTTCATGAATTGCCAAGCATACATGGATGAAGCACCTATGTAACGAACTTTCCCAGCTTTAACGAGATCGTGCAAGGCTTCCATGGTTTCTTCTATGGGAGTTTGATAATCCCATCGATGAATTTGATAAAGATCAACATAATCTGTTCCCAAACGACGCAAACTCTGATCAATTTCATGAAAAATTGCCTTGCGTGACAATCCCGCACCATTTGGACCCGAACGCATTCTTCCATGCACCTTAGTGGCAATAACCACTTCCTCGCGTGGAACTAAATCGTGCAAAGCTCTTCCTAAAATCTCTTCACTCGTCCCGTCAGAATACACATTAGCCGTATCAAAAAAATTAATGCCAAGTTCCAAAGCAAGTTTGATAAAAGGTCGACTTTCCGCTTCCGGCAATACCCAGCGATGATTACCTCGTTCCGGTGCACCATAACTCATACAACCCAGACAAATTCGCGAAACTTCAAGTCCTGTACGGCCAAATTTAACATATTCCATAAATCACCCCTCCGTCCCCGTTTCCTTCCATCATGAAACGTTAAAATTTAGTTTACACTCAAATATTCTTTATACTCAAATGGTGGCCAAACTGTAGAAGCGCGGTTAAGAAATAAATCGTCCCAGTTCAGATCAGAAAACCAGCCACTCCACTTACGGTTAAAGTAGTTCCAAGCAGTTTCTGTGAAATGATTTCCTTGCCCGACCAGTTGGACTGTAGAACGATTGTCATGAAATACAAACGTATCTAACGCGATGAGAAGTTTCCAAGATGCAATACGCAACCTGAGTGAATAATCAAAATCGTCCACCCCAAAAGTATAGAGCGGATCGAGCCCTCCCAACTGCTGGTGAGCGTAAGCATTGACCATCATGACAGCACCAATGAGCAGTTTGCTGGTTTCTGCCACAACTTCTTGACTTGACAATTGCTGATTGACTTTCGTCAGGAATACTTCATGTGCAGATGACCAAGGTTGCGCTAAATCTACGGGAATAGAACCAAAACGATGTAGAAAATCATGTTGGCCGCCTAGAATCGCGCCAAGCGGTCCTACAGCACCGACTCGTTCATCTCGATAGAAGTGCCGACACAAACGACTTGCCCACCCCGGACCTACATAGGCATCAGAATTGACATACGCCACATGATAGTCCTCAGGTATTTGCCTATAAACACGAGTCATAGCACCTGCATACCCTAAATTTAGGCGGTTTTCCAGAAGAGTAATCTTTTTTTCATATCTCTGTTGAAACACACGCAGCATCTCTAGACTGCCATCCGTCGATCCGTTGTCAACGATCCACAGTAAAAAAGGCAAATCTGTATTACGCAAGAGATGTTCGATGCAACGTTTTGTTTTTTCTCTCGTATTATAACTTATTACAATAATAGCCAAACGATCGGATTCCACATCTTCACTTCCTGTCCACCTTTATACTTCAGGGTATGAAAGAGGACCCGATTTTGAGCAGGACAAACAAGCCGCAACACCCCGAGCCAGAATAGCTCGTGGTGATTGCGGCATCCTTGCAAATACACGAACTTGTCAAATAGAAAAATCAAAAAAGTTCCGTTAAAGAGCAAATGTAAAGGGTATTAAAGCCACGGCGGAGAAGGACCAATAAGCGGTGCAACTGTTACAATGGCGACTACTGCCAAGACCGAAGTGGCAACTATCCATTGGTTAAATAGACTTTTACGCATGACTGCCCCTCCTTTCAAGCAGACTAGCAAGCTGCAATAATTGTTTGGTGTCGTGATAATGGGAGACTTTTAAAAAACTAGCTGCATGCCTAAGTATTTCATTGGCCCTTTCTTCATTCTGAAAGGAAATATAAAACTCAGCTGCACCTAGCCAAAATAATCCCATCATGGAGCTCGACACCGAAAGAAATTCAAACGCATGTTGCGCCTCCTCACCCAGTCTGAAGTCTTTACTACCTGCCGCTATCAACAACTGTTCATGAAGCAACTCTGCGCGAACTTGATCAGATAATTCATCACTCTGCAATAACTCAAAAAGCGTTTGTTTAGCATGCATCCATTGTTTTTTTAGCCGATAATAAACGATTTCTGTATGCTTAATCGATCTGCGAAGTTTCAAATCTTGTAATAATTCAGCCAACTGTCTGGCTCTTTCAAAATACTCATTCACATAATCCAGCTCTTCTTTGCTCAAATACTCCGAAATAAGTCCTACCAATGACCATGCTTCTAAAAGTCCATGTCCAATTTCTCGAGAACGAGCAACTGCATTTTCGAAATAATAAATAGCGCGATCCCATTCACCAAGATTTTGAAAACCAGAACCTAAATTGATCTGCATTCGAATCCATCGTTCGTCAGAAGGGCCTACCAAACTCGCTGCTAATTGGGCAAAAGTGATAGACTGTTCTGTTTGCCCGAGTTCTCGAGCACATTTGCCAAGCACGGAAAGAATTTGGTAGGACTCGTCGCGATCGTGCGTAAATTCAGGATGGATTAAGAGTCCAAGAAGCGTATCTATCGCTTCTTGATTGCGATTCAATTCTGCCAAAACAATTCCTTTATGTTGTAAAATCTGAAAGAGATAACTGGTGTAATGATGGGAACGACAGAATAATAGTGCGGCTTCCCAACTTTCGAGAGCTTCTTCCCATTGCTTGCGCCGTTCATGTCGTTCCGCTTGATTCATCAGCGTTGCGAAAACCTGATTGTATCCCTCATTGTTTGAGTCAGGGAAAAAAACGGCAACTGATACATTTAATTTCTTAGCCAGCGCTGTCAGGATCTCAAACGAGGGCAACCGCTTATTGCTTTCATACTGACTAATGGTAGCCGATGTTATCCCCTCAACTACAATGTCGGTCTGCTTTAAGTGTTTTTCTGTACGTATTGTACGTAATATTTCACCGAATGTGGGCATTTTTTCACCTCCCAAATCGATAAATCTGCTTAACAAAATGATGACTACTTTTACAAACTATTTTCTCAACCGTTTATAAATCTTTAATAAATCTTTAGAATTCGCATTTTTCGTGTATTTTCCTCTTTTTTAGACTGAATTCACTGAATCACATCGACTGAAATGATATATCATTTAACATTTTGTTAATCAACTTGTTCTAGCAATCTTCTGAATATATCGGATAATAGAAACACGACCTACACAAAAGTAGAGTCGATAACCACTAGATAAGGCTAAAAGAAAAAGTTCATTTCTTTTAGCCGACCATCCAAAGGAGGCATAAATATGGAAAAAAAAGTTAAGCAGATGTTGATTGGCAGCAGTATGTTGGCTGGAATGGTCTGCATTCCTTTAGCGACAATGGGCGCCGCGGCTCCTCCAATTTTGTCCCATCCAGGTCCAATGACTATTCATCCAACTATGGTACGAAGTCTTGGAAATGGTGCCAAACAATACGAATTTACCGTAGATGGAGCTGTTAACACTATCACCACCCCACCGATTGATTTTCATCCACTAACTGCGAGTAATACTGAATTAAAAATGTATGGATTTCCAACCCGACCAACGAATCCTGCACAACTTGCAGTTTGGAAAAAAGCAATGTCTGCCTGGAAAGCATCTCCCGCTCCTGTAATTACCGTTACTCAAATTTACAATCAACCTCTGCACAAACTCTCCCGTCAAATGCACAATACAGCAGAATCCTCCAATTGGTCCGGATACTATACAGACTCAAGCTACAATCAATGGGATGCCGTACAGGGGACATTTGCACAACCTACCGATTACTCTACATCTGCTAATAAATTCGAATCGAGTTGGGTTGGCCTCGGCGGAGTGAATTCAGGGGCACTGATTCAGGATGGAACACAAATGAACGCAGGACAGTATGGAGCTTGGTATGAATATCTGGGTAACGGGGGTTTAGGGGTACCGGAGATTAATTTTAATAATATCACCGTCAATCCAGGCGACGAGATGTACACGTTTGTGTCCTACAATCCTAACAATGGACAAGCCCAATTTTATGTAGAGGACGAAACGAACGGAACATCCCAATCTGCCACGGTCAATTTAGGTTCTGCTTACTATGATGGATCAACTGCGGAATGGATTAATGAACGTCCAGAGATTAATGGAAGCCTTTCGCAATTAGCCAATTATGGATCTCAAACCTGGACACAAGCCCAAGCCTATAACGCATATACAGGAAATTGGGAAAATCTTGGAGATGACAACAACAGTGGAATTGATATGTATGATTCCAGTGGTCAACTGTTATCCGGAGTAGGTTCTTTACTCTCTTCGACGTCCTTTAATGCCACATGGTACGCAAGTGGAAATTAATCCAATTTTCTAAACGAAAATATCCCATATAAATAACTTACATCTTAATGAGGTGGCAGAAAAATGGGAATTAAAAATTGGAAATTACCTATAAGCTTATTCTCTTTAAGCCCTCTCGCTCTTGTCGGAATTGCTTCGCCACAAGTCAGTGTTCATAAGCCCGTGTGGGAAGCCCATCCTCCTATTCACATTCGAGGCAATGCAACATCTTCTTATCAATCAGGATATACCCCTTTACAGATTAAAACAGCTTATGGCATAAACAGCACATCCTATACCGGTGCGGGAGAAACCGTAGCGATTATAGACGCGTATGGCAGTCCAACAATCCAAAGCGATTTGAATACATTTGATTCTCAATTTGGTTTGCCAAGCGCCAATGTAACGATTGCTTATCCTGATGGAACACCGAATAAAACTGACAGTGGTTGGGCTTTAGAGACTTCCCTTGACGTCGAATGGGTACATGCTTTAGCACCTGATGCCAAAATCCTATTAGTGGTAGCCAAATCAGCTTCTACATCCGATTTAGTTAATGCTATTAACTATGCGTCTTCTCATGGGGCTCAAGTGGTTTCCAATAGTTGGGGTGGTTCCGAATTTTCAGGTGAAACAAGTTACGACAGCGATTTTCAACATCAAGGGATTGTTTATACCGCCTCTGCAGGTGATAGTGGAGCTGGTGCAGAATGGCCAGCCGCTTCTCCTTACGTCCTCTCTGTCGGTGGCACAACTCTAAATCTAAACAGCAATGGTACATGGCAAAGCGAGACAGCTTGGTCAGACTCAGGCGGAGGGACCAGTCAATATGAGTCCCGTCCAGCTTATCAAAACAACTGGCAATCCGTCGTAGGTACGCAACGTGGTATTCCTGACGTGGCTTGGGATGCCAATCCAAGTACAGGTGTTGCTATCTATGACAGTACGCCCGATCAAGGACAGTCAGGTTGGTTTGTAGTTGGCGGAACCAGTGTTGGAGCTCCTAGTTGGGCAGCCATGATAGCATTGGCTGATGAGGGAAGAGTAGCTGCCGGTAAAAATCCATTTTCCAACATTCAATTAAATACCGATCTCTATAATCTTGCGGGTACAACAGATAGCACTGGATACGAAACTTACTTTCACGATATTACTTCCGGCAGTAATGGCAACCCAGCTTTACCCGGTTACGACTTGGTCACTGGGATTGGCAGTGGGCAAATGAACAATTTGCTAGGCGCGCTTGTTTCAGCTCCATGATGTAACCGTAAGCCAATATGCGTTGCATCATTGGCAAAAATGCCAATGATGCAACGCGATACATAACCGCCAACAAACTATTGCAATAATTTGCCCAGCCGGCGATAAGATTCTACTCTTGCAGAATGACTATAAATAGACGAACTGATAATAATTTCATCCGCTGATGTTTCTCTAATGAAGTCTAGAATCTTTGCTTCAACTGTAGAAAGAGTTCCAATAAAAGTATACCTTGCTCTTTCCTCTAACGCTGCCTTTTCCATTGGATTCCACAGTTCATCTATATTCTCCACAGGTGGTGGCAGTTGACCAGGTTTTCCTCTGATTAAACTGAGCACCTGCTGCTGCATGGAGGTAGCCAGGAATTTTGCCTCTTCATCACTTTCAGCGACAATCACATTTGCACCTACCATTACGTATGGCTTAGCTTCAGCTGATGAAGATTGAAAGAGTTGTCGATACTGTTGAATAGCATACAGCAGATAACCTGGAGAAAAATGACTAGCAAAAGCAAAAGGAAGTCCAAGTCGCGCAGCTAGTCTGGCACTGAAATCACTGGATCCGAGCAACCATATAGGAATGGACAATCCCTCACCGGGAATAGCTCGAACGCGCCTTTCTTCACCATGCGATTCAAAATACTGTTGTAATTCATTCAGCAATTCAGGAAAATCATCGCCATCTTGCTGTAATCCCCTGCGGATAGCCCGCATGGTTGCATGATCGGAGCCAGGTGCCCGTCCTAGACCGAGATCGATACGACCAGGAAACAATGATTCCAATGTTCCAAACTGTTCAGCAATCATGAGCGGAGAATGATTGGGTAACATAATTCCACCTGAGCCTACGCGAATCTTTTGGGTACCTGCAGCAATATGCGCAATAACCACCGATGTAGCAGAACTCGCTATACCGGGCATGTTGTGATGCTCGGCCAGCCAATAACGATGATATCCCCAATTCTCAACATGTTGAGCTAAATCCAAACTATTACGAAGGGCATCTGCTGCCGTATTTCCCTGCACGATGGGCACTAAATCCAAGACCGACAAACGGACACCAGTATCCGCAAATGTTTTAGACAACCTATATATCCCCCTAAAAATTTTCATAAAGATGAGATCATCAAGATAAAAAGCCGCCAGGGCAGCTCTTCCAATAAATGAATTGTATTCTTTTATTTTACCCAATCGTTAAACGAACATCATCCCAAACGGCATATTTCTATCTTGTCAGAAAAATAAATCAGCGAAAAGTAAAGGAATTTCAGGAAAGAACCCTGTTTCCCATGGAAAACGGTACAGGGGAGGTATCCTGAATTCTTTCTGTAGACAGAACTGTCGCTAGGAAGAGCGTGAAAATCATCAGAAATAAATCCGCTCCTAAAAACGATTGAAAATGCAATTTGGGCAGATAAACTCCTAAAATTAGCAATGCCACACAGAAAAAGATAAATACAGCACTCCATCGACGTCTTGCTTTGACGGCTGTCCATTGTAAGTTGTCTCTGTTTTCGATGAGTGTTCCTAGCAAAATAACCAGCAATGACAGACCACTGCCTACCCACATAGGATTAATCCCGAAAGGAAAGACCGTTGCTGACAAACCTGTCACAGCATTCCATCCAAATCCAGCCAAAACTCCGGCAATCATCGAAAAAACTATAGTTTTTTCCCGTACGGCTGGCCAAAGCAACACAGATAAAGTAGGGCCAACAATCGCAGCATTGCGCAATGTTAAACCGAATACAGCCCACCAAGCAAGATCTCCCGGTCGCGCCAATGCATATAGAACAATCATCATTCCCTGAATCAACATGGACAAGCGAACCAAACGACGAATACGATCATGGTTATGGGAAAGACTCTTACGATTCAAGAGATCCAATCCTAAACTTGATGCTCCAGAAAACATTAGTGGCGCACACCAGATGAGCGCAGAAGCCCAAAATCCCAACCCTACCAAGACAATGGCCCAATGAGGTGCCACGATTTTTAAATAAGCAGGAAAAGCCAATAAGCCATTTTTTTGTAAAGGATGACCCATTCTTGCAGCCACACCTAGCCAAGCTGGTACTACGGCAAATGCAATTAAAACGACCGATGACAAATAAACTCCCATCTTGCCTTTCTTTACATTTTTAGCCGAAGCAATTGTCTGAAATTCAGCCTGAGCACTAACGGAATTTAAAAGATTCATGCCAAACCAGACTAATAAAGTGCTAGCACCAACCCCAAACAAATCGTGAAACGAAACAGGCAAGGTTTGAAGATGAGTGACATGAACCGAGCGTGTTCCCCGGAAACTAAAATATGCAGCGACACCTAGTCCAACCGTAAAAAGAAGCAGATTAGCTACCTGGACATAAGCCAATGACCACAGTCCACCAAGAGAAACATAGATAATCACCAACAAAGTCGTAGCAATCAATACGATAGGCAAACTCCAGCCAAGAATGACATGCAAATAAGAAGCAGCTGCCAATACATTTTTCATTGCAAAAATAGGAAATGTTATTCCAATCACAAGCGCAGCAACATCTCGAGCCTTGTTTCCGTATTTTTGACCCAACAAATGAGAACTTGTTAAATATCCGATATTACGGAAAGGTTTAAGCAAAAACGCTGCAACGACGAGAGAAGAAACAATGATTGAGACCCCATACCAAAGGGCAGAAATACCACTTTGATAAGCCGTATCTATCTCCACAGCAAACATGGATGAACCCCACATAGCGGTCATCATGATAAAAACGTTCCATACACCAAAACGCCGCCCACCATCCATGAATTGACTAGCAGTTTGGGCACGTCGTTTTGCAAATTGACTAAGAAGCAAAAGTAAACATGTATAAAGAAGAATCAAGAACAAAAAAAGCATTCCTGCACCCCCTCGGCGCTAAATCATTCCGATGTCATACTATATCGTTATTTATCCGAGTTTGTCAATCGGAAAAGTTTAAATTTAAGACTTTTTATTCATAAATTTTCATACCAAAAAAAGCTGCCCCGTCTGTGGTTTGACCACGATTGGGACAGCTCTGATTTTTCCAGGCCAAGCACTGGATTTTTTGCTGATCTGTAAGGATAAACAGAAAAATATACAAGCGTTATTGCGGATTTGTCGTCCAAATCCCTGCTAAATTGACAAAAGCGCGATCAGGCAGATTTAAAATGGAGTAAATGAGCTCGGCAACATCCTCCGGTTGTAACATCCTATCTTCCTCACCTATTTTTAAACCGATTGATTTCGCCATTTCTGTATTGACGGTGCTAGGTGTCAGCGCCGTTACACGAATATTGAATTTACGCGCTTCTTGCATTAAAGACTCCGTAAATCCAAGGACGGCAAACTTGGACGCTGAATAGGCGGAAGTGGTAGCATTCCCTTTCTGACCTGCCGTAGAGCTGATGTTGATAATGTTACCTGTATTGCGCTTCATCATCTCCGGCAAAATGGCGCGTGTAACGTAATACGTGCCAAATAAATTAACTTTGACAATCTGCTCCCATTCATCCGGATCCATTTCTGCCACCGTACCAAACTTTGCCATACCTGCATTATTGATGAGAATATCTATCGGACCGAGTGATTGTGTTAATTTCGCAACTGCCGAATTTATTTGATCCCGTTGAGCCACATCCGCACTGACAAAAGAGGTTTTGACATGGTAAGAGCGGGTTAATTCTTCACTCAGCGTTTGTAAATCTGTTTCATTACGGGCTAATAAACCCAAATGTACACCTTCAGCAGCCAATCGATGCGCAATAGCCCGACCAATGCCTTTTCCTGCACCAGTTACGAGTGCGACTTTACCTTTGAACTGCATCTTCATCATCACCCTATCTGAAATTCAAACTTAATAAGCACGTTCATACTGTTTAGGCACGTTGGGTTCAACACCCAGAGCCTTGGCAGCATGAGTGGCCCAATACGGATCGCGCAGCATGCCTCGAGCAATTGCCACCAAATCAGCGTCCTGATTGCCAATCACCGACTCAGCCAATTGATAATCTTCCAAAATGCCGACAGCAATCACAGGTACATTGAGTGCCTCTTTAATAGCACGCGCAAATGGCACCTGATAACCAGGATAATTGCCGGGTTTCCGTGCCCCTGGTCTTCCTTCCCCACCTGAACTGACATGAAACATATCCACGCCAGCTTCCTTATATCTGCGGCCGATCTCGATCATATGATCTAATCCATAACCGCCATCAACATACTCCACCGCAGAAACACGAATCAGCAACGGCATGTTGCTTGGCATTTCACTCTTGACCGCTTGAATGACTTCCACTCCAAATCGAGCCAAATCCTGACCATATTCATCGTCTCGATGGTTGGTATAAGGCGATTGAAACTGATGGATTAAGTAGCCGTGCGCCCCGTGTAATTCAATGGTATCAACACCTGCTTGAACAGCTCTGCGCGCACTTTGTCCAAATTTCTCCACCATTCTTTTGACTTCGTCTGTGGAAAGCGCTTTGGGAGTTTTATATCGAGGTCCTTCAAAAGGGATGGCCGAAGGCGCTACTGGCTGTACTGCATCTTCCGCTTTTCGGCCAGCATGGGCAATTTGAATGCCAATCTTCGAACCATAATTATGACAAGCATCAATAATTCGGGCAAATGCAGGAATCTGATCATCAGACCATAGACCGAGATCGTAATCTGTAATTCTTCCGTCTGGTTCTACATCGGTCATCTCAACCAAAATGAGCCCGGTACCGCCTATAGCCCGACTGGTCAAATGAGTATAATGCCAATCATTCGGTTTGCCATCCTTCGCAGTAACCGAATATTGACACATGGGTGCCATGACAATTCGATTCTTTAACTCTAACCCTTTTAATTGAAATGGGGTGAATAGATAGGCCATTTCTCTTCCTCCTTTAGGCGTTTCGCCACCCGTATAGGATATACTGTCGTATCTCCTATATCCAGAAAGATGAGTTCGCAACGCTTTTATCTGGCTGATGGATGAACATAACTTCCTAACCAATAGTCAGTATAATATATTTACACAGGAACTTAAAGTTTGCATCTATGCCTATACAGATGAGACTGACTACCATTGGAATCCTTCAGAATGAACAGTTCACTGGTTTGCCATACTCACTTTACTGGTAAACTTGCTCCAGCAAGGGAAAGGAGGATTGAGGTGTGGAACTTTATTTTTTGGGAACGGGAGCTGGATTGCCGAGCAAGCGACGCAATGTTTCTTCGTTGGCGCTGCGTTTAGAAAGTGAGCGATCTAGCTTTTGGTTGTTTGACTGTGGTGAAGGAACTCAACAACGTATGCTGAACTCGCCGCTCAGTCCTCAAAAATTAGAAAAAGTATTTATTAGTCATCTTCATGGCGACCATCTCTATGGTCTACCAGGAATGATGGCCAGCCGTGGTTTTCAAGGTGGAGAATCACCTGTAGTGATTTATGGTCCTCATGGCGTGGAAGATTTTTTGAAAACAGCGTTTTCTGTCAGTCACACTTATTTACCCTATCATGTTCAATTTGTCACGATTTATGATGGATGGTCGTTTGAGGATGACCAGTTCCAAATACATTGCAGAGTGCTCAACCACACTATAACTTCCTACGGATTTCGAATAGAAGAAAAAGAAAAACCAGGGAGATTGCGAGCAGAACAACTTCAACTGCTCGGTATCTCGCCTGGACCCCTGTATGGAGATTTGAAAAAAGGGTTAGACGTCAGACTCCCAGACGGCACCATTCTGCGTAGCAAAGATTACCTTGACCCACCCAGACCTGGACGCATCATTACTCTATTAGGAGACACCAGACCTACAGAAGTTTCTATTGATTTGGCTCACCAAAGCGATTGGCTTGTTCATGAAGGAACCTATCGACATTCAGATGCTCATCTTGCTCTAAACCATGGCCATTCCACGAATGTGGAAGCCGCCATGATTGCTAAAAAAGCTGGTAGCCAATGTTTAATTCTTACCCATCTGAGTGCCCGCTACAATGAAAAAGAATTACATGACTATTGGCAAGAGGCGGCTGCTATATTCCCCAATACTCTAATAGCGCACGATCATATGTCGATCCCGTTGTCATGATGAAAAAATCAGACCTCACCAGCACAACCATACATCTTAGCCTCGTTGCAAAAGAAGAGTTTTTATGGACAATTAGGAAGGAAGCTCATATTCATGATGAGGTGAATCTGTGAAAACGAAATCGAGATACTGGGCCATTCTGAGTACGTTGACTATCCTAACATTCGTGACGGGCTGCGGAACACATTCGCTTTCTTCTCAAACAAACCGTTCTACAGTCGCGAATCCAACCTCAGGGACAGCCAATGTGGCTTATGCTGGTTCACTGCAACTCGTGAATGACCAATTCATTGGACCTGCTTTCACAAAAGTTACGGGTATTCCTTACGAAGGACGTGGAGGAGGAGCACTTGGCGTAGCGCACCTCATTGCAAACAACGAAATCTCACCGAATGTTTTTGAAAGTATAGGAACTGCTCCTCTCGAGCAAATGGGAGCAAAGACGCCTAAATGGGCCATTGGATTTGCAAGCTCTCCGCTCGTTATTGCCTATTCACCGAATAGTCCCTTCGCCTCAAAATTGCAAGAGATTGCCGATGGCCAAAAGCCACTGCGTAATCTTTTTACCCTAATGGAGCAACCGGGATTTCATCTCGGACGGACGAATCCTGCAACCGATCCACAAGGGCAAGCGTTTATTCTCATGCTTAAATTGGCGGAGAAAGAATTTCATCTGCCTTCTGGAACGGTGCAAAAAATTATTGGATCATATACCAATCCCAGGCAATTATTTGCCGAAGAAGCCATTCTATCTCGTTTGCAAGCTGGACAATTGGACGCAACCAGCGCTTATTTACCTGAAGCCATACAGCATCACTTACCGTTCATCCGCTTGCCAGCTACCATCAATATGGGCGATCCGTCTGACAAGACTGTCTATGCCAGCGTTCACATGAATATAAACGGCAAAACCATTCAGGGAAAACCGATTGAAATCTACATCACTACTGTACCAGGCAACCCAGATCAGAAAGCGGGAGAAAAATTTATCTCCTTTCTTTTATCTAAACAAGGAATAAAAATTTACAAGAAAAACGGTTACTCGATCACCCCATTTCAAATTTGGGGGAACAAGCAAGATATTCCTGCGTCTATATATAGCGAAATCCAAGGATAGGTTCGTGAATGATGAAGAAATTGCGTTTGGCTCCATCTGTTGCAATTCTTGCTGGATGGTTATGCACAGCATTTCTTATCCTGCCTTTTGTATCGCTGCTACTTCATCTATCTTGGCGTAATATTTGGTCTGTCTGGATAGAGAGTGGTGGCACGCCGCTTTTTTATTCATTGTGGAGCACCGCTATCAGCTTATGCGTCACTCTTTTATTTGGTACTCCTCTTGGCTGGTATCTTGCACGCGGTCAGGGATCCTATGGAAGGCTATAGAGATTTTATTATTGATTCCGCTGTTGATGCCCCCGCTCGTAATAGGTCTATTACTCGTCTATTTTTATGGACCATACGGAATTATGGGTCATCTCTTGACACACTTTGGACTCAGCGCAACCAATACGATTCTAGCCGTTGTTCTAGCGCAGTTATATGAATCTGTGCCATATTATGTGTTTGCCGCTCAAGCTGCTTTCAGTCAAATCGATATTAAATTTGAACGTATCTCTCTGTCTTTGGGTGTTTCACCATGGCAAACCTTGCGACGAGTGATTTTCCCACTTGCTCGTCCTGGACTTTTGATTGGTTTTGCTATGGCCTTTGCTCGCGCCATTGGCGCGTTTGGAGCCGTCATTGTAGTTGCTTATTATCCCAACACACTCCCCGTCAGTATATGGATTGCGCTGGAAGAACAGGGCCTGCCCAGCGCTTTACCATTAGCGCTGCTTTTAATTCTGGTAGCCCTCCCATTACCTTTGGCTACCGTGTTGTGGAGGAGAGTACACCATGATTGAATTGAGTTGCAAACTTCCACGCCATACATTCACACTAGATATTCGTTTACAAATTGAATCAGGAACAGTCTATAGTCTCTTTGGCCCGTCTGCTGCGGGAAAATCAAGTACATTACATGTCATGGCCGGTTTTGAGAACAGAATGCAACAAGCATATTTTTCTGTCGATGGCCAGGTTCTGCTTCAGGTAGGTGGAAAAAAAACCATCAATGTCCCTTCTTGGCAACGCAACATTATTCTTATAGAACAAGGTTCTTTACTTTTTCCTCATTTAACCGTTAAACAAAATATCTATTATGCTGTGAATCGACATCACCAAGACGAGTTAGAGAAATGGATAGAAGAATTCGGGTTGGCACCTTATTTGGATGCCAAACCCAAACAATTATCAGGAGGCTTGGTTCAGCGGGCCGTACTCGTACGCGCGTTTGCCAAAAGGCCAAGAATGTTGCTTCTGGATGAAGCCTTTTCTGCATTGGATGGACCACTTCGCCGTACTCTCCAAGGTGCTGTTATGGATTTACAAAAAGAACTGGGTACTACCATCATCATGGTCACGCATCAATTGTCAGAAGCTCAACGCATGTCTGACCGATTAGGTATTCTCCATAACGGTAAGCTGTTGCAAGAAGGAACACCTGAAGAATTGATGTTACATCCTCATTCCTGGCAAACCGCAAAGCTACTTGGCTACACTCACTTACTGGAAGACATTCGTGGACAAAAATTTGCTCTTCATCCCAATCGCGTATTACTTGGCAATCATCCACACTTAGGTCCTGTTCTGCAAGGTAGGATTCAACGTCGATTCTGGTATGAGGGAGAGTGTCGAGTAACCATAAAACTCATGGATAGGTCAGTTTATCCAGATGATTCAAACGTAGAAATATCCGTGCCTATAGACACGGATATTCAACCCGGAGAAATACAGCCATTTACTACCGTTCATCCCCCATATTTTTCACATGAATTTCTAATCTCTGAAAACATATAACATCTACAGCTACAGGTGCATAATTCTATATTTGAATTTCAAATCAAACTGTATTTTTGGAGTACATTACGAAGTTTATCCTGCATTTCATCATCTGGTAATACTAAAGGTTTTCGAATCACCGGACGAATTTTCCCCATCATCGCCATGCAAGCTTTCAGTGGACCAGGATTGGTTTCCCAAAAAAGCGCCTGATTGATTTCTAAAAGTTGAAAATGCAAATCTCTCGCAGCATCCCACTTCCCTGCCGCACATAGATTATAAAGTTCTGATACTTCACGGGGCATTAAGTTTGCTGTAGCACTGATATGCCCTTTTCCACCAAGCGCGAGCATAGGATAACACAATTCTTCTATGCCCGAATAGACATTGAAATCTCTTCCGCAGGCGTGCAGGACATGGCTAATCTGTTCAAAATTTTTGTTTGACTCTTTTACACCTATAATGTTAGGACAATTTTTTCGCAATCTGGCCATCGTTGTGGGTTCCATATTCACCCCTGTCCGACCAGGAATATTGTATATGACAATAGGAATATCGACTGCATCAGCCACACTGCAAAAATGTTGATAGAGACCTTCCTGAGAAGGTTTAGAATAATACGGTACAATAACCAAAGCTGCATCTGCGCCAATTTTTTGGGCATGCAAAGTAAGTTCCAGGGTTTCTTCAAAATGGGTCGATCCGGTCCCTAATACAGTGGGCACACGTCCTCGCACCTGATCAACAGTAACTTCCATAATATGTTTTCTTTCTGCAATACTCAACGAACTCGGCTCACCCGTTGTACCGGTACAAGAGATACCGTGTGTTCCGCTGTCAATATGCCATTCTATTAATTCGCGAAATGTTGTTTCATCAAATGAACCATCTTCTAAAAATGGCGTGACCATAGGCGCAATAGAACCAACCAATTCTGCCATTTTCCATATTCCTCCTAATTTTCTATATTCATTTGATATATTGGGCTGCCACTCCATTGGGCGGATAATCGCTCACTGCAACCCTCTGAGAAGTTTGAACATCTAGCACCAGAGAAGCCTCTTTCCACCAGCTTTCTGGCGTACTGTGCCCCCAAAGTGTTTGCCGCCGCGGATCCTGAGCACTCCATCGAATCGGTTGCAAATCCGGATCGATGGTTAAATAATCACTCGTATAAAGTTCGATACGATGTCCATCGGGATCGCGCAAATACAAAAAAAACGCATTGGAGATGCCGTGCCGCCCAGGACCACGCTCTATATGTTCATGCATAGCTGCACCGCCCAGAATGTCGCACACGCGAATAATACTCATCATATCGTCCATCCAAAATCCAATATGATGCACGCGTGGACCTGCGCCTTTCATGAGAGCGATATCATGGACACTGGGTTTGCGGCAGAGCCAAGCTGCTGTCTTTTCCTGTGGTTCTTCGTCTGTTTCCACATACTCTGTGAGCTTAAAACCAAGTTCTTTCTGCCAAAATTCGAAAGCTGCCGAGAAATTGGGCACAAAAAGATTAAAATGATCCATTCTTCGTACTGCTCCGCCGCGATGCAAATGATACTTTTGATGATAAGGTTCCAAAGCCGTCATATCTGAAAAAAATTCAACGGGAAAGCCAAAGGGATCTTGAACCAGAACAGCCAAACCCTGTCCTTTTTCTTCATTGGGCTCACGAAGCCGGACATAGCAGCCCTGTTGTAAATAGAATTGATAGAGTGCTTCCACATCTTCATTGGATGCTACACGAAATCCGAGATGTCCCACAGCTGGTGTATCGCTCTTTTTGAGAATCAAACTGTGATGATTTCGTTCCTCAACACCACGCAAATAAATCTCAGTTGACGTTTCATCACTGACCACAAACCCGAGCGCATCCACATAAAACGCACGTGATTTTGACAAATCGGAAACTCTCAGTTCTGCATGCGCCGCCCGTAAAATTTGAAATGGATGGTGCGACATATGATTCCTCCTCATGCCTGGGTAGACGCTACCTCAACCTGCACAGGATCATCTTGATGCAAAAAACGTTGAACGCGCTCCACCATTGGCGCTTTATTGTACGAATGGTAATAGGCTCCTGCCATGCGAACCGGATCACCAAAGAAATAGCGTTCATAGAGAACTTGGCGAGAGCCAAACGCACTGAGCGAAACATCCCAAGCGAGCCTGAACAATCGCAATCTATCTTCCGCATTGCGATTGCGAGAAACTAGATACTTATGGATATCCGCTTGCACATCGCTGGTCATATCGGTTTCTGAAGGAATAGCCATTAATCCACTCGCTCCCAGTAACTGTAAAATTTCTACCAGTCGCGGATAAAGTTTGGGGAAAATTTGTCGAGCCGCATTCAAAGGCTCCCATTTAGGCGTCATGACTCCCCAACGATTCAGGGAAGCATCAGCTTCTGAAGATCGTACAAACGCTTTCATTGTCTCTACGGCGAGCATGATCTCGCTGACCTTTTCCTGCACATGTTGGAACTGACCGATACCTATAGCATCGACAATATTTTCTGCCACTCCGAGCACAAACTCAGCTTTCGCAATATTTTTTTGCAAAACTTGGTAGGTCATATGAATGGTGGCCCCAGTCATCTGGTGCAAATCGTTGCAAAGTTTTGCATCCTCCAGCAAAAATACTCGATTCCAGGGAACTAGGACATCATCAAAAACGACTACGGCATCCATTTCTTCAAAACGAGAGCCAAGTGGATGGTCAAAATGAGATTTGCCGTAATCGAAAGTTTCTCGACAAAGATAACGCAGACCTGGAGTTGAATTGGGAATGGCAAAAGCAAACGAGTAAGGATTATCTTCTTCTGTTCCTTTAAGAAGGGTGGACGGAAAAACCATGATTTCGTCCGTTATGGGACCTTGTGTGGCGAGCAATCGTGCGCCACGAATGACCACACCATCTTTATTCTTATCGACCACATGCGCCGCAACGTCTGGATCAGATTGCTGACTGACACTGAGCGCACGATTAACCTGCGGATTGATGAGTGTGTGGGTCAGACTTAAATCGTGCTGACGAACATAGCGATAGTAGGCACGAATGTTTTCAGCAAACATTGGATTATTTTGTGCAAAATAATCTCCTGCCTGACTCATAGCCATCAAAGCGCTGTTTAGATAATCAGGGGACCGTCCCATCATTCCGCAAGTAGCATCGGCCCAAATTTTATGCATTTGTCGACGTTTTTCTAAATCAGCACTCGTCTTTGGAACCATAAATGACGTCCCGTAACGTTCTCCTTCCTCTTCATAGGTCATCATGTCCCTCAGATTAGGGTTAAATTGTAAATCGTACAATTTGGCCATGCTCTCGGTTACGTTTGTAAAAGCAGGATGTTCCGTCACAGAACCCTGAACACGTTGTCCATCAATCCATACATCCCGAGATTCTGCGTTCAGCCGCTGCAAATAGTCTTGCCCACGTCTTGCTCCCATCCTCAATTCCTCCTCCCGTTCTATAGACTCATTCAACTTTTCCGAATTTAGGAATAGGGTGATGACTCATGGACACATGAATGGTTTTCAATTCTGTGTAGAACTCGAAACTGTAGTGTCCTCCTTCACGACCTATACCGCTATTTTTGGAACCACCAAAAGGCGTCCGCAAGTCTCGAACATTTTGCGAGTTGATCCACACCATTCCAGATTCAATTTGTCCAGCAACACGATGCGCTTTTGTTAAATTGTTGGTCCATACGTAAGCGGCAAGACCATAAGCAACATCATTGGCTAAATGAACAGCCTCCTCTTCAGAATCAAAAGGGATGCTGACAAGTACTGGACCAAAAATCTCCTCTTGAGCGATACGCATATCATTGCGCACATTCGTAAAAAGCGTTGGACGCACAAAATTGCCAACTTGATCATCTGGCGAAAAACCACCAACAGCAAGAGTCGCACCTTCGTTTAAACCCACACGGATATATTCCTGAACACGTTGATAATGATTACGATGAATCAATGGCCCTACCTCAGTTTTCGGATCAAACGGATCGCCCAAACGAATACGAGCGACTCGCTCCTTTAGACGCTCTTCAAATTCATCCTTGATGCTGCGCTCAATCAACAAGCGCGATCCTGCTGTACAACGTTCTCCATTCAAGGAATACAATCCAAAGACAACAGCGTCCAAGGCACGTTCTAAATCGGCGTCAGCAAATACAACAACTGGCGATTTCCCACCTAGTTCCATAGAAAATCGTTTTAAAGTGCTCGAACCGTTACGCATGATTTCTTTGCCTGTTGTGGTTTCACCCGTAAATGAAATGAGATTGACGAGCGGATGGGCTACAAGAGCGGCACCAGCAGTTTCTCCAAAACCGTGGACTACATTGAAGACACCCTCCGGTATGCCAGCATCATGAATAATTTGAGCTAATTTTGTAGCTGTTAACGGCGACCATTCTGCTGGTTTGAGTACGGCTGTATTTCCGGTAGCCAAACAAGGGGCTATTTTCCAAGTGGATAGCATCAAAGGCGTGTTCCAAGGCGTAATTAAACCGGCCACGCCTACGGGTCTACGCACGGTATAATTGAGAAACGACTCATCTACTGGATAGGTCTCACCTGTCATTTCTTCCGCCTTCTTGGCAAAAAAGCGAAAGTTGTCCGCTGCTCGTGCCGCCTGACCTCGTGCTTGCGCAATGGGTAGTCCAGTGTCTAATGTTTCGAGATAGGCAAGTTCTTCTCCGTTCTTTTCTAATCCTTCGGCTATGTTCACCATGATTCGACTGCGTTCTTTAGCTGACATTCGCCGCCAGGGTCCCTCATGAAAAGCTTGATGCGCAGCACATACAGCACGATGTATATCTTCTTCAAACCCTTCTGCCACTTGGGTTATCACTTCGCCATTGGTGGGATTGATGGTTTCAAACCATTTCCCCTGTACGCCATCACAATATGCGCCCTGGATAAAATGACGTGCCGGTTGAATTTCCACCTGACGATTGCCGGATATTTGATAGTTATGTGTTTGTGTTGTCACTGTTCAGCCACCACCCTGTTTTCCAAAACTCCAATTCCTTCAATTTCAAGACGCATCACATCACCCGGATAAACATGGGAAACTCCTTTCGGCGTGCCCGTCCAAATCATGTCATTTGGATAAAGTGTAGTAAATGAGCTGATATACTCAATCAAGTAGTCGATAGTGAAAATCAAATCCCTGCTGTTTCCTTCCTGACGGAGTTCATCGTTGACATAGGTGCGAAGCGTCAATTGGTGCGGGTCGTCAATGTCCTCTTTATCAATCAGCCAGGGTCCCATAGGACCAAACGTGTCAAAACCTTTCGCTTTGATAGGAGGGCGGTATAAATTTCCCACAAAATCCCGGACTGTCACATCATTGGCTATGGTGAACCCGGAAACATACTCCATCGCGTGCTCTCTTTTAATGTTCCGACCAGTTTTTCCAATGACAACAGCCAACTCCACTTCATAGTGCATGTATGCCACACCACTGGGATATACGACAGGAGCACCGTGGCCAATGAACGTATTGGGCGCCTTGATAAAGAGAACAGGATCTTTGGGAACTTCCAGTTGAAGTTCTTTAGCGTGATCGGAATAATTCAAAGCCAATCCATAAACAGTGTGTGGTACAAGTGGCGGTAACCAGGCAATATCTGTGGTAGAAACTTCTCGCCCTGCTTCATCGCGCAGACGACCTCCCGCGTCGACCGTCCCTTCATGGATGCCACCTTGCCAAAAAAATCGAGCATGTTTCATCGTATCCCTCACTTTTTATAAAGAATTTATGATAGTTGGCAGAGTTGGAAGTAAACGCTTACAAATCTTGCTCGTTGAATTGATTAATTTTCTAGTTTCTGCAGGTCATAATATTGACCTTGAAAGTAGACCAGGGGTTGTGTCATCTCATCCGGAAAAACGACTTCTTGTACGCGTCCGATCACAATGACATGATCTCCGCTGTGAACTCGCTCTTCAACCTGACAAGCGACAGAACAGATAGCGCCATCAAGTCTTTGCGTATGTGCAAAAGGCAGAAAAGAAAAGGCGGGAAATGTGGCCGTTGTGCTAAATCCGGCAAAGTAACCGGACAATTCGCGTTGCGATTGTGAGAGTAAGTTTACACAGAATGGATGTCCATGAGCCAGCAATTCAGACATTTTAGCGTTCTCATGAATACAGACCAGCAGTAATGGAGGATGAAGAGAAAGTGAACTGAACGCGTTGGCAGTCATTGCATGAACTTTACCCTGTACTTCAGTGGTCAAAACGGTAACCCCAGTGACAAAGGAACCCATAGCTCGCTTAAACAACGTATCATCCAGCACTTTTTCCAAAGCTACCATCTCCTTTGGAGAGAATGGAATAAGCGAGAAAAAGACACTTCATAGAGAGATTGTCAATTCATCTGATGAGTTATATAATTCATTTTGTTCAGAAAAAAGCGTAACGCGATCAAGCAGAAATGTCAATCATTTCTGCTTGTCATTTTACTCAATTGAAAAGTAACCTTTAGTATAGGAGGAAATTCACTTGCGTGACGTAAAAATGGATTCCATACGTGCTATTGACCGAGCTATTGATGTAGTCAATGCTTTTCGCCATCAAGATTCTGAATTGACCATTGAAATGATTACGCACCGAGTCAAGCTTCCTAAAGCTACTGTTTACCGTGTTTTATATACTCTCGAACGCCGAAGATGGGTTACGTTTAATCCACAGACGTTGACTTATAAACTTGGCCTTAAATTTTTGGAATACGCAGACATTGTAACGGCTAATCTGGATATTCGAAAAGAAGCGGAACCCATTTTGGAAGCCTTACACGAGCAGGTAAATCAAACTGTCTTTCTTTCGATTGTCGAGGACGATCATCTTGTCTACGTTTATCAAAAAGAAGTGCGCGAGGGACTGAAAGTATCCTTGTTTGAAGGACCTCAACGACCTCTAGTTTATGGAGCATTCGGTCTTGTATCACTTGCCTACCTGGACGAAAGCTCGCAAAAAACGATTCTCAGCAAACCCATTCCCGCTTTCACTCCTGCTACAGTTACAGATGTATCGATCATTCAAGAACGAATTCGCGCCATTCGTTCGCAACGAATTTATATTGAACGTGACGAGGCGATTTATGGTGTGACCGGAATTGCTGCACCCGTATTGAATGGGCAAGGAAAATTTGTAGCAGCTGTGGGCATCAACGGACCTACCATGACCATGGTTGACACGCACTTAGAGGAATGTATAAAGGCTGTTCAAGCGGCATCTGAAAAGATATCTCAGAAACTGGGCTATGCTTCTGCAAAATGAAATCTATGTAGAATAGGGGTTTATTTCTATGGATAACTAAACGAATGGCGCACTGCGATTCATCAGCACGCCATCGTTCAGATATTTCCTACTGCTAACGCTTATCCTTTAAGCAACTTGAGAAGCAACGGAATTTGTCCACGATGATGGGTGGTATGTCCAATAGCATAAGTAATCAGTTGTCTGCGATTCAATTGACCCACTCGTAAGTTTAATCCTGGTTTTTCAAGATCTGACGCGTTCAAAGGCTCTAAAACCGATTGAGCGTAGGGAAGTATTTCCGACCACGCCTGTTGTACAGCAGAAACATCCCAATGATCGACTTTAAAGGGTAACTGAGTATCCATATCCATGGGATTCCCTGAAACAGCAGAAAAGAATTTTTTTTCTACAAGAATGACGTGATCGAGAATAGAAACAATCGAATTAAAGCCTGCCTTGGGACATTTCTGCCAGTCGTCCTGATGAAGACCTTCCAACATTTGATCGATACTTTGATGAACCATGGTCAGTACTTGATATTGATCTTCAACTTCTTTTAACATACACGTCATTCCCCTCTTGTTCCATTTACTGACTAACAAATTCCTTAATTTATACGCGTTCAATCAGTAGTCCATAATGATTGGTATTGGGCTGAAAACGCTGACTGCGCCAACCCATCTCTTTTATATGAGCCTCCAAAGTCTCCGCATCTAAACGTTCATCTACAGGTGGACCAAAGCCAGTCATCTTTTTTTCCCATTCCAGAAACAGCATTTTTCCATCGGTTTTAATAATTCTCTGAAACTCAGAAAGCACTTTCTGTAAATTATCGACTTCATGTAAAACAAAAGAACATAGTAATCGGTCAATACTCTCATTAGGTAAGTCAATCTGTTCCGCTGAACTCTGAATAGGAATGATATTTGGCATGTTTTCTTCTTTAGCTCGATCCGTCAAATAGGCGAGCATCTCTGAAGAAACATCTACTCCATAAACACTGGACTGAGTCATTTGCGCGGCTGGTAGAGTAAAATAGCCAGGACCACAACCAACGTCAGCCACCGTATGCATAGATTGGATGTCGAGTTGAGACAGTATGGGTTCAGGAGGTAGAATCGTTCGCCGCTCTTCACTCAAAAGCCTGTCCACATGCGCTGGATTAAAACGATGCCCCATACCCAACTCAACCTTTCTTAAAAATATTTATTTGGCTGCATCTATCGCCTGAACCAAACTTGTTTCAACATCTTGAGCAATACTTGACAATGTGGAATCTCCAATGATGTCCATTAATTGACTTGGTTTCGGCAAACCAATATGTGTCTTCCCATTCTGCTCATAGACTACTATTTTGCACGGCAAGAAATAACCAACAAGCAAATTCTGTGTTAATACTTTTTTGGCTTCATGAGGATTACAGACTTCAAGTATACGGTAAGGTATTCTAAAATCAACACCTTTTTCCTGCAACTTGGATGAAAGATCGAGCTTCCAGAGAACACCGAATTGATGAGCTTGCAAACTTTCTTCCAAAGCACGGACTGCTTCGTCAACCGTTTTCTCTGTCACAACTGAATAATAAAAATCCATATCAGGTAACACCTCTATCTGGATTTCATCAATAATTCTATAGCTTCCTTGACCACTTTATCTGCAGACTTTCCGCCTGAAACTTCTTCTCGGATACAATCTTCCATATTCTGCCCAACTACATACATGATAACGCGATCGACCGCAGAGCGAATTGCCGTTAATTGGGTCACTACTTCTTTACAGCTTTTATCCTGTTCCATCATTCCAAGTACACCTCGTACTTGGCCTTCTATTCTTTTCAGCCGATTTTTCATTTGATCGTTATAATTCATTCTTGTCATCCCCCTTTGCAGTTTTTCTTATACTCTATATCGAACCTGTAACCAACATATCATTTTCTCTATTTTCATGTAGTAAAACGCTTATTTCGTCGTTTTTCCTCTCCAGGCCATAATGCCTCCCGAGACATTGATGACTTTGGAAAATCCTTTCTTTTTTAAAATTCGCGCAGCTTGCATACTTCGCATACCACTTCTGCACATCACTACAATTTCTTTATCTTTCGGCAACTGATCTGTTGAACTTCCAAGCTTACTTAAAGGGATATTGCGAAACCCAGGGATATGTCCAGAGCTGAATTCATGCGGTTCTCTTACATCAATAAACTCTGGCCTGTCTGTATTTTTCCGTTGCAAATAATTTTGCAATTCTTCTGCCTGAATGGAGGATATGCCCTTAGTCGGCAATACCCTCCTTATTACCATAAATAAAACGACTATCAATAAAATAATCCAAATGATATTTTCCATTGTATTCGTTTTCACCTACCAATGTAGAGTCGACAGATTGTCGTAAAGCATGTAAATGGCCACGATGATAATGATCATGGAAAAAACGATTTGTAATGTTCTTTTGTTTTTACCCAATCGATTCGATAGCAGGGCTCCTCCTATACCGCCCAAGATACCGCCAATCACATAAAGCAGAAAAACCCACCAGTCCACCAAACCTGAGAGTGCGTAAGAAATTGCTGTTGTAAGCCCAAATGTACCTACAGAAAACAAAGAGCTTCCAATGGCATCTATCATGGTCATTCCTGTTGCCAATATCAAACCAGGTACAATAAGAAATCCTCCGCCAATACCAAAAAATCCAGAAATCATCCCTGTAGCTGCTCCTGTACCCAGTACAGGACCTATTTTGATCTGTTGCCTTGCAGTATCTTGTTGGTCCACCTGTTTCTTTCGCAACATTTGAATGGCAATCACTAGCATGAGTATAGCAAACAGAAACAGTAAAGCCTTACCGTCTACCATTTTTCCAATGAAAGAACCCAAAACAGCCCCAACCGCTCCCGGAATGGCAAACAAAATTGCTGCTTTCCAACGAACATGTCCAGCGCGCCAGTGAGGAATAAGATTGACAAAAGCATTGACTGCAACAGCTAATGCGGTTGTACCAATGACAACATGAGCATCATGAATGCCCACAACATACAACAGCAACGGAACGGCTAAAATAGAACCTCCGCCGCCAATTAATCCAAGCGTAAAGCCAACTAACCCACCTGAAATAATGGAAAGGATGGTCTGGGCAGTGGTCAAATGAATAGCAATCATGAATAATCTCCCTTCTCAACCACTCCGTACGTATAGTTGTATGAGTATATAAGGAATCGCAACAAATCGAGTAGGAGGGGGTGACTAACCCCCGTCCTCTCACACCACCGTACGTACCGTTCGGTATACGGCGGTTCATGTTGTGGAACGAATCACATCGTATCGCTCAACTAAGCTAACCAGTCCTCGGTCACGCCAATAGGCAAGACCGAGGGCTTTATTCATTTGTGGGGTATTTGAGAGTCTCCAGTAGCCCTTGCGTGAACCGCTTATCAGGACTGCCCATTCCTCGGGAATCCCAAGGACGACGAGGTTTCGTCGCTTTGTCTTAGGTTTCTTCCATTGCTTAAGGAAGCACATTCTCAATCGGTGACGTATCCACTTGTCTAAGTCCTCGAACACACTACGGGTCTGAGCGTGGCGGTAGTAGCCTGCCCACCCTCTTAGATATGCGTTGAGCCAATCGAGTCTTTGTTCCATGCACTGTCCCCGACTTCGCGAGGTAAGTTGTCTGACCTTGTCCTTGAATCGCTTCAGTGACTTTGGTGCTATTCGAATTCGCGGCACTTTGTTAGGTGTGAATGAGAACCCAAGAAACTTGCGTTTCCACGGTCGGTCTACTGCACTCTTATCCACATTGACTTTAAGCTTGAGTCGCTCTTCCACAAATCTGCGCACACTTTCCATGACCCTTTCTCCTGCATGGCGACTCTTCACGTACACGTTGCAGTCATCGGCATATCTGACGAAGCGGTGTCCGCGTCGCGTCAGTTCTTTGTCCACGTCATCCAACATAATGTTGGCGAGTAATGGACTGAGTGGACCGCCTTGTGGAACGCCCTCTTCGGTAGTGACACATACGCCGTGTTCCATGACACCTGCGTTTAGGTATCCACGAATCAGTTTCAGAACTCGCTTGTCTCTTGCCTTGCGAGCCACTCGTGCCATAAGCATGTCGTGGTTCACCCGGTCAAAGAACTGAGCTAAGTCCATGTCCACAACATAGCGGTAGCCTTGGGCAATGTACATCTGTGCCTGATTGACCGCTTGGTGGGCATTGCGCCCCTGGCGGAAACCATAACTGTACCATGAGAATTCTGGGTCAAAGATGGGCGTCAATACTTGCAGAAGTGCCTGTTGGATCAGGCGATCTAGCACCGCTGGTATTCCCAACATCCTTTTGCCGCCACCGTCTGGCTTCGGGATTTCGACTCGACGTACGGGCAATGGTTGGTAGGTTCCATGAAGGAGTTCGCTTCGGATACGCCCCCAGTTTTCCATCAGGAATGGACGAAGGGATTTTATCTCCATTCCATCGACACCGGCAGCTCCCTTATTCTTCTCCACACGGCGTAGCGCTGAGAGTAGGTTTTCCCGCTCTACTACCTGTTCCATCAGGTCAATACAACTTTCCTCGCGGGCTGGTTCATTGGGTCGTGCCGGAGAGAAACTCGGCGCTTCCTCAGTCCCCGTGGATTCACCACTTCCTCCTGAGGATAGCTCCCTCGTGGGATATTCGGCTGTCTTTGCTTCTCTCTCGAACTTGCCATGAACAACCCTCACAATCATGTTCAGTCCTTCCCTGCTTGGGCGTCCCCTTGCAGGTAGTATGACCTCTGCTGACTTCTGTCCGTTCAACGTTTCCTTTCAGAAACGCTTACCAGCATCGCTGGCGTGCCGGACAGACCTCCCCGGGTAAGAACGTTGTCTTTCCCTCCATCTACCCGCTCCATTTACTCTCGACAGCCTTCGGTAGCAAGGGCTTTGTCTTGTTTTGCAGACTCACCCAACTGTCGCTAGCCTCGATTGGAGTTCGTGAACCTCGGGTCGGAGGTTTGCCGCCGCCTTCCTTCAGATTCCACCTCACGGTGGACACCCTTGGCTTAAGCTAATGGCTACTGCTACCTTCACCATTCCGGACTCTCACCGTAGAGACAACGCCCATGCCGGGCGCACAAAAGAGTCCTATACAGGGTATTTACCCTGTATAGGCTATCTCAACCATGAACTGCACAGCGATTCGGTCCAATTTCCATTTCACTCTGCTCGCTCTCTGAAGGCGTTAGTTTTCCCATATTCGTAAGGCGAATTTCTTGATACGCATTTGGTTGAGCAGGCAAATTTTCCGTAACCGCTTTGCGAAACTCTGCTTCATCATCAATCTGCAATCCCGCATTGGTTTGATAGAGTTCTTGCAAGGGAGCAGCGACTCGTCCCTTTTGATCCATTTCGCTAGAGTCAGCATAGTGAGCTGGTAATACCATCAGGCGTTGGTTTAACTTTTTATATTTATCGTATAAAGTATTGCGTAAATCTCCTGCCCAATCTCCTGCCTTACCCGCTAGGTCGGGACGTCCAATGGATTGGACAAAGAGAATATCCCCCGAGAGCAAATAAGCATCGTCAACAATCAGCGAAGTACTGCCAATCGTATGTCCAGGAGAATAAATCGGGTGAATTTTAACAACCGTACTTCCCACCAGCAGATCATTTCCTTCTTCTAACGGATGAAAATGGAAAGTAGCCTCCATAGCGTCTTTAGGTGGCAGATAATAGGCTGCCCCCGTTTGTTCAGCAAGCCTTCTTCCGCCTGAAACGTGATCGGCATGCAAATGAGTATCAATGGTATATTTGATTTTCACACCTTGTTCCTTGGCGAAGTTCAGATAAGGTTCTATCATTCGAGCTGTATCTATAATAGCTGCCTCACCATCGGAAACAATGGCATAAGACAAGCACCCTTTACCAACACGAACAAATTGATAAATAGAACCTCCGGATTTTAAATCACCAATTTTGACCGGATACAGGTATTCACTCCAGGATTTCATGCCGCCCTGTAGATAATAAACCTGTGATATACCTGCAGCTACTAACTGTTCCGCAACATAGACAGATGAACCTTCTTTGGCGCATACCACTAAAATAGGCTGGTTTTTAGGTAGTTGATGAAGAATAGGTTCAACTCCATCTATGAGATCAAAATAAGGAACATTGATAGAAGTCACTTGATCTCCTTCTATTTTCCAATCCAAGTACGCTTCTGGATTACGCACGTCCAGAATGAACAAAGGCTCAGCTGACAATATTTTCCCAAAAACATCAGCTGCTGTCATGCTGCTGAGTTCGGGTGTGATACTCATGATTCTTTCACCTCCGTTGTTTCTATTGGTCCTTGCCATTCTGACATACCCGGTTTGACGTTAAAGACATGCTGGAAGCCATGTTCACTTAAAATGTGACAAGCCATATCACTGCGTTGCCCTGTACGGCAAATCACTAACACTTCCTGATCAGCAAATGATTTCAGTTGAGGGATTTCCTCTTCCAATTTTCCAAGCGGAACAAGACGAGCACCTGGAATATGACCAAAGGCGTATTCCATGGGTTCACGAACATCCAAAAGAATGGGGTTGGCCTCCAGCCGCTTGCTTAATTCCTCATTCGATATCACATGAGGAAACTTTGTATCTGGTTTTACTTCGTTTGGATCAGATTTGCGAATATAGTGTCTGAAAACTTTATCTTCCGAAGTCGTGGTTCCCAAAAACTGATGACCTGTGCGAATTGACCAACTCTTCATATCTGCAACGGATCCTGGATCGGTAGCTATGACTTCCAGTACTTGACCAGCCTCAATCTCTTCAATAGCTTTTTTGGTGCGAACGATAGGCATTGGACAAGACAAACCTTTGCAATCAACAATCTTATCTACGGTAAATGAGTTCACGGATTTATTTCCCTCCACCATTTTTTATCTCAAATTGTATCTTTTTCAATTAAAAGGTTACGGTAACGTCAGCGTCATAAGCAAAATCCAAGAAAGTTACCGCTCCGCCAACTTCAACGCCATCAATGAAATCTTCTTTTTTCAATCCCGCTACATCCATGGTCATTTGACAAGCTATCAATTTGATACCACTCTCCAGAGCCATCGCAAGCATTTGCGAGACAGGTGGAATATTAGCTGTTTTAAATCCTTCTTCGTAATGTTCATTGCCTGGCGCAAACGATAACATCTGTTCTGAATTCTTATGAATGATTCCCAGACCATCAAAAGTAAAGAAAATCGTTACTTCTGCATCTGTTGCTGTAGCTGCCATTGCAATATTCAATACCTTATAAGCCGTTTCAATACCACCACTAGAAGCAATAATTGCAACCCGTTTTCCCATTTAGCATTTCTCCTCGCTAAAAAGATTTCAATTATTCAACATCCCAATTCCAACCAAGCATGCCGCCCATCATATTTTTTACTTGATAGCCTTGGCCAATGAGAAATTGACAAGCCTGCATACTTCTGCCGCCGCTTCTGCACACCATAATGGCTTCTTTACGTTGGTCGATCTCGTTCAACCTGTGCGGCAATTGCGACAAAGGTATATTTTTCGCTCCTGGAATTTTTCCTGTAGCAACTTCACTTGGTTCCCGCACATCAATAATCTGCAGTTTTTCCCCATTTTTTAATCGCTGTTGCACATCAAGAGGAAGTATGTTCTGCACTTGCTGGGTCATGGAACTCACCTCCGCTTTATACTTCATTGTTTCCGTGGCATCTTATTCGATGCACGTATTTGTCATAAGCATGAAGTTTTATCTATTCTTCATACCCAACAGGGTATAGTATATAAAGTGGCAACAGCTATGTCAACAATACCCCGAAAGGTATATTGGCAAAGCTGTGTCCATACGGTACTTAGTGTCTAAAATCGTTCAAATTGATACATCAGCAATGCATCTGGTATAGGTGCTGGTTGTCCAAGTTCTCTCGTCATCTCTGCCCAAGCCAATAATTCTTCATAAGGATCGTCTGTCGTAATATTCCCAAACCAGAACTGTCTATCTGGTGTCCAAATACTGACTACATTCAATACATCGCAAGGCCCAAGACAGCCTGTAATTGTCAATTGGACCGTTTTTAGCAATTTTCGTTCTTTCCATGTTTTCTTTAACCAATCGAGTGGTATGCTCGGCTTGCCTTTATCCGTTCGTCCACAGCAACATCCTGAACAGACAAACACCTGTGCCAGTATCAACCTTTTAGTCGTTGGCCGTACCCATACTTCTAATTGTTCTTCACGCAAAACGACCCATTCCTCTCCCTTTATCTTTCCACCAATCAGCATCTTACATCCTGAAAATTTTCACCCGTAAATTAACGCTGACTCTTTCCCCAAACATTTTCAAAGACTATATCTTCTAGAGGCAATCGGTTCCCCCAACCTACACGTTCAAGAACAGGGATTTCTGGAAAATGCGGAGTATACCCCATCGTAAGTAAAGCTACCGGATCGACCGTATCTGGAATTTCAAGAATTTCCCTTACGTCTGCCTTTTGATACATACTGACCCATCCAATAGCAACCCCTTCAGCTCGAGCAGCAAGCCACATGTTCTCAATAGCACAGGCGGTGGACATTAAATCCGTTTCAGGAATGGTATTTCGCCCAAGAACAGGTTTGTCACTTTTATTTGGATCATTTGTTACGCAAATGGTTAAAGGAGCTTGCAGCAAGCCTTCCACTTTGAGACGAAGATAGTGCGCTTGTTCTAAATCCAAATAGTTTTCAGCCGCCCGAACCCGCTCTCGTTCAACCACCTTTTGCAACTCCTGAAGTATCCGTTTGTCACGAATAACAATAAAATTCCAAGGCTGCATATAACCAACGGACGGTCCATGATGAGCAGCCAGCAAAATTCTCTGCAGTACGCTATCCGGTATAGGATCTGGCAAGAAAACACGTATGTCGCGACGTGCCAGTATGGCTTTATAAACAGCAGCCTGCTCTTCCTTGTTAAAATCCAACTGGATAGGCGTGAATCCAATCTTACCAGCTTCATGCTCTACGTTTGCTGCCATTTCTGATGTTTCCTGTTGAATACGATGCGGATGACTTACTCGAGCATCCGTAAATGTGGCTGTCTCCGCCATAATATGACAAGCTAAACGAATCATAGGAAAGCTCAACAGGGCACCAGAGCCTTCACCTAACCGCATGCCTATATCCAGAAGTGGCCTCAAACCTAACTTTTGCAAAACCAAACGATGTCCCGGTTCGGCAGAAACATGAGAGGCCAGCAAATATTCGCTCGATCTCGGTTCTACCTGAACCGCCCAAAGCGCTGCTGTACAGGTAATAAATCCATCCAGAACGACAGGTACGTTTCTCTCAGAGGCAGCCCAAATGACTCCTGCAATCGCTGCGATTTCAAATCCACCCAATCTGACTAATATATCCCAATCGTTTTGAATGAAAGGGGAATGCAAGGTTACAGCTTTGGAGAGTACTTCAGATTTTTTGGCCAATGCATCATCATTCAGACCCGTTCCCCTACCAAGTACCTCCGAAATCGAGCATTGGAGCAATTGAGCGGCCATGGCACTCGAAGCAGTTGTATTGCCAATGCCCATCTCACCAACCAGAATCACATCATGACCTGCATGGATAAGCTGATTGGCAAATTGTTTGCCAGTCTCGACTGCCTGTTCTGCCTGCTGACGAGTCATAGCAGGTTCAATGGCCAAATTTTTTGTACCTAAATCAACTTTACAAACATGAGCTGCAGGGTGACGAACTCGACTGCGCACTCCAACATCCACAACCGTAATGGGAATTTCCTGCTGGCGAGCCAATACACTGCTGACAGCTCCTCCCATGCAGATATTGACTACCATTTCTTCAGTAACTTCATCCCCATACGCAGAAACACCTTCTCTAGTAACACCGTGATCGGCCGCAAACATCAACAACGCTGGACGCTCCAGTTTGGGTATGACTCGCCCTGTGATACGAGCTAAGCGTGCAATCAGATGCTCTAATTCTCCTAAACTGCCGAGTGGTTTGGTTAAATCTCGCAAACGGGCGTGTGCTCTTCGTTCTGCCCATTCACCAAGTTGGGCTTTATTGAGAAAGGAATGACTCATTGGGCTGCTCCTCTTCCCATTGAATGATCTCGTAAAGCTTTTCCATATCCATATTCTCTCTCACAACTGCCGCTAATCGATCGAAGGCTTGTGAGCGAACCTGATCTATAGACCAATTCGACGCTTCCGATGGAGTAAGTCCAAAGTGTTGACGAAGCATGGACAACCACTTCTGACGAAAAGAGTCGTTATGAAAAATACCGTGAAGATAGGTTCCAATGACTGTTCCATCCTCATTCATGGCGCCATCCTTACGGTTATGACCATCCGAGATTTCTTGAATCACGGCAAATGGAACATATTTACTTGTGCCGATACTCTCTCCCATATGTATTTCATAACCACGCACAGAAATGGTAGAAAAGATATTTTGCAGTTCTCCATGAACGAGTACGGTTGTTTTGACATCCTGAAGTGTAGTTATGATGGGTAGAAACCCGAAACCAGAACAAACTGGAACTTGCGACTCTTGTCCGCCAGGATCGCGTACTTCCTCTCCCAGCATTTGATATCCCCCACATATGCCAAAGAAGAATACACCCTCTTCACGTTTTTGGCGGATCACGTTAGCAAATCCTGTTTCACGCAACCATTGAAGGTCATCGATAGTATTCTTGCTTCCCGGTAAGATAATCGCATGGGGACTACCAACTTCTTCTGGTTTTCGGCAAAAGTAAACGTGCACCGTCGGATCAAGAAAAAGCGGATCGAAATCTGTAAAATTGGATATATGTGGAACTTGAATCACTGCTATGTGTATTGAATCTTGACTTAGATGAGTGCTCTGCTGCAGTCGATAGCGAGATTCATCGAGCGCTACGGAATCTTCTTCATCAATCCCCAAATCCGGAATATGTGGAATCACACCCAATACCGGTACGCCCGTATATTCTTCCAACATCCGTACTCCGTCCTCAAATAAACTTCTGTCACCGCGAAACTTGTTGATGAGTATTCCTTTCACTCTCGCCCGTTCACTGGCGTTGAGCAGTTGCAACGTCCCTACAAGCGAGGCGAATACCCCGCCTCTATCTATATCCGCTACCAGCAGTACAGCTGCGTCTGCCAGTTCAGCCATTCGCATATTCGCAATATCTCTGGGCTTTAAATTCATTTCAACAGGGCTACCCGCCCCTTCAATCACCAGCAATTCATGACGCATAGCGAGATACTGGTAACTCTCCACAACGGCGTCCCAAATTTCACGAGTACGTTCAAGAAAATACTCTCGCGCAGACTGGGTTTGATAAACCCTGCCCTGCAATACGATTTGTGATTTTTGCCCTCGGGTTGGCTTGAGCAATACGGGATTCATATGTTCATTTGCGGGTATCCCGCAAGCTTCTGCCTGCACAGCCTGTGCTCGACCAATTTCTCTCCCTGTCGGTGTCACTGCTGAATTAAGGGACATGTTTTGTGCTTTAAAAGGAGCTACGCGCAAACCCTCTTGCGTCAAAATTCGACAGAGAGCCGTACATAGAACACTTTTCCCAACATTAGAAGATGTACCCATAACCATTAAATGTTTAGCCAATTTCACTCCCCCTACCCTAACTTTCGATAACGTCTGCAGGCGGTAATGAAACGCTCTACCATGCGAGGATTAGAAGCAAAATGTAAATGCGTATATGCAGCAAGCAAATTGCCTTTCGCATATCCTTCCGTCTTTTTTCCGCGCATTCCAGACGACTCGTAGGCAAAGGACCACTGTTCATTGATATCAAGTTTTATCGTTGAATAATGAAATTCATGTCCACGCGCATGTTCACCAGCAGAGAGTAAGAGTGTATCTTGCAAAGCTGTCACCTCTCTGTAACCCAAAGCCGCCAGTTTAGGTTGCATTTCCACACTAGCGGGTATGGCCCCCGTCATGTCGTATACAGCTCCTTGTCTATCCTTAATAGAACCCGTGAGATACATATACCCCCCGCATTCTGCAAAAACAGGTAACCCATTTTGGAGAGCACGCTGTAAGCTTTGACGGACTTCTTCCTGACGACTCAGTTCAGCAGCAAATTCTTCTGGAAAACCACCACCAATATAGACACCATCGGCGTTCTCTGGAACCTTTTCGCCACGCAATGGACTGAATTCAACCAGACGAGCACCATACCATTCGAGTAACTCCAGATTTTCTGGGTAGTAAAAATTAAAAGCGCTATCTTTGGCTATAGCAATGGTGACTAACGGTTCCCGTTTTTTACCCGCAAACAACACAGGTGGAACAGAAGGTAACTCTTCTGCTTCTTGAGCTATTTTCAAGATACTATCAACATCAACAGTGGCTTCTATAGCATCTGCAAGCGCATCAAACAACCCAGACATCTCACCACGTTCTAGAGCTGGAATTAGACCTAAATGACGTTCAGGAATTTGCAGTACGGTATGTCTACCAAGATAACCCACAACAGGAATACCACACATTTGTTCAATCGCTGCTTTGACCAATTCGAAATGTCCGACACTGCCAACTTGGTTGACAATAACTCCTGCGAGTGGCACATCGGGATCCAATTTTTGAAAACCAAGAACCATAGCCGCCGCGCTTCGAGCCATACTGGACACATTTAAAACCAGCAAAACAGGCGCCTTTAACAAGCAACTCATTTCTGCGGTGCTTCCAAGATTGGATAGCGGATCTTTTCCGTCATACATTCCCATAACACCTTCAATGACGGATATATCCGATCCTCGACTTCCACGTTCAAACACTTCCTGTACAATGCTTGGTGTCATCATCCAAGTGTCCAGATTGCGAGAGACTCGACCTGTAACCACTGAATGATAGCTCGGATCAATATAGTCAGGTCCAACTTTAAAACCCTGAACTTGCAACTTACGTCTTCTCAGCGCCGCCATAAGACCTAAAGTTACGGTTGTTTTTCCTGCTCCACTCTGGGTTCCAGCGATGACTATACGTGGCTGTCTCATAACGAACCCCCTTTTTGATGAGGAACGAGACAAACAGACACGGTTACATTACCGCTGCGCACTTTCTCAACTATCCAGTCTTCTGCTCCTGAGGAAAGTCGTGCTGCTGGCTCACATACTCCATACGTTCCTACATATTTAAAAACCGTTTCAGATGGGTTTGGAATAGGTACTTGGTTCAGTTCTTCAGCTGTGTATGTAACAAGCGGCCAGTTGTTTCTCTGACAGACTTCGAGTAATCCCGGTTCATCTGCCTTCCGATCTATGGTTGCTAAGTTGCGCACACTCAAAATGGAAAGGCCGACCTTCTGAAGTGTCTCGGCAATCACTTGTTCAATTTCAGCAGCTTCCGTACCACGATTGCAGCCAACGCCTAGAACCACAACTTTAGGGCGATAGAGAACACCTCTTTGTAAAAATGTTTGCGCCTCTTCTGCGCTGAGAAGCCTTGGGGTAATGAGCAGAGCCGCATCGAATGGCTGTTGTTTGGCATCCTCAATGCTATGCAAAACGGAAATATAGCCTGGCAGAGGTTGAGAATAAGGCCACCAGTCTGTTTCCCCTGCTTCTTGGACAATCAGTATCCGCTCTTCATTGACAACCGCGGCACTCACGGGTGTCACATTCTCAAAATTTTCGATACTCCAACCGTAAGCACGCCCGAGTAAATCCACGGCAACGGTCTGCCCAACATCTGAAGCGGTCGTAATCACAGGACGAGCCCCCAAGGCATGGGCAACACGATGCGTCAAATCGTTTGCGCCTCCCAAGTGTCCAGAAAGAACACTGATCACGTGCTCAGCGCGATCGTCAATCACGACTACGGCTGGATCAGTTTTTTTATCTCGTAAAAGCGGTGCAATCAATCGCACCATAGCTCCTAGCGAGAAGATGCCAATCAATCCGCTGTAACTCGCAAATAATGTAGGAACATGCTGGACGACAGAACCGGAAAATACCTTAATATCTCGTGAGGATTCATCGCCTCGGGCAAATTTCTCTGGATAATACACATCGACATCAGCCATCTTCTCCTGAAGTTGACGTGCAATGGCTGTCCCGTGCTTGGTAATAGCCACGACCGCATAAAGCTTAGTCAACCGCTATCACTCCTTTGCGGTATCTGTGAGTGAAAGACGGATCGTACAATTTTGACTTGTGTTGACCCTGGTCCGGCAAATCTGGATCAAGCGCCCAACCGGCAAGAATCATAGCATGACTAGAAATGTGCGCATCACCCATTGCACGAACCAGTCCAGAAAGTGTCGTACGAATGATTTTTTGATCTGGCCAAGTAGCTTTTTGGACCACTGCGACAGGCGTATCAGGCTCCCATCCAGCCAGCAAAAATTCATCGACCGCTTTCTTCGCCAGCGTTGCACTGAGGTAGAGTGCGACTGTGCAATGATGATTGGCCAATTCACGCAGTTGTTCACCTTCGGGCATAGGTGTGCGCCCGCCCATACGAGTCAGAATGACCGTTTGGGTGAGATCAGGCACAGTTAATTCAGCGCCAACGGCCGCAGCTGCCGCAAAGACCGAACTGACTCCGGGAACTATCTCGTAAGCCACGGTTGCTTTACGAAGCAAGGATATTTGTTCTAAAATCGCGCCAAATACAGAAGGATCTCCTGTATGCACACGTGCCACACTTTTCCCTTCCCGAACTGCTTTTACCATAAGATTCACAATCTCTTCCAGAGACATTCCCGCACTTTTGTATATATCAGCTTCTGGCTTGGCATACTTGATAAGCTCATCCCGTACAAGACTGTCTGTATAAAGCACCACGTCAGCTTGTTGTAAAATTCGCATGCCTTTTACGGTAATTAACTCGACGTCTCCAGGCCCTGCACCCACAATGTATACCTTGGCTTGTAGTGTCATTTTCTCACCACCATAAGAGTCAGATAATTCAAAGAAGAACCTTGGAGTTCTCGTACATTTTTCCAGATCCGTTCTCCTGAAGAGGTCACTTTACTGCATACCATCGCTTTATCAAGAAGTTGCATATCCTCCAAAATCTCTATCATTTCATCGAGAACTTTAGCTACTTTCAAGAACACTACACAATCGTGCATTCTCAAAGCTTCGCGCATGGCCTCTTGATCGTGGTTGGCTGGAACAATAGCTACCACTTCATCGCCGTCTGCTAACGGCACCCCCAATTGACTGGCAGCTGCATTGACAGATGATATACCGGGAACTGAAACAATATTGACTTCTGGATACTCTTTCTGCATGAGGCGACTCATGTGAATAAAGGTGCTGTATAGATTAGGGTCTCCTTCTGTGACAAAGACCACATCTTGTCCTTCGCTGAGATATGACCAGACTTTGGCTACCGTGTCCGTCCAGTGTTGTTGCAAAAGTTGCGGATCTTTGGTCATAGGAAATACAAGCCCCAGCATCGTCTTTTCTGCCGGATCGACATACATTTCAACAATTTCCAGCGCATAACTCTTGCTACCCATTCTTTTGTTTGGATAAGCAATTACAGGCGCCGTTTGCATCAATCGATACGCCTTAACTGTAATGAGTTCTGGATCTCCCGGACCGACGCCTACGCCATACAAGGTACCCGGTTTAACGGACATGGTTTTCATCCTCCTCTGTTTCTGCGCGCCATGCCGTAACCAAATACACCGGATTCATACCTTCCAAGCGGGTCAAATTTAAGATAGGCTTACTGCGCGATGTCTGAACCAGTGTAATAGAAACCTGAAATCCGAGTTTTTGCAGTGTTTGCTGCGCCTGATAAAGATTTTCAATCGTTATGGCATTGACCACAATGCGACCACCAGGTCGTAGTCTCTCTGCGCAAAGAGTCAGAAGCTCAATCAACTCGCCGCCGCTTCCTCCAAGAAACACAGCATCTGGATCTGGAAATCCATCCAGTCCTTCCGGGGCTTTGGCATGGATGGCGACGAAATCGGTGCGAAATTTCACTTGGTTCTCAAAAAGGTTTTGCAAATCACCTTCATTTTTTTCCACTGCATAAACTTGCAGATGAGGTGTCGAAAGAATGGCTTCAATCGATACCGATCCAGTGCAAGCGCCGATATCCCAAAGGACTCCTCCCGGTTGTAAAGCAAGCTCCGAGAGTGCCAAGACACGAATTTCCCGTTTCGTTATCAGACCCCGATCCGGTTTACGCTGTGCAAAACTTTCGTCATCCATACCCAGTTTAAATACAGGAACTTTCGCGTTCTTACGATGCTTCAGCAACACAACGTTGAGCGGTGAAAAGTCAGTTTGGATTAAATCATCCAGAGAATACCATCCTGTCCTCTCTTGCTCGCTTCCCAAATGCTCTGCCACGAATGCGTCATATTCATTCATCTCAAACTTCTTCAGATATTCAGCAATGACTGAAGGTGTATGGACATCGTCTGTCAGCAAAGCAGCTACAGGTACGCCATGCAATTTTTGGGCTAGACCGCGTATCGACTTGCCATGCAAACTCACTACTTTTGCGGCATGCCAACTCTCTCCCGCCCTGGAAAAAGCTAGCTGAACAGAACTTAAATGAGGGATGATTTCAACGCGTTCCCGTCCTAATTTGTGGGCTAAAGTGGCTCCTATGCCGTAAAATAACGGATCACCACTCGCAAGCACGGTCACGGATTGCTGTGTAGACGACTGTTCGATTTCTTGAATCGTATCCTGCAGAGGACTACGAATAACTCTTTTTTCTCCCGGAAAATCCGGAAAGAAGGATAGTTGCCGTTCTCCGCCATAAAGGATGGCAGAAGCGGCGATCCGTTCTAAAGTACGGACGGATAATCCGGCTTTGCCATCATCCCCGATTCCTACGATTAAAATTTGCTTATCCTTCAATTTCAGCTCCTCCTAGATATTCGCCGTTCAAAGTGGTCAAATATGTAGCAATACGCATGCCACCACCAATATGCTGAAGCACTTGCTGACAACAAGAATTTGCAACTTCTTGAAAAAATTGAGGGTATCCCCACTCCACCATCCAATCACCTACTTGACTGGCTGTATTGGCTGATAGGATGCTTTCGACTTGTTGCTCAGACACACCCACTCGCCTCGCTAAATCAGCTAGAAACGAGAAATCGATGGGAGCGCTTTTGGCATGAACCATCATGATACCCTGTGCCACTTTAGAAAATTTACCCATCATTCCCACAAAGCGAATCTCTTTCATGCCTACTCGCTTGGCATGTTTAGCGGAAAAACCGACAAAATCACCCATCTCTATAAACGCTTCTATAGGCAAATCCGGAAACATCTTCATGGCGTATTTCTCGCTACGACCACCAGTCGTCAGTACCACTGTAGAGATTCCTTGTTCTTTGGCAACATTCATCGCGTAAGCAATACTCGCCCGATAGGAAGCTGTGGAAAAAGGAACGACAATACCACGCGTTCCTAAAATAGAGATTCCACCCAAAATGCCCAGGCGAGCATTTAAAGTCTTTTTGGCAATCTCTTCACCGTTGGGTACAGAGATGACCACTTTAACGCCTTGTTCAATGCCATATTCGGAAAGTACCGACTCCACTGTTGACTGAATCATCTGCCGTGGAACTGGATTAATAGCCGCCATACCGACAGGAATTGGGAGTCCCGGCTTTGTAACGCGTCCCACTCCAACGCCTCCGTCAATGTCTACACCTTGAGTCTCTGCCCAGGAAACGGTAGCCACTATTGTCGCACCGTGCGTCGCATCGGGATCGTCCCCACCGTCTTTAATGGTTGCAGCTTGCGCTTCGTTGGGCGAAAAATGGACATCATGCACTTGAAACGTCACCCATTCACCTGCCGGAATCCAAATGGTGGATTCCGATACTGGCTGCTGTTGGATGAGAGCCAGCAAGGCAGCTTTTGTACAGGCGGTTGCACATGCGCCTGTGGTGTATCCATGTCGAAGTGGCCCCTCCGGCACATCTAACATCTCAGTCAAACATCATCACCGACCCTGTGCGTCAGCAAGAATAGACAGCGCGTTGATCACAGCTACGGCAACCGGACTTCCACCTTTACGTCCTCGGTTTGTGATGAAGGGAATATCCAGTTTCATCAGTTCCTCCTTGGACTCAGCGGCTGAGACAAAACCTACCGGAACCCCAACAATCAAACTCGGCTTGGCTGAACCTTCTTTGACGAGCCGAATCAATTCAAGGAGCGCTGTAGGAGCGTTGCCAATCGCAAAGATGGCTCCATCATGTGCTTCACACGCCTTGCGAACGGAAACGATGGCACGTGTGGTATTCAGTTCCTTTGCTTTTGCGGCTACGTCCGGATCGGAAATATAGACATGCACATCTCCTCCGTATTTGACGATGCGCGGCTTACTTATACCAACTTGGACCATCTGCACATCCGCAACGAGAGCTCGTCCCTCACGAATCGCTCGAATGCCAGCTTGTACCGCATGGGGGTGGAAAACTAAACTACGTCCAAGTTCAAAATCTGCCGAAGCATGAATCACACGCTGTACTATTGGAAATTGCTCGTCCGTAAACGGATGCGCGCCCAGTTCTTCTGTAATGATTTTGAAACTTTTTTCTTCTATTTCTTGCGGCTGTGTCGTCACTGGCTGAAAATCTGTGTTAAAATTCATAACCTCGCCTCCTATGAGCTATAACGCTTGGCCACCTCTTCGAGAACAGCCTCTATAGACGAAAACGCTAAACCATAATCGAGTTTAGGCCGCCCAATCACCACAACCTCAATTCCCATATCCAGAGCAGCTTCCACTTTTTCATCCACCGCACCTGGCCCACCACTTTCTTTCGTAATCACCAAAGTAGTTCCATAATGTCGGTAAAATGCTTCATTTAATCCTTTGGAGAAAGGTCCCTGCATCGCTATAATGTTTTTTTGATCCATTCCGAGTTCGGCACATTTTTGCATATTGTCAATTCTCGGCAACATGCGGGCAACTAAACGTATATCTGGCTGGCCAAGCAATTTCTCAGTAAAAATTTGCAAGGTCTTGCTACCCGTGGTTAACATGACACTGCCTCTTTTTTGAGCCGCCACCAGAGCTGCTTCTTCGTATGTATCTACATACGTAATCAAATCATCATTGCCAAAATTTTGTCTCGATCGCTCATAGCGAATATACGGCAATTGGCATTCACTGGCCGCTGCCATGGCAGTACGGTGGGCTTCCTCTGCAAATGGATGACTCGCATCCACCACTAGGGTGCTCCCAAGTTCCTGCAAGAGAGCGGTCATCGCAGACACATCCAGCCGTCCAAACCGCGCCGGCACGCCTGCCTCTTGCAAAATTTTTGCAGCATTCTCCGTAACCACACTGGCGAGAAGCGGATAACCAGCCTTTTGTAGGGCTATAGCCAATTCACGAGCATCACTTGTGCCTGCCATAAAGAAAATCACTGGCACACCCTCCTTCTAAGAGCCACAAACCGCATCAGCCACCACAGTTTGCGGCCGATCTCGATGCATAAATCCTTCAATCTCTCCGACTCGAGCAAAAAACTTATGAAATCTCTCGTCAGGAAATGCATTTTCCCGATATGCGGAAACAATCCGCTCTAATAAATCCGGCATCTCTTCAGCCGGGATTCCCTCTGCCACTCGTTGACCAGGCGCTGCGTTGCGACCCGTTGTTTTTCCACCAAGGAAAAGATCAAACTTTCCTTTGCGAAAGACAAGTCCAATATCCTCGCTGACTGCCCCGTAACAGGACATTGCGCACCCATTAAAACCAATACGCAGTTCCTTTTCTACAGGAAGACCGGCAAGTCGCCTGGAAATTTCCTCTGCATAAGGAATCCCCTCATGCTTTTCACCGTCACAAAAATCACAAGCCTTAATTTTAATCACTTCACCCACGGGTAGAACCATCAAGCCCGCAGCACGCAAGCTTTGCACCAACGATTCCGCATCCTCTGTAACCGTGCGAAGAATTAGCTGATGCGCAGTTGTATACTCAATCTCTCCCTGCTCCCCAACTAAATCGGCGATTAAAACCAATTGGGAAGAACTAAACTTCTTGTTAGCTATCCCGGGACTGACGGCAACTTCAAAAATAGACGCACGAGGAACTGGCATCTTTGTGGCAAAGCCAGTTGAACCTGCAGCGTTTAATGAGCTTGCCTCACCCTGATGCAAAGTTTGTAAAGCGGCGGCAGCCCAATCACGAGGCGTCCGATGTTCCGACTCAGAGATGATGGATTGATTCTGCAAAGATTGGGGTTCGATACGACTTCTAAGCAGCGACTCCTGCGCGGCATTCAATGACCACGGCTCATTCTCAGGCTTGAGACGCTCTCCAGGCCGCAAGCGTTGTTCGGCTGTATCCAATGTGTATTTGCGCTGATATCCGCGTGGTGTAATCATGAGATGATCGTGGTAGAACGTTGATGAGTTACCAATAATTACAGTTGTTAACATACCAATCTCATGGTTCAACATATCATCAAGTGTTGTACGAATAACTTGTTGCCGATCTCGATAAGCGCTTTTCACCAAACCGACTGGTGTTTTCGGATTGCGGTACTTGAGAAGAATTCTCTGTGTCTCCACAATTTGCCGAGTACGCCGACCACTTTTGGGATTGTATAAAGCTATGACAAAATCTGCTGAAGCTGCAGCTTCAATGCGTTTTTCAATGATAGACCAAGGAGTCAGGTGGTCAGATAAACTGATGGTACAAGCATCATGCATGATGGGAGCACCTAAAAGAGCGGCACAAGAATTGATGGCAGAAATGCCGGGAATAACCTCAACAATCGGAAGTTCTCCCGGATGCCAGCCACGCTCAATGAGCACTTCATACACTAATCCCGCCATGCCGTACACACCAGCATCTCCACTTGAAATCACAGCTACAACCTGACCATGAACAGCCAAATCTACCGCCTTTTGTGCCCGACTGACTTCTTCCGTCATACCTGTGCGGACAATCTCTTGATGAGTCAATAAGTCACGAATTAAATCGACATACGTGTTATACCCAATAATGACTTCACTTTCCTGAATTGCCTCGCGAGCTCGTACAGTGATATGTTCAAAGCTGCCTGGTCCAAATCCAACAATCAAAATTTTACCTTCCATATGATTCCCTCCTCTCCAGTCATTGAGCTATCTCTACAGAAGGTTGAAACCATTGCAACTTCTCCCGCATTCTGACCACATCGCCAACCACTATGACTGCTGGAGCCTGCAAACGAGCTTCTTCCACCAAGAGACAGATGTTTTCAAGTGTTCCTGACACGACTTGTTGCTTGATTGTTGTTCCCCATTGAATAATTGCAACGGGTGTTTCTGGATGACGCCCACAATCTATCAGTTTCTGGACTATTTCTTGAAGATGTCCCATTCCCATCAAGATAACCATGGTTTGACCTGATAGTGCTACAGCATCCCAAGGTGTTCCTGAAGAATAGAGGCATTCATGACCAGTGAGCACGTGAAATCCCGCAGAAAGTGTTCGATGAGTCAAGGGAATACCTGCGTATGCGGGTACAGCAATAACCGAGCTAATACCTGGAACAATTTCAAACGGGATACCTTGGTCAACCAGAAACTCCGCTTCTTCTCCACCTCTTCCGTACACAAACGGATCGCCCCCTTTTAGACGGGAGACCGTAAGACCTTGCAAAGCTTTTTCCACCAGCAAAGTCTCAATTTCAGTTTGTGGAAGTGTGTGGTGATGAGCTTCTTTGCCTACATAGATCCGCTCCACATGGTTCGGCACAAACGCCATGATTTCTGGAGATACCAGTCGGTCATAGATGACAACTTCCGAACGCTCCAGACATTCTTTCGCTTTTAATGTCAACAACCCAGGATCACCCGGTCCTGCGCCTATGAGATAAACCATACCTGCCATATTTGCCCTCCTGTAATGAATAGGAAATGGGTTACTCACTATGAACCAACGAATGGTTGTGAGCTGCAGGGTGGGCATGCTCGTGTGAGTGATTGTGATCATGAGCATGTGTGTGATCATGTGTGTGATCATGTGTGTGATCATGTGTGTGATCATGTGTGTGATCATGAGCATGTTCGTGCGCTGCTAGTTTGCGATATTTGCAAAGGTCGCAGTTCATGAACGCTTGCTTTGCAGCTGCTTCTTCTATGCGGTCGATCACGATGTGAAATAGGCGGGAATGCATGCCGAAGTATTCTGCCATCGATAGCGGAATGTCAGGATAAACGGTTTGTAAATCTTGCAGAACACCTTTCATCCGCTTGATAAGGACACCTGTAAACAAGAAGTAAGGAACCACTACTACACGTTTAGCACCGAGCGATACAGCGCGGTGAACACCATCGGGAAGTCTTGGGAAAGTGATTCCTGTAAAACAAACTTCAACACTCAAGACACCCGTCCGTTCCCACAACAAACGAGCTATTTTGTATAAATCACCGTTTGCATCAGGATCGCTACTGCCTCGTCCCATCAAGACAATGGCTGTTTCAGAAATATTCATTTCAGATATAGATGCTGCTTGCTCGGCAAAACGCTCACAGAGCAAGTCGACCATTTGCTCATGAAGTCCAATATTTCTGCCGTATACCATATCGACATGTGGATATTTTTTTCTGGCGGCATCAAGAAATTCGGGGATTTCCAGTTTAACATGTGAAGCAGCGAGTAGAATGACTGGGACTACAACAATACGTTCTGCTCCCTGATGAACACAAGCGTCAATTCCTTGTGGAATAGTAGGTGTGGCCAACTCCAAAAAACATGCTTCAAAATGTTGATCCGGCAATTGATGGCGCATACGTTGGACAAATTCTAGAAATTCTTCATTTCCATCCGCATCTCGACTACCATGACCAACAAGTAATGTGATTTCTTTCATGTTTAACCTCCTCAATGTTTTGCAAGCAAGAGGAGGGTTTGCAGAAACTCTTGAATGAAAAAGCACTCTTTCGAATTCGAAAGAGTGCTTGTACACGACAAAAGTCGTCCACAAACACCTCCCTATCGACCGTAGGTTCCTAGAGGAAATCTTACATATTCATGATGCTCGATTCCATCCATGGGTGTTTTAAGAAAAGGCAGGTCTCCTGGCTTAGGATCGTAGCTGTCAATTCCCTTCCCGAGCGCATGCTCAGTGGCAATGAATCACAGCTCCCCCTTACAGTGGCGGGACCGCACCGGATTTTCACCGGTTTCCCTCTTAAACTTGTCTGCGAACGAGAATGCTAAAAGCGTGGTTCCTTCATCGTTCCAAACAAAACCTTTTCTTCACTATGCAATTGTCAATCGTCTTCTTATGCATCAAATATAATCTAATCATAGGCGAACTAGTACTCCAATTTCAAGAAGAAAGAGATTTTGAGAATGTTTCTGATGTATCATCAGATAGATGGGGGTTGATTGAAGCTTTTGATAGATAGAATTGACACTTTCGACAACCCTCATTTTTGGCGCACAGAGGTAGATAAAAACGCTTCCTCTCTAGAAACAAGCACCTTATCTTGAGGAAAAAATTTTTTAAAATAATGTGCCACTTGAAGATGCAAATCGCTTTTGTACCAATCTATGAATCCATGTTCTTGAAATAACTGAGGCATCCCTAGTCTCTCTGAACGTTTGCCAAGAGAACCATCGCCTATACTCAACGTATCTATCCAAACGCGATCGACCCATCCATTTAACAATTTAGGAAAATCTGGTGTGAAGGGCAAAACAGGAGAAATGGCGGCTTGCGTTGATATTCCAGCTTCATGAATTTCTCGTAAGGCTTCCAATCGCCGTTGAATTCCCGGCGCTAAAGGAGCAAAAATTCGCTTCACATCCTCCCGATCCGTTTCCAGGGTCATAGATACCCAAACCTCACATTTCTCATTCAGTTGGACTAATAAATTTAAATCCCTGGTCACTAGCGGTCCACGCGTTTGTATTTGCAAAAAATCGGGTGGATTTTCTACCATTTGCTCCATAACAGAGCGTGTAATTTGAGCATCCCGTTCTATGGGTTGATAGGGATCCGTGGCAGAAGACATGAAAATCTTTACAGCTTTGTTTTTCTTACGCAGCTTCAACATCTCATTTCGATAATTCTCTGCTGCGTTGGTTTTCATATCCACCCAATTTCCCCAATCCAGATCTCTAAACTTTTGAATCGGCAGTTCTCTGACATAGCAGTAACGACAAGCAAAGACACATCCGCTGTATGGATTCAAGGAATGTGTAAAACCGACATCCAAATAACCTTTGGCTTCTGTGAGAATTTTCTTGGCAGCCACATTTTTAAGCTCAGCTTTCAAGCAAAACACATCCTAAACAAAAGACATCCACTCGGCGACCTCTCCAATCCAAATCGTCAGGTAATCCCGTTGATTCAATGAACGGAGATTAAGCCTTATGTGCATAGAAATAAGAGGCAATGATTAAAATGATGATTCAGAAAATTATTATACATTAAAAAGAGCCTTTCGCTGTGAAACACTCATTCAATTTGTAAAATGATAATCTAGACCCTAAAAACCCTTTATACAGAGTATATGATTGCAAAATCTCTGTATAGAGGGTTTTTTATGATAGAATGCATTATCTTTCACTGAAATCAGCAGTCCACCGAGAACTTATTGTTACACCTTTAAAGCCTACGAATTTCTTTTTCTCCTCGTCCCATAGCCTGAAACGTAAACACTTTAAACTGGAGCGCAAACCTACCGTAGTAACTTCCTGAAGATATGTGAATTGGTCATAAACACGTTGAAGATTGTAATTAGGTACTCTTGGGCCGAGATGATGAATATGGTGAAAACCAATATTTCCTGTTATCCATTGCAACACTTTCGGCAATTTATAGAAAGAACTGCCTTGAAGCGCAGCGGTCACATAATCCCAGTTTTCTGCCTGTTCAAAATAGCTGTTTTCAAATTGATGCTGAACATAAAACAACCAAATTCCCGCCAATCCTGCTAAATAAAGAGTTAGACCTTCAACCAACAAAAATCGTTCCCAACCTAAGGCCCAGCATCCGAATGCCAAAACTCCCAGCAGAACTCCATTCGTCAGGTAGGTATTGAAACGTTCTTTTCGCCCAGCTCCTTTTCTATTGAAACGGTACTGTATGAGAATCAGGAAAAGAGGACCAAGACCAAACATGATCAAAGGATTTCTGTATAGTCTGTAGAGAAGTCGTTTGCCATGAGATAGTTCTCGATATTCATTCACAGTAAGTGTCGTGATATCACCCATGCCTCTGCGGCTCAGATTTCCATTGCCAGCATGGTGTACACTGTGTTCATACTTCCAGTAGTGATAAGGAAAAAACGTGATCAAACCAATGAAAACGCCGACTATATCATTCGCCTTTCGACTTCTAAAGAAAGCATGGTGACCACAATCGTGAAAGATGATAAACGCCCGAACCAAAAAACCGGCTGCCGGAATCGTTAAGAGAATGGAGAGCCAAATAGAAATAGAAAAGCTGAGATAGGCTCCTGTCCATAATAGTAAAAGTGGCACGATGGTATTCAATAATTGCCACAAACTTTTTGAAATACTTGGATTTTGATAACTTTCTAAATCTTTTAGCCAATTATGATTAGTTTGATTTGAAAACATGGTTCTCATCTCTCTTTCTCATGCTACAGGAAACCGACTAGGTATCAATCGCTCTAATGGAGGGATACGAGGAATAGAAGGACTTGGATCATAAGAGATAGCCAATTCTACAAGATTCTTCTCTAGAAGTGAGTATACCGGAAGGTGTCGATGAAGCGCTGGTATATAAAGAGAAATGGACCGCCCTGAGCAATCATGATGAATGATTCGAGGACAGTCCATTCATAGATGAAGTTAGGCTACGTTTGCTGCTTGAGGACCTTTTGGACCCTGAACAATATCAAACGTTACACGTTGACCTTCTTCAAGAGTCTTATATCCGTCTCCTTGAATGGCGCTAAAATGCACGAAAACATCGTCTCCGCCTTCAACTTCAATGAAGCCAAATCCTTTTTCTGAATTAAACCATTTCACTGTTCCTTGATGCATCCTAAATTCCTCCGTAGTGCTCTTTTGGCACAAAATTTGTTCAATTCGTTTTAGTATAAAAACCGTTCAAATCTGCACCCACTATGAGGCGCAAAATTGAACGGCTCAGAATGTTTACACATATAAACGATCTCACTTGAACAATAAAAGCATACACCTAATCAGCCATAAAGTCAAGATAGTTGTCTCAGCAACTTCCGTCCAGCAGAAAATAAGGGTGTTTTTTCATTTTATCTTCTGGGATACTAGTCATACAAAGAATTTATTGACTCAAACCAGGTGCGAAACTTGATTAATTTCTTAACAAATTAACTTCTACTTTTTCTAGAAGAGATAGAGGTATATCTCCTGTTCCCATCGTATCAATGGATAATTTCCCATCCCAAACGTAAATGTCCGTTCCCTTTTGAGAATTATTTTTTTGTCCACTTATTAAAGCTGTATATCCGTCTAATTGAATTTCTTTTTGATACCCATCTATTGTTATTTTATTACTTTGTTCAGTTATAAAAATGGCTTGGTGGGATTTTTTATTACCATATAAAATTGTAACTTGATCTAATTTCCTTGATTGACTTACTGGTGGATGAGAAATTTGAATATTTTCAAGTATCCAGTTCGTGTCTAAATCGGTAGGTAATTTTATATGAAATGGCAGTTCATGATTATATTTATCTATCAATGTATCCCATTTTGAACCCATAGGCTGATTAGTGTTTTTAGTTTGAGGATGGTTCAGTTGTATGCCACATCCGTATACAAAAAGTAGTGGTAAAATAATAGAGAAAACAAATAGGCATTTTTTTAAATTTATTTTATGGATACAAAAAATCATTTCTAAGCATCTCCAATCTATTCTGGTTTACATTTTCATTTGAAATACAAAAATATTAATAAAATTTATTCAACTTATAAGAATAGCGGATGTAATAAAAGATAGAACGACTCAAACTTAGAATCTGTGCATGGGTGCACAGTGTGATTTTGTGATTGTTCCGAAAGCATAGCCAGACACGCATGCCTGCTCAGGATTGGTGCCAGAATTTTTTGATCCACTCCCATTGAGTGATTCGTTTCCCGACTTGAGAGTACAATCGTTCTAATTTTGATACTTGTACATTCTGTTGTTTTTCTGTCTTTCGATTATATATGGTTTACCTCCCCAATTCACGTGCGAGAACCTGAAGCCGAGCTATGCGCTTGGATGTCTTAGGATGTGTTGCAAACAAGGCATCCCACCAACCCTTCTTGGGGGCAGGATTTACCGAAAAGAGCATGGCTAGTGCGGATTGAGTGCCCAGCATCGGATCGGACGATTCCAGCTTTTTCAATGCGTGAATCAAAGGAGTGGCTGATCCGGTCAAGATGACAGCACCCTCGTCTGCCCTATACTCTCTTCGACGCATGATGTTATGCAGGACGACTTGAATAAAGAAAACCGAAACAACCCCAAACACTATACCGGCGAAGATCATAAAGATTCCCATGCCAGCACCTGACGAACGGTCTTTGTCATTTTGGGCTCGTGTGGAAGACATAAGAGAAGCAATTCCGAACCCAACACTGAAGGCGCTAATCCAAACCACTACTCCTGAAAGAGCAATCCACCAACCATCAAATAAACTGTCCCTACGCTTCAGGTGAGTCACTTCATGGGCCAAAACCGCCTCCAGTTCACGATCATCGAGCAGCTTCAGCGCTCCCTTGGTTACACCAACGTAACGCATGCCATGTAGTACTCCGGCTGCGCAAGCATTGGCCGCAGGAGTACTCATTATGAAAATTCGTGGTGCTCTTAAACCTGCACGTTCGCATAAAGGAACTAGCAGCCTTTTAACCCTTGCTACATCAGATTCCGACTGTTCCTGTTGTACCAATTTTCTGAGATGCCAAGACAAGCAAACACTCGCATAGAACAGACAGACTGTAACTAGAGATAATCCCGCGATGAATCCGGAGCGGACAGACCCCATTCGATATCCTAACCACACCCCTAATGCCACCGTTGCTCCCCAGAGAAAGAGATAAAAAAACCACTGGAACACATCGGCGCGTCTCCGACTCCGTATCCATCGGTGTGGAATGAATGGATTGGCATGATGATTCATGCTGCCACCTCATCTCAATCCATGAATTTGATCATGGATGGTTAACGAAATGCTTCCCATTTGGAGCATGATGCACTCTCGCGCATTTCCAAGCCACGAAAACTCCCTGCCGGACCATTGCATTTACCTTTCGAGTCCAGAGCTTTAAAGGTTGTGGCAGTGAAATTGATGTCCCTTCCCCCTGACCAAAATCGACACGAACAACAAACCCGTTGCCTCCCGCTCCATGTTCCCACGTGGCCGCCTCCCTTGAATCAATGCTTCCTGAGAGTATTGTAGCATTCCGGATTCCCCAAAATTATCGACCTGGAATTACAGTAGTCACTCCTGAACGATTTGTTGTTTAAACTGTAATGAATATTTCCTGCGTTCCATGGGACAACGTCCGGATGACTGAAGTCTCCTACATTTTTGAGAGGTTGTCCAACCTGATTAAGGGCTTGTGAGTGACAATCCTATCGTTTTTCCACTGATTAATGAATGTCTTTTAAAATGAAAAGAAGCATAAGTCTGCCACAACGGCGAACTTATGCTTCAAATCACACCACGACGGGTTGGTCGTGGTTTTGCATGTTTTGGTGGAGGCGACGGGAGTCGAACCCGCGTCCGAAGATTTTGCCACGTGAACATCTACGGGTGTAGTGCAACCTTTGCATTTCCTCCAGCTACGCGGTTGCACACGCTTAGACTGGAGTAAGTCTGCTAATTTTCACTCACAGGCTGCAGACAGAGCCTATGAGCTATCCCGCTCAGTTGACGTCACAAGGTAAGCACGGGCGACTTACAAGGTGACGGCCTGGTGCAAATTAGGCAGCCAGGGCGAGGGTATTGCTTGTGGTGTAGTTCTTCTTAGCTTTGCCAGTTATTCTTAGGTCTGCGTTTTTTACGTGGCCACGCAGCCCCACGACCCGCCGTTACACGCTCAAACAATCCCCGTCGAATCCATAACGCCCCCGTGACGGGACGTCTGGAACGAACAATATGGTTTGTCAAAAGGCTCTACACCAAGCCTTAGCGTTCAGACGTTACATTTCATATACTACGTGACAAACGGACATTTGACAAGTTGAAAGTTAGAGCAATCTATACAACGATATCCAATTCAAACAAGACTGTGTTGGGTACATAGAAGCCTCACGGCTATTCCTCTAGTGCATTCCTAACCATTTTTGTTTTTCTGGAAACTCGTTTCTAGAAGAAAACAACCGCTCGTTTTTCAGCTTTTTTGGCGATCGCGAAGGGCTCGCTGAATTTCACGATTAGCATCTCTTTGCTTAAGAGATTCTCGCTTGTCATACGATTTTTTACCACGAGCTAAACCTAATTCCACTTTGGCAAAGCCGTTACGCAAGTAAATTTTTGTGGGCACCAAGGTATAGCCACGTTCCCTAACCATACCAATCAACTTGCGAATTTCCTCACGATGTAGCAAACATTTGCGAGTACGCATGGGATCGTGATTAAAACGATTCGCCTGTTCATAAGGAGCTACATGCATATGGTGAATAAACACTTCTCCGTTCTCCACACGCGCATAAGCATCTCGCAAATTCACAGAACCTTTGCGAATCGATTTAATTTCCGATCCCGTCAAGACCAGTCCTGCTTCATACGTATCTTCAATAAAATAATCATGGTAAGCCTTACGATTTTGCGCGAGCACTTTATCCGAGCCTTTGGCCACAAAACTCACCTCAATCTGTCCAGGATTCCCGCGCGATTTCACGTGCTTCCCATGTTACTACAGACAGATTGGCTGCCACAAGCGAAACCCTCTACCGCTTTTTCTTGCGACGGCTTTTTCCCGCCCAAGCAGGCCCTTCATAACCCCCGTGAGAGACACTGGCATGACCAATTTCTATACTGCTACGTCTTTTTTGATTGCGCTTCGCTTTGTCTTTCGGACGATCCGTCTCTCTTCTTGCCGTTCCGTATGCCGATGAGTTATTCCCATGTGTATCTGCCAACAATCGTTCTCGAGTTCGGCGACGTCCACGAGCCTCTCCTTCTTCGCTGCGCAAACGCCTTTCTTCTATAGCTCTTCGACGTTCCGTATGAGAAAGATCTTCATCGTAAATAATCTCTCCACCTCTACCTGACGAAACAAACGTAGCTTCGCGCAAATGCTCCAACAGTTCAAAGTCAATCGACAAAGTCTCCTTGTTGGCCGCAATCGCCTGCACCCGAACCGGATCGCCCAATCGAAAAACACGTCTTGTACGTTCACCGACCAGCGCCATCAAACGTTCATTGAGCGCATAGTAGTCATCCGTTAAATACGAAATATGGATCAAACCTTCTACACCGTTTTGCAATTGGACAAACAAGCCAAAACTTGTGACACCTGAAATCAACCCATCAAAAGGCTCAAATAGATGAGCTTGCATATACTCCACCATTTTAAGTTGATCGCATTCGCGCTCAGCATCTTGGGCAATGCGTTCTCGTTCACTGGACTGGACAGCAGCATCAGCCACAAAAGCAGCAAGCGCGCCTTCACGTTCTGCGGAAAATGGGGCCAGCAAATTCTCGCGAATAATTCGATGAATGACAAGATCTGGATAGCGCCTAATAGGCGAAGTAAAATGAGTATAGTATTCTGCTGCAAGGCCAAAATGTCCCGTACACTCTGGTGCGTAACGCGCTTGACGCATACTTCGCAACATCAGCGAAGAGAGCATACGCTGCTCGCGCTTGCCTTGCAGTTCATTCAATACATCTTGCAAAGCACGCGGATGAACACGATTGCCAACTCCACGAATAGAATATCCGAAATTATGCAAGAACTGATTTAAGTCGAGCATTTTGCCCATATCCGGCTCTTCGTGAATCCGATAGACAAACGGTACGCCAAGCCAATGAAAATGCTCTGCCACAGTTTCATTTGCGGCCAACATAAACTCTTCAATAATTCGTTCAGCAATTGAACGTTGACGCGCTACAATATCCACGGGCGCTCCTAGCGGATCGACCACAACTTTGACTTCATCAAAGTCAAAATCCACCGCACCGCGACGCATTCGCTTTTCACGCAGAATCAATGCCAACTCTTCCATAAGCTCAAAATCGGGCAACAAATCACGGTACCGTTGCATAACCTCCTCGTCCTCGCGGAGCAGAATTTTCCGTACATTGTTGTATGTCATACGCTCCCGCGTATGAATAACACTGGGAAAAATATCGTGACTAACCACTGCTCCTTTTTCATCAATCTCCATGATGCAAGACAAGGTCAGCCGATCCACTTGTGGATTAAGAGAGCAGATATCGTTGGAAAGTCGTTGCGGCAACATAGGAATGACACGGTCAACCAAGTAGACACTCGTTCCCCGGCGATAAGCCTCTTTATCGATAGAACTTCCCTCTTTCACGTAATACCCTACATCCGCTATATGAACTCCTAATTCAAAATGACCGTTTTTAAGCCGCTTCACATGGACTGCATCATCTAAATCTTTAGCATCCTCGCCGTCAATCGTGACAATTCGTTCTGAACGTAAATCCCGTCTGCCTTCATAATCTTTTTCAGAAAGTGTGCGCGGAATGCGTTCGACAGCAGCCAACACTTCATCCGAAAATTTTTCTGGCAGGTTGTATTTACGTACTATCGTAAGAATATCCATGCCCGGCTCGTCAGGATGTCCTAACACTTCGACAATTTTGCCAACAGGGCCGCGTGTAGCTGTAGGGTATTCCAAAATTTCTGCTACCACTACATAACCGTCATGTGCGTCCAGCAAGTGGTCAGGTCCAATCCACACATCCTGCGGAAAACGTTTGTCAGCCGGAGTGACAAAGCCATGTTTCTCATGTTTGACAAAGCGACCTACCACACGCTCAACTTGCCGTTCCAGAACGCGAATAACTCGTCCTTCCCTATGTTTCGCCGATCCGGTTTTCATTTTGTTCTCAGCTTCAACACGAACCATCACTTTGTCGCCACTCATGGCACCGTTCATTTCCGTACCTGGAATATAGATATCCTCACTGCCATCCTCGGCAATCACAAACCCGTAACCACGCGCCTTCATTTGCAGACGCCCAACCACTAAATTCATTCGTTCTGGCAATCCATAACGATCACTACGGGTGCGCACGATTTGACCCGTTTCTTCCATAGCCGCCAGCAGTTTTACAAATTCACGGAAATCATCTCCGCTCTCCACGCCAAGTGCGTCAGTTAATTCCCGTACAGAAAGCAAGCCGTTTGCCTCATTTTCTAGATAATCGAGCAGTCGCGACTGCCATTCATTGTTCAATGTCCGTCACTCCTTTTTGACCGCCAGCCTCTGTCTCACACCTGGTACTCTTACAATTCCTCTGTTTGGGCTAAAGTTCCTGCCATCTGGTCTTTGTCCACTCTATGCAGTATGGCTCAGAGACGACTCTTTCAAGCCATACATTGTTGACATACAGAAAAATCCAATCCTTTTCCTCAAACTCCGATAGAAAAAACCGCCCAGAGGGCGGTTTTTGATTTTGCGCAACTTTTCATTTTGGGGTTTGCGTTTCCCCAACGATTCTATCAACCATACGTCAATGCGGATGATTGGAAAAATAGGCAATGAACAATGTCAACAGGAAAAAGAAGATAGCCAGTACCACGGTCACGCGGCCAAGTAAACTGTCGAGCCCTTTCGGCTTGCGCGTGTTTGCCTGATCGGACCCACCTGTAATGACGCCGGACAAACCTGCACTACGACCGGACTGCAGGAGAATGACTGTCACAAGCAGCACACAGAGAATGACCAACACGACTTTTGCGGCTGCCAGCATATCTGTCACCTCCTGTCCAAAACCGCAAACACTAATCAGAGTATTCCTCTGATGAGTGTATCATAACTCAACCTTTACGGACAAATGCGGATTTTCCAGCATAACGTGCTGCGCTGCCCAGTTCTTCCTCAATACGAAGCAACTGATTATATTTAGCCACCCGATCCGTTCGGCTAGGTGCGCCTGTCTTAATCTGTCCAGCATTGGCCGCCACAGCTACATCAGCAATTGTTGTATCTTCCGTTTCACCGCTCCGATGTGAAATGATTGCTGTGTATCCAGCTCGTTTCGCCATCTCCATACATTCAAAAGTCTCTGTTAAAGTACCGATTTGATTGACTTTCACAAGAATGCTATTGCCTACTTGCGACTCAATACCTCGTTTCAGACGTTCTGTATTGGTAACAAATAAATCGTCACCGACCAACTGCACTTTTGATCCCAGAACACGAGTGAGATTGGACCATCCTTCCCAGTCGTCTTCCGCTAGACCATCTTCTATGGAAAGAATGGGATAGCTACTGAGCAGTTTCTCATAGTACGCAATGAGATCGTCCGAAGAACGAGTTACACCTTCTCCTTTAAAAACGTAATGACCCTTCTCAAACAACTCTGTTGAAGCCACATCAAGCGCAATCGACGCTTGCTCGCCCGGTTGATAACCTGCCTTTTCAATAGCCTTTACAATCATGCGAATCGCATCTTCATTGGTCTTTAAGTTGGGAGCAAAACCGCCCTCATCACCTACTGTTGTAGCCAGCCCCTCTGCAGAAAGCACCGATTTAAGAGCGTGAAAAATTTCGGCTCCCATGCGAAGCGCTTCACGAAAAGTAGGCGCACCATGCGGAATGACCATAAATTCCTGAATATCTACTGTATTATCCGCATGTTTACCACCGTTGAGAATATTCATCATCGGTGTCGGCAAAAGATGTGCGTGAAAACCGCCGAGATAGCGATAAAGTGGTTGGCCAGCTTCCATGGCAGCAGCCCTAGCAACAGCCATTGAGACACCAAGAATAGCATTAGCTCCTAATTTTCCTTTGTTCGGTGTACCATCCAACTCACAAAGCAGACTATCGATGGCGATCAAATCGTCAGCTTCTTCACCAATCAGTTCAGGAGTGATGAGGGTATTGACATTTTCTACTGCTTTGAGCACACCTTTGCCACCATAACGGGACTTGTCTCCATCACGCAACTCCACTGCCTCATGTGCTCCTGTCGACGCACCGGACGGTACAATTGCACGCCCAACGGCACCGCTCTCCAATTCCACTTCAACTTCCACTGTTGGATTGCCTCGAGAATCCAATACCTCGCGAGCTTGAATATCAAAAATCTCTGACATAGTTTAATTCCTCCCAAATTAAATTTCATTTTGCTGTTATACTTCACCTTCAAGAATGTATAATGAGCGTCTTTCCTTCCATTTCTTTGGGTGGCTCAACGCCAAGTAAATCCAGCATAGTCGGGGCAATATCAGCTAAGATGCCTGATCGAAGAACGAGTCCCGGTTCAGTCACAATCATGGGCACCGGGCTGACGGTGTGCGTGGTGCAAGGGCCGCCTGTCTGCGGATCAATCATGATATCTGCATTACCGTGATCAGCCGTAATCAACGCAACCCCATTTTTTTCCTCGATGGCCTGGTAGACTTCGCCAAGACACTCATCCACTGCCTCAACAGCGCGAATAGCCGCTTCCAAACTGCCGGTGTGTCCTACCATGTCAGGGTTGGCAAAATTTAAAATCATCACGTCGATTTCACCAGACAGAATTCGCTCTTTGGCCCGTTTCGCTACCTCATAGGCACTCATTTCGGGTTGCAAGTCGTAAGTGGCTACCTTCGGCGAAGGAACAAGAACACGTTCTTCTCCGGCAAAGGGTGTCTCTTTACCGCCAGAAAAAAAGAAAGTCACGTGCGGATACTTCTCGGTCTCAGCAATACGTAGTTGCGTCAGCCCCGCCTGACTCACCACTTCTCCGAAGGTATGAACAGGTGAGGTTGGAGGATAAGCAATAGGAGCATGAATTTCATCCGCGTATTTTGTCATAGAAACAAAATGCACCTTAGGGGGCTTTGGACCTCGATCAAAGCCTTGAAAATGTTCATCGGTCAAAGCCATGGATAATTGAATAGCGCGATCGGGACGAAAATTAAAGAAAATGACAGCATCTCCATCCTCGATATTGCCAAGTGGCTGTCCTTGCACATCAACATGAACGAGTTGTTCCATAAATTCGTCAGTAATCCCGGCAGCATACTTGTCACTCACTGCACTCAACAAGTCTTGTGTTTTCTCGCCTTCTCCATAGACTAAAGCGCGATACGCTCGACCCGTTCGCTCCCAGCGTTTGTCACGATCCATAGCGTAATAGCGGCCTTGGACGGTGCCTATCACAGCGTTACCAGCCTGTTCAACTTGTTCCTGAAGCTGCTGGAGATAACCCAGGCCCGTTGTAGGAGGTGTATCGCGACCATCGAGGAAAGCGTGAACCACCACTTGGGGTACATTACGGGCATACGCCATGCGCAATAACGCAAACAGATGATGGATATGACTATGCACGCCGCCATCCGACACTAACCCCATCAAATGCAGTTTTCGTTGATTTCGACTGGCAGAACGCATAGCTTTTAGCAGAATTTCATTTTCAAAAAATGATCCCGTTTCAATTTGTTTGGATATTTTCGTAAAATCCTGATATAAAACCCGTCCTGCGCCTATATTGGAATGGCCAACTTCAGAATTGCCAAACTGCCCTTCCGGCAGTCCTACCGCTTCACCGCTAGCTTCTAGAGTTGTGTGAGGAAACTTGGCCCATAAGGAATCGAAATTTGGTTTTTTGGCCAATCGCACAGCGTTGCCTTCACTACTTTCCCGCAGCCCAAACCCATCTAGTATGACCAGCGCAACAGGTCCTCGGCCAGAGGGAATGGCTTTTCTTTCGAACTCGCTCACCGTTGTCCACCCTCTATCGCTTTTGCCATGCCAACAAAACTATCAGCTTCCAAGCTTGCTCCGCCTACCAGTCCGCCATCGATTTCAGGATGCCCGACAAATGAAGCAATATTATCTGCTTTTACGCTTCCCCCGTAAAGAATGCGCACATGGTTAGCCACGGATGAGGAAAATTGGTCAACTAGAATTTGGCGTATCCAGCCAATCACCTGTCCAGCATCGTCCACGCTGGCTGTCTTGCCCGTACCAATTGCCCAAACAGGTTCATACGCAATAACCAGCGTTTCTACTTCACCAGATTCAAGATTGGCAAGACCGCTCAATACCTGTTCCTTTACCACATGTTCAGTTTGACCTGCTTCTCGCTCGGCTATCGTTTCACCTACACAAAGTATAGGCGTCATGCCCGCTTTCATAATGGTGGATACTTTTCTGGCAATCATCTCGTTGCTCTCACCAAATATCGCTCTGCGCTCAGAATGTCCCGCAAGGACAAATTTCGTCCCGAAATCTACAAGCATAGGCGCAGAAATTTCTCCTGTATATGCCCCGCTCACTTCATGGTATACGTTTTGTGCCCCAGTTGTACCTGTGCGGGCAACATAACTCGCAATAAGTGCAGGCTAGTATAAGGAGCACAGATGGCGTATTCGCAACCTGGCTTGAGATGCATGGATTGTTGGCCTAAACGTTGAGCGAAATCACGTGCTTCCTGCAACGTTTTGTTCATTTTCCAATTGCCAATCAGCATGGGTACGCGCGACATCCCATCACCTGCTCTCTACAATGTTAAGACTGCTTATCTTCAATAATAGCAACGCCGGGTAGAACTTTGCCTTCCAAAAATTCAAGTGAAGCTCCTCCACCGGTGGAAACATGCGACATCCTGTCCGCCAAACCAGCTGCTTCAACAGCAGCAACGGAATCTCCACCACCTACAATGGTTGTTCCAGATACAGAAGCGAGCGATTCGGCAATTGCAAAAGTACCCTTGGCAAACGCAGGCATTTCAAAAACACCCATAGGACCATTCCAAAGCACAGTCTTTGCCGTTTGAATCACCTGTTGATACTGTTTAACAGTCTCTGGGCCAATATCTAGCGCCATATCATCTGCCTGTAATTCACCTACAGACTTCACAGCATACTCAGCATCTGCTGCAAAAGCCTTGGCAGCTACGACATCACTTGGCAAAAGTAAAGGTTTCTTTAACTCCTCTGCCCGCTGAAGTAGCCGTAACGCAACCTCTCTGGCATTTTCTTCAACCAGCGAGTTGCCCATATCATGGCCTTGCACTGCGAGGAACGTATTCGCCATTCCCCCGCCAATCAAAAGAGCATCTACTTTTTGAATTAAGTTTTCCAAAACAGCAATTTTGTCAGAGACTTTAGCACCGCCGATAATAGCAAGGAAAGGTCGATCCGGCGACTCTAGCGCTTGTGTCAAAACCTCGACCTCACGTTCCATAAGAAAACCTGCAACAGTAGGCAAAAAACGCGCTACTCCAGCAGTCGAGGCATGGGCACGATGTGCAGCACCAAAAGCGTCGTTGACAAAAACATCTCCTAACAAGGCAAGCTGTCTGGCCAGTGATTCGTCATTTTTTTCCTCACCCGCATAAAAACGCACATTCTCCAGCAACAAAATGGTGCCTGGCGCCATATGTTGTACAGCATTTTCAACCTCTTCACCAACAGAATCAGAGACAAAATTCACCGAAACGTTAGGAAGATATTTTTGCAAAGTATGCGCTACAGGACGTAAAGAGTACTTTTCAACACGATTCCCCTTTGGTCGACCCAAGTGACTCATTACAACAACCTTGGCATTTTCTTGTAACAAATATTGCAAGGTTGGCAATGCTGCTCGAATACGCGTATCGTCTGTTACATTTCCTGAGTCATCCATCGGCACGTTAAAATCCACGCGAACAAGCGCACGTTTTCCTGGCCAATAAATATCTTTGACCGTCTTTTTTTTCAAAATCGAACCCCTTGTTTAAATTCCACACTCACTCCATTGTACCAAAGGCAAAACGTCAAGCAACGGAAAAATTCGCGAAATCGTCATGAATACGCTTTCTTTATTAAGAAAAAGCTAAACGGTATATGGAAACAAGGAGGCTGCTCTCATTTATGACAACCACCATTCATCCCCCTAAAATAAGCAGCCGTTTGAACGAAAACGTTGACTATCTGAACGAGCTGTTGGGAATTGGTCAAGGTCCAGGACATAGTTGGGATATTATGGCTAAACCGTTTGGGTATGGGAATTTACAGATGATGTCGTATGTCCTCAACGGATATTTTCTCACTATGAATATGGTATTGATTTTGCAGGAACTAGAGAAACACGTGCTGATGTTTCAGAATGAACACCCTGAGCAAATCCACAATATAGAGGAACTGTGCCACTATCTTAACAAGCATGTTGGTTTTGTGCAGGTACAGATGGTGGATAAAATGCAAGATGCGGTGCGCTTTATTCTTTCTGGTCCTCTGGTGACATTTATTGAAGGCTATCATCAAGCTCTTCTGATTGACACTCGTATTTATCCCATGCGCAGTATTACTGAATCAGAAGTAGAGCGTGTTATTCGTGGCCCTCGAGACGCGTTTGTGGAAACAATGCTGGAGAATACTGCACTGATTCGCCGTCGCCTGCGGGAACCTTCCTTGCGAACGGAGTTGATGCAAATTGGCACTCGCTCCAAAACTGACGTCACACTCATGTATTTAGCGGATATATCCAACCCCCAAATGGTCGATCTCGTTCGTCAGCGGTTGCAAAGCATTCAGTCAGAAACCATTACCATGGCTGAACAAGCTGTGACTGATATGATTATCGACACCAAATGGAATCCTTATCCGAGCGTTCGCTATACAGAGCGCCCTGACGTTGCGGCAACAGCTCTGGTTGAAGGTCATGTGGTGATTATTGTAGATACTAGTCCTGAGGTCATTATTGCACCCATCACCTTCTGGCAATTGGTGCAAAATCCAGAAGAATACCATAGTTATCCAGTTGTTGGAACTTATTTGCGATGGCTGTCCATCATTTCTGTTTTGGTCAGCATCATGCTGCCAGGTCTTTTTCTCTGGGTGAATTACGCGCCTCGACACGTGCCGCATATCTTTCATTTTTTTATTGCAGACAACAACTTGCCGCTTCCCCTCTGGATGCAGTTGATTCTTGCTGAAGTAGCGCTTGATGTTTTGCGTTTGGCTGTTATGAATGCCCCTACTCAAATCAGTAGTATGGTATCAATTATTGCGGCCCTCGTTTTTGGATCTCTAGCGGCTAAAATCCAAATGCTTCATCCGGAAGTACTCGTTTATATGTCCATTGTCCTCATATGCCAATTTGCCATCTCTTCTTACGAGTTGGCCACAGCCAATCAAATGTCGCGCTACTGGATTCTTGCCTGTACACAAATCGGGCACCTGTTTAACGCTTCTGGAATTGGATTTGCTGTAAGTTGTGTTGCCCTGCTCATTTTTCTCGCCACGCGCAAATCGTTTGGCATTCCCTATTTCTGGCCTGTTATTCCCTGGCGTTGGCGAGGCGGTTTAACAGAAATCCTTTTTCGCAGACCTACTTCACGCATTCAAGGTCGTCCACATATTTTAAAAAGCAAATTGCCTCCCAATGAATAAAAAATAGGATCAACGTAAGGGTACTCCCGCCAAACAGGCAACAGCAGGAGTACCCGCTTCTTCTTTTTTTGAACGTGGGCAAGCGGACAAATCCCTATGAATAGATATACATAACAGAAACAAAATGCCCCGTCACACTTTACAAGAAGCTGCCATTGGACGAGGGAGGTGGATGTTAGATGGGAATTGGTGTCATTGGTTGCGGAAATATGGGAAGCATGCTTGCCAAAGCTTTCTCCCAAACCGTTGAGAAACAAGTTTGGGTATATAATCGCACACCTGCCAAGGCAGTCGAATTAAGCAGGCAATATCCGCATATTACTGCTGAACTCGACTTGTCAAACTGGATCCAAAACTGTGAAGTTGTATTACTTTGCGTGGGAAAAAAAGATTTGCCCCATTTGCTGGCCCAAGTAGCCCCCATGCTTCAAGAGCATCAACTCTTAGGAACGACATGCACAGCTTTCTCTTTAGCCGAACTCGGTAAACACTGCAAAGCAACACCTTTTCTCTGTGTCCCCAGTCTGACACAGCATGTGAACAAAGGTTCCATATTACTATCTGTTCCGCCCAGTCATACTTCGTCGGTTACTCAACTACAAACGCTTTTTGCTGCTATTGCCAAACCGATTTTCATTCAAGAGTCGCAAATTCGAATTTTCTCTGATTTAACTTCTTGTGGCCCTGCATTTTTTGCAGAAATTCTGCTTACATGGTCAAAAGCAGCAGCTAATACACGACGCATCACAGAGAATGAAGCCAGAGAAGCTTTGCTGGCTACGGTAGAAGGAACATTAGAACTTTTACATTCGGGAATGACCATGGAGGAGATTCAATCTTCCATCACCGTACCGGGAGGTGTCACTTCCCGAGGATTAGATGTACTTCACGAACCTTTGCTCCAAGTTTTTCGAAGGCTTCACGAAGCAACCCAAGCTTATGCCAAACAAAACAACAAACCATATCAGAACTGTGGTTGCGAACCTCCAGATGATCCGCAACTAGCTTGTCAAAAAGTATGGCCGCACGCAAAAATTTAAACGTGCGGCTTTTCCGACACATAAAGAACAACTCGAATCTTGATAACCTTTGTCGAATCAGGGGAAATCATAAAATTGACTCTTGCTACCTGATATAACCTCGCAGATAATAAAAAAGGAGAGATATTCCAAATTGTAAGAACTGAAGGTGGCTAAACCTTGAAAGAATTACTTACTTTTGAAAATATCAACGAGATCATACATAATGAAAAATGTGCTTCCTTTTTTCCACTTTCAGACGAATTTTTCCCGCAAAAAACACAGCGACAGACTGACCCAACCAATCCAGCCATTCAAAACTGGTTAGAAAATAAGCTCAAAAACGCCTTTCATGATTTCCTCAAGCATCTTCCGGAACTAGATTGGCCAACCGATCTTGTCATCTGTCTAATTTCCGATACAGGTAAAATGATTCACATACATGGTGAGACGAAATATCAATGGTTGCTGTGGAAAGAAGGCATCCACCCAGGAGAAAAAATTCCTGTCTGCACGCTCGAAGATATGTCCAGAAGAGATAACGGAATACGACATTCACCTTTTTCAAAATGGACAGGTCAGATATGTATACGCAAATTGTCTGTCGGAGAAAGTCGATCCTTGCGAATTGGCTACCTTGCCTGTCTAAAAGCTGACAACTCTAGAGAAGAATCCTTGGGTTGGCAAGCTGACTTTTTAGTCGCAGGTATACAAACTGCTTATGAATCGCGTTGGCAAGAAATGCAATCTTTGTCCTGGCTGCCATTGTTTTTCTCGCAATACAATATACACGCACTTTTGCACAGCGAAGACAACGACTTAATTTACGAGTATCACCCTAGCGCTATTCTTCCTGAAATCCGCGCACAAATGAAAAAATTTGCTCTAACGTGGAACAAGGAAACGAAGTGGAGTTGCTCAGGCAGCCATTTTCGCGTCCATCAATGGGTTTGGACTTCTCTGGACTCCGCTTCCACCCTTCGATTGACACTTTTTATGGACAATCAAGAAGAAGTCAAAATGCACCAAAAACTTGAGGAACTAGAGAAGCTTTCAACACTTTCCTCATTGGCAGCAGGGATTGCTCATGAGATACGCAATCCCCTCACAACCGCACGCGGTTTCTTGCAACTGTTTATGCAGCGTACCGGCTCGCCGCAAGATCAACATTTTTTACAAATCACCATTAAGGAACTCGACAGAGTCCAACTTCTACTGAAAGATTTTATGTGTCTTACCAAACCACAGGACTCCCATTTCACGATGGAAAATATCAACGATATTGTTCAATCGGTAAAAGAATTTTTAAAACCAGAAGCAACTTTAAAAAATATTGATTTAACGGAAGAATTGCCAGAAACACCTGTTTATACACTGGCTGATAACTGTCAATTAAAACAAGTTTTAATTAACCTTGTCCAAAACGCAGTTCAAGCTTGTAAATCAGGTGGTAAAGTAACCATTGCGGTCGAAGAGTATCCTAACCATGTAGAAATTAGAGTAAGGGACAACGGCTGTGGTATTGCCGATGTAAGCAAACTTTGTCAAGCTTTTTATACCACCAAAAAAACGGGAACAGGATTAGGACTCTTGGTAAGTCGCAGAATGATAGAAGCCCATCACGGATGTATTCGATTTCATTCCAAACCCAACGAAGGTACTACGGTCATTGTCCAATTACCGTTGCCTCATAGCGTCTCTGCACTGAAAGGTTAATCATCGTCCAAGAGGAAAAATCAAATACATACGATGATGTAGACAAACCAGACAGCCAAACCTTTGGAAGTAAAGCTGTCTAGCTATCTTAATCTGCAGTAGCGCAAAGACCTGCCAATGGGCAGGCCTATGCGCACTTTCATCAAGCACATGAACTCTTATAAGGCAACATTTAGAGTGGAAGCCAACTCGTCAACCAGAGTGTCGAACCGTTGTAAAGCCTTTTTAACAGGTTCCGGTGAAAGCATATCTACGCCCGCCTTCTGCAACAGAGCAATCGGTTCATCCGAACCTCCACTCTTAAGAAATTGCAAATAGCGCTCTACTGCTGGTTCCTTCTCTTTGAGAATCTGTTCAGACAAATCGAGTGCTGCAGATAAACCTGTGGCGTACTTGTACACGTAGAAAGCATTGTAGAAATGGGGAATTCTGGCCCATTCCATAGCTATCTGATCATCCACATGACAAACGGTTCCAAAATATAATTCAATCAATTTTTTATAGGTCTGCTTTAACCACTCTGCTGTTAAAGCCCCACCCTCTTCGACATGAGCATGAGCCAACATTTCAAACTCAGCAAACAATGTTTGTCGAACTAGCGTAGTGCGGATGGTTTCCAAGTGATGATTGATTAAAGCTGCTCGTTGCAAGTTGTCGCTTGTCTTCTTCAACAGATGGTGAAATAGAAGAGATTCATTGCAGGTTGAAGCCACTTCTGCAACAAAAATGGTGTAATGCGCGTAAACATGTGGTTGATTTTGATAGGAGAAATACGTATGCATAGCATGGCCTAGCTCATGAGCCAGTGTAAACATTCCATGTCGATTCTCGGTGTGATTGAGCAAGATATAGGGATGTGCCGGATAGGCACCTGTTGAATAGGCTCCGCTTCGTTTACCACGATTTTCGTAAACGTCTACCCAACCATCTTCAAATATACCCTTGCGAGCTACTGCAACATATTCTTCACCAAGTGGCTGCAAGGATTCTAAGACGGTTTCGACTGCCTCTTCATACGAAATCTTCGACTCCACATCCGCTACAAGCGGTGTATAGAGATCGTACATATGAAGTTTATCGAGCGAAAGGACTGATTGACGCAAGCGCAGATACTTGGACAAAGTAGGAATGGAAGCATGAACCGCCTCAATCAGACGGTCATACACGGCAACAGGCACATTATCGGGAAATAGTGCCGCTTCGCGAGCGGATGGATAATGCCTTACTTTGGCGTAGAAAACGTCTTTTTTAACGCTGGCTTGATAGGTTGCTGCAAGCGTATTCTGATATTTTTCATACGCAGTATATACCGACTCAAAAGCTTGACGACGCACTTCGCGGCTACTGCTTTCCAATAATGTCAAATATCGCCCGTGCGTCACCTGCAATATTCTTCCTGATTCGTCCTGAATCGGATCGAACGTCAAATCTGCATTGTTAAACATCGAAAAAATGTTACGTGGCGATCCGGCCATTTCTTCAGTGTAAGCCAGCAACAACTCTTCATTGGCAGGCAGTACATGTGGCTTTTGTCGGGTAATTTGTTCGATGGCAAAACGATACATCTGTAAAACAGGTTCTTCCGTATAAAAACGTTCAAGAACATCAGCAGGTATAGCAAGCAATTCTGGGACAAGAAAAGCCGATATACTTTGAACTTGCACAATAAGAGAAAGCGCCTGCTCGGAAAGCGCTTGATAAACGCTGTTGCGGCTGTCTTCATCGGCGCGCATATGCGCATACGCATAAAGGCGACTCGCCTTCTGTTCGATTTGATCAGACAATTGCAAGGCGCAAAGCAAATCGGCAGCTGAATGACCTAACTTACCAGCGTATGCTGACAATTTTGGAAGTTCCGCTTGCAGTCTTGCCGCATCCTGTTGCCAAAGTTCATCTGTCTCATATAAATCTTCCAGTTTCCACTTATAGCGGCTGTCTATTTCTGCCCTTTCTGGCAAAGCTCTAGTCTCATCACCAGTGTTTTCATCGTTTGCAGTAAAATGTGCATCCCGAGAGATAAGCATGAATTTTTCTCCTTTAACAATCTCTCGAATGAGAGCGTAATTGTGAAGAACCAAAAGATCCTGGTAACAATTCGCCTACGCTGGTCTGAACTCTTTTTCCTTGTAAATTGCTCAAATAAACAGGTGTATCTGGAGAGCAGAACTCCACCATAACTTGACGGCAAGCTCCACAAGGAGCAATCGCTTCTTCGGTATCTCCTGCCACAGCTATAGCTACAATCCTATCGTGCTCGACTCCAATTTCGGAAACAAAACGAAAAATAGCGCTGCGCTCTGCGCAATTGGTCAATCCATAGGAAGCATTTTCGACATTGCAGCCGCTGATTATTCGCCCACTGGCAAGCCTCAGGGCCGCACCCACTGGAAACCGCGAATAAGGGACGTACGCTTGCTTCATGGCTTGTTGAGCAGTTGCTAAAAGCTGCGTATCCACATCTTCCACCTCTGCCACAACTCGCCCAATCACAATCGAAGGTGGGATTTTGGAGGTGTGATTTCCCCACTCAAAGAGATGCAAGACATCGTTCTGCACAGCCAACGCTTCCTGCTCAGAACGAGCATGAATTTCCACGAGCGGTTGATCAGCTTGAAGTTCTGCACCAACTTTGTGTAAAAATACCAGACCCGTACGTACATCAATTTTATCCGTTTTGGTAGCTCTTCCAGCACCAAGACGCATCGCGATTTCGCCAGCAGCCAATGCGTGAATTTTCTCGATTGTTCCTGATTGCGGAGCATGAACTGTAAGCACAAACGGAGCCCTCGGCAATATCTTTTCTGGTTCGATCACGACATCGCCAATGCCTCCCTGTGCGTCAATCCACTGACGCATCTTCTCTAAAGCCTGACCATTCTCAATGGCTTCCTTCATTTTATGCCGCGCCTCACTCGGACTTTTCGTCAACCCTGCCAGTAACATCATCTCAATTCCAAGTGCATAACAAAGTTCTGTAAAATCGTCCGGCCCGCAACCTCTTAAAGTGTCTATCGCTTCTTTGACTTCAAGTGCATTGCCAACTGCATAGCCAAGAGGTTCATCCATACGGGATAAAAGGGCTACTACTTTTTTTCCTGACTGCGTCCCTATTTGCACCATCTGACGAGCCAACACCTGTGCATCCGCCTCATTCTGCATAAAAGCGCCCTCGCCTACTTTGACATCAAGGACAATCCCGTCTGCTCCACTCGCTAATTTTTTGCTCATGATGGAAGACGCAATCAGCGGCAAACTGGCAACCGTACCGGTTACATCACGCAAAGCATAGAGCATTTTATCAGCCGGTGCTAGATTACCACTTTGACCAGCTAGAGCAATGCCTATAGCCTCTACCTGCTGTACAAATTCCGCTTGGTTCAACTCTGTACGAAATCCCGGAATCGACTCCAGCTTGTCAATCGTCCCCCCCGTATGGCCCAGTCCGCGTCCTGACATTTTGGCAATCGGTACACCCATGGCAGCAAGCCAAGGCATGAGTGCAATAGATGTTTTATCGCCCACTCCACCCGTACTATGCTTATCCACAAGAAAACCCAGATTTTTGGGATACGTGAGTCGATCTCCAGAGTCAGCCATAGCCAATGTCAAAGAGGTGATTTCTTGTTCATCCATTCCCTGAAAAACAATGGCCATAAGCAGGGCACTCATTTGATAATCTGGAATATCACCTGCTACATACCCTCGAATCAATTGAGTAATTTCCTCTCCAGACAAATGTCCCCCGCGCCGTTTTCGCTCAATCCACTCCACTACTCGCATACATGCCCTCCTGCCCTGTCTTTTCCAAACTGACCAAGAATGGCGCTCTTCAAGCAGATTATCACATTTTCAAGAATTTCCGCGAATTCGACACACAATCCTGGGCCATAGCTGTGTTACACTGTAGGCCAGATTGAACGTATGCAAAAATCTGTCGATGCCGTCTAGGGGCAAAGACTGATGGAGTGACCCTTTCTTGAACAATCGTAAAGCCACATTTTTTTCTTTTATTTACCGAGGTCTATCATCTGCAATCAGTTTTCTGACCATTATTGCCACAGGTCGATTTCTCGGGGTAGCCGATAGGGGTCAGCTCCAATTCAGCCAGGTGTTGCTCAATGGCAGCCAGAACTTTCTTGGCGGTTACACCAATTGGTATGGCTATGCTCTGCCAAAACGCGGAGAAGACACGGAAAACATTATTCAGACCGGGAATTTGATCTTGTGCGTGGCATCCATTTTCATTTGGATTGTTTTAACGCCTCTCACATGGTGGCTGGTAACCCACCATATATTGCTCGAAGCCTGGGGCTGGATGGTCATTTGTATGCCACTCGCCTTTCTTTTCAACTACGCAACGCGAATTCTCAATGCTCTGCACGATATTACTTGGTTGAATCGCTCCAACCTAGCCCAACCGCTTGTGTTCTTACTCGTCTATCTTGTCTTGCTGGCCATACATCCAGAACGCGAAGCCGATCGATTATTTTACAGCTACTGTATTTGGAGTGCCTCTTGGGTCTTTGCAGTGATACTGTCTTTAACAGCCGCATATCATCGTGTCGCGCAAAGAGTCGGAAGTTGGAAAAAAGCGCTCGGCATAGGATTTTCAAAAGTTGAATGGCGAGGAACTGTATCATACGGGTCGTGGTCTTCAATTTCCAATATAGTGCATTATTTCAACTATCGAGTCGATTATTTTTACGTGCTGAGTACACTCGGAAAAACCATTTTTTCTATTTATGGTACGGCAGTAGGTGCTGCCGAAGTGCTGAATACACTCTCACAATCCATCGTTTCCGTCGTCTTTGCAAGAATGACCGGCGCAGCTCATGATGATGCCATCTCAGTGACAACCAAAGCTTCACGGCAAAGTCTGATTACTTCAACCGGTTTTGCATTTATCATTGCATTAGCTTTTCCTTTTCTCTTTATGCTGCTTGGCCATCATGGTGCATACTTAAAAGCCATCCTGCCCTTCTGGATTCTTTTGCCTGGACTCATTTTTAAAGCGGCAAGCAATATTTTATTGCAATATGCTACCAATTCGCTCGGCCAGCCCAAAACAGCAATTTGGATGAACGGTTTAGCTGTTATCATCAATCTGGCTTGTTGCGTTCCACTCGTACACTTTTTTGGCATGGTTGGCGCAGCACTAGCCTCTACCTGTGCCTACTTTTTTGGTTTTGTGGCTTATTGCTTTTGGTTTGCGCGCGTCACGGGAACATCGCAACGCGCGCTTTGGCAACTGCGAAAAGAAGATTTTATTCCCTATTGGGAAATAATTTTACTAGCGAAAAAGAAATTTGCTCGATCCGCTTGATCACTACTCCAGCAAATCAGGCTGCTCACGCACAATCCGCGCATAAAGCGGTTGAAAGGAGAACCAGCCAGCGAGTGCCGAACCTACTTGCTGGCTCGTTTTCCGAGCATACTCTGGTTCAATTTGCGTAGGCTTTCCTACCGCCTCAGCGAGCAACTGCGCCTGGCAGGAACGTTCCATGGTAATAAACCACCATGCTGCCTCATCCACAGAGCCACCAACGGTAAGCAATCCATGATTGCGCAGGATGGCTGCTTTTTTCTTACCAAGAGCCTGACCAATTCTCCGCCCTTCTTCCACATCATAAACAACACCCGTATAGTCGTCGAATAGAACGTGATCGTCATAAAAAGCACAAGCGTCTTGCGTAATGGGGTCCAGTAGACGACCGAGTGAAGACCAAGTTTTGCCGTAGATAGAATGCGCGTGAGCGGCTGCAACTACATCAGGACGAGCTTGATGAACTTGCGAATGGATGGCAAAGGCAGCAGCGTTAACGGGCCGATTGCCTTCTAACACTTTCCCATCATGACCGACTAAAATCAGATCTGAAACTCGAATTTGTCCAAAATGCATGCCAAACGGATTGACCCAAAAGCAATCTGTATGTTCTGGATCGCGTACAGTAATATGTCCTGCTACACCTTCGTCAAAACCAAATCGAGAAAATAGACGAAATGCCGCAGCTAATCGCTGTTTACGATAGAGACGCTCTTCCTCAAGGGTTTCAAACCGTGGTGGTGCATATTGGCTGACATCCACCTTGTTGTCACCTAGAGCTGCTCGAGAGAATAATTTTTCCTCTGTACTCATTCTCGATTTCCCCTTTCTTCTCCATGCTTGGAACTTGTCTACAAAACTCCTCACCAGCTCAATGTATGCGATTTCACACAGTGTATGAAAAAAGCGGGATTCATTTTTGAACGATCCCGCTTGATTCATCTCAAACTTCTTCTTCTGTTTGTATTTTTTTTCGACTGGAGGGCACACTTCGAGCCCAAGCCACGCCAAACCAAATCCAAACAATTAATGTGACACAAGTCCAAAGATTGATAAGAAATTCAAATGTACTTGGACTGCTTAAATAGAACACGGGAAAAATATAATGATTCATCTGCCCCGCATCCCACTGATATTTTTCAAAGTACAGATAAAAACTGTAAAGAAAACAAAATCCTGCAAACGTCGCCGCTACACGAGCATGTCGACTCATTAAACTCATCTGCCTTTCCTGCTGACTTCACTTACGCAAAGACAGGATCTTTTAAATCCTCCAATTTTAATAAGGAGGCTTCATCCACATCTTTGTGTAATGAATTGCCGTGCGCATCCATAGTCACTATGGCTGGAAATCCTTTCACTTCCAGATGCCACATCGCTTCTGGAACGCCAAATTCATCAAGAAAGTCCACACCGTTTACTTTGTTCACGCATCGAGCGTAAAATTGGGCCGCACCGCCTATTGCGTTTAAGTAAACAGCCCCCGATTTCTGCAAACCAGCCAACGTTTTAGCACCCATGCCACCTTTACCAATCACAGCACGCAAACCAAATTTTTCAATAATATCTGCTTGGTAAGGTTCTTCACGAGAGGATGTTGTGGGACCAGCAGCAGTCACATGCCATTCTCCCGCATCGTCCTTCATCATAACTGGACCACAGTGATAAATTATACCGCCTTGCAAGGATACTGGTGAATCATGCTTCATCAAATATTTGTGCAGTTCGTCTCGTCCTGTATGAATTTCTCCTTCAATCAGCACAACATCTCCCACTTTTAAAGAACGGATTTGTTCTTCAGAAATGGGCGCTTTTAAGACGATGGCCTGATCGGTGGAAAATCCGCCTGTTGGGCGCTCCATTTTTTCTTCCTTGTCTCGATAAAGCCAAGAACGTATCTCACCGCTTGTGGCGTCAAGGACAACACCCAGGCGGCGAAAGGCCCAGCAGTTATAAGCCACGGAAACATAGAAAGAAGCTGGAATACGATTCATGACACCAATTTTACAGCCAAGCAACGTCACTTTACCGCCAAATCCCATAGTGCCAATTTCCAGGTGATTCGCGTTATCCATAATGTATTGTTCCAATTCGGCAAGGGTGGGATTCGGATTGACATCATCCAGCGGCCTGAATAACTGCTCCTTAGCCAACTCATACCCTGTTGTCCGATCTCCACCAATCCCTACGCCAATAAAACCAGCGCTGCACCCTTGTCCTTGCGCCTGATAGACAGCGTGCAAAATACATTTACGGATGCCTTCCAAATCTCTACCTGCTCGTCCGAGACCTGGCAATTCCACCGGAAGTGCGTATTGAATGTTTTTATTTTCACAGCCACCGCCTTTTAAAATCAGGCGGACTTCCACTTCATCGCGCTCCCACTGGTGATAGTGGATGACCGGAGTACCAGCGCCAAGGTTGTTACCGGAGTTTTTTCCTGTTAACGGATCGACCGAATTAGGACGTAATTTGCCAAGTTTTGTTGCTTCTTCGACAGCCGCCCGAATATCTTCAGTCATACGTAACTGATTAAAACCAACAGGACAATGAACAATAAAAGTAGGCATACCAGTATCCTGACAGATAGGTTGTACGTCTTCTTCCGCAGATACAATATTGTCTACAATCGTGTCGATCGCAATACTTGCTCGAGTTCCAATTTCTTCCTGAAGCTGTGCTTTTTTTATTGCCCGTCGTACATCGGGAGGTAAATTGGTGGACGTTTGGGTAATTAATTCGAGCAGACTTTCCTGCATTTGGGTACTCATGCTTTGTCGCCTCTCTTTATTGGTATCCTTCCTGCGGATAAAATTCCAACTCCTATTATATCACTTCACATCGCTTGCGCTTTGTTCACGACCGCTTTTTCCATTTTCTTACTTCTGAGTTCAGAATAGCGCATCAGAGCTGTGCCCCCAAGAATTAACACAGCAGAAAAAACGAGACCTATAACGGGTTGCAGCCCAAACCACAGCCATTGTAGCAAAGCTCCAAATACCGCTTGCGGATAAAACGTGATGGCTGCCGCTATTCCACCAGGAACTCTGCGCAAACCAAAACCGTAAAGAGCATAAGCTGTCATGGAAACTATCAACACGATATATCCGAGTTCCCACCAGCCAGTAAAGCCCAAATGAACAAGCGTATACCAATAGAACTGAAGCGGATGGAAAAATGGCAGTATCACGCAAAGAAAAGCAGCGCCAAGAACGGTAGTTCCCACAAGAACGTCAAACAGGTTCGCTTTAACAAAAAGCGGCTTAGAAAGAACGGTATAAATAGAAAACGCCAGCATAGCCAATACAACTTCGATAATGCCGATGGTAGATAATCCACCTTGCCATTCGTTGATCACAAGAAGCAATACACCGCCAAAACTGACGACCATACCCACATAGCCCATCCAGCCAATGCGTTCGGCAAACATCCACCTAGCTAACAGAGCGGCCACAAGTGGGGCAGCGTTGACAAACAACAAAGATGCAACAGGTGAAATATGGCGCAGCGAAGCATAGTAAAAAAGCGGATATAAGACGGAAGAGGATATGGCAGCGCCTAGCAGTAACAGCTTGTCTTTGACTGACCATTGCCAAACTGCAGCCAGTTTAGGCCACCAAGGCAAATACAGAAGGGCACTGAATACAAACCTATAAAGTGTCAAAGCGTCAGGCGATATTTCAGCCTCAACAGCTTTGCCAACTACAGCGTGACTCCCCCACATCATGGCAACCATCAGTAACGCCAAAAGCGGCCAGACGCGCATTCGATTCACTCCTCAAGAATAAAAATGCGCGCCTGCTTAGCGCGCATGCAACCCAAGGGTATTATCTCTTTTTTCTCTAACACCAGCAAGCAACTTTATAGTGAAACATCATTGCGTATTAAATCTTCCCATGTTTCCCGTCTAGCAACCAGACGCGCTTGGCCCTCACGAACAAACACCACAGCTGGTTTGGGCAGTCGATTATAGTGACTTGCCATGCTGTAATTGTAGGCGCCTGTAGCAAATATTGCGATTAAATCACCAGGTTCTGGATTCGGCAATGGTACATCCCAGGCAATCATATCGCCGCTTTCACAACATTTTCCGGCAATTGACCAAAGCGTATCAGCCGCTTCGCTTGCCCGATTGGCCAACATAGCTTCATATTTAGCTCCATAGAGAGCTAGGCGCGGATTATCGGTCATGCCACCGTCAATCGCTACATAATTGCGTACTCCTTCCACTTGCTTTCTCCAGCCAGCCCGATAGAGCGTCGTTCCTGCATTACCTACTATGCTTCTGCCTGGTTCCAGTTCCAATGCAGGAAATGGTATGTCAAACTGAGTAAAGATACGTTTGATGGCCTCAGCTAAGCCTAATATCATCTTCTCCAGTGGCTGGGGAGTATCTTCACTCGTGTAACGAATTCCCAATCCACCGCCCATATTCACTACCTGGAGTGAATGGCCAAGCAGTAACCCTTCCTTATATAACTCTGCCATACGTTCCACAGCATCATGAAAACCGCTAGCATCAAAAATTTGTGAACCGATATGGGCATGTAACCCTGTCACACGAATCCCCGGTAAAGTTGCAGCTAATCGCAAAGCTTCAATCGCTTGACCACTTTGCCAGTCAAAACCAAATTTGCTGTCCTGCTGGCCGGTGGATATATATTCATGCGTATGCGCTTCAACTCCCGGTGCAATCCTCAATTGAATATCCACTTGACCATTTGCTTCTTCTGCTAAACGCGAAAGAGCCAATAATTCATCTTTATTATCAACAATAATAAGCCCCACTTCTTGTTTGAGCGCCAAACGCAATTCATCCAATGACTTATTGTTCCCATGAAAATGCAAATAGCTTGCTGGTACTCCAGCAGCCAAGGCAGTCATCATTTCGCCAGCGGAGACCACATCAATAAAGCAACCTTCTGAATAAGCCACATGACACATAGCTTTACTGCAAAAAGCCTTACTCGCATACGTCAGACGATAGTTCAATTCTGTTTTTTTCAGAGCGTCCAGATAACGGCGAATGTTTGTCCTGATTTGTGTTTCGTCATAAACAATTAAAGGCGTCCCATAAGTATTTGCTAATTCAACTGCATCACATTGCCCAATCCAAAGATGGCCATTATCTCCAACCCATTGACCCTCACGCAATCGTTCATCCAATAACAAGGCATTGTCTGACATCTCATCACCCGTTTGTATAAATATGTGCTTTATTGAAAGTTTCTCATATCCTACAGACTTTTGTCCATGAAAAAACGCACCTTTCTTTTGAAAGAACAAGAAAAGTGCGCAAAATTTCGTATTGAAAGGTGAAATAAATATTCTCTTCGCCAATGATTATTGAAGAGGAATTTGGGATACTTCCTGAATCATGTTTTGAATTTGACCTTGCGCCTTTTGCAGTTTGTCGGCAGGAGCCTGTTCAATCGGATACCAACCTTTTTTCTGCATCACATGAAAAATCTGGCGAGCCATTTGGTGAGTTTCCGTCAAAACGGTCATTAAATCACTGTGAAGATGATCGCATCCTGCTTCACGAACAGCTGTGTTGAATGAGTCTGTTAAATATTTGCATGTGGACAAAGCATCGGTCAACGCTTCGCGATCGGCAAATGGAACATTCGATGTAGATACGGAATTCATCGCAATAGCACACTCCTGTCTGATTCAGTGCTGAGAAGAAGACATCTTTTGAGTTGCATTCGTGCAGTGACCTGCGAGCAATTGCGCATGCCTGATGTGCGTTTGAGCCATTTGTCGGAGCAAGGACTGCACTTCGGTATCTTGGCAGGAGGAAATGTTATGCATACATTTTTTAGCCGCATTTGTCAGCCAAGAAATCTCGTCTTGCAAATACTGCACATCTTTCACTGCCAGTGTACCTGGTGCTAGAGATTGCGCATTCGCCATATTCATGGACGATGTGGTTTGCGTTTGGTTTTGCATTGAGTAAACGCTCCTTTACCTGCTTTTCGAAATAACCTGGTTACCATAACTAAAAGGTCACTTCATACCCAGTATGGGCGTAGAAGCGACCTTTATGCATGATATCCGATTTGTGACAGACTACTCTTCGAATTTACTCTCGTTTCATACAAAAAAATGCTTCTAAATCCACAAGAAAAGTGGAAATAGAAGCTTCCCAAATGAAAACAGATGGACAGTTCTTTTAATTAAGCGTACGCAGCAACCAGAAATTGGTGAACCTGTTGTGCCGATTTGGCGTCACGACTCAGCAGACGATTCTTCAACTCGCCGTTTTCAAAGACCAGAAACGTGGGTATACCCAAGACTTCATATCTTTCAGCAACTTCTGGAACCTCATCGCGATTGATACGATAAAGTTGAAACTGCGAGGCAAATTCTTCTGCCCATTTGGGCATATCACCTTCAATACGACGGCAGTCTGGGCACCAATTAGCGTAAACCTCTACAATCACATGCCCGCTTGCAATAGCTTCCTCGAATTGAGTCAAAGTGGTCAGTTCCATTCTATTTCCTCCTCGCTATCGCGGATTTTGGTCTATCCCGCGCCGCGGGGTCGCTACTTCGTTTTTATAACGAAAGTATTTTTCTCCGAGTGGATCCGCGATTTCAAATTTCCATACGCTTAAACAAACCTTTTCTGCCAACTCTCTTATTTTACATCAGTTTGTTCAGCATGGGAAACTGACCCACAAAAGAACTGAACTTTGGATTATTTTTTCGGCATTTGTTTGCCTGAACGGCGTTTCTCACCAACAATCTTCTCTTCATGCTCTTCGCGTGGCAGTGTTTTATTGGCATCGTTATGTGCAGGTTTTCCGTGTTCTTGTGTCATTTTGTCTCCTCCAGTCTACTGCAATTCATTTTTGAATGGCTGAGCGTAGTATGGGACAGCATGAGACAAGTTATGAAAAGATTATGCTATACTCAACGATGTAACTTATCAATTTAAAGATGCTTCTTTCATGTTATTTTAGAAAGGATTGATCACCTTGTCGTTACAACTGCATGGAATCCATCACGTAACCGCTGTGTCGGCCAATATAAAAAAGAATTATCAATTCTATACGCAAATCATGGGTCTTAGATTGGTTAAACGAAGTGTCAACCAAGATGATGTCAGTGCTTATCATTTATTCTACAGTGGAGACGCACGTGGGATTCCAGGAAATGATTTAACCTTCTTTGACTGGGATATTCCCAAAGAACAGAGAGGCAGTAACAGCATTACCAGGATTGGCTTGCGTGTTCCTACTCTGGAAGCGTTAAAATTTTGGCGTAACTGGTTGGTGGAACATAGAATCACTAGCAATACGATTCAAGAGATAGACAATCGTCCCACACTTCTCTTCAATGACATTGAAGGTCAGCGATTTGCGCTAATAGTGGATGAATCTGAATCCAATCAACACGTCGCCTGGGAGAAAAGTCCTATTCCCGCCGCTTATCAGATACGCGGGCAAGGGCCTATTTGGCTTTCCGTTCAACATATGCGCTATCTGGACGCCATATTATCCCAGGTTCTACACATGCGTCAAGTCAGACAGTATACGCAAAAGGAGAATTTGCAGACCTTCGTTTATGAGATGGGACCAGGAGGACCAGCTGCTGAACTTCACGTACAGGAGGAACCTCATCTGCCCCCATCGCAACTGGGTGCCGGAGCCGTCCATCATGTCGCATTTCGCACACCCAATGAAGAAGAATATCAACAATGGATTGAGAAAATTCGCAGTTTGCGAATTCCAAACAGTGGTCCGGTAGATCGTTTTTGGTTTCGCAGCTTGTATTTCCGCGAACCTAACGGAATTTTGTTTGAAATTGCTACGGACGATCCCGGTTTTGCCATTGATGAAAACCCAGAAACGCTTGGTGAAAAAGTTGTCCTGCCACCTTTTCTCGAACCAAAACGCGCAGAAATTTTGGCAAATTTAAAGCCAATTGACTGACTGGAAGTTATCTTGAAGCATTGGGACAAACTGGGGAAAACGCTGTTCATACTGCCAGGGAGCGATACCAGCCAGAGAAAAATATTCAACAAGCTGCAACTTGAGCTGTAAGCTGCGCGCATCTTCAAACCATAATTCATGAATGCGCCCTTTTTTGTCTTGATAGGCAAACCAGGGAGTTAGGCTTCGCCGGTCAAATTGAATTGGGATATTTTCTCGAATAGCGATTTGTACTGCATCTTGAACACCGATTACCCCGGCGACTTCACCCGTTTGAAAAGGAACAAGCCAGTCATAAGCGTAACGGATGAGTCCTAACAACAGTTGCTGACGAGGCACTTGACTCAGTGCATATTCAATGGATGACGCAACTTTCATAAACGGAGCGATAGGACCAGGTCTTCCTGTTCCCCAGTGCCAGTTGTAGGCCATGACGATAAGATAATCTGCATAAGCTTGCAGAGCACTATAATCGTAAGATGCCAAGCCAGAAGCATTCGGATTATCATTCAACGTGATCGGCATCATACAAATGAGAAGAGGAATGTTGCGTTGCTGCAAGTATCCGGACAATTGTTCAATGAATATAAGAAAGGATGTATGTAAGGAACCTGGAATCATTTCAAAATCAATGATAACTGCTTTGTACGCTTTTCTATCTAAGATATCGAGCAAAGTGTTCAAATATTTCTGCTGCTCTGAGTCGGATTGAAGCATGATACGAAGTGCGTCGGCACTAAATTGCTCACCAATCCAATTGGAAAAAACGGCTGCTGGTACACTTCGGGTCTGTTCAAACGCTTGAAGAGCGGAAGCGTCGTTAGCAGGTACAATTTGTCCATTTGAGGTCATACCCTGACTAAAAAGTCCGATGCTTGTGGATACAGGCGCAAATTTTTTTACATTTTTTGCGTCCTGATCTGGTGTTGTGAGTTCAAGAAAACCGGCTACGACTACCCCTCCTTTTTGTTGACTCGGAAGTTCGAGAATGTCACCCGGTTGCGGATTGGCTATCCCTTTATTGCTGGAACGTAATGTTTCAACAGTTAAACCATACCGCTCGGCAACTCCAGAAAAAGTATCCCCCGGCATCCACACATAACTTCTTCCGCCTGGCACAACCAATGTCTGGCCAGCTACCACTTTCTCACTGGGCAGTGCGTTCTGAACCGCAATTTCTTCAACATCGACGCCCATTTTTTTAGCTATGGATGATAACGTATCCCCATTTTGTACAACAACTAAGCGCATCCCCACTCCCCCCTAAGAGGAGCATATGCGGATGCGCAACGTCTGTTGACGATTAGTTTTTGAAGAATCAGGATGGACTGGCAAATTGACTCAACCAACTCGCGATATCTGTCACGGGGGCTTGGCAAGCAAAGTTACTGCACTGATAACCTGTAGTTTTCCCTTCTACTGTAGTGAAGGAAGGAAGTCCATCCCATATATTCGATTTTTCTTCGCGTTGATCCCAGAATAGAGTCACTGAATTGGGCAGAAAAACATGTCGAAGCGGCTCTAACATAGCCTGAGTAGCCGGATGATCACGTAAGCCGACAACGACAAACTCATTCACAGGAAAACTGAACCAAAATCCTGTAGATAAAAGATGGATATGCGCTTCTGGATATGCACGAGCATCTTGCAGGAACGTTTGCAAACATTGTTCCGCTAACTGAATCCACTGAGTATCACCCGTCAAATACCCGACACGGCACATCTGTACAGCAAGTACACTATTTCCCGAAGGTATAGCTCCATCTTCCGCAATCTTGCTTCGTACAGGAACGTCTTGAATTTCATGTGCTGAAAGGAAGAAAGCTCCACCTGACTTGTCCCAATAATCTGTCACAACTTCGTGTAAAAGCGTAAGAGCCTTTTCCAAATAACGTTTGTCATAAGAAGCTTCATAGAGTTCTACAAGCGCCCATATATAAGTTGCATAATCTGTAAGATAAGCGCGATATTTAGCTTCTCCTGCTCGATAGCGTGCCATCAGGCCAGTCTCTAAATGTAAATTTCCCCAGAGGAATGCCTCTGATTGAATGGCTATCTCAAGCAAATCAGAGTCTTCCAATATACGCGCCCCTATGGCCAATGCAGCAATCGCCAAACCGTTCCATCCGGTTAGAATTTTATCATCCAGATGTGGCCGTGTTCTGGCCGATCTCGCTTTGAGCAATAGGGGGCGAGCCTCAAGCCAATCCTGGGACCATTTTTGTATCTGATATGGATCACGTTCGTTTTTGAACATATCGAGATCAGCATGCTCCCAAAAGCCATGCAATACATTTTTCCCTTCAAAATGCCCTATATCTCGAATGCCAAACATCTCAATGACCGACTGGGCCAATTCTTCTGGCAACACGCTTACAATTTCTTCTTTATCCCAACTATAAAATTTGCCTTCTTCCCCTTCTGAATCAGCATCTTCTGCAGCATAAAAAGCACCTTCTGGGGAAAGAAGCGAATTTTTCATATAACCGAATATTTCTTGCGCCACTTCTGCGTAGCAACGTTTGTTTGTCATTTGGTAGGTTTCCAAATAAACCATAGCCAGAAGGGCATTATCGTATAACATTTTTTCAAAATGGGGAATTTCCCAGCGAGCATCGACTGAATAACGGGAAAAACCAAATCCAATCTGATCAAAAATTCCTCCCATTCGCATGTTTTGCAACGTCTTTTCCACCATTTGAAGTGCCATTGGCTGATTTTCAAAAAGCGAATATCTTAACAAAAACAAGAGTTGATGTGGCATGGGAAATTTGGGTGCATCACCAAATCCTCCATATTGCGAGTCAAAACTATCTGCCAGTTGCTCATACACTGTATGCAACAGCGTTGAATCCCAGCGCCTATACTCTACTTTCGATTTCTGTCTTTGCGACTCTTCCATAGCTTGAATCATACGCTGTCCGGATTTTACAAGCCTATTCCGATCTGTTTCCCACAATCGTGTAAAATGCTCCAATAACTCCATTAATCCGATACGACCAAACATGCGACGCTTAGGAAAATACGTCCCCGCAAAAATCGGCAGTTTTTCAGGTGTGAGAAGAACGGTTAATGGCCATCCACCCTGACCTGTAAATGCTTGGCAGATCGACAAATAAACGTGATCGACATCCGGCCGTTCTTCGCGATCTACCTTTACTGAAATGAAATAACGATTCAGATAAGCTGCAACTTCTTCATCTTCAAAAGATTCATGTGCCATGACGTGGCACCAATGACATGTTGACATACTAGGGCTCTCATTTTGGGTGTTCTATTCATAGCCCCGAAGGGCTACGAATAGCCGATGGACAAGAATACCGGTTTGCCCTCTCGCCCTGCTTTTTTGAAGGCATCTGGCCCCCATGGAAACCAATCAACTGGGTTGTATGCGTGTTGAAGCAGATATGGTGATTTTTCATTAATCAAACGGTTGGGCCTGCGACTGTTCTTATCGGTCATTGATTGGTCCCCTCTCGTAAAGGAAAATGTATCCTGAATCCATTGTACCCATCAACAATCTTCTTACTCAACGAGAGTTATGAGGTGGGCAAGTGAAATGGGGGGTTCCGAAGGCCAACAATGTCATGAATCTTGATTGCAACCTGCGTTTACAGCGGTAGTGTGCGCGCTAGAATAGATGGTGAGTCGGTGAGGTCAGACACCGACGATGACGGCATCACCTCCGTCAAAACACTGCGAATGTTGGGCAAAGGACCGTCGGACCAGGGCGGTCTCTTTGCTTTGTGGCGCCTGGTCACGCCCGATTCCGAACGAGCAGAACTCGTTCCACAATCAGTCATACCGCTTGTCGGCGCTGGATCAATCGGAGAAAACATCAGAACATCAAAAAGGCCACCTGTTGATTGCCCTCAACAAATGGCCAGCCCGAACACCTTCCATCGACTCGTAACGGACGGGTTCCTATCCATTGTACGATGTTTCGCCAGAGAAGGTTGTCCGAATCGTCAGTTCCCTAGAAAGCAGAACAATAACAATTGACGGGAATCGTCTAAACAACGTGGAAGACTGAGTAAACAGAGACCACATCCCCCACAGCGGTCCTTTTTTGGCTTGTTTCCACGATAACGGGGCAATATCGAAATTCGGCATGATGGTGTGATTGAGGCTCTGCCCCCCTCAACCATGAGGGGGTGGATGCTGGATGCAGACGGGGGAGTTTGCTCTTCCAAGCCCCCTCGGGGGCGATTGCCTTGCCGAAGGCAATGAAGAGGCAATAGGGGGCATAGCACTTTTGTTCTTTTGACTTGTCCGCAGCGAGAAAGAATGGGAAAAAACGAGATAGAACGTGTCAATCACAGACGCGGAGAGACACGAGATAACAGGTCAAGAGATATGGCCGGCAAAACAAATTGCGCCTCGAATGGACAATGGATTGTTGTCAACACCGTCGGAGTCAGAGAATCGTGAAGGAAAACGCTGAGAATCCAAGGCAAAAGGTGTGACAACATCAAGGGCATCTTTGCCGATATGATTTCCCCAGTTGAGGCAAAGGACGGTCAGACGAGGCAGTTAGGAGGAGGATAAGGATTGTAGCAGTATCTTCGAGAGAACATTGGATGCAAATCCCTTCTTCCGCAGTACCCTCTGAAGAGTATGGGAACAATGGAGGAAGAAAGATAACGGAGAGAGGAAGAAGATAATACAAACACGGCATTCTCCTGTTTTCTTCCTTTCCTCCAACAAGAAGGCTCTGCTTTGGAGGCATCACCTCATTTACGCATCGAAATCAAGTACCGAACCTCTTCTTGTTGATTGCCCGGCAACTGAGCAACCAGCGCATCAAGCGCTCTCTGCACAATCTCGGTTTGACTTTGGCCAAATTTGAAAGCCAACGCACTCAATTCATGTCGGTAAAACGGCTCCAGAATGAAGTTGGTTTTCGATTTGCTGGATGTGTTTTTCATAGGTCCAGCACCGCCATCCTTCAGCATGGCCCTCTGTCTTTCCAACTTCGCGGACTGACGGTGCTTTTTCTGACAATGCAAACACACTTCAGGATGCTTCTTTTCCTTGTAATTCTGAACTTCTCCAGAAAAACGTGGCATTTCCTCTCCACAAGAATCGCATTTGATGACCTCGTTGGGATCATATTTGACTTCTCGTCCGTTGACTTGATACATGAACAATCACTCCTTCAAATGTTGGGGCTTAAATCCCCATAACCCCATAAACTTCTCGCGATCTCACGCCGAACAATGAGTATGGTCTTTGTATCCACAGGAGAGACAAATATAGCGGAGTAATTGGAACAAATCTTTGTAGTGGAGAAATAATGGGAACAAAGTGTTCCCAGTCATGGAGAGGAGAATTCAGGAAACAACGTGCACTCGGGTGATGTCTTGAATGAGTGTGACTTGCCCACATCGATCGCAAAAAAGACAAGGCACTCCGTCTTGGTGAAAGTCTTTGATGACATTGTGCGTCCTTGACAAACGCAAGATGACTTGTGGACCCCTTCCCCTTGGATGACTTGGTGATTGTCCGTACAGCCTCATGACGGCTTCAAAGTCCAAAAGTTCGTTTCGTGGAACATCTGTGGGTACGCTCGACGACTCAATAACTTCCCCCAGCCATTGGTCATGATTGCCACATGCTGTGCATGTGTTCCCGCTGAGTTTTCTCTTCATGGAATCACCTTCCTTATCGTGGTTTTGTTGCTCTGATCTACTTCAATGCTAGAACTGCTTGGCAGAGGATTTCAAGAAAACTTGAGTGTTTTTCGGTATCATTTTCAGGACAAAGTTTGTTTGACTTTGGTAGAGAAGACGTTCTAAACTAGAAATAGAAGCAAGGAAGAAATATCTCCTCTCATCATTTCTATCACGTTCGTTTCCCCAAACCATCACAACTCCTTGAGGTACTACTGTTTCACACTCGTGTTCTGTTCCCACACAACGAAATATCGAGAAGACCCACGGTGCCGGAGAACGTGGTAAAAGAAACGGACTCGCTGGAGGATTCTTTGTCGTGCGTTCATGTTGGGTAGTACGACTTGTGATCCCTGTATGTCAGGTAACTGACAATGGAGCCAACGGAAGCGAGATGTCGGTCGTCAGAGGACCATCCGGCTCCTTTCCCAGAGAACAGTGAAGAACAACTCATTCGTCACTGTTCTAGTCCCGTCCGTATGCCAACTATTTGGCAGGCAGGCACATCTTGGTGAGAAACCACGTGGTAAAGTACGACCTGGGCACGCCCGATGAGGGAAGATGTGTGTGAAAACGGGTCTCTCCGATGCCGTACCCCCGGCTCCAGACGGAAGACTCTTGCCCTGTTTCATGGCAGGGCAGGGGCATCCATGCCGACAGCCACTCTCCACCGGAAGTTGGCACCTGGAAGGACAAAAAAGATTCCGAGATTCGGACGTTCCGTCCTGGCAGAGCGAAAGCCCCGTGGTGTTCAGCAAACTCCTACGTTTCACAACGAAGATGGCGAAGAAGCAGCAAAAATGATTTGCAAATGAGTGTCAGGTGCAATGCCACTTTCTTGTCTTGTAAGTTTTCAGAATTTTCACTTCACATTCCACAGACCGTCTACTTGATGCCAATTAAGCAAAATGATGATTTTGTTGACTTCACGCTCAAAGTTTGACTTCCATCCAATGAATGGTTCACTATCTCTTCAAAGCCTTCGACAAATTCTGTAAGACAAGGAGAATACTTATGCCCTATCTGAAACTACATGAAGGGTTCAATCAATTGTTGCACATATGCAGGGAATTTCATGACATGTGGCCGTCCGTCACCTTTCGAATTCTCGGACGACAGGTTCCCGATAGTGACCACGTCAAAACCGTCATCTGCAATTTTCAAGCCACGCCAAACAAAGGTCGCGAGTACAGCCAAACTTCGATTACGGCTCCTCTTGTTATGGAGGGAACCGTTGGTTTTCAAGAGTTTCTATCATTGATCAGTGCCTGGTCAAACGGTGAATCAGGAACGTTGGGTGACGTAGTCCTTGAGTGCCCCGATATTCATCAGGTGGACTTTGACCAAAGCGTGTTGGAAGACGGTCTCTACAACCCACTCCTGACTGACCTACCAACATTTCAAAGCAAATACCGGTTTCACAGAATCAGCGGTGGAGGCAACGACCAAGACTCTGATGTAGAGACGCAAGTCTATGAATTGTGCCGGGACTTGGAACAACTGCCCGACGAGTGGATGATGGAGTACCTCGGTGTCAGAGTAACTCCAGGAGTACGTCCGTACTTGCATATGATTTTTCCAATATGTGTAGGAATAAACACGTCTTACGATAAAGAATTGCGTCAGTGTCAGGTGAAACTGGCATATCGCCGCCCTATGTCGAAGAACGATTTCTGGGTCAGAATGAGTTCGGGAAGATGGCAGGCGTCACTCCCCTCGTATTCATTTCAGGATGAACAACAGGCGGACGGCTGGCATTGTTCATCCTTTGAATACCCATTACCGTCTGATGACGATCCAGATCGTGTGAACGTTTGGGTAGGGAGGCTTCCGCAATCGCGTTCTTTCGAGTGGTCCACAACCATCGCCATGGAGAAACCGCGAACACCGGTTCAAGTTCGACAAGATTTTCTGAGAGTTTGGTATGATTACGCAGGCCAACAAATCGCCAAGCATGCCCAAAGACAGGAACCTGGCACCAGGGGTAAAAGCGGTAATGTCTCAGAGCAACTGGAAATCCTGGTCTCGAATGTTTTCAGCGCTATGGGTTTCTCTGTATTTTTTGGAGGGACAATTCTCAAAACACCAGGGATCGACCTTGTGGCTTTTGATTCTGCCGAGAGTAATGTCTACGTCATCAGCGTTACAGTCTCAAACGACCTGGACAAGAAACTACGCACATTTCTCCCGGCACTCCATGATCTCGAAACAGCATTGCACGGATGGCTCATTCGTCCAGTGATGGTATCCCTGGAATCAACAAAAGCGTTCCTTCACAACGATTTTGTCAATGCTCAGCAAGCGGGTGTTGTCTTATTGAGTGAAGAAGACCTTGAACCGCTAAGCCTAGAGTATCCCGACTTGGACGCTTTTCGTAAACATCTGGTTCGGGAATTCGATACTCTCAAAATGCTCACAGGAAACAACACGGGAACATATGTTCCCATCAAGTTGTAGAAATGATATACTACATGAGTAGATAGGTGGTGGCGTAAATGGCGGTAACCAATTCGCACATCGAATGGACGGACGCGACTTGGAATCCCACAACAGGGTGTACAAAGGTCAGCGAAGGGTGTAGACACTGCTATGCTGCGACCATGGCAAAACGTCTTCATGCAATGGGACAGCCACGCTACCAAAACGGGTTCAAATTAACGCTTCATGAAGACCTGCTTGATTTACCACTTCGTTGGAAGAAACCACGCCGAGTGTTTGTGAACAGCATGTCTGACCTATTTCACAAAGACGTCCCAGATGAGTTCATTCGGAAAGTGTTCAGCACAATGAATCAAACGGAGCGTCACACATTCCAAGTTCTAACCAAGCGTCCTGAAAGGGTCGCCAAAATGGCTAATGACCTCAAATGGACTTCAAACATCTGGATGGGGACTAGTATTGAAGACATGCGCGTTTCAAATCGTGCTGATTATCTACGCGAAGTTCCAGCAGCAGTTCGCTTCCTTTCATGTGAACCCCTTCTGGGCTCTTTAGAGCCGCTAAACCTTGAGGGCATTCATTGGATTATCGTCGGCGGTGAATCAGGACCAGGAGCACGTCCAATGAACCCAAAATGGGTTTATGAAATACGTGACAAATGTCAAGCAGACCACGTCTCCTTCTTCTTCAAACAGTGGGGTGGCGTTCAAAAACACAGGACAGGTAGAGAAATTGATGGGCAGACGTGGGATGAAATGCCCAAACGAGACCTCTCTCTTGGCTGACCACCGACTCAACTTTCTACAAATTTCATCCGAGTTCTTGGTGGAAATGTGCCTGCTCTTCGTTTACCGTAAACAACAATTTCGTCTACTTGTTCCATAGGCTTTAGTACCTGCCTCTTGATATGAGTTGTGAGAAATGGGGTTTCGGTTAAGACATAATTCTCAACTTCCTCTATGGACGCCTCTTTGCCTGCAAACCGCCTGGTAATAAGCCTCCTGAGATAAGCAAAGTCGGGTTCGTTGCCAAAGAGGACCATCTGATTCGGGTCAGTTGCATCAGAAAATGAAAAACCACCACTTTGATCAACTTTCCACATGGCTTCTTTCATCTTTTGGAGTCCAAGTTTGTGATTGGTGCCGTAAAACAGAAAATACTTTGTAGTGTCGCGGAACCCCCTCATCTCAAAAGACCTAACATATCGGGCTGCTCTTGATTGAAGTTGGAGGTGATAAAAATCATGAATTTTCCGCTTTCGTTCGGCTGGTCCACATGACAAATCCAAAGCCGACCACTCTGTGGTGCCAAACAATCTCGTCTTCGCATTTTCCTGGTGCTCCCGCTCAAAGAACCTGTTTAGAAACTCATACATGAAGTTGATGAAAACTTCTGTTTTAGGATTCTTCATCATTCGTTCTATCAACTCAAACGGTAAGTTGTACCCAAAAGGGTCGATAAAAGCGAATGTTGGAACCATAGTAGTGCCGTTGCTTTCAACAAAATCAAGAATGTCGGTCGCAATGCTCTCAAAAGACGAGTTCTCCAGAACGATGTCAATGGAACGTGGAATTCTCATGGAGTTTATCTGTTCCCGAAGCACTCCAAAGCGTTCTACGTCCTCTTCAATGAATAAGCAAATGATTTGTGGCTTTTTCCAACCCTTGCTACGACACTCCTGAAGATAATTCATAGCCTCTTTGATTACAATAATCGGAGAACCGTCCTCACCTTGGGAGTAGATACCTGGACCGCTGTACCCGTCAATGAAGAGAAGCCGTTCCTCGTTGAACCCCATAATGCGGAACCATGCACGCAGATACTCACGCAGAATGATGTGTTTGACTTTCGTATGATCCTCCAACGGCCATACTACCGGCACTTTGCTTGGCACCTGTTTCTCCCCCTATGCCTCTAACGGCCAATCCTTGTACTGCTGCTTGGCTTCTTCCACAATAGCACTGGTCAAAAATCGAAGCGGTTCACCCGTGATGTTTTCTTTGAGCAGGACGTGTTTCACTGCCAAACTTACCGAGGCAAATACGTCAGCACGGTGAGGTGAAGTCCAGTCCGGTTGGAACTTTTTCTTCATGGCCGACACCACTTGATGTATCAGATTGGCAACAAACTCGTTAGTGAAGGATTCTTGCCCCATCTGGCTTACAATGTTGTAAAAGGCGACTTCTTCTTCACTCAGACCCAAGTCTTGTCGGAACTTCTCTTCCGAGTCTGTCTTATGCTTAATGTCCATCATGGCGCGTAAGACATCGGCTGCCTGAATCACGCGGGCGTGATACTCTGCAATCGTCTTTTCGAGCAACTCTTTGAGGCTTTTGGACATCTCCCGATCCTGTCGAAAAACCGCCACAATCCGCTCTTCAAGCAACTTCTGAAGCAGTTTCAGGCGCAAATCCACATGCTTTTTCTTCTCTAGATCAGCCATGAACTTCTCGTCGAGAATACTCAGATCAGGGCGTTCGAGTCCTGCGACCTCAAACAAATCCAGTACCTTATATGCTTGAACGCTTTCACGAACAAGGCGATTCAGGTCTTCCTCGACTTCTGCCCGTTTCTTTCTCTTTTCACGACCACCCACCATAATTTTTCGGACTTGGGTGGCAAGGATGTCGTACAGTAGCACTTCGTTCCCTCGCTCAATGACGGCTGGCAAATGGCGTACCAGTTGATGTGCCGCACCAAGCCTTGCTTGGGCATTCATGAAGTCTTCCTGCTTGGGCCCCAATAACTTGTTGACCAGTTCCGCAATCCAGTCCTCCTGCTCAACTTTCGTCCACGCACGCCAGCCAATCACATCAAGGTCACCCGGCAGATAATTCCGCACTTCTTCGAGTGCTGAATCAAAGATTTCAACCGCCTGCTCGATGTTGAAGGTGGGTTTCCCTCGTCCACCGCCATCGGTGTACCGCCTGGTCGCCTCTTTCAGCGCCGTTGCAATCCCAATGTAGTCCACAACGATCCCACCCCGTTTGTTCGGAAACACGCGGTTGACCCGTGCGATGGCTTGCATCAGGTTATGACCCTTCATCGGTTTGTCCACGTAAAGAACCGATACAGGTGGCGCATCGAAGCCCGTCAGCCACATATCACGGACAATGACAATTTTGAGGGTGTCTTTCGGGTTCTTGAGTTTCGCCTTGACCTCATCCTGCTCTTCCTTGTTTTTGATGTGGGCGTACTCACTCCCTGGTTGCTTCTCTCGCCATGCCTTCGGGTCTTTGGAGACATCGCCTGTCATCACGATCTCAATTTCAGGGCAACCATTGACCTTCTTCATCTGGTCATACAAAGCCACGCAGATTTCGCGGCTCATACAGACCACCATTGCCTTATCCTGCGATGACGCCTTCTCAGAAAAGTGCTTCAAGATGTCTTTGGCGAGCGTTTCTAGGCGGTGTTTTGTACCAACGACTTTCTCTAGTGCAGCCCACTTCGCACGATGCTTGTCGAGTTCGTTGCCCGACTCCGCATTGGCGATAATGGCTTTGTAGTCTTCGTCAATCTTTGCGTTGGTTAAATCGAGGGGAATCAAGCGGGATTCATAATAGATGGGGACCGTCGAATGGTCTTTCACAGACTGGAGCATGTCGTAGGTGTGAATGATGTTCCCAAATACTTCCTCGGTGTCACGGTCAGAGAAACTGATCGGCGTTCCCGTGAACCCGATAAACGAAGCGTTGGGCAAAGCAGTTTTCAAGTGACCCGCAAAACCCGTGTCTTCATACTGGGTCCTGTGCGCTTCATCGGCGATTACAACAAGGTTACGCCTTGTCGATAGAACGGGATGGACTGATTCGTTATCCTTCAGACGGAACTTCTCGACGGTAGAGAAGACAATTTGCCCGCTCTCGTTTTTGAGCAATTCACGAAGTTGCGTGGCTGAACTGGCTTGGTGGACATGACCAATGTAGGACTTTGCAGCCACGAAGGTATCGTATAACTGGTCATCCAAATCCGCGCGGTCTACCTCAATCATCACACTCGGATTATCCATCTTTTCATGATGAGACAAGATTCCGACAAAGAAGAGGATAGAAATAGATTTACCGGAGCCTTGGGTATGCCAAATCACCCCGATTTTGCGATCTCCATCGGGTCTGGTGGCACGAACGGCTTCATCTACAGCAAACCGAACGCCGAAGAACTGGTGGTACTTTGCTCCAATCTTCTTCATCTCGGCTTCGTCAACGAGGAACGCGATAAAATGCTGAATGTATTCCAACAGTCTGTCCTTCGGGAACAGCCCTTGAATCAGCGTGCGCATCGAGTTGGTCACACTATCATCCACGGTTCGCCCATCAATCGACTTCCATGCAGCAAAGAAGTCAAGCGGAGCCCCTGGCATCCCGTGGAGCGTTTCGGCTCCATCGGATACCACACAAAAAGCGTTATAGTCAAACAGTTGGGAGATGTCATAGGTGTAGTTGGTGATTTGGGTGTACGCATCCTCGACCGTGGGATCAACCTTGTACGGATTCTTCAACTCGAACACGACGAGAGGCATACCGTTTACATATATGATGATGTCTGGTCGCCTTGACATCCGTCCCTCGATAGAAAGTTGGTTGACCACCAAGAAGTCATTGTTGGTCGCCGTCTCCCAATCAATTGGGTGCGCATGGACTTGGCGGATTTCCCCGTCTACTTCGTAGGAGAAATCAACTCCCTTGACCAGCATCTCATGCAAACGGAAGTTACGTTGCTGCCAAGTTAACCCGTCTGGATTGCTAAAAACTGAAGCAAGAGCATCCATCGGAACGTCTGGATACTTCCCTGTGAGAAACTGTTTGAGACGGTCTTCAAGAACGACCTGTTTCAGGTCTCTACGACCCTCTTCATACAGGTCATGTCCGTAAAGATGCTCGTACCCGAGGAGTTTCAACCTGTCAATTGTCGTCTTTTCGAAATCCGTTTCGTACAACCGATCAGCCATTTACACCACCTCCTCGACTCTCTCCTCTTCTTCACTCAACTCTATCTCACCTGACAACAGGCCAGGCAATAAGTGATCGCGTGTCGCGGTAAGTACCCGTTTTTCCGATTCATTCATTGCTACCATTCGGTACATTGGAGCCACTTTATCATCAAATTCCTTCAGAACATCTTCCGGAGGCACCAAAACCTTTGCTTTTGAAAAATGTTCGGCTCTCACGGCAGGATAGGCGCTTCCGTCGGCATTGCTCGCTAAATAGTCCACAAATTGCTCCGTGGTTGTGTGGGCAAACAGATAGGATGATGGGATACTGCGCGGACTGAGTACTGCGAAACCTGTTGAAACAACCATGTTTTCTGGTGGTTGATAAACTAAAAGATATGATTTGCGATTGGGTCTGACCATTGACCAAATTACATCACCGTCCATTACCAATCGCTTCGCACGACTTGGGGCATCCTCAATTGCGACAGTTGTTGTCTTCTGTAGCCGACCGACTTCAACAGAAGATATGTCAACGTACTCAATCAAAGAATGTTCGTATGACACGGAAACACTGCGCTCGTTGATGTCAACAACGTCACCGAGAGAACAAACCTTCCATCCTTTTGGAATCGCCCCAAGTTCTGATTCTACAAATTCTTCATCCTGGAACGGACCAAAATCAACAAACCAATGTCTATATAGTTCCATCGCCATCTGTTCCAGCGTCTCGTTCATACGATCATTCAGTTCAATCTTGTCATCGAACGTGCCAACAATGTCAACAATTCGTCTTTGGATGTTAAGTGGCGGAACGCTCACCTGCAAGGAATAAATGTGATTCCTGTTCAGTGAAGGCTGTGCACTTCCTGAGTTGAATCTGGAAAAGTCAATGTTCTTCAGAAAGTAGTAAATAAACCTTTCATCATTCCCATGAAAGTCTGTAACGAACAAAACTGCATTGTGCGGCCAGTAATCAACTGGACTGTATGTTACTTCTCCTATGGACGAACCGCTCCGACCAATGGTAACTCCTGGTCCCTTGGCTCTAAACACATCATGATAGCCAGTTAGACCAGATGAGCCGATGACTGGTACGTTTCCGGGATTTCGCCTGGTTTCAGGCAAGTCATACCCTCTTTGAATCGAAACAACGTCTCGAAGTTCAAGAGTTTGCCAGGTGTTCTTCACAATAACTCCTCCAGGTTACGGACAATTTTCTCTTGAAGGACTTGAGATTCTCTAAACTGATGGAGCAACAGTTCTTGTAGAGTCATGATTTTCTCTTCAAACGGTTCTCCCCCATCGTCTTCATTCACTTCAGTACCAACGTAAATACCAGGAGTCAACTTATAATCGTTTTTCTCAATATCCACCAATTTGGCAACTTTGCAAAAACCAGAAATGTCCTCATACGTGGCTCCCTCAGTTCGGTATCGGTGATAAACCGAGGCGATTTCATCAATTTCATCCTGTGACAATGCTCTTTGCTTTCGACTTACCAGTGAACCTTTCTGACGGGCGTCAATGAAAAGAATCTCATCTCTCCTATTTCGGAAGCCCTTCTGCCCATCTCGATTCTTAGAAAAGAAGAACAGGCTACATGGAATCGTTGTAGTAAAAAAAAGTTTCTCTGGCAATTGCACGATACAATCAACATATCCGCCACTAATCAATCGTTGGCGAACGTCTTTGTCACTGGTGGTGTTGCTTGACATCGCGCCATTTGCCATGACGAAACCTGCCGTTCCACCCTCTTTGAGATGGTAGAGAAAATGTTGCATCCACATGTAGTTGGCGTTGCTGTTGCTGATGGGTCCGATGAGCCGTGGATCATCATCGAGAATATTGTCCGCGCCCCATAATTTCATGTTGAACGGCGGATTTGAGATGACATAATCAAACTGCTGTCCCTTGTACGAGTCTTTCAGCAGGCTGTTTCCAAGGCGAATTTCCGCATTGATACCGTGAAGCAACACGTTCATTTTGCCAAGACGAACCGTGTTCTCAATCACTTCCTGCCCGTAGAAGGACAAAGCGTGTTTATTTTTCGTGTACTTCTCCGATTGAATAAACATACCACCTGACCCACAAGCGGGATCGAAGACGGTTCCCGCAATCGGCTCCAACATCGCAACGAGCAAACTGACAATGGATGACGGTGTGTAGAATTCTCCGCCGCGCTGCCCCTCGGTACTCGCGAAGGTGCCGATGAAGTATTCATAAACACGCCCCAGCACATCCACACTCTGATGGTTTTGAGTACTGAATTTCTCCCGAGAGAAGATGTTGATGAGTTCCGTCAAGTTCTCTGCCGGCAAATTGGATGTCTGATAGATGCGACGTGGAAGGATGCCCTGCAATTCTTTGTTCTCATCTGCAATCAACGTCATAGCGTTATCGACGAGTGCCTTGATGTTTGCTGCCTTGGCGTTCTTCACAAGAAAGGACCATCTGGCATCATCTGGAATGATGTAGACCTGTTGCGATATGTATTGGTCAGGGTCATTAAGGATTTCCTGTTGTACTTCTGGGCTCGCGGAGGCCCACTCTTTCTTCACCATCTCTTCGATTTCGGCTCTGCGTTTCTCATAGCGAAGTGAGAGATACCGTAAAAAGATGAGGGGTAAAACAATATGTTTGTAATCAGCCGGCGAGATGCTTGCTCGCATCCGATTGGCGGCCTCAAAAAGGTCATTTTGAAAGTCGATGTCTGCTTGTACGGTTGCCACAGCGAATCCTCCTGAAATTCCGTTATTCTTTCATTTTACGATAAAAATGGAATCTGCCTAGTGGCATGGATGCAGGTTAATGAATTTCATCGATCCATTTGCGTACGACACCATTCATAAACTGCGTCACTCCCACCCGATCCATAGGATGAGAAGTCCCCCCTCTCCCTTGCGATCACTGCGCAATTGACATGAACAGTTCGTGATATCCCTGACCCATTCCAGGCTGTCAGAGTGACAAATACATCGATGATGAGTCCTCAGGGCGCACGTGCAGGTACTTGGAAGTCGTTGCTGCATTCGAATGTCCCAGTGTTGCCATCACTAAATGGATGGGAGCATTCCGTTCAAGACTGTGCGTTGCGTGCGAATGTCTGAGCCAATGACTAGACACGTTGCGGTCAATGCCTGCCCGCTCGGCTGCCCTTTTGACGATCCGATGCACTTGAACCGGGCTCGGATTGACACCCGTAAGTTGGACATAGCTCTCTTTTTCTAGCGTTTTCTTAGACTTTCACATTTTCTTTCGGTTTTAATCCGGTATTACAATGCTTTTTGTGAAACTCGACCGGCGATAAGTAGTGCAGGCTGGAATGCATCCTTCTTTCATTGTAATATTCCATGAATGAAACCACTTCCCGATATGCCTGTGTATAACTCTCAAATTCAAAGCGAGAAAAACAGTCATCTTCCAGTATCCTGTGAAAAGATTCGATATGAGCATTCATATTTGGTGTCTTTGGCGGTATCCGCTCATGCTCCAGCCCAAGTTGTTCACATGTGGATTCAAACAGGTGACTGACAAACTGTGGCCCATTGTCGGAACGAATTACAGGCAACTCGGATTTCCCGTATAATTTTCGTTGATGTTAGGATCAAACTGTGGACAGGGCGAATCGAGAATGTAAAAATAAGTTGAATTCGAGGTGAGCCCTTGTGACACAGAAGTACGACAAAGAATTTAAACTGCACGCAGTAGAGTTGGCGCTCGAGAGTGACAGACCGGCGAGCGAAGTGGCTCGTGATCTCGGGATTTCCCCGAAGAGCTTGTATGGGTGGATCGCCAAGTATCGTGAGGATCCCGATCACCCCTTTGTTGGAAGTGGACACCTGCGCCCGGATGCACAAGCCCAACGCGATTTGGAGCGGGAAAACCGACGTTTGCGCGAGGAGAACGAGATCTTAAAAAAAGCTGTGCGCATCTTCACGCACGACCGGAAGTAGCCTTCGCTTGGATCCATGCACACCGCTCCGAGCTTTCGGTTCAGAAGATGTGCCAACTCCTACGGGTTTCTCGGAGCGGGTATTACGCCTGGTGCAAACGCCCGGAAAGCCAACGTGCGAAGCGACGCAAGCGCTTGATTCGACGGATTCACGAGTTGTTTGTGGAGTCCAGGCGCTTGTACGGCAGTCCGAAGATTACGGCACTTCTTCGTCGAGAAGGAGAACGCATTGCTCAAAAGACCGTGGCGCGTTGGATGAAAGAACACGGCCTCCGAAGCCGGACGGTGCGCAAGCACAAGGCCACCACGGCGTCGCAACACACGTATCCTGTGCACAAGAACGTGCTCGACCAACGCTTTGTGACGGAGCATCCCGGTCAGGTGTACATGGCCGATATCACGTACATCCCGACCGACGAGGGGTGGGTGTATCTGGCGAGCGTGGAGGACTTGTATACTCGAAAGATCGTCGGATGGCGTGCGGATGCACGCATGACGAAAGAACTTTGCTTGGACGCACTTGATCAGGCCTATCGACGAGGACGGCGCAGAGAAGGATGTGTCACGCTCCATCATTCGGATCGCGGTAGCCAATACGCGTCGCACGAGTATCAAGATCGCCTACGAGCGTATGGTATGGTGCCAAGCATGAGTCGAAAGGGAAACTGTTATGACAATGCCTGCATGGAATCCTTTCACAGCGTTCTCAAGCGGGAACTCATCTATCTGGAGCGATTCAAAACGCGTGCGGAGGCCATCCAGCGGATTTTTGAGTACATCGAAGTCTGGTTCAACCGAAAGCGAATCCACGCATCCATCGGATACCATACCCCGGACGAATGGGAGCGGTGTTATTTTGCGAATACGGGTTGAGGACGAGATAACCGCTCATACCGAAGGGCTTGATGTGGAGAAGCGGGCATGATAGCCTGGCAGGCTTTACGAGGGCGAGCGTCGCTCGGCTGCACAAAACGCGAAGTCATGCCCGCAGAGGCTCCATGTCAAGCCCTGACCGCCAATATCGACGCCGATCCGTGCACATTGAACAACATTCTCGGTTTTGGGGTGTCCACAAACTTGACTTAACACCACGTTTCCAGAGCGCACTTTTCAGTGTATTTGCAGCATCTGTAGCCTCGCAGCGCAACCCAATATGGTAGTCCACAATTTGTCTGTCATACACATCAATATACGACAGCACGAAGAAGAATCGATCTTCACCCGTAATATAGCCATACTTAATATCCACTTCGAACAATTGATTCGGACCCGTGATATCTCGGTTTCTAGCCAATTTCCGAGGATGCTTTTCCTTCAATTTGCGTTGTGGCTTAAGGATCTTCAATTCCTTGCAAAGCCGATATACCTTTTTCTTGTTGATAACCAACTGGTACTTTCTCTTTAATAAATAGGTTAACTTGAGATATCCATAGGCAAAACCATCTCCTTCTATTTCATTCATAATCCATTCCTTGGCCTGCTCGTCACTTACCTTGCTGCCATCTTGTGTATAGGTATATTCGGTTACAGGACGCCCTCCAGCAGTCGTTCTCGGCTGTGGTTCATGTGTCTGCTGATAGTAATAGGTGGACCTAGAAACCCCCACGATGCGCAGCACGATGGTGACTGAATACCCGGCTGTGATCCACTTGTGTGCAATAGCTATTTTATCCGCAAACATTCCTGTAGAAGCTAAGAAATAGAGTTTGTAGAAATAATAACGCCCCGATACGATAAGTGTGTACTGGGTCGTAGCCCTCAATAACCCATCGTAGGAGGCGTTAATATGAAGTCTAGACTGGTTAAAGTGCAGAATCAACGCGTGGAACGAATTTCCACTACAACCCTTGTCATTGGTATCGACATCGCCAAGGAGAGACACGCTGCACAAGCTATTAACTTTAGAGGAATCGTCCTCAGCAACAAGCCTATTATATTCTCAAATGACCGCTCCGGTTTTGAGTATCTGGAACGAACAATTCGCAAGCTACAGACAACCCATGGCATGGACGACGTCATCATAGGTATGGAGAGCACCGGACATTACTGGTTTAACCTTGCTAACTGGCTTGTTAAACAAGGTATCGACGTTGTACTCGTGAATCCACTGACCACCAAAAGAAACAAGGAAAACAGAGATAATTCGCCTTCCAAAAATGACCCCAAGGATGCACTGGTCATTGCAGATGCCGTCAGTCGTGGATACTACGCCTCCTTTTCCCCAAAAGACGAAGCATTCCGGCGGATCCGAGTCGTCGTCACAAACAGGGAGCACTGGGTGATCGAACGTGGACGGATCGAAAACCGTATCCATCGTTGGCTGGATATTCGTTTCCCTGAGTATGGACAAGCATTTGAGGATATTTTCAGTGCTCGTTCCCTAGCGACATTGCGCCGGTTCTCGACGCCGTCTGACTTGCTACAGCTTACTCCAGAACGAATGATAGAAATCTGGGGAGAGTACATGTCGAGACCTGGTGGTTTGCGTGGAAAACGTAAGGCGATTGAACTTCTTGAGTTAGCCAGACACAGTGTTGGAGACACTTTCGCCCTGGAGGAAGACAAATGGGAACTAACACATTTGGTGGATGAGTACGAACGAATTCAGAGGATTGTTGAGGAAGCTGACGAGATGATTAAGAAGATGCTGCCCGAGATTCCTGGTTCAGAACTCGTTCTGTCCGTCGGGGTATCTGCTCCTGCAACGGCTGCCATTTTAGCCTTTGGCGGTGATTTAAGTAAGCTGTCTCATGGAAACCAGTTGCTGCGAAAAGCCGGTTTGAACCTCGCTGAGAAGAGTTCTGGTAAATACAAGGGGAAAATAAAGCTCACAAAGCGAGGCAATTCGCTACTACGCAAGCACCTCTACTTCACTGTGTTTCGCCTGCTGTCCCACAATTCTGCGTTTCAAGCCCTGCATACACACAACATTGAAGTGAAACGGATGACCAAGATGCAATCCATCATGAAATTAATCGGTAAACTGGCTCGAATGCTCGTCGCTATGGCCAGACAAGGGGAAGAATTCAGTTTAGATAAAGCCCAACTTACGTTAGCAGCTTAAGAAACCTGAGGGTCTCGACACGTAGATTGGCTCATTCGCAGGATTTCACAAAGAAAGCACGGAGTACCAAGAAACCCTCACTTTAGGGCAAAGCAGACCCGTTCCGCAAACGTTGATTGGACTCCACACCTTGGATAGATAGGACGAAGGAATGTAAGGGCGTAGACCCGTCGAGATTTGGGAGAGTGAATCCCAGGGACCTTGTGGAGAGAAGCGTGCAGCAAAGGACCTATATGGAAGATGCTGTTAAAACGCACTGCACCTTCTGTTCCCGCACGCGCTCGAACGGTTCTGCCTTACGAGGTATCTCCTCATTCCCAATCCATCTTATAACTAGGTTAATGAAATCCTGCGAATGAGCGAGCATTCGTGAGAAAAGGCTAATCATCTGAGGGAGTGAGGGTTGGCTTTTTTTAACAGGTCACGCAAAATGTGATTTTCGAGTGCCTGATCAGCTAATGCCTTTCGTAATTTATCATTCTCAGAAGCCAACTCTGAACGCTCTTCAACGACCTGTTGGTAATCATCTGAAGTGACATGTGTTGGTATACCTTTTGATTTTCCAGGCGTTATACCTGTCTTCTTAAACTCACGAGTCCATCTACCAACCATATTGGCATTTAGATCGTGCTTCCTTGCCACAATAGTAGGACTACCAGTTTCCAGACATTCCTGGACGATCTGTTGCTTGAACTGTGATGAAAATTTCCGTCGTTCCATATAGACAACCTCCTGTTGCTTCTAGTCTCCTATACTTTAGAGAGGTTGTCCAACCTGATTTCGGGGCTTAAGAGTAACCCAGCCTATTTACGAGGTTCTCCTGTTCATCTGTGGAACTGACTTCACACTGACGAATCAGATGAAAGAGCGACTGCAACGCACCGTCGTGCAACTCGCGAGATAACCGCGCACGCTCCTGCTCTTCACTTTGCATTAAGCGAAGATGCAAGATTCGGCGCTCCTGCTCTGAAACTTCCAAGCGTTTAATTCGAGCATTCAAGTCCTCCACCAACTGGAAATTGACCAATGCCACTGCCGCTTGATGGGCAATGGTCATCAGCAGATCTCGATCAATGGTGCGCAACTGAGTCTTACTTCTCTTACACGATAGTAAAATAGCGCCGACATTTTGCTCCTTCACGGTCATCAAGGAAATGTGCGTGACCGTCGGCGGATATGCGTTTACTTTCGACAAATCTATATCTTCTAGGGTTCCTATCGCCGTGAGAATTGTCGGAGGAGTGGTTAGGTGTGAGACCACGGCGCATCCATCCAGATTTAAGCATTCGGTCAAACGAATTGAGAGCATCTTAGCAAGCTCAGTGGCATCTTGAAATGACGTGATATCCGCAGCTAGTTTACTCAAGAGCCCTCGGAAATCATAGAGGTCTCGATACACTACAAAGTCGGTTAACCTTCTTGATAAGAAAACCGCAGGGATAAAACTCAATGCCACGACCACTGATATACCTATCACGAGTAGGACATTTTGCGACTGTGCACCAATTCGGGCAATAACGTAGAATATTCCAATATATGTTGCAGTAAGTGCGACTATTACTATTGAATATACGAAACCTCGCTGAAGTTCAACGTCCATGAAACGCCCACGGAAAATGGCTACAAATACTGTTATGGGTAGGATGAGTGACGACAACAACCATATTGGAGAATTGTTGATTCTGAAACCGACAAGACTGATGACTAACAGTATAGCAAATTGAAACAGTGCACCAAAAAACACTACTGATATTTGCCACTTTCTATGAGCATTAGGTTCATATAGCCAGAGATAAACGATTATCCCTACAATGCAGATCGTGTCTGCTACGATGAACACATAGCCAATTGTGAGCGGCTTATAAATCAATTTGCCAGTCAACCATTCAAAAGCCGTTAGACCCAGTACGCTACCGCTCAAACAGTACACCAAGTATAGGACCTTCCGGACCCGGTCTTTCAGCGACGACATCGTAGACACCGAGTTCACGAAGAACGCAGACAGTAAGGCTCCTGTTATCTTTGTAACATTGAGTGCCCCAAACTTATGGAGGCAGGCCAAAAGTGAAAATAACACCAAGTTTGACGCTGTGACGTTGAGGAGCAAGCAGGCCAACGAGGAATGCTGCGATGAGTACAAATATGTGGAGGACCCGACCATCCAAAATACCATCGAAACTAGAACCACCACCGCACGCACACTGAATCGAGTTTGCGGAGGCAGTGCGTATTGTATATAGACGAGTCCAGCAAGGATGACTAATGAGGCACTGTAATATATAATGTGCCTATACATCTTTTGTACCGACAACTGTCCCTCCAGCATAATTATCACTTTCCTTTATGGAACGAACAATTGAACTATTCTGTTCAATGTGCTCTCAGTAATTCTATAATTGAAAATATCGAAAATGTAGTCCAAATCAAAGCCCCAAATGATAGCTAACTCGGGATCTCTTGTGGAGCTAGACTGACCGATTGCGCAAGATTCCGAAAGTATACGCCACCGTATCATCATACAACAGATGGAACTCAGGGAATTTGAATTTTTGCTCCCTTATGCGACAGAGGAAAGTGAATTATACCAACGCTTTAGTGAAAAGTATCTCCAACGGCTCGTTCCGCAGCAACAAACAACCTGCGTCTCGATACCCTAACTTTCTATAGAAGTGCTGAGCGTCTTCATTCGACAATGTAGATGTCATCACGAGGTCGAAACCTTTCTGTTTCATGTCATTTTCCCAGAACAGAATTACTTGCTTCCCAACACCATTTCCTCGATGTTGCTCGTTAACCCAAATCATGTTCAAGAATGGTGTATTGTCCCAGAAGTACCCATATCTCAACCATCCGATGCGACTATCGTCTTCGTTTCGCAGTATGAAAATCTCTTTTTGCTTTATTTTTGTTGAGATCAAGCTCTCCAAAATGTGATGGTCTCGGTCTCGTATGTATTCATAATCCGAATCCGTTGCATAAACAATCTTCAAAATTCCTCCCCCTTTTTTCACCGACTAACACCGAGTTGTTCTTCAACAAAGCTGCCTGATAACGATATAACCCAGAAAATCCCTGTTTAGATATTTATGCAATCATGAGGAAGGAGCTTTCTTCGGCATCAGGCCCCGAAAGTTCAAGAACAGATTGTGATCAGTTTTTCCTTAAAGTAACCTGATACAGTCGCCTTGGCAATCCGCCCTCTTCAAATTCATGAATGTCAACAATCTGATAACCATATGTCAACTCTTCAATTTTGGCTTTATCAAAAAAATGAACAATAAAGCCCCCTACTTCATACATGTCTTCTCCTCGATGAATGCCTTGCCCATAGTGAGCATCCCCTTTATGACGTACCGTATAAATGTTGTACCCACTAGGACGAAGAACTTTTCTAACCTGATCATTGAGGCTAGACAGTTCGGAAGTCGTCAAAGCCATACAATACAACATATGTGAATAACAACCATCAAAGGAGTTATTTTGTATCGGAAATGGTTGGCGTACATCATGTTGTGTAACGGTAATTCGGTCTAATACACCCTGGTTATACGCTTTTTGTCGTATCCTATCTACGCCTTCTTTGGTATATTCAAGAGCGTGTACCGTAAATCCATTTCGGGCAAAGAATAACGTGTCACGCCCCTGTCCTGCACCTAACTCTAGAATATGTGTTTGACCATGAGACTTAAATATCTCAGCAGCTCTCACGGCGGCTTCGCTTGGTGAATCCCCAAACATTTCCTTATTCTTCCCGAAAGCCTGTTCCCAATAGGGGTGTTGCCCATTTAAAACATCAGATCCCTTCATCAGAAATCCTCCTTGTTTCTTTGCTGTTTTAGTTCTTTAATATCAGGACGTAATCCACGGATTTCACGCATCACTTCAGATAAATCATTATAGTGATGGTTATTGTGCCTTCCCATTATGATACGTCTCATAAAGAACATCATCATGACCATCATTAAAATACCTAGAATCGGTACAGTATGCATACTCCCCCATCCGCCGTACCCACCATCATTGTTGTATTACCTCCTGTTCGCTGCAATAAATTCCTTTTTTCGAAATATCTCTTGAAATAAATTCATGACAGAGTCGAACCATATCAAGAATGATTTCATTTGATAAACAGTAATATCGAGATGTAGCACAAATCTCCTGACGAACAATACCAGCCCGGCGAAGAGCTTTTAAGTGATGAGATGTCAATGGTTGGGACATCCCAACCGTCTCTGATATTTCATTGACGCTTTGACATCTAGTGGATAACCCTTGGATAATCCTTAAACGGTTTGGATCGGAAAGAGCCTTAAAAACATCATGAGCATCGCAGATCATGTATGGGATACCTCCCCCAAAATACAAACTTATTTTTATATTAATATATATTGATATATTATACAATCGAAGATAACTGACCTAATTCGCAAGATTCCGAAAGTGTACGCCATCATATATTCATATTACAGGTGGGCACAGGGAACTTGAATTTTTGCGCCCTTTAGTTGAAGAACACTGCAGGGAGCGATCGAGAATGCTACATCACCAGAAGCCACCATCGGAGTGAATAATTTGCCCGGTAATCCATTCGGACTCATCACTCGCAAGAAAAACGATTAACTTTGCCACATCACGTGGTTCCCCAATTCGACCCATCGGGAATTTTGGCAATAAAAACTCTTTTAATTCGCTACTCATCCACCCAGAGTCTGTCGGTCCAGGATCTACAGCATTAACCGTGATTTTAAGTGGTGCCAATTCGAGAGCGACTGTTTCGGTAAAAGTGGAAATCGCACCTTTTGTTGAAACGTATGCCAAATTACCCCGCTCAGGTGATTTGTCTTGCCCTGACACCATGTTAATGATTCGCCCACCATGTTTGCCCTCAATTTGGCGAGCAAACTCTACAGTTAAAAGACACGTTCCACTTACATTCACACTGTAATGAGCATCGAGAATTTCCGCACTAATCGAACGAAAATCCACGTCAACACAATGTGTCGCATTATTAACAAGAATTGATGGAGAACCTAATTTCTCATGAACTTCATCGAGCAGTTGTCTCGGGGCATCTGGTTGCGATAAGTCCAATTCCATCGATTCGCATCGGACTCCAAGGCTTCGGATCTCCTTCATCAAATGCTGTGACCAAGCGGAATCATCCTCAATGAAATACTTCATCTGGCGGTCATACCTTGACCAATGAGTAAAAAAAATATCTGCTCCTTCTCTGGCTAATTCTCGACATATTGCAGTACCAATTCCGTTTACTCGGCTGGCACCAGTAACAATCGCAATCTTATTCGTTAATCGTTTCATAAAAAGCATCCCCTTTTTAGAAACGCTGAACAAGCACTATTGGAGATATAGTTCACCAAGCAAAAAAGACGAATACCGACATAGGCATTCGCTTGGCGTTTGGCATTTATAGCACAAGACCCCAGCGTTCCTATAATGGTATGAGTGAATATGGACACAATTAACCCCTTCAACCAAAGGAAGCAACTATATCCATACAGTTACTCAGCCATTAAAGGATATCTCCCATTAAGGTCCATGCTCCTTCCGTACATCTCCACCACTATATGGTACCTTGTTAGGCGAATTTGGTAATGAGTCAAAATGGATTATCATGCCCATTCCTCTCTATAACCTTTCGTTTTCTCCCTCATTCTAGCTTATTCGCAGTTTTTCATGTCTGACTATTATGGGCAAAGCCACAATCCATCCATCAATCCCAGGAAATTGTTTTGAGATAGCTGTCACTATTGCAATGACCAGTGCAGACACTATCACTATTACAAGAATCGCAATCATTTCTCCTCACCCCGTACAGCCTTTAGAAGCGATGTTAGCCCTTGGAGGATCCGATTATGCTCCTCTTCCGAAACTTGCTCTAACCTGACGCTAAGATGGTCGACATCAAGACCCGTATGTTGAAGCACCACCAATCGACCAGCCTCCGTCAATTGCACTTTAACGACCCGTTCGTCGTCACTGCGCCTATGCTTCTCAAGGAGCTTCTTCTGTCTCAGTCTCCGTACTATTTCCGAAGCGGTGTTCTGGGCACAGCCCAGATGGCTGGATATCTGTTGGATGGTGGTGGAACCGCTCATCTGGACGTACTGGAGTGCTCGTACAGATTGGTGAGATAACTCCATGTCATAGGTTCGATGACAGTGGAAATAGATTGCGGAAGAGGTCATATAAGAATGATTGGCTCATAAAGGAGACTTCTAAACGGCGAGGATTATCCGAATACCGGACCAACGATGCTAAACAAACAATTACGTTGACCAGGCAAGCAGGTAGCCCCAAGAACCATCACCGGAGAGACCATCTTTTCGCTGAACCCTGATTTCGATAGCCGTGCCATAAAGGAAGTCTGCTCGCTTGGCACATCGGTCCGGACTCTCCCATTCCAATCTAAACAAAGGCTTTGAACAAGATGCAGAGCCGCCTCTTGATTCTCTGCAATCACGGGTCCAACAACAAGAAGATCGTTTCTTTTCACAGACAGCGCAAAGCCACAAACAGTATCACGTTCGTCACGTAACACCATGCCTGCGTGCATGTTACGGTACAGTGCTTTATAGACATCATGTCTGTCTGCTCCAAACACGGTTTCTCTTCAGCCCCATTGTATAATTGAACAAGCCCTGATGTTTGTAGAAGGATAGCCTCAGGAGGGATTGTTCATGGTCAGGCGTTAGTTTGTTTTCCCAGAAGTTTAAGGAACAAGGTTGTGAAGGAAAGTTTGGAGTCTGACCATGTGTCCATCGTTGCTCGCAAACATGAGTTTCGTGCCAATGTTAGGACAAGTATATCAACATGAACCTAGCATTCAAATAGATAATTAGAATCTTTCCGAAAGACAGATTTTCACAACCAAAACTGTATATGATTTTGACAAATAAATTTAAAAAAATTAGAATATCATTAATCTTCTCTATTGCAGGAAATACCTTTGATATGACAATATTGGATTACATTCCTGTGAACGGTACTCTCAATTCACACCATACCATTCAACATCAACAAAATCTATCAATCCATTTCCTTTTAAATTCATTTCATAAGCTTATACCCAAAATTAAAGTTGAGTACATGTGATAATCATCTGGTCTAAAAACCATTGAGAAGGTGGAGTATATGCCTAAAACTGCAGCGTCCCTTGTCCAAATGCGAAAAGCAATCGACCAAACGCTATGGGTACTCACTAGTCGACTCGGCGAAAATCAATCTCAACTTTCTCAAATGACTCGATACCATTTAGGTTATGACAACAATGCCGGTGCGGGCTACAAATCAACAGATAGTTGGAGTAAACGGACACGTCCTATTCTCCTTTTATTAGTCTATGCCGCCCTGGTCAGTGAATGGGTGCCTGCTATCCCCGCAGCTGCCGCCATTGAATGCGTACACAGCTTCTCCCTCATTCATGACGATATCCAAGATGAATCGCCTATACGTCGAGGTCGTCCTGCAGTTTGGAACGTTTGGGGTGTTCATCGAGCCATAAATGCAGGCGATGCCTTATTTGCATTAGCATTCGAATCGTTAAATCTGCTACGCTCTGACTTTCCAGCAGAGAGCGTATTGGACATCTATGAAACATTATCAATGACATGTATCTCACTAAGCAACGGACAACAACTGGACATGGAATATGAACAAATTGACGATGTTACTTTGTCACAGTACTTTAAATTAATAGAACTTAAAACCGGGACATTGTTTGGTCTTAGTTTTGAGATTTCCGCTATTCTCGCAGGTTGTAGTCCTGAAAAACGTTTGATCTTGCGAAAAGCCGGGAGAAAACTAGGAGTTCTTTTTCAAATCCAAGATGATTTTCGAGATCTTTTTGAAGTTGAAAGGAACCTTGGCAAACCAACTGGACAGGATACACTGAGAAGGAAAAAAACTTTACCCGTATTACTAGGGCTTAAAGCACAAAAACATTTTTATTCACTTTGGAACTCAGAAGCTCTACAAAGCGAAATGACACAGTCCGATTGGCAGATAGCGCTTATGGAAGACGATATTTTAGAAGAATCTCTATCGATTCAACGAAACTTGCAAACAGAAATCCTCCAATATCTTGAACACGTAGAATGGAACGAACCATGGAAGAGTGAACTATTCCAATGTCTTTACAGATTGATGGAAATTCACTAAATCATACAAGAAATCCTGCGAGAGAAGGCGATTCGTCTCGTGTTGTCAGGGGTCCATTCCATTGAAAAATTGACAAATCGTGCAATTCAAGAAATTCAACAGATGCAGGTATACAAAGAAGATTACCTGTCTATCCAGGAAAGCGTAACTGATTTATCGCAGATCATCCAATCTAATAGTGTGACGTTTTCCCTAGCTGCCAAGGTTCTACCGCGCAGGAAACGTCAAGCCATCTATTCCTTCTATGCATTTTGCCGTACTGCTGACGATCTCGCTGATTTACATGATCTCTCAGGTAAAGAAACTCTATCCTGCTGGCTTGAGACGATTTCAAATCATTGTCCATCGGCTAAGCCACATCCAATTCTTGAAGAATGGCTTAGAACAAGTGCAGAATATCGAATTCCACTTACATTTAGTTCTGATCTTTTACAAACTTTATTGCAGGATTTTGAGCAAACTCGATATGAATCGTTTGATGATTTAATTCATTATTGTTACGGTGTGGCCTCCACAGTTGGCCTGATTTCCATGCACATCTTCGGATTTTCGAGTCTAAAGGCTGTTCAATACGCTATTGAACTTGGCATAGCTCTACAAATCACCAATATCTTGCGCGATGTACGTGAAGATTTCGAGCGAGGACGCATTTATTTACCGCAAGACGAACTGGCTCATTTCCAGATTGATGAAGCGGCAATCAATCGTCAGAAGGTATCAAGCAACTGGAGAAGCTTTATGCAATTTCAAATTGCGAGAAACCGTCAACTGTACAAATCCGCTTTGCCAGGTATTGCGTATCTCCATATGAGTGCACGTTTACCAGTTGCTCTTTCAGCAGTTTGGTATCGAGACATCCTTCGTGATATAGAGCGACATTCATACGATGTATTTTCTCGACGCTCTCACGCCTCATGGCGGCGCAAGTTGATCACGGCGACCGTCGAAGCTTTACCCTTAGTCGTCAGATACGCTGCAAAAATGGACAAGAACATCCACGAAGGGCGGTTAAATGTGTGAAGAAAAAAGTTGTCGCAGTCATTGGCAGTGGATTTGGCGGTTTGGCAACAGCCATTCGTCTGGCTTCACATGATTTGGAGGTTCATCTATTTGAAAAACATCCTGACCCAGGTGGACGAGCGCGCACATTTCATATGGACGAATTTCGATTTGATGGCGGACCTACAGTACTGACTGCTCCTTGGATGTTTGACGAATTATTCGAGCTGGCCAATCAAGAACGCAGTAAGAATATTACTTTTTTACCTGTCGATCCGTTTTACCATATCTTTGACTGGAATGGACGAAATTTTGTCTATAATGCCGATATCCCCTTTGTAATGGAGCAAATCAGAAAATTTCGCGCCAGTGATACCGACGGCTACCTGAACTTGCTTAAAGCTGCCGAACCCATGTTTGAAAAAGGTTTTCTTCAATTAGGCCAAGAACCTTTTCTGAAATTAAATTCCATGTTAAGCATAGCACCGAATCTTTTACGATTGCGTGCTCATGAATCTGTCTATCGTTTTGTTTCAAGACATATTGAAGACAACTTTCTAAGAATGTGTTTCTCTTTCCACCCTCTTTTTATTGGCGGTAATCCGCTTCGAGTCTCTTCCATTTATACCATGATCCATCTTATCGAACGCGCTTGGGGTGTATGGTATCCAAAAGGTGGCATGGGACAACTCATCAATGCGCTCGTCCAACTCTTTCAGCAAATGGGCGGAAATATTCATTTCCAAACTGAAATACAGCGTATTACAACCCAACATGGTCGAGTCACCGGATTACTCTTAAAAAATGGGGAAAAATTCTCGGCAGATTATGTTGTCTCCAATGCCGATGTTCCTACCACATATTTGTCATTATTGGAAGACCGAGATCGAGCATGGAGACATCATCGCCTACGCTATGAACGATTTTCCAGATACAGTATGTCGCTTGTTGTATGGTATTTTGCGCTCAACAAAAAATTTACGGACAATCCACTAGGCCATCATAATATTGTTTTTGGTCCAAGATTTGGCGGCCTGATCCATGACATCTTTGTTTCTCATCGACTGGCAGAAGATTTTTCTATGTATATTCATCTGCCCACACGTACTGACCCCTCCATGGCTCCAGAAGCACATGAGACGATGTATGTGCTGGTTCCCGTTCCGAACCAGCTCTCCAACATTGACTGGTATGAAGCGTTGCCTAGATTAGAAGAACGCGTCACGCAAGTGATTGATCAACATTTTATGCCTGGATTGAAACGTCATATTGTCAAGCGGCATGTGATTGATCCCAATTATTTTGAGCATGAACTGAACACCTATCTTGGAACGGGATTTTCACTTGAACCACATCTGACTCAATCCGCTTGGTTTAGGCCGCATAACGCATCAGAAACCGTAAAAGGTTTATACCTAGTGGGAGCAGGAACCCATCCTGGCGCTGGTATTCCAGGAGTACTGCTGTCGGCCAAAATTGTACATAAGCTGATTCTTGATGATATTGAACAATCGAACTAAGGAGGTCAACAGAATGACCGATCATGAATGGGGCGATATTCCTTCCACACGTGATTTGCAAGCAAAATCCGGGCTTTTAGCGCTAAAATCTATGGTCAAGGCTCCCGGCTGTCCATTGGAAGGATTGCACACCATTCATACTTCCTTGGGACACGATATCTTTCGATTGCAAATTCCCAAATTTTCGACCGTAATTGTTGCCTCCCCAGAAAACGCCAAGCGCCTCTTGGTCACTGATGCTGTTTCTTTTACAACAAGAATGGAGACCGACCCAGTAACGAAACTTTTCGGAGACGGGTTGCTCGTCCTTGACGATCATAGACATGCAGAGGTCAAATCATTGCTAATGCAAGCGACACCAGAGTCTAAATTGGAATATTTTCTTCAAGAAACCGAGCATTCTTTAGATAGAACGATTCAGAGTTGGATACGTTCTCAAACAATCAATGTCAACTCTGCAGTAAGGAAATACGCTTGGGAAACACTGGAAAATGTGTATTTTAACCATCAATTATCAGAAGAGGAAAAAAGAACTTACTTTCCACTACTTATGCAGGCTGTTCACTATATTGGCCCCGGATGGTGGTTGCTTTCCGGAAAATCTTCTCTGCCAAAATCGTTATTACGATTACGCCATCACCTTGAAACTTTAGCTCAACAAGCTGTAAAAGCTCCATCTGCCCCAGTCAAAGCAATTGATTTTCTCTCTCAATCCCTGACCGATGCATATGGTGAATCATTTGTCACTGATCAACTCATGACCTTGCTCATTGCTGGTCACGACACTGTGACCTCACTCTTGGCTTGGTCTATTGCACTGCTAGCAAAATTCCCAGAATGGCAGAAACGCATACGTAAGGAAATTTGCAACGAAATGGGAGATTCATTGGCTAATGTCCGTACTGCAAATCAATTACATTTTTTAGATCAATTTATAAAAGAAGTGTTACGTCTTTATCCACCCATTCATTCTGGAATCCGCACCAAGCGGTGCCCAAGAACAAAAGAGAGCACACAGAGCCTCCAAGAGCGTGTGATGTTGAGTTACTATTTGCTGCATCGGCATGAGAACTACTGGGAGCGTCCACTGGAGTTTGATCCCATGCGATGGCATGAACATTTTCGACCAACACCATACACCTATCTGCCCTTTGGAGCTGGCAAACGATTCTGCCCAGGAGCGACTTTTGCCAAACTGCAAGTCAAGTGGATGTTGGCTCGCTTGTTGCAACAAGCTTCCATACAAGCAAATCGTCACATTCCGCGTCAAAAAATGCGAGCAGCTCTTGAGCCACAACGATTCGTCGTAGAGGTGTTTCCCATATGAGCTACCTTTCATTCCTGCTTACTTTTATTTTAAGTGCTAATATTTTGTTGTTTCTGTTGTTGCAGAAACGAAAGAGAGGAGCCAAGTATGATTCATCAATTCAGTGGAATCATCGAAATCGGCGATTATTATTCATCCTTCTCTTCATAATTATCATTCTCTACACAACCCCTTGGGATTCATTTCTCATTCACAAGGGCGTATGGAACTATCATCGCAATCAAGTGATAGGAATCACGGTCTATGGTGTGCCTATTGAAGAAATTACCTTCTATATTTTACAGACTATACTGATCTTACAGTGGTTTACGTTGATACAATTCAATATTCCTGTTTTACATCCTCAAATGTATTCCAAATGGAAAACACGATTAGCATCCATCATCATCTGGGTTTTTTGGTTTGGTATTGCGATCACGCTCTATTTTGTCTTGAATCACAGACTCTCGTCTCACCTTACATATCTATCCCTACTTGGCAGTTGGGCTCTTTTTCCGTTAGGAATTCAAATGCTATACAATGCTAAGCTTCTCTTGGCGAATAGCAAACTGCTCTTTTGGGTTATTTTCCCACCCACTCTCTACCTTTCGGTATGTGATAGTGTTGCTATTCACCAAGGGATCTGGTACTTTCATCAATCTCGTATTCTTGATTTAACTGTCTATGGTGTTCCTATTGAAGAAATCATTTTTTTTCTGTTGACCAATACTCTTGTTTCCTGGTCAGCCATTCTTGTCTGGCCCAAAGAAAAATCAATTTCTCCACGCAATGTAAAGATTCTTACAGCATTTTCAGATGCTCCACATAAATGAGGGAAAAAAATTGAAAGAGAATCTGCTTGCCCAAATCGTGTTGCTTATAATCGGTGGTTTTTTTCTAGGTTCGTTACCTTGGTCAGTCTGGCTATCCAAGTTCAAATCTGCTGACCCCCGCTTGGTTGGTGATGGCAATCCAGGGGCTTTTAATACTTGGAAAGCTTCAGGAAAATGGATTGGAACGATTGTGTTATTACTGGATATAGCGAAAGGATATTTGCCCGCACATGTGGCTCAACTGGAACTCTCTTGGGGATGGTGGATCCCCTTTATTGCCAGTTCGCCGATTTATGGACATCGCTGGAGCCCATTCTTACGTGGTAAAGGAGGAATTGGTTTGGCTGCCTACATAGGTTTATGGTCGGCAATGCCAGGGCCTTGGGCGTCTTTTGTACTGGGTGTATTGTTTTTGATATTTATCATGATCCTGCGTCAAGACAGATTCAAATCTGTTACCCTAGCTACCCTTTTATTCGCTCTTTATTTACTGTTTTCACCTCACGCATTAATTCTTTTGTCAACTTGGTGTTTGACAACACCGCTGCTTTGGTTTGGCTACAAACGGCCAAAAACTGTGTTAAATTGATCAAGGTGACTCTTATGACAGATAATCTGATGCTCGTCTACTATATCTGTATTGCAACTGTTACTTTGCTTAATACCTTCTTCTGGCCGCGCCTGACCTGCTCAAAGGACAAAGAAACTATCTTATCTTCCAAGACAAACTATTATCCTCATATTGATGTACTCATACCCGCTCGTAACGAAGAAAACAATATTCAAACATGTCTCCAGTCTCTATTGACTCAAACTTATACAAACTATTCGATTACAGTACTTGACGATAGATCCACAGATACGACTTCTGCTCTTGTCCAACAATTCATTCATCAATCTCCATCAGTAAAATTGAAGTTAATACATGGAAAACCACTCCCTTCCGGTTGGGTCGGAAAATCATGGGCATGTCAACAACTGGCCAACGCCAGTCATGCAGACATTCTTGTCTTTGTGGATGCCGATACCATCCATCAACCCACATTTCTTCAAGCCATGTCTGAAAAATTTAGCAACCCCAAGATAGACCTCGTTTCCGTCTTTCCCTATCAAAAAACTCAAACCATAGGCAGTGCTTGGCTACTATCCATGCTCGGATGGAGTCTACTTACTCACCTTCCTCTTTTTCTCATTGCCCGATCTCGATGGAGAGTCTTTTCTTCCTTTCCAATTGCCATTGGTCAAGTACTCGCTTTTCGTCGCCAGGCCTATGATGCCATAGGCGGACACTGTGCTGTCAAAACCGAGTGGGTAGAAGACATTGCGCTGGCTCGTCTAAGCGCGAAACTTGGCCTTAACCTTCTATTTCTCAACGGGATTTCTCAAACATCCTGTACCATGTATGAAAACGGGCAACAAGCATGGCTTGGATTCAGAAAAAATTGGAGTTTGATTGCCGGAAAACCTATGATTGCCCTTATCATTTGGATCTGGTTATCTATTAGTTTCACGTTACCTTACTTCTTGTTGATAACCTCGTGCGTATCGAACCTTGTTCAATCATCTATTCTTGTGGCTTTCGTTGGCATTGGAACAAGTGTACTAACTTGGATGTGTACTCGCCGAATCATTCAGATTCCTATTTGGATGGTTATTTTTTTCCCATTTCTCATCCTGACATCCCTATGTCTTTGTATCGATTCCGCCCATGCTATTCGTAAAGGAAAAATCATTTGGAAAGATAGAGAGATGAAGAGCAAGTATCCAGTTTGAAATTATAAAATTGATGTTCTAATTGAAAACTGCTTTTGCCTACATACCGGATCGGGCAAGATTGAATTTTGAATCTAATAGGTATATTTTTTATGTATAGTTATATTTTGTAGATTATTTTAAAAATGGAAACGAGGTAAATATGATGTCAACTTATTTTCGTTTTCCAAAATTAAAAATTGAAAGACTCATTCTTTTGCAAATTTCAGTTATGGTTCTATTTCTCGGCTTAATTGGTGGATGGATCATTCATCGAGGTGTTGAGATTGTCCAAGCCCAAAATCAATCCTACGCAGATGTTCAAACCATCGATACTTTAGAAAAAGTATTCAATCAAATCGTCACAGCAGAATCCAATCAACGCAGCTATCTTCTTACGAATAATCCTATTTATTTAAATTATTACCAACATTATTACAATCAAATTCAACCGATTCTACATTCTCTTAAACCAGCCTTATTATCCAATGGTTTATCTCTTTCGCAAGTGGATCATTTTGAGTCAATGATTCATTTAAAATTATCTTTTCTAAGTTCGGAAATACAGAATCAACAAAATGGATTTCATCAAAAAGTTTTACAAACTATACATCAAGAAAACCGTAAAATTCCATTAAATAATATTTATTCCATGGTTCAAGTTATGCAAAAACCTTTTTTACATAACGAATCTAGTAATCGTATGTTAGCATCAGAATATTTAAAAAATAGCATTCTCTGGATTATTATTGCTGGATCACTTTTTCTTTTTTTTGCATGGTTAAGCTATATGCACATTTTAGAAAATCTACGGACCAGAGAACGCCTGAATGAAAAAATCAAACAAATTTCAAGTTTGGATGGACTGACCGGATTACTCAACCGTTCCACATTTCTTGAAAATGCAAACTCTATTTTAGAACAAAGTAAACAAGACAATGAAATGGTTGGTATCTTATTTATAGACTTGGATGGTTTTAAAAATATCAACGATACCTATGGACATGCTACGGGTGATGAGGTTCTAAAGAAAGTCGCTTCTAATTTTCGAGAAGCTATTCGCTCTATGGATTATATTGGACGCTTTGGAGGCGATGAATTCGTTATCCTGGTACGCCACGCAGAAATAGAGGGCGAACTCATTACCATTGCTCAAAAAATTATGGACACATTTTCTGATCCATATTTGAAAAATATTTCCACAAAATTAAGTGCTAGTATTGGGATTTCCGTTTTCCCAAGAGATGGAGATCATTTGCAAACTTTGCTGTCTCACAGCGATCATGCTATGTATAGAGTCAAGCAAACGGGAGGCCATCGGGTTGAATTTTTTAGTTCAGCACTTAACGAGAATATTCGATATGAACAACAACTGAAAAACGATCTCTACGGTGCAATAGCTAGAAATGAACTGGAAATTTATTATCAACCTATTATCCATGCAACCAGTCAAACTCTTTGTGGTTCAGAGGCATTAATTCGTTGGAATCGCGGAAATGGAGAATTGTTAACCCCCGGACAATTCCTTCATTTGGCAGAATCGTCAGGCTTATTATCCAGAATCACAATGCATGTCTTAGAAAAATCGATTACACAAACAAACATGTGGCTAAAACAACTTAGACATCCTTTTTTACTTTCAGTGAATTTGTCAGGACAAGATATTCGTGACATTGATTCTTTTTACAATTTCCTTGATAACCTACTAAAAGCCCATTCTTTTCCACCTCATATGCTTCAATTAGAAATTACGGAAAACGATTTGCTGAAAGGGGAGGCTGTAGAAGCATTACAAAAACTCCATTCTCTTGGAGTTCGTCTGGCCATTGATGATTTTGGCACAGGCTATTCTTCATTAGCTTATTTGCATCGCTTCCCTTTTGATCACATAAAAATTGATCGTAGTTTTATTCAAACGTTACCCCATAATGAATATCATGAGCGTTTGGTTCGCGCCATTATTACAATGGGAAAATTGCTAGGACTTACTGCTGTGGCCGAAGGAGTTGAAAGCGCAGAACAGGAGAAATTTTTAATTCATTGCGGTATCGAATACCTACAAGGTTATTACTATAACCCGCCCCTGTCCTCTAATCGTTTTCAAGAAACTTATATTCAACCTTTATATGAATCATGAGCAATAAGCATTGAATCAAAAAGCACTTCCATCCTATCTCAAAGAATGGAAGTGCTTTAAGTTTTCATGAATGAATTTTAGAATCCTTTGCAGGCTTTTTATTGTGCAATAGCTTGATTAGCTTTTTCTACATTCTGCTGTAAGGCTTGCATGACCGATTCATGCTTAACAAGCACATCATCAACCGCGTTCTGTTCATAATGCTGAAGTTCTAAATAAAGCGGAGTAGGTGGTGCTTGTACTGCGAACGATAACTCTGAAACCGGAACGTACGCATTGGGATGCTGGTGAAAGTAATTTTCCATGGTAGACGAGCTGAGTGCGGCCTTTAATACAGGTAAATATCCTGTATGCATACTCCAATACTCTGTTTGGGCCGGGGCTGTCATCCACTCCATAAAAGTCCAAGCAGCCTTCTTTTCAGCAGCCGGAGCTGCCGCTAGTATAGCCATATCCGCTCCTCCGGATGTTACAACCGGTTGCGTAACATAAGGCATTGGAATGGCTTTAAAGGTAACACCTGTTTGCCGAATTTGTCCCATATCTGCTGCAGATCCACAGTACATCGCCGTTTTGCTGTCTCCAAAATCAGCTATGGTTTCATCCCATCCATTCGCTGAAGCGTGATACTTAAGAGTTCCTTGCTGCTCCATTTGCTTCATAATTTTCAAAACTTTTGCTGCTTGGGGAGAATCAAAAGTCGCTTGAGTCATGCTGCTGTTCATTAATGTGCCTCCGGCAGAGAGCACGTTCTGTTCAAATGTCCACCAACCGCCTGCAGGTTCAAAGCCATACACTTTTTTGCCTGGTTTACTCAATTTCTTTGAAATGATCAAGGCATCCTGCTGGACTTGAGACCAAGTTTTGGGAGGGGTTAATATCCCAGCTTCACGAAACATGATAGGATTATAGTAAAAAGTTTGCACACTGCGATTAAAGGGCAATCCATAAACAGTTTGATTGTACATCGTATTATTGAGAATACCGGGTACAAAATCAGAAATTTTATCGTGTTGTGAATTTGTCATGTAAGTAGTTAAATTTTGCAAAGCTCCATTTGCAGCATAAGTCGGTAATGAATGAACTTCTACTTGTACCATATCTGGCACTTTGCCGGAAGCAATTGCTGCCAGTAATTTTTGTTGCAATGTACTGCTGGGATCTGAATAACTGCCTTCATATATTGCATTGACATGAATTTTAGGATGTGTTGCGTTAAATTCACTGACCAAATGTTGTAGTACGCCGCCTAATTGCCCCGACATACCTTCCCAAAACGTTACTTGAACAGGTTGATTGTTTGATGCGTTTGAAGAGCTTGATGACTGATCTGTTGACTGGCTTGTACCACAACCTACAACCCCCATCGTCATAGTTGTACTGGCCAACAGAAAAAATCCCCATTTTGATAATTGTTTCAATGCTAATTCTCTCCTTTTCTCCAAAATCTATTTACTCTTTTATACCTGCAGAGGATATACCCTGAACCAAAAATCGTTGACCTACAAAAAAGATAAGCAGAACAGGTACAATTCCTATCAAAGTGCTCGCCATCAAGACATTCCACATTGTTCCACTTCCATCACTCGCTATTAAGTAAGACAAGCCTACTGGAAATGTGCGCATACTATTACTTTGTGTAACAATAAGCGGCCAAAAGAAATCATTGTAATGAAATACAAAATTGAGAAACGCTATTGAGAGTAGAGCGGATTTATTGAGAGGTAAGATAATCCGCATAAAAATCCAAAAATGCTCTGCCCCATCTATTTGTGCAGCATCGAGAATTACCTGTGGTACCTGACGGAACGACTGAATCAACCAAAACGTGGCAAATGCCGATCCGATAAAAGGAACAATTAAAGCCTGATAAGTATCTATCCATCCCAGATGTTTCATTATCAAAAAAACTGGGATAAATGTAACTTGTCCAGGTATCATCAGAGTCACTAGTAGGAGCCAATAAACCAGACGTCTTCCACTGAAGGAAATGCGGGCGATAGCATAGGCAGCAAGCGACGAGGTCATCAGTTGCCCGATGACAATAGCAACGGATACCAGTAGAGAATTGATTACATACCTTGCAAAGTAAGGCTGCTCCCATGCCAGAAAAAAATTTCTCCACTCCGGGTGAAAAGGAAACCATTGTGGTGGAAAAGACAAAACAAGACGATTGGGCAGCAAGGAAATTACAACCATCCACCAAAAAGGAGCAAAGAATACAATGGCCAATACCCCTGTAATCACTATTCTCCAGGACGATGAATAGCGAGCGGTACGACTCGTTTTTTTGGGCCATACAGTCTCACGCAAAGTCATCACATCTGATGGTGTACCCATTTGCTCTCCCCTCGAAATTGCAGATAAGTCAAGCCAAGCAAAAACAAGAACAAAAAGATGGACATAGCCGAAGCGATTCCTATATGAAAAAACTCAAATCCTTGCTCGAACAAGTCATACACAAGTGTGGTTGTGCTATCGGCCGGTCCACCTTCCGTAAGTACATAAATTTGATCAAAGGATAAAAATGAGAAGATGAACGAAACGGTTACAACAAAAAAAGTCGTAGGAGAAATCATAGGCAAAGTGATTTTCCAAAAAGTTAAAAACGGAGTAGAACCGTCTACTGCAGCGGCTTCATAAAGACTGTCAGGCACATTTTGCAGTCCATGGAGAAAGAGAATTGCGAAATATCCTGTAAATTGCCATACATAAAGCAACACAATCACCCATAAAGCCTCGTGATAATTACTGAGCCAGCCTTGTGGAGGCAATCCAAACAATCGGAAAATAGCATTCATTAAACCATCGCTGGAACTAAAAAATCTGAACCAAACGACTGCACTCGCAACTGTTGGAACAACATACGGCATAAAAAATATTGTTCGAAATAGACGAACGCCATGAAACGTTTTATTCATACACACTGCTATGAAAAGAGCGAATGGGACTGTTATGCCTGTTGTTCCAATTAAATAAAGCAACGTCCGAAACACGGATTGCCAAAAACTCGAATCCTGAAGAATCAGTTGATAATTATGAAAACCAACCCATTTCTTTACAGGATCGATAAGATTCCACTGTAAAAAAGAGAGATATAGAACATAGAGAATAGCCCCTACCCCAAAAAGACTTACAAAAAACGTTGTAGGCAATACAAATAACCAACCTGTCAATTCTCTTTTCCATCGGTAAGGAAACTGAAAACGATGTTTCTTCTCTCTGCCCGTTGACCTCACCAAGGACAAACTTCTCCATCTCCTTTTATTTTTAATTTAAGCTGATATCTCTTCTCATCCTCCTCTGTCAGGATCATGCCCAGTCTAACTACGCTCTGTAAAAATTCAGCATACATCCCGTAAAGAAACCATAAATTTTATGTAAATTTGCCTGCCAATAAAAAAATGATGCAAAATGCATCATTTTTTGGATGGACTTCTAAATTTTAAACACTATAGATTTTCTTCGCACTGGCAAAAACCATCATCAATCCGATCAAAGACATACCAGCCATTCCCAGAAAGACCACGGCCGTATGTTCATAGTAAGAAGCAATTACCACAGAGGCTAAGATACTCCCCATATAGCGAAAGGTCGAATAAACTCCAGAAGCAGAACCAGAATCTGTTTTATCCACAGACTTAAGAGACAATGTTTGCATGGAAACGATACCTGCACCTGATGCTGCACCACCAAGAATAAACAAGATGACCCAAAGTGGAATACTGTCTATTTTCATCATGGATAAACAAACCCAAAAAAACAAAGAACTCAAGACGGCAGCCGCAAAACTCGTACCTATCGCTCCGATTGGACCCATACGTAATGACAAACGAGCCCCTGCTCCAGAAAGAATGGACATACTTAGAGAAAAAATAAACAAATACATGCCCACTGAGCGAAGAGACACTTGAAAACGATTCTCCAGTACAATCGGTGTAATCAACAATGTGGCATACATCGTAAAATTACTTAAAAAAATGGATAGATTTGCTACAGTAAAACCGATATTGCGAAACAACTTCAACTGAATCAGAGGATATTGAGTCGTTTGTTGGCGCCTAAAGAATAGAGCCATCCAAACAATCCATAGCAATGCTGATGCCCACATAAACGGTATTTTTTTCATGACAAAGAGAACACCACCGAGCAATGACCCGAGAAGAAATAGAGCTCCCAGCCAATCAACCACGGCAGCTTTACCACGACTTTCGGGAATAACAAAATACCCTACCATAAAGCTCATCACAGCAAAGGGAATATTGACAGCAAACAACCAACGCCAACTACCAAGATTTAATAATGCTGCACCTAAGATTGGACCTAGCGCCGCACCTAATCCGAGCACAAGTGACATTATACTCAAAGTGCGATCAAGCCGATGTTCTGGCCAATTCACTCGAATCAATGCGCTGGCAGCGGGCGTCATAGCTGCTCCACCCATTGCCTGAAGAGCGCGAAATATAATAATTGCTATCAGAGAATGCCCAATCATACAACCGAACGAAGCCACTAAAAATAGCGCAACACCACTCAGAAAAATTCTTTTTCTCCCCCAAAGGTCATTCATTTTTCCTGAGAGAGGCTGAACGCTTGCCATCACTAACAAATAGACGGTGACTAGCCATGTGATTGCAGAAAGTGGCACATGCAGACTGTCCGCCAAAGGTGAAAGTGCAACAGAAATCATGGTGGAATTGATGGGCACCAATACGATGCCCATCAATAATGAGAAGAGTAGCAGGCGTTCTTTAAGATTCAAGAGTAATCGTTCCTTCTGTCCCATTAACTGTAACCACATCACCATCACGTAGTGTGGATGTAGCTATTTTGGTACCGAGAACAGCCGGTATTCTGTACTCTCGGGCTACCGTACCCGCATGAGACAGAATGCCGCCAGCATCAGTTACAATAGCGCCAGCAACTGAAAAGAGTACTGTCCATGGAGGCGTCGTTGTTTTACATACTAGAATATCACCGTGATTTAACTTTCCAAATTCATCCTGATTTTTCACAATTCTCACAGTTCCTGTGTGAACTCCTTGTGAAGCAGCGTATCCTTTGATACAAGTCGATGTATTTTCTTTTAGAAATTTTGGTAAACCAAACAAGCGGTCTGCCAACAAATCTTCTACTTCCGTAGCTGACGGCTCTGGTCCAAGATGAGGAACGGGTTGTTCATTTTGGTATAATTGGTAAGCTTCTTTTTCCCTTTGTACTTTGTTCATTAAATTTTGAGGATTTTGTAATGCTTCACATATCTCTTCATAGTAAAGAAAGTGTATATCTGTCGGTTGATCGATCACGCCGAGTGAAACCAAAGTTCTTGCAATATTTAACAGCACGGGCCGATATACTGCTGGCAACATGGTATCAATATAGAAATGATGATCTTCATCAAGTCCCCAACATTGAAGAGCAATTTGATACATCTGCAAAAATTCTTGACGTAATGGGCTATCTGGAATTTGTTCCAATAATTTGTTCAATGCTTCTTGACGTCGGCGCACAAGAGCATCAAATTCGGCATTAAAATGATAATTTCTTTGCAGATAGGAACGAATCAATTCCCAAGCGTACTTTGGATTTTCTCTCCATGTCTCATAAATAAATTCATGCGAATAAGAAGTGCGATATCCATAAACGTCTAAAAGTGATTTCATCTGATGAACAAAATACTGACCATCAGGATCTTTCTGCAACATTCCATCAATATCGTCAAGATTGACGTTGGCTATAATTTCTACAAGTGCTGGAAACTGACGCAATTCATTCGCAAGTTCCCAAAATGCCCGATCCGTTTCTAATGTTTTGCTCATGACACCCACCAGCAAGTCATAAACTTCTTTTCCTGGTCGATCCGTTAGACGTTGATAGAGATCTTCCAAAATAAAACCAACATCAAGGCGAGGCAAGATCACATCGAAATGTATTGCCCAGGCAGTTGTGTAAAATTGATGCATTTCCTTGAGTAGAGAAAGTGCCTCATCTGCCTTAAGATACCCATGCACTTTGTCTTGCAATTTTCTATAAAAAGGAAGAAGAATAGTGTCAACTTTGTCCTGATAGTATTCCATGATAACTGGCATCCGTTGCATAAGCACACGTTCATGTTCCTTAGCGCGAATATCGAGATCACCAGCATAAGGCGAATTAAATTGGTAAAAACGTCCTCTATAAAGACGACAAACAAACCGTTCAATAGGCATTTTCATCAAGTCAAAAGCGATTCGAGTCCCTTCCTCCTGATTAGGCAACTGAAATGAAGCAAAAAGAGGAGTAAGAACATGAGAAAAATGGACATCATCTTGTACAAAAAAGTCATGTTGGTCCTTCTCAGAATATATATAATTCATACAGCAGTTTTCTCCTTTGTTGTTGTAATAGGACGAACTTGCAACAAGTAGAGTTGACCTTCTTGAAATGAAAATTCGACATCGACAGGCGTCTGATATTCTTTTTCCAGATTTTCTGTCAACTTACAGACTTCCAATACTTTCTCCTCCGTAATACACAAACGTTGTTGTTCCAGCCAAGTCGTATCGATCTCACAAACACCTTGATCTTGCAATACACATTTCAATTCTTTGCTGCCTATCTCAGCATGAAGTTTGCCCGTTGTTTTTTCATAAAGAAATGTGTCCGGCGTTACCAAACCAGATACAATCGCTTCTCCAAGTCCATAACTGACATTGACAATTACCGAATTTTCATGAGTAACAGGATGAATGGAAAAGGCTACTCCTGATGTGTCCGCATTCACCATACCTTGAATAATCAAGGGCATTTGAGAGCCGTGCAAGGAAATATGATTGGCCTTCGCGTACGCATTCACACGAGCATAAGAGATAGAGTTCCAACAATGTCTTAATGCTTGAAAAAACGCTTCCTGATTGCGAATATTGAGAACGGTTTCATATTGTCCCGCAAAGGAAGCATGAGAAAGATCTTCAGCCGTACAGGAAGATCTCACAGATACAGCACCATAGCGTTCCATCAACCTATTGAAAGCTTGAAGCATGGCAACTTGCATATCAGCTGCCTTGCTTTCCGCTTCAGCGGAAGTGATACTTTCATGCACTTTACCCGCCACGACAAAACCATCAGGCACGCAATATCCCCGCTGCATGAGTCTGGATAGTTCGAAGGCTTTTGAACCACAGCCTTCTTTACCAAGCTGGTCTGCTGCTTCTGTCAATGAAACGACCCATTCCATAGCATATCCTCGCTTTATCACATGTTTTTTACCATTCACCAGAAGGTAATATGAATTCTACACACCGCAAGTGTGCCAAGCGTTTCAAATTTCGTCTCGTGTGTTTCATATAATGCTTTAGGCATAACAAAAACGCCCTGTTACCTTAGAAAAGGCCATAGGCGTTTGGGTATTTATGATATTTTTAATTTAGTGAACTTCAAGGAAATTCATGAATCTCATAACCAACTCACAACTTTGTGACTATAAAATAAAAATTGTTACACTCAAATTGTGAGTCCGCCATCCACCGATATATCACAACCTGTTATAAATTGACTATCGTCACTGACATAAAAAGCAATAACTCGTGCAATATCTTCAGGCTTAGCAATTCTACCGAGCGGAGTTAGTTTAGCCATATTTCTTTTCATTTCTTCTGATTGAAATTTTGTTCGCTCCGTTTCAACTAATCCCGGTGAAACTATATTTGCAGTAATTCCATATGTTCCAAACTCCTTGGCAATATATTTTCCAAAAGTAGTAAGGCCCGCTTTGGCTGTACCATGGGCAATAAAAGGCACTTGTGGATGCTGGGCCAAACCTGTGGAGACATAAACAATTCGTCCATAGTGATTTTCAAGCATATGTGGAAGCACGGCCTGAGATAAGGTAAATGCTGCTTTTAACTCGTCATTAAGTTTCTGAGAAAATTCCAACCAACTCATTTCCAAAAAAGGCTTCCTCACAAAGTTCATGGCTGCATTGCTAACCAGGCCATCGATTTTGCCACACTGACGAATAGTAGTTTCGACCAAATATTGTACTTGTTGCTCATCTCGTATATCCGCCTGCAACGCTAATGCTCGGCCGCCTTTTTGCTCAATTTCATGGACGAGTCTATTGGCCGATTCACGGTTTGAAAGATAGTTCAAAACTACAAAAGCGCCTCGATGAGCAAGAAGGCGTGCTGTCTCTGCACCAATCCCACGTCCTCCGCCGGTGATGAGAACGACTTTACCTTCCATCATTTCACTCCCAATCTTCTATATATTTGCATCCTAAACACATTTATATTTATGATTGGATTTTTTACAAATTTTTTTATGTGTGTAGCCATCCTGGAAACAATTTATCCAAACCGGACACTGCCATTTGAACCGCGATAATCGCCAAAAGTAAACCCATCAATCGAGTAATAACATTCATTTCCGTCTTACCTAAGTGCTTTCCAATAAAACCAGAATAGTAGAGAATAACATAGGTACCTGCAAGTACGATCACAACAGCAATAAATACAGATAGCGAATTCATGAGCAACTTTCCGCCGCCAGCTAATGCCATAACAGTAGCAATCGTTCCAGGACCAGCAATCAATGGGGTAGCCAATGGGGTGACAGATATATCATCTTTATTTGCACTGTCTTCATGTTCATCCGCGTGGGGAGTATGTGCATGTGAGGGTTTAGCTTGAATAAGATTATAGGCTATACCAAAAATTAAAATACCACCGACAACACGAAACGCATTGACAGTAATCCCAAACAATTCAAAAATATAGTGTCCTAAGACAAGAAATATCATAATAATTAAAAAAGCTATCAGAATAGCTTTTCGAGCAATTTTTCTTTGTTTGTTTAGATCATAATTTTCGGTGAGGGACAAAAAAATGGGGACATTGCCAATTGGATTCATCACTGCGAATATACCGACTAAAGCATGTACCATATAGCCTAGCACGGATTACTCTCCTCCTTATTCAGTTACGAGATTAAGCCGGACAAGGGAATGAAAGATTCACCTCCAGAACAACTCCAGAATATATAGAGTTAACATAGATTGTACCACAAATTCATCTTCCAAAAATTTGACTTCCTTTTTACACCAAATCTTTATACCGATATAGAAGAAACTATTTATAATTGCGTTTGCGAGATAAGTTCAGTAACTTCATATACGCTTGTAATAATTTAAAAGGGTTTTTATGCTTTCCGTACCAACTTGCAATAAGTTGAGAGAGTGGTTGAGATTTTCCGGCATAAGGGAACCAATGCATTTCCGAAGGACTTTTTCCTTCAGACAACAATATAGAAGTTTGAATAGAAAAAGCGTACAAACCTTCCGCCCCATGATATTTCCCGATCCCACCTTCTTTGGTTCCCCCATAAGGAAGATAGGGATTAGCAATGCTGATAATCACATCGTTAAGACACACGTTTCCTGTTACCAATTGAGCCGCGACCCTTTTGGCTCTTTGCAAATCAGCTGTCCAAACACTTGCACCTAATCCTAATTGACTCTGATTGGCTAGTTCAATGACCTCGTCCTCTTGATCAAACGGTAAAATAGGAAGTATGGGACCGAAAGTTTCTTCATTTAACAGAGAAACATGATTGGGAACATTCGTTATCAGCATGGGAGCTAATTTCCTTGAATTCTCCAGCCAATGATCTGGATGCTCTCCCGCCAATAATGTAGCCCCCTGCTGGAGAGCCTCCAACACTTGGGATTTAACCTTCTCGATTTGTGCCATTGTTGTCATGCTACCGAGATCAGCATCTATATCTTCACCCTGACATAACTGAGCTAATGATTGGATTAAAAGTTCTTGAAAAACAGGTAAAATACTTCTTTCTACATATAATCTTTCTACAGATAAACATACTTGTCCACTATTGCAAAATGCCCCCCACAGAGCACCACGTACCGCTCTTTCTAAATGAGCATCCGCAAAAACAATCATCGGATCTTTACCGCCAAGCTCCAATGTGGTCGGTATGAGTTGTTCAGCAGCTAAGGATTGAATTCTTCGGCCAGTCGCTACAGAACCCGTAAAATGGATAAAATCAGGATGTTTTTGAATTAACTCCCTTCCCGTTTTGCCATCTCCCAAAATAACTTGAACAACACCTTCGGGAAAACCGACTTCATGAAATAAAGATTGCATCAACTCTGTAACACTTGGCGTCCACTCTGACGGTTTAAGCAGAACACAATTCCCTGCTGCCAGAGCTTCAATGACAGGCACCATAGCTAGTTGAAAGGGGAAGTTCCATGGAGAGATGACCAAAACAATCCCTCTCGGCTGAAATTGAAGATACGATTTTTTCCCAAATAATATCATGGGAGTTTTTCTTTTTTGTGGACGAAGCAATTTTTCAGCGTGTTTTTCCAAAAAACGCAGCGATTCAAGAACCATCATGACTTCACTTGACAGCGCCTCCAAGAAGGGTTTTCCCGTTGCTTGATGAATCACATTTGCAATCCGATCACGATTCTCGGCAATATGGTAACGAAGTTTTCGCAACCAGACTATTCGCTCTTGAACGCTATAATTTTTCCATACAGAAAACTGTTTTCTAGCTCTTTGATAAATCGATTCAAGATCATCTTCCGTTTTGGGTTGCCATGCATATTCGGAAACTCGGTCATCAATGGCAGAGGCAGAAAGGTTAGACAATATATTCATTCTCCTCTTGATAAAATAGAAACAGAGTATATTGGAGTTAGAACCGTTACCTGTTTTTATCCATCTTTTCTATGATAATAGATAGAATTTACAGATATCTTATCTCAGAAGTGACTTTCTGTCACTTGTTCTTTGATCCGATGCTCCAAATCCCTAGCTGTTTGACTTTTTTCTACCAATTTTTCATCTGGATAAGTTTGAAAGACATAATCCAGCACTGTATGAGTTACTCCGTACCAATAGTTCTCATTTTTATGATGATGCCACAAATGCGATTTTTTTAGTTTTTTGCCCCATTTCGTTTTAGGAACCAAGGGACGATGCGCAACAAAATGTCTCCATTCATAATAGAGAAGAAAAATACCAACACCAGTAGCAAAAAAAATCGCTTCTTGCCAGCGATGACTGATAATCATAAGAATTGAAGATGCAACAGCAATATTAGGTAAACTGTACCATAAAGGTAAAAATAATAAGTGTAAATCTCCAGGATTCGCATGATGATCATAATGGATTCGTTTTAAAAATTTGAGCAATATTCGATTTTTCGGAGGTTTCATATGAAATAAGAAACGATGTGTCGTGTACTCCGCTAATGCGTATGCCACCATACCAGCCACAATAAAAATGAGGGTCAGCCAACCTTGCCAATGTAAAATAGAGACTATGCAGCCTGTGATTGTAAGAAATAACATGACAAAAATATCAGGAAACTTAATAAACAATTTCAATTCTTTACTCACCACAGATGACCGCCCCGTTATCCTTATGGTCTTAGTACAAAGAATAGGAGTTCATTAGTTGTCCTGTCAATCGGCATCCCCAATTCCCCCAAAGATTGGACGGACACTACTGGAACTCTTCACAGGTTTTCTTCGCGAACTTAACAATGGATAAGAAGAAGGTATTTGACACAAAGTTGTGTTCAGGATCGTCTAAACAGGCGTAAAGTCGAAAGGAGCGATAATGTTATTATCCAAACACGGACTTTCAATCATATGATTCAAGCAACTGATACTATCTGATAGTACGCTCAAAACGACTATAGTTTGGCAAAAAGGAAACAAAATATATTCATGAAAGTATGTTGGCAATCCCGTTTATGCTTTGAATATCGTCGTTCATACAAAATAAACCTATCTTCTAAAATCTTATGAATTACCGAAACGTTCTTTGTACCAGTTTGCAAATTCTGTGGCTATCATGCGTTCACCAGTGATTCCGTCCGATTGATCTGAGGCAAGAAAAACAATCGGATCAGCCATAATATTCGGATGTAACAGCGGTACTTTCAATTGTTTTTTCATCTCATCTGGGATCATGCCTGTTTCCGTTGCACCGCCCGGCAATAACATATTGACGGTGATACCGTAGGGCAGCAGATCTTCTGCCATGATATAGCTGAGTGATTCTGCACCAGCTCTTGAAGGTCCATAGGGAATAAAACCGCGTCGGCGCATTGTTGAATGATTCATGGAAATGTTAATGACTTTTCCGTACCCCTGTCTAACCAACAAAGGAGCGAATCCACGAGAAACAAGAAAATATCCTGTGAGATTCGTATCAATGACATCTCGAAATCCTTGCGGAGTCACTTCAAAAAAAGGCTGTGGTTCCAACATGAATCGAGAATTGACTGTTCGCATGCCAATTCCTGCATTGTTCACAAGAACATCGATTTTTCCCCATGTTTGAACTACCCAGCTTACGGCATCGCTGATAGATTGTTCAGAGCGAACATCCATGGGCAAAGAATATGCATCATAACCAGCATGTGTCAAACGTTTTACTTCACTGTCCAACCGATCTGTTGCACGAGCTGTCATTGCAACCGATGCCCCAGCTTTCAACAACGCCTCTGCCATGGCCAACCCAAGTCCACTGGAAGCACCTGTAACGACTATACGACGACCGTCCAAAAGATTCATTGTCCTCTTTTAACCTCCACTTATTTCCATTCGATGAATAAGTTCCATAGACGCCATTCTGGGATCATCTGCAGACATCACTGCCGAAACAACGGCTATACCATCGGCTCCCGCCTTTAATACAGAACTCGCTCTTTCAGCGTTGATACCGCCTATGGCTACAACTGGAAGCGACACAGACTGTGTAACGAGGGAAAGTCCCTCAAGTCCCGTAAAATCCGCATCTGGTTTAGAATTCGTAGGATAGACCGCCCCCACTCCCAAGTAATCCGCCCCTTGCTGTTCAGCTGCTAAGGCTTCTTCTACTCCAGCTGCTGAAACCCCAACCAATGCATCTGGAAATAATTTTTTTACTTCCATACACGATAAATCATCCTGTCCCACGTGAATCCCATCAGCGTCGCACAGAAGCGCAATATCTACACGATCATTGACAAAAAAAAGCACATCCGCCTCTCTGGTCATTCGCCTTATAGCATAGGCGAGATCGACAAAATGACGTCCTAAATCTGCCTTGCGGCGCAGTTGGATGGCGGTAGCACCACCTTGTATCGCAGCTGCAGTCGTATCGAGCAAGCTCTGCGTATCTTTTCTTTCATCGGTGACCACATAGAGTCGCAAACGACGGCGCAACTCTTCTTTCGTCATCTGAGCTAGCTTCATACTGAAATCTCCTCACAGCGCATCCATCCGCCATCTTTTCTGATATACGAGTAACCTGCCACTACGCCTTCCGCTATACGAATCGCTACAGAATGATTGGTCGGACCGTAGCCATTCCCCACATCCCAATCCGTCGCAGCTTCGATAGCATCTTGGACAAACGACTTGGCAGATGCGATAGCATTCAGGAAATTCATTCCTCTCGCCAAGCCTGCAGTTATTGCAGCAGAAAACGTGCAGCCCGTTCCGTGGGTTTTGTGACTAGGAATACGAGGAGAATGAAAACTTGTAAAATTTTCACCATCAAAAACGAGATCAACCACATGCGAAGATGGCCCGTCCCCTTCATTTGCATGGCCGCCTTTGATGATCACGATTCGAGGACCCAGGCTAGCCAAATCTTGAGCAGCTTGGAGGCATTGTTCGAACGTTGTAATGGGATAACCACATAACGTCTCAGCTTCAGGCAAGTTTGGCGTCAAAATATCAGCCAAAGGCAGCAATTGCTCTTTCATGGCTTGGATGGCTGAATAGGATAACAAAGACTTTCCACTTTTAGAAATCATCACTGGATCAACAACAATATTGGTTACTTTGTACTGTTGCAAAGTTTGCGCAACAACATGAATGATGTTCTCATTGCTCAGCATTCCTGTTTTTAACGCATGTGTTCCAATATCGTCCAGTATAGATTGCAACTGTAGTTGAACAAATTCCGGTGTCATTTCCATGATGCCCAGGACGTCTAATGTATTTTGAGCCGTCAAAGCCGTAATGCAAGAGGAACCATAGACATCAAATGCAGCAAACGTCTTTAAATCAGCTTGAATTCCCGCTCCGCCGCCACTGTCTGAACCTGCAATCGTCATGGCTCGCACAACACTGCCGTTGTTTAGATACATAGGTGTATCCCTTCCTATCAACCATCAGTTAGTATCGTAGCCAGCTTCTTCAATGACTTCTTTCAACATGGATATATCCGTTTTACTTTCATCAAATTGCACAGTCGCTTGACCGGCTTCCAATTCAACTTGTACATCCAGTACGCCGTCAACACTTTTCAGCGCTTTTGTAACGGCATTCACGCATCCTCCGCAAGTCATACCTATCACCGAAATCATAGCTGTCGCCATATGATATCAACTCCTCATGATGATTTGCATTAAATTTTATTTTTTATAGTTTAGCACGACGCAGCAGCAAACTGTTGGTCACAACACTGACAGAACTGAGCGCCATTGCCGCACCAGCAATGATTGGACTAAGAATTCCTAATGCAGCAAGGGGAACCCCCAACATGTTATAGAAGAAAGCCCAGAACAAGTTCTGCCGAATTTTACGCATGGTCAGACGTGATAATTGTATTGCTAATACAACAGCTTCCAAATTGGAGGTCATCAAGGCAATATCTGCAGTTTCAAGCGCCACGTCCGCTCCGTTACCCATAGCCATACCAATATCCGCCGCCGCTAGTGCGGGAGAATCATTGATGCCATCACCAACCATAGCCACAACTCGTCCCTGCTCTTTTAATTCCAACACTTTTTGTGCTTTTTCTCCCGGCAGTATTCCAGCCATAACCTGCTGAATACCTAATTGCCGTGCTACAGCGTTGGCTGTTTGCTCATTGTCTCCCGTTAACATCCAGACATCAATGCCCAATTTTTGAAGTGCTTCAATAGTAGATTTCGCTTCTGGTTTCAGCGTATCTGCAATTCCAATGAATCCCTGAAAATGTCCATTGACTGACACACAAATAACAGTTTTTGCTTCTTTTTCAAGCTGTGAAATTGGATGGATCTGAAACCCTTGAACCTGTTCGTCTTCCATTAATTGAGCATTGCCAATCAGAATGGAAACTCCATTCCATTCGCCAGCGATTCCTCTTCCAGGAATGATTTTTGCTTTCTCTGCATGGCCAAAATCTATTCCTTGATCCTTTGCATATTGAACTACAGCCTGGGCTAGTGGATGATCACTTTGCGACTCAACTGCAGCTACAATACTCAACATGTGAGATGTATCCGATTGAGACAGGGTCATGATGTCTGTAAGGGTTGGTTTACCTAAAGTTAAGGTCCCTGTTTTGTCGAAGACTACGGTGTTGACTTGATGAGCCTTTTCCAAATGCTCACCACCTTTAATGAGAACGCCATGCGCTGCCCCCAATCCCGTACCAACCATGATGGCTGTTGGTGTTGCCAAGCCTAGAGAACATGGGCAGGCAATGACCAATACTGCCACAGCTGCAATCAACGCGTGACTCCAGGTACCAAAAATACCCCAAAGAAAAAAAGTCAAAATAGCGATACCTAGTACAGTGGGGACAAAAACTCCTGATATCTTATCAGCCAGACGTTGCACAGGGGCTTTCGAACCTTGAGCCTCTTCAACTAGACGAATGATTTGAGAAAAAACTGTATGCTCACCGATTCTGGTTACTTTCATTACAAAGGAGTCCATTTGATTCATTGTTGCAGCCAACACCTCATCGCCAGCCTGCTTCGCAACTGGAACTGACTCCCCTGTAAGAAAGGATTCGTCAATATGAGCAGTTCCTTCTACAAGTATCCCATCAGCTGGAACTTTTTCTCCAGGATAGACACGAACGAGATCGCCCAACTGTAGCTTTTCGACGGCAACATCTCTCACATTGCCATCCTTCACTATATGTGCATGTTTAGCAGCCAAATCGGCCAATTGTTCAATGGCAGAACTAGATTCCTGTTTCGCTCTGGTTTCCAGCCATTTGCCCATAAAAATCAGCGTAATGACCGTGGCAGAACTATCAAAATAGGTCACTGGATATCCTAAAATGGTTCTGATTGCGCTGTATACGTATGCTGTTGTCGTTCCCAGAGCAACCAGCACATCCATGTTGGCGGCTCCGCCGCGAAGAGCGTGGTAAGCTCCTTTGTAAAATCTCCAACCTACATAAAACTGAACTGGAGTTGCCAGCGCAAAACTCACCCAATTCGACATAAATGGCGATTTGCCCAACAACATGACAAACATCTGCACAACCAGCGGCAATGTCAAAATAACAGATAACCCAAGTATTCTCTGGTCTCGACGATAGGCTAAACTTTTCTGTTTTCGTTCTTCTGCATCATTGAGTTCTTGAATGGGAATCGCTGTGTAACCTGCTTTCTCAATCTTGGACAAAATTTCCTTTTCATCTATCAGGTGAGAAAGATATTCTACCTTTCCTTTTTCTGAAGCCAAATTGACACTGACCTGGGTAACGCCATTGGCCCGACCTAAGACTTTTTCAATTCTGGCTGCACAAGCAGCGCAGGTCATACCTTCAATTTTAAACTCTGATTTTCTGGTTAAAACTTTCTCTTTGCGGATTTGTTGTTGCATAGTTCAAACAGACTCCCTCCTGTTACTTGGAAAACTGCCGGATCACTTGCATTAATTCATCAATCTTTTCTTTTTCTGATGTGCGCTCATGCAGAGCGTCTGCAACACATCCTCGCGTGTGTGCTTCCAATATGGCAAGCGCCACTTGATGGGTTGCACTCTTAATGGCAGCTAACTGATTGAGCAAATCTATACAATATCGATTATCTTCAATCATTTTTTGAACACCGCGCACTTGTCCTTCAATACGTCTCAATCGTGCTAACAGATTATCTTTATCTTTTTCATAAGAATGACTCATTACTCCTCACCTCTCTTTTACATTACCCCTGTAGGGTATATTCGTCAAGTTTGGATACTCTATATTTTAGAGTATCCCTGTTACATCAACTCGGCGTTCAAGGATGACACAATCGGTACATAATATGGAACGCATGGAACACGACTCCTCGGTATAGTGAGCAGTGGTTAGATTTCACTGGCAGGATTGCCGAGAAATTTGAACTCTCTAGTTACTTTACTGAGGAGGTATATAGAAACATGAGGAACATCAAATGGCTTCAGGCTGGGGCTGCCGGAGTTGCAACACTTGCTTTGCTGGCGACTGTCTCATCGCCAGTATTTGCTGATACCGGTAGTACGGTAAGCAGTTCTACTTCATCCACTGCATCCACGGCAACACATTGGACAGTCAATGCGGGACCCATGACCAAAAGCGGTGTTATGGCCATGTCATTCTTCCCTAACGTCATTACCATTGATGCTGGTGACAGCATTACTTTTGAGGGTGTTGGACATACGGTTTCTTTCCCTGGAATAAATGGAACACTTCCTTCAGCGTTATCGCCTCAGGCTCAACTTCCTGCTGGAGGCAGTACGTATAACGGCTCTACTTTCACATCATCTGGATTGCTAATGGGAAAACCCTATACTCTGACCTTTACCAAACCAGGTGTTTATCCGTATTACTGCTTACTTCATCCTGGTATGATGGGCGTCGTCATTGTCAATCCAGCAGGAACACCGTATCCATTGACACAAGCGCAATACAATGCGCAAGCACAAGCAGAGGAGCAAGCTGATTTTAATTCGGCCAATCAATCCATTGCTGCCTTCAAGTTGAAGACTCAAAAGAATGCCAATGGCACGACCACCTATTTTGCACAGACCGACGCTAAAGAATCTCAATCCTATGCTATGAATCTCTCTTCTGTAAACAACAGTGGTGTCAAAGGTTCAGCATTGATTGCTTTTGCACAGCCACCTTCTCAATCCAATTCGTATATTACGTATGGAATTTCCGTGAAGTTGGCAGGATTGAAACCTGGCCATACGTATACCGCCATGCTTTGTGAAGGAAAAAGCGGTAGTGGCGTGATGGTGCCTCATTCAAAATTTGCCACTGTGATTGTGAACAGTGACGGTACAGGAACTGTAACGGGATCGGTAGAAGCATCTGGGCTTCCTCAAGGCGTTTGGAATCTTGATATATATAACTCCAGCAAACAAGTGGTGGCCACAGGACTAATCAATCATCCGTCTTGGGCATATGAACGTTTCCTGCCAGATACTTTGAACATCCATACTGGGGATACGGTCATCTGGACACAAACAGGCGTCAATGAAGTACACACGGTAACTTTTTTGCCTAAAGGTTGGTCTGACATTCCTAATGAAAGTCTCATGCCACCTCCGTATGGCGGACATATTTATGCGGGTACTGGATATTTTAACTCCGGCTTTCTGGTACCAGGCGCTACCTATGAATTAACATTTATTAAGTCTGGAAGTTTTGCTTACCGATGCCTTTTGCATGACGTCATGGGCATGTTGGGAACTGTAAACGTGACTTCTCAGCCGAATGTGGTCACGGCCGCTTGGAACAACAGTGTGGAAAACATGCCTTCAAAAACCATTGATGGCAGCACTTATGTTCCCATCTGGTACTTAATGCAGTTACTAAAATCAGCAGGAATTCAAACTTCTTGGAACGGTTCCAACTGGAACATTACTTCTGATACTGCATTCGGTTCAAATTCTGTCAGCCAAGCAAGCGGCAATGGTAATGTTCACCTCTATGTGAACAACCATATGATGTCTAGTATGGAAGGGAAAGTATGGAAAAATTACGGACAAGGAACAATGTATATCCAAGTAGATGACCTCTTGAATGTCATGAAGGCCATGGGCATGAATCCAACGTTCATTGGAGGAACACTGGATTTCACACCGAGCGCCCATGCTGGTTATATACCATCTGTGCCGAGCGGACAATTATCCAACGGATCGAGCGCAGCTTCTACAAGCTCAACATCCAGTACAGGAACAAGTTCCAGTTCTTCAAACACAATGAGCCATATGGGTTCAATGAACTAAGAAATAAACAATAGCCCCTCCCTAATCACGGAGGGGCTATCATGAATGCGACTGTTCGTTGGGTCGAATAAGGTAGGCGCCAAAATATCTATGAAGGACTTATGTTTGCTTGCGTCCCATTACCTCGTAAAGTTCTATGGCTTCTTCTTTACCAGGAACAGAAAACGGACCACAGACACGCGCCTGCACGATATCACTTACTCTCTGATAAGTGCTTGAACTGATAAACACCGCGTTGTCATGACCTTTGGTCAAACGTTCAATCCGAGAAGCCATATTGACTGTATCACCAATAACTGTGTATTCGACACGTTCTTCCGTGCCAATATTGCCAACGACAACTTCGCCTGTATTGATACCTATTCCTATTTTTAAATTGCCGCCTAATTCCATACGGTGGCGTTCATTGAACTGATGAATCTTCTCTACCATATCGAGTGCACAAAGTACTGCATTCTCTTGATTATGCAAATAAGATACAGGGGCACCAAAAATAGCTAATATGCCATCACCAATAAACTTATTGACTGTTCCGTTGTGAGCTTTTACACAATCCGTCATCAGCGAGAAATAGTCGTTTAAAAACGCCACTACTTTACGTGGCTCAAGCTCTGCAGCACGGGCTGTAAAGTCACGGATGTCACAGAGGAGAACAGAAACAATGCGCAGTTCACCTTTAAGTATGGAACTGTCCTCGTCTTGACCCAGAACCTCAGTCACCACATGCTCAGGTACATATTTTTGAAAGAGTTTCATCACTCTTTCCTGATCTTGAACACGCTGCTGCAATTCTTCGATTAACCGCTTGTTTTGATGTTGGAGGCGAACCATCTCTGCTGCCCCTTGCAATGTCATTAAAAGTTCGCTTTCCACCCATGGTTTCGTAATATATCGATAGACTCGTCCCGTATTAATGGCTTTTATAATCGCCTCGACATCACTAAAACCTGTAAGAATCATGCGTATGGTATCAGGAAACTCCGGTATAATAGCCTCTAAAAATTGCACACCCATCATTTCCGGCATTCGCTGATCCGTAATCACAATGGGAATCTGATGGGTGCGAAGTAAATCCACTGCTTCTCGAGCAGAAGTCGTTGTATAAATTTGAAAATGTTTACGAAACGCAGCTCGGAAGGATATTAAATTATGCTCTTCATCATCTAAATACAATATAGAAATCGGTAAATCGCTTTTCTTCATCATTTTTCTACCCCACTTACCATTCCGTTGTATCTATATTGACACATGTTCTTATTGCAAAACGTTTCCTGTTTGGCGTATAGGAAGCGTGATCGTAAAGGTTGTACCTTGCCCTAAACGACTATCGACTTCAATCCGACCGTGATGAAGTTCTATGATGCCGTAGCTAATAGACAATCCAAGCCCTGTTCCGAGACCAACTTCCTTTGTAGTAAAAAACGGTTCGAAAATACGTCGCATCACTTCTTTAGATATGCCGACTCCCGTATCGGAAATGCGAATCTGTACAAATTCTTCGATGTGACGAACAGAAATACGTATTTCACCTTGATCGGGAATAGCCTGAATGGCATTCGACAAGAGATTCATATAGACCTGATTCAACTTACCCGGATAACATTCAATCTCTGGAACGTCTTCATAGTCTCGAACAATCCGAATTCGACGTTCATAGCTACGATGAAGCAATGTAAGTGTCGAATCAATACCTTCAGTGACGCTGGCCAGTTTTACATCATCCTCATCCAGACGAGAGAAGGCTCGCAAGCCTTTCACAATTTCCGCTGTCCGACTACCACCCTCTTCAATACCAGAAACAAGCTGCAAGACTTCCTCTACCGTGTAATCGAGATCGATCTGTTCTTCCTTGTTCATGATAGCTTGGAATTTATCTACAAGACCTTGCTCTCTAATGGCTTCTCTGTACGATTTTAAGAGTTCAATGAGATCTTCGATATCGCGGCGAAGCGGAGCCGTGCTGGACACAACAAAATTGATAGGATTATTAATTTCATGGGCCACACCTGCCGTAAGTTGACCCAGTGAGGCCATTTTTTCCGACTCAATCATCTGTTGTTGGGTTCGTTTCAGTTCGTTGGTCCGCTCAATCACCAAACGATCCAAGCTTTCATACATCATGGCATTTTCCATAGAGATTGCCATCTGTCCAGAAAGCAATATCAACAGTTCAATACGATCTGATGTAAATACATGTGTGGCCAAACTATTTTCCAAATATAGAATAGCAACAATCTTCCCTTGCTTCAGAACGGGCAAACAAAGAATCGATTTGGCACGTTTCTTACGTATATGTGGATCGCGCACAAACCGACCTTCCCTGCTGGCATGATGGAGAATAACTAATTCCTGAGTGCGCAAGGCATACTGAACCACTCCGAATGACACATCATCAGACATGTGGACCAGAACTGTCTTCTGTATATCCGCTGTTCCATCGGCGGTCGCTGAAGCGGCTATGACCCACTCTTCATCCTGTTTGAGAATCCAATACCCGCTCTCCGCACCTGCGCTCTCGATGGCAAACAACAGCAAGGTAGACAACAATTGATCGAGGCGAATTTCGCTTGAAATTGCTTGCGACACTTTGAGAATCGTTGCTATATCAAGTTGCCTGCGTTTCGGTTCTTTGGTACTAGATGAAATCGCACTGGAAATGAGTCCAGGGAATTTGTCACCACTCTCGCCAAGGTTCAACAGATACCCATAAGTATCTTCCAATTGTTGAACTTTTCCGTGTGCTCCCCATCGGCTGTAAAGGTAGCGAGCCTCTGCCAGATAGACTTGAGCAATTTTAGGCTGTTTCCGGGCAAGAAACAGTTTGGCTGCACATTCATTGGCAATTGCCTCATTTTGCAAATAGCCATCTCGTTTAGCGGTTTGAATGGCAGCCTCGTAAAGGTCAACTGCACGATGCCATAACCCAGATAATCGGGCTGATTCAGCTTTAAGCAATAAATATTTGTGTTCATAGTTCTGGGGACAAAGCTCAGACCATATTTGAAACAATTTTACAATTCTCCGCAATCTATTCATTGCAGGAACTACCTGAGTATCCGGTGCAGCCGCTAAAATCAGCCCATAATAAAACGCGTGCTCTGGTACCAGAAAAGTAGAACAGTCAAGACTGGACTTGAATAATTGATACCCTTCTTCCCCAGCTGCAACGGCTTCATGTGAACGATTAAAAAGATAGGCACGAACGCATTGCAAAAAACTTTCAGTTAATTTCACATCAGATGCAAAACCTGCAAATTGTTCTACCTCTATCCATTGCCGATTCTTTGTCCAATCTGGATTTTGAAGTTCTTCAGCAACGATTTCTAACATACGACAGACTTGGATAGGAAACGGTAACGAAAAAGATTCAGCAACCGTTCGCTGCTTTTGAAGTTCACGAGTCAAAGTATCGAGTGTTTCCGCACAGGAGAAAAGCACGAGCATCTTACATCCACTATGCAAAACCGCAAAACTTTCTGCCCCAATCGATTTAATGCCTTCAAAGTATTCATCTAAAGCGTCTACCGTGGACATTAAATGGTTGCGCCAGTGATTAAGCGTCGTGGCAAACGTCACGGAAACATTCATTTTGGCGCGCATATATTGGCCCTCAGCACCATCTCGAAAACGTTCCACCACTTCTCTGGCAAAATTCCCCCAGCGATAAGCGTCTTCAATATCTTCTTTTCGCCAAAATTGTCTGAGATGAACTGGAGCTAGAAAACCTATGGCCGAATCCGGGCAAAAACCATATTTAATGGAAAGTTCAGCGACTTTCAACCAAAGATAGGATATCCACTCTGGTTGGCTTGTCACAGAATTGGAAGTCACCTGTACAATACGGAGAACGATTTGCAAGGCTTTATCAGCTTTAGGTGATGAAGTCAGCATTCGTTCTTCACCAACAGCCACCAATTGCTTAAATGTGCGATATTGTTCGAGCGCTACTCTGCGACTCATACGCTTTGGCAGTTTGATACCATATAATTGTACGGCCGATCTCGCTGTGTCCATCATGGAAGCATACTCATAACGCATGGTAAACACATTCAACTTACACATATGAGCTTCCAGCTTATCGAGTGGCGTCTGTGCGTGAGCTAACACCTCTTCGGCCATCGTAAGCGTATGGTCGTAATGATTACAGAGAAATTCGTGTTTCATTCGCTCAATATACAATTGACTCGTGAGACCATATCGTTCTTTCCAATCGAGTTCATCAAGAAATGCTGCTCCTGCAGTAAAGAAGCGATTAGCCTCGTCAAACAATGCCAACCGATTGGCTTCCCTTCCGGCCAGCAAATTGATTTCTGCAGCTTGTTGGCGTATTTCACGTGCCTGAATAACGTCTATTGCAGCATTAAAATGAGCGGCCAATTCAAATACTCGCTGCACCAGCTCTTCAGATGACAACTTTCGCAAATAATACTGAGCAATCTTAAAATGCGTATGTGCCTTAACAACGGGATCGAGCAAGGAATAGACAGCTTCTTGAATACGCGCATGGGCAAATTGCAGGATTAGAGTTTTATCCCAGGTGGTATCTTCCAGTTTCGTCAGGAAAATTTGTTCTGAGGAATTTGCTGTGCGAACGGGTTCAATAAACCCGTACTCCAAACACTCCAGCATACGTTCATACGCCTTTTCTAAAGGAACTCCAGCGATGAATGCGCAGTCGTGTATTTCAAATTTTGCTCCAAAACAGGCGGTTTGACCTAGCCATACTCGTTCTTCTTCAGGCAACTCCGACAAACTTTGCGACAGAAAATCAACGACATTGTCGGTACAATGAATACGTCTTACGCCTTCTATATCCCATCTCCATACTTTTTCATGGTTGTCATACCATAAAAAAGAAGAACGGTAAATAGAATCTAACAATTGATGCACAAAGAACGCATTTCCCGATGTCTTTTCTACCATAATCTTGGCTAGGGGAAGAACGCGTTCTTCATTCGTCAACAAAGTATCCGCCAAAAGTTCAGCTACCGCCTTCACGCTGAGTGGACGAAGTTTGCAGTAAGACACGAAAAAAGAACCTCTGCCACGTGCGAAAAGCGACTCCTCTATTACGTCCTCTGTTCGATATGTCATCAGAAACAACATATGGTGAAACTCCACGTCGCTCGCCATGGAACTCAAAAACTTGCGCGTGTAGGAATCCGCCCATTGACAATCGTCCAGATAAACCACAATCGCCTCTTGACTATTGGCAAAAGCACGAAATAAATTTTTTAGGATGCGCTCCATTAGAACCGCATAAGCAGCTTCATTCAAAGATGGGATTACTCCTTGCCCCCCAAACACCTGTTTGGCGAAAGGAATCAAGCCCTGAACATAAGGAACATCGTCCTTCAGTATGGAAACCAAACGATCTTTCCATACATTTACAACATCGTCAGGCAATTCGAGAAGCCCCTCAAACAATTGTCCACAGCTTTGTAAAATAGCAGAATAAGGAATATTTTGATCATCCTTGTGAAAGGTTCCTCCAACCACATAAGAAGACATTTCACGCAACTGATTTGAAAACTCAGATAAAAGCATAGATTTGCCCATGCCTTCTTCACCGCGAATGATAAAAAATTCCACTCCTCCTGCGGCTGCCCGTTCGTGCGCTTGAACAACCTGTTGCCAGACATCGTCACGCTCATATAATTTTCTGGATGGATGAAAACCCATGACGGCATCTTGAAGACCTATAGGAAAGTGAGGAATATTACCTTTATCCTTCCAGTGCTCTAAGCAGATTTGCAAATCCGCCCGAACACCGTAGGCACTTTGATAACGATCTTCCGGATTTTTAGAGAGACATTTGAGAATAATGCTCGAAAGCACACGGGGTATGGTTTTATCCACTATATCGGGTGACTTTGGTTCACGTGCTAGATGCGCGTGAATCATCTCAAGCGCGTCAGAAAAATCAAATGGAGGATGTTCTGTAAACATTTCGTACAGAGTGACCCCAAGAGAATAAATATCTGTCCGATAATCAACACTTCGGTTCATTCGTCCCGTTTGCTCAGGTGACATATAGGGTAGTGTACCCGTCAAGGCATCGCTGCGTACTGCCTCCACTTGTTCTCGCAAAAATCTTGTGGACTCACCAAAATCGATGATTTTGACAGATTTGTGATCGGATTGCACCAATATATTCGCAGGATTTAAATCACGGTGGGTAATTCGTTTGGTATGGATACGCTCCAAACATTCGCAAAGAGAAATAGCAAGTTCTAGTTTCTCAGCAATACTGAGCTTATGCTTGCGCAAATAGCCAGACAACGATTCTGTTCCGCTATCTTCGAGAATCAAAACAGGCACATGTTCCACTTGCAATAGACGATATACCCGAATGGCACCTTCGCCATTCAATTCTTGAAGTATTTCGTATTCATGAGAATACTTAGCAATTTCTGAAGGTTGAGGATAACGAGTAGCTGGCATTTTTAGAATGACTGGGCGCGAAGTACTCGACTCTATAGCTCGTAGGACAAGAGTATGCGAAGACTCGTTTAGTGTCTCAGTCACATCGCACCCCGGAATATGAAAAACGAAAGGCAATGGAAACGCTCCCCTATAGCGTTTTTTACAAGGCTTCCTATACCCCTTCATTATCGTTTTTCTCTGCGCAAAACACAATGCAAATATCAATTTTTTTACAAATAATCCACTATCAATTATACGTTTGAATGACCCTCCACCTCTAACGACACACTTTGCGACACCACAATAGCTCGCCGAGCATTGATAAAACAGATCACGGAAAGTACAGCCAATGCTAACGCTCCTGTGTATAGCCAACCTGAACTCATCTGAGCAATCAACGATGGACCAATTGCATATCCCGCAAACATTCCCAAGAACAGAGAAGTATTTAAAGCAGCAAAAGATGTAGCCGGTTGTTCTTTATCCACTGCGTCAACCATGACCTCATTGATTTTGGGCATCGCAGTAACCTCACCAAGTCCGTAGAAACAAATGCCTATATACCAACCAATGACTGATCCGGAAAATCCGGCGACCACCAGTCCAATACCTAGAACAAGAATACCTGTGGATAAGACTCCTAAAACACTCTTTTTCTTTGTGATACGAGCAAGAATAGGCGTGAGAAAAAGTGCTATGGCTGCAACTTCTGTATTAATAAATCCATAAAATTTCGATCCTTCTGTAAATTTCTCCGACATATAAAGCGGTACGGTGGACGTCAGCTGTACTTCTAGCATGATGTAGAAAAAAAGGGCAAAAAAAGTCCACCGCAGTCTACGATTGGCCTGCAACATGCTCATGGATTGAAGAAAAGAAGGTGGTCTGACGTTTTTTGTAGCAGAAGCCTCACTTCCGCTTGGTTTTTGTGTTTTTAAGGGAGAATCCAGTAAGAGTAAGACACAGAGCGACATGACGACCATCAAAATAGATGACACCACAAACACGTTGGCTTTCGCACCTGCTCCAAGCAGTAAAGCAGCAACAGGCGGGCCAACGATGATGGATAAATTATTTAGCCAGTATAGATAAGTCTGCGCTGTACCCGCCTGTTCCTCGGAGACACGCCCTTTCAAGAGTGCTTGCGCGCCACTGCGAGTAGTAGCCATACACAGTCCCAGTACAGCTGAAAGTATAAAAAGTTCAAAAAATGAACGAAAGAAGGCGAAACCTGCCATACAAAATCCGGAAAGCAAAAGCGCAGAAGCATATGCCTTGCGAATACCTATGAAATCTGAAACATAGCCTCCAACAACTCCAAACAAAGCACCGCATAGCGGCATGATGGCAATTAGGACACCAGCTTCCAAAGAAGAAAAATGCAGAGCATGATGATAGTAAAGAATGAAAAACGGCTGTGCCATGTAAGTGGATAGTGATGTCACAAAAGCAGCCGTCAGTATGAGCAATACGGAAGGCTTTAAAACACTAGGGGTTTTTCGGATTACGTGACCTTCTAATTGGGCCATTTGATTTTATCTCCTATCCCTATTCCAGAATTTTTCTACACTATGAATTGATTCATACGGCGCAAACGCTCTGAAAGCACGCAACCGATATCAAACAAAATCCCCAAAGCGAGATGTGGATTGGAATCACTTAAACGTTCAAATGCCGACCAAGGAAGCATACGCATTTCTCCATTGGTAACAGCTCGCACAGTTGCCGATCTCGGTTTTCCATCGAGAAAAGATTGTTCACCAAAAATGCACCCAGCAGCTAATCTGCTTAAACGTCTATCTTCGCCTTCTGTTGAGAAGAGTACAACTTCCAGTTCACCTGTCAATACAATGTACAAAGCGCGATCAATTTCTCCCTGTTGCAATACCAAATCACCTTGTTTGAATTGCACTATCTCTGTCTGAGCAAGTAAAGCAGACCAGTCTTCAGCGCTACGATTGCGCATAAAACGTACAACATCTTCTTCACCGATGTTTTCTTCATTGTCAAAAGCAGATAAATTTAACATCATCTTCACCTCCTGTTTCTCTCTATCGATTACAGACTACTTCTGATATCGAATGTACCTGAATTAACTGTTTCATACATTCCAACATTGTCTCAAACAAACACAATTATCTCTCTCCAACAAATTTTAAGAACGAAGCGCGAGCGTAAAATGATGATGAGCTTGTGCCAGTACTCGATAGTACGTCGTGCGGCTCATAGCCAAGCGGTGAGCAATCGCAATCACCGTACCTGGCCGATCCATATAAGTGATGCGCAAAAGTCGTTGCTGCTCACGAGTGAGCGGAGGTGGAATTTGGTCGGCAACAAGAATACCAACCAATTTATCTCGCAGTTCACTAACAGTGAGATTCATCTTTCTTTCGCGAACAAACGTATCTAAATATTCCAAATGATGAAGATGCTGCAAAATTTCCCGCACATCATCCTCACTCAAAATAAGCTCATGCTCATGGGCTGTGCGCAATTCCACCCCATTCTCAGATGGATAATGAACAGATAAAGCATGAGCTTGTTGAAGTTCTTCTTTTTTCAGTTGCAAAGTATAAAGTGGTATACCCGAATTTTTTTGAACGCCAGAAACGGATACGGTTTTCAACCATGGATGAAAACGAAGATACGTAGGTATAGACGCTTGCCCCAAGAAAATTAACGGTTGTACATGGGAACTTTGACTAGCAAGCTGGTAACAGAGAAATCTTGTTCGCCACTCATCCAACGTACTATCCAGAACGTCAGGAGAATGCACCATCAGTAAGACCAAAGGGGCAGCATCAAGTGCCATGCCTAGCTCTTTTTCCAAATGGGAAAGTTTAGCCATCTGCGCTCTGATTCGTTTCGGAAGATGTTCATAATGAGACACAACCATTTGCATAGCTGCAATTTGTCCTTCTCTATCTTCCAGAACACGGATACCTTGAGTATTTTGCTCGGCCATTTGTTCAAACCAATCGACCATCTCTTCCTGTCCGCCTGATGCATCCAGAGAATGCGGTATTTTTTCTAACCAGTCCATTAACTGCTGCCTTTTCTCTTTACCTGATGGAACAATAATTTGATAGAAATCATCTTGATAAAATAAAGAGTTGGTCTGGGGAAAAAGCAATTGTTGATGAGTTTGAGCCTCACTGAGCAATAAACACAATTGAGAGAACCAGTATCTTTTTCGTTCTGACGTTGATTCCTGTTCGATTCTCTCCAAGAACAGTAAAACTGCTTTTTTACTCCATTCTTGTGCCCGTCGCGGCATTCTATGATGAAAATCCAATCTTAATAGATAAGCTACTACTGGATGAATAACGAGATCACCCAATTGATGCTGAATATAGGAAAGGTTGGAGACACGACGGTAGGTCAACCAACTGACTTCTTTCCTAAGAAAGTCACACATATCTTCTTGGTTCCCTTCCAGCATAAACGCTAGAGAACACAAAACATCCATTGTATCCGTATCGTCAATGGAATCTGTCAATATTGCGAAAAGATTAGGAAATCCTTCATTAGTAAATCTATGTATTGGATTCGCATCCTGATAAACAAAATCTGTCAGAATCATGGGATGACCTGCACTTAGCCCAATCATCTGATGAATAACCAGCGAATCTAAATGAGGTGAAAAAGAACGTAAAAATTGTGTAGCCTCTTGACGAGTAAAAGGTTCCAGATACATGTCATGCCATGCAGTCAACAACCAAGTATGACAATATTGATGGATGGAACTTCTGGATCGTTTGATTAAAACAAGGAGAAGATTGTGTTTTGGCATACAGCGAATCCATTGATTCGATATATAATTTTCCGTTTCAGATTGGGTATCCAAATGATCTACAAAGAGGATGAAAGGTTCTTGTAAACTATTGGAATGGACATCTGCTGGAGAATCCATAGATTGGGATACAATTCTGGACTTAGATATCTCTTGAAGACAATGCATGACACGTTCGCTGTCTAACAAAGCACAATCTATCCACTCAGTTTGTGCAGCATTTTCACTTGATACTTCTTCAAAATAACGCATCAAAAATGTTTTCCCTACTCCTGGTATTCCGGATACAAATAGGACTGTCGTCCGTCGATTCTGACTAGAAAGCCAATGCAAAAACCATTCTTTCTCTACTTCTCGTCCTATCAACTTTTCACCCATTGACCTTTACCCCCGCACACATCCATAGCCTGCCAACCATATTGTAAGACAGACTATGGATAAGAAACTAGTTTGCAAGACACAGTTATCCGCTTAATCTGGCAAAATATTAGGATTGAAACAAAAGATATTTTCTGGGTCATATTGACGTTTTACAGCAGAAAGTCTCTCGTAGTTATGGCCATAAGACGCTCGCACAACTTTTTGAGGATCATGTTCAAGACCTGCCATATTGAGATAGGTTGCTAAAGACGGTTGCTGACAAGATAATTTTTGATGAAATTCGTCCACCCATCCTTTCCCCTCTTCCATTGTGCTTATGCCTGGCACAGCAAGCGATTCCATTATGACAAGCGCTTCGGCATCACGTTGGCCAAAGGCAGTTTCATGGGCTGGGATTTCTGCCATACGTCCTCCCAGAATCCATACCATACCCATGGATGTTGGTCCTGCTTTATCGAGTGCGTTTGTGATGGTTGAAATGGAGATATCGTCTATTGATCTCAAATAAATAGATTTACCATACGCAGGAATTCCTACAGGAATGCGTTCATCCAATTGGGTGTGAAGATGTGTGTAATTAACCGGCCCACACAAATCGAGCAGTGGTTCTGCAATTGAACGCAGCGGAGCAATTTCACGTGCAGCATATTCCATGTCCTCACTTGCATGCATTCCACTTAAACTGACGATTTTCTTTCCTATCAAAAAATCTGGGACGTGGGGAAGTGGAGGAATAGTGTGAATAGCAATATTAAAACTGACATCATGATGGCCCTCTCGCAAATAATTGCGACAGACTTGTAATATTTTTGTTAAATCTACTATGGAATACATCAGATGAATACCGTAAACCATAGGTCCTATTGGACGTGCTTGAAATGTAAACGAAGTCGCTATACCAAAGTTTCCACCACCCCCACGAATGGCAAAAAACAATTCCGAGTTTTCAACTTCATTGACACGAATCAGATGACCATCCGCTAACACTATCTCCGCTTCTAAAAGATGATCACAGGTTAAACCATACTTACGCCGCAGATAACCCATACCACCGCCAAGTGTCAAACCTGCAATGCCAACTTTCGAAACATCGCCAGTTGGAACAGCAAGACCGTATTTCTGTGTTTCCCGAATCACGTCGCCAGCCTGCGCGCCACTCTGAACCTTAACGGTCTGACTTGCTAAGTCTACTTTTACTTCACGCATTGCTGAAGTATCAATCAACACACCACCTTCACAAGTGCCATAACCCGCAATATGGTGGGTTCCCCCACGCACAGCCACAGCAAGTTTTTGAGAACGTGCAAAACGCACCGTTGTCATAACATCTTTTTCATTTTGACAATTCACAATAACCGCAGGCCGTTTATCAAATAATCCGTTCCATACTTTACGACGTTCATTGTACTGAACATGTTCTGGAAACAGCACTTCCCCTGAAATCATACTCTCTAACTTATCTCGACTCATCTCTTCTACAGTGATGAAGTTCTTGCCTAACATTGACACACACCTCTCCAATGAATCTCACTTGTTGAGAACATCGTATATCGTGCCAATGTTTCAAAAATCCCGACGTATGTTTCTATCGTACCAATTCATCAACAACTAGCGTTCAAAAGTTGGCCTTTTCATCCTCTTTGTCCAATTCTTTTGGAATCATAGACTGAATCCAGCGTTCTAATTTTTTTAATGTGTCCACTCGACAATAATAGTAGTGCCACGTTCCTTTTTGTTCATGGCCAACCAAACCGGCCTGCCTTAAAATAGACAAATGCCGCGATACCGTTGATTGGGGTAACTTCAACAACTTACTCAAATCTTGTACACAAACACCATTGACCGTTTCACCATCCAGGTGACAAAAATATTGTTTTTCGCCTAGTATTTTCAAAAGAGATCGACGAATTGGATCTGCCAATGCTTTACAAACCACGTCAATCTTCCCTTGACTGTCCAACCATTCATAGGTCTCGTTAACATGGAACATCTATAAAATCACTTCCCTCAATGAAATACACATTTATTCAAAACCGTTCTTTTTCATAAAACGATGGGGATGCGTCTCCTTCATTCGCAATAGGACAATCATCATGGAGGCCAAGACTATCAACCCAATCACAAACAAGCTAGACTGCATACCCATGGAATGAATGGTCATACTGAGCAGAAGTCCACCAATCGCATATCCGCCATCACGCCACAAGCGATAGACACCGAGTACACCACCACGAATTGCAGGTGGAGCAACGTCTGCTACTGCTGAATTTAAATTGGGATAAAGTAGCGCCATACCAAGCCCCATGCTAGCCGCTGTTATAAGCCACTCTATCAGACCATCCACCCATCCAAAAATCAAAATACCAAGTCCCAAGAACGCCATACCTATCACAATGGGCGGTTTTCTTCCTATATAATCAGATAAAATTCCTGTCCCAAACTGAGCAAATCCCCACACAACCGTGTAAGTTCCTCCAATCAGTCCGATATCCATAATGGATACATGTAATTGTGCTAAATATAGCGGTAACATGGCCCAAACCAGTGTATCTACTAGCTTGTTCACCATTCCAGCTTGACTACATGCAGATAATGTTGGATTGGCGATAGTGGTTGTCCAGAGAATATGCCAAACGCCAGATTTTTCAACACTTTTCTGTTGTTGTTGCAAATTCAGAGATGATGAAATACTCGCTTCTTGAATGACGTGACCACGAGTTTCTCGGATAATCCCTATACTGATACCAAGACCCGCCAGCAAAACTATTGCACCATATACAAAAGGTGCTTGTACAAGTCCATCATGCGCTGCAATCATTCCGGTTAAAGTTGTCGAAATCGCTACACCAATATATCCTGTCGCTTCATTAATACCCATGGCCAGTCCCCGCTGCTTAGGTCCAGCGAGATCGAGCTGCTGCGTCACTGTCATGGTCCACGCAAAAGCCTGATTGGCTCCGAGAAAAATATTTGCAATAATGACAGACGTCCAAGTGTGAACAAATAAAAGAAGCAAAATCATTGGAATCGCAAATACCCATCCACTTATCAGAACAGGTCTCCGACCGAATCTGTCAGAAAGTTGACCTGCTACCAGATTGAGTGCTGCTTTGGTTACGCCAAAAGCAATGATAAATGCAAAAATAACGGTGATTGAAGTAATGTGATAAACATTTTTACCTAAGAGGGGAATAATGGTCCGCTCTAACCCTACTGTCATACCAACCAAAATCGTCATCATAACCAACCAGAGAAATTGACGCAAATTCGGCATAAGACCGAGCGAATTATACTGTGCGTCCATAGATTTCACTCCAATACGCTAAAGAATCACTCCCAAACATTATATCTGTATTTCCGGATTTATAAATATATCATCGCCGTATCCATCGTTAAGATGAGGCCGGCATGTATGAACGCATTCATAAGGATGACGAAACCCATGCTTCGGTTCCAATCATTCGTGACTGCCGAAAAGACACTTACTGGGATAGGTGTTTGAAGAAGCACATAGATACATAAACGAGGAAGAAAGTGCGAATGACAAGCTTGGAATGGGCTAGCTTTTTTCAACCTCAAAATCACACATCATGATCCCGATGTTTAAGTGGTTCTGTGTACTTTTTTTGTTTGAGCGTTATAATCGTTATAACATGTATAACGTTTCCTGAGTAACGTAAAGATAGGAGGAGAAACCTTTGCCAATGGGGGCAGTACCGATGGAACCTGTACACCGGAAAGTCACGAAAATCGGGAACAGTTTAGGTGTGACCTTTAATAAAGAACTGTTGAAGAGAATTAATGTAGACCTTGGTGATGATCTTGAAATCATCGTAAACGAGAATGAAGGTGAAATCGTGCTTCGGAAATCTCCCAAAGTTCCACAAGGACTTGATCCGAGATTTTTTGAGGTCTTGCAAGCTAATGTGGATCAATATCGTAAGACCATCGAAGGTTTGAAAGACAGATGACCCAATTTCTGACCGAAGAAGAAGTGATTGCGATAAATCTTTGGGTAATACAGGAGTTTTCGTCAGGTGAACAGACCGGAGTGAAGTCTCCAGATTTACTCAATTCGGCGGTAAATCGGCCTAAACAATCGGTGTTCGGTGAGGATGCTTACCCAACGATTTTTGCAAAGGGAGCTGCACTTTTTGAATCGCTAGCGCAAAATCATGCGTTCCATAGTGCCAATAAACGCACGGTTTTTCTATCTCTGCTTCAGTTTCTAGGGTACAACGGGTACACCTTCGTAATGGACCAAAACGTAGCTGAAGACTTCGTGGTCGATGTGGTGAACCATCACTACACGTTTGAGCAGATTGTTGAAATCATTGAATTGCATAGCCACAAATAAGCTGGTTCTGGTGCAAAAACCACTTGAGTGCTACGATCGCCGTATCCATCGTTAAGATGAGGCCGGCATGTATGAACGCATTCATAAGGATGACGAAACCCATGCTTCGGTTCCAGCCATTCGTGACTGCCGAAAAGACACTTACTGGGATAGAGGCTATGCATATGCTACAAAAGAAGCAGGTTGATATGCAGCGCACGCCTGCTTGTTCCATTGTCCCGCTCATCGATTACCTGTTTGAAACATCCGCCTAATCAATGGATCGCAAACGGGCCAATCTACGCTGCTCGCAATCTTTGCACCAGAACCAAATATTTCAAATCAAACAATGCAATCCATTCACACTTAGGCAATCACCTCACGTTGTTTTTCAAACGCTTCATAACTTTTGTTTTCCATAACTTGTATGATTCGTTCGACCGCTTCTAGAACATCAGTAAATGAGGTATAGAGTGGGACAGGTGCTAACCGAACAACGTCTGGTGCGCGATAATCAGGAATGACTCCCACTTGCTTCATTGCTTTACATATTCGAATGGCCTCAGGATGAATCAAACACACATGTCCGCCTCGGCGTTCCGGTTCGCGAGGATTGCCAATTTGAAACCCATAAGGTGAAAGATAGGTTTCTGCCAAATCGATGAGAAATTCCGTGAGTTGAAGTGACTTAGATCGAATGGCTTGGATTCCAGCTTGCTGAAAGATTTCCAACGAACCCAAAAGTGGGGCCAAGCTAAGCACATGCGGCGTTCCAATCTGAAATCTTCCTGCTCCTTCAGCTGGCGTGAAATCATGTAACATATCAAACTGTACTTCTTTGTCCGATCCAAACCATCCAGCCAATCCCGGCAACCTATGATGATGTCGAGGATGAACATATAGACCTGCCACACTACCTGGACCAGCATTGAGATATTTATAGTGGCACCAGAACGCAAAATCAACGTCCCATGACTGTAATTCGTGCGGCATAATGCCAATCGAATGACATAAATCAAAGCCAATCAGAATACCACGTTGTCGTGCTGCTTGCGCTAATTGTGGCATAGAAAGGTATTGACCGCTCCGATAGAATACCGAAGGGAGGAGCACCAGCGAAACATCATCTGTCATGGCTAGCGTAATATCTTCTTCCCGTACGGTCAGACCATCGTGACTCTGAACAAGGACAAGAGCATCTTTAGCCTCTAGCCCATGAAGCCGCAAATGACTCTGAATGGCGTAGATATCGGAAGGAAAATCTAGTGAAGTCGCTACAATTTTATACCGTTGGCTGGTGGGTTGATAAAAAGTGGCGAGCAACTGATGTAAATTGACCGTGGTCGATCCGGTTGCAATAACATTCTCCTTGTCTGCACCTACCCAATTTGCCAATTCTCTGCTCAATTCCTCAGACAATTGAAACCAAGGGTGCCTCCCCTGGCTCCAACCGTCAATAGCATATTGTCTCCAACTATCCAGCATCGAAAGTACCGCCCGTTCTGCTGGTTTAGATAACAATCCAAGAGAATTGCCATCTAAATAAATGCTTTCTTCGGGAAGATAAAACTGTTGACGAAACTCCGACAACAAATCCGCCTGATCAAGTTTAAAAGCAGTTTGTTGAAGTGTTTTTGGTAAATAACACCCGTCTTGCTTCTCCATCGCTAACCATCCTTTTCTTGAAAAACCATCTATTGACCTTGGCAAACGAATATAAGTAACTTATGGATATAGGTTTTCTAAATCGTCAATTCGTTTTCCCACATAAGAGATAGCCTCTTGAAACGGCTGTTCAGTATTCATATCGATATCCATTCTTTGAAACGCGTCTAAGGCGTGCACGCTTCCACCTAATTTTAAGATTTCCAACCAATTCGTCATCACATTCTCACCGCGTTCCAACCGAGCAGCCAGTACCGTAGATGCTGTCAAGCCAACCGCATACGTATAGGGGTAGAGACCACTGTAGTAATGAGCCTGTCTCATCCATGTCATCTCCGCGCCCTCATCCAAATGAACACTGTCACCCCAAAAATCTTTTAGAATGTCCAGTTGAACAGTATCCAGTACTCCCGCAGTTAACGGTTGCCCCTCATCAGCTAAACGATATAACCTGCGCAATAACTCAGCTTCAATCAAATGAGTAACAAAATTGTGGTGAAAAGTAAGTAGTTGCATACTGTGAATTTCAGCTACTGCTTGTTCGCCATGAGAACTTCGTAAATAATGCGCCAAAAGATGCTCATGAAAAGTGGAAGGAGCTTCAACAAACAGACGGCTTGAGGAACGATTTTGTTGAACCTGATGCTCAGCAGCCAAGACAGCGTGTCCAGCATGTCCCAGTTCATGCGCTACGATAAACATGTCATACAAGGTATGGTGATATGGAGCAAAAACATACGGATGCACACCGGCAATGGGATAACAATATGCGCCTTGTAATGCGCCTATATTATCGCCGCGATAAATCCAGCGTTCATAAAAAGCTCTCTCTATCAACTTCTGATAATCTTTACCGAGTGGAGAAACCGCTTCTGGTATACTCTTCGTCACTGTTGAAAACGGAACATGTTCAGAATGCGCAACCAAAGGAGCCTTGACATCCCAAAAATGCAATCGCTCCATTCCCCAAACACGACTGCGCAGACGCGCATATCTGCGCATTTGTGGAGCCAGCTCCTTCATAAACACGTTTAAAACTCGTTCAAAAAAAGAAACGGGTACTTGATCAGCCCAGTCGCCAAAAGTTGTAGATTGATGTAATAGCATATCAGCCGTTGACGAATAGCCTCTCAATTTTGCTAGAGTCACATTTTTTTGAATTTCCGTTACCAATGACATAGCTAATGTATGGTGATAAGGTTTTAGACCCGCTACCAAAGATTTGTAAGCGCGCTGCCGAAACTCCTTGTCTGTAGATGATTCGGCACGGATTAATACACTAAAGGGTGTCACAGCAAATTCCTGTCCTTGTTCATCTGCTACAAGAGCAAATCTCATGTCAGCACCAGTCGTCGTTCTGTATAAGGTAGAAGGTGAAGACAGTACATCCCCCAGCACCGCCAATGTATGTTCAACTTCCGGATGCAAAACGTGCGCCTTGCTTTCTGCCAATTCTCTTAAAAATAACTGATACGATTTACACTCTTCTGATTCCGCAAATCGATGCAATGTTTCTTGAGAAAGCTTTAATAATCCATCCCGTTCACGCGTCAATTGTTCTTCTACCTTCATTCGAACATTTCGAGCTCGGGCAAATAAAGCTTGATGAATAGGATCCGTTCCATCTTCACTAAATCGCAGCATCGCGTAACCCATTACTCTGTTACACTGCTCTAGCAAAGCATCGCGAGCATGCAAATACTGCATCAACCGGGACTCATTCCACTCCATTTTTTCTGTATTTTCTCTCATTTGCTCTATCGTGTGATCGATGAGTTCCACTGCTTGTTGAAACTCATCTTCATTTTTGAAAATATCTTGCAGATTCCAAACTTCTTCTTCACGTATATCTTGACGTCGAACGCTCATCAAAAGCCTCCTCAACAGAAAAAGAATTCATACTTCTATAAATGTATTCATTTTTCAAACTTTATCTCCTTTAGATTTTTTTCGATTCATAGATAAAAGAAAGAAACCTAATAGGTCACATTGATACGCAGCCGTTTCTGACACTCCACAGACAATCGAAGTGGAGACTGCGGTATACGGGATATAGAAAAACAAGATAACAGTTCAGTTAATGAAAGCGGATCGGCCGTATCCGTTAGCCCTAATAGCCAACCTATCACCCCTATAATCTCCTCCGGATGAACTCCTGCCTGTCGCATGCCCAACAATGTGGCTGTTGAATTACGTTTGGCTATACGACGACCATATTCATCAAGCAAAAGTGGAGTATGTGCAAATGTGGGCGAGTCATATCCGAGTGCGCGGTATAACAACAGTTGGCGAGATGTCGAAGCCAGCAAATCAGCCCCCCGCAACACATGGGTTATGCCCATAGCTGCATCATCCACTACGACTGCTAGTTGGTAAGCCATCAAACTATCTGAACGACGGACAATAAAATCGCCGCCTTCCGATGGACGAATGTTCACTTCTCCATACACTTCGTCCGCAAAACCAATGTTCTGCTCAGGCACGCGAAAACGATAAGCAGGTGCTTTATGGCGGGCTTTTTCCACTCGTTCATGAGGCTTTAAATGACGGCAAATTCCTGGATATCGCGGCTCATCAGCAAACCATCCATGGGGCGCAATAAGCACATCCGCCAGTTCAGAACGACTGCAATAACATGGATAGAGCAAAGCTTGTTCTAAAAGCTTAGTAAACGCTGCATCGTATATCGTTTGACGATCGCGTTGCCGATAAGGCATATAGGGACCTCCGATATCTGGACCCTCATCCCAATCAAGACCAAGCCATTGCAAATCTTCTACAAGTTGATCGACAAATATCGATTTACACCGTTGCTGGTCAATATCTTCAATTCGCAGCAAAAATTCCCCACCCTGTGACCTAACATGCATCCAAGCAAGTACCGCGGTCAAAGCATTGCCTATATGCAGTAACCCTGTTGGACTTGGTGCAAAGCGTCCGCGCAAGATAACCTCCTCCCTTATCCATTTTTCTGTCCATGACGCCGTTTTGCCGTTCGCCATCTCCACCATACAACGAGCATCATCACTATGCCTATGCCCAAAACAACATACCACTCTCTATGACGTTCATCAGTCCACAAAACCCCTAAAAAGCGTCCTTCCAAAAGAAAAACAGCAGCCCAGAGAAAAGCACTAATGGAATTTAAAAGGGAAAATCTTATCATAGGCATACGTTCAAGACCAGCAATGTAAGGCACCAATACACGAATCACACTCACAAACTTTCCCCACAGCAGAATACTGATTTGATACTGTGCAAACTTGTTTTCAGCCTTCTTTAGACGCGCTTCTGTAACACCCACCCAGCGTCCAAATCGCAAGATGACGGGACGACCCAAAAAATAACCTATCCCATAAGCGATGGTCGAACCAGCAATATTACCAAAGGCAGATACAAGCAATAGCGGAAGAAAAGAAAACATACCCTGCGACCATTCCACTCCAGCTAGAGTCAGCGTCGTTTCTGCAGGAAACGGAAAACCAATCATTTCCGCAAGTAAAATGATAAATAATCCCTCGTAACCGTACTGATGAAGAAGATGTTGGATGAAAAATACCCCCCTGTTTCTCAAACAAATAAATGCTGAGAAAAAAATTTATAGCCAAATGAACTTCTTGCAAGTCCTGACCGTCTGTAATACTGTGACTATTTATAGAAAGAGGAGTGAATTCATGTTTCACGCGGCTTTACTCAATCCATTTGATACTGTTCTCTATCATCTCATCAACGGTCTAGCTGGACATAGCGTTTTACTCGACCAAGTCATGATTTTTTTTGCCAAGGATGCTCCAGAGATTTATGCGTTGCTCTTTCTTATTGCTTGGTTTACTCTTCCCAAACCAGATATCCAACGTCGACACGCTCTGATTATGGCAGGATTGGCAGGCATATTGGCATTGATCATCAATCTGATAATTTCACACATCTGGTTTCGGCCACGACCTTTTACTGTCTTTCCAAAAGGTTCGTTTAACCAGCTTATTCCTCATAGCAATGACGCTTCTTTTCCGAGCGATCATGCATCTGGGAGCTTTGGTTTTGCAGCCGGCTCTTGGGGACATAATAGTCGATGGATTAGTCGAACCTTTACCGTTATCGCGATTATTGTTATGGTTGCCCGTGTCTTTGTTGGTGTACACTACCCAACAGATGTCATTGGCGGTATGATCATCGGTATTTTTTCGGGGAAAGTGATGTGGAAGTTTTCGCGATGGATTTTTCCGCTTTCATCTTTCATTGCCAAGATTTTTCGATTTGGTCCCAAAACTACTGCAGTAACAAAAGAAGAAAAGCATTCTTCTACTCTATAACTTAAAATGAGATAACCATTAAAAAATGCGTGAAAAAGCAATGGATTCCTAAATACTCCCTTTAGGATGCCATCGCTTTTCCGCGTTTTCCTCGCTTCCTCCAAACTTCTCCTAACCATAGCGCTATCGTCCCTATTCCAATCAGCCAAAAGATACAAAAGAAAAGCAGACCAATCCAAGGAAGATTGCAGAAAGCCAACATCAGACCAGAGCCCATCATTGCTCTTACCCATTCTGGACGTTTCTGATTGGATTCTCGCCAAAATAAATCTCCTATCCAAAGAGCAACAACAGATAAACCCAAAATCCCAGCAATTACGAACAACACAACAGCAACTGCAGCAAGAGGAATGGCTATTAGTGTTACGGCCAAAAGCCCACTGACAGCCAGACAGATTACGGTCATCAGCAAACCAGCAATTCCCGCCGTGCGAGCCGAAGATTTTAAAATATTAAACGGTACCACTGTGTATTCTTGAAATACCCATGCAACTATTGTCGTTATAAGCAGCAAACCCATACTAAGCACAAGCATACCCATCCACAAAAGCAAAGCAAACATCCCGCCCAAAAGTACCCCGTTCCAAAACGGAGTGGACAGTGAAAGATGATATAACTGGTGAACATGCGCACCGTGATCGAGAAAAATTTGACCGCCTAAATCCACCAAGATATCTGCGCTTCCACTCGATGTCACGTGCACATTACCATTAATGACTGCCAAAATCTCATAGACATGGCCTGACAAATTGACGTTGTGTCCAAGAATAAGCGCATCATCTACAACTTGACCGCGCGCAATGCTTGTATTTTGTTGACGGAAGATGGTATATGCGCTGCGCACAGCGTAAACATTTCGCAAATGGAAAAAGGGTACCAGACAGACAAGGACTGCCACAGCGCCAATGGCCAACCCCATCCACCAACGTTTCTTCATAGTAGAACCTCGCTTTGTAGGCCTCGTAACAACTTTTTCAAACCATAAACTGACCCCAATAAACAGACGGCACACAAGAACGCAAACACACCCAGCCAACCATAACTCAATGGTATAGGCAAATGGCTTAACCCGTGAAAAATATCATATACAAGCGTTAACAAGGCCCTACATATCAGTCCGAAAGGTGACAACAACAAGGCTAGACAACAAACTGATCCCACGGAAATGATCAGTATGTAGATTATAGCCAATCGTTGAATCTGCTTTTGACGTCGAATATCCCAAATTTTTTGCATCACTTGCTCATGCAGATGAACAGGAGCAACCAGGGAAAGGAGATACTCCTGAACATCCACATCCACATCCACATCGTCCGTAAGTTTTTCGTCTTCTGAGGAATATTTCATTACAAAGTTCCCCTCTCTTCTTTTAAGATTTCACGCAGACGTGAGCGTGCATAATGCACGCGCGAACGAACCGTTCCAATGGGTATATCCAGCAAAACAGAAATCTCATCATATTCAAGTTCATGTACAGCACGTAAAATAGTTACGATTCGATGCTCTTCCGATAATTCACGCAAAGCCCGTTCTATATCCATACGAGTATCTATTGCTGGATGGGGATCGTGTGGCGTGGAAATTTTCTCAGAATCCAATTCAACACTGGGCCATTTTTGTTTGGCCTTCAAACAGTCAATTGCTGTACGAATTGCAATACGAATTAACCAAGTAGAGAAGGCTCGTTCGTCTTGCAATTTCTTTAGAGATTGAAAAGCTTTGATAAACGTTTCCTGGGTTACATCCTCCGCATCTACCCGGTTTTGCAAAATCCCATAAATTGTACTATAAACGTAATTCTGATAATTTTTCACAATACAACTGAACGCTTCATAGTCTCCCCGACGTGCTTTGCGAATGAGGTGAATATCTTCAAAATCCAAATAGACACCACCTCCATTCGCAACACATCGACTATTTCTCCAGAGACCCTGTGTCATCCTTGACAACCTTACAGACATGAACAATAAAGAAAAAGTTCATTGCAAAACATCAATTTAGGCCTGATAAATTTGACTTCCTGATTCACGAAATTCTTTTGCCTTTTCATCCATACCCGCACTTATGGCAGATTCTACACTTAATCCTTTAGCTTGCGCATATTCTCGTATGTCTTGCGTAATTCTCATGCTGCAAAATTTCGGTCCGCACATCGAACAAAAATGGGCAGTTTTAGCGGGTTCAGCAGGCAATGTTTCATCGTGATATGCGATTGCACGCTGTGGATCCAACGAAAGATGGAATTGATCACGCCAACGAAATTCAAAACGCGCTTTCGATAATGCATCATCCCGCTGTTGAGCATGCGGATGACCTTTTGCCAAGTCTGCCGCATGTGCAGCAATTTTATAAGCAATGACACCTTCCTTTACATCATCTTTATTAGGCAATCCCAAGTGTTCTTTGGGAGTTACATAACACAGCATAGCAGTTCCAAACCAACCAATCATGGCTGCTCCAATCGCCGATGTAATATGGTCATATCCAGGCGCGATATCCGTGGTTAGTGGACCGAGTGTATAAAAAGGTGCTTCATGACAAACTTCCATTTGCCGATCAACATTTTCCTTAATTTTGTGCATAGGGACGTGTCCTGGTCCCTCAATCATAACCTGGACATCGTGTTGCCAAGCTATTTTTGTCAATTCACCAAGTGTTTCAAGCTCGGCAAACTGAGCTTCATCATTCGCATCAGCAATAGAGCCTGGACGCAAACCATCTCCAAGCGAAAATGATACGTCATACGTCTTCATAATTTCGCAAATCTCTTCAAAATGCGTATATAGAAAGTTTTCTTGATGATGCGCCAAACACCAGGCAGCCATAATCGAACCGCCTCGAGAAACTATCCCTGTAACACGTTTGGCGGTCAGTGGTATATATCGCAGCAATACTCCGGCATGGATAGTAAAATAGTCCACACCCTGTTCGGCTTGCTCTATTAACGTATCTCGATAAATTTCCCACGTTAATGCTTCCGCTTCTCCTCCCACTTTTTCGAGAGCTTGGTATATTGGTACTGTCCCTATAGGTACAGGAGAATTACGAATAATCCACTCGCGAGTAGTATGGATATTTTTTCCTGTCGATAAATCCATGACTGTATCAGCACCCCAAAGTGTAGCCCATTTCATCTTATCTACTTCTGCCTCAATTGAAGAGGCTACAGCAGAATTCCCAATATTTGCATTGATTTTTGTGTAAAAGTTGCGACCAATAATCATTGGTTCACTCTCGGGGTGATTGATATTGGAAGGAATAATAGCGCGTCCGGAAGCAACTTCCTGACGAACAAACTCGGGATCTCTTCCTTCACGAATTGCGATAAACTCCATCTCGGGCGTCAATATTCCTTTTCTGGCATAATGCAACTGGGTTACATTGTGACCCTTTTTGGCTCGAAGAGGTTTACGAAGCAATCCAGGAAATATCTCTTGCTGAGAAGAGCCCGAAGATGCTTTTATACCATTATCAATAGGGAGAACTTGGCGCCCTTGATATTCCTCAACATCACCTCTTTCTAAAATCCATGGACGACGAATAGGAGCTAAGCCAGTTCGAATATCGGTATCACTATGAATATCGGTATAGGGTCCACTGGTATCATAAACTCGAATTGGCGAGTTTTCTTGATTTCCAAAACGTCCCGTAGAAGGAGATAACTGAATTTCTCTCATAGGTACTTGCAAATCTGACCGCGTTCCTTGGATATACACTTTTTTACTACAAGGAAAATAATCAATTTTTTCTGTCATCATAAACACTCTCCTTGGATATAAAATTTTGAATATGAAAAAAGACCGCCGGATAGTGTTTGCGGCGGTCTGCACAACCTAAAGGTATAAGTGCAATTGAATTCCTACGCTGGCATTATCCAGATCAGGTTGACGGTCGGTGTCCACAAACACCCTCTCAGCCCGGTTTGCCGAGCTCCCGTTTGCATGCATGAAATTGTAAACTCAACATACCACGGTTTGTGACATTCGACAATCTTTAAAATTGGTGAATGTTTAGAGGTTGGGTTTGAAGCTGCCCTCCTGATTCGATTTCAATCATGGAAGAAGTGGTAAAAATAAATTTTCCTTGACAAGGAGCCTATCTGCTTGTCAGCAACCGTTACAATGCGCCTTCTGAGGTAGTGGAGCATAGCTGAAAGCGCTGGTGTATGGTAGTCATGTTTCTTCGCACGGTAAAGCAAGAACTCGGAATGCTCGGTTGCCATTCACCAAACGAAAACCATATTCACGCTCTCATGACACTGTTATTCACGGCTGAAACGCTAGTTCGGTACATACCCTGGTAACAAAAAAAGCTGGAGAAGAAGATTGCACACGGCCAAGTGATCCGGAATCTAATCTGCATCCGTTGTCGTATCCGTCAAGCCGCTCGCCAAAATGAGCAAGACTCGATCGTAATCGTTCTTGACACAACCGCGGAATGTTTTGAAAGACTCATCTGCAAGTTTTGGCCAACTAAATTAGAATTGAGATGGTTTGAAGCTACCGATACCCACATATATGGTTAAAAGACGAAAGTTCCTTTTCTCAGGGATAGAATTTGAGCAAAAATTATTTTTTTTCTGGAGCACCTTGTGTATAGGAAACAATATGTAAATCAACGAATTCAGCGTGATCGAGAATGTCATCAATAGGACTTCTTTTCCACCTTGCTAATCCATATTCACGGCGAATGGGTTGCCCCATAACCAATTGAGATACCCCTAATGCTTTGGCAATTTCCACAATAGTTGTGCCTACCTTTTTAGGTAGAGAATGTCGAATCAAAAACGTCGCAGAAAATTGTTCTGCCAGAGATTGAATGTTTTGAAAGTCTGCTTGTTCTTTGTCACTCAAGGTTTCACTCGTTTGAACTACAAGTACATATAATTTAGCTTCCAGCCTATCAGCAACTCTCCAGCCTCGTCGTATTAATTTTTCTGAATGTGAACGATAATTAACACAAACCAAAATACTTTCCGATTCCATTGCCCTGATTTGATGTCGATCTTGCTTCGCATGTAATTTCTGATCTACATCATCTGCTACTTCTAGTAAAGCTAGTTCACGTAATGCAGCCAAATTAGTAGATTGAAAAAAATGTTGTATAGCCGATTCAATTTTATCTATATGATAAATTCTTCCTTCCATTAATCTTTGTTGCAACGTTTCTGGTGTCACATCAATGAGCTTAATCTCTGTAGCTAATTTCATAAACCAATCAGGAATTCGTTCGCGTACCTTGACACCTGTGATATGTTCAACGCTATCTTTTAGACTTTCTAAATGTTGAATATTAACTGCTGTCACTACATCAATGCCGTGTTCGAGTATATAAAGTATATCCTGATATCTTTTTTTATGAATACTTCCAGGAATGTTTGAATGAGCAAGTTCATCAATTAAAACAATTTCCGGTCTTCTTTTTAATATGGCTTGTACATCTAACTCCGGATATCCTCGCCCCTCATAGCGAATAATTTGCTGAGGAATCACTTCCAAATTGCCGATTTGTTGGCGTGTATCCTCACGACCATGTGTTTCAATTAGTCCTATAACGACATCTTTATTTTTAGCTTTCCAGTCATGAGCATCTTGAAGCATCCGATACGTCTTGCCGACTCCCGGAGCGGCTCCAATATAAATCGTTAGGTTCCCGTATAAATTTCGAGAACGTGCAATTCGGTTACTCGCTGAATAACGCGCCGCTACTTCGCCAGGCGTTAAATCCCGCCATCCAACAATTCTCAAGTCTGTATATCGTAATTTACGAAGCAAATAGCGAACAGGTTGATGCCATTGCCACTGAAGAAGACGTTGTCTTGAGGGAGCCGGTTGCCCCAAAACGATTTGCGTAACCTTGTATCGATCCGCCATTTTTAAAATTACTTCCCCTATGGGACGATCATTTTTGGATTCAACCAACCATTCTGCACCATTTTCTTCGGCTAATTGCCGTATTTTCTCCATTTCTTTTTTTTCTTTGTCAGAAAGTAAATCTTCCGCTGTATCCGCAATCGCCAAGACATAGAAATCCGCCTTTAAGCGAATAGCCATTCTTTGTCCTCTTTGAATCAACAAAATAGCTCTTTGATAATGGCTGACACAAACCATAATGACCTCACGCACGCCAACTGGTCCGGGTATTTTCTGTCGTGAATAGGATTTCTCCAACCGTTCTTCCACATCATCAGCAACAGTTCGAAGTGCAAGTTCACGTAATCCAGATAAATTTTCTTTCTTAAAAAAATGCTGAAGAGCTTGCTGAATTTGATCTTTAGGATAGATACTGCCGTCACGTAAACGCTGTCGCAACGTTTCCGGCGTGACATCTATTAATGACACCTCTTCAGCTCGACGCACAAATGATTCCGGTATCAGTTCTCGTACCTTTATGCCGGTAATTTGTTCTGCTTCCTTATGTATTCCCTCAATATGTTGAACATTGACTGCAGTCAGGACAGAAATTCCGTTATCCAACAAAAATTCAACATCCTGATAACGCTTAGAAAAAATTGAACCTGGCGCATTACTGTGCGCCAGTTCATCAATAATGACAAACTCAGGTCTGCGCCTTAAAATCGCTTGTAAATCTACTTCTTTGTAGATAGATTGCCCTACCTTTATCTGTAGTGGAGGAATCATTTCTAATCCATCCAATTGTCGATAGGTTTCCTCTCTTTGATGTGTCTCAATGAATCCAATGACTACGTCATTTCCTCTTTCAAGTAAGAATTTAGCTTCTCGCAACATGGTGTATGTTTTACCAACCCCTGGAGCGGCTCCAATAAACAATTTAAGCACGCCTTTGCGAGTAACATCTTTTTGCATCCTAACACCTCGTCTTTAACTATGGATTTTACTCTTTTGAGTTTTGTAATTTCTTTTCAATAGCTAAATTTAATTGCATCACATTGAGCATAGGCACCCCCAAATACCGAATGTTGGATGGATGGTGTCCTTTTTTATTAATTGTTCTAACCAGTTCTTCGAAAGGCCAGTAGTTTGAGCGATCCGGCTAATTTGTAGTTGCGCATCTCGTAACGTAATATCCGGATCCAGGCCCGATGCTGAAGATTCCACCATACTTGTGGGTATCTCTTGAATAGGTATATTGGGATTTTGTTTCTCTATTTTTTGGATATTTTGTTGAATTTCTTTAAGTAATGCTGGATTCGTTGGACCCAAATTAGAACCTCCAGAGCCATCTGCATTATATTGCACTGCTGAAGGGCGAGGTTGAAACAGTCCTGGTTGATTTACTGCTTGTGCAATAAGCATAGAACCTACTTTATGATGATGGAATGTGACTAAACTTCCATTAGCTTGCCATGGAAAAAACCATTGCCCAATACCTAATACTGCTAAGGGATAGAAAATTCCTAAAATCACAGCAAACACTATCGTGAAGCGAATAGAACGAATAATATTGACCATCCTGGCACCCCTTTCTCGTCTTTTTAGGAAAACCAACCCGTTGCTGTCAATATCACATCAATGAGCTTAATGCCCGCAAAAGGAACTATGACCCCTCCCACTCCAAAAATGAGTAGATTACGAATCAACATCTGGGTAGCACTCATTGGGCGATACTTAACACCACGCATTGCAATTGGAATCAAAGCTGGTATCACCAACGCATTAAAGATAAGCGCAGAAAGAATAGCGCTTCTTGGACTAGAAAGGTGCATAATATTCAAAACTTGTAGTGAGGGAATCATCGTTACAAACATGGCAGGTATGATGGCAAAATATTTCGCTACATCATTAGCAATGGAGAAAGTGGTCAAAGCTCCACGCGTTATCAATAACTGTTTACCAATCGAAACTACTTCTATCAGCTTGGTCGGATCAGAGTCGAGATCGACCATATTTCCTGCCTCTTTAGCAGCTGCCGTACCAGTATTCATAGCTAGGCCCACATCCGCCTGAGCCAAGGCGGGCGCATCATTCGTACCATCTCCAGACATAGCCACCAATTTTCCCTGTTCTTGTTCTCGCTGGATTAACTGCATCTTATCCTCAGGCTTAGCTTCTGCTATAAAATCATCTACTCCAGCTTCTTTAGCAATGGTTGCGGCTGTCAACGGATTATCTCCCGTACACATAACTGTTTTAATCCCCATTTTGCGCAGCTCAGCAAATCGTTCGCGCATTCCCGGCTTAACAATATCTTTCAGATAAATCAAACCGTAAATTTCTTTATTCACCATGACTGCCAAAGGCGTACCGCCATCTTTGGCAATCAGTTCAGTGTAGTGATCCAAGTCTTCCGGGATTTCCCCGCCCTGTTCTTGAACATATCGTTTGATGGCATCTACTGCCCCTTTACGGATAATGAAGCCATTCTTAAGATTTAATCCGCTCATTCGTGTGTCCGCACTAAATTCAACATTCTCCGCATCAACATAATCCTCGCGACGCAATTGAATATCCATAGTTTGACCAAGCTCAACCACAGAACGACCTTCGGGCGTTTCATCAAACAAAGAAGATAGGACTGCTTGCTCGGCTAATTCCTTTTCTTCATGACCACCAACAGGAATAAACTCTGAAGCCAATCGATTACCTATTGTAATTGTTCCGGTTTTATCCAAAATCAACGTATTGACATCTCCGGCAGCTTCCACCGCTTTACCAGATTTGGCAATAACGTTAAAGCGAATCACGCGATCCATTCCAGCAATGCCAATAGCCGAGAGCAAAGCTCCTATGGTTGTGGGAATTAGGCAAACCAACAGAGCAATGAGCGTGGCAATGTTTAAGCTTTTCCCCAAATAATCAGCTACAGGGGGCAGACAAACAATAACAATGAGAAAAATGAGTGTTAACCCTGCCAACAACACAGATAACGCTAACTCGTTGGGAGTTTTTTGACGAGTTGCTCCTTCCACGAGTCCAATCATCTTATCCAAAAACGATTCTCCAGGATTGACAGTTATACGTATCAAAAACTCATCCGACAATAATTTAGTTCCACCTGTGACAGAACTAAAATCTCCACCAGCGCCACGTATCACTGGAGCAGACTCACCTGTAATGGCGGACTCATCAACACTCCCAATACCTTCCAAAACTTCACCATCGGCAGGGATAATCTCATTCGCTACAACTTTGACAATATCACCCTTTTTTAAACTACTGGCAGGGACTTGAGCAAATGTGCCATCTGGCTGCTGCAGGCGGGCTATAAGCTCTGTTTTGGTTTTACGCAGTGTCTCCGCTTGCGCCTTCCCTCTTCCTTCAGCAATTGCTTCCGCAAAATTACCGAATAGAATTGTAAAAAACAAAATTATTGTGACTGCCAAATTATATCCACGAGCTGATGCCACATGTCCCAAAGAAACTTTGGAAGAAAAGGCCCAAGGGTCTATAGTCAGCCAAAACGTAATCAACATGCCGATCTCGACTACAAACATGACAGGATTGCGAAATAATATTTTCGGATGGAATTTTTTGAAGGACTCCAGAAATGAACTTTTTAAAATTTCTGCTGAAAGCGTACCCTTTGTCACTGACATTCTATAACCCTCCTTCTGCTCATTTTTAGTGGACGATATGAGAAACCGTATGCATCATCTGTAACTGTTCGCCAATGGGTCCAATGGCTAAGAAGGGGAAAAATGTCAAAGCTCCAACAATTACAAATACTGCCACAAAGACACCTCCGAATGAAAAAGTGTCTGTTCTCAACGTACCTTCCGAAGCAGGGATAATAGGTTTAAGAATCATTGACCCAGCAATAGCAAACATCGCCAAAATGGATATATAACGTCCAAGCAACATGACGACTCCAAGCACCAGATTATAGAATTCCGTATTTCCGTTTAGCCCTGCAAAAGCCGATCCATTATTGGCTGCTGCCGAAGTGAATGCGTATAAGACTTCTGTAAATCCATGCAATCCTGGATTTAAAATAGACGCTCTGCCAACTTGGGTAGCTATAGCAATCGCTGTTGGAACAAGTATGACAAAGGGATGAACCAACATAGCGACTGTAGCCAATTTGACTTCCCGAGCTTCAATTTTCTTTCCAAAAATTTCTGGGGTTCGACCCACCATCAGTCCAGAAAGAAATACTGTAATGATTAAAAACATCAAAATATTTAAAAGACCTACTCCTTTACCGCCAAAAATGACGTTAAACATCATGAATAATAGAGGTACAAGTCCGCTGATGGGCATTAAACTGTCATGCATAGCGTTTACGGCACCCGTAGTATACGCGGTGGTTGCAGCTGTAAATAGACTGGTCAAAGGAATACCAAAGCGAACTTCTTTACCCTCCATATTGGGACCATGAATGCCAAACGCTTGATGAACTAAAGGATTACCAGCCGCTTCATTCCCATAAATAATAAAAGTACCTAACATCAGAATGGCTGTTAAAAAAACATAAAGGACTATAGCCTGCTTACGGTTTTTGAGAAATAGGCCAAGCGTCCATATCAAACCTGTTGCAGTAACTCCCATTGCCAAAATTTCCAGAACACACGTTAATGCTGTTGGATCTTCAAATGGATGAGCGGAATTGGCATTAAAAAAACCTCCTCCATTGGTCCCTAGCTGTTTAATGGCTTCCAAACTCGCCACGGGTCCTCTAGCAATTACCTGAACATCTCCCGATAATGTGTGTACAATAGCGGCCCCTTGTAAAGTTTCCGGAACGCCGAGAGCGACTAAAACGCAGGCCAGTAGAAAAGACATCGGTAGGAGCAACCGGGTATGAGCGCGAATAATATCCACCCAAAAATTACCTAAATTATCCGTTTTACTGCGAACGATTGCCCGAACAAATGCTATTGCCGCTACTAAGCCTGTAGCTGCTGAAGTGAACTGTAAAAAAGTAATACCTAGCATTTGTCCTAGGTAGGACATGGACGTCTCACCAGCATAATTTTGCCAGTTTGTATTGGTGATAAAACTGGCTGCTGTATTAAAAGCGAGAGCAGGAGACATTCCTGGAATTTTGTCTGGATTAAGAGGTAATCGACCTTGTAAGCGAAAAATAAGATAGGCAAACAACAGCATGACAAAATTCACCAACATTAAGGCACGGAGATATGCTTTCCAATCCATTGACACAGATGAATCAACGCCAATCAATCGATATAAGAACCGTTCCACTGGCATAAAAAGACGATCCATTCGACTGTGTTGTAAGGAAAAAATAGTATAGATATATCGACCTAACGGTATTCCAAATAAAAACATCAAAATCAGCACCAGTAAAATTTGTAGTATTCCTTCTACAGTCATTCCGTTCACCTCCTAAAGCCCTCTTTAACCTTTCAAAATTTTTCCGGGTGAAAAATAACGTATGTTAAATACCCCATAAGCAAAATGGCTAACGATAGCAGAAACCACATATTCGCAACTCCTTTGCTCTATGTCCTGTCAAACCAACGATAAACCAAAATAAAAAACGCAAAAATGGCACAAAACAATAAAATGGAAATTAAATCCCCCATTTCCGACCACCCTTCTAAAGCGTTTTTGCATCATTCCACTTTTTCACTCAATCTGTCGTTCGATTACAGACCTGAGTTTACGTGGCTTCTTCATCAATTTGGATGATAAATTTAGCTGTTAGACATAAAAAAAACGTAAAAATCGACTCTTTAAGATTCATTAGAGATATAACTAGAGAGGAAATTGTGGAACGATAAAAATTCGAGAGGGAAAGACGAATGAAAAGTTTCTCTCCTAAGTGGCAGATTTTAGACTCTACTCATAAAGGCAATCGAAAAAGTTATATAGCATTTATCAAAAAAATCCCGATCATCCGTTATCTAATCAGCAATAAAAATCGCTTGACAGCCTATACAGTTACGATTGGAATGAACGGGGTACTCACTTTACTTTTGTTTATCATCGGATTTACGTACGATCGCGTTAACATTGCCATGCTTTACCTTTTACCCGTTCTTATAGCATCGGTAACCTACGGACTGGGTCCTGGCATTCTGTCAGCATGCTTAGGCCTACTACTGTTTGATTTCTTTTTTATCCCTCCAATTTTCAGTTATTCCGTAAGTGATTTACGCTTTCTAGTATCTTTTGCAGTTTTTTTAACTGTTGCCATACTCACGGCTAGTTTAGCTTCACAGATGCGCAGACGTGCTGAAGAGGCCAAAAGACGAGAGGCAATCGCCAATACTTTATACTCATTAAGTCGTCAATTGGCAGCGAACAGTCAAATCGAGGCTATCATCAACCTCATTCTACAGTTTGTAGAAAATGCTTTTGATACTCAGGCCATGATTGCTTTATCTCAAGAAAAAGAGTTCAAATATTATTTTTCTACGACACATGACCAACAGGTCATGGCCAAAACCGACCAGTATATTCTAAAATGGGTATTTCGTCATGGACAAACAGCTGGTCTCGGGTCAAAAACTTACCAATCTGCTGCACTTTTATACATACCCCTTAAAGCGGATGAAAATAATTATGGTGTACTCTGTATCGGTGAACCGGGAAATTATACCATTTCAACTCATCGCGATCACATTGAGATTTTACACGCCATTGCTGGATTGGCCGCCATCTCTCTTGCACGTATTCACTATGAAGAGCAAGCCCAATTAGCTCATTTAGCTGCAGAGTCGGAACGTCTGCGGACAGCGCTTATCAACTCTATTTCACATGAGTTAAAAACCCCTCTGACCACCATTATTGGTGCATCAGGCGGCTTAATCGACTCATTTGACAAGCTGTCTATTGAAGATAGTTTGGAGCTGATATCTACTATTCGTGAAGGCGCCATGCGCATGAATCGTCTGGTCTCTAACTTAATCGGCATGATGAGAATTGAAAGCGGTATGATGCAGCTTAAACGAAGAGAAACGGATATTTTAGATATATTGGGAGTTGCCTTAGCGGATTTGAAAGAAATTCTTCAAACTCATCCCGTCCATATCTCAACAGTTGGCGATATTCCCGAAATGTATCTTGACGAATTGTTATTGGAACAAGTATTAGTCAACATTATCAGCAATGCTGCAAAGTATTCTGAACAAGATTCGCCTATTGATATTTCGATTCAAAAGGATGTTCAACATTTACATATAGAAGTGCGCGATTATGGTATAGGCATACCTGATGATGAAAAGCACTTGATTTTTAATAAATTTTATCGGGCTAGTAATACAACACATATTTCGGGAACAGGCCTAGGATTAGCAATCTGTCATTCTGTGATTGAAGCCCACGGTGGAAAGATTCGTGCTGAAAATGCATTTCCTCGTGGAACGCGTATAATAGTGCAACTGCCCATTCAATCTGTTCATTCCCAAAAAATTCGCAAGGATGATAAAAATTGAACCAGACTGGTGCTAAAATTTTAATCATTGATGATGAACCTGCTATCCAAAAACTATTGCGACTCACGTTAAAAGCCCACGGCTATCAAATTATAGAAGCTTCTAGTGGTGAAAAGGGCATGATGAATGCAGGCATGAATCGCCCAGATCTTATTATCCTTGATTTAGGGTTACCAGATATGTCAGGGCTTGAAGTATTAAAAAATCTACGTGAATGGACGCAGGTTCCGATTATTGTATTAACTGTTCAGGAAGATGAAAGAGATAAGGTAACTGCCCTCGATCTGGGTGCAGATGATTACATGGTTAAACCTTTCGGCATGAATGAGTTACTTGCTCGAATCCGTGTTGCTCTGCGCCATGCAAGTCAAACAGTCGATGAACCTGTAATTGAGTTGAAAGGGATTCGCATTGACTTTGTGCAAAGAAAAGTGGAACTGCATGGAAAAACTATAAAACTTACACCCATTGAGTACGATTTACTTAAAATTTTAATGCAAAATGCCGGTAAAGTAGTGACCCACAAGCAACTTTTAACACAAATATGGGGAAATGTTGACTACAATAATTCAACCCATTACTTACGAGTTTATATCGGTCATTTGCGAAAAAAAATAGAGACCGATTCTACTCAGCCTCTCTACATTGTCACAGAACCAGGAATTGGTTATCGTTTTGTAGCAGAACAAGACTAGTGTACAAGTTAATTTCTCTAGACAAAGCTCCCGTTGAAAATCAATTTCTACTTTTTGGAGTCCATATTTATCATCACTAGCATGAGTTATTTGCCACTTTTGAGATTATAACGAAGTTAAGAATCTCTCTATGTTCTTTCGTTTTCTCACCCATTCTCGCTCATTCGCAGTTTTTCATGTTTGACATGACGGACAGATGACACAGATGGAGCGGGAAGAGTCGTTGGATTTGCCATGTGGGTGTGCGAAAACAAGGGGTAAGCCCATGATTCCCAAATATGGTTTACCATTGGATGTCTACATACACCTTTGCGGCTTACCCTCTCATGTCTCTCAGGGTCTCTTCTGATCCCTTGTCGTTCCATCGTTCTGCCTGTCAAAGGGTGGATGCCGTATTCTGCTGACCGCTAATGCATTAAAGCTCGCAAACCATCTCTCTATATTAATGTATTAGCGGATTCAAGTCCTCCGAAGACATTCGCTCCTGTCGCCACACCCAAGAACCAATCGAATTATTGTTAGGGTCAATCCTTTTCAAACCCATAGTCCCGCTCAACTTTAGTCACTCTGGTTTTGTATCTTAAATACCATTGAGACTTCCCCGGTCTTTGGGCGATCAAATGCAGTTTATTCTCTTTCCAGTTTTGAATAGAATCATCAGATGTGAAAATCACTGCGAAATAAGGTGGTTTTGGTATTTGAGCGATTTCACTCACGATGACAACCTCATAAGAGCTTTTAGTGTTAGGCTGAAATATTTGACACAACGAATCGAGAATGTAAGAATAGGGAAATTCCAGGTGGGCTAAATGGAAAACAAATACAATAAAGAATTCAAACTTAATGCAGTTCGATTTGCTATGGAGAGTGATAAGCCGGCGAGCCAGGTAGTCCGGGAACTAGGTATGTTGTAAATGACTTTGTTTGGCTGAATGGCCAAGTATAAGGATGATCCTGCTTCCCCGTTCGTTGGCAACGGAAAACTCAACTCTGAGGCGAAGACCATGCGGGACCTGGAGCGGGCCTAGGAACTCCAGCGGCCGACAGGATCCTTATTGCAACATTCGGACGGTGAGAGCCCCCATACTCCTCTCATGACTACCGAGACAAGCTGCAATATTATGAGATGGTTGGTAGTATGAGTCGAAAAACAATTGCTAGGACAACGCATTCATCGAGTCCTTTCACAGTATCACCAAGTGTGAGCTCATACACATTAAGTTATACGCAACACGAAACGAGACATCTTTGAATATATAGAACTTTGGTATAATCGAAGAAGGATTAATTCCTCCAACGGCTACTTCACACCAGTATAATTTCAGGCTGCAAATTACTACTAGAAGGAAAGTAGCTAAGAGGCAGCTATGCTACCCACTAATAAATGGATGAATTTTGACACTTCAACCATTTGAGGTGTCTACTCTATCCTAAAATAAACGAGTACTAAGTCCCGAGAAGCGTATACAGAACTAGCCTCATCAGAGATGAGGATGTCTTTGGATAGTAATTCCATTTCAGTGTGATTAGGCGACTGGATGTACCATGACCTCGAGACCGAGTGTCTCTAGCTTACGGATGGCTTGTCTGACGACTGCATCTTTCTTACGAGTTTCATAATAGGTCGGCCCCAATTCAATGTAGGGTTGACGTCGCTTTAACATGTAATACACCATACTTAAGATGCTATGTGCCACCGCAATAGTCGCTCGGCTACTTCCTCTACGGGAAGTAATTCTATGGTGCTGGGCTGAGAGATACGTTTGTTTCGTTCTTGCTGCACGGGCCGCTTCCACTAGGGCTGTCCGAAGCTTTTGATTTCCCTTACGAGTTTTCCCTGACTTCCGTTTTCCTGCACTTTCGTTATTTCCTGGAGCCGCCCATGAACACAGATGAGCGGCGGATGAAATTGATTCATGTCTGTCCCGATTTCCGCAAGGATTTGCTCTGCTGTTCGTCGACCGACACCAGGGATGGTATCTATTAACTCCAAGTCTTCCTCAAAAGGGGTCATTCGCCTTTGAACCTCTTCATCGAGTCGGGTAATCTCTTCATCGAGATAATCGATCGGATTGACACCCGTAAGTTGGACATAGCTCTCTTTTTCTAGCGTTTTCTTAGACTTTCACATTTTCTTTCGGTTTTAATCCGGTATCACAATGCTTTTTGTGAAACTCGACCGGCGATAAGTAGTGCAGGCTGGAATGCATCCTTCTTTCATTGTAATATTCCATGAATGAAACTACTTCCCGATATGCCTGTGTATAACTCTCAAATTCAAAGCGAGAAAAACAGTCATCTTCCAGTATCCTGTGAAAAGATTCGATATGAGCATTCATATTTGGTGTCTTTGGCGGTATCCGCTCATGCTCCAGCCCAAGTTGTTCACATGTGGATTCAAACAGGTGACTGACAAACTGTGGCCCATTGTCGGAACGAATTACAGGCAACTCGGATTTCCCGTATAATTTTCGTTTCCAGAGCGCACTTTTCAGTGTATTTGCAGCATCTGTAGCCTCGCAGCGCAACCCAATATGGTAGTCCACAATTTGTCTGTCATACACATCAATATACGACAGCACGAAGAAGAATCGATCTTCACCCGTAATATAGCCATACTTAATATCCACTTCGAACAATTGATTCGGACCCGTGATATCTCGGTTTCTAGCCAATTTCCGAGGATGCTTTTCCTTCAATTTGCGTTGTGGCTTAAGGATCTTCAATTCCTTGCAAAGCCGATATACCTTTTTCTTGTTGATAACCAACTGGTACTTTCTCTTTAATAAATAGGTTAACTTGAGATATCCATAGGCAAAACCATCTCCTTCTATTTCATTCATAATCCATTCCTTGGCCTGCTCGTCACTTACCTTGCTGCCATCTTGTGTATAGGTATATTCGGTTACAGGACGCCCTCCAGCAGTCGTTCTCGGCTGTGGTTCATGTGTCTGCTGATAGTAATAGGTGGACCTAGAAACCCCCACGATGCGCAGCACGATGGTGACTGAATACCCGGCTGTGATCCACTTGTGTGCAATAGCTATTTTATCCGCAAACATTCCTGTAGAAGCTAAGAAATAGAGTTTGTAGAAATAATAACGCCCCGATACGATAAGTGTGTACTGGGTCGTAGCCCTCAATAACCCATCGTAGGAGGCGTTAATATGAAGTCTAGACTGGTTAAAGTGCAGAATCAACGCGTGGAACGAATTTCCACTACAACCCTTGTCATTGGTATCGACATCGCCAAGGAGAGACACGCTGCACAAGCTATTAACTTTAGAGGAATCGTCCTCAGCAACAAGCCTATTATATTCTCAAATGACCGCTCCGGTTTTGAGTATCTGGAACGAACAATTCGCAAGCTACAGACAACCCATGGCATGGACGACGTCATCATAGGTATGGAGAGCACCGGACATTACTGGTTTAACCTTGCTAACTGGCTTGTTAAACAAGGTATCGACGTTGTACTCGTGAATCCACTGACCACCAAAAGAAACAAGGAAAACAGAGATAATTCGCCTTCCAAAAATGACCCCAAGGATGCACTGGTCATTGCAGATGCCGTCAGTCGTGGATACTACGCCTCCTTTTCCCCAAAAGACGAAGCATTCCGGCGGATCCGAGTCGTCGTCACAAACAGGGAGCACTGGGTGATCGAACGTGGACGGATCGAAAACCGTATCCATCGTTGGCTGGATATTCGTTTCCCTGAGTATGGACAAGCATTTGAGGATATTTTCAGTGCTCGTTCCCTAGCGACATTGCGCCGGTTCTCGACGCCGTCTGACTTGCTACAGCTTACTCCAGAACGAATGATAGAAATCTGGGGAGAGTACATGTCGAGACCTGGTGGTTTGCGTGGAAAACGTAAGGCGATTGAACTTCTTGAGTTAGCCAGACACAGTGTTGGAGACACTTTCGCCCTGGAGGAAGACAAATGGGAACTAACACATTTGGTGGATGAGTACGAACGAATTCAGAGGATTGTTGAGGAAGCTGACGAGATGATTAAGAAGATGCTGCCCGAGATTCCTGGTTCAGAACTCGTTCTGTCCGTCGGGGTATCTGCTCCTGCAACGGCTGCCATTTTAGCCTTTGGCGGTGATTTAAGTAAGCTGTCTCATGGAAACCAGTTGCTGCGAAAAGCCGGTTTGAACCTCGCTGAGAAGAGTTCTGGTAAATACAAGGGGAAAATAAAGCTCACAAAGCGAGGCAATTCGCTACTACGCAAGCACCTCTACTTCACTGTGTTTCGCCTGCTGTCCCACAATTCTGCGTTTCAAGCCCTGCATACACACAACATTGAAGTGAAACGGATGACCAAGATGCAATCCATCATGAAATTAATCGGTAAACTGGCTCGAATGCTCGTCGCTATGGCCAGACAAGGGGAAGAATTCAGTTTAGATAAAGCCCAACTTACGTTAGCAGCTTAAGAAACCTGAGGGTCTCGACACGTAGATTGGCTCATTCGCAGGATTTCACAAAGAAAGCACGGAGTACCAAGAAACCCTCACTTTAGGGCAAAGCAGACCCGTTCCGCAAACGTTGATTGGACTCCACACCTTGGATAGATAGGACGAAGGAATGTAAGGGCGTAGACCCGTCGAGATTTGGGAGAGTGAATCCCAGGGACCTTGTGGAGAGAAGCGTGCAGCAAAGGACCTATATGGAAGATGCTGTTAAAACGCACTGCACCTTCTGTTCCCGCACGCGCTCGAACGGTTCTGCCTTACGAGGTATCTCCTCATTCCCAATCCATCTTATAACTAGGTTAATGAAATCCTGCGAATGAGCGAGCATTCGTGAGAAAAGGCTAATCATCTGAGGGAGTGAGGGTTGGCTTTTTTTAACAGGTCACGCAAAATGTGATTTTCGAGTGCCTGATCAGCTAATGCCTTTCGTAATTTATCATTCTCAGAAGCCAACTCTGAACGCTCTTCAACGACCTGTTGGTAATCATCTGAAGTGACATGTGTTGGTATATCTTTTGATTTTCCAGGCGTTATACCTGTCTTCTTAAACTCACGAGTCCATCTACCAACCATATTGGCATTTAGATCGTGCTTCCTTGCCACAATAGTAGGACTACCAGTTTCCAGACATTCCTGGACGATCTGTTGCTTGAACTGTGATGAAAATTTCCGTCGTTCCATAAAGACAACCTCCTGTTGCTTCTAGTCTCCTATACTTTAGAGAGGTTGTCCAACCTGATTTCGGGGCTTAAGAGCGATGTGCCGTAGTTGCGCAGCCAGCATCATTCGTTGGTGGTCTCCCATCAACCCATGTCATGCTCGCTGCAAATTAGCCTTTTTCGATTTCAATCGTCCTCTCGCCCATTCCAAAAGTGCTTCAGAGCTATTCTCTCCCTGAATCATCGCCTCGAGCATGGCACGCCCAGACTTCCCCAAGGTGTTACTCGCTACGGAAGACAGCTTGATGTTGGCCCCTTCTAGCACCTTCTGTATCCGATTTACTTCTCTTGTTCGTTCGTTTATCAGGCTCCGACGGTAACGAATGAGTTCTCACAGTTCACGTTGGGTTAGGTCCGGGATATAACTGGCTTGCCATACCCCATCGCGAAGCAAACCAGCTATCCACTCAACATCCTTCACGTCCGTCTTGCGCCCCGGGACGTTTTTCATGTGATTTGCGTTAACCACAATCACTTGAAAGTCCTCTGATTTCAAGATGTTATAGATGGGCTTCCAAAACGAAGCAGTGCTTTCCATCGCTACATGCGTACACCCGTGTTGTTTCAACCAGTCGACCATTTCTAACAGGTCTACCGTCATGGTGGAGAAGGTGCGAATTTCCTTGGCTTCCGACGTCACGACGCATGCAACTACCATCTTCTTATGCACGTCGAGACCACAACAACGTTCGTAGACGACATCCATTTTGATCCTTTCTAGCGGACTGTATCAATTGAAGGGCTGGTGCAACGAACATAAAGATCATTCTATCCTGCGTGCTTCCCTAAAGGGAGCAACATACTGTGGTGCACCGGGTCGTCGTAGTCAGTCTATTGAGCGGGCTCATGGCACCAGTTTGTAACGACCTGCCTTCGCCAGCCACCAAAGTGTCATTCAACACGAGCCTATTTTCATCCTTCTGCTGGTGCCGCTCAGGCGGCATGGTCGTCTATTGACTTAATACATCTGGCTTGGAAAAACACGAAATAGGTTCAAGTTTGTACTTAAGCAAGACGAATTGAAAAAAAGGTCGAGCCCGATTCAAAAAAATTTGCAAATAAATACAGGAAGGATTTCGTTGTGGAGGTAATAGAGAGAATGATAATATTGATGTTAGGCTCTAATGGTGGACACAGCAAATCGAGAATGTGAAAATAAGTAATTCATCGATTTGAGGTGTCTGTGTTGGAACGTAGATATGATTGAGATTTTTAAATTGAATACGGTGAAGTTGGTGTTGGAGGAGGGGAAGACAGCCTCACAAGTGGCACGGGATCTGGTTATGACTTTAATGACACTTTATGGGTGGATTGCTCAATATAAAAGCGATCCGAAACATCCCTTTGTTGGCAGTGGGAATTTGAAGCCCCAAGCCCAAGCGACTTGGGATGTAGAGCATGAGAACCGTGAGCTGAGAGAGGAAATAGAAATCTTAAAAAACGCAGTGCGCATCTTCAGCAACGACCGGAAATAAGATATCAGTTCATCTACGACCATCGCTTCGAGTTTTCGGTTCAGAGGATGTGCAAAGTGCTGCAGGTATTTCGAAGCGGGTACTATGCATGGCTCAAACGACCAGATAGCGAACGCAAACAGCGATGTCGCAAGCTTACAAAACGCATTCATCAAATCTTTCTGTCCTCTCGGCGATGATACGGGAGTCCGAAAATTACACGGATTCTCCATGAAGAAGGATGTCGAGTTGGTCAGAAAACAGTGGCTGAAATGATGCGTGAGAACGGGCTAAAAAGTCGTACCGTACACAAATACAAGGCGACCACCCATTCGAAACACAACCACCCGGTGCATGACCATGTGCTTAACCAGACATTCCAAGCAGAGCGTCCAAATCAGGTCTGGATGTCGGATATCACATATGTTTGGCCCACCGAAGGATGGCTTATGTTGCAAGCATCATGGACTTATTCACACGGAAAATTGTTGGGTGGAAAGCCGATTCACGGATGACGAAGGAACTCGTCATGGCTGCGTTAGAGCAAGCCTATGAGCGTGAAAAACCGGATGATGGTGTACTGCATCACTCGGACCGTGGAAGTCAGTATGCGTCAAGGGAATACCGGGACAAGTTGAAGGAATACCAGATGATCGGCAGCATGAGCCGCAAAGGCAATGCTTACGATAATGCTTGCATCGAGTCGTTCCACAGTGTCATTAAGCGGGAGCTAATTCATCTTGAAACATATAAAACAAGGGCAAGGGCAAAGCGAGACATCTGGGAATACATCGATCTTTGGTACAACCGAGTGCGGATTCACTCGCCAATCGGCTACAAAACGCCAGTTCAATATCACTCCATGTATGACCAAATGATACTCAAGGCGGCTAGCTAAACAGGTTAAGTGGTACAAAACTGAATACTTAGACATTCTCTGTTTGGTCTGTCCACCCTATTGACTTAATTTCACTTTTTCACAGGGTTGAAGACAAAGCGGTAAAATATACGTTGACGTACGCCAAGAAAGCAAAGGAGTAATGAAGGATGGATACCAAAATAGATTTAAGCACTCCGGCTGTGGGTGGTTTTTTACGTTCCGCTTCTCGCTCCAAAGAAGAACGTCTCAATCCTTTTCCCTGGTATCGCAAACAACTTGAGAAGGGCGCAGTGTTAGCAGACGATTCATACGGGGGTTGGCACATATTCGGATATACCGAAGCGCAAACAGCCCTTCGAAATCATACACACTTCTCATCTGAACGATTCCGAAATTCAGGAAATATGACAAATCCTCGCCCCAGCATTCTAAATCTAGATCCTCCTCGCCACACTCAGCTTCGTAGTCTGGTCAATACTGCATTCACACCCAAAGCCATCCGTCATTGGTCAACACGTATTCAAGAAATTGTCGACGAACTGCTCAACTCCATATCTATCAACAACGAAACAGAAGAGACAATCGACCTTGTATCCACGCTCGCCTATCCTTTACCTGTAATCGTGATCGCTGAAATGATGGGTATTCCTGCAAAAGACCGTGAAAAATTTAAACGTTGGTCAGACGTTTTGGTGGAAGGACCTTCTAGTCTCACGCCGGAAATCATCATGGATTTAATGCAGAGAAAACAGGTTGCTCGTGAAGAAATGCGACATTATTTTTATGATGTTTTGGCTAAATCTCAACACCCTGAACACAGTTTGATTGCCATACTTTTAGAAGCTAATTTAGAAAGAGAAAAACTAACCGCTGAAGAACTGATTAGTTTTTGCATTTTACTTTTAGCCGCTGGCAACGAAACAACCACAAATTTGATAACAAATTTTTGGAGATGTATGTTGCAATATCCGCAAGCACTGGAAGATTTACAACATGATCATAGCCTCGTCCCTTCCGCAATCGAAGAAACGCTCCGCTATTACTCGCCAGTCCAAGCCACGAGCCGCATCGTCACAGAAGATATCGAATTTTACGGGGTAGAAATGAAATCGGGCGATCACGTTACGATTTGGCTTGCCGCCGCCAATCGAGACTCAAGTATCTTTACAAATCCCGATACGTTTGATATTTACCGTTCGCCGAATCATCACTTAGCGTTTGGACATGGCATTCATTTTTGCTTAGGCGCGCCTCTCGCCAGATTAGAAGCAGAAATTGCCATTCATACCATGCTGCAACGATTTTCTTCGTTTCAAGCTGTTCCAGCAGAATGGGAGCCTATTATTAGTGGGTTTGTTTTTGGTCTACATTCGTATCCAATGAAAATTCGCTGAATGGGTAATGGCAACCCAGCAAAATAACTGATTTATTTCAATTTTCTCGAATCTATACCTATCTCTTCCAAACGTGATAAAATTACTAAAATAGGATAGGACGTGAGGAAGGAGAAACCATATGCCTGACATTACTGATGAATTGCCCAGACTCGCGCCAATTATGCAAAACTTACTGAAAGAAAATGTATTAGTAGGGCCAACACTTACTAATGTAGCCGTGATGGAAATTACCCAAGAATATCAAAACCTGATTAACCAAGAGGCGCAAAAACTGGTTCACACATATTGGACGACAGAATTATTTTCTCACCCATTCATCCAACCATATTTTCAAAAGGTAGTAGCCACCAATGCTATGATTGACGCGATTACCAGCACCGCAGCATTTTATGCGCATTTGCGCTTAGGTCAAGAAGGTCTGGATGAAAGCATGATCTTCGTTGCCTCAAAGTTATTGGAAACAAGTATGCAACGCTATACTCCGAAAAATATATTCTGGTTGGCGTTTATTGTAAATGCCTATGATGATTACCAGGCTATACAATATTACCAGCCCATGTTAGCCACTGATTTTGTCAGCGGATCCTTTCATCGTCCCTGGTCAATTTATCGCTTAGAAGAAGAATTTAAGTTGATTCTCGACTATGGTGCAGCTGAATGGGTGACCCATACATCAGACATGTCCATTCGTTTGACGCAACGTGGAGAAAAGCATCTCTATAAATTTCGACAGTTTTTGGAAGCTACTGGATTTCTAGAAAAACGTGCACAACTGAACCGATTTGCCGGTTTTGGTCAAATGCAAGATTATGATGACGTTATGAATACCCTCACTAACACTCAAGAACTACGCTCTCTCGTGCTTAAAAACGCTAAGTTGAAACCAGGTATGCATGTCCTAGAACTTGGATGCGGCACTGGTGCACTGACACTAGAAGGAGGACTGGTGAATCAGGTTGGTTCACACGGCCTAGTCACTGCCATCGATCCTTCTGTTGGAATGTTAAATCGTTCCATGCAAAAACTGAAAAGTTACCCTGAGTCTTCGGTCAAGTTTGTGCAAGCAACAGCCGAGGAGCTTCCATTTGAAAACAATACATTTGACGCGGCGATAGGGTGTCTTTTTTTACATTTCACGAATATTCAAGTAACATTGAAAGAGATACACCGAGTCTGCAAGCCAGGTGCATGGTTTACCACCGTCTATGGACTTCAATTTCCACAGACAGAACCTTTTATGACAGAATGGCTGACACCTATTTATGAGAATAACGAAACTTTAAGAAATTCGACAACCGATCAACTGCCCTCAGAAGACACTGTTCGTGAAATCATCGATACTCTAGACGAAACATACGATCAAGTACAAATTTATCCAGTCGAAATGATTGGAAATACATTTCATATCGACAAAACTATTGAATTTTGGTTTCGCGCTGCACATATTTTTGAACCTTTTATGCGCAACTTACCTTGGAAAGCTCAACAAGACTTAATTGAGAACCTAACGAATCGAGGTTACCAAATTCAGAATAAATATGGTAAAGAGGGTATGATTCAACACCATCCCGGACAGTTTTTGCAAGCTCGCGTTATCAAAGTCTAACCTTGAAGGACGGTGTAACGTGGAACAATTCTACTGCATTTACTGCCAGGATCTTTGCAAAATCAAACAAAGTGCTCGTGTATTCCAAACTGGGTTTATTCGTGTCAATCAACAAGACTATCCCATGGGAATCTGTCAAGACCATGCTCCAGATGACAAGGAAACAGAAACTCTTTCCACGCCCTGATTGACGTTGAAAAATGAAACAATGAGTTTCGCATCTCCATCTATTTTATGTCGATTTAAATTTGATTGTTATATACTAGAAATATATCGAATATAGATTTACATTTGAGATATTTAAGAATGGTATTTATGAGATAACACTTAACCAAGGGTAAAAACTATTCATGGTAGGAACAAAATAAGAAGCGATAACCGCCAACAAAACACTCCCATTCTATGGTCTGTTTGGCGGTTTTATCGCTTCAACTGCATCATTTTTCTCTATTTTTCTTATGCCTAGTTGTCAATTATTCGACATGTGTAAGCTGTCGATGCATATGGACTAACTTTTTATACCATTCACCACTCTCTTTGAGAGTACGTCGTTGGGTTGCAAAATCGACGTGCACGATACCAAAACGTTTGCTGTATCCATGCGCCCATTCAAAATTATCCAATAGTGACCAGAGAAAATACCCTTTGAGTTGGTTGTTTTCTGCACAAAACCGTTCTGCTGCCCGCAGATGCCCTTCCAAATATTCAATTCTCGCAGGATCAGACACTTTTCCATCTACCATCACATCATCAAAAGCAGCCCCGTTCTCCGTAATATAAATCGGAATAGAAGTATATTCGCTGGCCAAACGAGTCAATAATCGATACAAAGATTCCGGATGAATTTCCCATCCCATAGCTGTACAAACGTCAGGATGCGCAGGCACTTGTTCAACCTGAAGAAACGGATTGTCTGAAAAATGCCGAACAACACTGCGCGAATAAAAATTGACACCGAGAAAATCGATGGGCACGGCAATCGTCTCTACATCTCCATCTTTTAGAAAATCCCAATCAGGAACATGCGTTTGAAATGCTTCAAGCATATCTTCTGGATAATACCCGTGAAAAATCGGATCAAGAAACCAACGATTTGAAAATCCGTCAGCCAGCATTGCAGCCTGCTTATCTTCTGGGCTTTCTGAAGCTGGATAACAAACATTCAAATTGAGCGTAATTCCAATTTGTCCATCTATGCCAAGCTGCCGATACGCTTTTACCGCTTCCCCGTGAGACAGCAAGATATGATGAGCTGCCATCACGGCTTCCTGCCAATTCTGGTGTCCGGGTGCATGCTCGCCAATACCGTAGCTCAGAAAAGACGCACACCAAGGTTCGTTATGCGTAATCCACTTTGATATGCGCTTTCCAAAATGTTTGAAAAGAGTTTCACTAAATTCACGGAAATGGCCAATTACATTCCGTTCCAGCCACCCACCTTCTTCTGCCAACCAAGCAGGAAGATCCCAGTGGTAGATAGTTCCTACGGGTTCAATATGATGTTTTTCCAGTTCATCCAGAAGCCGATGATAAAATTCTATACCGCGCATGTTTAACTTTCCTTTTTCCGGAAAAATTCGCGGCCAAGCAAACGAAAAGCGATAAGCTTGAACACCGAGATCGGCCATTAAAGCAATATCCTCCGGAAAACGATGGTAGTGATCACAGGCAATGTCACCATTATGACCTTGATACGTTTTACCGTCATAGCAAAAAGTATCCCAGTGCGAAAGTGTGCGACCATCTTCACGACTTGCACCTTCAATTTGATAGGCAGAGGTGGCTACACCAAACAAAAAATCTCCAGGAAAATTCCAGTTTTTAGTCAATGATATAACTTCCTTTCTCAGTCAACCTGTGGGAATCAATAGTGTTCTCATAGCTATCTATCAGACTGTAAACTCGAATTTGTTCACACACTTCTTTCAGTGACAAATCTTCCGAAAGAAATTTTTTAGAAAGCAAAACGGTATACGGAGTTGCAGGCAGAAGATCGAAATAATTGTCGCTAAAAACGCCGTCTGCTTCTGATAATTCAAGCATGACGTACTTTGCAAAAGTTTGACTTGTCAAATGGATTTCAAAATGATCGTCCAGTTCTTCCATATCTAAAGAAATATCGGGAGACAAAAGCTCCAAATGCTTAGCTTTACAGAAAATTACCGTTCCTGTTGACGAGTGATTTTCACCAAATTGACCTTCGTACTGGAAGAACATTTGTCGAGCATGACCTGACTGAAGTTGAGAATTCAAATCAACTTGCAATAGGATGCGACTATCCATTGCCGATATCTGGACTTCCTCATGTCCATGTGCGACGACCGTGCCATCGAATTTTTTCAAAAACCAGGAAACTTTTCCTTGAACGGGAGCGAGTGAATCGTTGGTTAAATGTAATTCGACCGTACTCCCCTCTTCACATGCACTGAGTAGAATCGGAGAATAGAAACGTTTAGCAAAATAATGTAATGCTTTCCAACGACCAAACGAATCTAAGCTCGACCACGAGGCTACAGGCCAACAATCATTTAACTGCCAATACAAGGTTCCCATACAGCGACCGCGATTTCGTCGCCAGTGTTCTACACCATAACGAATGGCTTCTGCCTGCAAAATTTGTGAAACATAAGATAGAGCTTGAAGATTTTTCGGATATTTGAAATTCTCCGATAAGTAGTAGAGAATCTTGCCATTTGCAGATCCGTTTTTTTGATGTTTCTCCATGATATAAGAGAAAATATTCCTATCCTGTTCTTCTGTAAAACTACATATAGTTTTCATGGATGGAAATGATTGAAAACCAAACTCAGAACAGAAACGAAAGTAATACTTGCGATAGTCAGTAAAAGGTTTTAGTCCATGCCATACTTCCCAATAATGGACATCTCCCTCCCTTTCACTATTTGGCGAGCGAAATCCTCCACCTGATGAAGGAGAAGCTGGCCAGTAAAAAGTTTGGGGGGCGATTTCTTGGCAAATGGCTGGAAAGTCTTCCTCAAACATTCGCAAATAGTCTTTTTGCCGTTCTACTGACTTGGGTAGATCCCAATCATGCCAAGCGAGTTCCATCTCATTATTGCCGCATATGAGACCAAGGCAGGCATGGTGGCGAATACGGCGGAGATTATCTTCTACTTCTGCACAAATATTAGCTTGGAATTCTTCGCTTAAACGATATACCGCACAGGCAAACATTAAATCTTGCCAGACAATGAGTCCATATTCATCACAGAGATCGTAAAAATCATCTCCTGGATAAATGCCGCCTCCCCAGACTCGAATCATATTGAAATGAGCTGTTTTGCAGGCATGGATTAAGCGTTCCGTTTTTTCTCGGCCAGTTCTTCCCAGCAAATTATCCTCTGGAATGTAATTGGCTCCACGCGCGAATATGGGAACTCCATTAATGACAAAAGCGAAAGATTTTCCCCACCGATCAGGTTGCTGAACCACTGTCAACGTACGCAAACCAATTCTATAGCTTCGTTGATCAAAGACCTTATTTTGCTGACCAACCGTAATTTCCACTTGATACAGCGGCTGATTACCTAAATCTTGCGTCCACCAAAGTTCAGGATCTTTAACTTGTATACGAACATCTGCATGGCCATTGCAAACTACAGTGCGTTCCTCTTGAACAAACCCGTTGGGGTGCATCAGCCTCACAACCACCTCAGGGTTTAACGCTTCGGATTTTTCATACGTTTCAATTTGAGTCAGCACATCGACCCAAACCTGATCAGCTTCATGAGTCTGCAAAATCGATGCGTCTAAAAGTCGAGCTCCCGAAAAAGCTACCAATTCTAATGATCGCCAAATTCCTGCATCTGGAATTTTCGGACCCCAGTCCCAACCAAACATGTAATGTGCTTTGCGCAAATGCGGGAAACCGGCAATCGTGTGATCGGGGCCCCAAAGTGGAAATTTTTCTTGCATCTTTTCCACGTACTGCAAGGGAGAATCAAAGCGAATTCGTATGATATTTTTACCATTACAAAGTTTATCTTTGACATTCCATTCATAAGTACGATGCATGTTTTCAGTTCTGCCTAGACAAGAACTGTTTATCCAGACTGTCGCTAATGTATCTAGACCATGAGCTAGCAAACAAACATAATCAGCCTTTAGAAATGATTCGTCTACTATAAACTCATGTTCATATTCATAGTCTTTAGCAGCTATTTCTAAAGCAATCGCTTCGTGATCACGATAAAAAGGATCCGGAATTTTCCCGGCCGTCAATAAATCTTGCATGACGGAACCTGGCACCTTTGCTGGATTCCATTCTGTCTCACCGACCGCTCGCATCTGCCAATAACCATTTAAACTCATGGCTTGCCGAAACATTTTCTGCATGGCAAACTGCCCCCATTTCCCAAAAACCAGACAAATCGTCCAGAAACACTCATGAAATTTGAAATTTACTGTAAGGTTTCTGCAAAATGACAAGCAACATGGTGTTCTTTTTCAAACTCACGCAGCGCAGGCGTCTCTTCTCTACAACGCTCCTGAACGAATAAGCAACGATGAGCAAATGGACATCCTTTACGACCTTCCAGTAAGTTAGGTGCCTCATTACTTGTTTCCGGTAACGGTTTGCTCCAATCACTTCCAGGCGTTGCAGCAAACATGAGACGCGTGTAAGGATGCAATGGATGCTTGAGTAAACTGCGCGACGATGCACTTTCCATGACTCGTCCGCCATACATGACCATGATTCGATCTCCAAAGTAACGAGCCGACGCCAAATCGTGCGTAATATAAAGATAGGAGAGTTGAAAATCTTGTTTTAACTCGTTCATTAACTCTAAAATTCCTGCACGAATGGAAACATCGAGCATGGAAATAGGTTCGTCTGCCACGATGAACTCTGGACTCACTGCCAGTGCACGTGCAATGGCAAGTCGCTGGCGTTGCCCACCAGACAATTCATGCGGATACTTGATACGAAATTCACGCACTGGTGTAAGACCTACTCGTTGCAAAAGATAATCAATATGGGCAGATACTTCAGCATGGTTCTTTGCACGATACTTGCGCAAAGGAAATTCCAGATGTTTCTCCAGCGTTCTTACAGGGTTCAGTGAACCAAAAGGATCTTGAAAAACCATTTGCGCTACTTTGTGATAGTTCACTAATGAACGACCACGAATGTGCGTAACATCTTGACCTGCTACTTGAATTTTCCCTGCTGTCGGTTCAAGAATACGAACCAAGGAACGGCCTATGGTACTTTTTCCACTTCCTGACTCACCGACAAGAGCCAAAACTTCGCCAGGTTGAATATGAAAGCTCACATTGTCAACAGGCGTGATAAATGCCGGCCCTTTACGTGTTCGAATAGAAAAACGAATTTTCAAGTCGTCGACTTGTACAAAAGCTGCTTGGCCGGCCATTCCGAATCTCCCTCCTTGGTTGGACTGTAGAGATGGCATTCAATCGTGGCGTGTGACAATCGATGCAATGTCGGACGGATTTCCATACATGCAGCTGTTGCATACGGACAGCGCGGGGAGTACGCACATCCACTCGGCAAATCAATTAAATCTGGTGGATGTCCTTGAATGCCTTCAATCACAACATCTTCGTACGTCAAACGTGGAATAGCGCGCATGAGCCCTTCTGTATAGGGATGATGATCAACTTCTGGCAACAGCACTTTTGCTTCTGTATTCTCAACCATTCGTCCCGCATACATAATGGCAACACGTGAAGCAATTTCTGTTACTAAACTGAAATCATGACTAATAAATAGGATGGCAAAGCCTCGCTCAGCCTGCAGTTCCTGAATTTGATTAAGTATCGACCGCTGCACTACCACATCAAGAGCTGTTGTGGGTTCATCCATAATGACCAATTGCGGTTCCAATGCAATAGCAATAGCAATGACTACGCGCTGGCGCATTCCACCCGATAACTCGTGTGGAAAACTGCGCAAATGTTTTTCGTCAATACGCACGAGCCGCAGCAAATCACGCGCTCGTTCCTTAGCCTCCTTGACAGACATTTGTGGACGATGGCTGCGAAACGTGTCTACAATTTGTTTCTCCACCGTCATCACAGGATTTAGTGCTGTCATTGCACTCTGAAAGACCATTGACATTCGACTCCAACGAAATGTGCGAAGCTCTCGTTTGCTTAAAGCGTAAATATCGGTTCCCATCACACGAATTTGTCCTTTAGTTAGTCGAGCATTGCCTCTTAACAAGCGCATAATGGCGTTTGCTAATGTCGATTTTCCCGATCCCGATTCACCGATTAAACCAACAATGGTTCCCGGATATACAGTTAAATTAACATCACTAACTGCCTGTACTGGCCCAGAGGGGCTGTCATAAACAACTGTGACATCTTCAATTTCTAGAACGGGCTGTACTTTGCTCACGACGCTTCCCTCCTTGCTTGCGCAGGCGCGGATTTGTTAATTGATCAATACTGAAATTCATCAACACTAGCGATAGACCAACTAAAGCAATTCCCAACCCTGGCGGAACAATCCAATACCAAGCGCCGTTCAGTAACGCTCCGCCTGCTTGCGCCCAATAGAGCATGGTTCCCCAACTGACCGAATTGACGCTTTCAAGTCCAAGAAAGGCTAACCCAGATTCAGCAAGAATGGCACCGAGACAAGCAAAAATAATGTTAGAAGCAATGACGCTCGTCATATTAGGAATAATTTCCGCAACCATAACTCGCAGAGTGGAAGCTCCTGAAAGACGCGCTGCTGTAACAAACTCGCGATTGCGCAGCGACATTGTTTGAGCTCGAAAAACTCGAGCTCCCCAAGCCCAGCCAGTGAAACCTATAATCAATCCGTTAATCCAAGGCGTGGTATTATGGACCATTGATTCAATGACAATGAGAAGAGCGAGACTCGGCAGAACCAGAAAAATATTCGTGACAAAGTTAAGTACTGTATCTACCCACCCACCGATATAACCTGCCGTTACACCAAATGCCAGTCCAATCAAGGTTGCCAAGAGCCCAGCACCTATACCTACCGTTAAAGTGGTGCGTGTTCCGTAGATAAATTGCGAAAATATATCCTGTCCTGTAGCCGTCGTACCAAACCAATGAGCATAACTTGGAGGCAAATTCATAGCAAAATTCGTTGAAAGTGGATTGTAGGGCGCAATCACAGGCGCCAAAACGGCGACCAATAAAAATAGAGAAAAGAGACACAATCCTACCAACGAACGACGATCGGAACAAAGTAAACGAATAAAACGAAATCTTTTACGTCTGATGGGAAGATTGACTTCATTCGCATGGATATCTTCAAGAGGATGCGTCATCATACAGTGGCACCTCCTGCACGAACTCGCGGATCAAGTCGACTATAGAGCAGGTCAACCAACAGATTAGCAAGAAGTACTGACAACGCGATCATTAAAAAGGCAGCCTGAATCAACGGATAATCTTGTTGCAACACTGCAGCTTGCAACTGGGCTCCAATACCGGGATATGAGAAAACAACTTCTGTAAGAATCGAGCCACTCACGACGTTGCCTATCGCTATAGCGAAGCTGGTGATCTGAGGAAGAATGGCGTTTCGTGCAGCATACATGAGCATTAACCGGGAAGGTCGCACACCTTTTGCCTCTGCAAAAACAACGTAATCTTCACCTAGCGTCAAAATCATATTGTTGCGCATCCCTATCAACCAACCACTAAATGAACCCAGGAAAATCGTAATACCTGGCAAAATCGCATGTTTTAAAACTGACAAAATAAACGAAATGCTCCAAGACGGCTGTACACTGAGCGCATAACCATGAGCTAATGGAAACCATCCCAGTTTAAAGCTTAAAAAGTAAAGCAACAAAAGTCCTGTCCACATATAGGGGGCCGCTTGAAAAAACAGCGAGACAATAGGAAGTGTATTGTCCAGAGCACCACCACGCCGCCAAGCAATTAAAATACCAAGCCCTGTTCCCAAAAAGACAGAGATTAACGTTGTTATCCCTACTAAACCGATGGTCCAAGGCAAACTATGCGCTATGACAGTTTTGGTTGGAGTAGGGTAGTACGTGAAAGACAACCCCCAATGGAGAGTGATAAGTCCCTTAAGATAGTCGAAATATTGCACTATCAGAGGTTGATTGCTGAACCCAAATTCGAGTTTTAACGCCGTCATGGCCTGGGGTGTCAAATTGTTTTGGAATTTGGCAAACATAGCGTCGGCAGGGTTGCCAGGCATCATGCGCGGCAAAACAAAGTTAATCGTCACAGCAGCCCAAACAGATACGATAAAAAACGACAAACGACTGAGAACGTATTTCATGCTGCTTCCTCCCACTATGTTGCCGCAATCCTGTAGGGCGGCGAGCAGATGGACTGCATCGCCGCCGTTTGGCTCAATCCATTCAACTTCTTGGTTTTAGATGCATAAGGACAATCTCTGCTGCCGGCCATGACCATGGAGCTGGTGAAACATATGGATTGCTCGCACTCGGCCAACCTGTATAATTTTTGGTACTGTATTCGTACCAAGTACCACCATAGAACAGTGGGATAGTCGGTAAATTTTCAGCGACAATTTTCTCCACTTTATACATAGCCTGTTTTTGTTGAGCCAAGTTTGTGGTAGATTCAAAATCAGAAAATGCCTGATCAGTTGCCGCATTGTCCCATTGTTCATAATTTAAGCTGCCATGCGACTGATAGACATCCTCATCAATATAGTAAGGATTGGGTCCGCCGCCAGACGATGCAATAGCCAAATCAAAACTATGTCCCTGGAGTGCTGCTTCATACCCAGCATATTGCATTTGCTGAACATTGACCCGTATGCCAATCTGTTGCAAATCCTGTTCAATCAATTGAGCGTCTTCATCCCAGTCTGTCCAACCAGATACAACAGCCAAATTGAAAGATAAAGGTTGACCATTGGGAGCTTCCATCACACCATTGACTTTCTTATAACCGTGACTCTCCAGCAGTTGCTCTGCAGCACTTGGATTATACGTAAATTTCAAATCCTTAGCCGGCAAATTGGGATCTATCCAACTTGAACTGGTAGGCAAAATAGTTGTTGGACTAGCCACCTGAACATACCCGTATTCGCCTTTTTGAGCGAGCGCGTTACGGTCAATCGCCATACTGATAGCCTCACGTACTACTTTTTGACCAAGCAGTGAGTTTGTCAAATTAGGAACCAAATTGACTACGTTATTAGGCGGGAACCAATACTTGTTGTATGGACTCTTGGAGGCGTATACTTGTTGAATATTGTTAATAAATTGTCCTCCCCAGTCTACTTGACCTTGGGCCAACGCCAGATTAGCACTATCGTTACTGCTGTATGATGGGAAAATTACCTCTGGCACAGGCGGTTTTCCTTCGTAATAATTGTCGTTGGCTTTTAAGGTGTATTCTTGGGGAGAGAAACTCGCCAAAACATAGGGTCCAGTTCCTACTGGATTACTGTTCAAATATTTGGATGGATTCCCGACCTTCGACCAGATATGTTCAGGTACAATAGGCTCTTGTACGACATACATGGCAAATGGCACATCCGGCTTTTTGAACTGGAACACAACGGTTCCAGCCCCTTCTGCTTTGACGCTGCGCAACTCAGTCCAGACACCGGAAGTATCAATAGCTGGATATTTTTTCAACAAATCAAACGTAAACACCACATCTTTAGAGGTGAAGGGCTGTCCATCTGACCATTTAGCGTCTGTATTGAGTTGGACAGTCAATGTTGTATCTCCATTGCTCCACGACATGCTTTTACCAAGCAAACTATAGACATTTGAACTGACCAAACTGTAATAGAATAACGGTTCATAAATCATGCCAAAAGTTCCAGGATTAGCTGTAGTTTGGTATTGGAAGGGATTAAAATTGTCTTGAAAACTTCCGTATGGCGCAGGAACAACCGTTAACGGTTTTCCTTGGCCTGAGCTCGCAGAGACCGAGGTGCTATGACTAGCCGATCCGTTGGTTGCATTGCCACACCCAGCCAGTGCAGCCACGGTAAGTGCAACCGTTCCAACAACGACGCCTGTTTTCCATTTGCTGTTCAACGATGAACCCCCTTATTTTTCATCAAAACCGCTTTCGAAAATAAAAACATGTTATATACCACACACCACCTCCTCCAAGCACAACAAGAAACCGCTTACAATTATGTTTGGAAAGTGAAATGCAGAATCGAAAACAACTAAGAAATAGAGCAAACACTTTCTCGAACTACAATTTCTGTATCTACAGTGATAACTGTGGGTGGTTTATCCTCACGAGCCATTAATTCCAACAACTCGAAAGCCGCCAAACGTCCCATCTCTTCCTTGTTTTGACGAACCGTTGTCAAACTTGGAGTGACATATCGGGCAAGCTCAATATCATCAAAACCCATAACAGATATGTCCTGTCCAGGTTTCTTTCCAACTTCCTGCAAAGCTCGAAAAGCTCCAATCGCCATCATGTCGGAAGCACAAAAAACAGCCGTAGGCAATTCAGAAACCTGCAAAAGTTTTTTCATAGCCTCATAACCTGAGACTTCTGTAAAATCCCCGTCCAGCATCCATTCCGACCGGAAGGGTAAATCTAATTCTTGCAACGATTGTTGATATCCTAACATCCGATCATGGCCAGGTTTCGTGCCCAGCCGATCACCAATAAAAGCAATTTTTCGATGACCATTGTTTAATAGAAAGGACATCGCTGCTCGCGTACCACCCAGATTGTCTGACATGAGATAACTGGCTCGCGAACCAATAAGATCTAAATCTATAGAAACCACTGGTATACGACTGCGAGCCAACGCGACTAACCCTGGATCAGTCCGCGGCACACCAACCAAGAGCAATCCATCAACATCTCTATGTTTTGCCCGCGCCTCAAAACCACTCGGGAAATTTTCCCGCTCAGCATCTGAAAACAATAAAAGATCATAGCCTTTACCACCTACTACATCTTTAAAACTAGCAAGAACATCATGCAAGAACGGATGGCGCAATCCACTATTGACATGATCTTGAAAAAATACGCCGACAGTCATAGAACGATTGGTAGCTAAACTACGCGCAGCTGCGCTTGGCTGATAGCCTAATTCGCTCATAATGCGTTGAACTTTGCCGCGCGTTTTGAGACTGACATCTGGGTATCCATTCAAAACTTTAGATACCGTAGTCGGTGAAACTCCAGCTCGTTTGGCAATGTCGTAAATAGTTGTCATAGACAGCGTCCTTTGTACTTCAAGTCTGGAACGATGATTACAAAACCGCTTTCGTTAATGCATTGTATTCTTTTTTTGCTTTCAGATTCCTGCTTATTAAAAAAATTTTTTCAAAAATAAGAACTTCGCATTTTATTGAAGTAAAAATGATAAACTTAGTAGGAAAAATCAGAAGCAAATATCCTTTTCAACGCTTGCATAAGCATATTAAAGACATCCATTGCCAACGTCGTACCGATACCGCTTCCGAAAGTAACTCAAATTCTATCTATGGCCTTTCGGCCTCAGTGGAGGATTTTTCGCTTGCCATCTTTTCGTTTTCACGGAACATTTCGTACAAATCAAATGCCCGGCTATTTTGCTCTCGTCTTTTCCATTACTCTAGTAGGAGTAGGTTTAGCTGTAACTCGACCTTACCTATCGTTGTATCTGACAAATCAAATTCACACTTCGCCCGTAGAATTGGGTGCGTTTATGTGTACCAACGGCATAGGCGGTATTATAGCCAGTACTTGGCTCGGAAAAAAATCGGACACCGGTACGCCGAAGAAATTTATTATTCTTTTGTCTTGTCTATCTGCTGGATGCGGTTATGCCTGCTTTTTATTTATGCATAATTATATACAATTACTCATCTTTACTACTTTTCTGTTAGGTATGGGTGCAGCAGCGTTTCCTCAACTTTTCGCTTACGCAAGAGAATCGGCCATAGCATCCACCACCTCCCATCCGGCACGAACTATCGCCTCACTCCGCGCATTTTTCTCATTTGCTTGGGTGGTTGGCCCACTGTTTGGTGCCTGGGGACTCAGCCTGCTTGGTTATAATGGACTATTTATGTCTACTTCTTTGATTTACTTTTTGATTTTCGGAGTTGCTTTACTATCTTTGCAAAGGCGCCAGCACACACAAATCCCTAAAATCGAATCGTCTACACTGTGGAAAAATTTACAACGTCGAGAAATTTTTTATTCCATCATCGCTTTTGTCTTTGCCTCTACAGCATCTAGTGTGAATGGAATGTATATGCCGTTATTTGTCACGCGAACCATTGGAGCGCAAGAACATGTGGTGGGATGGGTGTTCAGCCTAAGTGCAGGATTGGAAATTCCTATTATGATCGGTCTCAGTGCGGTTTCAGAAAAAATAGAAAAACGTAAAATTCTGTTGTTTGGTATCATTTGTGGAATTCTCTATTATACAGGTGTCATCTTTACCGATGCCGCCTGGCAAATGCTTATCTTACAAGTATTCTGCGCTATATTTATTGCAATCATTTCCAGTACGGGTATGAGTTATTTTCAAGATTTCATGCCCGAATCCGCAGGATCGGCCACGACACTTTTTAGCAACACCAACAATATCGGCAGTGTGGCGGGTAGCTTACTCGGTGGTACGATTGCTCAAACCCTTGGTTTTCGTGCTGTTTACGAAAGTAATATTGGTTTAGCACTGTTTGCCTTTTTCCTTCTTTATTTAGCTAAAAAACGTCAGCCGCTCAAACATTCAGAAACCAATATGGCCATACATCCAAGTCAATCCCAACATGAGAGCGTCATATTCAGGCAAGATAAATGAAAATAGATAAGAATCCAGCGAGGTGGAGTTATTAGAAGCCATTGAATTCACTTTGCAATCTGGAATCAAGACCCCAGATCTACATGGGAAAGCAACTACCGAAGAAGTAATAACAGCGATTATAGAATATTTGCAAAAGACGTGCTGAATTTCCTTCTTTTTTATAACTCCTCACTGCACATATTGAAATTACTTAAAAGTTAGTCACTGCTATCGCTGCTCGACTTTGAAAACAGCGCTATATCCCCCGCAAAATCTTCAATTTTTTCATATTTTCCTGATTGCGGGGGAGAAAATCCTTTTTCTACCCAACACTCCATGTGCATCAGCGCAGCTTCATAGTAAGGTAGCACAGGTTGCTGTTTTCCGCGATGAGAGCGTAAAAGACCGTCCACATGATTCCCGCGATCAATCTCATACAAACGATGATAGGTACTTGCCCCTGCTGACTCGACCAATTTGGCATAAGCTTCTGCATGATCTCGAAAAGGGATGAGACAATCATAGTTTCCAGCTACTGAAAGCAAGGGCTTAGTGATTTGACCGTTATTTTCTATACGCTTAATTCTTTCATTAAAAAAAGGGAGTCGTTCCAACCATGGATACTCAGCCAAAAATTGCGGATTTTCTAGCCAATCCTTTGACCATTCGGCTGCAAACGGCTTCCAATCTGGATCTAAATTTCTACCATAGAGCCAAAGTGAAACAAGCCAATAGACTCGATAATATACATCCCAAAAGGGTTCCGAATCAGGATGTAGACCCATCTCGATTAAATTTTCAAAAGCACTTGCACGTTCCGCTGTCGAATAATCTCCACGCCAATTACGATAGATAGGATAAGATTGAACCATAACAGGTAAAGTGGTCAGCAAGTGCCGTTGGCGAGTATGCCATAAGACTCCTTCCCACTCTACACCACCATGATAACGATGAGGATACAATTCCATCATTCTTCGCGTAATATATCCACCATTACTTACTCCAGAAATATAGATATATTGAGCTTTTGATCCATAATAACTTTCCACATGCGAGGCAGCCCAATCTGTTAACTGGGCATAGATATCTGTCCATTCTTCCATAGAACGGCTGGGATCGCGCAAAGTAAGTTGTGGCGTACCTTTATCGCAAGCTGCATAGGCATATCCTCTTTGAATGACGATATCGCTGAGCAATAAATCAAGTGAATATTCATTTCGAACCGCCGGTGTTGCTCCTATCATTAACTTCCCATTCCAAAGATCGGGACTTGGCATACGGAGGAGCACACGTGCGGCACTTAATCTCCCTGTACAAAAAAGTCCTGGTACCAAGGAGTTTATACTAGGTCTCTCATATACCAGTGCCTCTGCATCGGGATCAACCCCTAGTCCATTTGTGGTTAAATCTTTTACGGTTTCCATGCAGATAGAAGGGTCCATTCCATTTCCCCCACTCTAGCCATGTGTTTGTTGAAGTTTATCTAGCATCCACAGCAATAAAGTCATTTTACTCCTCAATTCCAACGGTGGCCTCTGAAAGTTGATAAATTTCATCTGGAGATTGGCCACGCGCACGCTGGAGTACATTCATCCGTCGTTGAAATTGTGACATGGCATATTGTATATAATCATTCTTGTCCAGCGGAAAAGGCGGTTCCACACCTGCATGGGCAGATTCAGTCTCTCTATCACTGAACAATTCGTTAACCACTCCCACTGCAAAAGGAACGAGTAATTGAATACGCGTTTGTATAACATCCCATATTCGATCATCTTCAGCAATCAGACGAGAAAGCAAATAAGTACCATAGCCAATATGACGTGACTCATCCTTTTGCAAATAAACAATGGCACGAAGCAAGCCGGGCATTTTCCTATTTTTTTCTAGTATATTATGGAATGCGTAATAACCGGTTTCAGCCAGAATACCTTCTACCACCATATTATAGGTCACTGACGCTTCTGCTTGGGCGGCAGGTGATGGATCATGAATAAGGCGTTCCATGGATTCGGGAAGGTACTTGCTAAAGATGGCTTCATAGCTCGGGCCAATTTGCTCGGAAAAATCTTCTCGAACCCTTGCAATATCATCAAAAAAACGTCTAAATACTTCTGTGTGTTTAGCTTCCTCCCAGAGAAAAGTGGTCAAATACATTTCTTCTTCCAAACGTCCTTCGAGTGAAATGGCTCGAATGAGCGGCAATAAATCTCGTGTCACAGCTTCTTCTCCCGCCTGAAAGAGCGTACAAAGACGAAGAATGACTCGTTGTTCCGATTCACTAAAAGTTAACCAATCTTCCCGATCCTTTTCCATGTCAATGTCACGCGGATCCCAAATCCCGATTTTTTTGGCTTTATGATAAAGACGCATGGGCAAACTGGCATGATCTAACCCTTTTTTTGTAACTGTCTGATAAATTCTCAATTTCCTTTCCTCCTTCAATCCTGTAGGATACAGATATAAAGATAGATCACCATTTCGCGGGGGTGCACAGATGTCTATAGAGTCCTTCCCCAAACTCACCACACCTGGTCGTCTATCCTATCAACGTCCTGTTCCCGCCTTGCCAAACCGATGCCTGAAACAGCTATTGCAAGCTGTTGAGAAAAACCGCGCACAGCTTCTCTCTACTTGGGAGGCCATGACAGCAGCTGGTGGCCAATGGGACAGCAAAACTCGCGAAGGCGCGCGCACTGCGCTTCTATACTTATTGACTCACTTGCAACTCGTCACTGCTGACGAAGCCCGTGCTATTGATGAGACTTTGCATTGTTTTCGCAAAACAGCATTAGGTAACTCTACTGCGGCAATTCTGCTTGTACTCTCGGATTTTGAAGAAATGATACTATCCATCGCCCGCTCACATTTACCAGCTGAAGATTTTGAAACCGTCTATCACTGGTTACATGTTTATTGTGTCAACCTGATGCAAATGTTTATTGAGGCATCTTCTGACCAAGCGCTCGATGAAAAGCAACAATTCCCAACCCATCACCAGACTTCCCGTATGCATAGAACCATGTTGGCTGTAGAAGTACAGAAACTTTTGCTCTTTGATGAACATCTATTTCTAACGCATGACGTTCATGAGGTCTTTCAGACGTTAGTGACAGACAGTTGCCAACTGGCTGGTTTTAAACGCAGTGCCCTTTTTCTTTATAACCCTTTAAATCAATCTGTTGAGGGATTATTTGGGCATCACGTCGAACTAGATGTTATCCGTCGAATTCGTGAAAACGGATATCGTGTACCTCTGCTTAACCGGCTTTTGCAACTGGACAGACCTGTTTTTCTTGAAAATGTCTCAAATCTGCTACCTGTTCAACATGTGCAATCTTTTCACTTAACTTCATTGCTTATCTGTCCTGTACGAGGGCCTGCATCCGAAACTTTAGGAGTACTTTTGCTCGATCACAATGGACAAAGATTCCCGCACGTACCCAGTCAGCTTGAATTGGTAAAAGGGATGCTCGACAGAGTTTCATTTGCACTCTCATCTCATCTCCACCAAGATCAAGAACGAATTCCTAACCACAGTTTCGCTTTGACGGAAAGAGAGTTGGACGTTCTTTATCTGTTGGCAGATGGTCTTGACACGAAACATACCGCTGAGCAACTACACATCAGCGAATACACTGTTTCAGAACATATCACTTCTATACTCCGTAAACTCAAAGTGAAAAATCGTACTGCCGCTGTTGCCAAATCACTTCGAGAAGGCCTGATCCGCTGAACGAGTTTGTGCATCGTCGGATGATAAATTTTGTAACACAGTTTGCTCTAATTGGGAGATTTGCTCTCGCAACTGTCTTACTTCCTGCTGCACTTGGAAAAGCGATTGCTGCCATTCCGTGCTCAGCGTACGTTGAACTGAACGTTTTTGCCGCCAAGTTATCAGACGCTGAAAAAGCAACAACATGGAATGATCTTTACTCACCGCATCGATAAAAGCGTCTTCCAACGTTTCACGATATCCTGAACGACCATGGTCTTTCCCATAAAGCAAATGATTTTGAAGAATCTTTTGAATCTGTGGATTTCCTGGTCCTCCGCTTTGACGATAAAACGCCTGAATACGAGATTCTAAACTAAGTTGTTCTTGCTCTCGTGAAGATGCTGACATATCCACCACCTCCAACGTAACTTTTCGCCCAAGTCAAAGACGCGCCCGCAGTGCGTTCCAAATGACACCTAGTATAAAAAGAGCGCTTGCTGAGAGAGCTATCATGCCAATTCGATGCGCCATCAAAGAAAACTCAAAATTTCCACCTCGAGACGTGATCAAAATAGCTCCTCCTAAAAAAAGAATACCTGCAAGAAAAGCAAATGCGACACGGTTGGTAAGGCGTGAAAGATTGCGCTGAGCCACTTGCGAAAGTTGAGCGTCTATCGTGAATTGTAATTTATTCCATTCCAGATGCTCGAGAATTTTGTTCAAACGTCGTGGAAACGTTGTCGCCAATTTAGCAGTTTCCGTCAAAAGTGCTGCATTGGTATGATAATTGAGACGTCGGCTCATCCAGTCCCGAACAATTTGTACATCTGCTGTTTCCACTAAATCGTGGAATGATATTTCCGGACAAAGCCACCGCGCATTCCCTTCAGCCGCAGAAAATCCTTTGGCCCAAAGAGCAAGACCGGTAGGAATACGACAGTGATTTTTCAGGGCAATCATGATGGTACGAAAGAGAAGATTGCCCCAATTGTAATGACTTCCTTGATGGCTGTCTGTGTAGTGAATGAAGAGACTGCGCAATTGATCTTTCAATTGAACAGGATGTGTGTAAATGGTGGGTTCATAAATATCGAGGGCTGACTCAGCAGCATCTTCTGCTTGATTGACGCGAATATGCAGGAGCATACGGAAAATGGCTTCTGTATGCAATGTGTCCATCCGTCCCGTCATACCCCAATCGAGAATGACTGCTCGTTTCGTTGTCCGCTCAATCATGATGTTAGAACCGTGTGGATCGGCGTGGTAAAAACCTTTGAGAAACATTTTTACATAGTAATGAGCGAGATCGGCCATTCTTTCTAGTCGTTCTTCAAAAGTCAGAAAATCGACTGGAAAATCTTTGAGATTCCAACCGTCAATGTATTCCATCACCAGAACTTGAGGTGTTACACAGTAAACCTGAGGAATGTGCAAGGTAGCAAATTCGTCACAATATTGTCTCTGTTGATTCATCGCTTCAGCCTCTAGCCGCATATCCAATTCGTTCATCGAACTGCTGTAGTAGTCTTGAAGAAGTCCCTTAACATCTAGCGTTTCACGTAACTCAACGGGGAAAAATCGTTGCAATCTCCCAACCAGTTTACGAATAGCCGCTATATCTGCTGAAAATAACTTTCTGGCTAAAGGACGTACAATTTTGACTGCTGCTCTCCGACCATCTTGCAAATAGGCTTGATACACTTGGGCCAGAGAAGCAGAACCAATGGGCACGGGATGAATAAAGTCAAATTCATCGCGCCAGTTTGGCATGGATTCATCCAAAACGACTTCCATATAAGCAAAATCAATGGGCGGCACTTCAGCCAAAAGCGGTTCTAACTCCCTTGTCAGAGCATCCGGTAACAGCTCTTGCCTTGTCAGCATTACCTGCCCCAGCTTGATATACGTGGGTCCCAACTCTTGAAAAGCTAAACGCAATCGCTGGCCAAGCAATCGATATCGGCTTTCTTCGTCTCTGCTTCGGTCTTTCAAGATATGCAAGATACCGTGTTTGACCAGCGTTTTACTGACGGCTCGAAAACGTCGTGCCGGCGTTATGGATTGACGCTCATTGGCAATCTTCTCACGGATATTGGCCTTGCTCTTGGCTTGAGATGATTTGACCGCTGCGCCTGCCATTCGATTTGCCCCCCTTCACTCCTATTGATTCAGGCTTAAAATGTGAATAATTCAATCCCCCCCGAAACGTTTAGACCAATTCCGGTAATATATTTTGCTTTTTCCGAGCAAAGAAAGACAATGGCGTTAGAAACATCTTCCGGATCACCTGGACGTTTAAAAGCTGTGCGTTGCACCATGCGCTCGTTCATCTTACTGTTCCCCATTCGAAATGCTTCAGTTGCAATAATCCCAGGAACAATCGCATTGACACGAATTCCATGGCGTGCACCTTCCAGAGCCATACTTTTAGTAAAACTCAGCAAACCTCCCTTTGTCGTTGCATAACTAGCTTGACCAAATCCCCGAGCGTACCAGCAACGGAAGCCATATTGATAATTGTACCGCTGCCCTGTTCTTTCATAATGGACCAGACCGCTTTTGTGCAGTTGTACGCCCCCGTCAAATTGACCCGTAAATCTCGTTCCCACCACTCGTCGCGTTGGTTTTCAATTTGTGAAACGTGATCGAGCGTACCCGCATTATTTACAAGAATATCAATCCTCCCCATCTCTCTATATACTTTGTCGATCACGTCACGGACCTCATTTCGGTTGGTGACATCCATCTTGGCCACTATCGCTCTTCTGCCCATGGATTCAATCTCACGAGCCGTCTGCTTAGTAAACACGGTTTGGGTACTTTCCATAACTTGTGCCAGCGGTCCCATTTGCATGGCTCGCTCTTTACTAGTCGCGTCGCCTTCAACAAGAATATCGGTTACCACAACATCAGCCCCAGCTTCTGCAAGCGCTAATGCATCTTGCCGACCCAATCCGCGCGATGCCCCCGTCACAATGGCAACTTTTCCTTTTAATAGTTGATCCCAAGATGAGGACATGACTTCCACCTCTTTGTCTTATGAATGCAGGCGAAATCTATCAGAGCAAGCTATAAAATTGGCTGGTCGCTTGCTAAAAAAAGCAGCCAGTCCTTCCATCGGCTCGCCTGTAGTAAAGGTTTGCTCAAAAGCCTCGCTCTCCAACGTATACCCATGGCCTTCTCGATCCTCAGCCGCAAGCAAACAGGCTTTAGCCAAACCCATTGCCTGTATGGCTCCTTTGGCAAGTCGATCAGCAAACGTCATCACCTCTACATTGAACGTTTCGGGTGATACTGTCTTGGTCACAAGTCCGTATGCTGCTGCCTCTTCGGCACTCAATCGACGGCCAAGAAAGATAAGCTCCGTCGCTTTAGCGCGCCCGAGTAATCGCACCAATCGCTGTGTACCCCCTCCTCCGGGAATAAGACCGAGAGAGATTTCGGTTAGACCGATACTGCCAGCAGACATGATGCGAAAATCACAAGCAAGAGCCAATTCACAACCACCCCCCAGCGCATGTCCGGAAATAGCAGCAATCACTGGTTTGGGTAATTGTTCTAATTCTTTTAAGACTTGTTGTAGGCGTCTACTGGAGGCGGCAATACTGCCAGGACGGTTTATCTGCTCGCTGCCTTTAGAAACCATCATTTTGATATCCATTCCAGCCAAAAATATTTTGGGATGCGCAGAGCGAATCACAATGACACGAACTTCAGAGCGACTGGAAACATCTTCTATACATTTTTGCAAATCTTCCAATAACTCATCGTGGATGGTGTTGGAAGGAGGATGATTCAGTGTCCAAACAGCCACGCCATTCTCTTTCATTTCAATTTGAATAGTTGATTGATCCACGCTCATCTCCCCTTATTTTTAGATACGCAGACCAACCTGCTCATAAAGACGACGAGCTACAATCAGATGCTGAATTTGACTCGTACCCTCAAAAATGTCGTATACTTTGACGTCACGATAGAGCTTTTCTACCAAATGACCATCCAGTCCAATGGGTCCCATTAAATTGAGACAACCCGCGCAAATTTCGAGAGCCATTTTCCCAGCAACAGCTTTGCAGACTGCTGCCTCTTTGGCATTTGGCATAGATACATCTCCCATCCATGCCGCCTCCCAAGTCAATAAACGAGCTGCATCAATTTCCTGACGCATATTGGCTAACTGTGCGCATGCCAAGGTATATGATTTTCCGTTTTTAGGATATTCTCGGCGTACAAAATCGAGGGTGTATTCATAAGCAGCACGCGCGATACCTACAGCCATAGCTGCAACCACAGGACGGGTTGTGTCAAAGGTAGCCATGGCAACCCGAAACCCAGACAGGCCATTCTGCCTTGCTTGATAAGCTTCTTCCCCACCGAGCAGATTCTCATCTGGCACAAAACAATCTTCGAAAAACAGTTCTGCTGTTTCTGAAGCGCGCATCCCCATCTTTTGGGCAATACGTGGGCTGCTGAAACCTGGCGTACCTTTTTCGACCACAAACGCACGATGCCCAGCTCTGCCCATTTCCGGATGAATTGTGGCAAAAACCACAACCCACGATGCTCTTTGCCCATTGGTAATAAAAATTTTCTGTCCATTGAGCAAATAACCGCCATCTACTTTTCGTGCAGTAGTACGTATCCCAGCTACGTCCGAGCCAGCTCCAGGTTCAGTCAGTCCATACGCCCCCCAACGAGGCTCATCTGGTGTAAAGATAGAAAGAAAACGTTGCTTCTGTTCTGCCGTGCCTGACGCGAGAATAGGCGGTCCTCCAAGACCCGGTCCCGGCAATGTCAACGCTATTGCCGGATCTCCCCACCCGACTTCTTCTGCAGCAATGACACTTAGTCGATTAGACTGTTTCTTCTGTTCTCGTTGCTCGAGTGTTTCTGTTTTAGAACCACCATTTTGGGATTCATGAGTGTGAGCCTGAGAACCAGGAGTACTGAGTGATATCCCCATGCGATTGACTTTTACTAACCATTCATCAGGCACGCGATGTTCTGCATCTGCTTGAAGAGAAATAGGGCGCATTTCAGATTCCGCAAACCAATGAACCAAGTCCCTTACTTGTTTTTGTTGAGGTGTCAGTTCAAAGGAAATCATGTCATCCTCTCACTTTCACTTCACAGTCAAAGTAGATCGATTATAATTTTGTACTGAGACAGTACGTTCGCCGAGTTGATTCAGAAACTGCGATTCACAACCATATAGCATGACCTGTGCTTGGGCGTCGCGCATCCACTTCTCCACAGGATATTCTTGTACAAATCCATGACCGCCGAGTAACTGTACAGCATGATTAGTGACAAAACTCACTGCGCGATGCGAACGCAGAATTGCCTCAAGAGCGTACTGAAAAGCATTCTCCTGCCCCAGATCGGTTGCTGCAGCTGCCCGCCAAACCAAGTGATGGGCTGCTCTTTGTTCCATTTCCATATCTGCAACCAAAAAAGAAACACCCTGAAACTGAGCAATCGGCTGACCAAAGGCTTGGCGTTGTGCCGTATATTCCACCGTATAATCTAATGCCGCCTTAGCCAAACCAACTTCTGCCGCAGCTTGCCGAATATAAATGCGGCTTAGTGCCTGTTCCACTAAAAGCTGAGCCTCTTCACCACGAGCAAGAACAGCATGCTCTGGCACCCAGACTGTATCAAAGGAAATACGCCCGCAGCCTGCAGCTAAAAGTCCCAGACGAATGTCTCCAGCTAGGACTGTCCAAGGAGTTTCAGACTGATGCAACAAAAGCACCAGCCATTCACCGTCTTCATCACAAAAACAGGCTATTATGCCTGCCACTTGATGAGCCAGTCGAATGGGTTGAGAGTGCCCATTCAATTCATAACCATGTGCTAATCTCTCTAATCGTAAAGACTGTCCCCATTCGGATGGCCATGAGACAGCATCCAAAAACCCAAACCCGCATCCGCTCGCAGAACATTGCGAATTTTTTATTTGCGGGTTTTCTGACAAAAGCCGAAAGAAAGACGATGCGTCTGCTGTTCCGGGGAAACCTTGAAGAATGCCTAAATCTCCATAAGCCAATTCTTCTAAGACCTGTACTTGTGTGGTTAGAGGGAATTCTAACCCGTCCATCCACTCCGGCAACTCCAGTAAGAAGAATCCCAGATCTGATGCCTGATGGAGAAGCGGCTGTGGAACCTGACGCAGTTCTTCTGCTAATCGAGCCTGTGGCCGAATCTGTTCTCGCGCAAAATCACGAGCAGTCTGCAATAAACGATTCTCTTCTGCAGTCGGACGGAATGATATCACCGTTGACTCCCCTCGCTTAGCTTGTCAAATGTATGTCTCAACCGGAGACTTGACCCTCATCTTGTTTTGCCCACATCGTTTTAAGACGCTTTCTGTCTATTTTGCCGATCACGTTTTTGGGCATAAACGGTATAAATTTCACCCAACGTGGAGTCTTGTATTTGGCCAAATGTTTCTGGCAATACTGCAGCAATGTTTCTTCATGAATTTCTATTCCGGGCCTTTTCACAATAAAAGCCATTACTTCCTCACCCATAGCCTCTGATGGGACTCCAATCACCGCTGCCTCAAGCACAGCTGGATGACGCATGAGCAAATCTTCTAAATCGCGTGGATAAATATTAAATCCACCGCGTATAATCACATCTTTTTTCCGGTCAACCACAAACACATAGCCATCACTGTCCATGTATCCAACGTCTCCTGTATAAAGCCAACCGTCACGCAAAGTCTCATGTGTGATTTCCGGAAGTCCATGATAACCACGAGTCACATTAGGACCTTTGACGATAAGTTCTCCGACGTCACCGTTGGGAAGAAATTGTCCTTGTTCATTTACAACACGCACTTCTACTCCAGGTAAGGGCAAGCCAACAGAACCCGGTTTAACAGGAAGGTTAAAGCGAGGCGCCGTGACAATGGGCGCCGCTTCCGAAAGGCCATACCCTTCAAAAATTACACAATCAAAAGCTTGCTCAAATTGCTCTCTCTCAGATACTGGCAAAGGTGCAGATCCAGAAATGCAAAGAGCCAGCGAGGTTACATCAAAACGAGATCGTTCAGGGTGGTGCAGTAATGCATGGAACATGGCTGGAACAGCAGAAAAATGAGTGACCCGGTAGGTTTGAATTGCTTGGAGGACAAGTAACGGATCAAAATGCGGCAACATGATATTACGCTCGCCACGGAGAATGGAAACATTCATCATTGTATAACCAAACGCATGGGAAAGCGGCAATATCAGTAAACCTACATGCTCAGCACCGCCAAAGTCGTAGTCTTTTGCCAATTCAGCAGCCGCCTGAGCATTGGCTACTAAATTGTTATGTGTCAATTCCACGCCTTTCGGTTGCCCCGTAGTTCCAGAAGTGTACAAAATGACCCCAATATCTTCATCCTTACATTCATCTAGAAAAGTAAAAGCCGCCATGTCCCGTTTTCCTGGTTGATGGCGCTCTACCGCCAGCACCTTGGGTGGTGGATTGAGCTGCTGGGCTACATTTTCCAATTTCTTCTGCATCATTTCGCAAGTAATCATCACTTTAGGTTGGCAGTCACGTGCAATGAAAAGGATTTCATCACCTTGCAAAAGAGGCATTACAGGAACTGTAATTGCACCAAGCATTGCAATGGCCGAATATACAAAGAAAACTTCGGGGCGGTTAGGCATGCTGACGAGCACAGTATCTCCTCGGTCGACTCCCTGATGGTGCAGTTCTTGTGCCCAACCTTGCGCCAATCGCAGATGATCGAGATTGCTAAAAGACTGGCCTTCATAAATCAAGCTCGTATACTCACCATAAGTCTCAACATTTTGTTCCAACAGCCGGGATAAATGCATCTGCGCTTCGCCTCCCCGTACTTGTGGAAATGAACCTGAATCAGGAAGCGTAAGCGCTGAGAACCGACTCAAGACGCATAGCTAAACCGAGATCACCCTCTACTCGCAATTTTCCGCTCATAAAGGCTGCTGTCCCATTCAAACGACCTTCCACCATCTCTTTAAAATCGTCTGCAGCCAATTCAAGTGTACAATTGGCCAGTTCCTTTTCTCCTTGAGTTACCTCCGCACTAGTTGGCGTGAGATGGATCTGGTAAACCGCGCCATCTTCACCTGTTAGATTGAACTGATAGATTGCCGTTAACCCGCCAGTTCGACTGGGATCTTTTTTCAAAACCTCATGAATCTTCTCAAAAATCTCCTGGGTACTCGGCATTTTGCATACATCCTTTCTATCCCTGATAAATGTCACGCTGTATATAGCGCTTTTCATATTTATTCAACCGCCAAAACACCATAACCACCATCCCTGATTTCCACTAAAATACCCCCAGAAAATTGGGGGTATGTCAAACTTTCCAAATCATTGTAAGGCCAGTTGCTGTGGATTGTCTTTGCTATTCCTGTTTCCATCCCGATATAATTGAAGTCATGACTTCAATTGTACGGCGGTGCTAATAATGAACCTTTATGCTTGGTTAGCCATTTCAGTATTTCTTCTCACTTTAATCTTTGTTATTTGGCAACCAAAGGGACTTTCAATTGGTTGGAGTGCAACTGGCGGAGCGATATTAGCTTTGCTTTTGCACGTCGTTCATCTGAGCGATGTATGGACTGTCACAAAAATTGTTTGGGATGCTACTCTTGCCTTCGTAGGTATTATTCTCTTTTCAGTCATTCTTGACGAAATCGGATTTTTTGAATGGGCTGCCTTGAAAATGGCTCATGCTGCAAGAGGAAATGGACGCAAGGTATTTTTCTTCATTATCTTACTTGGGGCTATTGTTTCAGCTTTTTTTGCCAATGATGGCGCAGCTTTAATTTTAACTCCTATTGTGTTAGAAAAAATGAAACTGCTAAAGTTTGATACAAAAAAAATGCTTCCTTTTCTTTTGGCCAGCGGCTTTATTGCTGACTCCACATCTTTGCCTTTTATCACCAGCAACTTGGTCAATATCGTTTCAGCAGACTATTTTGGAATTGGCTTCCTACACTATGCATGGCGTATGATCGTGCCTGATCTATTCTCCTTTGCAGCCAGTCTAACTGTACTCTATCTATTTTTTCGCAAAGATATCCCAGCTTCCTATCGCCTCGAAGACTTGCCCGACGCAGCCGTAGCTATACGCCACAAAGGAATGTTTAAAGCTTCCTGGGTTATTCTTAGTATCTTATTCATTGGTTATGTTTTGTCCGATTTATTGCATATTCCTGTCTCATTTGTGGCTTTATCAATTGCGCTGATCTTCTTAATAGCAGGGGCAAAGACGCATTCAATTGAACCGCGTAAAACCATTCGTTCTGCTCCATGGTCTATTGTTGTTTTTTCCATTGGCATGTATGTCGTTGTTTATGGATTACAAAACGCAGGTCTAACTTACTTTTTAGGTCACTTGCTCCGCTGGTCGACAAATGGCGGTCTATACAGCGGCACATTGTTTACTGGTTTTGCCGCCGCTATCCTCTCCAGTATCATGAATAATTTACCTACAGTAATGATTGACGCACTGGCTATCCATGCTGCCAATGTCAAAGGTATCCTGCAAAGCGCCATGGTCTATGCCAATATCATCGGTTGCGATCTCGGCCCAAAAATGACTCCCATCGGTTCTTTGGCCACCTTATTATGGCTCCATATATTGGCACAGAAAGGTGTCAAGATCAGTTGGCAAACCTACATCAAAACAGGTATGGTTCTCACGATCCCTACACTTTTCATTACGTTGTCCGGCTTATATCTTTGGTTAAGCTTGATTCATTAATTAAAATAAAGAAACGACTATCTGCATGCTGTGATGAACGCCGATTCTCTTCCAAACCATTCTCCATATGAATATGAGATATCGCAAAAAATTTGAAAGGCGTGCTGTCCTTGGATGATTTATCGCCTTCTTTACATGATCGAACAATGCAGGGTATCCAGTCAGTAATCGATCGAGTCTTTCAACATGTGCAGGGCATGGAAAAAATCATCATCAATCGCTCTATCCAAATGATCTATCCTCGCCTTGAACAGCGTATTCGGGCTGCCTCTGAAGATGAATTGCTTACAGAATTACAATTTGTACATGACTTAATTGAAAAAATTATGCCGCCTAAACCAGCTGAAATGGTAATTGCCAAGAAGAAGTCTAAAAAGAGAAAAAATACCCGACTTATCTGCCGAAAAAAATAGCCCTATTGCAATCAGCAACAGGGCTGTAGCGCATAATTTTAGAGAAATTTCAGAACATGGCCCGCTCCAACATATATTGATTACCACCTAATTCCTTGGCACGATACAGACCTCTATCCGCTATTTGAATCATTCTTTGAATTTCCAGGGAGTCAATTGGAAATGTGGCCATCCCCATACTTACAGAAATCATCGGAAACTTTTCTTCTTCTCCCCATGGTCGCCTCATTATTTCAAGAATATTTTCTGCCAATTCAAATATTTCCATCTCATTTTTTTACCAAAATAGCCACTAAAAATTCGTCACCCCCCAGCCGGGCAATCGTATGCGCAGAGGAGGCAACCCGTTGGAGCCTGTTACTTAAATCCCTTAATAGTAAATCTCCCGTCAGATGACCATATTGATCATTTACCCATTTAAACTTATCACAATCCAATAATAAGATAGATAGCATCTTATCTGTCAAACCAGCCTGCTTGACAGCCTCTTGCAAACGAATTCTCGTGGCGCGACGATTCCATAAGCCTGTCAAATGATCCCGATAAGCCAAATGCTCCAATTTTTTTTCGCGCTCAACATGAGGTGTAATATCCCGAACAATACCCAACATGTATGTGAGATGACCATCATGATAAGAAATTGGAGAAATCATAGATTCACCGATTTGACCATTGTGATTCAGCACAAAAGACACTGATTTCCCATTCATCAAAGCTTGAGTATATTGATGGTGAAGAAAATCAGCTTCTACAGGTTCCACTACATCTTGAAATGTTGCGCCGTACGCATATTCATTCAAACCTGAAACCCGCATAGCCGATTGATTCATATAAAGATAACGAATCTCTTGAGCAGAGGGTGCTGTCATCAAAAAACCAAATCCGGCATATATTCAAACATAGATATAGACTGGACAAACGGCAATAAATTCGCTGATTTGAAGGTTGATTTGGGCATTTCAGTCATCCTATCATTGAGTAAAATTAAACTAGCCTAGTGAATCTATTCATTCGCGTTGCCACAAGCTGCTTGAATAGAAATACCTTCTTCCAGCAGGCGTCGATGTATGGTCTGCGCAAAATGAAGCGCGTGATTGCCATCACCGTGTAGACAGACCGTTTCTCCTATAATTGGAATGTTTTCTCCGTTTAAGGTACAAACCGTACCTGTTCGTATCATTTGCAAAACTTGTCGAACCGCCTGCTCACCATTTTCAAGCAAGGCTCCTTTGACATTACGAGGAGTCAATGACCCATCAGCCTGATAAGTCCGATCAGCAAAAAACTCACTGGCGGTATGCAAACCTATTTCTCTGCCAGCGCGAACCAACTCACTCCCCGATAAACCGTAAAGAATTGCATCAGGACTTACATCTTTTACAGCTTGAGCGATTGCTTGCGCTAAATCAGCTTGAACAGCAGCCATATTGTAAAGGGCACCATGCGGTTTGACGTGGTGCAAACGAATTCCTGCGACCGTACAAAACGCTTGAAGCGCACCTATTTGATAAACAACCATCTCATACGCTTCATCCTTACTAATATCCATTCTTCTGCGACCAAAGCCAAGTTTGTCTGGTAGCCCCGGATGTGCTCCCACAGCAACACCAGCATCACGAGCTTCGTAGACCATTTGGCGCATGATGGCTGGATCCCCAGCATGAAATCCACAGGCTAAATTGACTGAACTGACATACTGCAACATCTCACGACCTGCACCAATTCGATAGGGGCCAAAACCCTCAGCGAAATCACAATTCAAATCAATTGTAAGCAATGGTCATAACCTCATTTTCAGGAATGAAATCAATGGCCTTGAGGAAAGAAATTTCAGAAAAGCTAAACTGATAACAGTATCCAAATGATACCACAAATAAGTCCGTAAATTTTGTGACTTATGCAAGAAAATCTGCATAAGATGAGATACCTAGCATTGACAACTGAGCACATGCGCGATAATATTTTAACAATTCAATAAATAAAAGGCTGAGATGAAGAGAGTACGTGTTGCTGTCGCTGCAGAGAGCCGGTGGTGGGTGAAAACCGGTGTGAAAGGAACACGGAAGTTCACTTCGGAGCTGTTGGGTGAACACCTGCTTAGCAGGTTTGAGTAGCCTAAACCGGAAATCAACCAAATTTCCGTTATAACAATGAAGTGAAGGGCTTTGCGCCTGGAATTAGGGTGGTACCGCGAGTAACCCTCGTCCCTATAGGACGAGGTTTTTTGTCGTTCAAAAAATGACAAAAGGACCTCCTGGACACGCAAAGCCTGGAATTAGGGTGGTACCACGAGCGAATCTCGTCCCTATAGGGACTGAGGTTCGTTTTTCTTTAAAAGACATTTTCAACATTCATTAACCTGCTTGAGAAATGAAAAAGAAAGAGGTTGGCGACTGAGGATTGTCACCTACCCAATAAGCTAGGAGGTCTTTTTATGAGCACACGAGAAGTTCGTTCTAATTGCCCTTATCCATTAGCCAGTCGTCAAAATCAAGCAGCCAACAGCGTAATTACCGTTCACGATATTCAAATCGGTACCCATTCACCAACTATCATCGCTGGCCCATGCTCAGTAGAAAGTTTAGATCAGATAGTTGAACTCGCAAAGGAAATTCAAGCTGCTGGCGCTCAAATGTTGCGCGGAGGGGCATTTAAACCTCGCAGTTCCCCTTACTCTTTTCAAGGCCTTGGCGATAGAGGATTATACTATCTTGCTGAAGCCAGAAAAGTTTCAGGACTCCCTGTAGTATCTGAAATCATGGAAGCAAGCCAATTAGATACTGCCTGCGATACAATCGACGTCATTCAAATTGGTGCTAGAAATATGCAAAATTACTCTCTGCTCAAAGCCGTCGGAAGAACGGATAAACCTGTACTTTTAAAGAGAGGTTTTTCTTGCACAATTGAAGAATGGCTGATGTCTGCTGAATACATCCTCAGTGAGGGGAACCAACAGGTAATACTCTGTGAACGAGGCATTCGTACATTCGAAACAGCCACACGTAATACTCTCGATTTAAGCGCTGTACCGGTAGTGAAAGAAAGAAGTCACTTGCCTATTTTGGTCGATCCCAGTCACGGAACAGGTGTTGCACGCTATGTACCTTCCATGAGTATGGCTGCTCTAGCTGCCGGTTGCGACGGATTGCTGATTGAAGTCCACAGTCATCCCGAAAAAGCTGCATCTGATGGCCAGCAGACCATTACCCCAGAAGAATTAAAATTGTTAATAGATAAAATTCATCTATTTTACAAAATAGAAAAAAACACTAATAAGGAGGTCGCTTTGCATGGATGATCAAGAATTGCAGACCTTGAGAGGTAAAATTGATGAAATTGATGACCAATTAATCGCCTGTCTTGCAGAAAGAATGCAATTAGTCCTAGAGGTAGCTGCTCGAAAATTGGAAATCGACTGTCCCATTGTTCAGCAGAATCGAGCCATCGAAGTGGAAAATCACTATATTCATATGGGAAAAGCTTTAGGTTTAGACAGCCAGTTCATGACCGATATTTTCCATAAAATCCACAATGAATCTTGCCGTATGCAAGCTCGTCTTTGGCAAATTTGAACTGTCAAAGCGGAGCCCAGTCCAATCTCAAAGGTAAAACATTTTTTGGGGAGGACTGGGCAACCATATTTTTTAGTAAATATTTAGATAGCTGACCCCATAACTTTTTCCCATTTACCATTTTCTGCCGAGCGTTCAACTGCTGCCATTACCCGTTGGTTATATAGACCATCAGTAAAATTGGGCGATGGTAAATTACGATAATCGATTCCTTGCTCACGCCGTTCAATTGCCATTAAAAAAGTAGCAAACAAATTAATAAACGTATGTTCATAACCTATAATATGGCCGGGCGGCCAATACGCTTGTAGATAAGGATGAACAGATTCGGTACACTGAATTTGCCGAAAACCCTGGCAATCTGCTGGATCGTCCACAAAATACGCATAAAGTCGATTCATATCTTCCAAATCCCAACGCAGAGAACCTTTTTCGCCATTGATTTCAAAACGGTTGCCATTTCGATTGCCTGTCGCAAAGCGCGTTGCTTCAAATACACCCAAAGCCCCATCCAAAAATTTTGCTAAAAATGCTGCGGCATCATCTACATCCACTTTACCTGTAACGTCTTGTTCATTTTCAACCATGAATGGCCTCTCCTGAATAAAGGTTTTCATCACAGCTGTTACGTCATCGATTTCACCCACCAAAAACCGAGCTAAATCAATGATGTGTGAACCAATATCCCCCAGCGCACCCGAACCTGCTAACTGCTTCTGCAAACGCCATTCCATGGGATGATCTGGACTTATCATCCAATCCTGCAGATATTGTGCACGTATATGGTAAATCTTACCTAAACGGCCTTCCTGCAACCATTGCTTAGCCAATTGAACAGCTGGCGCAAAACGATAATTATGACAAATCATATTTATTCCTAAAGCCTTTTTTGCTTCCATCTCCATCTCTACAGCTTCTTCTAACGAAAGAGCCAGTGGCTTCTCGCATAATACATGTTTGCCAGCACGCAATGCGGCTATCGCAATCTCCCTATGCAAATGATTGGGAGTGACAATATCTACAATATCAATATCGTCACGCTCTACTATCTCTCTCCAATCACTGGCCACTTCTGCAAAACCGTATCGTGCCGCCGCTTGACGAACACGTTCTTCCTGACGACCCACCAGTACCTGGAGGGTAACGGGACGTAGATTCGGAAAATAAAACGAGACATCCCGAAACGCATGGCTATGCGCTTTACCCATAAACTGATAGCCAATCATGGCTACACGCAAAGCATTACCTTCACTCATGGATACCCTCCTAACATTCTACCGGCTTTCCCAATTCAGCAGAGCGATAAAGTGCATCCAACAGTTTCTGTAATGCAACACCCTGTTCTGGCGTGGAGATGGGTTTTGCTCCACCTAGGCAGGCATCAACAAAGCGCTCAATTTCTAATTCATGACCACCTTTTTTAGGTAAAAAGGCAGGTGTCGTATCCAGCAATGTGTCATGTCTTTCTTCATAGATTTTCAATGGAAAGACATCAGCCCCAGCTTTATCTCCCATCAAGGAAACTTGCATGGTTTCGCGCTTCTCTACATTAGCAGCAAAGGCAGTTTCTAAAATAAGGGTCGATCCGTTTTGAAAGCGAATCATACCCCGCGCCATATCCTCGACAGAAAATTGCTTCCAGTCCCAATCTCCCATCATGCCAACACCTTGTCGATTACCAATCTTTTGATAGGTGGCCGCGAAAACTGTATCAGGCAATGGATAGCCCATTAAGTAAAGAGCGGTATCGAGCATATGTACGCCGATATCAATGAGTGGTCCACCGCCCTGTAACTCTTTATTCGTAAAAACTCCCCATCCTGGTATCCCGCGACGCCGCACAGCTATAGCACGACTAGCGTAAATCTCTCCGAGATCGCCAGCATCAATAAATTTCTTCAAGGTTTCAACTTCGGGGAAATGTCTGTAATGCAATCCGTAAGTCAATATTTTACCTGCCCGTTGAGCTGCATCTGCCATTAATTCCGCTTCCTGCCAACAAAGAGCAGGAGGCTTTTCACATAATACATGGCAACCTGCCTCAAGCGCAGCAAGAGTTGCAGAGACATGGAATTTGTTGGGGGTGCAAACGCTTACCGCATCCAAAGGTACTTTATCCAGCATCTCTTCCACACTCGCAAAAACATACGGGATATGATGAGTAGCTGCCACTTCTTTAGCTCTATCCAATTGAATATCTGCCAGTGCTACAATTTCAACACGTGATCCACATTTTAAATAATTGGGTATATGTACGCCTTGGGCAATGCCACCTGCACCAACAATTCCTACGCGTAAAGGCTCAGTCAATTTGCAAACCTCCTATTTCCGATATATCTACAATTCGGCGTTTTTGATGGGATAACTGCGCTGCATCATTGATGAGCGTTAAGTGTTCAATATCTTGCCAGGATGTATTTTGCGGTTCATGATGTAAAACAGTCGCTACCCATTGAGAAAAAGGATGCGGCAATGGTTTTGGCAATAACGGAGTTTGCCAAGCTTGATGAGGCAAATGTCTAGAGGCAATACGAACGGATTGTTGATCCACCATTAGACTCCCATCTGAACCATGTAACTCTAAAAGGAAAGAACGCTGTCCGGAAACAAAGCCTGTCTCCAATACAGCCACACATCCTGATTCGTATTTCACGCATACAGTCGCCTGATCTTCTACATCTGAGCTATAAAATGATGAAAAAAGGGCTGATACGGATACTGGTGTGCCTGCCAATCGATTGGCTAAATAAATGGGATGTGCACCCAAATCAATAAGCGCTCCACCTCCCGTCAGTGAGCGATCCAAAAATTCAGCCGGCAACCACCCTTGAGGGTGTTCCGCACTTGACAATATACCGTCATGATGCAATCGACAGCGAATCGAATGAAGTCTACCGAGCAGCCCTTGTTCAAGTGCGCTTACAGCATAGAGAAAGTATGCGTCGGACAATCTTGGTAAACAAAGCGTCAGCACTACGTTTTTATTTTCTAGAATCTCTCGAATCTTTCTACATTCATCTAAATTCATGGCAAGCACTTTTTCCGAAAATACATGTTTGCCCTGATTTAGCGCTTCAGAGATAAGGGCAAAATGTTGATTGGTAGGTGAAGCAATAATGACTCCGTCCACCTGCTCCCAGATGTCATTTAAATTTTGCACATACATGGCGTCAAACCGCTCGGCAAAAGCGCGACCACGTATTTCATCTGTATCCCAAATGAAATGCAACTCTACTTCTGAATGATTTACAGCATACTGCGCATATTCTGCAGCATGCACATGCCATCCACTTAACAGCGCTACTCGCATCATTATCCTCGCCTTCGAAGTCTTGAAGAAATACACATTGGCCAACCGTTCATTCTCATAACAACGCAAAATCAAACCCACCAGAGTTGATGCTGGCGTTCCCGAATCCGTAAGCGTTTAAGAAATTCCACTGCTTTTTGAAATCCCTCTTCCACCGACATCAAGCTATCTTCATGTTCAATACTGACAGTCCCTGTATAACCCACTTTTTGCAGTGTACTGAAAATGGATTTCCAGGTTTCTTCACTTTGACCGTAACCAATCGTTCGGAAAATCCAAGATCGCGCCAATTCTTGCTCATAGGGCTTCGTATCAAGCACACCATTGCGGCGGACGTTATCTTCATCAAAAGCTGTATCTTTGGCGTGCATATGAAAGAGTGCTCCTGCTTCAGCGAGAATTTTCAAACTTGTGGATGGATCAATACCTTGCCAGAAAAAGTGGCTTGGATCGAAATTCACACCAATCCACTCTCCACAACGTTCGCGCAATCGCAATGCAGTTTCCGTATTATAGACAAGAAATCCGGGATGGGGTTCAATTGCAACGCGTACTCCATACTTCTTGGAAAAAGTGTTCACTTCTTTCCAATAAGGTATAGCGATTTCTTCCCATTGCCATTTCAGCACCTCATTAAACTCTGGAGGCCAGGGACAGGTGACCCAGGATGGATGTTGTGAATATTGCGATTCTCCCGGACATCCTGAAAAAGTATTAATGTTTTCTACTCCTATGAGGGCAGCCAATTGAATCGTCTCTTGAATTAATTGACGAGCTTCTTTTGCCGATTCTGGATGAGGATGGAGAGGATTGGCATGACAAGAAAAAGCGCTAATTTCCAATCCATGTTGGCGTATGGTATCTAACCATTCTTGTCTTCTTTGTTGATTCTCTAACAACTCCTGAAGCGGGCAATGTACATTCCCAGGAAATCCACCTGTGCCGATTTCAAGCGTTTCCAAGCCACTGGATGCCACTTTATCTAACATCTCTTCAAAACTTAGATTCGCAAAAAGAACAGTAAAAATACCAATCTTCACAACTCTATTCCTCCTAACAGCACGTTATGGCGAGTTGGTTAACCAGCCTCTGATAGAATTGCAAAAGATAGGGAAGCAATGAAATATGTATCAACTCTGCAAGGAAGGTAGTGTCTCCAACGCTTGAACTTTGCCACAGATTGGCTGTTTCATCTCATGAGGTGCTGCCCATTCTACAGCATTAGCCAAGACTCGTTGAATTTCCGGGTGATGATAGGTGGGGAAAGTTTCATGACCAGGTCGAAAATAAAAGATTTTTCCTAATCCACGGTGATAGGTGCACCCGCTTCGAAAGACTTCTCCCCCGCTGAACCAACTGAGGAAAATCAATTCTTCGGGCTGGGGAATATCAAAATATTCACCATACATTTCTTCCTGCGGAAGTTCAATGAATTCATTGATTCCTTGAACAATCGGATGATTAGGTTGAACTACCCAAAGCCTCTCTTTATCGTTAGCCTCACGCCACTTCAAATCACAGGAAGTACCCATTAACCTTTTAAAAACCTTGGAAAAATGAGCAGAATGCAGAACAATCAGTCCCATACCTTTCCATACTCTCTGCACGACTTTTTCGACAATTTCATCTGAAACTTCTTGATGTGCAATATGCCCCCACCAAATGAGGACATCTGTCTCATCTAACACTTTGTCATTCAACCCATGCATAGGTTGATCGAGCGTAGCCGTTTTGACGTCATACCCCTTTTCACGAAGTGGAGAGGCGATTGCTTCGTGAATACCATTTGGATATAAGGTACTGACTTTCGGATTTTTTTGCTCATGACGAAATTCGTTCCATACCGTTATGCGAACAGACAATAAGAAAACCTCCACCATAAAGCATCTAAAGCGTTTTCTCGACTCTAACACGTTTTTTTTACAAAACCATGACAATCATCTCATTCTTGCGTCTATCTTGAGAAAAACTAATTACAACTACTGCGCAATGTAACCGCCGTCGATAACTACTGCCTGCCCTGTAATGCTACGTCCTGTGTGGCTAGCCAAAAAAAGCACGTAATCAGCTATTTCGCTCGTTTCCAAGAGTCGCTTTTGGGGTACAAGTGGATAAATAACCTCTTCCAAAACTGACTCCAAGGGAACACCTCGCTGAATAGCTAAATCCTTCAACTGGTTTCGCACCAGTGGAGTATCCACATAACCTGGACAAAGCGCATTTACAGTTATGCCATGCTCGGCCCCCTCTAGTGCGGCAACTTTGGTCAGACCAATTACACCATGTTTAGCAGAATTGTAAGCAGCTTTGCCCGCAAATCCTATAAGTCCGTTAATAGAAGCTATATTGATTATCCGCCCCCATTGACGTTCTTTCATATATGGGAAAGCGTACTTTATCGACAAAAAAGGACCTACCAACATCAGTTGCAACAACTGTTGAAACTTATCTGCAGGAAATTCTTCAATATTAGCTACGTACTGCATACCTGCGTTATTGACAAGAATATCTAAGGATCCATAAGAATGAACCGCAAATTCCAAGAGACACTTGACATCATTTTCTGCCCCTGCATCAGCCTGAAAACAAATCGCTTCCAGACCTCTCTTCTGCAATTGAGACACGGCTACATCTGCAGCTTCTTTGCGAATGTCAGAAACAACCACTTTAGCGCCAGCCTCAGCCAAACGTTGAGCAATGGCAAAACCAATGCCGCTGGCTGAACCGGTTACTACAGCCGTCCTGTTGGCTAACGACAAAGATAGCATGCTATCTCTCCTCTTTCGATGGAATGAACCGACCAAAAGTGAACCGCTCACCGCCTATGCTGAACATAGAGATGGGATCTTGTAACTGATATGGTGATGAATTCAATTCAATCGTCCATCGAGCATCTTTGCCCATTCTGCCACTGTCATGACCTCGGCTTGCCTAGGAAAAACTTTTTCTATTAATACTCGATGCACTTCTTCATCAGCATCTAAACAGGCGTCAGCAAGAACCACCAACTCATAATCTTTGTCAGCCGCTTCACGCAACGTCGAAAGTACGACGCCACTAGTGGCAATACCACAAAGAACTAAGCGCTCAATGTGTTGGGCACGCAACAGCACTTCTAAATCACTACCTGTAAAAGCACTCACACGCAGTTTCGTAACAACAGCTTCTTCAGGTTGCGGTGCTACGGACTCGTGAATTTGGGTTGAAAATTCAGATTGAATCATGTCGTTTGGATTTTTGGCAATTCTAGAAAATGATAAATTTCGACTGCTAATTTCAGGATAACCAGGACGAAACGCGACCCTCACAAAAATCACCATAACTTCTGATTTTCTCGCCAAAGCCACCGCATGCTTAAACGGTTCAAGCACGCTAGGATCTTCTGCGAAACGTGAAACAATGCCATTTTGCATATCCATAACAAGAAGAGCAGTTTGACTCATAGGCAATTGCTAAACACCCCCAACGCTCAATTCTTCACTTGACTAAGTTTGCAATTTGTTCGTTGACTTGAAAATTACATAAACCACCGTGATAGCAAACGACTTGTTCAATATCTAAGGCAGCAAATTTTTTTAGAGACTTCAGCGCCTCTTCCATATCTGGTGTTGCCTGTGCGCTGGGTCCAAGAAGCTTCCCATTCTCACTCACCATCGCGTCCCCCGTAACCAGCGTCTTACTATTACGATGGTAGAGACTGATATGACCAGGTGTGTGCCCTGGGGTGTATATCACTTGCAAACCTCCAAAAAACGGAAGCCACTCTCCATCTTCTACTGTTTGATTGACTTTAGCTTGGGGAGGATTCAAAAAGATACTCTCCACCTGACTGCGCATCTCTGCTGGTACTTGTTCCAACATCTGAGCAACACGTTGGCGATTCATTTTGATAGGTTCTTTTTCACCTTCAATGTAAGGTTTATCCTCCGCGTGAGCATAGACAGTAATCGACTTTGGAAGCTCCTTGATTAAACTTTCAATGCTTCCAACGTGATCGATATCCTGATGCGTTAAAATAACGGCAGTTATCGTTTCAAACGACACTCCCGCTTTTTCCACCGCTTCGCGAATTTCATTGAGTTGCCCGGGCATGCCCGCGTCTACTAATATGGCTTGTGAATCATCGTAAAAGAGTGTTGGATGAATTAAATTTTTCCTCCCCATTATATTCATTTCCAATTCCAGCATTTCGACTCCATTGGCTATCTTCATCTATCCCAAGCTGATTTTTCACAGCTTGGGTTTCACCTCCTTATGAACAATGAAAACATGCAACTAATTTACGTTGACGTTAACTGAATAACTTGTATAATATCCTAGACCAAGTGTAAATCGCAATCAACTCGAATATATTTTCTTTTCTGTAGGATAACCTAGAGCCATGTCCTGTAGAAGGAAAGAATACAACCAAAATCAGCTTAGATAAGAAACGGAGGTATATGATTGGCACAACAGGATAAATACTTTTTGACTATCGACAACGTTGCCAAACAGCTTGGTATCACACCAAGAACGCTTCGTTACTATGAGGAAGTTGGACTCATTTCTGCAGCAGCACGCACAAATGGAGGTCATCGACTTTACGATGAAAAAACGATAGACATGCTGCAGCAAATATTGCGTTTAAAAGAGCATCTCGGCATTTCACTGCAAGAGATTCAAGAAACGTTGTCTGCTGAACAATCCTTGCAAGAATTAAAGAAGAATTTTCAAGAGCAAAATGAAAATATAGAAGAACAAAAACGGATCGTCCAAAATTTTATTCAAATACTAGAAGAGTTGATTGAAAAAATGAATCGAAAAGTAGAAAATGTTCAAGCAATGAAATTGCAATATCAAGAAAGAATGGTTCGAGCTAAAAACTTGTTAAAAGAAATAGACTGTTCAAAGGAATAATTCCCCCGTCCAATTGCATAAATACCACAAATACTAGACTCATTGGACTCATGGTCCATGAGTAAATTTATATTTCTTCCCCTAAATACTAGCTCATGAAACCCATTTTTATAATTAAATTATTTATAGTATTTATTGGTATTTGTATATAAAATCAACAGATAACTAGTAAATCTCTTATTTTGATAACAAAAGGAACTTATTCTAGGTACTTCGCCATTGGAGTTCTTTCACTTTCTGCTATTTCAGGAATACAGTTCTTTACGCCTGCCAAAATACAAGCTTTTAACGATTCTCTTGTTAATAAAACGATTACGTTCTCAAGTGATTGGCGGAAAAGCTTACAATCCTATTCAACATCAAAACTTGGAACCACATGCATGAAACAAAGTTTGGGATGGTATGCACTGGAAAATCTTTCATTCCACTTGGGATTATAAATATACTCAATCTACAAGTATTGCGCCCACTTATTAGCATTACGGATCAATTTTTTAATCTGCCTGCACAATCTTTCAATGAGACGCATATTCCGGACCAAGTTCAACCGTTTGAAGGGAGCTATTGTTAAAGAGATGAGCGCTGTCCGTCCATATATGAGCGGTGCAGCGCCAATTTTTTAATTCCTTGATTGATTTTCTGTTAGTTCTCATTCGTTCATCTCTCTCATGAATATTCCGTTCGTATCCCTTACCTCTACCCGCAAAACATATTGGCTTTCTATATTTTCATATTTCAACTGTGTTAGCCTGTTTGTAACGCTCATCTCTGTTTAAACGTTTCTTTTCCTTTCTCGATCCCGTCGCTTTGCATTTCCCCGTTCACCGTTATGACGACAGGACATATGCTTACGGTGCTCGAAAGTATTGTAAACGGAAATAATGTTCCAAATGTTTCAATTCAATCTCTTTCGTTTCAAAATATAGATATGAGTCCAATCGGAACATTTTTAGATTGTCGAAGCACAATCTGTTTCGTATAATGAACGTATCCTAGTTCCTTGAGGGCAAACCTGTTGAAAGACAGGGACGCAAAACTGCGGGTCCTGGATGGAAAAATATAAAATTAAGCCAGGATGGCTGAGTTGCAAGGGTTCGGTAGGAAATCTTACCGAAATGGGGTAAAGGGAATTGCACAACATTCAGCCTAAAACAATGACAGACAAAGAGAACAAAAGGGATACTGAAAGCTTACAGGATTGGGAAGGTTTAATGGCAATGGCTCGAGACTTTGGTTTAACGAAAGAAGAAGTCAGACGCTTCCTCTCTTCCCGCACTATCCAAACGTTGTCTTGAAGGAATAATGTCAATAGTATGAAATGATTCACTTTTATTTAAAATTTACACATGGAGTGGGCGGGGAGACATCTGTGATTGGCAAACGCATACAAGCCTTACGAAAATCTCGTGGTTGGTCGCTCAATGAGTTGTCTGAGCGTTCTGGGGTAGCCAAGTCATACCTAAGTATGATTGAACGAGACAAACAACAAAACCCGTCCATTCAAGTTTTGGAAAAACTTTCTCATGTCTTTCAAATTCCCTTGGTGGAGTTATTACCTGTGGATGTGGTATCCACGGTGGATTCAGAAAATCCATACGGGCTTGATGAAGAATGGCTAGAAATTGCTAGAGAAGCAAAACTTTCCGGGATTGATATTGAAGAATTCAAACAATTTGTTGAATATCAAAGATGGAAAAAAATCCAGGATAAAAGGGATTCTTAATTTTTTATATAATCCGTATCAGTGGCATAAATCAAATGTTTAATCCTCATTTCTTGCGCAATGAGGATTTTTATTTGGAAATTCTCTATTTAGAAATGATTTTCAATATCCCTATCTCTCTTTTCGCAATCGACTCCCTAAGAAAAGCATTCCTATGCCAAGCAGAATAAAACTCAAAGCTTCGGCTAAAGTTTCCAATACAGGTACCCCAGTCACGGGAGATGTTGCTCCAATGACAGAAGATTGACCAGGAGATGAAATGGGAATGACATGAACTGTTTGTCCTTCTGAATGCCCGCCTGACGGGTGACTAGAAATGCTAGAAACTCCCCTTGACTTCCGTTTCCAGAACCTGGTTCTCTAATCGGCGGTGCATTCCCTCCTGATGGATTGGGCTGCGTTACAGTAACAGGAGGATTTCCTCCATTGGGTAAATTGGGCTGAGGTGGTCTATTGGGCGTTGTCGGACCTGACGGATTAGAAGGTGTGCCCACGGGAATCGCTTGAACTTGCACTTGCATATAGCCTAAAGCCCCTGATAATCATTATGAGCGCTTAAAGGCCATTGAAGCGTGTACTGAATGAGCAAGGATTGACCTTCCAATAAAGTAAAAGGTTTGGATTGTACTGTTTGAGAAAAAGGACCCTGTGTTTGAATGGTAGCTTCTTCATCCCCAACGACATAAGCCGTATCACTCATATGCGGTGGAAAATTATCATATTCAAACGCTTTTTGATATCCTGTTCCTGAATAGTCTTTGGAGATATAGGTGCTGGACAAAGTTGTGCCTGTATGACCATTATTTGAAAACAAAGGTCCCCATAGTTTTGTTGTAAAGACCACTTGCTCAGTAACATTTGTTTCGTTCATGATTTCTACAGAACCTGTGCGTGTATCCCCGGGCACTAAGTGATGAACATTAGAAAAAATATGACTTCCATCAGCATATTGTGTAAAAGCTAAACCACCAGAAAATGAAGACGTAAGAGACGGATCGGCCAAAGCAGTCATGCGAAATAATCCATCCGACAGCAATAAAATGCCCACTAACGTACTTCCTGCCACGGCTATGAATCGTTTAGGAAGACGCAATCGACTCATCTTGCACTCACTTCCTTTCAACTACAACCCTACTTTACGAAAACTCTCTAATTTGAAATTTGCGAAACATTCTCATGTTGCACTACATAAGCCCAAGTCATTAATGTGTTGCTAGACGTATTCGGTACAAATGGCGAGGAATTTTTGCAGCCAGCCTCTCCAAGCGGGGAAGTATCCTGTACATAAAGTTGATAGACTACTACTGCAGTTTGTCCCGGAGCTAGAGGAAACCAGGTGGTATTCGAATATGCTGCACTTCCTGCAACGGAATCTACTGCATTAGGAAGTGATAGTGGAATGGATTGTTGTAACTGATTCCAATTGGTGTTTCCCAAAGAAAATATTTGAGAAAAAAGTAAAGAGCCTGAAGCCAGGACAGTACATGACGGATCATTTCCACCTGCTACAACTTCTTGTTTCAGCTTGCTAGCATTTAATTGAGAAAAAAGAGATTGGAAAAAAGATTGCCACGCAACTTCAGGGATATCCGCTACTGTATGGTATCCTTCCGACTGCAAAGAAGAAAAGAATTGTTGACAATAATTTTGCAGAATTTGTTGTTGTTCAGGGGACCATTGGCCGTTTGTCATATAGGCTAAACAACCTGTTAAATGAGACTGATTTTGAATCATTGTTGGCAATTGCAATAACCATTGCTGACAACGCGGCGCAAAAGAAGATATATCAAGATTAGCTAAGGATGTTTCCGTGCTACCAACCGTCCATTGCTGATTTTGTAAGTCTTCTATTAAGGATTGAACAAGATCCTTTTCATCGTTGGTAGATGGCAAAGTTAAAATTTTATAACTACCCGCCAATTCATGTGCCGCGTTAGGATTTCCACCTAAATATAAAGTAGCTGCTGAATCTAATCTAACCCATTCATTCACCGTACCCGTATTTGTAACCATATAAAGAATATCTCGATGAGGTTGAAAATGATTATTCAAAAATGCTGAATAATCTGTACTATCGTATGGTTCGATGAGTAATGAATGGTTTGTGTCTTGCTTTAATTCCACTTGCACAGTCCCCGTTCCAAAAGATACAGGGGATGATTGCGTCTGGTGTGTGAACAATGCATAGGTTCCACTTATGCCTATCGGAACCATTGCAGACATTGTAGATAAGCCAAGATAATATAGCCAACTTTTCTTCATGAAACAACACGCCCCCTACTACTGAACAGCCTTTTGATAAAATGCAGAATATAAATGGATTGACTAAAAATCTGTACGCCAAACGTGTGGAAGATTTTTTCAAATCTGCACTCTTTGCGTAATGAACAATGATTCTATGGATTCATTGCCAAAGACTGCAGACTTGTCAGTGAAATATCAGGGAGCCCTGCCGAAAGGGTCCACTTTCGGCAGGGAACTTTCAAATACAGAAGTGCACAAATGGCTCTAACAATAAATCGCAGGTGATTAGCTTATGAAATTTATAGGTGGATTAGGTGATAATGTGGTAGAATCATTACCACTTGGGGATGATGATGGTACTCCTGGAGTACCTGTTCCGGATGTTGGTCCATTCCCACTTGGGGATGATGATGGTACTCCTGGATTACCTGTTCCGGATGTTGGTCCATTCCCACTTGGGGATGTCGGAACAGAACCACTTCCAGAAGTTGTACCAGTGCTTGACGTGTTTTGAGTAGGACTGGTAGGCGAAGTCAGAATTGGATTTTGGTCATCGTTATGGTTATTTTCCCACTGTGCAGCATTGAATACTACCTGTGCAGTACCCCATGCGTCTTGATAGTCATTTCCTGCATGTATCGGCAATTGGCCCGTGTATTCAACCACCATATATTGCCCAGGTTGAAGGACTATACCCTGAACGTCCGACGACCCACTGAACGGCGTCTGTCCGTTCATAAACGTCCCCGTCTGTTGTGGATAATCCTGTCCTGTTGCCGGATTGTATCCGGCCTGGTTGTACGTATAAGTAATCGTGTTTGCAATGATGTCACTTGCAGGTGTCAATGTTTGGCCATTACTACCTGTCACAGTGAACGTGGGTGCCTGTGTGCTACTGTTTGTCGCATTCATAGTAACAGTCGGTTGCTCATTATATATCTGGTAATTCAATGTATAACTCGCAGGATGATTATCGTGTTCATACTGCGAATTTTGTTTGGTATCAGGATAATCTACCGATTCCCAATCCCCGCCCATCACCTGAGGACCATTCGAGAGTAAGCGCGGTTGCCAGAAATCAGCGTACGTCGACTGTGCTGTAGAAGCTACGGGTGAAGCACTTGATGGCAATGAACCCTTTTTATATCCGTTGAGCGTTGTCTCTTTCCCATTGTTGAGTCCATCATCCCAGAAGATTGGACCATGAGCCTGAGTATTAATGTCTACCACTTCATTCACACTACCTGTGTTTTGCACCACCACATAAGAACCCACGTAATCTCCTGGTACCATGTTGTAAAAATCAATCGTGTGATTATTCGAGAAGGTTTGGAACCCTTGGCCTGTCGTGGCAATATCGACTACACCTGCACCAAAGGTTTGCGGATTCGACTGTGCTTGTGCTGTAAATAATGCGTACGATCCCGCTCCCATCATTGCCAACCCAGCTAATGATGTGGCTGCTGCTGCTCCTATTTTTGATTTCATGCTGAATTTCATCCTTTACCCCTCCATAATTTTTTATATTTGAACCTTTCCTGCGATCTCGTTTTATCCAATTGACAAATGATAAGCGAGAATTAGTTTTTCACAGGAACGGACAAACACTGATTGGTTTCGACTAATCGCAAATTCATCATTCATTTTGTTAACCGCAAACCATCACATTACTGTAATGAATTTACATAACTTTGGATGTCATTTTGAAGTTCAGTCACTGAGAGACTTCCAGAATAATTAAAGTTAAAATCTATCTCAGTGCCTGAATTATCAAGCGTGATATTATACGCCTGCGAGCTGCCAAGCAGCTGATTAATATAGTTTTCCACACTGGTCAGGTTAGCATTGGTAGCTTTTGCACTAGTCAGCACAAGTTGTACATTGGTTGTAATGCTCACCGAACCTCCCCCCGTAGTTATGACAGTACTTCCGTCATTTAAAACGGGTTGTTGAGAATCCGAATGATTATTCTCATACTGTGCCGCTTCTAAAGAAACACTAATATTTCCCCAAGCATCTTGATAATCATTTCCAGCTTTTTTGGGCAATTGACCGCTATAGTCAAGAACCAAATACTGTCCTGGTGCTAATACAATACCTTCTATTTTCGATGAACCACTCATCGATTGCCCGGCTTGAATTGTCTGCCAACTATAGGGATTCATTTCTGTATCAAAGCCATCTGGGCGATAAGAGTACGTTACTGGATATTCAGGTTGAACTATTTGACTGTTACTGGCTGGAGTGCCTTGAATAACAACTCCTCCATTTGAATCATCAAACAGATATCCAGAATAAGATTGATAGATTTGATATTTGACCGTATAAGACGCAGGATAATTATCAAACTCATTCAATGGATTATGCGATGATTCCTCATAATCCACTGACTCCCAACCTGAATTTCCATTAGTGTCAGTGACAACAGTCGGTCCATTGGCCAATAATCGAGGTTGCCAGAATTCTGCATACGTAGATTCAGCTGTAGAAGCTACGGGTGAAGCACTTGATGGCAATGAACCCTTTTTATATCCGTTGAGCGTTGTCTCTTCCCCATTGTTGAGTCCATCATCCCAGAAGATTGGACCATGAGCATGAGTAAGCACATTGACAATTTCATTGACACTTCCCGTATTGTGAAAAACTACAACTCCACCTGCGTAATCACCTGGGACCATGTTGTAAAAATCAATTGGATGATTATCAGAAAATGTTTGAAATCCTTGTCCTTGCGTTTGAACATCGACTACACCTGCACCAAAGGTTTGCGGATTCGACTGTGCTTGTGCTGTAAATAATGCGTACGATCCCGCTCCCATCATTGCCAACCCAGCTAAGGATGTGGCTGCTGCTGCTCCTATTTTTGATTTCATGCTGAATTTCACCCTTTACCTCCTTAATATTTAAATATTTTTATTGAGGACTTAAATCTTCAAAATGATACCGAGCTATCATTGGAGCATCAGTTCATTCTGCAGATTTAATGTTTATTTGATCTCCTATTCTTTATATTTTTAAATTCATTAATGGATAGGAGTTTCAAATTTCTCGATATTCTCTACGAATGAATCGCATTTTGTTCTTGGAGCGTAGGTGAATCATTGTTCTCCTGATTGCTTTTCTTTTGTAAATTTAAAATTTCTTTGAATAGAGAGACCATACTACTGATGATGAGAAAAGCACCGGGTAAAATAAGTAACGAACCGTCTCCCCAACGACCGTGCAAAAAGTTCAGATAATACCCTGCATAAGGGATAGTAAAATGCGTGTACTCTCCAACAATATTGCTAGCCGATACTGTCCATGGATCTACTGACGGATTTGCGTCTCCTTTGGTTTGAAACATCATCTGGCCATTTTGATCGAATTCCCTTACGATTCTGTGTGTAACCAATACATTGGTCATGCCGTTAAAACCCGAATTTTGGGGTACATGAAATGTGATAATATCGCCTGGCTTTAAATCCGCAACATTCACATGAGGATTATCAAAAATCACTGAACCTGTATCAAATGTGGGGGTCATTGATCCAGAAAGCACTTCATACATGGTTTTTCCAGCCACAACCGGATTACCATCATGAATTCTTGATGACACTGTCAAATAAAGTGTAGAAGCAAAGATAAATACCATAAGACCAATCACAATACCATTTATCACACTAAATATTTTTCGGACCATTATACTTGCCTCCCCTTTATCTCTCGCTCCAACTCTAATCTAATTCATTGAATTATCTTGGAGATTTTTACAATCCTTAGATTGGATAGAATTTCTTACTGTCCATGTTTCTTAATTTTTTCCTGAGCCAGTTGTTGGTTGTTGCACCTGCGGCAATTCTGTCGTCGAACCTGTCGATGTTGCTTCTGTCGATGTTCCTGACTGCAAACTTGAAACTTTTGCTATACTTGATTGCTGAACTGTTTGCTCTTTGCTTGCTAATTTTTGCAAATCCATCACCTGGTTTATATCAGTAGTAAGCCAGCCAGGTTCAGGATCTCCTATCTGCGCAACGTCTATTTGTAAATCTGATTTCAAAGAGTTCAGTTCCTTCTGAATTACACTGATAGATGAACTACTCGGTGATTTTTTAAGTTGTCTTCCATAAATTTCTAAAAGGGAGTGGACTTCATTCGGAAATATCGCTAAAACAGAAAATGTTTGTGTAGCAGGTACCGCTGTTTCATCCGTTAAAAGGGCAAATGATTCGTTCAGCCTAAGACTGGATGTTTGGAAAGCCAAAAAGCCTGCTATGAGCCCAGTAGCAACGGCTACCAGTGAGCCCATTTTTCGAATTATACGGCGTCTACTGCGGCGCTTCACTAAATGACGAATAGCCCGACGGGTCATGCCTCCCTGAACAGGAAACCAATCTTTTTGAGACACTGTAAACTCTCGCCCTCCATATGTTCTTAAAATAAAAAGTTATTCATTAAATAGAACATATAGCTAGATTAAATCACGGCTTCTGGAATGCCTTTGACTGTGAATGTGCTCAGTTCTCTCTATATCCCTTTACCCTTTACCGAGCAATGAGTACGTGAGTAAGCGAAACCCCAGAATCCTTCAATGGTGTTCTTCAAAACAAAATATATTCATTATTAAGAACACCTGAATGTATAGTAACGCATCCCAAATCAATAATCAATACTTTTTTCATTATTTTTTTTTGTGTTCGCAAAGCATATATATTTGGATGGATCTGGGATCTCATAGCGTTCGCATGACATAACTCTGATAACTTAGCACTTGGATATACCAAGTTCTTTATATTTATGTAATTTGTGCAGACGCTCTACGATAAACCGCTAGAACAGCTGGAATTGCCAAACTTCGATATCAAGTAATTCCTACATCTGTAATGTCATTTCGGGATTAATTCTCTAACATTGACCCGTAGGGGGACGGAGGTAACTGGTGTCGACTTTTAAGATAAAGCCCTAGAGATTACAAAGCGAAGCTGGACTGGACGCTCAATTCGTCTGTTTGGATATTTTTTCGTTGCCAACGGTTCTGAATGAAAATTTGGACATTGTGTTCACCTCTTATTGGATACTTTGTTGGCTTGAAATTCTTAACGAATGGGCAAAAGTGGTATATCGATACTTGAAGCCTAGTGGCACATTCTACATCAAGGAGAATGAATCAATTGGAATGCTTGCAGAGTACTGGAAGGTTTGATAATTTTATGAACTCAAACTCATGATACCTATGCCTGAGTTGGGTTCTCCTTTAGGCATGAAGAAGACCTTCGAATTTACATCTAAATCCTGCATAGGAATCATGGCAAACTTTTTTCAATCATGTATAGTAGATAAAGTTTTTCGTTCAAATATTCTGAAATAACTAATATTCGACATCATTCCCAATTGACTCATATCCAGGCGAGATATAGCATAATTGTGTAAGCGTTTTCTGATTGCTCTTGTTAAATTGAAAGGAGGAGCAAAAAATGTCTGTTAATCAAATTAGCTCTATCCAAGGAAAGGTACATGAATTTCTTCAAGGAACTAAAGAATTGTTTATAGACGGCCGTTTTGTCCCTTCTTTGTCAGGCAAAACATTTCATACCATCAATCCTGCAACTGAAGAAGTATTAGCAGTTGTATCGGAAGCAGAATCAGCCGATATCGACAGAGCCGTAAAAGCAGCCCGTCGAGCTTTTGATGAAGGACCATGGTCAACCATGAGCGGTGCAGAACGCAGTCGGCTCCTTTACAAACTTGCAGACCTTATGGAAAAACACCAAGTTGAACTAGCTCAAATTGACACCTTAGATAATGGCAAACCTATCCGGGAAACCCTACATGCTGACGTTCCCCTCGCCATTGAACATTTCCGCTACTATGCAGGTTGGGCTACTAAAATTGTTGGCCAAACCATACCTGTGTCAGGAAATTTTTTCAACTATACTAGACATGAACCTGTTGGAGTTGTGGGTCAAATCATCCCTTGGAACTTTCCATTGCTGATGGCCGCTTGGAAGTTAGGAGCTGCATTGGCCATGGGATGCACAGTAGTATTAAAGCCCGCTGAACAAACTCCTCTCTCAGCCTTGTATCTGGCAACCTTAATTCAAGAAGCTGGTTTTCCTGATGGTGTCGTCAATGTTGTTCCTGGATTTGGTGAAACTGCAGGTGCAGCATTAGTGGACCATCCGCAGGTCGACAAAATCGCTTTTACCGGATCGACCGAAGTGGGCAAACTCATTATGCGACAAGCTGCCCAGACTCTGAAACGTGTCACTCTTGAGTTGGGTGGAAAATCTCCGAATATCATTCTACCCGATGCCGATTTGTCAAGAGCAGTACCTGGTTCGCTGATGGGTATCATGTTCAATCAAGGGCAGGTGTGCTGTGCCGGTTCACGTTTGTTCATTCAAAAAAAAGCATATGATAACGTAGTGGCTGATTTAGTTTCCATGACTAAAAATATTCGTCAAGGTCAGGGTATTGATCCGGATACAAGCATGGGCCCCCTCGTTTCGGATGAACAGCAAGCTAAAGTCCTTGGCTATATTGAAAGTGGTGTCAACGATGGTGCTGAACTTCTTGTGGGTGGCCATTGTCCAACTGAACAAGGTTATTTTGTTGCCCCCACCATCTTTGCCAATGTTCGAGATGAAATGACCATCGCTAAAGAAGAAATTTTTGGCCCAGTGGTAGCAGCAATGCCCTTTGAAGATCTTGACGAAGTCATCGAACGAGCCAACCGTTCAGATTATGGTTTAGCTGCTGGTTTATGGACAGAGAATGTGCGAAATGCTCATTATGTCGCTAGCAAATTAAAAGCAGGTACTGTTTGGGTCAATTGTTACAACGCTTTTGATGCTGCAGCACCATTTGGTGGATATAAACAGTCGGGAATTGGTCGTGAGATGGGTTCGTATGCTTTGAATAACTATACTGAAGTAAAAGATGTCTGGATTAGCTTAAGTTAAGCTCTCTTCGTTTATCAAATTTTGGAAATCAAAGTTATTTTATGATCGGCCTCGTCCCTTGCGAGGCCTTTTTCATTTTCCTAACCATGATATGATGATACCTTAATTGAAAACATTATAACCATATGGTTATAATGTTGGTTGTGAGGTGATTTCATGAACTTTGACCAGCTTGCTGATACGCTGAAAGCTCTCAGCGATCCAACTCGATTGAAAATTATTGCACTACTTCAAATTCGTGATTGCTGTGTGTGTGAACTGGTTCCTTTATTTGAGATCTCACAGCCAGCTGTTTCAAAACACATGAGTCGCTTAAAGAACGCAGATTTGGTTAAGGAGTCTCGCAAAGGAATGTGGGTGTTTTATTCCTTGAACCGCGATCGTTTGAATGAAATCGGAATATCTCTAACGAACTTACCTGACTTGTCCGAAGAGCTACGGCAACTTGAACAACAGGGTTTGCTCGTGCAGTGCGATTAAGGAGCGTGAAAACCATTGGGTAAACGGTTATCTTTTCTCGACCGATATCTCACCATCTGGATCTTTGCGGCAATGGCTGTTGGGATTGGTTTGGGGTACGTAGCCCCACATTTCGTCAACGGACTGAACCAATTGCAAGTCGGAACTACATCTATTCCAATCGCCATTGGTTTAATCCTGATGATGTATCCGCCGCTTGCGAAAGTACGGTATGAAGAGATAGGTCAGGTATTTCGAAATGGCAAAATCTTAGGGCTTTCTCTCCTTCAGAACTGGGTTATTGGACCTGTTTTAATGTTCATTCTTGCCCTGGTGTTCCTTCGTGGATATCCAGAATACATGGTTGGTCTAATTATGATTGGGTTGGCGCGTTGTATCGCCATGGTCATTGTTTGGAACGACCTTTCTAAGGGCAATGCGGAGTATGCGGCTGGACTCGTAGCGTTCAACTCTATCTTTCAGGTCCTATTTTATTCCGTTTATGCTTATATTTTCGTTACAGTGATTCCGCGCTGGCTGGGTTTTCAGAGCATGATCATTCACATTACCGTTGCTGAGGTCGCGAAAAGTGTCTTCATCTATTTAGGCATCCCGTTCTTAGCGGGTGCGATTACCCGTTATATCTTCGTCAAAGCAAAGGGGCGTTCTTGGTACGAGAAGAACTTCGTACCGAAAATCAGCCCGATTACACTAATTGCACTGTTATTCACCATCATTGTGATGTTCTCGCTCAAAGGAAACCTGATTGTACGGTTGCCAATGGATGTCGTTCGTATTGCCATTCCGCTACTCCTCTATTTTGTCGTCATGTTTTTGGTGTCCTTCTTCATGGGTAAACGGGCAGGCGCCGATTACTCCGTGACTTGTACCCTGTCTTTCACGGCGGCAAGCAATAACTTTGAACTTGCCATCGCAGTTGCCGTTGGCGTGTTTGGCATCAATTCAGGAGCTGCCTTTGCCGCCGTCATTGGGCCTTTGGTTGAAGTTCCTGTCATGCTAGCTTTGGTTAAGCTTGCACTGATTTTCCAGAAAAAATATTTCCTACAGGTAACAGCCTAAATGGAGGGAATTCTCATGGCAAACAAACCGCTCATTTATTTTTTGTGTACGGGCAACTCATGCCGCAGTCAAATGGCAGAAGGATGGGCAAGACATTTTGGTAAGGACAAAATTGAAGTTCATAGTGCAGGAATTGAAACACACGGTCTCAATCCAAGAGCCGTCTCTGCGATGAAGGATGCAGGTGTGGACATCTCCCATCACACGTCCGATTTGATTGACCCTGAGATTCTAAACAAAGCCGACTATGTAATCACGCTTTGCGGCGATGCCAATGATAAATGTCCCGTCACTCCAGCACATGTCCATCGCTTGCACTGGGGATTTGAAGACCCTGCGAAAACGACGGGGTCTGAAGAGGAAATTACCGCGAAGTTTCATGAAGTGCGGGATGCCATTAAAGAGCGCGTTGCAAAATTCTTGGAGGAGGAAGAGATGAATGATAGACTGTGACGTCCTGACAAAATGACGGGAAAAGGGCTTGTAGGGCAAGGATTTCTCCGTTTTGCCTCACGCTCTTTTCCCGCTTGAATCAGGTCTTTGTTTGTTCTGGAGCAGATGATTATTCGAGATTGCAGAGGATTGTTATGGAGCTACACTTTTCTCACAAGCGTCACTACGCACTCCACATGGGAAGTTTGCGGAAACATATCAAACGGCTGAACGGATGTAATTTGATAACCATTTTCAGCAAATGGCCGCAAATCGCGAGCAAGTGTGACCGGATTGCAGGAGACATACAAAAATGTTTGCGGATTTGCTTTTAATATAGCGGATATCACTTCAGAATGCAGACCTTTGCGAGGCGGATCTACCAAAATGGTATCAAACGAGTCATTGTCAGAAATTTGTCGAGGTAGCCAATGCTCTACAGTATCCTCAATAAACTGGACATTAAAAATATGATTAATTTCAGCGTTTTGCCTGGCATTCTCAACACTTGCGCGGACAGATTCTACACCAACCACAGTCTTAGCATAAGGTGAAAGCAGAAGCGATAGAGTTCCCGTACCAGAGTACGCATCCAGTAAACGAGTGGCAGAATGTTTCTGCAATCTGTCAATGACATGTCTGTATAATTGCTCGGCTTGAGCTGAATTGACTTGAAAGAAAGATTCCGCGGACAAACGAAAACGCACACCCAGCAATTCTTCTTCAATCCATGAAGAACCTGCAAGAATATCTGCTCGACGGCTATTGGGTCGATCCGTTTCATGAGAGGTTCTGTTTATACCTACCGTCAATAGTTTGCGCAGCGAACTTTCTAAATTTTGGTAGAATTTTTGGATGTGCTCAACCACTTTTTCGTATTCTGCCTGCACAGCCCAGATAATCATCTGCTGACCAGTCGCCACTGCTTCACGGAGATGTAAATGATGAATAGCCGCTTTAAGCTCTTTGGGCCACGTCTCCATTCCCTTTCTCACCGCTTGCCAAAGCAACATCAAACGAGGTGAGATAAGCCAGCAATCCTCAGTTGGGACTAACTCATGGCTCGAAGGAGCGTAAAATCCAAAAAGAAGTTTATCCTTCTGCCCGTCATATCGAACAGGAATCTGTACATGATTGCGATATCCATACGGAGATGGCGACGCGATAGTTGGTTGTACCTGCAAATTCTCAATTGCCGGTAACCCTCGTAATGAGCGACGCAAATGATGCTCTACCACTTTTTGTTTATGTAAGAGTTGGCCACGATAACTCAGGTGTTGTAATTGACATCCCCCGCATTGTCCAAATACTGAACACGGGGGATGCACTCGATCCTTTGATTCCGCCCCCAGTCGCTCTATCATTTCACCACGTAAAAAAGAACGCCCAGCAGACTGAACTCGTACATTCGCCACTTCGCCAGGCAAGAGATGCGGAACAAAAATCGTTACTCCCTCGAGCGTAGCCACACCTTCCCCATCATCATTGATACGTATAGGAGAGAGCGTTACCTGCTGACCAACGCATGATAGAAGTTCAGATTTAGGCACCGCAATGTTTCCTCCTCGCTTAGCGGGTTGCAAAGAAGTCTCCATAGGAGACTTGACTTTAGTTGTTTCCTGCCTTCAAAGCCGATATTTTCTCGAGCAAAAGCTTGTTCACTACACCAGGATTAGCTTGTCCTTTCGTAGCTTTCATGGTTTGTCCAACAAGTGCACCGAGAGCTTTCTCTTTTCCGTTTAGATAGTCCTCGACTGACTTGGGATTTTTAGAAATAATTTCATCCAAAATTCCACTCAACGCACTTTCGTCGCTAATTTGTTCATACCCTCGCTGCTGAATAATAACAGCCGCATCTACCCCTGTCTCAAACATCTCACGGAAAACTTCTCTGCCCTGCTTTATCGATATTTTCCCAGATTCAATTTGTTCAATCAGCTGGGCCAATTGATTCGCAGTCACCTTAGAATCCGCAATCGACTTACCCGCAGCGTTGAGCGCGCCCAACAAATCTCCCATGACCCAGTTGCTGGCAGTCTTTGCTTGAGCGCCGGCAGCGACTACTGCCTCAAAATATTCTGCTACTGCCCGTTCCGCTGTTAAAACACCCGCATCGTAGGCAGGCAGGCCAAATGACTCTACATAACGGCGGGCCTTGACATGCGGAAGTTCCGGGATCTCCCGGCGAACCCTTTCCAACCAAGCATCATCCATGTGGAGTAAAGCGAGATCGGGCTCAGGAAAATAACGATAGTCATGCGCTTCTTCTTTAGAACGCATGGATACCGTCGTTTGAGTGGCTTCATCGAACCGGCGTGTCTCCTGAACAACTGTCTGGCCTGATTCGAGTAGCTCGCGCTGACGTTTTTCCTCATATTCAAGACCGCGCTGCACATTACGGAAAGAGTTCATATTCTTCAATTCTGCTTTGTTGCCAAATTTTTCACTTCCCAGAGGACGCAAAGAAATATTCGCATCACAGCGCAGCGAACCTTCTTCCATACGACAATCAGACACGTCGCAATATTGCATAATGGACTTAAGAGCTTCCAGATAGAGACGCGCTTCTTCTGGCGAACGGATATCTGGCTCGGAAACAATTTCTATCAACGGTACGCCCGTTCGATTGTAATCAACCAACGTATGCGAACCATCGGCAGCGTGCATAGATTTTCCGGCATCTTCTTCAAGATGGAGACGCGTGATACCAATTCGTTTCGTTTTACCTTCGATCTCGATTTCAAGATAACCGTGTTCACCAACGGGCTTATCGTATTGGGATATTTGATAACCTTTCGGCAGATCTGGGTAAAAATAATTTTTGCGGTCAAACTTGCTTTCTTGATTGATCTGACAATTTAAAGCCAATGCAGCGCGCAAGGCAAGATTGACAGCTTGCTCATTAAGGACAGGCAAGGTACCAGGATGCCCTAAACATACTGGGCACACATGGGTATTGGGTTCGCTGCCTGACTCATTCTTACAACCACAAAAAATCTTGGTTGCTGTTTTTAATTCAACGTGAACTTCTAAACCAATGACCGTTTCGTAGTTCATTGTCCAACCTCCTCCGCAGCCAGTTGCACGCTGAAGCCGCGCAATTGTTCATAAGCATGCGCAACACGCAACAACGTCGCTTCATCGAAGGCTCGTCCTACCAATTGCATGCCCACTGGCAATCCGTCTACTTTCCCACATGGAACACTGATACCCGGAAGTCCCGCCAAGTTGGCTGGAATAGTGAATATGTCGTTTAAATACATCTGCAATGGACTTTCCAATTTTTCACCCATACGAAAAGCTGTTGTTGGCGTCGTTGGGGTAAGAATAACGTCGCATTTTGCGAAAGCTTTTTCATAATCTTGACGAATTAATGTACGCATTTTTTGTGCCCGTTTATAAAAAGCATCGTAATATCCACTGGACAGGGCATATGTACCAATCATAATGCGCCTTTTGACTTCCAGGCCAAAACCTTCGCTACGCGTCTTTTCATACATTTCAAGAAGCGTTTCTCCACTTGCACGTCGTCCATAACGAACACCGTCGTATCGGGCCAAATTTGAAGAAGCTTCTGCAGGCGCAATTAAATAGTAGGTTGCTACAGCATATGATTGGTGAGGTAAGTCAATTTCCACAATTTCTGCACCCGCAGAAGATAACGTGCGAATGGCGTTTTGCAAAGCATCTGCTACACCATTGTCCAGACCATGTAAGGCATCCTGCGGCAAAACTCCGACCCGCATACCTTTTATATCTCCAGTCAGAGCTTGGCTAAAACGTTCTGTCTCATGTTTGGCCGACGTCGAGTCATGCGGATCGTAACCTGAAATGGCTTCTAGCACGAGTGCAGCATCCTCAACCGTTTGTGTAAAGGGACCAATTTGGTCCAGTGAAGACGCGAAAGCGATAAGTCCAAACCTAGAGACACGTCCGTATGTAGGTTTGAGTCCCACGACTCCACAAAAAGCGGCTGGTTGACGAATCGAGCCACCCGTATCCGAACCCAATGCGAACGGAACCATGTTTGCAGCTACAGCTGCCGCCGAACCTCCGCTCGACCCTCCGGGAACAAAACCTAGGCGATGAGGATTATGTGTTTTTTGAAAAGCTGAATTCTCGGTAGAAGAACCCATGGCAAACTCATCAAGGTTTGTCTTTCCAACCAACACCGCATTTTCATTCTGTAATTTTTCTGCAACTGTGGCGCTGTACGGCGGAATATAGTTTTCAAGGATACGACTAGCTGCTGTTGTGCGTAAGCCTTCTGTACATATATTATCTTTCAAAGCGTAGGGTACACCGTAAAGCGAGCCAGACGGCTGTGACTCGTCCAATTTTTTGGCTTGCTGTATGGCCATTTCCGGTTGCACTGACAGAAAAGATTGAATACTGGACTCAGCACGTTCGATTTGCTGAATGGATAATTCTACCCATTCAGAAGGCTTACTTTCTCCAGATTGCAAAGAACGAATGATTTCTTTTACTGTTTGCATAACTGATTACCCCTCCAGCACTGCAGGCACGCGGACCTGACCTTGTTCCGAATCTGGTGCATTTTTGAGCGCTTCTTCTCTTGGCAAAGAGGGGCGTACCGCGTCTGCGCGCAAAGCGTTTACTAATTGAAATGAATGACTGGTGGCTACCACGTCATCAAGATTAAGTTGTTGAAGTTGTTCCGCATAGTGCAGTATGTCGTTTAATTCTGGAGTAAGTCGCTCCACTTCTGTTTCGGAGACTGCGAGCCGTGCCAATTTAGCCACATGGCGCACTGTATCTGCAGTAATTTGCAAGAATTTCATCCTCCTGTCTTGCCATGTCAAAAAATTGCCCCTAGAAGGGACACACAATTCAATGTCATGCATTATAGCATAGCTACAGAAGGAGATACGAAGTTAATTATCAGCGGGTTGCTAACTGCACAACAATAGAAGCAAGTGAAAAGCATATACCGAGTAAATAAAGAAAAGTAACTGTTTGAATTTGGCTTAACCCTGATTTCATCAAAACGTGAAAAGTGTGCCCTTTATCAGCAATATGAAGTGGCCGATTTTCCCTGACACGCCGAAAAAGAACCCAGACCGTATCCATAATAGGCACGCCAAGCGCCAAAACAGGTACAACCAAGGAAACAGCTGTAGCGCTTTTAAATGCCCCATCTACGGCAATGGCCGCCAAAACAAACCCAAGAAATGTTGCACCTGCATCACCCATGAAAATACGCGCCGGATAAAAATTGTGGCGAAGAAACCCGATAGCGCTACCCATCAAGGCAATGGAGAACACAGCCATTACCGGCTGACCTTTGAGCAATGCGACAAAAAACAACGTCATTGCTGAAATTGCTGCAATACCAGCCGCCAGCCCATCCACACCATCAAGAAAATTCATCATGTTTGTAATCGCAACTACCCATAGCACCGTGGCCAAAACTGAAACCCAAAGCGGGAAAGTGTCATATCGGTGTTGAAATGGCAAAGAAATACCTGTAATGCGAATTTGGTAAAGAACAAGTACTACAGCAGCAGCAATTTGCATCAAAAACTTAGGTAAAGCTTTAAAATCTTTACCTCTTGTTTTATAAAAATCATCCAAGACGCCGATAGAAAAAATCAAGAAACCCCCAATGGCAATTCCCCAAAAGGTACTGCCCGCCTTCCCCATCCAAGCCGCAGTGACAAGAAACCCACAATAGATAGAGAGTCCGCCGAGTAAAGGAATAGGCTCTTTATGAATTTTCCTTCCATTAGGTTGATCTACAAAGCCAAGATGAACAGCAAATTTTCGAATAAATGGCACCGTAGCATAAACAATTCCTAAGGATAAAAGAAAGCTCACGAGATAATACCAAACGGGATGCATGTGATTCAGGGGACCTCCTATCGCCCAACCTGAGTGTCTTTTTTACCCTTCCACATCGTATTATGGTTTATGTCTACATTGATGCATATTACAATATTTAGAATGCTTTCCTCATTCTGATGTTCTATTGGATAAAGAAGCAAACCATCTTACACGGCCCTCATTATACCAGACCTTGAGCAACAGACAAGATATCATCTCTTTCTTGAAATTTCATAGAAAGAGACATGCACAGAAAAGCATGAGCATACGTTGGAGAAGAGGCGGAAAACCTGTCGCCGCTAAATTCTATGGAAGAGGAGATGGCCGTATCCATGACCACTCACGAAATCATCGCAGCATGCGTCATTGCTATTCCGGTTGCTTTTGCAATCGGTCGGTATTCGAGCAGAGTTGCGATTTTTCACACACGGACGTCAGAAACATTGAGTGTACCAGAATTTCTACGTTCCAAAGAACATCAATAAGCATTCATTTTTCGTACATCTGAGATTCATGGATGTTTGCAAAAGCGCCCTGACTACACAAAAGCAGTCAGGTGCGCCTTACATTTGTTTGGGGGATATACGGGGCAATCGATTCCAAAAATTGTTCTTCATTCAAAATGAGCAGATGCGGTTGTTTCCCGGAAGCACGAATGTCTTCCGCCTTCTTCAATTTTGAACCAGCTTCATTCCCAGCAATTAAAATATCTGTTTTGCTGCTCACACTGCTTGTTACACGACCGCCTAACTGCTCGATCAGACGAGTAGCCTCAGCGCGATCGTACGATTGAAGCGTTCCTGTCAATACAACCACTTTGTCAGAATAGGGTGTTTTCTGCTCTTGCTCCGTAACAATATGATTCTCAGTTGGCCAAACGCCAAGTTTTTGAAAATCGTCCAGCATGTGCAATATCGCAGCTTCATGAAAGTATTGGTAAATACTTTCTGCCATTTTGGGACCAATATCGCGAAGTGAAAGCAGTTCTTCATACGATGCATTTTTCAGGGCATCCAGACTGCCAAAGGACCGGGCTAGCGTTTTGGCAGCTTTTTCACCCACCATGCGAATACCGAGTCCAAATATGAAACGATACAGTTCATTGTTCTTGCTTCGTTCAATAGCTGCAAGAAGTTTCTCTGCTGATTTTTCCCCCATTCGTTCCAGAGTCAATAAAGCATCTCGTTGCAACCGATAGATATCTGGCAAACTGCGTAGCAAATTTTTCTGAACCAGAATTCCAACCCACGTTTCTCCCAATCCTTCAATATTCATGGCGTCCCGAGAAGCGAAATGAATCAACCCTTCGCGCAACAACGCTGGGCAATTAGGATTGACACAACGCCAAGCAACTTCTCCAGCAAACTTATGCAGATTTTCCCCACATTCCGGGCAAGCGGCAGGCATCTCAAACGACTTTTCCTTGCCTGTACGCCGATTGGGCAAGGACTGTACCACCTCGGGTATAATGTCTCCAGCCTTTTGCACAATAATCCAATCACCGACACGAATATCGCGTGCGTGAATAATATCTTCATTATGTAAAGAGGCACGCGTAACTGTGGTTCCTGCCAACTGTACCGGATGAAAAACAGCTGTAGGTGTCACCACACCTGTCCGTCCAACATGCAAAACAATCTCCTGTAACTGAGTTTCCGCCTGTTCTGCTTGATATTTATAAGCGATGGCCCAGCGTGGACTCTTAGCTGTAAACCCAAGTACTTGCTGTTGAGCAAAATTGTCCACTTTTACAACCATGCCGTCTGTAGCGTAAGGCAACGTATGACGTTTTTCCGACCAATCCTGAATATATTGGATGACTTCATCAATACTCATACCGCCGCGTCTCTCTCCGACCGCTGGCAAACCAAGGGAACGCGCAAAATCGAGCGCTTGCGAATGTGTAGACAAATCTCTTCCTTCAATATAAGCAACCTGGTAGACAATCAAAGATAAACCTCGTTTGGCCGCAATAGCTGGATCAAGTTGGCGCAATGAACCGGCTGCGGCGTTGCGAGGATTCGCAAAAAGGGGCAATCCCTGTGCTTCACGTTCCTCATTTAGTCGTAAAAATGTTTGTTTTGGCATATAAGCTTCACCGCGCACTTCAAGCGTCAACGGTTCTTTTAATTGCAAAGGCAGGCTGCGAATGGTTCGCAAATTGGCCGTGATATCTTCGCCAGTCTCTCCGTCTCCCCGCGTTGCTCCAAGCGCAAGTTTCCCTTCTTCGTAACGCAGGGACACAGCTAAACCATCAATTTTCAGTTCACAAACATATTGTACTGAATCACCCACCACATCTCTCACACGCTGATCAAACTCTCGTAACTCTTCTGGAGAATACGCATTGGCCAAAGACAGCATGGGTAACTGGTGAACAACCTTCACCAATGACTGGCGAGGCGAACCGCCCACTCGTTGCGTAGGTGAATTGGGATCAGCCCATTCCGGATAACGGCGTTCCAAATCTTGTAATTCACGCATCATCTTATCCCATTCAGCATCACTGATGCGTGGTGCATCTTCTTCATAATAAAGACGATTATGTTCTTCAATTTCTTCTATTAGCTGTTTCATGCGCGCCTTTGCTTGCTCAGCGTCCAATCCTGCTTTCCCCTTCCTAAACGACTAGCTTGTCCTCGTCAACTACCCACCACCTAAGAGGTGGGGGCTTGTATCTCCCCAGAAGTGCAAGCGACCTCGGTCTCCTTCTTTAACTTGGGGATACATCGTGGGGTGGCTGACAACACCCCGGCCACACAGGCTATGCCGATGTGGTCACTGCAACCAGGTACTCAATTCCCTTTCGGTGCAGATTCATGCCACCTATCCGATCATCATTGGACCGATAATGGCAGTTTTTACACGTAAAACGATGGTGTTTTTTATCGCGGTTCGCTTTTTCGATATGCCCACACTTTGGGCAAGTTTGGGACGTATAGCGGGGATCGACAGCAATCACTTTCGATTGCAATTTAATGGCTTTATATTCGATCATCTGCCGAAGCTGATCATACGCCCACGATACCGATTCGTAGCGATGCCGTTTGCGTACTTTTTCTGTCGCTTCACGAACGCCCGTTAAGTCTTCCAAAACATACAAGGCGTTGGCTCCATACCGTTCTACGAGTGCCTTACTGACCTGATGATTCACATCGGTCATCCAACGGGTTTCTCGTTGTCCGATCTTCTTGAGTCGCCGCCTGGCTGATGCCGTTTGACGTTGTTGCAAGTGCCTTCTTAATTGTTTGTAGTGCGCACGCTTGTCTTTCACATGGCGACCTTTGACAAACCAGACTTTGCCATGCGAATCGTAAGTCGTGACAAGAAAATTCATTCCCATATCCACGCCAACAATCTCGTTGATATGTTCCCATTCTGTCTCTTCGATATGTTTGGTCATGGGGATATGCAAAAAGAACTTCCCGTGTTTATAGACCACTTTGGCCGTACCAAACTTCCACGTTCCATCAAAGTAATGTTCCATGCCTTTCGTTACGAACGGCACTTTGACTCTGCCTGCTAAGGTGTTGACTGAAAACACACCGTGTCCCAGCGAATAGTCACGATTCCAGACTAAATCCAGTTCTGGCTTTTTGAATCCGACTTTCTTCCAGTCGTGACCGTTTTCCATCATGCTTTTGTATCGGGCGATGACGGTCTTTATGACGGACTGGGCCATTTGCGAACGCAAACCGAACGTTTCTCGCAGATAGCGATACGTGGTGGTATGTAGACGGGCTTGTATGAGATTTTTTGTGGTGTAAATCACACCCGACAAATAATTGCAACCTTCGCGATAGGCCTGTAATGTTTGTTGTAACATCGTGTGTTGTTCCTCAGTCGGTACAATTTTCACTTTTGCCGTGAGCACAAGTTCCACGCTCTCACCACCTTTCACTAAAATTAGTGTATCGTTGTTTTAGTGATGCTTAAAGAGGAAAAGTTCGTGGCAATTCCTCCCCCACTTTATGCAGTGGGAGTATCCTTGCCACATTATGATGAATTCCCACTTCATAAATAGATCTTGCCAACCTATTCACTCTTGCGAATGGGCGCAAAACGAGCCGCAAGTTTTCGCTCACCAATCGGTGCTGGAAAATGAACTGTCATTTCCATATCCTCTCCACTGCCACTGGTGGAAAGAATCACACCTTGTCCCCATTTCCGATGCAAAACGCGATCTCCAACATGATATTCGACAGACAAATCCGCTCCGAAAGAGGAAGGTATCTGTTGTAGCAAGCCGCTTGAACGAGGACGCCACAACTCGCGTTTCTCTGAAGGCTGTCCAGGAGAAATTCGCTGCAAACAATGAACCGGCATTTCTTTGAGAAACCGAGATGGTGTATAACTGTGCACATCACCAAAAATCATTCGTGTAGCGCATGTACTCAAATAAAGTCGTTTGCGGGCGCGGGTAACTCCCACGTAGCAAAGTCGACGTTCTTCTTCCAGTTCCTCTTCACTATTGAAAGAGCGGCTATGCGGAAAAATACCTTCTTCCATACCGATTAAAAAAACGATGGGAAATTCCAGTCCTTTGGCACTATGCAGTGTCATGAGCGTGACACCTTGCGCCGATTCAGGCGAAGGGCGACCATTATCCATGTCTGTATCAGCCACCAGGGAGACATCAGTAAGAAATTGACTCAGCCTTTCTACAGGTTCCAATCCTGGCCAATTTTCATCAAACTCCTTCGTCAGCGAGAGAAATTCTTCGAGGTTTTCTATGCGACTCTCTGCTTCTAAAGAATGTTCTGTCTGCAGCATCTCCACGTATTTTGTCTGCTCAATGATCAGACGAGTGATTTCTGTAACCGACAATTTTTTCTGCTGTTCATGACATTCTTCCATCCACTCCGCAAAGGAGGTTAAACCCATTTTAGCTTTGCCGCTTAAACCAGCAGCCTCGAGATGTTCACAGGCCGCCAACAAGGGCATTTGATGTGCATTTGCATATTCTGCTAATCTGCCTAGCGATGTGTCACCAATTCCGCGTTTTGGCACATTGACGATGCGCAAAAATGAAGCGTCGTCCGCAGGATTGTCAATAAGTCTTAAATAAGCAATCAAATCACGAATTTCTTTTCGTTCGTAAAAACGCACACCGCCATAGATGCGGTAGGGTATACCTCGTTGCAAAAAGGTTTCCTCAATCACACGCGATTGAGCGTTTGTACGATACAGCACAGCAGCATCCGTGTATTGTCCTCCCGCTTCGACCCATTTCACCAACTCTTGAGAGATCCAGGCAGCTTCAACACGCTCATCACGGCATTCCAAAAGTTGAGCAGCCTCACCTTTTTCACCATCCGTCCACAGCGTCTTCTCTTGACGATCGCGATTATTTCGAATTACATGATTGGCAATATCCAGGATGGTTTGCGTTGAACGGTAATTTTGTTCTAAACGAATCACCTTGGCTTCCGGGAAGTCTTTTTCAAACTGCAAAATATTACGAATATCCGCACCACGCCAACCATAAATAGATTGATCGGAATCCCCTACGGCGCAAAGATTTCGATGCTCATCTGCAAGTAGGCGGATCAAGATATATTGAGCATGATTGGTATCCTGATATTCATCCACATGAATGTAACGATATTTTTGACTGTATGCCGACCGAACCTCGGGAACTGCGCGAAAAAGTTCAACTGTTTTCATAATGAGATCGTCAAAATCAAGCGCTTCGTTCAGTTTCAATCTGCGCTCATATTCGATGTAGGTGTCTGCTACTATTCGGCTAAACAAATCACGTGCTCCATCTTTAGCCTTTTGGGGATTCACCAATGCATTTTTATGCTGACTAATGCCTCCCAGCACCGCACGCGGGTCAAATCTCTTGCTATCTATTTGGTAATCGCGCAGAATTTTACGTACAATGGCAATCTGATCCGAACTGTCAAGTACGGTAAACCGCGTACTGTATCCCATCTGGTCAATATCGCGGCGTAAAATTTTTGCACAGAAAGAATGGAATGTGCTGGCCATGACATCTTGTCCAGCCAGTCCAACCCATTGTTCAATACGCTCACGCATTTCGCGTGCAGCTTTATTGGTAAAAGTAATGGCAAGCACATTCCAAGGCGAAACTCGACAATGCCCCAGCAGATAAGCTATCCTGCGAGTGAGTACGCTTGTTTTTCCGCTGCCTGCACCAGCGAGAATCAAAAGTGGTCCCTCTGTAGCTTGTACAGCTTCTAATTGAGCGGGATTCAGTCCGTCGAGAATACGCTCGCTGCCAATTCCCATTTTATGCATAAACATCAAGCACCTAACTTCCCTTGGAGGATGATTTCTATTATATCAGTCCTCAACTCATGGATGCGAACAAATGACCGAACATATAAAGGCTTTTTAGAGAGTTGACGCTCCAAGAGGAAGCGTGCTATAGTAGCTTTTGTTCAAATAGAGGTCTTTATTTTCGGAATGTAGCTCAGGTGGTAGAGCGCACGGTTCGGGACCGTGAGGCCGCAGGTTCGAGTCCTGTCATTCCGACCAGGTTGCCTAGAATGTGATAATCCGTTTTTTAAACATAAAAAATAAAGTCGCAGATTCCTTGTTTAAATTGAGAGAATCAGGCGACTTTTTTTAATCTACAATCCATTACTTTTCATCTTTCGTATTGACGATTAAAGCAGCAAGCGCAATATAAGTAATGAAAAGTCTGGCGCTTGTAGCCGTAAAATCAATTTTCTTTTGTCTAGCAATACCAAGGACGTAGATAAGCGTAGATTGCAAAATAAGAAATAGAAAAGCGATATTGTTGTACCCTTCCGGCAAGAGAGCTTCCAGAAGCAAAAATGATATCATGGCCCAGACTATAGTTCTGGTCAAGAAGTCATCGTTCATACTCCTACCCCCTAGTCCAGCCACCTATCGTCTGTTGTCATTTTACGCCATCCTCAAACAAAGAGGCACTGACAATTGCCACTCCCCAATTCGAAGTCGAATGAAAAGAAAACTTCTTTGTCTTTTATCTAAGTACGTCTGAGGTCTAGATTATTGATCAAGTTCTTCCCATTCTTCTTCGGTTCCCAATTCAGGCAACAATAAAGACGCTTGGCTATTCGGCAATGCTTCCACTTGTCTTAATTTACGTTCAATGCCGCGCGAACTTCGAGAAGCTCGTTCTATCACATTACTTGCTTCTTGTAATTTTTTCTGAGTTTTTTGGAGCAAGTCCCCAAATGTACCAAACTGTGTCTTAATGGCCCCCAGTAACTCCCACACTTCGCTCGATCTCTTTTGAATAGCCAGTGTACGAAATCCCATTTGCAAACTGTTTAACAAAGCAGTGATGGTGGTGGGCCCTGAGACAATCACCCGAAATTCTTGTTGCAATTTTTCCAGCATGCCTGGTTGACGCAATACTTCAGCAAACAAGCCTTCAATGGGCAGATACAGAATAGCAAAATCTGTCGTATGAGGTGGGTCAAGATATTTGTCGGATATCGATTTTGCCTCTTGACGAATTCTTGACAGCAGAGACTTGGCAGTTTCCTGCATGAATTCCAAGTCCCCTCTGTCTTCCGCATCTAACATCCTTTGATAGTCTTCCAATGGAAATTTACAATCAATTGGCAACCATACGGCTTCATCTTGACGATCACGACCTGGCAATTTTATGGCAAACTCAACGCGATCGGCAGAACCTTTGCGCACTGAGACATTTTTCTCATACTGTTCGGGTGATAATATTTGCTCAAGAAGCATTTCTAATTGAATTTCTCCAAATGTACCTCTGGTTTTGACGTTGCCAAGCACTCGCTTTAAATCTCCTACATTACTGGCTAATGTCTGCATCTCGCCCAAACCTTTATGGACAGCTTCTAAACGTTCGCTGACCAGCTTAAAGGATTCTGTCAAACGTTGTTCAAGCGTAGCATTGAGCTTTTCATCTACTGTTTGGCGCATTTTTTCCAATTGAAGTGCATTATCTTCCTGTATTTTATGAAGTTGTTTTTCCACAATATCTCTGACACGTTCCAATTTTTGCTCATTCATCGTCGTCAACTGTGAAAGTTGATTAGAAAAGGCGTCAAACAAATTTTTTTGCTGTTGACCAAAAGTCTGGAACTGTTGCTGAAGCTGCTCACCGCTTTGACGCTGCAAACGTTCCAATTGTTGACCTAATTCCGCACGCATCTCTCGAAACTCCTGATGTTGTCCATTAAGGATTTTTTCTCTTTCAACAGAAAAACTCTCTTTCATAGCGTCCAAGTCATGATTGAGACGGGTCAATGACTCCAACCATTCCGGATTTCGTTCTCTGTTTTGCTTTCTAAACAACCAAATCATCAGGATAATTTGTAAAATGAGGACAATCGGCAATAGATAGGACATTGAAAAACCTCCTCAGGGTAATCCATCTTTTCAAACCAAAAGATTGCATCATCTCCCTGTTCAATTTAAATAAATTTTCGCTTATTCCTCTCGACTGCACAACCACATCATCTATGCTCTTCTGATGGTCTAGACAGAGTTTCACACATTGCTACGATTTGTGGTATAGGCGTAGCTTTTTTCCCCACCGTGCTAATGTTACAATGCAGTTTGATAGAAAGGGGTGTCAATCATGGGGCTATTTTTAGCCTATTTCAACGAAGCCTGCATTCTGATTAGTGCTGCGTTGTTTGGTATTGGGTGGTATCAAATCCGTCAGGGAAGACAGTTGCTCCACAAGCGATTGATGCTTACCGGCTCTACGTTTGCTGCGCTTTTTTTCATCACCTATGTACTAAAAACCATTTTTATTGGCGATACAGCTTTTGGCGGTCCAAAGTCGATGGCCAATTTTTATTACGCTTTTCTCCAAACGCACTCGATTTTGGCAACTGTTGCAGCTATTTTCGGCATTGTAACGCTCGTCTTCGCGTTTCGGATGAACTTTGCCAAACACCGAAAAGTCGGACCATGGACTGTGGTTATTTGGTTTATCACAGCAGCCACTGGTTTGACCGTATTTATTTTACTATACATTGCTTATCCTATAGGCCCTACCACCAATCTATTTAAGGCGTGGATGGGATGAACACAGAATCTCAGAAATACGTCCTGGTGACTGGAGCAGCACGCGGAATCGGGCGGGCTGTCAGTGAAGCTTTTGGACAAAGCGGCTGGCATGTTTTTTTACTAGACCATCACGAACAGGCTTTAACTGAACAAATGAGACGCATGCAAGATTTAGGCTACGCCAGCTCCTCTTTATTAGCAGATTTGCGCAATGAGCAGCACATTGTCTCTGCTATGAAGCAGGCAGCGAAAATTGCCCCGAAATTAGACGCGTTGATTAATAACGCTGGCATTATGTCACCCAGACTGCCTTTAGCTGATATGCCCGTAGAACATTTTGACGATGTGATTGCTGTCAATTTACGAGCGCCTTTTTTATGCGTCAAGTATGCCTTGCCATTGCTTGAGAAAGCCAAAGCTCCTGCTGTAGTTAACATGGCCTCTACTCGCGCTTTAATGTCTGAGGCCAATACGTTTCCGTATTCCGCTTCAAAAGGTGGGATACTTGCTCTGACACACGCAATGGCCGTATCACTCGGTCCGAAAATTCGCGTCAACGCTGTCTCTCCAGGATGGATTGAGGTGAGCGATTGGCAGGATAGTGAAAACAGACAAGTCCCCATACATTCTGAGGCAGATTGTGCTCAACATCCAGTTGGACGCGTAGGAAGACCGCAAGACATTGCAAAAGCCTGTCAGTTTCTTTGTTCCAATGAATCTGGTTTCATCACAGGAACAAATCTTGTTATAGATGGCGGAATGACTGTCAAAATGATCTATGTGGAAAATGAGGAGTAACGAATAAGGAGCTGATCTGTTCCCTTGAAAATTCTAGTCACTGGCGGCGCTGGTTTTATTGGTTCTAATGTGGTGGACACCTATATAGCAGCCGGACATAAAGTAGTCATTCTGGATAACCTGAGTACAGGATCACTCAGCAATATCCCAGATGGTGTGACATTTTATCCTGTCAGCATAGAATCAAAAGATATGGATACCATCATAAAGATCGAAAAACCAGATATTGTGAATCATCATGCGGCCCAGAAATCTGTTCCCGCTTCTGTTGAAAATCCTCTCTATGATTTACACCAGAATGCGGAAGGTTTTTTGAATTTATTGGAATCCAGTGTTCGACACGGTGTACGTAAAGTCATTTTTGCATCATCTGGTGGCGCGCTGGCTGGCGATGCTCCCATCATTCCTACGGATGAGACTTATGTACCACGCATGATTTCACCGTATGCCATACACAAATATCTAGGTGAGCAATATCTGCATTTTTATGCCGTGACTTATGGATTAAAATACACCGTACTGCGGTATGCAAATGTCTACGGCCCACGCCAAGTTCCAGACGGAGAATCAGGAGTTATTCCTATTTTTATAACCCGCCTGCTGGCTGATCAGCCTTGTACACTTTATGCTTATGCGGATCAGCCCGATGGCACTACGCGAGATTACGTATATGTATCCGATGTCTGCCGGGCAAACTTACAAGCCTTAACTCACGGCGACAATGAAGCTTTTAATATCGGATCGGGTACAGAAATCAGCACATCTGCGGTCTATCAACTGATTGCTGACCTGCTTGAAAAGAGAAGTATACCTCTAAATCGAGCAGGAGAACGAAAAGGTGATGTCAAGAGAAGTGTATTGGATATTAGGAAAGCTGCTGAAAAACTGGATTGGAGACCTAACATTTCTTTGCAAGAAGGTTTGAAACGTACTCTAGAATGGCAACAACAGTTTCTATCATAAACGGCCTTTTGCACGAATAAAACTATCATCACCCATAGTCACCCTAAAAAAGCCTCTCCTTCAATTAAAATTGAAGAGTGAGGCCTTTTTAACTGCGAACCCACTTATTTCTTGAGGTCTTATCGAATTTAGAAATCATCCTGGCCAAGCATTTCTGATTCTAATAGAAATTGTTGAAACGCGTACTGCAGCGGATCGACCAGAGAGTTTTCCATAGTGATAACAAAATCCGTTTGAGGAAATGGCCATTTTTGCGTATGGTCTGCGGAAACAGCCGGGCAATTTCGGACTGCAAAAGTATCCTCTCGAACAAATGGACAGCCCAATTCATTGACAGCACAATTATGCAGGTAAATTTTCTTTAGTTCCCAATCTGGATTGTTCAAACGTTCTAATAAGTCTTGCTCGTAATCTGCATGAATCGGTAGCCATTCAGAAGCTTTGGATACTGAATGCTGGAACTCTAAAGACGACTGCATATACCAAACAGCCATTCCCGTTTCCCAATGAATTTGACCAACCCATTCTTCTATTTCCGTATGATGCGTTTCATCCATACCATGATGGCCAAATGGCGGATCAATAGGATCTTCCAAAATATCTTTAGGATAAATTGGGGAAAAAGATTGGCTGTCTAGAAAAGTAGCCATCTTCTCCATCTCTATGGTTCTTTGGCTAACAACAAGGATCTTGCGCATAGACTGTTTGATTCCCCTCATGACCCAGTTTAGCCAGCAATACCGGCTTCAACGCTTACGAACCTGTACAACGTTTGGGTTGACGAAAGACCATATAACGCATAAACAAATACGAAATAAAGGAAGAAAGCATCATTGCCAGAATTTTCGCTGCATTCCCAGAAGCAAAAAGAGGTATAGATTTATTGAAAACCAAATATCGAGAAATCCAAAAAACAATTAAATCGTTGATAAGCAGGTTAATACCAGCCTGGATAAGAAATAACATTTTCTCTTTTTTCGATCCGGTGGCCTCCGCCTGGAATGTCCATCTTTTATTCCAATAATAGCTGTTTGCAATAGCTGCCAGTACGGCCATAGTATTATAAAGTGCCAATGCCCAGACAGCCCTTGTAGGCACAATGAAGAAAAACAAATTAAATACGAGCAAATCGACTGCAGCGTTCATCGCACCTACCAAGAGAAAAAGCATATATCTTTTGATGGTTTTGGTAAATCCCTGACGAACGACAGCGCGCTGCGACATACACAGCACCCCTTCTCTAGATCGCCCTTCAGCCACTAACCGGCTTTTCAAATCTTTTTGTATACAACTATCCAATCCTGCAAACCTTCTATTTAACCTCCAGCCGACGCTGCATCCGTAGATGTATTGGAACTTGGTTGCAGAATATTGGACGGCAATCGATGATGAATCGTAATTTGTCCATTTGAATTCACAGAAATTTTTTCAGCTAACTCTGGTTGAGCCAGCGTTGATACCAGTACACCCTGTCCATTGACCAACTTATAGACAGCCGTGACAAGTCCTTGATTATTGATGACGCCATAATACAAAGTATTATTCACGACATCAATGAGAGCGCCACCTTGCTGAATAGTCTGGATAGTTCCATTATTGTCCGACATGACATTGAAAGTGCCATTTGAATAATCTTCATAATACAAAATATCTCCCGTCAATGTCACTGCCACATTTTTGACAAATACCCCGCCTAAATGCACACGATTAATATTCCCATTTGTATCATAGTGATATAACACACTGGAAGAATCTGTAGCAATAAGAATGTACGTATCGTTGGTCAGATAACTGTATGAAATTTTTCGAATGCTAGCCGTTGGTGAAACATAAAATGTGTGAATCAGCCGATTCGGTGAATTAGGTTCCAAAATATCCAAGGTATTGAGTGTGATTACTCCTGGTGACTGTTGGAGACCGACAAACAGCGTATCATTGCGAATCCAGAGCAGATACGTGACCAAATTGCCTTCATTGTATTGCATCAGTTGCTTATCTGTCGTCAAGTCCATCACATGCACAATATTTGAGGTATCCGCATAAGCAACGTATTGACCATCCGGAGAAACATCAACTACCGGATATTTTGCCTTTAGTTTTTCTACTTCTGCACGTATTTGTTGATTTGAAGCTAAAAGATTAGAATCCCCGCTCTGGTTTGTTAACGAGTTTGCTTGTCCTAATATGGAATTATAATGATGAAACGCAGCCACCTGAACAACACTCACCAAGACTACAAACGCAGCAATTTTCGTCCAAGTTTTTTTTAACAATATGCGCACCCTCAATTCGGCATGACGACAAATGCTGTCGCCACCGCGCGCTCACCTAGCACGTCGGTTGGAGTATTGATTAGCTTTCCATTATATACCATGGTGGCAGAAGAACCACCATCCAGATTGGCTGCATTGATGCAACCAAGATTCAACATTAATTGACGAAGCTCTGCTATAGAAGCTCCCAAATCATTGACACCATTCACTAACCGACCATCTGTGACTACAAAAACCATTGTGCCATTGCGTAATTGCCCTATGGCTGTTCTTGGCGCAACACCCCAAGTATTGATTCCATAAACCGGCTTCCCGTTTTGGATGAGAACAGGACCAAAGGCAACGGACTGAGTTACACCCATTTGCCTTAATTGTTGCACAGTATAGGAGCCGACAATCAACTGACCCTTATTCGTGATGCCAATGGTAGGGTCGTCATTCCATTGCGACGGATCGTTATGCACTAGTTGTCCATTGTGCATTGTAATTCCAAGCGGAATTCCACCTGTACCGCGCCAATGGTGAGAATCCTGAAAAGCTCCTGCGTTAATGCCTGCAATCGCCCCTGTATCATTGACAAATTCACTCACCGTTTCACCACGAACACCTATATATTTCGTCACCGCTACTTCCACACGAGTAGGTGGAGATATAAACATCACATACGCAGTGAAGGTGGGTTCATGAATGGTCTCCATTTTGATGCTTGTTGGTGAATGTCCATTGGTCCCGTTACTGTAATCGACCAGCGTTGGAAGCGCGGATGGGCCACGAATCCCTAAATTAGGTTTATATTTGTCGATCTCGCTTTCTGGCAATGTCCAAAGAGAGAGCGGTTTTAATAAATAACCATGCATCGTCGTATCCAATGACTGAATGAAATAATTTTTCAATGATTGATAGGGACCATGAAATAATAGCAACGACGTTGATACAAACAAATAAGCTAAGGCGGCGACAGTAAACATAGCACCACGCGCCAAGCGAATTGGCAGAGACCTTTTGATTTTCTCGCCTCGTTCAGCGTGATGCGAACTATTTACCATTGACTTTCTTTTCGTTGAATGGCGAGAATGCCTCACATTCATACACCTCTATACGCAGTTTCAATTTATCAATTTCCTATGATAAATACATTCTTGAAAAAGTTTATCGCTTTATTGTACCATGTTCCCTCTACATTTCAGTGTAAAATATCCATCCTTAAGCTTGACCATACTGTAACAGTTTTAATTTACAGCTACCACATACAGAAAGGATTGAATTTCTTATGGAAAATATATCTAAACTCTCTATCCTTTATAGCCAAGAATTTCTCACATTACAGAAAAGGTATGATTTCATCACACATCAGTTGGCAGAACGTAACTGGCCAACGATTTGCATCCAGCCAGATTGGGGATATTTTATAAGTTTTCTCTGTCGGATCGCCAAAATCAAAACAGCACTTGAAATTGGCACATTGGCTGGCTACAGTGCATCTTGCCTGTTAGAAGGTATGTTAGAACATGGACATTTGATTTGCCTTGAAAGAAATCCTGATTTTGCTGAGCTTGCACACGAAAATTTAACCCAATTCGGATATTCTGAAGAACGATTTACCATTATATTAGGTGATGCCAGAGAGAAACTGGCCGAATTAACTCAAGAAGGTAGAACTTTTGATCTGATTTTTCTGGATGCCGATAAGCCTGCTTATCCTCTTTACTTGGAATGGATGCTCAAACTCTCCCACAATGGAACTGTTTGGATTGCTGATAACGTCTTATCAGCAGGAAGAACACTCGACACAAACAATATGTCTCCTGCACCTTCAGCCATGCGTACATTTTTGGAAAATGTAACGCATCATCCAGAACTCACTGCATTTACCCTGCCATTTCACGATGGATTAACCTTAGTTCAAGTCAATAAAACTGCGAACTGATAAACAATCTCAGATCACTCGCCTTATTTTCAAAAAATTCTTTCATATCTGTTGCAAAACAATGTATCTGTGTGTATGATTGTTATAAAACAGATGGAGAGGAGTTGCGATTCCCTTGGAAACTCAAGAACTAACTTCCCTGACAACATCCGCTGAGGAACATTGCGAAAACTGTGGTGCTCACCATGAATCCAGCACCTTGAGCAGAGCGCTTTGTCCTGAATGCGCAAAAGAGTGGGTGCGTCTTCATCTTCTCAATCATTTTGCCTAATAACTTTGAGAAGACTGCCAAGGATAATAAGCACTCTCTTCCAAGGCAGCCTTTTTATTTCAATTCTATTTACCGTATTCCAAGACCAAGTAGCTTTAGAAGAATGCAAAAGTTAAAATTTTGTATCGATTAGTTATTCTTTTACATATATGGATAGCATCTTCCCGCTGAAAATGTGTATGATAGATTCAAATCCAGCGAGGAGTTGAAAGCATGAACAAATGGACCCTGACTGCAGCACTCATCCTGACTGGCTTTATCGTATCTGCTTGCGGCACGCCATCAGGCGGAGGTGGCGGTGGTCCTGTAGTTGCCAATACCGCCGCTGGCAGCACCCCGGCTAATACATCACAGACGAATACAACCGGGAATTCTAGCAATAGCAATTCCAATACCACAAATACGACCAATACCAATGCGGATAATTCCAATAGTTTGACTGCTTTTCAAGCTGGACAGTCTTATGGCATTCAAGTTCAGGTCCCAACTGGTTGGACAAGTCATCCACTGAAAGGGAATGCTCAGGGTGACACAACGGGATGGGTGCTTACAGATCCTAACGATTCTAGTTCAAAAATTACGATAGCCTACTCCGCTTGTGTCGGCTGCTATATGGGAGCCAATGGACAGCCTAACTTGAAACAAGTCATACCTGTCTCTAATGCCACTGTGGTATCCACAAGCGCAGACGCACATACTCTTTCCTATAATTATTCACCAAGTGGAACCAGTAACGAAGGTTGGGGTGAAATCATAGCTTCCAATAATCAATCCGGTTATGCATATATTGATGTAGTTCTGCCATCATCTGAACAGACTCTGGCTACATCGATTCTTCAATCCTTCCAATTTTCTCAATAAAAACACTCCCCTGCTCTAAAAAGAGAACTGGCTAAAGCAATCATTTTACCCCCACTCTTACCATAACCTCCTATTTGGGTGCTATGAGCAGGCTGATGAAGACTTAAATTCTTGTCTTACGCGCATGAAATGAAAGAAACATTTTTCGTTGATGCGCGTAAGGGGGCCTGATACCTAATTGAATATTAAATCACACTCATCTCAAATTTAATGTTGCTTTATGAGATTCGATCCAGGAGACATCCGCACTTTTGATAAATAACCTGTCTCATGAAAATCCCCAGGAACATTCAGGTGCTTTTTTATTCTTCTTCCGATAAGATTAAACTTAGTTGAAGGGAGAGATTCCGCTTGCGGGTGTTCCTTGATTTGATGTGGTTTTTTCGCGAACGAAAAGGACATTATCTTGGTGGCATTCTACTTCTGATGTTAGTGTCTCTGCTGGGGCTCATCCCTCCTCAAATCGTTGGTGCAATGGTCAATCGCATTCGACATCATCAATTAACAGCCCAAGAGTTCACGCATTGGATTTTTTACATTGCAGCCATTGCTTTAGCCATGTATATCTTGCGATATTTCTGGAGAATTTTACTCTTTGGTTCTGCCATCAAGTTGTCTACAGAATTGCGCTTTCAACTTTATCGACATTTCACCCAAATGTCTCCTAGTTTTTATCACAAACACCGAATCGGAGATTTGATGGCTCATGCCACAAACGATATTCAAGCTGTTGAAAGTACGGCTATGGATGGAATTCTTACTCTTGTCGACTCCATCACCACAGGCATTCTGGTCATTGCTACAATGGCAATCACAATTTCTTGGAAATTGACGTTGATCGCGCTCCTTCCTATGCCGATTATTGCCATAACCACGCAATTATATGGTAAAATTTTGCACAGGAGATTCACGCTTGCACAAGCTGCTTTTTCGGATATTAACGATAAGGTACAAGAAAACATCTCGGGAATGCGTGTTATCAAAGCTTTTGGCCAAGAAAACTCAGAAAAACAAGCTTTTGCAGATTTATCTAAAGACGTCATTCGCAAAAATTTAGCAGTAGCCAAGATAGATGCACTGTTTGATCCTACCATAGGTATCGTTGTAACTCTTTCTTATTTTCTCTCTTTTGCTGCAGGAGCTTGGTTTGTGCTTCACCATCAATTAAACCTGGGTCAATTAACCGCGTTTTCCATCTATCTAGGCCAGCTCATATGGCCAATGCTGGCATTCGGCTGGTTATTCAATATTGTCGAACGCGGACATGCTTCCTATGATCGAATTCGCAAACTGCTTGCCATAAAAAGTGACATTGCAGACAAACCGGATGCCATAAATTCTGTGCCGAGTGGAAGCATTCACTATACGGTACATTCTTTTACCTATCCAGAATCATCTATGCCTTCTCTACAGCAAATCTATTTTCATCTGCACCGCGGCAAAACACTGGGAATTGTCGGCCGAACGGGAAGTGGAAAATCAACCATTTTACGACTCTTGTTGCGTGAATTTGATGTCGAAAATGGCGACATTCAGATTGGTGAACAAAGTATTTATCACTACACTCTGGATGCATTGCGACAAGCGGTCGCCTATGTACCACAAGATCACTTTTTATTTTCGGCAACCATTGCTGAGAATATTGCTTTTGCCGCTCCTGACAAATCATTTGCGGAAATTCAAGAAGCGGCTCAGATGGCGCAAATCCATGATGATATACAACAATTTCCAAACGGGTATAACACCATTGTCGGAGAACGGGGCGTAACTCTTTCCGGAGGCCAAAAACAGCGTATTTCCATAGCTCGGGCACTTTTAATGGACGCTGAAATACTTATTCTGGATGACGCTTTATCTGCAGTTGATGCACGCACGGAACATCGCATTCTCGAATCATTGCGCAAAAATCGTTCCGGTAAAACAACTTTAATTGCCACACACCGCTTATCTGCTGTCGAACACGCTGATCTTATTTTGGTTTTAGAAGACGGAAAAATTGCAGAATATGGCACACATGCTTCATTATGTTCAGAAAATGGCATTTACCGAGCCATGTGGGATCGTCAACAGTTAGAATCTCTGGTTGAGGAGGGAGGTATCGCGTGAGTTCTCTGGAATCCAGCTTAATGCCACAGGAAGAGATTCTACAGTCGCGAAGTGGTGTAGGGCGCAAACTGTTCCATTACGCCAAACCACAGAAACACTTGTTCCTTGCAGCGTTTTGCCTACTTATTATAGCAACATTAGGAAATGTGATTGGCCCGATTTTGATTCAAAGATTTATTGACAACTATCTTGTTCCACGTAAATTCCCGATACAACCGATTGTTTCGTTAACCATTATTTATCTTGGATTGCAATGCATTTCTGCTATTTGTCAATACAATCAATTGGTCATGTTTCAACGTGCTGCTCTTCGTGTCATCCAACAGTTACGCCAAGATGTATTCTCCCATGTACAAAAACTTGGACTCGCTTTTTTTGACAAAACACCCGGTGGAACACTGATCTCGAGAATCACCAACGACACAGAAGCCATTCTCGATCTTTTCGTTTCTGTACTTTCGACCTTTATCCAAACGATTGTCCAATTAACTGGCATATTTATTGCCATGTTTTATTTAGATGCCAAACTCGCATTAGATTGTTTATTTGTTGCCCCTTTACTGATTTTTATCAATTGGCTTTACCGAAAAATCTCTTCAAAAATTTTTCACGTCACACGACATCGCTTGAGTTTACTCAATGCCAAAATGAACGAGTCTTTACAAGGGATGTATGTGATTCAGGCCATGCGTCAACAAACTCGTCTGCAAAAAGAATTTGCCTATATTAACAACGCATATCGGTCTTCTCGAATGCGCAATATTCGAGTCAACGGTTTGATGCTCCGTCCTTTAGTCGATCTCGTTTACTTTGCGACACTAATTGTAATTATCTGGTTTTTTGGCCGGAATTCTCTTATCTCTGCGGTCAATATTGGTGTACTATACGCATTTGTCAATTATTTGGAGCAATTTTTTGAGCCTGTCAACAATTTGATGCAACGGATGAATATGTTTCAACAGGCTATGGTTTCTGCTCAACGAGTATTTCATCTTCTCAATGAACAGCAACTTGCACCACAAAGAGAATCTTCCCAAGAACAGTGTTCCGCACAGATATACAACGGTCGGGTTGAATTTCAAAATGTCACTTTCTCGTATGACGGGAAAAATCCAGTTTTAAAAAACATCAGCTTCGTTGCAGAACCCGGACAAACTGTAGCACTTGTAGGACATACTGGCAGTGGAAAAAGCTCTATTGTCTCTTTGCTTATGCGTTTTTATTCCATTGAGCAAGGAGAAATTCTTATTGATGGACAACGTATAGAATCCTTTGAGAATGATGAATTGCGAAAAAAAATAGGTCTTGTTTTACAAGATCCGTTTTTATTTGTAGGTGATGTTGCCAGCAATATTCGATTAGGAAGATTTTACATTTCTGATGAACAAGTGGAAGAAGCTGTGCGGTTTGTGCAGGCCGATCGTTTCATTGACAAACTTCCCCACGGTATTCACGAGCCGCTGGGTGAACGTGGATCTACATTGTCGGCAGGAGAGCGTCAACTATTGTCCTTTGCTCGCACTATGGCTGGCAATCCTAAAATTTTAATTCTTGATGAAGCCACAGCCAGTGTAGATACTGAAACCGAAGAAGCCATCCAAGAAGCTCTCGCGCGTATGCGTCAAGGACGTACAACCATTGCAATTGCACATCGACTATCAACAATTCAAGATGCAGATCTCATTCTTGTCCTACATCACGGAGAAATTGTGGAAAGAGGTACACATCAACAATTACTGGCCAAGCAGGGGTTGTATTATAAAATGTATATGTTGCAATCGGGATCAGTAACTTCTATTCCGCCTACTCCTTTGGCGACGTTTCACGAATAAAACAACACCAACAAAAATGAAAGCCAAAATGACAACGCTGGCCCAGTTAGACGTTCGAGCATGTTGCTTGCCCTGCCACTTTGCGGCAAGCATAATTGGGACACGCAACGTCTCATTCTCTGCTCCTGTCACACGGATACTGGCCATGCCAATCTGAGTACCTGAAGGCAATACTTTCCTCGAACGTAAATTATCAACATGCCAGTGAATCGACTGTATCCTTTCATGACCACCAAGCGGTAATACAGCAGCAACCTGCTCAGTAAGTTGCAAGGGAACACGCGTGCCTAGCGGGTCGACCAGATAACCCACAATGTAGTGGGAAGGCAATAAAATGATGGATGTCGCTCGGGCAAATGCTGCATTAAGCAGTTGAGTTGCATCCGTGACGATCTCGCTATTTAATGGACAATCTAGCAGCACCGCGAGAAACTCTTGTTGCCCACGTTTGGCCGCAACCACTAAAGTTTCGTGAGCTTCACTCGTGTATCCGGTCTTAACACCTATGGCTCCAGGATAACTGAAGAGCAAAGGATTAATGTTGGTTAATGTAGCATGCCAAGCCTCGCCGTTCCAATATATTGATTTTGTGTCTACCATTTTTCTAAATTCAGGAACTTGCATAGCGGCATAGGATATACGTGACATATCGTATGCCGTCGTATATTGTTCTGTATTTGGAAGTCCACTTGGATTGACAAAATGCGAATGGTAAGCACCAAGTTGAATTGCCGCACTATTCATCCAATCAGCAAATGCGGCTTGCGATCCCGCTAAATCCTGCGCAATTTCCTCTGCTACATCGTTATCCGAGTCAAGCAACATAGCATAAAGCAATTTTTTGAGCGAATGCGTCTCTCCCGGTAATTGGTAGAGTTTGTCAGGTGGTTCGGCAGCAGCCTTAGCGCTGATGTAGATTTCATCACTCAATGGCGTCGTTTGCAACGCTAGAAGAGCGGTTAGAATTTTGGTCAGACTGGCTGGATAATGACGAACCATTGGATTTTTAGCATAAAGGACTGTACCTGTCCGCAGGTCAATTAAAACGGCTGCTTTTGAAATGAGTTTAGGCCAAGATTGTTGAGTAAGATCGGTAGCCATTGACATGCCATTGGTCTCATGACTGCCAATGACAATTTGTTTAGGAAGCAGTCGATGCAAATGAAAGTCTGGCTGCTTTCGGAAAAAAATTTGCAAGTTTGCCGCCGAAACCACAGGCATCGTAAGCAAAGAAATACCCAGCAGTAGTATACAAAAAGTTGTCATACGATAAACGAATCGAATGCGTTTACGAACTATCCCTTTTCTATGCAATAAAGAAGACAAAACATTCTTCACACAAAGCTCTCCTCAAAAAGAATGGCCGAGTTACAAAAGTGTAACAAGGACACATTCGACACCCTTCGACACCTCCCTGCTACACGAAATATTTACCAAGCTCGCACGGGTTTTATCTTAAAAGACTCTCTATAAAAGAAGCCACATTCAGTGATCCAAAACCTGTACAAGCATTCCAGCCAGGTCCAGCATTGTAGCCCACAACTCCGTTGAAAGAATTGTTGCCACTGGTAATTGAATTGTAGGGTAAACTTTGCGACTGTTGATAAAGAATCTCTGTTAAGCCGCTTACAGGACTCAATCCAATTTGTGACCTTTTTTGATTCACTAAAGCTACAATCGCTGCAAAAATGGGAGTCGCCACAGAAGTACCACCGACTACAATCGGCTGACCTTGGAAGATAATTTGATAACCAGTTGCCGGATCGGCATTGAATGCTATATCAGGCAGCGCACGACCTTGTCCAGAAAGTCCTGCTTTTGTTTGAAAGACTGGCATGGAAAAAACTTGTGAATACCCACCACCAGTAGCTCCGCCGTTTTGTGGTCCATAGTAAGTCCATGCGCTTTCCGGTCCGCCCTCTGGCAAAGACGTACCGCCTACAGCAACAGCATGAGGGCAAGAAGCTGGTGCATCCGCATGACGCGTCAATGGACCATTCAAATTGTGCAACCCATAAGCTCCATCATCACCTGATGCTACACAAACAGTGATTCCTTGAGCATCCAGTTGGGCAATCGCCTTTTCCCACGTTTCAATGGCCTGGCTTCCAAAAGAAATTTCACCATCACCATAGGAAATAGAAAGCACCGTTGGAGAATGGGCGGTATCTTGCAAAATATACTGAAGAGCATTTTGCATAGAGGCAGCAAAATCCGCATCCGTCTGCCCAGCACTCGCTTCATAAATTACAATATGAGCTCCCGGAGCAATTGCTCCCGCCCATTGTAAGTCCAGAGACGCCTCTTCATCTTCAGAAGATGCTCCACCGTCGTTTCGCGTACCATCTACTGAAACAAATTCAACATTAGGTGGAGATATGTGATGCATTTGCCAAAATAACTCAGCGTCACTCAAACTATAGCCATTGGAAAATTCTAAAATACCAATCGTTTGTCCCGAGCCATCCAAATTATCCGGAATATTGTAATATTTACGGATATCACTAGGAAAATATCCTTGTCCACCATTGACTTCACAAGCAATTGAGCGAATCAGGCGGCGTTTTTTCATTATAAGCAACCCCTCTCCATATGCTTCATCAATCATTGATAGTCGTGTTAACGCTCAAGCACCATCCGCAGACCAATCAACGAGATCGCCAACAGTTCGAAGTCCAATTCTTTTACATAATTGTAACTCTTTTTGCCAAACAGCGGATGTCATCCTAACATCTTCATCAGCACGGTGACGGTTACTGACAGTGACACCCAGAAGTTGACATGTCTGTTCTAAAAGAGGAGCCTGCGGCAACCGAAAAAGCGCCTGCGCCACTACAGCAGTATCAATGGTGATGGGCCGTAATCGTTGCTTCCAAATTTCCCGAACCGCTTTTTGCAAAAATGTCATCTCATGCCGGATATGATGGGCAACCCAAATTTTACTAACCGAATCCTCCAGCAAATCATGAAGCGCGTCCGTTATTGGAACCCCTTGCTGCTGACAAACACTCGGACTGAGACCAATTAACCCCCAAATCGTTTCTGGGACTTTGTCATAAGATGGATGGGCAATCAGAGCAGATTTTACAGGTTCTATGGTATCGCCGTAACAGACACAATAAGCTAGAGATAAAATCAGATCATTTTGCGCAGAAAATCCGCTGGTTTCTATATCAAGCACAAGAAATCCAGCTTCATCCAGTGAAGATTCCCATAATTTTTCTAAAGTTTCGGCAGGTGATAACAACTTATCGCGAGGATGGATTGTTTCGCGCGGTATAAACCACTTCATGCGCTACCTCGCGGTTTGCGAAAATGTTGGACAATAAATTGTTCTAATTTTTTCGCCTCATGCAAATGGTTTTGTAATGCCTGATATTCCTCCAAGCTTATATCTTCCATAGAAATTTCCTCCGACGCTCTTCCTTTGGCCATATAACTTGCCGATTGCGCACGCAGTCGCAACATACTGGCAAATTCGATAGCCTGCCGCAAATGACAGCTCCAATCGTGAGATATAACCCCTGACTTCTCTATTCGTTCCAAGCGCTCCCTGGTCGCAGTGATCTGTGCCCATTTATCAACTGATTCATTGGTAAACGGCACAGAACGTGTATAAAGCAAGCGAATAGCACGAATGATGGGTGTTTGTAACTCAGTCTTGACATTCCATCCTATTTGGCGTTGTTTGCCAAACCAATGCTTCCGACTTTGTGGACGTTTGCCAACAGTTCCACGAATACCAAGACTGGCCATTTCCCACTGCAAAAAGGAAGATTGAGAGATCCTTTGCAATACCGATGTTTGATAAAGACGCCAAAAAGAAGATTCTCCCTCTTCTGCAAGGAGTTTTCCATCCAGGATCATATAAAGAAACCGAGCATGTTTCCAATCTGGATAGTGAAAATAAGCATCCGTGCGCGTAGTCCAGAGCTTGCTATCCCCCCGCCAACGGACATTGCTGGCCATAACATTGCCTGGACAAGGAGAAAAACCGTATTCGTATGTTCGTCTTTGAAATTGATATAAATGGAAGAGTAAACTTTTTTCTCTCCATAGTCCATCTTTGGTAATCAAAGCATAATCGAGATCGGAAAATGGAAAATCTTCACCGCGACCGCTCGCTCCAAGCAGTACAAATTGGCATTCGGAACGAAGTTCTTCGGGCATACATTCCTCCCAAAGCCGCTTGATAATCTGTATACGCAAAAGTTGAAATTGTTGCAAAAATTGACTAGCAGATGGAATTTCAACTGCATACTGCCTAGCCAAAATAGCGGCTCGCTTACAAAAAGAACTCCCATCTCCTGCATCCAGATATTTTTGCAACTCCTGCCCACCATTGCGCTCTTCATTCATCGACTCCGACAGTCCTTTCTCGAAAACAAAAACTGATTTCAGTCTAACATGGGACAAAAAGTACGCGAACCTTTTTCAGTCTATTCTGTATATGAAATTTGGAGATTGCATTTTATACTAAATAACAAGGTATTCGTCATAAAGAAACACTGCGCCATGTTATTGTCGACTCGGGGAGGATGCTGGATTTGAATCATGTCACTGAGAGCCAATCGTTAAGTGCCCACCCTGATGCCAGATTAAATCTGCTTTTCAGTGACTGGTCAGGACACATGAAATCCATCATTATACCCTTTAAGGAAATCCGAAAAATCCAGGAAAATGGATGGCTGATGGATGGTTCTGCAATACAAGGCGCCTTGCGCGTTCAAGAAACCGAGATGAAAGTCATTCCAGACTGGAAAACATATAGATGTTTTTCTTCTACACAAGACTCTCTTTTCTCGAGCGTCATCTGTCAATTGCATCTTGCGGATGGACGTCCTTACGCTGGCGATAGTCGAGCACGCCTTCATCACATACAGCGCATGTTGGATGAAAGAGAATTGGCTATTCAAGCAGCATGTGAATTTTCATTTTATTATGACGCCGATAACAAGCATGAATCATCCAATCTAGATTGGCTGGAAAACTGGCTAAGCGATGTTCGATGTCTATCAGGCCTTTCTATTTCCATGCAACAGCTTTCGCACACTCATCAGTTTTTGATACATCTTGAAAGCGCACATCTATTGCAAGCAGCGGATGGGTTTGCACTTGTCCGACATCTCCTGATGAGCCGTATCAAAGAAAGAAAGCATTTTATCAGTCTTATGCCTCTTCCTCACAATGATGCGCGACCACAAAAAATGCGTTTAAAATTGCGCTGTTCTGGACCAGGCTTGAAAAGTCATCCTCTTCTCATTCAGAAATGGGCTCAAACGATGGTTGATCATGCCTCGGCTCTCTCCTGTATTTGCAATCCCACCATAAACAGCTTTCGACGATTGGAAATCCTGCGTCGTCAACGCCAACCGTATTACATTGTGCATAAAGAAGCTCAAGAACAAGCAACGAGTATAGATCTTTATACTCCAGACGCGTTGATGAATCCTTATCTTACATTGACTGCATTACTCGCTACTTTGGTACCCGTTTTGGATCAACCAACTATTCACAAAACATCAAACTCATGCACTTCTACCATCCCTGAAAGTCTGCCTCGTTCACTGCTCGAAGCTTGTGATGCTTTGTCTGAAGATGAATGGATTGCCGATGCTCTTGGTGAAACGCTTTTCTCCATCTGGTTGAGCCATAAATTAGAGGAGTATCAGCGTTTTGAAGAACATATTCATGATTGGGAATATCAACAATATTTTGGGAGTTAAATAAGCAACAAAAAAACCGCGCGATCCGGTTCAGCAGAATCGGACGCGCAGCTCAGAAACCATGGCTATTCACGCAATACCAAACCTAAAGCGGACGGATCAGCGCCGAGAATTTTCGGCAATTCATCGACTGACAACTGTTCAGGATAGGCCGACTCATGATGGAGTGTCATATCCAGACCAAGTATTTCCTCTTCCTTCGTGACTCGCAATCCCATCACTTTGTCGATAACAAAGAGGAGCAACAAGGAACCTCCACCTGAGAATATCCAAGTACTTGCCACGCCGATGGTTTGTAGAAGAAGTTGATGCGGGTTGCCATAAAACAATCCGTTGGCTCCTCCTGAATTGACGGCAAGGGTAGCAAACAGACCTGTTGCGAGTGCTCCCCAGGTACCACCAATACCATGTCCCCCAAACGCATCTAAGGCATCATCATAGCCGAGCCTATTTTTCATCCACGTGGAAGCGAAATAACAGATAGCTCCCCCTAAACCTCCTAAAGCAAGACTTCCAGCAACAGACACATAACCGGCAGCAGGCGTAATAGCCACCAACCCTGCGACGGCTCCTGCACATGCCCCAACAAGACTTACATGACCCGTATGCCATCGCTCGACCAACATCCAAACCAACGCTGAGGCGGCTGTTGCTGTATTTGTGGTTAAAAATGCCTCTGCAGCAAGAAAATTCGCTTGCAAAGCACTCCCCGCATTAAACCCAAACCAACCAAACCAAAGCAAAGCCGTGCCTAATAATACAAATGGTACATTATGTGCCTTAATGGCTCCTGTACCATGCTCAACTCGTCTTCCTAAATAAATGGCAGCCACTAAACCTGCTACTCCGGATGAGATATGAACGACTGTCCCTCCGGCAAAATCAAGAACACCAAGATTATGCAGCCATCCACCTGCACCCCAGACCCAATGTGCTAGCGGATCGTAAATGAAAGTCGACCAAAGCAGGATAAAGACTAGAAAAGCAGAAAATTTTACACGTTCAGCTAAACCTCCAACAATCAAAGCAGGAGTAATCACAGCAAACATCATCTGAAAAATACCGTAGACAAAATTAGGAATGGTCGCTGCATAATTCGGATCAGGCGCTGCACCCACATGCCGAAACATTGCCCAAGAGAAGTTCCCAATGATATGGTGAACATCAGGTCCAAAGGCAAGACTGTATCCAATGACCACCCATTGTACAGATACCACTAAAAGTACGGCGAAGACTTGGAAAGTTGTCGTGATGACATTTTTTTTTCGGACCATTCCGCCGTAAAAAAAAGCTAATCCGGGTGTCATCAGCATGACTAGAGCAGATGAAACCAAAATCCAGGCTGTGTCACCAGCACTGACCATAGATGGAGTCGCTGCATCAGCCACAGTTGGGGTTAACAATACCACTAAAAATGTACCAAGAAACAACCAGAAGCGATTGCGAAGGGAGACGCTCATTTTCATCCTCCTAGTCATTCTTTCTGAAATCTCTGTCTTTATATGCAAGGCTACAGGAGGGAAAAAAACGCGTCAAGATGTTTTGTAAGAATACCTTACAAGAAGATTAAAAATTCATTTTTTCTTATACTCATCCACCCACATAAAATCCTACAGCTTTCTTAAAAACCTGCGAAAGAGAGGTTGGATGGACATGTCTCATACCACTTCACCAAGTTTATACGACCATTTCCGAAGCATTCTTAACAGCTTGTCGACTGAGTATCTTGTGCCCGATCTCGGTCTGCAAACAGCTAACTTCCTTTTTTTGCTGGAAAGTCCGCATCTCCAAGAATTAAAGTATGGAGCCCCTGTCAGCGGATCGAGCGGATTGTCCATGACACGTCATCTGTTCGACTCTGCTTATCACTCGCTGCCTATGGGGCGTTTACTTCTGCAACATAGAAAAGGAGAGCTGGTAGACCGTCGTCTCTATCAAGTTGGATTGATGAACGCATCAAATTTGCCGATGCAAGCGGCCGCCTATAGTGCGCAGACACGAAGCAAGTTCCCGGAAATAATGGAGATTTTAGAAAGTCTTCGGAGTGCGAATCAACGAGACATCTATCCTCGCGAGGAATGGAATATTGTTCAAGATCTTCTGCTGGCTAACCTGCGCAAACGGTTGACTGCGTTGTACGAACGCAGGCTGATACTGGTACCGTGTGGCAGGTTTGCACAGAAGTTTTTTCGGCTCAGTCAAGTACACTCTCCAAACTGGCTAGTGGTAAACGGTATTCCGCACCCTTCTTATAACGGATTCTCTCAGCCACGATATCAGAAAGAAGTTGCCTACATGAAACAATTATTTGAGAAGGTTGTGAACAAAGCGGCTCGACAGGATTAATTGGCGATTTGCCCCACAGACCGTTCCGATCGAACAAGTGGCATCACTTGTTCTGAAAACCTTTGCAGTTCTTCCAATTGCGGTGAACACTGAAGCAAGAGCAGATCCAGTCCGGCTTCAGAGAATTCAAGTATCCGTTCTGCTACCTGTTCTGGTGTACCGACTAAATTTGGACGCAGACCGCGATTGGATACCGAATAATCTTCGAGAGTAATTTGTTGTTCCAACTCTGATTTTTGAGTAAAATCCTGAAAACCAGCATAACCTCCGCCTGCTTTGGCCTTGACTTGAGTTATCCTTCTTTTTTCCGCCTCAGCTTCCTCTGCGGTATCGCGAACAATCACGTAAGCTGCCATACCAAAGGAAGAAAACGGGCCTAAACCAGTTAATTGCCGGCGTTCTTTCATGTCTCTTGTCTTGTGACGAATTTCTTCCACTGTTCCACCATGCATTAAATAGGCATCACATGATTCGGCAATAAATCGTTTGCCCCGTTCACTTTCACCGCCAGCATAAATCATGGGCAATTTTCGCTTGGGTTTGGGTGACAAGTGAGCCTCTTGGATCTGATAATATTGTCCATCGTACGTAAATGTATCTGCCATCCACATCCCGCGCAGCACATCCACAAATTCTTGAGATCGAGCATACCGCTCATCATGCTGAGAAAATTGTCCAGCGTATTGACGAGCTTCTTCCTCCCACCAAGCCGACACAACATTGAGCGAAAAGCGCCCACCACTGATGTGATCCAAGTTGGCAGCCATCTTGGCTGTCACTGCAGGATTGTGAAAGGCTGGACGGACTGCCGCCATCAATTCCAGCCGCTCTGTGACGGATGCCAACGCAGCAGCAGTCGTCCAGGCTTCTAAAGCGTCCGCTTTTGGCCCTTTAATGTCATTTAAATAAAGTTCCGCCAACAGGCTCACATCATATCCCCATTGTTCAGCAGATTGTGCTACTTTCTTAGCGTAGGCAAAAGAAGCTGGCATACCTTCATCCTCAATATTTCGTAGCCAACCACCAAACATAGGCATCCAAAATCCAAATCTCATCTTTCTCCAACCTCCCGTTTTCTCTGTTTCTAGCAAGGACATACGTAAGAACGTGTATAAAAATTCTCCAGCAATCTGGCTGCCGGAACCGGATCGTCCAAATCAAGAACCGCATCCAAGCAAGTTTCGCTTGTTCCTGTCAGCAATTCTGCCAATTCATGGACATGCAAATGCTCTTGTGGTGATACGTATTTCCCGCTTGCTTTTAGTGTCAAATAATCTTTCAGATAAACCCAACGCATCCCCTTACGAGTCGGAGAGACAGGCAAAGTCAGTGGAGAGCCGATCGCTTCCTCATAGGCGTAAAGAGGTAAATTCCAACCACAGGCGATGGGAAGTCCAATCCATTTCCAGGTACGCGTATTGATATCAAGTAATTTGTAGACTCCGTCGCGATGATCGAGAATAAATTCCGACTCAGAAATTCCGTAGTAAGCTAGGGTCCGTAAAATATTTGCTCCTAACTCAGCTAAATCGGGCAAATCCTCAGATTTAACCAAACATCCTGTACCAAAATCGGGAGGATATTGCTCTAATTTACGTCCCACAAATCCTGCAACCATTTCTCCATTCGACCGCATATAGGAACAAAGAGATACGTAGTTTGACAAACCTGCCGGCACAATTTCCTGGATAACCACGGAATGAGGATACACTTTTTTTAATAGCTGAATGACCTCATTCGGCGTATGGGCTTCCAAAACTTTGGCAGAAAATGCATCATAAAAACTACGTTGTTCAACCGGTTTGAGAATACAAGGATAGGTTACTTTTTTTGCTTCTGCCTCTATATCCATCCATTCATCTGGATACCATGTTTTAGGAATCGGTACACCCAGTCTTTCAGCAGTCTGGTAGAGCTTTTTCTTATTCAAAACAGACTCCACAATTTCCAGTGGTGAAAAAGGGAAATGATAATATTTTTCTAACCGATCACGATGACGGGAAACGGCAAAAACCCACTCATCATTAGACGGAAAAAGAACAGCCTTGACAGGCAAACGCTCGCCCATTTGTAGTAGAAAATCGACAAAATCCTCTTCATTCGTCAAGGGATTGGGACAAATAGCGGCGGAATGCAGATACTTGGAAGCTAATCCATAAGCTCGCGCATCCCTGTCAAGGGCGAGAACAGGAATATTTTCACGTCCGAGCGCTCTGGTTACGGCCAAGCCTGTAATATGTGCATTGAAAACTACTGCTGCCGGCTTATCTTTGGGCAGATGAGGCAAGCGGCTTAAAAATTGTTCAGGATCATAAAGTGATGACATAGGCTCAACCTTTCTCTGGATACCCACGACTTTCAAGCACTACAGACCATGGAATGCCGCCTCTTGGACAGGAAAAACGAACCCCCTTACTCACAAAAACGAGAAGGGGGTTCATCCAAATCCGATGCCACCGTCTTCTCATCTTCGGAATGAAAACCATTCCTCTGAAATTGGCACCGTGCCGACATATTGGCCGGTTGCCGAGGCTTCGCAGGGTCAGTCCCTCAACCTCTCTTGATAAGAGCGTGGTTCCTATGAAATTTAGTGAAAGCATAGCACGGAATCTGAAAAAGTCAAGTCAAATTCGTCAAAACTCCTTCCGGTCCAAAAAATTCATAGTGAATCCTATCTTCCTGAATACCTATAGAGTGCAAAATTCTATAAACTGCTTGCATAAACGGTGTGGGTCCGCAGAAGTAGACATCCGCATTCTGCGGAACTAACGGACGTAAAAAGTCGTCTGTGATATAGCCGCTTAGTTGATGACGTTGAAGCGCTTCATCTTCAACTGTGGGTTTTTCGTATATGGTGTAAACTGATAAATGACTGTGTGTTTCTGCTAATTCTTCAACATGATTAGCAAAAGCGTGTACACTACCTTGCAATGCAGCATGAATATAGACAATCGGCCGTTTGTCTCCAGATTGAATCAATGTATTGAGCATCGAAATCATAGGCGTCAAGCCAACACCGCCACTGATCAGAACGATGGGTAAATCATGCGAGCGATCTAATGTAAATACTCCTGCAGGAGCACTGACCTCAATGACATCACCTACACCAATTTGCTCGTGAAGATAAGAAGATACGACACCGGCTGGTTTTTCTTGAATGGCACTCTCTTTTTTGACAGAAATCCGATAATAGGGTAAACCAGGCGCATCCGACAAGCTGTATTGACGCAAATGAACAAACGGTTGATCTTTCGGTTGAACGCGAACCGTAATATATTGACCAGGGATAAAATAAGCTATGGCACCTTGATCAACAGGCTCTAGATAAAAAGATGTGATGACATCGCTCTCCTTAACTTTGCGTTTGACCTGAAATGAACGAAAGCCACTCCACCCACCCGGTTGTGCGGATGCTTGTTCATCAAACTGTTGTTCCATTTGCATGAAAGTGGATGCTATTACACCATACGCTTTCTCCCAAGCTGCCAGAATGTCCGGGGTCGCCGCTGAACCCAGCACATCTTGAATAGCAAGCAGCAAATTTTCCCCCACCACTGGGTAATGCTCTTTTTTTACACCCAAACCGCGATGTTTGTGGCCAATTTGACGCACGGATGGCAAAATAGCTGAAAGATTGTCAATATGCTGTGCAGCCGCATATACCGCATTGGCCAATGCCATCTGTTGCTGCCCTTGCTGTTGATGCGCATGATTGAACATATTTAACAATTCTGGGTGAGCTTCAAAAAGACGTTCATAAAAGCGTCGTGTAATGGCTTCCCCGTGAACTTGCAAAACAGGAACAGTAGATTTTACAATCTCTATCGTTCGATCGTCCAGCATCTTCATCGTATTGATTTTTTCTAAATTAGATACTACGGCGGTCATCTGAACCACTCCCTTGTGGATGGATAACTATTTTTTCTTTGGCATTTATGAAAATACGCTCCTTTTTGGAAAGTCTCTGTGACTACAGTCACAGAAAACCTGACGAAGGTGTGACGAAATGACATGGATAAAATTGCATCGTGGCGAATGCTTATTTCGCCAAGGTGAAATGGGTTCGCTTTATCGTTTGCATACTGGACTATTGAAAGTCGTGCGCTACCAAGCAGACGGACAAGCGCTGCTATTTAATATTTTGCTGCCGGGTGAACTGTTTCCTCACCATTCGCTGGTCAGCCCCAAGCCTTACCACGGAAACGCTATAGCCATGATGGATTCGGAAGTCGAAGTTATCAATTCAGAGGATTGGTACCACCAATTAGAGGAAAACCCTTATTTATATAGAGAAGTATCTCTTTCCCTGCAACATAAATTGCGTATGATGCAAGAACGGATTGACCAGTTAACTACCGTTACAGCCAAAGAGCGTTTTAACGCCTTCATCCACTGGTTTAAACAAGAATTTCCTGATATCGATCCGCTCTCCATCTTCACACAAGAAGAAATCAGTCAATTCATGGGCCTGCGCAGAGAGACACTCAATCGCTTGTTACGAAAACCGGCCAATTTTTCGTAACCAAAAGGCGAATATCTAATTGCTGGTTTGTTCAGCATTGGCTTCTTCTTTTTTCTTGATTTGTTGAAGAAGGCGCATCATTTGCTGTAGTATCTCGGACTTGAGTGCCTCTTCGTGATCGTCTGAGAACAAACTGATGCGAATGGAATAGGTTGCAGGTCCAATATCTGCAATCCAAACCTCCGGGCGAGCATCTTCATCATTAAACCTTTTCATTAAAAAAATTCTTGCTTCGTGTAGAAAAGTATCTACAGGTACAGCGTGATCGACATCAAAACGGAAATGTATGCGGTGCTTTCCTGGGGTGGATTTGTTTTCCAGAAATGACTGCGCAATAATTCCATTAGGAATCATTTGCAAATAACCATCGGCACTTTCAATCTCTGTGTACATCAGGTTAATATCACGGACGACACCAAAATACATGGGACGCATTGCTTCGTGAGGATAACTTGGCATTAAAAGAGGAAATTGCCAGGCTACAATGCCAATTGGGTCTCCGACTCGGAAAGGCCGAAACAAAAGCAACCATATACCGCCAATAATGTTGGCAAACACCGTTTGGCCTGCCAAACCTACAATAACCGTAATAAAGGTTCCACCAAAAATGACACTGGGTAAGCCGACCCCAAACGCAGTCAATGCGCTAATGATAACTGTCAAAAAAAGCAACAGTCGAGCAACATAGCGAAAGAGCGTGGAACGCTGTGGGCCCAATTTATTCAACGAAATGCGAAATAAATTGCGCTCTAAAATCGTGGATACAATACCACCTACCGCAAACACAAGCAAAGCTTTGACAATATCAAGCCAAGTCTTAGGAATATGTTTTAAAAAGCCAGAACGAGTATCTACACCTATCATAATGGCAATAGACACTACAATGAGAATGACAATGGATAGAATCGTATTCCGCAACAACCTCGGACTGCGCGATCCATCAGGAGAGCGTTTCATCTGGCAGCGCCTCCATTTCTAACTTGAAAACTCCCAATATCCATCTTAATCATTCTTTTCAAGAAAGGCCAACTTCAGGCACACTTTGATGACTCACGGTCTTTATGGGAAAGCATAAAAAGGGGAATCTATGATGCGTATTGCCATACTGGGTTCAGGAGTAGCCGGGCTAGCTGCTGCTGCAGCGTTGCAACAATCCGGCATCGATTACGTGTTGTTCGATCGCGATGCAAACCCGTTAGATGGGGGGCTGCATTGATTTTATGGCCTAACGCGCTTTTCGCGCTAAATCAATTGACGAGTGAAAACATCTCAGAGATTGCACAACATCCTCTCAAAACTGGAGTCTTGCTTGAAGAAACAAGCACCCTTCTTTTGCAACTTCCTCTGCATTGGATGAAGGAAGAATTTTCTCGTTATCCCATCTGTGTGCGCCGTTCCCATCTCCTTCATTGGTTATGGGATATACTGGATCGACCAAAAATTGAACAAGATACGGCAATCCACACTGAAATGGGAAGAAACCAAAAAATTTATGTGGAATTTGGGAGTGGCCGAAAAGATTGTTTTGATGGAATCATTGCGGCAGATGGTATTCATTCCAATATTCGCAAATCAATCTATGGTCATTTGCAGCGGCCAACTCGTTATCACGCTTGGCGAGCAATCATCCAAAACGCGTATGACATTCAATGGGATATGGCAGAATATTGGGGATCTGGACGGCGATTTGGATATGCGCGAATCGACGCAGATCACCTATACTGGTTTGCTACACTCAACTACCGATGGATGCAAAAAGATGACCAATCCTTCCCTTCCATCCGTCATCAGTTCTCCAATCTGCCTGACTCGATACAGAAATGGATTGACCATACACCTAATCATGAAATTTTCAGCCATTCCATTTACGATATAGCCCCAGGGTATCCTCTATCTTCAGGACCTCTTCTATTCATGGGAGATGCTGCCCACGCCATCACACCTAATTTAGGCTTTGGAGGCTGTCTTGCTCTAGAAGATGCACACGTTTTACTTCATGCATTGCAACAAGAAAAGGATTGGCAAAAAGCATGCGCACGTTTCGCAGTTTTACGAAAACGCAGAGTCGCACATATGGCAAAATTTGCTCGCTGGCTCGGTGAATTCTCGCAAATAGAAAATCATTTAGCCATCCAACTGCGAAACAAAGCGTTCAGCCTTGCACCCAACTTTGCATCCCAAAAAGTGTGGAGAAAATTGCTCACCTACAATCTCTTACCGCACCACAAAATAGATTGAAATATGCAAAATCTCATGTTATTCTATCGATTATAGGAATGTTATTCCTATAATAGGTGGTGTATTCATGCAACCTTTGCAAGGGATCCGTGTATTAGACTGTTCACGCATATTGGCAGGCCCGTTTTGTGCCATGAATTTGGCAGATCTCGGTGCAGATGTCATCAAAATTGAATCCGTTCAAGGGGTGATGATACGCGCTATTGGGGACCTCCATTTATAGGTGGAGAAAGCGCTTACTATCTTTGTGCCAATCGAAACAAACGTTCCCTGGCGATCGATCTGAAGCATCCAGAAGGCCAAAAAATTCTCAATACACTGTTGCAACACACAGACGTTTTGCTCCATAACTTTTTACCAGCTTCCGCACAACACCTTGGCCTCACTTATGAACAGGTTAGTGCTGTGAAACCTGACCTGATTTATTGTTCTATCTCTGGATTTGGCAGACAAAGTGACGAACCTGGTTATGACTATCTGATGCAAGCAATGGGCGGTCTCATGAGTATTACTGGTTACGCTGAAGCTGGCCCCGTCAAAGTAGGCGTTGCCATTACTGATGTTTGTACAGGTTTGTACGCAACCATTGCTATTCAAGCAGCACTGCGTGTTCGCGAACAAACTGGGCAGGGGCAGGCTATTGATATGGCGCTTTACGATACACAGCTTGCCATGTTAGTCAACGTCGCAAGCAATGTTTTGACAAGCGGCATTGATGCCAAACGCATAGGTAATGGCCATCCAAACATTGTTCCTTATCAGCTTTTCCATACTCGTGACGGAGATGTGGTAATTACGGTAGGCAACGATAGACAGTTTAACGACTTTTGCCATGTTCTCCATCTTGACGAATTACCAACGGATCCGCGTTTTTCAACCAATGCCGAACGTGTGAAACATCGTGAAGACCTCTTGAAGCTGCTAGAAACAGCCATGGCTCAACACTCTCAAGAAGAGGTTCTTTCTATGATGCGTGCTGCACGAGTACCCGCCGGACCAGTACAAAGTGTTAAAGAATCACTAGCTTCATCACTAACGACCGAACGACAAATGATTTGGGAGAGCGAAAGTCACCCGACGATTGATAGATTACGACTGCTCGGCAGTCCTTTAAAACTAGAAAAGACTCCGCCAGTCTTTCGCCTGCCTCCTCCCAGACTCGGTGAACATAGCGAAATCATTTTAAAAGAATGTGGATTTTTGGAAAATCAAATTCAAACGTGGATCCATGAAGGGGTGGTAGCTACATGCTAGACTTCTCACTCAGCCAAGAGCAATTAGAGTTACAAAAAATGACACGAAAATTTGTCCAAACCGAAATTATTCCCTATATGAAGGAATGGGACGAACAACATCATTTTGAGATGGGTGTAGTGCAGAAATTAGCTCAGCTGGGGTTGATGGGCGTTTGCATACCTGAGAAGTATGGCGGCGCTGGCATGGATTATAACTCCTTAGCTATTGTCTGCGAGGAACTTGAATATGGAGATACCGCCTACCGAACTGCCGTCTCTGTACATACCGGACTTAATAGTATGACTTTATTACAGTGGGGTACAGAAGAACAAAAAGAAAAATATTTAAAACCTCAGGCAGAAGGAAGCAAATTAGGTGCCTTCGGACTTACCGAACCTGGTGCAGGTTCAGATGCTGGTTCATTGCAAACCAGAGCACGACGTGATGGTGACAGCTATATTCTGAACGGATCGAAAATATGGATTTCCCTGAGTGACTATGCTGACCATTTTTTAATTTTTGCGACGGTCGATCCGTCCAAGAAACATAAAGGTATCACAGCTTTCATTGTGGAACGCAACTATCCTGGTGTTACCACCCGACCGATTCGTGGCAAACTCGGTATTCATGGCGGGAATACAGGAGAAGTCATTTTGGAAGATGTTCGCGTACCAGCAGCAAACCGCCTTGGAGATGAAGGTGAAGGATTTAAAATTGCTATGTCTGCTTTGGACAACGGTCGATTCACTGTTGCTGCTGGTGCGACTGGATTAACGCGTGCTTGTTTAGATGCCTCCGTGAAATACGCCCATGAACGCAAGACGTTTGGTGTAGAGATTGGCAAACATCAGTTAGTTCAACAAATGATCGCCAAAATGGAAGCTGGTTACCAAACTTCACAACTCCTTGTGTTTAAATCAGGTTGGTTAAAAAATCAAGGAGTCCGCAACACTCGTGAAACTTCACTTGCCAAATGGATTGCTTCCGATGTTGCTTTTCAAAGCGCCTCCGACGCCATTCAAGTCCATGGAGCCTACGGATACTCCAACGAATACCCGGTAGAACGTTATATGCGCAATGCTAAAGCCCTTGTTATTTACGAAGGAACTCGCGAGATTCATACGATTATGCAGGCAGAATACGCTCTTGGATATCGAGAAGACAAAATTTTAAACCGGATGTTGCCGCCCTGGCCTTTCGCAAACTCTGGAGACTATCTGTAATGGATATTTGGCTTGAACCTGATTCATCAAAAGATAAAACACGCACTTCACAAACACTTGCTCGCGGTTTGCGCATCTTGGATTGTTTTGTGACTTACGGTGAGGAATTGGGCGTGGCAGAGTTGTCTAACCTTCTTCATCTTCCGCGCACTGTAGTTGCTCGTTTAGTGACAACACTCGCCGAACATGGCTATCTTGCTCAAAATCAAGAAAACAAAAAATATCGACTGGGTATGAGTGCCTATATCCTTGGCATGCATGCCAACCGGGAATACAGTTTACGCCAAATGGCTTGGCCATCTATGCAATGTCTAGCGGCCTCTAGTGGTGAAACGGTAAGTTTGACCATGCTGGATGAAGAACGTCTAGTAGGTATTTGCATTGCATCCATCGACAGCCCGCTACCCATCAAACTGACAACACGTACAGGTAGCGTCCTCCCACTCCATCGTGGAGCTACACGCAAAATCTTGCTTGCTTACGCTAGTGAAGCTATAAAGGAAACCGTCCTGACGCAATTACAAGAAATATCCCAGAGTTCTCCAGATAGTGTGGAATCCTTGAAAAAGGAGTTATTGGAAATTCGCAGGAAAGGATATGCCTATAGTGAGGAAGAATTGGATGACGGCGCTTTTGCAGTCGCTGCACCCATTCTTACCGAAAAAGGAGAACTGTTGGCAGGCATTGGCGTTGCTGGCCCCATTTATCGCAAAACAGAAGAAAGTTTGCAACGCCTCATCTCACTGATCCTATCTTCAGCTCGCGAGATAGAAAAGCGTTGGACACAACCCTTATAACAGGGTGTGTCCTTGCACTTTTCACTATTTGAGACCTGTCGTAGAAATACCTTGGATAAACCATTTTTGGAATATAAGGAATAAAATAGCTATTGGAATGGTAGCCATTACAGCTGCCGCCATTAAATATGGCCAATTTGTATAATATTGCTGTTGAAACATTACCATACCTAGCGGCAGGGTCCAAAATTGCAGTTTATTGGCTACAAGTAGTGGTAAAAGAAAATTATTCCAAGAACTCATGAACATCATGAGTGCCAGTGTAAGCATGGTAGGCTGCACCATAGGCAATGTAATTTGCCAAAAGATTCGCCACCGACTAGCACCTTCAATCACGGCTGATTCTTCCACTTCTTCCGGGATGTTCAAAAAGGCTTGTCGCATGAGAAACACGCCCATAGCCGAAACCAGTTGCGGTAATATCATTCCTGCGTAACTGTTGATAAGGCCAAGAGAGCGCAACTCGATATAGACTGGCAACATGATGGATTGAAAAGGAATCATCAACATAGATATGACACCAAAGAACACTAGATTGCGTCCACGAAAATGAATTCTTGCTAAAGCATAGCCAGCGAGCGCATCCAGCAATAAATTTCCAATGACCACAACCACTGAAACCAAAGTACTATTCAGAAACCATCGCTCCATGGGAACTGTTTTCCACGTATCTATATAATTTTTCCACAAAAAGGGATGAGGAATCCAACGTGGCGGGTAGGCCAACGCTTGATTCAATGGCTTTAATGATGTGGAAAGCGACCAAAGAAACGGGATCACCATCATAAGCGCACCAACGATTAAAATGAGCAGATACAGACCGCGAGATATGCGTCCCCATGTTTTTTGCGCTGGAGATACAATCATTTAACCATTCACCCTCCCTCACTTTGCGCATTCAACAGCCATCGATTAATACTCAATCGGTTTGCCAAGCCAGCGATTGGTTAACAGGGTAAGCAGAAGTACAACTACAAAAAGAAACACCGTTATCGCGGCTCCATAACCGACATTTCCATAGGAGAAAATTTCTTCATAAATAAGTAGCGCCATTGTCATGGTAGAATTGAGCGGCCCACCTGTGCCACCCGATATGATGAAGGACTGATCAAACATTTGCAGTGTGCCAATCATGCCCATGACTACAATAAAGAAGGTGGAGGGTCTCAAAAGTGGCACTGTAATCCGCAAAAAACGCTGAAATGCAGATGCTCCATCAATAGCTGCCGCTTCATAGAAGTTTTGTGGAATGGATTGTAAACCTGCCAAAAAAACCACCATGAAATATCCCGATGTACTCCATATGTTTAATATCATGATGGCCGAAAGCGCAAAACGAGGATCTCCTATCCAGTCAGGCCCAGAAATCCCAAACCAGTTCAAAAAACCGTTCAATAACCCCAGTTTATTGAAAATCCACATAAACATCAGAGACGTAACAGCTGATGAACTGATAGACGGGAAAAAGAATGCCAAACGAAACAGTGGCCGGGCGGGAAGATGCTGATTCATGATTACTGCGAATATCATGGCAATGATTGTTTGCACCGGCATGACGACTGCTGCAAAGATAAATGAATTTTTGACTGCCGTCCAGAAGAGTGGCATACGAAAAATAGCAGCATAATTATGCAATCCAATCCAGTGCATTTGGTCTAACAGATTCCAAGAAACGCCACTCAGAAAAAAGGCATAGACTGCTGGACCAAGAGAAAACATCAACAAAAGAATGATAGTCGGCAGAGAGAAAAGGTAGGCGGTGACGGTTTCCTGTCGCCGCCATTTCTGCATGCCTTTTTCACGCAGGAAACGACCACCGCTCCGACTCTGGGAGTCTGCTTGAACTGCGGCCATCACTGGCTACCTCCATTTTGTAAAATTGATTCACCTTCACTTTGCAGTTTTTGTAGTGCTTGTGCAGTACTTTCTTTTCCATCAACCGCCAATAAAGTCTCATTAGAAAGTGTCGTATTCACATATTGATCGAACCCATTGGGAAAATTCCAAGGCACTGCGTTGGGCAATTGCTTCAAGATGTTTTCATAAATCGGATGTTCTTTGTAATAGGGCATGTCAATTAAAGATTTTCGAACGGTTACCAGACCGCCCTGTTCCACCCATTGCGCTTGACCTGCCCCAGTCAGATACTGAATGACTTCCCAAGCCTGTTGCGGATGCGAACAATCTTTGGTGATGGCCCAAGCGGTTGGAAAATCCAGACTGACATTATTGACAGGACCTTTCGGCAACGTAGCTATAGCGAATGAAGTGTTCGGATACGTGTCTTGCAAATATGGAATTGCCCAAGCCCCTTCAAAGGTCATAGCCGCGCGTCCCATTCCAAGCGCCTGTCCTCCCCATGTAGCTCCGACATCCTGTGGTTGTGCGGCAACTCCTGAACGATAGAGATTGACAAAAAACGAAAACCCTTTCAAGGCTGCCGGAGTATTTAAAGTCATTTGAGTCATGTTATGATTCATGACACTGCCGCCTGCCTGATAGACAAATTGCGCCCAACGAGGTTCCTGTGGTGTCTGAACGATTCCATAAATTTTCTTTGCAGGATTTGTTAATTTTTTAGCATCTGCGTAGAGTTCCGCCCATGTCTTCGGCGGGCCACTAATGCCAGCTTGCTTGAACATAACCGGATTGTAATAAAGAACGAGCGGCGATTGATCACGAGGAATACCGTAGACCTGACCGTTCGCCACAAACATATTCAGTGCACCAGAGAAGAAATCGCTCAAAGAATAGTTAGACTGCTTGATATAGGAATTCAGCGGTATGACTGCCCCTTCACTTTCAAAGGTTGGCGCTTGCCCACCATTGTTTAATGTAATGATATCTGGCGCATCTCCTGCCACAAACTCCGTTTTGAGAATCGTCTCGTAATTACCAGAAATCGGACGATATACCGCATGGATACCAGGATGTGTCTTGTTGAAATCAGCTAATTGCTGATCAATAATTCCATTGGTTACATTTGTTCCAGACCAACTGGCTACAACGATAGTTACCGGTTTACCTGAACTCGTGGATCCACCTTGCGAGGAGTTGCTGTTATTGGCTGTACCACAACCCACTAGCCCTAAAAAAGTCAAGCCCACGAGAGAGTACATAGCTGCTTTTTTGACTTGCTTCAATTAAATCTACCTCACTTTCGTGAAATTTTCGCTTAACTGGCATCTGCAATGGACAAGGATAAGATTTCCTAGTAACTGAATGTTTGCTGGGTTGATTTTGTTCAATACTGCACATTTGATGGACAATGGGGTGATTGACTGACGTATCTATGTCAAGTCAGCGCCACTAATGCGCCATCACCTCCCTTGCCATAGGTTCATAAAGAACTTCCCAACCTGTCGTGTTTTGTAAAACATCATATTGGGTCGATTTGTTCAGAGACTTGAGATACAGAGACAAATGTCCATGACCAAGCGGAATTCTCTCTATCTTCAACTCCTTTATGGAATCGGGTAGCAGCGGATCGAGCGCAATCTGTTGTCGACTAGCGTTTGGACGAAGGCCAATGATTTGTTCCAAGACAAATACCGGTGTTGCAGCGGCCCAAGCTTGAGGAGAACACGAAACCGGATAAGGTACTGGTTTGGCTGATTCGGAGATTCCAAAACCAGCAAACAATTCCGGTAGCCTGTGTAAGTCAAATGCATCTTGAGCTCGCAACAGATTTTCCATGACGGCTACAGCCTCATCTCTGCAGCTATAGTTGCGCAACCCCTGCAATACTAAACAGGTATCATGCGGCCAAACCGAACCATTGTGATAACTCAACGGATTATAACGTTTCTCTTTAGAAGAAAGTGTTCGAATGCCAAAACCCGTCAGCATATCTTCGGCTGTTATTCGCGCAGCCACTCGATCAGCTTCCACTTTGGAGAGGAGCAAGCTTTGCAAAACCTGACCCATGTTGGAAGAAATCACCGCACACGGCTGCTTCATGCCATCAAGTGCCAAGGCTATACTCCCATCCGATAGAATAAATCGCTCGCGAAAACTCTTTTGTAATTCTGATGCTTTGTTCTGTAAACGAGTTGCTAACTCTTTTTCACCACGAGACATGAAAATTTGCGCCCAATCTAAGTAAGCCCGATACAAGTAAGCCTGTACTTCACACAGCGCCACTGGTCCTTCCACCAAACGACCGTCAGCGTACATAATGGAATCTCCAGAGTCTTTCCATCCTTGATTCGCAATTCCATCTTCTGCTTCTCGACAATATTCCAGAAATCCATCCCCATCGCGATCGCCATACCTTTCAATCCAGTCCAAAGCTCGATGTACATGGGGCAACAAGATTTCTAAAAGTTCTTCATCACCCGTCCAGCGCAAGTAATCAGCTGCCAGATTTAGAAAAAGAGGTGTGGCATCAACACTCCCGTAGTAAGGAGCAAAAGGTAGAATCCCCAGTCGACTGAGTTCCCCATCGCGTACTTCATGAACAATTTTACCCGGCTGTTCGTCTTTCTCTGGTCTTTCCTGAGTGCCTTGAAAATGAGCCATTGTCTGCAAAGTTCCTCGTGCTAATTCAGGATTAGCCAATAACATCATCCGTGCAGCAATTAAACTATCCCTCCCAAACGGCACCGCGTACCAAGGCACACCAGCTGTAAGCAACGTCCCGTATCCCAAATTGCTTTGAAGCATCCGCAAATCTTTCAATCCTTGCTCATACCATGCTGCAAAACGCAAATCCCCAGTAACCTGAGGAAGTTGATTGAACCATTGAGCATACGACTCGCGAATCCATCGATATTGATCCAAATCGTTTTCGGTTTGCTTTTCAGCTATGCAAGATTCACTTATGACTACTGAGTTTGTAACGGTTGGGACGATCTCAATTTTCACTTTGAGGAACAACTCGACCTGTTCTTGATGCAAAAGTCGTATCTTACATTGATAACGGCGTGCAGTCGTTCCATTCTTTTCAGGCAAAACATTCACTTGCACGCTATGATTTGGATGTGCATCCAAAGTGACATGAGTACGGGTAATACGTCCATCTCTAGCAGAGTATTGATAGCTGCAAGCAGTCTTTTCTGTCACAACCTGTACTTCTCTTTGAAATGGTGTATCTTTAAAACCGCGCACTTCGAACATATCGACAAAATCCGCATCGACCACATAACCCACATTGATTTCCAGCGGATCGAGAGCATAATTCTTTATTTTCACATGTTCATAGAGTCCAGTCGCATCTACCCACTGATGCCGTTCTATCCATAAAGATTCTCTGGGAATCGACGAAATATCTGAAGGCGGTGTATTGGTATACCAGTAAAATATTTCATAACCATTTTCTGATAATTTATCCAGCATGATGTGTACTTCAGGGTCCAACCACCAATCGAAACGTGACAGAAACCTCGTGTCTCGCGAATAAAGTCCGTGGTGACCTTGACCCTGCGAGTTTCGTATAGTTGTACCTTCTTGACCGCATACCAGAAAAACATCGTTCTCTTTTAAAACAACATCATTCAAAGCAAAAGCTCCTTTCCTGTGCAGAAATGGACAGGTTGTTTGCAAACATAAACCAAATCGTTTTCGGAACCATAGACAACACGAACTCTATCTCAGGAAATTGGCTTACGAACTTTCCCTGATGACCAGTGACGGTGGTAACAGCCGACCACCGGGTTCTTCTTGACGAAGCAACATTCCCATCAACATATCAGCGGCTGCAACGCCCATCTCGTAACGCTTTTGAGCGACAGTGCTGAGCATGGGAGTCACCCATTCGCCCAAATCAATATTGTCATAACCTAAAACTGCTATATCGCCCGGCACCTTTTTACCCATCCGCTGAATGCAGCGCATTCCGCCAATAGCCATCAAATCACTAGCGTAAAAAATGGCAGTCATTTCAGGATGATTTTGCAGCAATTGACGAGTTGCTGTTTCACCTCCATCAACCAAGAAATTCGAGTGAATGATCCAGTCTTCTTTTACTTCTAGGCCGGCTTCCTGCATGGCCGTTTGATAACCACGCAAACGATCAACACTGACAGCAGCTTGAGCATGCCCGTTAACAAATCCAATCGAACGATGCCCTTGGGATATGAGATAACGAACACCTTGCCTGGCACCGTTGATATTGTCTGTCATGACGTATCCGCAATAACGGCTGAGAATGGGCAAGTCAATCCCTACAGAAGGCAGTTTAGCTTCTGCAACTTCCTGCATGTATGGATCATCAAGCCGCATCCCCATAACAATGACTCCCTCCAAACGACGTTCAGTACAGAAATCGATATAACTTATCAGGCGCTGACGTGCTGTTGTGGTACTGACTAATGTAATATCGTAGCCTAGATAGGCTAGTCTGTCGTGCACCCCGGCTATGACATCAAAGAGAAAATGATGTCCACCAGGATTGACGTTGAAATCTGAAATCATCAAGCCAACACTTTGTGTCTGCTGCAGCACGAGACTGCGAGCAACCCGACTCGGTCGATAGTTTAGACTTTCAGCGACTTGCAATATTTTTTTCTTTGTTTCCTCACTAACATCCTGATAGCCGTTAAATGCGCGCGAGACTGTGGTGATGGATACACCTGCCTGCCGCGCCACATCTCTAATGGTCACTGTCATTAAATGAACACACCCAAATGAAAAATGAATAGCAATGAAAGCGTTATCCACACTATACCCAAAACGTTTTGGTTTGGCAATATAAAAATGATATAATTATCAGTAAAATTTGTGGTCACATTCATTTTCCTGAATAAAAAATAGAGGCCGATGCTACTCAGCCTCTCAACATCGATTCAGAGCTAGAAATTGTTTTTGATTTGTGGCTGAACCAGGTCAGTGTACAGATTGGTTTACTCTAGACTTGGCTCCCATTGAAAATCTATTTCTTCTTGCGCTTTTTGAATCACTAGGTTTTCATCACCAGGCATAAGTCGTTTGCCGCTTTTGAGAATATAACGAAGCCAAGAACCCGCCATCCAGGATGTTAAGAGTGCCAGCATAACCAGTATGGCGAAAAAATCTTGATTAATAATACCTAATGAGTAAGCCACAGTTGAAAGCACAATACCCGGCCCCCACGAGCATTCATCGCCGCGGCAAAATTGAAACTGGTTAACTTATCTATACGAATGATCCGACAGGTAAAATAGACAACCAGTCCTTGCACCAGTGTGGCAAAGATCAGATAGAGGATGAAGAACCCAAAACTGAAGTTTTTCGCCAAATCCAACTGCATCCCAACGATGGCAAAAAACAATGGAATAAAGAAACCATAGGAAATCCCCAGAACCCCTTCTTCTAACTTTTTAAAAAGGTTTTCAGGAAGACTGAATTTAGTGGCAATACCCGCTAATAGAGCCCCATACATCACATCTACTTGTAGATATCCGGCAATAGCAGACAGCGCAAAAAGAATGACAAGAAAGTACCCTAAAAAGGAAGCCCGAAATAGCAAATTAGCCCTTTTTGAAGTCAATTTGCGCAGTGCCCAAGGTAAAACCCCAATGCAGACCACCAGAAAAGCCAATGTTATAACCAGGCTTTTGGAGACCATCCAAACATTGATTGCACCTGTTGAACTGACATGTCCCCCCGTTACCATACCGGAAGCGATTGCCAAAGCCACCCAGAGAATAAGGTCGTGTATACCAGCAATGGCAACAATGATTTTAGCGAAACGGGAGTGCATTATACCGAGATCGCTAAAAATTTTGGAGATGACTGGTATGGAAGTTACAGCTATAGAAATGGCGACGATGATTTTTAAAGCGATAACATTGTGATCGGGTCCTTCAAACTGAGACGGATTGAACACGAATGTCGACAACCAGCCAACCAGAAAGGGTATGATGGTCGATCCGACAATAATCGCTAATCCAGTCTTAATATCTGACTTCGCAAATCGAGACTGAAATTTCAATCCTGCGGTGAATAACAGCAAGATGGTTCCTAATTGATAAATAAACCCAAAAAGATCGCTTTCCGAATGAAAGCCGAGATAGAGCCAATGAAAACTAGCGGGAAACAAGGTACCAAAGCAGGTTGGCCCCAGTAATAAACCACCTGCGACCTCTCCAATCACTCTTGGAATGGCGAGTCGTTCAGCTACGTAACCAAGAAGATTCGCGGCTGCCAACAGGAGTACCATAGCGAACAAAAAACGCGTCAAATCTGCTCCAGCCAAACTAAACACTTGTTTTTCCTCCTTCATACGATTTGGATGCCTATTCAACAGGCAGCTTGACATACCATATGCAGGAATGGAAAAACAGTCCAAGACGTTTGCCTGTCCTGAACGCAGTTAGACGTTGGGTTACAGCAATTTACGCATATGTACTTATGCTTGCAAAATATAAAAACCCCTACAAATTTCATAAATTTGTAGGAGCTATTATCCTATAGAGGCGGTTAAGGTGGGCTCCATCACCTGTTCAGTTCATTTTGTATTACATTATATAGTGAATGCAGAAAACAGAAACGGCAAATGCCATCATTTTCGTCTCTATTCCAATCTCAAGAATGCAACTACACTAAACAAATTTTCGTTGTGTGCGCTTGCCATCACAGCTAAAAATCACTTCCCGCCCTTCCACTACAGTAGCCAAATGGCAGGTCCTTCCCCACAATTGATACAAATAGGGAAGTGTTTTTTCTAACTGTTTTAAATCGAGTTCCACACCTTCATACGCATGGCGCAAGAACAATTCTCCATTTCTCTGATAATCTCCGTCTTCTACAAGAATGACGGGAATTCCCCCATTCAGACGCGAAGCACATAGCGCGTTGCGAACTTGCTCGTAATCTGTTTCTACAACCCGGTACTCATTGCCTACTTTTTGATAAAGATAGAGATCGAGTTGCTCCATCAATTCCTTCGTCAGATAATTGCGCAGAAAGGAAATGTCATTTTCCATCTCGCGCACTTCAAACATTTTTTCCCGACCAGCCGAACCGAGTCCTTCACTTGCTGTTGAAGAAGGTGTTTGACGTTTACTCCATCTTTTTTCAATATCCTCCCAAATTGCCAACCCCACGTAATAAGGATTAATGGTTGTACGGGAAGGAAGAACTACCCCGGCATGCATCTTGGCAAATTCAATCGAATCTTCCGGCAACAAATCCATCTCACGCATAATTCGCAAATGCCAGTATGTTGCCCAACCTTCGTTCATAATCTTGGTCTCCATTTGCGGCCAAAAGTAAAGCATTTCGTCTCTTAAAATAGAGAGCACGTCCCGTTGCCATAGTTTGAGTACAGGACTGTGTTCTATTAGGAAGAGCATGATATCTTTCTGCGGAAGAGGAAAACGTGTACTCTGTTCCTCGACAAAGGTACTTTCTATTTGTAGCTCGTCGCCAATTGTCCACAAATCATCATAGTCCGATCTTTTTTTAGGCGGTCTATCTTCAGAGTACAGCCCGCGTCTTTCTCTATCCTTTTGTTCACGCCACTCCCTACGATATCGACGTCCAGAAATCGAAGCGTCCACATGCTCTTGAAGAGCTAGACCAGCATCCAGCAAAGATTCCACCGTACCGCGTCCATACTGAAGTTCATATTGGCGAATGCGTTCAGCAGAAATCGACATACGTTCCACCATATCACGAGGTGTATGAGCAAACATGGCATTATTTTTAAAAAAATCACAATGCGCTAACACGTGAGCACAGACAGTTTGATTTTGTAGCAATGTATTTCCTTCCAGCAAAAACGCATAGCAAGGATTAGAATTGATAACCAACTCATAAATGCGACTCAAGCCAAAGTCATATTCCAAACGCAATCGATGAAATATTTTGCCAAAGCTCCAATGCGAAAACCTAGTTGGCATGCCATAGGCGCCGAACGTGTAGATAATATCTGCAGGACAAATTTCATAACGCATTGGATAAAAATCCAGCCCGCATGTACGGGCTAATTGGGTCATAGACTCGATGCTTTTTTCTAATTTTTCAATTTCCTGAACGTTCAAGCAGTATTCCCCTCCTCCGGAGCGGCCGAAAAGAATGCACGCAGTGCACGATAGACATCCGATTTCTCACGAATGACAAACTTTCGAAAGAGTGGATTCTGCATTTTACTGTATGCCGACATGAGTGTCGAAGAGCGAGCATAAGCGTTTACTTCAGCATAAGCAAACATCTGCGAGAGTTTACAGATTTCTTCTACTCGTTTGATACATTTCTCATTGTCAGATGTGAGATTATCACCGTCCGAAAAATGGACAGGATAAATATTATAAGAACCGGCAGGATAGTCCTGTTGAATGATACGTAGCGCCAAATCATATGCGGAGGAACAAATGGTTCCACCGCTTTCACCCTTGGTAAAGAAATGTTCCTCTGATACTTCCTTTGCTTCCGTATGATGAGCAATATAACGGATATGCACATTCTCATACTTCGTACGCAAAAACCGAACCATCCAAAAGAAGAATGTCCGCGCAGCATATTTTTCAAACAATCCCATTGACCCCGAAGTATCCATCAGCGCCAAAATAACCGCATTGGAATCTGGCTCAATGGTGTCTTCCCACGTACGAAAACGCAAGTCGTCTGGACGAATCATCATTTTGTCCGATCCGTTTCGAGCACTATGCCGAATGGCCTCCAATAATGTACGGCGTTTGTCAATATTGGACATGAGGCCATTTTTCCGGACGTCTCGAAAATCCACATCCGTAACCTGAATATTTTCATTCGATTTAGGTACAAGATTCGGCAACTCCAACTCAGCGAAAAGCATTTCTTCGATATCTTCCAAAGTCACGCCAGCTTCTTCGTAGTCAACGCCTTTCCCATCCCCCGCCCCTGACTGATCCTGACCTTGGCCAGGCTGACCGTTGCCAATCACATCTCCAACCTGGGAACCACCTTTGCCAGTTCCCGGTTGTCGATTTTTCGAATAATTGTAGCGAATACGGTATTCTTCCAACGAACGAATCGGGATTTTAACAATCTGCCGACCATCGCTCATGATGATGCCTTCGTCACTGATGAGATCGGCAAGATTATTTTTGATGGCCTCCTTGACCTTTTCCTTATGACGTTCTTGATCTTGTTGCCCTTTGCGATGGAGCGACCAGTCTTCTTTCGAGAGCGTGAATGATTCATTCGACATCGTCTCCACCCCTTGCCAGCCAAATTTGATTATCGATTCAAAAGGGAGCCTGTATAACGGAGCAACTCATTGGCACAAACCGGACAATAACCATGTTCGTCAATCAAGCGGGCCGTCACTTCATTGACCTTTTTCAATTGTTGTTCATCTGGAGTTTTACTGGAAGTTGTGATTTTAACAACGTCCTTTAAATCACTGAAAAGTTTTTTCTCAATCGCTTCCCGAAGGCGTTCATGAGAATTGTATTCAAAACGCTTGCCACGTCGGGCATATGTCGAGATGCGAATAAGTATTTCTTCTCGAAAGGCTCGCTTGGCGTTTTCCGAAATACCAATTTGTTCTTCTATAGAACGCATGAGCCTCTCGTCTGGGTCAATCTCTTCACCCGTCAGTGGATCTTTGATTTTTTGCCAGTTACAGTAGGCTTCCACGTTATCCAAATAGTTGTCGAGCAATGTCTTCGCAGATTCTTCAAAAGAATAGACAAACGCTTTTTGCACTTCAGTTTTAGCCATTTCATCGTACTCTTTGCGAGCAATAGCAATAAAATTTAAAAGTTTTTCTCGATCTTCTTTAGAGATGGAAGCGTGTTGATCGAGACCGTCTTTTATGGCACGCAACACGTCAAGAGCATTGATACACTGTGTATCCCGGCGAATCAGGGCTGTGGAAATCCGATTGATGATATATCGTGGATCAAGACCCGACATTCCTTCATCTGGATATTCTGCTTGCAACTCCTTGACATCTGAGTCTTTCATGCCTTCCACAGCCTGCCCGTTGTAGAGATAGAGTTTTTTCAGTAAATCCATACCCTGTTTTTTAGAATCCTTCAGCCTTGTCAAAATGGAAAAAATCGATGCTGTTTTGAGGGTATGGGGCGCAATATGAACTTGTGAGAGATCACTAGCCTTGATTAACTTCTCATAGATTTTCACTTCATCGTCGACGCGCAGGTTATAGGGTACAGGCATGACAATCATCCGTGATTGCAGTGCTTCATTCTTGCGATTGGCAACAAAGGAACGATATTCAGCTTCATTCGTATGCGCCACAATCATTTCGTCCGCAGATATCAAAGCGAAACGGCCTGCTTTAAAATTCCCTTCCTGAGTCAGACTGAGCAAATTCCATAGAAACTTCTCATCGCATTTGAGCATCTCCTGGAACTCCATTAAGCCCCGGTTTGCTTTGTTCAATTCACCGTCAAATCGATACGCGCGCGGATCACTTTCTGATCCAAACTCTGTAATAGTGGAAAAATCGATACTCCCCGTCAGATCGGCTATATCTTGCGACTTAGGATCAGAGGGGCTGAAGGTACCAATGCCTACTCGACGTTCTTCGGAAAGCAATACACGCTCAACTGGGACGCGATCGACCTGTCCTTGATATGTTTCTTCAAGCATGAGACGGCAACTGGGACAAAGATTGCCCTCAATTCGTACGCCATACTCTTTCTCAAACTCATCACGCAGTTCTTGGGGAATGAGATGTAAAGGTTCTTCGTGCATGGGGCACCCGGAAATACCATAGAGTGCGCCTGCATCCGTACGCGAATACCTTTCAAGTCCGCGTTTGAGCATGGTCACAATAGTCGATTTACCTCCACTGACGGGTCCCATGAGAAGCAGAATTCGCTTGCGTACGTCAAGACGCTTAGCGGCTGCGTGGAAATACTCTTCAACCAGACGCTCCAGCGTTTGTGACAGACCATACATTTCACGTTCAAAAAACAGATAGACGGGACGATTGTCTGCCCCCTGTTCAATTCCGGCAGCCACTATCATGTCATAAATACGCGCATGAGCGCTTTTGGCAACAGAAGGATTGGAACGGACAATTTCTAAATAATCAGAAAACGTACCTTCCCAGCGGAGTGCTTCTTCTTCCGCCCGGTAACGACTCAATCGATCGAGAAAATTCACGCAAATCCCCCCATCTGTCTTCTTCTTGGTTACCTGACACAACCTGGAAGGGCGCGTCTACCGGAATGGTTTATCCTATTCCGGTAGAACTTGACCCAATTCGCCGAAGTATCACCAAGAAGAAAAATGGGCGGCGTCAGCGGGTAGGTTGCCACCATGTCAAAGCGTCAGGGAGCAATTTCTGCCAAAATCCCCAAATATGATTACCTGGCGCTTCCTTATAAGTAATGTCCATTCCCCGCTCTTGCAGCAAATCGCGCATTTGCCGATTGTAGGTTAAAAAATCATAGACACCATTCGGTGTCGTTGCCTCCGCCTCTTCATCACCTACCACCATATAAGCGCGATACTCAGATAGATCGGCTACCATGCGCAACGCCTCTTGTACACTCGGAAAGTAGGCGCCAGAAAAAAGCATGAAGTGGCGAAACAAGGAACGTTTATGCAGCATCATGGAGAGTGTAGCGACTGCGCCAAGCGATATACCCGCCATAGATCGTTGTGCCGGATCGACCGAATAATGTTGTTCGATTTCTGGTATGCACTCATCCAGTACAAATTCGCAATAAGCTTCGTGTCGAGTGCCGTCCATAGCGTAGTCTTGATTTCTTTGTTGCAGATTGACTGCAATTCCAGCAATCAGCACTGGTTTGAGACGACCTTCGGCAATCAGTTGTTGAGCAATCGTGGCTACACGCCCGTGTGTAAAAAACTCCAGTCCATCATGACAGTAAACAATTGGATACGCCGTATGCGTGTCATAGTTGGGGGAAGATAGACCTTGACTGTGCGCTCCTCACCAAGAGCACGACTCTGCCATACGTGAGCTTCTATCTTGCGTGATGTATCCATGGGCAACTCTCCTTTGTTCAAACGGCTGCTGTACCTACACTGTATCAGAAAAAATAATTCACGTTATATAACAGATAAATATCGGATTTTTATGTGACTATCGCTACTTTGTAACAAGTGTATTATAATGAATTTGATTCTGTATCACTAGTGCGATGCTCTCTGACATGCAATGGCTCTCTCTTAGGCCGTATGCCTGGGCAAGCAAAGCTTCAAACTGAGGATTGAATTTCACTTTGACGAATGAGGTGAAGAATGTGAGCACAACTGTCAAGGAACGTTCTGTCCCCTACGTTCAAGTATTGGATGAGAACGGTAAAGTTGTTGACTCTAACCGACTGCCCAAACTGAGCGATGAAGAGTTGCGTGAAATCATGCGCCGAATGGTCTTTACACGAGTCTGGGATCAGCGCGCTGTGCGTCTGACGAGACAGGGAAGACTTGGTTTCTACGCTCCAGTCGCTGGTCAAGAAGGTTCCATGATTGGCAGCGAATTCGCTACAAAGAAAGAAGATTTTATCATCCCTGGTTATCGTGATGTGCCCCAATGCGTATGGCATGGCTGGCCATTGCATCAGGCATTCCTCTATTCGCGCGGACATCAGTTGGGTGGACGCATTCCAGAAGATGTTAACGTCATGATGCCGCAAATCATCATTGGCGCACAAATCGTCCAAACCCCAGGCATTGCCATGGCCTTCAAACTAAAAGGTGAAAAACGAGTGGCTATCACTTACACCGGTGATGGTGGAACATCGCAAGGTGATTTTTATGAAGGCATGAACTTTGCCGGAGCTTTTCAATTGCCTGCTGTTTTCATTGTTCAGAACAATCAATTTGCCATCTCTGTACCCGTCTCTTTGCAGACAGCGGCTGAAACACTGGCGCAGAAAGCGGTTGCCGCTGGTATCCCGGGCATCCAAGTGGACGGCATGGACGTGCTTGCCATGTACAGTGTCACCAAAGAAGCGGTCGATCGCGCTCGCAACGGTGATGGTCCAACAATGATCGAAGCAGTGACATTCCGCTACGGCCCACACACCATGTCAGGAGACGACCCCACTCGTTATCGCAGCAAAGAAACCGAGTCGGAATGGGAAAAACGCGATCCTCTGATTCGCTTCCGCACCTATTTGGAGAGCAAAGGGCTGTGGACTCAGGAAGATGAAGAACGAGTCATGGAAGAAGCCAAAGATGCTATCAACGACGCTTTGAAAAAAGCGGATGCGGTAGAAAAAATGACAATTCCAGGATTACTGGAGAGCATGTTTGAAACGCCAACCGCTCCTCTGAAACGGCAAATTGCAGAATTCAGCGGTCAGGAGGGAAACTAATACTATGGCGCAATTAACAATGATTCAAGCGATTACAAATGCACTCGACAATGAGTTAGGTTTAGATGAAAAAGTGCTGGTCTTTGGTGAAGACGTTGGTCACAATGGCGGTGTCTTCCGTGCTACAGATGGATTACAGGCCAAATATGGTAAAGATCGTGTCTTTGACACACCTTTGGCTGAATCTGGTATTGCTGGTTTAGCAAACGGGCTGTCCACACAAGGTTTTCGTCCGGTTGCAGAAATCCAATTCTTTGGATTTGTCTTTGAAGCGTTTGACCAAATCGCTTCACAAACAGCGCGTATGCGTTACCGCTCTGGCGGCCGTTACAATTGTCCCGTGGTTTTTCGTGCGCCTTTTGGTGGAGGTGTTCGGACCCCAGAACTCCATGCTGACAGCCTTGAAGGTTTGTTTGTTCAAACCCCTGGCATCAAAGTTGTTATTCCGTCCAATCCATACGATGCTAAAGGCTTACTGATATCAGCTATCCGTGATAACGATCCGGTACTGTTTCTTGAACACATGAAATTGTATCGCTCGATACGTCAAGAAGTTCCAGAAGATGCGTATACCATACCGCTCGGCCAGGCAAACGTAGTGCGTGAAGGTAAAGATATCACCATTGTCACCTATGGGGCTATGGTTCATACGGCACTTAAAGCAGCAGAACAATGGGCAAAGGAAAAGCAATTGGAAGCTGAAGTGATAGATCTGCGCACCATTAGTCCTATTGATTTGGATACAATTGTAGCCTCTGTCAAGAAAACTCATCGCGCCATCGTATTGCAGGAAGCTCAACGTTCTGCAGGCGCTGGAGCAGAGATTGTAGCTCAGATCACAGAGAATGCTATTTTCCATTTGGAAGCTCCCGTTTTGCGCGTTTCACCGCCTGATACTGTCTATCCATTTGGTTTAATCGAAGACGAATGGCTCCCGACACCCGAATTTGTTATCCGCGGTCTGGACAAAGTCATGAGTCTTTAACTTTGAGGAGGTGACATGAATGGCTGTATATGAATTAAAGCTTCCAGAACTCGGTGAAGGTTTGCATGAAGGCCGCATTGCTCGCTGGTTGGTCCAACCGGGAGATACTATCCAGGAAGACGACGCGGTAGCAGAAGTAGAAAATGACAAAGCACTAGTGGAACTACCCTCACCTGTATCGGGCAAAGTCATCGAGTTGAAAGTAAGTGAAGGGACAACATCCGTGGTTGGAGATGTATTGATGACATTGGAAGTTGCTGGAGAGGGCAATGTGGACACAACAGCTTCCAAACCCCAGGAACAAGCGCCCCAACCGGAAGAAAAACCGGTAGCTGTTGCACCAGCTAATAAAGAGTCATCTACACCAGAATTATCTTCTGCACATGAAGTTCTCGCAACACCTGGAGTACGCAAGTACGCAAGAGAGCAAGGAATCGATATTCGTCAAGTTACCGGTACCGGCAATAACGGTAAAGTTACCAAGGAAGATATTGACGCCTTCAAACAAGGAGGCACACAAGTCGCTGCTTCAAAATCAGAAGACGGTCAAAACGCTCCATCAACACAGATTCATTCTCTAGACGATGGCGAGACAGAAGAGCGTATTCCGCTTACCATGATTCGCAAAAAGATTGCTGAATCCATGGCTCGCTCAGCCTATACAGCACCTCATGTGACCCTGATGGATGAAGTAGACGTGACGGAACTTGTCAAATTGCGGCAAGAGATCAAACCTCTTGCGGCCGATCGCGGCGTTAAAATTACTTATTTGCCATTCATTGTTAAGGCGTTAATTGCTGCATTGCGAAAACACCCCACCATCAACGCAGTATATGACGAGGAAAAACAAGAACTTGTGGTGAAACACTATTACCATGTGGGCATTGCTACTGATACCGATCGCGGTTTAATTGTTCCCGTAATTCGACACGCGGATCGCAAAAACATGTGGAACATTGCCTCAGAGATTGACGATTTAGCGACACGTGGGCGAAGCGGCAAATTGAGCCCGAATGAAATGAAGGGAAGCACCATCTCCATTACGAATATCGGATCGGCTGGTGGCATGTTCTTTACGCCTATTATCAACTATCCCGAATTGGCTATTTTAGGTGTGGGACGTATTGTTGAGAAACCGGTCATTCGTAATGGCGCAGTTGAACCGGCCCAAATGATGGCACTTAGCTTGTCATTCGATCACCGCATGATTGATGGAGTATTAGGCCAACAATTCCTGAACGACATCAAATCTTTCTTGCAAAACCCGCGTTTACTTTTGATGGAGGTGTAACGACATGGTAGTTGGGGAATTCAGCGAAGAAGTGGATGTTCTTGTCATTGGTGGCGGTCCTGGTGGTTATGTCGCCGCGATTCGTGCAGCTCAGCTAGGCAAATCAGTGACATTAGTAGACAAAGCGGAATTGGGTGGAGTTTGTCTCAATCGTGGCTGTATACCTTCCAAAGCTTTAATTTCAGCAGCTCATCAGTATGAAGCTGCCAAAGAATCACCTTTCCCTGGTATTCAATCGAGCGTAGAACTGGACTTCAGCAAAGTTCAAGCCTGGAAAAAAACGGTTGTCGAAAAAATGACCGGTGGCGTATCAACGCTCATGAAAGGCAATAAAATTAAAGTCATCTCCGGTGAAGCTTTCTTTACCAAAGAGAATGAAGTACGCATTATGATGGAACATGAGAGTGAACGCTTTACGTTCCAACACTGCATCTTGGCTACAGGTTCACGTCCCATCGAATTAAAATCGTTGCCCTACAGCAAGCGAGTGATCAGTTCCACAGAAGCACTGAATTTAGAAGAAGTGCCAAAACGATTGGTCATTGTGGGCGGAGGCTACATTGGTACAGAACTGGGACAAACTTTTGCTAAATTTGGCTCCCAAGTGACGATTGTAGAAGGACTCGACTCCATCCTCGCCGCGTTCGATAAACAGATGGTTCGTCTGGTAGAACGCAATTTGAAGAAATACAACGTGGAAATTCACACCAAAGCCATGGCTCAATCTGTCGAAGAGACTGATAAAGAAGTGACTTTGACTTTCAAAGACAAAGACGGCAACGAGCAGAAAGTCACTGCTGACTATGTGCTGGTTACCGTAGGACGCCGCCCCAACACAGATGACATAGGTCTTGACGTTGCTGGTATCCAAGTAGATGAAAAAGGCTTGGTGAAAGTGGACACACAAGGACGGACAACGAACTCTAAAGTTTTTGCAATTGGTGATATTGTGCCAGGAGCTGCCCTTGCCCACAAAGCCTCCTATGAAGGCAAAGTAGCTGCGGAAGCTATTGCTGGACACCCCAGCATTGTCGACTACCGTTGTATTCCCGCCGTCGTCTTCTCTGATCCGGAAATGGCCTCGGTTGGTTTAAGCGAAGAAGAGGCCAAGAAACAATATGGAGAGATTGCTGTTGGCCGTTTCCCATTTGCAGCTAATGGTCGAGCTGTTTCCCTGAATGCTGATGCCGGGTTTGTAAAAGTGGTAGCTGACAAGAAAAGTGGTGTTGTAGTTGGCGCGCATATTGTAGGCACTGAGGCTTCTAATATGATAGCTGAATTTGGATTAGCCATTGAAATGAGCGCTACGCTAGAAGATTTGGCGCTTACCATTCATGCACACCCAACTCTAGGTGAAATGGTCATGGAAGCTGCCGAAGTAGGTCTGGGTCAGGCTGTTCACGTCGTCACCAAGTAAACATTCCGCTATATCTCTTATGGAATAGACGTAAAAATTGCCATGACATTGGGATCATTAACCCATGGTCATGGCAATTTGATTCTTTATTAAGATGAAGCGTTTGCTGGGTCTGCCAAAACATCATGATATTCTGGATGTTTTTTAAACTCTGCTACGGCAAAGGAACAAACAGGAACGATTTTGAGTCCTTCATTTCTCGCCATCTCAACTACTTTCTGCACCAAACGTCCTCCTATGCCATGACCGCGCAACTGAGAAGATACAACCGTGTGTTCCAACCATAGATATCCATCCTCTGATACACGATTTGTGACATAGGCAATGGTCGATCCGTTTTCATCACGGACGATAAAATTTACACCATTTCTTTCAATTTTATCGTCCCCCCACCGAGCTACTCCATCATTCGCTTGAGACATGTTCTCACCTCCCCAGCAGTTATGCATAAAAGCGCCTTTCGAGCTATCTTTCTACTATCATCTCAGACATAGGATTCGACATATTTCCCGAGCAATAGCGTATACTGCACCATCCGACTGCAAATCAAGTAGAATGCTGCCGAAAAGAAGATCCAAACTGCTGATAATATCAAAACTTGAAGAACCATGCATACCGATCATTCAATTCGGTGCGATATATCTATAGCATTCCAGGAAACGACCATTGGCGTAGTGCCTCATAGGCCACTATGGCGACAGCATTCGATAGATTGAGAGAACGGGCATCGCGCCGCATTGGAATTCGTATCACTTCTTCACGATGAGCTTCCAACATTTCTTCTGGCAGACCTTTGGTTTCTTTACCAAACACCAGAAAATCTCCGTCTTGATAGTTAGCCTCTGAGTAATAGCGTCCTCCTTTAGTTGAAGCATAATGAAATCTACGATCGGCATATGCTTTCCATATTTCTTCCATGCTATCATGATATCGGATGTCTAAGAGATGCCAGTAATCTAACCCTGCCCTTTTAAGTTGACGATCGTCTGTAGAAAATCCCAGTGGTCTCACCAAATGCAAAACACTGCCCGTAGCAGAGCAGGTTCTAGCAATGTTCCCCGTGTTGGCGGGTATTTCAGGTTCTACCAAAACAATGTGCAACAAAACAATTCCCTCCACTTTTCACACTTCCCCTAGTTTAGCACAGGAAGAGAACAAGAGAAGAGATCCAACTATCGACAACGTACTTACACGGTTCCATCTGGAATTCTCAAAAAAAGATACTGGACACGGTCTGAATAAATGGGCGAATCGAGATAACGATAAGGACGATATTGTACATGCATGGAATGACTGTTCACAAGTGGCCTTCCTTGATGATCGAAATCTGTTACAATAGCAACATGACTGGGACGATGATTCCCATGCCAATCATAAAAAACGAGATCGCCCACGATACATTGTCTGGATTTTTCCAGTCGTATGACATTTTTACGTGAAAGCAACGAATGATAGAGCAGATGCGGCATCGTCCAGGCTGGTGCATATTCCTGACGGGCTGTATCCATCCACCATCCATGCGAATTTTTTTCACTCATACCAAGTCCTGCTGCAAACAGGCACTGAGACACATAATTGGCACTGTCGTTTTCATACTGTGCATATAGGGGATTTTGTTTCTGCCACCATAAGTCTGCGTATCGAACAGCCAATAATCGCGAGTAACCCATCTGTTTACCCGTATACCATTGCCTTATGTTGACAATATCATCCCTCATCGATACACAATGAACTGCAGGTTTGATGATGCGATTATTCATCTTACAATCCTCTTGTAACCCCAGCAGATGGTCCTCTTTCAATTGCCAGTGTTGATGATTACGCTGCCATGTCATTTCATGCTCTAACTGTCTAGCCTCCACAGTCATGGCAGGCGTAGACACCTTGGTCAAATAGACAAGTTCGTTGGCAAGAACCTTTGCAAGGCGACGATTTTCCTTAAATTGAACATCTAAAACGGCTACACAAGTGTGCGCTCGTGCCAAACGCATCCCGTCATGTAAAGTTGCCGAACGCATACGTCGCACTTCCTGCCACGCTTTCCGCCCCAATTCTGTTGCAACAGGCGCATTCCTTAGTAAATTAGAATCTTTATCCAAACTAACCCATGCTTGGTTTCGAGCAGCAAACCATGTTTGAACGGCGTGCAAAATCGCTTCCACCACGTTCACCTCACCATGGGCAGACTATGACAGTAAATCGATATTTGCTCATTTTTCATGAGAATCTCTGTTGGCTATGGTATACTCCTCTCTGGAATCCATGTCACGTCAGAAATGAATCAAATAGAAAGGGTGGACATTCATGAGCAAACCCAAAATTGCTGTCATGGAGGGTGACCAAACAGGTCAAGAACTCCTCGAACAGTCATTACGCCTGCTTGATGCTAATGTAATCGGCGTAGACGTAGAATTACATCGTTTTGATTTGAGTCTGGAAAACCGCCGCAAGACCAACAACGAGATTGTGCATGAAGCGGCAAAAGCAATGCGTGAATATGGTTATGGACTTAAAGCAGCCACGATTACGCCGGAAACAAAAGGCGACGTAGGAAGTCCCAACGCCATTTTACGAAAAGAGATCAATGGAACGGTGATTGTACGCACAGGCCGGCGTATTCCAAGCGTAGCACCGCCAGTAGGTGTATATTCACCCATCTCTGTTGTAAGAATGGCTGTTGATGACGCTTATGGTGCCAAAGAATGGCGTGAGACGGTTGATAATGAAGAAATTGCCTATCGTACTGAAAAAATCTCTCGCAAAATTTGCCGAGGCGTCGCCGAATATGCTTTTCAACACGCCAAAAGACTGAATGCTAAAGTGTTTGGTGGGCCAAAATTCACTGTTTCCCCTATTTATGAAGGAATGCTGAAAGAAGAAATGGATAGGGCTGCAGAACGTTACCCCAACGTTCCCTATGAACCTCAGTTAATTGACGCAACATATGCTTTATTGTTGGTAAAAGCAGGAGAACCTTTAGTAATTCCAGCTCTCAATCGTGACGGTGATTGTTTGAGCGATCTCGTTTTACAAATGTTTGGAACGATTGCTGGATCTGAATCTATTCTTCTTTCTTTGGACGATAATTGTAAGCCTCAAACGGTAATGGCAGAAGCTCCACACGGAACAGCTCCCAGCTTATTTGGCAAAAACGTTGCCAATCCAATGGCCATGATTTTAGCTACCGCTTCCTTGCTCGCCTATATGGAAGATAAATCTTGTCAAACAGCATCGAGAGCTATCTACGAAAGCACTCTGGAAACTGTGATGACCGGTTGTCGTACTTCTGACTTGGGCGGAGGCGCTTCCACGACAGAATTTACGGATGAAGTCATTGAACGAGTAAAAACAAAGTTAGAAGTATGGAGTACGCTTGGAGAAAGCGTATAAAACATCAGAAGCAGAAGAAGGATCTGCCGCGAAAGCATGTTTTCATGCTCCAGAAGCAGATCCTTTCTCATATTTTCCGTCCTCTATAGGTTTTTTCCGTCTCACTTCAAATCATGTTTCACAGGCTTTCCAAAAGAACCCAAATATTTTTGAACTCGTATGCTCGGGTAAAACGCCACCGTAAATAAGCCGACTAAAGGTGCGACATTGACATCTGTTCCCATACCCCCTAACACTCCAAAATCTTCCGTCCACCACCACACCAAAAAAAGGACAAGACATGAAATCCCCACCATAAGCGCGCGTGGTGTGGGCAACAAGAACAATACCGCAATAAAGAAGAAAAGGCCTATAGAAATACTATTGACTAGACTGACATGCTGAATGGCCAAGCGCATAAACATATTGATTCCCGAAGTTACCCAAGAAGGTTGACCTGCAGGCGTTTGTATCATGCTCTGAAGAGAGTTCTGCCAAGTTTTTGCTTGCCAAGCTCCATTACTAGGAATGATTTGCCATATGGCGGCCAAACCCCAAAATACAGCTAGCGCCACTCGCATAATTGAGTAAAATCGAGGATTTTCCCAGATTTGAATAGGTAATAAAAGTAAAACAGAAGCTACAACATAGAAAAGAACCGCTCCAGGCGTCCCAGACAAAAGAAAGGAACGACCCGTCGTAAAGGTATTTCCAAATCCTTCACCATAAGCCCAAACTAAAAGTCCCCAGACTATAGAACCACCTAGGGCCGTATAACCAAGCCAATTGCGCCGATTGAGCAAAAGTAAAACGCCAATAAAGAGTTGAATCATAATAGCTTCTATATTACTTGTAACCGGATTGTGGCTCCAACGTTCCATTAAAGCAAGATCCGAAGTGCGCAAAAAAGGAACTTGCGTCAGATAGGCGTTCTGAAGTATGGAACTTATAAATTGGTTTGTAAACATCATCGGTTGTGCTTGTAAAATTCCAGCCAACAGCCATAAAACGGCCATTCCGTACCAGAGTATTCGATAAGGTAACGGCGTAGCTAACCAAGAGGACTTACGATGTAACTTCTCATCCAGTTTGACAAGAGCGTCGTTTTTTAAGTTGGTCTCTACCGAAAGGTTGGTGGAAGTTTCCTGGACAACGATTTGATGAATTAATCGTCTGCCAAGTTGATAAATGAGCACTGAAAATATGGATAGGAGAAAAGAAGCCAAGAGAACATAACTCAAATATTGATATGGAGTTACTGATCCACCCATAGACATCATCTTCACCTCCTCAACTATTTCATTCATGCCTATTTATTTATTCTGTCTTCATCATATCGAGCTTAATCCTGTAAAAACAGACAAACTGTTTAGATTGTCAAAAAAACTTTAAACTTCTATGAACAAAGCAAATCCATTTCACCATTGCCTAGGATCGTTCATAGTCTGTAAGGAGTCAAACAGGCTTAAATGCCCTGGAGGTGTTCTAAGTTGAGAAAAAGACGAAAACTTGCTCCTTGGGCGGAAGCGTTGCTAGAAGAACTCATGAAACCTCCCTATTTTTTTCAAAATAAGACAGACCCATCAGGTTGGAAACAGTCTCTGTGGCCTCTGGACAAGAAGTATGAAGAGGAAGAAAAAGTATCAGAAGCAGTGCCTGTGCGTCCTGTTCCCATAGAGAAAACTGAAAAAGATGTTCGTCCAACAGCTTCTGCCCGTTCTTCGAAAGATTCATATCCAACCCATACTCCTGCCAAAGAAGCAGCGTCAAAACATACTCACCGACCTGCAGAAGCTGCTAACACCGGACATATTACCGTGATCAACAGGGAAAATAAAAGAGAAAATAAGAGAACAGCCCAACCACTTCCTCAGGTTCAACGTTCTCTCTCCAAAGCTCGTTCTTCGTCAGTTGAGCAACGTCTGGAAGGACTACCGCGTCAGGTTATTGATGCTTACACAAACGAATTCGAACGTTTGAGCAAAGTAAATGGAGTATGGAAAATCACTACACCTGAAGGAAGTTTTTCGATTAAAGAGGCGCATGTCCATCCTGCTCGATTGAAAATTTTAATGGATACACTTGAATTTGCTAAAGAGCAAGGATTTGAGGGTACTCCGAATATTTGGCGTACAAAAAACGCGGGCTACTTTGTGGAATATCAACAAACCGTTTATTACGCCAATCATTGGATAAACGGAGTTCCTGCAAATTTTACTTCACTTCACCAGTTGGGAAAAGTTGCTTATTTATTGGCTGAATTACATGAAAAAACAAGAACATACAAACAAAAAGATAAACTTCGCACCACACCTGTCGATTTACGAGCCATGATGAAGAGAAGAAAGGTGCAATTCGAACAAGTATTGAATCGAACCAGCGAATCACGTCAATCTAAAAGAATTAACGAATGGCTGCAAACTCATCGTTCATCGCTGCTTCAAGAAGCTGAAGAATCCATACAATTACTACAATCTGATGCTTGTCTCGATTATCTAAAATCCGCTACGGTTCAAGCAGGTCTCTGCCACTTAGATGTCATACCTCGGAATTTTCTCTATGACGGAACAGAAGACAGAGTCACTGCTATTGATTTTGATTTGTCTGCTTTTGCACCGCGAGTTCTGGATATGTCGCATTTGTTGCGAAGAACATTAGAATCAACTTTTTGGACCAGCGACTACGCATATAATGTTTTTGTTCAATATAATGAATGGCGAACAATGAGCAAAAGTGAATATACAACACTGGAAGCTTTACTGCGCTTTCCGCACCATATTTGGCGGATACTCGACAGTCATCTAGCCAATACAGACAATGAAATGGTATTACAACAGTTACACAACTATATGCAGCAGACGGAACGGCGCAAACAATTTCTTGATTCTTTCCATGAACAAATTCAGCAATTACCTGATTAAAAATTTCGCTTAAGAGTTGTTTCCAACAGAGGCTTGATGAAGAGCGTCAACTAATTCTTGGCGAATTTCTTCATCTTCTTCAATGGAAAGTCTCTGTTTTAGAACATCCATAGCTACCTGTCCACCAATTTGCCCCAGAGCATAAGCGGCACTCGCCCGTAACTCACGACGATGGTGATCAAGAAATGGTATGATTTCCATTAGAGCTTCTCTTGCTCGCATATTGCCAAGGGCAATCAGAGCATTACGCTGGACAGTGCGTACACCTCGCCAGCCTGCAGCACTGCGACCATATAACTTTTGAAATTGGCGCTGACTCATGCGCAAAATCTTCAACAAATCTGGATAAGCTTGATCCTTTTCAGGTTCAAAGACGGTTGCATGAGCATACTCTATATGACGATTCTCAGGACATACCCATTGACAGGTATCACAGCCAAAAATTCTTTTTCCCAACGCGGCACGATACGCCTTAGGTATAATACCTTTCATTTGTGTGACATAGGAGAGACAAGCAGTTGCCTGAATGACTCCGGGAGCAAGTAAAGCGCCTGTTGGACAAGCCTTGAGACACAAATCACAATGACCACATTGCATAGTAGGCATAGCTAATTGCTGACTCCCTTGAATAGGTATCCCTAATAAAATAGCTCCCAGAAAAACAAAACTACCACTCCCTGGAACAATTAGCATACAATTTTTACCTATCCATCCAATTCCGGCCCTTTCTGCAAGACGACGATCGACCATTGGTGATGTATCTACAATGACGCGAGCAGGAATAGACCCGCCCCACTCTTCTTCCAATAAAGCATGAAGAGTGAGAAGCTGGTTGCGCAAAACAATGTGGTAATCTTCTCCATAAACATATACAGAAGTCTGTCCATGTTGGCGCGAACGCGGATGTAACCGAGCTTCATGCAAACCCTTTTCCGTCAAATAGGCCATTGCTACAACTACAATCGATTCAGCTTCTGGCAGCCATTGACGCGGATCCATACGCTGACGAATATCGCTCACTTCAAACCCAGTCAAACCTCGTTTGGCATATTCGCTCAGAATGGGTTGCAATTCTTCAAACGGACTGGCATCGGTGGCGCCTACCGCGGCAAAATTTAGTGGACGAGCTATTTCTTGCAGCCTTTCAAGCGTCAAACTTTTCACCGCTTCGGCACCGCCTCGCGAGCAAGGGCATCGCACCGTTCATTATAAAAATCCCCAGCATGTCCTTTTACTTTCGCAAACTCCACTTGATGGCGCTCTACCTCTTGCAACAACCTCTCCCACAAATCACGGTTTTGAACTAAATCTCCTTTACTGTTTTTCCAATTATTTTTTCGCCAATTGACATACCAACGTTGGCGAAAACAATTAACCACATAAGCTGAATCACTGTATATTCGAACCCGACAAGGTTTACGCAAACAAGCCAGCGCTTCCACTACTGCTTGAATTTCCATGCGCTGGTTTGTCGTCTGCAGTTCGCCGCCGGAAATTTCCTTACTATGATTTTGATAAAGTAAAATAGCAGCCCATCCTCCTGGCCCTGGATTACCGCTGCATGCTCCATCTGTATAAACTTCTACCCAATCGTCTTCGCTGGATAAAGATAATTCCGACACTTCATTTCCCACTCCCTATTTGTCCACTCACTTATCTCCTTTTCATTATATACCGGAAAGGAAGTCGTTCTAGAAATGTCCGAACCACCAGCAAAACATTTAGGTAAACATCCGCCAGAAAATAAATCCTGATGCACTAAAAGATAAAACTCCCAGTACATAGGCTACAGCAGACCCAAACCCTTGATGATTAGAGCGCATCCACAATCCAAAAGAAATCGTATATATCAGAATCATCAATGGAACAATCATGGCAAAAACAAATTTAAGCATGTGCCGTTCGCCTCCTTTTATTTCTTCTTTTATCTCTTCCCCCTCCACCTCGACGTAAATGATGACGGATGACACCACTCAAAATGATAAAAACGGGCAACGCAAAAACAACCGTCCAACCCCATTGCATAAGGTACTGATCATCCATCGTGATCACCCTTACCAAATCGGCATGCCATAAGGAAATAGCAAAACAAAGCAACGAAATGGAGGGTATTGAAGGACGAAAAGATTTCCATCCAACTGCTTTACCCAGCAAATATCCTGCTCCCCAAAGGCTTACAGCCATTTTGACGATGGCTGCTGTAACCCAAAGAAAAACGAAAATACTTTCCAATCTTTGAAAAAACCTGCCCAAGTATATCATGCGTGCCATTTGGTAAAGCGCAAATGAAGCCTTGCCTGCTTCCACTGGTGAAAAGACCATATGGAAAGTCACCAAGAACGCGGTTAATAGCAATGTAGACACAACAATAGATACTGTACCAATTACTCGAAAATCACGCGGATGATAGGCATGTGGAAAAATGACACACAGCAATAGCACATTATTGAAGATAGAAATGTAAAAAACTGATGATTTCAAAACTACCCAAGGTCCTGAGCCCCAAAATGGAAAAAGATACATGGGATGCCACCAGTTGGCTGTCATCAGACAGAGAGCAAGTATGCCAATGATTAAAATAGGTTGCACAAAATACGCTGTTCGACAGATTCCTTCTAATCCCATATAGGCAATATAAGCAGATGCTGCCATAAACACAGCGCCAATCAGCAGGATAGGTGTTGAAGGCAAAACTGTCGTGATAACATTTTCTGTAAATTGTCTGGATACACTTGCTGTGGAAAGAATAAAATAACCTACTACAATCAGTATAAAAAACATCGTTATTGGCTTTCCAAATGTTTCTTGTGAAACCTGAACAATATCCATATATGGAAAATATTTTGATAGCAACATTTCAACAATTAAAAATACAATCAGGGTTATAGCTCCTGATATAATAGGTTCCATCCAAGCGGCTTCCAGCGTTGTCTGGCTAACATAACGTGGATACATGAGAAAAGCGTTAGAAGCTACAAAAATGGTCAGCATAGCAATCAGTTCTCTGGTTCCGACACGCGTTTTTTGCTTCATTGACACTTTCCTTTCCAGCACTTACTCGTCATAACTAGCTTTTAGACTTCTTGTTAGACTTTGTTAAATTGGGGACAGGTCGCGTTTCCGCACTCCACGGTCTGGTAATAGGACTCTGCCGCCATCGTTTGAGCGGCTTGAGATAGTCTGGTCTACGATTCATTTGAAAGACATAGCCGCGTACGAGTACATCAGGAGACCCGCCCATGCTAGGTGCAACCGGAGCCAACAAGGGTACACCAAATGATTTTTGTACTGTAAGTCGAACCAGATAAACAATCCCTAGAATTGCGATACCATAAAACCCCAAAAACGCCCCAGCAATGAGGAAAACAAATCGTGCCACACGAACAGCAAGGCTCAGATTGTAATTTGGAATGGTAAAGCTGGCTAAGGCAGTTGTAGCTACAACAATGACGAGTAAAGGTGAAACAATACCAGCCTGTACGGCAGCCTGACCAATAATAAGGGCTCCAACTATACCAATGGTGGGTCCAATTACCGATGGTATCCTAATTCCGGCTTCTCGAATTAATTCTATGGCAAATTCCATCAAGAGAATTTCTACGACTACTGGAAAAGGTACTTGTTCACGGCTTCCAGCAATGGCCAACATCAAATCGGTTGGAATCATTTCTGGATGATAGTTGGTCACAGCCACATACATCCCTGGCAAAAGCAGAGCGACTACTAACGCAATCCAGCGCAAACCTCGCAAAAAAGCACCAAAAGGGAAACGCAAGTAAGCATCTTCCGATGTCTGAACCATGGTCCAAAGTACAACGGGTACCGCTAGTACAAAAGGACTATTGCCAACAAAAATGGCCACATGTCCTTCCACTAAAAGCGATGCAATACGATCGGGACGTTCAGTTGAAAATACTTGCGGAATCAGAAGATTGGGCTTATCATCTAAAAATTGTTCAAGAAGACCGCTATCTGGCAAATAATCTACCTCTATCGCTTTGATTCGCTTTTTTACTTCTTCAACCAATTCTGGATTCGTCAATCCTTCTATCCACATGACCCCAATATCAGTTGGCGCCAATTTACCAATGGAAAGAATATCGGTCACCAAATGTTCCGATCTCAATATTGAACGAACTAACCCTGTATTTGCCCGAAAACTTTCAGTAAATCCGTTATGCGGCCCACGTACAACATTTTCTGTCAACGCTGTGCCCACTGTACGGTGTTCCCAACCTTTGGTTTCTACCGTGAGAGCCGCGTCACAGCCGTCCACCAAAACTACAGTCGACCCTGCCAAAACGGCGTTGACTAAATCTGTCCACTCATTGATGGCTTCCACCTGATTGCCAGGCAATAACCGTTCAGCAATAGCATCCATTCGTTTTTTACTATCATCTTCAGGAATATGGGTAAGAATCATTAAAGGCTGCAGAATGTGTGTGTTGATGATATTTTTATCTGCCATACCATCAACAAAAACGGCAAAAGCTTTCCAGGGACGACGAACCCCAATCGTAAATTCTCGTACAACAACGTCCTTATTGATGTCCAGGTGGAACGTGGATTTTAGTTTATCTTTACATTCTTCCAAGTGGGCAGGAATCTGTTCATCATCATAAGATGCCATATGCTCAACACTGACATCGTACTCTTGCGCCGACTGCTTGATATATTCCCGCAACGCCCGCGGTCGTACAGTCGATCCGCCCTTGTGACCGAGAGGAAGAAAACTGCCGGTTGTACTGTTTGAACTCTCTGAATTGTTTTCACCATTTGAACTCCGACTCGACTCATTCAATGTGAATGTCTCATCCATGACGGAATCGTCAACAATCAATAATTTTCTTAACCAAAGTGGAAATTTTAAGGCCACGCGGACATCACCTCACTTTCTTGACCGTGCAGGAACGGATTTTTTTCAGTGAGGTTAGCGTGTACGTGCGTCAGACAGTTTATTCAGGGACAGTAAACTTCAAGTATGTTTAGACCAAGAAATGATGAGGGTAACCCAATAATAAGAGAGGAAATACAAGACCATGACTCAAGAAATCTTACTTGTCAAAGCTGGAAAAATACTGATTTCCAGTGTCAGCAGACGTGTACGAGGATTGTAAGCAAGTGCTCGAATTCGAAAGGGCGATTGAGGTCGCTCACTCAAATTAACTTGAATCATATCGTTCTGGCTCTGGAGTTGTATCCAGTTGGGCCATGGCATGCGTTCAAAAAACAGAAACAAAAGCCGGTTGGGTAGTCCTACACCACCCATACTGGATTGCTCTAACTGCAAATTCAAATTACCATTTTCAACCACAGGCAAAAAAGTCATATCGAATGGTATGACACGGCCAAGAAAAAGAATATCGAGCTGAGCTTTCCAATTATTTGCAAATTTGACTTTGGCACTTTGCAAAAACCGATTCAAATCTTTCTGACGAGGTAAATCATAGGCCAAATATGCGTTGATGGCTTCGTCTCCTATAGACATTTGGATATTTGCTGGCGTGCCCGAAGGTATGCTCTGCAATGGAACAGTTGAAGCACTCGGTTTAGGAAAACTCGTAACCCAAACCAGCAGTCCAATGGCTGCCAACAAATTTATCGAGAGAAGAACCACAAACGCTCGTTTCCAAATCATCTTCTATCCTCCTGTATGTCCATTTACAGGGACGAGGCGACCTTTTTGCCCGATCTCGTTTTTGATTTCTTCTTCTCAACTGGTGGTTTTATCTCAAACACTTTATCATTTAACCGCTTATCACTCTGCAAGCGAGGATAAAATTGACAATATTCTAAAACAGGACAAAGTTCGCACTTAGGATTTCTCGCTGTACAAACTTGCCGACCATGTTGAATCAACCAGTGATGCGTCTGGCTCCAGAGTTTTTGTGGAATACGCTGGCAAATCTGTCTCTCAGTAATATCAGGCTTCAAACTATTGGCAAGTCCTAAACGATTGGCTACGCGATTGACATGTGTATCCACTGCTAACGCTGGGATACCAAAAGCGTTTGAGACAACAACATTAGCCGTTTTTCTCCCCACTCCTGGTAAACGAATTAATTCGTCTTGAGTTTGCGGGACAAGACCATGATATTCTTTTAAAATCATTTTGGAAGCAGCAATAATATTATCCGCTTTGGCGCGAAAAAGTCCAACTTCCCTAATTTCCTCCTGTAACTCTTCCGATGTAGCCGCAGCAAATTCCTCAGGTTCACGATATTTTTGAAATAACCTTGCTGTAACCTGATTGACGCGAACATCCGTGCATTGCGCGGATAACATAGTGGCAATCAGTAATTCAAAAGGAGTCGTATAATTTAGAGCACATTTTGCATCTGGATAGGCAGCCTCTAGCTTAGCTAGCATCTTTCTTGCCTGAGACTTAGACAACAACCGCATCACTGACTCTCCTCTTCATCCACAGTAGAATCTATCTGATAACGTATCTCATTCGCTTTTTCCCAAACATTTTCCTGTTGAATATAGTTTACCAGAAGTTCTCTCACCATAGGTGCACCAAAAGTAACTTCTGTTCCGCATTGAAACTGGGGAAAAGTATGGGTTAAATATAGATATTCACAAGTGGCAACACGATAAACGCCTTCCAAATTCATTTCTTTCCCCGCCAGCATGACCTTTTCAATCACATGCTGACCGTCCTGCAATTCTTTTGTATAAATCACTGCCCCGGCAACAGCAAGATGACCAATCACTGCTCCTCGGAACCCAAAACCCTTTCCTAATTTCATCTGAATCTCTGGTTGCAGCCCTACTTCAAGAATCGAGAGAATTTGCTGACCGGTCAGATTCATGAGTACAGGACGAGTTGGTGTGCTGCATGCTCCAAGAAGATGATATTGATCTGCACGCCCTGGCAGCAGACTGGCCGTTAAAGCTCCTGACATCATGATGGAAAGATGAGCATCATAATTCGCTAATAAAGCATCCGCTAACAAATTAGCAAAGGCAGATTCACCGCGGAAACGCACTTCTAAACGTTCTGGAATTTCCGCTACTTGTTTGCCCATCACTGTGTCAATCTCCGACCGCCAAGATTCATAGGCTGCCAGCATAGCCCTATCAAGGGGTTCATATTCATTCACTTCTACAAGTTCCACACTTACAGAACCTACTCGCTTCTCATCTGAAACCCATTCCAGCGACACATGCCCAAAAGCGCGACCGTGCTTGCCAGCCTGAAAAATGTAGGTATGACCGACGACTTCCGGCTCGTGCATAAAGTGATGCGTGTGCCCTCCTAAAATCACGTCTATTCCTGGAACACGTTGCGCTAAAACGCGATCGTCAAAAAGGCCCAAATGGGAGAGGCAGATGACTACACTGCAACCTTTCCCGCGCAGTTCTTGAACAACCTCTTTCGCCGTTTCAAAAGGCGGAGCAGCCTTAACACCAAGCGGTTGATAGGCAAGTGGATAAGCTGCCGTCAATCCAAAAACTCCTATGGTCACATTTTCCTGAGATAAAATCAACGCGCGATCAAAAAATGGAAACGATTGACCATTGAGCTGCTGAAGATTGGCACAAAGTATACGCGTGTTTGCTAAGTTACCGAGTTCCCCCCATACACTGCTGGGTAAAGTAAGACCCTCGTTGTTCCCAAAAACCCATGCATCTACAGATAGAGCGCGCATCATAGCCGCGTTGACTCTGCCCAGCGACGCCTCAGTTTCCGGACGAACGCGGTCGATTAAATCTCCAATATCAAACGTCCATACTACTTCCTTGGAAGCTGTCAAATCTGCACGAAGAGCGCGCAGGCGATGGCCTACGCGCATATAATTTTCGAGAGAGCTGTGCAAATCGTTTGTGTGCAGCAAATGAATTTTCATGCGGTCATCCCCCTCGATATCCATGACCGCGCGATTTCGGATACCGTTTGCTAACTTTTTAGCGCACGGCGGAGCACTTTACCAACGGCTGACTTAGGCAAACTATCCCTAAATTCGAAGCTGCGTGGAACTTTATAAGCAGCAAGTTGCTCCCGGCAAAACGCGTGAAGCTCTTCCTCACTGACCGACATGCCTGGCCTTAGAACCACGTAAGCCTTTACCGTCTCTCCCCGATAATCATCCTCTACACCAATTACAGCGGCTTCTAGAATAGCCGGATGGCGATAGAGCGCTTCCTCTACTTCGCGCGGATATACATTGTAACCACTGGCGATAATCATATCTTTTTTACGATCGACGATAGAAAAAAATCCATCCTCATCCATAGTAGCAATATCTCCTGTCAACAGCCAGCCATCCAAAAGTACTGCTGCCGTCTCCTCAGGACGCTGCCAATAGCCTAACATAACCTGAGGTCCAGCAATGGCTAATTCTCCTTCACTTCCAACCGGAACTTCTTCTGCTGGATTATCAGGATTGACAATCTTCGCAGACGTACCTGGAATAAGCTTACCAATACTGCCTATTTTACGAGATGCAAGCGATGGATTGCTGTGTGTGACGGGTGACGCCTCGGATAATCCATAACCTTCTAAAACAGTTGCGCCAGTGACCTGTTCAAAAATTTCCAAGACCTTCACAGGCATAGGTGCTCCCCCGCAATTGCATACGCGCAAAGAAGACAATATATCCGAACCGGGTGTAACAGCTTGAGCCAGTGCTACATACATAGTGGGAACAGCTGGAAACAAAGTTATTTTATAATTTTGGATCGCATCTAGAGCATCCTGTACGGAGAAACGCGGCAAAATCACCAAGGGAATACCACTGACAAGAGGAAGATTCATGGCAACTGTCATAGCGTAGACATGAAAAAACGGTAAAGCAGCCAGCGTAATATCGTCCGGTCGAACACCGTTTTCAACAGTATGCGTGGACTGAACGGCATTGGCTACAATATTTCTGTGCGAAAGCATAGCACCTTTAGGTCGACCTGTAGTCCCTCCGGTATATTGCAACACAGCGAGAGTATCAGCAGGTGAAAGATTCTTTACAGGTTCAGCAGGACTTGCGGCCATCAACACTTCCATAAATGAAACTGCTTGAGTCGGCAGAGAGTCTGTCGCTCCTCCTTGTAAATTTACTACCACAAGGTCTTGTAAAGCATGTCTTTCTGTCATTTTTTCAAGAACAGGTAAGAATGAATCGAGTAAAATCAGCATGCGCATACCCGAATCTTCAAGTAAATAGGAGAGTTCTGGAGCGGTGCTCATGGGATTGACCTGCACTACGACAGCACCAATTCCCGTAATAGCATAATAAGCTATAACGTACTGAGGGCAGTTTGGCAACATGATACCCACGCGATCGCCCTGTTGAATACCTTTTGAGCGCAAAAAACCCATAAATTTTTTGACAGCTCCCAGTAACTGCCCATACTTTAAAGTATGCCCCATAAAGTGAATTGCCGCTCCGTCTGGATTGCGACTCGCAGATTCGGCCAACATATCAAAAATCATCTGATTAGGTATATCGATAGCGGCTCCACTAGCAATCATTTCTTTACCTCCTGACACCGTGTCATGATAAGGCTTACATTGAGGCATTCGTGATATAAAGCGAGTTTCCTGCTAGATAATCGAGACTTCCAAATATTTTATGACGATCCGTCATTATTGATGACCTTGCAATAAATGTTCATCCATTTCCAATATCGGTTGTCAACTGGTAGATGGACAATAGACGTTGAAAGACCTCTTGAAATGAAGCTAACGCTTGATGGGCTTGCATCTCAAGAATTTGCTCGTCAGACCATTTTTTTCCTATCAACAAGTCTCCTTGGCGACGATTTTTACATTTTTCCGCCATATCTTTAAATTTTTCCACATGAACATCCCGTGCTGGAAGATAAATTGGTTTCGTATGATCTTCCATCCAAAAATAGTCCCCTGGAATATGTTTGATAATCGTTTCTGCATGGTTTTCGAGACGTTGAACAATCGCTGATTTATTGGGGGACTCGTAGAGAACGCCAAACATGACAAAAACATGTGTTGGCCAAATACCCAATTGAAAATGTGGATGCTGTTTATAGCCACGAGGATTCTCTGAGAATGCTACCCACGTATCTTTAGGAGGATTGACTGTCCGTCTTGCATGTTTGGCTACATGAGCATAAACAGGACGATGTAAATCATAAGAGAGTTGTTGCGCAAACTGGGCACCGATTTTTTCTAACTTAGGTCGAATAACAGATTTAATGGCTTGCATTCTTCCATCGAGATCGGGCACATCAAATACTGAAAAGTCGTCTGCTTGAAATACCGGAAAATCTTCTAAATTCAACCTGTTCTCTTCCTTTCCATTCAAATGTTCCTACGTTTTTTTCAGAAATTTGTTCACGATTGCAAGGTTGCAACATAACATACTCATAAAAGCTGCAACGTACGCAAAGGTTACTTGCCTTTGTTGAAATCTTTCAGAAACCTCCCTCTTGAAAAGGTTGGTTGCAAAGGAGGAAATACAGTGACATCTGATGAAAAAACGGTGTCTCGTTCTGACGCCTGGTCTCCAGAAGACGATGTGAAGCTAGCAAATCTTGTACTTCAACATATTCGTTCTGGAAGCACTCAATTGCGCGCTTTTGACGAAGCTGCCACATTATTAGGCCGAACATCCGCTGCTTGCGGCTACCGATGGAACGGTGTTGTTCGCAAACACTATCGGGATGAAATTGAAAAGGCAAAAGAAGAAAGGAAAACGAGTAAAGTACATTCGAGTATTCAAGAAGTAGAGACTTCAGACTCCAATCCACATCAGAAAAGCGTATCGCAGGAATTGTCAATGACCGATATTTTACATTTTCTGCAAACGTACGAACAAAAGTTTCAACATCTCCAGCAGCACGCTTCTCAGCTAGAAAATCTGAATAAAGATTTGGCCAATCGGATTGGACAATTGGAAGTACAAGTAATCCACCCTCAAAGCAGTTCTTTTACAGAAATATCTTCAGAACAGCTTGATGATGATTCAAAAACACTGTTTGCAATCTTACAACGCGCAAAAAAGATTTTACAGGATTCTCATTAAGGCTGTAGGTTTCCAACTTCAGACAGCTTATTGCACATTCGAAAAAGTATAATCCACACTATTTAACTTGTTCCTCAGAGTCAAGCATTGGATTTACTGAGTTGGGAAGCAAATCAACAAACAAATGTGAAGCAAACAGGCTCTTTACCGCAATGAGCAAAATGGGGCCAATGAACAAACCTATAAAACCCATAGCTTGTAAACCTACGTAGAGTGCAAATAGCGTGGAAAGTATATCAAGTCCTACGTTATTGGCAAGAAATTTAGGTTCAATCAAATGCCTGAGTATCGAAACACCCACTTGCAATGAGAGTATTTTTATGGCAATGGACAGATGACCGGTTGTAAAGGCCAGTAGAGCCCAAGGTACAGTTAACAACGCAGATCCCACAATAGGTACTATACCAAAGAGACCAAACAGAATTCCAAGCAGTACAGCAAACCTAAAGTGCAAGAGAAGAAGTCCGCCAATGCCAAGCACAGCAGATAGAATCATCAGTAATAATTGAACCCGGATGGTACCCACAAACGCTTTATGAATATCGCGAATAACACCTTCCATTTTAGCGGACCATCCGGGAGGCAGTATACGAAAAAAACGTTTTGTCATGCTCTCCCTATGCAATAACAAGAAAAAGGCTGTAATGACTGCAATAATGGCAACAAAAATAGTTTCTGGCAGATGCGTGACGGACATTAGCACTTCTGTCGCAAATTTTTGCAACCATTTTTCTGCACTCGCTAATACGTGCACAAAAGTATTCTGCAGTTGATTCGCCACTTGTGGCGGCAAATTACCGTATAAGATCTCGCCGCGCAGGACTTGTTGATGAATCCATAGCTCTCCTGAACGCAGTAAATATTCAGAACCCAACGTCAAGGTTGGCGCTTCTCTTGCCACACCAACAATAGCCGCGACAAAAAAGACGACCAGTAATGCCACACAAATACCAAGCGTCAGCAATACAGCTAATAAGCGCGGTATACGAATTTCTTCCAAAAAGCGAACCACAGGCAATAACAAGACAGCCACTATCCAGCCAAGAATGAATGGAAGAATATATTTTAATAGTAATCCAACAACAAGAATGACCAGAGCGACAAAAAGAAACAACGCGGCAACTTCTGCTACGCGCAACCAATATTTATGCAGGCTTTCTTCACGTGCCAGCACCGCCTTGCTCCTCTCTGCCGATGCTCAATTTCAACATTCAGATAGGCATTACACTTTGCGCAAAAAAACTCGACGCAATGTAAAACCCGTACCAATGAGTAAAAATGCCAAAATAAAGAGTAATGTAGCCTCGATATTATGTTTGGGTATGGACATAATGTAACTGGCTGATGCTAACGAAGCTGCTCCGAAAATGGCAAAAAGCAACATAATTATTTTTTGTCCACGTGACATCATGATGACATTAACCCTCCTCAACTATCATCGCTTCTAAAGCTATTTCCATCATATCACGGAAGGAAGTTTGTCTCTCTTCCGAAGTCGTGGTATCTCCTGTCAGGATATGATCACTAATGGTAAGAATAGAAAGTGCTCTGCGTCCATAGCGAGCTGCCAAGGTATAGAGCGCAGCAGTTTCCATCTCAACTGCCAACACTCCGTAATTTTGCAGTCGCTGATAGATGCTTTCATCTTCATGATAAAACGTATCGGACGTAAAGATATTACCTACCCAATATTTTCTTCCGATCCGTTCGGCTACGTGATAAGCTTCTTCCAGCAACGCGAAATCAGCGGTTGCTGCATAGTGAACACCTGGCAAGCGCAGACTCGGCACAGCAGAATCTGTGGAAGCACTCATGGCTAAAACGATATCTCTAACCTTCATATCTGCATGAAGCGCCCCTGCAGTACCTACACGTATGAGTCGCCGGACTCCATAATCAACCATCAATTCATGAGCGTAAATCGAAATCGAAGGCACACCCATCCCTGTTCCCTGCACAGAAACGCGGTTCCCTTTATAAAATCCAGTAAATCCATACATTCCTCGTACTTCATTATACATTTGCGCATTCTCTAAATAATTTTCAGCTATAAACTTAGCACGTAACGGATCGCCCGGAAGCAAAACAGATTCGGCAATTTCCCCGTGCTTGGCAGCTAAATGAATGCTCATTGAATGTTCTCCTCGTTTTTATTCGTATTATGCCACTTCTATGGAAAGGAGAAAAGCGCCGAGATACGACAATTTGCCCAGCCAAACAAACCTGGGCAAATGGACTAGGCTATGGGACGGGTCCTCTGATGAATTGGGAGGAATATCACATAAAACTTGCATAGGGGGTAATCATAAAATATTCAACATCCCACCTTCAGGCAGGAAGATTAGCTACAAAATAACGTTGACATAATGTCCAAGCTTCACTACAATCACGAGCCACAATAACACGATGAGCGCCACTGCGACGGTAAAGACGAATTTTATTGGCATCAGCAGTCAACACAATGACTAATGGAATATTGGCTTCCCGTAACGACTGCGCTATCAAAGCTGTCCGAACAAAATCACTGTCTTCTTCAATCAAGGCTACATCAAACTGATAAGAAGATACCGCTCGAATAACATCTGTTTTTCTTGCATCTGTTTCAATGAGCGCTTTACCGTATCTCGATTTTAATTCTCCTCGATGCCCTTCAAAACAATCAAGTACATGAGCTTCAAGACCAAGCGCTTGAGCACGATGCAAATATTCCAGTCCTGAATTAGACAAGCTGGCAATAAGTAACTTTGTCATATAGCTCTCTCCCCCGCTCCAAATGGAAGCGCTTACAGGACTATTATACACCAATCTTCATCATTATAACAGTGACAATAACCAAATGGGCTTGCTCTATTGTGATCAAATTTTTTCACTAGCTACAAGTCTTACTCTCTATTCAGAACGGATTTTCACGGTGTCGATGCGTTATCTGTCTGCCTTGGTGGGCTTTTTCTCCTCAGTTGCGGCGGCATCCATTTCCCCCTGTCGGGCACGAGCTACTGCAGAACGCAGTTGATCGCCATACCTATAGACAATTTCTCTTGCTTCGCGGACTTTCTCCATTTGTACAGCATGATATAAATCGCGGCAAATGGAAATACCGAGATCACCCGGCAAACCAAGCACACGAAGAGCAGAGCGAAATGGCTCCTGTAAAATGCGAAAAGCATTTTCTAAAATAGAGTTTTCAGCCACTTGAGCTAGCACTTCAAAAAAACGTAACTCAGCAGACAGGCGCGCTTCCATATGATGAGCGGCACATTCCATCTCAAATACAGCATAAGACAGTGCACTGTAATCGCGGCTGCCTCGCTCTCGAGCAGCCACCGTTGCCACACCTGCCAACACGGCAATCAATGTGTCGAGCAGGTCTTCGACCTCGCCAATGCCCAGTAACCACGCAGCCTCCAACGGCTCCATCCACATCTCTACACTCGCCGTTCGCACATAAGTTCCATCGCCATGGCGAAACTCTACCAGCCCTTGACCACGCAACATTCCTAGCGCTTCTCGCACTGTTGCTCTGCTGCATTGGTAAGTTTCCGCCAAATGAGCCAACGGCGGCAACTTTGTTCCAGGGCGGTATTCACCTGACTCTATTTGTGAACGAATTTTTTGTGCTACACGCATATACAGTTTATGAGATTCCATGGACGTTCCTCGCTTCGCAGAATGAGCGGCCTACGCCCTAAGACACTGATCTTTTCGCCTATATTTATCTTCCAAGCGCAGAATCTACAGTTTGAGATCAAAGCCACTCAGTGACCACTCCCTTACCGAAAGGCAGAGACTTCTCAGAACACGCATCGACAGCCTACATTCGCTCAAGCTTTCACGACAAGATTCAACAACTTGCCAGGAACGTATACTTCCTTGACAATGACACCATCGTTTAACCATCCTATAATTTCTGGAAGCTTCTTGGCAGACGCAATGACCGCTTCTTGAGAAGCATCCGCTGGCATGCGCAAATGACCGCGCACTCTGCCATTAATTTGTACCACAAGTTCAACCTCATCATCACGCAACCATTTTTCATCCACTTTTGGCCATGATGTCGCAAAAACGGATGACGAATGTCCCAAAAGCGACCAAAGTTCCTCGCCCAGATGGGGAGCAAACGGAGACAGACAAACAGCCAAAGTTTCTAAAGTAGCCAGATCTAGTCCATGTGCGCTCTCCGCCTGCAACGCATTGATATATTCCATAAAGGCACTTACGGCGGTATTAAAGCGGAACTGCTCCATTCGTTCTGTCAGCGTAGCCACAAAACGATGACGCAACTTGTTCAAACTGTCACGAGCCGGAACAGGTTCACCCATAGCTTGAGCGAATAGTCGGTATAACCTCTGCAGAAAACGAGCGACACCTTCCAATCCGTTGGTATTCCATTCCGCTTCATCTTCGGGTGGCCCCACAAACATTTCGTACATCCGCAGTGCATCAGCACCGTATTTGTCAATAATTTCATCCGGACTCACAACGTTTCCTTTTGATTTGCTCATTTTTGCACCGTTTAACGTGATCATACCCTGCGTAAAAAGGTGCTGAAACGGTTCATCAAAGTCAATCATTTGAAGGTCATGAATGACTTTTGTAAAGAAACGCGCATAGAGAAGATGCAATACCGCATGCTCCACACCGCCAATATACATATCCACAGGCAACCAGGCATCCGCTTTTTCCTTGCTAAATGGAGCGTTTGGATTGTGCGGGTCGACATAACGCAAAAAATACCAACTGGACCCTGCCCACTGTGGCATTGTGTCTGTTTCTCGACGTGCCGCCCCCCCACATCGTGGACACGTAGTATTTACGAATTCGGGAATGGCCGCAAGTGGCGATTCACCAGTGCCTGTTGGCTCGTACTTTTCCACATCAGGCAGACGAACAGGCAAATCGTCTACAGGCACTGGAACAGTCCCACACGTATCGCAATAAAGGATAGGAATAGGTTCGCCCCAGTAACGCTGGCGGGCAAATACCCAGTCACGCAACCGATAAGAAATGGTTTGCTCCCCTTTTTTCTTCTCTTCAAGCAATTGAATCATGGCCTTCTTGGCATCTGCTACCGTCAGACCATTGAGCCCCTCTGAATTGACCAGCACACCATCCCCTAGGTAAAGAACTCCATCTTCTGCTTCCTTTCCTGGCTCTGTTACCACTGTACGAATGGGTAGACCAAACGTCTGGGCGAATTCAAAATCTCTTTCATCATGTGCGGGAACGGCCATAATTGCACCAGTTCCATAATCCATCAAAACATAATCAGCTATCCAAATGGGCAACTCCGCACCAGTAAGAGGATGGATAGCGTACGCACCTGTAAATACGCCAGTTTTGCTCTTGTCCACAATCTGCCGGCTAACAGCTGATTTTTTTAAGGTTTCTTCCACATACGCGTTCACTTCGTTTTGCTTTTCAGTTGTGCTGATCTTCTGAACCAACGGATGTTCTGGAGCAAGCACCATATAGGTAGCGCCATACAGCGTGTCGGGCCGAGTACTGAACACCTCAATTTGCTCATCGGGATGTCCTGCGACACCAAATAGAATTCGCGCTCCTTCACTTCGACCAATCCATGCTCGTTGCATGCGTTTCACATGTTCCGGCCATTCGAGTTTATCGAGATCGTCCAACAGCCGATCTGCATAAGCGGTAATTTTGAGCATCCACTGATTCATTTCCCGCTTTGTCACTTCCGCACCACAGCGGTCGCAACAACCATCGACAACTTCTTCATTAGCAAGGCCTGTTTTACAACTGGGGCACCAATTAATTGGCATTTTCTTGCGATAAGCCAGTCCTTTTTCAAACATTTTCACAAAGAAAAATTGTGTCCAGTGATAGAAATCTGGAGAACTTGTATTCACTTCCCGATCCCAATCATACAAAGCGCCAATCTGTTCCAGCTGACGCTTGAAATTTTGAATATTTTTGGACGTTGATAGGGCTGGATGAACACCATGGGCAATCGCGTAATTTTCTGCTGGCAAACCAAACGCATCCCAACCCATGGGATGCAACACATCATAACCCTGTAAGAGTTTGTAACGACTCCAGACATCAGAAATGGTATATCCTCGCCAATGTCCTACATGTAATCCCTCTCCTGAAGGGTAGGGAAACATATCCAAACAATAATATTTTGGTTTTTGACTGTCTTCTTGAACACGACTCATATTGTCTTTTTTCCATTTTTCTTTCCATTTAGCCTCAATGGTTTTTGCTACATATTCCAACGTCACCACTCCTGCCGTTCCACTACAGATTGGAAAGCAGTATACCGCAATCCCAGGCAGAAGAAAAGTCGGACATTCAGCCCGACCTTTTTTATGCCAACAATTTTCACTTTTTGCGAGCCATCAGATAGCTCCTGCAATAGAATCGTTAACGGCGCGAATTTGAACTAACTCCGAAGAACTGGAGAATAAACAGGAAGAGGTTGATGATGTCCAAGTAGAGTGACAAAACAATCCAAGGAACATATTGTTCAGCTACACCGTATTTGGAAAGACGGTTCACGTCAAAAAGAATATAGCCAATAAATATGGCAATTCCGATGAAAGAGTAGATCAATTGTCCGGTAGTTCCAAAGTGCACGAAGAAGGACACAATCCCCATCAAAATCAGGGCGATGAGTCCAATAAAAAGAAATCCGCCGAGGAATGAAAAATCCATGGAACTGCGAGACGCTACAATACTTGCAACCAAAAAGGAAATTGCTGTTACACCAAGTGCCTCCAATACCAGACCTGAACCGTAAGTTTGCGTGTAATACGCAATCGTTGGGTAAAGTGTTAACCCAGAAATGAAAGTGAAACTAAAAACAAATGGATAGCCAATGGTTCGCCTGCGCTGAAGAAACATGGCCACCACAATCATAATAATCTCCGCAAACATAGCAATACTCACCAAAACGGGAGGCACGAATTGCCCAGCGTAAACGCCAATCGTCGCAAACAAAAGTGAAGCAAACAATCCTAAAAACACTCTACTCATTAAGCTTCCACGAGATACTGAGTACGTCTGCATCAAATATTCACCCTTTCGCTTAACAGTTTCTCCAAAATTTTTTCATACACTCGCGGCCACGCATATTTGTCCCAATCTTCCACAGGAACCCAAATCATGCGCTCCATTCTTTTCTGACTCTGTCCAAAAAGTTTCTCTAAAGCTAAACCCACTGGACGACAAACATGAACTTCCCATTCAAGATGAGTAAAGACGTGCTTCTCTGTGGCAACTGGCACCAGATAGGGTTGAGGTGATTCGCTGATCTCATCCGCGAGCAAAGAACCTGCAACCAAACGTTCCATTAAAGATTCGGCCAAGCGCAAAGCAGAAGGCAACTCGGAGCCGCCATCCTCTGTCCGCTCTTCGGACAAAGACGGCAATTGCCACATTCCCCCTAATAAGCCTTCCTCAGGACGCTGTTCAATGAGCAACTGACCTGCGTGTTCTAACCAAAGGGCACTCACCAGCATCTTTTTACGAGCAGCCTTAGCCACTTTCACAGGCAATTCTGCGGCACAGCCTTCACGTTTCGCCCTGCAACCCTCGGCAAGCGGACATAACAAACATTGTGGCGATCTCGGTGTACAGACAATCGCGCCAAGTTCCATGATCGATTGTGTTACGTCCGATGGAACATCGTTTGTCAGCCAATATTCGAGCAATTTGCGTATCCTTCGAACAACGTTGGTGTTACGTACCGGCTCGCGAATACAAAGCAAGCGTGACATTACGCGCAGTACGTTGCCGTCAATAGCTGGCTCAGGTTGACCCATAGCAATGCTGAGTACAGCCCCCGCAGTGTAATCCCCTACGCCTGCCAATTGCAACCATCCGTCTCTCGTCTTGGGAAAATCTCCACCCCATTCTTGACAGACCTGTTTTGCAGCAAGGTGTAAGTTTTTAGCGCGCCGATAATAGCCCAGCCCTTGCCAATGTTTGAGCACCTGTTCTTCGGAAGCTTTGGCTAAATCAGCGACACCAGGAAACGCTGAAAGAAAGCGCAAATAGTAAGGAATGACCGTCTCCACTCGCGTTTGCTGCAACATGGTTTCAGAAACCCAGATGGCGTAAACATCGCAAGTTCTTCGCCATGGCAAATCGCGACGGTTTTGTCGGTACCACGTCACCAGTTTATGTCCATATTCCTGAAAATTTTCATCCATGACGATCTCTGTTGATGATTTTCACAGCTTTCTTGCTCAGAATGCTGCCCCTACCTCCTTTAAACCTTTAGAAAAAACACTGCCGCGAGAGGAAAAGATCCCTGTTGATATTATACAGCGTTTTAAATCATGCGTACATTCCTGCAAAATGGACACACTAGCGGCGGGAGGTGCTAACCATGTGGGATATGATGAACGGGGTTGCCAATTCTGTGCGTGGCCGATTTATGCCCCGCCGACGAAACGGTATCGGCACAATGACCGCCTTAGTAATTGGTGCGAGTGTCGGTATCGCGGCCTGGGAAGCGTTCCGTAAAACGCAAAACGCGCCGCGAATGAATTCTGGCTCAGTCGGCAATGGCGCTGCGCAAATCGCATCAGAAGTCATGAAGGAGATTCAGGAGTAGCCCCACTCGCAAGAGCCCTCACTGGCAGCGGAACAGAAGCGGGAAGGCAAAAAGCCATTCCGCTTCTTCTCCCGTTTATTCTGCTAAACATTTACACAACTTCTGCACCAAATGTAGCCGGAAAATGCCGCAAGCTATCCAAATGACCAACTTCGTTAAAAGAAGCTACTCCCTGCTGATGAACAACCAGACGCAAATTGCGAGATTGTGCCGTTTTCCATTCATAAAGACCGTTCAACGTGTAGCGCACACAGATATCCGTGCAAACACCCACGAGATGAATTTCGTCCACTTCATACTCTTCCAGAATGGAAAGCAAATTTGTACCAGAAGTAGCATTGTACTGTTTTTTAGATAGGGTTAACCATTGACCCTGTTTTGCCAATTCATGCAAACTTGAGATTTCTTCCACCAACTCTTGTCCCCATGTACCGCGTAGATTATGAGGAGGAAATAGACCAGAGGATATTTCCCAATCTTCCGGATCATGGTTGTCTCTGGCATCTACAACAAGTTGCCCATGGGTCAGAAAATTTTTCACTTGTTGACGACAATACGGCAATATCGCCAAGCCTGCCTCGCCACAATTTAATGAACCTTCCAAACGTATAAAATCATTGGACAAGTCAATCAATAACAGCATTTTCATGACAGTTTTCGCTCCTAGGGATAGCGTCTGTTAATACCGTACTTATGTTTCCAGATATTATAAGACAATCGACTTCGCTTCATAGAGTCTACAAACTTTTGAGTATTGTCCAACACTCGACGCGCTTCTGCTGGAGAAACTTGACGTGAAAATACCGCCTCGCCAAATTCCTCCAAGTCGATAACATGGTAATAAGAGCGCTCATAAATGAGAACGTCCACATACATATCTTCAATGTAGATGTACTCCTGGTCTTCCCACACTTTAACGAGATCGACATAATGGTCAAATCTCAGACGAGGATGTTTGACAGGAACCCCATCATCCAGACAAGTACTGACTCCAATACCCCATTGTGGATATATCTCCCGCATGTGATTGGTATATCCCGCTTCAAAAGCCGGACGTTGAATAACCACCAATCCAGGCCGACGAAATAAACGTTCTACTTTGAACGGCTCATTGCTCCTGTCAATACCACGCTCTTCGCGCTTATGAATTTGTTGGACGCGACCTGGGCGTAACGCCATTGCGTCAATAACTCCTCCCTGTAAAGAACCATCTTCCAGTAAGCGTACCATGATTCACTGGTCTGAACAAGAAAGTTGGTATGTATACAAGTACGCAAATCAGTGACAATTGTCATGGTTCTATTGTGACGCAGGTGACTAGATATGAAAAACATTTTTCATTACCCTTTTCATAAGAGATTGAAAAAAAGTGGAGGATGACAAATTGACATCCATTCTTGAGTTTCAAAACGTAAGCAAGAACTATGGCAGTAAACGCGCCGTTGACAACCTGTCTTTTAGTATTGAAAAAGGTACCATTGTAGCACTATTAGGTCCAAACGGCGCCGGAAAAACAACCACAATGGCTATGTTGCTCGGTCTGATTCAACCAACAGACGGCAAGATCTCTGTGTTACATGGCAATCCTCGCCAACCCGCTACACGCCGACAAATTGGGGCCATGCTACAGAATGTGTCTTTGCCAGACAAGATCAGTGTACAAGAACTTCTGCAACTGTTTCGCAGCAATTATCCAAACCCAGCTTCACTGGAAACATTGTTACAAATGACAGGCTTGACCGCAGAGCGTCACAAAGATGCCAGCAAATTATCAGGCGGTCAGCAGCGCAGAGTTCAATTTGCTCTAGCCATGGCTGGAAATCCTCAATTCATCGTGCTTGATGAACCGACAACTGGAATGGATGTGAATAGTCGCCGGGATTTTTGGCATCAATTGAGGGAATATACAAAAAACGGAGAACGAACACTTTTACTTTCCACTCATCATTTAGAAGAGGCCGATGCTATTGCCGATCGCATTTTAGTCATCCAACACGGCAAATTGATTGCTGATGGCTCACCTGCTGAAATTAAAGCGAAAACTGGCTGGAGTTATATACGCATGCAAATAGGTGAAGGTTTCACGGCGGCAGACTTGCAACGTTTTTTAACCTCCGAAGACGAATGCTCTATGGAAGGTCGTAAAGTACAAATTCGGACACGCGACTCTGACTCCCTATTGCGTAAGTTACTTCGAACTGAATTGCCACTCTCTCAAATTGAAGTCAGTCAAGGCAAACTGGAAGATGCTTTTTTCGCAATCACGAATAAGGAGAACTATGAGGAGGTCACTGTCTCTTGAAGGCTTATTGGGCTCAATGTCGCTTTGAATTGAAACGATCCATGCGCAACCGAAGGCTGATTATTTTAAGTTTGTTGCTGCCGCTTTTTTACTATTTTTTCTACGTAAATTTATATGGGAACAGCTCACAAACTTTGAGTGGTTTGCCTTGGAAAACCTATTTCCTGATGTCTATGGCCAGTTTTGGAACCATTGGCACAGTCATGAACTCGCTTGCCAACCGCGTCGCAGTAGAACGCACGCAAGGCTGGCTAAAATTATTGCGCACCACGCCTTTGACAAGCAGGCAGTATATCCTCAGTAAAATTGTCACACAACTTTTGCTTGCTTTTTTGACAATTCTTATCATGTTTGCGGCTGCTGCTATTTTTACGCACGTTCATATGCCGATTCGTCTCTGGATAGGCGCATTGCTTGGTATAATGTTTGCATCTTTACCCTTTATGGCACTTGGTTTTACTATTGGCGTGTTGGCTGGTGAAAATGCGGCGAGTGTGGCTTCTTCAGTTGCATATATACTACTCTCCATCTTTGGTGGATTGTGGTTTCCTGTCGCCATCATGCCTCATTGGATGCAACACTTAGCCCATTGGTTGCCAACTTTTCGAATGGCCAATGTCGCCTGGAGAATTGTTGACCATCAATTTCCTTCTACCACTGACATCTTACTATTGCTCACATATTTTGTGATTTTTGTGGTGATAGGCGGCTTAGCGTTTAATCGCGATCAAAAAAATCTCTCTGTCTAAAATCAAGAAGTGATTAAGTGTGCTTGTTCTTACATGGATTGATTCAATTTTTCAGCAGCTATGAAGAAATGGAATTGAAAGATAAGTGAGGGATTGCGAATGAAAATGTTCAATCATCTCTTTTTCGTTCGCACATCCTATCAATTGTTGCTCGTTATCCCTGCTATCTATTTGTTTGATGTACATGGTATCACTCAGCGTATTATTGGGTTTCTGCTTCTCATCTTAACAGCGTATTTATATTCGTTTGCTTTTCGCAAACCGATTCGTATATGGCATTACTTCTCTATTGTCATTCAGGCGGCCATCATTCTCTCGCTCGCCTGGTTTTATTCAATAGGATATTTTTATATGGAGTACTATTTGATTGCCATTATCATTTTCTCAGTTCCTCCTTTAGTAGCTAAAAAACTGATTGCACTTACTCAACTCATCTTTGCTGCAGAAGCTGTATGTATGATTCATTATCAGCATTTGTCTTGGGGCCCTGCTCTTCTGGTTTACATTACTGTATCTCTCAGCGTATTTGCCATGTACTTTATTATGAGCCAACAAATCCGACTGAACGATGCCAATTTGAGACTTCGTCAACAAAATGCTGAAATCGAATTTTTAACACAGATCAATGAGAGGGAACGTATTTCTCGTGAATTGCACGATGTCATGGGTCATGAACTGGCGAGCTTGACATTGGGTGCCCAACTAGCTCAACGTCAATTGCAACATGGTCATTACGAAGCAGCAGAACAGGAACTAAAATTTATAGAAACCGCGGCACGGGAAGCCTTGAACAGAGTCAGACAGTACATCGCCTTTAATCAAACTCGCCTATTCCATGAAGAATTACACATGATTAGCACTTTTCTGGAGAAGGCTGGTTGGTCTGTTTCGACCGAAATCTCACCGTGTATACCGCAGAATCATCCTACGCTCCAAGTCTTCGCTGCGTGTTTGCGTGAAATTTCAAGCAATATCGTTCATCATAGTGAAGGAGAAAATGTATGGATTCGTCTACTTCGGGACCAAACCGGAGAAGAGGAGAAAATATGGATGCTTGTACAAAATGATGGACAATCCAAAAAAGCAACCGGATCGGCCAGAAAAGGATTAGGGCTGATGGGCATCCAGAGTCGAATTTCAGCAGCTGACGGACAAGTTTTCCACTGGCAAGGTGAAAAGCCAAAACACCTTGATTTACCGAATGATTTACACGTGCAATCTCTGCATGAAGGATACAGTATATTACTTGTACTACCCCTCCTTCAGAAAACGAAACAGAAAATTCATGAACCTCACCAGGATATTGAGGTGTCCGAATGATAAAACTCTTTATTGCTGAAGACCAAAGGTTAGTCAGACGAGCGTTAGCTCAATTGCTATCCTTTGAAAGCGATTTTGAAGTCGTAGGTGAAGCAGCAGACGGTGATGAGGCCATAGCTGGTCTTCGTTCAACTTCTGTCGATATTGCCATGTTGGATATTGAGATGCCAAAAATGAGCGGATTGGACGTAGCACAATGGATCAAACGGGAAAAGCCGGAATGTCGAATTATTATTGTGACTACTTTTGCCCGCCCTGGTTATATACAGCGTGCGATTTCCAGTGGCGCAAACGGTTATTTGTTAAAAGACGCTGAATTTACTGAACTAGCGTCAGCCATCCGTAAAGTAGCAGCAGGAGGAAAGGTCATTTCTCCCGAACTGGTATTTTCCGCTTGGGAATTTCAAAATCCTCTAAGCCCGAAAGAAATTGATATCTTACGTTTGGCAACTAAAGGATATTCAACGAAAGAAATAGCTTTAAAACTGCATTTAAGTGATGGAACAATTCGCAATTATCTATCCGATATCCTGAGCAAACTGCATGTTTCCTCCCGCTATGAAGCTGCTCGGCTTGCTCATGAACAAGGATGGCTTTAATTCTCACATGCACCAAATTCATGACTAGACCATACATACCATGAGCATAGCGATGGAAAAGTAACGTTATCGACGCATGATACGCCGTTGTGGATGAAATTTTTTCATGACCTTTTGACGCCAGATTTGAAAACGCCACAGAATTAAAGCCACAAAAGCGGCTATTAAGCCAAGGATTACTAAAATCCAGCGAGTTGGCAAGGCTTCAATCGGTTCAGCATAAGTCAAGGACGTGGGGGTATGATGCTCAAGAACCACAAAACGCCCATCAGCACCAAACAAGTGACTGTCGGGAGGAAGCACCACCGTCTGATCATCTAGGCGATTGAAAAAACGCAGATACCCTTCTTCATCTACCCCGTTATACACCCACTCAGCAATAACCGGTTCGCCAATAGTAACTTCTTGGTAGAGCGGATTGCGCGACTCAAAAGGAATAATCCAGCGCATGATTTCAAAGATGAAAGTTGCAGATATGATTGCCAATACAATCAACCAGCGCGGTTGCACCCATGGGCTACGCGCTTTTTTTGCAACAAACCGCACACGCCCCATCTCCCGTCACAGGGTCTATCATTATAATGTATGGGTTTGTTGTCCGGAGTAGACCAAGCTACTCATAAGGTTTACGGCTGAATTTGATCAGCTAATTCAATCAATTTGCGAAATCTGTGATTTAACCCTGATTTACTGACACGATTGTGCAAATGGCTACATAGTTCCTGTAGATTGGCTTCCGGATAACGAAGACGAAGTTCTGCAGCTTCACGAAGATGATCGGGCAAGGAAGATAGTCCTACCGTTGCTTCAAGACGGCGTATCGATTCCAATTGCCTCACGGCGGCACTGATGGTTTTGTTCATATTGGCGGTCTCACAATTGACAAGTCGATTTACCTGATTGCGCATCCCTTTTAAAATTCGAGTATCTTCAAACTTAAGCAAAGCTTGATGAGCGCCAATTATGGAAAGAAAATCCACAATTTTCTCTCCTTCTTTCAAATAGACAATATAAGCTTTTTTCTTTTGAAAAAATTTCGCGTTTAACTGGTAACTATTCAAGAGTGACTGTACATACTTTGCATGTTCTTGAGAAGGTACCTGAACCTCAAGATGATAAGAAGAACTGCCAGGTGCATTCACCGAACCTGCTGCCAAAAATATGCCTCGCAAATAAGCGCGCAAGGCCTGGGTATGAGTATGTGGAGGTATACGAAACGGGAGATGCCCTTCTGTCATAGGCATATCACGCCAACTCAGTTGCTCCAGCATAGATAACGCTTGAGATTCGCTGAGACGGATTCCGTACACGTGATTTTTTTTCAATCGCATTTTTCGACGTACAACTACTTCTGCGGAAAGATTTAACATTTCCTTTAACTGTGTGTAAATACGGCGTGCGGTTGCTACATTTTCCGTTTCCATGACAATAGACAATCGACCATCTTGTTTTACAAATACACCAATTGAACTGACCACTGCGGCAAATTCACTGATTTGACAATCGGATCGTTCATGAATCCAAGTTAATTCTTTTTTTGTTTCGGAAGCAAAGGACATGCTTCCACCTCTCTTTCACCACTCGCCTGCACTCTCCCGCTCATAGCCAAGAAGGGACATAATTTGTTCGGCTATCAAACGACTGTCATGCCGAGCATATGTTGCATAATGCACAAAGTTTCTGGCAATCACACGAACACGCAATTGATGCAATCGCTCAATATCTGGTTGTACTGGGAACGAGTTTTGCTCACGATATTGATGCAACGCTTCCTCTGGAAAATTAGCCGAATTTACCAAGACATAATCAAACAAACCCGGCTTGGTATGATGATAAATCGTCTCTACGTGACTTGAAGCAGATAATTCATCCGTTTCACCAGGTTGCGTCATTACATTGCAAATGTATAATTTTAAGGCCTTACTGGACTGAATCGCCTCTACCATTCCAGGAATCAACAAATTCGGAAGAACACTTGTGTAGAGACTGCCTGGTCCTATCACAATGCCATCCGCTTCTTGAATGGCTTGTAACACTTCTGGTAGCGGTTTTAAGTCTTCCGGGACGAGTTGAATCTTTTTAATTTGCGATCCGGCCTCGGGAATTTTGGACTCACCTTCTACCACTCGACCATCAGCCAAGATGGCTTGTAGTTTTACATCTTCCTTGACGGCAGGCAAAACTCTTCCACGTACAGCCAAAACTCGGCTTGTCTCACGAATTGCTGATTCAAAATCGCCCATAATATGAGTCATGGCGGCCAAAAACAAATTGCCAAAGCTATGTCCGGCCAAACCTTCACCAGATTCAAAGCGAAATTGCAAGAGTCGTTCAAGCAACGGCTCAGTATCAGCCAACGCTACCAGACAGTTTCGAATATCGCCAGGCGGAGGCATGGAAAAATCACTGCGCAATCTCCCTGAGGAACCCCCGTCGTCTGCAACGGTTACAACGGCTGTTAAATCCACCTGAAACTCCTTTAATCCTCGCAATACTACAGAAAGTCCTGTCCCTCCACCAATAGCCACAATTTTCAATCGCCGCTTAGCTGCATTCGCAATTTGTCGATTGCGCCGCACTTCACGCCACCAGCCCAACGCCAAAAGAAAAACTGCGGCTGCCAGAACCATACCGCCAGCTTCTGTACCATGTTGCCAGTTAGCTAACCGCAAGGTACCTGCCAATATCCCGACCCCGATACAAGCAACAGTCCAGGCTACCCACCACCATCTTCGCATGGTTTATCCCTCCCGCCTGCTGTCCCGATGTATCAGTTGAATATCTGATAAATTTTGCAAACTCTGAGCAAGATAACACGATATGGCTACCGAGCGATGTTTTCCTCCTGTGCAGCCAATACCGATGACTAAATGACTTTTTCCTTCCTTACGAAATTCAGGAATTAAAAATTGCAGCAAACCCTCTGTTCGTTTTATGAATTCTTGAGTGGCAGGCCACTGCATGACATATTCAAATACACGTTCATCTTCACCTGTCAACGGTCGCAAGTCATCAATATAGTAAGGATTAGGCAAGAAACGCACATCGAGAATCATATCCGCATCAATTGGTATTCCGTATTTGAAACCAAAAGAAACAATATGAACGGGCATGCGAGGTTGATGTTCCGCAAATCTTTGAATAATTTCCTGCTTCAATCGATTCGGACGCCAATGACTGGTATCCAAAACCACATCGGCTGCATTGCGAATCTGTTCCAATGCCGCTCGTTCTTTAGCTATACCTTCCAGCAAAGTCATTGAAGGTGCTATAGGATGCCGTCGTCTCGATTCCTTATAACGGCGAACCAATACTTCATCACTAGCGTCTAAATAGACTATAGAGAGTTCTAAAGATTGATTGAGACGCAATTGCTTTACCATTTCAAGGAGTGGTTCAAACCATTCTCCTCCACGTAAGTCGCATGCTAAAGCAACTTTGCTGATGCGTCCTCCCGATTGACCAACAACATCGAGAAACTTTGGTAACAATATCGGGGGCAAGTTGTCAATACAAAAATAACCAGCATCTTCTAAGGATTGCATGGCTACCGTTTTCCCTGCCCCAGACATGCCTGTCAAAACTAAAGTGCGTATGCGCTCCGTCACAGACTGCCCACTCCCTAGCCTCTTGTTCTTCAAGCATAGCACGCCACTCATTCCTCAACAACGACACAAAACCCATATCTCCATTCAACTGTCTTGGCATCCCATTAGGTTTTTATCCTTGACATCATTAAAAAAATGGCACCCAGATTGGGCGCCACAAGGAATATATTAAAAGGGGGTCAAATGTGCTACACCTGTATAGTACGCCGAACATATTGCAAGCGTGTTACAAACGGTTTAAGTTTTCATGACAACAGCTATTCTTTTTGGACATTTTGCAAAAGTAGTTGCTCAATTCTTTGAGAAGCCTTGCGAATTGAAGTGGATGAAACCTCAAACGCCTCTGAAAGTTCACGTAAAGTAACTGATATTCCTTCGTAACGGAGCACTAAATATAACAGCCCTCCAGCCCAAATTCCAATTTTACCAATTTTTTTATCGTCTTCCGGCAATCTGAGATACAGATATTTCAACCAGGTCTTTTTAACCAAGCCATGGATATTTTCATATCCTTGACGAAATAACCATAATTCAGCTAAGCTCCAAACTTCTTGATAATATCGATTAACCTGAAGGATGATGTCTTCTTGAACATCTGTTAGCGATAACCTTTGTAACTGATGATTGTGACGAATTTCCACAAAATTGACTTTGCTGATATGTTTGAGCAAAAGCAATGAGTAAATACGTAATTCTTCTTCAACATCCTGTTCCCGTAAAAATTGGCGAACCATTTTTTCAGCTACATCGTCCCCGATTTGACTAAGTGCAAAGAGAATGGAAAACTTGGTCTGCTGATTGCCATGAATTAAACCCCATTGAAGAGAAGCACGGAAAATTGGATCGTCACGCCATGTTTCAACATCCATCTCTTTCAATCGGCGTCTCATTTCTACATACTGCAGTTGTACGGGAATATCATACTGGTAAGAAATATTTACTTTTTTGTATCCTTCTTGTTCAGCTTCAGAAAGCACTCGCAGGTAATATTCAGCCATCTGATACATTTTTTCGTCTTTGGACAACTTAGTCCACCAACGCTTGGCAGTTGCAAAATACCCCGCATTTGCCGCAGCAGCAGCAATGGAATGAATCAGGATGACATCAGGATCAATTGTAAATCTCGCTATCGTCAAAAAGCAGCGCATTGCTTGAACATGCATCCCAACCAATCCATACGTAGTAGCCAATTTCATGGCCAAGTCGTAGTTGAGCGGGAATACAGGTTCAAACTTACTGAAATATTCAACCGCAGCTTCTTGACCCCACTGCTGTTTAATATAAACCCCGTAATTACAGAGAGCATGCAAGTTGTCAGGCTGTTGGGTCAATACCTCTTCTGCCATTTTCAATGCTTTTTCAGTTTGCCCAGTGTAAAAATAAGCTAAGGACAAATTGTTGCGAGCAGCTATGTTTTCTGGCTCCTTGACAATCATTCTTTCCAGCCATTCAACAGCTTCTTCAAATTTACCCTGTTCTAACAAATGTCGACCATCACGCAAAGCAGCGGCACGCTCTTGTTCTTCTTGCTCTGCTTCATAACGTGAATAAGCCTGACCTCCGCCAAATTCTTCTAAAAGGAGATCTAACATCTCCTCTGCTTCCAATACATATTCACCATCAGGACAGACATCTAAATATCGTAAAATATACTCCTCTGCCAAATCATATTGGCCAAGATGAGCATAGTTATTAGCCAGATAAAAATAACATTCGGACATATCGGGATCCACTTCTTGCAAAACCTTCTCAAGAACGGCTATCGAATCTGTAAATTGACCTAATTCCGCTAAAATCCCAGCAACATTACAATGATTTGCTGGGTTATTTGGATCAGCCTCTACGGTTCTCTGAAAAGCACGCAACGCCCTGTGTAAATCGTTGCGCCGCAAATATTCCAATCCTCTTTCATGGAAATAATCAGCCGTCTGTTGAAATGGAATAACTTTATTGGAATGTCCCTGCAAATTAGATGAACGCTTGGGTGAGACAGGTTTCAAGCTCAATCACCTCCAAGCCAGACAAATTCAATATTACAGTTCATGTAGAAATCAGCTACAAGCTGCAGGTTGTCTGACAAAACTCCAAATTATGTGAACTAATCACGGACAGTATACCATACCCAAACGAAACTCTAGAAGCTAGGTCTGTCTAAGTCATCTTTGAACCATGCTATAATAGGACAATTCAATAGTCGATGACGTCGGGGAGAGAGAATATGCGTACAGTAAAAATTGAACTGGCCAATAAGATAGCGAGCACTTTACAGGAAACTCCGGAAAACTGTGCTATGCTGATGGAATATCCACCAAACCCAGAACTCGGAGATTTAGCGTTACCCTGCTTTAAATTTGCAAAAAAGTTAAGAAAAAATCCTCAACAAATTGCCCATGATATTGCCCAATTACTCAAATCTGCAACTTGTTTAGAAAGTGTCACCGTTGAGAACGGCTACGTCAATATGAAAATTCGACATAGCGTAATATGGAATAAAGTTTTTGAAATTTCCTCCACACATATAGCAAACCTGTTTACAAGACAGAGATTTCTGGGCAAAAGAGTGGCTATCGATTACTCTTCCCCCAATATTGCCAAACCTTTCGGAGTTGGCCATTTACGCTCCACCATTATTGGTGAAGCCTTACTGAGGATGTTAAAAGAAGATGGGTTTGAAGGAATCGGTATCAACCATCTTGGAGACTGGGGCACTCAATTTGGAAAAGTTATTGCTGCCTATCAAAAATGGGGCTCAGAAGATAAAGTTAAAGAGAATCCAATTCGCGAACTATTTCAGTTATATGTCCGATTTCATCAAGAAGCTGAACAGAATCCTCACTTAGAGGAAGAAGCAAGGTACTGTTTCAAAAAGCTTGAGGATGGAGACGAGGAAACCATTCGTTTATGGCAATGGTTTATCAAAGAAAGTTTGACTGGATTCGAAAAAACCTATCGATTGCTCGGTGTTCATTTTGACCATTATCTTGGTGAAAGTTTTTACAACGATAAAATGGAGGCTGTTGTTGAGGAACTGCAAGACAAACATCTATTAGTGGAAAGTGATGGTGCTTTCGTTGTTGATTTATCAGAGTGGAACATGCCTCCATGTATTATCCGAAAATCTGATGGTACCACCATATACGCGACTAGAGATTTAGCAGCCGCCCTTTATCGGCATGACAAACTTCACGCTGATTATCTCTTGTATGTTGTCGGTTCGGAGCAGACCTTACATTTTCAGCAAGTATTTAAAGTATTGGATTTAATGGGTAGAGATTGGTCCTCTAACTGTGTACATGTAGCCTTCGGACTTATGAAATTCAATGGGGAGAAACTTTCAACGCGTCGTGGACATGTTGTTTATTTGGAAGATGTGCTTGAAAAAGCTATCCAAGAAGCACGCTCCATTATTGAGAGTAAAAATCCGAATCTCTCCAACCCAGATGAAGTAGCTCGCCAGGTAGGTGTTGGGGCAGTGATTTTCAATGATTTGAAAACTTATCGAATCCATGATGTGGATTTTCGATACGAAGATGTGCTCAATTTTGATGGAGAGACTGGTCCGTATGTTCAATATACGCATGCACGAGCATGTAGTGTATTGCGAAAAGCTTTAACCACCATTTCTCAGGAAGAAATGAATTCCAGCGTTTCAGTACCTGATGTTGCACTCCAATCCTTTACATTGACGCCATCTGAATGGTCTCTGCTTAAGCAAATTGCGCAGGCTAATGAATTTTTTGAGAGAGCAGTCGATCAATATGACCCGTCAGTGATAGCTCGTTTTGCCCTGCTCGTCAGTCACGCGTTTAATCGTTTTTATCACGACGATCCGATCCTTACTGCTCCCCATTCTATCCGCCAAAGAAGATTGGATCTGGTTCGTCTAACCAAACATGTTCTTGCTCATACTCTACATTTATTAGCTATCGAAGCGCCTGAAGCCATGTAATCCGTACAAGTGTTTCAGCTAATATTCCTAAAAAGGACTGCAAAGCAAGGCTCTGCAGTCCTTTTTTGTCTAATTTAACGCATACTTAAGAAGAAGGATTCTCCTCTACATGACTCGCAATGACCCCCGCTAATTCTTCTGTAAAAGCTTTAGCAGCGTCGTAACCCATCCCCTTTAGGCGGAAATTCATGGCAGCTACTTCAACAATAACTGCCAAGTTGCGTCCTGGCCGAACCGGAATGGTAACCAAGGGAACTTCCACATCAAGAATCCGCATTGTATGATGATCAATTCCCAGTCGATCGTAAGCCTTATTCTCCTGCCAAGCTTCCAAATGAATGACCATTACTAATTTCTTGTGCGTTCGAACAGCCCCCGCTCCAAAAAGAGTCATAGCATTCAATACACCAAGTCCTCGTATCTCTAACAAATGTTGAAGTAAAGTAGGCGGACTGCCCAGTAATGTATCATCGGAAATTTGGCGAATTAATACCGCATCATCCGCAACTAATCGATGACCTCGCTTGATTAATTCAAGCGCAGTTTCACTCTTGCCTATACCACTGCTACCAGTAATGAGAATACCGATACCATACACATCTACCAACACACCATGAACCAGTGTCTCGGGGGCCAGACGTTCTTCCAAAAAGTTTGAGAGAGTGGCTGCGGCTCTTGTGGTCACCATTTGCGTACCAAGGATTGGCAATTCTCTACGTAAGGCCTCTTCCAGCAACGGGTCTGGAGGCATTTCACTGCGGCTGATGATGACACAAGGTGTTTCTTCATATGCACAGAAAGCAAATACTCGTAAAGCTTGCTCTCGAGGATTCATTCCTTGCAAGAAAGAAAGCTCAGTTCGACCTAATAATTGTACCCGTTCAGCTGGATGGTATCGTAAATAGCCAGCTAAAGCCAGACCAGGACGATTTATATCTACAGTACGAATGACTCGCTGTAAATTAGCATCTGGAGTAAAGACGTGCATGCCCAGACTATCAACCAGTTCCTGCACTGTGATGCCTCGCTCCATCTGAACCCCTCCACTCGCCATTCTCTGAATAAAAACATTAACCCTCAGTTTTTTCTGCAACCAAGCTATATTCAGCTAATTTAATTTGAGCATGCCGAGTACGCTCTTTGTCACGCTCAAGAATAGGTCGCAAAAATTGCCCTGTATATGAATTCGTCAAATTGCATATGTCTTCTGGCGTTCCAGTCCCTACCAGTGTACCTCCCCTATCGCCACCTTCCGGACCGAGATCGATAATATAATCTGCTGTTTTGATAACATCCAGATTATGTTCAATGACGAGCACAGTGTCCCCTTGCTCTACAAGACGATGAAGAACTGTCAAAAGTCTTGCAATATCCGCTACATGCAATCCAGTGGTCGGTTCATCCAGAATGTAAAATGTCCGTCCATTACTGCGCCGATGCAATTCACTTGCAAGTTTAACACGTTGCGCTTCACCACCTGACATGGTCGTCGCTGGCTGTCCAAGTTTCATATAATCAAGACCAACATCATGTAGCGTCTGTAATTTTCTTGAGATGCGAGGGATATTTTCAAAAAATTGAAGCGCTTCTTCTACCGTCAAATCCAGAATGTCCGCTATGTTTTTTCCTTTATAGCGAACTTCTAAAGTTTCTCTATTATAACGGCGACCTTTGCAAATTTCACAAGGTACATACACGTCAGGCAAAAAATGCATTTCAATTTTAATAATGCCATCACCCTTGCAAGCCTCACATCGTCCCCCGCGGACATTAAAAGAGAATCTACCTTTTTTGTACCCGCGTATTTTAGCCTCGTTAGTCGTTGCAAACAAATCTCGAATATCGTCAAAAACTCCTGTATAGGTAGCAGGATTGGAGCGAGGCGTTCGACCAATGGGAGACTGATCAATATCCACCACTTTATCGAGATACTCCATTCCTCGTATGAACTCGTATCTTCCAGGTTTTACTCTAGCTTTATTTAAATCGCGAGCCAGTGATTTGTAAAGAATTTCATTAACCAGTGTGGATTTCCCCGATCCCGATACTCCTGTTACACAAATAAACAGGCCAATAGGAATTTTCACGGAAAGATTTTTGAGATTATTTTCTTTAGCTTTACGAATCTCCAGATAACGTCCATCTGGGTGACGACGCTCCGTTGGAACAGGAATAAAATTTCTACCAGATAAATAATTTCCCGTTATCGATTGTTCGTTAGACATAACCTCTTGCGGTGTTCCTTGCGCAATGACTTGTCCGCCATGCGCCCCGGCGCCAACTCCCATATCGATAATATGATCTGCGGCAAGCATGGTATCTTCATCGTGTTCGACCACAATCAACGTATTGCCCAAATCACGCATATGTTCGAGTGTTTTTATCAACCGTTCGTTATCACGTTGATGCAATCCGATACTCGGCTCATCCAAAATATAGAGTACACCCATTAAACTAGAACCGAGCTGTGTAGCTAGACGTATGCGTTGCGCTTCCCCACCAGAGAGCGTACCTGCAGCACGGGAAAGTGTTAAGTAGTCGAGTCCAACATTTTTCAAAAAACCTAATCTCGACTGGATTTCTTTGAGAATTAATCGTGCAATCGCCCATTCCTTCTCAGAGAGTCGTAGGTTTTGAAAGAAAGCCAGCGACTCAATAACCGAATCCTCTGTTACATCGGCAATATTTCGATTTCCAACGCGTACAGCAAGCGATTGGGGTTTGAGCCGTTTTCCTTTACAAGCTGGACATGGCTTCGCACTCATATAACCTTCAATAAATTCTCTTATAGACTCGGATGCAGTATCCCTATATCGACGTTCTAAATTAGGAATCACACCTTCAAACGGTATTTCAGCAGTTTTCTGCTGTCCAAATTCATTTTCATATCGAAACTGAATTCGCACACCATTTCCATATAAAATTTTTTCAACCGCTTCTTCAGGCAATTCAGCAATGGGTACCTGAGTGTCAATACCGAGTGTTTGACAGGCTGATTTCAATAATTGTGGGTAATAGTTTGAGGTCGATCCGGTCCATGGATCAATGGCGCCTTCATCAATGGATAATTGCGGATTAGGTATGACCAATGATTCATCAACTTCCATTTTAACACCTAATCCCGTACAAGCTTCGCATGCTCCAAATGGACTGTTAAAAGAAAACATGCGCGGTGCTAGTTCTTCCACACTAAATTGGCAATTAGGACATGCTAAATTTTGACTAAAAAGAATTTCTTCTTTTCCTATAACATCCACAAGTACGATTCCGCCCGCCAACCCAAGCGCGGTTTCTAAAGAATCGGCTAAACGAGAGGTTATGTCTTCACGGATAACAATACGGTCAACGACAGCTTCAATATTGTGTTTTTTGTTTTTTTCAAGCTGAATTTTCTCTTGTACATCAAGTGTTTCACCATTCACACGCACTCGCACATAACCTTGTTTACGTATTTCATCAAATATTTTTTGATGCTCTCCCTTTCGTCCACGTACAAGCGGCGCGAGAATTTGTATGCGCGTGCCTTCTGGGAGATGCATCAGATGATCTACCATCTGCTCTACAGTTTGCGATGTAATGGGAATATCACAATTGGGACAATAAGGTTGACCAATTCTTGCAAATAAAAGACGCAAGTAATCATATATTTCAGTGACCGTACCCACAGTAGAACGAGGATTGCGACTTGTCGTTTTCTGATCTATAGATATCGCAGGCGACAAACCGTCAATAGAATCAACATCAGGCTTATCCATTTGACCGAGAAATTGTCTCGCATAAGCCGATAGAGACTCAACATATCGCCGCTGTCCCTCTGCATAAATGGTGTCAAAAGCCAGAGAAGATTTCCCTGAGCCACTTAATCCCGTAATGACTACAAATTGGTCGCGTGGAATTCGCACATCAATATTCTTTAAATTGTGCGCACGCGCACCTTTTACTTCAATATATGCGCTGCTCATTGTACACCTCACATTATCCGAATAGCGGTCATGTTTAGAAAAATAAAGGAAATTGGCTTACTCTAACCAGTCAATTCAACAATTAAATCACGAAGTTCAGCGGCCCGTTCAAATTGCAATTCCTTTGCTGCTTTCCGCATTTCTTCTTCCAGTTTTTCAATTAAAGTTTTTCTCTCTTTATTCGACATTTTTTTAGCTCGTTCTGCTAAAGGAATAAAATCGTTTGCCTCTTCAGCAGAGCGTGTTGCTTCAATTACAGCACGTACAGATTTTTGTACCGTTTGCGGAGTGATACCATGTAACTCATTAAAAGCAATCTGTTTAGCTCGTCGCCGATTGGTTTCATCAATCGCAAGGCGCATTGATTCGGTAATATGATCGGCATACATAATAACTTCTCCGTGACTGTTTCGTGCAGCCCGGCCAATCGTTTGAATCAAAGAAGTAGTTGCGCGTAAAAATCCTTCTTTATCCGCATCTAATATGGCAACAAGTGAAACTTCAGGCAAATCAAGACCTTCCCTAAGCAAGTTAATACCAATCAAAACGTCAAATACTCCTAAGCGTAAATCTCTCAAAATGACCATACGTTCAATGGTTTTAATATCAGAGTGTAAATAACGAACCTTAATTCCTATCTCTTTGAGGTAGTCCGTTAAATCTTCGGACATTTTCTTCGTTAAAGTTGTGATAAGAACTCTTTCTTTGCGAGCGATTCTTCCCTGAATTTCTACAACTAAATCATCAATTTGTCCTTTTGTGGGCCTTACATGGATTAACGGATCGAGCAAGCCTGTTGGACGTATGATTTGTTCCACTCGTTTTTGTTCATGGGCTTCCTCGTAAGGACCAGGAGTTGCAGAAACATAAATAATTTGGCCAATTTTTTGTTCAAATTCCTCAAAAGTTAAAGGTCTGTTATCTGCAGCCGACGGGAGCCTAAAACCGTGCTCAATTAAAGTTAGCTTGCGAGTTCTATCTCCACCGTACATCCCTCGAATTTGCGGTAATGTGACGTGAGATTCATCAATAAAAGTAATAAAGTTATCTGGAAAATAATCTAATAGCGTATTGGGAGGTTCACCTGCGGCTCGCCCTTCTAAATGACGGGAATAGTTTTCAATACCTGTACAAAAACCAATTTCCAGCATCATTTCAATATCGTAATTTGTTCTTTGTTCCAAACGTTGGGCTTCCAGAAGCTTCCCATTGGCACGCAACTCTGTCAATCTTTCTTTGAGTTCATCACGAATTCTTGTAATTGCTGCTTCCAGACGTGGACGTGATGTAACAAAGTGAGACGCCGGGAAAATAGAGACATGCTCTCTATACCCTACCACTTCTCCAGTCAATACATCGATTTCGGTGATCCGATCTATCTCGTCTCCAAACAACTCGACACGAATGGCATGCTCGCCCCTGGAGGCTGGGAAAATTTCTACTGTGTCACCTCTAACGCGAAATGTGCCTCGCGTAAAATTCATATCATTACGCTCATACTGCATGTCTACCAATCGATGAAGGATAGAATCCCTAGAACGTGTGCTATTGACACGCAAAGACAATACATGACTTGCATATTCCTGCGGACTACCCAACCCATATATAGCCGATACACTGGCGACCACAATAACATCGTTTCTTTCTAAAATAGATGCTGTCGCCGAATGGCGCAATTTATCAATTTCATCATTAATTTTTGCATCTTTTTCTATATAGGTATCTGTCGAAGGAATATAAGCCTCCGGCTGATAATAATCATAGTAGCTGACGAAATACTCAACTGCATTTTCAGGAAAGAAGTCTTTAAATTCTGCCGCAAGTTGTGCTGCCAATGTTTTATTATGCGCTATCACTAAAGTAGGTCTATTTAATTCAGCAATAATATTTGCCATTGTAAATGTTTTTCCTGAACCAGTTACCCCAAGCAAGGTTTGATGTCTTAATAATCCTTGAACACCCTCTACCAAGCCTCTGATAGCTTCTGGTTGGTCTCCTTGCGGATGATACTGTGATACCAGTTTAAACTTTCTGTACTCACGTTCCAAAATAGTTTGACCTCCTAGCAAGAAGCCTCTTTAATTAAGAATATCACATTCTACAAAAAATAAGAACAAATGTTCGCCATTTTTAAAAATAAAAAAGGACAGCAATCTGCCATCCTCAGCATGCTCGAAGACTGAAGAAAATAGACCTAAATGATTGGTAAAGACTATCCATTTCCTGCAACACCTACTGGCTCAGCATTGATAGTACCCGGTTGAATTCCCTGCCGCAAAATAACAATATTCACACGACGATTCATTTGGCGATTCTGCGGTGTATTATTGGGGACTATTGGACGATATTGACCATATCCAATCCCTGATAGACGCTGAGGGGCTATGCCATGACTAGCCAAAAAACGAACGACACCCATGGCTCTACCTGCTGAAAGTTCCCAATTGGAAGGATAAATCGGAGTATCTATTGGTTCATTGTCCGTATATCCCTCAACAACAATTTGATTTTGCAAGGATCGAAAAAATGGAATTAAACCCAAAAGGATCTTTTGTGCCTCAGGACGAATATTAGCCGATCCGGTATCAAAAAGCACAACATCTTTAAGAGTTATCTGCACACCTCTTTGTTGGTTTTGGAGTGATACATTACCACTTAAATTGTGTGATTGAATATATGACTGCAATATGGCATAGAGATGATTGAGCTTACTGTCATTCTGTTTTTGCATGGATGACACTTTTTGCTGATCACCCGTATTGGTTGGATTCGCTGCCGAAATTAAAGCTGTTGTTCCTGTATTATTCAATGGTATCTGATCGGATTTATGTAATGCAGCTGCTAACGATTGTGATAAAGATTCAAATTTAATATGATTAATAGAAGACATTGCGTACATAATCACAAAAAATATCATGAGTAATGTAATTAAATCTGAATATGTTATTAACCAGCGTTCATGATTTTGTGGTGGTTCAGGCTTGCGCCGTCTCGGCATTGACCTCACCCGTCTTTCCTTTCGAAGATTCTATACGGTCAGCAGGTGGTAAAAACGCTTTTAGTTTTTGGCCAAGTATTGTTGGATTTTCTCCAGCCTGTATCGATAAAACTCCTTCCATCATAATTTCTCTAAGTAAAATTTCATCCTCGTTTCTATGCTTCAACTTATTAGCGATAGGCAGCCAAAAAACGTTAGCACTTGCAACACCATATAACGTAGCTGTAAAGGCTGTAGCAATTTGTGGGCCAAGCTTTGAAACATCTTGTAGACTCCCAAGCACATGAATTAGACCCATTACCGTACCAATAATACCCATTGTGGGTGCAAAACCGCCAGCAGCCTCAAACATCTTAGCTCCTATTTCATGGCGTTGTTCAACATAAGAGAGTTCAGTCTCCATCATATTTTTAACCAATTCGGGATCGACACCATCTACTACCAATCTGATGCCATCTCGCAAGAATTGATCTGGAAAACTTTCAACTCTATCTTCCAGTGCAAGAATACCTTCTCTTCTTGCAATTGTCGCTAGATTAACCAGTTGTTCAATCACATCAAGGTAATCAATTTTTTTTGAAAGAAAAGCGATTTTCAGATATTTTCCTATACGTAAAAAAGTTTTTAATGAAGAAGAGGTTAATGTTGCCCCTAATGTACCTCCAAAAACAATCAATGCTGCATTCGGCTGGAGAAGAGCTGTAAATGAGCCTCCATCGAGCATAAATCCTCCCACTAACCCAACTACAGCAATAATAATTCCCGCAAGCGTTGCGATATCCAATTGATTTACCTCCCCATATCCCTATCTTAATAGGATGTACGGACAATTTCTTCCGATTTGTCCTTTTGATGATCTGTAATATCGATAATTTTTTTTCTTTTGCTAAATAAACTCATAAACAAACCAAAAGCCCTTTTTTCTTCTGTGACGTTTATATCTTCTTCCGATAAAATTAACAAGCCTAATTGATGACGTTCTCCACTATATATGGGTTTGCCAATCATCCTTACTTCTCCTTGAATATCTACTATCTGAAATTTAACATAAGCTGGATTAGCATCAATTGCAAAATGTAATTCATATTCATTGCGTACAGGCATTTGATTCACTTGTAAAATCGTCTCACCAGTAGCCAACCCTATCTCCCTTGCTAATGATCCGCGCAGAGTATGAAGGATACGAGCTCCAGAAGAAATCGGTGTTATAATCGCATCACGTCTTTTTTCTTTATAACGGAAATGAAAGAACAACCCCTCCATACTCAGGAAAATAATTGCAGCCGAAATAGGTATCATAAAATCTTTGTGAACTGCGACACTCATATAGACAGCGAATCCAGCGACAATGAATTGTATAAAAGAAAGTAGGATATTCAATTTTTTAAATTGAGAAGGGGAGTTGAACCCGCACGATACGATTGCCCAATCAATAAGGGTATTCCTAAAACACCAACTGACAGTGTATTTTTTAACAAATAAAAAGGGGCCGTCTTCTCATTAAGATTCCAAATCAAACCAGGAGTCCAAATCGCGATAGGTATCATTGATGATATCTGCAGAAAAAAACCACCGATGGATCTTCCGCGCTTACCTCGCAATATTGTTGGACTTACTTCTTCAGAGCCTGTCCAAAGAAATAAAATAATTTGTGATAAAGCTAATGCTGAGACAATGATCATCCATGACGAACTTTGAAAATCCAATAATGGCTTCATCCAACCACGAAGAGTTAGATTAGGAATATTTTTCAAAATCCAAGTGAGTATCATCAACAAGGATATACTAGTAATTGAATTCATCCATCTTAATTGAGCTATAGAGAATAACATTGAACAAGCAATAAACCAAAATAATTCTCCTTGGGTGACTGAACAACCCAAATACAGAAGTGCTGCTGTGATAATGACACCAATCGCGATAGACTTGAGTTGCCTTACTAATAAGGGTTTCCCTATTCTTGTTATTCGAATGCCAAATAATTGACGCTCAGTTTGTACCTGTCGATAATTCTCCCAGAAAATTAAGAACAATGCTATATAGAGAAGGGGATTAAGGCATATATACTTAAGAACTTCTAATATGGATTCGCCCACTGATAAGATCTGTGTCGAACTCATCAGCTCCCCTCCTTTACATTAAATTACTCGATAAAATGAATCTACTGAAAACTACTTTTATATACGTAAAAATTTACGAACAGACATAAATCCGCCCCAAAACCCGAGTACGAAACCTAATACAAGAAGTGCTACCGTTACTTTAATGACAAACCAGTTTACAGAGATTAACGGAAAATGAATCCCATAAAAGTAACCTCCAGAAATCTGATATAGATATTGGTATAGAAAATCTAATGCAACAGCTGGAACTGCTCCTCCAAATACACCAATGAGTGTAGATTCAACTAAAAAAGGCATCCTTATAAAACCATTAGTTGCACCTACAAGCCGCATAATTTCAATTTCTCTTCGCCGCGAAAATATTGCAATACGAATTGTATTAGATATTAAAAATACAGCTGTTAAAAACATGGCAAGCAATAAAACAGCACCTATATTGCGTACTATATCCAAAACTCGAAAAAGCGGTCGGACATATTCCGCACCATCATTGACTGAGGCAATTTGTGGGATTGTTTTTAGGTTATTGGCTACTTGTAAGGTGTCTCTTGGATTATCCGCCTTTACAATTAAGGTAACAGGGAGTGGATTGGTCCCTAACCCCTTGAGTAAGTCTCCATACTGAGGACCAAGCTCTGTTTCAAGCTGCTTTAAGCCTTGTTGCTTAGTTTCTAGAACCACTGATTTTACACCAGGTATATTTTCAACTTGCATTTCGATTTTTTGACCTTCAGCATTTGATAAATTCTGCTGTAAATATGCACTGACTTCTAATTGATTGGCAACATATTTTGACATTTGTTGGACATTGAGTGCAACCAATAACGAAACTCCTACGATTGCCAATGTCACAACAACAGCACTGAATGCAGCAAAAGACATCCAGCCATTTCGAATTAAATTCTTTGCACCTTCTTTAAAATGTCTAGACAACGAATTAATTATCATAACCATACATTCCTTTACTTTCATCACGAACAATTTTTCCATTTTCAATTGCAATGACTCTTTTTCGGATGGTATTTACAATATCCTTATTGTGAGTAGCCATGACAATTGTAGTACCTCGATCGTTAATACGTTGAAAAAGTTTCATTATGCCCCAGGAGTTTTCAGGATCAAGATTGCCTGTTGGTTCATCAGCTATGATCACGGATGGATTATTGACCAACGCTCGAGCAACAGCCACTCTTTGCTGTTCACCACCAGACAATTGATTAGGTAATACATCCAATTTGTCTCCTAATCCTACCAATTCCATAACTTCTTTTACTCTTTTGCGAATATGACGATGAGGGGTTGAAATAACCTCCAAAGCATATGCTACATTTTCACCTGCAGTTAATCTTGGAAGCAATTTAAAATCTTGAAACACTACCCCAATACTTCGTCTCAAATATGGGATTTTTCGATTTTTTAAGCGTTCTATATTAAATCCATTCACAAAAATATGCCCTCTAGTAGGACGCTCTTCTCTGTACATCAATTTTATAAATGTCGATTTGCCTGCTCCGCTAGGTCCAACTACATAGACAAATTCACCTTTTGTGATGTGGACCGATATACCATTCAGGGCGTGTGTTCCATTTGCATACTCCTTCCACACATCCTGCATTTCAATCATAAAAATCCTCCTTCATCACAAAAAACGGGACTAGCTAATAAGCATGTCCCGTAAAATTCGACATATAGGTACAAAATCCTGTTGGTATATGTTGTTTTTCGACGAATCTTAGGATTAGATCGGATCAATTTATAATGATGGCTTATTTTCTGAAGCATCCTGTGACTGAAACAATCCTTTCAAAGCCCCCAATGAAGAAAAAACAGAAACTATCTCATTGGGAATAAATAGCGTTGTTGCCTCACCTTTTGCCATTCCTTGCAAGGCTTCAAAAGATTGATATGTTAATACTTTATTATCCAGTCCCGCTTCTCTAAGAAACTCAATACGACGTTTTTCAGCTTCTGCCACTAAACGGATTGCTTGAGCACGACCGTCCGCTTCCAGTTGTTCAGCTTGACGAACACCTTCTGCACGTCGAATGTTGGATTCTCTTTCACCTTCAGCCCTTAATATAGCGCTTTGTTTTTCTCCTTCAGCTCTTAGAATCGCTGCTTGACGTTCACCTTCAGCCTGTAAGATATTCGCTCTTTTTTCACGTTCCGCTTTCATTTGTTTCTCCATTGCATCTTGTATTTCTCGCGGAGGTTTAATATCAACAACCTCCACACGGTCAATTCTTACTCCCCAGGACTCTGTAACTTCATCAAGTGCTGTTCTTAAAGCAATGGATATTTTATCTCTGCCAGCCAAAGTTTCATCCAATTCCATATGACCTACTACCTGGCGAATATTAGCGGCTGTTACGTTTTGAATTCCCTGAACAAAGTCCTGAATGTTATAAGTTGCTCTCTTGGCATCAACTACTGTGTAAAAAAACACCGTATCTATGGAAATTTGCACATTGTCCCTAGTGATGACCATTTGTGGCGGAACTACAACTTGTTAAGTCCGAAGATCCAATACGCGAACAACGCGATCGATAAAAGGAATGACAAAATTGACTCCAGCTTGTAAAGTATTATGGTACTTACCGAGTCTTTCAACAATAGCTAACCTTTGTTGAGGAATAATCCGAATGGAGCGCCATATTGCTATAATCACTAAAATCAATATAATAAATCCAATAATAGATGTTAGCATCTACTCACCTGCATTCTATAAAGATTATCGTTATCAATAACAAGCAATCAAGACGATAACGCATAAGTTTATTTGAATAGCACTACCTTTAAAATTACAGAATCAATAGCTATCACTTGCACAATATCCCCCATATTGACTGGCTGGTTACAAATGGCCGACCAAATCGAACCATCTATTGATACAGTTATTATTTTCCCTGCTTCACCCCACGAATCACCTTACCCTCTTTGTTTAGTAAAGATTCTTGCTCAGTTATATATGTTTTTTTATTTCTAAGCTTGCGAGCATAAGGTCTTGATATAAGAAGAAGTACTACTGCTAAAAAAATGAATACAATAATTTGAAGTAACCATCCGTTCATAAAATAACTAATTATACCTGTAACAACGGCTGCTAATGCAATCCAAATAATAAAAAAAGTAAATGATATTAGTTCAATGACTGCAAGAATTAATCCAAATAAAATCCACAGTAAATGTTCCAGTATGATACCACCTATCGAAAAAATTTTAGAATAGTATATATTTTCTTATATTATACTATATGTTTAATAAATCATAGTATGAAAAAAATAACCAAGCTTAAAAACAGTGATTATGCTTGGTCATTGATGAAGATTACATGATCATATATAAAGATTAGATAATCAAAATCAACAAAAAAGTGGCTGTAAGGCAGAATCCCCAAGGAGGGAAACTCCACACTTGACAGCCACCTGTACTCCTGTTGCCTGGCAACGACCTAGGTTCCCAGGGGTCTTCACCCCAAGTATGCTCGGCGCTGGAGGTCTTCACGGTCGTGTTCGGGATGGGTACGCGTGTATCCCCTCCGCTATGGTCACCAGACTCTTCTTTCCTTTCCAACTGTCTCAGCAAGAGGGATTTTCCTTGGTGAAGGCCTCGACCGATTCGTATCCGTCCGCTCCACGCCTCACGACGCTTCCACGCCGGACCGATCTACCTTATCGTCTATAAGGGGTCTTCCTTCCTTGACGGAATGGGATACGTTATCTTGAGGCAGGCTTCGCGCTTAGATGCTTTCAGCGCTTATCCCTCCCCGACTTGGCTACCCAGCTGTGCCCTTGGCAGAACAACTGGTCCACCAGCGGTCGGTTCATCCCGGTCCTCTCGTACTAAGGACGAACCCTCTCACGTATCCTCCGCCCACGGCAGATAGGGACCGAACTGTCTCACGACGTTCTGAACCCAGCTCGCGTACCGCTTTCATGGGCGAACAGCCCAACCCTTGGGACCGACTTCAGCCCCAGGATGCGATGAGCCGACATCGAGGTGCCAAACCTCCCCGTCGATGTGGACTCTTGGGGGAGATCAGCCTGTTATCCCCGGGGTAGCTTTTATCCGTTGAGCGATGGCCCTTCCACGCAGTGCCACCGGGTCACTAAGCCCGACTTTCGTCCCTGCTCGACCTGTCCGTCTCGCAGTCAAGCTCCCTTGTGCCTTTACACGCCCCGCGCGGTTTCCATCCGCGCTGAGGGAACCTTTGGGCGCCTCCGTTACCTTTTAGGAGGCGACCGCCCCAGTCAAACTGTCCGCCTGACACTGTCCCCACACCCGATTCAGGGTGCCAGGTTAGAAGACTAGCATCTCAAGGGTGGTATCCCAACATCGACTCCACACAGGCTGGCGCCCATGCTTCTGTGTCTCCCACCTATCCTGTACATGACATGCCCGTCTCCCATATCAAGCTACAGTCAAGCTCCACGGGGTCTTTCCGTCTAGCCGCGGGTAACCTGCATCTTCACAGGTATTACAATTTCACCGGGTCTCTCGTTGAGACAGCGCCCAAGTCGTTACGCCTTTCGTGCGGGTCAGAACTTACCTGACAAGGAATTTCGCTACCTTAGGACCGTTATAGTTACGGCCGCCGTTTACTGGGGCTTCAATTCAGAGCTTCGGGCTCTCGCCCTCACCCCTCCTCTTAACCTTCCAGCACCGGGCAGGCGTCAGCCCCTATACTTCGCCTTTCGGCTTCGCAGAGACCTGTGTTTTTGCTAAACAGTCGCTTGGGCCTTTTCACTGCGGCTCTTCTTCAGAGCGCCCCTTCTCCCGAAGTTACGGGGCCATTTTGCCGAGTTCCTTAACGAGAGTGCTCCCGCGCGCCTCCGTGTTCTCCACGCGCCCACCTGTGTCGGTTTCCGGTACGGGCAGATGCATTCTCCCTAGAGGCTTTTCTTGGCAGTGTGACCTCGAGCGCTTCGGTACTCTTCTTCCCTCCCCATCACCGCTCAGAGTTCTCGCCGCGCGGTTTTCCCTGCGCGACCCCCTTGCGGATTGGACGGCCTCTTCCATCCGGCCGCTCGCTCTAGCCTCCTGCGTCACCCCTTCAGTCATGCAAATCCATCTGGTACGGGATTCTCAACCCGTTCTCCTTCGACTACGCCTCTCGGCCTCGCCTTAGGTCCCGACTAACCCTGGGTGGACGATCCTTCCCCAGGAAACCTTGGGCTTTCGGCGGAGGGGATTCTCACCCCTCTTTTCGCTACTCATACCGGCATTCTCACTTCCATAACCTCCACCTTCCCTCTCAAGAAGGCTTCTCCGCTTATGGAACGCTCCCCTACCCTGTGGTCTTCCCACAGCCATAGCTTCGGTGTGTGGTTTAGCCCCGTTACATTTTCCGCGCAGCGTCACTCGACCAGTGAGCTATTACGCACTCTTTCAATGATGGCTGCTTCTAAGCCAACATCCTGGTTGTCTATGCACCGCCACATCGTTTCCCACTTAACCACCCTTGGGGACCTTAGCTGTTGGTCTGGGCTGTTTCCCTCTTGACTACGGATCTTAGCACTCGCAGTCTGACTGCCACGGTTCAATGAAACGGCATTCGGAGTTCGACGGAGCTTGGTAACCCTGGTCGGGCCCCGCACCCCATCGGTGCTCTACCTCCGTCCCTCATCCGTGACGCTAGCCCTAAAGCTATTTCGGGGAGAACCAGCTATCTCCGGGTTCGATTGGAATTTCTCCCCTACCCCCAGTTCATCCCCGGCTTTTCAACGCCGGTGGGTTCGGGCCTCCATGCGGTGTTACCCGCACTTCACCCTGACCAGGGGTAGCTCACCCGGTTTCGGGTCGATGGCAATCAACTTCTCGCCCTCTTCAGACTCGCTTTCGCTTCGGCTCCGGCTTCCCTGCCTTAACCTCGCTCATCACCATCACTCGCCGGTTCATTCTACAAAAGGCACGCCGTCATCCTTTCGGACTCCGACTGCTTGTAAGCACACGGTTTCAGGTTCTCTTTCACTCCGCTCCCGCGGTTCTTTTCACCTTTCCCTCACGGTACTCTCCGCTATCGGTTGCCAGGGAGTATTTAGCCTTAGGAGGTGGTCCTCCCTGATTCCCACGGGGTTCCTCGTGTCCCGCGGTACTTGGGGCCTGCGCTACCTCCCTCGACAAGCTTCGCCTACGGGGCTCTCACCCGCTCTGGCCGACCTTCCCATGTCGTTTGGCTCCCTTGTCTCCTTCGGCCCAGGCAAGACCCTGCCTGGCTGCGCATCCCCTCTACCCCATGATGGCAACGGGGGTCCCCTTCTCCACCATCATGGTTTAGGCTCTTCCGCGTTCGCTCGCCACTACTTGCGGAATCACTCTTGTTTTCTTCTCCTCCAGGTACTGAGATGTTTCAGTTCCCCAGGTTCCCTCCGTCTATCCTATACATTCAGATAGCGGTACCGGCCCATCACGACCGGTGGGTTCCCCCATTCGGACATCCCTGGATCTTCGCTCGCGTACAGCTCCCCAAGGCATTTCGGTGTTCGCCCCGTCCTTCTTCGGCTCCTGGCACCTAGGCATCCTCCGTGCGCCCTTTCTACCTTCACCTTTCTTCCCTCTTGCTGATTCAGTTCTCAAGGTCCTTCGAGCTTATCCCTCTCTCAAGGCATAAGTAGCTTTCGCTAAGTTCTCTCCCGAGAACCCTCAAAACTAAACACGCACGCCTCTCCACCAAACCCCTCTCTCTTCCCTAGAAAGGAGGTGATCCAGCCGCACCTTCCGATACGGCTACCTTGTTACGACTTCACCCCAATCATCGACCCCACCTTCGGCGGCTGGCTCCCTTTCGGGTTACCCCACCGACTTCGGGTGTTGCCAACTCTCGTGGTGTGACGGGCGGTGTGTACAAGGCCCGGGAACGGATTCACCGCGGCATGCTGATCCGCGATTACTAGCAATTCCGGCTTCATGCAGGCGAGTTGCAGCCTGCAATCCGAACTACGAGCGGTTTTCAGGGGTTCGCTCCAGATCGCTCTCTCGCTTCCCGTTGTGCCGCCCATTGTAGCACGTGTGTCGCCCAGGACATCAGGGGCATGATGATTTGACGTCATCCCCGCCTTCCTCCGACTTGCGCCGGCAGTCACCTGTGAGTCCCCACCTCTACGTGCTGGTAACACAGGTCAAGGGTTGCGCTCGTTGCGGGACTTAACCCAACATCTCACGACACGAGCTGACGACAACCATGCACCACCTGTCTCCTCTGCCCCGAAGGGACCTACCATCTCTGGTATCGTCAGAGGGATGTCAAGCCCTGGTAAGGTTCTTCGCGTTGCTTCGAATTAAACCACATGCTCCACTGCTTGTGCGGGCCCCCGTCAATTCCTTTGAGTTTCAGTCTTGCGACCGTACTCCCCAGGCGGAGTGCTTATTGGGTTTCCTTCGGCACTGAGGGTGGTACCCCCCAACACCTAGCACTCATCGTTTACGGCGTGGACTACCAGGGTATCTAATCCTGTTTGCTCCCCACGCTTTCGTGCCTCAGCGTCAGTCACTGTCCAGCAAGGCGCCTTCGCCACTGGTATTCCTCCACATCTCTACGCATTTCACCGCTACACGTGGAATTCCCCTTGCCTCTCCAGTACTCAAGTCCTACAGTTTCCAAGGCATTCCCAAGGTTGAGCCCTGGCCTTTCACCCCAGACTTGCAGAACCGCCTACGCACCCTTTACGCCCAGTGATTCCGGACAACGCTTGCCCCCTACGTATTACCGCGGCTGCTGGCACGTAGTTTGCCGGGGCTTCCTCTCGGGGTACCGTCTCGCAAAGAGCATTCCCTCTCCTTGCCGCTCTTCCCCCTTGACTGAGCTTTACAACCCGAAGGCCTTCCTCGCTCACGCGGCGTTGCTCCGTCAGGCTTGCGCCCATTGCGGAAGATTCCCTACTGCTGCCTCCCGTAGGAGTCTGGGCCGTGTCTCAGTCCCAGTGTGGCCGGTCACCCTCTCAGGTCGGCTACGCATCGTCGCCTTGGTAGGCCTTTACCCTACCAACTAGCTAATGCGCCGCGGGGTCCTCTCTCAGCGATGCCGTAGCATCCTTTCCCGCATCAGGCATGCGCCTCATGCGCCTATCCGGCCTTAGCACCCGTTTCCAGGCGTTATTCCGGTCTGTTAGGCAGATTCCCCACGTGTTCCTCACCCGTCCGCCGCTGGTATCTTTCGATACCCGCTCGACTTGCATGTATTAGGCACGCCGCCAGCGTTCGTCCTGAGCCAGGATCAAACTCTCAATGTCTTATTCCTTCTCCCTCGCTCTCTCGAGCTCGGGCACTTCTTCTCTGGCGTTTGGTGATGCTTGTGCGTGTTTAGTTTTCAAGGTTCTCTCGCTGCTATTAAACTCTAAACTTTTTAGAGCGTTGTCCGCAGCGACGTTTATTAATATAGCACGCCATTTTGGCAGATGCAAGTGATTTTAAGCGATTTTTAGTAACTTAAGCTTCTGAAAAAACTTTAAATTCACTCAGTGACTAGTGTAGATGGCAATATCTATTCATTATCGTTTTCAAGCGGCTTTTTTTGAACGCAAAATGGCATGCCCTCTGAGCATGCCATTCTCATTCTCAATATTTATTGTAAATTCGCAAACAACGATAGATAGCAAACTCAAAGCTATCAACCAATTTTTAGATATCCATTTCTACATCAACATTCGAAGATAGACTCGCCCGTCCTTGCGCAATCGCCAGCTGCCAGCGCAAGTATGCGTCAATAAACGGATCGAGCATCCCATCTACAACCGCCTGGACATTACCTACTTCACAGCCTGTTCGATGATCTTTGACAAGCGAGTACGGGTGAAACACATATGAGCGAATTTGACTACCCCAGGCAATCTCTTTTTGCTCACCACGTATACTGGCTAAATGCGCTTCTTGTTCTTGACGTCGGCGCTCATACAGTCGAGCTTTGAGCAAATTCATAGCTACTGCGCGGTTTTGTATTTGCGAACGTTCACTTTGACAGCTAACCACTATACCTGTCGGTAGATGTGTAATTCGAACGGCTGAATCTGTTGTATTGACATGTTGTCCACCAGCTCCACTCGAACGGTAGACATCAATTTTTAAATCTTCTGTGCGGATGTCGATCTCGATTTCATCATCGATTTCCGGTATAGCATCCACTGAAGCAAAAGAGGTGTGTCTTCTCCCTGAAGCATCAAAAGGGGAAATACGAACAAGTCGATGGACCCCTTTTTCGGCCTTCAGATAACCGTAGGCATTATGACCTTTGATCATCAAGGTCACACTCTTCAAACCCGCTTCGTCACCAGGAAGATAGTCCAATACCTCAACTTTAAAGCCTTTATCTTCCGCCCAACGAGTATACATGCGCAATAAAATGGAAGCCCAATCCTGTGATTCAGTACCTCCTGCACCTGGATGAAGCTCCAAAATGCAATTGCTTTTGTCGTATGGACCCGACAACATAAGTTCCAACTCAAAAGATTCAATTTGATTTTGCAAGTCAAGCGCAAGGCGATTTGCTTCCGAAAACAAGTCAGCATCATCTTCTTCGGCAGCCAGCTCTAACGTAACTTCCAAATCATCTTTTTGCTCTTGCAATTTTCGCATCTTTTCAATGAGCGAACGAAGTCCATTAGCCTCCGCTATAATTTTCTGGGCTTTCGAACCATCATCCCAAAAAGAAGGAAGTGCCATTTGCTCTTCTAAAGCAGCAACACGCGCTTCTTTGGTAGAAAGGTCAAAGAGACCTCCCGATATCCGCAAGCCTAGTCGCCATAGCGGAGATTTCCGAACGTAACTCACCAAATGTTTCTGCCATTCATTACCTCTCCTTCAAGCCCATCAAACTACGTCCAGTGACATCCCAAACCGCATCAACCACCCTGTATCGGAACAGCCTCCTGGATGGGTAAGTTCTGCGGAGCAGTAGCCACTGTCGATTTAAAGACATAAAGAACGATTTCCTCTTCAATAGAGTGAATCATGGCCTCAAACATTTCAAAACCTTCACGCTGATAGATAACTAACGGATCGGCCTGACCATAGGAACGCAAATGTACACCTTGCCGGAACTGATCCATTGCGTCGATATGATCCATCCATTTTGAATCAACGGTTCGCAACACAACAATTCTTTCTAATTCACGCAGAAAAGCGCCCAACTCTTGTTCTCTCTCGTCATAATTGGACAAGAAAGTTTGATAAAGCACTTGAAAAATTTCTTCCCTATCTTTATGGCGCAATTCTTCTTCGGAAATTTGCTGTGGTTTCAAAAAATGATGCTCAGCATAGTGCAATAACGCCTGTAAGTCCCAATCTTCCGGAACTTGTTCCGTGGAACAGTACACATCCAACATATGCTCAATAAGGTCTTTGCCCATACCTTCCACAATCGGTCGCAAATTGTCGGTCTCTAAAATCTGCCGTCGTTGTTTGTAAATGACTTCTCTCTGTTTGTTCATCACATCATCGTAGCGAAGAACGTGTTTCCGAACGTCGTAGTTGTTACCTTCCACTTTCTTCTGCGCCCGTTCCATGGCATTGGTGAGCATTTTGTGTTCAATCGGCACATCCTCTTCCAACCCCATACGATCCATCCAACGCTTGATATTGTCCGATCCGAACAAACGCAATAAATCGTCTTCAAGCGAAAGGAAGAATTGTGATGAACCGGGATCGCCCTGACGACCTGAACGACCGCGCAACTGATTGTCGATACGACGACTCTCATGACGTTCTGTACCAATGATATGCAGACCGCCAAGTTCCTGTACGCCCTCACCGAGCAAAATATCGGTACCACGTCCAGCCATATTGGTAGCAATGGTGACCGTTCCTCGCTGCCCTGCTTGAGCAATAATTTCTGCTTCTTTTTCATGATGTTTGGCATTCAGGACTTGATGCTTGATCCCACGCTGTGTCAGTAAATGAGAGATAATCTCCGATTTATCTATAGAAGTAGTACCCACCAAAACCGGTTGACCTTTTTCATGGCGACGAACGATTTCCTCTACTACCGCTTTGAATTTAGCCATCTCCGTTTTGTAGATGACATCACTCATATCTCTTCGAATTGTCGGACGGTTGGTAGGTATCGTTACTACATCCATACCATAAATTTCAGTCAACTCTTTTTCTTCCGTTTTTGCTGTACCCGTCATACCCGACAACTTATTGTACATACGGAAATAATTCTGCAGTGTAATGGTGGCTAACGTCTTGGATTCGTTTTGTACCTTAACGCCCTCTTTAGCTTCAATCGCTTGGTGCAAACCTTCACTATAACGGCGGCCTTGCATCAATCGTCCCGTAAATTCATCTACAATGACGATTTCATCACCCATCACCACATAATCTTTATCACGATGCATGAGACCATGCGCTTTGAGAGCTTGGGTGATGTGATGCATCAAGGTAACATGCTCCGGATCGAACAGATTCTTCACCTGGAAGAAACGTTCCGCTTTATGCATGCCACTTTCCGTCAAGTTTGCGGTTCGCATCTTTTCATCAATCTCATAGTCATCCGGTTTTAGACTGCGAACAAAAATATCTGTACGAAAATAGAGATCTGCCGATTTATCACCAGGTCCTGAAATAATGAGTGGTGTACGCGCTTCGTCAATGAGAATACTATCCACCTCGTCGACGATGGCAAAGTTCAGTTCTCTCTGCACCATTTCTTGAACACTCATTACCATGTTGTCTCGCAAGTAATCAAAACCAAACTCGTTGTTTGTCCCATAAGTGATGTCTGCACTGTAAGCTGCTTTCTTTTCTGCATGATTCATATCGTGGATATTTAATCCAACGGTCAGTCCAAGAAAGCGATGAATTTGACCCATTTGTTCCGCGTCACGCCGAGCCAAATAATCGTTAACCGTTACGACATGTACCCCTTTGCCTGACAATCCATTTAAATATGACGGCAAAGTGGCCACAAGAGTTTTTCCTTCACCCGTGCGCATTTCTGCAACACGACCCTCATGCAGGACAATGCCACCCATCAATTGAACATCAAAATGGCGCATGCCAAGTACGCGTTTCGCAGCTTCACGCGTTACTGCAAACGCGTCATACAGAAGATTGTCCAGTTTTTCTCCATTAGCTAATCTCTCTCGGAACTGCAAAGTCATGCCTTGCAATTCTTCATCCGACATGGACTCATATTTAGACTCCAAATCATTGATACGTTGAACACGACGCCTCAGCCGCGCAATTTCTCGTTCATTTCCATTGACAATATTTTTAAGGAGTCCCACGGAAAGGCTACACCCCTTTCACAGATTGAGCCTCCCGGCCCTGAAAGTCTCCATTTTAAGATTGTACAATACTGGCTGATTATAGTACAGTGGCAAGAGATACCGAATCTTTTCTTCCACTTTTCTTTTTCATTTTTAGTCTTTATCTAGCAATTCCAAACTGGCTTGAAAATAAATAGAGGTGCCTCCCCTGTGAAACTCGACCTGGTTATGATAGTGAAAGACGCCGCTTCCACACTACCTCGTTGTCTGGAAAGCTTCCGAACAGAAGTTGACGATATCATCATAATCGATACCGGATCGAGCGACGACACACAAACTGTCGCCAAACGGTATGATTCGAAAATCTACCAAATACCATGGGAAAACAACTTTGCCAAAGCACGTAATGCAGCGTTACAGAAATCAGATGCCGATTGGCGATTGGTCATTGACTCCGATGAATATCTAACGGCGGGAAACAATTTAAAAAAGGCGATTCTTGAACAACAAGCCCTACATGCATCCTTTGTGGGACGTTTGAGAATTAGGAGCAAATTTCAAACAAACGGAAACATACAATACGAAAACAGCTATGTTTCTCGAATATTACCTAGAGAAGCTTTTTATGAAGGAGCTATTCATGAGCAAGTTGTTCATCCAGGATTGCCCATTATTCAATTTGACGGTTTTGTAGTCGATCACGATGGATACTTTGGCTCTCATAAATCTGAGCGAAACATACCCATATTGATGGATCTTTTAGAAAGCGAACCGAATTCTTTTTATCACCTTTTTCAATTAGCTCGTGAACATCGAAATGTAAAACAATTTGAATCAGCTCATCAACTGCTGACCAAAGCTCTGCAAATCTGTCCAGCTACTTCCTCTATTTTTCCTATGTTAATTGTCGATTTGATTTACAATTGCATTGAACTCAAGTATTTTGAACAAGGACTATATACTATTGAAAGATATGAAAGCCAACTTGCTTGGTATCCAGATTTCCATTTTGCCTGTGGCATTTTTTATATGAAATGGATATTGTACGATCCGTCCAAATTTCTGTATTTTCCTCGAATTGAGACTGCTTATCTTCGCTGCCTTTCGCTTGGTGATGAAAATATAACAACCAGCGTGGAAGGTACAGGTTCTTATCTTGCTGCCCACAACCTTGCCAGTTTATATAAAGCATCTGGAAACTTGGAAAAAGCTAAAATCTATCAGCACTTAGAAACCAAATGGCGAAAAGATCACAGAATATCATTTTAATTTGGTTTTGTAGCTTGTTAATGGAATTTACAGAATCCATTCTCTAAATCGAATAACTGGTGTGGCGATAGCATTCGCCTCAAACATTTCTGTAATCTGCTGATATAGCAGAAAATCTTGCAGTCGATTGTCGGTTACAATGACATACGCATCTGCTGGTACTAACCGAAATTCGGAGAACACAGGAAAACTTTGTTCATTTGATAAATGATGAAGAAAGTCCCATACGCCAACAATTTGAATATTCAATTTTGCTTTCAAAAATTCTAGCAATCCAAAAGCACCAGCATCATAGCCTATTAAAAATAATTTCAAAGGTTTAGAAAACGATATGTGAATTAGCTTATCGAAAAATTCATATGAAATTCCAAGGCCCCGTTGCATAAACCACGAATATAAAACTGATTTTGTTTTGCTAAGCAGTAAAACTTGCCATTGATTCTCTTTATCTGACATAGAAGATAAAACTTCGATCCAATTTTTTATATCCTGTAAACAAGCTCCTTGTTCATAACTGGACAAATAAGGATCTTCTCTTAAAATAAACTCCAAAAGTTCTATAGCACGCAAAATTTGACTATTTTGCATTAGCTGAAATACGGCGTAAATAATTTGTAAATGTTGTCTCCAAAAACTTGAAATCATTTGTTTAAAGGGTAAAATATCACTTTTTGTTTCTTTTATAATTTGCATATCTTCCCTAACTGTGATAGCTTGCCGATAATTCAAGCTAGATTGAGATTGAACATGTATACGGTATTGCACTAATTTTTTTGACGTTGAAATAGACGGACTTGTGGAAGCAAGTTGTAGTAAGAGCTTCCAATCTGATGAATTTTTAAATCTTTCATCAAAGGGAGAATCTTCAATGAAAGATGATTTACGAAACATAACACTCGGTGGGTTGCCTATCAGATTTCCTAGTTGCCAAGAAAGACTATAGAGAGTTTTTTCAGGCCAAATTTTATCTTTCGCAAAAGCCCAAGGAAATTCAGATATTTTTTTGCCCTCAGCATCAATAAATTCTGCTACAGCAGCAACAAAAGCCAGCTTTTCATTACTTTCCAATAACTTTACGTATTCTAAAAGAGAATCTGGCGGGAGAATATCATCTTGATGTAAAAACTTAATAAATTCACCTCTCGACTGCTTTATCAGCCAATTGTGAGCAGGAAATAGTCCACGGTTAATGGAAGATGAATAAAAACGAATGCGTTGATCTTGAAAATGTTTGATGACTTCTACTGACAAATCATTTGAACCATCATCCATTAAAATCAACTCGAAATTCTCATAAGATTGATTTAAAACGGATTGAATTGATTGATATAAATATTTCTCCCCATTATATATCGGCATAAGTACACTAACGAGCGGTTCCATTGCAGGCTCCTTTAATAAAAATTGTGTACTAATTTAATAGTTGTGCTAACAATTGGATGTCTTAGGCATCTAGATTACCACGAACAATTTATGAATGAAATAACACTTTGGAGTGAACTACATTGAAGATCTTTTTTGTATTGGAACATTTGAGTGGGCGTGGCGGTGTAGAGTCTGTATTACAAACTATCACAAAAGAACTAGAGAAAATCGGACACAATATATTCATTTTTCTACCTGATCAAAGTGACCAACCGACTTGGGAAGTCAATCACAATATTATCTATTATGATGAGCGAGCTAACAGTTCTATCAATGGCATACATTTTGTTACCAAGAGAATTTTAGGACTCTCTTCCTTAGCATATCAATTGCCAAAACCAGATCTGGTTGTCGGAACTCATGTTCCTCATACAGTACTTTATAGTAAGATGGCTTTTGGACATTATGATATTCCTATCGTGTCATGGCTACACAATCCTCCCAATCTGTTTAACGACAGTCATTTTGTGAATTATGCAGATATCCATTGGTGTATTTCACAGGGTATCAAATCCATACTACAAAACACGATACCCATTTCCAAAATTTATTGGGTCGGCAATCCTATCGAACAAAATATCCCACCTGTCTCAATTCACCAAGGATCGTCTCGCTTTATTTATATTGGTAGACTGGAAAACCAACAAAAAAGATTAGATATCCTTTTTAGCGCATTACATTATTTAAAATCAGATTGGTTACTGGATATCTACGGGGATGGACCTGATAGAGACAAGCTATTTCAACTTGCAAAAAAATTAGGTATTGCATCAAAAATTAGATGGAATGGCTGGGTAGATCGCCCTTGGGAATCAATTCAAAGCGCTTCAGCACTTTTACTTACGTCTGATTTTGAAGGTTTACCAATGGTAATTGGAGAATCGCTTTCTAGAGGATTACCTGTTATTTCTTCTAAATGTCCCACTGGACCAGAAGATTTAATTCAACATGGTCAAAATGGACTCTTATTTGAACGGGGAAATGTTCAAGAACTTACAGCACAATTGATTACCTTTCAAAACCTTACCCCCAATGAACGATTAGCTATGTCTGAAAATGCTATTCTATCTGTTAAAAAATACAATAAGCATCATGTTATAGAAAGAATGTTAAATAGTATATGCCCAAATAATCAAGAAGGTGACACGATATGATTATAGATATTGTACTTGGATTGGCTACAGGTAAAGGTGGATTAGAAAATGTACTTTCAACTGTTTCCCATGAATTGATCGATCGAAAGTATGAAGTGCGAATTTTCCAATTCCAACCGCCCATATATCCGGAATGGTTGGAAACACTGCCTAATCTTTATTACTATGATCCATTTTATTTACAAAAACAAAATGCGTATCCCGGAGAAATTCCTATATTCATGCAAGCTCTCGAATACAGAAAATCATTGATAAAAATGGGTAAGCCGAATGTAATTCTCGCAACTCACACACCGTATTTTTCTCTTTTGACGCGTATGGCAATAGCGTCTTACGGAAATATGCAACCTCCCATTCTCTCCTGGTTACACGGACCAGTAGAAGCGTATGGAGGTGGAGATTTTTTACGATATGCTGACGCCCATATTGCTATTTCGAAAAGCGTTGGTCATTCTATTTCTCGTGCAGTTCAAAATCAGGTGCCAATTTATTATGCGGGAAATCCAGTGGAAATCGAATCCATCAAGCCCCTTAAGAGAGATGAACAAACTTGTCAGCTGATTTATGTTGGAAGACTTGAAAACAATCAAAAAAGATTAGATGTACTGTTGCAAGCGCTCTCTTATGTCCATGGCAGTTATCATCTAACTGTAATTGGAGATGGACCAGATAAGCAGTTTCTACAGAATCTAGCAGAACAATATCACATCTCTAACTATATTACATGGAAAGGTTGGCAGGAGAGTCCCTGGCAATCCATAACCTCAGCCAACCTATTAGTCTTATCTTCTGAATATGAAGGTTTTGGTATGGTCCTTGTTGAGGCATTAGCACGCGGAATTCCTGTCATCTCTAGTCATTGTGAAGGTCCTGACGAAATTGTCAACTCTAATAATGGATGGTTATTCCAAAAAGGAAATGTCCATGAACTAGCTAATCTTTTACAGGCTGTCTTAGATAAAAATTTAAATCTTCCAGATCCGGAATCTTGTATTCAATCTGTGCAAAAATACTCGAAAAAACAGGTTGTAGATCGAATTGAACATGCGATTCAAAAAACTTGTTTGTTAATGAGTACTGATCTCACCTCATGAATCATACGTTTACATGGCTTTGTATATACGCTTTTGCCTGCTCAATTACTTGATTCCATGTTAACATTTGAGCTAGAATTTGATTAATTTTTTCATTTTTTTGAGCATTTTCTTCTGATAGTAAGTATATTTTTTGATAAAATTTCTCTTGATTTTTCATCAAGTCGAAATATTGATTTCCTTTAGGAAACAGTACTCCTAGTCCATTAGAATGTCTAAATTCAATAGATGGATATTCTTTTTTTAATTCATCCCATAATTGATAAACTCCAAATTCATTTTCATATACTGTTATATCGTGAAAGAGCACTATTCCTTCTGGTGCTATTTTAGGTAACCATTCCTCAAAGTCATTCTTTACAGCCTCATAGGTATGAAACCCATCAATATGTAAGATATCAATGGATTCATCTGATATTAAAGGTAATGCTTCTTGAAATTTCATACGCATCAATCGTGTAATTTTTGAGAATTCATCATTAGCTATCTTTTCAACAATTTTGTATATTTCATCCGTATAGAATCCACTATGAGCATCACCACACCATGTATCTATAGCTATGCATTCACAGTTCAAACGATTATCTTTGACCGCTTGACAAAAAGAGAAGAACGATACTCCAAGATGTGTTCCAAGTTCAACAATTTTACGGGGTCTACAATAAGACACTAAATCATAGGCAAACCATCGATGGCCAATCCATGCTGGAGTAATCTGATAAGCATTATAATAGCGATCAGAAACAAACTCCCCATCATAAAAACACCAATCCATTCAAAATCCTCCCTATATCAAAATTAAACTTTTTTCCACGTTTCCGCCCATGAACGCCAGAAATTCTCCATTTCTTCATAATTCTGTTCAATATTTTGAGGTTGGATAAACCATTCAACAGACATCTTATAATAAAAAGCATAGACTTTGTCTGCAGCTTGTGAAGCTTCTAAGCTTAAATCAAGAGAACCCCGAATAAAAGTAATAATGTTTTGAATCTCTTCAATAGCTTTTCGCAGTTCTAAAATCTTTTCTTGCTTATAGCAAGAATAAATATATTTAACTAAATTTGCTGCCCGTTCATGTAAAGCTGACAGTTGCATATGAAACGGCATGGTATGCACTGAATTTTTTAAATAAATATCACTTGCCCTCATTTCTACCATCTCCGAAACACATTCTAATTGATATTTTTCATCATACTGTGACGTGGAGGAAATACCTAGTTGAATAGCAACGTTCTTTAAAAGTTGTGATTCAGGAAATTCTTTCAACCCTATCTGCAGACAAGATTGAGCAAATATGGTTCTCTCCTTAGCTAAAGCTACATCGCATTCTAACAATAATCTGGTTATGGTTAAAGAATGATTTGCAGCTTTGGCCAACCATATATCAGCAACATCTAAATTTTTATTTTTAAATGCCCGAAGTGCTAGCATTTCACACTCCCATGCAGTCTCTCCTGACCAATTAAAATCACAAGGAAGTTCAGGAAAATGCATGAGATACAGGTAGGCCTCATAGCGATCGGGTGCTTTCGGCAACCATTCTGACAATAAATCATGACAGTTAAAAAGTAAAATATCCCGTAGAAATGGAGAAATAGGCGTTGAACTGTATTCACACAAAAGAACGTTTTTCAATGTCTGAATACGATCATCTGGAAAATCAGGAATATCGTTTATTTGCAAACAACGATTATTTATTTTAATGAGTATACTTAATGAAATTAAATAAGGATTTTGAAGCCCAGTATTTATGATTTCAAGCGCCTTTTTTGGATCCTGTTTATAAAGAACTGCTAACTTTACTCTTTCTAGAACCGTTGCTTGCGCAATTTTTGACTCTATTCTTTGAATGAGATGATATATATCATCTGGAGATTTATAAAAATAAGCTTCACAATAACTAGCCAAAGCAACAGGATCTGTAATACGAGGTTCAATTTCCTGCTCAAAAAATTTTTTTTCATATGGCAAAAGATAAACTAAGGGAAAAATCAATATATCCTGATTAGGATTCTCTAAAAAAGAAGTAAAGTAGTATTGAAGCGCAGTATCTTTATCCCCCAAAGCGATCCAACATCTACCCAACATTAAAGCGGCCAGAAAACTACCCATTCCTTGTACTAAGTCAAACAATGCCTCTTTTGGATCTCCTAATTTCCTTGCAAAATTAAATTGTTCAATAGCTTCTTTGAATTTACCATTTTCCGCTAGAATCATTCCGTATCGAGTACGAAATTCGGCTAATTCTGGATATACCATGATATATTTAGAAGCTATTTCTTCTGCTTCAATGTTCTTTTGCAATCCAACAAGCGTTGTAATATGAAAGACAAAAATACGAGCCGTGATATGATCCCAACTTGAAGGCGGTTTTTTTCTTATAATATCCAAAGATTTTTTAACAATTTTTAATGCTTGATGAAAATTACTCAGACGAATATATTCTGCAAGCAAATTGGATAAGTGAAATAAATTTTGAGGATCCTTTTCCAATTCTTCTTTTAGTAAAAGAATATTTCTGGATGATTTATTTTTGTAAGTAACTATTTCATTCAAATACCCCACATGATGGATATCCAAATTAATTTTAGAAATTTGTTTTCCTGCTTTCATAATAGCCTCAGCAATTTGTTCATGCACTGAGCCATCATAAAAGTATCCATTTCGAAACAATCTTACAACAGAAACTGGTCTAGTTGAAAAAATTTTACCATTTTCACCCACGTAATTTAATATATTAACCAAAAAGCCATCTGCTTCTATATGTGTAAGTTGCTCTCGTAGAGAGTGACGCTTAATATCATCTAAATATTCGTCAGCATCAATGACGAGTATAAATTCACCCTGAGCATGTTTTAAGGACTCATTTCTTGCGTGAGCAAAATGATTATCCCAATCATAATGATAAATTTTTGAAGTGTATTCTCTGGCTATATCTAAAGTACGATCAGTAGAACCTGTATCTACCAATACAATTTCATCTACTACACCCTGCAATGATTCTAAACATCTACGCAATGTCAATTCTTCGTTTTTAACAATTAAACAAGCGGATAGCAACATAAGTAAGATTCCTCTCCAACGCCTGATAGTTATAACTACAAAGCAAATTTAGACATCATATACGCTCGATGGGCGTTGACATTGGAAAGATACGATTCATAATGAGCTTGTACTTTATCTAAGGATATTTTGATTTTTTCAATCATGTTCTGCGTATCTAAATACGCTTTTTCAATATCTTTATTTTCAATGTTATTTGTTGAAATCTGAAGAACTCGATCGATTAAATCTGAACGATGTTGTAATAAAACGAACACATCGACAAAACGTTGCTCATGAAGCGCTGAAAAAATCATGTTAGACAATTGGTGTACCGTTTGAAAATCTATGTTTTCTTTCATGTATGCTCCCCCACCAGTTTATAGAACCGGACTACCAGAAGATCCACCGCTTGACGAGGAACCACCCATTAAAGCTGACAATTGTTGCATTTGAGCCTGTGATTGTTGCATGGCCAAGTTTAATTGATTCAATTGATTAGTAAAATTCTGTACTTGTTGTTGTATTTGTTGATTAATCTGATTGAGATAGTTTTGAATATTTGTCTGCTGAGCAGCTAGTGCATTGATATCCCCTTGTAATGGACTTTGACCATTATTACCATCCAAAAACGTATTCAGTGTTTGATTCATTTGTCCAAGAACTCCACTTGTCGGAATGGCTGTGCTTGCAGAAGACTGAACCACACCAAATAATTGTTGAACAGCCTGGGCATTTTGGCTCATGGCGTTTTCAAACATGGTCTGTCCATTTTGTAAAGTACCTGTAAACTGAGAGCCAGAAAAACTGTATCCAGACGATGACTGAAATTCTAAATGTCCGTTGGTAGGATTGATAACAATTCCTACAGATGCTAAAGAATTTACAGAAGAAGAAACTGTGCTAATAACACTGTTTAACGCCTGCGGCAACTGAGATAACAAACCTGTCGCATTTGGATCAGTAAATAGTGGTCCTGATGTGCCTGCACTTCCAGAACTGCTACCAGGTGTATAGGCCGTATCTTTATTCACCAAATCGATGAGTGTATTATAAGCGCTCATCCATGTTTGAACAGCTTTTTCAGCTGATGAAGGATCAGAAGTAATACTCAAAGTTTGAGAAGATGAAGTAGTGCCAGACACTGTAATGGTGACATTAGGTATAGCCTGCGAGAATGTATTGGTCGAAGATGTAAATGATTGTCCATCAATCGTCATATTGGCATTTTGTGCTGTACTCTCATTAGTAAAACCAAATTGTCCAGTTGACGAACCACTTACGGTATCAGTAATTGTAAAACCATTGCTCGCACCCGTTTGGGAGGAAGATAGTGATAAAACATATCCATTCGTCGTATCAAGAATTTGCGCTTGAACCCCTGTTGAACTCGTATCAGCATTGATAGCTGAGGCTATACTGGATAGGCTCTCACCTGATGTAATAGAAATGGAAGCCGAACTGTTGGACGATCCTGATACTGGATTAATCGTTAATGAACCTGCCGATAGAGTGGAGGTACCTGTTGCACTACTTTGAGCATTTGAAGTTTGAATCGTAGTTTGATATGAAGCTAACTGAGTTACTTGCACGGTATACGAACCCACCTGCGCCCCTGCAGATGTGGTTGCTGAAAAAGCACTCGAATCGCTCGATGTAGCAGATACCGAATCCCAGCTCTGCGAACTAGCAAGCGTATAAGTTGCGTTCTGGAAAGTTTGCAATGCAGTTTGTAAGGCTGACAGCGCACTCTGTTGCGTTTGTAAAGTATCTAGTTGTGTCTGAGGAGCTGTTGTAAGTTGTTGAGTCAAAGCTTGCTGCATAGCTTGTGCATATTGAGTCACAGGTAAGCCGACGCCGCCAGGATTGGAAATCGTGTTCAACGCTTGCAAAGCATTAAAAGACATTGAATACACTTCCTTTCTATATAATAATAGAGAGAAGGCGTGACCTTCCTGAAGCTCGCGACGCAATCAGGAAAATCACGCGAAATATCGGCTCAGGCAGAAGCCACAAATTAGCTGAGCAGTTTGAGAATAGCGTCAGGTTGTTGTTGAGCTTGGGAGAGCATTGCAATACCGACCTGATTCAGTACTTGCTGCTGGCTGAAGTTGGTGTATGTTTGAGCCATATTTGTATTCGTGATGGTTGAATCTGCATTTTGTAAATTCTCAGCTGAATTCTGCAGATTTGAAATTGTGTAGTTCAGCTGATCTTCTACTGCACCTACATTTGCCTGGTATGCTGACAAGCTGGTAATAGCTGCTTGTACTGCAGAAATAGCAGCTTGCGCTGAAGCTTGACTGCTGATAGCCGTTCCACTAATACCCAAAGCTGACAGGTTAACAGCATTAATTGTCAAAGAAAGAGTTTGACCTTCTTGGGAACCAACCTGGAAGGTAAAGGAGCCACCAACAGTTGCTGTAGAAGAACCTCCAAGCAAGCTCATGGTATTAAATTGAGTTTGCGTTCCAATATTGTTAATTTGGTTACCTAGTGCTGTGAATTCTTGCTGAAGATTGTTAAGATCTGTTGTGGTTTGAGTACCGTTTGATGCTTCAACAGCCAGTGTGTTCATGGTTTGAAGAATATTCATGACCTGATTCATAGCACCACTTGCCGTTTGAAGCAGACTAACCGCGTTTTGAGCATTTTGAGTAGCTTGGTTCAAACCATTCACTTGCGAAGTCATCTGTTGGGAAATTGCGTAGCCAGCCGGATCATCCGCTGCACTGTTAATACGATTACCACTTGACAACTGCTGATAAGAAGTTTGCAGCTGATTTTGAACGTAGTCCAAATTGGACAAAATGTTCGAGGCTGATGCATTGTTGTTTACACTGAATGACATACCCATTTTCTTTTGCTCCTCTCATTCTTGCATTGACTTTAATTTATAACAAAGGAGTTTCCTCCTGAGTTATCAACCGTTAGGAAGATAATTCACCAGAGATGGTAGAAGAATTTCAGAACCCATTTTTAGCGCTGCTGTAAAAACACCTTGGTCAGTATTAAATTGAGTGATAACTTTCGCCATATTAGCATCTTCCAAATCACCTTTATAATTTTGAACGGTAGTTACATATTGTGAAATTTGCGTCTGCATGGCTGTTGCTCGTTTGATTCTCGAACCTAATTCTGCATTGATATTTACCACTTGAGTAATACCTGTCTGCAAATTCGTTAAATCAGTTTGGAGACCTGTAATATTTCCATTTTGCAAATCTGAAATAGTAGAGTTGAGAGTACTCTCCAAATTGGTTGTTGAACCAGAGGCAGTACCCATAACTTGCGATGCACTAACATTGACTGTGATACTAATTCCAGCTGAAATTTGCATTTCCATACTTGCAGCCGTATTACCACTTGTTGTATAGCCGATATTATTAGTAGAAGTAGTAACAGGAGGTTGCAGAGGATCAGCTCCTCCAAACAAATAACGCGACCCTTGTTGAGTATCCAATTCCTGATAAATTGTCTTCGATAATTGTTGGACTGTTTCTGAAAGAGCATTTTTATCTGAAGTAGTTTGATTCGTTGTATTCAAACCTTCCATAACATAACTTTGAATAGACTGTAGAGTGTTGACGATTTGAGATAAAGCAGATGATGTATTGTTCATCCATGTCAACGCAGATTGCAGAGTGTTTTGATAACCCTGCGCTGATGACAAAGTTGCTCTAGCAGACATATCTTGAGATACAGCAAGCGGGTTGTCTTGTGGTAAATTTAATACTTTGCCTGTAGAAAGTTCATCCTCCAGATTTTGCATTGTCGTATTCTCGTTTGTAATGTTATATAAAAACTGATTTACCATCATCTGTTGTGTGATTTGCATATGTTCACCCCCAAACAGCTAGTCTAACTTATTAGCCAACATTCTGTATCAATGTTTGCAGCATTTGATTAAATATAGAGATGTATTTTGCCGCCGCATTATAGCTATTCTGAAACTGAACCATCTCAGCCGCCTGGGCATTCATATCAACACCCGACACCGATTGCCTTAGATTGGATGATTGTTCAGCAAGCGCATTAGCTGTATTGTATCCAGCCTGAACTCCTTGCGCTTCCACACCAACACCAGAAACCAAAGCTGCTAGTGTCTGATCAAACGTACCACTACTAGCAGTGCCAGATTGGGTAGCATCAGAAACCACTCCGGCGTAGGTCCATGAACTGTATGTATTCGTTGAAGTAGATAAAGCAACCATCGCATTAGCGTTAGAATTTCCATCAGCACCATCTGAACTTGATCCTGCTGCTATATCGTTTGTTGTAAGTGATGGATTTACATCAAGAACAACATTCCCTTGCGAATCCACCGGTTGTCCAGATGAATCTGTAGTAGCGCCCGCTGGAGCTACAAAAATACTTGGCCCTGCAGAATTGTTTAAGTCAAGCCCACTACTCTGCTGATTGTTTACTGCAGTCGCAAACGTATCCAGAAACGAATTCAAATTAGCCAATGTTTTATTGACATCATCCAATCCCTGTGCATTGCCAAGAATGGAGCCTGATTGCAACAAAGTAATTAGGTTATTAGAAGCTGGTGAAGCATTGCCTGATGACGTATACCCAGATGAGGGTAAGTATGAGCTTGTCCCACCAGAAGGAGCATTTTGATAAGATTGAAGTTGACTTGGTTGTAAATCTTGATTTGCATTATATTCGCTACCATTCGCTCCACCAACCAAAGGAACCGCATTGCTGCCGCTGCCAATACTCACAGTCACAGTACCATTCTCCTGATACTGAATATTGACTCCAGCAAGTTTAGACATATCATCCAGATAGACCGAGCGCTGATCTAAGAGTGTATTGGGAGATTGACCTATCGCCGTTTGCATAGCAATCTGCGCATTCAGTTGAGCCACATTTTGCGCATCTGTAATTAACTGATTGACCTGTCCTTCAATCGTGCCAGCTAAACCTGACTGCACATCTTCCAATTGTTGAGTAACCGTTTGAAATGTCTGCGCCACTGTTTTGGCCTGCTCAATTACAGCTTGACGCGCAGCCGTATTGGTCGGATCTGTAGACAAAGTTTGCCACGCTTGAAAGAATTGATCGACAGAATTCTGCAAACTGTCAGAGGAGGGTTCATTTAAAATTCCTTGAATTTGCGTCAACACGGTTTGGTGAGATTGATACATTTGTAAATCAGCTTGATTCGCCCTGTCCTGCTGGACTAGATACGGGTTGGTTTGGCGTTGAATCTGACTCACTTGCGAACCTTGTCCCAACTGTCCTACAGGCAAAGATTCATTATCTGCCGGAAACGGACTACTTTCTTGTATGAGGGCATTTTCTACCGCGTAGCCAGGAGTATTCGCATTGGCTATATTATTGGCAATCACATTTTCTGTTTGTGCAGCAGTTTCTAATGCATTCACTCCAATATTCAAACCAAGGAAAGTAGATATCGGCATACTCTTAGCCCCCAGAAATTCCGTTCCCAATTCGCTTTATAACGGAAAATGGTTTATGCGAATTCAGCATAACTGCTCATTCTGACATACGCTTTATTAAACTCTTCAGCAATTTTTAAGGCTTGTTCAATAAGTAATTGTTGTTGAATAACCGATTCGTGTACAGCTTTCAATCTTTCTTGCAAAGAAGAATCTATTGTATATTGAGCCAACCGTTGAAGACAGCGACATTGACGAACGACCCTCTCCACAACTCCAGTTGAATCCGCTTTTAATAAGTAATTGTTAATTTCAGAAGTTAACGACTCCAGTTCACCAACAATCGACTCAGCAGACTCGCATTCCATCATTCTTGTAAGGCCCCACTTTGCAAAATTGCTTTTGCCAGTCTTTCTGGCTGAATTGAATATACACCCGATTGAATCTGTTGCTTGATACGATTAATTTTTTGCTGTCTACTTTCGTAATTTGTTGCCCGGTTTAGCAATTGTGAATCGGTTGCACGAACTTCGTTAGATGGCTTTCCCTGAATTCCGTCCATTGATGAAGAGAGCATCCTTTTCCCCCCTACATTGTCATATACGGTCGAATTTAAAGATTTTTTGCATGATTTTCAGAGATGTTGTAATTTTTTTTGTAGAAACTTAATAGCCTTCTGATAAATTCGTGTAGCTGTTGATACAGACACATTTAAAACTTCTGCAATTTCTGTAAAAGTCAAATCTTCCTCAAAATAAAGTGACAACACCAATTTCTCTCGTTCATCCAATTGCTGAATACCTTGAACCACATCCAGCCATATTTCCATTTCTACTGGAGATTCTTCTGCACGCACATCAATGGCGTGTTCAATATTCATAACTTGCGGTTTTTGATAGGCCTGCAACTGTGTTTGATAGGTCCGTGTAATTTTAAGCGGACTGGAACTCCGAACCACATCTCGCATCGCACCTTTAACGTGCGCATAAAAAAGGCGCAATCGCGCCTCTTCCGTGAGTATATGATGCGCCTCGGTTTGAGTGAATTGCCACCAGCGCATGCGGGCTGACGCTACCAAATCATCCACATCAATCGAAGCACTTTTGCGATAATGCACATACCTTCTGGCTAAACGTTGTATATATTGTTCCTGCCCATCGGTTAACAAGCTTTCCAACTATCATCTCTTCCTTTTCCCCTTACATCTGCCTCTAGTAAAATATCTCCGAGTTGACCTATAAAATCCTACCCAAATATCTTTTATGCCATTTCTTTAAAACCATTTCATATCTTCCGATATAACCAACCTTTAGACTTTTTCCGCCATAACGACGACTTGGCACACTGTATGAAACTGATACCCCTGAACTTCCTCCAAATAATTGCGCACACTTTCTTCAAACTCGCCGGCTGTCATAATACCTTCTTCCAGCAACCTATTACGCTTTTCTTTAAATCTTTGAACAGTCATTCGAACACCTTCATCATGAGACGTAGTGCGAATAAACTGAGCCTGCGGCAAAAGAGCTGTTGCTGTCACACGAAATCCAGCTTCTTGAAGAATCCCAGGTAACTTTCGACCAATCTCGCGATCGCCCCCTTCAAGGGTTTGCAATTGACTAAAAGCAGCTTGCAATCGACTGAACCCTTGGGAATTCTCTGGATAAGTGATTGTCATTCCATCATCAATATCAAGAACACAAAGAGTCGCACCCATCTTTAAACGATCGCGTATACTTACCGCTGCCTCTAAAGGCTGCTGTAAATGTTGAAAGAGAAAACGAGCAACAGCAAAATCAAATTCACCCAGAGACTGAAGTTTATCCAACCGATATACGTCTTCGCGATAAAAAGATATTTTTGCCCGTTCATGCAACGCCGCAGTTCCTAGCTTATAAAGTTCATCTCGCAGCGCTTCCGATAGTCGCACCAATTCATAATCATAATCCACACCTACTACTTCTACCGGAAATCCCGCGGCGAAATCAAAAGCAAACGCACCAAAGCCTGACCCTATATCGAGAACTCTATGATTCTCTTTAACTGGTAAATATCCGAGCAGAGAACGACGTGATGGACCTGTGTAAATGGTCTGTTCTAACAACCAACGTTCCGGCACATATTCTTGTTTAAGTAAAAATTGATAGAGCGCATCATGACGCTGAAAGCGTTGCAGGATTATATCTTGAAGATTCTGCAGAGACAAAGGTGAACGGCCTCCTGATCAATCTATAAAAAGATTGGCAAAGTATACTACTCATGCCCACTATAGCACAGCATGCCAGAAAATTGTTCTGCTTTGCATGCATACAACAAGTTTATTCAGGTGACGATCCGTTGTTAAACGCAAACGCGAACAGAAGACCCACAAATAATCCGCTGGCAATGGACCACCACCAATAACCATGAGTCCAATGCAATACAGCAAAATAAAAAATGACGAATACTAAATTGGCTATCATTCTCACCCATATTGAAAGGGTATTTTTACGAATGATATTCGTCAGTACCATAAGTACAATTCGCCAAATGAGAAAAAAGACAATCACTTGAAGAATAAACATGAGAATCGGCATATACTTCCCCCCAAACTTCACACTGTAGTATTTATTCAGAGGTATGCCATATGGACATTATTCTTGTTTGGCCAAATTGAAAATCGCGTAAGTCTTATTAATCTTTCTGTGTTCCGTTGGTTACATTAAGCTACGAAAAAGCCTCCAACCCACGATTAACGGCGGATATGGAGGCATAGAAACAGAGTCATCATTCTAAAAATCAAATGACAAATATGCGATTGTCAGCCAATTTGTTATTAATATTGCGGTTCTATCAATCCATAGTCGCCTGATTTGCGACGATATAATACATTCACTTCTTCAGTTTCTGCATTCGTGAACACATAAAAATCATGTCCAAGCAAGTCCATTTGCATCATGGCCTCTTCAACATCCATAGGTTTCACAGGAAAGCGCTTCGTACGCACCACACGAAGTTCACTCTCTTCCCGTGTATCCATTCCGGCCGATGATTGAATGCGTGTTTTTAAACCCTGATTGCGAAATCTCTGATTGATTTTAGACTTATGTCGATTAATTTGTTGCTCTAACTTATCTACGACCAGATCAATGGATGCATACATGTCTGCTGATTTTTCTTCCGCGCGGAAAAGTACACCATGCAATTGCAACATGACTTCTACCTTGTGAAAGCCTTTCTCCACTGACAGAGTTACAGAAATCTCCCTTTCGGGCGGAGCGTCGAAGTACTTTTCCAAGCGACCCAACTTCTTGTCCACAAAGTCGTGTAACGCCGGAGTGATCCCCATATGATCACCATGCACTTGAATGTTCATAAGCACCAACGCCTCCTTCGTATTTCTAGTATACCTTTTTTCACGAGGAAAGTCATGGCCTGTTTTCTGAATTAACAGTAGATTTACGCGGGCATTATCGCGAATAAAACCCCTTACCTTTATGCGACTTTTCTTTTTGAGCCGATAGTTCAGAAGATGCTATTTGTAAATCCCTTACCATTTCTGCAGAACAGATTGCACAAAGCCGACCAGACTGTGTCGGTTTTCCGCATTTTTCACATGGATATGAAATATTCGGATTATCTCGTAAGATAATGCGCCCATCCTGAATCATACCCACAATAATGTCCGGGTCTACTCCGACTCCCTCTGCCAACTCTTGAAGATTAGCATTCCGATGATTTTTAAGAAATGTGCGTACTTGAAGAAATATTTCTTCTTCCTCGTGAACGCATTGCGGGCATATATCTCGCCTCAATCGATTATAAATTCTTCCACATCGCTTACAGTTCGCCACCGGCATCCTGCATACACCTACCTGTTCATTTTCATTCAACATTCATGGTACATAAGCTATGGCCACGCCCATCACGGATTGAGCTCCCACGTTTAACAATTCCTTAGCACAAGCCGCCATGGTCGATCCGGTCGTCACTACATCATCCACCAACAACAACCTGCGCTTTTGCAAACGCTCCGGAAATACTACCTGTATAGCATGCTGTATAGCATCCATACGCTCGGCTTTGTTTTTCCCTGTTTGACTCTCCGCTTGAATGGACTGTTTCGATAATAGAGAGACTACAGGACGACGAATTTTTTTGGATAATGCATAAGCCAAAACCTCTGTTTGTTGATACCCCCTGGCAGTAATTCGCTGATTCGTAGTAGGCACGGGCACAATCATATCGAATGAACAGGGCAACTGCCTTTCGATGAATGGTAAAAGTGGAGAAACTAGCCAATCCGTCAAGCCTAATGCGCCATCATACTTCCACGAACGAATGACTTCCGGTAAAAACCCATGATAAGGAAATGCAGCAAAGACTGGTACTTGACTACCTTGAACTACCAGAGAACGCCTTGCGGGTAGGATATCTACTTGCAGAAGTTTTAATTGACAAAACAGGCAAATTTTATCAAGCAAGATCAGATTATCCTCTTTTTGATGTTCTCTATACAGTGTTCTTCCACAGAGTACACATCGATGTTGTTCGTTAAAATAAATCATATCCAAAACGAAAGAAGCGAAAGATGCAAGTAAAAACGACAATGTATAGCCACGAAACGTTCTCATTCTACCCAATCTGCTTTGCTCGGATAGTAAACAAGCGCAAGCAACCCTGGCCCCGTGTGCATGCCAATCACAGGACCAAGTTCACAAACTTCACCTAGAACATTCTCATGACCACCCATCAATTCCTGCAATAATGAATGAGCATCTTCAGCGCGATCGCGATGAATAACGCCTAGCCTCACTTGCGAATGTTTCTCTGCAAAAGCATGAAATTCGCTTCTCAGTGCCTCCAAAGCCCGTCTGTGCGTTCGCATTTTTTCGTATAAGTCTATTTTCCCATCTCGAACAGTAAGAATTGGCTTGATCTGCAACAGAGAACCCAGTAACGCGGATGCGCCGCCAATCCTTCCACCTCTTCGCAGAGCTTCTAAATTGTCAATCAGAAATCGCGAAACCATATGTTGACTCACATATTGCCACATTTCTAATATTTGATTTACATCGCACCCTGATCTTGCCATTTTTACTGCATCTTGCAACGGACCAGCCAATCCAAAAGAAGTAATCTTTGAATCAAATACTGTAATACGTTGAGGATTAACCCTTTGAGCCGCATTTTTAGCACTCTCGTAGGTTCCACTCAAACCCGAAGATAATGTCAGGCACAGTATATGTTCTGAAGAGTCTATTAATTTCTTGAATACTTGTTCAAAGCGAGAAGGGGAAGGTTGAGAAGTACTCGGAAACTTTTCGCTGACTGCCATTTTTTCATATATTTCTTTGTAACTTGCGTCGACTCCTTCTGCATAGGCTTCACCGTCAATAACGATGTCGAGAGGAACGACAGATATTCCTAATGAACGCTCTTGATCAGGCGTTAAATACGCTGTGCTGTCTGTGACAAAGGCAATTTTGCCCAAGTTATTCTCCTCCCATCGATAGAGATTTGTCTTCTGGAAGTCGGCTCATTCTGGAAAGCGTAAACCAAAAATCACTGCCCTTACCCACTTCACTTTCTACACCAACTTCTCCGCCAAGCGCTGTTACTATATGTTTAACAATAGACAACCCCAATCCAGTCCCACCAGATGCCCGACTGCGATCCCGATTGACTCGGTAAAATCTTTCAAACAAGCGATCGAGATGTTCTGGAGCAATACCTATTCCTGTATCTATGACATGAACTTTCACTCTATCAACGAGAATTTCACAACGAATCGTCACCTTGCCGCCACTTGGCGTGTAATGAATGGCATTGCTCATTAAATTGAGAAATACTTGCAAAAGCAAGTCGTCTTCCGCCCAAACATTCACCTGCTCAAAAGGTTCTAATTCAAGTTGAATCTGGCGTGCTAGAGCTACTTGGGTCAACCGATCAAGCGCCCGTTCTACCACATCCATCAATGGAACAGCAAGCAATTGAATCCGATGTTCTTCAGCTTCCAATCTGGAAAGTTCCAGCAAATCGCTGACCAGGGCGTTCATCCGATTGGACTCGTCGTAGATAGTTTGCAAAAACTGTTTTTGTACTTCTGCTGGTGCTTCATCATCAAGCAATGTCTCTGCAAAACCGCGGATTGCAGCTATTGGAGTCTTTAATTCATGCGAGACATTAGCCACAAACTCGCTTCTCATTCTTTCCAGTCGACGAAATTCAGTGACATCATTGCAAAGCATGAGAACATCAAAAGCCACTTCCCCATGCATTGCGGTTTTGCTCTTGGATGGCACAGGTACCAAACGGATTAACACCGTCTGTGTGTCGCGCAAATTGAGTTCGCTCTGCCATGGAGTTCCAAACAACAATGCGTTGTCTATTGCCGCACCTAAATGATAGTTTCTAAATAGAGACCAATGGTCTTGTTTGGTCCAATGTTCAAAAGGCTTGCGGAACATTAACTGGGCTGCTTCATTGACCATCTCTATGGTTCCACCGCGGGTAATATAGATGATTCCCGTGGTCATGTTGTGCAAAATGTGTTCCAGAACATCACGTTCTGCAGATAGTTCATCGACCACCGTTTCAATGCGACTGGTCATTTGATTAAAACTGTTGGCTATCTCACGGTTAAATCCACGCCGTAAATATTCGTACATGCGTAAGCTGTAATCACCGTTGCCAAAAGCGTCCAAAGAATCTTGTAAATACTCCATAAAATATTTGCCCCAACGCCGACGAATTCCAAAAACAATCAGCGGAGTCACCATACCTGCAAAAAAGGCCAGCATTACGGGTACAATCATCCAGAACTCCTTCCAGACGGATCGGTAAACTTATAACCAACACCTCGTACGGTTCTGATATATAGCGGATTTTTAGGGTCTTTCTCAATCTTATCTCGCAAATGGGATACATGAACATCGACAATTCGCGTATCTGTTGTTGAATTATATCCCCAAACGCGATCAAGCAATTGATCTCGAGAAAGTACATGTTCTTTGTTTTCAAGAAAATATTGAAGAAGGTCGAATTCTTTGGGTGTGAGATCAATCAGTGCTCCCGCCAAAGATACTTCATGCTTAGAGAGATCTACCAGAACATCTCCCGCTTTGAGTGTGCGCGAACTGCTTGCCTCTTCAATGTCTTCTTCGGTATTATCCATACGCCGCAAAACTGCTCGGGCGCGGGCTACTAATTCTCTAGGAGAGAATGGTTTTTTGACATAATCGTCAGCCCCCATTTCCAAACCGACCACCAAATCCACTTCTTCATCTCTGGCAGTTAAAAGAATAATGGGTACTTCAACTTTTTCCTGGCGTAGACGGCGACAGACTTCCAAGCCATCCATACCAGGCAACATCAAATCTAAAATGACCAATGAGAGCCGTTGGGGGTTCTGACGGATAAGTTCATAAGCAGACTTACCATCTCCTACCGTTTCAACCTCATATCCTGATTTTTGAAAATTGTAAGCAACCAGTGTACGAATGGACTCTTCATCATCCACAACCAGGACTGTTGGCACGCCATCGCCCTCCAAATTTTTAACTTAAACTCATTTTAACTTGTCCCCCTAATGGATTACAATATGATATAGTTAAATAGAATTCTCTGTTGAATCTACCATCTTAATTCTTATTTTTATGAAATCCCACATTTGGAAAAGTTGGTGAATTAATGGCCACCATAGGAGAAAAAATACGTGAATTGCGTCAGCAACGGGGACTGACGCAAAGCGAATTAGCGGATGGAATTGTTACACCGAGTATGATTAGTCAAATTGAATCAGACAGAGCTAAACCTTCTTATAACTTACTGAACAATTTGGCTATTCGACTAGGTATGCCCATTGAATATTTTGTTACAGAAATGGACGGTCAACAATCTGCTTCAGCTACTCTAGCCATTGCACGTTATTATGTTGAAGTTGGCCTCCCTGAAAAAGCATTAGAAATTTTAAATAAAATTCATACCGAGAACGCATATGGACTAAATACTCGTATATTGATGTTAACTCAAGCTATGGCTCATAGGCACCTAGGTCAGTACCAGAGCGGCGTACCTATTTTAGAGAGTCTTCGCGAACAGGCTTTTCGCAGCCAAGACAAATTGCTTCTATTTGAAGTTTGCCGAGAATCTGGATACCTTGAGCTTGGCATGAAAAATGAAGATGGTGCATTGCATGAATGGAAGAAAGCCGTATTCTACGGAAAAGAACTGAGAGAAGAGAAAATTTGTGCCACTGTAGAACTCAATCGCGACATGATGGATATGTACTATAAGATGTATCAAATTACTCGTCAAAAATATGATGGACAAATGGAATCTATCAGTTATCTTCAAGAAGCTATAGAACTCGCTAAATCAGCACCTAAAATTGAACATATGGCAGAAATGCTGATTATGGATGCCGAATTTCTAGAAGATGCGGATACTCAACTCGCCACTACACTAGCTTTAAAAGCTTTAACACTAGTAGAAAGTCTTCGCTTCCTTAAGCAAAGTGATGTTGTGCAGGCAACTATAACAGAGGCGTCTGAAAAAATCCCGGAACTCCAAGAAGTCAGCACAGCTTCTGAAGAACAACATTGTATAGCACCTCAGACAACCTACCTGTTTATCCAGGCAGAATGTCATAGAGCAAGGGCTGAAATGAGCAGGGGCGAGTGGTCAGCCGCTCTCCGACGCATTGAACGCGCCAGTGAGATATTAAATGATTGTCATGGTATTTGTGAATTCTCTCAGCTTTCTTATCGGGACACACTTAAAGAGCTTGGAGAATTGCAAGCTGATTATTTCAAAATGACCGGCGAGACGGAAAAGGCGGCAGACGTTTTAATTGATTTGGCAAATCAATTTCCAGAGGAAGAACTCGATATTCGTGTCCAGTGGCTTGCCACTGCTATTCTATGGCTTAAGGAAGTTGGTCAGCCAGCTAAGATTCGCGAAATTCAAGAACGACTTGAATCATTCTTACTTCCTAAAAATCCTGTTCGTTGGATTGATTCTCGCACTTAAGAAGCCTTTTCCATAGTTACACCAGAAAATCATAAAAATCGGCCATCATCTGAACAACAGTTCAAATAATGGCCGATTCTTTTGGTTCTTCGGATTGGAGAATGCCAATTTCTCGAACAACTTCTTTAAACGGCTCGACCAAATCGGGATCAAACTGAGTACCTCGACATGCGTCCAATTCGTCAAAAGCTTCTTCCATTGTCCGTTTTTTACGATACGGACGACTGGTGGTCATGGCATCAAATGAATCCACAAGAGTCATAATACGGACTGACAATGGAAGCTCTGCCCCTAATTTCCCTTCTGGATAACCGGTACCATCATACCTTTCATGATGATAACGAATGATAGGCAGACAGTCTGCAACTTCTGATAAGCCGAGCGCCAGTTGATAACCAAGATTTGGATGGTCCCGCATCAGATCCCATTCTTCTTTGGAAAGCGGGTCACTTTTGGCAATGACCTCTACCGGTATCTTCAATTTCCCTATGTCATGCAAAAATGCTCCAACTCTTATAGTTTTTTGCAAATCTTTATCGAGATTCAGTTTCCGCGCGAGAGCTGCTGCATATTTAACATTTCTTTCAGTATGTCGGTATGTATAGCGATCGCGTGAATGCATCAATTGCATGAGTTGTTGCATTTCGTCAATCAATTTCTCAGAAACATCCAGTCCTTGTAATTCGCGAATAATATCTTCGGCAATGGAACTAAACACTGCAACACGACTGTGCGTAGCAACTTTAATCTTATACAACGCATCATCTGCAGCGCCCAGGACCTCGTGCTTTTTCTCTCCAGTATCAGGATATCTTGCTACTCCTATACTGACAGTCAACTTTGTTACTGGATACTGCTCCGTACTTGGAAAATTGTAATGTTGAACAGCATCGCAATAAACTTGAGCACGTTGAGTGGCTTCTTCAACGGAGACATCCGGAATAATGATTAAAAATTCTTCTCCACTCACTCGGGCGATTAACTCACCCTCTCTGGCCGTTGTATGAAAGAGCTTTCCTAAATGGCTCAGAGCGAGATCGCCATGCAGATGTCCATGGGCATCATTATATCTGCGAAAATTATCGATATCCACGAGTAATACATTGAATGGAAGGTTATCGGCCACTCGTTTATCTAACCAGTTATGTATGTAACGATGATTATGCAATCCTGTGAGTTCATCTGTGATAGATAAGCGTTTAAAATGGTTGGTAAGCTTAAAGTATTCTTGGTAAACACGGGAAACGATCAAAATGAGAATGGTAAATATGATAACGCCTATCAGTCCAGAGGCATGAATGGTCAAAGCTAGAAGATAGGCGGTGAGACCACCGACTACCAACACACTAAATGTTGACTTTTGAAGCATTGACTTAATCCCTATCTTCAAGCCAACTAAACCTTGCATTATAATATAACAAATTAATATTAATAGCATATTAACTATTGAATAAGTGATCAGACATAACAACACATATTTATAATTGAAAAGATTATTAGAACCTTGAGCGTTAAATAATGATCTAGTAAACCAGACAGCAAATGTCGAAGATAAAGTAAATATAGACTGATTAAACATTTCATCTATTTTCTCAGATTTATTATTATTCTTTAAATTAATAATATAGGTGAGCGTTTTGCAGAATTGCATTTCTCTTTGAAGTGAAAAAAGAAACAGTACTAGTCTGAGGGCTATTATTTACTTTTTTTGTTTGTGTTGTCTAGATTTTCACATACCTTTACCAATAACAGAGTGCCAAGATTAAGCCGTCTTCAGTGAACTTGCCGTCGCATGTACCGCTAGTGCAGAAGCAAGTAGAATAATCGCATTGAGGTAGACGTATGTGGTGACCTTCTCAATACCCCGGACATGCGTGTCGTTGGCTGTAAGATTTTCTTTCAGCCGAGAATTACATCGCTCCACGGACGTTCGCTCCTTGTAGAGTTCCATCCAACCCCGCGTGTTTCGGTGTGGATTGGCGTATCGCCTTACATCGTCGGTGATGCTCTTCTTGACCACCATTCCGTAGTTGGAGTCCGAGCAAGCAGCAGTCCCAAGCGGGCAGTCAACCTTGCCTACTGCATGTGGACAACGGAACTTTAATCGGTCACCGTCGGCTCCCCAATAAACCATGTCGTAACCCATGGAGCAACGAGGTGTCCCATCGGATGTCATGCCTGCAGGTGGTTCCTTTTCTCCACGCTTATTGAGTGCAATGATTGCTTGCGCACCATAACCACGGGCAGCTTCGTAGTTTTTCACCTGGTCGTACCCGGCATCCATCATGACGTATTTGACCTTCCAACCGTAGTTTTCGACGACATCTTTCATGAGCGGAATCGCCATCTCACCATCATAAATATGAGCGGGTGTGACTTCTAAGGCTACCGGTAACTCGCTGGAGGTATCCACAGCGAGATGAATTTTGTACCCGAACCACGTGAGCTTATTGCCAAATGTGTCGTACTTGGCACCCCAGTTGGCATTACCTGTTTCTTGGCTACGCGATTTCGGTTGCTTCTTCTCATAGGCACCAATCGCTGTACTGTCAATGGCGAGGTGACTTCCATCGATGATTCCAGCCTCTTTGCACTGACTGACCAGGTCAATGAAGAGTGCCTTGGCAAGATCTTTATCCACTACAGCCTTGAAGACTCGACTGAGTGTGGCAATTGACGGTGCGGATTCATCTAACCGAAACCCGCATTGGTACCGGAACCGCAAGTCGCTAACCAAACGTTTGTGCAACTTGGTAAAGGTTGAAATCCCCTCAAGCGGAGCAGCGAGCAACGCTCGTAAAATCGCTTCACGGTTGATAGGCTTTGCACCCTGGGGTGATGAATTTCGTAACTTTGCGGCATACGGCTGAAGATCCAGAGCAGAAAAGAACAGTTCAAGTCGTTCACTGGGTTCGATTTCTAGCCACTCTTCAAAGGAAAACAGGGACTTTTGGAGAAGATACAAGTGGACTTCCCTCCTAGGAGAATTTTGGGTTTGGTCACTTGAAATCTTCTCCAAGTTGGGGTGAAGTCCTTTTTCATGCTCTGAAATCCTTTGTCCCACAAGGGCTTATGAATCTGCAAAACGCTCAGGTATATAATGCCATGAATGCTCCACTTACAAGAACGGTTTTCAAAGGATATACTAAAGAAAACCCTAAGTAAAATGTCATATTCCACGTAAACCCTAGATGCTCATTAATTATAATCTTAAACATCTGAGTTAATGATATTAATCCGATTAACGAATATAAAATTAAGTCGTCGGGAATTTTTATTGAATTTAATTGATAAATTGCTACAGCAATCACTGTCAACGCTACTATGAACTGATATATTTTTATTGATTTATAACGCCAGCTATTTTGCTGATTCATTTGCTCCTCCTCCACTAACTACGGAATAATTTTGGAGCAACATTGCGTTGTAAATTAACACCCCAAGCCCAACGGCAAAAACACAGTCACCTATACTAACAATATTAAAAATCAAAAAGTGAAACGGAATAATATCTCCAAGAAACGGAAGCGATGTATGCTTATCCATAGCAATACTTTTACCGTAATGTCCAGACAAAAGATCATCTACAGCTTTTTTACCAAAGGCTCTTACGGACGGTAAATAGGCTGGCATCCGCATACCATTAAGCGTCATTTCAAGAAAGTTTAAAAATATTCCCGCTAACATATAAGGGATTCCTTTAAAGCGAATATTAAGGAGACAAAAAATCAGAAGTGCAAGATAGCTTAATATGACCATAATCAAGTAAAGACTGTTTGAGAAATAATGAATGCTAATCATTTGCAATACATATGCGACAGGCAACACCCAGAAAAATTTTAATTTCAAATTGGCCAAATTATAAATGCTGCCTTTCTTCACCAATCCAAAACCTATTCCTATCAATATGGCAAGAATCTCAACTGACATTGGTGTACCCCGCATTATACTTTTTTGTAAAACGGGACCGGGTAAAACCCGGTCAAATAATTATGAAATCCAGAAAAATCCTGCCTGCGCTGCGACTGTCATGAGCGCGAGCGCCCCAAAAATAGCAAGGGCTTTTACTTTGTTTGACATCGTGGGTTCCTCCTCAGATGGGTCAGATAACGACCGATCTGAAGTGCTTTGAATTCTGCTGCGATTGTTAAGAGTTGCCGGCTATACTTAGTTGTCTAAGTAGACTACCGAGTGCCGTAGCTATGAATCCTAGTAAAGGAGTTACACCCCGATGCATGCATTATATAGTGAAACCGCTAAGATTTTCTACAGGTTTAGACAAAAATTCTCCACATTCTATATTTTTTTGCTAATTTAAAAAATAAATCGTTTGAGAGAGTGTCTCTCAAACTACTTTAGTGTGAATTTTTATAGAATTAGTTTCTATTGCATCATAGGAATCATTGAGATGGTTTGTAGTGAAAGCTGCCTGGCACTTGGCGTGCGAAGATCGAATAGCCAAGCGACGTGATGACTCGATAAATAGTAATCGCGCAGAATTTGCAAAAAATCGTCTTCCGACTGAACTGGATGATAATAGACCTCGGACCAATGAGATTGCAAAAGTTGCACAATGGCTGATGTGTCATCATGAGATTGAAAATCCATGATGACTATGGTGGGTTCACTTTTCAGCGTATCACTGCGGCGAATGATTTGGCGTATGATGCCCTCAACAGATTCACTGGCATCTTTCATCAGCAAAATATACATCATAGGTAGTTGAGGATGGCGTCTCTTTCTCCACAGATGGACAATCTGTGTAAGAAAGGCTAAAAACCCATAAAGAGCTGCCAATAGTACAAGGAGCGTCACCAACATATACGCCCCACCTCCTTGCATCAACCTATGCATGAAAGTGAATGTCCGCTACTTTAAAAAACACATGTAAAAAGATAAACGCTTCAGTTGACTCTTGTCAGCATCCTTTGGATTGAGCACTTCCAAGAAAAAAAGGTGCCTTGACCGATTGGCCAAAGCACTCAGGGTATGGGGTAAGGGTAATACTACAGCATACGTGATTCTATTCTTTTTTATGGGGGTCACGTGAGGAATGCAAAAAATTTATTGACTGATGGCGCGAGCTTGTTCAGCCAACAAGCTTGCCTTATCCGTACGCTCCCAGGGAAGTTGCAAATCGGATCGACCAAAGTGACCGTATGCCGCTGTTTGGCGGAAAATGGGACGTCGCAAATCCAAATCGCGAATAATGGCTGCTGGACGCAAATCAAAATTACGCTTAACCAACTCTACCAGAGCATCTTCTGATAATTTACCTGTTCCAAAAGTATCTACCATAATAGAAACCGGACGCGCGACACCAATGGCATACGCTACTTGAACTTCGCATTTGCGAGCCAATCCAGAAGCTACTAAGTTTTTGGCAACATAACGAGCCGCATAAGCAGCACTGCGATCTACCTTGGTAGGATCCTTACCGCTGAATGCTCCACCGCCATGTCGGGCATAGCCACCATACGTATCGACAATAATTTTTCTTCCCGTTAATCCAGCGTCACCCTGCGGCCCACCAATGACAAATCTACCTGTCGGATTGATAAAATATTTGGTCTCTGCATCCAAGTACTCCTTAGGTACTACAGCAGAAATCACATGTTTATGCATATCTTCAGAGATGGTCTCTAAAGTCGTGTTATCATCGTGTTGGGTAGAGATTACGATGGTATCGACACGAACAGGCTTGTCCCCATCATATTCAATCGTAACTTGGGTTTTACCATCCGGACGCAAATAGGGCAATGTGCCGTTTTTGCGCACTTCACTCAGCCGCCGTGAAAGCTTATGTGCCAAAGAAATGGGTAGCGGCATCAGTTCCGGTGTCTCGTCACAGGCAAAACCAAACATCAAGCCCTGGTCCCCCGCACCGATTTCCTCCACCTGTTCATCCGTCAAGTTACGAGCTTCCAGTGCAACATTGACACCCTGAGCAATATCTGGCGACTGTTCATCTATGGAAGTGATGACTGCGCAAGTTTCCGCATCAAAGCCGAATTTAGCACGAGTATATCCAATATCTGCAAGCGTGCGGCGGACAATCTTCGGGATATCCACGTAACAAGACGTCGTAATTTCCCCCGCCACCAATACCAAACCAGTCGTAACCGATGTTTCACAGGCCACGCGCGCATACGGATCATGAGTTAAGATTTCATCCAGTACTGCATCTGAAATTTGATCGCAAATTTTATCAGGATGCCCTTCTGTTACAGATTCAGAAGTAAACAGACGGCGAATGGTCATCCTCACCAACCCCTTCCCAACTTCTTTAACCCCTTCAAAACAAAACAGGGTAATCGTAATCTATTTGTCGAATCTCGTCAATCAAGATACAACCTAGAATTCTTTACCTTTCTATGAATACGGTCGCTGTTGCCGCAACATTTGCCAGGCGAAGCGCGGCAGAGCCATTTGTCGACGCAATCTTTTGGGTTCTTTGAGCAATCGATAGAGCCACTCTAAATTGAGTCTGCGAAAAACATGCGGTGCTCGCTGAATGGTTCCACCCCAGACATCGATACTTCCACCGATGCCCAAAGCCACACAGGGAGGCAAATGCGCCAAATTCTTGTAAATGAGCATTTCTTGCCGAGGTTGTCCCAATCCAACCAACCAAAGATGCGGTTGAAACGACTCTATTTCCTTAAGAATCTGCGGCCAATCTTGATTTTGATAATATCCATGGTGACCCTGAAACTGATGCAGCGGAAACCGTTGTTGCAAAGTTGCCATACAAGCTTGCAAGGATTCAGGCGATGCACCGAGCAGATAAACACGCAATGACGTATTGCGACGCATAGCCTCGGCAAATATATCCAGACCGAGATCGACACCTGTCACCCTTTCCGGAACAGGCCGTCCCATTCGAGCGGCTGCCCATACCACACCCACACCGTCAGCCGTTACTAAATCAGCAGAACGACTGATGCGCATCAATTCAGGATTTTCTTTCGCTTGCATGACAAATTCCGGCCCAGCCGTAATTACCATTCTGCGACTTTTTTCACTCATCCAATGCAAAATAGACTCCACAGCTTCATTGGATGTAACACGGTGAAAACGCACACCGAGGACATCCACAACATGTTCTGCTAAAGCTTCGCTCGCCAAAAGCAACTTCATCCTTTCCAAACGGAATGGGAATTAAGCACAGCTGCTACAGCAAGCTGTAAATGAGTTTCCAAAGCGGGGCAATAACCTCGAATCCCTTCCCAGCCATAAACGCCCAAACCGCCGCTAGGGTGATGAAAAATCCCATGACAGCCACTATTAGATGAAAGCTTTTTTCTATTCTCTGCTTCGAGTGCAAACCCTTCCCTCACTCTCATAGTCTCCTAAACCGTTATTCTCGATAATTTCAGTGTATCCTGTAGACTGGATATTTGAAACTATTTCTAGAATTCTTCGCCAAGAAGTAAAGGGAACTCTCTTGTATACAGAGAATAACAGATTATATTTGAAGAAATTGTGGAGATTTGATTGACTTTATCATAATGAAATGTTACTGTTGCGGCGTAGGGAAAATTTTAGCGAGTACGTGTGTACTTGGTAGGAGGCAATAAGGTGCAACAAGGGACGGTCAAATGGTTTAACTCCGAAAAAGGCTATGGCTTCATTCAAGTAGAAGGCGGCAATGACGTATTTGTTCACTACACCGCCATTTTGGGTGACGGTTTCCGCACTCTCGAAGAAGGCCAAGCTGTTGAATTCGAGATTGTAGAAGGTCAACGCGGACCTCAGGCAGCCAACGTTACCAAACTATAAAATTTTATCCCAATGTGGATATGAAGTGACTGCCTTGTGTGTCCACTCACACGGGGCAGTTTTTTCATATCCACATTAGATATTTATTAGTTCGATCACGATTCTGCTGTGTCAACATCGATATTCAAATGTTCCGGATGATTGATGCTTTTGTTAAAGATAAGCACAATAGCATTCATCACCAAAATCGACATGGTCACATAAAACACAGAACGAATGCCGTAAATAGAAGCCACCATTCCACCCAGCAATGGCCCAATCAGATTACCGAGAAAAGTAGCACTTGAATTCAAGCCAAAGGCTGTTGCCTGCATACGCTCGGGTGCCATCTTTCGAACCAATACATTTAAGCTCGGCAACATTCCTCCAATAAAGAGTCCCAGCAAGAATCGTCCTACCAACAACAAGCCAATGTTATAGGCCAACGCTTGTGGAATGTACATGCAGGCAGCGCCACAGAGCGCAAAGATGAGTATTTTTTTCTGCCCTATCCTATCCCCTAGTCTACCCAGCAAAGGCGAGCCAATTAAATTGGCAATTCCCGACATGGCTACAACCAGACCAGCAATGACTTGGAGATGGCGGCCGTGATAAATCGTTTTAGTAAATACCGTTACAATCGGTTCAATGCTCATGACACCTAATTGAGTAACAAAGGAAGCCAGAAAAACAGGTAAGAGGTAGCGCAGAATCAAGAAACTGCCACCTTTGACTTTCTCTTTGCGCCCCTCTTTGCGAACTGGCTTTTCATGCACAAAAAGCAATACAACTATGCTGGTAATGAAGAGCATAGCTCCTGTCAACAAGAAGACATGGCGAATGCCAAAAGACTCGGCTAACACGCCGCCCAGAAGAGGACCAATCAAACCACCAGCAATACCGCCTGTTTGCAAAATGCCAAGTGCACGTCCCGCTTCTTCTTCTGGGGTAACCGATGCTTGCAGAGATATGGCCATAGAAATGAAGCCTGAGAACACACCATTTATAAAACGCAGAATCAATAATTCCCAAGGCGCATGCACCAGACCCATTAAAGCCGTCATGCTCCCCATACCAAAACCAGCGCGCAAAAGCATTATTTTTCTGCCTCGCCGATCGGCCACCGCACCCCAAATAGGTTGAAAAGCAAAAGAAGTGACAAATTGTGCTGCAAAAACCCAACTTGACCAACGCTCCAGTGTAGAGAGTTGATGGATTCCCAATTCCCCCAGATAGATGGGTAAAAAAGGAATGACCAGGTTCATCCCGGCCATGACACCAAAGTTTGCTATCCAGAGGATAACAAGCGTACGTCGCCAATTCATTGCATGCGATCCTCTATTACTTTTCGCATCCGTTCAGCCTTTTCCGCGGCTTGCAAGGCATTTTCTCCAGTGGCCGAAACATATGCTTTAAGCTTAGGTTCGGTGCCGGATGGACGGACGGCCATCCAGGATCCATCGCGATACATAAATTTCAATACATCCGATTTTGGCAAACTGAGGGACTCCTGCCCAACTTTTTGAAGAGATTCGTCAAACATACTGGCCACTCCCTTCTCATAATCCTCTACACGAACAAGCTGCATGTTGGGAATATGTAATTGGGTTTTGCGCAATTCGTCAATGCGCTCAATCATTCGCTCCTGACCATCTTCGCCTTCAAGATGAAAATTAAGCAAAAATTCATGAGAATATCCAAATTCTTTATAAAGTTCTTCCAGTGCATCATGCAGCGTGTGACCTTTTTGCAAATGATAAGCTGCCATTTCGCAAATTCCTAAAACCGCCTGTACCGCATCCTTATCACGAACCATATCTGAGAGCAAATAACCGTAACTCTCTTCGTAACCCAGAAGAAATTTGTACTGACCTGAACGCTCATATTCTGTAATTTTTCCACCAATAAACTTAAATCCAGTCAACGTTTCTTCAACCGCTACCCCATGATGAGAAGCAATTTGCGCGCCAAGATTAGCAGTAACAATCGTCTTAAAGAGAATACTGTTGCTTGCCAATTCTCCTGAATAGCGCTTGGAACGAACCAAAAAATCTGCCAGCAAGGCTCCAACCTGGTTGCCTGTCATCAACTCGTATTGCCCATCAGAAGTACGCACGGCAATCCCAACGCGATCCGCATCTGGGTCGGTTCCGAGCACAATATCGGCTTGCAAATCGCCAGCCGCCTGAATAGCCATGGATAGTGCCTCGGCTTCTTCTGGGTTGGGACTTTGCACAGTTGAAAAATCCGGATCAGGATGCGCTTGTGGAGCAAAAACCTGAAACTTTGAATATCCAGCAAGTTTCATAGCTTCCATGACTGGTACACGCCCAGTGCCATGCAGAGGCGTGTAAAGAACTGTCAGTCGACGGCGTTGTTCCTGACTGACAAGTGCACTCTGCACGTTATGTACTACTGTCTCAACAAAACTTTGTCGAACTTCGCTGGGAATCTCGCTCAGTTTATCCTGCTTTCGAGCGATTTCTTCGCTGAGTACGGGTAACTGGAAGATATCTTCTGGTTCAGAAAGAAATTTTACTATTTGTGCTGCAATCTCAGGCAATACCTGTCCCCCGTCAGGTCCATAGACTTTATAACCGTTATATTCCGGTGGATTGTGACTGGCCGTTATCATGACACCAGCCGCCGCTTTTCGGCGGCGGACGCTGTATGACAACTCCGGTGTAGGACAGAGTTCAGGCGCCACTTCAGCACGCAATCCTAAGGCCGCCAGTGTGCACGCAGTTTCTATGGCAAACTCTCTCGATTGATGACGACAATCATAGCCAATGACCACCAGTTGACCGCCTTGTTCTTTGACCCAGCAGCCAAGCGCATGGGATACGCGACGAACCGTATAAACATTCATCCGGTTCAATCCAAGCCCCATCACACCCCTTAACCCACCCGTTCCAAAAGCAAGTTGGCGACCAAAACGCTCGTGAATTTCTGAATCTTTTTTTCCCAAGCGCGTCAATTCTTGGCGTTCATATTCCGTTAGTTTGTCAGAGTGCAACCAGCGTTCATATTCTTTGCGTGCGTCCATGGACAACCCCCACTACCTAAGTGTTTGGTTCATATATTACAATCACCGCAAATGTTCAGCAAAAAATTGCAGAACCGTGGCAAAAGAATCACGTGCTGCATCAATATGATACGATGCACGCGTGTCGTTAAAGAAGGCGTGATGGGCTCCTTCGTAAACTTTATATTGGAATGACTTTCCTGCTTCTTGCATCTGTTTGGCAAACTCAGGAACCTGATCGGTAATTCGCGGATCAAGCGACGCGTAAAAACCGTATACAGGACATTGAATGGATGAAATTTTCTCTTTCGCTGGTGCATTACCGTAGAATATAGCCGCTGCAGCCAATTCGGGATCTTCAGTAGCCAAAACTGCAGAAAGAGCCCCGCCCATACAAAAGCCAACAGAACCCACTTTGGCTCCTTTGGACAACGGTTGTTCAGCGCGCAAATATTGGCTGCTGGCTTTCAATTGCGGTATGTATCGCGTCGGATCGAGACCTCCAAACAAGGTTGCAAACGTCGTACGCACTTCAGTGCGCTCTGGCTCAGGCAGGGCATCCATAGCCCGATCCCGTTCTTCAGGATTGTTCCAAGCGCTGGGTGGTACGGTCTCGAGAAAATGTTTCACTTTGACAATCCGTTCGCCACTCAAAGCTTCTGGCCGCTCACCATTTTTAGCGTATAAATCAGGCGAAAGTGCCACATACCCTGCCTCCGCAAAACGTCGTGCAACGTGTTGGATGTGATCGTCCACTCCCCAAATTTCCTGTAGTACAATGACAGCCGCAACGGGACCTTTGACACGTTCAGGTACGGCTAAATATCCAAGATACTCTAGATCTGCACCATAGCGAATCCAATCAGCTTGAATCGTCATTGATGATAACCTCCTCAAATCAAATCAGCACTACAGCCTTTATGATACCGAATTTAGAGACTCGAAACAAAATAACCGACTCCTCTTTTTTCGATTTTATTTACAAGTTGTCGATTGCCTACAGGACACTTACAATAAATCCAAAAGGGTACAGGAATGGGGGATGGAGAATGCCAGAGCAGACTCGAAAGTTTGTGGTCATGACCATCAGCGATTCATGTTACGCCGGCAAGCGGGAAGATGCTGGCGGGCCACTGCTGATACAACAAATAGAATCTCTTCCTCTTGTTCTCTATGAACATCTCGTCTTACCCGACGAAGAACAGTTTATTGCACATTCATTGAAAGAATATGCTGCCGTACCGGAAGTCTGTCTCATAGCCACCACTGGTGGGACAGGAATTTCTCCGCGTGATGTGACTCCAGAAGCAACTTTGTCAGTCATTGAGCGGCCGCTGCCGGGAATGGCTGAAGCCATGCGCCAATATAGTCTGAACCAGACACCTTTCGCGATGCTTTCAAGGCAAGTTGTGGGTGTCATCCGTCAGACATTAATTATTAATTTCCCCGGCAGTCCAAAAGCTGTCAACGAATGTTTTCAGGTTATCCAACCGGTACTTTTACATACTATCGATCTGATTCGTGGCAAGACAGAACATCCATAAAGTAACACTTCAGTCTTTAGATCTATCCTTTGTTTTAAACTGTTTCCCCATTTCTGCCGATCGCGCTGCTGCCGCCTGCAACGCTTCATTGACGAATGTTTTGAGTCCAGATTGTTCGAAAACTTGCAGGCCAGCATGGGTCGTCCCACGCGGCGAAGTCACGCGACGGCGCAAAATTTCAGGCGAGAGTTGCCAATCCAAAAGCACTTTGGCTGTTCCAGCCACCGTATGAAGCAATAGTGCGCGCGCCGTCTCCTCATCAAAACCCAATCGTCGAGCACTTTCTTCCATAGCCTCTAAAAAATAACATACAAATCCAGGTCCACTTCCGGAGAACGCAGTCGCAGCATCCAATAGAGATTCTTCCATTTCCACCACCGCGCCCACCTGCTCCAGCAAAAAGCGAGCCAATAATCGATCTTTATGGGTGACATGTTCGGCAAAAGCGACAGCCGTCACACCCGATTCCACTGCAACCGGTAAATTGGGCATGGTGCGGACAACTGCTGCCTGGTTGCCAATCGCTTCTAATAACCACTCTGTTGACAAACCGGCTGCAAAGGAAATCAATAGTTGACCGTGCAAATAGGGGCGTAACTCATCAAGCGCCTGTGCGGCATCAGCAGGTTTAACTGCCAGTACCACAACCGCCGCATCTGCAGCATCCATCAAACTTTTAGCAGGAACCACTCCGTATTCTTCTTGTAATTCCATCAATCTTTGACCGCGGCTGCGATTGAGAACATAGATCTGTTCAGGCTGTAATGCCCCTTTACGGACAATGCCGCGAATAAACGCTTCCGCCATAGCTCCTGCCCCAGTAAAAACAAGCGTGGGGCTGGCTTGTTTCCTAACGGAAGGATATCTGCCTCATTAAAGCTGAACATGTTCACCACTCCTATCTCTCTGTCTGGTAAAGATTAGTGCGCGGTCAATCGTCCGTCTATAACTATTTTGAAAACAGAACAACGCCCTTTTTGTGTGAATTTCCAATTAAAATACAATAGTTTGAATATAAATGCAATGCAAAAACAGCAAGAACTGTTTCATGAAACTCATGAGTCCTTGCTGTCTGTGAAAGGCATTTCAGATTTCAGGGCAAGGGAGATCCTGTCTTTTTCCATAATTCGTAACCTTTTTCAAGAAAATCTAGCTGTTCCTTTGTAAGACCCCATTCTTGGCGTTGGGAAAAATCCACCCAAACGCGATCGACAATCTCAGCGGAAGGAGAAAATGGCCGTTCCTCGACTAGACGCAACAACCAAGCCACATCATAGGAGTATGCAAGCGATGCAGCGTCTATAAAAGAGAGAATTTCTACAAGACAGCCTGCTTCTTCTAATATCTCACGGCAGACAGCATCTTGAAGCGATTCTCCTCGATTGACCAAACCTCCCGGCAATCGCCAACGCGGTTTGTGATAACTGTGATGCAAAAGAAGAAAAGAACCATCCGTTCGGAAAACCACGCCCACAACCGCCAAAAGAACACTAGGATGAACCAGTTTGATGAGGCGGCTCGTCAAACCGCGCGGCAGTAGACCATAAATTTTCAGCAAGCCCCGCCGCACAGCAAGTCTGACATGAAACGCCACCTTGTTTATCCCTCCACTACAAATGCCGCTATTGCATCCAACACCTGTTGTTCCCAATCCAATCGATTATAAGTATGATCTGCCCCTTCAATAGGAACCAGTTTTGAGCGACCTGGAAATACTTCATTGCAGTACTGCTCAGCGATTGCAAACGGAACTGCCTGATCTTCAGTTCCATGCACGACCAACACCGGACCCTGGTAAGGTTGAGCACAGGCAAAACCATCAATGGTCATTAAATCATCATAAAAATCCCAGCCAATCAAATCACCATCGCGATCGTACAAAATTGGACTGATGCGTTCTGGCGGATGCTCACCCATGGCTGCCTGAATCAGTTCCCGCATATTTCCGGCGGCCGAAAGCAATATCAGGCGTTCTACATCTTGCGGCCGTTCTCCAGCGACTATGCCAGCTACCAATCCCCCCATGCTTAAACCAAGCAACATCACACGATGTCTTTGAATGGAGGGCAAAGATTGGACAAAGTCGAGTATCGCATGAGCTTCTTGAACTTCTTTACGAACAGTCATCTCTTCAAAATCTCCATCACTCTCACCACTGCCAGAAAAATCAAATCGAAATGAAGCGATGCCAAGAGCGCACAATCGACGACTGATTTTCAAAAAAAGGCGATGTTCCTGCAACTTGTTGGCTGTAAAGCCATGAAACAGAATGATAGCTGGAAACGATTGTATGGGCTTGCCAAGAAACGCCTCGTCCGGCCAATGTTGCATACCTCGCAGCGTGTTTCCGTCCACATTGAGACTGATTGCTGACTGCATTGCTTCAACCTCCACTCATCCTGATACTTCCATCATACCACTTTCTCCCGGTTCATCATTTCGACAAAATCCTCAAATGTTATGTTAGGTTTCCTAACATATCACCTTGACGTTCTTACCTTTCTCCTTCTATCATCAAAACATGTGCATTTGAGTATAAAGGTGAGGAGAGGAATCCGTCCGTGACTGCTCAGGAAGTTTTAGATCTTATAAAAAGAAATCAAATTGAAATGGTTGATTTTCGAATTGTTGATGTGCCTGGCAGACAACATCATGTGACAGTGCCTGCCGTGGAAGTTGACGTTGAAATGCTGGAAAATGGCATCGCTTTTGACGGTTCGAGCATTCAAGGTTTTCGTGGCATTGAGGAGAGCGACATGGTCATGCGACCTGTTTTGGAGAGCGCTTATGTCGATCCGTTCATGGCTGCGCCCACGCTCGGTCTGATGTGCACAGTCTATGAACCCAACGGTACTCGCTATGAACGCGATCCGCGATTCATTGCTGAAAAAGCAGAGAAATTCTTGCAGGACTCAGGCATTGCGGATGCAGCCTATTTCGGACCGGAATTGGAATTTTTCCTTCTCGACGATGTCCGTTATGACAGTTCTCCATCAGGCGCTTTCTATGCCATTGACTCCGAGGAAGCATTTTGGAACAGCGGTCGTGGCGGAGAAGCCAATTTGGCTTATAAAGTAAAAAACAAAGGCGGTTATTTCCCTCTCCCGCCAACGGATACTCAGCAGGATATCCGTACGGAAATTGTCAAGGAACTTATGAAAGCAGGCATTCGCGTTGAACGTCACCATCATGAAGTGGCTACTGCCGGACAGGCAGAAATCAACTTCCGTTTCCATACATTGACCAAAACCGGCGATACCGTCATGATGTACAAATATATCGTCCGTCAAGTAGCACGTAAATACGGTAAAGTTGCTACCTTTATGCCCAAACCGATTCTGGGCGACAACGGTTCTGGCATGCATGTGCATCAAAGCCTTTTCAACGGTAATCAGCCACTCTTCTTTGAGGAAGGTCAATACGGTAATTTGAGTGCTCTGGCGCGTCATTACATCGCTGGCATTCTCTCTCATGCTCCTGCTCTGCTCGCTTTCGCCAACCCGAGTACCAACTCATACAAACGTCTAGTGCCCGGATTTGAAGCTCCCATCAATTTGGTTTACTCAAAAGGAAATCGCAGCGCCGCCATACGTGTTCCTGTTGCTGCAGTCACACCCAAATCAGCCCGTATTGAGTTCCGTACCCCGGACGGTACTGCCAATCCTTACTTAGCGTTTGCCGCAATGCTCATGGCAGGTTTAGACGGCATTGAGCGAAAACTCGATCCCACCCAACTTGGTTTTGGGCCAATTGATAAAAACATCTACGAATTGAGTGCAGAAGAAAAAGCTTCGATTCAGAATGTTCCTGGTTCATTGGAGGAAGCGCTCGATGCTCTGCAGGCTGATCACGAATTTCTGTTGCGCGGAGGTGTCTTCACTAAAGATTTCATCCAAAACTGGATTGATCTGAAACGCTCAAGTGAAGTACAACCTCTTGCACAACGACCACACCCGTATGAATTCCATCTCTATCTCGATCTATAATTCGTGCATTTTACTCATGCTATAGAAAAAACAGCGAGGCAGGATTCTCCCTCGCTGTTTTTTTATGTTTTTTATTCATTTTAAGATGAGATAGGAAAATTGTAATTCTGAGAGTTATCATTATCCCAATCTCCATTACTATCTTCAAATGCCGCATTCAAAACACTGCCATTAGGCACAGTGATGACAGCTGTCCATTCTCCATTCGACTGGCGAGTCATGACTGTATTCGTAATACCATTCCAATTGTTGTATCCCCAATGCATTGTTAATGAAGAAGCTGTGCTGGCCAACGGACCATCGTACGTAATCGTCGCCTGCTGACCTGCCACCAAAGGCGCAGGGTTTGTGCTTACCGCTGTCAATGGTCCACCTTGTTGCACCAAAATTTCCGCATAATGTCCAGGCACGGTGACACTAATGTTACCCTGACCATCCACACTGACTGAAGAAGCTTCCGAAGCCCCACCAACAAGCGGCGTAATATTAGTAAAACTACTATTATAGGGCGATCCGGCCTCATAGACAGGAATGGTTTCCGTTTCCGTACCATTGGAATTATTCAAAACAACAATGATTCTTTGCTGTCCATCCATGCGCGCAAAAGCAAAAATATTGCTGTTGTCATCTGCTACCAAAGGCATAAACGATCCGTCTGTCAACGCGGGATATTGATGACGCATCGCAATCAATTGTTGGTAGAGTTGAAAGACACTATTGCCACCATTGGCCACTTGGCTCCAATCAAATGTCCAACGTTTCCCTGCATCATTATTTCCGCCACCCATCATGCCATATTCATCACCATAATAAATGGTAGGGATACCGACATACGTAAATTGTAAAAAGGCGCCAAGATAATCTTTCCATAGATTCGGTGTTCCACCATACGGATAGGTGACTGTTCCGCCACTGGGCGTGGTATAGGTTTTGTAATTGATAGTTTCTGCAGCTCGTTCCGCAAATCTCGGCACATCTTGTGTACTTAATTCGTTGACTTGAGCCAATTGAGCAGCTCTTGGAACACTATTGAGCGTTCCAACCAGCCAACTTTCCAGTGTGGTTGGAGAGATGGAGTTTGCGTTAAAGCCATCATCATATCCAGTAATCCACTCTGAGGCCGGTTGTAAAAATCCATTATAATTGACTGAACCATCCCATTGATTACCATTGTTCAACCATTCCTCAGGTTGTGACCCTTCAAACCACTCCCCAAAAATAAAGGCATTAGGATTGACCGACTTGACACTTTGACGAAAGCTTTCCCAAAAAGCATGATTCGTTGGATCGTTATAATTTCCATTTGCTTCTGGATCATATCCATTTGCACCGATATGTCCAGGTGCATCAAGCCGCCATCCATCCGCATCGAATGGGGGTTCGAGATAGGTATCGGCGACAGAGAGAATTTCATTCTGTAAGGAAGAAGACCCATAATTGAGTTTGGGAAGATTGGATACCCCTGCAAAAGTAGCATATTGAGATGGCCAATTGGTAAAGGTATACCAATTATAATAAGGGCTGGATTGACTGGACTGTGCACTCGTAAACCAAGAGTTCGAAGCCCCAGTATGATTAAATACGCCATCCAAGATGACTCGTCCCTGTTGTCCAGCATTGTCGAAAGTATTGTGGGCATCCGAAATTAAGGTTTCCAGAGCACTGTTACCTCCGAAATGCGGATCAACTTGAAAATAATTTTGCACATCATATTTATGGTTAGTATTTGCCGTAAATACTGGTGAAAGATAGAGAATATTGGCTCCCAACGTATGCTCAATATAATTCAATTTATCGGCAACACCCTCTAAATCTCCACCAGCAAAGGCTACCTGATCTGCCCCACCGGGATCGCCCAATTCAGGGTCTTGCCCCCAACTAAGCTGTACAGTCGGATGCCCATACCAAGAATACTCGCCATTCGTAACGTCATTACTGACATCTCCATCAAAAAAACGATCGACAAAAATTTGATACATCACACCATTCTGGGCCCAACTTGGCGTGCTAAAATTCGGACTGATAACAAAGTCATCATATGTGTTCCATTGATTTCCGGAAAAAGTTGGTGTTGGATAGGCTGTAGAAGTAGCACCGGAAGCATTGTAATAAACGGTTGAGGAACCATCATTCGCTTGAAAATAATAGTACTCCGTGTTAGACGTAGCAGGCAGGGTAGCCGACCAAAATTCATAGACCCCATTGACGTCGTTTCCTTCCAGAGACATCGGATAGTACGTGGTCGATCCCGATGCAGTGTTGTATACAACGACATTAGCACTGCTTAAATTTCCTGCTGAAGCTCGAAGCGTTACTGTAATCGGTTGATTCGAAGTAGGTTCCTGTAGTGTAAAATAAAGTGGCCCTTGATCGGAAAACAAAGCATTACTGTCTACACTAGTGGATGCCTGCACAATATCTGCCGGATTGACCCAAGCTGTTGATACACAAGCAAAAGTTGATGCTCCAACAAATGCAAACGTTTGCATTAAGGTGCGAAAATTTGCATTCACCGAACTTCCCTCACTTTCTAATCAGAAATATTTGATGATAATTTTAAGAAAATTACAAATTATTTGTCTGTCAATAGTAAATCCTTATTTTCTTGCTCATTTCGAATAAGCAGGGATGGTTAAACTTTCAGCATTGATTTGAAAAAATTGACGTTTACATTCGACATGGGGAGAATAACGGTAGGAGCGTGACACCATTTTATGATCAACGATCTTTTACATCGAGGATTAGTCGTCGTTTTTATTGGATTTAATCCTTCGCCAACATCATCAGCTACAGGTTTTCCATACGCTCATCGCAGCAATCGTTTTTATCGTCTCTTGCATTCATCGGGTTTGACCCCCATCTTACACCCTCCCTCTGACAACCCCCATATGCTGGCTTGGTATGGATATGGATTTACCAATATCGTAGCTCGCACTACGAAACGAGCAGATGAAATCCGACCTGAGGAATGGCGAGCAGGCAGGCTTATACTCAAAGATAAACTTTCTCTTTACAAACCTATCATTGCTTGTTTTGTGGGAAAGGCGTCTACCAAAAATACGCTGAACGCAGTAAAGTTGATTTTGGTTTTCAAGAGTGTACTGTATTGCCTGACATGATGGAATTTGTCGCTCCGGGGACAAGCGGCTTAGTGAGAATGGATTTTGACGTGCAAACTTCTATTTATGAAGAATTGGCCAAAAAAGTAGAGGAATTACGCAAAAAAGGGTATCGACCGCCTCGCCAGAATTGAAGAAGGGCGGTCGTTGTATAGTGGATGCGTACCCATAGAGTCAATTATTCAGATTGAGCAAACTCCCAAAGTTCCTCAATATCTTTTACCATCAATGGAACCAATGACTGATAAATTCTTTCTCCTTTTTCTACACTGGCTGCTGTTGCATCCCCTGAGTTTCCATGGGGAAAAATCCGCAACCCCATCTTTTTCGATTTGATTTTCCTAGATAATGTATCTTGATGATTATGAGCTACACTCATATCCACCAAAGACTCGTCAATCGCCAGAACACAAGAAGTTTCATCTTCTCCAGCGTGTCCGACAGCAGGCGCAATAGCTGCAATCTGTTCGCGATAATCGAGCCACCAGTGAATCGTCAACACATACGCACCGAGATCGGCCAAACATTCGGACACCTCATTGAGGGCCGAAATATTGCCACCATGTCCATTCAGCAGCACAATATGTCGAAATCCTTGATGAAAGAATTGCTCACCGATATGACGTACATAGTCTGTAAAAATTCGCTGTGAGACATCAATCGTACCAGGAAACGGAGCCAATGCCCATGAATGCCCATAGGCAATCTCTGGCGCCATCATGATACGCTTACCAAGAATAGCGTCGAGTCGTTTGACAAACTCTCGTGGAATCAGTGTGTCCGTACCAAGAGCACAGTGTTCCCCATGTGTCTCCAGCATGCCAATGGGAATGAGAACGGTGTCTATCCCTTTTTTTAACTGTTGTACGTACTCTCGTTGGGTTAATTTCATCATGTACATATCTCTAACCACCTATCGAATCAAAATGTGATAACTACATAACATCCTTAACTCAAGACGATGTTGCTGCGTTAGAAGATACCCACCAATAATTCATCTGAGGAAATCCCGTTAAAGCATTACCATATTGAACAGTTCCATGCACTTGGGGAGCATGTACTGCGAGTGTGGCCACATTGCCATCCCAGAGAACAGGCAGATGCAAGGCTGTAAAATATTCATATTTGTAAAATGCTTGCATAGCCTCTTCTGGTGTCGCGTAAGGTTGATGCGTAGCAGCAATCAAGGCGTCCTCCTCCGGATTGCTGTAGCCAAATCCAGATGGAGCGTTGGTTGCAAACAACTGTCCGCCGCTTGGATAATAGCCGGGCCCGTTATAAAACCAGGCAAGTCCGTTGGACATCTCCCAATCTCCAGGATTTTTGGCGTTGTAGGTAATCGACTCCTGAGTACTGGCTGGCATGCTTTTTAGCGTTACGTCAATTCCCTCTTGTGCCCAGTCTTGTTTCATAATTTCTACCTGATTTTGTTCTGATGCCGATCCGGCAGCATAAATCATGGTAAATTTCAATTTTTGTGCCCCTTTGGTCATGATACCATTGACTAACTTCCAACCATGGGCTTCCAGAAGCTGCTTCCCTTTTTCTGGGTTATAAGGATATGGGTTTTGACTCAATTGACTATCAAAAAAAGCAGTATGTGGTATTTGCGGAATCGGTCCGTCTAAGGGAGGAGCAAAACCATGATAGACCGCTTGATCAATACTTTCGTTATCAATGCCCATTTGTAACGCTTGGCGGATATATAGTTTGTCAAACAAACGGCGTACTGGTGAGCCAGGGAACATGTTCAATTGTGTTTCAAAATATCCAAACGCATATTGAGGTGTGATCACTTCACCTTTGGAAAGAAGAGCTTGTCGTGAACCGTATTGACTCGGATCCAGATAGCCTACATTAATGGACCCCGTTCTCAGACCGGAAAATTCTGCCGTATTGGAAGCTTCATACTGAAAAATAATTTTGTTCACGATACTTTTATGGCCACTGTATCGCGGATTCGGTACAATTGTCCAAGACTGATTGGGTACAGCGCTCACTAATTGAAAAGGTCCGTCAACTACAGTATCAAACATGGGATTAGTAGCTTCGTCACCTAAATATTTAATCTCCTTCTGGATATTTTGATATTTGTCCCAAGCACTAGCTGGTAAAGGTGTCAATTGAATCAATCCATTGTAGATAAACCACTGTTGATTGGCTGGATGATCCAAGGTAACAGTAAATTCATAAGGATCATTCGCTTTCAGACTTTTTATGCCGTTTGGAATATCCCCCGTTCCAGCTCCAACATACGGCCATGGCGAAGGGGCGTTTGCTGCAGAAGCAGCCTGAATGACATGCCAAGAAAAAAGGATATCTTTGCTGGTGACAGGATGACCATTAGACCAGTGCCATTTGGGATTCATAAAAACATGGTAGACAGTCCCCTGGCGATTGTAGGTAATTTTACTAGCAATGGAAGAATTCCAATCGATCTCGAATTGATTGTTAATCCAAAGCAACGGTTTATAAAGCATGTTGATGAATTGGGCATTATCAACGCCATCATCCTGAATGTTAAAAAGAGGGAAAAACCAATTCAAATTCGCCTGTGGTGGCTCTGCAAAAATGATGGTTCCCCCTGGCGTTGGATGTGCTGTTCCATTGACAGTTTGCCCAGCCGTTCCTTTTGAAGGTGTCTGACTTGCGCACCCTGTTACTGCCATACAAAGTCCCAACCCAATGAATACCATAGAAGATATTTTACGTATGGAATGATTCCCCACTCTAAACCCCCCTCTTTTCCATTCAAGAAACCAACGCCCACTTACTTTTCATTTACTCTTTGTTTTGATCGATCTCGTTTGCAAAATGATAACACTGACCTTTTTGTCAAGCTCCAAATAAGTGTTAACAGTTTTCATGTTCAATATATCATAAAAATCTGTAAATTCAAATCATAAAAGAGCGGTTGACAATCTCTGTTTCATAAGGTGAGATAGATTGAAGAAATAAATTACGCTTTAGACGAACATAGACCCGAGGTGCTTTATGCCAATAGATTCGTTCTCCGCAGGAAAAATTTATCGAACCTCATTATCCAACGAAGTTGTGAAAGAAATTCGCAAAATGATTTTAACTGGTACTATCAAACCTGGCCAACGTATCAATGAAGTCCATTTAGCACGGGACTTGCAGGTTTCACGTGGTCCTGTGCGAGAAGCGCTGCTGATGTTGAAAAATGAAGGTCTGGTGACACATGAAGTAAATAGGGGCGCTACTGTATCGATATTATCGGCAAGAGACGCTTACGAGATATACACGTTTCGCGCGATGCTCGAAGTCAATGCTATTGAAATGGGTCTGGAAAATTTGCAAGACGAGCATTTACAAGCACTCTCTCACTTATTAGAAAGATTTGCACAATCCGTTCAAGAGGCAAATGCAGAAGAACTGATTGCATGCGATATTGAGTTTCACAAAGTGATTGTTGGCTTGTCTAAGCACTCTCGTTTGATTCAAGCTCATAGCCAAATGGACAGCCAGGTTGGAGCTATGTTTTTAACCATTGCTAACGAATTGCCCAAAAGAGTAAATCGAGTTGTTGAGATTCATCAGATTTTGTATGACACTCTGGCAAGCCGAGATAAAGAGAAGATCATTCAAGGGTTAAATATGCATTATTTATCGACTCTCAAAGAATTAGAATCCAAACTAAAAGAAGCGCATGGCTAACCATGCGCTATCTATAAAACATCTTCGTAATTTTAAGCGCTGACTTCCGGTGATGCGAGTTTAACTTTTGAACTGCCAACCAAACGTTCAACAGGAAAGACTCGGCGAACCTGCACCGTAATCAAAGCTGTGATGACAGCTTTAGCTGCATCGCCAGGCAAATATGGATAAGCGGCTAGAACCAATGCCTTGGAGAGTGATAAATGATACAGATGAGCTAGCCAACCCACCCCTGTCACATAACAGAGCAAATCACCAAAAACAAAGGCTATTATGGCAATCCAAACAAAGGAAACTGGACCGTTACCACGCACTCTGCGAATCAGATAACCGGCAAGTAATGCGCAGATAGGATACATCCAAACGTAGCCACCCGACGGCCCAACAAGCACGCCAATTCCCCCGCTGCCATCCAGCATAGGTACACCCAGGGCTACTAGAACCACTACCAAAAGCATACTCAAAAATCCATAGCCACCACCTAACAGTGCCCCGGCGAGCATAACCATCAAATTTTCCAATGTAATGGGTACCGGAGTAAAGGGCAGTTTAAATGAAACAAAACTGAGAACTGCTAATAATGCCGCAAAAAGTGCACTAAAAATGATGCCGCGAACTGTGATACGCAAATGAAATTCATCCTTTCCCAGTTTATCAAAGTAGACAAACTGATTGTTAATATATAAAATTTAATAGGTTGACAATTGGATTGTAGCATAAGTTTAAAAGAGTGCAAGTAGACCTTCTTTCAATTGAAACAACCGACGTCATTGCTGGAGGAATAGAGTTGGATACACCTGTTTTGTTAGAAATTCAAAATGCTTCATTTGGTTATCCGACGCATCGCGGATGGGTAGTCCTATTGCACAATCTCTATCTGACATTATATAAAGGTCAGTGGTTAGTCGTATTAGGACCAAACGGTGGAGGAAAATCCACCTTAGCCAGAGGCCTACTCAGACTATCACCAATATTGGAAGGGAGTTTAACTGTATCTTCCACTTCTTCAATGATTTTAAGATATATTCCGCAGCGACTGGGAGCGGGAATCCTGGGTGAAACCGTTGCTGATGAATTAGCAACTGCTCGCAACTGTTCGTATACAGGCAAACAAATAGCTGATCTGCTTGAAGAGTTGGGGTTGTCCGTACCGCTTCATTCTCCGGTAAAAAAACTTTCTGGCGGGCAAAAACAACTTCTCTCATTTGCCTCTGCACTTTTAGACAACCCTGACTTACTGATTGTCGATGAAGGAGCCGCCATGTTGAATCCAGCCATCCGTCATCGGTTACTAAACTTTCTTGAAAAAAAAGTTCGCCAAACCAATTTATCTATACTCTGGATGACTCAACAATTAGAAGATATTTTTTACGCTGACGAAATCGCCATCGTTCAAAACGGAACGTTACTCACTGGCTGGCATGCTCGTTCATTTTTTTACTCAGAAGAAAGTCCATGGCAGCCAAGCACATGCAGAAAACTAGGATATATTCCCCCCTTTTCCATACAAGTTGGAGAAGAGTTATATCGCCGCGGTATCCCTTGGTCTGAATTGCCGTTACAAGAAATACAGTCCTTAGAAAGTGCTGGTGTACATTCGTGAATTTACAATTCGAGAACGTAACAGTTCAACATGCAGGAACAGCCAAACCACTATTTGAAAACTTACAAATACAAGTAGAATCAGGGAAAATCCACGTCTTGCTTGGACCTATCGGATCGGGAAAATCCAGTCTCCTACAGGTTGTAGCAGGGTTGTTACCGATACAGTCAGGAAGCCTTTGGATGAACAACAGACCTCTAGAAAATGAACACGACAAAGAATGGTTAAAAAAATTTGCGCTTGTTTTTCAATCCCCTGAGGAAAGCATGATGGCAAGTACCTTAGCCAAAGAATTTGTCATCAGTCACAGTCCTTTTGCCAAAACACCTCCATCATCAGAAGAGATGGCTTATGCATTGTCCAAACAAGGTTTACCAACCCTGCTCCTGCAACAAACGCCACTTTCACTCAGTGGCGGTCAAAAAAGAAGGGCAGCAGTTGCGGTTGAGACTTCTGTACCTGCCGAATGGCTGCTATGTGATGAACCTACCGTGGGATTAGATGGTGAATCACTTAAAAAACTGATAGAAACTCTTCAAAATTGGAAACTGGAACATCCAGAAGGCGGCGTACTGGTTGCCACTCATCAAATCGATGCGTTTTTATCAGTCGCTGACCAGTTTCTGCTCTTGGCGGAGGGTGGAGACATTCGCCAGTGTCATTTATCTGAACTATTCTTGCATCCCGAATGGCTAGAAGAAATTGGAATAGAAATACCGACGGTTTTACGCTTGCAGTCTCAATGGATATCCGAAGGACGAGACGTGCCAAACACACGCCTTTTGAGCGCTGAAGAAGTGGCCAACTTCCTTATGGAAGGTTGGACGGTGCGTAAACCTCATTCAGAAAACGAGCTTATGGAAAACCAGCATAGGAGAAGTGTATTAAGAGAAATAGAAGAACCCAACAGCAAAACACAGAGGCGGACTCATATTGACTTACGCATACTTTGGATAGGCACTTGGTTCGTCACGTTAGGGTGTTTATTCACTCACGATTGGGCAGGTACCCTGCTTAGCTTGGCAATAGCTGTGTCGTCTATATTTTTACTCGGCGCTTCACCAGTGTCTGTGCTCCGCCAGATGCGAGCGCTCTTTTATCTGTCTGTGATTACCCTTCTGTTTGCAGGCTTGTCCCTGCATTTTCACCCATATCTCAATTTGGGCTTCCATCCAGTTTCTATGCTGCAAGCCCTACAAACCAGCATACGCTTGTTAGCCGCCGTTGCGCTTGGTCTCATTGTTCCATTTACAACCAGTGAAGCTGAACTCCAACAGGCGCTTGCATCTATTTTACAACCACTTTCCAAGCTGCGTGTGCCCACAGCGGCACTCTCTTTTACGACTGCTTATGTACTGCGTTTTCTACCTCATATTCAAGAAGAGTGGCATAGATTTCAAATTATTCATCTGGCTCGCTTCAAAAAACGTCTCAGTTTTTGGCGTCTCCCCTATATCTTTGTGCCATTTTTACTTGTTTTGTTACAAATGGCTGAAGACACAAGTGACGCATTGCATGCCAAGGGGATGGTACACTTACGTGACATCACGGTGCATCCATCCCCTTGGAAACTCAAAAGATCGGATATTTTTTGGTTACTGACTGCCAGCTCACTTACGGTTTGTCTATTTCTTCTCTGAGAACCAACTCTTGTTCAGCCGCTTTTTCTTTGCTAAATCGACGCAGCCGGAACAAAAGGAAAACATAATAACCTAGGTAATAAGCAATCACCAAGTAGAATAAAAAGAAAGTCAGAGGATCGCTGGTCGTAGAGAGTGCACTTGGTTTGACGTTATGAAGCAGCTCAGACTGACGAATTTTCTGATACAGTTCAATATAACGATAGGCAAAGCGAAACACAAAAAGAGCAATAACCACCATGCCAATCCAGGGATTGGCGCGATAATACACTCCATCTTGACGTTGTTCAAATCGAGTGCCGCGCAAAGCTAAATAGGCTAGCAAAAAACCAATTACCAAACCCAGCACTGCATAGAGAAAGAGGATAGGATGCAAAGTAGCGCCAGAAAGAAGCAATACAGCCACTAAAGCAAATAAAATCGATCTCGTTACGAGTAAAGTACGGCTGGCTTTTTGATAGGTTAGTGTACGCCGAGTACGCATATAGAGTGAAAAAAGAAGCAACAAAACGACTACAATGATACTGACTATACTTCCCAGGGGGCATCCGCCTCTCTCAGTCTTCTACAAGTGCATCATACTTGTCAGCCAGTTGAAGATCTAATACTGTTATACCTCTTGCGTGCCAGGATGTCAGTTCTAATGTTACTACGCGAAAATCAATCTGAATAAACGGGTGATGATTGTGTTCCTCTGCAATCTCCGCCACTTGGTTGACAAATTGTATAGATTCAGGAAAAGTTTTAAATCGGAATCGTTTACGAATTCGCTTATCCTGTCGACTCCAATCACGATGTTCTTGTAACCATCTCTGTAACACTTCTTCGATGACAGGTGTATCCATACCCTCTCTCCTTCAATGCAGAAGTGCTTCTTGAATTTTTATCCAGACACACGCAGGACAATTTTACCCATATTTTGATTGGACTCCATGTAGGTATGCGCTTTAGCGACCTCTGTCCAATCAAAAACAGTATCCACCAGCGGAGCAATTCGTCCTTCATTCAAGCCATCCCGTGCAAATTGATAGAATTCACGAGTCAGACGAATTTTCTCGCTCACCGACCGTGATCGTAATGCTGTCCCAATAATTTGCAGACGTCTTTGCAACAAATAACCTAGATCAAGCTGCTGAACTTGCGTTCCACCCATCGTTCCAATGACAATCAAACGTCCATCGACAGCCAAAGATTGAATGTTTTCTGCAAAATAGTTAGCCCCGATAAAATCCAGTATGATATCCACACCGCGTCCATCTGTCTCTTTTTGCACAAAAGGCAAAAATGGACCCTCTTTGTAATTCCAGCCCGCTACAGCACCCAGTTTTTTGCAGACCGAAATTTTCTCTGCCGAACCTGCGGTGACCAATGCAATCGCGCCCACCTCACGAATCAATTGTAAGGCTGAAGTTCCTACCCCACTGGCACCAGCATGAACCAGAACAGTGTTTTCTTTACGTACTTTTCCCAACCAAAACAAATTGAGATACGCGGTTAGAAAGGCTTCTGGTATCGCTGCACCTTGTTCATAAGACATCGAGTCTGGCAATGGCATGGCCATTCCCGCGGGAATTTTGACATACTCCGCATACCCACCACCTGGCAACAGCGCAGCCACACGGCTACCCAAAGTAAATCCTTCCACATCTGCCCCGACTTCCACCACTTCACCAGCCATCTCGAGCCCCAGAATTTCTGATTCCCCAGGAGGAGGCGGATAAAATCCTCGACGTTGCAAAAGATCAGCTCGGTTGAGAGCGGTAGCATGTACACGAACAAGCAAATCGTGAGACCCAATCGTCGGTGTAGAAGCCTCGCCAATATAGAGAACGTCTGCATCCCCAAACGTATCTTGTCTTACTGCTCGCAAAACATCAACACCTCGCTTATCAGCTTGTATCTTCTATCATAACACGGGATGTCCCTGGTCACACGGTTTGCACTGCTCTTCTCAAGCTGAAGAGAACTATTTGCTTGGCATAGACATCCATCAATTCTTCCGATTCACCAAGCAGTGGAGCCGAACGAAAATGTAAATGAGCATGTCCCATAGCCCATTCCTTTAACTGACGATCCAATTGAGCAGAGAGACGTCCAGGAAAAAGCAGGTGCGGCAAGACGAGACACTCTCTTACCCCAGACTTTTCAAGGCGATGAAAAGCTCTCGATAATCCTGCCCCTAAGCCAGCGAAAAAGGCAGATGTTTTTTTCAAATCAGGAAACGAAGCGCTCGTCTGCTGAACGATCTGTTGAAAAATCCGATAGGAATGTGGATACGAGGAACCACGATTCACAAAAAGAAGAGCATCTATTCCCGATTCCTGCTGTAATGCATCATGAATGTGTTGCTGATAAATTTTTACCAGCCTCTCATGATCATTTAATGGTGATGACATTCGTACTCTAAGATGAGGACAATCTCTCTGTATATCATCGATAATACGCGGTAAATCTGCCAGCGCATGTCCAGCACTGAGCAGTAAGAGCGGCAAAATATAAAGTTCTCTAATGCCCTCTTGCTGATACATTTGGGTAGCAACTGCATAGATATCAGGTGTGGAAATTTCTAAAAAAGCCAATCGGCAAAGCGCATTCTCCCATAATGGATTCTGCGCCTTTAGCCTATTGGCTACACCTTCCGCAAAACAAATCGCCGCTAAAACGCCTGCTGGCACTCGAGTTCCATGAGCAACCAGCAACACGCCGCGTCTCATGCAAACGCCTCCCTACTTGACTTGGCATCTCTATTTATAAAAAGAACATCCTGATTATTTTCCAAATATTGAGCAACTTTTTCTCCATTCCACCAAACAAGCGTCTGCAAATGATTTTTCCATGCAGCAGGGAAAAAAAGGTCTAGAGATTTCCTTGGTATATCCCCCTCTATCCACACTGCATGTATACTTTCAGGTTGCCAAAGTTGCTGCAACGCAGTTAAGGCTGCTGGCCGCAAAACATGTCCGTTCTCCTCAAAGACAATATCCATGGCTTCACCGCCAAGTGATTCTATACGGCGCACCCAGTGGTCAGCTAATGCCCTATCACGAGTCACAACTAAAATACGTGATCCAAATAAAGGTTGGGACGACTGCCAATCGAGAATAGGGGCCAATCCCGCCACTTCCCCAAGAACGACAAGCGCAGGCGACTGAATCCCTGCTTTTTGGGCGCGTAACCCAATATTAGCCAAATTACCGTCCACGCGTTTTTGTAATGCGGTCGATCCGGCTTGAAGAATGGCAGCTTTGGTCTCTACTGGTACGCCTGCAAGCAGCAAACGTTGCGAGATTTCCGGCCATTGTTCAAGTCCCATGAGAATGACCAGCGTATCGCTACGGTTCCATACATTCTGCCAATCCAGCAACTCATCATTGCTCATCTGGTGACCCGTGACAACAGTAAAGGAATTGGCCAATCCTCTATGCGTAAGTGGGATGCCTGCATATGCAAGTGCTCCTACTGGGGAAGTCACGCCTGGCACAATTTCGTAGTCAATACCTGCTTCTCTTAACGCAAATGCCTCTTCCCCGCCCCTGCCAAACACAAACGGATCGCCACCTTTAAGACGGACCACTCTCTTTCCTTCACGTGCGGCACAGATCAAGCATCGGCAGATTTCCTCTTGAGGCATAGTATGTTTTCGATTGGCTTTACCTACATAAACAGCCTCAACCTGTGGAGACGCATAGCTGAACAATCGAGGCGAGATGAGTCTGTCATAGAAAAGAATGTCGGCCGTTTCAATGACCTCTTTTCCCCGTAAAGTCAGGAGACCTGAAACACCCGGTCCAGCACCAACCAGATACACCTTCCCATTCATAACCTCCCTCCTCCCAGCTTTGATTTGCAGATGTTATCCAATCACTGCTGCTTCCATCTTAGCGCGCAGACCGTCCAAACCAACTCGATGACAATAGGCTCCAAACGTTTCATGGGTTGCAGCGGTTTCCGCATAATCTTGCAATACAGGGCGCAAAACCTCATCAAGTTTCTCTATTGGAACCAATTCAAGTACTCGCATGTTTAATTGATTTCCCAAGATTCCGCCACCCAAAAAGATATCGTATTTGCCAGGTGTTCGACCGACAAAAGCAATATCGGCAATATAAGGACGGGCACAGCCATTAGGACAACCTGTCATACGAATGGCGATGGGCAAAGAAATCTCGGAAAGCCCTGTCTCCGCCAATAATTTTTCCATCCGTTCCATAACTTCTGGAAAAACCCGCTCCGACTCAGCGGTCGCAAGACCACAAGTTGGAAGCGCGGGACAAGCCATGGAGTGAAGAACCGCTTGTGAATAATCCACTGGTAAATGGACACCCGCATTTCGCAATTTTTTCTCCACCTCATCTCGCTGTTGCGAGTGAATGCCAACCAAAAGCAAATTTTGCTGTGAAGTTAACTGTATATCGAATTCGTACGTCTTCAATAATTCTTTCAATACACTTTTGAGGCGCATATCATGGGTATCCATTATTCGTCCATTGCGAACAAATAGACCCAAATACCATTGATCATCTTTCAAAGAGTGCCAGCCAAGATGATCGGAGCCACTCAACCAAACAAGCTGCCGAGGCGAAGCCAGACGATAGCCCACTCGATTTTCTAACTCTTCCTGAAACCATGAGATCCCCCGCTCATCCAGCAAATATTTGAAACGAGAATAGCGTCGGTCACTGCGATTTCCAAAATCACGTTGAATTTTGACAATCTCCATGGATACCTGCGCTAGTTCTTCTGGTGTCACAAAACAAAGCGGTGTCGCTAAGCGCGGATACGTATCGGGAATGGATGCGGTTCGGCCCATACCGCCTCCTACAAGCAACGTGTATCCCTCGACCTTTTCCTCCGCGGGGTCTGGATGCGCTACAATTCCCAAATCATTCGCATAGATATCGACACAATTGTCGCCCTCAACTGTAAAACCAATCTTAAATTTGCGAGGCAGATAGACTTCGCCGTATAACGGCTCTTCTTCCGGCAAGTCCTCTTCGCTATTCCATCGTTCTCCGTCTAACCATATTTCGTGGTACGCATTTGTCTTTGCACTAAATTGTGAGACCATTTTGTGCAAATCACTATGAATTTGCTTGCGGAAACCATTTTCAAGCGGATTGCCACAACAGATAATGTTGCGCACCTGATCACCACAACCACCAAGGGTGGTAATCAACACTTGATGGAGGTGCTGCAACGTGGATTTGACATTCTCCTTCAGAACACCGTGTACCTGAAATGTCTGCCGAGTAGTTATGCGCAATGTTCCATTGCCGTAAGTATCTGCGATATTATCAAATTCCAGATACTGACTTGCATTCAAACGACCTCCCGGTATCCGGGCGCGAATCATCATAGAATAATAGCGTTCCCTGCCCAGCCGCTTGGCTTCTGCACGCAAATCGCGATCGTCCTGTTGATACATACCGTGAAACTTCAATACTTGCACATTTTCTTCAGAAAAATGGCTGCTGCCATCCTGTAGCGCTTCCTCGATAGTTCCACGCAGATGCCGGCTGTTCTTTTTGATAATTTCTACTTTGGATAGTTTTGTTTCTGAGGAATGTTGCTCAGCCAACCGTTATCGCCTCCCGCAATCCTTCAATCAAAACATCAGCAACCTCAGGTCGAGTGAATTTCGAAGAAGGACGTTCTCCACTGCGAAGAATCTGGCGTACTTTCGTACCCGAGAGGATATAGCGATATTCCTCATCGTGCGGACACGTTTTTTCTGAAGCCATGGTGTCACACTTGCTGCAGAAAAAGCTGTTCTCATAAAACAACGGAACAATTCCTAATTCTTGCTCGGAAAAATGTTCAAAAATTTTCTGCGCATCATACGTTCCGTAATAGTTGCCCACGCCAGCATGATCGCGACCTACAATAAAGTGCGTACAACCATAATTTTTCCTGACCAGTGCGTGCAGCACTGCCTCTCTCGGACCAGCGTAGCGCATGGCGGCAGGATAGACACCTAGTAAAACGCGATCGCTCGGATAATAGTGTTGAAGCAACACTTCATAACTCTTCATTCTTACCGTAGCTGGAATATCATCTGCTTTCGTCTCACCCACAAGCGGCTGAAGAAACAGTCCATCCACAATTTCCAAAGCTGATTTTTGAATAAACTCGTGAGCACGATGCACTGGATTGCGCGTTTGAAATCCAACAATCTTCCGCCAGCCGCGTTCTGCAAACATGCGCCGCGTTTCAACCGGAACGAACGTATGAGATGAAAATTGAGAAATTTGCGGACGATTTAAAATTTCGATGGGGCCAGCCAAATAGACATCAGGACGTGCCAACAATTTAGCAACACCCGGATGTTCCTTGTCTGTTGTACGATACACTGCTTGTGCTTCACGAAGTTTGTCTGCCTTATATTTTTCTTCTACTCTGAGCGTCCCATAAATTTGTCCGTTTTCTCCATAGAGGGCAACCATCTCTCCTATTTTGATTTGATGGGCTTCCTCTTCACAAACAGCCAAGGTAATAGGAATCGGCCATACGGTGCCATTTTGTAGACGCATATTCTCTAAAATCGACCAATAGTCTGCTTCCCCTTGAAATCCTGTCAAGGGAGAGAAGGCACCAATTCCAATTAACTCCAAATCAGAGAGTGCCCACATCGTAAGTACAATGGATTTCCAATCCTGAGCTTCGCGAATTCGTTCTGCACGTTCTTCTCCACGTAATTCTCTAGAAACCAGTTGTCCGCCATGCGCTTCCATATCTATACCACTCCTAATCTTTCTTTAGCCGATCCGTTACTGATGTAAACCGCACTCTGTCTTATCAAATCCCGACCAACGACCAGCACGTGAATCTTCACCTGGTTTGACAGGACGTGTGCAGTGTAAACAGCCGATACTGGGATAACCGCGATCGTGCAAAGGGTTGTAGGGTACCTGGTGTTCATGAACATAGCGCCACACATCTTTCTCAGACCACGTGGCTAACGGATTGACTTTCACCAAGCCAAATTTGTGATCGACCTCAAAGACCTGTGCATTGGCGCGCGTAGGCGATTGCTGACGGCGAATGCCCGTAACCCAACCGTCATATTCCTGCAGAACACGTGTCAGCGGTTGTACTTTGCGCAAATCGCAGCATTGATTGGGATTGCTCTGCCAAAGCGATTCTCCATACTGTTCTGCCTGTTCTTCCAAGGTCAAAGCGGGCCTGACTTGCCGTAGCCGGGTCAATCCATAGCGTTCTATCGCCTCGTTACATAACGCATACGTTTCAGGAAACAAAAGATCTGTATCTAAGTAGAACACGTCAGGATTTGGACTTAATTGACTGAGCATGTCGAGCAAAACCATATCTTCAATGCCAAAAGAGCAGGCGAGAGTTATATTTTCCACACGGTGCAAAGCTTCACGCAAAATCTCTTGCGGTGAAGCATTTTCATACGTTACTGCCAATGATTCAATTTCAATTGGACTGATGGCTAAAGTTCTCACGTTATTCCCACACCTCTTTATTATTATTCCGATTGGAATACTTTAATTTTATTCCTATTGTATGGCCAGCGACCCACGAGGTCAATAGGCAAAAAAAATAACCCGCTGACGCGGGTTAAATTTTGGATATGAAGACCGAGATTGGTTCTGATGAAGTCCGCAGCTTAAGAGTGAATCGATTTTACGTTCAATCGCTGCCGAGCTACCTGCACACTGGCATATACAATCATCAGTACCAACCAAATGAGACCGGCAAAGACGGAAACACGTGTCAAGGGAGATAAGAAGATGGCTAAGATAGCACCGGCCACAAGGACGATACCTATCCAGGGAAGAATGGGCCAAAAGGGCATGGCGTAACTAAGAGTCTGACCATTTTGTTGAGCTCGCCGGCGTAAAACGACTTCTGTCAGCAAAATCATCAACCAAGTAAACAATGAAGCAAACGCTGAGGCGCTCGTAATCCAGACATAGACGTTGTTAGGTGCTAGATAAGTAATAAGAATGCCTACCGAAATGGCAAGAGCCGTTAACCAAACTGCCACACTAGGAACCTGATGACGGTTTAAACGTGTTAAATGAATTTTCTCGATATTACGCTCTTGAGCCACTCCATACAGCATACGACTACCACCGTAAAGTCCTGTATTACAGGAAGAAAATCCCGATAGGACAATAATCAAATTGACCAAGGATGCAGCAAAAGGTATCCCTATTCGACTGAAAAGAATGACATAGGGACTTGAATTGCTGCCAATCAGGTGTTGCCAAGGAATCACGGTGAGTACAACAAACATCGAACCGACATAGAGAATGGCAATCCTTACAGTAACGGAGCGAAATGCGCGGCGCATGACTTTTTCAGGTTTAGAAGACTCGCCCGCTTCAACTCCCAGAGTTTCCACACCACTGTATGCCTGAACCACCAGCGAAACAGCCATCACAACACCAAGCCAGCCGTGCGGCAGAAAACCACCATGAGCATAAAGGTTAGTCAAGCCTAGAATTTCTCCTCCACGAAAGATGCCTGTGAAGGCAAACAGCAGTCCAAAGATAATAAAGACAGAAATGGCCATGATTTTCAGTACAGCAAACCAATATTCCAATTCACCAAATACGCGAACCGCAAGGAGATTGGTAATGGTGAAAAGCGCCAAAGCAATGACACCCGGCAGCCACACCGGAAAGTTAGGCAACCAAAACTGAATCAATTTACCAATTGCTGCTAACTCGCTCATCACGGTAGCTACCCAATAGAACCACCACATACCTGCCATAATCAGACGCATACGAGCTCCAAACGCTTCCCCCGCAAACTCACTGAATGAACCAGAGGTTGGCTGATGGACAGTCATTTCACCGAGCGCCCGCATCACAATAGCTACAATAATGCCACAGAGGATGAAGTCAAGAATGACACCTGGACCTGCCAGCCCAACGGACACAGTCGCTCCGTAAAACAACCCTACCCCAATCACACCGCCAATGGCGAGCATTTGTACTTGTCGATTGACCAAGCTTCGTCGCAACGGCTTTTTTACAGTATGGGTAACATCCTGATTTTGTTGCATCATCAGCATCCTTTGCACAATCTAATCTCTCTCGCGATTTTCCTACTATTATACTATACTTTAACGTTGCCAGTTGGTGAGTACTTTTAAGTAAAGCGGTCCTTCCTGCGCTTTCACTCGCTCCGCTAATGACTGAGGTGTATCATTGGGTAGAACTGGTACAGTGGCTTGAGCTAAAATTTGACCGTGATCGTACTCTGCATCTACAAGATGCACAGTTGCCCCCGTTACTCGCTCCCCTGAAGCAAGAACAGCTTGATGTACATGAATACCATACATGCCCTGGCCTCCGAATTTCGGAAGCAAAGCTGGATGTATATTAAGAATACGACCTTCAAACGCTGCCAAAGTTTTCGATCCGATTTTCCGCATATAACCTGAGAGTACGACTACATCCGGTCTGGCTTCCTGCAAATGAGCACAAACAGCTTCATCTTCAGAAGCATATGGATGGTGATCTCGAGCGTTCACTATCACATGCGGAATCCCATTTTCAGCAGCATATGCAAGACTGCTACTGTCTGCCCTGCTGGCAATCAAAAGCACTGGTTCGGCTGACAAAATTCCCGTTTTAACCGCTTCAACAAGATAACGCATACTACTCCCGTTATGAGAAGCCAAAAATGCGATACGCAAGCTATCATCTCTCCTATCTCGGACACATTCGATCGACGCGCAATATGTAATTCATGGTATTGCACCATACACAGTAGGACATTGGCCGTTTAGAGCGAATTTCCCCCTTAACGCTGTAGGCGATATTTGCATCCAGAGGGACATCCACAGGCGAAGGACGTGAACATTTTTGCTGTATCCTAGGAAATATCGTAATCGACACCCCAAAATGAAACGTCTTTTGGGGAGTGCCTGTATGTTTTTCGCGTTGACTGGCACACCGATAGTAGAAGCGGCGACACCCAACTATACCATGTCCAAAAAGTCCATTATCGTCAATGGGCAAACCGTTGAACAACCGTATGGATTTGTCTACCAGCAAACTACCTATATGCCGCTCTATTATGTCATGCAAGCGCTCAAACCTTTAGGTTTTGTCAGCCAATGGAATGGCCATCTATGGACAATCACTTCCTCAAGCCATTTCCATCCGTCCATACTGCCGCCGCAAAACCATGCTACAGACAGTTTAATACTCAATGAAACCCCTCTTGAGCATTTCCCGACTCTGGTAGCGATTGATCCTGATTCAGGGGCGCCAACCACATACATACCTATCTGGTATATTCAGCAGGCGCTGACGGCCATTGGTATCCAAAGTAAATGGAATGGAACGACATGGACAATGACATTTAACGTCAATCCTGCTGCTTCAATTCCTGAGTATGCTGCTTATCAAAGCCCAACCAGTCAACCTGTGGACTACACTTCCTTCATACAAGCTGAAGCTGCCGTTCAGTCAAGCAATGTAGGTTATGTTGTCAACACCTCAACGAACCAGGTGGTCGTCTGGCCAAAAGAAGACTGGTCTTTAATGGACGATCAATATTTCGCGGCCTCTTTTTTACCAGGATACTCATTTCCCGCACCTTCTTTTGCTGTTCCTGGAGCAACCTATGTTTCTCTCAATGCTGTACAAGGTAGCACGCCTAACGACACTGTTTTCTACCAAATTGCTGAAAATGGCACATATATAGACAAATGGGCCGGTAACTACGAGGATCCTTATCGTCAAGTTGATTTGCGTACACCTGCGCCGGCTGGTTTGACTGCCAACAAAATCAATGCCTTTCTCCAGTCTGTTGTACCCAACTCTGGCTTACAGGGACTCGGTCAAGCTATCCTGCAAGCAGCCCAAACTTATGGCGTCAATGCTACATATTTGCTGGCCCACGCAATTCTGGAGAGCAATTGGGGCACCAATAGTCTGGCTACCGAAAAAAACAACCTTTACGGTTATGGAGCATATGATGCCGATCCGTTTGCCGACGGAGGCGTTTTTCCAAGCAAGACATACACCATTCAATTCCAGGCTTGGTTTGTACGCAATACTTACCTCAATCCAGGCGGTCCTGAGTATTACGAATCCCCCACACTAGATGGCATGAACCAAAATTACGCAACTGACCCCACCTGGAGCCTGCAAATCGGCGAACTCATGCGAATGATTTCCCAATTTGCTGGACTTCATCTCAGTCAATACACACTCTACCAACCGGGATCGGCCTCACCGCCAGAGCCAGACAGCAACGAACCTGTTTTTTCTTTTAACGGTGCTTCTGCTATGCTGAAATCTGCCACAACTTCTTCTCTTATACCGATATACAGCAATCCTGACACGGAGCTCACCTCGTTTGACAACACGCCAACAGGCAATTGGATTTCGGGAATGCAAGTTCAAGTCTTGCAAATGGAACAAGGATTCTGGCAGGGATATGTTACTGCTTGGTATAAAATTCAGAGCAGCAACCATACGGGCTGGGTAATGGGTCAGAACTTGCAATTTAACAACATCTATCAACTAAACTCGAAAGCGAATCAACCCATTCCGGTATACAGCAACGCCCAAGCTAACAGCACTTTGGAAACCACATTGCATACCGGTTCCTGGGTGGTCATGCCAAGTTATAACGCAGCCAGTCAGGATATGCTGCTGATTGACTATGTCAACCCTCTGACCGGAACACCTGAAACGGGTTATATTGAAAGTCAGAATATCACCGTGAACAAGGTAGCACAAAATTCTGCAAACGCGTAAACTGCCATTAGACAGAAGCCCAGAGCGGCAACTTAAGGAAGGTGTCATTGTGACCGTACCTATGTCAAAGCGACTCGCTACTTTAGAAACTGGCATTTTTGCTGAACTAGCTCTTGAAAAAAGGCGTTTGCAAAAAAATGGTGTCGATATTATCGATCTCAGTGTGGGCAGTCCGGACATGCCTCCGCCAGCCTTGGTCATGGAAAAATTAGCAGATTATGTTCGGCAACCAGCCAACTACGCATACAGCATCACAGGGTTAGAATCTTTCTCTGACGCCGTCGCACATTTTTACGCTAGCCGTTATCAAGTGCAACTCGATCCTCAACATGAAGTCTTGCAATTGACCGGTACGCAAGAAGGTTTGTCACATTTGCCGATGTGCCTGCTTAACGAAGGCGATATCGCATTGGTTCCCAATCCTGGCTATCCTATTTACGATGCTTCCATCCGTCTCGCCGGCGCAACCCCCTATCCCATTCCACTTTTGGAAGTAAATCATTTTTTACCTTGTCTTGAAGATATACCCGAGGGCATTTTGGCACGCGCTAAAATGATGATTGTCAACTACCCTGGTAATCCTGTGACGGCTTTAGCCACCCATGAATTTTTTGAGCAGCTAGTCGCCTTTGCCAAACGCCACGATATTTTCATTGTTCACGATTTCGCCTATTCTGAACTCGTTTTTGATGGCGTTCGTCCCATTTCCTTTCTCTCCATACCTGGCGCCAAAGAGGTGGGCGTCGAATTTAATTCGTTATCCAAGACATTTAATATGGCTGGCTGTCGAATTGGTTATCTATGTGGCAATCGAGATGGGATCGAACGATTGGCATTGCTCAAATCGCATATTGATTTCGGCAACTTTCTCCCCCTTCAGCGCGTAGCCATTGATGCTCTTCTAGCTCCACATGAATTATTTGAAGCGCAACTGAGTGAATATATTCATCGACGCGACCGTCTCTGTGAGGCGTTACAAAATGTTGGTTGGCCAGTAGCCAAGTCTCCAGCCACCATGTTTATCTGGGCTAAGATTCCTGATGGTTTTCAATCACGAGAGTTTGCCTTGAATGCGCTCCGTGAAGCGGGGGTGGCCATGACACCAGGAAACGCGTTTGGCAGTGAAGGTGAGGGGTATGTACGCTTAGCGTTGGTACAGCCCGTCCATCGACTGGAAGAAGCCGCTCAAAGAATTGGTGTATACCTGAAAAGTGTTTCTCATGCCGTGAATCGGTAAAACCTTATCATACATGTCCTAAATCCCGCCGCACATTTATGATGCGGCGGGTATGCTTAGTTGGTATTTTCATTTTCCCCATGAATAGCCATGGCAGCAGCTTGAGCTTCCAATTTCCTATCCGATGGCAAAAGTATGGACAGAATGGCTGCAATCAATGGCAAAAATCCAAGCAAGTAAAACACTTTAGAAACACCCAGTGTATCTGCAAGGGTACCAAGGAAAAAAGCGCCTATCCCACCTGCCCCCACTCCAAATCCAATCGTCAACCCTGAGGCTAGCCCAACACTGCGTGGAAGCAATCTTTGCGCATAAACCACCGTAACTGCAAAAGACGAAAGAACGGACAATCCAAAACCAAACAACACAAGGACTGCCCAAAATCCACGCACATGCGGGACAAGAAAAGCAAACGGAATCGCCAAGACCATAGAGGCAACTAGCAATGTTTTTTTACCAAACCGATCGGAGAGCGGGCCGCCAAGAAAAGTTCCCAAAGCGCCTGCTGCCAAAAAAACGAATTCATATAACTCGGAAATTCTTACTGGCACATGGAACTTATCAAAATAAAAGGGCAAAAATCCCGCTACACCAATTTGACACCAAGAACGCAAAATGATGACCCAAACCATCATCACCATACCAATGACGTGGTTTTCGCCAACAATAGACTTACGATTACTCCGTTCCTGCAAAGTCCCCTTTTTGTACCAAGGTAAAATTCTTAAGGTTAAAAATAAACCGAGTAACGCGAGGATAAAAAACCACGTCAGCCCACGCCTGCCCAAAGGCAAAATAAATAAGGAAACCACCAAGGGTCCAAGTGCCTGCCCGCTGTTACCGCCTACCTGAAAAATAGATTGTGCCAACCCCTTAGCCTTGCCAGACGATGCTAGATGTGTGCCTCGCGACGCTTCGGGATGGAAAGCTCCAGAACCCAAGCCAGAAATGCAGATGGCTACAGTTAACCATACATATGTGGGAGCAAGACCAGCTGCGGCCAGGCCTGCGCAGGAGAGAAAAATTCCCATCGGCAGCATCCAAGGCCAGGGATGTTTATCCGTCAAAGCTCCAAAAAACGGCTGTAAGACAGAAGATGTCAAATAAGAAAAAAGGACAACCAAACTCGCTTCCGCGTAACTCAAATGAAAGGCTGATTTAAAAACAGGCAAAAGCGCTGGCACCATACCGGTTGTCATTAAATCATTCATTAAATGAGTCGCACTGAACGTCCATACTGCCCCCGAACGAATGGAACGACTCGATGCTGTTATCTCATTAGCCATTGATGTTCCCCTTCCCTAAATCGAACATCCATAGGTAGAGTGCAGAATGAACTGGGCGATTCGCTGCCATGACGCAGACAGACGAATCGCCACTTGAATGGAATCCATTTACCTCTGAATTGTTTGTTATAAAAAATTAGAAATGCAGATGCAAAAGCGCCATAATCGCTACAATCACTCCAACAATGATACAATACCAACCAAACGGACGAAGCGCTTTGACTTCATGCGTGCTGAAATAACGCATCAGGAAGGCTGTTGAAAGAAATGCCACAATCCCTGCCAAAAGTCCGCCCACCAGTCCTAAATGAAGCATGACACTAGAATTGCTTTTCAGCATTTTAGGAACTTCCAATACACCTGCCCCAGCTATGATCGGTGTAGCGAGCAAGAAAGAAAAGCGAGCGGATTCTTCATAAGACAGCCCCGTACCGAGTCCCGCCGTCATCGTGATACCGGATCGGGAAAAACCAGGGATGAGAGCAAATGCCTGCACAATGCCAATAAAGAAACTTTGAACATAAGAAATTTGCTGAATTTCCTTGCTGGCTCTGCGTCTGCGTAACCTGTCGGCCAGAAACAGGACAAAACCGTTGACAATGAGGAAAATGGAGGCTGATAAGGCATTAGGAAAGAGTTCTGCAAACTTGTGTTGAAGCAGTTTACCAATGATGGCGGCTGGTATGGTAGCCACAATAATTAAGCCAAGAATCCTGCGTTCATGCGGTTTTCTCATCCACAGGGAAGAAATCAAGTCCACCCAGTCTCTCCAGAAATAGATAAGTAACGCAAGAGCAGTGCCCAAGTGCAACATGACAATGAAGGGCAGAAACTGCTTGGAACCAGAGATGCTGGTCCAATGAAATAAATAAGGTAAGATGACACCGTGACCTACACTACTGATGGGGAACAGCTCGGTAATGCCTTGCACCAGCGCGTAGATATAAATTTGCGAGGCATGCATGGGTTTCGCTCATCCTTTCAGAGATGGACAGTTCTCTGCGATTATACCGAAGGATAACCAGACATGTCGACCGAAAAGCCGTTTTTTTGTCAAACTTCGTCATTCATTTGCTAAAAAATTCGCCAAATTTGCCGCCATCCCATTCTTTGATTATCATAGAAAAGAAAGAGTTTACATATGGGAGGCTAGATATCAGATGAATCGTGAGCAGGTGACTCAACACTGGTTTATGCACCGTAATGTGACACTGGATATCCTGCAAAAGCTGCCGGAGAGCGCTCTTCATTTCAAGCCTTGGGACGGTGCTCTGAGCTTAGCCGATTTAATCGTTCATATGCATGGATCCAGCTTAATGTTTAGCGGAGCTGTGAAAGCTGGTCGTTTTGAGCGCCCAAGCGGACAACAAGCGGCTAAACCAACTACGCTTGACGAACTGCGACAACTTGCGGCACATATGACCGAAGAAACCAAAAACACTCTGCTTGCCATTCCCCAGGAACATTTAGAAAAACCAGTGGAAGGAACAGAAATGTTTGGTGGAGGCCAACCTTTGCAAGGGAAGACTGTACTGTCCATCATGATTGACCATGAGATCCACCACAAAGGGCAACTATTTGTTTATGCAAGAATGGTTGGCGTCCAAGAGATGCCTATGTTTATGAAAAGAGCGTAAAGCCTCCACTGCATCTGATAGATGATGCCCCGTGCGCATCGACTTGCACACGGGGCGTTTGTGAATAAGACCATAGCTTATCCATCTTCTCTGAACGAGATCATATCCGAACTTAAACGAGCATGATGGATTTGCGTCTCAGTCTTTTGTGCGAGCCGATAAAAACCAAACAATCCCAATCCACCCATCATACCTACTAAAATAGCCATCCCCAGACCAGAGAGATGGGCTCCAATTGTAATACTTGCCGAAGCGAGTACTCGGCCAAGTCCCCAAGCAACGCTCATCAGAGCCAGATACATCGTTTTCCCATCATCTGGTGCAATATCTCCAACAAACGATTGACGAACGGGTACATTGAAAATTTCACCTACAGTAGCTACAGCCATCAAGAAAAACAGGCTGGTGGCATTGGTAAAGAAACACTGTAACGCAAAACCCACCGTGTTCAATCCAATTCCCAACAACAAAACACGTTTTTTAGACATGCGGCGACTGACAAAAACAGCAAGAGACGCCAGACAAACAACAATCATCGTGTTTTCAGTTTGTAAAAACCCAACCACAGAAATTCCTGTGAGTGACATCATCCAGTGCCAGACATGGAGTTGCACCGGTTGAAATGTCCGCAACAGATGGACACCAATGTCGTTTGGCAATTCATTTTCGACTGTAGCCACAGCCACTGTCGAAAAAAAGTAAATCAAAAATGCTTTATCCTGAAGGATAGTTTTTATCGTATGACGGACCTGTGACAGTCCGCCCTTGCCATGTTGCAGCGGCATTGGTTGGTAAGTTTCAGCAATCAACAGGTAAGTAATCCACCAATTCACAAACACAACGCATGCCATGACAAGAAACAGCCAAAACCGATAAGGATAAAAGAAAATTGCTCCAATGGCCGATCCGATGGCCAACGTTAGATTCATCAGCCAATAAAACAGTGTGAAAACAAACGCCCGCGACTCTTGATTCGTTACATCCAAAATCATTGCCTCGTCGACCGGTCCATAAATCCCCCAACACATATTCCCTAGCGTGAACGCTATCAACGTCAACGTAGCGGAGGACCACCATGGACTATTTGCCATGGCCATGACTAGATAGATCAAAACAAACATAGCTTCCGCACTGAGTAAAATTTTACGTCGCCCTACGCGATCGGCAAAATAAGCGCCAAACAAACTGGCAAGCAGAGAAAGAACCATACTTACGGCAAGCAAGATACCACTTAAATCGGCACCAAACGCTTTCGCAAAATAGATCCCCATAAAGGGAATCGTTGTTGACTGGCCAACTCCGACAAAAAAGAACACCAACGCCCGAATGCGAATATTAGGATGGAGTGACTTCCAATTCATGTGAAACCCCTCTCTCAACTCTCCATGTTAAGGGAGCAGAGCGAGACAAGCGTGAGGAAACACTTCTCTCCAGACAAATAAGAGAGTGTCGTAAGCACGCTTGCCTACGACACTCTCCCAGTAACCGTACAAACCGGAATTCTAAGTGATACGTGGCAAGCCTCTAAAAGACAGACGGGCAGAATTTACCGTCATGATTCGTGCTGAATGTACGCCCAACTCTGTACGCAAGGTCTTGCCACCTCCGAAAATCATATTGCGCTAAGTATAGCTGTCGATGCTCACCATAGCAAGCCCCAAATTAACAGAATCACCAACTCATGGCATGTACACATCTGATTTGGACATACTAATACGGCTAATTATGAAAGCGAGGGAAGCCCACCTATGAATCGTGTCGATCGCAGTCGTCAATCACAAAGTCCTCTGTCTGACGCTCAAGAGGCTGTGGAAAGTGCGGTGCGAGCCAGTAAACAGGCTTTGTCCCATCCGTCAACAACCATGCTTTCCCAAGCCGAGCACGCTATTCAACACGCTGAAAAGGGACTGCTTGGCGCTTTGTCAAATAGTCAGGAAAAACCTTGGCTGGAAGCTGCAGAAAGCTTGGAAGAAGCCAAATCAACGGTGAGTGAATTAAAAAACGGCAAAAACAAAGAGTAAATCTTTTGCAATACTGCAGACATCGCTTCAAATTGATGTCTGCATTTTTTATTTCTGTAGATTGCATTTACGTGAAGAACTTGGCAGTATGTATATGAACTCAATATAAACAGTGGAGCGTGGAATCATTCACAGGAGGTAGGTTATGCATACATTTCATGCCTTTTGGTGGCTATTACATATTCTGGGCGTAGCACTTTGGTTTGGGGGACAAGTTCTCTTTTCCATTCTCTGGGCCAAGATTCGCAAACTTCCTGATTCATGGAATGCTGACATCCTTCAATCGCTGTTTGATACTTTTGACCGAGTCTCCCTGTGGTCGGCATTATTAACGGCTGTGAGTGGTACCGTGCTCTCCTTTCTAGTCGAACCGCGGGCCAAGTTGAGTTACTTCTGGTTGACGTATATGCAGGGAATGGGTATTGTGGCGCTTATTTTGAGTGTCTTTGTATTGCGTTGGCTGGGCAAAACTGTGCGCAATCGGATGGTTGCTTCTCGTTCCCCTGGCTCTACTCAAACCTACACTTCCGTCCTTCATTTGAACTCTTTCATTCTCTTGACCATTCTGATGATGGCCGCATTTAAGCCACATTGATTTCACTACTACAGGGGCGCCATGCGATTGACATTCTATGGCGCCTATGCTTTTGCCGTTTAGGAAGAAGAAAAAGGAGAACATTTGTCGAGTCCATGGCGAATCGCATAGATGGCTGCCTGGGTTCTATCTTGCACAGACAGTTTTAACAGTATATTCCCTACATGCGTTTTTACGGTCTTGATACCTATATGGAGTGTGTCGGCAATTTCCTGATTGCTCATTCCTGAGGCTAAACAGGATAAGACCTCGTGTTCGCGAGCAGTCAGTTCTTGGTGTGCGACCTTTTTCTCCGCTTGGAAAAAACTTTCCACAAGCCAAGGTTGCACTTCGCTGTGCAGGTAGGTTTTTCCGGAAGTGACTGTCCGAATGGCTTCTACAATCTCTGTAGGATGGGCAGTTTTCAAAAGATAGGAAGCGGCTCCAAATTTCAAGGCTTCCAGTAACCATTTGTCTTCTAAAGAACTGGTTAACATGACTACGGGTGTAGAATTGCCGACTTCCCTAAACCGCCGCAGAGTCTCTAAACCATCCATATGTGGCATAAGTAGATCGAGTAAAACGACATCTCCAGGATAATCTCGCCACTTGCACAACATTTCCTGTCCATTTCCAGCTTCCCCTACCACGCAAAAATCTTGTTGCAATTCCAGTATCGCTCGTAACCCTTGCCGAACCACAGCGTGATCGTCAACAATCCAGATTTTTATCGTCATACGCCCCGTCTCCTTTCGGTAATCTTGGTATCGTCACCTGTACCGTGAGACCCGGTTGTTGCTCAATCCAATCAATCCTCCCCCCATACGCTCAGCACGCTCCTGCATGCTCAACAATCCATAATGGTCGGCAGAGATTTTTGTAGATTCATCGATAGGGTTAAGAGCTAAAAAAGGGAGCCCATTACCATTGTCCGAGATGGAAAACGTGTAAGCTGCCTCTTGCTCTATACACTGTACGCGAATTTCCGTAGCATCGGCGTGCTTCAGTGCATTGGAAACAGCCTCTTGGAGAATACGAAACAGTTCTTGTTCCATCCATTCTGGCATAGAACCATGTACATGAAAAGATTGGTGAACTTGGATATGATGACGTTTAGATACGCTGTCAAGAAACTGTTCGGCAGCTTCTTCCAAAGACTGGTTAGCGAGCGGGAGAGGACGCAGATGCAGCAGCAGCGATCGCAATTCTCTTTGAGTTTGGCGAGCGAGATCGGCCATTTGCTGCAACAGCGATTTAAGGGCATCGTGCTTGGCTTCGACAAGTGCAGATTCAGCTAACAGCGACAGCGAAAAAAGTTGCTGGCTGACCGAATCATGCAATTCACGAGCCAATCGTTGACGTTCTGCATCCGCAGCTGCTAGTTCAGCTTTTTTCAAAAGTTGCTGATTTTCAGCGACGAGTGTTTGCAATTGGCTGACCTGTTGTTGCAAAATCTCGCTCATTCGATTAAATGCGATGGCGAGACGATCAATCTCATCCTGTTGATTGAAAATTTGAATACGATGTTGCAACCGACCAACAGAAAGCAAAATAGCCGCTTCTTCAATATCTCCCATGCGGATACGATATCCGCGAGCAAACAGATAACTGAGCATAAGAGAAAGAACAATCAGCGCGATGAAAAGCAAACTCATGAAATCGGCATGATGTTCGGACAAATCTCCGAGAGTAAAACCAAGTACTGCCGTAAACACGGACACACTTACGAAGGTAGTCGTCAGTCGCATTTTTTCACACTCGCATCACGGTCAATTCACCAACGCGTAATTGGGTCAAAAGCCGCACCCTCCGTTTGGAAATTCCGTAGGCGGGATCTTCATATAGAACAGGATAGCGAATGATTCCTTCATGCGAGTCGCCAAAAATTTGAACTTCCCCCATTCCCAGTGTTGCTTCCACGCGTACATCCAACCCTTCCGGTACAAGAATACGAATTTCACCTATCCAACCGTGTACCAAAATTGTATACTCGCCATCGTCGACATGAGCTGTAGCAAGATTGAGACGCAATTCGCCAATTCCCAACCAGTATTCTCCACTGCGCAGTTTCCACGCCCCTCTACCTATGTTTATTTCTCCTAATAAACGTTTTCCAAAAACAGGTAAATTAGTAGAGAATGGCATTGAAAGTCGCCCTAAAGATACAAACTTGCGAAATGAAGACGATTGCCGATAACCGGTGGTTTCCGTTTGGTTTTTGGAGTTATTTTCAATTCGAATGACAGGAATTCTGCCACGAATTAAGATATAAAAACCGACAAATATAATAAAAAGCCCCAACATCAATTGCCACGGCTGTCGAATCTGGTTGAGCCAGGGGAAAAGTTTGGTGTGATACAAGCAGAGATACGTGAAGATGATAAAAATGTAAAATGACCAGATTCTTCCCCGCACTCGTCTCCGCGAGAGTGTAAAATAGAAAAACAGCACCGCCAAAATTCCATATATGATGGAACCACCATTGAACCAAGAACCCGGATGGGGAAAAACATGAAAAAAATAGAGCAAATAAAGCAAACCTATAAGTATAATAATAATGCCCCAATGAGTGCCACGCCTCATTCATAGCCCCCCATACTCTACTCCAATTAGAACAATCCCATTGCTGGCAATCCTTTATTGGAATTAAGACGAAGCATACAAGGATAGACCCAAAACGGCAACCCCTTTTGGTCCGATCACGTTATCCACCAAAAGTCGGAGATACATATAGGAATTGAGATGGATTTTTCAGGATATCCACAAGGATAAAATTCAATTATAATCATAGAGACTAGGAGGCCCCCCTGATGCACTTACTTTTAAGGAATCGGTTATTCCTGATCCTTTTCTCTGGCCAATTTGTATCCAGTGTGGGCAGTAATTTATTTTCACTTGCTCTGCCCTGGTACGTTTTACTGATGACCAAATCGACAACAGATTTAGCCTTAAGCGGAATTATGGGTATGATTCCAAGTTTTTTCACACTTTTCTCAGGGGTATTGGTCGATCGCTGGTCTAAACGCTGGACCATGCTGCTCAGTGATTTCATACGCGCAATACTCTGCCTGGCCATGACGGTTTCTGTAATCATCCATTTTCAGCTTTGGCTAATCCTTCTTTTGCAACTACTGCTTGGCATAGCTGGCTCTGTCTTCAGTCCAGCTTCATCTGCTTTTGTTCCTAGGATTGTTAGTGATGAGGAGATTCCTTTGGCCACAGGCCTGCTGCAATCCATGAACAGTACATCTCAAATCATTGGCACCATGGCAGGCGGAGTGTTAATCGCTCTGATTGGAGCTCCTATGTTATTTTTATTGAACGGACTTTCTTTTTTTGTCTCTTCTCTCAGTCTGCTGTTTTTGAAAGCTAAAAATGATACACCACTATCCAAAACAAATGCTTCCAATCTACCTGGATTAAAAAATTTTTGGCGGGAATGGATAGAAGGAATCCAATTGATATGGAAGTTCAAAGTTATGAAGGTGATTATTGCCACTGCCATTGTGGCCAATTTTGCGCTTACCCCTTTCTTCATCCTGTTGACAGCCTGGGTTAAAGGTCCACTGCATGGTACAGCACTCGTTTTGGCCATTATTGAAACGAGTTCATCACTTGGCACTATTCTTGGAAGTTTACTTTCCGCAGAATTAGGACGACGGTTTTCCACACGATGGCAGTTTGGAAATAGCCTGTTTATCATGGGGTTAATGGTGGTACTCATCTCCCTCGTACACCATGCAACTTGGACATCTGTTTTAGCCTTCATCATGGGCATATCCATGGGCAACGTCAACAGCTATCTGTTTGCTATACTCATGCGCTCCATTCCAAAAAATTTGCAAGGCCGGATTTTTGGTAGTCTTTCGGCTATAGTGAGCATTGCCGCACCTTTAGGACTCGTCATCGTGACATTGTTACTTTCTCATGTTCCGCTCTTTATTTTACTGATTGGGATTGGTGCACTGACCATCATAAGCAGTATCTTTTACACGTTTCCCAATATGAAAGACATCTCCTTGTCTGCTTTGGAACAAATGGCGCTGTCCAGAAATGATTTTCCACACTTGCAAAAGGATTCACTTTCTGTAGATTTGCCAGAAATGTGATACTCTGAGGGAGGACAATTCTCAGAGAAAGAAGGTAGAGCGTATGCGCATTGGCATATTGGGAGCTGGCGCTGTCGGAGGATATTTTGGCGGGCGACTGGCCATGGCAGGTGTACCTGTGCGGTTTTTGGTTCGCCCAAAGCGCTACCAGCAATTACGAGAACATAAACTTTGGATTCATACCGATGATGAAGAATGGCAGCTAGAACCCAATCTCGCGGCTACGCCTGAAGAGCTCGGTCATGTTGATGTGCTCCTGGTGGCATTAAAAAACTATCATCTTGAAGCAGCTTTTCCTACCCTTGACGAAGTTGTCAAACGTGGCGCGCGCTTACTACCCCTTCTTAACGGTATGGATCACCTCGATATTTTAAGCGAGCGATATGGATCTCATAGGGTGCTGGGCGGTACTTGTTACATTGAAACCACACTCGATGAAGATGGCCATGTCCGCAAAGCAGGTCCAATGCACGATCTCGTTTTTGGCCCACGCAGCGAAGAGCAAAAAGAGTTTGCGGAGAAGCTTTATCAGACCATGCTGCTAGGGAAATTCCGAGTGACACTGAGTGAACAAATTGAAACAGAAATGTGGCGAAAGTATACATTTCTCACTTGTCTGAGCGGCATGACAGCGGCTACACGCAGTCCGGTTGGCGTTTTTGTGAATGATGAATTCAGTTTGGCTTATTTGCACTCCCTTGCTGAGGAGATTATTCGCATTGCGCGTGCCGAAGGTGCTCAACTCCCCACCGAAATGGCGAAAGAGATTGCTGTACGCATGCAAAAAGCCTCTCCCAGCCTTACTTCTTCCATGCATCGTGATTTGGAAAAAGGACTGCCTCTCGAACTGGAAAGTTTGCAGGGCGGATTTTTGCGACGAGCCCACAAGCATCAAATTGCTGCGCCACATCTGGCTGCTATCTACGCTTTACTTCATCCATACATTCAGGGTAAACCACAACATGTGGAATGGGGTGTCACCCTCAAGTGACTCAACAAAACGGGAAAAAATTGGCCGCCGAGGCGGCTGTAGAACTCATTGAAAATGGCATGTGGGTTGGGCTGGGAACCGGATCGACCGTCTATTATGCCATTGAAGCCATTGGCAGGCGTATAGCAGAAGGGTTGAAAATCCAGTGTGTCTGTACATCGCGCGAAACAGAAAAATTGGCTGGCGAACACGGTATACCCTTTGTGGATATCAATCGTGCTGAAACATTGGACATCGCCATTGACGGAGCAGATGAGGTAGATGATCATTTCAATCTCATCAAAGGTGGTGGCGGCGCACTGTTTCGGGAAAAGATGGTGGCATCCCTAGCGCGACGTTTTGTGATTGTAGTAGACGCCAGCAAGCGTGTGCAAACGCTGGGCAAATTTAAATTGCCCATTGAAGTTGCTGCTTTTGGACACGAGCATACGGCGCGGAGAATTGCCGCGCTGGGATGCAAAACCTATTTGCGCCACAAAGATTCCGTAGTGTATGAAACCGATAATCACAACTATATCTATGACTGCGACTTTGGTGCCATTCAACAACCTGCTGCACTGCATGAGCAGTTAAAATCCCTGCTTGGAGTTGTTGAAACGGGACTCTTCTGCAACATGGCCAATGACGTATTTTGGAGTGACGGAGAGCAAGTTGGTCATTTAGTCTCTGACCTGGCCCCATTACCTTAATGCGCAAATAGCCTCTTATTCATCTCAAAATGGAATCAGACGGCGATGGATGCGCCTACAGCGCATCTCTTGCCGCCTGCCCCTTATCGATGCACATTTTTTCATTCTCTTTCTCGGTTTAAAATCAGGATTCTACAACGGGCTCCTCACCAATCGAACTTTCTGTTATAACGGTCTCTGAATCGGCCTTAATTTGCAGATTCGCCATATCGTCTCGGATGGGAAAAATCATACGCAAGAGTCCCATCACTACAAGCGCCCCGCAGATGACAAAAACCCACCGCAAATCCATATACATGCTCAACACACCTACGAGCACCATGCCAAGCGGCGTCATGAGTCGTGCAAACCCGTTCATGGTTGCAAACAATCGACCACGAAGCGTACCAGGAGCTGACATCAATTTAAGTGCGGTTACACTCATCATCAGCGCTCCACCCATTGAACCGATAAAGAGAAAAATTGTATCAGCGTATGGATTAGGAACTATACCTACCCCAGCAAAAAAGATACTGATGGTGAACCCGCCCAAGAGTATACCCTGTTGAAAACTGAATATTTTGGTCAATGCCCCAATAAATAGTCCCCCGACCACATCTCCAAGAGCAATGGCTCCCATCATGACACCAAGCCAACTGGCATTCAAATGCAGACCCGTTTTAATCCACATCGGCAAAAGAATAGAGAGTCCAGCAGTGCCGATGTTAAAAATCATTGCTGAAATCGAAATCCAGAAGAACAGGCTGGATTGATACATAGTTTGCAAGCCTGCCTTCCAATCACTGAAGAAAGAAGCATGAGCTCTCTTTTCTATTTTTTCCTCGACCCGAATCATGGGTAATGTAAAGATTGAAGATAAAAAGGAGATTGCATTGAGAAGAAAGAGAATAGGTCCACCCAACCACACATAGAGTACTCCGCCAACCGCTTGACTGACCAAACTGACCATAGCATTAGAGGATTGATCAAAGCCTACAGCGGCTGGCTGTTCTTCAGGTTTTACAATAAGGGGAAGAAGCGCACGGGAAGCTGGCATAAAAAACATGCCCACAGCCTCCAAAAAGAATACTCCTGCAATGGTTAAAGCCACGGACAGATGCAAGAAACCAAACACCGCCAAGAGCAGCATCAGCAACATACGAATCAAATCTGATAGTAGCATGACTGTGCGTTTAGGGAATCGATCTACATAGACTCCACTGAAAAGCCCCACCAATCCCGGTATGGTTGTAGCTAGACCCACCCAAATCATGTCTGCCCTAGAGTGTGTGGTAGTGTAAATAAACCACGGTAGCGCAAGCAAGAACAGATTGTTGCCAATACTTGAGACTAACTGGCCAGAGTATAAAATAGTAAAATTGCGATTTTTCCAAAGCGAGCGCAGTTCTCTCACCCCCATGATGTTACAGAGAATATACGCTCTGGAAATTTCATTTCCTTCTAGCAAATCAGTTTAAACAAAAATTCTGTTTACCAAAATTTAGCCGGTGAGAGCCGCTCTGCGATTTTCTTACTTTCTTGGCGATGCCGCATACGAGCCTCCGCTCTTTGCGGAGCCGTTTCATACAGCAGCTTCTCCTCCTCTGTCTCAGGTATCACTTTTGGCACAGGCACAGGTTTGCCTTCTTCATCAAGCGCCACAAACGTCTGAAAGGCGGTAGCCGCTATCCGACGCTCACCCGTTTTTAAATCTTCCGCCACTACTTTTACGAAAATCTCCATAGAACTGGTACCTGTCCAGGTTACGTAAGAAGTTAGACACACTGAATCTTTTTGACTAATCGGGCAAAGAAAGTCAACCGAGTCGGTAGATGCGGTAACCACTTCAGCCCGGGCATGCCGAGCGGCTGATATAGAAGCCACATCATCAATGTAGGCCATTAATTTACCACCAAAGAGCGTGTTATGGTCGTTCAAATCTGTGGGAAAGACACGGCTAATTTTGACACATCTTGATTCTGAGCATTTTTTTGCGTTTTGTACCATGTTTCTTCTCTCCATCCATCTCGTCTTTCACTGATACACTGTCAATTGTATAATCCAAAACTTTCTTTGGATAGCCTACCCATTCCGCACAATTCATTCTCAGCGCGATCGCGATAAAAAATCCGGGCTATTCCCAGCACAGGAATAGACCCGGCAGACGATTTCTTACATAGGTCGGAGAATCAACCTACTTGTCTGGCCAACTGGCAGTTGGACGATGATATCATCCCCATCCTGCCGATAATCCGTATCGATTTGCCAACACTTAGCTGCACCGGTAAACCGCAATTCCCGATACGTGTATGGTGTTGAATACCCTTCATGCACCAAATCCAAAGTGACAATCCACTCGTTGCCTCGCCGTTTAGACTGTATGCGAACTAAGTTGTAAGCATTTTTTTGTTCGTACGCGAAACTATGACCGTCGTCTTCATATAGATCCAGCGTTTCAGCCGTCTCTCCAACAGGGTGACCGTAAAAAACGATTCGCAAGACATCTTGGTGCTCAAATTGGAGGTGTGAATACACATCCGTTTCAGCTATGGGAGCACCCGCTCGGGCAAAAAGCGGCATATGACTCAGCGGAGCATCGACAATATGATACTGGGCACCGCTATAGGTTAGACCGCTTTCCACATCCACCCACTCACCTTCCGGAAAGTAGACCATGCGTTTTCTCTGTTGTGGTCGCAAAACCGGAGCGGCCAACAGATGCCGACCGACAAAAAATTCATCAGCTACCGTACGGGCGGTGCTGTCTCCTGGAGCTTCCATAAAAATTGGGCGAACCACAGGCCATCCCTTACGCGCGGCTTCAGCAAATACGGAATAAAGATACGGAATCAACCGATATCTGCGAGCGATAGCTGCTCGACAGACAGCCTCAATTTCTTCACCAAACCGCCATGGTTCCTGACGAATTGCGTCAATCGCGCTATGATTGCGGAAAAACGGCAGAAACGCTCCCAATTGTGTCCAACGTGCAAGCAATTCCGGTTGCGTATCGTAAGCAAAGCCACCCACATCCACGCCAGCAAAGGGGATACCGGAAAGTCCCATGTTCAACAACATAGGAACCGCCATCTCCATGTGTTCCCAAAAAGAACGATTGTCGCCAGTCCAGACCGCCGCATAACGTTGCACACCAATATAGCCAGAACGCGTCAAGACAAAAGGGCGCTCTCCTTGAAGCTGCTCTCGTAAACCTTCGTAAGTTGCTCGGGACATTTGCAATCCATACAAATTGTGAAGAGCCCTGTGCGGCTGCGGACGTCCCTCTGCCTGATGCATGACATCCAGTTCCATGGTCTTGCTTTCGTTAAAAACGGCAGGTTCATTCATATCATTCCAAATACCCTGGATACCTAATTGTGTATAAAATTTATGTTTTTCTCCCCACCAGCTACGGGTTGCCGATGAAGTGAAATCCGGAAAAGCGCTGATTCCTGGCCAAACCTCGCCAAAATAAAGTTCTCCTTCTAAGCGTCGACAAAAATAATTCCCACTGACACCTTCTTGATATACGGTATATTCCACATCCCGTTTCACACCGGGATCGACAATAGGAACAATGTGAAACCCTTGCTCCAATAAGTTGCCTACCATTTTTTTGGGATTGGGAAAACGATTGGCATCAAAAGTAAAGACACGGTAACCACGCATATAGTGAATATCCAAATGAATGGCGTCGCAAGGGATCTCGCGAGAGCGAAACTCCTCCGCCAATTGCTCGACTTCCTGTTGACTCATGTAAGAGTAGCGCGACTGGTGGTACCCGAGCGACCAGGCAGGCGGCAGCGGCATACGTCCCGAAAGTTCTGTGTATCGCTCGGTAACCTGTTTGGCGTCTTGACCGAGTATGACATAAAAATCAACCGCGCCTGTATCCAGAGTTATGGTAATCTCTTGATGAGATTTCTGTAAATTCCACTCGCTTTTCGCTGGCGCGTCCAGCAGAAAACCTGTCGCCCCTTTGGCGTCCAATTTCAGAAGGTAGGGTATAGAAACATAGAGCGCTTCCGTTTCCAAGTTATGAGGTGCGTAAACATCAGAATTCCACATGACCGTCTTACTGCCTTGTTTGCTAAGCCAGCCAGTCTTTTCGCCTAGGCCAAAATAGTCAGCTTCTGCCTCAGAAGCAAGTCTCAATTGACTGCTGCCATCCGCAAAAAAACGTATAGAATCCACACGAAGCCGAGATACCCCCTGTGAGTCTGAAATGCTCAGACTGGCGGGCGATCCGTTACTAATCGTAACAGCCAGCTCTCCAAATCGGGAAACCACAGAGGATTGATTCTCTTCTATGGTGAATGGCTGCGCCGCGAGCGGTGTGATGCCAGGTGACGGTACAGAGTCAGTATCTGAACCAGCCTGTACAGTCAGACGTACGATAGACTCCGTCAAATGACGAACCTTGACTTGTATGTCATGTTGAAAAGAAACGCATAGAGTATGCTTTTCTTGATGCGTACTTATCATTTGTTCAAGCCAATATCCTGCAGACTGCTGATCGTAAGAACCTAAACGTTCAGGATGTATAGCTTCACTAGATTGCATCGCTTCCACTCCAAGCTTATAGATTCATTTTGTATCCACGCGAGTAATCACAACTCCGTCCGGAGCAAGCATCTGGCTGGACAAATCGTATGCTTGTTCAGGGTAAGCCAACAAAACCTCACCCGATATTGGCAATGACACCGTCGATGGACGATGATTGAAAGTGATCAAAACCCGCGACCTACTGTCCTCGCTCACTCGTTCATATTGCAAAATTCCCGGCTCCACCCGCAAAAAATTCAAATAATCAGACGCCAGTGCTGATTCTTCACGTTTGAGACGCGCCAGGCGTTTTATCAGATTCAAGATATTTTGATTCTGCCTCTCTTTGCGCCACTCCATGCCGCGACGGCAATCAGGATCGGCGCCCCCTTCCATACCAACCTCGTCACCATAATAAATCATTGGCATTCCAGGAAACGTAAACTGAGCAATCAACGCCCGTGCGACTTTATCTTCCTGATGATTGGCCAAGGTCATAACACGTTCCGTGTCATGGCTGCCCAGCAAATTAAACATGCAAAGGTCTGCCTGTCGGGGATAGCTATATAAAAGATTGGTCATACGGGCTGCATAAGTTTTTTCATCCGTTGTTTCACGGATAAAATAATCGAGTACATTCTCGCGAAACAGGTAATTCATCACGCCATCAAACTGATCACCTTGCAGCCAAGGCAAACTGTCATGCCATACCTCGCCAATGATCAAGCATTGCGGATGACACGACTTTACAGTTTCTCTAAATTTTCTCCAAAAAACATGATCCACTTCGTTGGCCACATCCAGTCTCCATCCGTCAATCCCGGTTTCTTCTATCCAATAGCGAGCAACCTGGAGCAAATACGCTTCCACATCCGGATGAGCCACATTGAGTTTAGGCATACTGCGAACATCATTGGCGAATGTTTCGTAATTAACTGGTTCGATGCTTACCGTATCTCCATGAATAAAAAACCAATCCCAGTAGGCCGAATCTTTTCCTTTGTGAAGAACATCCTGAAAAGGAGCAAAATCATATCCGGCATGGTTAAACACCGCATCAAGCATGACACGCATACCACGTTGATGAGCCTCTTCTACCAATCGAGCAACATCGTGGAATGTGCCGAAATCGGGATCTACCTGCAGATAATCAGTGGTATTGTATTTATGGTTAGAATCCGCCAAAAAAATGGGCGTCAAATAGATGAGTCCAACACCCAACTCCTGTAGAAAAGGCAATTTCTCCAAAATTCCTGCCAAGTTTCCACCTAAACGCAAACTTGCAGTGGGTGTGGTATACCATTCCGACTCCGAAACATGTTCTTTGCTCCCTGCTCGATAAAAACGATCTGGAAATATTTGATAAACCGTTGTTTGGCGAACCCACTCAGGCACCTGATACAAATCACGCGAGCAGAGATAGGGTAAATGAAAATACCCCGCCAATGAGCGATCTGTGTCTGCTCCCTGGCCTCCCAAAAATACAGGTAGTCCATCTGGCTCTTGCCTATCTGTGATTGAAAATTGGTAAAGCAGTCGCCTTGTTGGCACTTCCACATCAATGACATACCAATCCCAATTTTCGTCCGATCCGTTTTTTCTGATTTCTTGACACAGGCATTCTTTTGCAAATTGACTGACATAGCGATCTGCCGTGTAGACATGAACAGCTACAGCAGCGCCTGCTTCGATTGCACATACCAGACGTGCCCGATGAGACGTGAGCGCATAAGCAAATGGGGACTGCGAACGGTGAAACCATTTCCATCGAATCTGCACGGCAAAACACTTCTCTCTTGATAAAATTCCCAGCCGTTATGGAACACAAGCGATTTGGCTAAAACGTCAAACCGGATGATTGAGATAATTGACCCATACGGCGCGCGCCACAAGAGTTACGAACAATCAATTCGTGTTGAATGACACGATGCTTGGTCAATGGTTTACCCGCTTGAATTTGTTCCAAAAGTAATTCACCTGCGGCCACACCCAGTTCGTGCATATGAACACGCACACTCGTCAAAGAAGGATTGGCAATTTCGGCCAAACGAATATCATTAAAGCCTACAATGGCTAGTTCTTCAGGCAGCGCATAGCCAAGTTCTGCTGCTGCTCGCATGGCTCCAAAAGCTAAAACGTCGTCAGAGGCTAACACAGCCGTTGGTCTATCGGACAAAGCCAGCAGGCGCATCATGCCAAGATAGCCCCCTTGCTCCAAAAAGAAGCTCGAGACTTCCATACGCTCCTCTGGTTGAATTCCCCATTCCAGCAACGCTTTTCGATATCCTTGAACGCGATCGACCGTTACCAACAAATCACTGGAGCCACCTAAAAAACCGATGCGCTCGTGACCGAGTTGCAAAAGATGCTGTGTAGCTTCATAGGCAGCTTGGACATTATCATTGTTAACTGAAGAGAAATTGATTTCCTGATTAGGACGTCCAAGCAATACTGCCGGAAAATTAGCTTCCGTGATTTTGCGAATGGCAATGTCATCCTTGCGACTGCCAAGGAGAAGAATTCCGTCAACACGTCGACCTCGTATCATTCGGTCCAATACTTCTTCTTCATTTTTTGCAGAGGTAGAGAGTACTGTATCCCAGCCTGATTCCCGAGCTACTTCAGATACACCGCTCATCATCTCTACAAAAAATGGATTTTGAAAAAATTCATTCATCCCTGGTGGTATGAGGATACCTATGGCACGCGCCATGTTTGTGACCAGACCGCGCGCAAAAACATTGGGATGATAATCTAACTGTTCCAACGCTTCACGTACACGCCTTTTCGTTTCTGGCGATATGCGCGGCGAATCGGCAAGCACACGAGACACTGTAGAAGCCGAAACATTGGCGAGCGAAGCAACATCTTTAATGGTGGCCATGGTTTACAACACACGCCTTTCTCTACTGTCTTAAGAACGCGGGATTAACCTTTCACCGATCCGGCCACTAGACCAGAAGCAATCCAGCGCTGGCAAAGGCCAAAAATAATACCAAGCGGAATGGCCGACAAAAGCGCTGCTGCAGCAAATTCTCCCCATGCCTGACCAAAGTGGTTAGAAATCATCCCGTACATACCAACAGCCAACGTATAATTGGAGGGCGATATGAGTATCGCGCTGGAGATGGCATAGTCGCTAAAAATGCCTACCAGTGTAAATAGGAAAATAACCACCAGCATGGGTAGCGCAAGTGGAAGCAAAATCCTCACAAAACGCTGCCATGAGTTGGCGCCATCCATAATTGCCGCTTCATCCAACTCCACTGGTACCGTATCAAAATATCCCTTCAGAAGCCAGACATTAAAGGCACTACCGCCAATCATCACAAGAATGTAAGAGTATAGTGTATCCATCATGTTGAGTTTGGAGAGAGCTGAATAATAAGCAATGACTACCAGTAAATTCGGAAACATCTGTAGCAGAATCAACACCATCAACCCGTACTTGCGTCCCCAAAACCTCATCCGCGCAAACGCATAGGCGGCGAAAGCAGTGATGAAAACCTGTATGATGGCAATAGTTACACCTGCTAAAACCGTATTTTTGACCCAAACAAAGAAACTGCTATGAAACAACAACTGCTGATAGTTTGCAAAGGTTGCATGGGGTGGAATCAATTGAAACGATGTCACGTTATTGATGGGATTGATGGATGCTGTGAATACAAACCAGATAGGCAGCAACACTAAAATGATAACAATCCACAGTACTAAACGCGAAGCCCATAACCCCAACCGTTCACCAGGCCGCATTTTTCTTGCTCTGAGTTTAAGCGTTGGTTCAGCTTGCTCTTCTTTGACAACAACAGGCGCAGACGTCATGCTCATGCTTCCTCGCCCCCTTTGAAGGCTCCTGTATAGCGCATATTCAACCAACTGATGAAAGCTACCAGAATAAACAACAGAACCGACATGGCGGAAGCTAAATCGTAACGGTTATACGTTAAACCCATTTTGTAAATTTCTGAAGCAAGAATATCCGTGTATCCAACAAATTGATTGTTGTCTCGTACCGGACCTCCGCCTGTTAGCAGATAGGCAGCGTTAAAGTTGTTAAAGTTAAATGCGAAGGAAGGTATGAGAAGCGGCAGAGAAACTTTCCAGACACCGGGTAGAGTAATGAAGCGAAATTTTTGCCGCCAGCGTGCACCGTCCATTTCTGCAGCCTCGTATAATTCTGTGGGCACCGCCTGCAAGGCTCCTAAGCAGACAGTCATCATATAGGGGAAACCAGCCCAAACATTGACCATAATCATGGAAAAACGGGCCCAGAAAATACTACTTTGCCATGGAATCCGCGGTAATCCAAATACCTGCAAAAAAGCATTCACTTGTCCATAGCCATCATTGAGCAGACCATTCCAGGACAACATGGTAACCACTGAAGGTATAACCCAAGGTAAAATTAACAGCACTCTATACAGCACTGATTCTTTCATATTGGGATTATTGAGTAACATAGCTAGCAACAAACCTATAAAATAACAAAACAGCGTAGTCAAGCCTGCATAGACAATCGTCCATATCAGAGTAGGAATAAACACAGTTGAAAGCGGACTATTCGGATTGAGCAGTGTTGCGTAATTTTTTAAACCCACAAAATGAAACTGTAAAAAATGGAGCTGGTTAAAATCTGTAAAAGAAATATAGATGGTATAAGCAATAGGAGCTAACGTCAGAACACAAAGTGTGATGAGCAAAGGTGACATATACCCATAGGAAATCCACTGAATTTTCCGTTTCGGCCGGGGAATTTCTGACTTTAACCGCCTTGGTACTTGCGCAGACATGGACACCATGAACACCTCCCCTAGAATGAAAAAAGGAAGCTGGCTTGGTCAAACGCCAGCCTCCTCCAGCACATGTCATCAGGACCCTTGGACTTGAATACCTTTCTGAATATTGGCCACGAAATCTTTTCCACCTTGAGCCGGGGAAACTTGGCCACTGATAATATTTTTCAAGATACTCATAGCGTTCCATACCGCTTGCATCTGTGGAATGTTGGGCATGGGTACAGCATTAGGAATTTCATCGGCAAACGCTTTAAACATTGGACTACTTTGGATAGTCGACGATTGTTGAAGACTCGTCAAAGCCGGAATTTGTTGAGAATCGTTAAAGTAGTCCATTTGCGCTGTAGAGTTTGTTAAAGCTTTTACCAAACTCCAGTCAGCAGGCTGGTTTGGACTCTTGGAAGAAACAAACGCTGTAATAACGCCCAAGAACGGGGTCATTGGATGCCCGTTTGAAAGAGTAGGCAGCGGCGCAATAGAGAATGGGATTTTGGCCTTTTGAATATTCGGCACATCCCATGGACCACTGATGTACATAGCCGTTTTGCCAGAAGTAAACTGGGATAAGGCAATGGTGCCAGTCAAACTTGGCTGCATCCAATGGTATTTGTGATCCATATCGTACATCAATTGATAAGCTTTAATGGCTCCTGCATTATCCAAACCAATATCGTTTGGATTAAGCGTTCCATTGTTGTCTTTGAAAACATAGCCGCCAAGGCCACCTACAAACGCGTAATTAAAGTATAAATTGTGCTGAGCATATGCAAATCCATATTTGTTGGCATCCGAAACAAACTGTGTCCAGTTCGTCGGCGGTGTTTTAATTTTGCTCGTGTTATAGAATAAGGCTGTTGTCTGTACAGAGACGGGAACAGAGTAAATTGTACCGTTGACAGTGACTGCATCGACTACGGACTGTGCATAATTGCTGGTGTTAATATCGCCACTCGGCACTGGTGCCATTAAGCCTTCTTCAGCAAAAGTACCATTGTTGTCATGCGGCATGCCAAAGACAATATCAGGTCCTTTTCCTGAACGCGCGGCTGTTGCATAGAATTGAAAACCATTTGCATTGTGGCTTTCATCCACAACTTTCACGGTATCACCGTGCTTCTTAGCCCATGCATCAGCAATCTTTTTCACGTCCTGCAACTGCGGTCCACCCGCCCAAGACCAAACCGTGATTGTTTGTCCTTTAGGAAGGGAACCAGATGTTGTCGATCCGCTTGAATTGGTGGAATTTGAACTCGGACTGCCACATCCAGCAACCAGACCGCCCATGACAACCAGCGCAGCCGCACCAGTAGCTAAACGAGTTTTTTTCATAATTTAGCCCCCTCAAATAGTCAATGCGTTGAAGACGTTTTCACTAGCGATTTACATCTCTTAGCTTTATGCAAACGTTTGTACAAACTATACTGCCCAAATTACAAAAAATCAATATCTTTACGAGAAAATTTTCATCTCAAACATTTGATAACATAATTTATAAGCAAAACATGAGAAAAAGAACTTCAAAATAAGCATTATGTGCCAATTTATTGCACATGTAATAGCTTTCATGTGCAATCGAATGCATCAGTATCGAACTAGTGGTTGCCTATTCAAGATGCAAATTCTGAAGTGCTCCAACAAAAAACCTCCTACCCCGCTTTTGAGCGGTTTAGAGGTATTTCTTATCCTACCGATGCCTGATGAAATTCTTTAGAGAAACCTTACGTTCCTCCTCATGCTTTCATCATGAGGAGCTCTCGAACGATTAACGAGACAATGCAGGCTTGATTGGCTCAGCTTGAACATCTTTTTTAGTTATCGTCAAATAGCCAACCAATATAATGATACAGAAGGTCAGTACAATACTGACAGGACCTTTACCATAACCTAAACCACCTACATATTTAGGCATTCCAAACCAATCAGCAAAAGAAGCTCCCAGTGGACGTGTAAGAATATAAGCAAACCAAAAAGAAAAAATAGCATTAAAGCGAAAATAGCGATAACCGAAAGCTGGGATTAAAATCAAAAATATAAATAGAATTCCAGACGCTAAATACCCTAGATGAAATGCTGTAGCTGTCATATCACCAGTAGCGGTACCAAGAGCAAAAGTAGCTAAAATGGTAGCCCAATAAAACATTTCACGTCGACGTGTATAAATGCTGTGAATCGAAAGCGTTTTTTCACTCCGGTACCACAGTATGAGAACCACCGCAAGACAGACAGCGTAAAAGGCGGAAGAATATACATAAGGAACACCCAAAGCTACATGCGTTGAATCGGCCACCATCGTACCAAAAATAGCAACCATAACTACTGCCAGCCAATAAACCCAGGCAATATAACGTTTTACACTGAATTGCAAAATCATAGACGCCAGAAAACAAATCCCGCCCAATATTACCGCTACATACGGATTCATATGATAGACCAAAAAATCGGAGGTAGCTTCTCCCATAGCTGTGGTCAGTAATTTGACAATCCAAAAATAAGCGGTGATTTCAGGTACTTTCGTAAGAGGTTGGGACTGTGGATTCAGAACCGTCGTTCGCAATTGACGCATTCTCTAAAAATTCCTCACTCTCTGAATCAAGATCTGATAAATGAACAGTTTCATTTACTCTTTTAAAATCCTAACACAATCCTAAACCGAAAGTGTCGGTATAATCCATTTTTTGGGTTACTAAAAATATATTTTAAATTTTTTTCAAAAAAATTTGGACCTGCATGCAGAGAAATACTCAGGAATAAGCATGAAACATATCTAAAGAACAGCTATCTTAGGAGGTGATTTATGGTCATTCTGGTTATTGTTCGACGGCGCAAAACGGATCGTCAAAAGGAAAAGATTCAATCCGTCAAACAAAACCAGAGCATTACGCCCGTCCGCTTTCTTGAAAAATGGTCTCTCTTTCGCATGAATCAATTTCTAATGCTACATCCGCAATATCTGGAGCTTTTACTGATTTATGCAGCAGGCGGGATTGCGCCAGTGTTTGCAGAACAGTCCAGGTAACCAGTCAACCATAAAAAGAGGAGTATCCTAAAAGTACTTCGGTACTGAGGGATACTCCCTGTTTACAACTAAGTCTGCGCGAAAAACATTACCTGGAATTGACTCTACGGCTCAATGAAAAGTATAAATGATATAAGCAAGATAAATATCAGATAACCACATCATAACCGCCGCCACTTGATGGATCTTGTTGAAAGAAGTACTGCGGAGAGCAGCTTTTCCAGCGATATGACCACCTATCGCAAGGAAAAAGAACCATATCCACGAAACAACCGAACAAGCTGAGGCAAAGGCAATTTTATCCGCCCAGGATGTATATGCCAGCGCACTTCCCCCCAGGATCACTAACGTATCTATAAGAGCATGGGGATTGAATAAAGAAACAGAAGCTGCAAAAGTAACTTGACGTTTAGGCGACCATGCCGTAGATGTCTCGTCTTGATCCATACTGCCTTTGTCCTGCCACGTTTTCCAACCCATATATAAGAGAAAACCTATTCCAATCATTCCTAAAATATATCGTAACCAGAAAATATGAAGCGCAACTGCCGACAACCCAAGGACAGCTAAACTCACCAAAACAGTATCGCAAACAGACGCCGTGATAACCGCAGGCAAAGCTCCTGTCCAGCGTCGATTTACGGCTCCTTGTGTAAGAATAAATCCGTTCTGCATGCCTATCGGCAAAATCAGTCCTAAGGCAAGGATAAATCCATGAACAGCAGCTATCAGCAATGATTCATCCCCCTTGAAAAACTATGTATACTTTTTCCGATAGACGATTTCTTTGAGCATATAACATATCTATCGTAAATGGATACAGACTGAAATGAAAACAGGAGTGTCCCTCAGTGCTGAAGCACTTTTGGGACACCCCCGCTTAGGAGAGAAGTTGCCGCAATTGACGCACCAGTTCAACCAGTGCCCGAAGAGCAATCGCAATAGCAGCCACAAAATACCAAATCAGTATGACTACATGTGTTGGATCTGCCAACATCAGCAAACCCAAAAGCAAAAGAGGAAAAATATCCATGAGAATAGGACGTGTGAGCAATGTTGCCACTTTCTCCAGATCAAATTTGCCTCTGAGCTCGTTGACAATGCGAAAAATAACCGTTAAACCAATGAGTACAAGAACAACCCAGAGCATTGTCAGCATAGCCGGATGGTGAAGGATGATATTCATCTGCACTCCCCCCTCTTTTGGAAAACTCACTTACACTGCATCGTATAAATTTTTCTTCTCATCTGCCCCGGCCAATGCCATAATCAAACATCTGACTTTCCTATGTAAAAAAGTATGGGACTTCCTATAGAAAGAGGACCAATTATTTTGGCCCTCTTTAGTAGTCATGCGCCGTTGACTATATTCCACATTTTTATTTGATGCATAGGATTTTGTGGATCAATTCGCTGTGAAACCAGCCAATGGACAGCATTGGCACGCTGTGAAGGTGTCAGAGGCACCTGCAATGCTCCAGAAAGATGATCGACGAGCGCACCGGCTCCATCAGGAGTGGCCAACACTGAACGATGATAGGAACGAAGTATACGATAGGTGCGACGCCAATAAATAGGATTTGCAATACGACTACGGAACGTATTCAAAAGTTTGGGGTCTAACACTTTGCTCACCTCCCTTCATCGGCGCCCTCTTTACTGATTCGAAACATTTTTGAAAATGGTTCAGTGCAATCAATGGCCAAACTTTAGGATAGATGTGATAGCGTATATGCAACGCACCCGGAAATCCTGAGCCAGTAGGTATCTCTTCATGCCATCTACCTTTTTCCCCCTGTTTAAGTAACCAACGTGCCGCTCGCCAAGCCGCAAGCCAGAGCCTTTGTCTGATTCTCGGTTCGACCTCTAATTGGTATAAATACAGCAGTGTATCTAAAGCCCACGCCGTCTGAGTTGGCAACCCGAAAGACAACTCAACATACTTACCGCACAAGTCACTTTGGCATGATTCTCCAAAACTACCGTCCTCCATTTGAATGGATAGCAACCAACCTTTCGCCTTTCTTAGAGATTCATCGTCACTCGGTATGCCCACTACCACCAGCGCCTTAACAGCACACCAAGTACCATAGATGTAAGTCGTTCCCCAACGTCCAAACCAAGAGCCATCTGCTTCCTGATGATTACGTAACCAATAAATAGCTTTCCTGACTCTCGCATCCCAGCACGACAAAATCTTATGATTGACCAGAAACTCCACTACACGTCCTGTAATATCCGGTGTAGAGGGATCAATCATAGCTCTTTTCATATCATTGGCTGGCAGCCAATCGAGCCAAAACTGATTGCAATCCTTCTCAAACGCTGACCAACCTCCATCTCGATTCTGCATAGATAATAGCCAGTCTATTCCCTGCCACCATGCTTCCGCACATTCGTCTGCCAAGGGTGCCAGCGCTTCTAAGGAGGCTACCGTGTCATCTACATCAGGATGACACGTATTGTTGCTGGAAAATGCCCACCCTCCTAACTGTTTACCTTTGTTCTTCATCAATCTGTCCGGTATACGATGCTGTTTCGCTAACAAGTATTGTGCTGCCTTACGAAGGGGCATGGAATTTGTCAATATTCCGCAAGAACCGAGAGCCTGCATGGCCAACGCTGTGTTCCAAATATGTGCATCGCAAGTTTGTTGATGATAAAAATCGTCTTCAATATCTTGATATAAAGACTGACGAATAGCAGAAAAAATTCTTTCGACTTCTGGATGATCACGTGGATAACCTAGGGCTAGCTTTGCAAACACCCATAAAAAGCTGGAGGAATGATATCCTCCCAACGTGCCATCCGCCTCCTGCTCCTCATCCATCCAAGTCACACAGCGGCGAAACGCTGCATTTTTTAGCCAATTTACTGAATGATACATTGTAGTACGAAGAACAGTCCGTTTTTGTCGATCCGTTAACAACTCTTTCAAAAAGAAATTGCCGGAAGGACATGCGACATATTGAAGGCTGGATAAAATCAGCATAGGCGGCACATGAAGACGAGTAAATGTAACTAAGTCTTCTATATCAATAGGAGAGTATTTGAAAAACAATGGAAGATAAAAACGTGGAGAAGGTAGCCAAGACCAGGGAATTTCTCCCCTAAGGCCAGAAATATTTTCGTTAAATTGCGGCACTTTCTCAATCCACCCCTTTTTTGGATAAACTGTTGTGCCAATCGTTTTTGATCTTCCGATTCTCCCCAAGCGTTATATATTTGCAGCGCATAATAGCATTCTACTGTAGTGGATAAATCACCGTGATCGCCCGGATAAACGCCCCATGAGCCATCTAATCTCTGTGCTTTGCGAATACGTGTCAGCAGCACTTCAATCCACTGCCAGTCTTTCCAATCTAGCAAATATAAACTGATGGCAGTCTGGGCATCTGGCATACAACCGGTATCAAAACAATCCTTCCAACTGCCATCTGACATTTGTGAATCGAGAAGCTGTTGAATGGAATTTTCCAGTACAGATGAAAGCATTGTAAATTCCGGTGAGAAAAAGACAGACAATCCAGACACCTCCTGCAACAGACACAAACAACGTATTCCATAGCAGGTAATTTGCTGTCGGCGAATGACTGAAACTTGTCATTCTTATGAAGATATCCACGGAATCCTCTTTAGGGTCTTCGTTCCATCCATAAAGCCCAAATAAAAACTGGCTACGTAAGGGCGTAAACGCCACAGACGCAGCCAGAGGGACCCGCACTAAATCAATAAACAGGGGTGGTTGTGCAGGTTGTTGTTACAGCTGGAACGAGCAGGATGAAGAGTACGAAGATGATGAGGAATACAACTGCCCAACGAGTATATCCACCAAATACGCCGCCATCGTACATAAGTCAAAATCCTCCTTTAAATTTCCTATCCGTTAGATTTGCATCGTTGCTCTTCTTAATAAGCTGCTCCTGCGCCATAAGCCGGAACAAGTAAGAAGAACAGGACAAAGATGATAAGGAACACGACCGCCCAACGAGTGTATCCACCAAATGTTCCGTACATGCGGTTCACTCCCTTCACTTGTGACATGCTCCAAAATATGTTTGCTGAGCTTCTACAGGTAGTGGTATATGCCCGATCTCGTGAGTCAAGATAGGCACATATTCGTATTTGACCATAATGAATACGGGGAAGTTTGATGGAAATAGTTGGGGGATAAAAGGGTGTTATCATATTGACTGTGGAAAATGTGAGTGGTTGCAGGAGAAACGGGTGGAATTAACCATGTCCAATCTCCAGTAACTTTACGGCCTGCATCAGCTTCGATTTGCTCAAAACGTTCAAACTGTTTAGCCGCAGTATGATGATCAATAATGGTCACACCGTGATTTTTGTAGGAATGTAATACTGCAATATTTAACTCTATCAGGGCTTTATCTTTCCATAAACTAGCATCGTTTTTTGTATCCAATCCCATAATAGAGGCAACCTTGGGAAGTATATTGTAACGTTTTGTATCTGCTAAGTTACGAGCACCAATCTCTGTTTCCATATACCAACCATTGAATGGAGCAGCAGGAAAACGAATTCCCCTATTTCTAGGGCCATATCAGATAGAATTGGCACTGCATACCATTGAAGATGTAATTCATCAAAAAGAGGAAATTCTGGGTGGCGAATCGGAATTTCAAGAATGATATCTTCTGGAATAGAATACCATACGGGCGCCTCGTTTTGGACTTGAATGACAATCGGCAATATATCATAGGCTGTGCCTTTTCCTACCCATCCAAGCTGTTGACAAATACGCGTAAATTTAACAGAATGCGAATCTCCAATGATACCATGCTCTGTTTCATACCCAGCATAACGAATCAATTGATGATTCCAAATACGAATGTCCTGATGAAATATGGTTATGGTTGGACGAATTTTCCCTTCATTTGAAGCATATTGAATGTGACGAAATAGAGCAAACGCTATTTGATCCACACTATGAAGATTTCTTTCATCAAAAACTTTTAGAGACTTCCAGAACAATCTCCCAATACATCGATTGCTATTCCTCCAGGCCATGCGTGCTCCATGTTCCAGTTCTTCATAGGTAAACTCAAACGTCCCAAAACTCTGCAAACTTTTTTTGATCTCGTTCAATCGATATTCTGTCTCTTCTCTACTCTTCCCTAGTTCGTTATAGCATCTCAGAATGAAATCTTGAACTTTATTATCCACGAACATGGACCATTTCTCCCAAAATCACATTATCCTTCTATACTTATTTGACTTGGTTCCAAAAATGTCCTCCATCGGTTGTATAAAATAAAGTTCCTGTATTCATCACTATCCAGCCGTGCGTTGAGGAAACGAATTGCATATCCATGACGTTTTTTAAAGTCATATTAGGTGTAAATGAGTTCCATGTTTGCCCACCATCCGACGTGGTCAAAATTTGTTTACCGTCTATAACAAATCCATCCTTCATATTAGGAAAACTCCACGCTTGAATGGTTTGATTGGGCACCGTACTTTGTACGGCTTGTTCAGAAGTCCACGTATTGCCTCCATCATTTGTTCGATAAACGAGCAAACCCATACCATAACTCACTGGCAAGATACCCTTTTGTTGACCAAAAAAAATCGGTGGAAAGGAAGTAAATTGTTCATTTTGAAAAGTATTCGGTACATGTAAAATTTGCAAAGACCAATGATATCCGCCGTCCGTAGTTCGGTAAAAATAAATATGTCCACTTAATGCCGTAAAACCTGTTACCCAACCAACCTTAGCGTTTACAAAGCTGACACCTGTCTTATCGCCTACAAACGGTAAATTTCCTCCCTTCACTTGATTGGTTTGAGCAATGGTGTGCCAAGTCATTCCACCGTTATAGGTGTGATAGATGGTTTCTCCTTCACTACCTGCTGCCGCACCATGAAATAAAGCTATCCAGCCTTGATCCGGATCGAGAAAATGTAGGCTCATAGGATATCCAGTCGCTTGAATTTTTTGTTTCACCCAAGACTGTCCTGCATTGGCCGTGTAATAAATGGATAGCGGAGAAGCAATCGACTTACCGTTACTTGCGGCTATCCAAGCCATTTGATTGCCGATCGCGTTCATCGACATTTGGAGGAATGGTGCTGACTGAAAGCCTGGTGGAGTCACTGCTTTCCAACTTAATCCTCCATCCTTCGTGTACCATACGGTATTTCGCCCCGTAGCCCAACCGATTTGATCGTTAACCATGTTTATCGAGGTGAAATGAGGCACTTGTGGTGTCTGAACTGATTTAGATGGGGTTGTCGTTGGAAATGAATCTGTCTTTGACTTGGTAGCATGTGATGCGTTTGGATGGCTTACTGAACTGTGCGTATGCATATTCTTGACTGACGTCGTATGGTTTTCTGTTCCACATCCAATGAGGGTGCAATAGATGAATCCCGCTATACCGCTTAACAACCAGAAAGGTTTATATTTCATCCGCAAAACCCACCTCCCATTTAACGCGGATTATGAAGATAAAACAAAAGTCTTCACATGGTTTATAGGATGGTTCAAGTATCTACCCCTTATGCTGAAAATTGTTTATTGTCGCTTGATCCAATAGTATCCAATCTCCGTCATTACCTGCACGATCAACTTGTTCATGAGGAAAAGGGCTCAAAATATTCTGGACATCTTTTGCGAATATTCTTTAATGCCTTGTTCACCGCTCCTTGCACGTAGGGCCGTTCATCCTTCAGAAGGATGTCTATGATATCTTTCGCCTCTAGAGCATAATGAGCACCAACTGCTGCATGAAATACCATGGCAACATTCCATCTGACCTGCTCATCGTTTGACAAAACACATCGCCTCAACCAAGCAAGCACTTCATCTGGATAGTATTTAATGAGTGCACTGCCAATCGCAAATGGACCAAGATTTTCTTTAACGTATGTTGAACGATCAGAGAGAAGCAGTTCCAAGATGTACAATATCCGATTTGAAAACTGAGGATTTCGACTCTTCCCTGCGTACATCAGTGCCAGAACCACTGCCCTGCGCACATTTTCAGATTCATTTTTTGCCCACGAGTGGATGGAGGGATAGAAATTTTCAAAATGAGTCACGAGAATCGAGCCACAAGCGTCTGCAACCCATTCTCGAACTTCCCAGTTTGGACTGTCTGCTAAGTCCTGCAATACATGCTCTACTTTGCATGGATCCAAATGATAACAGGGGACTAACAATTGCGAACCTATTTCTTCCGCAGTCGAATTTTTACTTTTACACAACTCTATTGCTATTTGAAAGAGGGTGTCAAGTTCGGATTGAAAATATCTTTCAATGGTATAGATAGCAGTACGTTTTACCTGTGCTCTTGCTGTGCCTGCGTGGGTAGTGGATTGGGATTGCAGTGCATGGATCATTCCTCTAACTGACCTTTGAATCAGAGCATCATCGAATTGCTTTTTCCATTCCTCAACGCTGACGTGTCTCATTGAACACCTCCTGGGGTTGCAATAAATTCCATTTAGAGAAATTATTCCACACTATCTATGTTAGTAGTATCAATTTCTCCCGTCTATTACGAAGAAGTTTTGATACTCATGTAAGCGTCAAATCAATGCCCCGCTTCTCCTTAATTTTTCCAAATTCATCGATTTTGCGTAAAATGAAGTTGTTCGCTGGCGCGAGAGGGAAAGCAGGCTTTTGACCCGAATTTACCCGTGCTGTAGGGAACAAATTATTTTGCTGAGGAGAGATTTAATTTTGCGAACACATAGAACAGGGACGGCGGGTTCAGAGGGATAGTGGATTGTCTCCCTTGTACTAAACTTTCAACTTTGTTCAACCACCCAGGGACGTAAAATGTACTTTAATATGGAATATGCATTGTAGTCTCCCGCTTGGATATTCCCGAATGATAGCAGACGATCTGATGCACTCCTTATATGCTTTTTTAAGTTTCTCAAAGATACCTAACAAGGAATTACGCTAATCCTCAAATTGGTCGAACTTATCCTTTATGTCCTTATCCTGCGTTCCAAATGAATACTGCACTAATGCTTGGAAAATTTTTGTGATACACGATATTTTCGGAAAACACGCCGAAGTAAAATGATGTACATGATATACGCGTATATACTGCATTATCTGGAATCTTGACCACTGCGATGAGATCACACTTTCCCTGGATCATTTCCCTAGTGACTCTTTTGATTGACAAAAGATAAAATGATCATCAGGATTCCACACGTGTAGATGGTCAGCACGGTATCCGCGTAGCCACAACACTCCGTTCATTCGTCTAAGATAAAATCCCTTTGGAAAGTCAACGTCTTCAGTCAGTATATCGGAAGCTATGGTGATAGACCCGTATGGAGCTTGATTTGTCTGTAAAGGATGCCCCAAAGAACCTTCAGGCTGGTCGAGATACACCAGTCGTAAGTGAGGTCCCAACTCAAGCGGACATAATTGCAAACCAAGATCGTTCGCTCTTTTAAAGATTTGATCAATAGTAGCTCCATCAGGAAAGCCAAGGTCAGCAACGGTTAGCTCAATAGTCTGCAAAATGTACGTGGTATCAGAGGTCGTAAATCTATCGTCGGCAAATAGTCTCTCTGCATATTCATTCATTAAGACGGATTGCTGTCTTAATTTGTGTATAAGCTCGGATTTTGTAAGTCCGCCAACCTCCACTATTCTCACTATTACCGGGCAATCAGGATACGTTTTCTCATGTCCAACGCGCATATGAGTTACTCCTCAGTAAAACAACCCGTTATTTATGCAAGACTACCATAAGAAGCGTTCATTCGTTTTCTTCAACTTATATGGTTCTTCCAATGCCATTCCAACGCCCGTTGTTCAATCTCCTTGACCAATGTTTCCTTGCCTTGGATGTATGAATCAATGTCATGGCTGTCACGTACCACTGGCATGATGTCGATGATTGGTTTGGCATCTAAACCTGGAGCCGCTGTGCTTCCAATGTGATGAATGGCGATCAATTGCCTTCCAAAGATGCGGCGCAGTTTTTCCGCTTCTTCTTCGTACATCTGAACCCATTGCTCGTTGTAGGGCGTTACCTCGACTCGTCTCATCACACATCCCCTAAACCCAGTTAGTCATTATGCTTGACCCACTGCCGCTTTCATGATTTCATTCGCGACAACCACTTCTGTCCCTGCCAGACCCACGGAACAAAACAGGGTTATATCATCTTGACCCTTTCTCGCAGGAATTTTCCCTGTAACAACGTCACTTAGCTGTATGATCCGTTCTTCATCGGGTGTCCCGACCAGAAAATGTGGTGTTGGATAGGCTTTGAGTTGCTCCAGAGAATCGGTCGCAATCACCGAACTACGTACTCCCAATTCCATTGGAACCTCATGTCGCTTGACTGACTTGGGACCAACGGTATTGATATGTACTCCTGGTTCAAGCCATTCCGCATCGAAAACTGGCGTACCGCTATTGGTGGCGCAAATAACGATATCGGCTCCCTGTAGGCAACTTTTCGGGGAATCAACGGCTATAACCTCGACATCCAGCTTCTTTATCATTTCAGTCGCAAATATGTCTCTGTTTTCTGGATTGCGACTGAAGACTCGAACCTGCTTAACATCCCTGACAGTAACAGCCGCCTCCAACTGTGTCCGCGCCTGCATGCCTGTACCAATCACCGCAACGTGTTCGGCATCCGTTCGAGCCATGGCTTTGATTGCGACTCCACCGATTGCCCCAGTACGAACAGCACCAAGCAGATTCCCAATCACGATACCCTTAAACACCCCTGTATCTGAATCAAACACGCACACCAATTGCTGATGCCCATCCAAATCGTTCGCGTAGGTATCATACACGCGGAACCCGATGACCTTTTCCAAGGCAGTTGCGGCACCCGTAGTAAACACCAAGTCCCCCTGTTCCGTTTCCAGCCGAAATCGAGGAGGCGCAACAAGTGTTCCGTTTGCCTGCTCCTCATAGGTGCGTTCAATTGCGCTCACAATCAACTTCATTGAGACAAGCTTCTCAACGTCCTGGTCTGTAAGGACATGATACAAGCGAAGTCACCCCTTCAGGCGCGAAAGTACCTTTCAAGTTTCGAATCCCTTCTATTATCCCAATCTTTTCCCTGCTCTTCTACCACTCTATCTTTTTGGGATAATCCTCCGCCTAATGTTGGTGCTCGGCTGAAATAGTGGACACAACGAATCGGTGCGCCACGAGGCGCTGTATGTTGAGGCCATAATAAGTCATGGCTAATGGGCACCTCATCCTGTCAAGACTACGGTGGCATGCGTTGGGGTCGAACATTCCACTACCGTATTGTACAGTACTAATTTTTTGTCAGTCTGAAATCTACTTCACAAAGCAATTAATTGATCCTGCAGTATCGATGTATTCCAATGGCCGCAACATGGCTCTGAGAACCGTCTGATGCTTTTCCACCGTTGCAATCGTGATTTCAGCTTTTGGTGAACCTCCTGATTTAAGCCTTATATAACCCATCCAACGGACGCATACACAACAGATTCAAAAATTCAACAATCGCACTTAATCGGAACCAAGAAACATATAAGCAGTGTTCAAGCAGCTCCTTCGATGTTTACTATTGCCTCGACTATGTGTTTGAAATGATCTTCGCCAGATCCAGCAAATTATTAACAATGTAATCCGGGCGCACCCCAAGCTCCTCAATCGTCTTGTTTTGTCTATTGATCCAGCCTACAGTGAATCCGAATTCCTTTGAACCAGCGACATCCCAACCGTTTGATGAAACAAACAGAATGTTTTTCTTCGGAATGTCAAGTATCGACACTGCCAATTGATATACCTGCGGATCCGGCTTGTATGTCTGTTGAGGGTCAACACTGAGAACATCGTAGAAATATGTCTCTAATCCAGCATGTCGAACAACAGCCTGGAGCATACTTTCTGTTCCATTGGACAAGATGAAAAGCCTCCGTGGAAGAAATGCCTGCAATGCCTGTTCAACCTCGGGATAGTGCTGTAATGTCAGATAAGCACTGACTAACGTCTCGATGATTCCTTCATCGTACGCCAGTTTAAGGTAATTGAGTGCAAAGCGCAGAGAATCTCGATTGACATCTTCAAAGTTCGCATAGCGCTTCATCAACGCCCGAAGCCATGTGTATTCCAATTGTTTTTGTCGCCAGACTTGGCTGATTTGTTCCCCTTGTTCTGGAAAGATTTTGTTACATGAATCGATTACAGAATGAACATCGAATAAAGTTCCGTATGCGTCAAACACAACCGCTTCAATCATCCAGACCACTCCTCGTTTAAGTCCTCAGTACGGGAATCGGAATATCTCTGACAAAACAAAGTTTCTTCCCCGAAATACGTACGGGCAATTCCACACCTTAGGACTATGGAACTTGCTCTCTAACGCAACGAGTAAATAACTCGGATATACATACACAAGTACAACGAAGTGGCTATATGGTCCATCGTAGCATAAACCCAACAAAGACAACCGTAAAGCAGATTACAGACTAGATCGTCCCCCATACATTCTTCATCGTCAAGAATTTCAACCGGTTGCTAGTCCCTAAGGACACAGTGTAATCGTCAAATGAATTTCTTCCGTAGATCACGCCTTTTCCCACCCGTATTTCTCCGTAATTTTTCCAGATTCATCGATTCTGCGTAAAATGAAGTTTTTCGCTGGCGCGAGGGGGAAAGGTAGGGCTTGAGGATACAGGGAGGACAGATTTGGTCAATTATTTTTTCGCATGGACGGTACATTAACCATCCCTGATGAAGCAAGTGGATTGTTTCCTGCTGTTGTATTGGTTCACGGGTCTGGTCCGAGCAATATGGATGAGAAGTTCGGGAACAATTCCCCTTTTCGAGACCTCGCTGAAGGTCTGTCGGAAAAAGGGATTGCGGTGTTGCGTTATGACAAGAGAACCTTCGTGTACGGCAAACAAATGAAAGATGACGTTGGCATCTCGGTAAAGGAGGAAACCATCGAAGATGCCATCCTGGCAGCTGATTTCTTACGCAACGATATGAGGATCGATCCGAACAAAGTGTTTGTGATTGGTCACAGTTTAGGCGGAATGCTGGCACCTCGAATCGATGCAAAAGGCGGACGGTTCGCAGGAATCATCATCATGGCTGGTTCTCCGCGCAAATTGGAAGAAATCTTGATGGATCAAAACAACGATGTCCTGAACTCTTTAAACGGGCTTTTAAAAGTGATTGCAAAGAAACAGATCGCCGCATTGTCCGCCAAGTTTGGCAACATCAATAACCTCAGCGACGAAGAAGCGAAATCCACGAAACTGTTCGGCAAATATACTAGGGCATACTACTTCAAAGAAATGGAGGAACATCCGTCCACTGATTATCTCAAGACATTAGAAAAACCCGTGCTGATTTTGCAGGGCGAGAAGGATTTTCAAATATCCATCGAAAAGGACTTTGGTGGTTATCAAAAACTGCTTGGCGATAAACCAAACGTGATATGCAAACTTTACCCAAACCTGAATCACCTGTTTATGCCTGCTGTTTACGGTGAGATTCGCAAAGCGAAAAAGGAGTATCGTGTGGCACAACATTTAGATGAACAAGTGATAGAGGACATTGCAAACTGGATTCGTTCTGTTTGAGACATATCATAAGGAAAGTCAATTAGGAACGGAGTCTTTGGATTCGTCTATTTAAAAGATGTTACATGCGATACAACGCGACATTTTCGAAATGCCGCAGACGGGTTTGAAAGCGGATATTCATGACAATTTTCTGCGTGCAGATTCAGGTCGATGCAATTTTCCCGTTCTACAGCAAATCATAATGACGGACATTTCGACTTGGAGGTGTAGTCAACAATGCCCTTAGTCCCTTATGATCCGTTCAATGTCACCCGACGCGCTTCCGACTGGTTTCCATCATTCCCCCGACTGTTCGATGATGACTGGTTCGACAGCCACTTTGCAAACAAGCCACGGGTTCCGCTGTGATGTTCGCGAAACCCAAAACGAAGTGATTGTGACAGCCGAAATCCTTGGGCTGAAGAAGAAGGAAGACGTGAATATCACTGCTCATGATAATCATCTTCACCTCAGCGGCAAAATTGAACGAATAGGCGAGCAAAAGGACGAAAACGTACATCGAATGGAACTATATTACAGATAATTCTCGCGCACTGCACCTTTACCAACGACGGTAGATGATACGGGGGCGAAAGCGTCGTATAAGAATGGCATTCTGGAAGTCAGGATTCCGAAGAGTCAGAAACAGATGGGTCGGCAGATTGGCGTGGACTTTCACTAAAACACGAACAGTGGATGCCGCTTGGAATTCCCAGGGGCGTTTTCATGACTCACCGCTGACTGAACACCTTTTCGCAATCGTCATGGCATTCATTACTCTTGGAAAGCCCACATACGGAATGCAGTGCAAGATTGTCCCGATGATCTCGATCTGCGTCAACCCCACATTCAATCCTGTCTTGATGTGCACGGACAGTTATGGCTCACAATCCCCTTGCGTGGTTAGACAGGCTATCGTAAGCAATTGTCGCTGTTTCAAGTTGAGTCCAGAACGGCTATAGATGCTCCATAGGCAAACTCAATGATATACTCCCCCGAATCGGGCACAATGTCCTGCAAGGATGCAATCGTCCGCTCCCCCCCTTCCTCATGTATGCTTTTCAGCATTTTCCAGCCTTGCTCAAATCAGTCGTTTGTCAAAAATTCCATTTCTCTGAGCAGACCTATCTCCTGATTTTTTTGCCCCTTCCTACGGGAATCTAACTACGTCTAAGAAATTTCTGACTCAATCCACCCCAAGTACCTTCGAATGCGTGCGTCTGGTTCATGTCGTAAATCTACTATGTCTTGACGTTTAGGGATCTTCCCAGCCATATAGAATATCCGAACGGCTGTACCTAAAGAAATTTCCTCACGGCTAAACTCAACTGCGTATCCGTTTGCGAAATTTGCCCAGTGTTCTTCAGATTTGTCCTTATTTTTGAGATGTAGCCGTACAACACCAATATCTATTGCTCGGTGACCAAAGCCACATTCGTCGAAGTCAAGGCAGTACCACCGATTTGGCGTAACCAAGATGTTCCCGAAGTGTAGGTCAGCATGAATAAACTTTCCATATGAATCGAGAGCTTCAAATCTTCTTCGGAGTTCATGAGCAATGTCGGTACATCGCCTTTTGTCATCGTCAGATAACGCGTCGAAATCCAATAAATTACGCAAAGGGATTTCAACAGTTTGCTCTAAGTCATATTTTGGACGATTCCAACCCTGCCAAGTATTTGTCACTTGGTTGAACACGGTCTCTGCGCTTGTATGCATTTTTCTCATTAAACGACCGAGGTTATAGTAATCATCAGATGCGGGATTCTCAACCTCCTTACCTTCAACAAATTCAAACACTGCATAAAGGAGTTCATTGTTCCCACTTACCAAGCGGGAAACTATATCATGGTCTGTGTTCCTGACAACTTTGGGCACGGCAATAAAATCACCCAGCACATCCATCCATTCAAGTTCGGCACGAACCTCATCAGCGGAATATCTACCTTGTCTATAGCGCCTTACAACGTACTTTTCATTTGAAGTATCAACAACATATGTATCGTTTTCGACTTGCTGTAGTAGATGAAATGCTGTATCGGTCTTCTTCCATGAATAAGACTCAAGAATGAACTTCAATTCACTTTCGCGCACGCAATTCACCTCAGATACATCAATCGACAGCATCAGCTAACTCGTTTGTCGGTTCGGGATTGTTTGTTCCCTGTTTAGCCTACCACATTTTCCTCAACGGTAAGTTTCTCGAACCTCCCCGCCCATTCACCACTTCTCAGTTATCAAGCCAACGCGGGATCAGGAATTGTTTCAATGACCTGTATCTTATGTTTCAGTTTGTGATGACGGTGATTATCACAAGACATCTGATCACTTCGACGATGATGTCGAAAGTCGGAGAAAGACAATAATGCTCGTCACAGAGAAACCTGTACTGAAATATTCTCGCCCTGCCCCCTATTCCCCTTCGAATCGAACCTACGACTCCTGAGATCAAATTTAGCTCCCTGTACTATGTAACCGTCAAATCAAATTCTTCCCTCGCCATTTCCCGCCTCAACCCTGCCTCATCCCTTGCCCCGCCTGACTTTTCTCGACTCTTCCTCACTCCAACCCAGTTTCTACCGTCAAATGAATTTCTTCCGTAGATCACGCCTTTTCTCACCCGTTTTTCTCCTTGATTTTTCCAGATTCATCGATTCTGCGTAAAATGAAGTTGTTCGCTGTCGCGAGGGCGAAGAGCAGGGCTTGAGGGTCAAGGGAGGACAGATTTGGTCAATTATTTTTTCGCATTTTTGATCGGGCATGGTTCAGGAATCCTTGATATTTCGGGCTTTTTCGCGTCTGATCCCCCTCAAAATTTTACTCTGAGTTTCCCCCGCCTTGCGCTCTCAGGCATTAAAAAACGGGCGAATTTAGGCTTTTGACCCGAATCCACCCGTGCTGTAGGGAACAACTTATTTTACTGGGGAAGGATTTGATTTTGCGAAGATACAAATGTGCAATTACAAAACAAATGTATCATGGGGATCCCGCAACAACAGGGAAAATCGGATGTAGAGAAGTCTGACAATTACAAAACAAAAGTATCATAAAGCCGTTTGACACTTAGAAACGCCAAATTTGCGTTACAAAACAAAAGTATCATGAATACCCCACGAAACTTTGTTATCTTATCAACACATTGGTTGAGGAATCTCCACAACAATCATGGTGGCATCAGAGGCGTACCTCAATGTGGTTACTATGAAAGCCACCTCATTCGAATTTCGTAAGGAATATTTGGGTTGTTTCTCTGTTCCTTTCTTAACTTCTGTATGTTGAACCGATTAACTACATCTGCGCAATAGTCGATTATATCAGCGCACGTTTGCATTGCCTCCATATTGTTGGACAAGTTAAGTAAAGTGTTCATTGCTGTGTAGCCAAAATTGTCATAATCTGCAAACACCAATCGCTCGTCACGGAGTTGCGCAAACATATCCCTCAGGAGAGGATCCGCCTCATATTCGTACTGTAACGTGAATATCTCAAGTGCCTCTATGGCTGCCCCTCGGTCTTTAAGGATCAAATTGAACAAAGTGTTCCCTCTATCTTTGCGTGTAAAGTAATCGTGCAGCTTCTCCATAGATATGCTTTGTTCTTGGCACATTTTTATGATTTCAGCGACAGGATCGAACACCAAGTTCGAATTCTTGATTGATTGGAACGCATCGTATAGCTCTGCGACAGCTCGGTACCTCTTTTCAAGGTCCGGATGAGTGGCTCGTTTGACGAGCCCACTGTATTTATGATCATGACTAACGATGCTCCCGCACATCACAAAGTCAATTATCATGCCCAAGGAATAAATGTCTGTCTGAACGGAAGCATTCTTTACGTTGAGAAGTTGCCTGGGATCCGTAAAATGCTGTGTTCCGACCCCGGCCTCCGTTTGTGTTTTGAAGCTGTAGTCCTGTGTTGCGTCTTTTCCAAGTCCAAAGTCAGCCAATTTTGGCTCGTTGTTTACGATGAGAATATTGTTATAGCTCAGGTCCCTATGTAGAAGAGAGGTCCTGTGAACCTCCATCAATCCAAGGATGATTTGTTCACACAGGTACTCCTTCCATTGAAGCGTCATTGTATGATGGTTCTCGGTAACAAATTGGCCAAGAGTTTTTTCCGCAAAGTCCATGGTAAACGAATGTTCTTGCTCATTAAAGTTGTAGACTGAAATGGTGTACGGGCAATCATTCAGGCTTTCCATTATCTCAAACTCACGCCGGAAACGATGAATTGCTTCTTTCTGTGATAAAAACTCCTCTTTCAACTGCTTCTTGGCATATTTCTTTCCATCAACGATGACAGGATATACCCTTGCATAAAAACCTTCTCCTATAGACGCCACAGATTCCCTTTTTCGTAGCCTTGCTCCATCGTCAGTAAGAACTACTTCATAATCTGTCAGCGAAAACACATATTCATTTATGGCTGCTGTGATATCAGCCCGGAGCTCTAACGAAGAGGCAAGGGAGCCGCCGTCAAGTGAAACCAATTCTTCGATTGATAGTGCTTTGTCGATAAATTCATTGAGCCTACCTGCTGCGATTATTTTTTTGATGCAATCCTCAGCATACACCCATCGAGTAGGAAAACCGCTTCCATAGGAAGCGTGAAATCCGAAGAAATTGAAAAACCCAACCAACGAGGGGCCTGATCTATAAGGGAAAGGGACGGTTGCTTTCACATCGCCAACAAACGCCTTAGCAAGTCTCTCCGTTATCAGGATACTGTCTAGCCGGAGTTTGTGCATAGCCGCAGCTCCTTATGCTTTTATCAAATGCTTGTCCTATTCAAGTTCGCAGGCCTGTATCATTGCGGCGGATTATCCACCTAATAGAACCACAATTAGTTGCCATAACAGGTCAGTATTAAGGCTGTTTCTGTCATTTCATAGCATCTGACGGTTGTTGATGCTCTTGTACACCTCTCCCAACATCCAGTCAGAGACCGCAGCACGCACTCCAGAGTCGTTCAATATCCTGGCGAGAAGTTCTTCGTTAAGGCTCATCCGGTCAATGCCTTTCTGTAAAAACACTTCTTCAAAAGCATACCGGAAATTCTCCATCGTATTGGAGCGTGCTGCCTTGATGATCATCGGATCGCTTTCAACTTCCGCTCTCCACTGGTCAAAGAAAAGCCTATCCGCTTCTTTGAAGTCCGTTCCGAATGCTTTGTTCAGCACCTCAATGATGCTTGAGAGCGGGGCTTCCTTTTTGCGATATGCACCCGTTCCCGCATCGGTGATGCCATCTACCACCCCCGGCGTTTCCCGGACTAGTTCAATGCGGCCCTTCGACTTCTCCTCCAGCCTGTAATACTGCATCTCCACCTCGTAATCGAGATCGAGCGCCACCCGTCCTCGCACCGGGAGCTTTCTCAACAGCAATCTTCCATACGTGTAAAACTTGTGAATAGGAACCGACTGAAACGGCGCAATCTGAGTGATGAACCCGTAGATACGAACAAACGTCGAGAGCGTCGACCGAAACTCGTCACGATCCTTCTCCGGCAACTGCAAGTAACGTTCTACCGCCGGGTCAAGGTATTTGTGCAGCGCCGCCGCATCCTTGCCCTTGTAGAACGCCTCTACCACCGCCTCGACGTCATCCGGCCAAATGACTGTTTGGGACTCGAGACGGCTTTTCAGGTCAAAGATCAGGTTCAGGTCCGTCTGTTCGCCGAGCGTCGTGACCTCATAGTACGGCTGGAACGCCGCCTGGATTTCCTCCGGGGTGTTCACGAAATCAAGCACAAACGTATCCATTTTGCCTTTATGCGTCCGGTTCAGCCTGGAAAGCGTTTGCACCGCCTGGATCCCGGACAACTTTTTGTCCACAAACATGGTATGAAGGAGCGGTTGGTCGAACCCGGTCTGGTACTTGTCTGCCACGATGAGCACCTGGTAATCATCTGAGTCAAACCGATCCGGCAACTCCTTTTCCCCAAATCCATTGATACCAGGCTCCGTGTACTCCTCGCCCTGGTCGATCACGGTGCCGGAAAACGCCACCAGTGTCGCCACATCCGTGTAGCCCTTGCGCTTGATATACTCGTCAAACGCCTGCTTGTAGCGCAGCGCATGAAGGCGTGAACTCGTGACCACCATCGCCTTGGCTCGGCCGCCGATCTTGTGGCGAGTGATGCGACGGAAGTGTTCGACCATGATCTCCGTCTTTTGCGACACGTTATGCGGGTGCAAGCTTGCAAACCGGGCAATGGCCTTTTTCGCTGGCTTCTCCTCCAGCGTCGGATCGTCTTCGATGGCTTTGGCCAGCTTGTAGTACGCCTTATACGTTACGTAGTTTTGGAGCACATCGAGAATGAACCCCTCTTCAATCGCCTGGCGCATGGAGTACAGATGGAACGGCTCAGGTTTTGCATCCGGTGCGGGCCAGCGACCGAACATCTCCAGCGTCTTTGCCTTAGGAGTGGCTGTGAAGGCGAAATAGCTCAGATTCTTCTGTCGACCCCGCTTGGCCAGTTCCTCAACAATCTGGTCCTCCACGTCCTTCGCCTTTGCATCCAGATCCCGCTGGATGTGCTCCGCCTCTTCCAACGATCCCGCCGCCAACACTTCCTTCACCGCATCGGCCGCCTTGCCGCTTTGAGAGCTGTGCGCCTCATCGACAATGATGGCGAAGTTCTTGTGCGAGAGATCTGCGACCTGTTTTGAGATGACTCCGAATTTCTGGATAGTGGAGATGATGATTTTGGCCGTCCCTGACTCCAGAGCTTGTTTTAGCTGACGTGAGTTCTTGTCAATCTGCCGTACGACACCCTGTACGTGATCGAACTGGTAAATGGCATCCTGGAGCTGCCGGTCCAACACCAGTCGATCCGTGATGACAATAACCGCATCAAAGATGGGCTTGTCGTCCGGCCCATGTACGTTAGACAGCCGATGCGCCAGCCAGGAGATGGTGTTGGTCTTCCCCGATCCCGCCGAATGCTGAATGAGATAGTTGTGACCGGGGCCCTTCTCCAGCACGTCAGCCAGAATTTTATTCACCGCATCCCACTGGTGATAGCGAGGGAAGATCATCGTCTCCTTGCGGACCTTCTTGCCGTTTTTCACTTTCTCGTCGACCTGCAGGTGAAGGAACTTCTGAAGCAAGTCCATGAAGTTGTCCTTTTGCCAGACCTCCTCCCACAGATACGCCGTGCGAAACCCATCCGAAGGTGGATTGCCGGCACCATTGTTGTAGCCACGGTTAAACGGTAGGAAGACCGTGTCGGGTCCTGCAATCTGTGTGGTCATATAGACTTCGTTCGGATCGACTGCAAAGTGGACAAGGCTTCGCTTCTTGAACTGGAAGAGTAGCTCTCTAGGATCCCGATCCCGCTTGTATTGCCGGATGGCATCCTGCACGGTCTGGCCGGTGAACTGATTCTTCAGCTCCACCGTCATCACGGGCAGGCCGTTGATAGCCAGCACCATATCAAGCGACTTCTCATTCTTCAGGCTATAATGCACCTGGCGAGTCACCGTGAGGATGTTCTGTTCGTACCGGGTCAGAATCTCGGGGTTGAGGCCGCTTGCCGGCCGGAAGAATGCCGCCTTGATGGGCACACCGTAGATGTCGAACCCCTTGCGGATGGCCCTCAGCATACCGTCCCGGTCGATGACCTGGACGAGGCGGCGAATGAGCTCGGTGTCCGTTTTATCGCCAAAAAAGCCAACGAGACGGTTGTACTCATTCGGCTGACTCGATTTGACGAATTCAAGGAAGGTGGCTGGGAACAGAGCGAGCTCCCGGTCGTACGCATCCGGACTGCCCTTGCGCCAGCCGTGCGCAAGCAGATGCGACTCAATCGCCTCTTCCAGCGCCTTCTCTGTGTGGATGGCGGTCATGGGATCAACTTCTTTCATAGGCAAGATTCAGAAAGGGCTTTGCTTTCTCCAGGTCATCCATTGATCGAAGCGTAATCTCCAAATCCCCAGTGCCCCAATGACCAATGTTTCGTACGTTACGTGTAAAACCTTCCTCCACAGTCACGGTATCCGGATCCACCCGAACGATGACCAATAGGTTCCGAACTTGAGGCTGGATGATCACACTTGCTATGTTTCGAATCCGTTTGAATGCTTCGTAATATTTCAGACGTTTTACCTGGACATCATCGCCCAGTGCGAGAATGTAATCTCGTAGTGCGCTGTATAGGTCGTATAGACTCGAGTCAGCTTGGTTCAGATTGTCTTCGAAGGTTTTATACGGCCCCGTTGGTTTCACCCAGTCCTCGCCTATGTCTACATTGTCGCTACTTCCCCGTGGCGATGAACCAAAGTCCTTGGATGAATTTGGAACATTCACGAGCTCGAGCAGAAGCAAGTCATCTCCATAGCGTTTGTATCGCAAGAGCTCGATGTGCCGGTTGATCTGCTGAACCGCATACTGGTCAAATTTTGTATAGTCGCCAGCAATACAGATAAGACGTGGCGCTGTCCAATCAATGCTATCTGCCGTCTCCCGATCCAGCTTCTTCTGAACGAGAAGCTGAAATTCGGCCTTATGATCAAGGAGCCAGTCAAGGTAATACAAGCCTTGATTGATCACGTTCTCATTGGTAGCACGTTTGTACTCGATAATAACGGGAGTGTGGTTCTCGTCGATACCGAGCGTGTCAATCCGGCCCCGATGAACAGGGCCCGTGTAGTATTCTGATTCCAACTTTCTAACACCAAGCAAGGCTTCAAGATTGTTTTCAAAAAGTACCTGTAGTGATTTTTCGACTGTGACAGAGGTGCCGGGAATCTCCTCAACCGTTCCTTTGGTGCGAAACAGTTTAATATCGCTCACTGTGAGACCACCTCCGCATGGTCAGAGCTATACTGCCGCACGTCGATTTTGCCGGTCACGGCGGCAGTGATGAGGGCTTGGCGGTATTCACTTAAAAGTACCGCTTGCTGCTCCAACTTCTTTGTTGCTTGTCTGATAGCTTCAGATATCTCAGATACTCGTTGGACGATCCGGTGTTGTTCCGTCAAGGGCGGAATCAATAACGGTGTGCTTGACAGTATCTGCGTATTCAAATTGTCCATCGTCGATCCTACGGACTCAATCAATAACCAGTCTCGCATCCATGGAGTTGAAAATAAGAGCACTACGAAAGCCGGGTTAACTATTTGAGAATCAAGCCGTAAACGGAAGCACCCCGTACCGCACAAAAATCCCTGCTCCGCTTCAGTCACCAATGCACAACGACCTATCTCACCCCTACGAGCGAAAACGATATCACCGCTCATGAGTTCATGACGGATTAGTCTTTGCTTCGTGACCGGTGATACAGCACAAGTTGGATCCGGGACAATATCTCCGTCAACCAAATGGGATGGATTGATAACAGGTATTCCATCATCAACATAATCTTCAGTGTGTAACTGACTACCAAACGGGCCTGTTTGAATGGAAATCGCCACTCGTGATGTTTTTGCAATCTCCCAATGCGCCGGCACCTCTCCCAACCACGGAATCCCCGAATCCTTCATCGGTACATTCGGGTCGAGCCCCTTCGTTACCGCCTGGGTGATGAGGGCTTGGCGTTTTTCCTGTAAAAGCTCGATGAGACGCTGCTTTTTCTCGACGAGTTGGTCGAGTTTGGCCGTTTCATGGTCGAGGAAGGAGGAGATGCTTCTCTGAGCATCTGCCGGAGGAACCGGGACCCGAATTTCCCCAATAAAATCCCAGCTTGCTCTCGGCATTTTTACGCCATAGGTAGAAGAGTTGACCAAATCGATGAACGCATTGGACAGCAAAAGGTATCTCAAGAAGGTTGGTTGATAGCGATATGCACGAAGGACAAGAAACTCTGGAGTACATCTGTAAGTGCCTTCCGACATAACAACCTTCGCTAGGTATGGTCGGAGTTTGCCGAACAAAACATCCCCAGGGCGACATATGTTGGCCATGCTATCGTCCATTGTTTCAGCCATGCCAAGTATCTTACCGGTCCACGACTCAACGTGCTCCATTCCGATGTAGGGCAAGGATTGATCTGCTCCCGTCGCCTTTTCCACTACTATGTGTACAGTGTGTTTCAATCGTTCGAGTTTCCACGTTGGAGGAACGCTTTCCGCAAGGATTGGCAATTCAGTTCTATTCATGGTAGCGCCTCCCATCAGCGAACAAACAGACCATTGAGGATCTCAGAAATTTCGTCCTCCAAGGCAACAATTTCGGCTTGTATATCCTCCAACGGCCGCATCGGCGTGTACTCGTAAAAATGCCTCGTGAACGGAATCTCGTACCCGATCTTCGTCTTGTCCTCATCAATCCACGCATCCGGCACGAACGGCTTCACTTCCCACTCGAAATACTCGTGGATGTCTTCCTTCAGCGGCACGTTCTCGTAGTCCCGCTGCTCTGGATCCGGCTCGGGGATCCCCTTCGCATCCCGGCAGATGTCGGCGGTCTCATCCCGATCCGACAGCGCTGACAGAATAGCCTTTTGAATCTGCGCCGTCAGCTCCACGCCGTTTGCCTTGAACACCTTCTTCAGCACTTTCACGAATTCTTCCTGGTTCTTGTAGAGCATCTCCGAACGCATGCCTTCGAGGACACGCAGAATCATCTCCTGCTGGCGGTTGCCGTCAGCAATTTCCGCTTCCGCCGCAGCGCCCTTCTTCTTGGACGTGGCGAGGTTCTGGAATGCCTTCTCGTCCTTCAGTCGGGCAATCCGCTCATCCGATACGAGGAAATTCAACCGTAACGGCCGCTCCACCGTGATGCGACGGTATCCGAAATCCTCGTTGTCGAAAATCTTGCTGTACTTCGTCTCCCGGAACTCGCCGTGCATGCGAGTGATTTCGGCGATGTGTTCATCTGATAACTCGTTGCGCTTGTCGCCGAGGGACTTGCGCATCTTTTGATACAGATGCGTGGCGTTGATGAGCTGAATCTTACCCCTTCGTTCCGGAGATTTGCGGTTTGTGAGCACCCAGATGTACGTCGAGATACCTGTGTTGTAGAACAGTTGATCCGGCAGCCCCACGATGGCCTCCAGCCAGTCGTTCTCGATAATCCACCGTCGAATGTTCGACTCACCAGACTCCGCACCGCCCGAAAACAGAGGCGATCCGTTAAAAACAATGGCGATTCGGCTTCCTCCAAGCGACACCGGCTTCATCTTCGAAAGCATGTGCTGCAAGAACAACAGTGAGCCGTCGCTGATTCTTGGCAAGCCGGCCCCGAAGCGCCCATTCATCCCCAGCTTTTCTGCCTCGTCCCTGATCTCCTTCTCGACCTTCTTCCACTCCACGCCAAAGGGCGGATTCGACAGCATGTAATCAAAGGTCTGCCCTGCGAACCCATCCTCGGAAAAGCTGTTGCCAAACTTGATCTGCGATGGCTTCTGCCCCTTCAGCAACATATCGGCTTTGCAAATCGCATACGACTCTGGGTTGAGTTCCTGTCCGAACACCCGCACCATGATGTCCCGGTTGAGTTCCGTCAGGTACTCCTCCGAAACGGAGAGCATGCCGCCGGTGCCACAGGCGGGATCGTATATCGTCCGAACAATGCCTTCCTTGGACAGGTCCTGATTCCGATCCTCGTTGAACAGGAGATTGACCATGAGACGAATGACTTCACGGGGTGTGAAATGTTCACCGGCTGTTTCGTTGGATATTTCGGCAAATTTGCGGATGAGTTCCTCGAATATGTATCCCATTTGCACGTTGTCGATGGTATCCGGATGAAGATCGATGGCGGCAAACTTCTGCATGACCTGATAGAGCAAGTTGGAACGGTCCAGCCGCTCGATTTGCTTGCCGAACTCGAAGTAGTCCATGACGTCTTTGGCGTTGGTAGAAAATGCGTTGATGTACGCCATCAGGTTGGCAGCGAGGTGATCCGGGTCATCGAGCAAAGATTCGAAGTCGAACTTGCTTGTATTGTGAAACTCATAACCGGTTATCCGATTGAGGACGGGCTCTAGGTTGTGTACATTCATCCGTGCCATTTCCGCCATTTTAGCGAGCACATGGGACTTGGTTGGTTTGAGCACTGAGTCCAGACGGCGAAGAACCGTCATCGGCAAGATGACCTTGCCATAGTCCGATTGCTTGTAATCGCCACGAAGTAAATCGGCGACAGACCAGATGAAGTTAGCCATTTCTCTGAAGTTGGACATACGGATTCTCCTTGATAGGCTCGCTATTCGGAAGGGGAATTTTCCCTTATATGCTAATTCATCATTCGTCAGCAAATCCCTGCGCTTCTATTGATCAGTCCGTCATCTGGGAAGTAGTCGAGGTGGATCTATGGAGTATCCACGTCAAAACGGACTTGAGGAGTAGACGACTTATATCGTTCAACCCTATATGAACTGACGAAGATGATAAGTGAATGTTGGATCGTTCGTCAAGGAACAGACAGTCGTTGCAATTTGCTTCTTTACGGTGTTGGCGACAGCCCCATTGAGCAACTCTAGCAAAATGAGGAACTTCTCCAAAGGGTACACGTGACGTTGACCCACTTGGAGATACATCATCTCCACTTTAGAGACTGACTTCATGTTATGAATTCGGTCCAAATTCCTTACGACATTCAAAGCATCCGTTTGTCCGGAAACGGCCATCAAATTGGAGAAGGTCTCGATCGTGCCCTTATGGCTTCTCAATCGTGGAGTGACCGCAGCGACCTGCCTTGAGAGGAATGCAGACTGGCTCCATATACCCACCGTGGCTAGTAAATTCTTGACAAGTTGTTCACTGGTCGCATATTTCGCAAGAATCCATAGTGCTGCGATAAAGGCCGTTTCAGAACGCATTATCAGGTTTTCTGCAAGCATCACTATCTCATCGTGAACCTTACCTGTCCTTGCCAGCGGCCAGTCCACGAGCAATTTGGCGGCGTTAAAGAGGGCACTGTCCTCTGTGACCGATTGGGTACCAATGAACGCCAAGATGTGCTTGACTCTGGCCTTGTTCGGTCCCAAGCTTCGGTAGTATCGAAAAATACTGTCTCTTAGCTTTGGCTTTTCCACAAGAAGCTGTGGAACGTACTTCTCCAAAAACACATGTTTTGAAATGGATGCAATTGTAAAGTATCTCTTATACACCTTATCCCAGTTTCCTACCATGGGCTTTTTAAGGAACATGGTGAACCTTTGACGTAACAGCAGTACATCACCGGAGATTGATTCTGAGCGCTCAAGCTTTCGCTGGATGCGCCGTTGGAGGACCGTTAAATACCTGTTCTCGTTGGGTAGAAAATAGTCCTTGGCGGCCGCAACCGAAAGTATCTTTGTTTTACCCGAGTTCAATCGAAGACCTCGGGTGAGAAGTAGCTCATCCAAATGCCGCAGAATGACACGTCCCTTATCGACACTTTCCACTCCAAAGTCGATGTCATCCATCCAACGAACAAAGTCGCCTGAGGTGGCACCTTCCAGGTAGCGGTCAACTTCAAATAGAAAGCTGTGTGCTAAAAGTCGAGGAGCGTCAAAATTGATTTGGGGCAATCCAACACCTGAAAACGGCAGGTAGTCAGGCCGCCAGACAAAACGCTCAAGCATGAAAAACAGAAAGTCAATCAGCACCTCTTTGAATGCTCCGTATCCAGAAAGGACATTGCGAAGCTGACTGAGTGAAACGTTGTCGAAAAAATTGGCAACATCGGTCACAACAACATATGGGTATACTGATGTGAACTCCCAAATGCGGGTCTGGAAATCCGCCCATAACTGACGCCAATCATAGGGGAAGGAGTCGTCTAAATGCTCGATTGTCTTGCGACCACCGCTGTGGCTTCGACTGAAATAAGAATTTCGAGAAGGCTGATGTCCGAGGATCTCTTTAGAAATTGCATCCACAAGGGTCTGTAAGATCACCGCATCCTCAGGAGCAGGGATTTGTAGGTGACGAGAGATACCATCACTCTTCTCGACCCGAATTACGAAGGGTTTCTTTGGGAAGTATGTTCCATTGAGAACTTGTTGGCGCATTACCTCGAAAAGCTTATCTCTGTTAACATGAAAATCATAATGGTCGTGCAAATCGGACACGTCCTGCTTTCGCAGTCCCTCCCTAACCGTTTCCTTCCACGCTCTCTTCAAGTTCCCCAATCGGAAAACTTGAGCCAAATCCAATCTTCTTTCTTCCAATCGAATCGTGCTATGGACCAACGTAGGCAATTTTTATCCCCCAGTGCCGCAAAGACTATCGTCATCAGCGTGTCTGCCAATTGAACAGTCCTTCATGATTCACAATTTTAGTGCAATCTGTGTTGACAAACCTAGAGCAAACAACCAAATTGTACCATTCAGGAGTTCAGGTGCATTCCAGAATCAAAAACACGTGTATGACAAGTCGGTATGGCCAGAGCCATTTAGTAATAGTCGTCCCCTTCGTTGGATTCAATCTCCATTGTCGCCGCAACCTCTGAGGCTGCTCCTGTTAATTCAAGTTTAGCTGCGGTCATCTCAAAGAAATTCTGCACACTTCCGAACAGAAATCCAAGCAGTACAATGTGAGCAATCGGTGCGGAATATACGTCGATAGGGCGGAACGAAATGCGATAGAGCCAATCGTAATGGTGTTTCTTGTGTTCATACCTCTGGTTCCGGTATCGAACGATACCTTCCTGAAATGGTCTCAATGGAAGCGAATCCAAAAACTCTTGCCCGAATTGACTAATCAATTCATTGCGAATCTCAAAGTAGAACTCGTTCTTGAGAAAACTGCCGATGTTGAACCTAGAACGTTGCACCCTTAGTTGCGTCTTGTATGGATATGCCTCAAACTCGGGGATAACCCTCTCGGTCAAAACATCAGCGTAAACCTGTTGCAAATCGGCGGCACCTATTCCATTCCAGCCAGAGAACAAGACTAACTGTGAGTCCTTCGCAAATGTCAGAAGGGATTCATTCAAATTTCTTATCTCATTCAACAGAGAATGCCCGGCTGGACAGTACGTAGGTGTCAATTGATAGGCCCGTTTACTGTCTGCAATACTCTGTCCGCACATGGGGCAATGTGTAATCAACATTACGTTATGCTGGGGACAGACCATTACCCCCGGCAATAGGTGTATACGGTGCCAATAGGGTTCACCAAAGTTTTCGAAGTCCGAAACGATGCAGAGGGGACAGGACGCCAAGCGAAGTTCCCGTTCCAAATCTGTCCAGAGTGCATGCGGTGCGTTCAAAATATCGTTCATCCTGAGCCACTTTCGAAATCCCTTGTAATACGGATAAAGCGTATGCCGATAGATGATTTCGTCGGCACTCATGGACCCTTTTTCAACCAGATCGGCAATACCTGTTTGTATACCAAGCACGGGTCGTCTCGATTCTCTCCCAAACAACAACTCCGATGTTGAGCGGAGATCAAACACTCCCGTCCGAATCTGCCATCTCGCAATAATGCTATATAGCGCCTCATCAGGATATCCGTCGGGAAGCATCATCCACACCTCTCGAATCATCCCTTTGCTCAACCGCCTCAATCAGGCGCTGCTCAATGTAATCATTAAGCTCTTGACTTACAGGCGTGCGCAATCCGGCTTTCCGAATAATTTGCCACGGAGCAGCGTCAGTGCGCTCACACAGCAATTCCGCCATAGCCCAATCGACACGTCTTTTGCAAAATTCGCTTCTACTCTCCACATATTTGTTCAATACATGTTCCGTAAGCGGCAGTTTGTCCAGACACTTTTCCAACAACGCCTTCTTTCCGCAGATCCGACCAATTCGACCAACGGTGACCCGTACAGGCTTGCCTGGCTGATTTAGAATGCATTGGGCAATTTGTTCAACAAACACTGACATTTCACGATCACGCTGTGCCCAATCAACTCGACGCTCACTACGTACTCCGCTCACAATCGGTCGTGGCAAGATGCAGTCCAACCAGTCCCGATCATGCCGGTACAGCCACTGGTAATCCCGGTAATTCAATTGCTTGAGCCGAGACCGGCTGCATCTTGGGTTCGTCCGCAACGTTTCCATAAATCTTCTTCTACGTCTTTCCCGTTCTTCTTGCTCACCCGTGTTTGGCGCAACGTTACTGAGATTCTGCTTTTCTAACCTCGCCGTGATGACCTTCGGATCAACACCGAGTTCACGTGCCAATCCACGAAGGCTCCATCTTCCGTCGGAAGCTAACGTATGAAGCTTCTCTTCCCATACGGGACCAAATTCCTTAATTCGACCATATCGGAAGCGATCCTTCTCAGTTCGATCAGGCCCACGTCGAGAGTAAACGAATCCACACTCGCAGCGAAATGTACCAACCGGTCGACCCGTATCAGTGCAACGTGTCACCGTTAGATCCCGAACAATGTCTTGCATATAGTGAGTTGCCGCCTTATTCAAACACGGCCATGGTCCATGACCGAATGGCTCAAATCGATTCTGTTCAAAAAAACGAGGTACATCACCGCTCAGAAACTCCATCAAAAGAATGTGAAAGAGCGGATGAAGAGCTTTTCGGGGCTTTCTGACCAATTCCCGGAGCCAGTCACATTCCTGATCTCGAACAGGCTGAGCAACGCCTATTACACCCCAAAGTTCAGCAGGGAAGTATGTGATAAAGCGCTCAAACAGATCTCGTTGTCTAATGGAGCCCGATGGAGTGGCCATGCCCATAGCGTACAGCACATTTACGTAACGGTCTCGCAGCTCCTCAAGAGATTTCCAGGTTGGGGTGTTATTCAGGATGAATTCGCTATCCATAGCTATTCGATTTGTCGCTGGGCGTGTTTCGCCTTCAGTGTTTAGCAAAGAATGACCGTTGGGACACGCCACCACGGGAAAGGGCAACTCTTGAATGAACAAGCCCGTAAACGGAATACCACACGTGGGACACCGGTCATATAATTTCACTTTGTGTTTGGGACACGATATCACGCCTGGCAAATGATGCGCACGGTGCCAGTACGGCTCGCCATGAGTATGAATATCATCGTGGATACACGCTGGGCATGTCACCAGACGGGTAGGCATTGACACCCTGCTTGGGACCAACCCTGATTCCAAGTGAACTCCAAGACTGTTATCGGAGAGCATGTCATTCATAACGTGGGCAGCCATCTCTGGCTTCAAAAATGGAGCGTAGTAGGGGAAGAGGGTATGCTCATAGACCAAAGTTCTTGCTGAAACACCGAAGCATCCGCTTTCGGACAGCCGCTGAAGATGTGAAGGCAAATGCAAAGACGGACGAACAGAATCTAAACCATAGACATCTCTCAAAGATTCTTTCACGCCCGCCCGACCTGAATACATGTGGTAGCGGGCAACCATACTGATGACCAATTCATCAGGGTAGGGGTGAATCTGAACCAGCATCATTCATTCAGACGAGCGAACTTCGACAACCTGTCCCTTTCTGCAAGATTTCACACTTCAGTATTGCCACGACCCCGAAAACATACATCGATGGACTCCATGCTCCAGCGAGGTAGGTCACTTGACTAAATGCCAAGAATTCGCCGTCGTAGTTCCACTTCAGGCTTGAGAAACACATCAATTGGATCACCGATCAAATCGGCCTCAAGCAAGCTTTGGTACGGCGTCTTCTTGTCAACCTGTCCCGCCTTTCCAGCCTTTAGCATCGGAGTTCGTTGCATGGAAGGCGACTTTCGCTTTCGCTTAGGTTCAGTGGATTTGTCGCTTTGCGCAGATTCAGGCCCTGGACCTGCCGGGTGACCAAGTTTCTCGTGAGTATTTTGCAGTTGCTCGGCCTCCAAGAGTGCCGCCCGGAGCCATTTCCGTTTGTCATCACAGGTAGTTTTCAGAACGGCACGTATGGCGACTGGTTCCGGAATTCCCGCCTGAACCAGCAGGTCCAAAACTTCGTCTTCAAGAGTCTTTTCAAGAGGCGCATCTACTTGGATTTGTTCCGTTGCCTTATCAACATAATCTGCGAGCTTTATAGGTTCATACAGGTCATCAAAGTTTCTTAACTCCTTCTCACTGCCGCTTCGAAGTGCGTCTAATGCAGCCCGGACGTTATAAAAGATCTCCTTCGCAACCGATTCAATAAACAGGGCATCCAGCGACTCCTTTTTTGTTGTAATGGCCCGTATCTGTGAAACAGCGAATAGCTTGACCACCAAATCCGTAATCCCTAGAGTCTCGTGGAACATGACCCGTTTAATTTCGTCAGTCAAGGGGGAGAACTCTTTAACCCATTGAAACCGCCACAAATTCTTGAGAAATTGTTCCCATTCCGTGCTGCCTTGTATCAGTCGTTCCCATCCCGGAATGGCACCAAATCTGCGCCCGTTACGAAACGTGTGATGGAGGATCTCTGAAACACCTGGAGTTCCAACGAGTAGTACGGGCACGCCAATGTTGTTCACCAAACGAACGAAAAAATTGAGCATTTGCTCTTTACCGCCGCTTTTCGCCTGTTTGAGATTTTGAATCTCGTCTATAATCAATATCCCGAGACTGTTGGCCGCAGCCGTGATGCGCATCCGGCGCAATAGCTTGTCCTTGTTCATAGCCCTTGCATGGGACAATCTTTCTGTTTCGTTCGTTCCGAATAGTTCATCGAACACCTCGAAAAATTCCAGACAAAGTGCATTCAGAGAGGCATCGTGCGGGCAATCGAGTTTCACCCACACAACCTGGGTGTGACCCAACTCTGGATGCAATACAACCTGCGGGTACTGCATGATCAATCGTTCAATCGCAGTGGTTTTTCCTAGCCCTGAAACACCCACCAACGCACCGCCAGATGCCGTTGATGACTTTACCGGAAAGGCTTGTCGCTCAAGCTCTGCAATGTCCGGGTTTTGCATGCTCAGGGCGACATCACGTAGCCTGCGTGCATAACTTGGAGTTTTGGGGTTTCGAGACACATATCCTCGACGAATCATTGTGGACAAATGTTGTTCTAGCTCAACATGCCTGTTTAATGGGTGAACAAAATTGTTTAGGCGCATCACACAATGAATCCGCAAATGACGTTCTAGCTCTCGTTCCTCAGGTCTGATATTCGGCAGCGAAGTCATAAACTGAAGCACATCCCGTGGCGACCAAATCGGGGGAAGGGCCTCAATCAGAGGGTTCCCCCGATAGTCCTCCAATAATGCATCGGTATATTTTGCCTCTTCAACTGTACCGATCACGAGGGGTGAATCTGGCCTCATTTTTCATCATCCTCGTTCAATCCAAGAATGTCCCCGATCAGATCAGTGTAATCCGGTGCTTCACTTGACCTATTGTTCAGCGGGAATTCCACGACCTTGTTACGCTTGGGAGCTGTCGATGCAAGATCCGTCCACTTTTCCTCTTCACGCTTGAGCATACGCTCTTCTTGCCGATGAGTTCTCATTTCGGCACGATTTGCTTTTTGGGTTGAACGACCCTCTCTCTTTTTCTTTGCTTCGGCCTCCAACTGCTCTATTTTCGCATGCAGGAATGCTTGCGACTGGATTCCATAATCATCGTGAATAGCCCGTTTAACCCCATTTTCGTAGCAGATGAGATCAAACGCTTCTTCGTCACGCAGCCCCCTATACCTGGAATAGATATCCACCAGAGTGCATTCCTCATAGGCTCTGCCGCCGTCAAGGCGGAGGAATATCTTGTCCACGACTCGGGGGTCGTAGTGAATTTGTACCTTACGTGTCTTGCCGTCCCTTACAAACCAGTTGTCCCGTATTGCGGTGTCACACGAATAATACCGACCGTGAAACGGTATGCCCTTCTCTGATACAGTCACCGTTTCCATCGGTAGCAAATTCAACCGAAGAACATCCCGCTCAATCGAGCGTAGATGGCCGTATCCACGAGAGCGTCCCCAATTCCACAAGTGAATGGGCACGGGAGGTACATCATCTGCAATCATATTCCTGTCTCGCTGGAAATTCGTGAGCTCACGGTAATTGTTATAAATGAGCACCTCGTGAATTAGTAGCTGCTCAAACTCCTCTAGGTCGTAAAGGGCGTCTTCAGACCAATGACGCTTTCCTCTTTCCAGGTTTCTTTCTGTAACCGCACCGGCAAGCCAATGAATGAAATCTTCATTGAACGTCTTGAACTGACGTTCGATAAATCCCTTCCAATCCGGCCGAAACGGTGGTAGATTTTCAACATCGACCCACAAGGTTTTGATAAAATTCTCTGGTTTTTTCCCGAGCATTTCGCCCCTGTCGGCGGTGATGTGTTCAGGCAAGTGGTGAGCGGGCCATTCGTCAGGGGATATGGTTATGCCATGCCTTGCACAGTATTCAACTTTATCCGAACAAGCATTTTCGAGGGCCATCATTGCCCCGAGCCAGCTAGGGCCTTCGAGACCAACATAGAGTCCGGCAATTAAGTGGCTAAATACATCCAGAACAACATAGACAACAGGTTTGCCAATACACCATTCACGGTTGACCCGATGCACCAAATAGACATCAGCTATCATGGCGTCAATTTGGTAGTATTGCCCTGGGCCGGCGGCTCTATGACTCGAAGTGCCCAGCACAGGCCTATGTGACAAGTTGTATCGTCGTGTTCCAAAGCGCTCCTTCAGCTTTCTTTGAGCATCGATTTCCTTGTTCACCCAATAACGGAATTGCCGCAGTGTTGGACGTTCTCCCACGGGCTTAATGATTGGCGTCAATGCGCCGTCAACTTCCATGTATCCGTTGTTAAAGTATTTCCCTAGCATCAACTCGTAAACTTTGGTCAGGGGTAAGCGATCCTGTTTGAGATACCATAGGCGAACAGCGTTTCGAAATGCCGTCTGAACCTCGTGAGTGACTACAATTCCTGTCTTCTCGGGGTCGGTGCGTGCCCGAAGACTTTTCCGTCCATTCTTTCTTGTCCATTGCCGGACAGGTTGAACCCGAACACAATGATCCGAGAAAAGAGCATTCATCGTCTTGCCGCCACGCCAGTATTGCCGTAAAAGCCGATAAACTGTGCGATGCGTTACCCCCTTCTGTTCTACCACGCTCCTGATCAGTCGCCCCGACACTGCTCATCATAGATGTCCGGCTCATCCTTTACGATGTCGGAAATGATCCCCCAAGCCCACTCCCTGCGGGCAAGCGCCTCTTTTGACACATCGTCATCGAGAAGGAGATTTTTCTTGACAACATACTCAATCTGACGAGCTGATCCTTCCTCAAGAGCTGTGGTCAGTACCTCAAGGTCTATGGTGGAAGGGAGGGCCCTTTCGTTTTTCATATCAAATAGAACGGCCTTGTTTCGAGATGGATCGACCCAAAGAACCCTATAAATATTGCTTTCCTCACCGTCCTGTGTTGGCAGCCACTCGACTACGGTATTTATGGCCAGATCAATCATTCCGCCGAAGCCTCCTTATCCATGCCACGGCCTGCAATGGACAAAATTCTTAATCTGCTACCCGGATCAATGGGTTCGAACATGTCGATAATCCATTCTTTTTTTGCAATCAGGTGCCTGAACACCGTCAGGCTTGTCCCATATTCATATCCGAGTCGCTCATCGACCATAACTCCAACTTCATTCATTGGAATGTCTTTAACGATAAGCGGTTCAGCCACTCTTCGTATTCGAGAGACGTGTTTTTCAGGAATGTGATAGTCAGTCAGATCCACATACTTTCTCACGTCACGCACATTTGAAACGACCACGTCGGGAATCTGTAAATCAGTGACCAACATCCACCTAGCGTTCCTGCGGAGCCAGTACGCTCGTTCGATCTCCATTTTTTCAACATCCCGGAGGGTAAACGTCCAGCTCTTTGTTTGTACCACCACAACCTCGTTATTTGTCATCTCGACGACGAAATCGCTAGTCATAACCTTCGGGCTACCATCAACGGAGGGATGCTCGATACCAAGCTCATCTGCGATAGCTAATGTCTCGTCCACATCGAGCGCAACTTGTTCCTTTATTTCTCGAACCGAATCCGACCACTCCAAAATAAGGCGCAAGCTCGTTTCGATTCCTGATAGTTCTTGAGCCATACCTGAAATTTTGGGATGCACCGTGCGAGTAGATACACCCTTTGACGAGACATCCCTAACCGTTATGTACGGTTCGTGAGCAGCCCCTGATCCAATTGGTGGAACTGGTTTTTGGCTCGTACGTCGTCTCCCACGGGGCACAACGAACCATCTCCTCTTGGGAATTCATTGAGAATAAGCAAGAAGCCACCCTCGGGGTAGAAGGATGGCTTCTTGCTGTTGATGACTGACTATAGACGGCGGCGAAACCTTCCTTCACTGAAGATCAGTATCGTCAGACTTCATCCAAATCAAACCAGTCATGATACCTGTGTTTTGTCACAGGATACTATTGTTTTGTCACAGGATACATTTGTTTTGTAATTCCACAACAAACCCTTTTCTACATCCCAACTTACTCAACTGTAACTGATTTTGCCAAATTGCGCGGTTTATCGACGTCATTACCACGCGCAACAGCAGCATAGTAAGCCAACAATTGCAATGGAATTACCGTCAACACTGGGGAGAGTTCGGCACACTGTTGAGGCAGATAAATCACTTCGTCTACCGAATGTGCCAAATCTTCATTCCCTACCCAAGTAATACCAAGCACAAAAGCTCCTCGCGCTTTCACTTCCTTAATATTACTGAGCGTTTTCTCATATAAGTGAGGTTGGGTTGCAATGGCTATGACCGGCACTCCATCGGTGATGAGAGCCAAAGTACCATGCTTCAATTCGCCAGCCGCATAGGCTTCCGCATGGATATATGAAATCTCCTTCAATTTCAAAGAGCCTTCCAAGGCAACCGAGAAATCCAGGCCCCTACCAATAAAGAATGTATCTTCCGCATGGACCCAATCAGCAGCAAATTTCTCCAATTGCGGCGCTGTATCCAGAACCTGCTCAGCCAACTGGGGAAGATTGGCCAGTTGCGTTACCCAATCATGCGCATCATCGCTGCTCATCAACCCTTTGACTTGTGCAAAGTAAATCGACAGCAAACAGAGCGCAATCAGTTGCGTCGTGTACGCTTTTGTAGACGCAACCGCAATTTCAGGACCAGCCCAAGTAATCAGAACATCGTCCGCTTCCCGAGCAACTGAACTGCCAACCACATTAGTAATCGCTAATACTCGCAAACCTTTCTTTTTGCAATCCCGCAGCGCCGCCAACGTATCGGCAGTCTCCCCAGATTGCGAGATGACAATCACGAGCGTATTGGACGTGTGTAGTACATCTCGATACCGATATTCACTAGCAATATCTACTTCTACCGGAATACGCGTCATCTTTTCCAACATGGACTTTCCTACCAAGCCAGCGTGCCATGATGTGCCGCAAGCTACAATATGGATACGGTCGATCTCGTTGATTTCTTGAGTCGACAGCTTCAATTCAGGAAGTTTCACCTGTCCTGCCGTCTCATCGAGGCGTCCCGTCAAAGTATCACGAATTGCCTTTGGCTGTTCGTGAATTTCCTTCATCATAAAATGATCGTAACCGCCGCGTTCTGCCGATACAGCATCCCAGGTTACTTTATAAACCTCTTTTTCAACCGGATCGCCATCCAGAGTGAAACATTCCACGCCATCCCGTCGAATCATCGCCATCTCTCCATCATCAAGAACGTAGATATCGCGAGTATATTCAAGGACAGCCGGAATATCGGAGGCAACAAAATTCTCTCCGTCACCAAGACCCACAATCAATGGACTGGATTTACGCATAGCAATAAACTCGTCCGGATGATCTTTGCATATCACTACAAGCGAATAGGCTCCGCGAATGCGTTGCCCCACAGCTACCATGGTCTTGAGCAAATCGCCATTGTACATCTCTTCAATGAGATGAGCTACCACTTCTGTATCCGTCTCGGAACTGAATTGATGGCCTGCCGCCAGCAATTCTTCTCGTAAAGGCAAATAATTTTCGACAATCCCATTGTGCACAATAGCAAACCTGCCACTGCAATCCTGGTGGGGATGAGAATTTTCATCCGATGGTTTGCCATGCGTTGCCCAGCGGGTATGGCCAATAGCCAAATGTCCATTCAAGGTGTTGCTGGCTAACTTGTCTTCCAAATTGCTCAGCCTGCCAACGGATTTTAAAACTTTCACGCGCTGATCTTCAAGAATGGCTATGCCAGCCGAATCGTAACCCCGGTATTCCAATTTGCGCAAACCGTTGACAACAACATCCAATACTGGCTTGGCTCCAATGTAACCTACAATTCCGCACATAAGCTTCGATTGTTCCTCCTCGTTAGCTTGCTCGTCCTTGTGCTCGCAGTCACCTGCCAGTTTTCGGACTTCACTTGCGGCGCAGCTTAGCACCGGGAGGCATCCGCCGAAACTTTCGCCAACCTCCACCGCGTCAACTGTCCTCTTAGAAGAGGCAGCCCAGGCGCTTCCATCTTCGTCGTGTCAAAGATTCACGGCGATAGACCAGACTATGAGTACTTCAACATTTTTGACTCTCACATCACCCCCTTTAAAAGATATAGACATACGATAACCGTTCCTGGCAAAGCCACTCTTGTTAGACAGACAAATGTCTTTACAGGCCGATCTCGCTACGAATGACACCCGCGATTCTCTGAACACAATTTTCTAGTTCCCGTTCATCTGGCCCCTCCGCCATGACACGCACAATCGGTTCTGTTCCCGATTCACGAACCAACAGACGCCCGTCTTCTCCAAGCCTCTCTTCTTCCACTTTCATCACTTGCTGAATAGCCGCGTTGGTCCTCCACGCCGTTTTATCCGTCACGCGAATGTTTTCTAAAAGTTGCGGGTATCGCTGCATAACTTTACGCAGTTCGGCCAACGTCTGACCGCTTTCTACCATCACGTCAACCAATTGTAAAGCTGTCAGCATACCGTCTCCTGTTGTTGTGTGATTAAGAAAGATAATGTGCCCTGATTGCTCACCACCGAGTACAGCTTGACACTCGCGCATACGTTCCATCACATAGCGATCGCCAACAGCTGTACGTTCTACATGTATACCCGATTCTTTCATCGCTTTTAAAAAGCCAAGATTGCTCATAACCGTTGCCACAATCGTATCGTCGCGCAATTCACCGCGTTTTTTCATTGCCAATCCACAAATCGCCAGGATATAGTCACCATCTACAAGTTGTCCCGTATGGTCAACAGCGATTAGACGGTCAGCGTCACCATCAAAAGTTAATCCCAAATCGGCACGCTCCTGAAGAACCATACGCTGTACAACATGCGGATGAGTCGAGCCGCATCCGACATTAATATTGACACCATCAGGTTGACTGTGAATGACCGTTAAGCGCGCACCTAAACGTTCAAAAAGTGCAGGGGCAAGAAAGGAAGCTGCACCATTGGCACAGTCCATGACAATGTGCAGACCTTTAAAACGATGGCGTACCGTTTCGGAGAGAAAATCCAAATATCGCCCCGTGGCTGGTTCATCGTAAAGCCGCCCCACCTGAGCCCCTACAGGACGCGGTAGATCATCTTGCCCCTGTTCCATTAAGCGCTCGATTTCCAACTCAATATGGTCGAGAAGTTTAAAACCGTCACCGCCAAAAAATTTAATTCCATTATCTTCAACAGGATTGTGCGAAGCCGAAATCATCACACCCGCATCGGCTCGCAGATGGCGTGTTAAGTAGGCCACACCTGGGGTTGGAATCACACCCAGACGCAATACATCGACGCCCATCGACAATATACCGCTGATTAACGCAGCTTCCAGCATATCTCCAGAAATCCGCGTATCTTTACCAACGACAAAGCGCGAGCCCGGACGTCTGGATGTCAGTGTATAGGCTGCCGCTCTCCCTAATTGAAATACGAGTTCCGGTGTCAACTCCCGATTGGCCACACCTCTTACACCATCTGTGCCAAACCATTTCCCCATCCATAGACCGCCCCTTTCAAAGACTCAATCATTTTGCCACAAGAACAAGCCAGTGATCTACCCTTCTCTCACGTTGATAGTAACGTCTGTTTGCGAGAGACTCGCCACAGTCACATATCGAGGCACACTGACCTGTATAGGCACTTGTTGCACGCCAGGATGGAGATTTTGCGCATTGATAAATACGCCAATATCAGATGACTGTAAATTTTGCAATAGAGAAACAGGTCCATAAAGCTGTAAGGAAACCGCTGGATTACCAGTGAATATAATTTGTTCATTCGTCGCCGCGTTTTCAATCGTGATCGGCAAATTTTGAAAACTCTTAGTGGATGCCGGTTCAATCTGCACGCTGACCTCGACTTGTTGAGGCTGGATAGACTGCACTCCGCTGGGGATTGGAATGTCTACTTTACTCGAAGTGTTACTATCCAACTGATTGACATTTACAGGTACTGGCAAGGACGAAATAGGTTTGTTCGATCCGTTGGGCCATGTGTAAACATTGACTTCTGAAGGCTGTAGGGTAATGCCAGCCACAGCATAGCCTGCTGCAGGAGTTCCATCAATCGCTGGCTGAAGAGTAACATGTTCTTGTAGACCCGCTAGCGCCAAAGAAACTTTTGCGCTGTCTGGTTCTACGACAACCCCCTGCACAGCCTGTCCTTCCTGATTCACAGCCACCAAGGGAACCGTATTTGTCCATAAGCCATCCGTATGGTTGGTAACGTTTACCCTGGCTACTACACCAGCAACTTGCTGTAAGTCCCGTGCTTTACCGCTAACGGTTGCCTCTTTCGGAGCAACAGAGATTTTAGCGATTTTGGCTTGGTTATTTGCCAAACTCACTTGTATAGGAAACGTGGCTGTCATTTTATTGGCTAAGTTAACAGCTACTGAAGTCGGATCGACACTGTAAGACTGAACATTGGGCATTCCTTGCAATTGAACATGCAAAACATGTTGACCTGGTGAAAGTCCAATAGCGTTGACCGTTGCTTCGACACCCTGCATTTCGGAGGAGAGCTGAACAGCGTTTATTGCACTCACAGTCACCGTTAACTTGACTGTGCTAGGCTTCACTGAAGTCACCAACATACTCTTGTTCAATTCCACATGGATAGGTCTTTCAAAGGTCTCTACAACACTGGCCGCACCTGTTGGTGTTGCAGGAGCATGCACAATCACCCAGAGAATGCAGGCCATAATAAAAGCCAGCACCTTCAGGACATTGTTGTTTTGGAGAAATTTGTCCATATTCATTCTCCATACCTCCTACGAACCCTTGCGAACCCGAAGTAAAGACGGAATTTTTCGTTTCTGTCGGGCAATTAATAAATCCCTCAGTAACTGGCGAAGCGTATTTTCACTCAGAAAACGAACCAAATTACCGTCCACCCCAACAGAGATACCGCCAGTTTCTTCTGAAACCACAACAGAAACAGCGTCCGATTGTTCCGTTATTCCAATGGCTGCTCGATGTCGAGTCCCTAACTGCTTGTCCAATTCACGATTCTCTGTGAGTGGCAAAAAGCATCCTGCCGCAATGATTTGCTCTCCACGCACAATCACCGCCCCATCATGCAAAGGCGTATTAGGCACAAAGAGATTTAATAATAACGCATGAGAAATCTGTGCATTCATCCATGTGCCTGTCTCCACATATTCACCGAGACCTGTTTTACGTTCCAAAACAATCAACGCTCCCGTCCTTGTTTTGGAAAGTTGGCTGGCGGCTAAAGCAATTTCATCAATCGCTCTGGCCATCCCTTCGGAAGCTTGATGATTGGACAGGGAGAAAAAACCACCGCGGCCCAGTTGATCAAGAGTACGTCGCAGTTCTGGCTGAAAGACAACCGGAATAGCAAAAAAGCCTACCGTAATAATTTTATTTAACAGCCAGCTGAGCGCTTGTAAATGCAAGGCACTGGAGAGCGCTGTAGCAATGAGAATGACGAGTATACCTTTTAACAACTGAACCGCACGCGTGCCACGTACAATCAAGAGGAGTCGATAGAGTACAAAAGTTACAATGGCAATATCCAGGACATTTAGCAAGCTGAAATTGCGCAACACGGTCAACCATGCGCCCATGAGAAATCTTCACCTGCCCATCATCTTGCCAGTTTTTTGCCCGATCCCGCTTTTTTCCTCTGTGTTTTCTCTATCCGGATATTCAATGAATGCGTTGACTTTTGAGTTGACAACACCCGCCGTCCTTGCTTCTTTTGTCGTTTGGAAGCGGAAAGCGAACGCGATGGGCTGATTGCTTTTAACCAAGTCTCAGCAATCCAGCGATGTCCGTCATCGTTAGGATGAATAGGATTCCCCCGCAAGCGCACATCTTGCAACACACCTCTTCGATAGCCTTCAATGGCCAGCGATTCACGACCATGCAATGAACGATACATATCGACCAACTTGACACCTTCTTGCCTTGCAACGCCAGCGATAGCATCATTGAGTAAGTGAATGGCTTCTTCCGCCAAATGCGAATTGGGAAACGGATTATACAAATTTGCAACATAGATTTGCATTTTGGGTCGACGTATATGTTGAATCATACTGGATAAGTTAGCCCGCAGCCGCTCAGCAACACGCCGCAACGGAGCAAAATCTCCAGAAAGCACAAATGGCATCGCACGTATGGCGTCGTTCCCGCCAATCCAAAGCGTTACATAGCGCGTTTCATCCCAAATCACTTCAGGCGTGCGAAGAATGGATTTTAACAGTTGTTTCGAAGTCCATCCTGGACGTGCCAAAATAAACAAATTCGGTTGAATGGGCGAAAAACCTTTTCGATGAATCAAGGACACAAAATTATGATTAGGATTTGTCGCCGAATACCCATAGGTAATTGAATCCCCAAGCGCTGCATAGAGCAATGGAGTCTCCGCCTTCCTGGTGGAAGGCGGTATGCGAACAGAATGGACACCGTTACATCACCGTCTTACCGAACAAAGATTCTACCAACTCGACAGCCATATTCCCCGTTTGGTTGTGAATGTCCAGAATAGGATTAACTTCAACGACATCCACCGAACGAATCTTCCCAGAAGCAGCTAGAATTTCCATGGCAAGATGTCCTTCCCGATAAGTGACACCCCCATTTACCGGTGTACCTACTCCTGGGGCGAATGTTGGGTCGAGCGAATCCAAATCGAGTGAGAGATGAATTCCTTCCGTTTGGTTGGAAGCAATGCGAATGGCTTCTTCCATTACCGCTGCCATACCCATACGATCAATCTCTGCCATCGTATAAGCGCGAATGCCAGTTTGGCGAATCAGTTTGGCCTCATCCTCATCAATGGAGCGAATCCCCACCAGGACCACATTTTCTGGTTTAACCTTGGGAGCGAAACCACCAAGATGTATTAATTCAGGATGACCAAGACCAAGATTGACGGCGAGTGGCATTCCATGAATATTTCCAGAAGGTGTTGTTTCTGGAGTATTCATGTCTCCGTGCGCGTCAAACCAAATGACCCCAAAAGGGCGTCGACTGGCAGCAATTCCAGCCAAACTGCCAATGGAAATACTGTGATCGCCACCTAAAATAATCGGAATGGCGTCCTCCTCCATAACACGGCTGACTTCACGATATAAATTTTCGCATACCGCCTTCACTTCATCAAAGTATTTCAGCTTCTCATCCTTTACGGTATGCATCTCAGGTGTAGGCACCACAATATTTCCTAAATCTTCCACATCATGACCAAGACGCGCCAGTTTTTCCGACAAACCTGCATAACGTATAGCGCTTGGCCCCATATCGACACCTCTTCGCCCTTGTCCGAAGTCGGATGGTGCTCCAATAATTCTTAATTTAGCCATTTTATACTTCCCCTCCTGTTTACCCATGTGAGACATGTAGCGAGCCTATGCCAACTTGAATTAAATGGGGGGTTACGGTCGACTCAATGACCGCTGCAATGAGCAACAACCCTACCATGAAAGGAAAAGCTCGCAAATTATAGCGTATCACTATCTTCCAAACGCTCTCTTTACGAATTTCTGGGGACACTGGATGGTTGACAACCGAATCATTTCGGAATGCGTTTAAAAGCGAAGTTAACAACGTCCACCCATTGAGCAACCCAACTGCTGACGCCCAAAATACAGCAGTCAATTCAAAAATCCCATGTGGAGCCAAACCATAGAGAATCAATTTCCCTGCAGGTATGCCCAATTGAGCATCTGCATGCAAGAGATAACCAATGACCATACCGTTTAACCACATGTTCCAAGCAGGAAAAAGTCCGAAAACAACACCTAAAAGCATAGTCATAGCAATACTAAATGTATTGTGCAAAAAAATATACAGAAAAAAACGAAACCAACTATGCCCTTCTAATGATTGTACAGATTGCTTCATCTGATGCAAAACGGGCTGAGCCAAATGACTCGCCAAACTAGGTTGATAAAATCCGAACAACGCTCCAAGCAGCAAAAATAAAAGTGAAGCTAAAAAAAGTGTACGAATCCCCTGAGGTCGCTGCCCTATTGCCGCTAAACCCTTTTCTCTCACGCAGATTTCCTCCTTCATACAATTTCAATTCAGCGAATTTCTTAACACTGCATAGCAGGCAAGAAAGAGGCGCACACTTCGCGTTAGGCAGATTTCCGAAACTGGAAGTCGATTGCTGAAAATCCATAAAGAATAGCCCGTAGAGAACTTTGTATAAGGAGTGAAACGAGTGTTTAAAAAATCATTTCGCCTTTTGGCAAGTATAGGTATGGCTGTACTTTTGTCTGCTGGACTGATTGGCGCCAAGCCGCAAACGGTCATGGCTGCCAGCAAACCGCCAAATGCCATTTATAAAGTGGATACCGACAAGAAAGTGGTTGCGCTGACGTTTGATATTTCTTGGGGAAACAAAGTCCCCGAACCGGTTCTTGACATTTTACAAAAAGAAGGTGTCAAAAAAGCAACCTTTTTCTTAAGTGGTCCTTGGACCTTACGTCATCCGAAAATCGCCAAGAGAATCCAAACTATGGGATTTGAAATTGGTAATCACGGCAACTTACACAAAGACTTTTCTAATTATCCTAACAGTTGGATACGTGAACAAGTTGCACTCTCTGAAAAAGCAATCCAACAAGTCACAGGGGTAAAAACCAAACTTATTCGTACACCAAATGGAGATTTTAATCCCAGAGTATTGAAAACTTTACATGATATGGGCTATACCGTAATTCAATGGAATACAGATTCATTGGATTGGAAAAACCCAGGTGAACAAGCCATTGTTAAACGCGTAGTTTCTCGCGCTGTGCCCGGAGACATCATTCTGATGCACGCCAGCGACTCATCCAAACAGATTACAGTAGCTTTACCGCAAATTATTCATCAATTACGAGCCAAAGGTTATCAATTTGTAACCGTTTCTGAATTGCTCAGCAATGCAAAAGTTTCCACCAAGGTTCAATCTTAAAAATTGCAGGGTCCATCAAAATGGCGGCGCTTGCCTATCACATCTTACCTTAACCTGTGAAGTCCTGCCAAACCGCATAATGTCTTGGTCTCCTAGACATACTGAGGACAACAAGCAAGAGAACGGGGGATGCCTGTGAGCAAGCGTGCAACAGCCATAGCTCTGATGATGGCTACCGCAGTCGTAGCCGGTTGTGGCGCAGGCGCCATGGGTGCTGACAATTCGTCTTCTGCCTCGGCAGCTAGCGGCGGACAAGACTATGGCGCTACCAAACAAATGGTTCTTGATATTCTACATTCTCCCGAGGGCAAATCTGCTCTTTACGATATACTAAAAGACCCAACTTTCAAGCAACAATTGGCTGTCTCCAATGCTGACGTCAGTAAAGCATTAACAGCTAGCTTGCAATCAGAAAAATTTCAGCATCTACTCTCTGAACAGATGAAAGATCCAACTTTTGCATCCGATTTAGCCAAGGCCTCTCAACCTGAAATGTTGTCTACCATGAAACAACTTTTACGCGATCCTGATGCGCAAAAAGATTTGTTAGTACTGCTTAAATCAAAAAGTTTTAGCACCTTTTTGGAAGAGCAATTTCAATCTCCAGAAGGCCGCAAGGATATTATGAATGTCATGATGCAAGCCATGGACAACCCAACGTTTCGCATGAAGTTCCAAGATGCCCTGAAAAAAGCTGTCTCAGACAGTATGAAGAACCCAGGTGGCAGTGGGAATTCATCACAGCAACAATCGAGTGGTGGCTCTGCTGAAGGTGAAAGTGGTTCCGGTGGTGAAGAAGGCAATCAAGAATCGGGCAGCAGCTAAATTTGTATAGACATAAACGTCAGAGAGCTGATTTAATCCTCTCCATTGAAGAGAGGTTGGTCAGCTCTCTAAGTCTTTATACAAATGTTGCAGATGAAATCAAACTAAGTCCTGACAATCCTTGTAGAGTATTAGATTTGAACCTGTTCTTGTTCCTGCAAATGAAGACGACGCGCTACTCTTTCTGCCAAGAGCGCATATTCCTGGCCCTGAGATGAATTTTTGCCGAAAAACGCTTTTTGTCCGGATTGCAAAATAGCCATAGGAATTTGGGCAATCACTTCCGTTTGAAGAGCTGCCGCAACCTTGGCTCCGCCGCCTTCGCCAAAAATTGGATAGCGTTCACCACAACCAGGGCATTCAAAATATGCCATATTCTCTACTACGCCAACAATTTCATGATGGGTACGAACACCCATAATCCCTGCGCGTACGGCTACTTCAGCCGCTTCCAACTGCGGTGTAGTTACAATAATTTCCTTGCATTGCGGCAGTAATGTATGCACATCAAGAGCCATATCTCCTGTTCCAGGCGGCAAATCAAGCAATACAATGTCTAATTTTCCCCAATGAACTTGTGAGAAAAAAGTACGCAACATTTTGCCCAGCATGGGTCCACGCCAGACAACCGGGCTGTTATCTGGAACAAAATAGTGCATGGAAATTAATTTGATACCTTCTACCTCTACTGGCAGAATCATTTCATCAATGACAGTTGGTTTTTTATCGACGGCGTTAAAAATGGCTGGCAGACTAAACCCATAAATGTCTGCATCTACTACACCTACTCGATATCCCATTTCCGCAAGAGCACGTGCCAAATTAGCGGTAACTGATGATTTACCTACACCGCCTTTGCCTGATGCAATCGCCAGAAAGACAACCCCAGAGTTTTCAGACAACAGCTCAGAGAGTGGTTGTCCAGTATTCTGTTGTGGACCGCGAACTTTCTCTGCAAACCGTTTTCTCTCTTCATCCGTCATATGACCTATTTTTACGTCTACCGTTTTAATTCCCGGAACTTCCCCCAATGCGCGTCGAACGTCCTCCTCAATGACAGTGTGTAAGGGACAACCGCGAATGGTCAATACGATTTCTAGTGAAACATGCGAACCGCGAATATCAATATTTCGTACCATATCCAAATCCACGATGCTGCGATGAACCTCTGGATCTTCTACTTTGCGGAGCGCATCGAGCACCTGATCTTGATTTACCAAATCAATTCCCTCCCAAAACTGACGAATCAAACAATTCAAAGAGAAAAGGCCATAGACCCTATACTACTTTTATATAACTTCGCTTTTGTTAGTTTAGCACAGATATCGCTCAAGAGACATTCACATTTTCATATTGTTCTAGACCATTCTCCATCCACATAATCGTAAATATTTGACTGTTTTTCATATGAGAAAGTACAGGAGCCGAGAAGTAAACAGCTTTTCCTGGTTGAAAATCAAATGGAGCTAAATTTTGAGGAGCAAACGTGATTTTAGAACCTGGAAGGGCAGAAATAGATATGGGCTGACTGAGAATCGGCAATTGGTCTCCGTTCCATGACTCTATGACCAAATGAAGGAGTATTTCCGCAGATTCATTTTTTAAAACATATACCGGTTGCCCAAACCATGCATGGGAGGTGCGTGTGATTTCCAGTTTGGGCAAATTTGTAGAATTTGTTCGCACCACTCGTTCACTAGCATGAATCACCCGATGCCAAGCGAAGACGGCAAAACTTATAATGCTACCCATGCAGAGTAGAAAAACTAACAGTCGAACGTTGGGATGGCGTCGATTCTGAATTAAAATAGCGCATCAATCCTTCATAAAGCGAGTAAGCAATGATTTTCTGATAGCGTGGCTGTTTCAGCAAACGCAATTCTTCTGGATGGGTGATAAATCCAACCTCAACCAGAACAGCTGGACCATCTAGTCTTTTTAAAAGATATAAGCTTTGATTCGCTTTTATATCCCTTTGAGTTGGCAAAAGGTGTTCGCGAATGGCATTCATCATAATTTCAGCCAACTCCTTACTTTTTTCATCACCTTGTTTATAAAGCACATGAGCTCCTCTCCAAACTGGAGAAGGATCCGCATTACAATGAATAGAAACAAACGCGTCATAGTGAACACTCTTGGCACGTAACAAACGTCCCCTTAAATCTCCACGATGCCGGTGTTTATTCGCTCTATCTTCTTGAGTCGCCAAATCCATATCTTGATTACGCGTCATGACAACGGAAATACCGATTTGTTGCAAATCATCACGCAAATACTCGGCTATTTTCAAATTGATATCTTTCTCCATATCTCCCTGCTGAGAACGCGCACCGCTGTCTACGCCTCCATGTCCCGCATCAATTACTATACATTTACGCACCAGATCAGCTTGTACTGTCGTTGCTGCCTGTACACAAGGAGGAGCTAAAAACAATGGAACCCACATTCCGAAAAAACAGCATGCTAACTTTTTAAACTGCATGGATCGCACTCACTTTCTTTATAAGCATCTTTGCTTTTGTAGAGTGACCCATTTTTCTTCTCAACATGCCATAAAACTTTTTTAACGACAAAAAAGAGAGCCTCTGGCTCTCTTTTGTTGGAATGATTATGTTTACGATTAGCGCTTTGAAAATTGAGGAGCACGGCGTGCAGCCTTCAAACCGTACTTCTTACGTTCCTTCATACGTGCGTCACGAGTTAACATACCCGCTTTTTTGAGAACAGGACGCAATTCTGGATCTACTCTCAAGAGAGCACGAGCGATACCATGACGAATAGCACCAGCCTGACCTGAAATGCCTCCACCATAAACGTTAGCAATCACGTTATAGCGTCCAAGCGTATCTGTGAGCATCAGGGGTTGCTTAACAATCAGCTTTAAGGTTTCTAGTCCAAAATAATCGTCCATTTCCCGATTATTAATACGAATCACACCATCACCAGGCATCAACCGAACGCGAGCGACGGAGTGCTTACGACGTCCGGTTCCCCAATATTGTAATTGAGCCACCTATAGTCCCCTCCTTATCACTTCGTCAGTTGATATGGTTCCGGTTTCTGAGCGGCATGCGGATGCTCCGGACCCACGTAAAGACGCAATTTAGTCAGTTGCTGTCTTCCCAGCGATGTATGTGGCAACATACCACGAACTGCAAAATACAGAACTCGCTCAGGATGTTTCTTTAACAAATCGACCGCACGCACTTCCTTGAGTCCACCAGGATAGCCGGAGTGGCGGCGATATAATTTCTTTTGTAACTTACGACCTGTGAATACTACTTTTTCAACATTTGTTACTACAACAAAGTCACCAGTATCCACATGCGGGGTAAACTCAGGTTTATGTTTGCCGCGCAATAGTTTTGCTATTTCTGTGGCCAAGCGGCCTACCCGCCAGCCGGTTGCATCTATTAACAACCATTTACGTTCCACAGCGTTCGGTTTCGCCATGTACGTCGTTCGCATATGAGTCCCTCCCGAAAACGGTTCATGCTAATCAACCACTTTAACGGGGCTTAAAGTGGGCAGAATGCACTAATTCTCAGTTTACTCAAAACCTTGCTTAACTGCAAGCCATAAATTCGATTCTTCATAATAAACCTGCCAAAGCGCCAAACCAGACGGCGGTGCAGTCCATCCAGCAGTCCTTCTGTCACATGCTTGAATAGACTTTATAACTTGTTGTTCTGTAAATTTACCTTGCCCAACCATAAGAAGAGTCCCCGCAATGATACGAACCATATTTTGTAGAAATCCATTTCCAGTTACAAAGAGTGACACGTATGATCCAGATTCCTTCACACTGATATCAAAAATCGTTCGTATCTTATCTTCTACAGGAGTAGAAGCCGCACAAAAACTGGTAAAATCGTGCGTACCTACCAAATGGCAAGCCGCCTCACGCATTTTTTGCAAATCCAAACGACCTGGTGAATGACAGGTAAAACGATGGGTAAAAATATCTGCAACTGCAGCAGTTTGAAAGGTATATCGATAGGTTTTGCCTACAGCAGAAAATCTTGAGTGAAACTGATCTGTAGTTTCTTCTGCTTGAATGGCAATCAGATCGGGCGGTAAAATGCGCCGCAATACGTACGGATATTTTTCAACTGGTGGACCATGCTCCTGATCCCAATGAACGACTTGTTGACGAGCATGAACACCTGCATCAGTTCTCCCGGAACCGTGAATAAGTACTGGTGATGCAGTCACCCTGGATAAACAGGCTTCCAACTCACCCTGTACAGTACGCAAGTTATTCTGTCGTGCAAATCCATGAAAATTCGTTCCATCATAGGCAATCAGTAGTTTCACTCGCATACAGTCACACCTAAAAAATCATTGTCCCCAAGCGGGGACAAGTATCATCTCAAGAAAAAAGTCTTGTCCGAAACAAATAGGCAACAGTTAACCAACTGACTGATTCATCCTATCTGTCCCGGACAACATTTTATCGAACTAATTCCAGCAAAACCATTGGCGCAGCGTCGCCACGTCTTGGGCCAATTTTTGTTATGCGCGTATAGCCACCATCGCGATCAGCAAAGCGTGGAGCCAATTCAGAAAACAACTTTTGAATAGCGTCCTGATCTGCTGTCTCATTCAGAAATTCTCGACGAACATAAGCCGCAACCTGGCGGCGTGCATGCAAGTCGCCACGTTTTGCCAGCGTAATTAATTTTTCAGCAATCGATCGTAACTCTTTGGCTTTTGCTTCAGTTGTTTGAATCCGCTCATACAAGAACAAATCGGTGACCAGAGAACGAAAGAGCGCTTTACGAGCCGAAGACGTTCTCCCTAATTTACGGTATGGCACCTTAAACCCTCCTTCACTCAGCGAGTTTAATGAAAACAAGTACTTCACATCTTATATTGTCGATCTCGTCTAATGAATTTGTTAAAACATTATCTACCTGCAATCGATCAATCTTCTTGACGCAAATGCAAGCCAAGAGCTTCTAGCTTTTCTATAACTTCTTCTAATGACTTGCGACCCAAATTACGTACTTTCATCATCTCATCTTCTGAACGCGCACAAAGTTCCGCTACCGTATTGATACCAGCTCGTTTGAGGCAATTATAAGAACGCACCGATAAATCAAGCTCTTCAATGGGCATATCCATGACTCGCTCATTTGTGCTCTCTTCTTTTTCAACTGCAAGCTCGTGACCGCGCCCCGAATCAGACAAACCTGTGAACAGAGAAAGATGCTCAACCAAAATGCGAGAAGCAATTGAAACAGCTTCATCCGGTTGCACTGACCCGTCCGTCCACACTTCCAGCGTTAGCTTGTCATAGTCTGTGATTTGTCCAACCCGTGTATTTTCAACGGTAAAGTTCACCCGAGTGATGGGAGAGTACAAAGAGTCAATAGGGATGACTCCTATCTCTTGCTCATCCATCTTATTGCGATTGGCTGGATGGTAACCACGTCCCCGTCCTGCACGTAATTCAGCATAAATTCTTCCACCTTCAGTTAAAGTGGCAATGTGCATTTCAGGATCGATGATATCCACGTCCGAATCTGCTCGAATGTCTCCTGCTGTCACAGGGCCCGGTTCATTCGCGTCGATGACTAATAATTTTTCCTCGTCGGAGTGAATCTTTAACGAGAGGCGCTTCAGATTCAGAATGATTTCGGTCGTATCCTCAACCACACCAGGCACTGTGGAGAATTCATGCAAAACTCCCTCTATTTTCACCGAGCGCACCGCCGCGCCCGGGATAGAGGAGAGCAGAATGCGACGCAGTGAATTCCCCAGTGTCGTTCCATAACCCCGCTCAAGCGGCTCTACGACAAACTTGCCATACGTCGGGCTGTGTTCGACCGTCTGAATGCTGGGCTTCTCCATTTCGATCATCCGATACCCTCCTCTTCGACGCTGCAGATTGACCGTCCAATCAACTTAATTATCTCGAGTAATGTTCAACGATCATCTGTTCAGCAACCGGTGTGTCAATTTCATCACGCACAGGCTTACGCAAAACTTTTGCTTGCGCCTTCTCGGCGTCAAATTCCAACCACTGTGGAATGGTTTTGCTGGCTGCAGCTTCAAGCAGTTCCTTAATACGGGTAAGACCCGCACTCTTTTCTGCAACAGCGACAACATCTCCAGGACGAAGCAAATAGGATGGGATGTCTACGCGCCGACCATTTACCAAAATATGTCCATGTCGAACAATTTGGCGAGCTTCAGCACGAGAAGCCCCCAACCCAATGCGATGGACAACATTGTCTAGGCGGCTCTCTAAGATGGCGAGCAAATTCTCACCTGTGACGCCACTATGACGTGCTGCTTCTTCAAAATAGCGTTCAAACTGCTTTTCCATAACACCATAAAAACGTCTTGCCTTTTGCTTTTCACGCAATTGCATACCATACTCTGACGACTTTTTACGTCCCTGACCGTGTTGTCCAGGCGGAAACGGGCGCTTGTCGACACCGCATTTCTCGCTGTAACACCGCTCACCTTTCAAGTAGAGCTTAATACCCTCACGGCGGCAAAGACGACAAACTGGACCGGTGTATCTTGCCATTCTAGTCTTGACACCTCCATAATTGCTTATACAAATTCATGCATAATTTTTTAATAACTGTCTATCATAATACGTTCTTCGTAAGACTTGTTCTAAATTACACGCGACGACGTTTGGGTGGACGGCAACCATTATGCGGAATTGGCGTAACGTCGCGAATACCACTTACCTCTAAACCAGCAGCTTGAAGCGAACGAATGGCAGCTTCACGACCAGCGCCAGGGCCTTTTACAGAAACTTCCACTTGTTTCATGCCATGTTCCATTGCTGTGCGCGCAGCTGCCTCAGCCGCCATCTGGGCAGCAAAAGGTGTGCTTTTGCGCGATCCCTTAAATCCAACATTGCCAGCACTCGACCAAGAAATTACATTACCTGCAAGATCGGTGATGGATACAATTGTGTTATTGAATGTGGAGCGGACGTGCGCGACACCCACCTCGACATTTTTTCTGTCACGGCGCCGGGTGCGCGGCGCCGGCCCGCCTTTACGTTGTTGCTTGACCTTCGCCATTTGTCACACTCCTCCTTACTTCTTCTTACCTGCAACGGTACGACGTGGACCTTTGCGCGTACGTGCATTTGTCTTTGTACGCTGACCGCGCACAGGCAATCCGCGGCGATGACGATAGCCGCGATAACATCCAATTTCAACTAAACGTTTGATGTTTAGAGCGATTTCGCGACGAAGATCGCCTTCAACTTTAATGTTCTTGTCAATATAATCACGCAGTTGTACGACTTCGTCCTCCGTCAAATCTTTCACTCGACGGTTAGGATCAATGCCGGTAGCCTGCAAAATTTTGTTTGAGGTTGTCCGGCCAATACCATAAATATAAGTCAGGCCAATTTCAACGCGCTTATCGCGCGGCAAGTCAACACCTGCAATACGGGCCATGCCAATCGTCCACCTCCAAGATTCAATGAGAAATTCTATATTGAAAACATGGAAACAGCCCCGTAATCGGGCAGCCGCGCTGCTATCCATGAATCAAGCAGAGCTAAGGTTGATACAAAATTGAAGCTAAATCAACCCTGACGCTGTTTGTGTTTCGGGTTTTCACAAATCACCATGACGTTGCCCTTGCGGCGGATGACCTTGCATTTTTCGCAAATCGGTTTCACCGACGGACGCACCTTCATGGAATTCCCCTCCTCGTTTCGCGAGTTCTATCATCAGTTTCTATGAAACTGTGTCATAACTCACTCGCCAAATGATAACGTAAAATCACTTTACAAGCCAGACTTCATTATTTGTAACGATAGGTAATTCTACCACGACTTAAATCATATGGCGATAATTCAACAGTAACGCGATCGCCAGGCAGAATTTTAATATAATGCATGCGTATTTTACCAGAGACATGGGCAAGTATCTTGTGACCATTCTCTAACTCAACACGAAACATTGCATTGGGTAGGGGCTCGATAACCTTGCCTTCTACTTCAATCACATCATCCTTAGCCATGGACTTCATTCTCCTCCTGTCCTGCTTCTGAATAGCGGCGTAAATCATATCGCAACATGGCGTTGGAGACCTGCTTCCCTTCTTGAAGCGTTTGCCTGGTTCTCTCTGCGTACGATCCAAGAGTACGAATATGCAGGATGTTTTTGCGTTTAGGTTTTTCAACCTTGCGCAAATCCCCATCAGCGACCCACACAAAACGATCACCGTCATGGCCAATCACAACGGCAAGTTTTTTACTGTCTCGACCGCGCAAAAGCTCTACGATGCTGGCGAGTTCTGGCAAATCACGAGTATGACCCACGCGATGTTCCCTACTTTCGCAGCTTATCTAAGGTATTCACAATCTGCTCAAACAGATGATCAATCGTAAGCAGGCCGTCAAAAGTATACAGCACACCCTGAGATTGATAGTAATCAACGAGCGGCGCAGTCTGAGCATATTGTTCTAAACGTGTCTTCACTGCCTCAGGCGTATCGTCAGCTCGCTGATAAAGTTCGCCGCCACAAACGTCACAGGTACCTTCCACCTTAGGCGGATTCAATACCAAGTGATATGTTGCGCCGCATTGTCGACAGATGCGCCTACCTGTCAGTCGATCCATTAAGATGTTTTGCGGGACATGCAAGTACAGCACCGCATTCAGGTTTCTTTCTAATTCTGACAGAAGTTTTTGCAACGCGTCAGCTTGTTGCAAAGTACGAGGAAATCCGTCCAATAGAAAACCATCTTTAGCATCTGGCTGTTCTAAACGATCTCGAACAACACGAATGGTTAGTTCATCAGGAACCAATTTTCCACTATTAAGATAGTCTTGAACTTCAAGCCCCAGTGGTGTGCCTGCAGCTATCGCAGCCCGAAACATATCGCCAGTGGAAATATGGGGAATCCCATAACGCTCTTGAATTTTGGCAGCCTGTGTACCCTTTCCAGCCCCTGGCAATCCAAGCAACATGATTTGCATTTTGAACTTCCCCTCTTTCTATTGGCGAATAAAGCCACGATAGTTACGTTGCAACAATTGACCTTCGAGTTGCTGAAGTGTCTGCAAAGACACACCAACGATAATGAGCAAGGACGTTCCCGTAATGGAGAAGGATTGAAGATTCATTCCTTCTAATAACACAAAGGGCAGAACCGAAATCACTCCTAAGAAAAGCGAACCAAACACAGTTATGCGATTCACGACTGATACGATATACGCTTCAGTTTCAGCTCCCGGGCGAACACCAGGAATATATCCTGCATGTTTCTGCAACTGTTCAGCCAATTGTTGTGGGTTGATCTGCACATGCGTATAAAAGAAAGTAAACGCAATAATCAACAGCACTTCAAGGCCGATAAACCACCAGGATGAAGGGTATAGATAGCGTAAAATAAAAGTCGACCAAGCCCGACCTTGAAAATAGGTTGCAATTGTGTAAGGCAAAATTAAGAGTGATACTGCAAAAATTACAGGAATTACGCCAGCAGCATTAACCTTTAAGGGAATATGCGTTTGCTGACCACTGTAAACCGTTCTACCCACAACTCGCTTTGCGTATTGAACTGGAATTCTTCGTTCAGCCTGCTGAACATAGACGATTACAGCAAAAAGAATGATGGTCCCAATCAGCAGTATAGCCACTCGTAGAAAACTTAAAAAAAGATGCTGATTTTGACCAACAAACCATTTGGAGTAAACTTCCTGACCAAACTGGCCAAACTGAGAGATGATACCAACAAAGATGAGAATCGATATACCGTTTCCTACACCCTTTTCTGTTATCATCTCACCAAACCACATTAAGAGAATATCGCCAGCTGTCAGTACAATCACAATGGTGATATAGCCCCACCATTGATGGGTGGTGAGCAGTCCACTATGAGCAAACGTAAACGTTAGTCCTCCAGCCTGTAATAGACCAAATACTACCGTTAAATATCGAGTTACCTGAGTCAGTTTTTGCCGACCAGATTCCCCTTCTTTCTGCCACTCTTCAAAACGGGCTACTACACCTGATTGCAGAAGCTGAACAATAATTGACGCCGTAATATACGGGGTAACGCTCATCGCGAATATGGAGAATCGATAAAACGCACCACCGGAAAACATGTTCAGTAAATTGAACAAGGCATTGTTTTGCCCTGACGTCAGCGCATTGAGATTAATCCCTGGAATTGGAATGTAAGATCCAATTCGATAAACTGCCAGCACGAACAGGGTAAACAGTATCCGATTGCGAAGATGTTTCAGTCGCCACAAATTCGCGATGGTCGTTCCCATCTTAAATCACCTCGACCGTGCCGCCAGCCGACTCAATCTTTTCTTTAGCGGATGCAGAGAAGGCATGTGCTTGTACGGTCAATTTAACATTCAATTCACCTTCGCCGAGAATCTTAATGCCATCAAGCAGCTTTCTCGCCAAACGTGTTTCTAAGAGTAATTCAGGTGTGACAACTGTACCTTCAGAAAACTGGTTTAGACTCTCAAGATTGACAACAGCATATTCTTTTTTAAATGGCTCATTGGAAAATCCCCGTTTAGGAAGACGTTTAAACAATGGATTCTGTCCACCTTCAAATCCCGGACGAACACCACCGCCAGATCTTGCCCATTGGCCTTTATGCCCACGAGTAGAAGTTTTACCATGACCAGAACTCGTTCCACGTCCTACACGTTTTGGGGCTTTTCGAGATCCTGGATTACCTTTTAGTTCGTGAATTTGCACAGTATGACACCTCCTTATTTCTCAGAATCCGACAGAACCGTTTCCTGTACTTCTAACAAGTGCGGAATTTTATTAATCATACCGCGTATCGTCGGAGTATCCGCATGCAAAACGGTCTGGTTCAACTTGCGTAAACCAAGCGCTTCAACCACCTGCCGCTGTGCTTCCGGTCTTCCGATAACACTGCGGACAAGTCGAATCGACAGCATGTTTGCCATACAGCACCCTCCTTAGCCTAAAATCTCTTCAACACTTTTGCCGCGTAAGCGAGCGACTTCATCAGCCCGTTTTAATTGCGACAATGCGTTCAAAGTGGCATGTACCATGTTAATCGGGTTATTCGAACCCAGAGACTTTGTCACAATATCTTTAATTCCAGCCAACTCCAATACCGCACGTGCAGGTCCACCTGCGATTACACCGCTTCCTTCGGGGGCTGGTTTAATCAGTACACGTCCTGCGCCAAAATGCCCCAAGGCCTCATGAGGTATTGAAGTATTTTTCATCGGAACGTGTATCAGATTTTTCTTTGCATCCTCTACGCCTTTACGAATCGCGTCCGGCACTTCTTGCGCCTTACCTAATCCAGCCCCTACATAGCCATTGCCATCTCCAACAACTACGAGTGCCGAGAAAGAAAAACGACGACCGCCTTTAACAACTTTGGCCACACGATTTACAGCAACAACGCGTTCTGTTAACTCCAGGCCATTTGGATTAATCCGCATTCTTACACCTACCTCCCTTTAGAATTCCAACCCTGCTTCACGTGCAGCGTCAGCTAGAGCCTGAACACGCCCATGATAAAGATAACCTCCGCGATCGAACACTACTGAACGGATACCTTTTGCTAGAGCTCGCTTCGCTACCAATTCGCCTATTTTTTTCGCGGCATCCACGTTGCCACCATTACTCAATTCTTCACGCAACTCTTTATCAAGAGACGACGCACTGCAAAGGGTAACACCCTGTACATCGTCAATGACTTGTGCATAAATGTGTTTATTGGAACGAAACACATTCAACCTAGGACGCTCAGCGGTTCCGTTAACCTTGGCACGAACACGCAGATGGCGCTTTTGCCGAGATACGTTGCGATTTTCTTTAGTAAACAAGGTCTCAATCTCCTTTCTTTAAAATTATTTCTTGCCAGTTTTACCGACCTTACGACGTACCACTTCATTTTCATATCGAATACCTTTGCCTTTGTACGGCTCAGGACGACGGATATCACGAACTTTTGCAGCATACTCGCCAACCAGTTCTTTACTGATTCCTTTAATAATTAACTTTGTCTGGGAAGGAACATCCACTTCAATACCATCTACAGCCGGCAATTCTACAGGATGAGAAAATCCGAGCGACAAAGTAACTTTGTTACCAGATTTAGCAGCACGATAGCCAACGCCAACCAAATCCAGTCCTTTTGTAAAACCTTCCGTGACACCTTGCACCATATTTTGAATCACACTGCGCGTAGTTCCATGCAGACTGCGATGCAATTTTTGGTCGCTCGGGCGCTCCACAACCAACTCATTTTCGCCGATCACGATTTTCATGTCTGGATGGATATTGCGTTGAAGCGACCCTTTGGGACCTTTAACGCTCAGAAGCTGACCATCCATCTTAACTTCCACACCATTTGGAATCGCGATGGGTTTGCGTCCAATACGTGACATAGCTTGCACCTCCTCTTAAAGCCAATGGATTACCAGATATAGCAAAGCACTTCTCCACCAATGCGGCGCTTACGTGCTTCCTTATCAGTCATTACACCCGACGATGTCGAAAGAATCGCAATACCTAACCCACCAAGTACACGCGGAATATTGTCATGATTGACATACACACGCAGACCAGGTTTAGAAATTCTCTTTAATCCTGTAATGACTCGCTCTTGACCTTTTCCATATTTCAGGAACAGACGAATAATGCCTTGTTTTTCATCCGAAATGAATTCCGCATCACGAATAAAACCTTCGTTCTTCAGAATTTCAGCAATCGAACGTTTAATATTAGAACCTGGGATTTCAACTTTTTCATGCCCCACCTCATTCGCATTGCGAATACGGGTTAGCATGTCAGCAATCGGATCACTCACTACCATGAATCGAACCTCCTTTCAAATCAACCGTTTACCAGCTAGCCTTCTTAACACCTGGCAATTGACCTTTATAAGCCAAGTTTCTAAAGCAGATACGGCAAATCCCAAACTTGCGCAGCACAGAGTGTGGACGACCACAAATTCTACAACGCGTATAAGCGCGAGTACTAAATTTTGGCTTACGCTGTGCCTTAACAATCATCGAGGTTTTAGCCAATTCTTGTTACCTCCCTCTTTTCAGGATTTATGAACGACGAAACGGCATACCAAGCAAACCGAGTAACTCGCGAGCTTCTTCATCTGATCGGGCTGTCGTTACAAAAACAACTTCAAGTCCACGTACTTTGTCTACTTTATCGTAGTCAATTTCAGGGAATATGAGCTGCTCACGTAACCCGAGCGTATAATTGCCTCGACCATCAAACGCCTTAGGCGAAACACCGCGGAAATCTCGAACGCGCGGCAATGCAACATTAATTAATTTATCAACAAACTCAAACATGCGCTCACCACGCAATGTTACTTTAGCACCAATAGGCATTCCCTGACGCAGACGGAATTGAGCGATAGATTTTTTCGCCCGAGTAACAACAGGCTTTTGTCCTGTAATCAGAGTCAAGTCCCCAACTGCTGAATCAATAATTTTAGGGTTTTGAGTCGCCTCACCAAGTCCCATATTTAAAACAACTTTCTCAATACGTGGAACTTGCATGACGGTTGTATAATTAAATTTTTTCATCAGTTCAGGCACAATCTGTTGTTGATAACGTTCTTGCAAACGATTCATATCTGGACCTCCTTTCAACTAAACCTTTAGTCCAAAATTTCGCCAGACTTTTTGGCGTAACGGACTTTCTTTCCATCTTCCAAAAATTTATGACCGATTCTTGTTGCCTGTCCTGTTTTCGGATCAACAAGCATGATATTCGAAGCATGAATGGATGCTTCTTTTTCAATGATTCCGCCCTCAGGTTGATTAGGATTTGGTTTCGTGTGGCGCTTCACCACATTGACACCCTCAACAATCACACGATTTTTCTTCGGTAAAACCGCTAATACTTGCCCTTTTTTGTTTTTATCTTTACCGCTGATCACAATAACTTGATCGCCCTTTTTTACAAACATGCCTGCCACAATCTGCACCTCCTTTGCATCAAACGAATTACAGTACCTCAGGAGCCAGGGAAATAATCTTCATGAAATCTTTTTCACGCAACTCACGAGCGACAGGTCCAAAAATACGCGTACCCCTTGGACTTTTATCTTCACGAATGATAACAGCCGCATTTTCATCAAAACGAATATGCGAACCGTCTGGACGGCGCAATCCACGGCGTGTACGTACAATAACTGCCTTTACAACATCGCCCTTCTTGACAACGCCACCTGGTGTTGCACTTTTGACAGACGCAACAATGATATCGCCAATATTAGCAGTTTTGCGATTGGATCCTCCCAACACTCGGAAACACATAATTTCCTTGGCGCCAGAATTATCTGCAACAACCAACCTGGTTTGTGGTTGAATCACGACGGATACCTCCTTCCAAGCTTACAAATTAGATAATGACAGCTTTTTCAACGATTTCAACAAGACGCCAACGCTTCTCTTTAGAAAGTGGACGAGTTTCCATAATGCGCACAACATCACCAATTTTTGCTTCATTATTTTCATCGTGCGCTTTAAACTTTTTTGTTCTTTTAATGGTTTTTCCGTAGAGACGATGTTTGATATTCTCTTCTACCGCTACGACAATCGTCTTATCCATTTTGTCGCTTACAACTTTGCCAACTCGAACTTTTCTTTCATTGCGGTCCATTGTCACCCTCCTCACTTACCAAATGTTGAAATCAGCTAATTCCTAGTTCCCGTTGCTTGAGAATTGTTTTTGCACGAGCAATATCTTTGCGAACCTGACGAATACGCATCGGATTTTCTAGTTGCCCTGTGGCGTGTTGAAAACGCAAATTAAACAATTCATCTTTCAGGGAGTCTACGCGCTTTTCAATTTCTTCCGTACTCAATTCCCGAATATCCTTAGCTTTCATCAGACTCACCTACCTCACTGCCGCGCTTGACAAATTTCGTTTTAATGGGCAGTTTGTGCGCAGCCAGACGCATGGCCTCACGAGCTACCTCTTCACTAACGCCCGCAAGTTCAAACAAGATCCGCCCCGGCTGGACAACAGCAACCCATTTTTCAGGAGATCCCTTACCGCTACCCATACGAGTTTCAGCAGGTTTTTGCGTTACAGGCTTACTCGGGAAAATTTTAATCCATACTTTACCGCCACGACGGATATAACGTGTCATTGCGATACGAGCTGCTTCAATTTGCCTGTTGGTTACCCAAGCTGGCTCTAAAGCTTGTAGACCAAATTCGCCAAAAGCTACTTGATTGCCGCCTTTGGATTCACCTTTCATGCGACCGCGATGTTCTTTGCGATACTTTACACGTTTCGGCATCAACATTGCTTACTTACCCCCTTCTTCGGCGCCCTTTCTCGTCCGTTGCGGGAGAACTTCGCCACGATAAATCCATACTTTGACGCCAATTCTACCGTACGTGGTGTGGGCTTCACTCAGTGCATAGTCAATATCTGCACGAAGAGTATGCAACGGAACAGTTCCTTCGGCATATCCTTCTGTACGAGCAATTTCAGCGCCACCTAGACGTCCTGAAACCTGAACGCGAATTCCTTTCGCTCCCGAACGCATTGTCCGTTGAATCGCCTGTTTCATAGCACGGCGGAACGATACACGGCGAGATAGTTGCAATGCAATATTATCAGCAACCAGCTGAGCCGAAAGATCCGGATTTTTAATTTCTGATATCGAGATATGAACTCTTTTTCCTGTCAAGGCATTCAACTGGTTCCGCAATGTGTCTACTTCTGTACCACCCTTACCAATCACCATGCCAGGCTTGGCTGTGTGTACAGTAATATTCAAGCGATTTGCAGCTCTTTCAATGTCAACACGAGCTACCGCAGCATCCTTCAGCCGACGGAACACATAATTACGAATTTGCAAATCTTCATGAAGTAGATTCTGATAGTCTTTTTTATTCGCAAACCATTTGGATTCCCAGTCACGAATAATGCCAATACGCAAACCAACTGGATTGACTTTTTGACCCATGAACTCTTATCCCTCCTTATCTTTCCGCCACAACTACAGTAATGTGACTAGTTCTCTTAAGAATGCTGTAGGCACGGCCTTGCGCACGAGGATGGAACCGTTTCAGTGTCGGCCCCTCATCAACGTAGATTTCTTTTACATACAACTTATCAACATCCATGTTGTGGTTGTTTTCCGCATTAGCGACTGCTGAACGAACAACTTTAGCCACCACAGGTGAAGCTCCACGGGGCGTAAATTGCAAAATAGCCAAAGCTTCCGGAATGTTTTTACCGCGGATAAGATCGACTACAAGACGCACTTTTCGCGGCGCAATACGGATGTACTTGGCAACTGCACGTGTCTCTGTTGCTTGCATGTCAGTTCCTCCTTTCTAAATGGCGCTCATTAACGAGAACGGGATGTCTTCTCATCACCCGCATGACCTTTAAATGTTCGAGTGGGGACAAACTCACCCAGCTTATGTCCAACCATATCTTCTGTCACATAGACCGGCACATGCTTTCGGCCATCATGCACAGCGAATGTATGACCGACAAACTGCGGAAAAATGGTGGAGCGGCGAGACCAAGTTTTAATAACACGTTTTTCACCGGACTCGTTTAAAGCTTCAACTTTCTTCATCACGTGGTGATCACAAAAAGGTCCTTTTTTCAAAGAACGACCCATACTACCTGACCTCCTTCCTTACATTGCAAAATGATTACTTTTTACGACGACGAACAATGTATTTGTCCGTGCGGTGATTCTTTTTGCGAGTCTTTTTACCCAACGTCGGCTTACCCCAAGGTGACATAGGTGATTTGCGTCCAATCGGCGCACGCCCTTCACCACCACCATGCGGGTGATCGACCGGGTTCATAACCACACCACGAACAGTAGGACGATGACCTAGCCAACGGGATCGACCAGCTTTACCTATATTGATATTTTCATGGTCCAGATTGCCTACTTGACCAATGGTTGCACGACATTCGAGACGAACCAGGCGCACTTCTCCAGAAGATAAGCGCACTTGTGCATACGCCCCTTCTTTCGCCATCAGCTGTGCAGACGCACCAGCTGCGCGCGCTAACTGACCGCCTTTACCAGGTTGCAATTCAATATTGTGCACAACTGTACCAACCGGGATATTAGCTAACGGCAAGGCATTACCTACACGAATGTCAGCATCCGGACCTGAAACAACCCTGTCTCCTACTTTTAAACCATGCGGAGCAATAATGTATCTTTTCTCTCCATCAAGGTAGTGCAAGAGCGCGATACGAGCCGAACGGTTTGGATCATACTCAATCGTTGCCACTTTAGCCGGTACATTGTCTTTATTGCGTTTAAAATCAATCAAACGATAACGGCGCTTGTGGCCGCCCCCCTGATGCCGCACGGTGATTTTGCCTTGATGATTTCGTCCCGCTCTGCGATGCAATGGAGACAGCAGAGATTTTTCAGGCGTATCTGTAGTAATTTCATCAAAGGCAGAAACAGACATAAATCTGCGGCCAGGAGAAGTTGGGCGATATTTTTTAATTGCCAACTCTTACTCCTCCTCTTAACTGTCATGCGAACGGATTAACCTTGTGTAAAAAATTCAATCGGCTTCGAATCAGCTGTCAATGTTACAATTGCTTTTTTCTTTTCCGAAGTCATCCCCACAAAACGCCCTACGCGTTTTTTCTTACCGGGTGTACGCATTGTATTTACTTTTAGCACTTTTACACCAAAGATTTTTTCGACCGCTTGGCGTATTTCAACTTTGTTCGCCCGTTTATCGACTTCAAACACGTACTTGTTCATTTCCATGCCAGCAGTCGAGGCTTCTGTAATAATGGGGCGTTTAATTACATCACGCGGATCCATTAAGCAAACACCTCCTCAACTTTGGCAACAGCGTCCTTGGTTAAAACCAGGTGCTCATGTCTCAACAAATCGTATACATTAACACCGTTTGCTGGAACATATTTGATTCCTGGAATATTACGCGCCGACAACCAAACGTTCTCAATTTTTTCCGCATCCACAAGTAACGCTTTGTTTAATTCAAACCTCTTTAACAACGCGACCATGTGTTTCGTCTTAATATCAGAAAGGTTAAGTTGATCGAGAACAATCACTTTTCCCTCATCAATTTTGGATGTCAACGCGCTATAAAGAGCAGCTCGACGAACTTTTTTCGTGAGTTTATATTTATAGCTGCGTGGCGTTGGACCAAACACAACACCGCCGCCTTTCCATTGCGGGGCGCGAATGCTACCTTGTCTTGCACGTCCCGTACCTTTCTGACGCCATGGTTTACGACCACCGCCAGACACTTCAGAACGTCCTTTGACCTTATGCGTTCCACGCCTTTGCCCAGCCAAGTACATTAATACCACTTCATGCATCAAATCCATGCGAACAGGTGCAGCAAAAAGCTTTTCATTCAGTTCCACTTCTCCAACCTGTTCAGCTTGCATATTATATACAGGCAATTTTGGCATCCCAGTTGCCTCCCTTCTTTTGAAATCAATTACGAATTCGACTTAATCGCCGTACGTATAGTAACAAATGAGTTTTTAGGACCTGGAACAGAACCTTTCACAAGCAATAAATTGCGATCGGCATCCACTTTTACAATCTCAAGGTTTTGGACAGTCACTTTTTCATGACCCATACGTCCAGCCATGGTTTGTCCTTTAAACACTCTGTTAGCCGCAATAGAGCCTAACGAACCCACACCACGGTGATACTTCGAACCGTGAGCCATAGGTCCCCGAGCCTGATTGTGACGCTTAATCGGACCAGCTGTGCCTTTACCTTTGGAGACGCCGATTACATCCACGATTTCTCCTGGCTCAAAAACATTCGCTTTGATTTGTTGGCCAACTTCATATTGTTGAACATCCACGCCGCGCAGTTCACGAATATATCGTTTTGCAGCAGTATTAGCTTTTTGCGCGTGCCCTTGTTCGGCTTTGGTTGAGCGGCTTGGCTTCTTATCGGCAAACCCGATTTGAACTGCCTCGTATCCGTCTATTTCGCTTTGTTTAATTTGCAGAACCGTACACGGTCCGGCTTCGATGACTGTGACCGGAATGACAATTCCATCTTCCGAAAACACTTGAGTCATACCAAGCTTTCTGCCAAGGATTCCTTTCACGCGCACACCTCCTCAATCTTTCTTGGGTTGTAATTCATTTAAAGTTTAATTTCAATATCAACGCCGGATGGCAGATCTAAACGCATTAACGAATCGACCGTTTGTGGCGTAGGATTTAAAATATCAATTAAACGTTTGTGTGTTCTCATTTCAAATTGTTCACGCGAATCCTTATATTTGTGAGGCGCGCGAAGAATCGTAAAGATTGCCTTTTCTGTGGGCAACGGAATAGGGCCAGATACTCCGGCGCCTGAACGCTTTGCGGTTTCTACAATGCGTTCAGCAGACTGATCAAGAATTTGATGATCATACGCTTTTAATCGGATACGAATCTTTTGGTTTGCCATAACATTTCCCCCCTCTTCATGGCGGGCTCTCTCAATACATAAACCGTATCTAGAGTAAGCGCCCAATTTGATGGACATACTCAGCAGAAATTTCCTCAGCGGTGCTCTTTATGGCTAAAAGCACATAAGCAACCTCCTGCCTCATCGCTGTCTGAGACCAACGTTCGATATTATACTAAATGGCTGGTAAAAGCACAAGAAAAAGTTTTCATAAAAAAAGGAGCTACTCAGAGCTCCCTTTTTATATCATTCTATTGAATGATTTACTTCTCAATAGCAGCGACTACACCAGCGCCAACTGTACGGCCACCCTCGCGGATAGCGAAGCGTGTACCTTCCTCCAGAGCGATTGGGGCAATCAATTCAACTTCCATGGAGATATTATCGCCAGGCATTACCATTTCAGTACCTTCCGGCAACTCTACAACACCAGTTACGTCGGTTGTACGGAAATAGAACTGTGGACGATAACCGTTGAAGAAAGGAGTATGACGGCCACCTTCTTCTTTGGTCAAAACATAAACCTCAGCTTTAAATTTTGTGTGTGGTTTAATGGATCCCGGTTTGACCAACACTTGTCCGCGCTCAACATCTTTACGCTCAACACCACGCAACAACGCACCAATATTGTCACCAGCCTGAGCTTGGTCGAGCAGTTTGCGGAACATTTCAATACCAGTTGCAACTGTCTTACGGCTTTCTTCCGTTAAGCCAACGATTTCTACTTCATCGCCAACTTTCAGCGTACCGCGTTCGACACGTCCGGTAGCAACGGTTCCGCGCCCGGTGATGGTAAACACATCTTCAACAGGCATCAAGAAGGGTTTGTCAGTGTCACGCTCGGGGGTTGGGATGTAGCTATCCACAGCGTTCATCAATTCTTCAATTTTAGCAACATAAGCCGGGTCGCCTTCGAGAGCCTTCAATGCAGATCCACGAATAACCGGGATGTCATCTCCAGGAAATTCATACTCAGACAACAATTCACGAACTTCCATTTCAACGAGTTCCAACAGTTCTTCGTCATCCACCATGTCACATTTGTTCAAGAACACCACCAAATGCGGCACACCAACCTGGCGGGATAGAAGAATATGTTCACGAGTTTGCGGCATCGGACCATCAGCTGCTGATACAACAAGAATAGCGCCGTCCATTTGAGCTGCACCGGTAATCATGTTTTTCACATAGTCAGCATGGCCTGGGCAGTCAACGTGAGCGTAGTGGCGTGCATCGGTTTCATATTCAACGTGTGCAGTATTAATGGTAATACCACGTTCACGCTCTTCTGGAGCTTTGTCAATTTCATCATACTTCTGAGCTTTTGCTTTACCCTTCGAAGCCTGTACAGAAGTAATAGCTGCAGTCAAAGTAGTTTTGCCATGGTCAACGTGACCAATGGTTCCAACGTTAACGTGGGGTTTCGAACGGTCAAATTTTTCTTTTGACATCTGAATGATTCACTCCTTAGTGTTATTCGCCTTTACTTTTGGCAATGATTTCTTGAGCTATCGACTTCGGCACTTCTTCATACGCAGCAAGTTCCATAGCGAAAGTTCCACGGCCCTGCGTGCGAGAGCGAAGCGATGTCGAATAACCAAACATTTCTGCCAGTGGCACATAACCGCGAATGACACGAGCGTTAGCACGCTGTTCCATGCCTTCAATGCGGCCACGGCGAGAATTGATGTCGCCCATGATGTCGCCCATATACTCTTCCGGAACCGTAATTTCCACTTTCATAATAGGTTCAAGCAGTACTGGACCAGCTTTCTTTGAACCCTCTTTGAGCGCCATTGAACCAGCAATCTTGAATGCCATCTCAGAGGAGTCCACATCGTGGTACGAACCATCATAGAGAGTGACCTTTACGTCAACCATGGGGTATCCGGCCAACACGCCACTGCGCATTGCTTCCTGAATACCTTCATCCACTGGCGCAATATATTCTTTTGGAATTGCGCCACCCACAACCTTATTCTCAAACATGTAGCCTTGGCCACGTTCGAGAGGCTCGAGGATGATTTTAACATGACCATACTGACCGCGACCACCAGATTGGCGAACAAATTTGCCTTCCTGATCAACACGTTGCGTAATGGTCTCTTTATAAGCAACCTGCGGACGACCCACATTACACTCTACTTTGAATTCCCGTTGAAGGCGGTCAACAATAATCTCGAGATGCAATTCACCCATACCCGAAATAATGGTTTGTCCCGTCTCTTGATCGGTATACGTGCGGAATGTTGGGTCTTCCTCGGTGAGCTTACCTAGTGCAACACCCATTTTGTCCTGATCCGCTTTTGTCTTCGGCTCAATAGATACCGAGATAACTGGATCAGGAAATTCCATGGACTCCAATACTACTACATTCTTTTCATCACAAAGCGTGTCGCCCGTGGTTGTATCTTTTAAACCAACTGCAGCAGCAATGTCTCCAGCGTAGACTTTGTCAATTTCTTCTCTGTGATTGGCATGCATTTGTAGAATACGGCCAATACGTTCGCGCTTACCCTTGGTAGAGTTCAGCACATAAGAACCACTCGAGAGAATTCCAGAGTATACACGGAAGAATGCTAATTTACCTACAAACGGATCGGTCATAATCTTAAACGCCAACGCCGAGAACGGCTCTTCATCACTTGAATGGCGTTCAATTTCTTCACCGTCAGCCGTTACGCCTTTAATAGCTGGAACGTCGATTGGCGAGGGTAAATAATCGACCACAGCATCAAGCATCGGCTGTACACCTTTATTTCTATAAGAAGATCCACATAGCACCGGGAAAAGTTGCACATTACATGTACCTTTGCGAAGTGCCGCTTTAATTTCAGGAACAGTAATTTCTTCACCTTCCAAGTACTTCACCATCAGATCTTCATCGACTTCAGCACACGCCTCTATCATTTCCGTCCTTAATTTCTCAACAATCTCTTTGAGATCTTCCGGAACATCAACGACATCTGATGTCGTACCGAGATCGTCCGTATAGATGATGGCCTTGTTTTCAACCAAGTCAACCATACCCTTGAAGTTATCTTCCGCTCCAATCGGGTATTGGATAGGCACAGCTTTCGCCCCTAGGCGTGTACGCATTTGTTCCACGCACATCAAGAAGTCTGCGCCAATGATATCCATTTTGTTTACATAAGCAATACGCGGAACATGGTATTTATCAGCTTGGCGCCATACCGTTTCTGATTGCGGTTCAACGCCACCCTTGGCATCGAACACGCCACAGGCGCCATCAAGAACGCGCAAAGAACGTTCCACTTCTACCGTAAAGTCCACGTGGCCTGGCGTATCAATGATATTGATACGATGACCCTTCCACTGCGCTGTAGTAGCCGCGGAAGTAATCGTAATTCCACGTTCCTGTTCTTGCACCATCCAGTCCATCGTAGCGGCACCTTCATGAACTTCGCCAATTTTATGGACACGGCCAGTATAAAACAGAATGCGTTCAGTCGTGGTTGTTTTACCGGCGTCAATATGCGCAATAATACCGATGTTCCGGGTTTTTTCCAGCGGAAACTGGCGGCTCACAAGCCAACCCCCTCATCTTCTTAATAACTTCTACCAGCGATAATGAGCAAATGCTTTGTTAGCCTCGGCCATACGATGCGTGTCTTCGCGTTTTTTCACTGCTCCACCCGCATTGTTAAAGGCATCCAGCAATTCATTGGCCAATCTTTGTTCCATCGTCTTTTCACTGCGGAGACGAGCATAATTCACCAACCAGCGCAAGCCCAATGTTGTACGCCTATCCGGACGCACTTCTACTGGAACTTGATAATTGGAACCACCCACACGGCGAGCTTTAACTTCAAGGACGGGCATAATATTGCGCATTGCCCCCTCAAATACTTCCATCGGATCTTTCCCTGTGCGTTCACGCACTGTATCTAGCGCATTATAAACAATCTTCTGCGCTACACCACGTTTACCGTCCAACATCACTTTATTGATGAGACGAGTCACCAGCTTGTTCCCATAAATCGGATCGGGCATAACATCCCTTTTTGGAACAGGCCCTTTACGCGGCATAATAACGCCTCCTTTCAATCCATGTAACACAGATTGCATGATTTAATATCAACACTACATTCTTATGGATTACTTTTTTGCTTTCGGTTTTTTAGCACCGTACTTAGAACGACCTTGCATACGATCTTTCACGCCCGCAGTATCAAGCGCTCCACGAACAATATGGTAGCGGACACCCGGCAGGTCCTTTACACGACCTCCGCGCACCAGCACCACAGAGTGCTCCTGCAAGTTATGACCGATACCCGGAATATAGGCAGTCACTTCAATGGTATTGGTAAGACGCACACGAGCGTATTTACGAAGCGCTGAGTTTGGTTTTTTGGGTGTCATTGTACCCACACGCGTGCAAACTCCACGTTTTTGCGGTGAAGGTAAATCGGTTTGTTCTTTTTCAAAACTGTTATAACCTTTTTGCAGCGCCGGAGCTGTTGACTTATCAACGACCGGCTTGCGACCTTTACGCACGAGCTGGTTAATGGTCGGCATTGCTGCACCTCCTTCTTTTCAACTCTTTTCAAGCCCACAGTGCCTGGTGGTTCATCCTCAAACACAAAAAAGCATAAGCCACAACTCGCCACAGCAAACCATTATGGTTTTACTCAAGGATGGCTGCAGTTGCTGCTCCCACTTCAATCCCGCATGCTTTGCCAAGCATTTTCATTGTCTCCACCCATGTTACTGGAATCCCGTTCTGTTCAGCATAGTGCAGAACCGGACCGATAACGCGCGCTTCAGCATCCTTGGCAACAAACACTTCTTTTACAGCAGACTGTTGCACTGCTTTCAACGTTTGGTTTGTACCAATGATTCGCTTTTTTTCAAGGCGTATGCGATCTAGAGACACCGCAACAGCCTCCTCGATATACAAACCATGTCCTGGCACACCATGTGATTCTATCATCTGATATTTGCCCATGTCAACAGAGCGCGATCACTCAGCTAAAATCTTACCGAAAGGGTATCGGCTCACTCAAACAGAAATCTTACCGAAGGGATCGATGTGCGGATGTCCATGCAGAGTCGGCAAGAGTACCTGAGTACGATGCGCGTGCGTTACCTTAAGGCACGCAATAGGCAAGAGAAATCGCAGATTTTGGATGAGTTGGAGCGGACCCTGGGATACGCGCGGAAGTACGCGATTGCCACTATGAAACCCAAACCGGAGCACGATAAACCGCCCGCTAAGCGTACTCGCTCTCTTCGGTATAGGGATGTGATGCCCATCGTTCAAATCGTTTGGGAAGCACTCGACTATCCTTGTGCAGAGCGCTTGCATCCCGTGCTGATGTGTACTGCCGCACAGTTAGCCAATCACGGTGAGGTCAAGCTGACTCAAGAGGCAATCCGTGACTTGCAGCAAATGAGCCGTGCGACGCTGGCCCGTCGTATCGCCAAATGGAAGCGTCCCGGTCCCAAGCACATCCCTGCCGACAGACGCCCGTCCGCGCATCTACGCTCGGAAATTCCAGTGGAACGCTATGACTGGGACGAGGACAGACCTGGTGCGTTGGAAATCGACCTCGTCGAGCACAACGGCGGATCGTCCTTGGGACACTTCGCTTACACCCTCTCCGTCGTCGACGTCGTGACGGGATACAGTAGACGCGTTGCGGTACTTGGCAGGGGCCAGCTTGGTGTCATGGCAGCGCTGGAACGCATACTAACGGAATGGCCATATCCGGTGTGGGGAATCCACAGCGACAACGGCAGCGAGTTCATCAATGCTCACCTGGTTCGTTTCACGAAGGCGAATGGGCTGTCGCTCACCAGAAGCCGACCTTACAAGAAGAACGACAACGCTCACGTGGAGCAAAAGAATCGATTCTTGGTCCGCGAAATCGTAGGTTACGAGCGTTTCGACACTCCAGAGCATGTTCAATGGCTCAACACGGTTTATGCGTGGCTTGACGTATATGCCAATGCCTGTCTGCCCATGCGCAAGGTCATTGAGAAAAAACGTAACGGCAGTCACATGCAAAAGAAATACGACTCAGCAAAAACTCCTTTGCAACGGGCGTTCGATGCTAGTGCCATCCCAACGAACAGCCAAAAGTACTGGAGTGAGTGGGCACAGTCCCTCAATCCACTACAGCTACACCGACAACTGGTGACACTGCTGGCACAGGGACTAGGCGGGGCGAACCTTGCTCCTGCTCCGCTGCCCGCACCGGTTTCCAGGGGGATCGACAACGACAAACGAAACGGCACTCGGGACTCCTATTGAGGCCAAAACATTCGGTCTGTGGATTTGATGGACAACTCTTCAAGTTGCCCACAAGCTCCACAGACACAAAAAAAGGGGAAGCCGCTTCGCTCCTCCCCTCTGGCCTACGGCCATTCACCCCTCCCACTTCAACGGAATCGGGAATGGGTTAGATTTTTAAATGAGTTAGCCATCTCTCTTCGGTAAGATTTTTACGTGAGTTGACACGCAGAGCTTAACGCCCTGTTGACATGAGAGTGAAAATTGTCAATCTACTGCCGTCAATTGTTGTTCTTTATCTTGTAATTCTGCAGATTCCTGCTCTCTGGTATCGATGAGCTGAAGGTGGCGATAACGCCCCATTCCCGTTCCAGCAGGAATCAATTTACCAATAATCACATTTTCTTTCAAGCCGAGCAGACGATCGACCTTACCCTTAATTGCTGCTTCAGTAAGAACACGTGTTGTTTCCTGGAAGGAGGCAGCGGAAAGGAATGAATCCGTCTCCAGAGAAGCCTTTGTAATGCCCAACAGAGCTGGGCGTGCTACCGCAGGTTCTCCTCCCGACAGCAATGCTGTGCGGTTTGCCGCTTCATAATCAAACAAATCCACGTAAGTGCCAGGCAACAGTTCTGTATCGCCAGCATCCAAAACACGCACTTTGCGAAGCATTTGGCGTACCATCACTTCGATATGTTTATCGTTAATATCCACACCTTGCAAGCGATAGACGCGTTGAACTTCGCGCAACAAATAGTTTTGCACACCTTGCAGTCCACGGACACGCAACATCTCTTTGGGATCGACCGATCCTTCAGTTAGTTCATCGCCCGCTTCCACTTCCTGATTGAGATGGACACGAATGCGAGACCCATATGGAATTGGATATACCTTTGTTTCGCTTTCACCAGTCAACTCAATTTCTCGTTTGTCTTTGCCATCACGAATTTCTGTAATCTTTCCATCAAATTCGGCAATAACTGCTTGACCCTTCGGATTACGCGCTTCAAACAGTTCCTGAATACGAGGTAAACCTTGGGTAATATCGTCGCCAGCAACACCGCCGGTATGGAACGTGCGCATCGTCAACTGAGTACCGGGTTCACCAATGGATTGCGCTGCAATAATACCTACCGCTTCACCAATTTCGACCATTTTACCAGTAGCCAAATTTCGTCCATAACATTGGATACATACGCCGTGACGTGTTCGACAAGTGAGTACAGAGCGAATGTAAACCTCTTTGATGCCTGCTTTAATAATTTGACTGGCGATTTCTTCATCAATTAACTGATTCTTGGCAACAAGCAATTTACCTGTTTCCGGATGATACACATCTTGAAAGGCTATGCGTCCTTCGAGACGATCGCCGAGTTCTTCGATGACTTCTCGTCCGTCACGGATTTCCGCCACTTTCATACCTTTATCCGTTCCGCAATCATGCTCGCGAACAATTGTATCCTGAGCAACATCGACCAAGCGGCGCGTCAGATAACCAGAGTCAGCTGTACGCAGCGCTGTATCTGCCAACCCTTTACGAGCACCATGCGTTGAGATAAAGTACTCCAACACTGTCAAGCCTTCACGGAAATTGGATTTAATGGCCAACTGAATAATTTCACCCGCAGGATTCGCCATAAGTCCACGCATACCCGCCAATTGGGTAATCTGTGAATTAGAACCACGAGCACCCGAGGTAGCCATCATGTAAATCGGGTTAAATTGATCCATGCTGGTCATCAGCGTCTGGGAAATCTGTTCTTTCGCTTCCGACCAAATTTGACTAAAGCTGATATACCGTTCTTCTTCGGTAATCAATCCGCGTCTGTATTGCTGAGCCAATTTATGCTCACGAGCATCTGCTTCTTCAACGATCCGATATTTTTCTTCGGGAACAATAATATCGGCAACCGAGATTGTAATACCCGCTTTGGTCGAATAGTTGAACCCTAGCCGTTTCACACGATCGAGAATTTCTGCTGTCATCGTTGTTCCGTATCGACGGAAGCATTCACCCAGAATATTGCCAAGGTCTTTCTTAATGACCGCTTTGGGGATGGGACGTTGCACGATTCTCTCGCGCAAATCGACACCCTTTTCAAACACAAACGTCTCATCCGGCGGACCTTCAAGCAAGTTGGTCCGACTCCCTGAATGCAAATAGGGGAAATCGGCCGGGAATATCTCGTTAAAAATCAACTTGCCAAGTGTCGTGATGAGAAATGCAGATTGATGTTTCTCATCAAAGGATGATTTATTGAGCGATCGCGCTGGTAAAGCGATGCGTGAGTGCAATGATATCTTCTGTTGCTGGTATGCGTAATGCGCTTCTGCCGGATCGGCAAATACGGAACCTTCTCCTGGCGCGCTCTCTTTTTCAACCGTCAGATAGTAGGGACCGAGAACCATGTCCTGGGTTGGTGTAACAACCGGCTTTCCATCTTTCGGATTCAAAATGTTATGAGCCGCCAGCATTAAGAGTCTGGCTTCAGCCTGCGCTTCAGCAGAAAGCGGTACGTGTACAGCCATTTGGTCACCATCAAAGTCGGCATTATACGCTGTACAGACCAGCGGATGGAGCTTAATGGCGCGACCTTCGACGAGAATCGGTTCAAACGCTTGAATACCCAAGCGGTGAAGCGTGGGAGCGCGATTCAGCAACACTGGATGTTCTTTAATGACATCTTCCACCACATCCCAAACTTCCGGCGAAACACGCTCCACTTTCCGTTTGGCACTCTTGATGTTGTGCGCCAGTCCACGAGCCACCAGCTCTTTCATAACAAATGGTTTAAATAATTCAAGCGCCATTTCTTTTGGTAATCCACACTGGTACATGCGCAGTTCGGGACCTACCACGATAACCGAACGTCCCGAATAGTCCACGCGTTTACCAAGCAAATTCTGACGGAAGCGCCCTTGTTTTCCCTTCAGCATGTGAGATAGCGATTTGAGCGGACGATTGCCTGGGCCAGTTACCGGACGGCCACGGCGACCGTTGTCAATCAGCGCATCCACCGCTTCCTGCAACATACGTTTTTCATTTTGAACAATAATATCTGGTGCACCCAAATCGAGCAGGCGTTTCAAACGATTGTTGCGATTAATCACGCGACGGTACAAATCGTTTAAATCAGATGTGGCAAAACGCCCACCATCCAATTGCACCATTGGACGCAAATCAGGCGGAATAACAGGAAGTGCTTCGAGTATCATCCAACTCGGGTGATTTCCCGAAGAACGAAACGCTTCTAACACTTCCAGACGTTTAACCGCACGATTGCGGCGCTGACCTTGTGCGCTGCGCAACTCCTCTTTGAGCACTTCTACCTCTTTGTCCAAATCAATCTCAAGCAAAAGCTTGCGAATCGCTTCCGCACCCATGCCCGCTTGAAAAGCATAGCCGTACTTTTCACGATATGAGCGATACTCTTTCTCGCTGAGCAACTGCTTTTTCTCGAGCGGAGTATCACCCGGATCGGTCACAACATAGGAAGCAAAATAAATTACTTCTTCGAGCGATCTCGGTGACATGTCCAGCACAAGACCCATCCGGCTGGGTATGCCTTTGAAATACCAGATGTGAGATACCGGCGCTGCCAGTTCAATATGGCCCATCCGTTCACGACGGACTTTCGCGCGTGTAACTTCAACTCCACATCGATCACAGACGACACCTTTATAACGAATCCGTTTATACTTTCCGCAATGGCACTCCCAGTCACGCTGGGGGCCAAAAATCTTCTCACAAAACAAACCCTCTTTTTCTGGTCGCAACGTACGATAGTTAATGGTTTCCGGTTTCTTGACCTCGCCATGTGACCAGGAGCGGATTTTTTCCGGAGAAGCCAAGCCAATCTTCATAAACTCGAAGTTATTCACATCCAGCAACCGCGCACCCTCCGTTTCCTTCCAGCAGCAGCGTTGTTACTCGCCAATTTCGTGGTACTCCAAGTTGAGATTGAGCTTTTCGCCGGCATCCTCTTCTTCGTCCGACTCGCGAATAACAATCTCCTCTTCGTCACCTGTGAGAATCTTGACGTCCATACCAAGACTCTGCAATTCTTTGATGAGCACTTTAAACGATTCTGGCACACCCGGCTCAGGAACATTTTCTCCCTTGACAACCGCTTCGTACGTCTTCACGCGTCCCACCACATCGTCCGACTTGACGGTGAGAATTTCTTGCAAGGTATAGGCTGCGCCATACGCTTCAAGTGCCCAAACTTCCATTTCGCCAAAGCGTTGTCCGCCAAATTGCGCTTTACCGCCCAACGGCTGCTGAGTGACCAACGAATAAGGCCCTGTGGAACGAGCGTGAATCTTATCATCAACCAAGTGGTGAAGTTTCAGCATATAGACATATCCAACCGTGACCCGGTTATCAAACGCTTCTCCAGTTCGCCCGTCGTAAAGAACATGTTTTCCATCGCGATCGTATCCAGCTTCTTCAAGTGTGCCAAAAACATCTTCCGCATGCGCACCATCGAAGACTGGTGTTGCGATACGAATGCCAAGCGCCTTTGCCGCCATACCCAAATGCGTTTCCAATACCTGACCGATATTCATACGCGATGGCACACCGAGAGGATTCAGAACGATTTCCACAGGCGTTCCATCTTCCAGGAACGGCATATCTTCCTCAGGCATAATCCGCGCTACCACACCCTTATTTCCATGCCGCCCGGCCATTTTGTCGCCTTCGGAAATTTTCCGCTTTTGAGCAATGTAGACGCGCACCAACTGGTTGACCCCAGCCGGCAATTCATCTCCATTTTCTCGAGTAAAGACCTTAACATCCACCACAATGCCAGCTCCGCCATGCGGCACACGCAATGAGGTGTCTCGCACTTCACGAGCTTTTTCGCCGAAAATAGCATGCAACAGACGTTCTTCAGCAGTCAATTCTGTTACTCCTTTAGGAGTAACCTTGCCGACCAAAATATCACCCGTGCGAATTTCAGCACCAATACGGATAACACCGCGATCGTCCAGATTTTTTAACGCATCTTCGCCAACATTGGGTATGTCACGAGTAATTTCTTCCGGACCAAGCTTTGTATCACGCGCTTCAAGCTCATACTCTTCAATGTGAATAGAAGTATAGACATCTTCTTTCACCATTTTTTCCGAGAGCAGAATAGCATCCTCGTAGTTGTAGCCTTCCCAAGTCATGAAGGCCACGAGCACGTTGCGTCCAAGCGCAATCTCGCCATGGTCGGTTGCCGGTCCATCAGCCAGCACTGTGCCTTTTTCAACTCGCATTCCTTCGCGAACAATCGGCCTCTGATTGATACAGGTATTCTGGTTGGAACGTGTAAACTTTTGCAGTTTATATTTATCCAAGTCACCACGTACCGGTTTGCCATCCACCACTTGCTCATGACGGACCCAGATTTCCCGAGCAGTCACCCGCTCAACCACACCAGAACGACGCGCCACTACACAGACACCCGAGTCAAGCGCAGCTCGATATTCCATCCCTGTGCCCACATATGGTGAATCTGTCACCAATAAGGGGACTGCCTGACGTTGCATGTTAGAGCCCATCAATGCCCGGTTGGCATCGTCATTCTCCAAAAAGGGAATCATCGCTGTTGCCACCGAAACAACCTGCTTCGGAGAGACGTCCATATAGTCGATCCGTTCCCGAGGCACGGTAATGACATCTTCACGATAGCGAACTGTAATTTCTTCCGATTTGAAACGTCCATTTTCATCCAGCGGCTCGTTGGCTTGGGCAACCACGTAATTCTCTTCTTCGTCAGCTGTCAAGTAGTCTATCTGACTGGTTACCACGCCCGTTTCCGGATCAACGCGACGATAGGGCGTTTCAATGAAGCCATATTCATTGATGCGCGCATACGTTGACAATGAATTGATGAGTCCAATGTTTGGACCTTCAGGAGTCTCAATCGGACACATACGACCATAATGAGAATAGTGCACGTCGCGAACCTCAAAACCAGCACGTTCTCGAGTCAATCCTCCTGGCCCAAGCGCAGACAAACGTCTTTTATGCGTCAATTCCGCCAACGGATTTGTCTGATCCATAAATTGCGAAAGCTGGCTAGAACCAAAAAATTCTTTAATCGCCGCAATAACCGGCCGAATATTGATCAGAGCTTGCGGTGTGATTGTTGTAGCATCTTGGATGGACATCCGCTCACGAACGACACGTTCCATGCGAGACAATCCAATCCGAAATTGGTTTTGCAACAATTCTCCCACCGAGCGCAATCGGCGGTTGCCAAGATGGTCAATATCATCCGTTGTGCCCACTCCGCGCAACAAATTGAAAAAGTAGGAAACCGCTGCAAGAATATCGCTCGGCGTGATATGTTTAATGGAACGGTCAAGTTCTCCGTTAGAAATAACGTGCAATACTTTACCATCTTCACTGGGCGAGAAAATTTTCACCATTTGCAACGGAATGGTATCTGCGCCAGACAAATCCGGAGTAGCAGAAATACTGAAGCGACCAACACTTCCATCCAACTCAGGAATAATGCGATCGAGCAAGCGCCGATCGATAACCGCTCCGGCTTCCGCTATGATTTCTCCAGTTTCTGAGTTCACCAACGTTTCGGCTAACCTTTGATTCAATAAACGATTTTTTAGGTGTAATTTTTTGTTGATTTTGTAGCGACCTACATTAGCCAAGTCATATCGCTTTGGATCAAAGAAGCGAGCAGCCAACAAAGCGCGAGCATTTTCATAAGTTGGCGGTTCTCCAGGGCGTAAACGCTCATAAATTTCAATCAAAGCACGCTCAGTGGAATCTGTCGTGTCTTTATCGAGCGTATTCTGCAGATACTCATCCTCCCCCAACAGTTGGATGATTTCAGCATCTGTTGATAGACCCAGAGCCCGCAGCAAGACAGTGATGGGTAGTTTGCGTGTGCGGTCAATACGGACATAAACCACATCTTTGGCGTCAGTCTCAAATTCCAGCCAAGCTCCTCGATTAGGGATGACTGTGGCTGAAAATGTCCGTTTGCCATTTTTGTCAATTTTAGCGTTGTAATAAACACTTGGAGAGCGAACTAACTGACTGACAATGACACGTTCTGCGCCATTGATAATAAAAGTTCCTGTTTCAGTCATCAGAGGGAAGTCACCCATGAAAACCTCTTGCTCTTTCACTTCCCCTGTTTCCTTGTTTAAGAGACGAACCTTAACACGAAGTGGAGCAGCGTACGTTACATCACGCTCTTTTGATTCATCCACATCATATTTGGGCTCCCCAAGACTGTAATCAATAAATTCCAAAACCAAGTTGCCAGTAAAATCTTGGATAGGAGAAATATCCGCAAACATCTCTCTCAATCCTTCGCGCAAGAACCATTCATAAGACTTCTGTTGAATCTCAATGAGATTCGGAAGCTCGAGCACTTCCTGGATCCTGGAGTAGGAGCGACGCTCCCGCCACCCGTACTTGACCATGTGACCCCGCAAACTCTTCACCCCTTGAACTGTGGTCTTCACCGTCTGGCAAAAGCACGCATATAAACAAAAAAGAAAATGAGGCTACAGGTAACCACATTTTGGTGCTTACTTCACGTTATTCACCTATTTCCAGTCGGTACGGTTTTTATTCATTCGCTCGCAACAACCGTCCCATCTATCATTGTATGCAATAAATGATAATAGCACAATGATTTGAAGTTTACAAGAGATTTTAAAGATAATCTTACGCAAAATAATTGAGAAATAGAAAAATAATTGAAGTATTCATTTTTGACAGCTCAAAACCGTGTATCCTCCGTCATGCGCCACTCTGATTACAGATCTAAACAAGTTTTTTAAAAATTTTTCAGCACTCTCCATGCCTTGTTTTTTGGCCATAACCACCCAAAGAATTCCATGATTCGATAGATGGTGTAAAGAGTTTTCAAAAAGCGAATAAACTACTTTCTTTCCTGCGCGTATCGGCGGATTTAGCAATATAGCATCGAACGTTTCTGAAGAAATTTCTGCATAACCATCGCTAACCTTGCAATGGACTTGTGCCAAATGTGATGTATTTTCTTTAGCCAACTCTACAGCCCGCTCGTTTACATCGACTGCCAGCCAGCGCACTTCGGGAAATAAATCTGCCAGCACAGCAACGACCGGCCCATAGCCGCAACCAAGATCGAGGGCATTCCTAGCATTTTGCAATTCTGCTGACTCTATCAAAAGTCGCGTCCCAAAATCAAGCCCGCGCTTAGAAAAGACTCCCGAATCCGTCCACAGTGAATACGTGCGTCCTCTTACGTGAAAGACAATTTTTTGCTTGTGGGAAGGGACATCTGGCTGTTTATCAAAATATTGAGTCATACCGCCCGCTCCTCTTGAGTCGATCAGAAAGACATAGGGCGGAGATAGCTCCGCCCTACGTTAGATTCACAACAAATTCGTGCGTCCAACTTACTTGATTTCCACAGTTGCTCCTGCTTCTTCAAGTTTCGCTTTGATACCTTCAGCATCCTCTTTGGAAACTTTCTCTTTGATGGGTTTCGGAGCACCATCAACCAATTCTTTCGCTTCTTTCAAGCCAAGACCGGTAATTTCACGAACAACTTTGATAACATTAATCTTAGAACCACCAGCGTTAGCCAGAATTACATCAAATTCTGTTTGTTCAGCAGCTTCCTCGCCGCCACCAGCAGCTGCTCCACCCATAATAGCTACTGGAGCTGCAGCAGTTACACCAAATTCTTCTTCAATGGCTTTTACCAAATCATTCAATTCCAAAACACTCATGGATTTAATCGCTTCAATCATTTCTTCTTTTGTCATGATATAGATCCTCCTCAATTCAATAGCATCACAGGCTATTGTCTTTAGTTAATGGCACGCAATTATCATTGATGGAGAAATTACTCTGCAACCGTCTCCTGTTTTTCAGCGATTTGCTTCACAGCATAAGCCAAATTGCGCATCGGAGCCTGCAATACACTAAGCAACATGGAAAGGAGTCCTTCGCGTGAAGGCAAACCCGCCAAAGCTACCACTTCCGACGAAGAAATGACGCGGCCTTCCACTACTCCACCTTTCAGTTCAAGCGCTTTGTGCTTTTTAGCAAAGTCATTTAGAATCTTGGCAGGCTTGACCGGATCGTCATACCCAAATGCAATGGCTGTTGGACCCGTCAAATAAGCATCAAGCTCAGTCAACGATGTCTTTTCTGTGGCACGACGAGTCAGCGTGTTTTTCAACACCTGAAACTCTATACCTGCTTCACGCAACTGTTTACGCAACTCTGTAATTTCAGCTACATTGAGTCCACGATAGTCAGTTACCACAGTTCCTTTACTGCGATTCAACCGATCGACGATTTCTTCTACCAACTTAGCTTTTTCTTCATGAGCTTGAACAGACATTTTGACACCTCCTGCATGAACCTTAGCCCAATAGATCAAAGATGGGCGCCCTCTACCCGAGAGAACGCCCAAGCACAACTCTACCCACTTGAACGAACCTCGGTAGGCGGCTTAGCCATTCTCCGTAAAAACGGACCTACGGTCTACGGTTCTGGATTATGAATTTCTATCCATCCAATCAATTTATTACTGTCGTAAAATCATTCAGCAACCGCACCAACGCGCAACGCATTGACTCGTACACCCGGTCCCATTGTGGAGGCAACCGTTATGCTACGGATGTATTGACCTTTGGCGCCTGACGGCTTGGCCTTCTGCAACGCATCCAGCAAGGTCTGGAAGTTACCCAACAAGGCGGAAACTTCGAAGGAAACCTTGCCAATCGGCACGTGTACAATACCCGCTTTGTCTAAGCGATATTCAATCTTACCAGCTTTTGATTCTTGCACTGCACGTCCAACTTCAAACGTAACCGTGCCAGTTTTGGGGTTGGGCATCAACCCTTTAGGACCCAACACACGTCCAAGGCGACCAACCGCCCCCATCATATCCGGTGTGGCAATGGCCACATCGAAATCCAGCCACCCCTGACTGATTTTCTGAATGAGATCGTCGTCCCCGACATGGTCAGCACCCGCAGCTTCAGCTTCTTTCGCCTTGTCGCCTTTAGCAAATACCAAGACGCGCACTGTTTTACCAGTACCATGCGGAAGCACAACCGCTCCGCGCACTTGTTGATCTTGTTTTTTCGGGTCAACACCCAGTCGGACTGCAACTTCGACCGTTTCATCAAACTTGGCAGTAGCCGTCTGTTTCACCAATCCAAGCGCCTCAGAAGCATCGTACAACTGGCTGCGATCAATAAGTTTAGCAGCTTCCAGCATACGTTTTGATTTTTTCGCCATACTCTTACACCTCCTTGTGGTCAAAGGTCAAGTGACCTCCCACTTTTACGCCCGTCAAAAGAGAGACCGTTATGAACTAGTCTTCAATGACGATACCCATACTGCGCGCTGTACCTTCCACCATGCGCATAGCCGCTTCCACAGAAGCCGCATTCAAATCAGGCATTTTCTGTTCAGCAATCTCACGCACTTTTGCACGCTTAACCGTCGCAACTTTCTTTTTGTTAGGCTCTGACGAACCCGACTCAATGCCAGCCGCTTTCTTCAGGAGCACAGCCGCCGGAGGCGTTTTAAGGTCAAAAGTGTAAGAGCGATCTTCGTAAACATAGAGCACGACAGGAATAATCAAGCCTACTTGATCGGCTGTGCGTGCATTAAATTCTTTACAAAAGCCCATAATGTTGCCTACCTGAGCTTGACCGAGCGCTGGTCCAACCGGCGGCGCCGGAGTTGCCTTGCCCGCAGGAATCTGCAGCTTTACAACTTTAACAATCTTCTTCGGCAACGCGTCCACCTCCTTTGCCGCTTGATGTGGTAGAAACGGGTTTCCACCCTCCCACTCGCACACCTCCATAAGGCGCGCCACTTACATCTATAGGGCGATGAACTTTATCCGTCCAACGCCACAGAAAGACCAAAGCAGATTCAACTGAGAGTATCCACCGCCTTGCTCTCTTCTGCCTCAAACCAACACTCACCCAACAGAAACTCAGGTGAGTTTTTCCACCTGGGAATAATCTAGTTCCATCGGCGTGTCTCTGCCAAACATGGATACTAAAACGCGCAATTTCTGCGTTTCTTCATGAACCTCTTCCACAGTCCCAATCATGTCTGCAAACGCGCCGCCCACAAGACGAACCGCCTCACCAACCGCAAACTCCAATTGCAGTCTGGCTTCCTCTACGCCCATTTGGCGCATGATAGACTGAACCTCGTCCATCAATAGAGGAGTAGGCTTGGAACCAGCTCCAGACGAACCCACAAATCCAGTGACGCCTGGCGTATTGCGGACGACATACCATGAGTCGTCTGTCATAATCATTTCCACCAGCACATAACCAGGGAACACCTTTTTTTGCACTACCTTGCGCTTGCCATTCTTCACTTCAATTTCTTCTTCGGTTGGCACGAGAATGCGAAAGATCTTGTCTTCCATCCCCATTGTCTGAACCCGGCTCTCAAGGTTGTTTTTTACCTTGTTTTCATAGCCCGAGTATGTGTGGATGACGTACCAATTCTTTTCTAAATTCTCCATCACGAGAAGGGCGGTTTGCCCCGCACCCCCTTTTACCCAAGGTTAGACAACGCCAATCAAAGATAAGAGTTTGGCGATCCCGATATCAAATCCCCAGACTAGCAGCCCAAGGACCAAACAGGTGATGAGCGCCGCCGCCGTATAATTGACCACTTCACGACGATTGGGCCAGCGCACCTTGCGAAGTTCACGCCAAGAATCAGAGAAGAACGCAAGCAAACCCCTGCTTTGTTCGCGAGGTTCCAAGGTCGTTTCGTCTGGCTTCGCCATTTGGCACAACCCCTCTTCGATTGCAGCGTTCAGTGAATCTCAACATGCATTAGCGCGTTTCACGATGAACAGTGTGTCCATTGCAGTATCGGCAGAACTTTTTCAGTTCAACCCGATCTGGGTCATTCTTTTTGTTCTTCATCGATGTGTAATTTCTCTGTTTGCACTCGGTGCAAGCGAGCGTAATGATGACGCGCATGTTGGTGCACCTCCTTTAGCAGGATGCAAACCTGTCCTCCAACATAAACAGACGAACCCCAAGTCAAGGGACTCGCGCACCCACAGTACTTTAGCATAGTCATAGGAAACCGTCAACTAGAAACTCAAGCATCTAAGCTAGAGAACACAGCACTTCTAGGCATCACGCATAAACATTTCGATAGTCAAGGTATTTTTCCAATTTACGCTTGACCCTCTGCAGCGCATTATCTATTGACTTGACATGACGTTCTAAATCGACAGCAATTTCCTGGTAAGATCGACCGTCTAAGTAGAGCATCAAAACTTTACGTTCCAAATCACTCAACAACTCAGACATCTTCAGCTCAATATCGTCAAACTCTTCCTGGTGTATGACCAATTCTTCCGGATCGGTGACGCGTGCCGTACAAATCACGTCCATCAACGTCCGGTCTGAGTCACCTTCATAAACAGGCTTGTCCAATGAGACATAAGAATTGAGTGGGATGTGCTTTTGACGCGTGGCTGTCTTAATCGCAGTTATAATTTGGCGTGTCACGCAAAGTTCTGCAAACGCTTTAAATGACGAAAGCTTGTCCTCTCGGAAATCGCGAATCGACTTATAGAGACCAATCATTCCCTCTTGGACAATATCTTCCCGATCCGCTCCAATCAAAAAATACGATCTAGCTTTGGCGCGGACAAAATTACGATACTTGTGAATCAAGTATTCAAGGGCTAGGGAATCACCGTCATGCACACGTTCCACGAGGGTTTCGTCTGGAAGGTTCTCTAACTCGGCGAAATCTGAAACGTGCTGTATGCTCAAGAAAATCCCTCCGAGCCCGCGTAAGATGCCGCAATTATACATTATGTAACCCTACAGAATCAATCATCTTTTTGACTACGTCGCCAAGCTTCGAGTTTTTTTAGAATATCGTCTGACAAATTTTGCGTCCAATCTCTGCCTAAATTGACTTGCGTTTTTTTAGCAACCTCAGAAATTTTTTCCTGAATACGATTCAGTTTTTCTACCATTTCTCTGGCCGATATGCGCAAAGCGCCTCCACCAAAGGTAATTTGTTGCTCCAGAGCATCTGATGTGGCAACAGTTAAAGTTCGATAATCTTTCAACAAATCCGGAATTAAACGCTCAATACGCTCGTCCGCCGTCTCTCCTTTGGCCGTAAAAATAATTTCCACACCGCGCCGTTTTTCACTTTTCTCCTGCTCTCCAGTATGGTGAGCATCAAAAACCACCAATACATCTTCATCCGCAAACGCTGCATATTCAATAAGACGATGAATCAATTCTTGACGCGCCAATTCCAAATTCGGAAGTTTGGTAAGCGGCATTGAAAAAAGTGCCGGCAATAGATTATAACCATCTACCACCAACAGCGCGCTGCGTCCCATCGTCCGATTACGTCCGCTGTCTGACCGCTTCATAAAGCAGGACGCCCGCTGCCACGGACGCATTCAGACTCTGCATGTGACCAAGCATGGGCAAGGAAACCATAAAATCACAGCGTTCTGCCACTAGTCGACCGAGTCCCTTATCCTCCGCACCTATCACAATCGCCGTCTTTCCTCTCATATCAACGTCACTCGGTCGGGCAGTTGCGCCAATAGACGTACCAACTATCCAATAGCCGTGTTCCTTAAGCCATTCCATGGCTTGCACCAAATTCGTGACGCGAGATACCGGCATATACTCCAATGCTCCCGCTGCAGCTTTAGCTACCGTCCCTGTCAATGGAACTGCGCGACGCTTAGGAATAATCACACCTTGTACACCCGTCGCTTCAGCGGTTCGCAAAATGGCGCCGAGATTATGCGGATCAGACAATTCATCTAAAAGTACAACGAGCGGAGCATATCCCGTATCTCGTTTCACGATATCTTCCAGTTCAACATAACTGTATGGAGAGACAAACGCCACAATACCTTGATGATTCTCGCCATAAGCTTGGAGACTTGCCCGCGGCGCAGTTTGTAGCACCACCCCCGCTGATTTGGCTTTACCGATAATTTCCTTAAGAGAACCACCTTCTGCGCCTTCCGCTAAAATAATTTTGTTCATTGAACGACCAGACTTCAGCGCTTCCAAAACAGGTTGACGCCCAACCAACACATCACTTGCTTCGTTTTCTGAGAGAACTCCCACTTCTTTCTTATTCAAAGATGACGCCCTTTGACGCCGATTCGATTCTTTGCCTGTATATGATTTTTGCATTCCTTGACCTCCTCACCTTTGTATTCCATTGTTCACCAATTCTAATGATGATCTTGCTCATCCAACCAAGCGAGCGCAGATTGGACAATATATTCTAAACGTTGATTCTGCCCATCTACTGAAAGATGACCGAGCAAGGCTTCAAAAGCTGTGCTATAGCGATATTCCATCAGATCTGCGTTTTTGGGAACATGCCCTGACTTGGCGTTACGTCCACGGCGTACCCATTCCTTTTCCTCCTCAGTCAACCTGGATTCCAAGAATCGCAAAACCGATGCTTGCGCCGACGCGCGCGAATAGCGGCTGCACCGCAAATGAATATCGCGCATTTTGCCAGCTCCCTTGGCCAGTACATGTGCCCGCACATACACTTCCCAGACGGCATCGCCAACAAACGCATAAACCAGCGGTGTCATCCAATCCTTGCGCAATCCACTCCATACATCTCCTATCATTGGCGTATCCAGCGCGTGCCTTGCGCCGTGTCCTCAATCACTATTCCCCGCTCCAAAAGCCAAGCCCGAATCTCATCAGCACGCGCAAAATCACGTTGGAGACGCGCCTGACGTCGCTCCTCCAAAAGTTGTTCAATCTCAGCAACTTCTACTTGCGACTGTTCTTGAGACAGACCAATTCCAAGAACATCCAGGCATTCAGTCAATAGCTGACTCCAAATTTCCACATCTCCTAAAGTAGCCGTATCATCGGCCAGTGTTTGATTCGCTAAACGCACCCCTTCAAACAAGACTGCAATGGCATCCGCAGTATTAAAATCGTCATCCATCTCACGTATAAACGCACTGCGCGTGGATTCCACTTCCTGCTCAGTTGATTTCTGCGGCCCAGAACGGATCGAGAGAAACTCCGGAGCCTGGAGAATGGCTTGACGACGGAATTCCAAATTGCGCAGTGTACGGTCAATTCTGCCCAACGCATTTTCCCAGTGACCGAGGGCTTCTTCCGTATAGTTCAACGGATGACGATAATGAGCACTAAGCAAAAACAAGCGAATGGCGCGAGGGTCCTTTTGATTCAACAAATCGCGCGTCATAATGAAATTCCCGGTTGATTTGGACATTTTCTCGCCATTGATATTCAACGTGCCATTATGAAGCCAGTATCGGGCAAACAGTTTTCCAGTTTTCGCTTCCGTTTGGGCGATCTCGTTTTCATGATGAGGAAAGACCAAGTCACGTCCACCAGCATGGATATCGATTTGCTCTCCAAGATATTTTTCATTCATCACCGAGCACTCAATGTGCCAACCTGGACGCCCATTTCCCCATGGGCTCGGCCAAAATTCCTCATCTGGTTTAGCCGCTTTCCAGAGAGCAAAATCTGTTGGATGTTTTTTATCTTCAATCACGTCAACGCGAAACCCTGCTCGCATGCTATCCAGTGACTGACCTGAAAGTTTACCGTAGTCGCTAAACGTGTACGTATCGAAATAGACTGTACCACCCCGTTCGTATGCATGCCCTTTAGCCATGAGTTCCTCAATAAAGCGAATAATATCAGGGATGCATTCCGTAACACGTGGATGAACCGTCGCTCTGCGGATATTCAGTCGATCGGCGTCCTCAAAATACGCTTCAATATAACGATTGGCAACCGATCGCACCCCTTCACCAGTCTCATTGGCACGTTGAATAATGCGATCATCCACATCTGTAAAATTTTGAACATATCTCACTTCATAGCCACGATATTCCAAATAACGGCGAATCGTATCAAAAACCACAAACATCCGGCCATTGCCAATATGAAAAAGGTTATACACAGTAGGACCGCAGGCGTAAAACTTGACTACGCCTGGTTCTAAAGTCTCCAATAACTCTTTTTCACCCGTCAAAGTGTTGTACAAGCGAATACTCACCGTGTAACTCTCCTTTCCGTCTTTCTTGCTTTCCTCATTCTATATCTGCCACACCGCTTGATGTCCATTTCATGCAAACAGCCCACCCCTGTATTCAGAGGCGGGCTCAATCGCGGTTCCACTCTGATTTCACTGTGATAACAGCACAGTGAATCTTTCTGCGACGATAACGGGTCGACCTACCGTTGGGTTTTACTGAGCAAGCAGCCGTTCCTCCCAATAAAGCAGCGCGCGCACTTCATTCAAAGTTGCCAAACGGCGCTCACAGCCCACGTCACCACTGAGTCAACGGGACGCCGTCTCTCTGCCTGACTCTCTCTGAACTACTCTTCGCACTGTTTTCGATCCATTCCTCAATTTCATACCTATTGTGTTCAGAAATCAAACCTTTGTCAAACTTGGCGTGCAGCAGCTAATCGCTGTAAAACCCATTCTCGGGGAAGCAGCGTTAATGTTTGTTGCAAATCAGGTCCGTGTTCACTTCCGGTCACCGCCATACGAATGGGCATAAAAAGTGGTTTCCCTTTTAGGGAAAGTTCTTTGGATAAAGTTTTCAAAGCTTCTTTTCCCACTTCAGGCGTCCAACAGGGAATTTCTGCAAACTTCTCGGCAAATCGTTCTACCACTTGTTTCGCTGTAGTCTCTTGCAACGCCATTCGTATACTTTCCGGATAATCGACAGATGTCTGGAAGAAACCTGCAGCCGCTTCAATAACTTGACGAGCTGAAGCCGCCCCCTCACGCACAAGCTCCACCACTGCCCACAACCAGTCCAAATCCTTGCCTTGCGGAAGCGGCCAGCGCTTTTCATGCAATTGTTTTTCTACCAAGGGCAAAAGTTCTTCACGGCTTGAAGCTTTGATGTACTGCGCTGCCATCCAGCGCAGCTTGTCCACATCAAATACAGCACCGCTGCGATTGACTCGTTCTAAACTAAACTTTTCTTCTAGAGACTGTAAACTGAGAATTTCTTCTTCTCCACCCGGCGACCAACCAAGAAGAGCGAGAAAATTGACAATCGCCGCAGGAAGGTACCCTTCATACCGATAAGCATCTACAGGCTGTACATTCGGATCGCGCTTGCTCAATTTCTTTCGATCCGTATTTAATACCTGGGGTAAATGAGCAAAAACAGGCGGTGTTAATTGCAACGCTCGATAGACAAGCAATTGGCGAGGAGTATTGGATAAATGTTCCTCACCACGAATCACATGGGTAATTTGCATGGCCGCATCGTCAATGACAACTTGAAAATTATACGTAGGCATGCCATTCGATTTATAAATGACAAAATCACCGAGATCGTCACTTAAAAATTCTACGTGGCCACGAATATGGTCGTCGAAAGAAAGTTGTATACCTTGAGGCACGGCCAGTCGGTAGCTTGGCTTTCTACCTTGTGCTATCAACTCCTGTTGCCTTTCAGCACTCAACCCCCGACATTTTCCACTATATCGGGGCATCTGTCCAACGGCGGCGGCTTGTTCACGCTCGGCTGCCAATTCTTCTTCTGTGCAGAAACACGGATAAGCTGCGCCTGTATGTAAAAGTTTTTGCAACGCTTCTTCATAGAGCGAAAGACGTTCTGTGCAGCGATACGGCGCATGCGGCCCACCTATATCCGGACCTTCCTGCCATGAAAGACCTAACCAACGAAAGCCTTCTAATGTCTCATGTTCAGCACCAGGCACATTGCGATCTAAATCCGTATCTTCGACGCGCAGTATAAAGTCTCCACCGTGCCGCTTAGCAAATAAATAGTTAAAAAGGGCTGTACGCACTCCACCAATATGTAAATGACCCGTGGGACTGGGGGCGTAACGAACTCTTACTGTCATCAATCATGTTTCCCCTTTCATACTTTACCCTACTGAGAGTGACTCATGACTCATAGTCATTTACGTCAATCCGTATCTGCCAACAAGAGCACAACCGCTTGAGCAGCGATTCCTTCTCCACGACCTACAAACCCCATCTTTTCCATTGTTGTAGCCTTGATAGATATTTGGCCTTCGTGTGACTCTAGAGCATGGGCAATTTGTCTTTGCATGGCAGAAATATGCGGTGCAATTTTAGGCTGTTCTGCAAGTACCATCGTATCCAAATTGCCAAGTTTATAGCCCTCGTTGCGAATCATAGCATATACGTGGCGCAAGAGTAGTAAACTGTCAGCATCTCGATATTGCGGATCTGTGTTTGGGAAATGCTTTCCGATATCTCCCAACGCCAAGGCTCCGAGCAAAGCATCCATGATGGCGTGTAAAAGTACATCCGCATCGGAATGCCCCAACAAACCACCATGTTCAGCTATTCTTACCCCGCCTAGTAACAAGGGACGTTCTTCAGCAAAAGAATGAACATCAAAACCATATCCGATTCTCATTCGCTCTGCCCCTTTTCCGTAACAAGCCATTCCGCGTATTTCCAATCTTCAGGAACGGTTAACTTGCCGTTAAATGATTGAACTTCCACAAGTTCCACCTTGCGCCCGCAAGCCTCAAGAAGCATCGCTTCATCTGTAACACAGTCCACATCACACTTTTTATAAGCATCCACAAACCAATCTGCACGAGCGCATTGCGGAGTCTGTGCTAACCAGAGCGCTTCTCTCGGCATCGTCCGGACAATTACGCCGTTTTGTTCTTCTTTGACAGTGTCTTTGCAACGCTGCGCAAGTATAGCAGCCCCTGTTACTTCTGCTCGTTCAAAAACCCGCACCGTATCGTGTACGGTTAAAAAGGGGCGCGCAGCATCATGAACACAAATATACGTGCTCTGCCAATTCTCGATGGCGATATCTGCTAACAATCGTAAAATACCGCGTTGGCTGGATTGCCCTCGCGTGTTGCCACCCGCCGCAACCAGTACCCGATCACTGTTCGGATCATCTCGCAGAGCCTCTTCCATCAGAGGCACATCATCATCAGGCACAATGAAGGCAACGCGACTCACACCAGCGGCAAACAGCGTTTCCAGCGACCACTTCCAAACCGGACGATTGCCAAGCTTTTGAAACTGTTTTACAAACCCCATTCTTCGACCGCTGCCAGCAGCCAACAATACACTCAGCCGCGAACTCATGCTGTTGCCCCCGCCTCTCCAGCATTTGTCTCGTGGATACCGATAGCCTCACAGACCTATCCTCGTTTCTACACTTCTTTGTACAAAGATGCAAGTTCTGCACATATTCCATCATACAGATGGCCGCAGGAACCTTTGTCAGATTCCTGCGGCCAGCCATTGCAAAACGGAATTACAACGCGCGTTCCAAAAGTTTGGGTTTAGCAAAAATCATTCGACCCGCCGAAGTTTGCAGGACACTCGTCACCAAAACGTCCAGCTTCCCACCAATATAATCGCGACCGCCTTCAATCACAATCATGGTTCCGTCATCCAGATAAGCAACACCTTGATTCTGTTCCTTGCCGTCTTTTATCACCTGCACGCACATCTCCTCTCCAGGCAGCACCACAGGCTTAAGCGCATTGGCTAAATCATTAATATTTAAAACAGCAACACCTTGCAATTCACACACCTTGTTGAGATTGAAATCATTTGTAACAACCTTGCCGTTCAACTGTTTAGCTAATTTGACAAGTTTACTATCCACCTCTGGAATATCTTCAAAATCGATTTCCATAACCTGAACTTTCACTTTCAATTCTTTCTGAATTCGATTAAGCACATCCAATCCCCGTCGACCTCGATTGCGCTTGAGGACATCAGAGGAGTCGGCAATATGCTGCAATTCATTGAGCACAAACGACGGTATCACGAGCACGCCATCCAAAAACCCTGTTTGCACCAAATCAGCTATACGGCCATCAATAATGACAGAAGTGTCAAGCAACTTCGCTTCTCCAACGCGAAAGCCTTGATTCTTTGCACGTTCTTTCGCATCTTTGTCTCTCTCTTTTTCTTTATCCCGATCTCGATTACCAAGCCTGCCGGAAAAAAGATTGATAAAATCTTCTCTTTTCGTAAACCCAATTCGCAAACCAAGGTAAGCTAATAGCAAGGAGAAAAAGAATTGCAAAGGTATTCCAACAATCGGAATCACTCGAATTTCTGCAGAAAAGAGATAGGCGACCAAAAGCCCCAGAACAACACCTACCGTACCGCCCAGCACATCGGCCAAAGGAGTTAATTTCAGTCGCTCTTCTACCCAACGAATGAGCGCTGTTACATAGTTGACCAGCCACATGGTAGCGAGAATAAAAATCGCCGCACCCAGTGCCGCTCCAAAAAGATGGGAGTCCAGGACCGGGTTTTTCACAATATGAAATATTGAGCGGAATAAGTGCGGAATTAATGCATAGCCCAAAGCAAAACCTATGATGGCAAAAAACAGATGAACGACTTTTTTCAACACGTTCCTGTCACCTCCTGCAGCTAACCAAGCTTATCCATCAGTATAGTCAAACACCCTACCCTTCTAATCTTCATACCCGTAAAATTAAACTATGGATATAGACATGATAAGCTCCATAAAAACTCACTGTATTTTACATGAGCTTGCTGGAGCCTATGGAAAAGTATTTTGAATATTATGGTCAACCAATTTTAGTCTATCACGCCTAACTATAAGCGTCAAAGGTTACTGTTCAACTGCGACTTTTTGATCCGCCCCTACGGCTTTACATTCGATGGTGGCAGTGATTTTTCGTCTAAACTCTCTTCTTTGTCAAAACGTTGCTTGCGAAGAGCACGTGCTGCTCCAAACACAAGATAGATTAGAAAGGCCAGAACAACAAGGCTTCCGGCAAACGAATGGCCATAGCGAACAACCAGGTAAACCCCCAAAGCCAAAAGAGGAATGCCAATCAAGGCAGACTGAGGGAAAGAGATTCGTTTAAAATTTGGATAGCGCACATGGCTTACCATTAAAAAGGAAAGCAAAAGGACACAAACAGGAAGAAAGACAGATGGCTCTGGAAGCAGGTTGTAACAAAGTGCCAATGCTGCAGAAACGCCTCCGGCTGCTGTAATTGGAAGTCCAATAAAATATCGTCGCGGACCGTTTTCTACATGAAAGCGCGCCAAACGCAAAATACCGCAAGCAGGAAAAATTAAACCGACGAGCGCCCCAAAAATTCCAAGATTGCGTAAACATAGAGAATAGAGTACTGCCATGGGCGCAACTCCAAACGTCACAACATCAGCCAAAGAATCCAACTGTCGACCAAATTCGCTTTCCGCTTTTAGAAAACGCGCAACACGACCATCAAACGCATCAATGAGCATTCCCGAAAGTATAAGGATAGAGGCAGCCCCCACACGCCCATTTTCGGACAAAGCTATGGCAATCAGTCCAAAAAAGAGGTTGGTCAGGGTCAATAGACTAGGAACCCACCTGCTCATGCTGACACCCTCTCTCCAAATAGCAAATTCTATCCCCGTCAAACGTCCATCAAACCCATATGAAAAAAGCGTCTCTACGCATAGATTTTTTATATGTGGCGATCGATAAATACTTGCTCCTGAATGCGTTTTAATCCATCTTGAATCATGCGTGCGCGAACAGAGCCAATGCCTTCAACTTCATCCAGTTCCTCTACCGAAGCCGCAAGAACATTGCTCAAGGTTTCAAAATACTCGACCAGATTCTCAATAACAGGCTGTGGCAAACGGGAAATCTTATTCAGTATGCGATATCCCCGCGAAGGAACTATCTCGTCGGCAAGATCTACATTTGCACTGTATCCCAAGAGACGAGATAAGGTAAGATCATCATGCAGTTCCTCTGTGCCGAGATCGTGAACTTTTGAAAGAATTTGATGCGGTGTAACTTCAGCATCTGTAACAGCAAAATCTTTAACCAGCAAGTATGCTTCTTCATCCACCCGCGAAACCAATTCATCTAGCTGCATGGAAATGAGGCGACCCTCACTGCCAAGCTCTGTAATATAACGGCGAATTTCTGCTCGCACCCTTAAAACCATTTCAAAACGTTGTAAAACATTGGTCACCTCATGCAAAGTTACCAATTCTTCGAATTCGAGAGCACTGAGATTGGTTAATGCCTGATCGAGCACTGCTTTATATTTTTCAAGTGTCTGAATGGCCTGATTTGCCTTTGTCAAAATGACACCAATATCTTTCAGGCTATACTTGAAAGATCCGTGATAAAGCGTAATTACATTGCGCCGTTGCGAGATACAGACAACCAATTGATTGGTTTGCTTGGCGACTCGCTCGGCTGTACGATGGCGCGTGCCTGTCTCCGACGTCTGAATCGTATGATCTGGATTGAGATTCGTGTTAGCATAAAGCACACGTTTCAAATCGTCGCTGACTATAATGGCGCCGTCCATTTTAGCCAGTTCGTAAAGGCTGGCTGGCGTGAGTTCGCATTGTATAGAAAAACCTCCATCCATAATGGACAGAACGGTATCGGAGGCACCCACCACAATCAGACCGCCCGTTTTTGCACGCAGGATGTTTTCTATCCCTTCCCGAAGCACTGTCCCTGGCGCGACCATGCGCAAAATTTTAGTAACCATGGCCTCGCGCTTTGCGTCTTCCCGCATATTTTCACCCCAAAAAGGCTAAATTCAACGCATCTACAACCGACTGAACACCTACTACTTCAATGCTTCCATGCCTGCGTGATACGCTCTGTCCATTCTGACGAGGTACTATGCAGCGTTCAAATCCAAGCCGCTCCGCTTCCTTGATGCGCTGTTCAAGTTTGGAAACCCGCCGTACTTCACCCGTCAGACCAATTTCCCCTAAAAAAACATCCCCTGTAGGCAATGGACGATTGCGGTGACTTGAAACCAAAGCCATCGCCATTCCCAAATCCAAAGCGGGTTCATCACACCGAACACCGCCAGCTATATTGACATATGCATCCGATGTCTGTAAATGCATGTCCAGTCGTCTTTCCAACACTGCAAGTAACATATTCATTCGCAATCCGTCAGCACCAGTCGCCAAACGACGCGGTGTCCCAAAACTGGACGTTGCAACAAGCGCCTGTATTTCCAGCATCAGTGGACGACTACCTTCCAATGCAACAACCACGGCAGAGCCTGGCGTCTTGGTTGGCCTTTCTGCTAGAAAAAGCTCAGACGGATTGACGACTTCTTGCAAACCATTTTCCCGCATCTCAAATACTGCCAGTTCATTCGTGGAACCAAAACGATTCTTGACAGCACGCACGACACGTTGATCATGATGCCGATCACCCTCAAAGTATAGTACCGTGTCAACCATATGTTCAAGCACGCGCGGACCTGCCAACATTCCATCCTTAGTGACATGACCAACAATACAAGTTGCTATTCGATTTTGTTTGGCTACTCGCATGAGCAGTCCTGTACACTCCCTGACTTGTGAAACGCTCCCAGCTGCTGATGATAGAGAAGGTAGATAGACTGTCTGAATAGAGTCCACAATCATGAACTCTGGTCGCATCTCCTCTACCTGCTGCAAAATGATATCGAGATCGGTTTCAGCCAATACATAGAGACTTTGAGCCAACGCTCCCAGCCGCTCAGCCCGCATCTTAATTTGTGCCGCAGATTCTTCCCCAGATACATAAAGCACTCGCTTCCCCTGCTGTGAGATATGATAGGCAATTTGTAAAAGAAGCGTTGATTTACCTATACCAGGATCTCCTCCGAAGAGCAGCAACGAACCTGGTACGATACCTCCACCGAGTACAAAATCCAATTCGCGCAGTCCGCAGGATGAGCGTTCTTCCGTATGACCTTCAATATCCACAATCGATGTCCGGACAACACCAATGTTTGCCGCTGCAAATTGCGGCCGACGCTTATCTGGAAGCGACATTCGCTCTTCATCGAATGTGTTCCATTCACCGCAACCCGGACATCGCCCCAACCACTTGACCGACTCGGTGCCACATTCGCGACAGACAAACTTTGTTTTGACTTTGACCAACCAACCTCACTCCAACCGTTACCCTACCTATTGCTATCCTTCATCATAACGTATCTAGACAAATTGTCGATAAAAGGTTGTCAAAGTATGTCTCAAATCGAGTAGGAGGGGGTGACTAACCCCCGTCCTCTCACACCACCGTACGTACCGTTCGGTATACGGCGGTTCATGTTGTGGAACGAATCACATCGTATCGCTCAACTAAGCTAACCAGTCCTCGGTCACGCCAATAGGCAAGACCGAGGGCTTTATTCATTTGTGGGGTATTTGAGAGTCTCCAGTAGCCCTTGCGTGAACCGCTTATCAGGACTGCCCATTCCTCGGGAATCCCAAGGACGACGAGGTTTCGTCGCTTTGTCTTAGGTTTCTTCCATTGCTTAAGGAAGCACATTCTCAATCGGTGACGTATCCACTTGTCTAAGTCCTCGAACACACTACGGGTCTGAGCGTGGCGGTAGTAGCCTGCCCACCCTCTTAGATATGCGTTGAGCCAATCGAGTCTTTGTTCCATGCACTGTCCCCGACTTCGCGAGGTAAGTTGTCTGACCTTGTCCTTGAATCGCTTCAGTGACTTTGGTGCTATTCGAATTCGCGGCACTTTGTTAGGTGTGAATGAGAACCCAAGAAACTTGCGTTTCCACGGTCGGTCTACTGCACTCTTATCCACATTGACTTTAAGCTTGAGTCGCTCTTCCACAAATCTGCGCACACTTTCCATGACCCTTTCTCCTGCATGGCGACTCTTCACGTACACGTTGCAGTCATCGGCATATCTGACGAAGCGGTGTCCGCGTCGCGTCAGTTCTTTGTCCAAGTCATCCAACATAATGTTGGCGAGTAATGGACTGAGTGGACCGCCTTGTGGAACGCCCTCTTCGGTAGAGACACATACGCCGTGTTCCATGACACCTGCGTTTAGGTATCCACGAATCAGTTTCAGAACTCGCTTGTCTCTTGCCTTGCGAGCCACTCGTGCCATAAGCATGTCGTGGTTCACCCGGTCAAAGAACTGAGCTAAGTCCATGTCCACAACATAGCGGTAGCCTTGGGCAATGTACATCTGTGCCTGATTGACCGCTTGGTGGGCATTGCGCCCCTGGCGGAAACCATAACTGTACCATGAGAATTCTGGGTCAAAGATGGGTGTCAATACTTGCAGAAGTGCCTGTTGGATCAGGCGATCTAGCACCGCTGGTATTCCCAACATCCTTTTGCCGCCACCGTCTGGCTTCGGGATTTCGACTCGACGTACGGGCAATGGTTGGTAGGTTCCATGAAGGAGTTCGCTTCGGATACGCCCCCAGTTTTCCATCAGGAATGGACGAAGGGATTTTATCTCCATTCCATCGACACCGGCAGCTCCCTTATTCTTCTCCACACGGCGTAGCGCTGAGAGTAGGTTTTCCCGCTCTACTACCTGTTCCATCAGGTCAATACAACTTTCCTCGCGGACTGGTTCATTGGGTCGTGCCGGAGAGAAACTCGGCGCTTCCTCAGTCCCCCGTGGATTCACCACTTCCTCCTGAGGATAGCTCCCTCGTGGGATATTCGGCTGTCTTTGCTTCTCTCTCGAACTTGCCATGAACAACCCTCACAATCATGTTCAGTCCTTCCCTGCTTGGGCGTCCCCTTGCAGGTAGTATGACCTCTGCTGACTTCTGTCCGTTCAACGTTTCCTTTCAGAAACGCTTACCAGCATCGCTGGCGTGCCGGACAGACCTCCCCGGGTAAGAACGTTGTCTTTCCCTCCATCTACCCGCTCCATTTACTCTCGACAGCCTTCGGTAGCAAGGGCTTTGTCTTGTTTTGCAGACTCACCCAACTGTCGCTAGCCTCGATTGGAGTTCGTGAACCTCGGGTCGGAGGTTTGCCGCCGCCTTCCTTCAGATTCCACCTCACGGTGGACACCCTTGGCTTAAGCTAATGGCTACTGCTACCTTCACCATTCCGGACTCTCACCGTAGAGACAACGCCCATGCCGGGCGCACAAAATAATCCGACAGGTTTTCCTGCCGGACTTTTCATATGGAACTCAACTTATACTAAACTGGTTTCGTCAGCTGGCTGTAATTGCAAACCATCCGGGCCCACACCAATTTTTACGCGTTGTCCCTTCTTGAGCATGCCTGACAAAAGCGCCTCAGACAATTTATCTTCAATATGGCGTTGGATAGCGCGTTTTAACGGTCGAGCTCCGTATTGTGGATCAAATCCCTCTTTTGCCAGGAACGCCTTAGCTTCGTCTGTTAGCGTAAATTCTATATCTTGCTCGCGTAGACGTTTCTGCAGGTCAATAACCATCAGATCCACAATATGGCCAATCTGGTTCTCATCAAGTGGATGAAAGACAATGATTTCGTCGATCCGGTTAAGAAACTCTGGACGGAACGACCTTTTCAAATCATCCATTACTTTATTTTTCATACCTTCATATTCACTGCTTCGATCTGGCTTGAATCCAAGTGTGCCACCTTTGCGTACTGACTCGGCTCCAACGTTTGAAGTCATGATGATCACCGTGTTCCGAAAATCTACTGTCCTTCCTTTACCGTCAGTCAAGCGACCATCATCCAGTACTTGGAGCAAAATATTGAAAACTTCAGGATGTGCTTTTTCAATTTCGTCAAGTAAAACCACAGAATAAGGTTTACGCCGAACTTTTTCCGTCAGTTGACCACCCTCGTCAAATCCGACATAACCTGGAGGTGCACCGACAAGACGCGCCGTCGAGTGACGTTCCATGAATTCCGACATGTCAATTCGAATCATGGCGTCCTCATCGCCAAACATGGACTCGGCAAGCGCCCGTGCAAGTTCTGTCTTACCAACCCCGGTCGGCCCAAGAAAGATAAATGAACCAATCGGCCGCTTCGGATCTTTTAATCCAGCCCGCGCACGACGAATTGCACGAGCAACCGCTGTCACCGCTTCTTCTTGACCAACAACACGGTTATGCAAAACATTCTCCATATTCATCAGCCGATCCGATTCTTCTTGTGCCAACTGTTTCACCGGGATTCCCGTCCACGAAGCAACAATGTGCGCAATATCGTCAGCCGTCACTTTGACATCATGATGATCTTGGTTTTTCTGCCATTCATTCTTCAGAGACTCCAATTCTTGTTTCAGCTTTTGTTCCTGATCGCGCAATGCAGCAGCTTTTTCAAACTCTTGAGCCTGCACTGCAGCATCTTTTTCACCGCGTATTTTTTCTAATTTTTTCTCTAATTCCTTAAGATTCGGTGGGGCCGTATGCGTACGCAAGCGCACACGCGAACCTGCTTCATCAATCAAGTCAATCGCCTTATCTGGAAGGAATCTATCTGTAATATATCGATCTGACAGTCGTACAGCTGCTTCTAACGCCTCATCTGTAATTTTCACACGATGATGGGCTTCGTATCGGTCACGTAGTCCGTGTAAAATTTGAATGGCTTCCTCAGGTGTAGGCTGATCCACAGTGATGGGCTGAAAGCGGCGTTCCAGTGCTGCGTCTTTTTCAATATGCTTCCGGTACTCATCCAATGTTGTCGCGCCAATGCACTGCAATTCACCGCGAGCTAACGCCGGTTTAAGAATATTGGAAGCGTCAATCGCACCTTCTGCGCCACCTGCACCAATCAATGTATGCAATTCATCAATGAAAAGGATGACATTACCCGCCTGACGAATCTCTTCCATAATCTTTTTCAAACGATCTTCAAACTCACCGCGATACTTGGTTCCTGCTACGACAGTCCCCATATCGAGTACCATGACACGCTTGTTACGCAGTGTCTCTGGAATATCCCCCAACACTATGCGCTGTGCCAAGCCTTCTGCAATAGCAGTTTTACCCACACCTGGTTCGCCAATGAGGACTGGATTATTCTTGGTTCGACGCGACAAAACTTGAATCACACGTTCAATTTCTTCAGCCCTGCCAATCACCGGATCGAGTTTCCCATCTCTTGCCATTTGCGTCAAATCGCGTGCTAAATTGTCCAGGGTCGGAGTTCCAGCAGAATTTTCTTTTTCCGAACTCAAATCTGCTGCATCCCCACCGAGCAATTGCAGTACCTGTTGGCGAGCCTTGTTCAGGCCAACACCCATATTGTTTAAAACTCTAGCAGCCACACCTTCTCCTTCTCGGATCAGTCCGAGTAAAAGATGCTCTGTCCCAACAAAGCTATGATTCAATTTGCGAGCTTCATCAATAGAGAGTTCAATGACTTTTTTGGCTCGCGGTGTATAGGTAAGTCCAGAAATTGCCCCTTGACCTTGGCCAATCATTTTTTCAACTTCTGTCTGCACTTTCTCCGTACTGACTCCAAGCGCAGCTAAAGCTTTGGCTGCTATACCTTCACCTTCGCGCACCAATCCTAGCAAAATATGTTCCGTCCCTACACCAGGATGGTGAAGACGGGTTGCCTCTTCTTGAGCAAGTGCCAATACTTTTTGAGCTCGTTCAGTAAATCGTGCATACATAGTTAACGCACCTCCGAATCATCAAGTCTCAAACGTTCGCGGATAAGCGCCGCGCGACGTACATCCCGTTCTCCGGGAGATAAATCTTCATGAAAATATTTTTGTAAAAAGGCTGGCTGGGTCATCACCATCAATTCCTTTAAAATGCCCGCCGACACTCCTTTCAAAATACCGAGATCGATACCTAACCGAACGTCCGACAGACGTTCCAGCGTCTCTTTGGAATCCATTCTGCGCGCATAGGCGAGAATTCCAAAAGACCGACAAATACGATCTTCAAGAGCTTCCCGGTTTTGCTGAAGCAGCATTTTGCGAGCTGCACGCTCATGATCAATCAGTTGTTGTACAACACTTGACAAGTTTCCAATGATTTCTTCTTCCGTCTCGCCTAATGTAATTTGATTGGAAACTTGAAATAGATTGCCGTAGGACTCGGTTCCTTCGCCATAAATTCCTCTGACCGCGAGCCCGACATGCGAGACGGCATTTAACAATCGCTGAATATTCCCTGATAAAACCAAACCTGGCAAGTGCATCATGACCGAAGCCCGTATGCCTGTTCCTACATTGGTTGGACAAGCGGTTAAATAGCCAAATCGATCATGAAACGCGTACATTACATTTTGTTCAAGCGCATCGTCTACGGAACTTGCTAATTGCCAGGCGTCTTGCAATCGGAATCCCGGCATAATTACCTGAATCCGCAGATGATCTTCCTCATTAATCATTATGGAGATGACTTCATCTTCACGTAGAACGACGGCTCCATGCTTGTACGACTCAGCTAAATCTGGACTGATGAGGTGTTTTTCTACAAATACTTGGCGATCAATGGCACTTAGATCCTTGCAGTTAATCCACTCAAAGTTACCCAGTTTTTGCATACTAGGATGCTGTACAGCAGTATGAATAGACTCCAACACCTGATGCGCATGAGAGTCTGTCTGGAGTATAGGAAAAGGCATCCCTTGCAAATTGCGTGCCACACGGATACGACTCGTTAAAATAATATCGTCTTCCGGACCGCCTTCTTTCATCCAGCGGCTGGTTGCTCTTTGCAAAAAATCACCGAGTGACATGCTGCTTCATCTCCTTGCTTCGCAGTCTTTTCAGCCTTTCATAAGAGCATTGACCGCGTTCATTCTCCCATCTGCGATTCGAGAGCGCGAATTTTGTCACGCAACTGCGCAGCTTGTTCAAACTGTTCTGCAGCTACTGCTTGTTGTAGTTCTCTGCGCAAAGTTTCCAGCGTCTTGCGCATTTTCACACGCTCTCCCGATTTATTGGGAACTTTTCCTGTATGCATGGTGTTACTTTGGATACGTCGGAGCAACGGCTCCAGACGCTGTTCAAAGTTGTCATAGCATTCCGGACAACCAAATCGTCCTACTTTGCTAAACTGGGCGTATGTCATACCGCAGTTTTGGCATTGCACTTGTGTGGAAACACTTGGTGAACTCACCCCTGTCGGTGACTCCATATTCAGCAGTCCACTGAGCAACTGATGAAAATCAAATGGATTTTGTCCCCCTGTAAACTGGGTCAAAAAATCGCCACTCTCTTTTGCGCATTGTTCACAAAGATGTAGGGCACTTAATTTTCCGTTGATAATTTGATTGACATGAACATTCGCTTGTCGTTCATGACATTTTTGACATAGCACGAATATCCCTCCTAAACGGAGTGAGACTGAGAGCATTAATCCGTTTGACGCTTTTCTTCCTCATTGCCGTTTTCCATCAAAAAAACCTGCAAGACAAATTTCAGCAATCTGGATCGAAGCCTGTCGCGTATGGGAAGATCGACAGCCAGAACTTCCCTTTTCACCATCATACGCAGCAAGTTTGCCTCTCTCTCCGTCATGACTTGTTCCCTTTCCAAGCGCTCAATCATATCTTCTGCTTCTCTTTGACTTATCTCGCTCGGCCAATCTTGTAAAACCTGCATAAGCGGATCGTCAAGAGATTCAATTTGGCGAATTCGAATATATCCTCCTCCACCTCGCTTGGATTCCACAATGTACCCTTTCTCAAGTGTAAATCGGGTACTGATGACATAATTGATTTGCGACGGAACACATTTAAAGAGATCGGCCAACTCGCTGCGTTGCAATTCAATAACGCCATTGCAACTTTGATTCATAATGGATTTTAAGTGACTTTCAATGATATCTGTAATATTTCTAGCCATGCAGACCTCCCTGCCCACTGTTGCAAGATGTTTGCTTAGCAACGGTTCATCAAACAACATCAGAAGGGAACAAGCCATTGAATAAGAAACGCGTATGCTGTTTGGTAAACGTGTAATGGGAACTCTTTTTGACTTTGACTTTCCTTGACTTTATTATATCACGTCGAGTTTGATATGCAAGGGTGGTTAAAAAAGATATAATCCAATACCTTTTAGAATTCCCCATACCGTTTTTTGCTATACTGAATCGCATACATGTTTAGCTGTGGAAGGAATTGCAGATCATTGCAAGTTAATCATATTGGCAGTAAACTTTTCGATACATGCAAACTTTGTCGAAAAGAAAGTTCGAACATTGAACACTCCATGATTAGGTGTATTCAATGAATAAGGAAAGGTTGAATTCGTCGATGTCCTCCAGCAAACATACTGAAATTGCCCAAGCAGCCGTCAGGTTGTTTGAACAAAAGGGTTACAGAGCTACATCCGTCCAAGATATTGCCGATGCCGTAGGATTGCAAAAAGGCAGCTTATATCACTATATTCACAGCAAAGAAGACCTATTGATGCAGATTGCTCATCAGGCCATCAGCGAGTTCAACCGAACATTAGAAAAAATTAACCACGAAAATATTTCTCCTCAAAAAAAATTAGCAAAGATGATTGAAAATCACCTCACTATTTCCGCCGTCAACCGAGAAGCCATTACTGTACTCTTGCGAGACGCGTTTGCGCTAGAAGAAACTCAACACCGTACAATCATTGAATTAACCGATAAATATACTGATCTCGTTACGTCCATACTCCAAGAAGGGCAACAAAAAGGCGAGTTTTCTGTGAAACACCCTAAAATTTCTGCACTTGCCATACTGGGAGCCTGCAATTGGCTATATCGTTGGTATCAAACTGATGGTTCTCTTACGGTTCAACAAATTTCGCAGATTTTTGCTGATCTCTTTTTAAATGGACTGCTCAGCGACTAAATTTAAATATCGTGATATAAAAAACCTCCTACCGAGATGCCCCATTACGGCAATCCTAAAATAGGAGGTTTTTTATTGTTTACATTTAGTTCTTACATCCAAGCAAAGAAAAAGTGGCTGTAAGGCAGAGTCCCCAAGGAGGGAAACTCCACACTTGACAGCCACCTGTACTCCTGTTGCCTGGCAACGACCTAGGTTCCCAGGGGTCTTCACCCCAAGTATGCTCGGCGCTGGAGGTCTTCACGGTCGTGTTCGGGATGGGTACGCGTGTATCCCCTCCGCTATGGTCACCAGACTCTTCTTTCCTTTCCAACTGTCTCAGCAAGAGGGATTTTCCTTGGTGAAGGCCTCGACCGATTCGTATCCGTCCGCTCCACGCCTCACGACGCTTCCACGCCGGACCGATCTACCTTATCGTCTATAAGGGGTCTTCCTTCCTTGACGGAATGGGATACGTTATCTTGAGGCAGGCTTCGCGCTTAGATGCTTTCAGCGCTTATCCCTCCCCGACTTGGCTACCCAGCTGTGCCCTTGGCAGAACAACTGGTCCACCAGCGGTCGGTTCATCCCGGTCCTCTCGTACTAAGGACGAACCCTCTCACGTATCCTCCGCCCACGGCAGATAGGGACCGAACTGTCTCACGACGTTCTGAACCCAGCTCGCGTACCGCTTTCATGGGCGAACAGCCCAACCCTTGGGACCGACTTCAGCCCCAGGATGCGATGAGCCGACATCGAGGTGCCAAACCTCCCCGTCGATGTGGACTCTTGGGGGAGATCAGCCTGTTATCCCCGGGGTAGCTTTTATCCGTTGAGCGATGGCCCTTCCACGCAGTGCCACCGGGTCACTAAGCCCGACTTTCGTCCCTGCTCGACCTGTCCGTCTCGCAGTCAAGCTCCCTTGTGCCTTTACACGCCCCGCGCGGTTTCCATCCGCGCTGAGGGAACCTTTGGGCGCCTCCGTTACCTTTTAGGAGGCGACCGCCCAGTCAAACTGTCCGCCTGACACTGTCCCCACACCCGATTCAGGGTGCCAGGTTAGAAGACTAGCATCTCAAGGGTGGTATCCCAACATCGACTCCACACAGGCTGGCGCCCATGCTTCTGTGTCTCCCACCTATCCTGTACATGACATGCCCGTCTCCCATATCAAGCTACAGTCAAGCTCCACGGGGTCTTTCCGTCTAGCCGCGGGTAACCTGCATCTTCACAGGTATTACAATTTCACCGGGTCTCTCGTTGAGACAGCGCCCAAGTCGTTACGCCTTTCGTGCGGGTCAGAACTTACCTGACAAGGAATTTCGCTACCTTAGGACCGTTATAGTTACGGCCGCCGTTTACTGGGGCTTCAATTCAGAGCTTCGGGCTCTCGCCCTCACCCCTCCTCTTAACCTTCCAGCACCGGGCAGGCGTCAGCCCCTATACTTCGCCTTTCGGCTTCGCAGAGACCTGTGTTTTTGCTAAACAGTCGCTTGGGCCTTTTCACTGCGGCTCTTCTTCAGAGCGCCCCTTCTCCCGAAGTTACGGGGCCATTTTGCCGAGTTCCTTAACGAGAGTGCTCCCGCGCGCCTCCGTGTTCTCCACGCGCCCACCTGTGTCGGTTTCCGGTACGGGCAGATGCATTCTCCCTAGAGGCTTTTCTTGGCAGTGTGACCTCGAGCGCTTCGGTACTCTTCTTCCCTCCCCATCACCGCTCAGAGTTCTCGCCGCGCGGTTTTCCCTGCGCGACCCCCTTGCGGATTGGACGGCCTCTTCCATCCGGCCGCTCGCTCTAGCCTCCTGCGTCACCCCTTCAGTCATGCAAATCCATCTGGTACGGGATTCTCAACCCGTTCTCCTTCGACTACGCCTCTCGGCCTCGCCTTAGGTCCCGACTAACCCTGGGTGGACGATCCTTCCCCAGGAAACCTTGGGCTTTCGGCGGAGGGGATTCTCACCCCTCTTTTCGCTACTCATACCGGCATTCTCACTTCCATAACCTCCACCTTCCCTCTCAAGAAGGCTTCTCCGCTTATGGAACGCTCCCCTACCCTGTGGTCTTCCCACAGCCATAGCTTCGGTGTGTGGTTTAGCCCCGTTACATTTTCCGCGCAGCGTCACTCGACCAGTGAGCTATTACGCACTCTTTCAATGATGGCTGCTTCTAAGCCAACATCCTGGTTGTCTATGCACCGCCACATCGTTTCCCACTTAACCACCCTTGGGGACCTTAGCTGTTGGTCTGGGCTGTTTCCCTCTTGACTACGGATCTTAGCACTCGCAGTCTGACTGCCACGGTTCAATGAAACGGCATTCGGAGTTCGACGGAGCTTGGTAACCCTGGTCGGGCCCCGCACCCCATCGGTGCTCTACCTCCGTCCCTCATCCGTGACGCTAGCCCTAAAGCTATTTCGGGGAGAACCAGCTATCTCCGGGTTCGATTGGAATTTCTCCCCTACCCCCAGTTCATCCCCCGGCTTTTCAACGCCGGTGGGTTCGGGCCTCCATGCGGTGTTACCCGCACTTCACCCTGACCAGGGGTAGCTCACCCGGTTTCGGGTCGATGGCAATCAACTTCTCGCCCTCTTCAGACTCGCTTTCGCTTCGGCTCCGGCTTCCCTGCCTTAACCTCGCTCATCACCATCACTCGCCGGTTCATTCTACAAAAGGCACGCCGTCATCCTTTCGGACTCCGACTGCTTGTAAGCACACGGTTTCAGGTTCTCTTTCACTCCGCTCCCGCGGTTCTTTTCACCTTTCCCTCACGGTACTCTCCGCTATCGGTTGCCAGGGAGTATTTAGCCTTAGGAGGTGGTCCTCCCTGATTCCCACGGGGTTCCTCGTGTCCCGCGGTACTTGGGGCCTGCGCTACCTCCCTCGACAAGCTTCGCCTACGGGGCTCTCACCCGCTCTGGCCGACCTTCCCATGTCGTTTGGCTCCCTTGTCTCCTTCGGCCCAGGCAAGACCCTGCCTGGCTGCGCATCCCCTCTACCCCATGATGGCAACGGGGTCCCCTTCTCCACCATCATGGTTTAGGCTCTTCCGCGTTCGCTCGCCACTACTTGCGGAATCACTCTTGTTTTCTTCTCCTCCAGGTACTGAGATGTTTCAGTTCCCCAGGTTCCCTCCGTCTATCCTATACATTCAGATAGCGGTACCGGCCCATCACGACCGGTGGGTTCCCCCATTCGGACATCCCTGGATCTTCGCTCGCGTACAGCTCCCCAAGGCATTTCGGTGTTCGCCCCGTCCTTCTTCGGCTCCTGGCACCTAGGCATCCTCCGTGCGCCCTTTCTACCTTCACCTTTCTTCCCTCTTGCTGATTCAGTTCTCAAGGTCCTTCGAGCTTATCCCTCTCTCAAGGCATAAGTAGCTTTCGCTAAGTTCTCTCCCGAGAACCCTCAAAACTAAACACGCACGCCTCTCCACCAAACCCCTCTCTCTTCCCTAGAAAGGAGGTGATCCAGCCGCACCTTCCGATACGGCTACCTTGTTACGACTTCACCCCAATCATCGACCCCACCTTCGGCGGCTGGCTCCCTTTCGGGTTACCCCACCGACTTCGGGTGTTGCCAACTCTCGTGGTGTGACGGGCGGTGTGTACAAGGCCCGGGAACGGATTCACCGCGGCATGCTGATCCGCGATTACTAGCAATTCCGGCTTCATGCAGGCGAGTTGCAGCCTGCAATCCGAACTACGAGCGGTTTTCAGGGGTTCGCTCCAGATCGCTCTCTCGCTTCCCGTTGTGCCGCCCATTGTAGCACGTGTGTCGCCCAGGACATCAGGGGCATGATGATTTGACGTCATCCCCGCCTTCCTCCGACTTGCGCCGGCAGTCACCTGTGAGTCCCCACCTCTACGTGCTGGTAACACAGGTCAAGGGTTGCGCTCGTTGCGGGACTTAACCCAACATCTCACGACACGAGCTGACGACAACCATGCACCACCTGTCTCCTCTGCCCCGAAGGGACCTACCATCTCTGGTATCGTCAGAGGGATGTCAAGCCCTGGTAAGGTTCTTCGCGTTGCTTCGAATTAAACCACATGCTCCACTGCTTGTGCGGGCCCCCGTCAATTCCTTTGAGTTTCAGTCTTGCGACCGTACTCCCCAGGCGGAGTGCTTATTGGGTTTCCTTCGGCACTGAGGGTGGTACCCCCAACACCTAGCACTCATCGTTTACGGCGTGGACTACCAGGGTATCTAATCCTGTTTGCTCCCCACGCTTTCGTGCCTCAGCGTCAGTCACTGTCCAGCAAGGCGCCTTCGCCACTGGTATTCCTCCACATCTCTACGCATTTCACCGCTACACGTGGAATTCCCCTTGCCTCTCCAGTACTCAAGTCCTACAGTTTCCAAGGCATTCCCAAGGTTGAGCCCTGGCCTTTCACCCCAGACTTGCAGAACCGCCTACGCACCCTTTACGCCCAGTGATTCCGGACAACGCTTGCCCCCTACGTATTACCGCGGCTGCTGGCACGTAGTTTGCCGGGGCTTCCTCTCGGGGTACCGTCTCGCAAAGAGCATTCCCTCTCCTTGCCGCTCTTCCCCCTTGACTGAGCTTTACAACCCGAAGGCCTTCCTCGCTCACGCGGCGTTGCTCCGTCAGGCTTGCGCCCATTGCGGAAGATTCCCTACTGCTGCCTCCCGTAGGAGTCTGGGCCGTGTCTCAGTCCCAGTGTGGCCGGTCACCCTCTCAGGTCGGCTACGCATCGTCGCCTTGGTAGGCCTTTACCCTACCAACTAGCTAATGCGCCGCGGGGTCCTCTCTCAGCGATGCCGTAGCATCCTTTCCCGCATCAGGCATGCGCCCCATGCGCCTATCCGGCCTTAGCACCCGTTTCCAGGCGTTATTCCGGTCTGTTAGGCAGATTCCCCACGTGTTCCTCACCCGTCCGCCGCTGGTATCTTTCGATACCCGCTCGACTTGCATGTATTAGGCACGCCGCCAGCGTTCGTCCTGAGCCAGGATCAAACTCTCAATGTCTTATTCCTTCTCCCTCGCTCTCTCGAGCTCGGGCACTTCTTCTCTGGCGTTTGGTGATTCTTGTGCGTGTTTAGTTTTCAAGGTTCTCTCACTGCCAAGGCTCTCTTTCGCGTCCCCTCTTGCAGCGACAGCGACTATCTTACCTCCCTCCGAACTTTTTTGCAACCCCTTTTTCAAAAAAATAATCATGTATTTTTTTCCATCTAATATATCGGTTTACAAAGAACTTGTGCATTGCTCCAATGGCATGCGGGAAAAACCATAAACAAAGTTAGAGTTAATCAGTTCAGAACGCTTTTCGTCGACCACAAACTGAAAATCCACGTCTAACATATAGCGCAGCGCAATACTAGCTTCCAATCGGGCCAAAGGTGCACCCAGGCAAAAATGGATTCCATGTCCAAAAGCTACATGGCGCAAATTAGTTCTTGTAAGAATAAATTCATTGGCTTGAGGAAAAACGCGATCGTCCCGATTCGCGGATCCTATCCAGGCTACCACGAATTTTCCTGGCGGCAATATTCTTCCCGATAATACCGTTTCACTGATGGTCAATCGAGACATATTTTGCACCGGTGAACGGTAACGTAAAGTTTCCTCAACAGCCTGATCCATTAACTCCGGATTCGCTTTCAGTTGATGCCAGACATCAGGGTAATTGTGAAATGTATAAATGGCATTGGACAATAGATTGGTGGTTGTCTCATTACCCGCCACTAGAAGCAGAATACAAAATCCTAATATGTCCATATGCGACAGTGCTTCGCCATCTATCTGTGCTTCCAGCAGTCTGCTGATTAAATCGTCCTTGGGTGATTTTTTTCGGCTCGATATAATTTGCGAAAAATACTCAATCATTTCCTGCTGAGCATTGTCATAAGTTATCTCTTCTCCGTTTTCCAAAGCATGCGAGCCAGTAACAATGGCGTCCGACCACTCTTTAAAACGCTCTTGATCGGAAGATGGGACACCGAGTAATTCGGCAATGACAATCACAGGAAGAGGATAGCTGAATTGTTTTACAAAGTCGGGGCTAGCTGATTCATGAAGATGATGAAATAATTCTTTTGTAATTTCTTGAATGCGAGGCTGAAGGGCTGCAATAGCTTTCGGCGTAAAGGCTTGAGATACAAGTGAGCGAAGTAATCGATGACGAGGAGGATCTTGACTGATTAAACTGGCCGAAATCGGATCGTATGCTTCTATATCTCCTGATCGTTTTGAAGAAAAGATTGCGTAATTAGAAAGTACTTCTTTTACATCTTCGTAGCAAAACACATGCCAAACTCCCTGTTCGTCTTCATAAATTGGATGGTGTTCACGCATATATGCGTAACCATCAAACGGATTAAGCGATGGCTGTTTAAGAAAGTCGAGCATGTAAAAACCACCCTCCTGATTATTTAACTCTAAAGATACATGAAACTGCGTCACAAAATAACCCTATTGTTTCACAAAATTCCATTACAACTGACGCAAGGTCATGCTAGTCTATGTGATATAGAGAAAGCTTGATGATGTGGGTGCAAAGGGGTGTCAATTCAATCGTGGAGCAGCCCTGGAAAATTCATTTAGGCCCCAATGTCTATTTGGACTTGCGCCAGGAAGCTGTGGTACGTGATGGAATGGTCCGCAATCTATCGCGTCTGCAGTTTCGTCTGCTTCACTTCTTAGCTCAGCACCTCAATACTCCCGTCTCAACCGAATCGTTGATTGAATATGTATGGGGCCAAACTTGGGTGAGTCGTGACGAATTGTACGTCTATATCAGCCGTATTAAGCGAATTTTAGAGATTGACCCAACACGACCAGACCACCTTTTAACGGTACGGGGCTACGGCTATCTTTTACGTACCGAACCGCCCAACTATATCCCAAACATGAATCGTGACGGAAGATAATTTCAAGGTTAAATTGAATTTATTAGGGGATAACCTTAACAAACTGTAAGGTTCATTTCTTCAATTGTATGATAATCTAAGACCATCCCAATTGGAAGGAATCCTGTAACCAGTATCATCCCTTGAGGACACTTTCTTAAGTGTCTATTTTTTTGGCAGTCAACAACGCTTGCGTTTAAGTGAAGTATTCAATGTTCGATCCGGAAAAAAGATTGGCAATTTTTTCTTCAAAGAGCGCACGGATTTGCTGTTGTTGTTCATCACGATACACATATTTCCCTATACCGTATCTCCCCCATTTATATTGCCGATCCGTTTCCTCCATATGGAGTTTAGTCTTTGGATAATGTTTTTCAATCACTCGTTTTGCCGGTTTTGTGAATCGATGCTGAATGATTTCAAAAGTGATTTGCGCGTGATAAGAGCTGGGTATAGCTCTAGAAAGCTCCTCCAATAGCGCTGTGTATTCGTCCTGCCAACCGTCAAACAGATAGACAGGGGCAATAATAAATCCTAATGGGTACCCCGCCCGTACCACTTTACATGCCGCTTCAATGCGTTTTGAAAGCGGAGACGTGTTCGCCTCAAATTGTTTTACCATGTAGGGCGCATTGACGGAAAATCGAAAACGCGTATGACCTCCATGCTTCGCATCAAGTAAACTATCGACCCAATGATATTTCGTCACAAATCGCAATCTCCCATACGGCTGATTACCCATAAATTCAATTAACCGTCGCAAACTGCCTGTCAAATGTTCAATACTCAGCGGATCGGACGTACACGCAGCTTCAAAACGGGTAATCTCAGGCTGGCGTTGATGGATATACATTTGTGCCTGTTGAAGAATTTCTTCTATATTCACATAAACGCGAATATAGGGCTTGGCGCCTAACGTCGTCTGCAAATAACAGTAATGGCAGTGTCCTATGCACCCTGTTGCGATGGGAATTGCATACTCTGCAGAAGGTTTGGATGTATCAAATTTTAATGTTTTCCGTACCCCAACGACCAATGTTCGTTTGGCGTTTCTGTATTTTTGTAACTCTGTATCGCCTGGCAAACCTCGGATTTGGTTATGTGAGGTTGTTTCTAGTATTTCCACACCCATGGCATGAAGCTTTTCTAATATTTCTTTGCCCATTGGATATTGAAGCGCTCCGGGTTCAACATAAGCTCTGTCGGGAACGAAAATTTGCATTCAGATCACCTTGCCATCGTTATTTTGACCTATCTTGTACTCTCCCCACACATTCATGCCTTAAAATAAATGAAATTTAGTAAGATTCCTCCATCTGCAAAAAAATAAAAAACGACATGCCAATGAATCTACTCATCGACATGTCGCGTTCTATTCAAAATAGATGCAAATGGCTTATGCATCGAGATCGTGCAACAAATCACGACGCAAATATTTTCCCTTCATTTCTACCGCATTCGCCAATGCATAGGCTCGTTCTGCTGCCGCTTGTGCATCTGCTCCTGTCGCGGTAACTGCCAACACTCGCCCACCCGCACTCACAAGCTCTCCAGTAGATGAAAGATCTGTGCCGGCTTGAAAAATCACAGTTTGTTTGGGCCAATCCTCTATAGGCGGCAGGACAATGGTATCCCCTTTGCGCGGCGTACCCGGATAACCTTCTGCCGCCAGAATGACAGTTACCGCAGCTTCAGAGCGCCAACTCACTTGCACATCCGATAGACGATGTCTTGCTGTGGCTAGACAAACTTCTAAAAGATCTGTCTCTAGCAGGGGCAGAATTGCCTCCGTTTCAGGATCACCAAATCTCGCGTTGAATTCTACAACCTTCGGCCCATTCGCTGTGACCATTAAACCAACATACAATACACCGCAGTATACGATTCCGTCTTTTTTCAATTCAGACAAAATAGGTTGAACAATGCGCCTCGTGACTTCTTCCACATCAGTCGGTGTAAAACTAGGTACAGGCGCAAAAACACCCATGCCTCCCGTATTAGGGCCTGTGTCCCCTTCTCCAATACGCTTATGATCACGCGCAGGTAACATGGGCTGCACGAAATGTTCATCGACAAAATACATCAGCGAAACTTCTCGACCTGTCATTCTCTCTTCTAATACCACACGGGCTCCCGCTTCACTATTCATGATTTGCTCAACAGCCGCACGTGTCTCCGCCAGGCTTTCGGCCACAATGACGCCTTTCCCTTTGGCCAGCCCATCCGCTTTTACCACCATAGCTTTTCCAGCCTTGTCCAGATAATCAAGAGCGGACTGCAAATCAGAAAAAGTGGCTGATGCCGCTGTGGGTACATGAGCTCGCTGCATCATTTCTTTGGCATACGCCTTCGACCACTCCAGACGAGCTGCCGCCCTTTTGGGACCAAACGCCAATATTCCCGCAGCTTCTAATTCATCCGCTAATCCGAGGGCGAGAGGAGCTTCCGGGCCAATCACCACCAAGCGGATAGACTTCTCCTGGGCAAAACGAACGATACCTGCCACATCTTCCTCATGGAGAGGAACTCGCGTGGCTAACTTTTCCATCCCCGGGTTGCCCGGGGCTACATATAGCTCCGGCTGTAGATTGCTTTGCGCCAGCTTCCAGATTAAAGCGTGTTCTCTGGCGCCCGATCCAATAACAAGCACCCGCAAAGTTTCAGTCAATGCCAAGCGTCTCCCTTCTCCTAACCCGTCCTTGACGCAAAATGGTTGATGGTATCACTTCTCGCAGCATTCCACCTTAAAAATCGCAGTGCAATTTGGATGGTTTAGTGAAGAAAATGCCGTTCTCCTGTAAACACCATGGCAATTTGCTTCTCGTTGGCAGCCTCCACACTTTCCGCATCGCGAATGGAACCGCCAGGTTGAACAATGGCCGCAATACCTGCAGAGGCAGCGGCATCCACCGTATCTCGCATAGGGAAGAATGCGTCAGAGGCCAGTACAGCGCCAACCGCCCTGCTACCAGCTTGGCGTAACGCAATCTCTGCTGCTCCTACGCGATTGGTTTGACCAGGCCCAATGCCAAGAGTCTGAAAAGCATTAGCCACTACGATGGCATTTGATTTCACATAACGCACTGTTCTCCAGGCAAACTGCAATGCCCGCCATTCTTCCTCACTAGGCGCACGATGAGTTACGACTCTCCATGTTTTCGGGGAACTGACAAACGTATCTACTTCTTGCACCAAAAGGCCGCCGCTAACACGCCGAAAGGTTACATCACCCGGCTGATGAAGAGGCTTGAGCATATCCACGGTCAATAAACGAACATTTTTCTTACGTGCCAAAACGGCTAACGCTTCACTGGTAAAGTCAGGAGCAATAATAATTTCCAAAAAAAGTTCTGCCATTTTTTCAGCCACACTGCGATTAACCACGCGATTCAAAGCAACTATGCCGCCAAAAATAGATACTGGATCGGCCTCATACGCGCGTGCATAAGCTTCTTCCAGTGTTTCACCAAGGCCAATACCGCAAGGATTCATATGCTTGACAGCAACAACCGCTGCTGTTTGCAAATCATCGAGTCCGCGCAGAATTTGAATCGCTGCATCAGCGTCCTGGATATTGTTGTACGACAATTCTTTGCCTTGTAATTGCTGAGCAGCAGCGATACTTGCCGGGGAAGCTTGCAGATCGCGATAAAAATGTGCAGCCTGATGAGGATTTTCACCATATCTTAACGACTGTTTGCTGATAGCAACATAATGAAACTGCATCGGAAACTCGGATGAAATTGACTTATCATCTGAAACTACGGCTGTATGTTCTGCACGCAGCAAATAATCTGCTACAAAACCATCATAAGCGGCTGTCACGGCAAACACTTTAGCAGCTAATTTTTGTCGATCCGTTGCGGTTAAACTGTCCTCCGCCAGCTTGTCCAAAACCCATTTGTAATCCGCCGGATCGACCAAAGGTATACAACCATGAAAATTTTTTGCTGCTGCCCGCAGCATGGAAGGTCCACCAATGTCAATCATTTCAATACATTCTTCAAACGTAGCGTCCTGACGGGATACTGTATCTGTGAAGGGATATAGATTGACAACCACCAAATCAATTGGATCGATTTGATGTTGACGCAGACTTTCTTGATGTTGCGGATGATTGCGCAAAGCAAGCAACCCTGCATGAATACGCGGATGTAAGGTTTTGACGCGGCCATCCAGCATTTCCGGAAAACCTGTATGCTCTTCCACATCCTTCACAGCTAGACCAGCATTGCGTAAGTGAGTGGCTGTCCCACCCGTAGACAAAATGCCGTAACCCAGTTCAACCAAACGCTGACAAAGCTCCACCACACCTGTTTTATCAAAAACGCTGACAAGTGCATAACGCGCCATGACACATCACCTTTCTGCTTTGAAAATCAACAGATGCTCCCGAACAAATTTAGTTCCAGACAGGTTCCTCTCCAGCAATCACTTGACCGATGGGATAGGCCGTTTCCCCCGCCGCCCTGAACCATTCAAGACAAGAAGTTGCGGATTCTTTGGGAACAACCAGCACATAACCAATGCCAAGATTCCAGACGCGCTGCACAGCACGTAAAGATAGACCGGACTGTTCCAGCAAGAACGTCATCAGAGGCGGCAAAGACCATGCGCTGGAGTCGAATTGGACGGTTAATCCTTCCGGCAAGCAACGCGGTACATTTTCAATCAACCCGCCTCCTGTGATGTGAGCCATGGCGTGAATGGGCAGACCCAAAGAGAGAGCTTCGAGCACAGGTTTGACATAAATTCGTGTAGGTTGCAGCAAGGCTTCGCCAAGACTCATCATGCTGCCAGGGAACGTCTGCGTATAAGAAAGTCGCTGATCGGCAACGATTTTACGAACGAGCGAATAACCATTGCTATGCATACCGCTACTAGCTAAGCCAAGCAGTACATGGCCTTCCTGAACAAGGCTTCCATCCACAATCCGATCACGGTTGGCAACCCCTACCGCAAATCCAGCCACGTCGTATTCACCAGAATGATACATACCTGGCATTTCTGCCGTCTCACCGCCAACCAGAGCACAGCCAGCCAACCGACATCCCTCTGCCACGCCTCCTACAACCGCTTCTGCCACATCCACAGACAAGCGTTCTACCGCCAGGTAGTCCAAAAAGAAAAGCGGCGTAGCGCCAGCAGTGAGAATATCGTTGACACACATGGCAACACAGTCAATTCCAATCGTATGGTGTCGATTTAGTTCAAAAGCGATTTTCAATTTTGTTCCAACACCATCGGTGCCTGAAAAAAGAACAGGTTTAGGAAAAGCCTGCAAATCGAGTTGAAACCCGCCTGCAAAACCGCCAATTCGCCCCAGCACTCCAGAAGTCTGGGTAGTCCGAGCTAAACGAGCATATCGTTTGGCCGCTTCATTGCCAGCGTCTATATCTACACCTGCCGCTTTGTATACATCTTCACTCACGCACCCCGACCGCCTTTCTCTATATAGGATGGCCTCGTTGCTGTAGCAACGAACGAACCTGTTTCGCCAGTTCCAGCCTTGTCCTTTTCTTGATCTGGCAAATCAGTGGGATAACGTCCTGTAAAGCAAGCATTACAAAAAGGCGCATGTTCGTGAGGGCCAGAAAATTGAAACGCCTCCATCAACTCTTCAACAGTCATATATTCCAGCGAATCTGCTCCCACTTCCCGACAAATCTCCTCCACACTGTGAGTCGCGGCAATCAGTTGCCGGCGAGTGGCTGTATCAATCCCATAATGGCAAGGATTCTTATATGGTGGAGAAGAGATACGCAGATGCACTTCAGTCGCACCAGCGTTTCGCAAAAGTTGTACAATGCGGCGAATGGTTGTACCACGTACAATCGAGTCGTCAATTAACACAACACGTTTGCCATCCACGATGCCTCGCACCGCGTTCAGCTTCATGCGCACACCCATATCCCGCAATTCCTGAGAAGGTTGAATAAATGTACGCGCAATATATTTGTTTTTAATTAATCCCATTTCAAAAGGAATCTTGCTCGCTTCCGCAAATCCCGAAGCAGCAGAAATACTAGAATCAGGTACACCAATCACAATGTCACCATCCGCAGGATGGCGTTCTGCCAAAATTTTCCCAAGTTTTTTTCGCACTGCATGCACATTGTATCCGTCTATATCGCTGTCCGGACGCGCAAAATAAATATATTCAAACGTACACATGCGTCGTTGCCGCGGTTCGGCAAAACGTCTGCTGATGATCCCATCGGATTGAATGGTAATCAATTCTCCTGGTTCAATATCGCGCAAATAACGGGCTCCAATCGTCTCCAAAGCACAGGTTTCAGACGCTAGACAGTAACTTCCATCCAGCTCACCAAGCACCAGCGGGCGCAGGCCAAACGGATCGCGCGCAGCAATCAATTGGTCATCTGTCAGCATGACCAGCGCAAAACCGCCTGATATGTCTTGCAGCGCTGACTCTACAGCCGAAACCATCTCTTCTTCTCCCGATCTGGCGATGAGGTGCGCAATAACTTCTGTATCACTGGTGGATTGGAATAAACTGCCCTCCAATTCCAACCCAATTCGCAATTGACGAGCGTTGACCAGATTCCCGTTGTGGGCAATAGCAAGATGATGACGATGCGTAGCAACAGTAATGGGCTGAGCGTTTTGTATCGTATTTTCGCCCGCAGTAGAGTACCGTACGTGACCAATGGCGTTTACACCAGACAACTCTAACAATTTCCCATTGGCAAACACATCTGACACCAGTCCCAAGCCTTTGTGACTGTGCATACCGTCGACTGACATGACAGCCATGCCAGCCGCCTCCTGCCCACGATGCTGAAGCGCAATCAGCGCAAAATAAGTGAGTTCTGGAGCTTTCTCATGCTGAAAAATACCAAACACGCCACACTCTTCAACAGGCCGATCCGCTTTTTCTTCTAGATTGCTAGATGTCTCCCATGCTGTTGGACAATCTTTTGATAGCATCCGCGCCTCACCTCCAAGATTGGTTCATGTTATTTTCCAGCGCTGATGTGTAAATTTTCTTTAACTCATGCAAATTAGCCTGAATAGCTGGCGATGATTCACCGTCTATAGAAATGACCAATTCACCACTGCTATTTGTTTCTCCCAAACGCAAAAGCGGCGTGTGGAGAGTGAAAGCTAAATCTTGGAGCATGTTTTCTTTGGAAGCCTGAACAGCTATCAAGAAACGACTCTGAGCTTCTCCAAACAGTACTCCGGGCAATTGAAATCCTGCTGGCAAGCTGACTGTCATACCAATCGGAGCTGTTTCTTCCACCATTTCAACAAGCGCTACTGCTAAACCACCCTCACTGATATCGTGAGCCGCTGTAATTCCTACTTCGCGAATGGCACGTTGAACAAAACGCTGCACCTTGACTTCCGTTGCCAAGTCAAATGAGGGAGCATCTCCTGCGGCTTGCTGAGCTTTCATTTGCCAGTACAGAGAGCCATCCAAACCATCCGACAAATTCCCCACCAGATAAACGGCCAAACCCGCTTCCGAAAATTCGGAAGGTGTCGCCAACTGACTGTTCTCCACCACACCAACAACGCCGACGACCGGAGTGGGATAGATATCTTCTCCACCAGTTTCGTTATAAAAAGAAACATTGCCGGAAACTACGGGTGCAGAAAGCGCTCGGCAAGCCTCACTCATGCCTTCAATAGCCTGGGAAAACTGGTACATCACTTCAGGCTTCTCGGGATTGCCGAAGTTGAGACAATTGGTGATAGCCAGTGGCACACCGCCTGCTGCAACGACATTCCGGCAGGCTTCAGCTACCGCAATGGCTCCACCAACGCGAGGATTCAAATATACATAGCGGCCATTACCATCAGACGCCATAGCGACAAGTTTCTCGCTGTCCGGCACGAGTACCAGGGCTGCGTCATAGCCAGGTCCAAAGACGGTAGAAGCCCGCACACTTGTGTCGTATTGATGATAAATCCACTGTTTCTTGGCGATTGACGGATGTGCGAGCAACTTCTCCAGTTCCAACTGATAATTGACCGGATCCGGTGGTAAAGCGACATGAGCACCTGGCGGCTCGTAAACAGCCGCAATTTCACGGTCATAAACGGGCGCTTCATCCACCAACAAACGCACAGGCACATCAGCCACAACTTCGTCGTGAAAATACAGACGAAGACGTCCGTCATCTGTGACTCTGCCCACTTCTGCCACTTGCAAATCCCACTTGCGAAGAATCTGGAAAGCCAGTTCTTCTTTCCCTTTCTCCATGACCACCAACATGCGCTCTTGTGACTCGGAAAGCATCATTTCATAAGGTGTCATCCCTGCTTCCCGACAAGGAACGCGATCGAGCATCATCTCTATACCACCGCCAGCTCGACTCGCCATTTCAGCAGAAGACGATGTCAATCCAGCAGCCCCCATATCCTGAATACCAACTACTGCGCCTGTCGCCATTAGCTCCAGACAAGCCTCCATGAGCAACTTGCCCAAAAAAGGATCGCCCACCTGCACAGCGGAACGCTCTTTGGCGTGCGGATCTTCCGCAGATGCGAATGTCGCACCGTGAATGCCATCTCGACCCGTACGACTACCAACAACAAAAACTGGATTTCCTACCCCGCTCGCCGCGCCTTTGACAATTCTGTCTGCTGGTAACTGGCCCACACACATGGCATTGACGAGTGGATTGTGTCGATAAGACGGGTCGAATACGGCTTCCCCGCCAATGGTTGGAATCCCGACGCAATTGCCGTATCCACCAATTCCAGCAACCACATTCCCGAATAAGTAGCGCGTATGTGCATCATCAAGCGGCCCAAAGCGCAGCGAATTCAAGAAAGCAATGGGTCGCGCTCCCATAGTAAAAATATCTCGCAAAATGCCACCCACACCTGTAGCGGCGCCTTGATAGGGTTCTACGGCCGAGGGATGATTGTGGCTTTCCATTTTGAAGGCAATGCCAATACCGTCGCCAATATCCACAACACCCGCATTTTCACCCGGTCCTTGTAAAACCTGCGGTCCGTCGGTAGGAAATTTTTTGAGATGAATCCGCGAGCTTTTGTATGAACAATGTTCCGACCAAAGGACACCAAACAATCCTGTTTCGAGATAATTCGGTAGGCGTCCAAGTTTTTCCACAACTTGCGCATACTCCGCATCAGTCAGTCCAAGCGAACGATAAATTCCTTCACGTTCTATCTGCTCTGCTGTAGGTTCAGTGTGCATGTGCGCCCTCCCGTTCTGTCACGTATTGATGAATGGAGCGAAATACGCCCGCTCCATCGGTAGAACGCATAAAATCGGCTACCGCCCGCTCTGGATGCGGCATGAGACCTAGCACATTGCGTTCTTTGCTAAGAATCCCCGCAATACTTTCGGACGATCCGTTTGGATTGTCGACATAACGAAACGCGACTCGATGGTCTTCCTGCAGTTCATGAAGAATAGCCGAGTCAGCAAAATATCGCCCTTCGCCATGCGCAATGGGGATACGTAATATATCTCCTGGCTGATAAGCTGCCGTAAACGGTGAACGATTGGTTTCCACACGAAGTTCCACCATTTTGCAATGAAAATGCAAGTCGCGATTTCGCAGCAGTGCTCCCGGTAACAGATGAGCTTCAGTTAACACCTGAAATCCGTTACATATACCAATAATCGGAGTTCCTTGTACCGCCTTGTCGCGCACCGCTTTCATAATCGGCGCAAAACGCGCAATAGCTCCACTTCGCAAATAATCTCCGTAAGAAAACCCTCCTGGCAAAACAATCGCATCGTAATCTGCTAATGACGTCTCTTGATGCCAGACCAGCGTAGCTTCATCCCCTGTTACACGAATAATGGCTTGTTGCGCATCCTCATCACAGTTGGAACCAGGGAAGACAATAACCGCCCATTTCATGCTTCCTGCCTCGCTTCCAAAGTGAACGTGTACATCTCCATAACAGGATTGCAGAGCACATCGCGGCAAGCTCGATCAACCATAGCTTCCGCCGATTCCTGATTGTCTGCTGTCACTAAAAATTCCATGGATTTGCCTATACGCACTTCTTCAATACCCGCAAATCCAAGTGTCAAAAGCGCCTTCTCCACCGCATTACCCTGCGGATCAAATACGCTCGGTTTCAACCAAACGCGCACTTGCGCTCGATACGTTGTCATGATTGAGCACCTCCTGTTAACAATCGACGCAACATTTCTTGATACGCTTCTTCCACACCGCCAAGATCGCGCCGAAAACGATCCTTGTCCAATTTTTCACCTGTCTCTATATCCCAAAAGCGGCAAGTGTCTGGAGAAATCTCATCTGCCAGAAGAATTTGTCCATCCTCTGCAAAACCAAATTCCAACTTAAAATCCACCAACTGTACACCCAATTGCAGAAATTGAGCAAGCAGCAAGCGGTTTACCTCCAGAGCCCGATTGCGAAGTTCTTCCACATCTTGCGGTGTTGCTATATGCAAAACTCGTATGTGGTCTTCTGTCACTAGCGGATCTCCCAAAGCATCATCTTTGTAATAAAATTCCACAATAGGTTCATCCAAATGTGTTCCTTCAACCAATCCCAGTCGCTTGGCCATACTACCTGCAGCCAAGTTGCGCACCACCACTTCGAGTGGAATAATCTCGACTCGACGCACCAGGGTTTCGCATGCCGACACTTCCTCGACAAAATGATTGGGAACCCCGTTCTTTGCGAGATATTGAAAAAGCAAGTTGCTCATACGGTTGTTAATCTCGCCTTTTCCTTTAATTGTTCCGCGCTTCTCTCCGTTAAAAGCGGTAGCGTCGTCTTTATAGCGAACCAGATAGTAGTCTGGGTGATCGGTTGCAAATACTTTTTTTGCCTTGCCCTCATAGATCTGCTCCAGTACTTCCATATACGCGCAAACCTCCTTCGCAAATTGGTGAAAACCCTGTGGTGGGCAACATCTTAAATGCCTAGACGCTCTAAAATCATATCCACATGTTTGGTATGCCAAGCCGGGTTGAAACACTCGTCCAGTTCTTCCGGCGTCAACAACTCGCGAACCTGGGGAACTGAAGAAATGATGTCTTTAAAAGAACGCCCTTCTTCCCATGCTTGCATGGCGCGAGGTTGGACAATGTCGTAAGCCTCTTCGCGCGCCATCCCCTTATCAATCAGCATCGTTAAAACACGTTGCGAAAACGTCAAGCCATGCGTACGTTCCATATTGCGCAGCATGTTTTCTGGGAAAACTGTAAGATCTCCTAAAATCCGGTTCATTCTGTTCAACATATAATCCAGCAAAATGGTAGCGTCCGGAAAAACAATTCGTTCAACGGAGGAATGACTGATATCTCGTTCATGCCACAAAACAACGTCTTCCAGCGCCGGTACCACATAGCCGCGCAAAACCCGAGCCAATCCCGAAATCTGTTCGCAAGAGACAGGATTTCGTTTATGTGGCATGGCGGAAGAACCTTTCTGACCTTTATAAAATGGCTCTTCTAACTCGCGAATTTCCGATTTTTGAAGAGCCCGAATTTCTGTTGCTATTTTGTCCAACGTAGTTCCTATGAGAGAAAGGGTAAAGAGAAATTCTGCATGTCGATCGCGCTGCAACGTCTGTGTAGAGATTGGAGCAGGTTTAAGACCCAACTGCTCACAAACAAACTGCTCTACAAACGGATCGACATTAGCGTAAGTCCCCACTGCGCCTGAAATCTTTCCGTAACGCATCCGTTCAGCAGCAGCTTGAAAACGCTCCATATTGCGCAGCATCTCTGCGTACCAAAGACCAACTTTGAGTCCAAATGTGGTAGGTTCAGCGTGAACACCATGTGTACGTCCCATCATGATGGTATGGCGGTGCTTGTCCGCAAGTTGGCGAAGAGTGACTAACAGGGTTTCTATATCTTGAGTTATCAACTTGACGGCGCCTTGTAATTGAGCTGAGAGAGCAGTATCCACCACATCCGTGGATGTCAGTCCATAATGCACCCATTTTCGCTCAGGCCCCAGTGATTCTGAAACAGCACGTGTAAATGCCACCACATCGTGTCGTGTTTCCTGTTCAATCTCCAACACTCGATGGACATCAAAACGCGCGTTGTCACGAATTTTCTGAGCATCTTCACGAGGCACCACTCCAAGGCGTGCCCACGCTTCCACTGCCAGTTTCTCAACCTCCAGCCACCATTCCATACGCGCTTGAAGCGTCCACAAGTTTGCCATTTCCGGCTGCGAGTAGCGATCGATCACTCTTGTTCCCCCTCATAATGGCCATTTTACAGTTGGCCCTGTTCCTCTCTATGTTACCACGAAAAAACTTAAACCCGAACATTTTTTATAAATTGATACAGAATGTTCGCCATTCATGGCTCTATAGGTTTGTCTACACAATTTTGCCTTTTTGCCGTTCCCTCATGCGCTAATGCAACATACGATGACCATTGTCTGGGGGAACTGACCGATGCATAACAACCGAAAACCTGAGATGGGAAAGTATCTTTTGTGGCAATACTTTCGTCGACACCCATTTTTGCGATCTTATTTGCCAGAAACACGCCGCTATTCATTCGGCGCACTAAAGCATTTTCTCAACCGCTATCAGGCAGTGTATATCAAGCCATCAGCAGGCTCACGCGGACGTGATATTTATAAAGTTTGGCAAGCCAAGCGAAGGTTTTGGTTAAAAGAAACGACTCATCCGGCAATGGCTTTTACTTCTATAGAAAAACTTCACCTTCACTTGCAAAAAACAGCCCTTCGTCGGGAACGTTATATTATCCAACAAGCTATAGATTTGGCCGAATATTTGGGTTCTCCTTTTGATATTCGTTCGATGGCACAAAAAGCAAAGCCGGGTGGTCGCTGGTTGTTCTCTGGGATGCTGGCAAAAGTGGCTGGTAAACACAGCGTCGTCACCAACGTTGCTCGCAGCCACGGCTATGTGATAACAGTCGATGCCGCTTTACGTCACAGCTTTCACTGGGACAGCCAAAAGATTGCTAACGTCAAGAAAGAAATGATTCAAATTACACTACTCGCTGCAAAGCATCTGGATAATTATCAAACTTACCGAGAACTCGGATTGGATATAGCCTTAGACTCATCAGGGCGAATTTGGATTATAGAGGAGAACACAGGTCCTAGTCATGCGCTGTTCGCACGCCTTCATAGTGACCTCTCTATGTATAGACTGATTCAACGGCGCAGTCGCGCTTACCGATTGGCCAAAAAATCACGACGAAAGTAGTTTGTGGTAGAAAATTACAACCAATCAGCCAAATCTTCTTTTTTTAGAAGCAGCCGAGATCGTACAAATCGGTGTATGATGCTTTTGACGCACAAGGAGGCTGGCATGGTTGAAACTGGTATCATGGAATGTCAATGGTTTGCGCGCATGCGTAAATAAAGGTTTTCTGGATTACTTTCATCACATCCAAGCTGATGTCTTTTGTATACAGGAAACGAAGTTGCAGCAGGGACAAATTATATTAGATATAGGCGATACATATCAGACATATTGGAACTATGCTGAAAAAAAGGGCTACTCTGGAACCGCCATATTTACAAAAACCCCCCCTCTGTCTGTCTACTACGGAATTGAACAAAACCTAGAACCTGAAGGGCGCATCATAACATTGGAGTTTCCATCTTGTTATGTTGTCAACGTTTACACCCCTAACGCCAAACGCGATTTGTCTCGTTTGGCCTATCGATTGGAATGGGAGGACAGGTTTCGTGCGTATTTACTGAATCTGGATGCCATCAAGCCCGTCATTGCGTGTGGTGACTTGAACGTAGCACACGAGGAAAAAGATATTAAGAATGCCAAATCGAATCGGGGGAACTCGGGTTTTACTGACGAAGAACGGAACAAAATGACTCTGCTACTAGACTCGGGCTTTACCGATACTTTTCGCTATCTCTATCCGGATCGGACGGAAGCCTATACATGGTGGTCGTATATGCCTAAAGTACGCGAACGTAATATCGGTTGGCGAATTGATTATTTTTTGCTATCCAACCGCTTGCGAGATCGGATAATGGACGTTCAAATCGATGCTCATGTATACGGAAGCGATCACTGTCCAATTGTGCTCGACATGGCTTAATTTCTCCGTTCTGGAGTGTCCACTATATTGTCTTAATATCATGATGAAGAAAGGGAGCGCCTGTATCAGACGTTCCCTTCCGTTTCAAAATCGATGACTATTAAATCTTCCATTCCTAGTTGACGAAGATGTTCCACATAACTTTGATGTGCAGGATGTGGACCGTAAGCAGCCAACGCTTCTCGATTCACAAATTGTACCGTCAATCCAACATTAAAACCTCGTCCACGACCACTGAAGTCTCTCCCCATCTGCATGCCAAGAATACCGGGAATCTCTTTGGAGAGTTTGCTTGCGCCTTGCTCGACCATGCTCCATGTTTCATCATTCAGCGTTTCTCTAAATTGAAACATCACCATGTGTTGAATCATGCGAGAATCTCCTCTCCTTGACTTTACTCCCATTCAATCGTTGCTGGAGGTTTGGAAGTGATATCATAAACCACACGGTTAATTCCCGGTACCTCGTTAACGATGCGAGTTGAAATACGTTCTAGCACGTCATATGGAATACGCGCCCAATCCGCCGTCATTCCATCTTGCGAGACTACACCACGCACAGCTACTGTAAATCCGTACGTCCGTTCATCACCCATAACACCCACAGAACGATTTCCGGTTAAAACAGTAAAGTACTGCCAAATCTCTCGATCCAGTCCAGCTTTAGCAATCTCGTCGCGAAGAATGGCATCTGATTCACGAACAAGAGACAACTTTTCTTCATCCACGTCGCCAATAATTCGAATAGCAAGACCGGGACCCGGAAAGGGTTGACGATGCACAAGCGCTGCGGGTAATCCAAGTTTTTCTCCTAACGCCCGCACTTCATCTTTAAACAATTCTTTCAACGGTTCAACCAATTCAAAACGTATATCTTCCGGCAATCCACCCACATTGTGATGCGACTTAATCGTAGCCGCAGTCGCTGTACCTGACTCCACAATATCCGTATAAAGGGTTCCTTGAACCAGAAAAGAAAATGGTCCGAGGCGCTCTGAAGCTTCCTCAAAGACACGAATAAACTCGGTGCCAATCAACTTTCGTTTCTGCTCCGGATCGCTAACTCCTGTCAATTGACCAAGGAACCTCTGGCGAGCATCAATGCGTTCCACATGCACTCCCAAATCGCCAGCAAGTGATTCCATCACCTGTTGAGATTCGCCTTTTCGCAAAAGACCGTGATCGACAAAAACAGCCGTCAGTTGCTCACCAATGGCGCGATGTACCAACGCTGCCGCAACTGCCGAATCCACGCCTCCAGAGATGGCGCAGAGCGCTCGTTCACCACCTACACGCTGACGAATCGCAGACACACTTTCGGAAATCAAATTGTCCATTGTCCAATCGCCGCTGCAACCACAGATTTCAAAGAGGAAATTTCGCAACAAATCGAGGCCGTATTCACTATGGCGCACTTCCGGATGGTACTGAACAGCATAAAATTGCCGCTCTCTATGACTCATGGCAGCAATCGTTCCATTATCTGTGCGAGCGTCACATTGGAAGCCCGGCGGTACAGCCTGAACGGCATCCGTATGGCTCATCCAGACTGACTGTTGTTGAGGCAATCCATTAAAAAGTACAGACGGCTCTGGCTCTAGTCGCAATTGTGAGCGTCCATATTCGCGAACCAGTCCACGATGAACCTGCGCTTCAAAATGTTTAGCCAATAATTGCATACCATAACAAATACCCAAAATGGGGACGCCAAGTTGATAAACTTCCGGTGTTACCGTTGGTGCACCTGGTGCAAAAACACTATTAGGACCACCACTAAAGACAATGCCCTTCAAGTTGCGCGCTCGCAACTCTTCCACACTGACTGTAGGTGTCAAAAGTTCAGAGTACACTTGCATATCGCGAATGCGGCGAGCAATCAATTGATTGTACTGACCGCCAAAATCAATCACCACTACCGTTTCATGCTGGGACACTTGTGATTTCCACTCCCCTGGTGTCACGATGTCCACTGTGTATGGACAAGCGCTGATTCGCCCCTCATTCTACAGAGTGCAAGCCTAATGGTCAACGCGTGCGCGCATTGCGGCGGCGACCTTTTTTCGTACGCCTGTCAACGCCAGCATAAAAAAGCTGCCACAATTCCAACAGACGCTCTCTCTTGCGACGTCCGAGCGGTTGTTTGCCGTACCAGTGAAGCTCCAATGTCCGCACCAATTCCAGCATACCTTCCCGACCCGCGCGTGTACGCTCTCCTAATTGAACGAGATCGCGCAAAGTAGACTGGCGATGATTCGGCAACCACCCAACTCTTTGCAAATGCCGAATTAAAACGACCATGGGCCGAGCAGATAGTTTGCCATCAGACGTCTGCCAGTCACGCAAGGTGCGTTCCGGGCGACGACGGCGCAATCCCCAGAAGATGATAACCACCATGAGCGCTGCCAATCCTACCAGCGAGATCAGTAATGCCAACCAGGGAAAAGTAGTGCCTTGAGATGAGACAGACGCCTTGACTGATGGGAAGCGTGCGCCAGGAATAGGAATAGCCCGTCTTCTTGTGGATGTTGGATTCTGTTGTTTCATGGCAGGACTACTCGCAGGCGTTTTCGCATAGCTCGATCCTAATCCAGTCAAACCCGCCGTTACATTCGGGGCAAACGGCATATGGTAGGAAGGCGTAGGATCAAAGGGAACCCATCCATAGCCTGGAAAATAAACCTGGACCCAAGAATGGGCATCGCTCTCACTAATTTGATAGGTGGGCATAGAACCATTGTCTCCAGAGGAAATTTCCTGACCCGCTGTAAATCCAGTAACCCAGCGCGTTGGAATTCCTACTGTACGTAACATGACGGCCATGGACGATGAAAAATTATTACAATACCCCCGCCGCGATTGAAACAAAAATTGAGCTACATAATCTTGATGCGGACCCGGTATGGGAATATTTTGCGTATGGTAGCTATAATGCGTTTGCAAATAATGCATAACATCCATCACAGCACTGTATTCATTGGCCGATCCGGCAATAATTTTTTGGGTTAATTGATATACCGAACGCGGCAATTCAGCAGGCAGTTGCAAATCATGCTCTGCCACCGAATCGGGAAGTTCTATATTCAATCCATTTAATGAAATTGGATGTTGAGCCAGAGTTTGATAAGGATGAACCAATTGCTCACTGACTACAGTATAGCTACTATCTACCGGAAGTTGTGGCGCATAAAGATTTCCTTGTAAATGATCGAAAACAAAAGCGGGGACCTGCATAGGGAACTGTATGACCTTTTTTAATAAATATCCAGCTGGCAGCACATGGGTAGGCAGAGATTCAACCAATTGTATATTTTGGATATTCTCGCGTGTCTGAAACTGCTGCAAGGCATCAGATGTCCCGCCGTAGACAACCTGGTTTAACTTGACGTTGCTGGCCTCATTGCCATTGATGCCTGCACTGATCCAACCGTGTCCAGTATACGTCGATAGAACCTGACCTTCGATATAAGTCGGAAAGGACTCCGTAATGTCAAGCACAGGCGTATCATTTTCGACAAAAGGACCTCCAAGCCGGCTGTCGTTTAACTGATAACCGACAAAATGTTCCGGTGTCTGCTGACTGCGTCCAACCCCAGACGGTGTGGAAGTTATCCAATGTTGCAATGGATTAGGCCAGGCCGCCTTCGGTTTGGGTAAGGCAAAAGCAACACCCGCACAACAAACAAAGAGCAGAATCATGGGGGTAAACAACCGCAGTCCCCACAATCCAAACATCTTTCCTTCAGCGAATATTGGACGCAGCCCATGCAAACTGAGAACGATTGCAAAAAGCAAGAGCATCCATACAAGTTCTATATTGGGATGGACTTTGGTATTGCCATCTATCACTCCAAGCACCATTACACCCAGCAAATTATAGAGAATCCACAAACGGCGATGCTGACTGGCATACACAATTAACCAAAAGAGAACAGCCAGCAAAAACAGAAACAACTGAGTGGCAAGCGGATCGACCAAATGATGCTGCTGAAGGAGCCACAACATTTCTTTTCGCTCACGTTTCAGAAGCTCGCGCAACGCTGTAAACCCGGCATGGTTGGTATAGTAAGAGAAAGTGTAGGCATAGGAAGCGAGCAGGCTGATAACTGCACGCAAAAGTCGAGACGGAAAGAGGGTGACGATGGCAAGGGGCAACAACAATATCCAGAAAGAAGCGGGAGTGCGTAAGAGTTGAAGCGCAGCCATAGGCGGCAAAAAGAGATAGAGCCAAATAGCCGCCAGGCAACCCATGGCCAAACGGACACCCCGCGATACATGAGCCACTTTAGTATCGCTCACGTCCTAGCCCCTCCCTTCCTGCTTGAATAGACTGCGAGAGCATGGTTGTGGCTGGCACCTGGCGTACACGTACGCCAAGTTTTGCTGCTTGTTGAACACAGCGCTGTGTGGCTGGGCTTACATCCGCATAACCCATCGGTATTATCCATTCTATAGGATGATGTCGCCGTACGGACGTCAGCACTTGCATGACTTCTTCTGTCAACGCTGGTGAAATAATCACCAGCGTGCTACCAGCAGCAGCTAAACTATCCAGTCGGCGCAACGACACAGCAAATGGCGTTGATTCTCGCGGTTGAAGTTCTGCGAGCTTGTCCATCGCCCGAATCAATAAAATGTCGCTCGATCCGGTTGGTAATAAACAAGGTGCTCCCAAGTGATACAGCAGCGTGAAACGCTGTTGCCGCTCCTTTGCATAGCGCATCAAACTTGCGCAAATTTCCAAAGCTCGCTCAAACGTCTGCCCGGGTAATGTTGCGTACGACAAAACAGCGGCATCAATGACAAATGTGAGATGAATGGTTAACTGCCTTTCAAATTCTTTCGCTTGCAGCATATGACGCCGGGCAGTAGCGGGCCAGTGAATTCGGCTGAGCCTGTCACCTGGCTGATAGCTGCGAACCCCCACCACACTACTGGCTTCCTCGGTCCGCTGTCGGATAGTCTGTTCAGCACCACCCAGTTCCGTAGCAAGCGGTTTCCAATCACGCACTGTGATAGATTTCGGCACCACCAGCACACGCTCCATGTACGGTTGTTCAAACCGTAAGCTCTGCCAGCCAAAAACATCCTTCGTTTCTATGGAAACTGCAGAAAATGTGTAAATGCCTCGGGCTGCATTGTCAAGAGTAAATCGACAGGAAAATTGGCGAGACAAAAGTGGCAACCGTATCGCTATCCATTTCGATGGAAGGTTAGCCACCGTGCTTTGTGTCTCTACGGAGAGGCGCACCCAGAGGAGTGGCCAGAAACTTTTGCGTTCAATTTGACACTCCAGTTGGAGCGATTGTCCAGCAGTCAAACGGTGCGTTGAAATGCGACAGTCCACGTTTACCCCATTCAAAGAGAATGCACTTGTTCCCCATTCGTATAACGAGAGAAAAGAAGCGCTATAAAAAAGAAACCAAGAAAAAAATCCTCCCTGAACGCGGCTAAAGACATAAAGTGCGGCCAGCAAAATCAAATTGAGACCCACAGCCACGATTTGACGCATTAAACCCTGGCCCCCTGTAGAAAAGGAATCGCAACCCGGGCCAGCACCTCCTCAATCAACACTTCCGTTGTTTCACCATTCAAACGTGCTTCTGGAGCAAGAATGAGACGGTGACTCAACACGTAAGGAGCTAAATAGCGAATATCGTCTGGCACTACATACGTTCTTCCTGAAACAAACGCCAGTGCCTTGGCAGCTTTTTGCAGTGCAATCGCCGCACGTGGTGAAGCGCCAAGCAACAATTTGTCCAACCTTCGCGTATTTTGCACAAGAGTGACAATGTATTGCTGCAATTCTTTTTCCATATGCACAGCCGTGGCTTCATTCCGCCAGTTGAGTACATCTGTGGGACTCGCCACAGGTGAAAGATTTTTTAATGGCGAACCAGCACCATGCTTCTGTAAAATAACGAGTTCTTCTTCAGGCGATGGATACCCCATGTGAATTTTCATCATAAAACGGTCTAATTGCGCTTCGGGAAGCGGGAACGTCCCTTCAAATTCAATTGGATTTTCTGTAGCTAGCAGCAAAAAAGGGGAAGGCAACGTATACGTTTCTCCGTCCACCGTAACCGCTTCTTCCTCAAGCGCTTCAAGCAGGGCGGACTGCGTTTTGGGGGATGTACGGTTGATTTCATCTGCCAGAACCAACTGGCCAAAGATGGGCCCCATACGAAATTCAAAAGTTTGCGTTCGTTGATTATAAATAGATACGCCCGTGACATCCGAAGGTAAAAGATCTGGTGTAAACTGAATTCTTTTAAAATCACAACCCAGCAATTTAGCCAATGACTTGACCAGCATCGTCTTGCCCACACCAGGAACATCCTCAATCAAGCAATGGCCGCTGGCCAAAAGTGCCGTTAAAAGCAATTTCAAAACCTTTTCCTTGCCCACAACCACACTCGCCAATCCGTCTTTAAGCGGAAGCAGCAGTGGATTCCACTCTTCTGTTTCGATCCGTTTTTCTTTCACAGCCGCGTCCCCTTCCTCATCATTCACTTCCAATCTATCACAAATTCACATCCCTGCCGACTGAAAGATTTCGCAGACTAGTAGATTCGATTTGGCGGTAACAAGCACAGATACTCTTTCCATAAAAAAATCGGCGCCCATCAGGGACACCGATTTTTTGGCAGACAACCAAACCAGTCTGCACAAAATTACATCATGCCGTCCATACCGCCCATGCCGCCCATGCCGCCGCCAGCAGCTTTTTCTTTCTCCGGCTTGTCGGCCACAACAGCTTCGGTGGTAAGGAACATTGCAGCCACGGAAGCAGCGTTTTGGAGAGCAGAACGCGTTACTTTAGCCGGATCGACAATACCTGACTTAATCATGTCAACCCATTCGCCTGTAGCTGCATTGTAACCAAAGCCAACTTCCTCTTTCTTGAGGCGGTCAACAATGATGGAACCTTCGACTCCAGCATTGTCAGCAATCTGGCGAACTGGAGCTTCCAGAGCTTTGCGAACCAGGTTGAGACCCGTCAGTTCGTCGCCAGTAGCCTGCACTTTGTCCAAAGCAGCAATCGCATTGACCAACGCAGTACCGCCACCCGCTACAATACCTTCTTCGACAGCAGCGCGAGTTGCGTTGAGCGCATCTTCAATACGCAACTTTTTCTCTTTCAACTCGGTCTCTGTAGCAGCACCAACCTTGATGACTGCAACGCCGCCGGCCAATTTAGCCAAACGCTCTTGAAGTTTCTCGCGATCGAAATCAGAGGTGGTTTCTTCAATCTGAGCTTTAATCTGCTTAATGCGAGCTTCAATTTCAGTCTTGTCGCCATTGCCGTCCACAATGATGGTGTTCTCTTTGGAAACACGCACCTGACGAGCGCGACCCAGCATATCCATCGTGGTATTCTTCAGTTCAAGACCCAGTTCTTCAGAGATAACTTGGCCACCGGAGAGGATAGCGATGTCTTGCAACATCGCCTTACGGCGATCACCAAAGCCAGGCGCTTTGACAGCCACAGCTGTAAAGGTTCCACGCAGCTTGTTGACAACCAAAGTTGCCAGTGCTTCGCCTTCTACGTCTTCCGCAATCAAGAGCAGCGGACGTCCAGACTGAACCACGCGCTCCAAAACGGGCAGGATTTCTTGGATATTGCCGATTTTCTTATCAGTGACCAGAATGTAGGGTTCTTCCAGAACCGCTTCCATTTTGTCCGTGTCAGTAACCATGTAAGGAGAAATGTAGCCGCGATCAAACTGCATACCTTCAACGACTTCAAGCTCCGTGGTAAAGCCTTTGGACTCTTCCACTGTAATAACGCCGTCTTTGCCAACTTTCTCCATAGCGTCTGCAATCAATACGCCAACTTCTTCCGATCCGGCAGAAATTGCAGCCACTTCGGCAATGTTCTTGCGGCCTTCGACAGGTTTGGAAATGCGCTTGATTTCTTCTACAGCAGCAGCTACAGCTTTTTCAATACCACGGCGAAGCACCATGGGGTTTGCGCCAGCAGCTACATTCTTCAAGCCTTCACGAATCATGGCCTGAGCAAGTACAGTCGCTGTAGTGGTTCCGTCACCCGCTACATCGTTCGTCTTGGTAGCGACTTCTTTGACCAACTGTGCGCCCATATTTTCAAAAGCGTCTTCCAGTTCAATTTCTTTTGCAATGGTGACACCGTCATTGGTGATGAGCGGCGAACCAAACTTCTTCTCAAGCACCACGTTGCGGCCTTTAGGTCCAAGCGTAACTTTTACAGCGTCAGCCAAAGCATCGACACCGCGGAGCATGGCGCGGCGAGCTTCTTCGCTAAACTTGATTTCCTTTGCCATTCAAAAGTCCCTCCCTGTCTCGTTGCAGATTACTTTTCTACAATCGCGAGAATGTCGCTCTCGCGCAAAATCAGCACTTCCTCGTTGTTCACTTTCACTTCTGTCCCAGCGTACTTGGAGTAAATGACGCGGTCCCCAACTTTGACGTCAAGCGCAATGCGTTTGCCGTCTTCATAACGGCCCGGACCCACAGAAATAATTTCACCCTCTTGCGGCTTTTCCTTGGCATTGTCCGGCAGGAAAATTCCGCTGGCGGTTTTCTCCTCGCGTTCTACAGGACGCACCACGACGCGATCTGCGAGTGGCTTCAGCATGTGAACACCCTCCTTGATTGTCAACATCATTTCATTTGTTAGCACTCAATCAACCTGAGTGCTAACACCAGTGAATATGATAGCGACTTAAGCCCATCTTTGCAAGGCACTCAACAAAAAAAATTAGGTTTTTTGAAAATCATAGAATTCTACTATTCCATACTCATCTCACATTGACTCCCAACCCAGCGCCTCAAGCAATTGTCGTGGCTGGTCTGCCGGCAGAACAGGCAGGCCCAAAAAAGCAGCACCACCAGCAATCGTTTGGCTGGATATCAGGTTCATATCTCCAAAACTACACTCCTTGTCCAACTGGCTTTCAGAGTGATTCCATAAAACAACTGCGCGCAGATTGCTCATGGGAATACGCAATAATTCCAGCAGACGTCGCTCATCAGGCGCTATAGCTAATTTTGGCCAAGGCGCATCTTTGACGCCTTCGACCAATACAAATTGCGGCCGTTGACACTGCATCGCAAGCCGTTCCAGCCAATAGTTAGCCTGTTCAACCGACGATACTGGTGAGGAAGAAGCATGCTGCGCCAGGCGCTGATAGTAAAGGCTGTGACCTGCAGCAAAGAGGACAGTGGAAGCCGCTCCTGCACGCGCGTAGACATCCGTATCACTGCCCGGCTTCTGCCAGTCTGGCCATACTTCTTCTGAATAGGACTGCTCTAAATGTCCATCATGCTTGAAAACAGCCACTCGCTGACCTTGACTGGCAAGATATTGGACAAGCCGGCAAATCAAAGTAGTTTTCCCATACCCTGAAAAGCCAACGATACCCGCTACACGCATTTCATCAGGCATTCAGCCAGCCACCTACTCCCAACTGCGCAATGTCTTTCTTTGTGATGGCAATACCCGCCAAAACGCGCGGCAGAAGCAAATCAAACGAAGTTTTACTGTCAAAAATCACGGCACCCGGCAGACCAAAGATAACCGTTTCACGCAGATAGGCGAGCATCAGCATAGATCCGGGCAAAACAGGCGTACCATAGCTCACCACTTGACTTGCACTATTTCGAATGGCCAAAGGTGTTCTGTCATCCGGATCAACCGACATGCCACCTGTCACACAAATCAGAGTGGCTCCTGCAGCATGCGCACTGCGAATCGCTTGTTCAATATCTGACGTGTCGTCGCCCACAAATACCTGCTGTGCTATACCCAGACCATAGCGGGCCATTTTTTCGCGGAGAATCGGACCTGATTGATCCTGCACACGTCCGCTGGCAATTTCACTGCCTGTGGTGACTAAATGAATACATTGCGGCTTATACGGAAGCACATCTATCATCGCCATACCGCCTACCGCTTCTCTTGCCGTACGTTCCACATGGGCAATCTTCTCTTCAGCAATGACGAGCGGGATTGGCCTGAGTCCGGCAACCGATTCTCCCGCATCCACATGCGAATATGGTTTCTTCGTCGCAATAGAGATTTCGTCGATCTCGTTCATTTCCGTGACTCGACGCTTATCCACCCAAAGCATACCGGAAGTGGCTGCCTTTAAAACGACCTTTCCCTCATGTACAGGTGCAAGAAGAACTCCCTGGCCCGCCAAAGCAGTAGCCATGCGAACTGCCGCCTCGTCTTCATGCAGTTCTCCTGCATCTATCTCCATGACATAAATATGTCGCTTACCCATATCATAAAGGCGGGATATATCTTCTTCTTGAATCACATGCCCTTTGCGAAAAGCAGCTCCCTTAAATTTTCCAGGTACAATTTGCGTCATATCATGAGCCAAAACCAGGCCAACCGCCTGTTCAACCGGGACTTCCCGCAACTTCAATCTTCTCCCTCGCTTTCAGAAGCCAAACGATACCAGCCGTTCATATAGACCCGGAGAACCTACTCAATCTTTCTCGCCATACTTTGAAGTTGGATATGCTGCAGCCAAGCTTGATAATCTTCTGGTGTATGAATAGGACGCAATCCCCAGTCATCGACACAATCCTGCCATTCCTGTACATGAATCTGTTGCAGAACTGGCAAAATCCGCTTCTCACCGCGTTCTGCCGCCTGGCGTAAGAGCATTCCTACATGTGGCCGATAAATAGCTACAAGCGGTTGCCAACGCCCTTCATAGACTGCCATCAGACCCTCTATATGGGATGGAAGGCTTTGAAAGAGGGTCCACATTTGCTTCAGGTATAGCGCTTGCAAACCCGGCAAATCCCCCGCAAGCACTAAATAGCCTTTGACATGAGGCAAATCCTTTTCCGGCCAAGCATTCGCTAGCGCCTGTAATGGACCCTGATAGGCTTCCCGATCGCGCTGGTAGACAATGTCCGCAGGCCACGTCTGCTTCATTTCCCTGGTTCCACCAATGATTGTAACTCTCTGAGCCACAGCATACGCTTCTTGAACGACATGACTTAAAACCGTATCTGCCTGGCCTGGAATACGCAACAGGGACAGCTTGTCCACACCCATGCGCAGGCTTTGTCCACCAGCCAGAATCAAGGCATGCAACATGATACCACTCCGTTTTCGTCAAGCAGCATATCCATGCGTACATCATGCGCTTCTGCTGGCAAATCTGCTACTCGTTGCACTGCATAGAGTACACCTATTTTCAATACGCTAGGCGGCAAAACAGCCAAAACGCGATCGTAATAACCGCCACCATAACCCAGACGAACTCCGCTTTCCGTAAAAGCGAGGCCTGGCACCAGAAGCAGAGCAAAATTTTGCGGTTCTACAGCGTTCTGTTCATTCCGCAAAGGCTCGCGAATCCCATAGTGTCCTGTTTGAAAATCTTCTTCCTTTGCAGCACGATAAAAACGCATCTGCCGATTTTCTTCAGATTCCACTGCCGGAAAGGCAAAAATCCATTTTGCAAGGGATGGACGTTCTAACAGAGAAAATAGATTCACTTCTCCGCGCATGGACCGATATAATCCTATAGAATGCGGCACAGGCCAAGAGCGGGAAAGCAAGAAAGACTCTAATATCCCGCATATTTGCTCGTCTTTGTACTGCCTTTCCGGTACAGTGAGTGTCTGCCGAAGGCGAAGCATCTGACTACGCCAACGCTGTTTGTCTTCCCTCGGATTCACTGCCACTTTAATCTCCTTTGAGCAAGCTCAAAAAACATATTTTCATGCTGTCGTTTGATTTCTTGAAGCATAGATTCCAGCCAACTGAAAGAGTAGTGGTGCAACAAATGTGGCAAACAGTCCCATTGCAGTCGTTTGTGCCACCAGTCCAACGCCTGTTGACCACGCGACATGAGCAATTACACTTTTCATTCCCCATTGTACCCCAATTAATCCTGCCATGCCGATGATGCTGGCCGCTACTCGCTGCCAGATACTTTTTCCGCTGACGCTGCCTACAAAACGTTCTTCCAAGACTGCCCCAACGCCCATGCCGAGTAGAAAACCACAATACTGTTGACCACTTGCTGTCTGTTGAAAACTGAGCAAGACCAGTGGCAAAACTACTGCTGCCGTCCACTTCCAGGAAAAAGGCACTTCACGGTAACTCCACCACGTTCCTATACTCCAGCCCACATAGGCAAGAAAAAATCCAAGCGCCCAGCCTACGATTACATCTAAGGGCCAGTGCAAACCTAAATACACGCGCGACCAACCAATCAGTGCCACCAAGAGTATACCTATTGCCCAGAGTACCTTGCGTTTGAACCAACGTCCAAGCAGCGTCCAGAACATCATCGTACCCTGTGCATGCCCGCTTGGCATAGAATAGATGGCATCGCCTATGGAGCTTGTATACCCTGAGCGAATACCGGGCACGCCAATGGGACGCACCCAACCGAAGCTCGTTTTTAACCAACTGTTGACGGCCATGCCCAAAACAAACACGTACGCCATTCGCATTCCAAACTTGCGATTCACAGACCAATATAAAACAGGCAACAAAAGCAGGTAAAACGGTTCTAGACCAAGCCAAGAAAGCATGCGCGCCAGGCTATCAAGATGCGGCGAAGCGTGCGATTGAATGGCTACTATCCATCGATACTGCCAGGCAAATCCGTATGGCAGCGGAAAATTGGTTTGCACCATGAGAATACCCTCTCCTCGCCCCTTGTCAAACAACGATTGATGGACATTCAATGTGAAACAACTTTTCCAGGCGCTTCTGGAGGCGTACACTAGAAAGCGCACAAACGGGACAGCACACTGGATGGGACAAGAGAATTCTATGCATCATGGAGGCCAGTTCATGATAGTTTTGCAAACAAACCGAATTGCTAAATCTTTCTCTGGTATAGATATCTTGCGCAATATTTCTTTGACGGTGCAAGAAAAAGAACGTCTTGCCATTGTTGGCGCCAACGGTGCGGGAAAAACCACGCTGTTGCGCATTCTGGCGGGCGAAATTACTCCCGATAGCGGTTCTGTCGCCATTGCCAACGGAGCCAGCGTCGGCTACGTTTCCCAATACGCCGGCAAGGCCGAAGCGTCGGACAGCGTATATTCGTTTGTGGAAAAAGCTTTCAGCGAGATCCGCCAGATGGAACAGAAATTGCGCCAAATGGAAGCGCAGATGGCCGATCCTGCCCTGCAAGAGAACCTTCACAGCTACAACATGCTTATGGAACGCTATGCTAACCTACAAAAATCATTTGCAGATGCTGGTGGCTTCAGCATAGACGCCCAAATTCGCCGAATTCTGCACGGCATGAACTTCCCACCAGAAACGCATACGCTATCCGTAAGCAGTCTGAGCGGCGGCCAAAAGACGCGCCTTGCTCTAGCCCGGCTGCTTGCCGCTCAACCCAGTCTGCTTCTGCTGGACGAGCCCAGCAACTACCTGGATACAACCACACTCCGTTTTCTTGAAACCTATCTTCAGCAGTACGAAGGAAGCGTCATTGTCGTTTCGCACGATCGCTATTTTCTCGATGAGGTGGCAACCGCCATTTTCCATATAGAGCATGGCACTGGTAAACGCTATCCTGGCAATTACAATTATTTTGTGGAAACCCGGGCTTTGGAACTGGAGCAGCAGAAAAACGCATATGAAGCGGCACTGAGTGAACGACAGCGGCTTGAATCGTTTGTACAGAAAAATATCGCCCGCGCATCGACCACCAAACGGGCTCAAAGTCGACGCAAATTGTTGGAACGGATGGGGGTGCTGCAACCTCCTGACAGCCAATCGCCAAAGCTCGCCCTGCAATTTTCAGAACGCCGCCCATCTGGCAAAGATGTGTTGGAAGTCCATGATTTACAGATTGGCCACAATCAAACACCTTTGACAGCACCTATCCATTTCAGCATTCGACGTGGGCAGCGTGTTGCTCTGCTTGGCGAGAATGGTGTGGGCAAAACTACATTGTTGCGCACATTGGCTGGCGAGCTGCTGCCTTTGGCGGGGCAAATTCAATATGGAACTCATGTCGATCTCGGTTACTACAGCCAGGAACAAGAAAATCTGAATCCCCAACAGACCGTCCTGGCGGCAGTATGGGATGAATTTCCCCATCTCGACCAAACCACAGTGCGAACTGCGCTGGGGCGCTTTCTCTTTCGTGGTGAAGAGGTAGAGAAACTCATAGCGGGTCTATCTGGTGGAGAAAAGAGCCGAATCAATTTGTGCCGCTTGATGCTCCTGCAAGGTAACACGCTTTTACTCGACGAACCCACCAATCACCTTGATTTGTTAGCCAAAGAAGCGTTGGAAGAAGCGATGGAGGACTTTACCGGCACGATTCTGTTTGTCTCCCACGATCGATACTTTATTGATGCTATGGCTACTCATGTGGGTGTTCTTACAAAAGATGGACTCGTCTTACACGAAGGGAATTATACGGATTGGCTTGCGCGCGAAAAGGCGATTCAAGAAGCTGCCGAAGAACGTGCTAGAGAAAATCAACAAATAGCGTTCAACGAGCGCCAAAAGAACGCAGAGAAAAATTCGCTAAAAGAAATTCCAAAAACGCGCGTACGTTCCGCCGATCTCAGACGTGCCAGAGAGCGTGTGGAAAAATTGGAAAACTTGATTGCAGAAGCTGAAACTCAATTGGAAAGCTGTTTGCAGCAACAAACGACTGTCACGCTGGAACAGCAATGGACGGAACTCGAACATTGGCAGCGTCAAGAAAATGAGATTCGTACTCATCTTGCAGAACTCATGAAAGATTGGGAGCACGCACAGATACATTTGGAGGAGTTGGAGCGTCTTAACCACAACTGGTAAACCATGCATAAAACGAAATCGTCCGTGACACGCTAACAGCGAATCTTTGGCTTGGTTCGGACTTCGTCCAAGCCAAACAGATCGGATGGTGAACGTCAGTGTGGTTTCCTGGTAAACGTCCGCACACCGCTTCACGCAAGCAGAAATTTTTTTCCCATCAGATTAATGTCGGATCGGAACCTTTGCGAAAAAAACACCAAAATCCGTTTGATGCTGTGGTGCCCCACCCTGCTGAAGCTCCACACTATCACGGACAATTGAATCAAGCATTGGAATATTTCCACAAACGACTCGGTCATTCAGACGATTTTTTTGTGCGTCCTTTCAAAATTATGGGTCGTTCTTCTGCACTGCTTTTTTTAAGTACCATCACAGATAACCAACAGTTGGAGGTGTTGCTCCGTTCCATTCTACAACACCGCTTTCCATCCAAACGACCGCGTAATCTTTTGCATTACCTAACAGATTCTGTCATCTCGAATAGTACTATCCTCTATAAAGACAATCTTTTTGAGCTTTCTGAAGACATCAACAACGGCTCAGCCGTCCTTTTGATTGACGGTGAAAAAAGTGCACTGGTCATTACCGTCAAGTTTATTGAACACCGTACGCCAGACCAACCCTACATTGAATCCACGGTGCGCGGTGCGCAGGTTTCTTTTGTGGAAAATATCGACATTAACATTGGTGCCATACGCGTTTGGATGGCAACAGAGTCCTTGACCATCAAAAAATTTAAAGTTGGCTACCGCAGCCGCCGGGAAGTTGCAGTTTTATATTTATACGATGTGGCGAATCCTGTCGTGGTAGATACCATTCTGAAACGAATTGAATCGATACACGTGGATGTGGTTACACAAAGCGCCGAGATTGAACAGCGCATCAGCGACCACTCTTGGTCGCTATTGCCCATGACACGCGTCACGCAGCGTATCGATTCAACCATCAAAGAATTGAACCAAGGTAAAGTGCTGATTATAGTTGACGGTGACCCAAACGCCCTGTTGGTGCCAGCCACATTTCAGGACTTTTTTCAAACTGAGGAAGATTACGGACACATTTTTTATGAAGCTATGTTTATTCGCTATCTTCGTGTCATCTCATTCTTCTTCGCGCTCTTTCTGCCTGCGCTTTATATTTCATTTGTCGATTTCAATCCAGAACTGTTGCCCAAAGTCCTTGGTATTGCTATAGCCAAATCACGCGAAGGTGTGCCCTTCCCAGCTACCATTGAAGTCATGATGATGCAGGTGGTCATTGAAATTTTGCGCGAAGCTACTTTGCGCATGCCCAAACAGATGGGACAAACCATTGGTATTGTCGGCGGTTTGGTGCTTGGTGAAGCGGCTGTGCAGGCAGGACTGGTTTCAAACATCTTGATTATTGTGGTCGCACTGTGTGCCATGTCTGTCTTTGTTACGCCCAGTTATGAATTTAGTGTCGTTCTGCGCTTGGGGAGTTGGATCATGATTATTGCCGCTACCCTGTTTGGCCTATATGGCGTGGTACTTGCTGCTATGTGGGGCATTATAGAGTTAGGAGGTATGAAATCGTTTGGCGTCTCTTATGTCGATCCGTTTGGCGGTGAACACATCATGGACGTTTTTATTGACTCCTTCATCATTCGTTTGCCTGTACACTTGATGCGCCAACGCACATCCCATCTTCATCCCCAAGATGGCACAGGTGCTGTGGACGTGAAGGAGTTGCCCAATCTGCACCCACAAGTTGAGAAAAGCAATCGGCAATTCAATGACTGGAAACGAAGAAGGCGACAACCATGAACAGACGCTGGCAAAAAATCCTCACTCTGAGTTTCACTACAGTCATACCCCTTTTTCTTCCAGGATGTTGGGATTACCACCGCATCAATGACCGAGCGCAGGTGATTGGCATTGCCGTAGACGCTGTTCCCAAACAGCCGCAGCTGATTCAATACACCTTTCAAGTTCCGCTTTTCTCCGACCCGGAAAGCCGTGGCAAAGTGGGGGGCATTCGAGCAGGCGAGGGCGGCAAGCAACCAAGCGCAACAAACGCATCGAGCGACAAGTTTCGCAATTTTACTGAAGTTGCACCCACGCTCATGCAAGCGATTACCCATGCCCAGATGCATTATGACCGCAATTTTTATTTCAATAATTTGGAATCTGTCATTTTATCTGAAAAACTGAAAACATCTACCATTGAGAAAGTATTGGCAGCGCTGATGCGCTCAGGCAACATCGACAAAATGGCCTTTGTAGCATTCAGTAGAGAACCGGCAAAAGACATTTTGGCAGTAGAGGCATCTTCCCCTCCCGCTGATGTGATGGAACGCACACTGGCAGGAAATTTGAAACAAATCGCCTATGTAGCCCGTACACGACTCTGGGAATACTGGCGAGATTTTGTCTCCATTGGTGTTGATCCACATGCGCCGACTGTCAAAGTGGACACCGACGGAAACTTGATGTTCAGCGGCCTTTATGCTGTAAACCGCGGTAAACAGAGCGTGAATTTGACACCAGAGGAAACTATGATGTTCAACCTTATCAACAACCAAATTAAAAACGCATCACTTTGGGTGAATTATGGTGGACAGCCGTTTGAACTGAGTTTTATGCGCGGCTCGGGGCGATTTTTTGTCACCAACGTCCCTTCCAGCCATCCTGTTCTGCACATTCGCGCCACCGTACACGCGCAATTAGCCCAAGATCCTAGTTGGGGATTAGAAAATGTTTCCCAAAAAGAATTGTACCAGGATGAATGGCGGGCTTCGCAACAAATGGATGAAGAAATCCGCGCCACCATTGAAAAATTGAAAAACAAGGATTTAGATATTCTGGGCTTTGGTCAACAGGTGAGTGTCTTGCATCCTCGACTCAAATCATATATCGAGCACGATTGGGGACGAGCTTATAAACAAGCTCAAATTGATGTGAAAGTGCGGATGCTTATCAACTACAAAGGTAGTCTCATGTAGAACAGAAAGGGTGGAGTCGGTGCACCAGCAAAAGTGGTTTTTGTCCGGTTTTCAAGTGACAGAACTCATTTCCGCCAGTTACTTACCGCTCACTTTCTGGATTTTCCCGCGTATAGCGATTGAACAGGCCGATCGCGATGCTCAGTGGTCTGTATTGGTAGCTATTCTGACAAGTGTCTTTATGGCCTGGATTCACACACTCATCAATCAACGTTTTCCCACTTTGACCGCTTGCGAATACACCAACTTAGTTTATGGAAAATGGTTAGGTAAATTTTTCTCTTTTTGCTATTTGCCAGTTTATCTTGCATTTACTTCTATCTGCGTATATCTTTTCATCACGGCCATCAAACCCTACTTCCCGTCCACGCCGCGCGTTGTTTTAGAAATTGTCATTTTTCTGGTGGCGACTCGGGGAGCCTGGATTGGAGTGGAAACGCTTGGTCGCATTTCGTCCATCGTCCACCCGCTGACGTTAGCTGCCGTCACTTTTATTTTTATCTTTATTATGACGCAAAGTAATCACTTCTGGTTGCCGCACGAAATCGTTTCTCTGCCTTTGACATTAAAAGGGGCTCTACATATTTTGCCCATATATCTTGGCTTTAGTTTTTTTCTGTTGATTGGGCCCTATTATAATCATAACAAGCGCATCGCCAAATGGTATCCATTGATTTCTGTTTTTATCTCTGGTTTTGTTATTTTAGTCGCATTTTTTGCGGTTATTCTCAATTTAGGGTGGGAAGGGACTCGCACGCTTTCCTTCAGTATCCCGTTTGTCCTCCAGCTCATTCGTATTCAAGGTTTTTTTGTAGAGCGACTCGGCATTCTGATTATTGTCGTATCGACAGCCTTCTCTATATTGTTTTTAGCCATCCATATTTGGGGAATCTCCTCATTGGCTTGTCAAATTTTTACTAACTCAGAAAAACATTATAAATACTGGGTCATTCCAGTGAGTGCTTCAGGCGTAATCATCGCCAGCTTGATTCCCAATGAACAAATGATTTTTGACATCATTAACATGATTATGGTTCCAGCCAGTGTTGTTTTACTTCTCATCATTCCTTTCACCACCTTGCTGATTGCCATGATTCGCCGCATAAAAACAGAACCACCACCCTCCTTTAATTTTGAAGGCGATCGACCTCAGCGCTAAAAAGTACAAATACCTCTTTGGGTAAACATGTTTGGCTATTTTTTGAACACACTAGCCAATACATGGCCGCAATCAGAAAAGCGACTGGATAGGCGTGAATTGTCTGCACAGGGAGGAACCGCATGATTGATCCAAATATTCGTTACACTCGCGCCGCCCTCAGTTCCATCGATACCGTTCAGTTACATTTACGCAAACCATGGATGTGTGCCTTTTGGTCCTTCGCATTTCCAGGACTTGGACATCTAGCTCGAAATCGTAATTTAACTGGATATTTTTTTATTATGTGGGAATTAATAGTTAACACCCAATCTCATATCAATCTAGCTATTTTTGAAACGCTCATTGGTCATTTCAATGATGCGACAAATGTGCTGAACACACGTTGGCTGTTACTTTACGTAGGTACGTATATTTATTGTATTTGGGATTCTTATCAGGGTGCGGTTAACTTGAATAAACTCTACATGCTTGCCATTCACCGTCCCAAAGCGTTACAGCCCATGAAAATGAATGCACTGGAAATTAACTATCTTGACAAAAAAACACCATGGATAGCGCCTGTCTGGTCTGCCTTTATGCCGGGAGCAGGACATTTTTATCTACATAAAATCCCAAATGGTATTTTATTTCTTGTCTGGTGGATTGTTGTTGCCTATAAAAGTAATCTACTAACCGCCATTCAACTTGCTTTCACAGGACACTTGTCTGCTTCGGCAGCAGCGCTGAATATTCAGTGGTATTTGTTTATGCCTTCGATTTACAGTTTTTCTCTTTATGACTCCTACCTTACAGCCGTCGAGCAAAATCGGCTCTACGAGTTGGAACAAGCCAGGTTCCTTAAAGAGCATTACCAACGCATATCGTTCTCAATGTCCCGCCTATTTGTGAAATGAGGTTCCCAAAATGATTGTATTTGCCACCTTTGATCATTCCATGTATGTAGAACTGGCCATTCAAAATCTTGAGAAACAAGGAATTGATGAAAAACAAATTTTAGCCGTTCCTCTCGATATACGAAACAATAATTTCCAAATTTTAGATAATATTCATCATTCCGATGGTCAAAGCGTTTTTGATGTGGCTGCTGTGCTTTCAACAGTCGGTATGCTGCTTGGCGCAATATACGGATTTGTCCTGCCAGGCGGACCTATTTTAATTGGGATTGTAGGCATGATTTTGGGTGCTTCCCTGGGTTTTTGTATAAAATTGCTTGTTATGCGTAAACATAATCGGAAACAGCAAGCCGCTCGGCAGGGAGAATGCATTCTGGTGATTCAATGCGAACCCAACCAAGTAGAGCATGTGGAGAAGATTTTACAGAGCAATTATGTCATTGGACTTGCCCGTTATCAGGATGGTTCAGACGGATAGACAACCGCACTTAACCAACTGAAAGAAAGGGATAACTGATGAACAAATCTATCTCTTTTCAAAGCGTTTTACAAGCCAAAAGGATTTCCACCGATCTCGTTAAGCAGTTTTGGTTCCAGCACAGCTTTCTAACTTGGCAGTGGTGGTTTCTTCTGGGAATCGCTTTTCTCCCCTGGATTTTTTGGTACTTGTGGGTTGCTGATAAACGACGCTTGTTTGAATTGCTTACTTTTGCTGCTTTTCTCGATGGATGTTCTTTACTTTTTGATACGATTGGCATTAACGAAGGTGCTTGGTTTTACCCCATTCAACTGTATTGGTCATTCGATCCCCCACTTGTTCCTGTGGATATTACAGCTATACCTGTTCTGTTTGTTATAATATACCAATTATGTGAACGTTGGTGGCCCTTTTTGCTTACCACTACACTTGCTGCCTTGGTGTCTTCTTTTGTTTTTGAACCTTTTTTTGTTAATATAGGAATTTATAAACTATTTTATTGGAAATATATATATTCATTTCCTATTTATATTATGATGGTCATGACTGCGCGTGCCTTTACGCTGTTCGTCAAGCAAAAAATTCAGACCCAATCAAGAACAAACTGAAGGTAAAATTTCTTCATCATTGGCGTATATTTTTTTTCCTCATCTCCATAAACCATACACACATAAAAAAAGATAAATTGGATATCTTGTGACAGAACAAGCGAAACTTAGAAATTTTCTCTCTATAGCGTTCTTCCTTAGCCATGGGTTCTGTGGAAAGCAGAATTTCCGATTTGTGTCTATTCAAAGAGGTGAATGGTGTGGCAGAAACAAGTGGAGCAACAATAACTTCAGCAAGTACCAAACAAACCGATGGCACTCCTCAACCGACTACCAACCCAAATAAGAATAACAATTCAACTCCACCTACACCTGGAGTTGCCAAAGCTGGGACCTTGGTCTCTTCGGAAGTGGCCAGCCTTTGGAGTACCTATATGAACGACAGCATGTCTCTCTGCTTAATGGCTCATTTTGCGGCATCTTCCTTACCACAGGATTTTCAGCCTATACTGCAAAAAGCGCAAAACTTTGCCAATCGACATCTGGAATGGATCCGTCAATCTTTTCAAAATACGGACTATCCTATACCCATTGGTTTTCCGGTCTCAGATATCAACCGTCTAGCCCAGCCAGTCTTTCTCCATCCATTTCCTGCCTATTATTTGTACTCCATGGCTAGAATCGGTCTCGTTTCTTATGCAGGCAGTCTCTCCTCTTCCTACACGCAAGAAGTGCGGGATTTTTTCAGCATCTGTCTGCAAGAATCGAGTGAACTAACCAACCAATTATGCAATTATCTCGACCAGCTTGGCTTATTGGAGCGTGCACCCTACAGCCAGTCTTCCAATCACGTTTACCACGTCAACGACAGAACTTTTCTCGGTTCGCCTTTTCATCGAACACGTCCATTGACTGTCTTGGAAATTACTCATTTGCACATGAACTTGGTACGAAGCGCCTTTACAAAAGCGTTGCTGCTTGGCTTTGCTCAAACCGCCAACGACCCTGCAGTTCAGAAAATTTTAACGGACGGTGTACACTTGTTCCAAAAGCACTTTGATACCTTACACCACAAGTTAAGTGAAGATTTCCTCCCCTCTCCAGGACTTTTGGACGACTATGTATCTCCTAGCGACACGTTTACATTTGCGTTGCCACTGATACTTTTCCACACTTCCGAACTACTCGCTGGAGCGATTGGCAACTACGGTTTGGCGCTTGGCGCATCACCGCGCCAAGATATTGCTGTAATGTACGGAAAGCTTATGATATCAATGGGTAAATACGCCAAACACTGCATGAAATTCGTCATTGATAGAGGTTGGATGGAAGAACCTCCTATGGTTCCAAAAAGGTTGCAGTAAAACGGATCGACCAATTTATCCACAACTTATCCACTTTATGCACAACGTTATCCACAACCCTAAGAGGTCGTACAGATAGAAGTCTAATCGTTTTAGAGAGACTTATTCAACCTGTCCACATATTGTGGACAATCTTTTATCCACATCATCTCACAATATAGGGAACACTCAGCTAAATGGCCTAAGCTCCTTTAACTCGTGAGGTTTTGCCACTCAGCGAAAGATAAATTGGCATACGCATTGACATCCAATGTCCCATGGCGTCCAGCCTTCATCATATGGCTGCCAGCAGCTGCAATCATAGCTCCATTGTCTGTACAATAGACAGGATTGGGAAAGAAAATTTCTAAATCGGCGCGGCAGGCTAATTGAGTCATAGCTTGTCGCAACCCACGATTGGCAGCCACACCTCCAGCTACCACAATTCGGCGTAACCCCGTTTTTTTCGCAGCCTGACTGGTTTTAGTAACCAACACATCAAGAACAGCCTGTTGAAAACTCGCGCATATGTCTTCTACAGGCAAATATTCGTGATTGCGCCGTGCTTTCTCCAATCGATTGGCAACCGCTGATTTCAATCCTGAAAAGGAAAAAGATAGCTCTTCACTATCCAGAAAAGATCGCGGCAAATCCAGAGCATCAGGGTTTCCTTGGGCTGCTAGTTTGTCAATTTCCGGCCCGCCAGGATAATTCAAGCCACAGAGCCGCGCCACTTTATCATAAGCTTCACCTGCAGCATCATCGACCGTACCTCCGAGTCTTTGAAAACGAAAATTTTCATCCACAACCAACAATTCTGTATGTCCACCTGACACTACCAAACAAAGCATAGGAGGACGCCACTGAGCTTCTAAACCAGCCGCCGCTACGTGACCCGCAATATGATGGACAGGAAAAAAGGGGAGTCCACTCACCAAGGCGTATCCTTTGGCAGCAGATAAACCGACCAACAACGCCCCGAGTAGCCCTGGTCCACATGTGACAGCGATTCCATCCAATTGGGAAAGCTGCACATTTGCCTCTGTCAAGGCCTGTTCAACCGTTCGCGTAATCACCGCTACATGTTGGCGCGAGGCCACTTCTGGTACCACACCACCAAAAGCTTGATGAATAGCAATTTGCGAGTAGGTAACCAATGAACGTACAGATTGACCGTCAGCCACTACTGCTGCCGATGTTTCGTCGCAACTGGTCTCAATTCCCAGCATCAAACGTTCTTTCACGCGTCCACCGCCTTGTTTTCTTCCAACGGCAAATCGGCCCACATGATGTATGCATCTTCTTGATTGTCTGTGTAATAACCTTTGCGAACGCCTACCGTCTCAAATCCAAGTTTTTTATAGAGCGTTTGTGCTACTAAATTGGAAACTCTGACTTCCAGCGTCATCTTGCGTGCACCTTGCGACATACAGAGTGACATGAGCGAACGCATCAATATCTCGCCCAGGTTTTTACCGCGAAAATCGGGATCAATCGCTATATTCGTGATGTGTCCTTCATCCAAAATCAACCAGACGCCTGCATAGCCGATGATACGTCCGTCATAATCAAACACGAGATAACGCGCAAACTGATTCTCGACCAATTCTGTTACAAACGCTTGCCGGGACCACGGCGCGCTGAACGAGCGGCGCTCCACCTGCATTACCGCATCAACATCAGCAAGTGTCATACGACGCAACTCCAGCTTTTCAGGATTCCAGTCCGTTTCCAAACCGCGCAGCTCCTCTCTCACGCAGGCGAACCTGCGCCTCCACTTCTAGCATGTAATTCGGCAATACTTCATGTATTTCCTCGCGCATCATCGGACGAACGGTTTGACTCGCCAGCCAAAGACCGCGCGGCAAGCGTTCCTGATTGCTTTTCAAGTGAATGGATGTTGCAAATTGAGGTATCTCATCTGCTTGAGCATCCGGAAAATCGTGAATCATCACAAGTTTCACCTGATTCTGCCTGTCTTGAACAGCACGAGTTGCTAAAGAAGACCATTCACTTATCGGTTGTACAGATTCAGGCGCAAGCACCTCCAACCCATCCCCGGCCCCCTGATAGAGCGCTCCAAAAGCACGTCCACGCCGCGCATACAAAAGCGGCAGCAAAAGAAATGGACCTTTATCAATCAGCGGTACTGCAGCATAGGCAAGAGCGGTTAAAGTACTCACAGGTAGAAGAGGAATTTCCAACGCCATGGCCATAGATTTTGCCATACTGACTGCCATACGGACACCCGTGTATGACCCCGGCCCCACACCCACCACAATTTTTTTTAACTGATGAGGCGTTGTCCGACCGCTTTGCAAGATACTCTGCAATAAAGGAGCTAAAGCCGTTGAATGCCCACGGGGCGTTGACGAAACAGCAGAGACAAGTATATTTTCTTCGACGATCAGACCTGTTGCCAAAACTTCTGTCGCTGTATCCATTACAAGGATTGCCACTGTTTCCTCCAGTTCGCCAGCAGAAACTGGCTCTTTGTGCCCACTGCGAAAATTTGCAATATGCGTTTCTCTACATCATCTGTCATACTGCTCTGCATCACCACCACGAGTGCGTCCGATAAATCATTCACAACTCCCTGAGGCCACTCAGCAACCACCACCGCATCGTCTTCCAAAGCCTCGTACCAACCCACACTGTCTAACAGCTCTGGCTCCAATTCTCTCCATGCATGTCTACTCGATGGCCAATTTGCTAAATTGGGTGTTACGTCTTCCGGCAACTCCTGATAGAGACGATAAAAGTCAAAATGCCACAATGGCAACCGTCCCTTGTCATAAACAAAGGCATATACATAACTTGGGGATGGAACCGATTCGCCCGCCCCCAATCCATGCGCTATTCCACTGGTCAATGTGGTCTTGCCCGCACCCAGTGAACCAAACAATAATAACAATGAATTTTTTTCTGCCACACGCCCAAAAGCTTCTCCCAATTGGTATGTTTCAGCAGCAGAAGTGATACTCACAATCCAAGAAAGTCCACTATCATCGATACCTTGATCTGCCATAAAAATCTCCCCATCTGCTGGATGGTTGCTTTGTCAATCAAGATGGCTTTGTCTGCAACACCAATTCCGCTCAGCATGCTATTTTCCGCCCAAACCTATAAAGATTGTCAAAAATGGTGATACCCTGTAGCAAGAATCACATCGAGCTTGCCATCCGGCCACTCCCCAACCACACCATCTCCTGATTCCACCCGGCCAATGGCCGTGATCGGGAGTCGAACAGCTTCCAGTAAAGGGAGTAACCTGGCATAGACAACTGGCGGCGCAGTAGCCACCAATTCGTAATCTTCTCCACCTGACAGGGCATAATCCAGCGCAGATTCACCCAATTGACGGGCAACATTGCGAGTTGCATGATGAAGAGGAATTTTCTCAATTTCCACACGCAACCGAACCTGACTAGCCTTGGCAATTTCATTCAATTCCGAAGCCAGTCCATCCGAGATATCGTTGCAGGAGTTTACACCATAACGCAAGAAAGTCTGCCCTGCTAAAACCCTTGCAGTGGGCCGCCGATGGCGTGAAATGACATAGGCTGCATCAAGAGCATCCCTCATTCCATATGAAGTAAGCAACAACTTTAATCCGGCAGCACTGGCACCCAGATGTCCGGTGACAAAAAGAACATCACCAGGCTTCGCTCCACTGCGTAAGAGTGCTTGTTTTTTGTCAATTTTGCCAAGCACCGTGCTCGTCAACATACTCTGCGAGGATTGTACCAAATCTCCGCCAATCACAGATACGCAATATTCATGACAAGCATCCGCTACTCCTTGATAAATGTTCAACATCTCATCCATGGACAAAGAAGCTGGCAAAGCCAATGAAAGTAAAACACTGGTTGGCGTTGCCCCCATGGCAGCTATATCACTGACTGAGGCTGCCACACATTTATAGCCGACGTCTGCCCAACTGAGTGTGTCTTGGCGAAAATGCACACCTTCCACCATAGTGTCCGTTGAAACCACCACATCATTGTCTATCGGCAATTGGAGAATAGCCGCGTCGTCCCCAACGCCAACACGCACTTCTTCCCCACATGGCGGCAATTGCTCCATGAGACGGCAAATTCGCTCAAACTCATCCGCCATACTTTCTCCTCACTTCCTAAGCCGCTGCTCATCTTTTGGCTACTGTAACCATCATAACAAAACCAATCGCCACATTCCTTTACGCATGAGAAAAAGCGTTGTCCCATACACATACAGTGTGTCCCCATCCAGGAACAACAATCTTTCAAGCAAAAGCAGCCCAAAACAAAGGCGGGAAAGCTCCATGCACATCTGTCTGACCTGCATGATGAACAATATCATTCAATTTCTGGTCGATCTCGGTTATCCAGGCATCTGGTTTGCTCTGTTTATTGAAGGTCTGGGTGTTCCTTTCCCCGGTGACGCTTTCTTGCTCTTTTATGGATTTTCTGCATCCATGGGTCGCATCCACTTAGGTGGTGTGTTGCTAGCTGCAACTCTTGGTTACTTATGTGGTACCTCTCTTGCTTTTTACGCAGCATCTTCTATGGAGTCACGATTCTTGCAAGCAATGATGCGCACAGGCATTGTCAAGAAGCCGCATCTCGATCGCGCTGCCCATCTCATTGACAGGCACAGTATATGGCTCCTGATTCCGGGTCGCTTTGTCCCAGGAATCCGCGCGCTCTCTTCGTACGCGGCTGGCCTCTCACGCATGGCTTTCACACGTTTTGTGCTGTACACTAGCATCGGATCGGCATTATGGTGTTCAATCATCACTTTAGGTGGATATTTTTTTGGCGAAAGTGTACGCACGCTGCTGCAAACTGCGCGCGGACCCGCTCTTTCAATCGCCGTGGCCCTGCTTATGTCTGGACTCATCTTTTACGCTTGGCGACAATGGCTAAAGCAACGAAGGGGGGATTGAGGTTGTCAAAAGCGACATTCTGTCTGCGCAATTTAAAACGTGGTTCGAGAGAAATTATGCGCCGCTTAGCAGATGAAGCCCCTCAGGTAGAACGGCGCACTGTGATTTGTCTCGATCGTTGCGATATATGTATAGAACAACCTTTTCTGCTTTGGCAGAAAAAAGAGTGGCTAATGGCTGAGACGGTGGAACAACTGTGGGAGATGATAGAGAAACGGATATAACAAGAGGATTGTTAACATGATTTCCACCTCTCCCGGATTATGAACTCCGGGAGAAGCAGAATATAAAAGTTGCAAAGTGCGTTTATCCAACCGTTGAACTACTGGTAGTAATGGCTGCAGCTCCTACTTGTTTGACAATATTTCCTTGCGGCAATAAAAAGATGTTTTTTTCAACAATTAAGCTCATGGCTGCGTCGACAGCCGTTTGATCTACAGGTTGTTTGGGATTCGCAATATTGATATGGACTTTTTTGTTGCTATCTGTAAGAAATTGCATTTGCAGAATCATTTTATCGGCCATTTTATACTCCTCCGTCCTCTTGGGTTTTACCTGAGCAAGTGATGGATAGTCCGGCAGTGGATTGATTAGCGTGGTTCAGGCACCGCTAGCAGCATTGCTCTGCGCAGCTTGACCTGAACTGTTGGTTGAAGAACTGCTGGATGTGCTTACTGTCGAACTGCTATCAACGCTTAACGCGACCTGATCTGTACGGGCAACTTGATAGAGAGGCATACTAAAGAGATCAGCCAAAGCATTGCCGACGGCCAGCAAATCATCGTCTGCAACATTGGGATTAACATGAGGAAAATTATGATTTTTGACCTTGATTTCCCCCTTGCTTGTAGTGCCTACATTGAATTGGAGTTGCAATACTCTTCCTAACTCGGTTGTCTGCGCCATGCGCCTTCCTCCTTTTACATTCAGTCAAACTCTATGGGTTAGCAAACCAACTTACTGCTCTGCCGCCGGCTGACAAAGTTAAGTAAAATGGGCTTTGCAACACCCAATATGCAAATTCACCAGGAGGCAGGGGACATAAACAAAAATGCGAATCGCCTTTTGGAAGGCGACCCGCACTATGCAGATTTTTATAATTCCTCACTGTATACAGTGAAGTCTGTTTGAACTTTACTCTGCCACTATGGCTTGTGTTTCTTCCAAATTCACCACATTGCTTGGCAGTGCGTGATGAGCCGTAGCTGCCATCAACATTTGTGTCAGCAGATAGAGACCAATGGCGGCTGAAATCAAACCTGCATAACCGCCAATGGCTGAATTGAGACCTGTCAAGTTGGCAAAAGCGCCACCAAAGAAAGCTATAGCGACAAAGAAAAACAACCAGCCAAAAAGCATATTTTCACGGAACGCAGCTACCACAAAAGGTATTGTCAGTATAGACCAAATTAAGAGAAAAGTGCCCAGGGCAATATTCGCATCCGCACCAAATTTCAAAAAGCCACTCAATTCCATAATCAAAAACACACCAAGTGAGCTAAAGAAACCACCGTAAAATCCATTTACTGTCATGCCAAAAGTATTTTTGCGAATAAATTCTAGAATGCAACAAAGAAAATAAAGTCCACCACCACAAATGAGAATGACAGGTAAAAAGAACGTGGTTGCTAAAGCAGGAACCAGATGTGCGTTAGGAAGATTCAATAAGGTTTGTGATATAACAAAGGCTGCTAAACCAAGTGGAGTTGCCTCTGCCCACCGTTCGGTAGAATGATTTTGCATATACCCACCCCGCTATCTCGCAAAATATTAGTATGAATATTACAAACCTTTAGAGGAAGCGCTTACATACCACCCGCCTCTCACCATAAAGAAGTCATACACTTTATATGAATGATTTATGACAGATAAGCGTGTATGATGCAATACATTTTGAAAAGAAAATTTAGATTTTTTGAATTTTGACTCAATAAAGATTACCGCCATCATTGAAAACAGACATACTCCCATACATTGACTGATACAGGTTAAGATGGCCCCATCTGTCAATACACGTTTTTTTGGTCATAGTGATGAGTTGAGTCAAGCGCAAAGGAATGTATCTACTAAGATAAAAACCGAAACCATGAAAATGTCCCAAGCCCCCTGTCCATCATACATCCGGAGCACTGGCATCGGCTTATAAGTCTTGGCTTTCAGGTCGCTGAGAAGTTGCTGAAGATTCTCCTCCAGATTCCTTTCAAAAGCGGACAGATTTATGCCGTCTACTCCGCCAGTTCCTTTGTTTGCCTTGACTTTCAGCCATGCCTCGGACAGTCGCTGATAACTCAGTAACTGACCATACAGATTGTACCATTTCATGTTCGAGTGTCTCCTCGCAAGCAGAACCATTTTGGCAGTGTTTCGCAGCGGAGGCTTACCAATTGACATGTCTGCTTCTGAATCAACTTTTCAGTAACGACGCCTTCCTTCATTTCACATCAAGTTAAGGTCTCGAAGCTACTTCGCTACTATGAAGTCGCTCTGACTTCTCTCAGCACACGGACAACTTCGAATACCCTTGATATGTCCACGCCCACTTCGGTAACCGAGAGATCTCGACGGGTCACCCGCACTGGCTACAGTGTGCATGTCTCACCCTCCACGTGATGAGCCGCATACCATGTTATCGTGATCTACAGGGCTGACCTACCCCGATAGGGTTTTGGGTTCCGCAGAGAGCGCAGCGTCCCCAACTCATCCCGCCGTTTCGGCATTCAGCATTGCGCTTTCAACCTGCACACTTCGGATAGGGACCCCTCGACACTCCCTCTCTCCTCCGACACGCTCCTCACGGAGACGCCCTAGACGTATCCTTTGCAGCACTGACCATTATGCAGCGCTGACCTGTCCAGCGATTTTCCGCTAGATGTTCAGCATCCAATGCGAGCTGCCGCCCGCACACATTTTCCCCATGCCTAAAGGCAGGGGATTCCAACCATCTCTAGTTGGCTTTCCTGCTTCGTTGAGGCTTGCCTTCTCATTGGCTGGTGAGCTTTCCAGCGGGTCTTATCGCCTCTCCACAGGCTAACACCGCAAGCCCTGCGGCTAAGATGTTTTGAGCGGCGTTCACATCTCTGTCGTGATTCTCCCCGCACTCTGGACACGTACAGTGTCTGACGCTGAGTGGCATCTTCGGCATGATATGTCCGCAATCAAAACACCGCTTACTGGCTGGATAAAACTTGTCGATTTTGACGACCGTTCTACCGTACCATTCAGCCTTATATTCGAGTTGACGTACAAACTCGCCCCATCCTACATCTGCAATGGATTTTGCAAGGTGGTGATTGCGAATCATGTTCTTAACCTGCAAACTCTCTACGGCGATCACTTGGTTCTCGTTTATCAACCGTGTGCTGAGCTTGTACAGGAAGTCTTGACGACGATCCGCAATTTTGGCTTGAATACGTGCAACTTTGAGACGTTCTTTGTCTCTGTTTTTGGAACCTTTCTTTTTCTTTGCAAGTCGGCGTTGTGCTACGGAATCGGTCAATCCCAAATCAATAGCTACCTGATTTTCGCTTGTTGGAACTTGAGGAATTTCCTCATCCGATGAGAATGACGAACGGCAATGCCGCGAACAGGTTGTCCCATATATGTAAATGGGCTTTGGAACGTCACCGGGTCATATATGTTCAATTCACTAAAGCCGTACCCTGCGGATTTCTGCAATTGGTACATGTGCCCAACCAAAATATTGTTGTCACGTTTGGTGATGATGAAAATGATATTGCTTTTGTCAAGGTTCGGAGAAGGCCCTTTTCTACCCCTTGCTCCCTAGTGAAACAGATGGAACACGCCCACAATTGAACCATAAACTGCCCTCCGTTGCTCGATAACATCAATTAGATTATCGAATATATCTTGATTGTCCTCTTCAAAGACTCGGGAAAGCCGTTGCCGCATGAAGGTATCCCCATATGGAACCAAGTACGTTGTACTCGATTTTTGGGTATCTCGCTCCCTATACACCAAACCAGCCTCAACAAGCTGTTGTATCCAGTAGTCGATGGTTCGGGTTTGCTTGCCAAAATACTTCGCGATGGTTTCAATGCTTGGCCATGAGTGACCGAGTTTGTTATTGGCCGCAAATCCGAAGTATAGGTACAAGCGCAGCGGCCTTGAGTCCAGGGTCTTCAAGTAGCCTTTGTTCCTAGACGCATTATATTGAGCGAAAAAACGATCCGCCGCTCGACAGCCCTACACTGCATTCTCATGGCTTTGCAAATGAAGATTTTGATAATTCTTTTAAAATTTCCTATACCTAGAACATAAATCTTACTCGGACACGTTCCTAGTGTGATCTTACACTGAAATAATCACGAATTACCCTTTCAACCCTGCTTCCGCGAAACTCTAACACGAATGACTTCGGAGTGCGGCATCGAGATCACATCCGGAAAACCCAAATCCGGGTAACCAGCTACTAGTAAATAACGATTGAGTTCGGAGTACCGTGCATCCTTGACCAGTAGTGCAGGGCAAAAAAATGTAATGCAGAAGATGAGCATGAAATTAAAGGGGCTGTTGCGATCGATGGTTGAGGACAGAAATAATTTATCCTATAATTAGTTTGTTTAATGTACAAATCAAATATCATGTAACAGTAAAGAGGTAAAACCACCGTGCAAAGAATCTTGAGTTTGTGCATTAAACAACAGTAGTCAACAAGAGTAACAAACGGGCCCAGCATGAAAACGCTTCACTAAAGGAGGTGAGAAAATAATTCACAAATAGCGGTTGGATATATCTTAGTATTCAGAATTTTCAAGAGGAGAGATGAGCTTGAAAAGTGGAATGAAACTGGGTGTTTCCATTCTTTCTGCCACAGCTTTACTGACTCCAATTACATCATTTGCAGCCACGTCTTCCCACAGGATAGAAAAATCCGTCAATGGCAAAGGGGATAGTCCCCAAGGAGCAGTTCAAACTGGAATATACCCAAATTTATTTAAACAGGCAGGGTATACACAGAAACAAATTAATGAAAAGGTTAATACCGATTGGCACCAGCTTTTTCACGGGAATCCCGGGACGTCTGCTGATCATTACTATAATGGACAGGCGTTATACTATCAAATGACGCCTGATATGGCTTATATCGCCTCCATTTCTTCTTATCCCGGTACTGCCAATCCAAACGATGTGCGTACTGAAGGTATGGGTTACGGAATGATGATTGCCGTACAGTTGAATCACAAAAGGGAATTCGATTCTTTGTGGAATTATGCAAAAACGTATATGCAGATTAAAGAGGGACCGACGAAGGATGAGTTTGCATGGCATACTTATCCTGACGGTAAGGTCATTGATTATGGAGTTGCTCCTGATGGCGATCAATGGATTGCCGCTGCACTCGCCTTTGCGGCGGGACGCTGGGGTAATGGGAGGGGTATCTATAACTATCGGAAACAATCCGAACAGATTCTGCATGCCATGTGGCATGACCCATCTCCCGAATTCAGTCAAACCACTTACTTACCTGTCTTCTCACCGCCAAACGCCATGAACTATACGGACCCATCCTACAGTTTGCCAGCTTTTTATAAAGTTTTTGCATCCGTTGATCCGACTGATAAACAGCTATGGAACAAAGCGTACACTTCCGGCGAAAACCTTTTGAAAGATGCCTACAATCCGGCTACGGGACTAGCGCCCGACTACACAAACTTTAATGGCACCCCTTACCCTTCTATACCATCAAACGAACAGCCGACCAATACAAACTATGGCTACAACTTCGAATTTGATGCGTTTCGTGTTATTGCCAATGCCAATGTTGATGCAGCCTGGTTTGGAGTTAAACCTTGGGAAACTACTTATTCGAATGCATTGGAGAACTTCTTTTACCCTGTCATCAATACCTATGGCAACAACTACGAACTTAATGGAACTGAACTCAATTCCAGTTCGGGTCACTCCCCCGGTTTGGTAGCGATGAACGCGTCCTCTGCCATCTCGGCTACGAACCCAGAAAAGATGGCTTTCGTTCAGGCCCTATGGAATACTGCTCTCCCAACAGGGCAATGGCGTTATTATGACGGCATGTTAACCATGCTTGGTATGCTCTACGACAGTGGTAAATTTCGTGATTGGTGGCATCCGGTTGAAAATCGAGCATACCCACGCTCGTTCAAACATAACATAGAAACAAACTAGCTACATCATCCGGGTGAAGATATCGGCTGAGTATGACGCAAATCTCGCAACGCATGCATTTTATCTTAACGACCACCCAAACGGGTGGTCGTTATTTTCAACAAGTTTAAGACTTCGCTTAGACAACGGACTCAGCTGATTGAGTGGATATTGGCCTGCAGGGACGCGGCTAACACAACTACGGCGCGGCACGACAACACGGCGCGTCAATCCTGCTTCACGCCTCCATCACGTACGTACAGGCGACTGTGCGCTTCCCACACCTCACCTGGTCGTACAGGGAACAACCCGACTTCATCTGCTGGCAACTCCAAATTTGGCGCATTGACGACATTCACTTGCGGTTCGGCACAGAAAAACCCAGGCTGCCCGTAGTGGTTCCAAACCATCCATTGCCCGAACCCAAGCCCCACATCGTAGACCAGCGTCACGTCGCGCTTCATGTCCCAGAGTTCCATGCGATTGTAACCGTCTTGTGCAAGCGCCGTGTAATGATTGTCCATCGACTCGACAAACGGGTACGCCCCGACATCACGCAAGGCTTGCTCGTATAAGGTCAAAGGCAGACGAACCCCTGTAGGCAGACCACGATTATCAAGCTCCCAGCGCTCGCCGATAGTGAAGCGACAGCGGTAGTCGGTAGCGTCTCCATGCTCTGCAAACGGCGCGTTGACCGCCGTGTGGAATCCGACCAGGCACGGCATGGATCCACCCCCATCGTTTCGTACCAAAACGTGTTGAGAAAGTCCAAACTCGTTCAGCCCATAGCGCAATTCAAAAGTGAAACAAAACGGCCACTTTGCGAACAGCGGGTGCGCTTCGTCCACTTTCACAGACAGCACAACATAGCTTTCGACCTGAGTACTGCCAAAGTCCTTGACTTCCCACGCGGTATCGTACAAAACACCGTGCAGGTGCGCGCCAGTGGCCGCTTCGTTCACAGGCAATTGAACGTGCGTGCCGGCGTAGGTGAACGTGCCGGCATCGTAACGGTTAGGGGGAACAGGACAGGGATCCCGTACAAATATGGTGTCCGCCTGAAGTCGTCCATCTCATTAACGCCTGGTTCGTGCAGCAGTGTGAAGCCGCGGATGAGGTCGCGAAAGCTAATCAGATTGGCCCCGATTTCAGGGAGAACCGTCGCCTGAAGGTTTTCCCACCGCAAGACGACAGCGCGCTCCCCACGGAAGGTCGTTTCCTTTGCCCCTCTCACTATCAGTTCACCCCCTCCGTTCGTATGGCACCTACCAGCAGTCTGGTATCTGCCATTACACGCTCGTCAGGTACTGGTTGAAGATAGACTTCAGCATCTCCTGACGACCTGACTGGTTCGTAATTTCATGTTCCGTAGCGTACTCTGCGAGCGCCTTAAGGTCTGTCTTCCCGGCAACGATGTCGGCGCCGATTCCGCTCTTGTAGCTGCTGTAGCGGTTGGCGACAAAGTCCTCAAGCACGCCGTCTTCGATCAGTTTGGCTGCCACCTTAAAGCCCTTGGCGAAACTGTCGATACCGGCAATGTGTGCATAGAACAGGTCTATCGCGTCGAACGAGGCGCGCCGCGTTTTCGAATCGAAGTTCAAGCCGCCGCTGTGTAGCCCGCCGTTTTGGATGATCTCATACATCGCGAGCGTCGTGTTGTAGAGGTCCGTCGGAAACTCATCCGTGTCCCAACCGAGCAGCGGATCACCCTGGTTGGCGTCGACCGAACCGAGCACGCCGTAGTGACGACACACTCGCAGCTCGTGTTCAAACGTGTGGCCAGCGAGGGTCGCATGATTCGCTTCGATGTTCAACTTAAAGTGGTGAATCAGGTCGTACTTGTAAAGGAACGCGATTGCGCTTGCTGCGTCGTAGTCGTACTGATGCTTGGTCGGCTCTTTCGGTTTCGGCTCGATCAGGAACTGGCCGGTATAGCCGATCTCCTTCGCGTAGGCGATGGCCATGTGGTAGAAGCGCGCGAGATTGTCGAGTTCAAGCCCCATGTCCGTGTTAAGCAGCGTCTCATAGCCTTCGCGCCCTCCCCAGAACACGTGATTTTCGGAACCAAGCTCTTTGCCGATCTCAAGGCTCTTCTTGACCTGGCCAGCCGCGTACGCGAAGACGTCGGCGTTCGGCGAAGTTGCGGCACCATGCACAAAGCGCGGGTTAGTGAACATGTTTGCAGTGTTCCACAGCAGCTTCACGGAGGAGGTCTTCATGTAGTCCTTGATCATTGAGACGATCACGTCGAGGTTGCGATTGGTCTCAGTCAGCGTGTCGCCCTCCGGCGCAATGTCTCGATCGTGGAAGGCAAAGTATTTCAAACCCAACTTTTCAATCAGTTCAAACGCAGCTTCGACGCGCGCCTTCGCGAGGTCCATACCAGTGTAGCCGTTCCACGGGCGTTGCATCGTCGCAACGCCAAATGGGTCGCTGCCGTCGGCGACCAGTGTGTGCCAATATGCGACGGAGAAGCGCAGATAGTCCTCCATCCGCTTGCCAAGAACGATTTCGTCCGGGTTGTAGTACTTGTATGCGAGCGGGTTATTCGACTCCGAGCCCTCAAATTGAATCTTGCCGACGCCCTCGAAGTAAGTCATGATTTGTCTCCTCCTTTAGCTTTAGAAAGCTTCTGTTGTATACTCTCTCTCTACGACGATAGTTGGTTCACCTGTGACTTCAAACGATCCCTTCAGACGAATGTCCTCTGATGAACTGCCGACCATTACCTCAAACGCGCCTGGTTCAACGACGTAGTGCAGATTCACATCGTGGAACCCGAGCGACGAAACCGGCAGCACGAACGTCACCGTCTTCGTCTCGCCTGTCGCAAGCGAGACCCGCCGGAAGCCTTTCAGTTCCTTCACGGGCCGCGTCAAGCTGGCGACCGGGTCGTGAACGTAGAGCTGTACCACTTCGTCTCCAGCGACAGACCCCGTGTTCGTGACATCGACTTGAATCGTCACCCGGTCACTCACTGTCAGGGGGGAGCCGGAGATGACGAGGTTTGCGTACGAGAACTCTGTGTAGCTGAGGCCGTAACCGAACGGATACAGCGGTTTAGAACTCATCTCGACGTAGTCGCCTTTCCAATGAGAGCGCCCGCCGGACGGTTTGTGGTTGTAGTACACTGGCACTTGGCCAACCGATCGCGGAAAAGACATCGGCAGCCGACCGCCCGGGTTGTAGTCCCCAAACAGCACATCCGCGATCGCCGCAGCGCCCTCTTCGCCAGGCAACCACGCTTCCAGAATCGCCGGCACGTGATCGTTCATCCAGTTGATCGAGAGCGGTCTCCCATTCACAAGCACCGCGACAACCGGTGTGCCCGTCGCGTGCACGGAGCGAACTAGCTCCTCTTGCATGCCAGGCAAATCAAGGCTGGCGCGGTCGAGCGACTCACCCGACGAGCAGCCGTCGATGAGCCCTGCCTTGTCGCCGACCACGAGAATCGCAACGTCTGCCTGTTTTGCGGCGGCAACGGCCTCGTCAATACCTTCTTGCGATCCCGTCAGTGTATCGGCGCCTTCTGCAAACAAGACGCACGTCTCTGGCGACACCTTGTCACGGATGGCTTCGAGCACGCTGATGATGGAGACGAAGTTGACATCGAGTTCAATTTTGTCTGGCACCGCTGTGTTGAACGTGTTGGTCATGTCCTGGAGGGTTTCGATATGGCATGGGTATGCATAGTCGCCGAGCAAATGGCGGACGCTGTTTGCATTCGGGCCAATCACGGCGACCGTCCCCACGTTCTTGCTGAGTGGCAACAGGTTGCCTTCATTTTTGAGCAGAATCATCGACTGCTGCGCAATCGTCCGCGCCAGCCTGCGCTGCTCCTGATTGTCGAACACCTCCACGACGCGCGACTCGTCCACATACGGGTTCTCGAACAGCCCCATGCGGAACTTCGCGGTCAGCACGCGCCGGACAGCTGCGTCGACGAGTTCCATATCAATCGCGCTTTGCTGAATCAGCTCCACGAGCGGCGCACCGTAGCAGTCAATACTTGGTAATTCAATGTCGACACCTGTTCGCAAGGCTGTGCGCGCAGCCCCCGGCTTGCCTTCGGCCAGGTGATGGTAGCTCTGTAGCATATCGATGGCGAAGTAGTCCGAGACCACAATGCCGTCAAAACCCCACTCCTTACGCAACACCTCTGTCAGGAGTTCGCTCGAAGCGTGACACGGCACACCGTCTAGTTCGTGATAACCTGGCATGATGGAGCCAAGCTTGCCTTTTCGGACGACCGCTTCAAATGGTTGCAGGAAGACGTCGCGCAATTCTCGCGGTGCAATGTGCGGTGGAGCCCAGTTCATACCGCCTTCAGACACGCCGTAGCCGACGAAGTGCTTGCCAGTCGCAATCACGCCGTTTCTCACATCATTGGTCTGCAAACCGCGCACGTACGACAGCCCCATCTGTGTGACCAAGTAGGGGTCTTCGCCAAACGTCTCTTCGACGCGGCCCCAGCGGGCGTCGCGCGTGACGTCCAGAAGTGGCGCCAAGGCCTGGTGAGCGCCGACCGACTTCATCTGTGTGCGGATGACTTCCCCCATCGCCTCGGTCAGATCAGAGTTCCACGTACTCGCCACGCCGATCGTCTGCGGGAAGAGAGTCGCTCCTTTCGCCATGTAGCCGCTGCACGACTCCTCGTGCACCAAGGCCGGAATGCCAAGGCGCGTCTCATTCACGAGGTAGCGCTGGATATCATTTGCAACCTTTGCGCTATCCACAGGGTCAAGGCTGCTTGCGCCACCAATCCGCGTGATCTGGCCGATCCCGTTCTTCATCCGTGCGTCCGCTTTGACTGTGGAGAACGCCGAGCGCTCTAGCACTTCGTACACCCACAGACTACCAATCTGCGCGGACTTTTCCTCTGGCGTCATCTGCGACAGCAGGTGTTCGACGCGTTCCTCAACGGGCCGACTCGGGTCCCGGTACAGTTCACTCATGCTTGCAACCTCCTTGCCAACCCGTTCAGGTCATGCATCAAGTTCTTTGTCTCCCTATAACCCTTCTGGAACAAGGGGTACAGGTCGTTGTAAAACTCTACCCAGTCCGCGCGCGGCGGAACGCTGTTGCCAGTGCCAAGCCACGCTTGTATCGATGCTGGGTCTTCGGTCAGGGCGCCAATCCCTTGCGCAGCCAGGATCGCACCGCCGAGCGCCGGTCCGTGACTCGCCTGCATAATCTGCACGGGATTGCCGATGATACTCGCGAACACTTCCATCCACAGCCGTCCGCCAGCGCCGCCACCGGATGCTTTCCAGCCGGACGACTTCACGCCGATCTGTTGCATGACCTCCCAGCAGTCTCGCAGACTGAACGAAACGCCTTCGAGGATAGCTCGGACAAGGTGCGCGGCGGTATGCTGCCACTGCAGACCAATCCAGGCGCCGCGCGCTTGTGAGTCGAGGTGCGGACTGCGCTCTCCCATCAGGTATGGCAAAAACAACAGACCGTCCGCTCCCGGCGCGACCGTCTCCGCCTCCTTCATTAGCAGCGTGTAGACATCACTGCCTGACCGAGTAGCGACGGTCTGCTCCATTTGGCCGAAGCGGTTTCGGTACCACTGCAGCGATCCACCCGCAGCCTGGGTGACGCCCATCACAAACCAGCTGTTTCGCTGGGCGTGGCAGAAAGTGTGCAGTCTACCTCCTGGATCACGCAAAGACTTGTCCGTAACAGCCAGCACCACGCCGGACGTACCGAATACCGCGGATACGGTACCAGGCACGACGATGCCAAGACCGATCGCGCCCGCTGCTTGATCGCCAGCTCCCGCCACCACCGGAACGCCCTCAGGCAAACCGAGCAGCTGCGCCGCGGCTGCCGACAGGTGACCGACGACTTCGTTCGCTTCATATACCGGCGGCAGCCACTCCATCGGTACGCCCGCGGCTTTACACATCTCCTCAGACCAAGTTCGCTTCGCGACATCAAGCATCAGCGTGCCGGACGCGTCCGATACGTCTATCGCTAACACATCGGTCAGTCGATAACGTATGTAATCTTTTGGTAGCAGCACCTTATTGATCCGGTTGTACAGGTCACGCTCGTGGTTTCGCATCCAGAGGATTTTCGTAATCGTGAAGTTAGGCAGCGGCGGGTTTTCAGTGAGTTGAATCACTGTGTCCCGCCCAACCGTGCGCTCCAGTTCCAACGCTTCGGCGTCCGAGCGCAGGTCGCACCAGATAATCGACGGTCGAATCACGCGCCCGTCCTTGTCGAGCGGCACAAGACCGTGCATTTGCCCGGACAGGCCAATGCACGCCACTGAGACATCACCCGCCTTTGCCAACACTGTCTGAATTGCCGTGACGGTTGCATTCCACCAATCCTCCGGATTCTGCTCGGCATACCCCGGTTTTGGAGTCAACATCTCGTACGATACTGTCGCGACCGATACGATGGAGCCATCAAGAGCGACAGCAATTACCTTGGTGCCCGAGGTGCCAACGTCAATGCCCAAAACAACTTGTCTGTTCATGTGTCACCTCGATATATCTGTCATCGCTAAGCTTACTTGCCGAACCCAACCAACATGCCCCGGCGCAGGTATTTTCCCGCAAAAATGTACGCCAGAATGAGTGGCAGAGCCGAAAAGAGAACGACTGCCATCGTCACGGGCACGTCGATCGTGTGCTGACCCTGGAATTGGACGATCGCGAGCGGAAGTGTCTGAACCGATTGGCTTTGTGTGAGTACTAAAGGAAACAAAAAATTGTTCCACGACTGGATGAATTCATAGATTCCGACCGACACAAGAGCAGGCATCGACAGCGGTGCTACCAGATGAAGCACGATCTGGAAGTCTGTCGCCCCCTCAAGTCCCATCGACTCGTACAGTTCGTTCGGAATATCGCGAACGAAGTTCACTAAAATCAGCAACGACAGTGGCAGGCCAAACGCGACCATCGGCAGAATCATGCCGATCAGCGTGTCGTATAGTCCAAACTTGTTGATCAAAATGTAGACCGGAATGATAGCCGCCTGAATTGGCAGTGCCAGCCCGACCAAAAACACGTTAAATACCGTGCGCACCGTGCGACTATGCGAGCGGACGATGACGTAAGCGAGCAACAGTGCAAACACTACAATCAGGACTACGGAACAAACAGAGACGATGGCGCTGTTCAGGAAGTAGTGAAAAAACCCGGCCTGCAGCACTTGTGCGTAATTGCTGAGCGTCGGATGCGACGGCGGCAGCCATGGCTTGCCAATCAAATACCCGTTTTGCGTCCGGAAACTGGTCATAACCATGTAGAGCAGCGGGTATCCCGCGATGATCAGCCAGATTGTGCCGAAGGTCGTAAAAGCGATCCCGTAACCAGTAACTTTCCTCTTCCGCTTGTTGGGTCTGACTTTCGCTCGTTGAACACTTGCGGTCTGTGTCCCCATCTCAGTCACGTCCCCTCCATCTGACTTTCCATCTTGTTAAACCCGGTGAACTTGAGAATCAGAATGGACAAGAGCAGTCCGGCAGCTGCGAGAATGACAGCGATTACGCTACCTGCTCCAATGTTCAGATTGGTGAACGCTTCTTTATACATGTCCATCGCCAAAACTTCGGTGGAGTCACCAGGGCCACCGTTCGTCACCACGTAAATCAGGTCAAAGTAGGTGAGCGTACCGGTAAGGATCAGAACCGTCGTCGTGATGATCGTGTACTTCAACTGCGGCAGCGTGATGTGGAAGAACGCCTTTAATGGCCCAGCTCCGTCCAGCATCGCCGCTTCATAGAGGGACGCCGGGATCTGCTTGACGCCACTTTGATACAAGAGAGAGTTGAATGGTATAAATTGCCACGCGATGATGCATGCGACGACCAACATTGCTAGGTGCGGGTTACCCAGCCAATTCTCCGTGCCGTTACCAATGCCGACTGCTTGCAACAAGGTGTCGATGAGACCGAACTCAGGATCGAGGATGTACGACCACGTGATGCCGATGGCGACCGCAGAGAACAGCAACGGAATGAAGTACACCACACCGTAGACAACGCGATGCCGCTGCTTGCCTGCCATAAACACGCCAAGTACGAGACTGAGTGGGTTCTGCAACAGCCAACACAGCACCATCAATTCGATGGTCAGCCACAGGGAGTGCAAAGCTTGCCCATCGTCAAAAGCATGCGTCCAGTTGTAGAAGCCAACCCAAGTCGCCTTTGAGACACCGTCCCAATTCAAGCCGCTGTAGTATACAGCAACCAACATGGGCACCAGCGCGAATACGCCGAAAAAGAGGGCGGCTGGCAGCATCATCACCCAACGCTGCCAGTTCATACGAGAGCCTAGCATTTGTGAACACTCCTTACATGTCGCGGACAGCTGGGAGAGTTACCCCTCCCGACCACCAGCTCACTTGTTGAGATATGAATTCATGTCCGACACAAACTGGCTCGTTGTCATCTGGCCGACCATGAACTTGCCAAGGTCCGTATCGAGTTCGTTGCCTTCTGCTGCCGGAAGCGCCGTGTCCCAGGACTGCTGGAAGTACGGAGCGTTCTTCACCAAGTTGTAGTAGAACGTCTCGTAAGCTGCTTCCTTGGAATGCTTCAGCTGGGCTTCGATCCCATTGACCGCAGGAACATAGCCGATGTTGAGCAAGTCCTTGACGTTCTGCGAGTCGAGATTGTAGTTCTTCAGGAAGTTAATCGCCGCTTTCTGCTGTGCAGGGGTTGCAGATGTCGGAATCGAATAGAAGTCACTCGGGTTGCCTGCGACGTCAGCCGGATTGCCCTTACCGCCAGCCACAGCCGGGAACGGGAAGTAGCCAAGCTGCGAGATGAAGCTGCTGTCGCTTGTCATGATGGAGCCGTATCCCCAGCTGCCCATCAGCCACATAGCTGCTTTGCCGCTGTATAACAAGGCCGCGTCGGACCCATCGTTCGAACCGACTGAGCTGTAGCCAGGTTCGAAGGCGCCTGCTTTGACCAGTTGCTGCATGTCATTGAGAGCTTGCACAATGGCCGGATTGTTCCATGCATCCGCTTTCCCAGCCGCGACATTGTTGTACGGCTGCTGACCACCGATGCGGTCGACGAGGTACTCGAAGTACATTAGGTATGGCCAGTTGTCCTTGCCGCCAACCGCGATTGGAATGATACCGTGCGACTTGAACACCTGAATGTCAGATAAGAGCTGACTCCAGGTGGTCGGCGGTGTGAGGTTGTACTGCTTGAACAACTTTTTGTTATAAAAGAAGTTCACAGGTTGCATGTTGCCGTACGGAATACCGTACACCTTGCCGTTAAATGTGACGGATTTCATGACGGAAGGCAGGTACTTATTCTTCCAGGACGGGTCAGCATTCAGCTGTGATGTCAGGTCAACCACTTTGCCCGGGGTCACATAGTTCTCGAGGCGACCGCCACCCCAGTTCATAAAGATCGTGGCTGCCTGGCCTGCGCCCATCGCAATCTGCAACTTCTGGATATACGGTGTCGATTCAAAGTACTGCGCCGTAATCGGTGCATTCGGATTAGCCTTGTTGTAGCTCGCAATCAGGCTGTTATCTGTCTGTTCAGCTACGCCGCTATCAACGCTCCATAGAGTCAACTGTGTTTCTGCACCTGAAGTTGTCGTGCTGTTTCCGTTGTTAGACGTTCCGCCACTAGTCCCACAACCAGCAACAAACCCAGTTATTGTGAGAACGCTTACACCTGCGAACAATGCCTTGCTAACCTTCTTCACATTTGTTCACCCCTGCTCATTAAGTTTGGTTATCAAATAAACTAAATAGAATTGTAGATCGTTTTTCATTGGGTTACAACACCAATTTGCAAGATTCGCCGAAACCGCTCTCATTTTTCGTACTCAGGTCATCTACATAGCCTCATCCAGGCGAACAAAACGATACCCAAGTCGCAGGCAAACCTCAATCAAATACGGCAGCGCGTCGACGGTCCCCGCCACATTGCCCGCGCTGTGGTGCAAGAGGATCGCGCCATTCTCTAAAGCCGGCACGACATTCGCCACAATCTGAGGCCCAGTTATCCCTAACCAGTCGAGCGAATCTACAGTCCATAGGACAACCTCGTAACCCGCGTCCGCGATGGCTCGCCCCTGCTCCGCTCCGAGTTCCCCGTATGGCGGACGAAACCAGCGCGGGCGCTCGCCTGTAGCCTCTTCAATTGTGTCCGTTGTATTCTCTACTTCTCGCAAAAGCTCGGAGACAGTGACGTCGGAAGCGTGCGGATGACTCCAGGTGTGGTTAGCAATTTGGTGTCCCGCTACGACAATTCGCTTGGCTACAGACCAGTTGGCAGCAACCTGAACACCCAGGCAAAAAAACGTTGCACTAATCCCATATCGTTGTAGGATGTCGAGCACGCTCGGTGTGAATTCGGTGTCCGGCCCATCATCGAAGGTAAGTGCCAGCACCCTCTCTGAAGTTGCTAGTGCCCTTATCCCTGGCGGAGTGTCTCTATGACTCTTGGCGTCATTGTGCATGCAATCCCCCTCCCGTTCCGTTCGTATCCGTACACATTCACGCTTTTGTTAGTTTGTTTGACATCAAAACAAATAAAAGTATAATTTAAAATGTGAGAAAAGGAAAAAGGACTGTATAATAAGTCATTATCAGTCAGCATCGAAATAAGTCATTGACATCGCGGGCAAACTTCACACTAAACACAATTCTATTACCAGATTGGAACATGTCATATGAGAACTGGCGATCAGACACTAATCAAAGAACTGAACAAGAATATCATTATGAACCTGATCCGTAATCAGAGTCCTATCTCCCGCGCACAAATTTCGGTAGAAAGCGGCCTGAACAAAGCGACGGTATCTTCCATCGTCGATGAATTTATCCAAGAGGGCCTCGTGATTGAACTCGGACCTGCCCGCTCGGCGATCGGACGCCGCCCCCGGATGCTTGGATTCAATGCAACCGCTGGCTACGCCATTGGTGTTGAACTTGGCATAGAGTATGTCCACGTGCTGACAGTGGACTTGGCGGGCCGCGTCGTCTCCAGCCACGAGTCGCCCCTACCCACCACCGACGTTCGAAGCGTCGTCGCGGAAATCGTAGCATGCATTAAGGAAGAAATTTCCAATATTCCCGATTCAGATCTTGGCATCATTGGCGTAGGTCTCGGTGTCCCCGGCTTGGTCGACTTCTCTTCGGGCAACGTTCTTTACTCGCCAAACCTTGGGTGGTCGGATGTTCCCTTACGGGCTTATCTGGAGGCGCACATCAACCTCCCGATTTTTATTGACAACGAAGCAAACACGGGTGCACTGGCAGAACAGTTGTTCGGGTAGGCACAGCTGACGAAAACGCTGTGTATTTTAGTGTCGGGACCGGGATCGGCGTAGGCATCATTTTGAATCACGGACTGATCCGCGGCAGCGGTGGCACAGCTGGCGAGTTTGGGCACATGATTGTTGAAGCCCGAGGCCTGCGGTGTTCCTGTGGGAGTCGCGGCTGTTTGGAAATGTACGCATCGACGCGCGCGCTTGTCAGCAAATACGCGCAGCTCGCTGGAACCACCGTGTCTTTCGACGAAATCATGCGCAGACTTCGCGATGGCGAAAACAATGCGGTGCAAGCTGTCAACAGCATCGGGCACTATCTCGGTACGGGTATCAGTAACGTTATTAACGGTCTCAACCCCAGCCTCGTCGTCATTGGCAATCGCCTGAGCGAAGCCGGGGAATGTCTGCTGAATTCGGTCAAGGACGTGATCCATAGCTCAGCACTCGATGTGCCAGCGTCGCTCGCGCGCGTCGAACTTTCTTCGTTAGGGCGCAACGCGACGGCTACGGGTGCGGCCTCTCTGGCGCTGAACGACTACTTCCAAGGGCCATTCCCGTATGCACACACGGAACCTTCGCGGGTCGGGGGGCGGCAAGGTTAGGGACTAAGGGAAGGGTAGGCCAAACTTGCTGAAAAACCATGCTTGCTACGCCACTCGCCAAAGTGCCAAGTCTACCACGATGGCTTCGTTCCAGTATTTTTTTGAATATCCTATCCTCCCTTCCAACTTATAACCGCTTCACCAGCACAGATTCTACCAGATCGACGACCCACTGTGCAGAAGCTGACACCGATCCTTGCGCAGACTTCGCTTTCCCGCCGCCTTTACTGTCAAGCGCGGGCAGAACCTCCTTGACGAGTGTGTAGGCATCAACTACCGCGTCTTCCGACGCCTGGAAGACCAGGTGCGTCCGCCGTCCTCGCCCGCGAAGACGACGAAAATGCGGCTCTCCGCAGACGATCGACACACGGACGCCGCGCATGCGCTCCGTTGTCAACAACAAGCGGAATCCCCTCCTCCGACATACACTAACTAGTGGCCCTTGAAAAAATCTACATTTTTGCAGCGATCAGGTCGGCCCAATTAGGAAATATGTTATCGATCACGGTGCTTCAATGAGCCTGGAGTTATTACTTGGACACACCTCCCCCCTCCCAATCAAAATTCACTTTACCCCTACTCTAAGAGTTTCTTAAAACAAGAAGAAACACAGTGTATAAATGCTTCTTTTTGCATATTCATTCAAATTTATGTGATGGTCGATCTTGCGCTATTGCTCCCATTACTGCAGTAGCAAGTCTGAAAGCTGCTTTCATAGACTTACTATTTTATGTATGATGTATGAAAAGGAGTGAGAACCTTGTTCGTGGTCAACGTTGAAGCCGCCATATACAGAGATGACGTGTGGCTGGTAATACGAAGAAGCCTAAAGGAATCCCATGCAGCAGGCATGATTTCGTTAGTAGGCGGTAAAGTGGAACATGAAGGTAATCAGAGTGATATCTTGGAACGTACTCTTCGACGTGAAATTGCAGAAGAGGTTGGCATTGAAGTATCTGATGCCATTCATTATGTCCACAGCACATCGTTTGTGGCAGACGACGGTGACAACGTTATTGACGTGGTTTTTCTCTGCGAATACCTGAATGGCGAAGCGGTTTGTAAGAGTCCTGATGAAGTAGACGCTGTACTCTGGCTCCCCATTGAGCAAGTTCTCGGAGACGATGCAACTCCGCCGTGGACAAAGGAAAGTCTGAAACTTGCCCATGACATGAGAAAAAGACTTGGGAGCTAAATGACTTCTCTCCATACCCTTTGTACTGTAGCTTCATTCTCATCGACTGATACCAAAAAGACATCTGGATTGCTCAATCTAGCCCATTCATCGAACCCAAATCGTGCATCGAAATGTCTGAGCAACAAAATCATTAAATTTCCGTGGGTAACAACTGCGTTACATGTAGTTTCGGTTGAGACAAAATCATCTATGGCATGAACAACACGTTCCATGGCATGCTTGCTGGACTCTCCGCCGTCAAATGACAAATCGAAGTCATCGAACGTCTTCCGAAGACAGTCCAACCAGTTATCCATATTCGAACCACTCAAAACTCGTTCCGACAAACGATTATCGACCGTCAGTGGAATATTGTTCCCTTGAACAAACGGAGCGACACTTTGCTGAGCACGCAAATAAGGACTGCAAATGATTCGCTCAATTCCTATGTCTTTAAGGAAATTGGCAAGTAACTCCGCTTGTTCAAATCCTTTGGCAGTGAGAGGTGCATCCTCCGACTAACCTGTCGCTTCACAATGACGGATAACATAAATTTGCATCAACATTCCCCCAGTAAACTAAGTTCTTCTTCTGTAGTTCTTCTGCCCAAGTACGCAACAACTGCGCAGGGCTGACTGCTGCATATTGATACATCAACAGAGCCACAATGTTGTGGCTGACATGCCTCCGTTTGACAGCCGCGACTAGCAAATGGACTGGGCGAGGACCACTGATTTACTGACTGTATCCAACACAACCGATTGCACATTGTTCTTTGACACAAAAATCTCTTCGCCGTCATTCCCAATGCAATAGGCAATTGGAATTGAGACGTCACTATTTCGAAATGATCCATCTGCGTGACTGGCACCAATAATCATTGTTCTGTATTCAGCTGCGACTTTCCTTGCCTCGGAAATCCACTCTTCGAACTGTTCCTCACTGAACATCCCGACTCCGATTGGATGGGCAATCAGGTCAATGCCAACTAGGTCTTGTGATTTTAGACCTTGTACCATCAATTCATCACACAGAATATGACCGATTTTCAGCCCGTCCTCAACTGCAAATGCAGTGTCACTGTACTTGATTCTGTCGATGACGATTTCCCCTTGGCGGTTAATCATAATCACGCGGTCTTTCGGTTTTTCGTGTAATCTTCGATAACCACCAATGAGTACAACGCCATACTTCACGGCTAACGTGCATGCCTCTTTTACATTTTCGTTTAAGTATCCTTCTGGAAAGATGACTGCGTCGACGTGTGGATTACTCTGCAGTTCCCTCTCTAACTGCACTATCGCTTTTTCAAGTTTTGGTTGCACGATTAGTACCTTCATACGACAGCTCCAGTCAAATTTACTCATATGGTTGATATGGGACATTCCTGCCCTATAATGACATAACCAGGAAAGTTCCTTGGTTTATATTTATGCACAGACGGGAGCAAATCCTTGTTGAAGATCAGCCACCGTAAACTGAGAAAGGACGGGAATGTCATAACTCGGCAACAATAACTTCAAGAACGAATACTGTCCATTATTGCTTGAACATAAACGGCATCTGTGAGGCTCGGTAGGTTATCGACAGTTTCACCTGCAATGGATTTTGCCAGGTCACTATATAGGTGCCATTGTGCGTGAACGTAACCCTGAATGTCTTTTGGGAAGTCAGACACGTCCATAGTTTCTTCAACTGATACTGGAACGAAATCGGGTGCACAAGTCGTGGCTATTAGCAGTTGATGTCCGCTTATTCTCAGTGTTCCTTCCGTACCGAAAATCTCGATACGTGGTAGACATCCAATGCTCGCAACCGTACAACTGACGGAAAACGTGGTTCCATTTTCGAAAATACCGATGAATGAAAAACTGTCGTCTGCTGTCTTCCTTGTCGGCACTTGATTCATGGTTATTCCTTTGACTGTAGATACTTCTCCAAGCCAATGACACAAAGCATCAATGATGTGAGACCCTATTGCTCCTAACATTCCGCCTCCTTGCTCTGCTTCCGAGTCCCATCCAGGTTCGAATTCTTGAATCCGTCCCCATATCTGCCACGCCTCTGACCAACTGACGTGAAGAATCTTACCTAATGTACCTTCGTTCAAAACTCGTTTTATGGCTTTCCGTTCGGGCAAGTATCTCCATTCGAAATTCATAGCTGTTACACACTCTGATAATTTTGCGGCTTGTTCCATAGCCCTTGCTTCCACGAGATTCAATGCAGGCGGTTTTTCGCACAGAACGTGTACACCATAAGACAACGCTCCAAGGGTCATTAACTTGTGATCTGCTGGTCTGGTAGCAAAAACCACAAGGTCAATCGGAGCCTGTTCTAACATCTGTTTCCAATCATCATAGGCATGAGGTATTTGAAATGTGGATGCAACTGCTGAAGCCCGACCAGGACGCTGGCTTGCAATAGCCAAAAGGTCGTACGCTGGATGGCGTGCCAAGATTGGCGCATGTACCGTTGCTCCAAACCCAGTCCCTACGATTCCAACACGGATTGACAAACCAACCATTCCTTTCTTGTCGATTATGCTGTGATTTGTCGCAAACCGGCCAGATTGCGCAAGATTCAGAAAGTAAACGCCATCGTATAATCATACAACAGGTGGCACTCAGGGAATTAGAATTTTTGCCCCCTTATGCGACAGACGCAACCACCTTGAAACGAATTCCATTATACTGGCTTGCGGGACACCACTATCAGAAAATGAGGGTTTGTCATAAGTTAATTATATAACGCTGTTTTCTCCGGGATTTTTTTATAAACTCACTCACCGGTTTAGGCTCAATGATATGTACAAGAGTAAAATCCCCTGTCGTCACATTGATAATCTCAGACATAGGTCGTCGAAAGAAGGTTACTTCAACGGGACCAGATTCCTTCTTGTTCAACACTTCCTCCAATAATTCATGAACAAAGTAGTCAGGTCTGTCAAACAACTTAAAATCCATAAACGGATGATGCACGGAATACACAAACCGTCCCCCCGTCTTTATCACCCGGTGAAATTCTTGAAAAGTGGTTGTCCAATCATCGAAATAGTGAAGTGTCAACGAGCTCAATATGATGTCAAAGGTCTCATCTTCAAATAGAAGAACTTCACTCAGATCTTGTTCCAACACCGTGACCTGTGGACCAACTCTTATTCTAGTCGCCTCCACCATTTCCGGACTCAAATCTATAGATGTCACATTTGCACCGCGTTGCATGAATTGCTATGTATACCAGCCAGCGGCACATCCCGCATCAAGAACTTTTAACCCAGTCATATTGTGCGGCAATAATTTCATCATGGCTGGACGTTCGTAAAAAGCATTAAATCCACTTGTTGTATCGACATTCTTTTCATAATCTTGAGCAAGTTTTGAGTAGGCTACTCGCACTTTGTCTTTCAGATTTAGTACCTCCTATTTGGTACATGCTATCTTGCTACCGTTAGTCCGCAAGACTTGTCCTGTATAATCCCTCGTTGAGCCGGTTCCATTTTGTGATCGCGGATAAATTCATTGCCGAATTTATCGATCTGAAGTGTTGTGACACCTTAAGTTATAAACGTCTCTAGCACGCGGTGGTATTCGGCATCAACTTTGCCTGCGACGCGAATTGCATCAATTTCAAATTCGCTCTTGAGAGAAACCATAATCTATCCGCTATCTATAACAATAGTCTTGTTGCGCACTTCTGCCCAAGTGCGCAATAGTGCTGGCTCGTCACTTCCGCATATTCATGCACGACACGATGTCGGCACCCTGTTGTACCTGACCAACGTTCTACTGTATACACTGAGCCTCAACACATCCTTAGGAGTTCCACAATCGCCTGAATAATGACTTCAGGTCTGTCTTCATAAACAGAATGAGTTGAATTAATTGCTGTAATGAACTGGCTCTGTCCCGACAGTTTGCTCTGTTCAAGAATTAAATCATGCCACGTCTGTTCAAATAGCTCTGCTTCATCTTTCGGAATTCCATCATTCATTAATATCTGAATACAATATTTCGAATCCCTGGCAATCACTTTTAACGGAACGTCAGGGAATTGTCCCGATTCCTTTGTTTCCTTGGCACATTGATACCAAACTTCTACCTCTTGAAGCATCGTTTTATACAAGGTGGGATTGGTATAAAACCTTGAAATCCGTTCTCTTGTGTCTTTAGAAAGCTGAGACCGACTGTGATTCAATATATCGGAGTTACATTCAGAAATCTCTGTCGGAGTCATAGAAGCGTAACGTTTACATTCGGCTATCCAGTCAGCGTCTGACTGCTGTTCGTTTAGATTGGGTATTGGTAATAAGTTTAACCTGCTTAGATCAACGGAGGTTGAGTCGACAAGTGCAACGCCAGCAACACTATCGGGATATTCACGAGCAAAACGTTGCACACAAAGCCCCCCATAAGAATGACCTGCCAGGATTATTGGCGTATAAACCTGTAATGCACCCAACAACGACCGTAAATCCCGGACGGTCTGTAGGACCGATGCTCCAAATGGATTGGGTTCACTTTCACCACAGCCAGCTCGGTGAAAGCAAATCACTTTACACATATCAGAAAGTGCACGGATAACCTCGTTCCAGTCATCAATGGAAGAATTCATCCCCGGCAACACCACAACTGTCTTTTCGCCTGTTCCACGAATTTCAGTCTCAAGTTTTCTTTCCCCTATGCTTATGAGACGCCTCATTGGACCCTCCAGTTTGACCACTGTCGTTGTCTAATAACGATGCCCCAGCAAATCTAGTCTAAGGCAACATACTGAGGAAAGCAGGAAGCTCCTTCACGATGTAATCGACCGTGATTTTTGGGTAGTTGTCAGAATCCTGAGTTACAGTTGCTATAAACTCAACAGCCGTCCTAATTTTTGTTTTTGCTAAACGAATTTGAACTGCGAAATCCGACTCTGATGGCAATGTGTCCTCGTACCTGTCTCTGTAGAACCCTTTGTAAGTCTGAGCAAGTTGAGTTTCCAAAGATAGGTCTCCGGTTCTCATGTTTGGCATCGTGATTGCCAAGTCAATTGCTGGATTCCCTTCGCAAAATTTTTCCCAATCAAGCATCACAAGTTCTCCGCTGGAATGCAAGCGACAGTTCGTTGGGTTAGGGTCAACAGATAAACAGCAATGTGGCACAAAGAGGGTTTGAGATAGGTGTTGTGCATTTCTCAGCATGTGCTTGATTTCTTCGCTTTTGGAGCAGCCGTTATACCATATAAAAGCCTGCTCTGTCATTTTGTCATCTCATTTAGGACGATACCACGTGGCATCTTGGTCGAACGAGATATGCGTCAAACTGTAAGAATGTAGTTTGCACAACATGCTGATTTGCGTCGGGTTGTTCTTCCACTGTTCTTGAGGAAAGACTTCAGGCACATATTTGAGAGCGATCCAGTTGGTATGAACTGAATCAATCCCTGCTCAGTAATGTTGTGCAAGGTGGACGCCATGTTCAAAAAGGGAGGGTGAGTATAGTTCGTAAAATTACCGCTCTCTGTTACGAGTCGACGACTTGACCACGACGGCTTCGCTTGTATATTGGAGCCTGCTCGTAGAAGATTGCGATCCCGCGACGCCTCTCAGCGATTCGATGCCAACTAAGTGTCCAAACTTGGATTGCAAAAATTTCATCATGTCATTTGGGTAACCCCTTGGATGTTTCATCATTTTCCACCTGTTCGATTTCGTGATCATCCGAATATCGTTTTGCTCACCTAACCTGCCCGTTAACCGAAGAATTGAAACGTCTGAAACCGGATATTTATGCGATGTTCAGTTTGTGAACTACAGTTCCTCAAAGCGAATGATACGTAGTCCCTGCATTTCAATATCTGGAATTCGTATGTCGTTCGTTAGAAAAGCAGAGACTTCCTCAATCAGACCAGTAGCTAATTGGATGGCATCAGGTGACTTTAGGGAAGGGTATTCCGCGCGCAATTCTGCGGAACGATAAGCTATCCTAGTGTCAACATCACGTACTGTGAGATGTGGAAACTGCATGACAGCTTGACGGTATAAATCTGCAAGATGTCGTTTCTTCTGACGAATTGGTTGAACCAATGTCTCCAGAAGCGTTAGTGAAGAGGTGACACCCGATATTTCTCCGGTTTCAATTGAAGAGAAGATTGGCGCAAGCTTTTCACTCCAAGGGGAGCCTCCAATATAATAGATGAAACAGTTTGTATCCAGTGCAATCCGCCTGATACCATGGAATGAAGGCTTAGTCCCATGCTTGATCCTCTTCCTTCACTGCGCTATCCGCCTCTTCCGCTGTCTTCCATATTTGACCACCAAGTGATTTCAGATATTCAGTGTAACTTGGAACTGCCCGAACGCGTACATCTCCTTCCTCTGTCGGTTCCCAGATTAGGACATCTCCTTCATGAAGATTCAGGCTCTTCCTAATTTGAAACGGGAGTACTGTCTGAAAATTTTTCCAATTCTGCTGTTTGCAAGCACAATGGCACATCCGAGCCACATTATCATTTCGCTTTTAATCTACATATCATTATGCTTTGTGCATGGAGGGATATTAACGGTATGAACAATGAATCGTATCATACTCGATGGAAGGTACACTCTCCGTTATTTGTCTGTCATTACACATTTTCAGGATTACACCGGTATTTCGACATGACGAAAGGTCGAGCCTTCTTCGGCTAAACTGCCCAAAAACGCAGTAAGCGCCGTGATACGAAAATGAATGTTCAAAAAATCATCCACAGGAGGTTTACTCAATATACTCCCGCTTTAGTGCCCATGCTCCCTCGTACGATGTTTATGTTCCGCTCGTAATTAAAGCACTCCTCGATACTGAAGACTTAGCCACTTTCCTTTTTGACGGAGCGCTATCAAGTACGGATACCGCCAGAACGAGCAGAGCGGAACACACATCCCCAATAACGATGTAGCTTCACACAAGCCTTGAACGGCATTCACTTTCTCTATGTCCGCAAAACCAATGACTGGGTGCATCGCATGGTCCAGAATCATGAGGTTAATGATGACAATGAACGCTACCATCAACAATAAGAATGGAGTAAGTACTTTCACGGATGACATTAAACGTGGCGATTTCTTGTGAAGTCGCCATCTTCCAGCGAAAGCTCCTGTTTCAATACTACAAACAGAATGCAACTTGTCTACATGCATAGTAACCAATATTTTCCGATAGCGTATCCTTTGAATAACGGGTATCCACACCAAAATGGCTAAACAAATCCATGGAACATCGAATCTAAACCAATTAGGTATCTGTTCCTTATATGACGGCAAATGGAACATTACAGTTAACGCTACTGACAAGCACCCGACCAATACAAGACAATAAATCACCAATTGCGATGTCTTTATATACGAATAAATACGAGCATTATCCAATTTCTGCATCACCTGAGTCCCTCCCAGTAGATATACTGCGTGAGTCAGTTGCTAACGAGCGTTACATACTATTCATGCTGCGTACTCCGGCCCATTACCTGAAAATCAGCGACTGCTCCCGCATTGTATATTGATGCACCAGGGGACGACCGTTTTTCTTCAGTTCTCGCCCCGATAACCCAATAACCAATGAACCTATGTCAACCTAGCTTCCAGAATTCCATTCTTCCGCTAATAAACCATAAACACTGGAATCAGCCAGTTCGTCGTTTAACTTAACATCTTGACGGAACGTTCCTTCATGCTTAAATCCCAGCCGCTCAGGTATGGCACGGCTCCTTACGTTTTCTTTGATTGCACGAATTTCGATTCGATTCAGCTTCAGTTCACGAAATGCATAATTAATCATGGCTTTACAACACTTCGTCATAACGCCTTTGCCTTCGTATTCCTTTGAAATCCAATATCCAATTGAAGCAGATCGGTTTGCCTGAGAAATACGCAACCCTATAGAACCAATCAACTGATTGTCGTACCAAATGCATGTAGGAATTTCGGTTCCAGCGGCAAAATTACTTAACGAGGCTTGTACAAATGACTTCGTATCCTCCAGAGTTTGGGTTCTTGCAAACATTAAGAATTGTCCAATGTGGTCGCGGTTTTCGACAATGACACTGTGCAATGCCTCTGCATGCCGCATCTCCGTGATCGCTAAATAAATGTGTTCATCGACTTGGTACTTGAACATTGAATCACCGCCAATCTGATATTCAAAAATACAGCACTCATAGATTTGTTTTGAATTGACACACTATTGGATGATCCTGTCCGTTAGCGACACTACGGAGTGCCCAACACAAACGAATTTTCATGCAAGAACAGTGTCAGGAATTCTGTTCAGTCCTTCCCCAATATCGCAGAGCAGTTATAGTCATTCTGGACGTTCTGAACGTTGTACTAGCCCCCACACATTTTCAAACGGGTCTTTGACCTGACATACCCAAACCCGATCTACTCCAAAGGTTGGACCACGCAACTTACTACATCCATGAGCTTCAAAATGAGCAATGGTCTTCAGTATGTCTGATACACGCCAGTATGTAACTTGTCCAGCTACACCCGAAGAGTTTTTTTCATCGCTTGGATGTAAACCGACAGTTACATTCGCCAATCGAAAAGCACAATACCCTTCGTGGTCAAAATACGGCTCGACTCCAAGCAACTCACCATACCACTGTTTAGCTACTTGAACATCAGGAACAAAGAAGAGCACCTCGTCGACTCCTAAAATACCGTCCATACAAGCCCTCCTCGTTTCTGCACTTTACTGCTTGTTTGTCCCATGAGAAAAGCGGTGAACCGCATCAGTATACGGCTAAAGAATCAGATTCAGTTACGTAAAGCCCGCTCGAAGGCTCAACAGCCAACGAGAAGGCAATCCATACCGAGCACAGCCGAAAAATCTACCAGAGCTTGCACCCTCACAAGTAGCTCTCTCCCTGTCTTGGACAAGGTATTTTTTAGCCGCGGCCAAGCTATGTTAAATTAATTAGCAGTGACGATTAGTTTTAACAAATATTCAACACGACTAACGACGTTCTTTGTCGTTATGATTTTAATAACTTTCATCGTACAACTTAAAGTGAGCGCCAAAAGGGTGGTGTGAATTGTCGTGAAAAAATTACCAGTGAAAAGTCCTGTATACATCATCATTATGACTGTATTATTCATTGCTTCAGCATATATCAATATAATTCAATATAAAGAAATTAGATTCTGGAATTGGAAATCAAGGTGTAGGAATAATCACTCAAACAGTTCCTGGACTCCGATATATGGGGATTAAAGGTTCATCCACTTTATCAGAAGATTTATTAATTGCTATAAATAATCCGCCTTATACAAAGGGCGAAATGTTTCTCTCTTATTTCTATAGAAATTTCAAAAGTATAAGTTTAGAACCTCCAAATCACATTAGCATTTCTGAATTTCAAAAGGCAATTAATAACACAATTGATAAAGCACCAAAAAATTGAGAGTTCATTCGATGTGACATTTCCAATGCTTATCCATTTGTCATTCGGTGCAATCGCCATGGAGATATAGGTAATGTTGAGACCTGCTTTTTGAGCGGCATTGTAAGATTGCCTTTTCTCGCTAAACGGAATAATTCGTCAATACTAAATTCTTTGTATTTCTAGCTTCGATATACTTGGTGTTAGGGAAGTTCACTTCAATGGCAATCGCATTGTTTGAATTTACATTAGGAATTGAATGACATAAAATTTTGCATTCTAAATTGCTCTAATATTCCCCTTTAATAATAAAAAATGTTCCACGAATAGTCCCAGCCAATTTAGACTTCTGTCTGGCAAACTTAAACTTTCCTTCCAACTCCTTCGGTACTTCCATCCCGTCAGAAAGCTTAAGACCAACCGCTCGCTTCTTCGGATCATCCACCGTATACATAACATTAACCTCAAGACCATCTTCATAAAAGACATAAGACCATCTGATATTTTCTACTTGAAAATGCGATGTTTCTAAAGGTTTGGCCGCAAACTCAAGATCGCGTTCTTCTTTCAAGATTCGATTTATATAATCAAGAGTATCCTGACTTTCATGAACTGGTACAACTGTAAATTTATGATTGTATTTATTCATAAAATAGCGAGCTTCATGAGCACGTAACCCTGCAAGTGCTTCTGCGACAGGTGAAGACTCTAAACCAACTGTAGACACATTTTCAAAATCAACAACATAGGACATTTCCATGGCTCCTTTTATTTAACTGTACCACAGCTTGCATATGAAGATATCACTTAAGACTTCAATTGATGATATTGTTCTACCAATCTTTCATGTTTTCCACAAGAATTCGTCCATCCCTACTTTGCGCCTCGCGGTCCTTGTTCATTTCCAATACCAGTTGGTTCGAGATGAGGGTTAACTTTTGGACGATCCCGTTTTTTTACAGATTTTCGAGTTGGAGATATTACTCGTTGTCTGACAACATTGAAGGGTCTAAAATCGTTTTGGCGATTTGCTCATCGAGTTCCTCGTAATCAAAATAGCCAATGGTTTCGTACAGTTCCTCTCGCGATTGCATCGAGGAGAGGAACGACTTCTGCGTACCTTCCTGGAAAATGGCCTCAAATACCCGCTCAATAGCTTTCGCAGCCACGCGCACGCTCGTCACTGGGTAAATCACCATGCGATATCCCCATGATTCGAATTGAGCCGCGCTGTAGTAGGGCGTCTTGCCAAATTCAGTCATATTTGCTAGCAATGGAACGGGAACACGTTCCGCAACATACCGAAATTCTTGCTCGCTCGTCAAGGCCTCGGGAAACACTGCATCCGCACCAGCCTCAATATACAGATTAACGCGATGAATCAAGGCATCTAGACCTTCCACACTTTTGGCGTCGGATCTCGCCACTACCACTAGACCCGGCGCTACCCTCTTCAACATTCGAATTTTTTCGACCATCTCTGAAGCTTCGACAAGCTTCTTGCCATTCAAATGTCCACATTTCTTTGGCATCAACTGATCTTCAATTTGGATCGCGGCCACACGAGCTTCTACCATTTCCTTGGCTGTTCGGGCGACATTCAGAACGCCGCCGTAGCCCATATCGATATCCACCAGTACCGGAAGACCTGAAGCACGGACGAGATCAGCCGCGCGTTCGGCCACTTCATTGGAGTAGACCAGCCCCAGGTCCGGCAAGCTACGGCTAGCAGTGTAAGCTGCGCCAGACAAGTACAACGCTTCAAAACCTGCACGCTTGGCCAGGCGCGCTGTTAACCCATCGTGGGCTCCTGGTATTTTAAGAATGTTCGATTGTTGAATACGCATCAAAAACTGCTTCGCCAGTTCCGCCTGACTTGGTTGTTCTTCCACCAGCCATGCCACGCGCATGTCCCCCTCTCCGATGACAAAAATCCCTGCGTTCAGTTTCAACATCTCAAAGTTTTAGGCTTGGGATGGGTCGCTTCTGTTTTTTTCTCTTCAATGAGCTTTTTTCGTTAAGTGAACGCTACTTACCCAAGAGAAAATTGTACAGATGTGAAAAAGCCATGAATATCTCGCAAAGTATGTCCTATGAAGTCGAATTAAGTCTACAAAACATGTTGACCGTCCGTCATTTTCCCTATAGAATTTGTTCTGCAAGCCTCGTATAACGCTAGTAATAAGGTCTGGCGGTTTCTACCAAGCAACCATAAATTGCTTGACTACGGGGAAAGTGGACGACATCTACTAAAAACAGTACAGACAGGTTTTTCATTCCTATTTCTATAGAAATCAGCCTGTCTGTTTGTTTTTCTTAGTTTTAGCCCGCTTTTTCTCCGCAGTCAGACAAGACTGGTTGGGAGAAAAGGCGGGCTATGCTTTTATGCCATCATACCATCTTTGCATAAAATTCTGGGGGAAGAACTGTGAGTCAGCAGACAACCACGCTCGTCCATAGACAAGCGGCGGAAGACACAGCGTTTCGAGTTGAAACGCTCGGTACTGAAATTGTTCCTGCGAGTCAACGGCATGGAAAGCCTCGCGAACTGTTCTTTGTCTGGTTTGCAGCCGTATTGACTTATACGGGCGTAACCATTGGTCAATTGTTTACCAGTCTTGGTTTAAATGTCTGGGAAAGTTTTCTGGCTGCCATCATTTGTTCTATATCATTTGCTTTACTAGGTTACGCTTCTTGCGCTGGCCCAAAAGGTGGTACAGTGACCTTAACGCTCTCCAAAGCATCGTTTGGTGTTCTTGGCAATAAAGTTCCTGCCCTTTTCAGCTGGCTTTCTGCTGTGGGCTGGGAAGCTGTAACCATGGTTTTGACGGTTTATGCAATGTTAAGTCTCGCTGGATACATTGGACTTCCCTCCAGCGGTATTGGTCCAACAATTGTTGCCCTAATTCTAACCTTGATTCTCACTTACTCCGTGCCCGTGCTCGGTCATGCTACAGTGATTACCATGCAACGCATTCTTTCATATATCCTTGCCGCATGCACCATCATTCTTATTTTTGCCATTTTACCTAAAGTACACTGGGGATTCAGTGTTCCCGTTAAAGATATGGCTGCACATGGCTCATGGCCCACATTTCTGATGGCTCTCTCGATTGGTCTTATCAGTACTTTCTATGGATGGGTCAATTTCGCTGCCGACTATTCACGTTATCTTCCCGCCCAAACCTCGGCTGGTAAAATTGTTTCTGCCACGTTTTGGGGCGGCGGTATTGCTTCACTAATTATGATGGGGGTCGGCATTTTATTAGGTACTTTTGTCAATCCTCAAGCTTTTGCCAGCAACCCTGTAGGAGCGATTGCTCATGCTGTTCCCGCTTGGGCAGCTATTCCCTTTCTCATTGTTGTCGTGCTTGGCGATATTGCCGCTAATTACTTAAACGCCTACAGCTCTGGTATGAGTTTTCTTTCTCTCGGAGTTCCTATGAAAAGATACGGCGCAGTTTTGTTAGATGGCGCACTTTGTACATTGATTGCCATCTATCCACTGTTCATCTCGCCACAATTCATGAATTTCTTTTCCAATTTCTTGTCACTCAACATTATCGTCATTGGTCCCTGGGCAACCATCTTCCTGCTCCATCATTTCTTGATTCGCGGACGTTACTCCGAAAACGGACTCGCTTCCAATCAACCGCATTCCGACTATTGGTATCAGGGAGGAATTCACTGGGAGGCCATTGTCTCGTTTATCATTGGTATTGTTGCGACGATTCTCTGCGTCAACAGCCAACTTTATGTCAGCCCACTCAGCAATCAACTGTTTGGTGGAGCAGACTTGAGCGCTTACGCAGCTCCGATTGTGACAGGTATGGTTTACTATTTACTCGCTTCCCGTAAAATACGTAAGCAAGCAAATCTCTTGAAATCAGCCGCTTAAACGACTTTCTCATCAAAATATACCCATACAAGCAGGTTGAAACTTTGTTATACTGACAAGGATGTCCACACAACTGGGCATCCTTTCTCTATTATCGAGCAGAGAGCGTGATATTCATTCATCGTCAAATCAACATCAAATTACATGAATTGGAGATTTCTTGCTTGTGGATGACCAAAGCCAATGCCAAACGTATCACCTTGCGATTCCATACAGATGGTCAATTACTCGCAATTTCTCACCCGTCTGTATCTCAATCGGTTGTGGAAGAAGTTATCCGTAAACAAGCCAATTGGATTCAGAAAACCCGCTCTCATCTGCTTTCTGAACGAGATCGGACTTATTATCGACTGCAAAGCGGTGAACAAATCCAAGTTTGTGGTAAAAATTATAAATTTATAGTACAACCGAGCCATCAGGACGATCCGCTCCGACTCAAGGTAGATAAAGATGAACATCTGACATTTTTTATCCCTGAACATACACAACCTGAAGAATTAGCGGAAAGCGCCCGCCAATTGCTGATTCAATGGCTTCGCAAAAAGGGAAGTTCATGGTCAACAATGCGTGCTGAGATTTGGGAGTCTCGAATGAATGTTAAGTCTACGCAGATTCGAGTGAAAGAGCAGAAAACAAGATGGGGTAGCTGTTCTAGTCAAGGAAATATCAATCTCAATTGGAGAATATTTCTTGCCCCTCTAGATGTCATTGATTATGTCCTTGTTCATGAACTGGCGCATTTATTGGAAATGAATCATTCGGACGCTTTTTGGCGCATTGTAAAATCCCATCTGCCTCACTATCAGGAATGTATCCAATGGTTAAATCATCATGGTCGTAGTCTTGATGTGCAATTGATAGTGAAATCATGACATTTTCTGATTATTGAACGATTGAGGAAAAGGAGCTTTGGCAACGTGCGTATACGCCGTCAATACCGCTTACCCCTATATCAGCAGAGAGCAGGAAATTATTTATGGAACTCGGCAGAGTCTTTGTTGAACGATACTGATTTTTGGTTACCTGAGAAGCAGGTTTGTATGGAAGTTGGATGCGGCCGTGGCGCTTTTCTTTGCCAACTCGCCAGTCAATTCCCAGATATTCATTTTTTAGGTGTTGACATTGAACCGTATCTCACCGCATTCACCGCAACCCGAGCCCGTGAAGCGGGACTTAAAAATATACGTACACTGTCAGCTGATATATCTACTTTAATGGAACATCTTCCAAGACACCGACTAACGCGAATTTATTTGAATTTCTCTGATCCCTGGCCACACCGCAGACATGAGAAACGCCGATTGACACATCCGCGTTTTATCCAACTTTATGAACGTTGGCTGAATAAGGATGGTGCTCTGGAACAAAAGACGGATAATGGTCCATTTTTTGCATGGTCGATTCAACAGTTTCAAAAGGTTGGCTGGAGCGTTTGCGAGATAGAACACCATGTGGGTGAAAATGGATTGTCCACAGAAACATGCTCTTATAGTGGGAAATATATACAGACTGACTTTGAAGCACGCTTTCGTCAGGAAGGTTTGACCATTCATTATTTATTGGCGATCCCTCCCAAAACTTTATGAATTTATGAATTATCTGGGATTTAAGGATTTTAAACAAAGAAAGGATATGTGTATGTTATCGTTTATGAAAACTGCTCTATTTCAAAATATACCTAATTTAGATGAGGGGTTTTTTGCAACTCATCTGTTTCCTATGCAAATCGACAAACAAGAAATCCTTTTTCTTCAGGGTGATGAAGGCCATCATCTCTACGTATTGGAAAGTGGATCACTCGAAATATACGTTGAACATGAGCAACGGCGTTTGGTTTTAGGCCACCAATTTGCAGGAGAAGTGGTTGGTGAATTGGAACTCGTACACCCTGACCACCATCGCACAGCATCTGTACGCGCACTGGAGCCTTGCTTTTTATGGCGAATCAGCCGCGAAAGTTTTTTAACGATTGTGCACGCTTATCCAGAGATACTTTTGCGAATTGCCCGAATGCTTGCCGAACGTTTACAACAGGCCGATCGTAAACTGAGTTACTTTGCCTTCTTGGATGCCCGTTTGCGAATTGCCAATCTTTTACTGGACATGGAAAAGAATTTTGGCGTTAAAAATTCTGCGGACGGAAGTACGCATATTGCTTGGCGAACCTCACAACAACGAATGGCAGAAATGATTGGCTTAAACCGTGAATCTGTTTCTCGCACGCTGACAGAATTCGTTCGTCTAGGTTGGATTAAATTGGATGGCAGGACTGTGATCATCCAGAACCAAGAGGAGTTGGAACGTCTCGTGAGCCAATCTATGCTCATCGCTAAAGGACGGCTTTGGCACACGGATATGGCACAGTTAATGTTCACAGACGACAAAGAGAACGACAGACTAGAATGAACTCTACTTAGCGATAGTTGCTCTCTTTTCTGATGAATGGCCTTCATTTATTTCGTTATTGACGGGTTTTGTAAAAAAGAAGGTGAATCCTCCCACAAGTACGCCAATAGCAAATATTGCACCTTTGCGGGGAAGAAATCCGTTACCGCCAGATGATTTCATAGTTTAACGTCTCCCACCGTTTTGATTCAGATAATACTTCAGCAAAATATCCTGATAATCATGAAAAAATTCTTGAGTCTCAGGCAAATAAACACCCATGCGAATTCCTCCGAACAATGGACCACTGACAACCACTGAAAATCTCCCGGACGTTATATAAGTGCCGATGACCTGCAATTCATCTAAAATCAGTAAAAAAGCTGTAATGACATTCATGCCATACATCCATTGATTAGCTTCTTCTGTTACACCAAACATTTGATACCCTGTAACAGGTCCAGATAAAGACAGAGAAAAGGCGCCTGAAGACAAAAAGACCCCAGATATTTTCAATTGTTCTGTAAGCAAAAAAGCTGCTGTTAATAGTCCTAATCCACGATAAAGCGCTTCGATTGCGGCTGTCCCTTGCCCCCCACTCCCACTTTTCATACTCTCCACCATCCCAGCTATTCGCATTACCTTATGTCATCAGCATAAGATACGGCACAGCAGCAGCCAAGATGTTTACCATTAAAATGAAAGGAATTTTTTTATAGAAAATGAATGAAAAAAGCCCTTCTCGCAAATCATTGGCGAAAAGGGCAAACTTGCTTACTTTTTGTCTTTCAGAAAATCCCTTGAGTAAGTGATAGAATCCTTTTAGGACTTATGCTTATGGACCCGCTGGGCCATTTGGAGCACCAGGTCCCGGAGGAGGCGTTGGTGCTGCCGGTCCAGTTGCAGCTGGCCCTTCAGATTCCGAAGCAAACGACTGCGCCAAATCTGCTACATTCGGGTAACCAAGACCTGTTGCCGGATTCCATACAGTCCCCGCCGTCCCCGTGTAGTAAAGATTGTCATTGCTCGTACCTGTCGCATTCATGGGAGTGAATGGAGAATTTGGCTGTTGAGCAAATTGATAGACTTGCGGATTCCAAAATCCTACTCGTCCACCCACTTTCGCATCAATGAGAGAAGCGATGCCGTTTAACTGTGGAGCCACAAAGCTGGTTCCACCCCAGCCACTTCCCCACTCCTGACCAGCGCCAAATGTGGTACTGTAAATGTTATAGCCTGTGAACGGATCGGCATTCATGGCAATATCCGGCATAGCCCGCCCACCATTAGAACGTCCAGAAATGACAGATGGATTCGGATTAAAGCTCCATGAAGTATCTTTATCAATAGGAGTTAAATAAGGTACTGCATGATACTGTGATACTCCTGGCACGCCGTTTTGATACCAAGGTTGGGAGAAGATAACGCTATATCCTCCACCGCCGCCAGCAATGAAGTTGGGCGCAAAGCTCGCTTCACTGCTAGCTCCAAAGATGCTGTAGTATGGCCAGAGATAATCCCAGCCCCAAGCCCGCTGTGTAGTGACCACCGAGTCAGGTATGCCTAGAGAACTGCCAAAGTTGTTAGGAATATCAGACCAAGGCAATGTAGTTCCACCAGCAGCCGTCACATATGGACTGTCTGCCGGATCATCCACTGCCAGATTGGTTGTCGTCCCATAACCTGTGTCGTTAATGGCATCATAGGCACCTTGATCTCCGGCTGCAATAAACGTGCTGATACCTTGTGCAGCCGCTTCCATAAACACTTCATTGAAAGACTGAGCATAGCCTGGAGATTCTTCGCCTTGCTGAATCAAATAGTTAATAATGGTTTCGCTCTCACCCCAGCTAGCAGACAGAGAGTCGACTTGGTTGCTCGAAATCGCATTGAAAAATGCATCTACAAATCCATAATCCGTATTCGGCGCTTCATAGACATCAATATTGGCTTGTGGAGCAATAGCACCTGACTGTTCAATGTCTAATGCCGTTTCGCTCGATCCAGCAGCTTCTGAAGGAGCGCCTGAACCACCATCAACATTGATATAATTTATGCGATTAGGTTTGACGGAAATGCCATACCCCTGCCAGAACTTGTATGGATCATCCGGATAAACACTGGCCAAGGTGACAATACCTATGGTCTCGCCCTGACCCTCATCTCCTTGCGACTGCAACGGCGTAATATTGTATAGTTTCTCCATCTGTTGTGGTGTCACAACACCCGTAGGTGGTGTATTAGAAGAAGAACCACGGTTGGGAAGTTTACTTAAAACAGACTGTGGTACGCGTACAGCATTGGATACAAAAGGGCTATAGTTGGTCAACCCAAGTACGGCTAAAATAGGTGAACCCACATTGGCGGGTACTTTCGGAGGACCGGGAACACCGTGAAAGTTTTGCCCTTGGAGTCCCATATTCTCTAAATTGACGCTGAATGCTTGGTCAAACTCACCTGCTGTTCCGTTTAATGTAATATCAAGATTATTAGGATAAACATAGGCGGTAATGCCAAATGATTGAAAATAGTTTACTATAGCTTGAATAACGGACTGAGGTTGCCCAAATTGTTGAGCAAACTGAGCGGTACTCATAAACTGGTGGAACTGGGGATTACCCGGAGTTGTACTATTCTGAATAAACTGTTGCAACGCTGCGGTATTTTGGGTCTTTAAAATAATGGATACGGTGACTGGAGTATTCGCTGGAGTATTGCCGAACACGGTGGCATGCGGTACCACGGCTGGACCTATGCCCTGTTGTAAGGTTACCGTCTGTTGCGGTGGTGCAGACATACCCTGCAAGCCAATCATCGATGTGGCTAGCGTGGCCAGCAATGCACCAGCGTACTTTTTTTTCCCCATTCAATGTTCCCCCTACAGGCTGAAATCAAAACCTCGAAATCAAGTCTACTGAATATTTGATATAGACGCAATAGAATTTTTTGTCTAAATTTATCGACTTAATAATGAATTTTAATACATATTTAAGAAAGAACATGCGAGAAATGTGGCAATAAAAAACCTCCATATAAAAATGCTCCTACAATCACAAAAGCTGGATGTACCTTGAGAAAACGGATAAAGAACAACGACACAGCGGCAATCAGTAAATCTTGTACCCAGCCAAGAGTACGCGCACCGGTTTCTAATACCTGCCAGGTAAGAATACCCATAAGTACCGTGATCACCGGTAAAATCCAACGTGTCATTCCTTTCACCACAGCCGATTGACGAAACTTATCCACAAGCCTTAGCATAACGATTAAAGCTATTGCGGATGGCACAATGGTTGCCAAAAGTGCTGCCAAGGCACCCACAGCTCCTCCTTTGCTGTAGCCCACAGCAGCAGCTATTTTAGTCGCTACCGGACCAGGAAGTGCATTGGCAACAGCGAGCACATTTGCAAAATCTCCAGCACTCATCCAATGATAGTGATTCACTATTTGCGCTTCCATCAGCGGAATAGATGAGGGCCCCCCGCCGTAGCCCAGCAAATTCGCGATGAAAAAACCTATCAATAACGCTCCTGTCAAACGTCTTTTCCCCCTTTGGCCGATCCGCTTTTATCCATCCATCGAGACAGTTTGCCCGTTTGTCCAATCAGAGCACCAAATGCGAGAAAAGCCAAGACAACCACCGCATCAGGTATGCGTAACCATAGCAGGCAACCTAAAGCAGCTAGAACACCTAAAAATGCAGCAGGCCAGCGCAGCGATTGTATCGATTTGCGAGTAAAATCGTAGGCAAGCATACCGAGCAAAACGGATATTACCGGATTGACCGCCGCAATCATCAGACGCACTGCATGGTAAGAGCGATAGTGATTAATTATTCCAAAGAAGAGCACAACCAACAATGTGGAAGGTAAAATATGTGCCAGAACGCCCAGTAAAGCTCCCAGCCACCCACCGATTCGAAATCCAAAATAGGCAGCCATCTTAGTAGCCATGGGTCCCGGTAACGTATTAGCCAAGGCCAGAATTTCTGCGAATTCAGAGTCATCCAACCACTGATAACGTGTTACCGCCTCGTAGCGAAAAAGCGTCATGGTGGCAGGACCGCCACCATAACCAACAATCCCCACTCGCAACATGGCTGTCATCAATTCACGTAAATTCCCCTTTTTTTCTACCATGCAGCCACACATCCGTCTGTACGTGGTTCAGTCGCACCAGCTAAGACCCCGTCTGCTCTTCTCCAAATGATTTGCCCTCGGCCAAAGCTGCCACCATCGTTCATAATTTGCAGTTCATGCCCACGCTGACTGAGCGCTTCTGCCACATGTGCAGGAACGTTGCGTTCAATTTGAACTCGATTTCCTTCTACCCATTGCCAGCGAGGCGCATCAAGCGCAGCCTGAGGATTTAATTGGAAGTCAAGTACATTCTGTAAGACCTGCAGGTGACCTTGCGGTTGCATAAAACCGCCCATCACACCAAACGGCCCCATTGCTTCGCCATCTTTGCTCAAAAAACCTGGTATAATCGTGTGATACGTGCGCTTACCAGGAGCCAGTGCGTTGATATGTTGTTCGTTGAGCGAAAAAGTATGGCCGCGATTTTGCAGAGAAATGCCTGTTCCAGGCACCACCACACCTGATCCAAAACCCATATAATTACTTTGGATAAAGGAAACCATGTTCCCTTCGCCATCTGCAGTGGCTAGATAAACGGTTCCACCAGCGTCTGGTTGTATTCCAGGCTGCTTGGCTTCTGTTCCAATTTGCTGCCGACAGGCGCGCAGTTTTTCACTAGACAACAGGTCTTCCTTAGTTGTTCGCATCCATCGGGCATCCGTCACTTCTTCTTTGGCAATTTGAAAAGCTTTCTTAATAGCTTCTATGGACAAATGGAGAACCCACTCATTTTCTCGACCGGCTAATTCATCTTCAGCCAGCATTCCTAAGGCCATAAGAGCCACAATGCCTTGCCCGTTGGGTGGAATTTCCCAGACATCATAACCACGATAGCGAATGGAAATCGGATCGACCCATTCCGGAGAATAGCTTCCCAAATCTTCAATACTCAAAAATCCTCCTGTCGCAGCAGCATGCTGTACAATTTGTTCAGCAATTCGACCGCGATAAAAGGATTCTGCTTGTGTTTCTGCAATCTCAATTAAAGTGCGTGCATGACCAGGAGACCTCCAGATTTCACCAGGTTGCGGTGGTCGTCCATGGGGCGCAAATGTATGAAACCATTCTTCAAACAAGTTTCCCTGCAGTTTTTTTTGATAAGCTTGATAAGCTCTATTCCAATACTTACCTGCTATTGGAGCAACGGGATGCCCTTGTTCAGCCAGTTCAATGGCCGGTGCAAGTACTTTAGAGAAAGGCAGACGACCAAATTTTTTAGAAACAGCTGCCCAGGCCGCTGGTGCACCAGGGACGGTAACGGGTAACCAGCCATAGACGGGCATTTCTTGATATCCCATAGATTTAACTTTTTTGATGTTCAATGCGTTGGCAGAAGGACCAGAGGAATTTAATCCATGAAGTTTCCCCTGATGCCAGATAAGGGCAAAGGCATCACTGCCAATTCCGTTAGAGGTGGGTTCTACAACAGTCAGTGCTGCTGCAGTAGCTACCGCCGCATCCATAGCGTTCCCTCCTGCCTGAAGTACGGCTAATCCAGCCTGGGCAGCAAGCGGGTGGGAAGTTGCCACCATACCGCGTCTTCCATAAACGGTCATACGGCGTGAGGGATAGGGATGATAGAGCGGGTCAAAATTGAGCATAATGGCAATCTCCCTTCATAATAACAACCTTCAACTTCTACGCTTTCGCGGATCAAGCCAGATTTGCAATCCGTCACCGAGCAGATTAAAACCGAGGACCGCTACAGCAATAGCAATACCTGGTACAATCGCTAACCAAGGCGCTTCCGTCAGATAGCCTTGCGCTGTGTGTAACATGGAGCCCCAACTTGGAGTAGGTGGCTGTGCTCCCAGGCCAAGATAGGAAAGGCTCGCTTCTGCCACGATTCCCGAGGCAACCGCCAATGTAGCTTGAATAATCAACGGCGTTGTAATATTGGGGAAAACATGACGCAACATAATTCGCCAATCTCTCGCCCCCAGTGCGCGCGCCGATTGGATATATTCTTTCTCCATCTCGAGCAAAACCTGACCACGCACTGTTCGAACAAAAACAGGAATATATCCAACTGCAATAGCGAATGTCGCATTACGAATACCCGGTCCTAACATGGCTGCCAAAACCAAAGAAAGAATTAAAAATGGAAAAGCTTGAATAGCATCCACCACACGCATGACCAACCATTCATCAACAATACCTCGATAAAATCCACTCAAAAGGCCTACCGGAATTCCTATTACAAGTGAAATGACCACAGAACCAATAGAAACTTCCATAGAAGTTCGAGCCCCAAAAAATACCCGGGTTAAAACATCTCTTCCGAGTTCATCTGTGCCAAACCAGTGGGTAGCATTCGGTGCTTGAAGAATCGCTGAATAATTCAATTGTATAGGCGAGAAAGGAGTGAGCCAGGGAGCAAAAATTGCGATGATGATCACCATGGCCACTAATATAGCACCCGTCCACAATGAAACATTCTTGCGCAAATGTCGCCAACGATTTTTTCGCAGCAGGCGTGTCTCACTATGAAGCTCTGAGTGGGTGATTTCAACTTGAGCCATCTCTACGCTGACCTCCCTCCCAGTTGAATGCGTGGATCAACCACGCTGTAAAGCACATCTACAACCAAGTTCACCAACACCACAGCAACTGCTGCTATCAAGGCGGTTCCTTGCACAGTTGTGTAGTCGCGGCTAAAGACACTTTGCACAAGCAAACTTCCAAAACCAGGGAGAGAGAAAATGGTCTCCGTAATAACCAACCCGCCAAGTAAACCAGCAATTTGTAAACCGCCTGTAGTAATGACAGGAATAAGAGCGTTCTTTAAAGCATGATGAATGATGACACCATAACCTGACATTCCTTTAGCCCGTGCTGTTCGAATAAAATCCATGTCCAAGACATCCAGGAGCGCACCGCGTAACATGCGCATGAGCACAGCCGCTTCACGAATGCCTGTGGCAACTGCAGGTAAAACCATACTCTGTAAATTTTGCAATGGATTCTGCCAAATTGGTACATATCCTGAAGATGGAAACCAGTGCACACGCACCGTAAATAACAGCAAAAACAAGATACCAATCCAAAAAGGAGGCACAGCAATACCTACCGTAGCACTGAACAGTGCGGTTACATCTAACCACTTGCCACGAAAAACAGCAGCCAAAATCCCCATCGGAAAAGCAATTAACAGTGCCACCAGAATGGTGCATACCGCCAGTTCAACAGTCACAGGTAAACGTTGCATGATGAGATGATTGACAGATTCCCCATCTAGCAAAGACTTTCCCAGATTGCCTTGCAGTACTTGCCCAAGCCATTGAATATATTGAATGGGTAACGGTTTATTGAGACCTAACTGTGCTGTCAGAGCAGCAATGGCAGTAGGAGTGGCATCCTGCCCAAGAATAACTTGAGCAGGATTGCCAGGAATAAGATGAATGAGTAAAAACACGATTATAGAGACAATCCAAAGTACAGGTATTGCAGTCAATACGCGCCTGACTATATAAGCCATACGAACTCACCTCTCGCTGCCGTTGGCACAAATGTAATAACCCTATAGAAATCTGCCCCCGCGCGCATGGCTCTTTTTAGGACAGGTAAACATTTTGTAAGCGCAAAACTCCATCCGCATACGCTTTAAATCCATGCAACTTGTTGGTATAGGCAAAAATATTGTTTTGATGGTAGAGGTACACATAAGGAGCATCCTGATGAACAATATTTATGACTTGTTTATAGAGCGCCTTACGTTCAGACATGCTGGAAACCTGTCGCGCTTCATTCAGCAACGCGTCAACCTGTGGATTGGAGTACCCAGAATTATTGAGCGATCCGTTGGTGATAAGGAAACTATAAATGTCTTGATCCGGATCTAGTCGGCCTGACCAGCCTAGCATTGAACCTTGGAAATTATGATTGTCAGCATTGCCTAGTAAGGTACCAAACTCTAATTGTTCAATGTTCATCTTGATACCATACTGACCAAGCATACTTTGAATAATGGTCGCAATTTGCTGATCAACCGGATCGTTAGCTGTCTGCATAGTAAAGCTAAATCCATTCGGTTTGCCGCCTTTGACAAGCAGTGCATGAATTTCTGTGGCATTAGGCGTCGGCGGTGTATCCTCACTTACGGAGTAAACTGGAGAGGCAGGTGAGAATGGGCTGTATCCAGGAACAGCCGACCCTTTCAACATAGCGTTGACCAGCGTCTGACGATTGATGGCCAAATTAACAGCCTCTCGAAGATCAACATTGTTAAAAGGAGGCGTCAAACAATTTAAATAGAAACCTTGATACCCAAGTCCTGGTGTATTCGATACTACATAGGCAGGATTACTGGATAGGGAACTTAACTGTTGAGGTGGAACCGTATCAATGATTTGCACCGCGCCACTTTCCAAATTGGCTAACTCCACATTGGGATCGGTAAAAATTTTAAAGACAATTTTCTTCAGTTTGGGTTCACCATTCCAGTAGTGAGGATTTCGGATTAACGTGATATGGTCGCCTTTGATACGATCTTTAAACATAAATGGTCCCGTGCCGACCGGATCGTTCACAAAATTGGCGCCCTCTTTTTGAACAGCAGTGGGTGACACCATCATCCCTGCGCGACCGGCGAGTATGGCCAAGAGCGGACTAAAAGGTTGCTTTAAGTGGAGTACTACCGTATCGTTGCTGGGTGTATCAATACTTGCTATATCCAAAAGCGAACTGCGCCGCGGAGAGAGCTTGCTCATATCGCGCTCCAAATTGAATTTGACAGCCGCAGCGTTGAACGGTGTACCATCTTGAAACGTGACATGCTGGTGAAGGTAAAAAGTATACGTCAAGCCGTTGTTGCTGACAGTATAATTTTTTACCAAATCCGGGACAATCGATTTTGTGGAAGTTAATCTAAACAACGTGTCATAAATATTCATCATGACTTGACGATCAACCAGTGCGCTGGAAAGAGCAGGATCAAGTTTAGGTGGGTCTGCCGAGAGTCCAACATAGAGTGTACTTGTAGAAGCAGATGTGTTAGCCGCAGGAGTGGTACTTGAATTGCTAGAAGCATTGCTTCCTGAACTCTGACTGCCACAGGCGGTCAATAATCCCGCTGTTGCAATAATTCCGAAAATTTTAGCTGCATGTTTGACTTTTCTCATTACGGGAATCCCCCTCATCTACATCCCTATTTACGCTTATCTTTGCATACGCCCTTCTTGGCGAGCTACATCGAGAATGCGCAGATCTTTTTCTACATGGTCCTGCATGCGCTGATACGCCAACTCTCCGTCACCACTAGCAATAGCCTGCCAAATAGCTGTGTGTTCCGCAAATAGATTCGTTTGTAATTGATTGATGCGCAGCACCAGCAAACAGTAGTACTGAATCAATGTCGAGACATTTTCCAGCATGCGCTGAATTCTAGTATTACGACACGCTTCCCAAATACACTGGTGAAATTCAGAGTTTAATTGAATAATGTCGATCCGTCTCTGACCCTCCAATACCGCTGAGGTTTGCTGCAAATTGTCTGTGATACGCAAAGCAATATCTTCATCCCAACGAGCAGCAGCTAATTTAGCAGCATACGGTTCCATAGACAGGCGCAGTTCATAGATTTCATAGAAATCTGCGTACGAGGGTTCAAAAACGCGTAAACTTCCCTCTCCTTCTTTGACCAGTTGTTCGACCACCAGCATGCGTAACGCCTCGCGAATCGGTGTTCGGCTCGTACTAAATTCTTTGGCCAAACGCGATTCAACCAATTTTTCGCCTGGCGCCAGTCTCCCACTGAGAATCTCTTGTTTTAAGTAGCGGTAGACTTGTGCAGAAAGTACATCAGCACGCTGTACGATTGGATCGGACAGAATACATCACCCTTTTCTACGTTCAGAGTCCGTTGTATAGTCGACGGTCGACCGTCGACTATACAACATCTAAATGAAGTATAGTTTTGAATATTCTGTCCTGTCAATCAATCATTCTAAAAGACTTAAGAATTCCGTAAAAAGTTTTAGAGAGAAATGTCACTTTCTTCCGCCAAACGACGTGCGATGGTTTTGACCATTTGCGGGCTTACCCAAATCACAATGACGCCTAACAAAAGCCAAGCGAGAACAATATAAGGGAACCAATTGTAGGGAGCTGCTGGAACCGGGTACAGGTTGGAATAGAGCGTGTAAGCGAGCGCCAACACAGCAAGAGCAGGAACCACCAAGATACCGGATCGCCAAATCCGCTTTCGCGTGAAGTAAAATATAGCACCTATATTGGTAGCCAAATAAGCAAGCAAAAGTGACAAAACACCAAGTGTTCCATAGTAACCAAAGACGTTTGTTCCTGTTTGCTTGGCAAGAGCCAGCATCTCCAAAAGAGCTATCACCATGACTACGGCCAACGCTACATAAGGGGAACGAAACCGTTTATGCACGTCTCCTAACTTACTGTTTAAAAAACCATCCCGCCCCATAGAATAGAGCAATCGCGAGCCGGTTGTAGCAGTTCCCAATCCACTTGAGAAGGCTGACATGGCCGCACCAAACATGATTGCTGCCGCAAAACCACTGCTCATGTAATGTTGAGCCAGATAACCAAGCGGAGCTGAAGAATTAGCAAATGTTTTGACACCAGCCGCAGTTAATCCGAATCCTAGAGATTGCGCGTAGCTGACTAATACATAAAAGATACCTGTAACAAAGACTGCGGAAGCAATGGCCATAGGAATGGCCCGCTTGGCATTGGCTGTCTCCTCGCCCAAGCTTGATGCTCCCTCAAAGCCTGCAAAAGAAAGAAAGGCGAAAACAGATGCTAAACCAATGGCTGAAAAGCGATTCCCACCAAGTGTGAAAGGTAAGGCGCTGAGATGCCCTGCAGCACCGCCCCGTCCAAGAATCACAACCGTTAAAATGAGAATCAGCAGCATCGAAATTCCTTCAAACACCAGCATGACACGCGCCGAAATACGCACTTCAAGAAATGCCAACAGCCAAATGAGCAAAGTAGCTGCAACGGCAAGTGGCACCCAACTGATATGCATGTTAAGAATCCCCAGGAAACTCTGGAGGAAAGCTCCTACCTCTGCACCCGATGCTCCTGTAAAAGCAAGATACGTAAGAAGCAGAGCCCATCCAGATAAAAAACCTGCCCGCGGGCCTAACGACGCGGTTGTAAAAGCATAAACTGAACCACTACTTGAGAAATGTCGATTAAACTGTACAAAAGCAAAAGCGACAAGTCCAATGGTCACCATAGCCAGAAGAAAGGTCAGCGGTACACTAACCCCGGCAATACTGGCTGCAAGAGAACCGTTTAGAGCCATGGCTGCTGTAGGAGCCATAATGGCGACTGATATGGCCATGGTTTCTAATAAGGATAGGCCATTTTTATGCAAGGGTTGCGACATCTTAAACATCTCCTATGCTGAAAACTTCGGTATGAATGGAGAATAAGCTGCCAAGTGTTTTTTGGGCAGTTCAACTCGTACGGTTTTCAACGGATCGACAATCTGACATATTCTTACGTCCGATCCGGCGGAAAGCAGGAAAATAGATTCACTCCTTGATAAACCACATTCCTGTTGTAACCAGTCAACCATTTGCTTGGTTGCCATAATTGCCGCTTCATCTAATGTAAGTGCCGAAGCAATCGTCATCACACTGTCCTCATGAAAAAGCATGGGCGCTGGCCAGGAACGATTTTTCAGGATATGCAGACTAACCGTTACTTCCCCAGCAATTTCCACACCACAAACTGCTACCTCTCCATCACCCATACATGCATGCAAGTCTCCCATGGCAAGCAACGCTCCTGGTACATTGACCGGCAATACAAGTGTGGCCCCTCTCGTTATGCGTTTGCAATCCATATTGCCACCGTGAAAACCAGGCGTACCACATGCAATCGATTGATCTTCGGGAGGAGCTGTGCCAATCACGCCAATCATAGGAGAAACAGATATGGAAATATCTTCAGAAAATATCACCCGCTGGTTTTCAATCGGTACGACACGGATGACATTTTCCTGCAATTCATCCCCTAAAACACCTAGTCCAGGACCTGTCGTCATCACACCCTGACGGGCAAGATGAATATGTTCAATATTCACCAACAACAAATCTCCCGGTTCTGCTCCTTCTACATAAACTGGACCGCTTGCTGGGTTGATGCGTTCCCAGTCCAATGTCCCAAAGTCCATATCTTCGCTTTGAATTTGATCTTCAAAACAATCACAGGTTTCAAAGACAACACGACTTCCATCAGGTACGCGAAGGACTGGGGGATGTTTAGCTGACATTTGATAAATGACATGTTCTTTTGAAACTCTGTACACCGAATGTAGCCTCCTTTGTCTCTCGAAAAATACTCTCAAGCCTCTACAGATATGCACTTCCCCTGATATTCTCTTAAAATATTTAGAGGATTCAGGCTAAATGAATTGTACTACGAGGTTTCAACGTTTTGAATGGTGCCGAAAGAAAAAACCTGCACTTCTCCTTGTGAAGAGCAGGTTTGCAATCAGAACCCTCTTCTATTCGAGTATTTCCCCTTTTGATTCACGCCATAGGAAGGCAAAAATCAATACCAAGATAGAGGCAATCGCCACTGAATAGGTCATAGATGACGCCAGTCCGCCAACGGATGGCGCGACAGCCGAGACAATCAGAGGTACAACGGCTCCGCCAAGCGCCGCTCCAAAATGGTAGGTGGTTCCTTGCCCTGTTGAACGTACACTCGTTGGAAAATGTTCGGCCAGATAAGTAGGAATCACTGACCAAACTCCACCAATAGAGAAAAATCCTATTAAGAAAGTAAAAATATCACGATCGGCCTGGTTGGAGATGTGCAAAAAGACAAATGAACTGGCAATCGTTCCAAGAGCAGAGACCACGAGTGTCCAACGCCGACCTACTTTGTCAGATACCCATCCACCAATCAAATTGCCAAGAATACCCGCCACGTTCAGAATAATAATAGTATTTGCAATTACAGCAGGTAAAAAATGACCTTTTTCTTTGAGTAAAGTGGCATAAAACACGTTAATTGGATATGTCACACTAAAAGCGATAATGGCAATGATGGCGGCATGCAAAGTGTTCCATGTACGCCCCTTGCCAAAGAGAGCTGATACTGGAACACGTTTGCCAGTTTTTTTCTGCGTTTCTTGCCAACGGGCTGATTCAGGCAAAGCCCGCCATATGTAAAGAGCTACGAGCAAAGCCGGAATACAGGCAATAAAGAATAACTTGTGCCAACCAAGACTGCTATACCAGACTCGATATAGAATGGCGGCAAAAATATAGCCAAATGAGAAGCCAGATTGCATTAATCCAGATGCTAATCCTCTCCACTTGGCAGGCATCAATTCCATGAGCATCGGGGTACCGCTAGCATACATGGAACCCATGCCAAGGCCGTAAAGAATACGCACAATAAAGAGCAGCGTAAAGCCAATTGAAAAACCCGTAAGAAACTCAAAAACACTAAACCAGACAATGGAGATGAGCAGGCTTACTTTGCGACCTCTGGCGTCGCCTAAAAGCCCACCTAAAAATCCCCCGCCAAGCCTAGCAAATGTTGTTGCGGAAGAAACCGCTGCAGCAAGTGTCAGCGGAACGTGATAGTCTTTCATAATATCAATTAAAACGAAAGTAAGAATAGAAAAGTCCATAGCGTCAAACGCCCAGACCAGCGCAATGGAAATAAGCGCTTTCATGGCCAGCCCCTGCTTTTCCGCTGGCGCTGTTGCTTGCGAAGCAGTCGACATCATCATCACCTCTCGATAAAATACAAATAATATTCTGACTCCCACTGCAATTATATCGTCAATTCAAAAAAGAATGTTCTTTCGATAGAAAGGCGTGAGTGAAACCATGAATATAGATTGGGTATGGCTGCAAAATCAATTAGGTCGTGACAAAGTCAGCTTCAACGAAAGTGTGCGCAGTACGCATGCGCAAGATGAATCTTATCATTCACCCCATCTGCCAGACGCAGTAGTGTTTGCTGAATCACTTTCAGACATCTGCCACACGATGGAATTTGCGCGTCAATACTCCATCCCCATCGTGGCATTTGGCGCTGGTTCCAGTTTGGAAGGACATGTCATACCTATAAAAGGCGGGATTTCACTGGACTTGACACGTATGAATCGCATCTTAGAAGTCCGGCCAGACGATTTTTTGGTTTGCGTAGAGCCTGGTGTCACCCGCCAAGCCCTCAATGATTACCTGCGTCCGTTTGGCCTCTTTTTTCCGGTCGATCCCGGTGCAGACGCAACAATAGGTGGTATGGCTGCCACAAACGCCAGTGGTACTACCACTGTCCGTTACGGCGGCATGAAAAACAACGTACAAGCACTTGAAGTGGTACTAGCAAATGGGCAAATCATTCATACCAACTCACTGGCAGCCAAATCGAGTTCGGGTTATCACCTGACCGAACTTTTTGTAGGTTCTGAAGGTACACTTGGGATATTCAGCAAAATTTGGCTCAGAATTTACGGAATTCCTGAGCAAAACATGGCAGCAGCAGCGGAATTTTCTAGTGTTCAGTCGGCTGTCAAAACAGTCTGTAGCCTCATAGGTACGGGTGTCTTATTGACGCGTTGTGAACTGGTAAGTCAACAGTATCTTGAAATTATCAATCGACAACTTGGCACTGCGTACACTGAAACACCTACCCTATTTTTGGAGTTTTCTGGAACATCCTCCAGTATCCTAGCGGATGTTAAGCTCGCTGAAACGATAGCCCTTGAAGAAGGTTGCCTGAAATTTACAGCTGTACGGATAGAGGAAGAACGACGAAAACTTTGGACGGCCCGTCACAACGCCGCTTACGCCTTAATGCGTAGCTATCCTGGCTTGTCACACATGAGCACAGATGTCTGTGTTCCCATTTCTAAACTGCCTGAAGCCATATCGCTTGCGGAAGAGTGGATACGGCGATTACAGATACGCGGCGGTATATTAGGTCATGTCGGAGATGGTAATTTCCATGTCAGCCTCATGGTTAATCCTAACGATAAAGAAGATTTACAACACGCCCAAGAACTTTCCCATCATTTGGTCGATTTTGCATTGTCTGTAGGCGGTACTTGTACAGGAGAACATGGCGTCGGTTTAGGCAAACGCGCTTATCAAAAAGCAGAGCACGGAACTGCATTAGAAGTGATGCGAGAAATAAAACGTTTACTGGATCCTCTGGACATCCTCAATCCCGGTAAATTAGTCGACGATTGACACTCCCATTAACTTAAGAATCCTCAACATTTAGATGGAGCTAAGAGTTCCATTTTTTTTTCGTGATCGCGCTAAAAGAAAAATGAGAAAGTCCGTTCTTGACTGGATAAAATTTAGTTATATAATTAAAATATATGATATAGAAAATTTTATACTATATAATTTATTGTCCTAAGGAATTGTGAGGGGATTTATTCTGGAAACGGATTGGAAAGCACTTGTGCAAACCATGGATCGATCACTGTTTATGATTCTGCAAAATCTAGGTGAACATATGGTCCAACGAGCCAACTTAGGGCTTACGCGTACGCAGGCGTTCGTCTTGTACTACATTCATCAGCAAAAAGTCTGCACGGTTTCTCAGTTAGCCGAAAAGATGGAAGTGAATCCGAGTGCCGTCACAGTCATGCTTGATCGACTCGAAAAACACCGTTGGGTGGAACGAACCCGTGATACTTCCGATCGACGCGTAGTTCATATTGCATTGACAGCGGACGGGGAAGAAATTTTGAAGAAAATAGTGCACCTGAGAGAACAGGTGTTTGCACACTGTCTGCGTCAAGTTACAGTCATCGATCCGGTTGTTTTTGTTCAAGCCTTAGAGGAACTGGCTGAAATTTCTACAAAAATGGAAATTCATCAGCTATCTTCTCAGGATTCATTTTCGACGAAACCCTAATTTTGAGGTGATACTGTTGTCAACCTATTCATCCGCAGTGCAAACGACCAACCGCATTACTGGTTCTCGTAAATGGTGGGCATTGGCGACTGTGCTTCTGACCATGTTTTTTTCTTCCATGGATCAAACGGTCGTCTCCACTGCTATGCCTACCATCATTGGAGATTTAAAAGGCTTTTCACTCTACGCTTGGGTTTTCAGTGCTTATATGATGGCTTCTTCCATCACTGTTCCTATTTATGGAAAGCTATCGGACGTATTTGGCCGCAAACCGTTTTATTTATTCGGACTCACTGTATTCGGAATCGGATCTGCCATATCTGGGCAGTCCCATACCATGATGGAACTCATCTTGGCACGCGCATTCCAGGGCATTGGCGCTGGCGCTATGATGAGTATGCCACGCGCAACGGTTGGAGATATTTTTGATCCTAAAGAACGTGGTCGTTGGATGGGTGTCATGGGGGCTGTATTCGGGGTATCCAGCATTATTGGGCCATCCTTGGGTGGATGGATTACGGATACCTTCTCTTGGCGCTGGGTCTTTTACATCAACCTACCATTTGCGTTGCTTGCCATTCTGGGCGTTCTGTTCACACTACCCAAAGTACGAGCAGAACACCGAGTTAAAGTGGACTGGCTCGGATCTGTCTTACTCGTCATTGGCCTTTTGCCAATTTTACTTGGATTTACCTGGGCAGGTAGCAAGTACGCTTGGACATCACCTGTTGAAATTATCCTCTTTGCTGGCGGCGCTCTTTTTCTGGTTATTTTTCTTATTTGGGAACGTCGAGCAGAAGATGCGCTTCTTTCTCCAACCTTGTTTAAAAATCGCATTTTCAGTATGTCTTTGATTCTTGGTGTTTTAGTGGGAATGGCGATGTTTGGTAGTCTTATGTTTTTGCCCGTTTACGTCCAAGGCGTTGTTGGTCTAAACGCTCAGGACAGCGGTTGGGTAATGGCACCTATGATGCTCAGTTTCATTGTCGGTAGTATCGTTTCTGGTCAAGTGATGACACGCACTGGACGTTATCGTGTACTTGCCTGGGTGAGTGGAGCTATCATTGTAGTAGGTTCAATTTTGCTCAATCAAATGAACCTGTATACACATTGGTCAACCGTCGTCATCAATATGATTGTGCTTGGACTGGGTATTGGTTCTTTAATGCCTCTGCTCAATGTAGCGGTGCAAAACGCTTTTCCATACAGCATGATGGGAACTGTCAACTCAACTCAACAATTTGTCAGCTCACTCAGTGGAGTAATCGCTTCTCCCATTTTCGGTTCCATCCTCGACAAGTCATTCTCTGCCAAATTTAAGCAGTCCCTGCCAACCGACTTACATTCTTTATCGAGCCAATTGTCTAGCATTAACCCGCAGTCCTTGCTGACTGTGCAAGCTCAAAAAGCCATTGCCGTAAAATTTGCCCCTTATGGTTCAGTCGGTCAAGCGCTTTATCGCCAATTACTGCATACCATCAAATTATCTCTCACTTTTGGCATTCAACACCTCTTTGCTGTTGGATTGATTTTTGCCATTCTCTGTTTTATTGGAACCTTCTTCTTGCCGGAAACGAAATTGAAATCAAAAGAATACTTCGAAGAGAAAAACTAAACATCCGTAGCATATAAATGCCTCCTTCCACGCTATTCCGTGGATTTAGGAGGCATTTCAATATTTTCAATATAGATAGGAGAAGCATCGGATTTACAACTTTGAAGCGACACACTGATGACATAGCTTCACCCAGTTGAATCAATGCCTATTTCATTTTCGGCTGACTCTCATAAGATAAAGCAATACCAGAATCTCTTGACAAGGATGTGATTTGCTTGCATAGCCAGTCTCCGTCTTTGACAGCGTTCGCACAAGCTGAATCCAACTCACGACATGGAGCGTTTATATTTCTGCTCTTATATACGCTCATTGGCATAGACATCATGGCTAAGAAAACTCCACAAGAACAAATGCAAGCACTCAAAGTATGGTTGCCCTGGGGAATCACTTTCCTTCTACTGGCATTCTTTATCATCGCTCCAGAGCAGGAAGCTACGCAAGCAGCGGCTGCCAAGTGATAAACTCCAGCATGACTCTTAATGATCTTGGTTTATCTTCGGCCAGCAATCTGTCGGGAAATGACAAGGCGCTGAATTTCGGCTGTGCCTTCCCAAATTTTAAATATTTTGGCATCCCTCATCCATTTTTCTACGGGGTACTCACGAATGTAGCCATTACCACCTAGAATTTGCACAGCTTCCTCCGTCACGCGCATAGCGAGATCGCCCGCAAACAATTTAGCCATACTAGCTTCCAAACTCGCTGATTTGCCTTGGCTTTGTAACCAACCTGCGCGCCAAATCAATAGGCGGGCAGCATCGATACCTGTAGCCATATCTGCTAATTTAAAAGAGATTCCTTGGTTCTCGATGATTTTTTTGCCAAACGCCTGACGAGTTTTGGCGTACTCCAACGCGTATTCATAAGCTGCTCTTGCCACACCGAGCGCAGCCGCCCCTACAGCTGGACGGGTTCTATCCAACATCATCAGGCAACCTAAACCGCCAGAAATACCTTTAGCGTTACCATCCAAGCCCGAAAGACGATTTTCTAGCGGAATACGACAATCTTCCAACACTACCTGCGCAGTGTGGGATGCCCTAACCCCCAATTTTTTCTCCTTGCGCCCCATCGAGAGACCTGGCGTACCTTTTTCCACCACGAAACATTCTATACCTTTCCACCCACTACCTGGTTGAGTTTGAGCAAAGATGACATGAATATCCGCAATACCACCATGTGTAATAAACTGCTTGGTACCATTTAATACCCAACTATCGCCATCACGCACGGCTGTTGTGCGCATGGATGATACGTCCGATCCGGCATCTGGCTCAGTCAGACCCATGGCTCCTAAACGCAATTCTTTAGGATCGCAAAGCATCCCAATATATTTTCTTTTTTGCTCTTCGGTACCGGTTGCAAGAATACCTGTTCCTGCCAAACCACTGCCTGTGATACAAGTCTGAATTCCTGCACAGCCCCAAGCCAATTCTTCGGCAATCAGCAAATGGGTAATGGCGTCTGTAATGCCTCCGCCGCCATACTCTTCCGGATATTGATAAGTCGTTAAACCTATTTTATGGGCGGCCCTTACAACATCCCAGGGGAATTCTTCCGTTTCATCATAATGTGCTGCAACAGGACGAATCTGTTCTTGAGCAAAATCTCGTGCTACTTTCTGCATTTCTTTTTGTTCAGCAGTCAATTCAAAATTCAGCACAGGCAAACCTCCTAATTTAAGTAATCAAGACTATCCATGGCTCTACTCAGCAGAGAACAAACGACCGTTTGTTTGAGAACAAATTCAGCATACCTATCTTTTCTTTGACTCGCAAGCAAATTTTTTCAAAACCGCTGACAAGAACAGAGCCCCAAAGTACGGGGCTCTCGGGACTCTCTAACATCTATTTGATATGTTGGTTTGTCCGCCGTTCTTGGCTGGACGGATTCTGACCTTTTTCCGAAGTGATATGCCCCTCCTCTTTGGGAAGAACGCTGAGCGTACCTGTAGGTTCCAAAATAGCCCATTTGATGTCGCGATAATTGAAATATCCCTGTTCACGCAACAGTTGAATGAGTAAGTCATGATTGATTTTGCATTGTTTTAAATGTGCATCAATCATTTCACCGTCTTTTAACAGAACAACCGGTACGCCACTCGCCACATCGCGAAACTTCTTGCTTTTCAAGGAAAGCCAAGCGGCAATAACTGTAGCGAAAGAGAAGAAAAAAAGAATAGTAGCATATTTAATGACATCTAGAATGGACTGAGATGTGAGCATATTAGCTCCAACATTCCCCATACAGGCGCCTGCTACCCAATTAAAATAGGTTACTTGGCTGATTTGCGTTTCGCCAATCCAACGCACAAGAATCAATAAAAAGCCAAATGTAATGCCAGCATCAGCAGCCCAAAAAATGACATGTGACAGCATTTTTTCCCTTCCAAACGCCTTCGCCATACTTCAGAGGAAAAATACTCGACCTATTTCGTTGACTCCCAAAAGGAAAATTTTAAATAAATTTCAATGTATATACTGGATAATAGAGATTGAGGATCTGTGGATAAGTCAGATTGGCTACAGAACCCCAGTATTCTGAGCCCCATTGCGACATCACATTAGAACCCACAAAGGTCCAGTTAGCACTTCCTGGCCATCCTGAACGGTATTCTAGAGGTAAAATTTCACCATTGTTGGGCGTGTACACTACATTCCATGTATTGCGAACTGCAGCATCCGTAGCTGGCGTACCACTGAGATACACAAATTTTTGATAATTGACAGTATTATCAACATCGTAAGTCCATCCATTTTCTGTGGTTGGATGGAGGGTATAATACCAAGCAAACATCTTGATTGCTACAGCACCCGCTTCAAGCGCCTGTTGATTCCAGGAAGGAACCCATTCATTCGGCAACACATCTTCACAATATTCTTCAAAACCAATAGTTTGAACGTATAAGATAGGTGCAAACGGATTGTTGAAAGGCCGGATTGCTACACGTATCACAGAGGGCAACGCTGTATTGTAAATCGATTGAACTTGCGCCTGCACATGCTGGACAGGTGCCATAAGTCCCATGGAAAATACACTTAAAACAGCTAGACCGCACTTTGCGATTTGAGTCCCATGACGATTCATAGCTCATCCCCCCTGCTCAAGATTTTTGATTGGGACTCCAGGGTGGCACATCAAATTCAGTCGGTATGGTTTGACGTTTCAGACCTAATTGAGTTGCATATCGAGAAACGAGCTTGGCTAACGCGTTACGATGTAAATTGCCAAGTACAGCTACCGGTTCATTGCGCCGTCCTCCCCGAATTGGGTTTAAAATGATAGGCTGAACCATATCCTGTTTAACTGGCACTTCAAATACGACTTCTTCATTAAAACCATTTGCAACCGCAATAGCCGTGACGATTCCCAGCTTTTCAACACCTGCAAAACGTGGATCTTGCTGCAGTGGAACATCGGCCCTCCAGACTCCGGAAGTATTGGTTTGACCACTGGTCAACACAGAACCATTGGACTGCACCAATATAATACGAGCACCAGCAATTCGCTTAAAATCTTTGCCTGACGCTACACGAAATTCCATTTGCACCCGATTGGCCACAGAAACCGTATTGGCAAGTGCCAAATGCTTGCCAGACCACCCAAACACGAGACCATAGACGAATAGAAAAGTGGCCATTACGACACAAAGTTGTTTTCCAAACATGATGCCACCTCAACTCTCCATTTCTGACATAAAGAATTTTTCGTGACTTATCCTTCCCTTTTTGCTTTTTGTCATGTGTCGTATTCGCATGTCTCTGGGATAAATGGTTTACTTATAGGAGAATTTCTTTGTGAATGCAGGAGTGAACCCATTGTCGTCACAAGCAAACTCTGCACAGCCGTTGTTTTTGAAATTAGATCGCTCTGCAGCACTGCTTGGCAAGTGGAGCGTTTACGCATACGCAGCTTTTCCGATTGTCAATCGTGCCATCAGTATTTCATTTCTTAGGGCTTATGCGAATAGTTGGTCAACCATTTTACTTTGCCTCATGGCTTTAGTTGGTTTATATCAATATAAGCGGTCTCCTAAACTCTCGGCTTTTGCCTGGTCAAAATTTGGAGGCTTGTTTATCCTTTACTGCGTGGCTCTCTTTTTCTCACAACTGGGTCTGCCACACGTCGCTTTTGATGGTCTGAGCATGAATATTGAATATTTACTTTTTGCTCTGCTTCTGCCCTTCGTCATACAAGAGAAAGATATTCCTAAAATGATATTTACAAGCGTTGTAGTTTCCATTCTGCTAGGTTTCGATGGGGTCTTTCAATATATCACCAAGGTTCCTATTCCCAGCGGTTGGGTAGATGTGGGTGAACATGTGCGGACACGTGTCTTCTCTGTCTACGGTTCTCCAGCAGAATTAGCTGCCAACATGGAACTTATGATACCTGTGATTGCAGGGCTGTTTTGCCTGGATAAAAATCGCCGCAGACGCATCCTCTATATGATTGGTGAATTCTGTTGTCTAGCCACACTGCTTTTTACGTACGATCGCGGTGCATGGCTAGGTTTAGCACTAGGTCTTTTGTTGATTAGTCTCTTTTACGACAGACGGCTGCTTGTCCTCCTTATCATCCTATGCGCAATCCTATTTTTCCTGCCTCCAATTCATCATCGTCTGGCTGATTTATTGAGTCCAACCTACTGGATTCAGTCTGCCAAGGGAGGACGAATTATGCGCTGGGAAACTGCGTTTAATCGCATGTCAAGAAATCCCCTTTTTGGCGTAGGACTTGGACAATATGGGGGCGCTATTGCATCGGCATACGGTTATTCCATTTATTCCGATAACTATTATGCTAAAATTTTAGGAGAAACAGGTCTCGTAGGTTTATTACTTTTTAGCGCGATGCATATTGCGATTATCCGTGAAGTCATTCAAACTGTGGTTAGGAAAGCGCAAGGCAGGCAAAAATACCTTGCACTTGGAGGTTTAGCTGGATTAGTAGCTCTGCTTGTGCATGCTTTTTTTGAAAATCTATTTGAATATGCCCCTACGGAGACTGTCTACTTTCTTATCTCCGGATTGCTGATATTATGGGGAAGAACGCTTGATTCACAAAAAACAGATCTTCGTAATCAGGAAGATAAGATACCAAAAGAAAGTTGAGGTTTCCTCATGTCCGTGCTCTACGCCCTGCTGGGTATTCTTTATATCTTTTTGCAAGTTATCACTGGAGTGATTGCTCTTTACCAATTAGCAATCTCCCTATTCGGTTTTCGACACCGTCGGATGACAGAACTCCTTCCTCCGCAAAAAAAATTCGCTGTAATTATTCCAGCGCATAACGAGGAACGAGTTGTAGGTCCACTCATAGAGAGCATCAAAAGACAAAATTATCCAGATCATCTTTATTCCATACATCTGATTGCCGACAATTGTACTGATCATACGGCTGATGTCGGTAAACGTCATGGTGCGATTGTTCATCAAAGAACAGACAACACTCATCAGGGAAAAGGCTACGCGATTGAATGGATGCTGGAGCAATTAGAATTATCAGGCCAGCCTTATGATGCTGTGGTCATGTTTGACGCTGATAATTTAGTAGACAAGAATTTTCTAAACATCATGAATGACAAACTTTGCCGTGGGCATAAAGCCATTCAAGGTTATCTCGGCGTCAAAAACCCGTTTGATACGTGGGTTTCAGTTTCTCTTGCCGTCTCATATTGGTACGATAACCGTATGTGGCAAAATGCCAGACAAAATCTTGGTTTGGCCTGTGCTTTAGGTGGAACTGGGCTATGTATTGATTACTCTTTGTTACAAAGTATTGGCTGGAATGCTACTGGTCTTACAGAAGATTTGGAATTTGGAGTACGTTGCGTAGAGCATGGTGTCTTACCCATATGGGCACATGATGCTATTGTCTACGACGAAAAACCTACAGATTTTATTGCTTCATTTAGGCAACGTCTGCGATGGCAGCAAGGTCATTTTCAGTGTGCGAAACAGTACATGATGAAGATGCTTAAAGAAGGAATTCGTGAAAGAAACTTGATTAAATTTGATACAGGGCTATATTTATTTCAACCCATGCGAGCGCTCATCATTTTTGCTACATCTCTTTTCATGTTTGTTCTTAAATTTCTTGTACCTACGAGAGTGGTTGACCAAATTTCCAACAACACAGTTTCAGATATCTTAATTGTGGTGAGTGCCATTCTTTTCTTGCAAATACCTCTCACTTTATTTATGGAAAGGAAAAATTGGCGCTCTTATTTTGCGTTAGCCATTGTGCCTCTGTTTCTCTGGACCTGGGGACCCGTAACGCTGCATGCCTATCTGACACGCAACAACCGAAAATGGTATCATACCATCCACAAACGCTCTATTCGCCTAGATGAGATTAACACACAGTAAAACCCAGCCTAACAACTGGGTTTTTTAATCTGCAGAAAATCCCATCCATCATCGCAATAAAACCAAGCAACAACCCACAAGGAAAAGTGCCTGCCATGACGAATAGAACATTCACCTTATCGAAATAGGGAGCGTGAATGAGTGAATATACGTTCTATAATGAATTTACCTGACTTATTGGAAATTCGTAGCCTTGTTTGTGTAGAACCACATCCTGACGATAATGAAGTAGGAGCTGCGGGAACGCTATTTCAACTTGCTCAAAACGGATGCCAAATTCACTTTGTCACCGTAACAGACGGCGCAGCTGGAACCTCAAATCCTGATGTAGCGGGAACAAAACTTGCTCATATTCGTCGCAAAGAACGCTTACAGGCTGCCAAATTATTAGGTGTGACTGAATCGATTTTTCTCAACTTCCCTGATGCTGGAACTTACCAAGTGGATGATTTAACCGCTCAACTGGTTGACATATTCCGTAAACTACAACCTCAGATGGTAATGACGGTAGATCCGTGGATGGCTTACGAGGCACATCCTGACCATATCAAAACAGGAAAAGCGGTTGCTGAAGCCGTCCTTTTTTCCAGCAACCCTTGTTATAAACCAGAAGCAGGAGAGCCATTTGCTGTTCAGCAAATCGCGTTCTACGCAACTAACTATCCCAATACATATGTTGATATCACTCATGTTTGGGAAAACAAATTGGCGGCCCTCTTGACTCACAAGAGTCAGTTTGACAATGAAGAATGGCCGTTGCTTTCTGAATATTTGCGTCTGGAGGCAAATGAAATTTACGCTTTAAAGTTGAAGCATGACCAACAACTCGTCACAAATTCAACCCACGGCTCGCCCAAAAATGGCCTAGCTGAAGCTTTTAAAGTACTCTCCAGCCGTCAACTGCACTTCTTTCCGAGTGCGTTATTCAGTTAATCTCTATAAAGTTTCGCTCTTCAAGAAAGCGCTATCATTTTAAATGACAAAAGTCATAGTCATTTTCTGAACTTTTTCATAACATCAACACGCACAGAAAGCAGGGCTTGCCCATGGCTAACGCGAATCTCACTCATTCCCATCAAATACCTCTAGGCAAACAAGTAGCCTATAGTTCTTATCAACTTGGTATCAATATGCTATGGTACGCTTTTAGCACGATTGCCGTGTTTTTTTACGTTACAGTGTTAAAAGTTTCTGCTACTGAAATTTCTTACGGAATGATTGTCTATGGCATCTTAAATGCATTTATGAACGTGTTAGCTGGGCATTGGAGTGACCGCACGCATACTCGACTGGGTAGAAGAATTCCCTATATACTTGCATCAGGTTTACCGTTTTGTCTAACTTTCTACTTTCTTTTTTCCCCACCAGCTGTCAGCAATGATGGACTATTACTTTACTTTTTTCTGCTAACATTTCTATTTGATTTTTGTTTTACATTAGTTGCTCTTAACGCTGGTAGTCTCTTTCCGGAAATGTATCAAGAAGAAAAAAGTCGCGCCTTTGTTTCCGCCTTACAGCAAGTTTTCGCAATTGTCGGACTGATTTTGGGAGTCGCACTATCGAAATCTCTTGGGGAAAGCTTGGGATGGAGTAAAGTAGCTGCCTTATTTGCTGGAATTGCTTTTGTATCCATTTATGTATCCTTGTATGGAAGCTTTGAACGTTCGGGACAGACGGAATCCGCCTTTCATCTGAAAGAAGCTGTCGCATCCACTTTTCGAAACCGTCGATTCTTGTTCTTTGTATCGGCGAGTTTCCCGATTCAATTTTCCACAACGTTGTGCACATCCGTATCTTCTTTTTACACAAAATATGTGGTAAGCATGACAGGTCTACAAAGCTCTTTATTCCTAGGTGGTATTTTTATTGTCGCCATACCTCTATCTTTTCTCTGGGCACGACTGGCTGTCAAAATGACGACCGCTAAAGCTGCATTTTTAGCCTGTATTCTCTATATTTTCACTTCTATGGCTCTAGTGTTCGATCACGCTGTCTGGAGCGTCATTCTTACTGGTTTTATGATGGGTATTCCTGTTTCTGGTTTTCTTGTTTTGCTAAATATACTTCTCGCAGAAGTTATTGATCACGATGCCAAACTAACCGGACGCAGAAGAGAAGGCATGTATCTTGGCATGAATGGTTTCCTTGTTCGTCTTGGTCTCTCGTTACAATACGCTGTCATGGCAATTTTCTTCTCCATCAGTGGATACAACGCACATTTAAGCGTACAAAGCGTACGCACAATTTGGGGATTTCGCCTACTGATTGGCGGATTGCCTGTGGTTGCATTGCTCGTTTCACTCATCCTCCTACTTGCTTATCAACGTTTGCACAATCTGGCCAAATTGTCAGATGAAGCAACAACATTACAATCTGGTCATTCTAACCCACTTTTTTATCTTCACAAGCAATGATTGTCATCTGCTTTTCACAATCTCGGTTTTGATAGAAGAGCGCTAATAAAGATATCTCATCTTTGGGCGGTCTATTGTTTAGGTACCTTGAAGTCCTATGACTTCAACCCGTGTGGAGAAGAAGGTTGCTCCCCCTCCCATATCAGCGATACTTTGCGATGTAAGTACATTGACAGACTGGTATCCAAGAACTTCATCATCCCACCACAGTCCTTGCGAAACAACCAGACCAGGCTGTACATCTGAAGTAATTTCAGCTTGAAGCACAATTGAACCACGATCATTAAAAATTTGAACGAATTGCCCTTGTTCTATTCCTCGAATCTCAGCATCTAAGGGGTGAATTTGTAGCAATGGTCGCCGCTCTGCCTTCTTTAACGATAAAACGTTCGCCCCCGTAGAATTTAAAAAGTGATGGTTTGGAGGAGTAACAAAATATAGCGGATAAGAGATGTCTGCCTGCAATTCCACATGCGTAGGAAGAGAAGGAAGCCCTGCCAGCTTCATCGCCTCTGAATAAAGAGCAATTTTATTTTTCGTCGGCGTCGGTAAATCCTTGTGTTTCATTTCATCATTTATGGGGATTTCTAGTTTTAACCACCCTTTTTCTCGTAAAGATGGGAGTGAGACGTTTCGTAAATATGGATTATTGTCATTTCTCAGAGCCGTTTCAATCATGTCTTCTTCCGTATCATAAAAACAAGACTCCGTAAAACCCATTACTTCAGCCAGTTCCTTAAAGAATGTAAAGTTGGATTTGCATTCACCAAGAGGAGGAATCACTGGTTCATGTAACTGAAGATACAAGTGCCAATAAGATTTATATAAATCTAAGTTCTCAAAATGACTCGTCGCCGGTAAAACGAGATCGGCATATTTACACGAATCTGTCAGAAAAAGATCGTGGACTACAGTGAAAAGATCTTCCCTCGCCAACCCTTTCCTCACCTTGTTTTGGTCAGGTGCAACCTGAGCTGGATTGGAATTGTAAACAAACAGAACTTTGATCGGCTTGTATGGATGGAGTAAAACATCTCCTAATTGATTCATGTTGATAGAACGTGGCTGAGGTTGCGGAAGCAAATCCGGTCTCTGTAATCCGTATGTATTTAATTTAGCGTAATAGCTATTTCCCTTTATAGCACCGCCTCCACGAATCCCCCATTGACCCGTTAGAGCAGGCAGGCAAGCGATAGTTCTTACAATCATTCCGCCATTCTCATGATGTTGAAGGCCATTACCAATTCGAATGAATGATGGACTAGTTGTGCCGTACAGATGTGCCAGTAAACTAAGATCTTCCACTGACACTCCGGTGATTTCCGAAACCTTCTCGGGAGTGTAATCTGTCACGTGTTCTTTCAGCTCAGCGTAGCCTTCCGTATACTTGTTTAAAAATTCCTCATGAACAAGGTTTTCACGGATCAGTAAATGCATAATACCCAGGGCTAAAGCGGCATCCGTACCAGGGCGTATCTGGATGAACCAGTCAGCCCACTTGGCTGAACGGTTATTATGAATATCAATGACAACAATTTTGGCCCCTCGTTTACGAGCTTCATTCGCGAGCAACATTTGATGCATATTGGTGCTGATCACGTTACAACCCCAGATGACAATCAGTTTCGAGTAGATGGTATCTTCAGGATCAATTCCGGCGTTTGCACCCATGGTATAAGCATATCCCGCAGCTCCAGCGGCATTGCAAATGGTTTGCTCGAGCAAGCTTGCACCAAGTCGATGAAAAAACCTCCTATCCATTCCTTCTGCATTCAAGACACCCATATTACCGTAAAAACTATAAGGAAGAATCGATTCAGCGCCATAAGTTTCAATAGCATCTTGTAATTTGCGCTTTATTTCTTTATACGCTTCATCCCAACTGATACGTTCAAAATGTAAAGTACCTTTGGGTCCTGTACGTTTCATTGGATAGAGCAAACGATCTTGATGATAGATGCGTTCTGGGAATTTTCGAACTTTCTGGCATATGGCACCCTTGGTTACAGGGTGATGGGGATGTCCATCGACTTTTATAATTTTGCCATTCTCCACACTAACCAACAGGCTGCATGTATCCGGACAATCAAGGGGACAAACAGATCTTACGAGTTTCATGATCATTGCCTCTCTTTTCAATTGACAACTCTTATCATATTTTCTACTAAGTTGACGATGAAAGTCTATAAAAAAACTTCCGAGCGAACTCGGAAGCCTTATCTTTTCTGGAGCGGGTGACCGGAATCGAACCGGCGCCATCAGCTTGGAAGGCTGAGGTTCTACCATTGAACTACACCCGCACATATTGAACTGACAACAGATGATATTATAACTCGGAACCAAGAAAAACACAAGCTTTAAGTTTGTTGATTTTAAAAACGGCGAATAACTTGTTCGTTCTGTCCACTCGATCATTCAAACCTCAGCGTACTGTAGAAGTGTGAAGGAGGTGCTTAACCATGATTGAAGATTTGCGTCGAGCATTTACATTGGGAGATCGCATTAAAGTGTATGCGGGTGATACTCAAATTGATGGCACTGGCAGTTTCATTGCCTTTCAAGACCGCTTCCTCATCTGGGCAGATTCTACTGGCCTGATTAACTTTACCCATCTTGGCGATGCTATTACCATCCAAAAAGTATAACAGCACAATCCTAGACGCCGAATCCATTGTGGAGATTCGGCGTCTAGGAATTTTATAGTTTACGTATCGAATCATGGCTTGAAATTTTTTGTATCCTAACATAGCCACTTGTATCTGCCCATAACACACCATCTGGTAATACGCGAATCACAATACCCTCACCAATAACAGCATCACCATTGATGAGTTGAATGCGATCACCATACGAAAATGATTTTAAAAGAGGATTTTCTATAAAGCTATAGCTTTGTTCTATGTGATCAACAAAATCGATATCTACCGCCTGTTGTAATTCAACACCCTCATGATGTTTGCTTTCATTATGCAAAATATCTAAGAAAATTTCCGAGACATCAACAGGTGTGGAAATAGAATAAACCTCTTCGGATAGATCTCGTTGAACTGTATCTGTCATTTGGTTACGGAGTACTTGACGATATCTTTTTATTTTTCTTTCAGGTACTGTGCTACTTTCCCAAAGTGACAAACCGCGGATAGGTGAAGTAAATAGAACTTCTATATCCAACTGAATTTCAGACTGAGCAGAGGGGTTTGGCATTTGAGCTACATGAAATGACAACCATCCTTTTGTACGATGTTTTTGTCTCATCCCCTGCTGTTTTGGAATGGCTAAATCTTTTCTTACAATCCATTGTGTCAATGGTTTATGAAACTTACGATTCGCCGCAGCTGATGACATGCTTGTAACCCCCAAAAACGACGAGTCTCCATGACCCGCATCATTTCACCCGTACATCGTATGAAATGACATACCGTTTCTGCTCAGAATTTCATTACGTCAGTGATCACAAATAACTATTCTTAAACCTTCTATTGAACATAAAGCACTCGTCCATACAATGAATAAAACCCTTGATTTCTCAAGGGTTTCAAAATTCTATGGTGGGCCCACTAGGACTCGAACCTAGGACCAACCGGTTATGAGCCGGCCGCTCTAACCAACTGAGCTATGGGCCCTCAAAAACGGCAAATATAATTATACACATTACAACTAACTTTGACAACATATATTACTGATAAACTTAGATTTTGATATCTCATCAACTTACATGCCAGGAAACCATCCAAGCAAAGAAAAAGAGGCTGTAAGGCAGAGTCCCCAAGGAGGGAAACTCTACACTTAACAGCCACCTGTACTCCTGTCGCCTGGCAACGACCTAGGTTCCCAGGGGTCTTCACCCCAAGTATGCTCGGCGCTGGAGGTCTTCACGGTCGTGTTCGGGATGGGTACGCGTGTATCCCCTCCGCTATGGTCACCAGACTCTTCTTTCCTTTCCAACTGTCTCAGCAAGAGGGATTTTCCTTGGTGAAGGCCTCGACCGATTCGTATCCGTCCGCTCCACGCCTCACGACGCTTCCACGCCGGACCGATCTACCTTATCGTCTATAAGGGGTCTTCCTTCCTTGACGGAATGGGATACGTTATCTTGAGGCAGGCTTCGCGCTTAGATGCTTTCAGCGCTTATCCCTCCCCGACTTGGCTACCCAGCTGTGCCCTTGGCAGAACAACTGGTCCACCAGCGGTCGGTTCATCCCGGTCCTCTCGTACTAAGGACGAACCCTCTCACGTATCCTCCGCCCACGGCAGATAGGGACCGAACTGTCTCACGACGTTCTGAACCCAGCTCGCGTACCGCTTTCATGGGCGAACAGCCCAACCCTTGGGACCGACTTCAGCCCCAGGATGCGATGAGCCGACATCGAGGTGCCAAACCTCCCCGTCGATGTGGACTCTTGGGGGAGATCAGCCTGTTATCCCCGGGGTAGCTTTTATCCGTTGAGCGATGGCCCTTCCACGCAGTGCCACCGGGTCACTAAGCCCGACTTTCGTCCCTGCTCGACCTGTCCGTCTCGCAGTCAAGCTCCCTTGTGCCTTTACACGCCCCGCGCGGTTTCCATCCGCGCTGAGGGAACCTTTGGGCGCCTCCGTTACCTTTTAGGAGGCGACCGCCCCAGTCAAACTGTCCGCCTGACACTGTCCCCACACCCGATTCAGGGTGCCAGGTTAGAAGACTAGCATCTCAAGGGTGGTATCCCAACATCGACTCCACACAGGCTGGCGCCCATGCTTCTGTGTCTCCCACCTATCCTGTACATGACATGCCCGTCTCCCATATCAAGCTACAGTCAAGCTCCACGGGGTCTTTCCGTCTAGCCGCGGGTAACCTGCATCTTCACAGGTATTACAATTTCACCGGGTCTCTCGTTGAGACAGCGCCCAAGTCGTTACGCCTTTCGTGCGGGTCAGAACTTACCTGACAAGGAATTTCGCTACCTTAGGACCGTTATAGTTACGGCCGCCGTTTACTGGGGCTTCAATTCAGAGCTTCGGGCTCTCGCCCTCACCCCTCCTCTTAACCTTCCAGCACCGGGCAGGCGTCAGCCCCTATACTTCGCCTTTCGGCTTCGCAGAGACCTGTGTTTTTGCTAAACAGTCGCTTGGGCCTTTTCACTGCGGCTCTTCTTCAGAGCGCCCCTTCTCCCGAAGTTACGGGGCCATTTTGCCGAGTTCCTTAACGAGAGTGCTCCCGCGCGCCTCCGTGTTCTCCACGCGCCCACCTGTGTCGGTTTCCGGTACGGGCAGATGCATTCTCCCTAGAGGCTTTTCTTGGCAGTGTGACCTCGAGCGCTTCGGTACTCTTCTTCCCTCCCCATCACCGCTCAGAGTTCTCGCCGCGCGGTTTTCCCTGCGCGACCCCCTTGCGGATTGGACGGCCTCTTCCATCCGGCCGCTCGCTCTAGCCTCCTGCGTCACCCCTTCAGTCATGCAAATCCATCTGGTACGGGATTCTCAACCCGTTCTCCTTCGACTACGCCTCTCGGCCTCGCCTTAGGTCCCGACTAACCCTGGGTGGACGATCCTTCCCCAGGAAACCTTGGGCTTTCGGCGGAGGGGATTCTCACCCCTCTTTTCGCTACTCATACCGGCATTCTCACTTCCATAACCTCCACCTTCCCTCTCAAGAAGGCTTCTCCGCTTATGGAACGCTCCCCTACCCTGTGGTCTTCCCACAGCCATAGCTTCGGTGTGTGGTTTAGCCCCGTTACATTTTCCGCGCAGCGTCACTCGACCAGTGAGCTATTACGCACTCTTTCAATGATGGCTGCTTCTAAGCCAACATCCTGGTTGTCTATGCACCGCCACATCGTTTCCCACTTAACCACCCTTGGGGACCTTAGCTGTTGGTCTGGGCTGTTTCCCTCTTGACTACGGATCTTAGCACTCGCAGTCTGACTGCCACGGTTCAATGAAACGGCATTCGGAGTTCGACGGAGCTTGGTAACCCTGGTCGGGCCCCGCACCCCATCGGTGCTCTACCTCCGTCCCTCATCCGTGACGCTAGCCCTAAAGCTATTTCGGGGAGAACCAGCTATCTCCGGGTTCGATTGGAATTTCTCCCCTACCCCCAGTTCATCCCCCGGCTTTTCAACGCCGGTGGGTTCGGGCCTCCATGCGGTGTTACCCGCACTTCACCCTGACCAGGGGTAGCTCACCCGGTTTCGGGTCGATGGCAATCAACTTCTCGCCCTCTTCAGACTCGCTTTCGCTTCGGCTCCGGCTTCCCTGCCTTAACCTCGCTCATCACCATCACTCGCCGGTTCATTCTACAAAAGGCACGCCGTCATCCTTTCGGACTCCGACTGCTTGTAAGCACACGGTTTCAGGTTCTCTTTCACTCCGCTCCCGCGGTTCTTTTCACCTTTCCCTCACGGTACTCTCCGCTATCGGTTGCCAGGGAGTATTTAGCCTTAGGAGGTGGTCCTCCCTGATTCCCACGGGGTTCCTCGTGTCCCGCGGTACTTGGGGCCTGCGCTACCTCCCTCGACAAGCTTCGCCTACGGGGCTCTCACCCGCTCTGGCCGACCTTCCCATGTCGTTTGGCTCCCTTGTCTCCTTCGGCCCAGGCAAGACCCTGCCTGGCTGCGCATCCCCTCTACCCCATGATGGCAACGGGGGTCCCCTTCTCCACCATCATGGTTTAGGCTCTTCCGCGTTCGCTCGCCACTACTTGCGGAATCACTCTTGTTTTCTTCTCCTCCAGGTACTGAGATGTTTCAGTTCCCCAGGTTCCCTCCGTCTATCCTATACATTCAGATAGCGGTACCGGCCCATCACGACCGGTGGGTTCCCCCATTCGGACATCCCTGGATCTTCGCTCGCGTACAGCTCCCCAAGGCATTTCGGTGTTCGCCCCGTCCTTCTTCGGCTCCTGGCACCTAGGCATCCTCCGTGCGCCCTTTCTACCTTCACCTTTCTTCCCTCTTGCTGATTCAGTTCTCAAGGTCCTTCGAGCTTATCCCTCTCTCAAGGCATAAGTAGCTTTCGCTAAGTTCTCTCCCGAGAACCCTCAAAACTAAACACGCACGCCTCTCCACCAAACCCCTCTCTCTTCCCTAGAAAGGAGGTGATCCAGCCGCACCTTCCGATACGGCTACCTTGTTACGACTTCACCCCAATCATCGACCCCACCTTCGGCGGCTGGCCCCCTTTCGGGTTACCCCACCGACTTCGGGTGTTGCCAACTCTCGTGGTGTGACGGGCGGTGTGTACAAGGCCCGGGAACGGATTCACCGCGGCATGCTGATCCGCGATTACTAGCAATTCCGGCTTCATGCAGGCGAGTTGCAGCCTGCAATCCGAACTACGAGCGGTTTTCAGGGGTTCGCTCCAGATCGCTCTCTCGCTTCCCGTTGTGCCGCCCATTGTAGCACGTGTGTCGCCCAGGACATCAGGGGCATGATGATTTGACGTCATCCCCGCCTTCCTCCGACTTGCGCCGGCAGTCACCTGTGAGTCCCCACCTCTACGTGCTGGTAACACAGGTCAAGGGTTGCGCTCGTTGCGGGACTTAACCCAACATCTCACGACACGAGCTGACGACAACCATGCACCACCTGTCTCCTCTGCCCCGAAGGGACCTACCATCTCTGGTATCGTCAGAGGGATGTCAAGCCCTGGTAAGGTTCTTCGCGTTGCTTCGAATTAAACCACATGCTCCACTGCTTGTGCGGGCCCCCGTCAATTCCTTTGAGTTTCAGTCTTGCGACCGTACTCCCCAGGCGGAGTGCTTATTGGGTTTCCTTCGGCACTGAGGGTGGTACCCCCCAACACCTAGCACTCATCGTTTACGGCGTGGACTACCAGGGTATCTAATCCTGTTTGCTCCCCACGCTTTCGTGCCTCAGCGTCAGTCACTGTCCAGCAAGGCGCCTTCGCCACTGGTATTCCTCCACATCTCTACGCATTTCACCGCTACACGTGGAATTCCCCTTGCCTCTCCAGTACTCAAGTCCTACAGTTTCCAAGGCATTCCCAAGGTTGAGCCCTGGCCTTTCACCCCAGACTTGCAGAACCGCCTACGCACCCTTTACGCCCAGTGATTCCGGACAACGCTTGCCCCCTACGTATTACCGCGGCTGCTGGCACGTAGTTTGCCGGGGCTTCCTCTCGGGGTACCGTCTCGCAAAGAGCATTCCCTCTCCTTGCCGCTCTTCCCCCTTGACTGAGCTTTACAACCCGAAGGCCTTCCTCGCTCACGCGGCGTTGCTCCGTCAGGCTTGCGCCCATTGCGGAAGATTCCCTACTGCTGCCTCCCGTAGGAGTCTGGGCCGTGTCTCAGTCCCAGTGTGGCCGGTCACCCTCTCAGGTCGGCTACGCATCGTCGCCTTGGTAGGCCTTTACCCTACCAACTAGCTAATGCGCTGCGGGGTCCTCTCTCAGCGATGCCGTAGCATCCTTTCCCGCATCAGGCATGCGCCCCATGCGCCTATCCGGCCTTAGCACCCGTTTCCAGGCGTTATTCCGGTCTGTTAGGCAGATTCCCCACGTGTTCCTCACCCGTCCGCCGCTGGTATCTTTCGATACCCGCTCGACTTGCATGTATTAGGCACGCCGCCAGCGTTCGTCCTGAGCCAGGATCAAACTCTCAATGTCTAATTCCTTCTCCCTCGCTCTCTCGAGCTCGGGCACTTCTTCTCTGGCGTTTGGTGATTCTTGTGCGTGTTTAGTTTTCAAGGTTCTCTCGCTGCCAAGGCTCTCTTTCGCGTCCCCTCTTGCAGCGACAGCGACTATCTTACCTCCCTCCGAACTTTTTTGCAACCCCTTTTCCAAAAAAATAATCATGTATTTTTTTCCACACAAAATATTGACCTGCTATAAGCAGGCCATGTTGATCTATGCACTATAAGATATTTAGGAGCGCTCATCGCGTCGTTCACGCAAGAGAGGAAATAAGAGAACATCTCGAATGGAAGGCTGATTCGTCAAGAGCATCACTAAACGGTCTATCCCGATGCCGAGCCCTCCTGTTGGTGGCATACCCTGTTCGAGTGCCAGCAAAAAATCTTCATCCAATTCTTGCGCTTCTTCATTGCCAGCGGCCCGTTCTTCCATTTGTTTCAGAAAACGGTCTCTTTGATCCAGCGGATCATTTAATTCTGAGAATGCGTTGCCATGCTCTCGACCCACAATAAACAATTCAAAACGATCGGTAAATCGCTCATCCTCTTTATTCTTGATTGCAAGGGGAGAAATCTCCACTGGATGCCCATAGACAAACGTTGGCTGAATCAACGTGGATTCTACACGTTGCTCAAAAAATTCGTTGACAATGTGACCATACCTCATTTCGTCACTAATTTGAATATGATGTTCATGAGCTAACTGCCGCGCCGTCTCCAAATCGTGAACGGGCCAGAAATCTACGCCTGTCTGTTCACGGATTGCGTCAACCATATGTACGCGCCGCCACGGCCCTTGAAGATGAATGGTATATTCTCCATACGTAATATCTAATGTTGAATGTACGGCTGATGCGGCATGTCGCACTAAATTCTCAGTTAAATCCATGATATCATGAAAATCTGCATACGCTTGATATAGCTCAAGCATAGTGAATTCAGGATTGTGGCGTGTGGAAATACCTTCGTTTCGATATACACGACCTATTTCATAAACTCTCTCCAAACCACCAACAATCAACCGTTTTAGATGAAGTTCAAGCGCAATGCGCAATACAAGTGGTATATCGAGTGCATTATGATGCGTGTGGAAAGGTCGTGCATGTGCTCCACTGGCCACAGTATGCAAAGTAGGTGTTTCCACTTCCAGAAATCCTTCTTTATCCAAATATTCACGTATCGCTTGAATAATTTTTGATCGCGCCATAAAAGTGTCGCGAATTTCTGGATTGACAATCAGGTCAAGATATCTTTGCCGATAACGCGTTTCAACATCTTTAAGTCCATGCCATTTCTCAGGCAATGGGCGCAAAGCCTTAGATAACACATCAAGTTTCTGACAAAGCACTGTCACTTCACCGCGATTGGTGCGAAATACTGTACCTTCAACACCTATGATGTCACCGAGATCGAGCAACTGAAAAATTTCGTATCCTTCTTCCCCGAGCACATCTTGCTTGGCATAAATTTGAATACTACCTGTCCGATCTTGCATTACGGCGAAAGAAGCTTTGCCATGCCCGCGGCGAATCATCATCCGTCCTGCTATCCGAACACGCATCGACATTTCTTCCAATTCCTCTTTGCTTTTCTCGCCTGCGGCATTTAAAATATCGCTCGCATGGTGAGTAACATCATATCGATGGCCATATGGATAGACACCTTTGTTTCGCAACTCGTCCAATTTTTCCAAACGGACACTCATTAAATCGAACTCATCCATTCAAACATTCCTCCTGCACGGAAAGACGAGGGAAATTCTCCCTCGCCATTTTTCATAAAAGAGCGCATGGTTATGCCAACTGCAAACATGTTTTAGTGATTCTAAGACAACTAAAACACAGCCATTTCATGGATACCCCACTCATGAGACCAATGCTTTAACGGCGAATTTCTAAAATTTTGAACTTGATGGTTCCTGCAGGAACAGCAACATCTACCACAGAGCCAATGGATTTACCAAGCAACGCGCGTCCTACCGGTGATTCATTGGATATCTTGTTGCTTGCTGGATTGGCTTCTGCCGAACCAACGATGGTATATTCCACATCTTCATTAAATTCCATATCTCTAAGCAATACGGTTGAGCCAATGGATACAGAGTTGGTATCGACCTCATCTTCATTGATGATTCGCGCATTGCGAAGCATCTTTTCCAAAGTCATGATTCTGCCTTCAATAAACGCCTGTTCATTCTTAGCGTCCTCATATTCCGAATTCTCACTGATATCTCCATACGATATGGCCAGTTTGATGCGTTCTGCCACTTCACGGCGTTTCACGCTTTTTAACTGTTCCAGTTCTTCTTCGAGTTTTCGCAACCCTTCGGGAGTCAAAAGAACTTCTTTTTCTGCCATAGCAATATCGCTCCTTTTTGCCGACAAGTGCCGATGTACAGACGCGAATTCTCCAAGCCATTTCGCACAATATATGGGATAGAGCACCACCGGGGACACCGGCAGTGCTCTGTAAACCCATTCCGGACACAATGTCTAGTGGCAATTATAGATACGCTCCTGAGGCTTGTCAATGCGTACCAGACAGCGTATACATATGCTTATCTGTTATCTTTTATGGGCGAGAGGCTCATTTTATCACTCAAAAGTTCTTCCTCTGTAACATCCAAAACATTACCCAGTTTATGTATCATTTCTTGACTCGGTTGACGCGTCCCTCTTTCTAATGATCCAACAATCGTTAGGGAAACTCCTAATTCTTTGGCCAGCTCTTCTTGTGTCCAACATTTCAGCTTGCGATAAGCGCGAATTCGTCTACCAAATGTGTCCGACATATTCAACCCCACTTTCCGAAAGGTTTTCGGCCATTTCAGCCAGCGTTACTCCTCCAAGACCGCGCCTTTGCGGAACTAACTCTGCCAGTGGAATGATGACGAAACCTCTTTCCCACATCCTCGGATGAGGAATCTGCAACATTTGATAGCATACAGACAAATTATCATAAAGGAGAATATCTAAATCAAGCGTACGCGGTCCGTTCTGTATCGCTCGCACACGCCCCTCGTTCTGTTCTATTTCATGTAAGGTTTGAAGCAATTGCAAAGGTTCCAGTGATGTTTGTATAGACATCACCATATTCAGAAAATCTGGCTGTTCAAGATATCCAACCGGGGTCGTCTCATATACTGAAGAACAACGTACTGGCCCTTCTGATAAACAGGTAAGAGCTTCTACAGCTCGTTGTAAATGGTGAATTCTCCTACCCTGATTGGAACCCAGGGCTATAAATACCTCATGGACCATTTTGCTGCCCATCGTCCTCCTTGTCTTGTACAGCCTCAAGCATCCGACAAACGCGCACAGTCGCCTTCACGTCATGGACGCGCAAGTATTCCACACCTTCCATTATTGCATATGCAGCAATAGCCAGATTTCCTTCTAATCGATCGGATACATCTGCCGAAAGAATTTCTCCAATAAATCGTTTCCGACTGACACCGAGCAAAACGGATTGACCCAGTTTTGTATAATGCGGCAAAATTCGCAAAGCAGATAGATTTTGATGGGTATCCTTAGCAAAACCTATTCCCGGATCTATGACCAGACGTTCTCTCGCAATACCTGCAGATAAGCAGCGTTCTATACCAGACCGTGTTTCCTGAAGAAGTTCTGCGAGACCATTCCCTAAAGGTCGGCTGTCTCGGTTATGCATCCAAAAATAAATACAGTTGGCGTCACTGACTACTTGTAGCATCTCTTTATGGTGCAGGGCACCCCAAACATCGTTGATACCGCTCACGCCGCATTCAAGAGCACGTGCCGCTATCTCAGGTTTATACGTATCTACACTAATGGGAATCGGACAATGAAGCGCAAGATCTTTGAGTACAGGCTGCAATCTTCGCCATTCCTCTTCAGATGTAACGGATTGGTGACCTGGTCGCGTGCTTTCGGCACCCACGTCCAACCAGTCTGCGCCTTCTTCAACCAGGCGATACGCATGGTTCAGCGCATCAGTCGGGGAAAAATAAATCCCCCGTCAGAAAAAGAGTCAGGTGTTACATTCAAAATCCCCATCACTTTTGTACGCACTGTGTTACCCTTCTTTCCAATGACACTCCACGCAAGCGAAGACGCGATAGCAGGCTCGATAAATTTAGGACTGTTGTTCAGCAATCCAGCCTTCTATCTCTTCTACGCCAAAAAAGTATTTTGCAGCGCAAAAATGACAAACCGCTTCTGCTCCTTTGTCTTCTTCCATCATACTGCGGAGTTCTGAGACATCGAGGTTTTTCATTGCTGCCGCAAATCGTTCACGAGAGCAGTTACAAGCAAATTGTACAGCTACTCGATTGAGCAAGTGTGCATCGGGATCGAGCAAATAAAGTAATTCTTCTGCACTCTTACCTGTTTGTAGAATGTCAGTTACACTTTGCATAGAAGACAACCGTTCTTCCAGCTTTTCAATGTCATTTTCTTCATGCCCGGGAAGCAATTGCAAGAGAAACCCGCCTGCACAGATAACACGATTGTCTGTCCCAACGAGTACCCCTGCTCCCACAGCAGAGGGCGTCTGTTCGGATACAGCAAAATAATAAGTGAAATCATCTGCAATCTCACCTGTCTGGATAGCTGCCGAACCTGTATAATAATCTCTCAAACCGGTATCTCGTGTAACATAGAGAGTACCTCTGCCAACAGCTCTGCCAACATCCAACTTACCTTTTGAATTGGCTGGCAAATCAACAAACGGATTGTCCACGTATCCCCGCACATTGCCAAAAGCGTCCGCATCTACGAGAATGCGTCCAAGCGGACCGTCTCCATCAATACGAAGTGTCAGACGCTCTTCATTTTTCAATTGTTGCCCCATCATGAGGGCAATACTTGCTGTTCTTCCTAATGCAGCCGTGGCCACCGGCCAAGTATGGTGTCGACCCTGCATCTCATTGACAACGTTCGTCGTAACGCATGCCAGAGCACGACCACGACCATTCAATATCGTTGCCCTCACTAACTGGTCAGGTGCGCTTTTCATGTTTAAACCTCCTAGAATGACGAACAACCCCCATGTAGAGGGTTGTCGTTAGAATCTCCTGTCAATGCTGCTTTTCTTCAAAACGCATTTTCCCTTGCCATCTATTATCTAGAGGTCTTTATTCTGTTCTGCTATTACCTCTTCTGGTGATTTGCCTTCCATAATGGCCCGAATCTCAAATTCATCAATCGTCTCTTTTTCCAGGAGAAGATTGGCCAAAGCATCCAGCCGATCTCGACGTTCCGTCAAAATCTTGCGAGTGCGCTCATGACAATCTTCAACTATCCGCTTCATTTCTTCGTCAATCTCAAAGGCAACTCTGTCACTATAATTGGCTTCTGACGACAGGTCTTTGCCTAAGAAGACTTGACCTTGACGGCTACCGTATTGCATGGGGCCAAGTTTGTCGCTCATACCATACTGAGTCACCATTTGCCTAGCAATTTCCGTAACTCGCTCTAAATCGTTGGATGCACCTGTGCTAATTTCGCCTAAAACAATCTCTTCCGCGACTCGACCACCCAACAATCCACAGATGCGATCGTACATCTCCTGCCGTGTCATGAAATAACGATCTTCCTTAGGCAAGGTAACCGTATACCCACCCGCCATTCCGCGGGGAATAATGGTGACTTTATGAACTGTGTCCGCAGCCTGCACATAATAGCCAATCACTGCATGCCCAGCTTCATGGAAGGCTACCAGTTTACGCTCATGTTCACTAATCACCCTCGAGCGTTTTTCCGGGCCAGCCATCACTCTGTCAATCGCTTCATCAATATCGCGATTGGTAATGCGGGTTTCTCGCTTGCGAGCCGCTAATAGTGCTGCCTCATTGAGGACATTTTCCAAATCGGCTCCTGTAAACCCGGGTGTCCGCTTAGCAATCACATCCAAGCGAATATCAGAAGAAAACGGCTTGTTTCTAGCATGCACCTTTAAAATTTCCTCACGGCCTTTTACATCAGGACGATTGACCACAATCTGGCGGTCAAAACGGCCTGGACGCAGCAGCGCTGGATCGAGGATATCTGGACGGTTGGTGGCAGCAATAATAATTATGCCGTCATTTCCCGAGAAACCGTCCATCTCTACAAGCAATTGGTTGAGTGTTTGTTCACGTTCATCATGACCGCCACCGAGACCTGCTCCACGATGACGTCCAACTGCATCAATTTCGTCAATAAAAATGATACAAGGTGCGTTTTTCTTGGCAGTTTCAAACAAATCACGCACACGTGATGCACCGACACCGACAAACATTTCTACAAAGTCAGAACCTGAAATACTAAAAAAGGGAACGCCAGCTTCTCCCGCAACCGCACGAGCCAGCAAAGTTTTACCCGTACCAGGCGGCCCTACCAGAAGTACACCTTTGGGAATGCGGGCACCGAGTTGTGAAAAGCGTTTGGGATCTTTAAGAAACTCTACAATTTCTTCCAATTCAGCCTTTTCTTCATCCGCACCAGCTACATCACGAAAAGTAACGCGACGTTTTTCCTCAGTGTAAAGTCTTGCCCTGCTTTTGCCAAAGTTCATGACTCGGCTGCCGCCGCCTTGTGCCTGATTAAACAGGAAGAACATAATGACAAAAACAAAGACAAACGGAATAATGGAAGTTAAAAATTGAATCCAAACAGATTCTTTTGGTTGCTGATTGACGTAGAAGTCGACTTTATTATTTTCCAGAAGAGGATAGACGTTATCGTCATTCAGACCCCTGGTAGAAAACTTCTTTCCGTCACTGAGCGTACCGTCAATGGTAAGCGTTAGCCCATCTGGAGTCACATAAACCGGACCGGAAATTTCATGCGATTTGATATCGCTCACAAATTGGCTATAGGCTATCGTCGATTGCGGGCGGCTTGAATTTGTCAGAAAGTCCACCACTCCGACGATGGCTAGCAAAATCAGCACATAGAAAACAATGCTGCGGTAAAACCTGTTCATGCCTTACCTCCTCTCGGTCATGGCGGGAATATTGTACCATAAGGACTGAATAGACAACAGCAGAGCGGAAGGAGGCCATGAATCCTTTGTGACAGATCTGTTGAACGTCATGACTCCTGATAAATCTCGGCTTTTAAAATGCCTACATAAGGCAGATTCCGATAGCGTTCAGCATAGTCCAGTCCATATCCTACAATAAAAGCATTGGGTACACGAAAACCAAACCAATCCGGTTCAATGTCCACTTGCCTGCCCTCCGGTTTGTCAAACAGCGAAACAATTTTCACAGATGCTGCCTTTCGATGCAAGAGGGTTTCGCGCAAATAGCGCAGTGTCAAACCAGAGTCCACAATATCTTCGACAATTACCACATGCCGACCTTCCACAGGTCTGTCAAGATCCTTTAAAATACGCACAACACCTGATGATTTTGAGGCATCTCCATAACTGGAGGTTGCCATAAAATCAATTTCAAGCGGAACATCTACCCGCTTAATCAAATCCGCCATAAAGAGCACTGCGCCTTTGAGGACACAGATAAAAAGCGGATTTTTCTCATTGTACTCGACAGCTAACTGTTTCCCCAACTCTTGAATGCGCTGTTGAATTTGCTCTTCATCGAACAGTATGCTCTCTAGGTCTTTTTGCATGACAGAAAATCTACTCCTCCTTGTCCCTTCTCCATAAAATTCTGCATTCCTCAGCTTGCAACAAACTTTGCACATGTTTGGGCGGAATGGTTTGTAAGGTCCAACGGGCAATCTCTGCATCCTTTGAATGAATTCGCGATGAGCTATACAAACCTGGAATCCACAGCCAGTCGCCAGCTTTTACAACTGGCCAGGCAGCTCGCAACATTTTCGGCAACTTACTATCTGTCATCAAGTCCTGAATTTTTTTCGATCCGACCCGTGTCTTGACACGCCAGCTTCGATTGCAGTCTTCAATGCTCAACGAATGGATTTCTGGCGGTAAATGAACCGTCCATCCCCAATCATTACCTGACACCAAGTTTGATATATGATGACGTGTAAGACGCCAAATCCATCCAAGCTCATCAGCCCACTCTCCTTCGTTGAGAAGGACTTCCCGAACAGTTTGCCGCTTAGTGTTCAAGAAACGAGGTCGAGGGCCCACCCACAATTGAGAATAAATACGCCACGCTAAAAATCCGCCCGGCAAATCAATGCCAGCCGACGGATCTTTGCTGCTGGCCAATTTCCGCAGATCTTCCACGTGGCGCGCAGTCCAATTGATTTCCGTCGGAAAACATGTCAATAGTAGGTGAATTGCCCTTCTTTGTAAAGGAATCGGCAACTCTATCCATTGATTTGTAGACAAATGATACGCTGATAAAGTCTCGTCATATGTAATATACGTATTGAATAATTGTTTGGCCCAATCATTCAGCCAATCATTTTCTTCACGAACCATTGCTGTAAAACGTCCAATTATCTCTGAAACATTGGGTTCAATAGCGCGAAGTTCTGGCAACACACGCTGCCTCAAACGATTGCGAAGAAAGCGAAGCGACTGATTGCTTTCATCTTCAACCCAGGACCATCCGTTTTGTTGAGCTGTTTTCTCAATAGCTTGCTTGGAAAAAGAGAGAAGTGGCCGGAGCAAGCGCATATGGCTTTGTGGAACAACTGACTCAGCCTGCATTCCCTGCAACCCCGACAAATAAGCGCCGCGCAACAATCTCCACAATACCGTTTCCACCTGATCGTCAGCATGGTGAGCAACGGCAATCGCATCACATTGATATTTCTCTGCCATGCGAAGCAAAGCCTGATAGCGTAAATGACGAGCGTCCGCCTCCGTACCGCGCCGATGTTGAATGCTGATGTCTTGCAAGTGGACATACTCTATCTCAGCTGGCAAGTGAAGCTGTTCAGCCAATTCCTGAACAAAGCGGGCGTCACGATTAGCCGTTTCGCGCAATCCATGATGGACATGCCCTACCACCAACTGCAAAGAGAGGGAAGATTGCAAACTGGCTAGCATTCGCAAAAGCACTACAGAATCCACACCGCCTGAGCAGGCAACAAGAACTCTTTGAAGCTTTTTTTGCTTCGCCATGCTGAGCCATATTTGCAAAAACTCATGTACTGAAACTACTGATGATTTCCGCATAATCCACCTTGACTCATCGCAGCGGCTCAATCCTTATCTGCAAACCGCATTCAGAACCACGCGCCCAATTTGCTTCATCATAGTAAAAATACCGTCCAGGCCGCAAGTGTAGCAATCGCCGCCGTCGTCAAAGAAAACCACATCAGGCGCTCTGTCCAGTCCCATTTCTTTTTTTTCGATCGCGGTGATGGAGAAGTAGCCATTGACTTTTTCTGCCGAGCAGGCTTTGGCATGGTTTGTCTCTTCTTGTTGCTTTTAGCTGAATGAAACAGAGAAAGCGCAGTTGCCGCCGATTGCACCTGGCCATGCAAAATAGCGTCAATGACTGTTTTTCTTCTCGTTTTAGGCATAAGTTGCAGTGCTGTAAAAACATAGCGCTGGCGATCTTCCACACGACCCATGCGATGAACAGGCAATGGTTGTTGCAACTGAAGAAAAACCAGCGAGAGCCCTACCAAATCATACATCGCGTCGGCTGAACGCGTACCTAAGCCGAAATAGGCACGATCACTTGTTGGCGTGTATTGTCGAACGGATCGACCAAAGGCACTGACACCGCCTATATCAACCACACGCGCTTGCAACCTGCCATCCGTCCCGCTTTCAACCAATAAATTTTCTGGTTTGACATCAGAAAAAGCGAATCCAGCCTGGTGAAACTCATGTAAAACCTGAAGATAGGCAGCAAATAATCGATCGATTTCCGTCTGGCGCAGATGCTGGTGAACTTTTGTCAGCGGCTGTCCGGCAATACGTTCCATACTGTAAAAGTACAGTGGTGCATGCTGTGCATCATCTAGTTCAATCGGTTTCGGCAAAGCGTGACTTACTGCGGAAAGTTGTCTGAGTAGTCGCCATTCACCTGCGATTTCATGCGAGTTACTGCTGATTTTAAGCGCCACTTCCTGCTTGTTCATGATAGATTGCGCCAGATAGACTTCACCGTTTGCTCCCTGCCCAAGCGGCTGGAGAATACGATAACTGTTTTTTTGCCATTTACCAACAAGCACTTGGCCTGGCTGCAGCAGGCGGGTCACCATTAGTCAAGCGCCGCCCATTGCTCATCAATTCCACTTTCCGTTTTTTCCTGAAACAACTGCAAAGCATGACGAATAGCCGGACCCGTAGGTGTACCTCCACTCGCTACATAGCAACGCTCTAATGCTTTGGGGTCAAGAGTAGCAGAGAAAGTCTGCACCGTCTCTACCCAATTTCCCCGTTGTCCTGGAAAAACAGCGACTGCCACTCGTGAAGAACCCATTCTGGCGCTGAGCGAAAAAGATAAGTCCCGCACAGCCTCGCGTACCATGTCCATTTTGTGTTTCATACTAGCGCTCGTATCAATGAGTACTATTAAATCCAGATGCAGTTCTTCCTGTAATTTGTCTACCACAGAAGTCACACGAGCACGTTCTTCAGGCGGAAGTTCCTCCTGCGTTTTTCCGAGAACCGATTTCAATTCTGCATTAACCGCTTGCTGTAAGGTCAACTGCATAGTCTGATGTGTCATCATTTGAGCAGTAGCTGATAAATCGCTGGGTTGAACGATCCGGCACATACCATTTCCCGCCTCTGCAATACGCATGACTTCATCACGCCCTGCGCCGCCCATCTCGCCTTTTTCTACTACACCAATGACATTCACTGCGATACCCTGACGACGCGCATCAGCAGCCGCTTCTATCGGGGATTCTCCAACATTGGAACAACCATCTGTAATCACTAAAATCTGCTTCATCTTGGCTTCCAGAGACAAAACGTCCACCTCCATCGACTTCCACATCTGGTTCTTCTACCAGTATGGTCAGCCAATGGTGTGGACATTCTCACTCTATGAAATTTCAGCTATTCATTTATCAGTTCCAAAAAATATTGAAACTTGGGTGTCTTTCTTTGTCAGGCGCCTCGTCTACGCTTGTCCGCCTTACGTCGCAAGCCTTGTACACCAGGAATCTTAATGGTGGCCCATTCTGGCTCAAACTTTCCCACTTTTGCTACAACCACTGTCATATCGTCAGCAATTTTACCGTTGTTAGCACGCACTGCCGCTTCCACAAGTGTGTCTGCAATACTTTGGGCATCGCGTGTTTTCAACATACGCAATTGCTGCTGCAACCAATCAGAAGGCTCGAAAGTTTCTTTGGGTGCATCATAAATCCCATCTGAAATAAGAATGAGAATATCTCCATCTTGCAAATCTTCCGTGACCGCCTGAACATCGATATCTTGCAAAATACCAATGGGTACACCCGCGCCAGTGATGGTCATAATATCATTGCCTCGCAAAATATAAGACGGTGCGGAACCAACTTTCAAAAATTCTGTCTTGGCGCTGTATAGATCTATCAAAGCCATATCGAGCGTGGCAAACATCTCATCCTGACTGCGTAAAAGTAAGGTGGAATTGACTGTACGAATGGCCAACTGTTCATCAAATCCAGCTTTCAAAAGTTTTTTGAGAAGTTCAATGGCAGCACGAGACTCACGGCGTGCGCGTTCTCCATTACCCATACCGTCTGAAACGGCAATCGCAAAGCGTCCGTTCCCCAAATCAACTGCCGTATGAGTATCTCCAGAGACAATTCGTCCACCTCGCGCAGCGCTAGCAACTGCTGTATGGACACTGTAGCGGCGAGCAGACGCAAAGACACAGATACTGTATCCATCACCATTTGCATCAAGCTTTGACAGTGAGAGTGTTTCACCAACCACACCCGACAGCAGTGGAGCAATCACTTTTGTTGACGTTTCATATGCCCTGTCAGTCGGTTGCAAAACTTCAATATGAATTTTGCCGGCATCCAACGAAACAATATGCACCCGGTCGACATACAATCCTAATTTTTCAAGAGCCGCTAGTATCTGTTCTTCATCTGAGAGCGCACTGCGTTCGGATTCTTCAATTTCGTCTGTAATTGCCCGGACAACTGCTGCAACTCCACCAAGTTGGGCGGCTACCAGTGTACGCAAATCGTGCAATTTAGCCATCCATTTTTCATCTCGATACGTAAGATCCAGATTGTATTTTAAAACCCCCATCATAGCGTCAAGCCGACAACAGCGTTCTTTTAAATCATGAGTAGGAAATGCTTTGCCAGGTGGACAGCTTTCAATTTGGCTAATGGTATTGGCCATAGCCTGGTAAGTTTGGATACCTTGTTTATCCCAACAGGTGGCACGTCTCGCACATCCTGAACAAACCTGACCAGCTGTCGTACTGACCATGTGCGTAACCAACTGTTGCGCGGTAGTATATGGATTTTCACCGTGATCGGCAAAAGTAACGGCTAATTCTTCGAATATTTGTCCGAATTGCTCGATTTTTTCAGCCATCAACTGATTCATACGACGCACACGATCTTGCTCTGACTGGCGATTTTCTAATGTTCCTGGAACATACGATGCTACTTCAAGATGCAAACGGCGCGGGGTTAACCAATAAATTACTGTCGCAATCGAAGCAGCTAAAGCATGATTCGCTAAACCATGCCAATCACTGGATGTTGACATAGCAAGTACTGTAGTGGACAGTACAAAGGCTAGACCGATCCAGAAGCGGTTGGCATCCTTTAAAAGCCCCGACAGAAAGCCTCCAAATCCACTAATGGCTACATCCGCCATATTGCCCTGATGACTCAGTAATGAAAGTAAGCTCAACACAATAGCACCTGCTGCAGCCATCCCCATACCGCCGCAAGCTATCATTAATATCATCCAGTTCACGGCTATGGAGGCGATTGAAACATCATGTATTTTCCAATCAGACAAACCCATGACTACAGATCCAGCAAGAATGATAAGCGCCGCTACTTGTTCGTGACGTAGAGATTTAACGGCTTCTTTGCCAATGAATATGGAAATGCACTGAATAAAAATCAGGCACAACAAAGTGACTAGCGCTGCATTAGCCAGAGCCAGCAGAACATCCATCTGCGTCCAGACAGTGCCAATCAACAACAACTTGCTGCAGAGCGCTACTACGCCTGCAATCAGTGGAATAAACCGAAAATCGGCAAACGGTTTGCGCAATATATACAGACGCACAGCGCGGTACATAAAAAATTGCAAAAGCATGCCAGCAGCAGCGTAAACTCCCCCACCAGCCAGGGCTCCCAATACTGCAGCATAGGCAGGAAATCGCCTGCCTCGTCCACCGCGTTCGTGCAAAATTACAAAGAAAGCAAAACCAAAGGGTGATACTGCGTGTAGAATAGTAGCGTGTCCAAGAACAAAAGCCATTCCAGCAAGCAATACTGCACGTTGCCAGTGCACTCGCACCAACGCAGCTTTTTGTGATGATGGTCGATCCGCTTTTCCCACCAGGGATAGGTGTGACATGAGCCGAGCCCCTTCCTGTTATTTGTATGACCAGTATAGGCGGAGCATGACGCTGATTTTGTCAAACCAAGGAGGTTGCAAGATAAAATCTTCCGACATCATCTGCCAAGTTTCCTGAAGGTTTAACGGACGATTTTTATAGAGAGGATGACTTATCCATGAATTTTGCCTCATCGAACACACAAACACCAAGGATGTCATGGGATGAGTTTTTTGCCACACAAAGTCGAGTCATGTCGTTTCGTTCGACCTGTGCCCGATTGGCGGTTGGGTGTGTCATTGTTCGCGATAAGCGAATTGTGGCCAGTGGTTACAATGGTTCTCTAGCAGGGGACGTTCATTGCATTGATGTGGGTTGCAAGATGGAAGATGGTCATTGTATACGCGCTATTCATGCCGAGCAAAACGCCTTGCTGCAGTGTGCAAAATTAGGTATTGCTGTGGACGGATCTCAGCTTTACGTAACCCATCGGCCCTGTTTAAACTGCACAAAGAGTTTGATTCAAGCTGGCATACGTGAAGTATGCTTTGAATTTGACTACCGCCCCAACACATATGCCATCGAATTACTGGAAAAGGCTGGCGTGCAAACACGCCAAGTGCAGAGCCGCTTTGATATTTTGCTGCAAGCGGTAAATTCGTCTGCAAGTGGCGCGTGACAAGCTATCCATGCGTATGATAGAGCAGAGGTCATTGACTCTGCCTTTGCGTATGCAAGAGGCACATCACACTCAGGACGGAGGAATACCGATGCCTGATTGGCTGTGCAAGCAGTTGAAACGAGCTTTTTATAATCGTGACGTTCAATCGATTGTGATGCTCAATGAAGCGTACTATCGATACCGCCAGAGGCGGGATAGTCATTACGATTGGTCTAATCCTCCCCACACTGTGCCCTGAAACTTAGCTAAAATGCGTTCCATCACAGCTTGAGTAACAGGGCCCAGTTGGGCTTTGTACATATCAAGAGAGATATGGCAGCCGTCCCTATCGTTTATGTTGGAGAACTGCAACATCACAACTCTATCGTCGGAAAGTTGGTACTGAAGAAAATAGGGTTCCCCCATCTGATTCTCTCCTTGTGTCATGTTATTTTGAATGGAATACCACCAATTAATGTCTGGATAAACCAGTTACATTCTCCAGAATGCATCAGTCAAAAAATGGACAGGACAGCATGTACCAGAACGATGGCCGAACGCGCGGTTCTGTCCAATCGAGTAGGAGGGGGTGACTAACCCCCGTCCTCTCACACCACCGTACGTACCGTTCGGTATACGGCGGTTCATGTTGTGGAACGAATCACATCGTATCGCTCAACTAAGCTAACCAGTCCTCGGTCACGCCAATAGGCAAGACCGAGGGCTTTATTCATTTGTGGGGTATTTGAGAGTCTCCAGTAGCCCTTGCGTGAACCGCTTATCAGGACTGCCCATTCCTCGGGAATCCCAAGGACGACGAGGTTTCGTCGCTTTGTCTTAGGTTTCTTCCATTGCTTAAGGAAGCACATTCTCAATCGGTGACGTATCCACTTGTCTAAGTCCTCGAACACACTACGGGTCTGAGCGTGGCGGTAGTAGCCTGCCCACCCTCTTAGATATGCGTTGAGCCAATCGAGTCTTTGTTCCATGCACTGTCCCCGACTTCGCGAGGTAAGTTGTCTGACCTTGTCCTTGAATCGCTTCAGTGACTTTGGTGCTATTCGAATTCGCGGCACTTTGTTAGGTGTGAATGAGAACCCAAGAAACTTGCGTTTCCACGGTCGGTCTACTGCACTCTTATCCACATTGACTTTAAGCTTGAGTCGCTCTTCCACAAATCTGCGCACACTTTCCATGACCCTTTCTCCTGCATGGCGACTCTTCACGTACACGTTGCAGTCATCGGCATATCTGACGAAGCGGTGTCCGCGTCGCGTCAGTTCTTTGTCCAAGTCATCCAACATAATGTTGGCGAGTAATGGACTGAGTGGACCGCCTTGTGGAACGCCCTCTTCGGTAGAGACACATACGCCGTGTTCCATGACACCTGCGTTTAGGTATCCACGAATCAGTTTCAGAACTCGCTTGTCTCTTGCCTTGCGAGCCACTCGTGCCATAAGCATGTCGTGGTTCACCCGGTCAAAGAACTGAGCTAAGTCCATGTCCACAACATAGCGGTAGCCTTGGGCAATGTACATCTGTGCCTGATTGACCGCTTGGTGGGCATTGCGCCCCTGGCGGAAACCATAACTGTACCATGAGAATTCTGGGTCAAAGATGGGTGTCAATACTTGCAGAAGTGCCTGTTGGATCAGGCGATCTAGCACCGCTGGTATTCCCAACATCCTTTTGCCGCCACCGTCTGGCTTCGGGATTTCGACTCGACGTACGGGCAATGGTTGGTAGGTTCCATGAAGGAGTTCGCTTCGGATACGCCCCCAGTTTTCCATCAGGAATGGACGAAGGGATTTTATCTCCATTCCATCGACACCGGCAGCTCCCTTATTCTTCTCCACACGGCGTAGCGCTGAGAGTAGGTTTTCCCGCTCTACTACCTGTTCCATCAGGTCAATACAACTTTCCTCGCGGACTGGTTCATTGGGTCGTGCCGGAGAGAAACTCGGCGCTTCCTCAGTCCCCCGTGGATTCACCACTTCCTCCTGAGGATAGCTCCCTCGTGGGATATTCGGCTGTCTTTGCTTCTCTCTCGAACTTGCCATGAACAACCCTCACAATCATGTTCAGTCCTTCCCTGCTTGGGCGTCCCCTTGCAGGTAGTATGACCTCTGCTGACTTCTGTCCGTTCAACGTTTCCTTTCAGAAACGCTTACCAGCATCGCTGGCGTGCCGGACAGACCTCCCCGGGTAAGAACGTTGTCTTTCCCTCCATCTACCCGCTCCATTTACTCTCGACAGCCTTCGGTAGCAAGGGCTTTGTCTTGTTTTGCAGACTCACCCAACTGTCGCTAGCCTCGATTGGAGTTCGTGAACCTCGGGTCGGAGGTTTGCCGCCGCCTTCCTTCAGATTCCACCTCACGGTGGACACCCTTGGCTTAAGCTAATGGCTACTGCTACCTTCACCATTCCGGACTCTCACCGTAGAGACAACGCCCATGCCGGGCGCACAAAAGTAAAGGGGCATTCCTCTATGGAGTGCCCTTATCAAAGACTATAACAGACAATCTAATCTGAAATGATAGGCTCGCCTGCTGTCATCCGCGCCGACCGCCACGACCCCCGCGTTTGGATTCACTGCGACGCAAAGCCATTAAACGTTCCTCACTGTCTCTCATAAAGCGGGACATTTTATCTTCAAACGACATTCTCTGTTGATTGTGGTGACCACCGCTACGACCTCGAGAATTCCCCTCGCGGGTTGGACGGGCTGCTGGCGCTTGGTCATCTGCCTGACGAATGGACAAACCAATTTTGCCGCTTGGGTCGACATTAATTACTTTAACGAGTACTTCCTGATTCATTTGCAAATGCTCACGAATATCTTTCACATAACTATTGGAAACTTCCGAAATGTGAACAAGACCCGTTTCGCCTCCGGGCAAGAGGACAAATGCGCCAAAATTTGTTATACCAGTAACTTTGCCAGACACTTTGCTGCCGACCTCAATGGACATACAGACGAGCTTCCTCCTTAGGATTTTAGAGACTTCCATTCTACAGTATAGAAAAGACGAAAAATTGGTGTCAAGCAAACCGCCTTAAATTGCCCCACTTACCGATTCATTTTTATCATGGTCTTATTTTAGACTGTCATCCCTCACGCTTTAGTGCTGGGAATTTGCAACAGTGAACGGGATTTGTCCCGGTACAATCAGACCAAAATGATCGGTTGCGTATTTCTCAATAAAACTAGGATTATTGAGTTGCTGAACTCGATTCTTTAAATAAGTATTCTGCGTTTTCAACTGAGATAACTGGTTGTTGAGTTGTTGATGTTGCACTTCCAATTGCTGAAGAATGGGGCGCTGCACTGTTTCATAGTGAATAACCGCATACGCAAACACGACGCAAAGTGCCACATAACGAAGACGCAAAAACTTTCTCCAAGGTTTGCGGACGAAAATCCTGGGTGCAACATCCGGGGCAGCTTGACGTGAAGCATATGAAGATTGTCTGGGCAAAGCGAACCGCTCCCTGTCTCATGAAAAGCAACATACGCCATTCCATTATGCTTATGCTGCATTCGGTGGATGTTTCAACATGTTCGACAGTTTTGTCCAGAATCCTTCCCAGTGCCCAAAAAACGGCAAGAACATGGGTTTAAACTTTTCCCAAGGTCTTTTCAGTGGCCAAAAAAGAATTTTCAGTCCAAAAGTTAAAAATGTCACCAGCATATTCTCTAATTTTTGAAGAACTGAATAAGCAATAGAACATATTCGCCAGACAATCCTCCAGCAGGCGAGCAACGGCCAAATCACGACTGCGTAAACGATTCGCCAAACGATACGAAAGATCATGCGCGTCAGTTTCACTAACAGCGCAACGCTCCCCAACAGCAATTTACGCAATGTCAGACGATATACCACATATCCAAACAACAATATACCGAGTGTGTAAATGCGAAATCTTCCTTCATCAGTCACCAGACAGAAATGATAGACCCACACAGCAAAAACAAGCCAAAACAGCAAATCAGCCAACGTTCGCAACCATCTCAACAAAGGGTGCTCAGAGAGAATGGTATTATAAATATCGAATACGCAGCCCATCAAAAATCCGGATGCACTGATTGTAAATAGGTACATGCTGGAATTCATCATGGTTTACCACTTGAACCGAGAACTAATACTCTTCTTCTTGTTCTCTTGAATGTATTGCATACCATGAACTGTCCCTTCGATAATAACCTGTCCGGATTCAAGATCGAGATGTTTCATATGGAGATTCGCGCCTTTGACTTGCAACATTCCGGCTGTAGTTTTCAGAGTGAATTCATGTACATCGAAACTTTCCACGCTGGAAACGCCTGTGATATCAGCACGTCTACGACCATCCAAATGGATATGATGCGTGGACAATTCTGCCATACGCCTACCTCCAGTCCTCGCCTGCCCGTCCTTTCATCATGCTATGGATGGGGAGCAAAATTTAGAACCGAAAATGGCAAAAGCTTTTTTCTAAATACAGGAGCCTCCAAATCCACTTTTCAAACAGTGAATTTGGAGGCTCTTGACTCCATGAATTTTTGCTGACTCCTATCAGTTAACTCTTGAAAATCGTTTGCTTATGGATAGAAAGAAAACCATACCCCAGTGATACAAAGGGTCTATTCTTCATCATCCACAAAATGAGTATTCACCTGCTCAAGACGTTCTTCGGAAAGAACCCTATACAGGGACGACGCCTGTTCTTTGCGGGGATTGTCCATCAACTGCAACACTTCTACGGTGATTCTTTTATGTCCATAACGAATTGACAAAATATCCCCAATTTGAACTGGGCTACTACCCTTTGCCACCCTGTCTCCCAAAGACACACGTCCTGCGTCACATAATTCTTTAGCCAGTGTTCGCCTTTTCACTAAGCGCGAAACCTTGAGAAACTTGTCTAGACGCAATTAGCGAGTCAGCTCTTTCAGTTTATTGCCTGGTTTAAAGGCTGGTACAGTGGCAGCAGGAATCTCAATCGTCTCACCCGTCTGCGGGTTGCGGCCAGACCTCGCTGCGCGCGTTCTGGTTTCAAAGGTTCCAAAACCAATGACCTGAACTTTTTCTCCTTCGCGAAGCGCTTCTTCAATACTTTCAAAGACGCTATTCACAGCAGCTTCCGCATCTTTCTTCTTAAGTCCGGTTTTATCCGCAACCTTATTGACCAAATCTGCTTTATTCACTGGAAAGTGCCCCCTTTGTGGGAATGTCGGGAACAATATTCGTGTTTTCCCGCCAAATTCCTGCTTTTCATTCATTCAGATCATAATTTCGCATTTTGCCACAGTTGATCTAATTCATCCAAACGATACTCCTGCCATGTTCGCCCACTCTCATGTACAGCCTGCTCTACCCTTTCAAATCTGCGGACAAATTTGATTACCGCCTTACGAAGAACCATTTCTGGATGCATCTTTAACCAACGCGACAAGTTAACCAGAGTAAAAAATAAATCCCCTAATTCCTCTGTCAAAGCTTTAGAATCATTCTGGTTAAGCGCTTCTTCAAACTCAATTATTTCCTCTCTCAGCTTTTCTAAAACATCCTCTATACAATTCCATTCAAATCCGACCTTTGCCGCTCTTTTTTGTACGTCAAACGCATAGTTGAGTGCGTCTTGTCCAGTCTGTACATCGCTCATGCGCGACAGTGGCGTCTCGTTTCCTTCCAGGGACAGGGAGTCTCGCTGTTTCTCCTCTGCCTTAGCAGACTTCCACATCGCTTCGGCTTCTTCTGCATTGCTGGCTGATTGTTGACCAAATACATGAGGATGGCGCCTGACGAGTTTTTCTGCCAGTCCAAAAAACACATCTTGCAACGTAAAATCTCCGTTCTCTGCTGCAATTTGCGCATGCAACAAAACTTGAAGCAATAAATCGCCCAACTCTTCTTGCAAATGTGCTGGATCATCCTCTAAAACTGCCTGAGCCACTTCATAGGCTTCCTCGGTGGCATAGGGAATCAATGTTTCATGCGTCTGGGCCAAATCCCATGGGCAGCCATCCAAAGGATGCCGTAAGCGAGCCACAATGTCAGCAAGATATAATGGATGCCGAGCTTTTTCTGATAAATTTTGCACGGGGGGAACATAGACTGTCGTCAAGTGATGAATCTCTGTCAGCCTGTCCAATTCATAGAGCGGGACAGAAGTGACGCTCTCTTCCCCGGCAACACCCACAGCACTCAAAACTGTGACCTCGTGTTCATCAGGATAAACTTCCATGAGTGTCAATTTCACATCTGAGGCAACGGCTGGTGAATAAACTTGAGCTATCAGCGTATGAACTCCCGGTTGCAATTCAGTTATATGTAATTGAGTTCCATCTAAGAGCAGGAGACCAGCAATCGGATCTAATCCGATAGCTGTGCAAAGCGGATCGAGAAAAGATTGTCCAGCCCCAACATGCACCTCCACCCCGCAGGCAGTCGCTTTTTTCAGTAACAATTCCACAGATTGCTCAGCAACCCGCGGATGACCAGGAACGGCGTAAATCACTTTCTTATGCTGTGTTGCTAAACGTAGCAATTCTTCCGCCATCTGTTCATAAAGCGTTTCAAAGTCGCCGTGCTGCTCGTAGAGATGGTCAAACGTTGTAAAGGAAATGCCTGCTTCTGTAAGAGCAGGAACGGACGGATGAATTTTGGTTCTCAAAATAATGGGCGAACGAGATTCTTGTAATGTTTTCCATGTAGAAAGCGGCATGGTACTTTCATCACCCGGACCAAGCCCCACGACTTCAATCAGCATTTTTTCATCCCCTTAGGAGCCTTTTCTAACTTAGCTGCGTGTCAATCCCATACGCGAGAAAATCGAGAGCAAACGTGGACCAACTTTAGGTATTCGTTCGATTTCCTCTTCCTGCAAAGCGTTACTGGCAACAGCCGCTATGGAAAAAGCGAGCACGCCGAGTACAATAGCCGCCATCAGCGCCAAGGAAACTGTCCAACGGCTTTCCGTATCACTTTGCAAGAGAGGCCAGGCACGAACTAAAGCGAATTCCACAGCTCCCATGACAAATGCCGAAACACCAATGGGCAGAAACCCAAAATCGGAGAGACTCAATCCACCCAGACGGCGCGAGATGGCAAGCAAATTGAGTAGACACGCAAACAAATAGGCTATATCTGTAGACCAAACAGCACCTACTAACCCGTGTTGTCGAATCCACAATAGATTGAGTACGACCTTCAGACAAGCTGCCGCCAATAGATGAATTACGGGCAAGTATACCATACCTGCTCCCTGCAAAACTGCCGCTGCTGTGGTCTGCAAACTGGCAAATAGAATGGAGAGGGAAAGCCAAGCTATAACATTCCAGCCATCCGAATTTTGAAAAAGGACAATATCCACTGGACGTGCCAGTAAAACCAGACCGACGGTCGCCGGAAGAGCTAGAATGGCGGTCATGCGTAGAGAAACTTGCACATGATTGCGCACGCTGCGCATGTCCTGTCGAGCGGCAGCAGCAGAGACGGCTGGCATCACCGCAATGCCAATACCCGAAGCCAGCGTAATTGGCAAAAGTGTCAATTTTGCAGCCCTTCCTGCCAACAAGCCAAAAGCACTGGTAGCTTCTCGCTGTGTTTCGCCCGCCTGTTTCAATAAATGCACGACAGTGAGTGCGTCCACATTGTTCATGAGAGGTATCACCAAAGCTCCCAAGGAAATCGGCAAGGCATAATAAATCAGACGGCGTAGCAGTCGACTCCATGGAATTTGATGTCGATCCGACATTTTAGAAACCGGTTGTCGCCTGCGATAAAACATCATGGTCAACAAACCGGCCGCCGCACCCGTCACGGCACCAAAAGCCGCTCCAGCGGCAGCTGTAGCAGCACCAAACCCGGCTTGCATAAAATAAATGGATAAAGCCAAAATCGTGATTACCCTGACCAACTGCTCCATGACTTGTGAAACTGCAGTTGGTTCCATCCATTCATGCCCCTGGAGATAACCTCGCATGGCACTGAGCAATGGCACAATCAAAAGCGCCGGAGAAATCGCGCGAATCGCCAGCGTAGCAGAAGGATCGCCAGCAATTTTTGCCCAGGTGTGCGCAAAAATGTACAGCACCAGAAAGGCAAAAACGCCTAGCACGCAAAGAAAAAATGCAGAGATTTGATATGTGCGGCGAGCAGCTTGTGTATGTCCTTGGGCCAACTCTTCTGCAACCAGCTTGGAAACTGCAACCGGAAAACCTGCTGTTGCGACAGCAAGGAGTGTCGAGTAAACAGGATAGGCCATTTGAAACAGCCCCATACCGTGATCGCCAATAATATTTTGCAAGAAAATGGTATAGACCGATCCGAGCAATTTAGAAAGCATGGCAGCCCCGGCCAGGAGCATGGCGCCATGGACAAAACCGCGCCGTTTCATACGCCTTCTCCCCTATCCATAGATTCTTTCAACATCCTATGGACAAAGTGGGCCAGTTAGTCCCATTGATGAATCAGAAAAAATCCCGTCTCGGCTTTGGACGGGATTTTTTCTCGTATTTTGTTGCTTACGTCAGACGGTACGCATTTTTAAAATTTACGTGACAATTCATTGTTCCATCTGTTTAGCCAGAAAACCAGCAGCGGTTTCCACAAGTTTGCGCTCCAACTCACTCATTTTCGCATTTTCATCCCGAGTGATAAGCATCACAACGCCAATCGGATCACCCGCTGCAATAATCGGCGCGATGACACGCGAACCTAGACGTTCTGGCATATCCCGGACAATACTGTATTCCCCAGGTGTAAAATTCATAATGGTCTTGCGATCTTCCATAGCCTGTTCTACATCACTGGATATGGGACGATCGAGAAAATCTTTTTTGGCAGTGCCTGCGGCCGCAATAATCACATCTCTGTCGGCAATTAACGCGACATGCCCCGTGGATTCAGAAAGCGACTCTGCATATTCCTTTGCAAAATCGCCCAATTCACCGATTGGTGAATATTTTTTCAGAATGACTTCCCCATCTCGATCTACAAAAATCTCCAGCGGATCACCTTCGCGAATACGCAGCGTTCGGCGAATTTCTTTCGGAATTACGACACGACCGAGGTCATCAATTCTCCGTACGATGCCTGTAGCTTTCAATGTGAAGTCCCCCACCCTCATGAGTTAGTTCTGCGGTGTCTGGCGTGTGGTTAGTATGTGACGGGTGGGATTCCTCTATACACCAATTCAGGCATACTGTTGCACATTCGTAGAATCAAACAGCCCAATTTTATTCAATGATGCACACAGATTTTACAACTGCGAACTTTTGACTGTCATTTTCACATCGACGTTATTCTTGGCATCATCCATAATCTGTGTCTCTTTTTGATTTTGCGCCTGTTGCAACAACTGTTGTTTGATGCTGCTCTCAACTTGACTAAACGGTAATTGTTGACGCTTGTCCACTCGCATGACAAACCATCCATAACGTGTATGCACAGGTTGACTGCTGATTTGACCTATTGGCAAGGTTGCACAAGCTTCTGCAAAATGCGGCACAAATTGACCGGCTGTTGCATTGGCGTATGTGCCATGATTTTGCTTGACACCCGGATCTTGAGAATATTTGTCAGCCAATTGTGCAAAATTTTTGCCATTGTCTTTTTTCAATTCAGCTATCAGCGACTTAGCTTGACTCTCCGTCTTGACAAGAATCTCGCTGACGGTCACCTGCAAGTAATTCAATTTGTTGGCGTTATAGTAATTTTGTGCATCCGTCGTTGAAACGGTGACATTTTTCAATTCCTGCTGCAGATAATTTTGCAACACTTGTCCCTCTTCCGCCAATGTGACGAAATCTTGTTTGGTGATGCCCAGTTTTTTCATTTCGTTATTCAAGTCTGCTTGTGTCTTGTAATCTTGTCCGACCAACTGACTCATATACTGATTGGTCAATTGTTCCGCTTCAGATACATTGACGGGTGTTTTGTCTGCTTTCACTGCCTTAGCATAAAGATATTTATAGACAAGGATATAATTCTGCAAGAACTGCGTCTTCGACTCCTGAGCAGTCAACTTGGGCAATACAACTTGCAGATTGTACTGTTGTTCAAATTCCTGCTTGGTCAGCGTGCCCCCATTGTAAGTAGCCACTGTAGGACCGCTATAAGTCGGCAGTTTAGGAAGATTCAGGCTAGTTGGAGTGGCATTCTGCGTGGTATGGTTGCCGGCGTTTTGCGCCCCGCAGCCGGCTACCAAGGTTACAACAGCAGCCGTTGCCAGCGACAACAGGACGGTGCGTTTACTTTGCAATCTTTTCTACCTCCCGTGTACTACTCAACATCTCTGCGTAATCCGAAAGGATCCGCTTGATGCGAAGCAATCTTTCACTGTCAGACAACCCCCGCGTCCGCAGTAACAAAAAGGTCGTGCCATTGGGCCTCTTGGTGACGGCAGCCGCATGTTTGACTGCAACCGACTGCAATTTAGCGTAATCGATGCGATGCCTATCATCTTGAAGCAAGCGGATGGCCGTCTCCGCTCCCTGTTGGGAGATATGGTCAACCCCGCACCTGACAGCATAGCCTTTTATGCGCGTGATGTCCAACAAATGACGTACAGGTTCAGGCAAATCGCCGTATCTGTCCTCCAGTTCTTCTTCGAGATCATCAGCAGCTTCAGGCGTTTGCACAAATTTGAACTTTTTGTACATACTGATTTTCTGCGCCGGATCGGAAATATATGAGTCGGGTAAATAAGCATCCACCTGCAACTCGACGCTTACTTCCGGATGCTCTTCTATTTGTTCGCCGCGCAACTCTTTGACTGCCGCCGCCAACATTTCACTATACATGTCAAATCCAACAGAATTAATAAAGCCGTGTTGCTCTGCGCCCAGCAGATTGCCTGCGCCGCGAATCGCCAAGTCGCGCATGGCAATTTTAAAACCACTGCCCAGTTCTGTAAATTCCTTGATAGCTTGTAGACGTTTTTCTGCCACTTCTGTCAAGACTTTGTCTTTTTGATACAGGAAATAAGCATAGGCAATCCGGTTGGAACGCCCCACACGACCACGCAATTGATATAACTGCGATAGTCCCAGTCGATCAGCATCATGCACAATCAAAGTATTGACGTTTGGAATATCCAATCCCGTTTCAATGATGGTCGTAGTGACCAAAATATCAATTTCTCCTTCAAGAAATTCCAACATGACACGCTCAAGCTCATCTTCCGCCATTTGACCGTGCGCCACGGCGATTCTTGCTTGCGGCATCAAACGTTGCAACCGTTCCGCCTGACTGACAATACTCTGCACATTATTGTAAAGGTAATAGACTTGACCGCCTCTACCCAGTTCGCGTTCGAGAGCTTCGCGAACCATTCCCTCATTCTGCTCGATTACGTATGTCTGTACGGGAAAACGATTTTCCGGTGGTGTCTCAATCACTGACAAATCGCGCACACCCATCATCGACATATGCAACGTGCGCGGAATGGGCGTTGCTGTCAGCGTTAAACAATCCACATTGGCCCGCAGTTCTTTCAGCCGTTCTTTATGTGTGACACCAAAACGCTGCTCTTCGTCAACAATGAGTAACCCCAAATCCTTAAACTCAATGCTTTTTTGCAGCAGTCGGTGCGTCCCAATTACGACATCCACACTGCCATCTTTCAGCCCGCGAATACAGGCTGTTGCTTCTTTCCGCGAACGAAAACGGCTCAAAACGTCCACTGTGATGGGAAACCCAGCAAACCTCTCTTTAAACGTCTCAAAGTGTTGTTGTGCCAAAACGGTTGTTGGCACCAACACAGCCACCTGTTTGCCATCCATAACCGCCTTAAATGCCGCCCGAATGGCAACTTCTGTTTTTCCATAACCTACATCTCCACAGAGCAAGCGATCCATAGGTCGACCGCGTTCCATATCCCGTTTAATTTCCTCGATAGCCCGCAATTGATCGGGGGTTTCCTCATATGGAAAGGCCGCTTCAAAATCTGCCTGCCAGGGTGTATCCGGTGAAAATGCGTGTCCTGGCGTAGCTTCTCGTTTGGCATAAAGTTTAACGAGATCGGCCGCAATATCTTTAACAGTTTTGGATACGCGATTTTTGACACGTGACCATTCGCCGCCGCCAAGGTGATAAACTTTAGGTTCTTTTTCCTCCGATCCGATATAGCGCTGTACCTGATCAATCTGCTCTACGGGAACGTAGAGACTGTCATTCCCGGCGTAAACCAGATGCAGGTAATCTTTATGATGACCATCCACTTCCAGTGTCCTTATGCCTACGTATTTGCCAATACCGTGATTGACGTGCACTACGTAATCGCCAATTTTCAGTTCCTGATAACTCTTGATCCGCTCGGCATCTGACATTTCCAGACGTGCTCGCCGAACTTTCTGGCGATTCCCAAACACTTCCCTGTCTGTCACAACGACCAAATGCTGCATGGGAAACTCAAAACCACTTGCCAATTCTCCGATTAAAATTTGTGGCGTCTCACCGACCTGAAATGATTTCGGACGCACAGCTTCGACACGATAATCAACAAAAACGCGTTCCATACGCGCTGCCCGTTCCTCAGTTGGTGCCAAAAAAACGACTTGATAACCTGATTTTTTCCAATGAGCAAGTTCTGTTTTCAGAACATTCATCTGTCCGTGAAATTCTTGGGCGTCTTTGGTCGTCAACGTCAAATGAGCCGTAAAACGTCCAGATCCTCTTTGGAATTTACTCCAATGAATGCGAGTGAATCGCGGTTCATCATAAACACGCCCAGTTTCTGGTGCAGCGATTGACGCTGACAATACATCACCACGCATCAGAGCATTGGCAAGCCATTCTGTAAAATCACGCCGCGCGGACTTCTCCCGTTCTTGAAGCCGCAACGGTTCTTCCAGGCAGAGCAAAGTGGCTGCAGGGAAATAATCCAACAGTGTGGCCGCATGAGTTTTAAAATGTTCAATATACCGTGCTTGCCCTAGAAATGGCTGGCCCTGTCGCATCTTCTCAATATCTTTGCCCACTTGTTGTTGCAGCCGATCACGTTGTTCTAAATCTGTCAAACTGCGCAATCGATCGTGCATGAATTTTTCAATTTCATCCGCCGCCTGTAACAAAGCAGATTGCGGAAAGATTAGTTCCACAGCTGGCAACAAGCGAAACTCTTGCAAATTTTCCAATGAACGCTGGGTTTGTGCGTCAAATGTACGCAATGAGTCAATATCAGTATCAAACAATTCCATGCGTACGGGATGCTCTTGACCCACTGGAAAGATGTCAAGAATGCCACCGCGAAGAGAAAAATGTCCTTGCCGCTCGACCATTTCTGTTCGTTCATAACCCATTTGGACGAGTCTCGTCAACTCTGACTCTATATCAAGCTGCATACCGATTTGATACTCGCGCACAACCTCATGAAATGTCTTTGGATGTCCCAACCATTCAGTTGCTGCCAGAATGGTGGTGACCACTACGGTTGGCATACGTAAAGAAAGTCTATCCAATACGCGAAGGCGCAACGCTGTAACTTCTGGACTGGCGGCCAATGTATGGAGGGCAGCCAATTCTCGTTCTGGATAGACAAAGACTTCCTCTTCAGACAGAAGCGTACGCAAATCGTCTGCCACACTGTCAGCTTGGCTACTGCTATGAGTGACAATCAGCAATGATTGATCTGGGTGTTTCAGGCGCCAGTGTTGCAACATAGCTGCATACGCCAAATTGCGCGCACTGCCGCCAACTCCTGTCACCAATGCATCGATATTCGTTCGATTGACGGATTGCAAAAAATCCACAAAATTTTGATCTTGCAGAAGGATGTGCGCCAATTCCAACATGAGACTCCTCCTCGCTTGGCGGATCTGAAAAATCCGCACCATAAACTCGCGTCTTCCATCTGATTAACGAATACGCGGGTTATAGAACCAGCCGCGAGAAGCCTCCTGCGCTCTCCAACAGCGGCCCTATTGCAAAAGTTTTCCTTCCAAAAGTAATTCTGGATGCTCACGCAAAGCATTTTCACAGTATGAACAAACGGTATACACCCGCATATCGTCGTATGTGTCCATCTGTACAGATTCAAGTCGTTCAGCTGGTGTCAGACGCCCTAAGCCAAGCCGCACATCCACGTCAGCCATGGTCCAATGTGGCTGATTCAGCTGGCCTACTTTTTGTCGACAATGTCGGCAGATATATTCAATACGCATAAACTACCCCACCTTTGCCTGCGTTCCCAACAATGGAACACATACCAGGAATCATCCCTAGTTAGTATGGGGGCGAAACCGTCCTATCATACCTAACAAAGTGAGTTAGCTCAGCTATTATAGCGATTCATAGCTGCCTGGAAAGAATGCATCAAAGCATATTCCACTGCTTCTGCCGCTTTCTCGCAAACAGACTTCACTTGATCCTCTTCGGTTTTGGGAAAGCGACCAAGCACATGGGAAATGACGGTTTGTTCAGGTAATGGCCGCCCAATGCCAACACGCAATCTGGCAAATTGACTTGTTCCCATATGCGCAATCAGTGATTTGATTCCGTTATGACCGCCTGCACTGCCGGATATACGTAATTTCAATGTGCCTACCGGAAAATCCATATCGTCGTAAATAACCATTACATCTCGATCGGGTTGCATAATCTTATAAAAATTCAATGCTTCAGCCACAGCTACACCACTTACGTTCATATATGTTTGCGGTTTCATCATCAGAATCTTCTCTCCGCCAAACGTATACTCAGAGACGAGAGACTGAAATTTCACGCGAAAATCTTTCACGCCCATGCCAAAACGGGCGGCTAACGTATCAACCGCCCAAAACCCAACGTTATGTCTTGTCCATTCATATTCTTTTCCTGGATTGCCCAATCCTACAATTAACTTCATAATAACCGCCTAGTCAAAAAGCTGTGAGATAGAACGCTGAGTATGCACCCGAATGATCGCTTCGGCAATCAACTCAGCAACAGATAACACGGTAATTTTATCAATTCGCTTGCTTTCTGGCAGATGAATGGTATTGGTAACCACGACCTCCTGAATATCGGATTGCTCTAAACGCTCTACACCATTGCCGGAGAGAACAGGATGAATACAGCAAGCATAAACAGACTTTGCCCCTCTTTCGAGAAGCGCCTTGGCACCTAATGTGATAGTTCCGGCTGTGTCAATCATGTCGTCAATCAGAATGGCTGTCCGATTTTGAATATCGCCAATAATATTCATAACTTCAGCAACATTCGCTTCTGGTCTGCGTTTGTCAATAATCGCAAGCGGAGCCCCAAGCCGTTCAGCAAACGCGCGGGCACGTGTGACGCCACCCATATCCGGAGAAACCACAACAGGATTTTCCAATTGCTTGTTGAGAAAATACTTGGCCAAAATGGGCATTCCAATCAAGTGATCCAGCGGAATATCAAAGAAACCTTGAATTTGAGCCGCATGCAAATCCATGCAGATAACGCGGTTTGCACCAGCCTTCTCTAAGAGATTGGCCACCAGTTTAGCTGTTATCGGATCGCGCGCACGAGCTTTTCGTTCTTGACGCGCATAACCATAATACGGAATAACTACATTGATGGTGCTGGCTGAAGCCCTCTTGATGGCATCAACCATAATCAGCAACTCCATTAAGTGCTCGTTGACTGGCGCAGACGTTGGCTGAATGATGAATACATCGCTACCGCGCACACTTTCTGCCAACTTAATTTGCACTTCTCCATCCATAAATCGCCCGACCTGGCATTCCGCCAGCGGGACACCGACAAATTCCGATATTTCACGCGCCAACTGCGGATTCGCGTTGCCGGTGACGAGTTTTAAATCCCCGTCAAAACTCACTTCAAGAGTCCCTCCCCATGCGCAAAACGCGACTTTTTTTCTGTTTCCAGGCCTTAACATAGCGTGGTTTGGTCTCTTGTTTCACTCTAGCAATGGCAAACCCGTCGTCTGGCACATTATCTGTAATGGTCGATCCGGCACAGACATAAGCGCCCTCTCCAACTTGGACAGGTGCGATGAGGTTGGCGTTAGAACCAATGAAACTGTCATCCCCTACCACTGTAGTGTGTTTCTGCATTCCATCATAATTCACTGTAATGACTCCACAGCCAATATTGACTCTTTCGCCAATGACTGCATCGCCTAGATAGGCCAGATGACTGACTTTACTGTCGGCTCCAAGTCGAGTGTTCTTGAGTTCGACAAAATCGCCAACTTTGACTCGCGCCCCCACAGTACTGCCTGGACGGATATAGGCAAAAGGTCCAACTTGTGCACCCTCACCAATGATTGACTGCAGAACAACGCTATTTTGCACCACGGCGCCAGCCTCTACCTGGGCATCCACCAGACGAGTATATGGCCCAATCACAGCACCCGCAGCAATTTGTGTACAGCCTTCCAGCACACAACCTGGATAAAGCGTGACGTCAGCCTCGATTTCTACGTCGGCTCCAATCCAAGTGGAATCCGGTTGTAAGAAGGTGACGCCTGCCAACATCAGTTCGCGGTTACGCCTTTGCTGAGCAATTTTTTCAACTTGTGCTAATTGAAAACGATCATTTACACTAGCCACTTCTTCTTCATCATCCGCTATCTGCGCCCATACATCGACACCCATACTTTGTAAGTATTGCAAGGTGTCGGTGAGGTAATATTCATTCTGAGCGTTATTCGGACGTAACTGAGCGCAAGCTTCCCGCAGGCGTTCGGTGCGGAAACAGTAAATTCCTGTGTTAATCAAATGATTTTGACGCTCTTCAGGGCTTGCGTCGCGCTCTTCCACCACTCGCTCCACTTGTCCGCTCTGCGATAATATAACACGACCCAGACCGGTCGGATTTTGAACATGGGCAGCCAAAATCACTGCTCCCGCTCCACTTTGCTCCTGTTTCTGGAATATCGATTCCATAGTGGATGCCTGTATCAACGGCGCATCTCCATATAGAATCAATACTGTGTCAGAATCCGCTTTCACGTGGGGAAGCGCCGCCATTACAGCATGTCCAGTTCCCAACTGTTGCTCCTGAACGGCTATCTTTGCCCGTCCTTCTACAACTGAAATGACAGATTCGCGGCTTTGACCCACAACAACAATCACTTCATCGACCTGTACTTTTTCAATTTCATCTAAAATATGCAAAATCATGGGTTTCCCAAGTACAGGATGAAGCACTTTATGCAAAGAGGATTTCATACGCGTACCTAGCCCGCCGGCCAGTACTATGGCAGTTCTACCCAACCTTGATCCCCCTTACCAAACCTGTCTGTCCTCAATAGGAGAACCGTACGCACTTCCAGTCCACATGTTTTTGAAAGCGCGATTCATTCCTCATTTCAGTGTACAGGAAGGGACAAAACAATTTCAATTTCATTTAAGAGTAGTTTGTGTACCATTTCTTTCAGTTTTCTACTTGGACATGATCTACATAAAGAATTGTTTTTCCTTTTATTGTAAATCAGAAAGGTGATATCAAGAAAAGACCCTGCAAATTTGGCAGGGTCTATCTTTTTATACATAAATTCAGTCATTGCATTGCTGCACGACTTTTTATTCAACAACCCCAACGCCTCTTCCGATATCATCAGGCACTTGGCTCTTCCAAAGCCACATCGGATACATCGGAACGATAGTACTCTTCCAGAACAGCCTGTTGAATCTTTTGACGCATATCGGATGAAATGGGATGCGCAATATCTCGAAACTGACCATCCGGTGTTTTTTTACTCGGCATGGCCACAAACATACCATTGTTTCCATCAATGACGCGGATGTCATGAACAACAAATTCGCCATCAAAAGTTACTGAAGCAATTGCCTTCATACGTCCATCATTGACGACTTTGCGCAAACGTATATCCGTAATTTGCACCCTGTTCACCACCCTTAGCTGTAGAAGCATCCCCCATGCTGTGCATATTTTTCTACATATTGTTCTTCTTTTCCTGCTATTACGTCAAAATGTTTGTAAAATTTTCGTCAATAAAAAACCTGCCCCTCTCAAAAGTCAGGGGCAGGTTGGAACAGGTTAGAAAAAATTCTATTCGAGAGCAGCAACCAATTCTATTTCCACTTGCGCCCCACGTGGCAAAGCAGCCACCTGAACCGTGGAACGCGCCGGGCGATGGTCGCCAAAATATTGTGCATACAAGGAATTCACAGTTTGAAAATGAGCGAGATCGGTAAGAAAAATAGTCGTTTTAACCACATTTTGACGTGTCATTCCAGCCGCATGTAGCACTGCATCCAAATTATCCAGTACCTGCTTTGTCTGCTCTTCAATTCCGCCAGTGACCATTTCACCAGCTGGAGTCAAGGGTATCTGGCCAGAGGTGTAGAGAACATTTCCCAATTGCACCGCTTGTGAATAAGGACCTATGGCCGCCGGTGCTTTTTCAGTGGCAATCATCTTCATGATTTTTCATCCTTCCCTTCTAAGGCTTACAAAGAATGGGGAACCCATCCGGACATTCCGTTATTCACTATATCACGACGTGATAGCTACGCGTGATAGACAGGTTGAACAAATATACTCCCATCCAACTGAGTTGCTTTGACCTCAAGGAGCGCCAAGTAATCGGATATCAACTTTTTCTGGGGTTCCTCGGTTTTTACAAAGACCGCTGTTCCAACTACTTCCACTGAAAACTCTGCCAGCAAAGCGCGCACAGCCTGCGCTGTGGCACCAGCTTTCATAAAATCATCAACTACCAAGGCACGCGCCCGTTCTGGGAGCGCCCGTTTGGACACATACATTGTACTAATCCGCCGTTCCGAACCGGACACATAATGCATGCTGAGTGCCGCTCCTTCCGTCACCTTATGCTCGCGACGGACAATAACAAGCGGCACGTCGAGATAGCGAGCTGTCGCTACAGCTAGTGGGATTCCCTTAGTCTCCACTGTCACTACCACGTTGGGTTGTACTTTAGCCATTTCTGCTGCTATCATCCGACCAATGTTATCTAATACATCAGGCTGGCCAAGAATATCCGACATATAGATAAACCCACCCGGCAACATACGTGAAGGATGAGAAAGTTCACTCGCTAACCGTTCAAGAAAACGCAGTCTGATGGAATCTGGCATACCTACCGTGAAACGCACTCCACCCGATGCACCAGGCAAACTTTCAATTGTACCTTCCTGTGTTTCTTCTAGAAAAGCGCGCAAAAACGCCACATCTTCACTGAGCGTCGATTTGGCAGCTACCTCACTGCCCGCCAATTCCGAAAGAGAGTATACATGATGGGGACGATCAAAGAGACGCTTGGCCATAGCCAGCAAACGTGAAGACCGTCTCATCCTGTCTGCCCCCGCTGTTTGGCTGAAAAAGTCGCGCAAGATAAACATCCTTGGCAAACCCGCGTAGCGCATTGTATACCCTCTGTCCTGCAGACTGCGTAGGAACCAGCGTAAAAAGCGTTGGGCCACTGCCTGACATATGGCAGGGTAATCCACTCACCGACTGCATTTTACGATGCAGCTGAGCCACTTCGGGATAGAGCCGAAAGGTCACGGGCTGCAAGTCGTTACAGATGAGCGACTCTATTTCCGCCAGTGTACAGCCTTTAGCAAATCGCTCCGTCATGGCAGAACTGACTCGCTTGTTGCTAAAATCATCCGCTTGAATCGACTGATAAACCTCTGTAGTCGAAACATAAAGTGGAGGTTTCAATAAAACTACCCAACTGCGCAAGGCAGGTTGAACATGCGTAATTTTCTCGCCCCGCCCGGATGCAATAGCACAGCCGTTGTAAATACAAAAAGGTACGTCCGATCCGATTTGAGCACCAAGTTCAGCTAATTCGTCCAATGAAAAGGGATGTCCCGCCAGACGGTTAAGACCGCGCAAAACGGCAGCAGCATCAGCCGAGCCCCCGGCTAATCCGGCTGCGACCGGTATATTTTTGGTCAAATAAATACGTACACCGCGCGTAAGGTTAGCAGCAGAAAGAAACTTCTCAGCCGCTATCACCGCCAAATTACGTCCATCAAGCGGTATGCTCGTGGCTTGTGATTCCATGACAATTTCCATAGATTCCGGCAACCACTCCAGAGCCACTTCATCCGACAAATCAATGCTCTGCATGACCATATCCACTTCATGATAACCATCTGGACGTTTTCCAAGTACATTTAGGGTTAAATTAATTTTGGCATACGCCCGCTCCAACAACAAAGGCCCCACCTCGTCGCACTCTAGCATGCGACGTGGCGAAGGCCAAGTCAAGTTCCTTGTCTAGTTTGTTGAAAAGCCTAGGAAAATACGCTTAAACCATTGCGTAACCAGGAACCTGTTCGGCGTCTGCCTGCCATTGTGTAAGGGGCTTGGCCTGACGTGACTTGAGTTCTGTCAACAACGGTTCCAATTTTTCATAGAAAGCTACCACCATATCTCCCGCTTTTGCCTTATCTAGTGCCGTCTGAAAAGCAATCAGTTCATCTTCAATGATTTGCAACGCACTTTGAGGAGCCAAACTTTGCATACGTTCTGCCATCATTTTGGCGATTTCGCCTGGTTGTCGTCCACGCTTATCCGCATCCTCTTTCACAATCGTCCAGTCAAAACAACCCGCCAACACCTCTGAAGAAGCGTAAACAACTTCGTCAGCGCGATCGCCCGGAACACCCACAACCCCTATGAGATGATGGGCCCCCAACTGTTTCACCCACTCTGTCACACAAGCAAAGCCGTGAGGATTATGTCCATAATCAAGAATGACCCTTACCCGATTGGGCAACTCGTACATCATAGCTCGGCCAGTGTTATGCTGATTGGCATGAAAACCGAGCAATGCCGCCGCCACTTCCTGCCGGGTCAACCCGAGATGGCGCAACGCCGCTGTCGCAGCCAAACAATTTTGCACATGAAACTTGGCTGTCCCTAAAACGGTGAGAGGTATTTTCTCTACTGATACAATTGGATATTCAAAGCTCCCAACCGCCTCAACAATTTGCTTACGATTTAAGTAATAAGCTGTTCCTCCAGAGGCTAAGTGAAGCTGAATCTCATGGTTTTGTGTCTGCATTGAAAACAAGGCTGTTTTTGCTTTAATGCGCGAACGCATAGAAAGAACACGCTCGTCGTCAGCGTTCAATACGACACAACCGGTTGGTTTGACACATTCTGCTACCAACGATTTGACATGTACAATGTCTTCCAATGTGTCAATGCCGTCTTGACCAAGATGATCAGCTGTAATATTCGTAATCACACCCACATCAGCCAAGTCGTATGCAAGACCCCCGCGACAAATACCGCCACGAGCCGTTTCCAAAACAGCTACATCGACTGTTGGATCGGACAAAACCAGACGGGCACTGCGCGGTCCTGTGGTATCTCCTGACATCACTTGTACGCCATTGATATAGACTCCCTCTGTGGTCGTCATCCCTACCCTGACGCCTTGCCTCTCTAAAGCGTGGGCAATCAAACGAGTGGTTGTCGTTTTGCCATTGGTGCCTGTAATAGCGACAATGGGAATTCTTCCGTTGCTATTGTCAGGAAAGAGGGATGCAACAATAGCATCAGCCACGTCTCTTGAACGTCCTTGTGTAGGATATTGATGCATGCGAATTCCCGGCGCAGCATTCACTTCAATGACAGCCATATTCGAAGAAGATGGTTTGGCTAACGGATTGTCCATCACTATATCAATACCACATACATCCAGACCTACTGCTCTGGCTGTGCGAGCAGCCAAAGTTTTAAGAAGCGGATGAATTTGATCGGTGATATCCTTCGCATGCCCACCTGTCGAGAGATTTGCACTTTCCCTCAACCACACTTGTTGACCTGCTTGCGGCACAGAATCAAGAGAATAGCCCTGGCGAGTCAAGGTCTGATGAACAATTTCATCTACCTTGACACGTGTCAACGGCCGCTCATGATCGATGCCCCGAAGAGGATCTTCATTTAAGATTTCAATCAATTCACTAACGGTCCGTTGACCATCTCCCTCTACATAAGGAGGTATTCTAAGACTAGCTGCGGCAAATTCGCCGCCTACACAAAGCAGACGCAAATTTTGTCCGCGGCAATAGACCTCAACCACGACTTCCTGGCTATACTCTGCTGCAATGTCAAACGCTTTTTGGATTTCTTCTGGACTGTTCAGATCGAGCGATACGCCTCTTCCTTGGTTACCGTAACGCGGTTTGACCACTACTGGTTGACCCAGACGTTCCCAGATTTGCACTGCCTCCTCAGAAGTAACGGCCACATCACCACGAGGCACCGGTATTCCTGCTTCTTCTAAAACGAGCTTGGTCAATTCTTTATCAGATGCGATATCTACAGCTACCGCGGAGCAGTTATCGGTAATGGTAGCGACCACCCTTTTGCAGTAACGGCCATATCCAAGTTGAAGAAAACTTTGCCCGCCGATCCGTCGAACTGGTATGTCACGCCTTTCAGCAGCTTCCAAAATCGCTTTTGTACTGGGGCCAAGTTCTGTAACCGCCAGAATATCTTGTGCTTCCTGCAATACGCTCTGCAAGGGAAATGCCTGCCCTTGCAATAGATTTTCTACGCATTCCAACGCTTTGTAGAGAAGAAATTTTTGCGCAGCATACGCTTTACACTCAATAACTATATTGTATATACCTGGACCGTCTGCATAGAGTGTCTTGCCATAATGTACGTCGATCTCCAGCAATGTACACAATTCTATACAAACATGTTCCACTATGTGCCCAAAATACGTTCCTTCTTCAAGGCGCTCCAAAAAACCTCCAGGCTGACCTTTTGCACAGTGGTGCTCCGACAGTCCTGGCAAGAGTTGAAGCAAACGTTCATGAAAACCCGGAAACTCTTTGCTCTCGCGCTCTGTCAGTTCTTCTAAATGGATACGGGCCTGAAGTATAGGTTTATAAAGAAACAAATTAGGCCCTTCAATATGCCGTACAGAGACGATTCTCATTCTGACAGCTCCTTGTCGCTCTGCTCCCGATAAGCGGACCAGTCTGTAATGGCTTCCCGCCGACGCATATGGAACCCGTATCCATCTGGTAGCACATGCAGGCGTACGCCACAGAGTGCAAGTGATTCATCTCGATGAACCTTATCTAAATTGCTGTAAAGCAATTGTCCAGCATCGACAATAGAAACCGCGCCACGCCCAATCACCCGCAGCACACCTTGATGCACAGAAATGGCTGTATCTTCATCAATTCCCATACCAAGATGGTGCGGATATTGAGCTACTGCCGAGAGTAGTCGTCCAAGCCGGCCGCGCTGGGCAAAGTGTTGGTCAATAACGACGCCATCTAAAAATTCCATACCGGGAGCCATATCCACAATAGATATGCGCGGATTGGTCTCCGCCTCGCCGCTGACAATCATGGTACTTGACATCATGGATGCACCCGCGCTCGTACCGCCAAGTGGAATGCCGTTTGCGTGCGCCTCATGAAGTGCTGCGTCTACGCGTGTCCCTCCCAGTAACTTGGTAATCCGCAACTGATCTCCACCTGTAAAATAAATGCAAGTGGCATCGCGAATCATTTCCACCGCACTATCCCGATTGGCTGCGCTACGGTTAGAAACGTCAAAAGTGCGCACATCAGCTGCGCCCAGTTTTTTAAACACCTCGATATACTGCGTTCCCACTTCGATTGGATACTCAGTGGCCACGGTCATAATGAGGACACGGGCGTGCCGACCGCCTCCAAGTTCCAAAAAATGTCTAAGAATTCTGCATTCATTCTGCTTGTCCTCTGCTCCACCCACTACTACAAGTGGTCCAGCTTGAGGGGCCACAGACTTCCCTCCTCTCGTGGAACAAGGCATAGTTTTTGCGCAGAAGCGCAATCATATTCCATTTTTAGATGAACCCCTCAGAGATTTTGGCCATATTTTTTCAAATATCCAGATAACGTAGACGCGGAAACGAAAAAATAAAAGAAGCCGTACGCTAAAGCGCCGACTTCAGGAGAAACTTAACCATATCAAAATCTATTGAGATTGACCTAGATGTCAAATTTATTGCTTCTATCTCTAAAACGAAACGCTGCGGCTACCAAATGTCCGCAATCACTTGCCTGCTACATGAGCCGCGTGTTTTCGCCGTCTTTGCATAGAACCAATTCAACAGTCTCTGTCAACACGTCAGCATAACTGTAGGAAACGCGTTTAAAGGAACCATCAGGAGGATCAAGCTTGACGACAAATACAGAGGGATAGGTTTCCTCAAGCACACCAAAATGCTCGACTGTTTTCCTGCGCCCTCCGTTGGCCCGCAATAACAGGCGCTCACCAACCAGACCTTCAAGATTTTTTTTAATTTCGTGGAGCGCATTTTTCGCCAACACACACCACCTCTTTCCAACAAACAGTATATCATCAAGAAAGAGGCATGTCAACCCAAAGCGTACATTATAGCAACGCATGAATTTTGTTGTCAATGGGTAAACTACATTCTTTTTTTATATTTTCGTCCCGAAGCCATTAAGCTTTCATTTAAAAGGAGGATTTCGGAAGTCCAAGGCGATATTTTCCGCGCGACTCCAATCCGCCTACACCATCAATGCCTGTATAGGTCGCCTTGACGACATCGTAGAGATTGACCGTCTCGTGAATCGGCGTATAAGCAATTTTCTCCGCAATAAAGACCGGATCGAGCGCATGAATCATGATGCGCTGCGGGGAACTGGCAAAATTGGCACCCGCGTCAATAATACCTTCAAAATGGGATTGGCAGGCTCCTGCAATAATAACGAGATCGTCCATATTCCGCACGCGCTTGCGGGCATTAGCCACTGCGCGGATAAAATGCAAGGAGTTGCGGTAATTTTGTATGTCTTTCAGATCTTTTCCTTTGCGAATCACACCATCGTGTCCAGTAATAATCAGGATGTCTGGCTCATGCTTCTCAATCAGCTGTACGACCATATCCGCCATTTTGTGCTCGGCCAAATGTTCTCCTATTGCCCGGATACCGAGTTCGCGGTACATCGCCAAACATTTCTGTAAATATGCTCCATCTCCGTCGAGGTGTAGAACTCGTCCGGGCCGTTCAAAAAAATCCGGATTCGATTGATAGCGCGTTTCCCTGCGCAACGCTCGCTTCTCTAAATCGACAGCCCGTCTGGACTGAATCAGCTTGAGACTTTCTCCTTCTACTTTGCTGCGTCTTGCTTCAAAGACGCGTTGCTCATCTTCAGAAACAGCCTCCAGATCGTCATAAGGAGCGTCGGCAATCAGCCGTACATCCATACCCTTGAGAATAGCTGTAGAAGTTTCTTCATCAACCTCCACAATTTGAAAGAAAACGTCTTTGCCGTATGATTTTCGAACCACACAGTCACCTGGCTTCCACACGCGCATCCCTCCCGTCCGCCGTTGATGCATCAGCCTATGCGAAGGTTGCGCCGAATGTGTTTGCCAGGCTTACGACTTGGTATAGCGATCGGCCACTTTAGAGGCACCGTAGGAATCTGGCTTGATACGCGCTTCGTAGCCGCTGGAAGTAATCCAGGCCACAATCTCACGAATCATGTGATGTGTCGCACCGCGTTCGCCAATATCCAGATGTACCTCTACGCGCAGGCGTTGAGGCAAAGCAGGGAGAGCTTCAAATAACATGCCTCCTACCTGGAGAGAGTAGGAGGCTTCTGTAAACATGCGCTGACGCAAGGATTCCATATGCATGAGTTGTTCTCGATGGATGAAATATTGGGCGCCTTTACCGACGTGATGCAAGATAATGGCTGTCACGAACGAGACGTGATGCGCCTGCGGTTTAGGCTGAGAATCCGAGCCTATAATGAGGCGAAATTCGTCGTTCGGATGATGGCTAAGCGCAGCCTGAATTCTTTCGGCTACTTCGTCGAGCGTCAGTCTGCCGTAAGTAGGACTCTCAAACATCCACACATCGCATCACTCTCCTGCAGATGGACCACCATCAGGAATGGTAGAAACTTCAGGATATCCTTGTGCTTTGTTCTTTTTGTTCTTATTTTACCTCTTATTGTACGCCATTTTCGACAAACGCATTAGCCAAGCGTGCAAATTCTTGCAAATCAAGCGTTTCTCCGCGCCGTTTGCCGTCAATTTGAGCACAAGCGAGAAGATGGGTTACTGCCGATTTAGAAAGACTCAATCCACCTGCCAAGGCATTATCCAATGTTTTGCGGCGCATGCCAAAAGCTGCACGCACAACCTTTCGCAAGGCTGCTTCACGCTGTAACGGATAGGGAGGTTGTGAACGAACCGCTAGACGCACGACACTCGACTCCACCGTAGGAGGAGGCAGAAAACAGTTGGCCGACACATTCACCACACGCTGTACTTCCGCCCGCCATTGAGCCATCACTGTGAGTACGCCATAGTCTTTGCCACCAGGCTTGGCGAGCAAGCGATCGGCTACTTCTTTTTGCACCAAAATCACCATATCACTAACGGGAAGATTACTTTCAAGTATATGAAAGAGCAGCGGTGTAGTGATGTAATACGGCAAATTGGCGGCTACTACCAACCGTTTCACTTCGCCCCAATGCTGCCCTACCCAATCCTCCAGGGAAACTTCCAGAGCGTCGGCAAAAAGCAAAGTCACATTGTCTGTTCCAGACAGCACCTCCTCCAGCACAGGTCGAAGGGAGTCATCTTTTTCAACCGCCAAGACCCGTGCTGCTCGCTCTGCCAAACGGGTCGTCAAAACCCCAGCACCCGGACCAATTTCAATGACGCTCGTATCAGCATGGATGTCTGCCGCATCAACGATGCTGTCTAGAGCGTGACTGTCTATGAGAAAGTTTTGTCCTAACTGTTTTTTGAGTGTAAATCCATGGCGGCCAAGCAATTCCCGCAGGACAGATGGTCGCGTGATATCTGGTTTCATGCCTGATGCGTCTCCTTTTCGTGGTCGTAGAGCCGCTCCAAAGCTATGCGCCATTCTTCACGCGTAACACCCAGAGCGTTTAATTTGTACACAAACGACTTGCTATTGCCACCGCCAATGCCAAGCCAGTCGCCCAACCATTGACGCCGTTCCATGGCTTCAGGACAAGCCGTGAGCCCGTTTTCCTGCAAATCAGCAATGGTAAAAGGCTGGTTGGCAGTTGCCTCTTGATCTTGCACGCGAGGTCGACGCACAGCCAGCAATACTTGACGAATATCTTCTGGTTGCGCGTGTTCAATGCCTAGTTTCTGGCCGCCCACCGCCAAACGCTTCGGCAGATGAGCATGCAGACATCCTGGCACAGCCCGATCAATGCGCTGGCGAATGCGTTGACCAGGCCCATCGGGATCGGTCAAAAGAATGACCCCCCGAACTTGCACCGCCCGCCGTAAAGCATGGTAGGTTGCGCGACTGAAACGCTCGCCGCCAAGCACCCAAACGTCTGCTTCCACCGCCTCCCGAACACGTTGCCAATCATGCACACCCTCTACCACAATCAATTCAGGGATGCGCGGCAACGACTGATCAGCCATGCCTCTGCCCCTCTCCCTCTCCAATTTTCATAAACAGGCGCAGAGCATTGGCTCGCGTATAGTCACATATCTGCTCGTAGCTTATTCCCTGCGCTTGCGCCAAACGCTGTGCAACCAGTTGAACATACGCAGGCTCGTTGCGCGTTCCACGATGCGGATGGGGAGTCAGGTAGGGCGCGTCCGTCTCCACCAGCAGCCTGTCCCTCGGTACCGTCGAGGCTACAGCCTGTACATTGCGCGCATTCTTAAACGTGATGGGTCCGCCAAACGACAAGTACATGCCCATAGCTAGACAAATTTTGGCCGTCTCTTCACTGCCGTTGAAACAATGCATGATACCGCCCACTTCTTCCACATGAGCCTCTTGCAGACACTGCAGAACATCTCCTGTGGATTCGCGGTTGTGCACAATGACTGGCAATTGGAGACGGCGGGCCATCTCAATCTGGCGAACAAACGCTGCCCGCTGAACGTCGCGAGGCGCAGCGTCCCAATAGTAGTCCAGTCCAATCTCGCCAATTGCCACTACACGCGGATGTGCAGCCATAGTTTCAATCGCCGCGTAATCATCATCAGAAACGCGCCCTACCGCCTCTGGATGAATGCCTACCGCAGCATACACCCCTGAGTACGCCTCAGCAATTTCAAGGGCCTTTCGCGAACTTTCCACATCCACTCCAGGTACAACTATTTCTGTGACACCTACAGCGCGAGCACGCTCTATAACGTGCGGCAAATCTTCCCGAAAACGGTCATCCATCAAATGGCAATGGGTGTCAAACAGCATTATTTCACAACACTCCCATTCGGCAGACCTTCAGGCACAGTAACCAGCTTTAAGGTGTCTCCCGACGAAGCCGCCAAAATCATGCCATTGGATTCTACGCCTCGCAGCTTGACAGGTTTAAGATTGGTCACCACAACAACCCGCGTTCCCAACAGCTCTTCCGGACGATAATGTAGCGCTATTCCAGAGACAATTTGCCGCGTCTCACTACCAAGGTCGACCTGAAGCTTGAGCAATTTATCCGCCTTGGCGATTTTTTCAGCAGCCACAATCTGACCTACACGCAACTCCACTTGCCCAAACGTATCCACACCAATCAGTGGCATCTTCTCCTCTATTGGCTGCTGGCTGGCGTCAGACGAAACGGTTGCCGCGCCAGGAACTGCAGCAGATGGGGACGCAGTTGTCCGCGCACCCATTAAGGCATCCAGTGCTGCAATCTCTTCAGCTACATCAAGTCTAGGAAAATGCGGTTTTTGCTCGATCACGTTGAGACCCGCACTGTGCTGGCCAAACTCGCGCAACGAGGCCCAGCTAAAAGCGTCTACCGGGAAACCAAACTGCGCAACCACAGCACGAGGAAAATCTGTCATGAACGGCTGTACAAGTATCGAAAGGACGCGAATCGTTTCTACCATATGATAGAGCACCGTATCCAGCCGCTCCTGTTGATCATTCTTGGCAAGCGCCCAAGGAGCAGTCTCGTCAATATATTTGTTGCCCTGACGTACCAACTTCCACAGTGCCTCCAGCGCCACAGAGAATTCCAACCGTTCCATGTACGCCTCTACTGCGTCGACTGTCTCAGCCACTAAATGAGCCAAAGCGAGATCGACCGCTTCCCGCTGCCCCGGGCGCGGCACCACACCTTGCCGATAACGATGCAACATAGCCACACTGCGATGAACAAGATTGCCCAGATCGTTCGCCAAATCAAAATTGAGCCGTTCAATCAACGCTTCCGGTGTGAAAACGCCATCCTGTCCGAACGGAATTTCACGCAACAAGAAATAGCGAATCGCGTCTCGCCCATAGCGCTCAATGAGCAGAAGCGGATCGACCACATTACCTTTGGATTTGCTCATTTTCCCGTCTTTCATCAGCAGCCAGCCATGAGCGTAGACCTTCTTCGGCAACGGCAAACCAAGCGCCATTAAAAAGATTGGCCAGTAGATGGTGTGGAAACGGACAATCTCCTTGCCCACCAGATGGACGTCTGCAGGCCAGTAGCGTGCAAACTGCTCCTCCTTTTGCGGATCAGACGATCCATAACCAATAGCCGTAATGTAGTTGGTAAGCGCATCGAGCCAGACGTAGACAACGTGTTTCGGGTTGCTTGGCACATGTACGCCCCAATCAAAAGAAGTTCGAGAAACACATAAATCTTGCAAGCCAGGTTTGATAAAGTTGTTAATCATCTCGTTTTTGCGCGATTCTGGTTGTATGAATTCTGGATTTTCCTCATAAAACTGGAGAAGTCGGTCAACATATCGACTCATCCGGAAAAAGTAGCTTTCCTCTTTGGTGTAATGCACAGGACGGCCACAATCAGGACACTTGCCGTCCACCAATTCGCGTTCACTCCAGAAAGATTCACAGGGTGTGCAATACCACCCTTCATAATCGGATAAATAGATGTCCCCCTGCGCAACCAACCGTTCAAACAGGGCCTGCACCACTTCGGTATGACGGGACTCTGTGGTGCGGATAAAATCGTTGTAGGAAATGTCCAACTCTTTCCACAAATTTTGAATCCAGGCAATAATGCCATCGAGAAACTCGAGTGGCTTCTGACCAGCAGCCTCCGCGCTTTGCTGGATTTTCTGGCCGTGTTCGTCCGTCCCTGTAAGAAACATGACATCGTAGCCACGCAACCGCTTATAGCGGGCAATGGCATCAGCAGCTACCGTGGTATAGGCGTGCCCAATATGCAAGCGATTGCTCGGGTAATAAATAGGTGTGGTAACGTAAAATGTTTTTGGATTCGTCATGTTAAAACTCCCTTCTCTATCCATGCCAGTCCATACCAATCGGTGTAACACCAAAAAGCCCGCCCCTGTTTGGGGCGAGCTGTATAGCCGCGGTACCACCCAAATTCATGCGCTCGGGCTGAAAAATGATGTTGGTTGAAACTGCAATCATCATTCTCATTACCGTATGACGCACCTCTGGCAAGCGGACATGCTTTTCTGTCCACTCTGTCCGGTAACGGGGACTTCCGCGCAAACCTCGCCCCTACGCTCAGCCTGCGGCCTCCAAAATCATACTCCCTGGCCACCTCGCCATCGGCTCGCACCCTCCCGACTCGCTGCGGACTGTGCGCCAGGTACCCTTTTTTCATAGGCTCTTATTCGAGATTCGTTTGACAATAAAGCTCTTGGAGAAATTCTACAAAACCCTATCCACTTCGTCAATTCAGCATTTCATTCAATCCCCCTCAAAATTTCACAAAACTTTTCGCTTGATTTCAGCGCAGAAATGCATATACTGATAAATACGAACATATGTTCGTTAAGGGTGATCAATCATGAGACCAACTTTAGCCATTCGCGGCCTCCTTCTGCTCGATTTGGCAGAGCGACATATCCATCAACAACGGGCACGCTTACTTCGCCTTTTGAAGGAGAGCCAAACAGAGATTGTAGACGTGATGGAAGAAGACTTGGAGTGGGTAGTCAAATATAAAGAAAAAGGATACACACACGAAGCCATTTATATGCGCCCCATGCTGACAGCAGAGCTGGAAGCACGGATGCAACTGGGTCCTGTCCATGAGCAGCACTGAATGGATTGTAGGTCTAGTGGATATGCAAAGTTTCTACGCGTCAGTGGAGGTGGCCACCACTCCAGCCTTCACAGCCAGCCGGCATTTAGAATGCGATGAGAGCGACCCCCCACTCGCCGTTACAGGTGATCCAGAGCGACGAAGCGGTATTGTTTTGGCCGCCTCGCCAACAGCCAAAGCAATGGGCGTTTCCACCGCCATGCGACTGGGGGAAGCTGTCCGCGCATGCCCAAAACTCATCTGCGTGCGACCACGCATGCGTCTTTATTTGGAAACTTCTCTGCGTATTCAAGAGACCATTCGTCAAATGTTCCCTAAGGCAGAATCTTTCTCGATTGACGAATGCTTCTTTGCCTTTCCTTATCCAAGCCATTTTTTTGCCGATCCGTTACAAACCGCCAGCGAATTGCGCACCCGTATCTGGGATCAATTTCGTATTCGTTGCCGGGTGGGTCTCGCTCCTAACAAATGGGCAGCCAAAATGGCCAATAAGGCGGCCAAACACAGACGGGGCGGCGTGATCTGGTGGACGCAAGATCAATTGATACACGAATTGCACGCACTACCTGTAACAGAGATGTGGGGACTGAAACGGCGCGCGCAAATATTAATAGAAGAGTTTGGATGCCAAACAATTGGCGATGTGGCACGCTTACCACTGGGACGTTTGCGGACGCGGTTTGGTGTATGGGGAGAGGTTATCCAGCGATGGGCCCAAGGCCAGGATGGCAGCACTTTGAACGACAATGCGTTACAGACGCCGCATCGGGGTTACAGCAACCGCACTACGCTACCTCGCGATTTTTATCAGAGAGAAGAAGTAGCGGTAGTAATTTTAGAACTATTGGACGAAGTCTGCTCTCGTACCCGTTACACACAGCAGTGCGGGCGGCGCATAGGGCTTGGGCTGACCTACGAGGGCATGACAGGTGGATTTTTCCGTGCCAAAACCCTGCCGCGCCCAACCAATCGCAGTGAACAACTTTACCCGATTTTACTCTCCCTGCTCGATACGCATTGGGACGGAAGTGGCGTGCGAGCTGTGAGTGTCTCACTCGATTTGCTGACTGAGGAAAGCGGTACACAGCTCGATCTCTTTGAAAATGTGCCGCGCCGCCAGCAACTTTGGCGTACTGTGGACCATTTACATGCCACCTTTGGCGAAACGAGCATTATCCGCACCAGCAGTTTGTTGCCTGCGGGCCAAAAACACACACGGGCTGTCAAAATAGGAGGTCATTTTGCGTGAAGATAAATGAAGGAAATATTTTCGAATCCATGCGTCTCCTGCTTCCCGAACATCGCGCAGCAAGTGCCGAATTTCGCCGCCGAAAGGAGCGTCTGCCACAACCCTTGCTGGATGAACAGCAACTGGAATCTTTGAATTGGGCTATGGAACAATTGCTTTCCCTTCATCTTCCAGCCCTTATACAACTAGAAGTTTTCCAAAACGGCAAGCGCAAACCTCTGAGCGGATGGCTGACACACGCTACGCCCTCTTCTCTGCATCTACAAGCCGAGCAGAAAACGCACAAAATCCCAAAAGAAGATATTCTCCGAATCCATCTAGACGAGTTCAGCGATTAAAACACTGGATTCAGAAATCGCACGCGACATATGGAAAAAACAAGTTCCACCTGTCAAAAGAGGCCAACTGTTTAGAGAGATACTAACGTATACAGTCCAAACACCATCACCAGCAAACAAATGGCCCATACCATGTATTTATAAGTGCCTTTCATTCGCCATTCATCCGGCAATGCTTTAGCTTCCAGCAGCAAAAGAAATCCTAAAACAATCGGCAGCAAAATAGCGTTCATCACTTCAATATCAATATTCAATTGAACCAAGTCCACACTGAGTAAAACCCATACAGCGCCAAGCACGTGGGCAAGAGTATATATTGAGTAAAACCAACGAGCATCACGCCAGCGAGCATTGAGACTGTGCTGAATTCCAAATGCTTCGCTGACTCCCCAAGCGCCGGCAATCGAGACCACCAAAGCAGCAATCATACTCGCCCCAAGCATCCCCAAGCCCAACATCCAACGGGAAGCTTGCTCCCCATAAACGGCGCCACAGCAGTAGCAATCTGTCCAATCGTATTTAAAGCTTGATGTGGATGAGCTACCGCCAAAACCACAACTACAGCCAGCATAATCAATTGGGTCACAATCGCCCCAATCAAGGTGTCTCGTTTAGCGGTGGGCATATTTTCCAAACGCAAACCTTTGTCAATGACTGCACCTTGCTGATAAAAAATCATCCACGGCATAATCACAGCACCTACATTGGCAGCCAATAAAAACAAATAATTACGATTAGATAATGGAATCTGCATCATCTGATGAGTCAATGCGGAAATACTCGGATGCACCCAAAACATAGCTACTACAAAAAACAACTGAAAGAGACCCATGGCAATACCAACTCGTTCAACACGACGATAACTGCCAGAGACGCCAAGGACAATTAATAATATCGTAGCAGCACTGACGCTCCAAAGCTTGGGTATGCCAAACATGGCACTCACACCCGCAACACCCGAAAACTCTGTGACCAAAGCGCCGACCGAAGTGATAAACAGGGTAATGACAGATAGAAGGGCCCAATTTTTCCCGAACTTTTCACGAATCAGCGTTCCATGTCCCTTACCCGTCAAAATACCTAAACGTACAGTAATCTCCTGCACAAAATAAAGAATCGGCATCAACACGATTTGTGGCAATACCATACGATATCCCACATAGCTCCTGACTGAGCGGCGGTAATCACACTGCCTGCATCCGTATCTGCCAACATGACCATCAGTCCTGGTCCAAGTATGCTGACAAGCAGCATCAGTTTGCGCAAACGGCCCGCCGGCATCATCACATCCGCACGATCTGCATTTGGCAATCCCCAAACCTCATTTCTTCATATCCGCCAAAAGTGCCACGCCACCTTCTCGCAATCTCTTTGGCCGATCCGTTCTGAAAGTTGAGTAAAATAATCATGTTTTGACGAAGAAATTATATAGTTAGCCTAAACTAATTGCAACAGTTTGTTGGCTCTACAAAAATTTTTTTATCAAGTAGAAGGAACTTGTTGAACCCAGTAGAATATCTATTTTTTGGATCGAGTTGTGATCCGTGTCACATTTTGTCTAATATGTGAACAGAGATCTGACAAGATTCGACAAAATCTTTTGCAACAACTGTAAGGTCTTGCAAAAATTTTGATATCAGGTATAGTAGAGACAATTCTGGCGAAAGTGTAGAGATTTTGAATTCGTCATATTCATTCTCTTCCTTTTTATCCAGAGAATAAATAAAAAACAGGATCCGTTAGCAAAACTAAATCTTAAGTCAGGGGATGATACTGGTGAAATCGACAGGTATTGTTCGTAAGGTGGATGAACTAGGACGCGTAGTAATTCCCATTGAACTTCGCCGTACACTAGGTATTGGCGAAAAGGACGCTCTCGAAATTTATGTAGATGGCGACCGAATTATTCTGAAGAAATACGAACCAGCTTGCATATTCTGCGGACAGGCAGATGAAATTGTTCATTTCAAAGGTAAAAATATCTGCCCATCATGCATTTCTGAAATGCAGGCTTAAGGACTTACAGCTAACTCTTACAATTCGCTTAGACAAGCTGCTTTTACTCTTTTTGAACAAACAAAGAGTAAGAGCAGCTTTTTATCACGAGTCTCCCTGCGAAAGTTGCTTCAATGCAAGCTGATACAGTTGACTACGTGACACCGCCAACCGCTTAGCCACTTCACGGACAGCATCACGCATAGATTGCCCTTCTGCCATAGCAACGTTAACCTCATCCAGGGCATACTCCAAAGGCGATTCCTCAGCCATCTGCTTATCCAACGATTCCTTTTCCGTATCCATTACCGTAGAAGAGAGAGCATATTCTGCCAAATCCAGTACAAGAACAAACTCTCCACGTATTTCCTCACTACTGATCTCAGACTCTATTTCTTCCACCGATCCCCGCCAAACCGTTTCATGCTGTTTCGTCAATTCCTTGCAAACAGCCATGGGGCAATTGGGAAACATTTCTTTCACCAACTGCAAAGTCGTTTGCAGTCGATGCGGGGCCTCATAAATCACCAAAGAACCCTGATAATGCTGATAAGCTGCCAACTCTCTACGAGCATTTTTTTTGTCACGTGACAAAAAACCATGAAAAGCAAAACGCTCCGAAGTCAAACCACTGACCACCAACGCCGATAAGACCGCACTGGCACCTGGTATCGGAATAACGGGTACTCCCATCTGAATAGCCGCCCTCACAGCGGACTGACCGGGATCGGACACACAGGGAGTTCCAGCATCTGTGACAAGCGCAACTGAATCACCGTTTTCCCAAGCAGAGACTAATATGGGAAGACGATGATTCGAATTATGCTCGTGAAAAGAAATCAGTCGCTTCGCATGGATTTGATAGCGTGATAGCAGTTTACGAGTCTGCCGAGTATCTTCAGCAGCCAGCAGTTCTGCACTTGCCAGTGTTTCAAGAAGGCGCGGCGTCACATCATCCAGATTGCCAATGGGCGTGCTACATAGATAAAGTTTCGGCCCTGTATCGCCGAAACTTTTCATCTTGACCAAAAGAGCATGCCACCTCCTGCAACCATCAAGCCAAAAATGGAATCATTCTAACTGGAGAAAATACGCCTTAGAATTGCAAAATCGTATCAAAAGACGGTCCAAAATAGAACCGTCTAGTGTTTCCCAAGAAAGGACAGGCAGAATAAGCATTCTCCATCTGTGCGCAAGCTTCCGTAGTTGACATGACAGACGTGGAATCCCTCTTCATAAATACGCAACAAGTTATGATGCGATTGCGAATCCCCCATGGGTTCGTCCTCTTGCAACTGTTGCAGTAAGCGACTGTTCTCTTGCTGCAAGCGCTGATTTTCCTCTATTAATTGCAGGATTTTCTCCTTAAGAGAACCTAACTCCATGTACAGTTCTCCCAAGCGCTCTTCCATATTGGCAACCTGAACAAACAGAGACGCTTTATCCATAACCTTCTCCTATCGGTAAAAGCGGCTAACTTTTTCAACGCTTGGCTGACTTGTATCAGCAAACGAGCGGCTAGACAATAATGCTTTCATCCTGATACGAATCGTTCTCAAATTTAAGGCAACACATTAAACGTCCGCACAAGCCGGAAATTTTTGATGGGTTGAGGGAGAGACTTTGGTCTTTGGCCATACGAATGGAGACCGGATCAAACTCGCCCATCCAAGTGCTGCAACAGAGCAAGCGTCCGCAGGGTCCAATGCCGCCAAGCATCTTAGCCTCATCTCGAACACCAATTTGACGCAACTCGATACGAACTTTAAAAACACTTGCCAAGTCTTTCACTAACTGACGAAAATCAACACGGCCTTCGGCTGTAAAATAAAAAATCAATTTATTGCGATCGAAAGTATATTCCGCATCAACCAACTTCATCTCCAGACCGTGGTGGTCGACTTTTTCACGAAAAATCCGCATGGCTTCGCGCGCTTTTTCCATATTATAAGAAACCATCTGACAATCTTCTTCTGTGGCGACTCTTAAGACTGGTTTCAGGGGAAGCACTACGTCTTCTTCTCCTACTTCCCTGCGACCTACAACCACTTGACCGAATTCTACACCGCGAGCAGTTTCCACAATGACACTGGCGCCCTGCTCAATGACAGCTTCACCGGGATCGAAATAATAAATTTTACCGGCGGCCTTAAAGCGGACGCCAACAATGCTATACACCAATCCTCACCCCTCGCAAACAAATGCACATTCTCTCCACATTCAACTGCGGCATCACATGCGCAGCGTGCCTGCGAAGTGTTTCCTGCACCACATCAGCCGCTTGAGTCCAAATCTGCACGGGCCAGCGCTCCAGTGAGTGCCGCTCAAGCAAAACAGGGAAACGCAAATTTTGGCTGTCTCCTAAAGAAATGTGTATCATATCTCGAAATACAGCTAACAAGAGCTGTAGACCATTGGCCAATTGAACACTCGAAAATATTTTCAGCCACTGTTGGGCTAATAAAAGCGGTGATTCTGGTGTTGCCATCCACGCTTCAATCCATTGTAGCACCTGCTCGAAACTACCTGCAATCGAAGATTCTTCTCCTTCCAAAGCAAGCAGGGATTGGTGAACCACCGCATCCTCCCAAGGAAAAGAACGACCTGACTGCATTTCATAAGCAAAACTACGTGAACGCAGAGTAGGCAACACCCCACCCAAAGATTCTGCCAAGAGTATGGCCAGTATTTCCGACTCTGGCTCTTCCAAACATTTCAAAAGACGATTGGCGGCCACTAAAGACAACTTGTCCAATCCAGGAAGAATATAAATTTTTTTTTGCCCATAATGCGCACGTCGGCTCATCCATACCTGTAACTCTTCCAAACGAGCTGTCTTTATCGGAATTTCCGAGTTGTCAAAAGTAAAAACGTCAGGATGGATATGAGCAGCAAATTGGCGGCAAGAAGAACAGCTGCCACAAGGGCGCGATTCATCCTGACAAAGCAAAAACTTGGCAAACTGGCTGGCAAACTGTTCAGTAGTTTCTCGTGGACCCGTCAGAAGCAAAGCATGGGGAAGTTGTTGCTGCATCCAGGCTCGCTCTAACCCAGCAAGTGCAGGATATTTTTGGGTCCAAAAAAGAAAAAATGGACTCAGCGAGTCTTCTACCATCGCTGGCCCTCCTCTATCAAAATCGTAGATAAGCTTGGCAATTCCTATCTCGGCAAATTAAAATTGTGCAAATTCCTCAATATCTAGAATAAACAACGTAGCGCCGCCCACTTGCACGGAAACTGGGTAAGGAATGTACGATTCCAACTGACTTCCCATGGGAGACATAGGAGTAACAACCTGTTCTCGAGAACGGCAACTATTTCGAATAATTTCTTTAACGTCTTCCACTTTTTCATTTTCCGCACCAATAATAAATGTAGTATTGCCTGCATGCAAAAAACCACCTGTGGAAGCCAGCTTAGTGGCACGCACTCCAGCTTTAACCAAATTGTGGGCGAGCCTTGGACTATCCTTATCCTGGACAATCGCAATCATCATTTTCATTGTTGCTTGACCCACCTTTCCTATGTGAGATATTTCTCGATGGTCAACCAGATTTCCTGCTCCAGCGTCTCGCGATTTTGCCTGGCATCCAATATCACCACTCGATGCGGTTCAGCAGCAGCAATCGCCAAAAAGGAGCGGCGTACACGCTCAAAATATTCAGTTGTACGCTTTTCTATCCTATCCAATTGCTGTCCTTCTCTTCCTTGGACAATCCGGTGTCGGGAATCCGTCACAGGTAAATCAAAGAGAAAAGTTAAATCAGGCCGTACATCCTGCACAGCCAACTCGTTTAACACAGCCACCCGACGTTCTCCTAAACCAAGTCCAGCTCCTTGATAAGCAATAGAAGCATCTACATAACGATCACAAATGACAATCTCACCCTTCTGGAGCGCGGGACGAATCACAGTTTCCACCAATTGCGCACGCGAAGCCGCATATAAATAGGCTTCTGCAATAGGTGTCCAATCTGCATCAGGGTTGAGCAGCCACTCACGAATTTGTTGTCCACCCAAAGTTCCACCCGGTTCCCGAGTAACCAAAACTTTCATGCCCTGTTCTTTTAACTTTTGCACAAGTCGATTAATTTGCGTACTTTTTCCGGCTCCATCCAATCCTTCAAAAGTAACAAACATAGAACATTGCCCCCACTCATCTGATCTCAAGACAGCACCGGAAATTGACATCCTGGTTTACAGCCCACCGGGATGGCACCAGAAGCTTCTAAATAGGCAACCAATTCCACATGTTCACGACGTATCTCGTCGCCAGGCAGAAGAATTGGCATACCGGGCGGATAAGGAATGACACAAGCAGCTGATATTCTGCCCACTGCGCTATGACCACTTTGCCAAACAACGCAGGTCTCCTGAGGCGGAAAATGATCGGCTGTATCCAGACACTTTTGCGGCGTACACTCAGCAACTGCCTGGAGAATCGCCAAGAGTTTAGGGTCCAGGTCCCCTGATTCAAGCTGCCAACGTACAAGTAATGCCTCTAAGCGAACTGTGTCGCGTTGACTGAGATGATAGGGCGGAATGAGCAAGCCGCCTGCTACATTGACATATTCCGCAAAAATATTTTCCTTTTCCAAGGCCTCCGTCAATAACTGGGCTCGTTTGGTCGATCCGGTTGGAATCCAGATACGGAGCGGATCGGCATCTGAAACATTGCGCCATCTATCAAGCATGGATAAATGTTGCTGTAGCTGCAAGACATCTCCTGCAGCTTCACAACGCAACCAAGCTTGCGCGACGTCCAGAGAAGCTAAAAGCAGATATGAGGGACTGGTGGTTTGCAAAAAAGAAAGCGCTGACTTCAGACGCTCTGCCGACAATAGAGAACCCTGATGATGGACCCAGGCGGTTTGTGTGAGCGCTGGAAGCGTCTTGTGGGCACTGTGAATAACAATATCCGCTCCTTGTTGCACACTGTGTGGAGGTAGATCAGTGACAAGCCCTAAATGAGCGCCGTGCGCTTCATCAACAATCAACGGGCAGTTGTATTCGTGCGCCAAACGAGCATAAGCGTCTATATCTGCCACTCGTCCCGTATACGTTGGCGAGGTGACCACAATCGCTGCCCATGAGTGAGATTGTGCCTGATCAGCTAACCAGTTGGCGATTGCTTCAGGAGGTGGAACTAGCATTTCCAGGCGATTTTCATCCCAAACGGGAGCCAGTCGCCACAGCTTGGCTCGTGCCAATTGCGCTCCGCGCCAAACACTCCAATGGAATGGCCCAGCGACAACGACGTCGCGATGTCGTTCATCGACAGAGGCAAAGATAGCCGCCATGACACAAGCTGTTGAACCGTTGACAGAATAGTAGCAACCTTGCGAACCGTAATGGCTGGCAGCCAGTTTCTGAGAGGCTAAAATACTCCCCGTTGCATCATGCAAATTGTCGAGACCGGGAAGCTCCGTCAAATCAATACGCAACGCAGATTGCAACCATTGTCCTAACAAGGCAGGCATGTCTCGCCCACTGTGGTGGCCGGGCACATGCATGGACAAGCGTTCAGCCTGCGCTGCACCCAACAATTGACGCAAAATGGGTGTCTCGTCCAAGGTGATGATGTCGATCCCGCCCTTTACTCCAACATTGTACGCTCATCATAACGAATGACGGGCAACACCTCAACTGGATATCGGAGTTTTCAAGAGAGGGCTGAAAGCCATATTCTCTTCATGCACTCTACATAGAGTGAATAGCGAGGATCGCCCACTTCCGTATGTACAATGGCCTGTTCGCAATCTATACAGATGAATTCACCGCATATACGAATGCCAGCACTCCTAGTCATCCCGCAAATAATGCATTCTGTTTCGGACGGCCAATGGTTTCGCATGTCTGCACCGCCTTTCCAGCAAGATAGCAGATGTATTTTCTATTTCTAGTTTGTCTCTTAACGCGAAATCCTATACGTAGAAGGGGGCAAAAAATTGGCGGCTGGCGCAAGCGGCTGCCACTCCGTTCTCTATACGTTATGACAGAGCTTCTCAGGAGGTTCAAAATAGAGCATTCTAGGCTGCGGAACTCTCTGTTATAATGCGGAGTGGAATGCGGAGGTGGATCCAACGAAAGCAACAAATGTCGCGCGTGGCGCGTCCATATACGTCATCTGTGTTGGGATTGCCAAATTTCTTGGCATCATCTATATCATTCCACTCACCTATCTGCTTGGCAATGTGGGTTTAGGCTTGTACAACAATGCCTACGCCATGTTCACCATTTTCCAACAGTTGGCTTTGGCCGGCTTCCCGCTAGCCATGAGCAAACTGATTTCTGAACGTTTGGCCATCAAACGCTATGGTGAAGCGGAACAATATTACAGAGTCGCCATGCGCACGATTATCCCTTTAGGCATCATTGCCTTTCTGTTAATGTGGTTTCTCGCTCCTGCACTGTCAGGACTAACCGCTGTGCAGGATTCGGGAGAAGCGGCGCGATACATGGTGCCTTCGTTTCGCGCGCTTGCCTTTGCACTTTTATTTATTCCTTTCATGAGTGGCTACCGTGGTTATTTGCAAGGATTCCAGCAATTGGAGATGCCCGCTTACTCACAAACGGTGGAACAAATCTTTCGCGTTCTTTGGATGGTAACTGCTACTTACTATCTCATGCGCGTGCGCCACGAATCCTATGTTTTCGGCAGTGCGTCTGCCACCTTTGGCGCAACCGTGGGAGCTGCGGCTGGCGCCTTACTACTGGCGTTGGCTGTCCGACCTATTCGCAGAGAATACAAACCACTCGCTTCTTTTTCCAATCAATCGGACTGGCAAGCGTTGCGTACCTTGTATAAAGTAGCATTGCCCATCTCTCTGGGTGGATTAGTGGTGCCTATTTCTAATCTTGCGGATAGTTTTACAGTACAAAATCTTCTTATAGCTGCACACGATAGTTTTCGTGAAGCCGCAGCTCAATACGGCATTTTGACTCGACAAGCACTCTATTTGATTCAATTGCCACTTACATTCGCTTATGCCATAGGCGTTTCGATTCTGCCAGCTGTCTCTAGTGCGAAGGCCAAAAAAGATCAGAGCGCCTTACAGCGTACCGTCAGTTCAACTGTACGCGGCATGTTTCTCATGACCTTTCCAGCAGCGGCTGTCCTGCTTGTATTAGCTAGACCTTTATCTGCTACGCTTTCTGGTGATTTCGACGGAGCACCCATTATTTCAGCCGTTTCTTTTATGGCTATTTTCTCAAGTCTTGAATTAATTTCTACCTATATCCTTCAAGGACTCGGAAACTTCTATCGTCCGGTACGCAATATGTTTTTAGGCGTATTTGTAAAAATTATGTTCAACATATTACTCATACCTACCTTTCACAGTGTTATGGGTGCCGCCATTGCCACCACCATTGGCTACATATTCTCTTCCACACTCAATGTACTGGCTGTGAAAAAGTACGGACAAGTAAAATTTTCTTTATTTCGCTACAGTATTCGATTTTTATTGCCCACATTGCCTACAGCAGCCGTTCTATGGATAACACGCGCTGTCACCCATTGGTTTTTACATGATTTGATGATTCGCTCTGTACGCATTACCAGCGCCGTTGAACTACTGCTGGCAGTGGGAGCCGGAGGTTGGGTCTATATTTACCTACTTCTAAAATTGGGAATCGTGCGAGAGAAAGAATTAGAAGCGTTACCAGGTATCGGTCGGCGATTGGCCATCATAGCCCGCCGAATGTACCCAGAACACGCTTCTGCTCGATGAATGAATCTGTATGGCGTTCTAAATTTTCAACCCGGAAAAATCCAAAGTTTTAAGGTAATGAGCGCTGCAAGACCAGGAAAACCGAGAATGCCTGCTGTCAAAGCAGTAGCTGGATTAAATGGGAGATGAAAATGCACATAGCTTCCTAGCCAATTGATTACAAAAATAGATACACAACCAAAAACAGCAATCTTGAGAAGGGTCAGCAGCCCATCCAGCGGTTTACGAAAAAATTGAGCGAGAATGATGAGAGCCAGGAGAATACCTCCGCCGTAGAGCAACCAATGTATAGACATCATATCACCTCTTTACACTCCATCATCCAGTTCAAACCATTCAAAACACACACCTTCTACGACTAACTGGCGCTGTCTCGCCTGGTGCAACAAATAACGAAAATGCTGTTCAGCGGCATCTAACCGAAAGACCATATGATCGATAAGTTCCGGATCGCTCACTTCATTAAATTGGCTCTGAGCTTCCAACCAGGCTCGATGCGAACGAACGATTTCTTGAAAAAGTGGATCAGCGGCACCTCCAAAAGCGTCTGCTCCATCCCGCTTGGGATTAAACCGCGATCGCGCAGAGAGACGTTTCGGCTTTGCGGCAGTCGGGGTACGCATAAAGAAAACCTCCCGTGACCTGAATACTAGAATATAGACAGGCAGGAGGCGTTTTATGACTCTTGTAGAAAAAATGATAGTTTTACAACCGTATATAAGAAAATTTACAGGCTGCGGCGACCCTCCAGAGCTTTAGCCAGAGTCACTTCATCCGCATATTCCAAATCGCCGCCAACCGGCAAACCACGTGCAATTCGTGTAACTTTGAGTTCAAAAGGACGCAATAATTTAGAAAGATACATGGCTGTGGCTTCACCTTCCACGGTTGGATTGGTAGCCAGAATCACTTCTTCGACCGAATCGTCAGTACCAGCCAATCGCGTCAACAATTCACGAATCCGTAAATCATTGGGACCGATACCATCCATGGGTGAGATGGCCCCTTGCAAAACATGATAAAGTCCATGAAATTCATGCGTACGTTCCATAGCTACCACATCTTTGGCATCTTGGACTACACAAAGTACGCTCCGGTCTCGTCGCTCATCACGACAGACAGGACAAGGGGAAAATTCCGTAATATTACAGCAGATTTGGCATTCTACCAAGCGTTCTTTGATATCCAGCAAAGCTTTGGAAAATTCTGCAACAGTTTCTTTGGACATGCTCATACAATGAAAAGCCAATCGAGCGGCTGTTTTGGGCCCAATTCCGGGAAGCCTCATAAATTGTTCCATCAGCCGTTCAATGGGTTCTGGATAACCCCACATTAGAACAACCCTGGCAAGTTCATGCCACGAGTATACTTGCCCATTTCTGATTCCGTCAGCTCATTCACCTTTTGTTCCGCATCTTGCAAAGCAACCAGAATCAAATCTTGGAGCATCTCCACATCATCTGGTGTAACCACTTCGGGTGAAATCATAACCGACTCCACATGCTTGTGGCCATTCATCACTACAGAAACGGCTCCCCCGCCGGCAGTCCCAGTTATTTTTCGTTCTGCCAAAGCTTCCTGAGCCTTCAATAAGTCTTCCTGCATCTTTTTAGCTTGTTTCATCAATTGATTCATATTTTTCATGTGTAATCCCTCTCTTAAAGTTCATCTGTGACATACTCAATCTTATCTTTGCCAAACAGCGATTCCACCACTTCCAGCCAACTTTCTGGCGCCACCGCGTTGCCATCCTGTTCAGCAAGAAACTCTTCCCAGTCGCTTTGTAGAATCGCCAACAAACTTCTGGCTTCGCCGATTGTGTGTTCCACTGCCCATTCAATAGCATTTCGCTCATCAGGTTTCATAACGGCGTCGCGGTGAATTTTACTGCCAAAAGCAATCACCATTTCTTTCTCGGTGGCCAGCACAGGTTGTCCATTCATGAGCCATGCGTGTGCTTGAATTCGCTGTTGCCGAACACTTTGAAGAATGTCTTGCCATCGGTCACAAATGGCCTGCAAGGCAGTACCGTCTTGTCTCTCAAATAGAGAGAGTAGCACTTCACGTTTTCGCCCTTGCATGGCGGCTGGTGCGCGAAGTTGGCGATTCTGCCCAGAGGGAGAAGGTGTTGCCAATTCTTTCTGAGCAGATGATTCGCTTGCCGAAGATTTTTCATCTGGTGAACGGACAAGCGGTGTCATTTGTCGTTTTTCAATACCCGCATCCGCAACACGCGTTGCCGCGGGTAACCGCGACACCGTTGGCTGTGCCTCCATCACTGCCATTGTTGTGGAATCGCCAGGAGACGAGACTTGACTCAGCGAGAGCAAAGCTGTTTCCAACATTAAACGTGGTTGTTCCGCATGACGTAAGGCCATCATTGTATCATTCATCTTGGACATAGCCAAAAGCAACCATTCGCTAGAAAGCCGCCTCGCTATTTCTTTATAGTCTTTGAAAGAATGCAAAAGTGGACGATCCGCTGGAGACAGCCGCACAACCAGCACATCTCGAAACATGGCCAGCATCTCAGCAGCTATCCGCCCTGCATCTTTACCCGTTTGATAGAAATTAGACAGTTTTTGCAAAACTGCAAGCAAATCTCCCTGCACCAGCGATTCAAGCAAGCTCAGCTTGTCCTGTGGCCGTAAACCGCCCATGACAAATGACAGTACATCCAAGGTAATCTGGCCTTCACCATAAGCTGCAGCTTGCTCCAGGAGACCTAGCGCATCTCTCATACCACCATCTGCCGCTTCGGCGATTTGCCAGAGCGCCTCATCTGCTGCCTGCCATCGCTCGGCATCTACTGCAGCTCGCAAGCGGCCTACCATATCAGCCGGTTCAATCCGCCGGAAATCAAACCTTTGGCAACGAGAGACAATTGTGGCTGGTATCTTATGAGGTTCGGTTGTAGCCAGGATAAACAATACATAGGAAGGTGGTTCTTCCAACGTTTTAAGCAAAGCGTTGAACGCTTCCATGGTCAACATGTGCACCTCATCGACAATGTAGACCTTGCGCTTCAAATATGCAGGTGCATAGTGCACTTTGTCTCGTAAGGAGCGGATTTCATCAACACCGCGATTGGAGGCTGCATCAATCTCTTCAACATCGACTGCTACTCCCTCTGCAATCGACAAGCAGGCTTGACAAGCATTACAAGGCTCACCTTCTATTGAATGAAGACAGTTAACCGCCTTGGCTAGAATCTTTGCTGTACTTGTCTTGCCAGTGCCACGCGGACCGCAGAACAAATACGCATGCGCCACCTTGTCTTGCAGCAGAGCGTTGCGGAGAGTGGTGCGGACATGCGACTGCCCAACCATATCAGCAAACTGCTGAGGCCGCCAGGCACGATAAAGCGTTTGATAATCCACAACCTCCCCTCCTTCGTGATAAAGGTATCACAGCAGGAGAAACAGAACAATTAGGCAGATGGTATGATTTCCTCTTTGGCGAGTGGTAAACGTACGCAGAACGTGGATCCGAAACCTTTGGAGGAGACGCGAATATCTCCACCGTGATCGGCCACTATACGTTGACAAATAGGCAAACCGAGTCCTGTCCCTTTCTCTTTCGTGGTATAAAAAGCATCAAAAATTTTGTCGATCTGGTAATAAGGAATGCCCGGCCCTGTATCTGAAATATACATTTCACACCATGGCGATTGATTTTTAACCAATACTGTCAATTTTCCGCCAGCATCCATAGCTTCCAAAGCATTTTTTATGAGATGGTGAAGCAGACGCAAAATCATTTGTCGATCCGCTTGCAGAAACAGTTTATCTTCTATTTCGAAATGAGATTCAATCCCCATTCTGTCGGCCTCTGAAACCACATGACCACGCAGTTCTTCTATCAAATCGCTCATGCAGAAAAATTCCATATCCAAATGATGTGGACGTGCCAAGAGCAACAACTCTTGAACCAGTTCATCAACCTTTTGAATTTCAGAGAGCATCATTTCGGTAAGACTATGCTCATCTTCCCGCCCACTTGCCTCTTGCCGGCTTTCAAGAATTTGCAAAAATCCTTTTACAGTAGTCAATGGATTGCGTATCTCATGGGCAATACCAGCAGCTACTTTTCCTATTGTGGCTAGTTTCTCCGCCCTTTGTAAATGTTGATCGAGTACGCCAAAATCACCCAAATCTTTCATGGTTATAAATAATCCTAGGTAATCTCCACTTTCCGACAGGAAAGGGAAACTATCAAGCAGTAGATAGAGAAGTTGACCATTTCGCTCCCAAGTGACTATGGTATCGCGCAATATGCGCTGCTCTCGAACGCAATGCGCTAACATCTGATATTCATCCGATTGGGAAGTCAAACATTCCCTGAGTGGAACTGGAGGAGCCAAGAGTTCAGCGTGATCGAACAATTTGCAGGCTGCAACGTTGTAAAAGCGTACTTCCTCAGAGGTAGAAAGAAAAATGACAGCAGCGTTGAGCAACTCTAGAGACGGACAAACCTGTGGAACTGACGCCTGTTGCTTTACCTCAGTTCGGCTCACCAATAAGCCCCCATCCATCTTGTAGGAATTCTTGCACACAGCGTATTTTGCCACGATTCCTATGAAATCCTCCCATAGGACAAAAATAGTTGAATTGCGACAGATTCCGACAGTTCCCTTGATGGATAGGCATAAAAAAAGGGCGCCTTCGCCCTTTTGCTAGCTGTAGAATTTTCAAATATATTCATTCTGTGTTTTTCTGACTCGTCTACCATAAAAACGCCAATAGGAAAATCCAGGCGAAGGCGAGCCACCACCACCACCAGCCGCCATACCATACTCCATAACCTGGACGTCCCCAACCAGGGCCGTAGCCATATCCAGGCCCATAACCAGCTCCATATCCCCATTGAGCGAGTGCGATATCGAGTTTCTTGGCATCGTCACCCTCCGTCGGCTGGGTGCAATTTGCCAATCCAATTGGAGCATATTGCCTAGGTACTCTCACTAAAACAGCATTCTGATTCACTGCTGTTATAATGCCACGATGAGAGCCCCATGGCGTCTGAAAACGTACCCATTTACCTATATTGTTTGCACAATCACTGCGATTGCACATGCTTTCTCACCTCCGTATGAATAAAGTAAAAACGAATACCTAACAGACTCATGGAAAATGGATCGACAACATCCCTGCCCAGAGAGACTGTTTTGCCGATCCCATTTTCATTCTCAATATACAGGTGTTGTTGTGCAGGTTGTGGTATATACAGGTACGAGCAGGAAGAAGAGAACAAAAATAATTAGAAATACGACAGCCCAGCGGGTGTATCCACCAAATACTCCATACATGCTGACTTCACCCTTTCATTTTTGACATAGTGAAGAATATGTCAGTTGGCATATGGAATGTGGCGGTATTTGTCCTGTACCTTCCCAAGAAGAAAGTTTCAATCTCCAGAAAAACTTAAATCGCAAGTTATACCCAAACCGTCATGGGCTACTCAAGAATCCCCGAATTCATCTAAATCTAAATAACGATGTGTAATACCGAGTTTCTTCAATTCAGCTTGATGTAACAGCGTTAATTGACAAAGAATGTCTTGTCCCTTTTTCGTTAACTCAATGCCTATACTTCGCTTGTCTGTTGGATGCGAAAACCGTCTGACCAAACCTATTTTTTCACATCTCTGTATCAGTCCTAACGCACTATGATGACGAACTAAAAGCCTCTCAGCAATTTCTGTTGGAGTCATCCAATTTCGATGCGGATAACCTGCAATGGCGAGCAGTAATTGATGTTGGCTTGGTGTAATACCAACTTGCAGAGCAGCCGTTTCACTAAAATGTAAAAATTTTCTCAAACGATAACGAAATTCTGCTAGTTCTTGATAATCCTCTTTTGTAGGCTCCCTATTCATATAACCAACTCCGTCATTCAATCTTGCATTTTATATCGTATAGCGATATAAAATATACGGTCTTAAGTTTTGTGGAAGCTCCCCATGAATCTCGAATGACTTGAAGGGAGAAACAACAAATGTTTTTTAAAACGAAGCAAACAGGTGATTTTACTACCAATACACAAATCATCCGTTTATCTATCGCCGCTCTCATCATTGGTGCCATATGTGCATGGATTGCTGTTGTTTTACTGAAAATGATTTACTTTTTTACAAATTTATCTTTTTTTCATCGATTCTCCTTCGCTTATGCTACTCCTACTCATAACTCATTACATGCTTGGATAATCGTTCCTCCCATACTTGGCGCACTTGTCATTGGAATCATCGCCCGTTATGGTTCAGAAAAAATTCGTGGACACGGAATTCCTGAAGCTATCGAAGCCATGATTATCAACGAAAGTAAAATATCTCCGAGAGTTGCCTTTTGGAAACCTATTTCTGCAGCGATCTCCATCGGAACAGGCGGACCTTTCGGAGCAGAAGGACCTATTATCATGACTGGAGGTTCCTTCGGTTCTTTGTTTAGTCAATTGTTCAAATTATCTCCCGTAGAGAGACGCATTCTTTTGGTAGCTGGAGCTGCTGGGGGCATGTCTGCTACATTTGCTGCTCCCGTGTCATCTGTTCTCTTTGCCATTGAGCTCTTGGTATTTGAATTTAAACCTCGCAGCTTGGTTCCCATTGCAATTGCAAGTTCTGTTGCTGACGCTATACGTATGCTTATCCTAGGACCAGGTCCTCTCTTTGCCATGCCTATTCTCCATCATACGAGTTGGAATTTACTAGCCGTGTCATTTGTCATTGGTCTAATGGGAAGTTTATTGGCTATTCTCTTAACGCGAGCTATCTATGGTGTAGAAGATTTTTTTCGCAAACTCCCTATACACTGGATGTGGTGGCCTGCGATTGGTGCGGTATTTATAGGACTAGGTGGGTGGATTTCACCTCGCTCCTTAGGCGTAGGTTATGACAGTATTTCAGCAATGCTGAATATGAAATTAACTCTTTATACACTCATTGGACTTCTGATTGTAAAGACAATAATTTGGGTCATTTCTCTTGGCTCTGGAACTTCTGGCGGAATCCTAGCTCCTATCCTCATCATTGGAGGAAGCTTAGGCGGGGTTGCAGGCTATGTTTTTCATGCTCAACATCCAGGAGTATGGGTTTTGCTTGGTATGTCTGCCACTTTTTCTGGTGTCACACGCACACCTTTCACTAGTATCATTTTCCCGCTGGAATTGACCCATAACTTAGGAGCCTTGTTACCGCTTCTGGTAACTTCAAGCATTTCCACAGGCTTTTCCTCGTGGATTCTTCCGCGTTCCATCTTGACGGAAAAAATCGTGCGTCGTGGACTGCATTTGACCCGGGAATATAAAACTGATCCGCTTGAGATGCACGATTGTAAGGAAATTTGTTATATACCAAATAATACCATTCATGGAGATGCGTATCTCACGACAATTACAATGAATCTCCTTAGCCATTACGATACGAAAACTTGGTTCACCGTATTAGATGATGACGGACATCCAGTTGGAATAGTGCTTGCCTGTGAAATATTGTATCGCGCATCAATAACCCCTCAGCAAAAGGTACTTGAAATCATAAACGATGCGCCGTACGTACGTAATAACGATACAGCCAAGGTGGCTATGCAACAAATGCTTATATCTCACTGTGATTGGGTAAAAGTCATCAACAAAGAAGATCACCAGATTGAAGGTTTTTTGACCATCCAAAAGTTGATGGATTTACGCAGGAAAGAATACGAAGAAGAAACTGAAAGAAAACGTGTTTTTTCTATTTTTCAAAATTAAATCTGTTTGAATATGGGGATTTTTTGGAGTGGATGGCAAAACGCGCACTCTCACCAAAAGCCAAACCAGGTGACCCCGCGTCACCCGAAAGGTCTTTCTTAGTGCTGCTTCCGTCAGGACCTGACACGGTTCGAAAGTTTCCGCCGCGCGGGACCCAGTTCAGCCTTTGGTGAGAAAGCGCGTATTCTTGCTTGTTGAAGTTTATGGCGGAGAGAGTGGGATTCGAACCCACGAGACCCTTGCAGGCCTACTCGCTTTCGAGGCGAGCTCTTTCGACCACTCAGACATCTCTCCGCGTCTTCTGACGAGAACGGACTTGTGCAAAGAAGTCTTTCAGTAATATACCACATTCTTCAGCAAGAATGCCACCTGTAACTTGAGGGTAATGGTTCCAGCCTTTCACTTGGTACAACTGGCAAACAGACTCTAATGCGCCAGCTTTTGTATCTTGTGCACCATAGTAGACCTGTCCAACTCGAGCCTGCAAAATAGCACCCGCACACATCGCACAAGGCTCCAGGGTGACATAAAGAGTAGATGCTGAAAGTCGCCAACCACCGAGTCGCAAGGAAGCTTGACGCAAAGCCAACATTTCCGCATGTGCAGTTGGATCCCGCCAAGTCTCTCGCAAATTGTACGCAGCAGCAACCAGTTGTCCATTATATACCAGTAGGGCGCCAATCGGGACCTCGCCAAGACTAGCCGCTTCCTCAGCCAAAGAAAGTGCGAGACGCATCCAGGCTTCAGGAGAACGTTCCACACATTCCTTATCTGGATTTATTTTCATGACCCCGTATGGCGAGGATTATTGGCTACACGTTGAAGTGAAACCGCCAATTCTCGAACAATATCCATTTGCAACTGTGAATTCATGTACTGTGCTTTGACATAGGCTTCACCGCGATCGGTCGAAACATAACGTGGTGACAATTGGTTAAGCGCTAAAGCCATAACATCATCACGGCACTGCTCGCAATCACAAGGCAGACGCCGCCGCCATTCCATTTCACTCATGGCATGTCGAACTAAAAGTTCTGTTACATTGACCAGCATGGCTTAACCCCCCATTTTCAAGTGCATCCTATTTCTCATTCTTTTTCAAATCACCGATGCGCTAGCGGTTCGTATGTCGCATACACTGCAACAGACCATTTTGTTGCAGGCGAGGCGATCGGTATGGACACCCCTCTTGAGCAAACAGATGATATCCGTTTTGATGAAACACGAAAATTTTTAGATAAATGGAGTATGTATAACCTCCTCAAACAGTACCCACCCATGGTTCCCATGCTGCCAGAAAGCAAACAGTTTACAAAAGAACATTTTTTTTACTTTTGTCAACGTTACGAGTCTTTTTACATCAAGCCTGTAAACACCTGGGGCGGACAATCTATTACACGAGTTGACCATTTTCCCAATCAACTCTACTGTATCCGCACCCTAGGTCAACCCACCGTCTGGCGTGCCACAGCGTTTGGATCCTGGTGGACAGTGCGTAAGCGGCTTCCATTGGCATCCATTATACAGCAGGCTGCTCCTGTTGTAACTTGGAATAATCGCATGTTTGATATTCGCGTACTGATGCAGAGACACAAAAGTGGCACTTGGATGTATGCCGCCATGGCTGCACGAGTAGGCGGACACGAAAGTATAGTATCCAACATTGCTGCAAGCGGGGGCGAAGTGCACGAAGTCCCACAACTTCTGCAATCCCTCTTTGAAAATCCGCCGATAGAACAGAAAATTTTACAAAACTTGAGAACTTTCAGCAGACAAATTTGTACTCTCCTTGATAGCGTCTATAGCTTCGAGGAAGTAGGCATAGATTGGGGACTCGGATATGACGGAAGCCTGTGGCTTTTTGAAGTCAACACCAACGACAATCTTGGTGGACCCAGTCATGAATTGTTTGCACCACTCGCTGATGGCCGTATCTATCAGCGAATTGAACAGCGCAGCAGCGCCCGCCGTTTAGCTCAGGCGAATGAGTGGTTGCAAATATGGATGACCGAACTACAACAAATGACTGAGCAAACACCTTGATACAAACTTTGATGCAGTATCATTTTTTGTCCTAGGCGCATAGGCTGAGACGTATGTGGATGAACGAGTGATAGAGCAGCGTCCACTGTTGAGACAACAAAATAGGAGGCGGACAAATGTGTGTGGAATAGCAGGATGGGTAGATTGGACTCGCGATGTTTCGTTGCACCGCGAATGGGTCGTGGGCATGGGCGAAACGCTTACCTCGCGCGGACCAGATACCAGAGGTGACTGGTTTAGCACACACTGCGGATTGGCGCACCGTCGCCTGATTGTGGTCGATCCGGCAGGCGGAACGCAACCGATGCTACGCCGTTTTGGAGAACGCACAATGGTGCTGGTTTATAATGGCGAACTCTATAACACTGCAGAACTGCGCGACGAGTTACTGGCTAAGGGCCATACGTTCGAGTCGTATTCGGATACCGAAGTGGTTCTACACGCTATAGCAGAATGGGGATTAGCAGCCACTGAGAAATTCAATGGCATTTTTGCCTTTGCCGTTTGGGATAATCAATCCCAGGAATTGCTTTTAGGTCGCGATCGGCTAGGAGTCAAACCGCTGTTCTTTGCTCAACTTGGCCAAGGTGTCCTGTTTGGTTCTGAGCTTAAAGCGATTCTGGCCCACCCTGAATTCCCGCGTCGTATAGGCGCCGAAGGCCTAGCTGAAATTCTGGCTGTCGGCCCAGCGCGTACACCTGGACATGGCATTTTTGAGAACGTTCAAGAGTTGCGTCCCGGTCACGTGGCACGTATCCGCAACAATGAATGGCATATACAGGCGTATTGGAAATTGAACAGTTGGACGCATGAAGAAGACGAAGAGACCACAGCCAGGCGCGTTCACGATTTACTGGTAGATACGGTAGAACGGCAGCTCGTCTCCGATGTGCCTGTAGCTACTTTTCTTTCCGGCGGACTCGACTCTTCTGTCGTTACAGCGATTGCCGCACAATATTTTCAGAAGCATGGCAAAGAACCTTTACACACTTTCTCTATTGAGTTTGCAGAGATGGAGAAACACTTCCAAGCTAACGAATTTCAAAAAAGTCTTGATGCTCCATGGGCTTTGAAAGTATCGCAATTTCTTGGGACCGTCCATCACCCAGAAGTTTTTGATACGCCCGATCTCGCTGCCAATCTCCATCAAACTCTGCCAGCTCGCGATGTTCCTGGGATGGCCGACATTGATACTTCCCTCTTCTTGTTTTGCAAGCGAATAAAAGAGCAATTTACCGTAGCCCTTTCAGGCGAATCTGCAGACGAAGTGTTTGGCGGTTATCCCTGGTTTCATCGTGCTGAAAGTCTGCAAGCCCACACATTCCCTTGGGCATTGCAACTATCACGCCGGGTTGGCATGCTAAGCGACGAGACCCGAGCCTGGCTCAATCCCGAAGCTTACGTTCAACGTCGATATGAGGAAGCATTGTCGGAAGTCCCACGCTTGCCTGGTGAAAGTTCTGAAGAGGCGCGGATTCGGGAAATCTCCTATCTCTCCATCACCCGTTTCCTGCCAACCTTGCTTGACCGCAAAGATCGTATGAGTATGGGCTGTGGACTTGAAGTCCGCGTACCTTTCTGCGATCACCGTCTGGTCGAGTATGTGTTTAACATTCCTTGGAAACTAAAAACGGCTGGTGACGAAGTGAAAGGCATTCTGCGTAAGGCCATGGAAGGCTATCTGCCAGAAGATGCTTTGCACCGCAAAAAAAGCCCATATCCATCTACTCCCCACCCGGATTATGTGGAATTGGTTCGATCACGTTTTCTGGAACGTATAGCAGAACCTGACTCACCTCTTCGCCCACTGCTATCCATGACGGCAGTTGACGAATGGGTATCCGCAAGCCGTCAGGCTATGCCACATCGACCCTGGTTTGGTCAGATTATGGCTATTCCACAAATGTTTCACTATCTCATGGAAGTGGATGATTGGTTGCGTACCTATCGAATTCAACTCGCTTAAATCTGGCTCTTATGACGATGCTGCTTGATTGAGGCGCCAATGATATTCAAACAAAAACTCAAATGCTTCTAAATGACGAAGCGCCGCCTCGGGAGATTCTCCATAAGCATATATTCCGTGGCGGTGCACCAGTACCCCAGGTACATCGCGATACGCAGCTTCTGTGACTGCTTGTCCCAACCGCTCAAGATTTGCATAATTTGGAACGATAGGAATGTTGATGGAGGCTTTTTCCTCCCAATGACCAAGCGCCTTCAAGAGCTCATGCTGGGCGAAAGAAATATGTCCTGTACCTTCGGAAATTGAAAAATACCTTTCACTCAGCAAATTATTAAAAATAGTATGGACATGCAGAATACAAGCAATATCCGGGAATTTTTCATAGAGCCCAACGTGTACAGACGTTTCTGCAGACGGTTTGCCAGCATAACCGGACATAACTTGCATTCTCTCATCCACAACAATAATATCCTCAGTTTTTAAACACGCCTTGTCACATCCGCTACGAGTAATGGCCATAGAAAGCGGGTGACCGTTCAAACGGACTGATAAATTGCCACTGGTTGCCGGGAGCCAACCTTTTTGAGCGCAACGGTGAGCGATCTCCAAAAGAGATTCAACAGCTTGATTGAATGGATACATATTGATGTACCTCCGAAGCATTGTCACTTAACGCACGAATGATATCGTGAAACGTCTCATAAGGGGTAAAAGGCACACCTTCTTCTCTCAAAATCTCCGCCAGAACACTTCGGGCAAAAACGTAGTCCGCCAATCTTGCCGCTTTCACATCTGTCACGCCATCACCAATCAACAGGATTTTCCGGCCTTCTTTTTGATGCTGGCGCAGTAATGAGACCTTGCATAATCCACAACCACCATCACACGATTCATCGCAACCATAAGGCCAGACGACTTCTAGCATGCCTTTTTTCTCGCGCAATCGATTGCAATAAATGCGAATAAAAGAAGCCACGGGCAAAAGCGCCGGACGTACAAAAAAGTCAAACCCGCCGCTTACAACAGAGAAATTCCAACCTTGCTGCATGGCGTAATCCACCATGGCAAACGCACCAGGACGCAAGACTGTTCTCTCTCTGGAGAATTTAACCACTTCGGAATATTTGGAAGCCGGGATGTTGCGAAACATCTCGCTGACACCTTCCCGAACAGAGATCTCTCTCGCTTGCACAGCCTCTATCAAAGGACGCGATGTATGCGGGGCAAACTCCAACGCGATAGTGGCCACCATATCACGCAGAGAAAGTGTACCGTCAAAATCGCAAAGAATCGAGATCTCAGAAATCATGCCTTCACTCCCCATCGTTGCAACGCTCGTGCCAATTCTCTGTGACGCAATGCTGCATCTTCCAGTTGTTCGCCCGCTTCCATAGCGTCAATAGCCTGACGAAATGCCCGCCCTCCTGCTGCAATGCCATCTGGGTGCCCTTGTATTCCCCCGCCAGCAGCCATGATGCACTCATTTTGCAAATCACGATACAGTTGTGCCACCATGCCAGGATGCAAACCAGCGGCTGGCCCAGGCAACACGGAACGATGAATGTCAGAAGGTTGGCGCAAACGCTCTACTAGAGTACGGCAGGTCTCAGCATCCAGTGTGACACTGCCATAGGCAGAAGGATACAAAACCACATCTGCTCCTGCCAGGCGCAACAAGTCGCCAAGCAAAACAGGAGCCGCAATACCTGTGCGAGGAGAACTGTATATTGCACCTGAAACGGCAGGATGAGCAAAAATGGGAATCTTGATATTCGGATTACGCGCAAGAGCAGCCAACACGTCTAGTCCATAAGCAAATACATTGAGCAAAAGCGCATCCGCTCCGGCCTCTACAAGACGTTCTGCCTTCTCGAATAGCTCTGGTAATGTCCCCGTCAAGTTAACCGCATAGCGCGTACGCTGTCCAGTCATCTCCGCTACTTCTCTGGCGATTTCCCCGTAACGTCGCACACGTTCTATAGAAGGCGCCAGCGATTCATCAAAGAAAATTTCATCATCTTTCACGTAATCTACGCATCCCAAAGCCTGTTCCCGAAACGCATGGGCCAATTCTGATAACGACTGGCCATTACACGACTTGAAAATACTCATGATGAGCGGACGCCGCTCGACTCCAATCAATTGACGTATACCTGCCGCACCAAATTGAGGTCCAGGAAAACGCCGACGATAACTGTCAGGAATTTCAAGCGCTTGCAGGCGCACATTCCCATCCATCGACAATTTTCCAAATACAGTAACCAACAATGATGCCAAGCTGTCCGTCAGATTTTCTTCCGGATAACCAATCTTGATTTCCGCCAAAGTCCCTTGAGATGTTTCCTCCAAAACACGAATTTCTTCAACGCTTCCACAACGACTCGCCACTTCCGCTTGTTGGGTAGCTGGCAAATCTGTCCAACTACCTACAGTAAGTCCAATGGCTATACCTTCCGCTATTTTTTCTAAACTATCCCGTGCCGCTTCAACACGGTACGTTGCTACTACGAATGCCAAACTCATTCCTCCCTGATGTCTGCCCATCCGCTCTCGAAAAAATATACCCCTCTATATTGTACGAAAATTCATACATAAATCCGATAGACTTTTCGAAAAAATTCGGGATAATAACAGTGACTTGTCTAAAAAGGGATGTGAATACACTTGATGATGCCAAAAGTCATTCTCGCCGCGCGCAGTATCAAGGATTACGAACAATTGCTCGTCCATCCCTGCCCGGTCATTATTTTAATGAACGTGCACTTATCACAGTTACAATCATTGGTTACCCTTGCTCACAAACACGCAAAACAACTTTGGCTTCATGCCGATCTCGTTCAAGGCCTCAAGCATGATGAAGCAGCCGCACAGTTTCTTTGCCAGAATATCCGACCTGACGGCCTCATTAGCACACATGCCCAGACCGTTTTGATTGCCAGAAAACACAACGTCACGGCCATTCAGCGTATTTTTCTGATTGACTCGCACTCCTTGGAGACTTCTTATCGCATCCTGGCCAACTCTCAACCTGATTATATCGAAGTTCTTCCCGGAATTGTGCCCCATTTATTAGAGGAAGTGAGGCAACGCACGGGTCGACCTGTATTAGCCGGAGGTTTTATCCGCAGCCAGGCGGAAGTCGTCACAGCGCTTGAGCACGGTGCTTTGGCCGTCACGACTTCCAATAAAAAACTCTGGCTGGACCCATCATCAACGCCCCATTAAGGGACTTGCGAAAAATTAATCTGTAAATTCTGTTTTGAGCATTTCTGCTACTTCTTGCATTTGCGCACGGACTTCAGGAACCAGATGATCGAGTGTCAAAAAGCCGTGAATCATTCCTTCAAAACGCTTCACTTTAGCAGGCACACCTGCTTTTTCTAAAGCAGACGCATAAGCCTCTCCTTCATCGCGAAGAGGATCGTACTCTGCTGTAATGACAATCGCTGGTGGCAGATGGCGCAGATCTTCAGCCAAGAGAGGCGAAGCCATGGGATGAGAAGCATCCTCCATAGAATTCAGATATTGTTTGCGGAAATACATCATGGAATCGATATCGAGCAGATATCCAGTACTATTGAGTCGTTTGGACTCGGTTTCACCAAGTAAATCTACGGATGGATAGAGAAGGACCTGCAGACTGGGCATAGAACCCCCGCGATCGCGCGCAACTTGACAAACAACTGCAGACAGATTACCTCCTGCGCTATCCCCGCCAATAGCAATTTTATCCTTACGTATCTTAAACTCATCAGCATGTTCAAATACCCATTGACTCACCGCGTAACATTCTTCTACTGGATGAGGAAATTTGTACTCAGGAGCGAGACCATAATCCACAGAAATAGTGACACAACCTGCAGTATGCGTAAACATGCGACAAAGATTATCAAATTGATCAAGCTCACCAAAAACCCAGCCACCACCATGAATATAAATGAGTGCCGGAAAAGGCCCTTCTCCTTCTGGAGTGTAAATGCGAATCGGTGTTTGACGATTGCCATAAACAGCTATAATTCTGTCCTCTACATGTGCTACAGGCAAGCCTGGTTTACGCAGCAATGCAAACGACTGCGCACTGTTCTTGCGAAATTGCTCAGGAGTCAGTGAAGAAATGGGCGGAGCGCCAAGTTCTTTCATTTGCTGCAACATTTTTTCGAAGGCTGGGTGCAACGGCATGTGAACCATCCTCTCTGTGCTTGAGCCAACTCCTCTTACTGGCGGAGGCTCTTGGTATCCCGTTTTCAAGCTTGTTTTCACAAACAAACGGTCGACTCCATTTGTAGTATGACACAGCAACCAAGATTTGTGGACAGAAGAAGTACACTTGTTGCCTTAAATTCCTTGCGTTATAATTTAATTATAAGTTGATAGGGCGAATGGAGATTCGGAGACACGCCACACTGCGTTACGATGCGCAGGGTTAGGCGTGTTTTTGCTTTTTCATAGATAACAAAAATGCCCAGAAAGAGAGGGATATTCATGGCTATTTGGGAAACAGAACTCCGCCCCCAACTACTGCATAAAATGCAGGCGAATGAATGGGACGTTCTTATTATCGGTGGCGGCATTACCGGGGCAGGCATTCTCCTTGACGCCGTCAGCAGAGGACTGAAAGCAGCACTGATTGAAATGCAAGATTTCGCTGCTGGAACATCCAATCGCTCCACCAAACTGATTCATGGTGGATTGCGTTATCTCAAACAACTGGAAATCGGTCTGGTAGCTGAAGTCGGTAGGGAACGGGCCGTTGTTTACGAGAATGCTCCGCATGTGACGCGTCCAGAGTGGATGTTGCTTCCCCTTATGGAAGGAGGCACCTATGGCAAGCTAGCAGCCTCTTTTGGAATTCGACTTTATGACTACCTGGCAGGTGTCAAGCGTACGGAGCGCCGGCAGATGTTAAGCCGAGAGGAAGCATTGGCCAAAGAACCCTTGCTTAATCCCGACGGTCTCAAGGGTGCTGGTTATTATGTTGAATATCGAACGGATGACGCTCGCTTGACGCTTGAAGTTTTAAAAAAAGCCGTACAGCTGGGCGGTGTTGCCATCAACTACTGTAAAGCTCTGCAACTCATCAAAGAGAACGGGCAACTGTTGGGCATACACGTCCAGGACGAACTTCAACCTCATCACTCCTTCGACATCCGTGCTCGTGTCATCATCAACGCCACAGGGCCTTGGGTTGACGAAATTCGTGATTGGGATCATTCCAAGCAGGGCAAAACCCTGCACTGGACTAAGGGTGTCCACATTGTTGTTGATGCAAGCCGCTTCCCTCTTTCCAACCCCGTCTATTTTGACGTTCCAGACGGACGAATGATTTTTGCCATACCGAGATCGGGCAAAACCTATATTGGCACCACCGACACCAACTATACGGGCGATGTAATGTATCCCAGAATGACTCTGGCCGATCGCGATTATTTGTTGGAAGCGGTCAATACTATGTTTCCTTCTGTGCGTCTGTTGCCTGAAGATGTGGAATCCAGTTGGGCTGGCATCCGGCCATTAATTCATGAAGACGGAAAAAATCCGTCTGAAATTTCCCGTAAAGATGAGATTTTTCAATCATCAAGCGGACTAATTACGATTGCTGGCGGTAAATTGACCGGTTATCGAAAAATGGCTGAAAAAGTCGTAGATATTGTGGTTCAGCGAATTGGCCAAGTAACAGGACAAACATATCCTGGCTGCCAAACCGAACATTTGCGCCTCTCAGGTGGTGAATTTGATCAATCCAGCGAATGGAACGACTTTGTCCATACGATGACGAGAGAAGGCGAGCTGTTGGGGTTAAGTAGCCAAGAAGCGCGCCAATTAGTAGAACGCTATGGGAAAAATGTCGAACGGGTTTTCAACTGGCTGCGCAATGAGCCGTTAGATGCTGGTCTTGCAATCCCCAAAGACATTTATGCGGCACTACAATACGGATTGGAAGAAGAAATGGTCTGCCGTGCGGAAGACTTTTTTATCCGCCGCACAGGTAGCCTCTATTTCAATATGAACTTGGTTCTCAGTTATCAACATTCTGTTGTGGATTTCATGGCCAAACGATTACAGTGGTCAGATGATAGAGTACTTGAGGAAAAGCAACGTCTACAAGATCGAATTCTTGAGGCTCGGGAAGCTCTTGAGAAGCCTGTCGAGAAAGCATTGTCCACAGCTGCTTCAGCACTCTAAAATTGCTGTTTATCTGGCGTTTTTCAATTTTACCCCCAGTTTGTTCACAGGGTTATCCACAACTTTTGCGGGTTTATCCCCAAAAAGCTGTGGATAACTTTTGTTGTCTTCCCCATTCACCCCCTATCTACAGGCGCGGTAGAAAGGGTTGCGATTCAGTGGATAAGTCGAGCGAATCACCCTGCAGACCGGGTGATTGAACATGCACTCGGAAGCGCCCTGGATAACAACCTGCACGAAAATAGAGCGCTGCACGCCCTGCCTCAAGCACACCTGGATTATCGCCCAAGAGTTGTCCTCCTTCTGAACTACCTTGCGCTGGGTGGCTATCCACAGCCTCCAAGGAAAAAGAGACTACCCTTTGTAGATAAGGAGAACGCATCCCATTCTTATCCACAGCTTCTACCCAAATTCGCGTCATATCCACGCCATCTGCATGGAGAACCGTATGATCCGCATGCAATCGTAACCGACTGGCGGGTAAAGGTGTGTGCAGAGTGCGCTCGACTACGACTTTTTGGTCAAGATAGCCACGAAGCCGCAAGGTTCCATACAGTCGATAGGCTTGCAAGGGAATGACAAAAGGTGGATACTGTAAAGAAGGAAATTCCTTCTCTTGCGGCATCAACCTTCCCATCGTCTGACCATTAAACTCAACCTCTAAAGAATTACAGTTGCTGAATACATAAATTTTGGCGGTATAAGCTGCAGATTGAAGTACTGTTTCCATGTCATCGAAGGTATCCAGCGCTTGGATTAACTGCGAATGATCAGCCGATTCAAAGGTGAGATAAGTAGCTGGCTCCAGAACAATTTCTTCTTCAGGAGGCTTTTGACTTCGATAAACTGCTGCGGCAAACTTGGGGAAACGAAATTGATCCATCACACCATGATGGCAGATTTGCTGTCCCCCTCCGAAAAATGGCGACGTCGGATAATCAAAAGCGCACCAAGCAGAAGCTCCAACAAGATCTTCACGCTGGTACACTTCGTTTAAAATTTTGGCATGATGAAGGGCATGCTGAATCAACCGCGTTTCATTATCCATGAGTTTGGTCGGGTACATATGTCCGAGATACTCTGTGATCAATTGCGGTTTTTGAACACTTGGCAATACCCCCATGGAAAAATCATTAAACGTAAAGATATCTTCTATAAAATGGCTTTTACGGAAATTTCGAACACCGCCCGTCCATCGACTTGGGTCAAGTGCTCGCGCTATTTTATTTGTTTCTATATAAAATTCGTCACTATCTGCAGATTCATTAATGCGTACTCCCCACATGAAAATGCAGGGATGGTGACGATGGCGTTCAATCATCTCAACTAAATGCTGTTTGGCTATAGCCTGCCAATGTTCATCTCCTACATGTTGCCAACCGGGGATCTCTGTGAAAACAAGCAGTCCCAATTCGTCACAAGCGTCAAAAAATGCGGGATCCTGTGGATAATGGGAAGTGCGAACGTAGTTGGCGCCGAGTTCGTGCTTCAAAATCCACACGTCTTGACGCTGCAAGCGCTTCGGAGCAGCATAACCTATGTAAGGAAACGACTGATGGCGGTTAAAACCAATCAGTTTTATCGGTTGACCATTCAATAGCAACTGCCCGTTTTCTAAGGCAAGGGTACGAAAACCAACGCGCATCTCACCATCATCAAGCACACTTCCTGCTCTATTCAAAAGCCGAAAGCCAACGTTGTAAAGATGCGGTTGATGGGGCGACCAAGGTTGCGCCTGTTGAACGATTATTTCCCATTTCATCGATACGATTTCGTTTGCTTCGTCCGATCCGTTGACGGCAACGGGGTGAATTTCCTGTTGCAGAAGACTTCCATCCTGATTGCTAATGTTTAACTCCAACTGTAATCGCTCATTTGTTAATCGGGAAACTGGCGATAGATGAATTTTCGCTTCTACCTCAACAAGAGCGTTCCCATTCTGCCAACCAAGCGTTGTCCATTGAAGATGTTCAACGTGATCGTCAGAAGTCACCAACAAATAAACATTGCGATAAAGTCCTCCAAAGATGCGATAATCGATAAGTCCACCTTCTGGAGGGATATCTGGTTGCGGTCGACTGTCGAGACGGACGAGAATCTCCTGCATACCGGAAGGAGAAAGTGCGTCTGTAATGTCCCACGAGAAAGCTGTATAGCCGCCTAAATGCCGGCCTATATACGTCTGGTTGACTTGAACATCAGCCACCGTCATAGCTCCCTCAAAAACGAGAAAAACACGCTGGTCAAGTTGCGCAGTAAACCTGAAACATTTTTGATACAGATATACTCCGCGAGTGTCATTTTCAGGAATTCCATTGCTAGGCACTAAGTTGGGGGAATGAGGAAGACGGACGGTTTGCCAATGTTTTGCATCTAAAGTTCGTGAATAAACGTCTATTTGTTGACGAGCTTCTGATGGATCAGATCTATACGAATGTGGATGATTGGACGTGATTTCTGTAAATTTCCAGTCGTCTTGGAGCGCGTAAACGCTTCTTTTACCTAGGCGCGGACGAAGTGAACTGTACAACATGATGTGCATTCCTCCATATATTCCTTGGCGCCGCACCTGGGCGCACAAAGTTCTTATCGATTGAAACCAGCCATAATTCCCGATACAAAATTGCGTCGTAAAAACAAAAACAAGACAAGCATGGGTACAGTGGCCAGACTGGCAGCTAGCATAACCTCGCCATAATTAGGAATGGTCATTGAGTTTTCTAGCGTACTCAGTGCCACAGGAATGGTGTAAGCAGATGAAGTATTCAGGACAACCAGGGGCCAAAGCAGATTTGTCCAGGATGCTAAAAAGGCGATAATGGCTAAAGCAGAAAGGGTGGGTCTCATCAGTGGCATAACGATTTGCCAGAAAATACGGCCTTCACTCAGTCCATCTATACGTGCAGCATCTAATAACTCGCCCGGGAAACCTGCAAATGCCTGGCGCATTAGAAATACGCCGAATACATTGACCAACGCCGGAAGAATGATAGCCCACCAAGTATTGATGAGATGCAAATGGCTCATCAAAATGAAGAGCGGCACAAGCGTCACTTGCGACGGGATCATCAAGGAAATCATAATGACAATAAACAATGTTCGAGAGGCTCGAAATCGGTAGATGGCAAACGCATAACCGGCCATTGCAGAGAGAACCACAGCAATGGCTGTAGAGAAAACCGCAATAAAGAGACTGTTGCCAATCGCTTGAAAGATATTGACATCGGTGTTGTGGATAAGTGCCTGAAAATTCGCCGCCAGCGCTGAACCTATCCATAGATTGTGATCTCCGCTAAGGATTTGCTCCGTTGAATGTGTAGATGAGATAAACATCCAATAGATAGGATAGACAGAAGCAATAAATCCGAGGATTACGACTGCATGCAAAAATAAATCCGCAAACATTCGCCGAATCACCAAGCATCCCCTCCTCTTGCGACGCGAAATTGAAGGAGTGACAAAATACCAATCAAAATCGCTAAAACAAACGCCACTGCGGACGCATATCCAAAATGAAATTGTTGAAAAGCAACTTGGTAGAGGTACAGAACAGGCGTCATGGTAGCATTATCTGGGCCGCCAGAAGTCAAAATAAACGGTTCTACAAACAATTGCAGTGTTCCAATGGTGGAGAGAACAGATTCAAATACGAGAATGGGTAAAAGCATGGGAATGGTGATGGACCACCATTGACGAATTGAGCCAGCTCCGTCTACACGCGAGGCCTCATACACTTCATGCGGTATACTCTGCATACCGCCCAGCAAAATGACTACATTGTACCCTGTCCAATGCCAAGTGAGGGCTATCATGATGGCTACTTTAGCAGCAACTGGATGAAGGAGCCAATCGATGGGCGCCACACCAAAGATTCCTAAAATATGATTGATAATGCCATGCTTTTCGAGCAAAAAAGAAAAAATGAGTGAGTAAGCTACCATGTCAATGAGAATGGGAACAAAAAAACCAAGCTGAAAAAAGGCTCGGAATTTAAGCCTCCGGGAATTTAAAAGCGAGGCAAAAATAGCAGCCAAAATCAGCATAACAGGTACTTGAATGACAAGAATCACAACGACGTTCAACAAAGCGTGCCAGAACTCTGTATCGGAAAAAAGCTTCTGATACTGGAATAAACCGCGGAAAACCAATGCGCCACCCTGCCAACTGGAAAGACTGACCCATGCGGCATAGAGAATGGGACCCACTAAAAAAATGGTAAACACTATGAGAAACGGTAGAAGAAACAGATAGGGGGCCGCCAACCAACGCTTCTGCTTAAACTCCTTTTCCATACGGAGTCTTGTGGAATGTGAGGTATCAATCGCCATATCATCCTCTCCTTTAGATTGCCTTCTTGAAGACGCTGACCAAGCGTTGAAAGCTCATGGACTGCAAACAACGCTTGGCATCGCGCCTGTTGATGATAAAAAGATTTCTCAACTCATCAAGAGCCAGAAGCTATTTTCGCCCCCGTCTGGTTGGCTATCTGTTGCGCGGCGTTATTCAACGCTTGCGCCGCTGGTTCATTTTGTAGCACAGCCTGTTGGAAAACGTTCAGTAGAATACTGTGGGCTGCTTCAAAATTTGCCGTATGGTAAGCAGGAGAAATATTGGGGACTTCGTTAGCAGCCATTTGGAAAACTTTTTGTCCACCAAAGAATGACAGCGACTGAGAGATCAGTGGATTATTTTGATAATAGGGCTCATAAGACGGGAAAATACCATATTTCATCGAAACATTCAGAGCCTGTCGATTCGTCATACAAAATTCAGCAAACGAGAGTGCGGTTCTGGGATGAGGAGTGTTTTTGGAAATGAGCAAATTCGATCCACCAAGATTGGCTGCGTGATTCCCATTGGCACTAAACGCCGGAGTGGGGAAAACTCCCCATTTACCAGCCTGATTGGGAGCCGACTGCTCAATTGTGCCCACATACCAAATGGCGGCTGGTGCTGTAGCTATCTGGTTGTTGACAAATAACTGTATGGTATCGTTCCAAGCATTCGCGTAAGGTACCACATCCAAGAGACCATCCTGGTACATTTTTTTCATCGTGGTTAATGCTCTGACACCGGCAGCGTCGTTGACAGTAATTTGTCCTTGCTTGTTAAAAATAAATTTGCCCTGTTCATTCATCATCATTTTAAAAAGCCCGGTCGATCCGCTTCCCCAAGCGGTCAACTTAACTTTGTCTCCAAAGTGTTGCTTGAGTTTCAAGCCTGCTTGGATATAGTCGTTCCAAGTCTTTATATCTTTCACATGAATACCCGCTTCTTTAAACAAATCGCGACGGTAAAAAACCATACTCGGCCCAATATCCCAGGGAATTCCGTATATTTGTCCGTTATAGGTAAGAGCCGCCCATTTGGCTTCTGGAAAATCGCCTTCAATATTCTTAATCTGATTGGTAATGTTTAAAAAAGACTGTGGAAACTTGTTCAGAAAACTTGGCGCCATACTGGACTCGATACTCATAATATCCGGCACACCAGAACCAGAGGCTAATTCCGTGTTCAATTTAGTATAGGTATTGGTAGGACTGTCTTCGACTATCACGTGAATTTGCACATTGGGATGGGATTGTTCATACAACTTGGCATCTTCCTGCAACGTATTGGCAGCCACATTCCAGCTCATAACTGTCAATTGAATAGGCGAGTGAGCATTTCCTCCACCCTGTCCGCCAGAACCATTTGATGCCGATCCACAACCTGTTACCAAGCCGAGAAGACCTAACGACGCAGATCCAACACTCAACCAACGTAATTTTTTTTTCATACAAATCCCCCTTCATACTTGTTCACAAAAATAATTACCATTAATTTCATGGTTTCGAGTTCACATCGCAAATAAGACATCTCCTGTTATGGATATGGTTTCGAAACCACACTTCTTGCAAAAACAATCCATCCATCAGAAAACGCTTTCTTTCAGTTGAGAGCATTTTACCTCATTTTTTACTGTTGTCAATAGAATCTGATAAATTCAAAGTAAGGGTTCACTTCTTCTGGACATTCGCCAAACACACCTTTATCATAAAGCGAAAACTTAGATTCCCAAGATTCCTAAGGAGGCCAATACCCCATTATGGCAACCATACATGTCAGAAACTCAGGTGAAACCATTCAGAAAGAACGAGAAGTACAATCGTTTCTTGAAAGCAACGGTGTTTTCTATACACACTGGAACACAGAAAAACTTCCCGCAGAATTACGCAACCAATTTCAATTGGACGATGGCGATAAAGCCGCTATACTAGAGGCTTTCGCAGAAGATATTCAGCATCTGGCAAACACGCGCGGATATCGTTGGTGGGATGTTATCTCACTCTCCGAAAGCACACCAGATTTACCTTCCCTCTTACAAAAGTTTGAACAAGTCCATACTCACGCAGAAGATGAGGTGCGAGCCATTGTCTCCGGCAGTGGAGTTTTTATTATCAAAGGAAAAGGTGAGGTCGGTTATTTTGATGTGTTTCTAAAGGCGGGTGACGTTATCTCTGTGCCTGAAGGCAATCCCCACTTCTTTACATTGACTGAGGAAAAGAAAGTTGTCGCTGTGCGCCTTTTTGTAGAAGAGTCAGGCTGGATTGCCACACCTTTTGAAGATCCATCTTTTATCCGTAACTAATCATTCACATCCGATCTGAAAAGAACATACAATGAGAGTGTCGGAAGAAAAAGCATGGGCAACTATCCACACAGCGCCCGGCACTCTCTTTGCTGATGGTTCCGGACGCTGTGTTTTCTATAGATGCAAGTCATCTGCTGTTTTATATCCACATCCCTTCACATCTCAGCAGGCTGACGGTGTGCTTTGGGAAAGATGGCCCGGCGGCGAGCTGTAGCAAATCGAGCCAGAAAATAGGCAAAAGCAGAAAGTGAGGCCACAAAAAAACCTACTGGCCAGCCTGTATCAAAGGATAACAAAATCGATAACCATACGGATGCCAATGAAATGACGACCGATAAAATCATGGCCATGCCTGGCCGCTTCGCCAAATAGCTAGCTGCTGCAGCTGGAGCCACCATGAGAGAAAAAGTCAATAAAGCCCCCACAATAGGAACCGTGACCGCTGAGGTCAACCCTACGAGAAAAAGAAAAACCATCTCCATCCTACGAACAGATAAACCACGTGCTTGAGCAGACTCTGGTAATACAGATACATAGAGCAAGGGACGATAAACCAAGAGAAGGATAATGATGGACACCAATCCAATGATAGCTGTATCGCGTACTTCAGCCGGAGTGATACCCAGTATCTCACCAAATAGGAGAGAATAGATTTCTGGAGCGTACATATCACTAAGATTTAAAAACAAGGCCCCTGAGCCAAGCAAAAAAACGAGTATTAAGGCAATGACCACATCATGGCGTCCACGCCGTCCCAACCAACCTATAGCTAAAGCACCAGATACACTAAATACCGTCAATCCCCAAAGCGTATTGATTCCAAGCAGGGCAGCGGCGGCAGCTCCCGCAAATCCTCCTTTCGGCAATGCGTGCGATGCAAAAGCCGTACCGCGCAGAATGACAAAAAAACCAATCATCCCTGCCAATACCGCTACTATACTTGCCCCTTCCCAAGTGCTAAGCATAAACGGATCGCGAAAAACACCCGGAGCGAAAAGAAAATGCCACACGGACCACATAACCTTCACCCCTCTTGTAGGACTTTCTTCCCGCGACGTGTTCCCATACGCAAACGCAGATGAGAAAGGATATAAAGCAAGAGAATAATACTGGCAATAAAAAAGCTGACCGGCCAACCTCGGTTGACAGGCGGCCAATTATAGCTGTCATAAGCCAACAAAATTCCCATCCAACTTGAAAAAATACCTATCATACTGGCAACTAGCATTGCTTTTCCAGGACGATGGGTAAAGCGAATGGCTATAGCTGCTGGGCCAATGAGTAACGCCGTGCTGAGCAAAGCTCCAACTACAATGGCAGATTGTTCGACAGCCATGGCTAAAGCTGACATGAAGAGAATACTGATGAGACGCGCCGGCACACCTTTTGCACGTGCCAAATCCACATTCAATGAACTAAAAAGCAAGGGGCGATAAATGATAAATAATAGCAACACTGCTAATCCATCAAAGCAAAGTACAAAAGGCAAAAGCGACGGATCGACCAAGAATACGGAACCGAAAAGAATGGTCATGGGTGCACCGGTTGTATTTCGATAGGTAGTATCAAAATAGAGAAAAAGCGCGCCAATCCCCAAAATCAATGAAAGAACGACACCTGTTGCAATATCACGTTCTTTAGCACGTTTTCCCAGAGTATCCATGATGGCACCGGCAATCAAACCAACACCCAGAAAACCCCAAACGGCATTCAGCCCTGCCAGAAAAGCACCTGAAGCACCTGTTGTTCCAAAATCTCCTAGCGCATGACCGGCGAACGATTGACCGCGAACGACTGCAAAAACACCTACCATACCTGAAACAACTGCAACTGCAGCACTCATAGAAAGTGCCCGCCAAACAGCCGAACTGGAAAAGAAACCAGGTGCAAACAGGGTATGCCAGAGGCTATTCAACATGAGTAAGCGCCTCGTCCCATACTGAAATTGATTGATTAACTGGCAATGGGGCTTCTCCCCCAACCACTAAAATTCTGCCTTGAACACGAATAACTTCAACATCATATCCATACAGTTGACTGAGCACATGACTTTGAACAACCTCATCCACGGAACCCATAGCCGCTCTGCCCTCTGCCAAATATACAATTTTATCCATCGCTCCTAGCAACGGATTCATATCGTGAGCTACTAACAGGATAGCCAAATTCTGTTCTCTGGAAATTCGCGACACCAATCGAACAACTTCATGAGCGCTGCGAATATCCAGATTGGAGAGCGGCTCGTCTAGCAACAATAATTTGGGTTGAGTCAACAGGGCTTGGGCAATCAGCAGACGCTGTTGTTCACCGCCAGATAACTTTCCAACAGGTGCGTTTGCATAACGCAAAGCATCAACCGCTGCGAGTGCTTCGTCCACAGCAGCCCACCGTTTGCGACTGGGCAGCGGTATGCCCCAGCGGTGTCCATCAAGACCAAGAGCCACCAAATCTCGCGCCGACATGGGGGTATCGGGATCGAGTGAAATTTTCTGCGGCACATATCCCACTCTTGAATTGCCACGATGAATGACCTTGCCCTCCATTTCAACCTTGCCGGCATCAGGTGGCTGAAGTCCAAGAATCACTTTGAGCAAAGTGGTTTTCCCGGCTCCGTTTGGACCAATCAGTCCAACAAAATCTCCTGCCTGAAGTTCCAGGGAGATGTTATCCAGTACCCTGCGAGAACCAAACCGTACACTCACCTGCTTGACCGTCAAAACTGGATCTGGTGCAGTATTCGCTACCGAACGGAGATACATAGGTATCCTCCTCATCAAGACAGAGTTTGTGTAGATTGATGATAGACAAGCGCTTTTTGCAAATCTTTGACTTCCTTCAGCATCCAGGAGGCATATGAGTACCCTGGCGGCATCGTTTCATAGACACCAACAACTGGCACATGATGCTGCTCAGCAAGAGTTAATAATGATTGAGTGAGCGGATCGACCACCTGTTGATTGTAGAGAAACACTTTCACTTGGTGATATTTCAACAGGTTTTGTTCTGTCTGAACATCTTGCGGCGCTGGATCCGTACCATTCATGATGGCAGCCTGTAGGGACCAGGGGGTACGGATGTCCATTCCTGCGGCCTGCAACATATAGTCAGCAACAGGCTCTGTCACAGCTACGGGCGATCCGGCGTATTTTATTTTAAGTTGCTTTATTGCGTTATACCAAGGTTGCAATGAAGCGTCAAATTTTTTCACATTATCTTCAAAGTATTTCTTGTGCGCAGGCATCAGCTGTTCTAAATCAGCAGCAATAGCTGCGGCTACGCGCGGCATGGTGGACGGATTATACCAAAGATGGGGGTTTGACGTTTGATTCGGCAAACCCAGCAAATTTTGCACCTCTATCACTTTGCGGTTGGCGTTTGGAGAAGCTGATTCTAATTTATTCATAAAACTGTCGTATCCCAGTCCGTTCTGTACAATCAATTGCGCGTTCGCAATTTCAGCAGCCACTTGTGGACTGGCTTCAAACGTATGCGGATCGGTATTGGGATTACTCATGATAGCCGTAACAGAGACATAACGGCCACCAATCTCAGAGATAACGTTGGCATACTCATTTTCTGCTCCAACTGCTGTAATAGTTTGTTGAGTTGGACTGGTTGCTGAGCCATGAGCAGAAGAACTCGATATCGAGGGTGACTGCGTACCACAACCGCTCAGCACCAGAACGCTACCCAACAGCACGGATGATATAAAGAACCCATGCCGCTTGCTTTTCATTATGCTTTGAATTTTCATCTCCATGTCTCTCCTTATCTTACTAGGATACCCCTAAATCGTAATTGAAATCATTCCGAATTGGAGTATATCAAGACCATTTCGATTTGTAAATAGGAATGGTTACGAATTAACGAAAACACCTATTCCTATAAGGCAAGGAATTTGCAAACGACACTAAAAAGCCTCTGTCCATTCAACTGGACCAGAGGCCACAAAAGCTGCAATTTATTCACTCTTCTTGGCTTGGCAGGCTGCGCATATGCCATACACTTCAAATCGATGGTTCACTACCCGAAATCCATTGGGAAGCTCAGGGAGCCAACTCATTGGGCAATCTTCGAGAGGTGTGATACTTCCACATTCCAAACAAACCAGGTGATGGTGATGGTGTTTATCACAGGTCAACCGATAACGCATCGCGTCTTCGCTAAACTCCATCTCCTCCAGCACACCAAGTTCCCGAAGTAAAGTCAGCGTTCGATAAATAGTGTCGTAGCTCACGTTTGGATACGTCTCTCGTACATTTTCATATACGTCTTTCGCGGTAAGAAATTTGTCTTCATGATTGACAAAATAGTCAATGACCATCTGTCTTTTACCTGTAAATTTATATCCTGCGTCTTTAAGCTGTTGGAGTACTTCTTGACTTCGATTCATTTGCACCACCCGCCCATACGCTTCTAATTTACACTCTAACACGAAATATTGACGATAACCAGAAACGGCCACAAGCTTAAAATTTGAAAAAGCCTCCAATTCCACTTTAAATTGTGGAAATGGAGACTTTTTCATGTCGTCAATCTCAATCTCAGCGAGGCTACATCCGTCTCAATATGAATTACCGAAGCCCCATTGTTGAATCATAAGACAAATTCGACGATTTAAACTTTTTTAATAAGCAGCCGCACCCGCTGCAGCAGGAACAAACAGGAAGAAAAGAACAAAGATAATCAAAAACACAACAGCCCAACGAGTATAACCTCCGAATACTCCATACATATCAGTAGCATCTCCTTTTCCTTGGGATGCTTTACTGTATGTCGAAGTTCTACGGAGGGTCGGGGCGAATGCCCGGAAAGGCGAGCCCGCTTTTATCAGGAAATTTCAATCTCACGCATTTCCGGCACAAAAGGTCTGCCTTCCGCCTCACGTTCACGCAAAAATTGCTGAATCAACCGTTTACAATCAGTAATAGCGTGCCCTTTATTCTGACGTAACACTCGACACATAGGAATCTCTGCGCAAGTGGCCAAAATCATACCATCAGGCATCTCAAATATAGAAATATGTAGCTTCATTGATTTTCCTCCTAGCCTTGACTTACGTTCTCCGCCTCAGGCTGTGGACGATCCGGTTTGAGCCTTGAGCAATACAGAAATATGTTGAATTTCACACATCTCCAATGTCTGATCGAGATCGCGCGCAAGCTCTTCCTCAAATCGTATAATTTCTTCATCCAATAACATTCTCTCAAACCATAGCTCATAGTTCAACAAGAGATGGATAGCATCTATTTTGGCGGGGCGAATACGCAGAGGTACGCCCAGTACACGATAATTGACATGCGCACAAACACGTAAAAGGAGCACCTCGAGAAGACGGCGCTCGCGCTCCGTCCAATAGGTGCCCGGATCTGTAACTTGCAACTGAAGCATCGAAACCATTGCTAAGCTCCCTTGGTTTGGTTCGACCGATGCATAAATAAGACTACACCCGTCCCCATTCTTGAGGATATTGTACAATGATTTGCGGAGTTCGTGGACTAGAGAATGATGTTAATAGATACTAATTATTACATATCAAACACTCTTGATGACAAATTTATCTTTTCTGCCGTTGCTTTTGCCTACCCTCCACAATCCAATCGTGCAGTTGAATACCGTCATCCTTACCCTCAACATAATGACCGTAAGGTGCGACATAGGCTATGGGCCACCCTCGTTCCACGGCTTCTTCCAACACCTGCTGAGGACTGCCATGTCCAGGAATCGGATGTCCTTTGCCTGTGATATCTACGGCCCAATAGTTGTTAGCCGGATGTCCTTCCGGAACAACTGACCAATCCCCTGTATAGCTGTTGATAATTGGCAAATCCTCTGCGCGAAAATGAAAACCGAGATCGGACAAAGTCGTATGATGCTCCTCAGTGCTCAAATGAATTCCTCCTCGTTTAGAAGTCCTGTACAGTCCCCACAGAAAAACACATTCTTTGTCCATAGTATCCTCGAGCAATCGTTATCCATGCTGGAGGAGTTTGGCGAATGGTTTGCGTTTGCGGGCCAAACATGAGAGCATGAAACATATTCTTCATACGGAGCGTGAAAAGATTGAATGTCGGATTAAAACTATTTCTGCGTAGAGATCGGCGAAAGCGATTGGAGGCAGGAAATCCATGGATATTTCGTTCGGAAGTTGAAAAATGGGAAGGCGAACCATATCCTGGTAAATATGCTCATGTATACAATCATCAGGGTGTTTTTTTAGCCGCTGCTTATGTCAATCCCCAATCACAAATCTTCGCCAGAGTACTGAGTTACAATCCTCAAGAAGTCATTGACGAAGAGTATTTCATAAAACGTTTGCTGAGAGCCAAACAGCTTCGCCAACAATTGCTTCGCGATGACAGCGAAGGGTATCGTTTAGTTTATGGAGAGGCAGACGGCCTTCCAGGTTTAATTGTAGACGTTTATAAGGACGTTCTTACTGTACAGTTACTGACAGCCGGAATGGATTTGAGGCGAGATTTGATTTTGTCTGCTCTACAAAATGTTTGTCAACCCCGCGCAATTGTTTGGCGCAATGATGCGAGTGTAAGGCGATTAGAGGGGCTCTCGTTGGAAAATCAAATGGCTTATGGCCATTTGGAGGGACCTGTTGAAATCTTAGAAAATGGACTGAGATTGGAAGTTGACGTACTTGGCGGTCAGAAGACGGGTCATTTCTTCGATCAACGCGAGAATCGCCGGGCTATCCGCCCCTACGTTCAACCGTCTGATTTCGCGCCACAAGGTGCGCGTATGCTTGATTGTTTTTGTCATACCGGAGCTTTTACCGTTCATGCACTGGCATATGGTGCCAGCCATGTGACGGCAGTTGACATCTCCCATCATGCTCTTGAAGCCGCCAGAAGAAATCTTACTCTCAATGGCTGGGCAGAGCGCGCAGAACTTGTGGAGGCCAATGCGTTTGACTTTCTGCGCAAACTAGAACAGGATGGCCAAGAATTTGACGTAGTTTTGCTCGATCCCCCCGCTTTTGCAAAATCCAGGCAAGCAGTGAACGGGGCGCTTCGCGGTTATAAGGAAATCAATTTGCGTGGCATGCGACTGTTGAGAGAAGGTGGATTTCTCTTGACTTGCAGTTGCTCTTACCATGTATCCTCCGATATTTTCCAACAAGTGGTACTTGAGGCTGCTACAGATGCTCATAAAATCCTCCGGCAAATAGAGTTTCGTGGTGCAGGACCGGATCATCCATATTTAGCTGCCCTACCGGAGGGCAACTATTTAAAGTTTGCCGTGTACCAGGTGACCTCTCGTAAAGCGTGAAGCTACATGAAAACGAATGCGGGCGGTTTGCCTAAACAACCGCCCGTTCATCCTATTCCCAATTTGCAATCCAGTTCATTTTGAATAACTTGATGCTACATTTATGCTTCTTCCTCTTCATCTTCTACCACAGTGTGCTCTCGCACAATATGCGTATACTCATAACCGTGCGTACAATGCTGACAATGAACGCGCACCACATGTTCACCTACTGGAGCCGACACGTGGTTTATTTTTCCACAACGTGGACATTCAGAATCAAACTCCCAATGTTCGTGTTTCATATAAGCGCCCCCCGTCATTAGCCGAGTCCTGATTATTCTACAACAAGAAGGGCCGCCAGAGATAGTACCTAAAAAAGAGCGCATAATCCTCTTTAAGTAAGGCAAACTGGGGTTGTCACGATGAAGACGTGACTTTTGGAAAGAATGTGGTCGATGAGGAGGGTGCACATGAAAAAAGTGGCTGTGGAACAAGGATTGACTCCCGTGAAACAGTACCTCAGTGCGCAAGGCTGTCAGGTCATTGACGCAAAAACCAGTGACAGCAAAGCCCAAGATGCTGCAGTCATGGTGGTCAACGGTTGCGACAAGAACCTGATGGGTATGCAAAGCGTCACCCAGAACATCCCCATTATTTCTGCTGACGGTCTATCACCTGAAGAAGTCTATCATCGTGTACAAAGTTATTTTTAATGGGCTTTTGCCACAGGAAAGGCAGCTTATCCCAGAGTGGATAGGCTGCCTTCCTTTTGCACTTCTATAGTCATTTTTTCGATCTCGATTCTAATCTCAGACCTTTTAGTTTTCCTTACAAAACCGAATTCTCTAAAGCCGCTCCCTGAATGGCTAGACGCGCTGCCCCTAGCATTCCAGCGCGTGAACCGAGTGTGGCGGGTAGTAACTCGCAAGAACGATAGACACGTTGCAACGCGTTCGCCGCAAAAGATGCCCGCAGAGGATCCATAAGCGCATCTCCTGCATTCACCAAACCTCCTGCAATCACAATTTTATCAGGATTGAGCAAATTGGCTGCGATTCCAAGCCCTACGCCGAGCCAATTCACCAGTTCTTGAATGACTTGCTGAGCATCACGATGACCTGCCTTTGCCAAAGCAAAGATTTCTTCAGCGTTCGCCGTGCCACCTGAAGGTGAATGTAGCCCATGCGCCACTCCCATGTTCACCAGAGCTGTAGCGGAGGCAAGCGTCTCTAAACAACCATGGCGCCCGCAGTTACACAAAGGTCCGCCCGGCTTTACGGTAATATGGCCAATTTCTCCAGCCATAGTAGAGACACCTCGATAAATTTGTCCATCTAATACGATACCGCCGCCGACACCCGTACCTAGAGTTACACACAAAACGCTCTTTGCGTTTTGCCCTGCCCCTTGCCACGCTTCGCCCAATGCAGCTATATTGGCATCATTGTCAAGGTAAATAGGCAGATGAAGTGATTCAGAAAGCAACTGAACAATAGCTACATTCCGCCAATGTAAATTGACGGCTTCTTCTATATATCCATGCTCCACATCAAGAAATCCAGCCAACCCCACGCCGACTGACAAAACATCTGTTAGTTGGCATCCCGATTTTTGCAACAACTTGATAAACTGCTCGTATAAACGTTGTACAAAACGTTCAGGTCCATCTTCCGCATCAGTCGGATAGCTGACGGCTGTCATCACTTCGCCTGATACCGATACTATAGCCGCCTTTACATTGGTTCCCCCAACATCCACTCCGAGGACAACTTGCTCGCTCATTCAGCTACCCCATTCTCCCAAAATAATGTTTACGGAACATTATTATACTAAACGACGACGCATTTCTTGCTTATAAGCTTCAACTCCTGGCTGATCAAAACCATTGATGCCAAGTAAATATCCACCAAATGAGCAGGCTATTTCAAAGAAATATACCAACTCTCCAAACAATCTTGGTCGATTACCCTCCGCATGCAACAACAGATTCGGAACACCTGCATCTGTATGTGCTTTAATAACAGAAGCTACAGCTACCTGTTGTAGTTCAGAAAATGACTTACCAGACATATAGTTACTCTTTTCATCTAGTTCTCCTGGAAGTGTAATAGAATGCGCCGTATCTGTAAAATGAACATCTAATACGGTCTCCAACAACATTTTTCGCGCATCCTGGACATATTGGCCCATAGAGTGTAAATCCGTCGTATATTGCAGCATCGTTGGGAAAAGTCCTATCCCATCTTTGCCTTGACTTTCACCGAATAGTTGCTGCCACCAGCCAGCAAAATGTGCTGCCTGCGGTTCATAAGTCACAAGCGCTTCTGCGGCAAAGCCCTGGAGATACAGGAAATGCCGGATCATAGCATATACATAAGCAGGATTCTCAAGAATCGTCTGCTGGCGAAGCTCATCATACGCTTCTGCTGCCCCTGCCATGACTTCATTTACTGGCAGACCTGCAATCATCATGGGTAATAAACCCACTGCCGTAAGTACGGAGTAACGTCCACCAATATCCCTTGGAATCGGCAATGTCACATAACCGCGATCGCCCGCAAACTGACGTAATGTGCCGCTCTCCGGATCTGTTACGGCGCATATGCGCTCAGCTGCTCCTTTACCATATCTTTTCTCCAGATAATCTCGCAAAGTATGAAAAGCGGCGGACGGTTCCAATGTTCCTCCTGACTTAGAAATAACAACCACGGTAACCTCATGCTCATCTAATATAGAAAGCAAATCTCCAATATACGATTCACTGAGCTGGTTTCCTGCAAAAAGTACACGCATTTGATCAGCTTCACTTGCAAAATTGGATTGCATCATGGATAAAGCGGCCCGCGCTCCTAAATAGCTACCACCAATACCGATGACCACTGTAACATCGGATATGGCCCGAAAGCGTTGGGCGATAGCTTCCATTTGTTGCATCAATCGATGATGATCTTCTGCTGGCCAATGCAACCAACCTTTGCTGCCCTTATGTACATTCATATCCCACAACTGTTTGTGTGCCAGTTCACCAATCGACATGAATTGTGTCAGCTGAGTGTTGGTCACCCATTTTTCAACTGGAGTTTTGTCAAGTCGAATCATTTTTGGCATCCCCTCTCAATAGCGGATCAATCCGCTGTTCCATTTTCATTTAGCCAGTTCCATTGGATGTATACCACATGGACAACTGAAAAATATGTTTCCAGTGTATCCTAAGGATTTCATTCTTACCACGCTAACGTAGAGCCAAGACATGCGCATAAAAGGACGAAACAGGAGTAGCGACCCCGTCTGTCTATGGACAGAGGGGCCGCTACATCATGTTGTAAGGTCCTGCACTAGTGATTTTTTAGCTACCACACCCCCAACTCGAAGTTTTCGAGCTGTTGGAAGTGATATCTTTTATCATCACTCATCACCGTCCCTTACGCCACTTATCATGTCCCTTCTTCTAGAGCAATATGCATGGTGCTACACGTCTTTTGGGACGCAATTATTTGAGAACGATTTGTATGAACTTAGAAATGGTTCGCAAACTAAAGTGGAACTTGGGGCCAATGATTCCTCAGAATTCACATCACACGCCCCATATCTAAATCAAGGGAGACGATACAAGATGTCTACAGATATTTTGCAAAGACCGTTAGGATTACAACCAGTGAACGGACTATCAAGTCAAGAAGCTCGTATCAACCCATTTCCTTTTTTTCAACGAATGAGGGAAATCAACGCCGTTCGATATGACAACGCCAGAGAAGCTTGGGATATTTTCCGTTATCAGGATGTCAAAAGAATATTGACAGACAACGAAAATTTTTCTTCTCTTCGTCCCGATCAACAAGTACCCTTGATGGTTAGTTTAATTTCAAAAGATCCGCCAACGCATACACAGTTACGATTTCGTATCGAAAAAATCTTGAATCCTCAATTTTTAGAAACACGCTTATCTCAATTAGAGTCCAGTGTAGACACCTTGCTTCTTCATACTATACCACGTGGAGAAATGGAATTTATTCACGATATCGCCGAACCTTTACCTTTCATGGTGATCGCTCGATTACTGGGTATTCCTGAATCAGACTGGCCAAATATCAGACGTTGGGCAAAACAATTACACGCAAATCCTCATTGGAATATAGACGCTGCAAAAATTAATGAAATTCGCATGATCCAGAATCAAGCACGCAAAGATACTTTAGATTATTTCCAATCTCAACTTAAGGATCGACTTGACAAACCTCAAGATGATTTGTTGACAATGCTCGTTACTCATGACACTCAAAGCGAAGCATTGAACATCAATGAAGCGACAGAATTCTGTTTGCTTATGTTGACTGCCGGTCTACAAAGCGCGACCCTGTTTTTGGGAAACGTCATGCGTCGCTGGGTTGAAGAGCCCTATTTGCAAGAAATGCTGCGCCAAGAACCACAAATTCTAGGAACCATGATTGAAGAATTATTGCGTTATTATCCTCCCATGTTGGCTACTACACGTTACGCCATCCATGATGTACAAATCAATAGACTTAGCATTCTTCGTGGAGCCAGAGTCGTTGTCTGGATAGGTTCCGCCAATCGTGACGACGAAGTTTTTGAACAAGGTGAGAAGTTTCAGCCGAAACGCCAACCCAATCCTCACCTTTCATTCGGAAGTGGCATTCATGCTTGTTTAGCTTCCTTTCTTGTACGTCAGTTAGCCAGCATTGTTCTTCCTAAATTTAACAAGACAATGGAAAGTATTCGCTTAATACCTGGACATGGACTAACCCCTATCCAACATAATTTCTTTTTTGGTGTAGAAAAACTACCAATACAATTTCTTCCTAACTTGCCATGAAAATTGCCGATATCGAGTTATGGTTGTAACACACGATAGGTAATAACTAGTTCTTTTTTTAAGCGTTTCACATCTACAATTCGAATTTCTGATTTGGCCACACGCTCCTGCAACATGCGTAGCAGGAGCTGATTTTGCGCCTCATCCGTATGCGAGAGAACCACCGTCTGAAATACTTTTGTCTCCATCATCATGAACACCCTTTTTCAAACGTTCGCATATAAAAATGGCTATTTATTCAATGTTTATCTTTAGTTTAGGGGAAATGATATCAACCTGTCATCTGTATTTGTTAGATAAACTAACAATTTTAAGCTATTTATTTCTTTTAGTTCTGATTTCCTTCGTTCATCCATACAAATTTGTTATATATACTTACATATATCACTTTTTGTAATAATTTTTATAAAATTTTAAACATTTAATCTCTCCTTAGCTTAAAATAAGAGTACAAACACTATATACGTGCTTCTTGATTCTCAATCCAAAAATGAATTTTGTTTACACATGAAAGGAGCAAGAACATGTCACGATACGCATCATCTAAAATTATCCAACTTTCTAACGGATATCATGTATGGACACGCAGAGTTGGAGAGAGTCCCATCAAAATGCTTTTACTACATGGAGGACCCGGTTCAACACATACATATATGAAAATTTTTGAAAATTACCTCCCGCCTGCAGGCATAGAAATTTATTTTTATGACCAACTCGGTTCTTATTGTTCCGATCAACCGGATGATATCTCACTTTGGAATGTAGAGAGATTTTGCGAAGAAGTCGAAGAGGTAAGAACAGCTCTCGGTCTAGATCATTTTTACTTATGCGGTCAGTCTTGGGGTGGATTTTTGGCTATTGAATATGCTTTGCATCACGGCCATCACCTCAAGGGACTCATCATATCCAACATGGTAGCCAGCATTCAATCGTATATGGATTATATCCATATACTACGCAAACAATTGCCCATAGAAGTACAAAAAAATCTTGAATACTACGAAAATAAGGGTGAATATGATGCCCCGGAATACCAGGATTTATTATTCAAATCCCTTTACCGTAAACACCTATGCCGCCTGGATCCCTGGCCCAGTGATGTTCAGCATGGATTTGCTCTCATGAACAACCAAGTTTACAATACCATGCAGGGTCCTAATGAATTTGTAATTACCGGAAATTTTAAGGATTGGAACCGTTGGGAAGATCTCGCTCATATCCACACACCATGTCTAGTAATAGGTGCTCGTTACGATACTATGAATCCGAATGATTTAATAGAAATGGCCCGGCGCATGCCAAATGCACAATCACATATTTGTGAAAATGGTAGCCATTTGGCAATGTGGGATGATGCAGAATCCTATTTCTCAGCTATTCAGCAATTCATCTCAAAAGTAGAGGAAAATTAGTATTACTGACAAACTTCCCCTTTTATGCCGGGGTTTTACTATTTTACATGGGTTTGAATCCATTATCGATGAGGGGGTGGACTATCTCATATAAGCTGATTGCTTTGTTAAAATCCAAAATCACTTGAGATAATTAAGTAAATTTTAGACAAATTCAAACCATGATTTTAGTTTAATTAGCATGCTTTAGAATATATATGTCTTTCTCCATAATTCCAATTCGACCAGCAAAAAAATCCATAGACCTCTCTACTTTATCAAAGCGTTCATTCAAAGAATGTATTTGAGCACTCATTATCTCTTGTCCATGACGCAACGCTAAGCAAATGTCTATCAACTCGTCAATACGATTTCCCTGATGGTCTATCCTGGTTTCCGCAGTATCCATTCTGGATTCCAAATTCTCCAACCGAGCTTCTACATTCTCCAACCGAGCTTCTACTTTATCGAGTCGTCTATCTATCTCATCAAACCGATATTCTATTCGCTGTTCCATACCAACGAGAAATTCTCTTAATTCGGCATCCAACACCTGTCACCTCGCTTTCATCGAGATTCTAATCGCATTATATAGATAAACCTACCGACCGTCGATAATGCTTTGTAAAATAAAATCTATGGCTGTTCATCTTTCATTTGCATCATCATTTTGTATCTCTTTATATTTGGGCTAATTAATCAGATGTGTAAAACATCATCACTACGGGAAGAGTATCAATTATCTGGAAAACTCAGGAGGTATCAGCTTTGTATAATAGCGAACAATTAGAATCAAATGGTTACGTACAAGCTTCGATTGAAGATTTTAAATCGGGAGTCGGTTGGTTCCGCAAACAACTTCCTAATATTGGGAAACAATATATGGCCTTTACAAGCGCTTGTTTTACCGCCGGAACTATCCCAGAACCTATCAAACATCTCATAGCTCTAGGGTTAGCTATGCAAATTCAAGACGAATATTGCATTATGTATCACGCTGATGCCGCCTTGAAAACCGGCGCAACCCCTGATCAATTAGTAGAAACCATTGCAGTATGTGCAGCATTTGGAGGAGGGGCCGCATTATCACAAGGTGCCACTCTGATACAAGAAGTCCTGCGTGAGCACGAGTCAAGAAAAATACAATAAGCAAAGCTATGAGGCCGAACTCGTCGTAAAGCATCGAGATCGGCCTCATGATTTAACCACCGAGTTTTTCAATAATATCGCGGTGGTAAGGAAAATTTTTCAACAATTCAATGTGACCCAACAATTGAAAATCCTGAAAATCAAAACCAGGTGTAACCATACATCCCACCAGAGCAAAAGCATTTGGATTTTCGTCCATAACATAGGCACCAAAAATTGTTCCCCTTGGCACCAATATCTGTGGGAATTGGCCTGCCTGAATATCGAGCCCAAGGTGATGGTCAATACGTTTTCCATCTGAATCAATAGTTACAATACAAACAGGACTGCCTGCATGAAAGTACCACATTTCATCCGCGTTTAATCGATGGAATCGAGAAACATCACCAGATGGCAACAAAAAATAGATACTAGTCGCCGATCTTCTACGCCCCTGAACGGGTATTGACCAATGCCCAGCCTCAATCCAGAGCTCAGGTTGGTATATTTCTTTGTAAAATCCGCCCTCTGGATGAGGCACCATGCCAAGTCTATCAATATACACTTTAGCTTCTGAAGATATCCGATTTGCATCCGATGATTTCATCGATTCACACTCTTCATTGTTGCGCTTGGATAACGTTCACCGGCTGCAACTCCTTGTGGCGCAATGCGTTCAATCTCTTCTAATTCCGCTGGAGTAAGCTGGATGTTTATTGCAGCCACATTTTCACGCAGATACTCCTGACGCTTCGTTCCCGGAATAGGAACAATATCGTCTCCGCGTGACAACAGCCAAGCTAACGCCAGTTGAGAGGGCGTGCAACCTTTTTGTTGAGCAAGTAATTCTATTTTGTGAACCAAATCCAAATTTTTTTGGAAGTTTTCTCCCTGAAATCGTGGTGAATTTCGACGGTAATCATCTTTCGGCAAATCTTCGAACGTTTTGAATCGCCCTGTCAAGAATCCCCGACCAAGCGGGCTGTAGGCTACAAAACCAATCCCTAACTCGCGACAAACGGGAAGTATCTCATCTTCAACATCTCGACTCCAAAGAGAATACTCTGTCTGCAATGCCGAAATGGGATGCACGGCTTGAGCACGACGTAACGTTGCGGCAGACGCCTCAGACAACCCGAGAAAACGAACTTTCCCTGCCTTGACTAAATCCGCCATGGCACCTACCGTCTCTTCAATCGGCGTATCAGGATCTACTCGATGTTGATAATAGAGATCGATGGTCTCTACTCCAAGCCTTCGGAGACTAGCGTCACACGCTTCCTTCACATACTCAGGACGCCCGTTAACACCAAGAAAAGCACCCTCCTTGCTTCTTACATTGCCAAATTTAGTAGCTAATACAACCTCTTGACGTCGAGTTTTTAATACTTTTGCCAATAGTTCCTCATTTTGGCCTACACCATACATGTCTGCTGTATCCCAAAAATTGATACCCAACTCAAGAGACAATTCCAAGGTGCGAATGGACTCAGCCTCATCTCTACCACTGTAAAAATCCGACATACCCATACAGCCAAGACCAAGCTCAGACACTTCGAGGCCCTGATTGCCTAATTTGCGTGTTTTCATATTTCATCCCTCCTGATATCCAGCCACTCACTTACCAAAATAAAGTTTATCATTTTTCTAACTCTCAACCAAACTTCAGCCTTTCCTTAACAACACTTCATATACAACAATTTAATCCTGTTACAATGAAAACACATATTAACAATGGAGTTCATTCTCATAGGAGATGTGAAAAGGGATGACCGAATTATCTACATTGACCAGAAAATTAACTCTCGATTTGACCGCCATTCCCTCCGTGAACGGAAGCTCTGGCGAAACAGCAATTATTGAATTTTTATATCATCGGTTGAAACGGCTGCCTGCAGTACAAAAAGGCAAGGTAAAACTATTTCTAATTCCCAGTATGGACGATCCGCTTTTCCGTCCTACACTGATTGCCCACTATAGCGGTACGGGTAAACAGGGGTTGCTACTTTTTGGTCACACCGATACAGTTGGCACAAGTGACTACGGTCCTTTCGAATCCCTTGCTCATCGTCCGTTGGAATTAACAGAAATTGCAAAATCAGGTGCACTTGGAGAAGCGGCAGCCAAACGTGCCTCGAGTGGAAGATTCTTGTTTGGGCGAGGAATTTTGGACATGAAATCAGGTGTAGCAGCAGCTTGTACTGTTTTTGAAAAAATGGTGGAAGCATCCATAGATATGCACTTGTTTTTTGCAGCTACACCTGACGAAGAAGTCGGATCACGAGGAGCCAAAACTTTAAGTCGTTGGTTAGAGGACTATACAACCAATCACAACATTCATTTACAATGGGTCTTAAATACAGATTATACTGAACAACCCAAAGTTGGAGACCCGTATCCCATTTATGCAGGAAGTATTGGCAAATTGCTCCCTGCTGTGTATGTACGCGGTCTGCCAAGCCATGCCGCTGAACCAGAACATGGAATTGATCCGAATTATCTCTTATCCAGGATTACTCAAAAATTGGTTTATTGTTCAGACTTAGTAGATGCTACAGAAAACGAACGTTGCCCATTACCTGTTTCCCTTTACCAGCGAGACGACAAACCATTCTACGACGTACAAACAGCCATCTCAGCTAGCGCTTATTACAATCTTTTTCATATGACTCGTTCGCCCTCCGAACAACTCAAACGAATCTCTGAGCTAATCGAGGAAGAAATGAATAACACTATACTACATTTACATTCCTTGCAAGCCAGTCAAGTACTCCCAGAAAAAATACCCGTCTATACTTATGAAAACATTTGGAATCACGCCTCTGAAGAAGTTCGCTCAGATGCCCTACGTTACAGTGAATCGTTGACTCTCAGTGTAGAATTGCGGGAGCGTTGTCGATTGATGGTAGATTTTTTGATTCAACGTGGAAATTTTAAGGGACCGCTCATCGTTGTCTATTTTGCCAACGGACTGATTCCCAGAGTCAATACGCCTTCCTTGATGCAAAATCGATTCTGGCCGATTGTAGAACAGTTTTCTAGAGAAACAAAAATCCCTTACTTTTGCCGCACTTACTTTCCTTATATTTCCGATCTTAGTTTTCTCAGTCAGTCCCCAGACTGGGAGGATGAAACGTTTGCAAAGAATTTTCCAGCCCAATCCTACGCTTCACCAGGGACGACCTTACAGACTGCTACATTTATGATAGGTACAAGCGGTGTTGGCGCTCATCGTCCCGATGAATCTGTTGACGCAGTCTATACTTTTGAGACGCTCCCAAAACTGTTGGCACACATTGTCCAATCACTAGAAACGCATTAGGAAGGTAACGGCGAAGGATAAGTCTCTCTATGGATTTGATCTCCTGGTATATGCTCTTCCAGCCAACGAAGCCAGTCGTGAAAAATTTCCATACGATTCGGTTCATTAAACAATTCATGGTAACAGTCAGAGTACTCGCGATAAGTCTTGTCAGCCGCCTGCAACCGCTCAAAGCCAGCGCGGCTGGCTATAACAGAAACAACGCGATCGGCGCCTGCCTGCATCCAGAGAACTGGAATCTCTAGCTTTATATCTTTCCTTCTACAGGTATCCATTGCCTTAAAAAACTCATGGAGAAAACGAACGCTTGCTTTTTTCAACACTCTCTGTTCGTTGGTGTAAGCATGCTGAATTTCTAAATTGCGAGTGACATCCTTAGCTTGAATACGTGTCGATAAACGCAGGCGGGGCATGGTAGAACTGAGCACTCCAGCTAGGCGTAAAGTCGATTTGGAAATCGGAATGGCCACATCCAGAGCAGGAGAACTGAGCGTGACAGCACTTAAGGCAGTTGGTTTCTGTAATTCTTGCAAATAGCGAAGAACGATCAAACCACCCATGCTGTGACCGAAAAGGATAATAGGCAATTTAGGAAATTGTGTCTGCAAGCGCAGTAAATCGTTTTCCAAGACAAGTAAATATTCTCTGAAATCTTCTAAGTGACCAAGAATGCCAAATCCCCCATGTCCCGGCAAATCGCCCACCCAAACGGTATATTGTGCATGATATAACTGGTCAACGAGCCAACCGTAACGTTCCGCATACTCTCCCATGCCATGAACAATGAGAACAACCGCACGCGCAGCAGGATGCACGCGCAGCAATTCAGTTCGTTTTTCCAAGTTTCATCTCTCCTTATCAAGGAGCTTATCTCTCAACATGAAATATCTTTGCCCTACCAAATCTTTCAGTATGGACAGTCGATCAACGAGAGATCCGTTAAAGTTGCTTCACTCTATCTTACTTAAAACAAGCCTCGCCATCGTTCCGCCGTCTGTTGCAAAATTCGAATCATGGCTTTGCCTCGTTCTTCTTGATATTGACTCGTTAAGAGAAGTACAGCAAGCACAAGCGCTACACTGCCATCCGAAGCGAACAGAGGCACCGCCACGGATGAAAAACCTGCAGCCATTTCACCATGAGAAACTGCGGCACCTACACGTCTGGTTGTTTCCAGAGCCTCATAAAAAGTCTCCTGCGAGGACCACATTTTTGCAACGCGATCGCCAGTAGCAGTCATTTTCATCCAATGTTTACGCCAGGCTGACGGTGCATCATAGGCTAGAAAACAGCGACCAAATGCTCCACCAAGCCCAGCAAATAATTGGCCTATCGACACATCTGCGCGAGCCACCTCGCTAGACGGTGCAGCTTTGGCCAAGACAATGACAGCATCTTCTGGAAGACGTTCAAGAAGCATCACTGTCTCGCCAACTTTTTCTGCCAAACGTGGCAATTCCAACATGACTTCTGAAACGCCACTGACCATTTGCGACGCGCGATTGCCTAGCGGAATTAAATAAGCTCCAAGACTATAGCAGCGCGATACCTTGTCGTAACGGATAAAATCTCCCCGCGCCAGAGTTCGCAAAACGCGCAAACAAGTTGTTTTACTTGCATGGGTACGTTTAGAGATTTCTGTCAGTGTACAAGATTGTGTCTTATATCGGCTAAGCAATTTTAAGATAGACATGGCAAGTGCAACAGATGGCACCTCATAGGCTACATCCGTCGTTGCTGAGTTTTCAGTATTCTCAACCGATTTCATTTCCTCTCTATCCATCACTATTCCGGTCTCTCCACAATGGCAGCCAGTCCCTGACCAACACCTACACACAATGTTGCTAAGCCATATCGCCCTCCCGTTCTTGACAACTCCATAGCCAACGTACCTACCAGACGCGCCCCTGAACAACCTAGTGGATGGCCAAGTGCAATTGCACCACCATGCACATTGACACGCTCCGGTGGTAAATTTAATTGTTGGATGCAAGCTAATGACTGAGCTGCAAACGCCTCATTGAGTTCAATTTTGTCTAAATCCTCAACTTTCAATCCAGCCTTTTTGAGCGCCTTTTCTGTTGCCGGCACTGGACCTATCCCCATATATCTTGGACTTACGCCAGCAGAAGCAGCTGCTACATAGCGCACTATCGGGCGCAATCCCAATTCCCTGCCACGCCGCTCAGATACAAGTAAAAGCGCTGCCGCTCCATCGTTAATCCCTGATGCATTGCCAGCGGTAACTGTTCCTCCCTCACGAAAAGCGGGTTTAAGTTTACTTAAACTTTCTAGCGTCGTCTGCGGCCTTGGATGTTCATCTGTATCCACAACCCAAGTTTCTTTACCCTGTCTTACCGTAACTGGTAAAATTTCTTCTGCAAAAACACCATGATCTTGCGCTTTTTTCGCTTTGGATTGACTCTCCAAAGCAAACTGATCCTGTTCCTCACGAGAGATGCCATATTTTTCGGCTACATTCTCTGCAGTCTCACCCATACTCTCGGTTGGATAAGGGAAACGAGGATTGGCCATACGCCACCCTAAAGTTGTATCCCAAAGCGTTTGATTGCCACGTACAAATTCCATATCTGGTTTAGGCAGAACCAGAGGCGCTCGCGTCATCGACTCGACACCACCCGCAATCGCTACATCCAAGTCTCCCAATTGAATGGCTCGTGCTGCCTGAATAAACGCCTCAAGTCCAGAAGCACACAGCCGATTGACTGTTACGCCAGGTACCGTTTCTGGTAACCCAGCTAACAATCCGGCCATACGAGCAACATTTCGATTATCTTCCCCCGCCTGATTGGCGCAGCCAAAGAAAACTTCTTCCACCTCTTCAGGTGAAACACCACTTTTTTGCAATACGCCTGCGATGACATGAGCAGCGAGATCATCTGGACGAACACGGCTCAGCGCTCCACCTTGTCTTCCTATGGGTGTACGCACATAACCTACTAGCCAAACATTTTCCACTCAACGATTCTCCTCTCAATCGTTCTGTTTTTGATATGCTTTATGTAGTTCACTAGCAATAATATTTTTCTGAATTTCTGACGTCCCTTCGTAAATGCGCGTAATACGAGCGTCACGATAAAAACGTTCAATCGGATATTCCGCAATATAACCAATTCCACCGTGAATTTGAACCGCCAAATCGGCCACCCGATTGTACACTTCTGATCCATACAACTTTAACATCGCAGCTTCTTTAACTACATTTTGTCCTTGATCAGCCATCCAAGCTACTCGATAGGTCATCCATCTAAGTGTTTCAATTTGTGTAGCCATGTCAGCTAAATAATGCTGAATAATTTGCTGTTCAAAAATTGGTTTCCCAAACTGATGGCGCTCATGAGCGTAGGCCACACTTCTATCTAACAGGTACTGGCATGAACCAAGACAGCGAGCTGCCAATCCAGCACGTCCGTTGGCCAAAATTTTAAGTGCGTTAATATACCCTTCTCCTTCATGTCCCAAAACATTTTCTTCAGGAACTTCCATATCTTCAAAATAGATTTGTGCTGTATGAGAACCATGCAAACCCATTTTCTTTTCTACACTACCTACCTGAAACCCGGGAAAACTTCGTTCCACAATGAAAGAGGTAATACCTTTGGCGCCTTTTTCCGGATCGGTAACAGCCATAACGGTAAATACCTGCGCATAAGGAGCATTGGTGATGTATATTTTCTGGCCATTGATCACATAACGATCACCTTTTTTGACAGCTCGTGTTCGAATCGCTGCTGCATTGGAACCAGCTTGGGGTTCAGTCAACGCAAACGCTCCAAGCCACTCCCCACTCGCCATGCGAGGCAAATAACGCTGCTTTTGTTGCTCGTTGCTAAATTCAACAATGCCCACTGAACCGATGCCGTTATGAGCGCCAATAATTGTGGTAAAACCGTTGATGGTGGCACCCAATTCTTCAAATACCGCACATTTCCCAAGCATACTCAGGCCCATCCCGCCGTATTCTTCGGGAATACTCAGTCCAAAGAGCCCCATTCGCTTGGTTTTTTCCAATATGCTGTCCGGTACCTTGTCCTCTTCTTCAATCTGCATTGCATACGGTTCTACTTCATGACGAACAAAATCTCTTACGGTCTCCCTCATTAAGATTAAATCCTCAGGAAGTTGAAAATCCATTCGTTAAGCCTCCCCATTGAATAAAGCTCTCATATTAGTTTCATATATGAAATAATGTTTCATCTTTAAAAAGATGATAACTTTCAATGAAAGCGCAGTCAATGTAAATCATCTTTTCTTTCGAATGCCGAAAGGGTAAGATAAGCACAAACCCTCAATCCAGACATTCCTTACATAAAAGAGGCGCTGTTCATGCAAAAATTGAGATATATGGAAAGTTGGCAACGCAACCTTCTATTGCTTTGGATTGGTTGCTTGGTCACTTCAGCCAGTTACTCCATGGTCATTCCGTTTCTTCCACTTTTCTTGCTGCAAATTGGAGTCCATCACCATACTGAACTGTGGTCTGGCATGCTCTATAGCGCTGCTTTTTTTGCCGGAGCACTTTCTGCTCCATTTTGGGGTACTTTGGCCGATCGCTATGGAAGAAAGCCCATGATTGTTCGTGCTGGCATTTCATTGGCCGTTCTCTATGTTCTGATGTCATTTGTTCAGAATCCCTATGAATTGCTCGTCTTACGCGTGCTAATGGGGCTTCTGTCCGGATATATTCCCGGAGCAATCGCTCTGGTGGGAACGAGTACTCCTGAGCACAAAGTAGGTTATTCGTTGGCCATGATTTCTACTGCTTCTTCAACAGGAGGCATTCTTGGTCCATTATTGGGCGGCGCCATAGCTCGGATTTTTAACAATCGCATTGCTTTTGCAAGCGCTGGTATCATGGTTCTGCTATCTACACTGCTTGTCATTTTTTGGGTTCATGAGACCAGCTTTACTCCCGCCAAAGATAAACAATCCACTTTCCAATCGGTTGGTCTCGCTATGCGTAATCGACCGTTGGTTCTGGTTATGCTTCTGACTGTTCTTACATCCTTTTCTATTATGACCATTGAGCCTGTTCTGCCGCTTTACATTGTGCAAATTGGCGGTTCCGTCAAAAACGCCTCTTTACTAGCTGGAATTGTCTTCTCATTGACCGGTATCGCCAGTGTTGTTTTTGCCCCCAGATGGGGAAGATGGTCAGAAAAGACAGGTTTTTTGAAAATCCTTTGGATTGGATTACTAGGTGGTGCATTAGGAAACTTGGCACAGATTCCATTTCATAATATCTGGGGTTTTTCTGTGGTTCGTTTTATATATGGAGCTTTTTTCTGCGCTGTCTATCCGGCGCTCAATGGATTGGTTGTCAAATCAACAGCCGTAGATTTTCGTGGTCGCGCTTTTAGTCTGAACCAGACAGCGAATCAAGTGGGTACCATGTTAGGGCCGCTGGTTGGAGGAGCTCTGGCAGGGGCCTACAGCGTACATAGCGTCTTCTGGGTGACAGGTTTGCTTTTGCTCCTGACCACTCTTATCGGCTATATTCTACGCCATCAATTCACTGTAAAAAACTTACCCTCAACACAATCATTGGAGAACATGCCATTAAGCGAATAGCCCTATCTCGTAGATGGGGAGTGAATCCTTCACAAGTTCATCAAGAATCAGTGAAAACTTTTTAACCGTCAGTCCCTGATCATTCTTTATACTGGTTCAAGCTCCTGTGAAAAAAACAGATCTAGTTGCCGGGGAATGTTAGGGAAGGATGAAAATTCTATTGAAACTGCATAATCTTATACAATACCAACTATCTTATCGTCCACCAGCGACGAGGTCTTTCCTAAAGACCGGATTCTATACATTTATTTTTGTCCTGCTCATCCTTTCCACTTGGCTTGAATGGAAGGGTATGTCAGTTAGCCGACTGGTACATTACGACTATGCCTTTTTTTACACAGCTTTTCAGGCTATTTTGCATCATCCGGCTCACCAATGGCCAAAACTTTACCAAATCGCTTCTGAACAACAATTTGCTATTCAGCATGGATTTCCGTATAACATCCACAATCAATACGTCTATCCACCACAATTTGCTGTATTTTGGGCATTCATGGGGCATCTTCCTTGGATTTGGTCAGCCCGTATCTGGATCGTCATTTCCATTCTTTCTTACTGTCTTGCCGTATATCTAACGCTCAAAATGATGCTTCCGCATCTTCGCTGGCCCAATCTGTTCTTTTGGATTGCCGCTAGTTTCTTATTGACACCTGTCCAAATTGATATTGCTGCTGGCAATGTCAACAGTATATTGTTAACCTGTCTAGCGCTTGCCTTCTATTTTCATTACTATCGAAAAAAAACTTGGATTGCGGCTCTATTTCTAGCACTGGCTATTGTCTGGAAAGTGACACCAGCCGCTGTATTATTATACTTTTTGCTACAAAAACAATGGAGACTAGGCGCTTATACATTGTTATTCTCACTTCTATTGACCATCTGGAGTTCTTTTTACGTAGGATGGTCCACGCTTCTACACTATGTTGGTGAATTTGTTACCTTTGGTCAAAATAGCATGAAAAACGGTCCCGCCCCATACAACCAATCTATCTTGGGCGTATTGGCCGATCTCGCTAAGCACCATTGGCTGAGCGGAAATCTACAAAGTCTGTACCCATTTTACTATTTGTTTGTCCTAACGAGTGCCGTTTTGATTGTCCATTTTGCTCGCCAGTTACCTGTCAGCCATTCTAGCCATTTTGCACTTTCCAGCCTGACGCCGTTGCTTTTCTCGCCACTCATTGAAGAAATGCATCTTATTTTTGCCCTGCCTGCTCTAATTCTGGTAGTCTCCCAGAAAAAATATAAAATAGCAGCGATAGGCGGCTGGTCAAGTGCCGTTCTTCTCTCATTGCCCACTACCTTTTTATTAAATACTTTAACCCGAGACTGGCCTTCACTGTTTTTTATGCATACGCAAATGTTCTGGACACTAATGATACTCTTTACAGTGACTTTAATCACCATGCGTCAGAGAAACATGCTAAACTTCTCTCAAAACCACCGATTCGTGAAGACTGATTTGTCCATGAATACTCGTCGAACAAACAGATTGTAGAGTTGCGTACGGAAAGGAGTCTACTATGGATAATAGCGGATGGGTACAAGTAGAAGGCGGAAGAGTTTGGTATCGAATGTGGGGACCAGAAAATACGGTTCCCTTATTGATTTTGCATGGCGGTCCTGGCAGCTCTCATCTTGGATTTCGTCCATTTGCCGAACGAATATCAGAAGAACGACTGGTCGTGGTCTACGATCAGTTAGGTTGTGGACAATCAGACCGCCCTCAGCAAAAAAACTTGTGGAGAATTGAACGGTTTGTTGATGAACTAAAGATTCTACGCAAGGAACTCCATCTGCAAGAGTTGCACATTCTTGGCCATTCCTGGGGAACCATGCTCTTAGCAGAATATCTCAAGGAACAGCCCGAAGGTATTCTTAGTTGTATTTTCTCAGGTCCATGTCTTTCAGCGGCTAGATGGCTGGAAGATGCTGAACATTACCGCAGCCTTTTGCCCCCGCATATTCAGGAAGCACTTCGTGAAGGGGAACGTACTGGAAATTACGATACAGAAGAATATCGAAACGCTACCAAATTTTATGAGAAACGGCATGTCCGGCAAACGGATCGAACAAAAGAAGAAGCTGCAGAAGCCAGCGCGGCATTTGGTCTGGAAGTATACGAAACTATGTGGGGACCGACAGAATTTTATGCAACTGGAACTTTAAAAGGCTTTGATCGTACGGATATTCTGTCCACATTGTCCATGCCGACCCTTTTTACTTGCGGAGAATGGGATGAAGCGTCTCCTGCCTCCACAGGTACTTATGCGGCTATGACTCCGAATTCGGAATTCCATATATTTTCAGGTTGCTCTCACTCTCCAATGAATGAAGACCTACTATCTTATGAGAAAAAAATGAAGGAATTTCTCAACCGAGTAGAAAGGCGGTGAAAAAAGATGAATTCAGGACAAAAAGTTCTTATTCCATACGTTCTATTTGCATTTGTACTTGGCTTTGCCTGGTTTATGCTGGCCCCACTTGTACCCGGTCTTGCCAGCGAACTCCATGTTTCCATTTCCGCAGTTTTACTTTTTATTTCCATGTATGGATACGCTATGGTGGTTGGCTCCATTCCGGCGGGTGTATGGACAGCCAAAAGTGGGCCTGCTCCTGTTTTGACTTTAGCCATTCTTCTTTCTAGTCTAGGACTCTTATTGCGCGCTTTTGCTCATAACTACACACTTTTTTAATGGCTCAAATCGTTGCAGCACTTGCTTACCCTTTTCTCATCGCTCCGATTGGATCCATATTGCGCTTAAGCGGGGTCCGACGCCTCAAAGCAGGAACTGGTCTAACCATTGGCGCTCTCTTTCTTGGCATGGGTATCAGCGCATTATTATCGTCCAACCTAGGACTCTCTACTGCTCTATGGCTTGGATTTGCACTAAATGCGTTGATAGGTATCTGGCTGTTCTTTGCCGTCCGATCCGTTCCTCGTCCCGAGACTGGAGCATCTTCCATTAGAGTACGCCTGACCTATTCAAATTGGTGGATTATTGGCTTTGTTGTTTCGTCTACCAGTGTCATGATTGGAGGTATTACCTCCGCAGCGCTTGCTCATTTACATGTAGCCCATGCGGAAATACTGGGGGGACTGCTCTCAGGCTTAACCTTTATTGGCTCGGCAGTAGGTGCGGCACTTTTTGGAGTACTTGGAGAAACCACATCTCGTCTCAAACCACTGATGGTGATACTGGCTGTATTCACTTGGCTGAGCATACTATGGATAACTCTTGTTTTGACAGGCCATGTTCAAAACAACAGCGGACTTCTTTCAGTCGTTTTCTTTTTGGCCGGTGCCTTTGGAAATGGATGGTATACACTTACACTAGAAGAAGCTGCAAAACGAGCGGAAAACGCAGGAAGCGCTGGTTTGAACACAGCTGGATACAGCTTGGCTTCTAATATCGGTGTCGCTATTGTTCCCGTTATCTTAGGGCCAATGGTCATCAGCCAACCTACAAGTTGGGTAAGTATTACGCTCATTCTTGGCTTACTGGCTATTCTTTTCACTTTCATCACCCGCACAACTCGTACTCATTGAAAATAACATACGTTACTTTATGATTGAAAGAAAACTTGCCCATTCCAAACAACAAAATTGGGATGGGCATTTTGTCTTTTCAACATATATTTACAGGGATGACAGCTAGGCAGTTTTTTGGTTTTGGGTATCTACTTGAGGCTTTGGCTGTGAAATTTTCCACTGAAGTAAGGTACCCTTCCAAACTCCAGAAGCTGTACGGACAAAAACGATAACAAAACATCCCCACAGAATAGCAAGTTGAATAAGGCCTGCGAAAGTAAAAAACGAATCGTGAACTAGGTGACCTAATGCGTACGTGCCACTTGTAAAACTACCAATTGGGAATACATAACTCCACCAGCCCAAATGAAACGTCAATCCATCGCCACGATGACTCATATGGAAGATAGAATGCATGGCAGAAATGATGATCCACCATACGCCAACTCCCCACATAGCCATCGAAAATATCAGACCTATGCCATGAAGAATATTGGTGTAGGGAACGAAAATAGCATGGGTTTTAAGAGGTAAGGTACTAAGAGTCCCCATCGACATGCCAATAGGTCCAATCTCCACCCATAAACTAGGTGCTGCTATTCCACTTAAGCGTTGATGATACACCAATCTTGCATAGACGAGAGCACTGACCATCATAAACAAAAAGAATGTCATCCCAAACATCGCAATAATGATTGCGGTAATGGCAAATTGAGTGTTAATATCTCCCCAATATGGAATCAGGTTCGTACCCGTGGCAGCTGCTACGATGGGAGGTACAACAGGAATCAGCCAAGTTGCAAGTGTCTGGTGCTGTTCCACCGAATGCTCAACAAACAGTAGATAAGGCACGACAATGACTGTAAAGATGGAGACTAAAGTTCCTGATACCCAAATGACTTTGCTTATCTCAATTGCTATAGAACTATGAATCAGATGAGTGCCTATGAGCAGATAATCATTGCCAACCACATTCATGCCCATTGCCAAAGCTCCGTAAAATAACGCTCGTTCTGGATGTCGAAAATCATTGATTGCTTCATCTGTATGAAGTATCCAACGTACAATCCAAAATAGAAAAGCCAACAAAAAAACAACATTCAGCATCCCAAACAGAATCATACCTATCTGATGTTGATAAGGAATTGGAAATGGAGAAGTATACGTCAAACCTGCCACAATCCCTATTCCCATGACTGTAGTAAACCAATTAGGAGCAAACTGTCTAATCAGACTCACCATGTCCACCTCCAAGCTTCACTACGTCATATGATAATTCGTTACTTTCAATAAGTACAATTTTTTATTAGAATCGTTATGATAAGTAAATGATTATATATACGGTATGTTCAGGAGGCTCGATCATGGATCAACAATTGTTAGCTTTTATCACGGTAGCTGAAGAACAGAATTTCACACGAGCGGCAGATAAACTTCATATCAGTCAACCTGCCATCAGCCAACATATTCAATCTCTTGAACAACGCCTAGATATCAAATTATTGGATCGAACCAATAAATTTATCCGCTTAAATAAGGCAGGAGAAATAGCCTATCATCATGCCAAAGAAATCTTGAATTTATACAAACAAATGAATCATCTTATTCACGACATGAAGAATGAAGCCAGCGGTTCACTGAACATAGGGGCAAGTTTTACATTCGGGGAATACGTTTTGCCTTATCTTGTGGCCGAGTTTCGCGATCTCTATCCTAAAATTCATTCGACCATTCAAATTGCCAATACACATAAAATTGTTGAACATGTTTCCAAAGGAAACTTGGATATAGGTATTATTGAGGGTAGGCTCATTGATCATCGCTTTGTAGAAGTAGAAACTTTTGCAGAAGATACGGTAGTCATTGTAGCTGCGAACGATCACCCCATTCATCAATATAAAAACTCTGTATTAGATAAGCTCAGTAAAGAGACCTGGATTGTTCGCGAAAATGGTTCAGGAACAAGAGAAATTACAGACTTTGTCTTTCAAACTTACAGCATATCTCCTTCAACCTTAGTCGAATATGGCAGTACTCAAGTTATTAAAGAATCCGTAGCGGCGGGTCTCGGACTTACGGTGCTCTCAAAGTGGGTTGTGCGCAGAGAACTTGAATGGAAATCATTACGTGAAATACACATATCTTCTTCGCCCATTCAAAGAAATTTCTTTATCATTACACAAAAATCTGATTTCCACACAAAATCAACGCTGGTTTTTAAAGAATTTTTATTGAATCAATCCGAGCGATTAAATGAATTTAGACTTTAACTCCAACAATCTATTCCTGTTCAAAATAGAGCGAGTAATGAAGTTGACAGCCAGGATTAAAAGAGGCTCCACAAGATGGACATTGGAAGTGGCTGTTTAAATATTCTTGAATGGTTAATTCTTGATGACAAACGCCGCAAAGAACAGCCTTTTCATGAAACTGATGCGCATGCCATATTTGCGCAGCGTGATCGGCCAATTCTTCATGACAAGCATGGCAAGGAAAATAAGTTTGGCAACACGGGAATTTAATTGCAATGACGTCAGTTGGTCCTGAATAATGCACACAACGCGTCTGTTCATCTACCAATCTCCCTTTTACCACTATGTTGTGAGAAGAATATTGCATAAACCTGACCCTCCTTTGAACAAGGTTATCTATCCACTTCGAACATAGAACCAAAACACAGACGCCGACATAAAAGGTACTATCCAGTCAAAGGCTTACCATCTCACACGTGAGATGTGTCTCATCATCAAGATTCCGATCCATACGCAGAATCATAGTGTAGTTTAAATCAACAAAAATCACTCCTGATTGTCTATTTCTTGCAACATCTGTATCGTGTTGGTTAAGTTGTTCTGGAAGATTTCTTTCGCGATGTCGAGTAATTGGAAAACAAGCGGATCGCGCACCGAATACATAACTTTTGTTCCTTCTTTTACACCGATAACTATGTTTTTACTGCGCAAAACTGCCAATTGTTGTGAGACGACAGCGTTATCAACACCCATATGCTCCTGTAATTCATGTACATACTTATCCCCATCTCGTAACAACTCTAAAATTCGAATACGAAATGGATTGGACAGTGCCTTAAAAAATTCTGCCTTAAACGTTTGAAGTTCTTGCAGCATATGCACCATTCCCCTTTCGTGAAGATTCCAATTCATGCGCCCGCTCGATAGCGTGCAATATTCCTTCTAAAATCGCTTGGGGACGTGGTGGACACCCTGGAACATAAACAGACACAGGTAATATTTTATCAACACCACCTAAATGTGCATACGTGTCTCCAAACATTCCTCCACCACATGCACATCCCCCAATAGCTACCAGCATTTTGGGATGTGCCGTAGCCTCATATGTTTTTCGCAACGCTGCTTCTAAATTTCGAGTCACACCGCCAGTAACAAGAAGCATATCCGCATGGCGAGGGGAAGCGACAAAATCAATGCCAAATCGCTGAATATCATACACCGGATTCATCAATGCTGTTATCTCAAAATCACAACCATTACATGACCCGGAGTCAACATGTCGAATGTGTAGAGAACGAGCAAAACATTGTTTAATTCTTGAGGATAACTTCTCTTCGATCTCGGTCACTTACGATTTCCCCTTTCGGTTCTGATTCATCTCTGTTAATTGTATAATGGACGACGAGTTCATCTCGTAGTTGAACACTTGGCATAGGTTCATTCGCGTACGAAAATGCATTGGTTGGGCAAACCTCTGTACATACACGACAAGAAATACACGAGCTATAGGTTATAGAGAAATCAAACTCGTTTTGAACACGACGTAAAGACAATGCTTCACTTGGACATTCCAGAACGCAATCACCACAAGCCGTACACTTTGTGTCATCCAATAATAATTTTCCTCTTCCGTTCACGTGCAAAAGTTCATCTTTTGGTATGGTTCCAATCCCATGTTTCCATAGCCGCTTTAAGACTGCAATCAACCGTATCATCTCCTATACAATCTTAAGAGCAAATGGCAACTACCGATCACAACATGCATAACACAGCTCAAAGCTCTTATTGATGAGCGGAAAATCCGGAATGATGTTTCCAGGTACACAAATGGGTACAGCAGGCCAATTGGCGTACGGTGCAGAACGGACTCTGTAGCGATAAATGGTGTTATTCTCGCCTACCATGACAAAATGCACATTCTCTCCACGTGGCGATTCTGTCATACCAATGCCGAAGGAGTATGGTATTAAGTCTCCAATAGGAACACGAATATCCCCTTTAGGCGTACGGTTTATCACTTGCTCAATGATTTGAAAGGACTGTCTGGCTTCAAGAAATCTTTGCTTGAACCGGGCCATGACATCACCTTCCATGAATGTAGGCACCTCAAAGACAAGTTGATCATAAGCTGCATATGGCAGATCACGGCGAACATCGATGTCGTAATTAGATGCACGAGCTGTTGGTCCAACCGTGGAAAGTTCCCTAGCAATTCGTTCAGATAAAATACCTGTATTCGAAAAACGATTGACCACTATGTCGTGAGACAATATCTGCTCCACTATTTCATTGAATTCTTTCTTAACACGTTCTAATGTGGTTTCAATATATCTCAGCTTCTCTTCTGTGATATCTTCTGTAACGCCGCCTAACGCAATAGAACCTCTCAAAAAACGATGTCCAACGATAAAGTCATTCAACTGCATCAGTTGTTCTTTTAAATGAGCACCGTGATTAACTGCGTATGCGTATCCAATTCCCGCACACATGTTGCCAATGTCTCCAACGTGATTGTATAAGCGTTCCAATTCAGCAAACAGAACACGCAAGAAAATGGCTCTTTCAGGAACCCTCGTTTCTGAAATTTGTTCAATTGCCTGAACGTAGGACAATGCGTGAGAAACACTGCACACACCGCAAATGCGTTCAGCGAGATACAATCCCTTAACAACAGACATTCCCTCACTACGCTTTTCAATTCCACGATGGGTGTAGAACAGCTTCGCTTCTAGATGAAGCACCGAATCTCCCATGACTTGAAATCTGAAATGCCCTGGCTCAATTACCCCTGCATGAATCGGCCCAACAGGAACTTCGAACACACCTTCGCCTTCTACCTTTGGATAAGACCACGAACTGAAGGAATCCCGTTCTTGCTTTTCTCTTAAGGCATAGTCCTTTCGTAATGGATATACACCTTTCGGCCAATCATCATGTAAAACCAAAGGACGTAAATCGGGATGTCCTTCAGGAAAAATCCCAAAAAGATCATGAGCTTCTCTTTCCGCCCATGATGCAGCCGGAATCATAGAAGATAACGTAGGATGAGAAGAGTTACTTTCCGTTAACACGCTTTCCACCACATTGAGCATGGATTTCCCGTCATGTGCAAAGATATAACGTACAACAAATCGATCGATCCCCCTACCACACTCATCAGAGGCAACCATCGTGATAAAACGGCCATGATTTGCGATAACTGTACGACATGCATGAATCAGCTCATGTGGAGCCACGATTATCCTAGATATTTTCATGCGTGAACTCCTCCTACAAGAATTAACGATGCTTGGTGAATCAGTTGTGTAAATGAAGTGGGCATGTATAGGCCAAATAAAACGACAAAAAACAAAGGTAAAACGAGTGGAATGGTATTCCATCGACTGACCTCACCCGTTGACATCCGCTCTCGAACGTTTTCTCCAAAAATCATCTTAATCATATGGAACATCATGGCTGCAAAAATGAAAGCAATAAAAAGAATGAGAACACTTGTTATCCATGCATGCCCCTCTCTAAATCCCGCAACGAAGATAGAAAATTCACTGGTAAATATATTGAATGGAGGTACACCCGTAATTGCCAGCGTGCCTATTAAAAAAACAAACCCTGTAAAAGGCATGCTTTGAAGTACTCCAAAAATTCGAGGCATTTGCTTAGACTTATATTTCTGATTGACATTACCCGCAGTCAAAAAAAGCATCGATTTCCCCATTGAATGATTGAACATTTGTAGCAGTGCAGCAGAGTACCCTAATGGACCACCCATACCTAGCGCAACCGCAATAATCCCCATGTGCTCAATCGTGGAAAATGCCAGCATTCGCTTGAAATCTTTCTGCACAAGAATGAACGGAAAAGCAATCCCGACAGAGAATAAACCAAATCCAATGAAAAGATGTTGAATCAATTGCCCATGGATAGTATTCTCAGCAACAATACCAAACCGAATTAATCCTAACATGGCGCAATTGAGTAAAACGCCTGATAACAGAGCACTGACAGGGGAAGGGGCTTGGCTATGCGCATCAGGAAGCCAAAAATGCATTGGTGCCAATCCAACTTTCGTTCCGAAGCCAACCATGATAAAAACAAATGACAGGGCAACGAGATTGGGCTGTAACACAAAATGAGAATTAGACAAAACTGTCCAATTCAAGACTTGATTACTTGCTCCAAGTTTAGCAATGGACGACGCATAGAGAATAATGACTCCCAATAGCGCAAAAGCGATGCCCGCACTACAAATCATCAGATACTTCCATGTTGCCTCTAGCGCTTCTCCTTTTTGATAAATGGCCACTAAAAACGCCGAAACTATTGTGGTTGCTTCTATACTGACCCAGAGAAGCCCCATATTATTGACAACGGCTACAAATACCATTGTTGCAATAAAGAAGTGATACAACATGTAATACTGCCTGGTCTGTCTAACATTCAAAAGACCTTCCTTTTGTTCATGCCTTATGTAGCCGATAGAATGTATGGAAGTGGTTAAATTCACAATCGAAATGATGGCTAAAATAACGGCACTGAGCGCATCAATGTGAAAAAATTGATTTGAGTTCGTGATGGGTCCTTGAATGATTACTGTGCCCACTAATAGGAGCCCTATAAATGATGTAGCAATACTGCCAATCAAATGAATCGTTTCACTCAACCAAGCTCGACGGATGAAGATGGAGAGAACCCCTGTTACTGTAGGTACGACCAAAGATAAAATGGTTACCATTTCCTCACCCCCGAAGTCTGCGCAAATTTTCTGTGTGTGTACTTTGGAACGTTTTATCGATCCGGTAAGTCAGCATGCTTATGAGAATCACAGCAACGAACACATCCAGGAAGACTCCAATATCTACGAGAAACGGCATCCCGTATGTGGTGACAAGCGCGACTAGAAACAAACCGTTCTCCATTACAACCAGTCCTATTCCCTGCATAATGGCTTTTTGATGCGTCATCATTATCAATAGACCCATAAGTAACATCGCAATTGAAATGGGTAAATACTGTTGACCTAAGCTGATGGAAGACAGATGCAATTTCCCTGTCACGATGTAACTGATGGCCAATATGAGTCCCCCGCAAAGTATGGAAAGTTCACGCCCGATTAGCTTTTCAGTTTCCCGCTTCATTCCGATTTTTTTAAGGGTATACCAGAGAATCCATGGAATACCGATGGACTTCATAAGGATGGTTAATCCCCCCATAATATATAAATCTGGAGTATCTGTTCGCACTGCGATAAGTATGGCCATAAGACCAAGAATTAGGGATTGAACTGACAAAATCTTGATGGCAGTTCCGATTGGTTTTATCCAGAGCAAAGCCAGGGTACTCATTATTAACACAATCGTAAATACTTGTAAAAGCATCAATATACATTCTCCTTAGAGTAAAAAATTAGTTAAAATTGAAATTATAGATAGGGCAAATGCTGCTGATAACAGTCTTGGAATACGAAAGAATCGTATTTTTGCGTATGACATCTCTACAAACGCAATAACAATTGCAATAACAGTGAGCTTCAAGAAAACCATGATGAAACTTGCTATAAGCATGGATCCATGGACTACCAACGAAATCCCCCAAGGAAAACAAAAATCTAACAACAAAGTAAACATGATTGCTTGCTTTATCCATGCACTCCACATCATCAACCCCAAACGTTTCCCAGAATATTCGAGAATCATTCCTTCGTGAATCATGGTTAATTCCAAATGTGTATCTGGGTTATCGATTGGAATTCTACCGGTTTCTGTAATCACTAAAATCAAAAACGCCAAAAAGGCCAAATAAAATGTCGGTGATAAAAGTGGTGAATGACCTGTGACTGCTCGGCTAGTTATCAACGTAAGATTAGTGGTTTTCATTGGCAAGGCGATAGCAAGTAACGTTATAAAAAGAACGGGTTCTGCCAATGCAGATACAAACATATCTCGGCTCGAGCCCATGGCTCCAAATGAACTTCCAGTATCAATTCCCGCAAGTGCTGTAAAAAATCGAGACAAGCCAAACAAATAAACCACAAGCATTAACTGTCCCGTAAAAGATAAAAGTGTATGAGTAATAAACACCGGGATCATCGCCACAACAGCAATCATCGTTACAAACACAACATAAGGTGTGATTAAAAATAACCAGGATACATGGATAGATAAGACTTCGTCTTTGTTCAGATACTTGTGTAAATCATAATAAGGTTGCCAAACCGACGGCCCCTGACGTCCCTGAAGGATAGCTTTTGTCCTTTTGACAATCCCCTGAATAAGCGGTGAAACCCCTATAATAAAAATGACTTGTAAGATTTCTAGAAGCACATGTATCATGCCTAGTTTCACCTCACTTCACCAATATCAAAAGCACAATCAGGGTGACAAACAAATACGCCAAATAACTTTGAACTTGTCCATTTTGAATCGCTCGAACGAGCCGAGCCATACTTAATACCGTTTGAATGATGGGATGATATAAATAGGTTTCGGCAAACGAGGTCACTTTACTGAAATACACGAATTTAGATGGGAAATATTCGCTTCCTTCTGTACGTTGTAATGTTCGAGAGGGTCGGAATATTTGCTGAAACGTAACCCGCACTGGTTTACTGTAGCCGCTCGCTGTGTAGGTCATAAGCGGTGTTAATGTTCCGCCACAGGCCCAAGTTTCCATTCGTACGGCCGAAGTTCGTCGCCCAACCAGGCGAAGAATCCCCCACAGAAAAATGAGCGCCAATATCGAAGTCATGAGAACCGGAATCAGTAAGAGGCGACCATCTGCACGTGCGATGTCGTTCATACCAAACTGGAATGGATTCATTTTTAAGGACATTCCGGTAATCTCTCTTATAGAGTTGCCTAACATAGACACCCATTTGGCTGGAAATATACCGATAAACAAACAGAGCCCAGCTAATCCAGCCATACCGATTCGCATAAGCATGCCCACTTCATTCGCCGATTCTACGTACTCACTTCTGGGTAATGCCAAAAAAGTACTCCCAAACGAACGGACGAATGCCATGGCTACCAATGCACCCGTCATTGTTAATGAACCAACCAACAGCACAGCATATATACCCATCCAAGGAGAATGGACTGACATGGCTAATGCAAATGCCGATTGAAATAACATCCACTCTCCAATGAATCCATTAAATGGTGGCATCGCTGAAATGGACAGTGCACCCATCAAGGTAAAACAGGCTGTCCATGGCATCTTTCGAATAATACCTCCGAGACGATCCATGTTTTTCGTATGGGTTTTCGAGAGTACTGCACCTGCTCCGAAAAATAGAAGACTTTTAAACAATGCGTGATTGAACGCATGTACCAAAGAAGCCAATAGAGAAAATGCAGCAAGTATCGGATCATGCAAAGACATGAAAATCAAGCTTAAACCTAGTCCCAAAAAAATTAGTCCCATATTCTCTATACTGCTATATGCTAACATTCGTTTTTGGTCGCGTTGTACGAGTGCGTGCAGAACCCCCAGAAGTGCTGTTATTGCCCCGATGCATGAAACAAGTATTCCCCACCAGATAGGCCCGCCTTTCAAGAACTCAAAAACAATGAGTAGAAACCCATACATGGCTATTTTGATCATCACACCAGACATAAGTGCCGAGACATGACTTGGTGCAACAGGATGTGCCCGTGGCAGCCATATATGGAAAGGAACGAGGCCAGCTTTTGTACCCAATCCAATCAATGCAAACAAAAAAACAATCGTCTTTATGACATTTGGCATATGATTAGTATTCATAAGATTGAAGGAAAGACTGTCCGAGTAACGAGCAATGATTAGAAAGGAAATAGTTAAAAATACAGTTCCAATGTGCGTCATGACAACATAAATGAATCCTGCATTCCTAACTTCTTCTTGTTCATGTTCATATATCACTAAGAGAAACGATACGATGGACATGCATTCCCACGAAACAAGAAAAGTAAACACGTTCCCCGCCAGCACTACAGAAGCCATGGTGGCAAGAAATACAAGAGCCCCCGCAACTAAAAGTGATACGTCTTTTCGTCCCGCGTATTCTTTCACGTAACCAATACCATATACTGAAGCGAATAAGCCCACGATGCCAATGAGCAATAAAAAAAATCCAGTAAGTGCGTTCATTCGAAAGCTTAAACTTGTAAATGCAAAAGCACCGTCTACGAATGTCACGTATTGTGGCGGCTCGAACATCGCCTTGACAGCGCTCATCACAAGCCCAAGAGACGTAACTACTCCAATAGCATGACCCAGATAAGTTAAGCGCCTTGTTACTACGATCAACAAACCCAGAGAAATATTGATAATGACGAGCACCACGGCGATATTCAGAGCTATTGATACAGACAAAGTTTGTTCCTCCACTCCATACCCTTCAACAAAAGATTATAATCTATATATATTACTATATATTAATTTAAAAACATAAATCAACCACAAACTTATTCGCTTTTGTAACGGAAACGATATACCTTGGAATGTAAAGAGCAGATTTTAACTCTTCAGCGCCGTTATATAATTGGACAAAATCTGATGTTACTCACAAGCCCCCTAATCAGGATGGACAACTTCTCTAAATATAGGAGACTTGAGTAATCAGGAGATTGTCCCATGGAACGCAGGAAATATTCATCGAGTCCCTACAGTCACGTGATGCAAGGAATGCAGAAAAAAGTCGCCCAAGACTTCGAGCAAGAACTTTTTGGGTCCGCTTCAGATTGATATCATCCACTTGCCCTCACCAAGATTAGCAAGGGATTAGCAATCGGCACCGTGAAAAAAAAAACGACACCCGAAAGGTGCCGATTTTCCCTTGCTAGATATGGCGGAAAGGATGGGATTCGAACCCACGGAGCCCTTGCGAACTGGGTGGTTTTCAAGACCGCTGTGCTAATTTAATAACTTCCGCAATGCCGCATGATGAACAGAAGTTCAATAGTTGAAGTTTGTTAGAAAAACGACTTTGCGGCCATCTGAGCACATGTCTCTAATGGCCGCTAACCTTTGATACGAAAGGCTTTTCTGGCGCACCCGGAGGGACTCGAACCCCCGCAAGACGCGGTTTAGGAATTCGGCTGGAGGCGTCACGGGCGGTTTTGGATAACGTTATCGGACCCCAAAAACCTTAATAAATCAAGGTTTTGGGGTCTCATTTCACTGCTGTTCACAGGCGGTCACGGGCGGCATATGGGCAAGATATGGGCAACATATGGGCGTACCATTTCTGGTTCATATCAGCCACGCAAATGTGAAATCACATTCTCTATATACCGTCTAAAGCCTTCATCCCCCATTCTCTCATGTCGTGCATCATAGGTCCCTACATTCATGTTGTAAATGGAGGCTTTTGAGAAGATCACAAAGGCACCAGACAAAATTCGGACAACTGTGCGAGCGTTTGACGGCAAGGACTCTCCATTGTAGTATCCGGAGTCAATGTAGTCCCGATCGATGTATTCACCTGGATCAATTTCACCCAGCTCTTCGTATGAGCTTGCCAATTGGTCGTAAACGCCTGTCGGTTGCAGTGTACCAGTCTCTAGACGAAAATAAGACCACTGCGGCTCAGAATCGGGAAACGAGTGGAAAATGAGACGTTGTGGCTTTACGATGTATGGTAAACCATCCATGCGAAGCTCTATGCAACTCTGTTCGTGGGATGGAAGTGCTTTTATCAAATCGAGTCCACCGCTGTTTGGCATAAAAGTGTGATTCATTGCCTTACTTTCACCGATCGCATTCAAAATCTGTAAAATTGAGGCTCCATCCGTCCATTCAGAACGCTCAGGTACACCAACAGGAAAAATGCTTCTGACCAATGCATCCCACAAAGGTAACTGTTCCTCAATGAAATCTGTTTTCACAAGAGAACCCCTTCCCAGGCAGTCATTTTGTATAATTGTACCATGACTTCAATGTGGAGATGAGAATGCCCATGAGCGTTCAAGATACCATTCATAGTATAATGCATAGGTTTCTGCCAGTAAGAAACCTTTCAGATGAAGACAGGCTTGTTCTCAAGAGGCTTGTGGAAGTCGACCTCGTAAATGATATTAGAACAATACTTATCGACCAAAACCTCTACACGATCAAGGGTAGGGTCGGTCAAGCACGTTGGGCCGATGTCCCGTGGATCGGAATTCATGACCGTAGAATTGACTCAGCAGCGACAACTGGCGTGTATGTCGCACTCCTGTTCAAAGTGGATGGCAGCGGATTTGCTCTATCGATCCAGATGGGAACGGAAGGACTATCGTATAAACAAATAAAAATGAGGAGCGCTCAACAACACCGATTTTTTTCGCCGCTTTGGGATGATTTTAGCCAATCGCCACTGTCTCTGCGCCCACAGCCGGTAGACCTACGTACTTTCCCAACAACGTCACGCCCTGCCAAATACGAGGTCGCAAACCTAGTTGGGAAAGAGTACCATAAAATTGACAGCCTCGGATCGATTGAGAATGATATATCCAGAATTATATGCATGTATAACGACTGGGTGGGGACTCTTCTGGGTTCAGACGATGAATCCGCATATCAAGAGGCCTTGGAGCCTGTGGCCACTACGGACATATATATCAACGAACGTCCACCCGATCGTCTAGAACGAACATACGTGAAGGTAGGTTCATTGCATCCGCAGAGGGATCCAAAACAGGGCGCAATTGCGGAAAGGATTTGCCAATACAGATGCGAGGGCAATGAGAATCACGAAACCTTTTTGAGGGAAAATGGAATTCCGTACCTAGAAAAACACCATCTGATCCCGATGGAAAGATACTTTGAAACATCCATTGACCACTTTGTAAACATATATTGCTTGTGTCCTTTGTGTCATAGGGCAATCCATCACGCACATAAGGCCGAAAGGAAATCTTTAATCGAAAAGCTGTTTAACGCCCGTCAAAAAACATACAAAGAATTTTATGGAGTGGATCTGAACGATCTCCTGAAATTCTACAATATATAGAGAAGAATTCATCAAGAATTGTGCGATCGTTCGTGCTGTTCACACTTGGTAGTCTGAGACCTGAACTGAGTGGACAAAGCCCCCGATTGGCAGTCTGCGTATTTGAAGCTATTGTCTTGTTCCAGATTTCTGATATTGTGGATCATGTGTAGAAAAAGGGGAGGAACATGATGTCAATCGATGACCGCATTTACCGATTGCAGAGGTCGAATGTTCCGGCGGATCTTAAGTATATCCTTCGGCAGGCTGACAAAGCCTTCCTGCAAGACGATGAGGTTCAAGCCAGTAATTTGATTGCGTATTTGGAAATCGAGTGTGAAAAGCGTGGTATTGCGCTCTATCAGGATGAGTACCTGTATTCGAACAATTAACCTTCCAACGACCCCAAGAGGGTAACACCATTACCCTGAGTTCCGTTTTGCTTTTTGAATCGTAGTAACCAGATGGTCAATGACATCTTCGAAGTGTTCATTCAAGTCGTGCTCCCAGATTCGTACCACGCACCAGCCGTTGGCAATGTACTGCTCGGTTACCCTTCTATCCCGCTCCTTGTTTCTATCAATCTTTGTCGTCCAAAACGCTACGTTGCTCTTCGGAATCCGGCCATGTTCAACGCAGCCATGCCAGAAACACGAATCGATAAAAATAGCCACTTTCAGCTTTTTGACTGCAATGTCCGGTTTCCCTGGTAGATCCTTTACGTTCACACGAAATCGGATCCCTCTTTTCCATAGTTCCCGCCGCACTCGAATTTCGGGCGAGGTATTGCGTGACCGGACAGCCTTCATGATTTCGCTTCGTCGCTGCTTTGAAACATTGTCTGTCATAGGTATCTTTCCAATATCGAGTTGTATGAGTTCATAAGACCAAAACGTCAACGCCTATTTGCAACAGGGAACGCTGAAGGATCTCCTCATCACCAGCCGGAAGTGGTACGCCGCCGGTTAATATCACAAGCATTTTTTTCATTTCGAGACCTTGCAGTAATGGCGTGGCGCCGATGTGCAGTAGCACTTTACGAAGAGCCGTTTCCCACTTAACGAAAGTGCCCGTCGCCACCACAAGCGTCTTGCCAGTTTGCGTCATGCGAAAGACGTAAACATCGTTTTTCTGCCCTATAAGAGCACAGTCTTCGTTGTAGAAATCACAGATTGCGGCTCGCAAACCTTCCTTGGTAACAGTTCTCTTGGACTTGGTGTACTGATTTAGAATGCCGTCCTTTATGTATGTTCGAACCTTTTCCTCCTCCATGAACCGCAACAGCACTCCACCTACTTCCGGATCAGCGACGAGTCGATCCATAAACCGGGTGTTTTCCACTCTGTTATTTAACATATACCCTTCATCATCGGCAATTCGGAACACTCTCTCAATGAGTTCATTTCTTACTGGATCAGGGATTCTCAACGTCAAGCACCTCTAACGGAAATTTGAGGGCGCTTTTCTCGTCCTCTGTAGCTGCTTTGGTAACATCGTCGAGCCATTGTTCAACGAATGCGAGTGTTCCGGCGTTCTCAAACCTTACGATACCGTCCGGAAAATAATGCACTGCTGAAGGATGACCCTTTGTGGAAGAACGGGCTTCTTTATCCAACTCCATAATGTCCGCAAGTCGACGCAAGTCTGATACAAAGTCTAGCACCACGACCTCTTTCTTCCGATCGGAGACTCGTAACCCCCGCCCCAATTGTTGGATGAAGATTCTACGAGAATGTGTCACCCTCATGAACACAATGATATTTACGTCAGGAACGTCAATTCCTTCATTAAGAACATCAACAGCGGTAACAGCTTGTATTCTGCCAGCGCTGAATTCCATCAAAGACTTGTATCGTTCAAGACGACTTACCCCAGACAAGGGCCGGCACTTTAGTATCCCGCTTAAATTCACCAATTCCGAGACCCTAGCGCAATGTTCGATGCTAGAGCAGAAAAAAATGATTCGTGGACCAACCCTGGTTGACGCCACCTCGAGCGTCTCGCTAATCATCGCTTCATCCCTTTGCGGGACAAATAGCCTTCTATTGAGGTCTCTCAATGTGAGTCCCTTTGTACGTTCCTGGGAAAACACGTCTTTCCAGTCAATTGTGTCACAGAAAACCCGATATAAGACTTTCGCTAAAAAGCCCATCTTCATACCATCGACAAGCGATATTTGCGCTACTGGTTCACCGAACACTGTATTCAGATTCAGACCATCACCTCTCCAAGGCGTTGCGGTCATACCTATCAATAGGCGGGGTCTTAGGTGCTTGAGGCAAAGCAAAAAGCCGTCGGCGAGTGCGTGATGCGCCTCATCCACGACCACAATATCGAAATCGGTTGGGTTGAGGCCTGGAAGATAGCCTAGAAGTGTTTGATATGTTCCAAAGTTGATCCCATCGAAACGCTTGGGAGGTAACCCATCAAAAAAAACATGGGTCGGCACATCTTTTCCTATTTGTGGCCAAAAGCTTTGTTCAAGTTGTAAACTCAAATCTTGAGAATGACAGACCACCAAAACGCTCCGTAGTCCATCTTCCCGAAGTCTATGAACAATCTCAGCGGCAATCGTACTCTTGCCGAGACCTGTAGCGATGACGAATTGGACCGATCGTCCTCCGGAGCGGAACTTTTCAAGGGAATCACTTATGACCACTTCTTGGTACGGTCTAGGCTTCCTTTGTTCCCAATGTTCAACAGGCCACTTGGCGAGGATTTCCCTCAGAAACGCTCCGTTCCATAAACGGCAGTCAAATCCGTACTTTTGAAGCTCTTTGATTCGTGTCCGAGCGGAAGTCGTAAAGTCCCCGTTGGTCGCCACGACCGCAATGTCTCCGCCATACAACGCCAATGCGTCAAGCGCCTCTTGAACAGCTGATGGACCGACATAATTTGAACCAGTTACCGCCTTTACTTGAACGACAAACACTTTTTCTTTGCCGTTGACGGTGCGCTTGCCGAGAACGTCTCCGCCTCCATCTCCACGCCGACCAATAATACGTACATCAGACCAACCACAGTGCGACATAGTTCTAGCGACTACCCTTTCCATCGCCCTCCAGTTGGTCCCCTGCATAACGGCTTCTGTCAGAAACGAATCGTCCATTATTCCACCATCATCTCTTCTAACAATTCCAGGCTATGGCTACAGCGGAGCAATTCTTCTTTTTTCGAGCCACCCCGTTGGGTGATGTCCGATGGACTCAAAACCCACTGAGCGTCTTTGATGTACGATATCACTCGTTCTTTTGCCTCTTCTCTTATTCGCTCCGTTGCCTGTGAAGAAGGAAAATTTATCAGAGAATAGTTTACTCTAAAGAAGTTTCCATCAAAGAACTCTTCTGGATACCTTGAAATTAGTGTAACCAAAAACCGTTCCGGTGCAACGGCAAGCGCTTTGATACCACCAGGTTCCCGGTGTAGTACCTTCATTTGGAGTTCCGGATTAGAAACAATCAAATTTTGGACTATGACTTCCAAGTCTCCTGGATGCTCGTGTAGTGTGTCCAAAATTTCTGATTCACGACTGGAAAGCAAATCAATCGCAGCCCCACGCATACGATCGAAGAAAGCCTGGGACCTTTCCTGAATAGTCCCAAGATCAATTCGTTCGTCTGGAAACATCTCCTCGAGCAGTTCGATGTAGACCGCTGTCAGCTCTCGATCCAGTCGATCACGGGTAATAAACACATCGGCCAAATGTAGTAACAGCATCTCGTATGGCTGTGTTCTTCTAGTCATAAAAAACGGGTGAAATGGATTGTAGAAAAATTTCAACGATCTAAAATTGGCCTTATCCCACAACAACGGAACCCCGTCAGGTCCTGTGCCAATTACGCCGCTGGTCAACCTTCGTACCTCAACAGCCAAAGGTGATGGACAGTTTCGGTATCGATACTCCCGACACAATGAATCATCCCTAACGGATCTCGACAACAGGTCTTCGATTAAATCTGGTCCTTGATCCTCCGCTGTACCATTGGAAGCCTGTCCAGTCCCCGGCTCACCAGTATTTTGACCCTCGTTCGAACGCCCTTCCCCATTAGTTGAATTCCCTTGATCCTCCCGTTGTGACGAACCCCCTGTGTTTCCGCTATCAGGTCCATAGTCGTCTGGGTCGTCGGAAGGGGACGATCCAGGGTTTACTCTCCCGCTTCTCCCGGCACCACGGTCTGCCTTGTCCATATCTGCCCGTTGAGCAGCTTCAAACCATTTTGTATCCTCCATATAGTCGAGATCACCGAGAAAGAACTTTTTCGCCCACTCCCGAGCTATTTCGCCCTTTATAGCCAACCACTTGGTTCCGGGATCTTGACGTTGGAAACCACGGACCAACTTTCCTATAGGGGAATTGTTCTGGCCCTGATAATTAAGAACCTGTCGCTGTTCCTTCAAGATGGGCCCGTCGCCTCTGAGAATGTTTACCATCTCGTACCAAGATGCGTCGGTACGGTCAAAGTCGTTCTTCTGGTACGTGGGAACCAAGTGGTCAACGTGAATTTCACCAACAATTCGACCACCCCACGTGGACCCTAGTTCCTTGGGATATTCGAGGTTTGACGTACCAGTTTCACTAATCCAATAGCTAAAGAGCGACTTGTCTTTTCGAAGAATTTTTCTTCCGTTTCTTACAAAATCGATTCCGAACATCGAAGCGTCGCCAAACCTCTGAATACCAATCCAACCAACGATCCTTTTTTCCCGCTCAATGATGCCATCGGGAAAAACGCCGTTCTCAGACTGAAATTCATACGCTTCGTCTTCCTCTTCTATCGACAAATATCTGTTTTTATTCACGTCGAACAACGCTATACCGACATTTTCATCGACTTTCTGTATAGCGTGAATTGTCTCTCCACCACGAACAACATATCGAGATTCCGACCAGACACAATATGGGACCGCCTTGCACTTTTTCATTTGAACGAGAATCTCAAGATCGTCCATTGATCTTAAGATTGGAGAGTACACGTCAGCCAGTGTGTTTCGAATTTGGGATTCCGTACCCCGAATCCGGTCAAATATCCCCGGTTTCAGTTTTGATATTATGATACGAGTGCCATGGTCGGAAGAGTTGGCTTTATCAAAGCGAACTACGGGAACCTCGTAGTTTTGATTACGAATCATTTCCTCAAAATCAATTAAAACACCGACCCAATTCGGGTCACCCGTGCGTGTTGAAAGCACAACGGTTTGTTCACCAAGTCTTGCAGTGGCTATGTTGAACCCCATCCCGAACATACCCAAGCTATCCGTTGAGGTTTTCGACGAGTAGCCTGCTTGCACGGCATTTCTTATAGAATCGAGTGTCATACCAGGCCCGGTGTCACGAATTTCAATCTTTCTTTCACCGGCAGCGGCAGCTGTAGAGGTCCACGATATAATGATCTGTTTCTTGGACAACGGTACTGATGCAGTGGTGGCGGACTGGAAGGAATCAATGCTGTTGTCGATCAATTCCGCAAAACATTGCCAAGGTTCAAAAGGAATTTCTCCCAGGGTGCGAAGCACACGAGGATTCGGGGTTATATCCACATGTTCCGTACTTTGCACTTGCGACATTTCTCGCTTCCCCCTATAACGTCTTCAGATATTCCGCCACGGATCGAGCCACATGATGTGAAAGCATGGGTGGGACAGCATTTCCGATCTGCATAATGTTCGTTGTTGCAGAATGCGGAAAGATAAAGTCGTCCGGGAAAGTTTGTAAACGTGCGCACTCCCGTATAGTCAATCTCCGTGGGAGTTTGTAGTGAAACTGAACACGAGATTTGGCGTTTGCACGAACGGTGTAACTGGGTTCACCCGCACGGCTAACCTCGTCCCCCTGCCCGTTCCCCCTCTTTGCACGACTAGCCTTAAAATATTGACTTTGATTTGCAATGGATTCATCATCAATGTCTTCTAAATCAGAGATCGCCCAGTCTATTGTTCTATAACCAAGCAAGTGTGTAGGTGCAGGCTGAATAGGAGCGCCTGGCAAATCCTCACGAACCCCCACTAGAAAAACCCTCGTACGGTTTTGCGGTACACCATAGTCCGGAGCGAATAGAACCCATGTCTGAAAGCGGTAACCAACTGACTCGAGATCGGCAAGAATGGTCCGAATTACCTCTCCGCCTTGCATCCTCGTGATATTTGGAACGTTTTCAGCTACAACAACCTTGGGTTTATGTTCCTTCATCACGCCGAAAAAAACTTTATACAGTTGTCCACGTGGAGACGAAAGACCCTTCTTAGGGCCGCATGAACTGAAGTCTTGGCAGGGAAAACCACCAATTAGCACATCGTGCTTTGGTACATCCGAAGGATTGAGTTGAGTGAGGTCCTGTTCAAAAATATGGTCCCCTATATTCCTTTTATATGTATCCACAGCTAGAGGATCTATTTCATAGGCAGCTCTGATGGAGTATCCTAGTTTTTCAAATTCGATGCCTTTATATTGAAACCCACCACAAAAGCCAAGGTCTAAGCCCCCGCAGCCAGCAAATAAAGAACAAACAGACCACGTATCCGTGATCGCTTGGTTGTATTTTTCCGTTGAAATGGTATCTAGTACATTCATTCATCGTTCAACTCCCTAATTAACAGCACAAGCCTCCCCCATTTTTATTCGTCGTTGATCCAAGAAACTCCTGCTCCAGTGAGGCCTCACCAGAACCTGTTCAGAACATCGATGAAGATCGGTTGGACACCGGACTCGTTTTCGATTCCTGGCTAGCCTTGGTGGCGTTCCTCCGCCCACTCTTTTTCTAGAGGTCTCACCACATATCTTCAAAACTGAGGGAGTGGTGCTAGAGGGCATCAATTCAGACGATCCCAGACGTTGAATAAAGAAGTGGATGCCCCCAATACGAATCTCAAGCTGCCTAGCTTGCTGTGGCCTCTTCATCAGAATCAGCGTGCCGAGTAACATAAGCAAGCACCGACAGGTACAAGTCTCTGATCTGTTCCATCGTCCAATGCTGGTGTGGAATATCCGACAGCATTGTTGCGACGTACCTCTTACATACAACAGATGCACCAGGTGGCAGCTGTCTACTAACGAGGAACACCGTTGCCGAGTCACAAGGAACAGTCCCGTGTGCAACAGCATAAGCGTCCTCGTTGAGTGGCGGTGCCACATATTCATCCGGCAGAGGAGAGCTTGACCACCAGCTGGCAGCCTCTCTCAATGTCTGTCGCACACGCTTGCACCGCACACACGTGCAGCCCCCCGCACAGTCACGTCGTCACATATAGAAACAACCCTACGACCCCCTGCCGTACCGCTCGTACCCGCCTTTTCTGACGCTGCCACTTGTGTTTTCAGGAGTCGGCGCACCTCCCCTTCTGTGCATCCTAATTTCACAGCTATTTGGCAATTGTTTAGTCCTTGTGCCTTTAGCTCCACGATACGTCGGCGGCGTTCTTGGGCAGTGGCCACATACTCCTCACGAGTCATGCTGCTCTGTTTACGAGTGCTCTTGGATACACAATCAAGACGAAGAACTTGCAAGCCGGACTGTTCCTGTGGCGTAATTTCCAGCCAGTCCACGATTTTCTCCGTAGAGTACCAGTACCGCTTTATCTCTGCATAGCGGGTCTCACATTCGACGACGTAATCGTCTAGCGGTGACTTCAAACGCTCGTTAAAAGAACGGGTCATCTCAAGCGCCTTTTCGGACTCATAGGCACACAGCGCAGTGACTCGGTACAGGAAAACTGCCCTACGACGGCGATCTCCGTCGAAGGCACCCATTTCCCGCAGGGTTTCGAGGTCTTGTAGCCGTTTTTTTGCCTGTGGAACAAATGATACAACAACATTTTTGTTGGGTTCCTCAGCATGACCAGGCTGGGATTCGTTCTTTACCGTTGAAGCTTTTCTCCTTTTACTAGCTTTCGACGAACGCTGTGTAAAAGGAACGACGTTGGACGGCGCCCGAGCCGGCTTTTCCTGCTCCTCCGACAGCTTGGACTGATTCTCGTGTTTTGACAGCCATTCCTCAAATGGAATCCAGTCGGGCATCACCCGCTCGCCAAATTGGCGGAGATCGTATCTCTCTGCCCGAAGATACAGAACTTCTGTAGTCTTCCCACGTTTGCTGTTAAAGCTTCCGTCTGGCCGCAGAACACGCACAACATCGCTGACTCCAGTATCGACGCCATACGGCTGGAAAATCTCGATAAGCCGAGCCTCAATTTTCTTCCAAAGATCCACCTTGTAGTGACTAACGGGATTGATCCACCACACCAGGTGGATACCGCCACCGGTAAAGGCCACTACGTTAGGCGTTGGAACCATATCACCAAAGCACTCTCGCACCTTTGTCCAGGCTTGCGCTACGGTCATGCTGGTGAGTTCCAAGATGTCAAGATCCACATACAACGAGCGTACCTCTTTCACGGTGTTCTCCGTCCGTCGTCCTACGACAAAACTCGGGTTTTGGACGAAGTAAAGGTCCCTCATCCCCCATTGAAGAAGCAGTTCCTCCGTTATTTCATTGAGCTGATAGGTGTACTGTCTGCTGCGTTTTACCGGTCGAATCAGGAGCTTGCTGCCGCCATCCTTGCGTAGTTTCTCAAGGCGTTTTTCGGCTTTGATAGTCCGTAAATCAGCCAAGTATTGCACCTTTTCTTCCTCTGAAAGTTCTTCCATGAGATTTTGTTCGGTCTCAGTGAGCTCGTACACAGCACACGATATTACCCGCTCGTACGCTGGTGTCAGACGCACAAAAATCTGGTTACTCCAAGATTGACTGCCGTTGAAGTTCAGTTTTTGAAAAAATGCGATCCAGCCTTGTGTGCCCTCGTGGTGTTTTTTGATGTGATCCACAGCACGTTTGGCTCCATCCATCTCCTGCCGCAACTGTTCAGCTAGCGACGGATTTTGACCTGGTGTGCTTAGTGATTGTGAGGAACGAACACAAAGCGCTGTTCGATTCGCTACTATTCGTAGCTTTTGATGGTTGTCGACCGTCTTGGCCATACGTCACCCTCCTTTCGTCAAACAAAAAACCGACTTCTCAGCCGGGCGACTTGAGAAATCGGTTTGATTTCCAGGGAGGTGCTTTTAACACTTGCAAAGTCACGATAACTTTGCGCATAGTGACTTCAGCAATCACTCCAGTCGTCGCCTGACTGGGGGGCATGATATCCGTCTCGGTGTTCCAACCACCGGGGCGGATTTTGTGTGATAAGCGGCGCCCCACTTCTTGACGGAAAACCTACTAAGCCTTGATCGAAAATTGCAAGTGTCACTCGATACCGAAAAAATGTTTGAAGGTGGCCTTGCATTAGAAGAGCAACCGTTTATAAGATCGCAACCGTTGAACAAAGGAGAGATGAAGGGAGAGATGAAAAGGTGAATCGCACACCCATATGAGTGAATCACGTCTACAGGCCGGAAATGAGATTGAACCCTCGTTTTATAGAGATGGAACACCTCGGTAATAAACGCCTCTTGCAAGAAATGCGAACGGGTCTTGTAGCCCCGGCGGTGCCCAAAGCCGCAAAAGCTCCATAACGGAGGGCTGGTCATGGACCAAGCGCCTGGTGCGCCAGATCGCTCACCCAAACCGAGCGAGAAGCCCGACAAGCCTAGTTGCAGCGGCCATGGGCATGGCTGCACAACACGGATGACAGTCCGTATAGGCAATCTGCTCAACCCTTGTACCACCTTTTTCTAACCTTTTGCTTTACTTGTTTTCAACCCCTTTTGAAACCGGTTCAAACCCTTTTCACACCCCTACGTTTCCTCCTGCTATGGCAAGCGAGAGAGCAAATGGTCGACGCTCTAGGTCGACCATGCAGCGATTGAAGCGAGCTATCGCAGGAGGAAACGTAGGGGAACAAAAAGGAACAAAATCGGGATATCCCTTATGGGAAAAGGGTATGAAAAGGTGAAAAACGTTACCAATAGAAAAAAGGCCGGGAAAAAGGGAGGAAAAGGTCTAGAAAAGTGATGGAAAGACCGGCCTTTCGAATTTACATTTCGTGGAGAACAGGAGGTGATACAAATGGGTGAGATCAAAAATCCAGGGCAAGTGGAAATGGTGCAAAACGAGGGGATCTTCAAGTCCCTCACCAACCAACTCGACCGTGTGTTTCGGCACGCTAACCAAGGCGGGCATAATACACGAGAGAGTTACGAAGCGTGCCTCCGGCGTTTCTGCGCCCACCTGGCGGACGACTATCGGTTGCAGAGCCTGAAAAACTTTGATGCGAAACACGTATTCAGTTATGCCGATGGAATGGTTGAACGAGGCCTTTCAACGAGCTCGATGTATAAGGAGATAGATGCCATCCGATACCTTGATCGCCAACTTCCGGGACATCGCCACGTTCCGGAAATTGATGACATCCGGCAGTACCTGGCGGAAAAAGGAGAACACATGGAAAATCGACAGACCGAAGCCGTGGAACGGGCATGGTCCCCAACAGAACTCGAACGAGCCCTCAATCTGGCAGTGCAAAAGGCGAACTGGTGGAAAGTTGAACAGTTTCTCAAGGTCGACCAACACCTCGGTTTTCGCATCGGCGGCTTCGTCAGAACAACTGTCGAACAAGTCAAGGAGGCTCTTCGTGATGGGGTTTTCCATGTCAGGAGGGGCCAAGAAAAGCATGGTCGTCCGAGAGATATCCCCCTTACTCCAGAAGCCCGTCAGGTTCTTGAAGGCTGGCTCAAGGTGGCATCAGCCAATGGAGTACGAAACGGCTATATTGTAGTAGACCATCGCAAGAGAGAAACCATGAAGAGCGTATCCAAGAGCATCCAAAACTGGCTGTACCGATACCGAGATGCCTTTCAGGACAAAGATCGAGGAAAAGGGGAAAAGCGAGCAAATCTGACGGCCCACGGGGTCCGACATCACTACACGCAGAATACACTGGGGGAGAACGTAGAGAAGTACGATAACATCCGAGATGCGAGGAGAGCCACGTCACAAGCCATCGGGCATAATCGTGACCAAATACTCGACACGTACACCGTCGGTTCACCACTTCACAAGGTCAGGAGCTAGGTGGACTGGATGATCCTACGCCCCGCAAGGGGCGGCGTCCTGAAGGGGCATGTAGAGAACCCTCATCGCTGGATGATGAGGGTTGTGAGGCCTACCAGGGCCTCTTACATCGGCTTCTGCACATACGCTACTACCGCTTTTTCATCTGGAGTCATGGTGCCGTAGGCCTTTAACAGCAATTGATCGATCACATCGCTGTCACTCTTGTACTTCAACGACATCGCCCTTAATGTGGCATAAGCCAAAGGTGACAGATACACACCAACACGCTGTTTGGCCAAGCCCTCTGTCTCCGTGACCTGGGCCTGTCGTGCCTCCCGCCGCTTTGCCGCATAGCACTCCAGACAAATCGTCGGGTTAGCAACTTGACGATAGGCGCTCCGTGGTTTGTCAGTCCGACAGCGTTGACACTTGATTAACTCCTCCGGACCAATTGTAGTTTGGTTCTGCATCTCCATGATGACCACCTCCTATGATCAAGATGGAGACATAGTGCCAAGGGTTGGTGGGATAAAACAAGTCTATGTTTGCGGAAAGCGCTACAATCAGGCCCAGGCAAAACAGCCTTTACTGCACTGGTTGCAAAGGCCTCGTAGTCCAAGGAACAAAACCACGTAGTTCAATCAACAAATCCACGTAGTTCAAATTGACGTAGACACCTCGGCCACTCATGACGATTCCTGAAAACTTCGTAACCGAAGGAACAAAACCTCGTAACCAAAGGAACGTAACGGAACGAAAAAGCCTCCTGCCCATGTGGTGGCAGGGGGCCTTTCGGGATACGCTACAGCTCATCCTGAGTTTTGGGACATACCTATTCTACCACAGTCGTATCAACGAAAAAGCCATCAACGCTCGTCTATATCGTCCAAATAGATCTGCAGCGGCACCACTTTGTCATCATCAAGATCGAGCGGCGGGATAGGGCTCATCCAGGTGCGCCGTTCCTATGCAGTACCACTCGCCAGGCACCACTTCGGTCCAGCGCTCATGCCGGCCTTCTTTGGCCAGCTTTGCGTTTAGCCGAGCGTACTTCCAACTCAAAGGTAAGTCTCGCACAAAGAAGATCTGGCCACCAACCACAACTTTGCGAGCTGGTGGTAGCACGGACTTGGCTGCGTGTTCGTCAGCACCGGTCAAACGTCGATCCTCTTTTCGTCGCCGAAGCCACTTCCACATGCTTTCACCCCTCATCAACTTCTATCCGACCTTCACGCAAGATGACCTCTACCGACACCTGCGGACACTCCTGCTCATCCTCTGACACCCGCCAGATGATCCGATGTGGTTGAGTATCTATCCTGCTGAAAAAGTAGTCAGGGGCAGCCCGCAGGGTGCGCCAGGGACCTCCAGCCTTGGCCAGAGGAGTCACGTCGTATAGGTATGTACGATTGTTGGACAGATGGACACGTATGGACCATAGTTCGGGAACCTCAACGAGCAGTATTTCATGCTCGTCAGCGCCATCATTTTTTGCAGCGGTCTTCTTCCCGTAGAATACTTCAATCCCGTTCGTCGCCGGAGGAGGGCTAATGCCTTTGATGGTAAATGCTCCGCTGCACTTGCCCTTCGGTATGATCACGGGCCTCTTCTCGACCATCGGATATGTCACCTCGATCGAAAGTATTCAAGCGAGTGCCTTTAACGAAAACTGTCCCATAAACCATCGTGGTCATCAACTTTGAACGTTTGCGACTTGTAGCGTCAAAACACGCTGTGTGTTTGCAAATACTCTGTCTCCATTATACCGTTGCATGCTCTTTCGTTGAATTACACTATGTAGTCGACGATGCGCATTGCACCGCCGAAAAATTTGTCATCCCGCAATCGTCCGGTGTGCCGCCGCCTGTTCATCCAACCATTCAAAAAACCGTTTAGGCGGGATAATAATACGATTGCCGTGCCTCATGCAGGGAAAATCCGGGAGATTCGCCATCTGGTACGCCTTGTTCAGGCCGATTCCAAGAATTTTAGCCACCTCTGGAACTGTAAGTGCTTTTGCATACTCTTGCTGCATTTAGCATCCCCTCCTCAGTGTTTATTACTTTGCAACGCAACAGTATCGAGTCTTAATTCGTCACGTCAAGTTTTACGAGGTCACTCGTAAATTTGGACAGATTTGATTTCTTGGATCTATCATGTGGGCACAGGCAGCAGTTGGAAACAGGTTCTGCTCCTGAAAAATGGAGGTGATAGTTATGAACAGCAAAGTGAAAAAGAGTCGGGTCGGCAATAAACCGGGTATCCGGAAAAGGGGGGACAAATATTACGCCCGTGTATTTTGTGGTCGTGATGCAGGGGGAAAGCCTGTTTATGAAGAGAAGGCTTTCTGCACATTATCTGAAGCACAAGAGTTTCGGGCCAAAAAGCTCCTCGAGAAACGGCAGGGGACTTACGTCAAACCATCAAAGGAGTTTCTGAGGGAATTTTGCCGCACTTTCCTCCAAGAAAAAGAGTACCAGGTGCGTGAAGGCACACTGCGTAAGTACTCTTGGCTGGTGAACAAGTATATCATTCCTGAGCTGGGCCACATCGAACTGCGTAAATTGAGGCCGCACCACTTACAAGACCTTTACACTCGTCTCGCAATGCCAGGCGATTGTGAAAAGTGTGGCTTGTCGTTACGCTCAGTCAAGCACATCCATGTCTTGATCAAGCATATTTTGAAACAAGCATGCATTAAAGGCAAAATTTCAGTGAACCCAGCATCGGCGGTCAATCCTCCCAGGCCCCCACAACTTGAAATGCAGACTTGGAGCGAATCCGAAGTGGCTTCATTCCTGGAGGCGGCCCGTAACAGCCGCTACTATATCTTCTTTGCCCTCGCACTCGGAACTGGTATGCGGCTCGGTGAGGTACTCGGTCTGAAGTGGAGGGACGTCGACTGGGTATCGGGGAAAATCCACGTTCAAAGGTCATACACACACGGGCTGCGGGGATACGTTTTCCAACAGCCTAAGACAAAGAAGGGTAACCGGACGATCAAATTGGCCCCCTCCACGTTGCGGGATCTTTATCAGCACCGGTCTGTTCAAGAAGCTGAGCGGCAACAGGCCGGTGACCTTTGGAACGATCAAGACTTAATTGTCACGACGTGTACCGGCAATGCCGTGTTGGCTCACAATGTCCGTTCCACGTTCCTTCGTCTGCTGGCAAAGAGCAGTTTGCCAAGGATCAGGATTCACGACCTTCGGCACACACACGCCACGCTTTTGCTGAAACAGGGAGTCAACGTGAAGGTGGTTTCGGAACGTCTCGGTCACGAAAGCATTAGCGTAACCCTGGACATTTACAGCCACGTCTTAGAGTCAATGCAAGATGAGGCGGCCGAAAAGTTTGATACCATTTTGTCCGTCTCGGTTCCCACATTTGAACACCCATATGGGCAAGATATGGGCACGAGCCTCTAATAAACAAAAGTGCGTGATCCTCGAATCCTCGAGAATCCGCACTACATAAGGGTTTCTCTGGCGCACCCGGAGGGACTCGAACCCCCGCAAGACGTGGTTTAGGAAACCACCGCTCTATCCACCTGAGCTACGGGTGCATACAAACATTATAGTCCATTCTGGCAAAAAATCATATCGCACACGTTTACTAGTTTCTCTCTATCACTTGAATCACTTTCTCTTTGTTCACCCATATCTCATACAATCTCCTATGCTTTATCCACTATATTCGTTTTTAAGTTGGATTTCGGATCGGCAGTCAACAAATGGCTTTGGAACAAATTTTGCGGGAGAGGTAATTGAAGTTGTTCAACAGCCAAGACTAAATATCCAGGTTGACAATGGATGTCCTTAACTCTTAATTCCACACCAAGCGGCTGTATCAAAGAAGGCACATGAACACGTAAACTTTGCCTTAGAACCTCGATTCCTGGCGGACCATCTTTCAATGCTTCACGGAGCTGACGCTCAACAATAGAGGATGGGATATTCACCAATTTGTGAGCAGAAATATCTAAGTTTACAGCATCACTCGCCCAATCTGCAGACGGTTTTGCTATAAAATCAATATTCCACACGAGCAGTTTAACCTGCCCGTGAATACCACTATCTCCTATATCCAAAATTTTAACTTTTACATCTGGTGCAATCTCTGCAAGCATTTGATTGAGATCTGAGCTTGAAAGACGCAATTCCAAATGAGAAACTTTCACAAACAGCCTCCTGACTCCCCCGCAATGCCCTCATTTATTTCAACATCAAAGTTAAACTTTATCTTCGATTCTTTATATTTTCTTTAGTTAACGATCTCGATACCGCCCATATAGGGAACCAACGCTTTAGGCAGGCGTACACTGCCATCCGATTGTTGGCCATTTTCTAACAGAGCAGCCAAGGTTCTCCCTATGGCAAGACCCGACCCATTCAATGTATGCACAAATTCCGGTTTTGATGTTTCAGTTCGCCGAAAACGCAAGTTGGCACGTCTTGCCTGATAGTCTTCAAAATTAGAACAAGAACTGATTTCCCGGTAGGTCTGTTGAGCAGGAAACCACACTTCTAGATCAATTTTTTTTGTTTCTTTTGAACCGAGATCGCCCGTACATATTTCTACAACTCGATAAGGAAGCTCTAACGCTTCAAGAATATCTGCGCAATCCTCAATTAAGCTATCAAGCTCAGCATACGAATTTTCTGGCAACACCAATTTAACCAACTCGACTTTTTGGAATTGATGCAGGCGAATCAAGCCTCTGGTATCTTTGCCAGCACTACCAGCTTCACTTCGAAAACAGGAACTGTATCCAGCAAATTTAACTGGCAATTGTTCAATGCTGAGAATTTCATCACGATAATAATTTGTTAAAGGAACTTCAGCAGTAGGTATTAAGTAATACGGAAGTCCTTCCAAACGAAACATTTCTTCTCCAAATTTAGGTAAATTTCCTGTGCCAACTAAACTATCCGCATTGGCAATAAAAGCAGGAAACATTTCTTGATAGCCATTCTTCTCCGTTTGAAAATCCAGCATAAAATTGGCTAATGCTCTTTCAAGACGTGCACCTAGCCCTTTGTATAAAATAAAACGACTGCCGGTAATCTTTACAGCCCTCTCAAAATCAACAATATCCAATTGTGAAGCAATCTCATAATGATGCTTAGGCTCAAAACTAAATTGCGGTTTTTCACCCCAATGACGAAGAGTGACATTGTCTTCCTCCGAATCTCCATCCGGAACAGACTCATGCGCCACATTAGGGATGGACAAAAGCAAATCTTTGACTGCCGCTTCGCGTTCCCGCACAGTCTCATCTAAAAGTTTAATCCGATCCGATACATCTTTCATAAGACGGATCGATTCGGACGCATCTTCACCTGACTTTTTCTTTTTGGCAATCTCTTCACTCGCTCGATTGCGATCATTTTTTAAACGTTCCACTTCGGCCAATGCTGCACGCCATGACTCGTCCATTGTTAGCAATTGATGAATCAATTCTGGATCTGCTTTTTTGCGTGCAATACCCCGGCGAAAAAATTCTGGATCCTGTCGAATAGCTTTGATATCGAGCATTGTTTCGGTCACCATCTTTTGTCAGGTTTTAGAATGCATAAACTGTCTTAAACTTTGTCCTGCTTCGTTTATATATTTTTAAAAAGTGTAAAAGCTTAGCGGACAGTTTGTAGAGAAGGTTGTACGATTTTCTCGAGAAAATATTGATGAATACGGCTATCATCTGTCAATTCTGGATGAAATGAAATAGCCAAACAATGTTTTTCCTGAACCGCGACTATACGTCCCTGATACCTGGAAAGCACGCGAACATTTTCGCCTACACTTTCAATATGTGGCGCACGAATGAAAACCGCTGGAAAAGGTGTCGATCCGATGACATCCATATCCAAATCTGCTTCAAAAGAATCTTTTTGTCGACCAAAAGAGTTTCGGCTGACCGTAACATCCATAACAGCCAAATGCGGTTGCTCACCACTACTGATTGTTTTCGCCATAACAATCATACCCGCACATGTACCAAAAATTGGAGTACCTTGCTGAACCATTTCACGAATGGGTTCTATTAATCCATATTCCCTCATCAATTTTCCAATTGATGTGCTCTCGCCACCAGGCAATACAATACCATTCAGATTCTCTAGATGTTGACTGCGCTTAATTTCAATAGTGTCAACTCCTAATTGATTGAGCATTCGTTGATGTTCCCGAAATGCCCCTTGTACGGCCACGACACCAATTTTCATCATGGTTCACCTGCCTTCTTGAAAACGACAGCCCGTACAATAAGCACGGGCTGCACTCTATTGTTTCGATCTTTACCAGCCGCGTACAGCCATCCGCTCTTCATCTCGCAATGTATTCAGGTCAATTCCTTTCATTGGCGAGCCCAAACCTTTGGAAAGTTCACCAATCAATTCATAATCTTGATAATGCGTTGTGGCCTGAACAACTGCACGAGCAAACTTTTCAGGATTCTCCGATTTAAAAATACCTGAACCCACAAAAACACCATCTGAACCTAATTCCATCATCAAGGCAGCATCAGCAGGAGTAGCAACTCCACCAGCTGCAAAATTTACTACAGGTAATTTACCAGTATTGTGTACTTCAAGAAGCAGTTCAAAAGGAGCGCCCAAGTTTTTGGCTTCTGCGTACAACTCATCAGTGGACATATTTTGCACTTCACGAATTTTCGCTTGCATCATTCTCTGATGCTTAACCGCTTCAATAATATTGCCTGTTCCCGGTTCGCCTTTCGTCCGAATCATAGAAGCTCCTTCAGCGATTCTCCGCAATGCCTCACCCAAATCACGTGCGCCGCAGACAAATGGCACGGTAAACTTTCTTTTATCCACATGGTATTTATCGTCTGCAGGTGTCAAAACTTCACTCTCATCAATATAATCCACACCGAGAGACTCTAAAATTCTAGCTTCAACAATATGGCCGATCCGGCATTTGGCCATGACTGGAATAGAGACAGCCTTCATTACTTCTTCAATTATGGTCGGATCGGCCATACGGGCAACTCCGCCAGCCGCTCGAATATCGGAAGGCACCCGTTCCAGTGCCATAACTGCGCAAGCACCAGCTGCTTCTGCAATTTTTGCTTGTTCCGCGTTAATGACGTCCATAATGACGCCGCCTTTTTGCATTTCTGCCATACCACGTTTAACTCGTTCGGTTCCCACATTGGTTGCCACTTGTAGTTCCTCCCCATGTATCTTCTGCCATTAATACTGTTAGCAAAAAGTTATCCACAACAATATACACAAGCTAATCTTCTGCTGTGTATAAGTATATCACAACGGCAATTCCGCCTGTATTCAGGACCAGCCATCTAGCAATGATTCTTAGATACTATAATTTGGTGCTTCTTTGGTAATATGCACATCATGCGGATGACTTTCTCGCAATCCAGCTGACGTAATTCGTAAAAATTGGGCATAATTTTGCAAATCTTCTATTGTGGATGCCCCACAGTAACCCATACCTGCTCTTAAACCACCCACTAATTGATAGAGGATTTCTGACAAAGGTCCACGATAGGCAACACGACCTTCTATGCCTTCTGGAACTAATTTTTTTGCCTCTCCTTGAAAATAACGGTCTCCACTGCCAGCTTTCATAGCACCAATCGAACCCATACCCCGATAAACTTTAAAACGTCTTCCTTGATATATCTCAATCTCACCAGGGCTCTCCTCAGTTCCAGCAAGCAAAGATCCAATCATGACCGTGTGAGCGCCAGCAGCTAATGCTTTGACAATATCACCCGAATATTTAATCCCACCATCAGCTATAATAGGCACTCCTCTGCGCCTTCCTACACTAGCACAATCATAGATAGCTGTAATCTGTGGGACACCAATGCCAGCCACCACTCGGGTTGTACAAATAGAACCCGGTCCAATGCCCACTTTTACTGCATTGACACCCGCATCAATTAAAGCCTCTGTTGCTTCAGCTGTAGCTACATTACCAGCTACAATCTGTACGTGACTAAACTGTTTGCGCAAATTTTTAACGGCTTCTATAACTCCTTTTGAATGGCCGTGTGCTGTATCAACAACCAGTACATCCACTTGCGAAGCAACAAGTGCTTCTGCTCGACGATACAAATCTGCTGACACTGTCACTGCGGCTCCAACCAGCAATCTTCCTTGACCATCTTTTGCAGCCTGTGGGTATTGTCGAGCCTTTTCAATATCCTTAATCGTAATTAGCCCTCGTAAAATTCCATTCGCATCTACCAGAGGCAATTTTTCGACTTTATGTTGACGCAGTATTTCTTTTGCATCAGATAACGTCGTTCCAACAGGCGCAGTCACTAAATTCCCGCTTGTCATCACTTCACGAATCGGACGATTATAATTTTTCTCAAAACGTAAATCACGGTTTGTAATAATTCCAACTAATTTACGATTTTCTCCTTCAACAATGGGCACACCGGATATCCGATATTTCGCCATCAAAGATTCTGCATCTTGAATAGGGTGATCCGGTGTCAAGTATATTGGATCAGTGATTACCCCACTTTCAGAACGTTTTACCTTATCCACTTCTTCTGCTTGCTGATCTATCGTCATATTTTTGTGTATAATGCCAATGCCGCCTTCTCTTGCCATAGCAATAGCCAATGAACCATCAGTAACTGTATCCATGGCGGCACTTACAATGGGGACATTTAGCGTGATGTCAGTCGTAATTTTCGTCTTTACATCCACATCTTTAGGAAGTACTTCTGAATAAGCAGGAATCAACAATACATCATCAAACGTCAATCCCTCTTTAATAAATTTATTTTCCCATTGGTTAGACAACCTAAGTCCCCCTTGGAATCAGTTAAAATGCGCCGAATTTCTATCCTCCCGCGCCGTATCGGATAAATATTGCGTGGATTATAACAGTGAAGAATTTTAGGTGTCAATTCAACAAAGTAAAAGGAAAGGCAAATGAGTAGACTTCTATATCATTTGCCACAAAATCGCCTTATAGACAAAATCATCGTAATCTTAGGTATTTAGTTATCTAATAATTTCTATTGTAATCATTTTTATAAAACAAAAAAGTGGCTGTAAGGCAGAGTCCCCAAGGAGGGAAACTCCACACTTAACAGCCACCTGTACTCCTGTTGCCTGGCAACGACCTAGGTTCCCAGGGGTCTTCACCCCAAGTATGCTCGGCGCTGGAGGTCTTCACGGTCGTGTTCGGGATGGGTACGCGTGTATCCCCTCCGCTATGGTCACCAGACTCTTCTTTCCTTTCCAACTGTCTCAGCAAGAGGGATTTTCCTTGGTGAAGGCCTCGACCGATTCGTATCCGTCCGCTCCACGCCTCACGACGCTTCCACGCCGGACCGATCTACCTTATCGTCTATAAGGGGTCTTCCTTCCTTGACGGAATGGGATACGTTATCTTGAGGCAGGCTTCGCGCTTAGATGCTTTCAGCGCTTATCCCTCCCCGACTTGGCTACCCAGCTGTGCCCTTGGCAGGACAACTGGTCCACCAGCGGTCGGTTCATCCCGGTCCTCTCGTACTAAGGACGAACCCTCTCACGTATCCTCCGCCCACGGCAGATAGGGACCGAACTGTCTCACGACGTTCTGAACCCAGCTCGCGTACCGCTTTCATGGGCGAACAGCCCAACCCTTGGGACCGACTTCAGCCCCAGGATGCGATGAGCCGACATCGAGGTGCCAAACCTCCCCGTCGATGTGGACTCTTGGGGGAGATCAGCCTGTTATCCCCGGGGTAGCTTTTATCCGTTGAGCGATGGCCCTTCCACGCAGTGCCACCGGGTCACTAAGCCCGACTTTCGTCCCTGCTCGACCTGTCCGTCTCGCAGTCAAGCTCCCTTGTGCCTTTACACGCCCCGCGCGGTTTCCATCCGCGCTGAGGGAACCTTTGGGCGCCTCCGTTACCTTTTAGGAGGCGACCGCCCCAGTCAAACTGTCCGCCTGACACTGTCCCCACACCCGATTCAGGGTGCCAGGTTAGAAGACTAGCATCTCAAGGGTGGTATCCCAACATCGACTCCACACAGGCTGGCGCCCATGCTTCTGTGTCTCCCACCTATCCTGTACATGACATGCCCGTCTCCCATATCAAGCTACAGTCAAGCTCCACGGGGTCTTTCCGTCTAGCCGCGGGTAACCTGCATCTTCACAGGTATTACAATTTCACCGGGTCTCTCGTTGAGACAGCGCCCAAGTCGTTACGCCTTTCGTGCGGGTCAGAACTTACCTGACAAGGAATTTCGCTACCTTAGGACCGTTATAGTTACGGCCGCCGTTTACTGGGGCTTCAATTCAGAGCTTCGGGCTCTCGCCCTCACCCCTCCTCTTAACCTTCCAGCACCGGGCAGGCGTCAGCCCCTATACTTCGCCTTTCGGCTTCGCAGAGACCTGTGTTTTTGCTAAACAGTCGCTTGGGCCTTTTCACTGCGGCTCTTCTTCAGAGCGCCCCTTCTCCCGAAGTTACGGGGCCATTTTGCCGAGTTCCTTAACGAGAGTGCTCCCGCGCGCCTCCGTGTTCTCCACGCGCCCACCTGTGTCGGTTTCCGGTACGGGCAGATGCATTCTCCCTAGAGGCTTTTCTTGGCAGTGTGACCTCGAGCGCTTCGGTACTCTTCTTCCCTCCCCATCACCGCTCAGAGTTCTCGCCGCGCGGTTTTCCCTGCGCGACCCCCTTGCGGATTGGACGGCCTCTTCCATCCGGCCGCTCGCTCTAGCCTCCTGCGTCACCCCTTCAGTCATGCAAATCCATCTGGTACGGGATTCTCAACCCGTTCTCCTTCGACTACGCCTCTCGGCCTCGCCTTAGGTCCCGACTAACCCTGGGTGGACGATCCTTCCCCAGGAAACCTTGGGCTTTCGGCGGAGGGGATTCTCACCCCTCTTTTCGCTACTCATACCGGCATTCTCACTTCCATAACCTCCACCTTCCCTCTCAAGAAGGCTTCTCCGCTTATGGAACGCTCCCCTACCCTGTGGTCTTCCCACAGCCATAGCTTCGGTGTGTGGTTTAGCCCCGTTACATTTTCCGCGCAGCGTCACTCGACCAGTGAGCTATTACGCACTCTTTCAATGATGGCTGCTTCTAAGCCAACATCCTGGTTGTCTATGCACCGCCACATCGTTTCCCACTTAACCACCCTTGGGGACCTTAGCTGTTGGTCTGGGCTGTTTCCCTCTTGACTACGGATCTTAGCACTCGCAGTCTGACTGCCACGGTTCAATGAAACGGCATTCGGAGTTCGACGGAGCTTGGTAACCCTGGTCGGGCCCCGCACCCCATCGGTGCTCTACCTCCGTCCCTCATCCGTGACGCTAGCCCTAAAGCTATTTCGGGGAGAACCAGCTATCTCCGGGTTCGATTGGAATTTCTCCCCTACCCCCAGTTCATCCCCGGCTTTTCAACGCCGGTGGGTTCGGGCCTCCATGCGGTGTTACCCGCACTTCACCCTGACCAGGGGTAGCTCACCCGGTTTCGGGTCGATGGCAATCAACTTCTCGCCCTCTTCAGACTCGCTTTCGCTTCGGCTCCGGCTTCCCTGCCTTAACCTCGCTCATCACCATCACTCGCCGGTTCATTCTACAAAAGGCACGCCGTCATCCTTTCGGACTCCGACTGCTTGTAAGCACACGGTTTCAGGTTCTCTTTCACTCCGCTCCCGCGGTTCTTTTCACCTTTCCCTCACGGTACTCTCCGCTATCGGTTGCCAGGGAGTATTTAGCCTTAGGAGGTGGTCCTCCCTGATTCCCACGGGGTTCCTCGTGTCCCGCGGTACTTGGGGCCTGCGCTACCTCCCTCGACAAGCTTCGCCTACGGGGCTCTCACCCGCTCTGGCCGACCTTCCCATGTCGTTTGGCTCCCTTGTCTCCTTCGGCCCAGGCAAGACCCTGCCTGGCTGCGCATCCCCTCTACCCCATGATGGCAACGGGGGTCCCCTTCTCCACCATCATGGTTTAGGCTCTTCCGCGTTCGCTCGCCACTACTTGCGGAATCACTCTTGTTTTCTTCTCCTCCAGGTACTGAGATGTTTCAGTTCCCCAGGTTCCCTCCGTCTATCCTATACATTCAGATAGCGGTACCGGCCCATCACGACCGGTGGGTTCCCCCATTCGGACATCCCTGGATCTTCGCTCGCGTACAGCTCCCCAAGGCATTTCGGTGTTCGCCCCGTCCTTCTTCGGCTCCTGGCACCTAGGCATCCTCCGTGCGCCCTTTCTACCTTCACCTTTCTTCCCTCTTGCTGATTCAGTTCTCAAGGTCCTTCGAGCTTATCCCTCTCTCAAGGCATAAGTAGCTTTCGCTAAGTTCTCTCCCGAGAACCCTCAAAACTAAACACGCACGCCTCTCCACCAAACCCCTCTCTCTTCCTAGAAAGGAGGTGATCCAGCCGCACCTTCCGATACGGCTACCTTGTTACGACTTCACCCCAATCATCGACCCCACCTTCGGCGGCTGGCCCCCTTTCGGGTTACCCCACCGACTTCGGGTGTTGCCAACTCTCGTGGTGTGACGGGCGGTGTGTACAAGGCCCGGGAACGGATTCACCGCGGCATGCTGATCCGCGATTACTAGCAATTCCGGCTTCATGCAGGCGAGTTGCAGCCTGCAATCCGAACTACGAGCGGTTTTCAGGGGTTCGCTCCAGATCGCTCTCTCGCTTCCCGTTGTGCCGCCCATTGTAGCACGTGTGTCGCCCAGGACATCAGGGGCATGATGATTTGACGTCATCCCCGCCTTCCTCCGACTTGCGCCGGCAGTCACCTGTGAGTCCCCACCTCTACGTGCTGGTAACACAGGTCAAGGGTTGCGCTCGTTGCGGGACTTAACCCAACATCTCACGACACGAGCTGACGACAACCATGCACCACCTGTCTCCTCTGCCCCGAAGGGACCTACCATCTCTGGTATCGTCAGAGGGATGTCAAGCCCTGGTAAGGTTCTTCGCGTTGCTTCGAATTAAACCACATGCTCCACTGCTTGTGCGGGCCCCCGTCAATTCCTTTGAGTTTCAGTCTTGCGACCGTACTCCCCAGGCGGAGTGCTTATTGGGTTTCCTTCGGCACTGAGGGTGGTACCCCCCAACACCTAGCACTCATCGTTTACGGCGTGGACTACCAGGGTATCTAATCCTGTTTGCTCCCCACGCTTTCGTGCCTCAGCGTCAGTCACTGTCCAGCAAGGCGCCTTCGCCACTGGTATTCCTCCACATCTCTACGCATTTCACCGCTACACGTGGAATTCCCCTTGCCTCTCCAGTACTCAAGTCCTACAGTTTCCAAGGCATTCCCAAGGTTGAGCCCTGGCCTTTCACCCCAGACTTGCAGAACCGCCTACGCACCCTTTACGCCCAGTGATTCCGGACAACGCTTGCCCCCTACGTATTACCGCGGCTGCTGGCACGTAGTTTGCCGGGGCTTCCTCTCGGGGTACCGTCTCGCAAAGAGCATTCCCTCTCCTTGCCGCTCTTCCCCCTTGACTGAGCTTTACAACCCGAAGGCCTTCCTCGCTCACGCGGCGTTGCTCCGTCAGGCTTGCGCCCATTGCGGAAGATTCCCTACTGCTGCCTCCCGTAGGAGTCTGGGCCGTGTCTCAGTCCCAGTGTGGCCGGTCACCCTCTCAGGTCGGCTACGCATCGTCGCCTTGGTAGGCCTTTACCCTACCAACTAGCTAATGCGCCGCGGGGTCCTCTCTCAGCGATGCCGTAGCATCCTTTCCCGCATCAGGCATGCGCCTCATGCGCCTATCCGGCCTTAGCACCCGTTTCCAGGCGTTATTCCGGTCTGTTAGGCAGATTCCCCACGTGTTCCTCACCCGTCCGCCGCTGGTATCTTTCGATACCCGCTCGACTTGCATGTATTAGGCACGCCGCCAGCGTTCGTCCTGAGCCAGGATCAAACTCTCAATGTCTAATTCCTTCTCCCTCGCTCCCTCGAGCTCGGGCACTTCTTCTCTGGCGTTTGGTGATTCTTGTGCGTGTTTAGTTTTCAAGGTTCTCTCGCTGCCAAGGCTCTCTTTCGCGTCCCCTCTTGCAGCGACAGCGACTATCTTACCTCCCTCCAAACTTTTTTGCAACCCCTTTTTCAAAAAAATTTTTATGATTTTATTCTTTGTTACGATTCATAAGAAATCCCCGCCTGTTCACTTACTGTGATCAGACAGGGATTCATTGTTTCATCAGGATTTTCTGCATTGTTTCAGTAAAGATTCTACACTAGCACACTTTATTTACGCGGTAATATAGCATGAAACACAAGATACGATAATCCCACAATTACCCCAAGCGCCAAAAATCCTGCAGCTTGATGTATTGCAAAAATTTCTAAAGGAGACATTTAGACCACTCCTCGTAGATATGATTTTTAGATCGAATCTTCTTCTGTTTCGGTATCGTCTGTCGTTATGACACGAGCTACTGTTGCAACTTCCTCACCATCTGGCACATTAATCAATTTAACACCCTGAGTATTTCGGCTTTGTGTAGAAATATCCGCAACGTGAATGCGTATAGCTACTCCTGCATTGGTAATAATCATTAAATCATCTTGTGAAGTTACCATTCTTAATGCAATAACTACACCATTCTTCTTTGTACAGTTTAACGTTTTAATGCCTTTTCCGCCACGAGATTGAGTACGATAGTCGTCAGCGGGTGTTTTTTTACCATAGCCTCGGCTGGTAACCACCAGCACTTCATGATCTTCCTCAATAACATCCATAGCTATAAGTTCATCATTCGGATTAAGAGCAATTCCTTTGACACCTGTTGCATTTCTACCCATAGTTCTTACATCGGATTCAGGAAAGCGGATGGAGAGCCCGCAGCGTGTCGCCATAATAATATCCTTACTACCGTTTGTTAATTTTACCGAAATAACCTCATCATCTTCTTTTAAATGAAGTGCAATTAAGCCTGTTTTTCGAATATTGGCGTATTCACTTAGAGCAGATTTCTTGACAATGCCCATTCTTGTAGCAAAGAACAAGGTTAGTTGTTCCATATCTTCTTCAGCTATGGTTCCAAGCGGAATAACTGCAGTAATTTTTTCACCCTGTTCGATGTTCAGCAAATTAATGATGGGCACACCTTTAGCCTGGCGACTAAATTCAGGAATTTCATATGCCTTAAGATTGTATACTCTTCCACGATTCGTAAAAAAGAGAACCGGGCTATGGGAAGAGCAGATGTGCAAATGCTCAACAAAATCTTCTTCTCGAGTTCCCATCATGGTCATACCACGGCCACCACGACGCTGGCTTTGGTAAGTTGACAATGGAATACGCTTGACATAACCAGCATGCGTTATGGTAATCGCAACGTCTTGCACAGGAATGAGATCCTCTTCATTGATATCTCCCTCTGCAGCTACAATCTCTGTACGTCTTTCATCACCAAATTTATCGCGAATTTGTATAATTTCTTCTCGAATGACGCCCATTAATCTCGATTCATCGGCTAGAATAGCCCGTAACTCACTGATTAATTTTTGCAATTCTGCATACTCAGCTTCAATTTTTTCTCTTTCTAAACCAGTCAAACGCTGAAGACGCATATCCAATATTGCCTGGGCTTGTTCTTGCGATAATCCAAATCGTTGAATTAATCCCTCTCTTGCTTCATCAACTGTTTGAGAAGCGCGTATTAAGGCTATAACCGCATCTAAATGATCAAGTGCGATTCTTAACCCTTCAAGAATATGGGCCCTTGCTTCAGCTTTTCTTAAATCATACTGCGTTCTTCGTGTGACTACTTCTTTTTGATGTTCCAAGTAATGATAAAGCATTTGGCGCAAATTAAGTACTTTAGGCTCACCATTAACCAACGCCAAATTGATGATGCCGAAATTTGTTTGCAAACCAGTAAATTTAAAAAGATTATTTAATACAACTTGAGGCCTTACGTCCCGGCGCAATTCTATAACCATTCTCATGCCGTTTCGGTCAGATTCGTCTCGAAGATCAGTAATACCATCTATTTTTTTGTCTCTTGCTAATTCTGCAATTTTCTCCACTAATCTGGCTTTATTTTGTTGATATGGAATTTCCGTAACTACAATTCTAGTTTTCCCACCCGACATTTCTTCAAATTCTGTTTTTGCTCTGACCGTTATACTGCCACGACCAGTTTCATAAGCACGGCGAATGCCATCTCTACCCAGAATAATGCCACCAGTAGGAAAATCGGGTCCCTTAATATAATTCATCAATTCCGATACTGTGACATCTGGATGATCAATCATGGCAACAACACCATTGATGACTTCGCGTAAATTGTGTGGAGGGATATTTGTAGCCATTCCTACTGCAATTCCAGACGATCCGTTTGCCAATAAATTTGGAAAACGGGCAGGTAATACAAGTGGCTCCTGTTCATTTTCGTCGTAGTTAGGACCAAAATTAACAGTCTCTTTCTGTATATCTCTTAATAATTCCATCGCAATAGCTGACATGCGAGACTCTGTATAACGCATGGCAGCCGCAGAATCTCCATCTACAGAACCAAAGTTTCCATGTCCATCCACTAATAGATAGCGTGTTGAAAATTCTTGGGCCAGTCTAACGAGAGCATCATAAACAGAAGCATCGCCGTGCGGATGATAACGTCCAAGTACATCACCCACAATGCGTGCTGATTTTTTATATGGTTTTTCATGTGTCATTCCAGATTCGTACATCGCATATAAAATTCGACGATGTACAGGTTTTAATCCATCCCTGACATCCGGAATCGCACGACTGATAATAACGCTCATAGCGTAATCCATAAAGGATTGACGTACTTCATCACCTAAATCAATGGGTATAACTTTGCCCATGTAATCTTGAGACAACTAAATCCCCCTAAGATCTCTCTTCTTCCATGATGAAAGATTAAATATCCAAATTTCGAACATAACGCGCATGTTCTTCTATAAATTCACGGCGTGGTTCAACTTTGTCGCCCATTAAAATACTGAACGTTTGTTCAGCAGCCATCGCATCTTCTGTAGTTACCCTTAATAGTGTGCGCGTACTCGGATCCATCGTGGTTTCCCAAAGCTGTGTCGGATTCATTTCACCCAGACCTTTATAGCGCTGAATATTGATATTCTGTCGACCTATTTCTTGTAGAATTTGCTCAAGTTGTTGATCTGAGTATGCGTATTGAATATTTTTTCCTTTTGTAATTTTATAAAGCGGTGGTTGTGCAATATATACATAACCCGCATCAATAAGTGGTCTCATGAATCGATACAACAATGTAAGTAAAAGAATGCGGATGTGGCTTCCATCGTGATCGGCATCTGTCATAATCACAATTTTATGATATCTAGCTTTTGTAATATCAAAATCTTCTCCAATGCCCGTTCCACTCGCTGTGATAATAGATCGAACTTCTTCATTGGAGAGTACCTTATCCAAGCGCGATTTTTCTACATTGATAATTTTTCCGCGAATTGGAAGTATAGCTTGAAAAGTTCTATCTCTACCCGATTTTGCCGATCCGCCTGCTGAATCACCCTCGACAATATAGAGTTCGCAAATAGATGCGTCTTTTGAAGAACAATCAGCTAATTTTCCAGGCAATGAACTGACTTCCAAAGCATTTTTACGCCTGGTTAACTCTCTTGCTTTACGCGCAGCTTCTCTTGCCCGCGCAGCCATCACTGCTTTTTCAACAATTTTTTTTGCAACAGAAGGATGTTCATCTAAAAATGTTTGTAATTTTTCACCAAATAAGCTTTCCACAATTCCACGAACTTCTGAATTGCCAAGCTTTGTTTTGGTTTGTCCTTCAAATTGCGGTTCGGGCACTTTAACACTAACAATAGCAGTTAAACCTTCCCTGACATCGTCACCTGTCAAGTTATTGTCCGATTCTTTTATCGCGTTTAACTTGCGAGCAAAATCGTTAATCACTCTTGTTAATGCACTTTTAAATCCAGATTCGTGTGTACCACCTTCATGAGTATTAATATTATTAGCAAATGAAAAAAGCGTTGCTGAATAACCGTCGTTATATTGCAGAGCGATTTCAACCGTTACATCATCTTTTTTCCCACTCACAAAAACGGGATCTTCATGAAGCACATCTTTAGATTTATTTAGAAATTCTACAAATTCCGCAACACCGCCAGAATAATGGAAATTTAATTTTTTCCCGCCATCACGTTCATCTTGAAAAATGATTTCCAATCCAGCATTTAAAAAAGCAAGTTCTCTAAGTCGATTCTGTAAAATTTCAGAATCAAAAACTATTGTTTCTGTAAAAATTTCAGGATCTGGTCTAAAAGAAACACTGGTTCCTGTATGATCTGTGCTACCAATTACTCGTAGATCGTAGAGAGGTGTACCTCTTTCATATTCCTGTTCGTAAATTTTTCCATCCCTATGAACTTCCACTCTCAGCCATGTGGAAAGGGCATTGACGACAGATGCACCAACACCATGTAAACCTCCTGATACCTTATAACCACTTCCACCAAACTTACCGCCTGCATGAAGAACGGTTAATGCTGTTTCTACAGCTGGTCTTCCGGTTTTTGGATGAATTCCAACTGGAAAACCGGCGCCATTATCCACAACAGTCACAGAATTATCAGGATGAATCTGGACAAGAATACGGTCACAGCGACCAGCAAGCGCTTCATCCACAGCATTATCTACAATTTCCCAAACCAGATGATGAAGACCTCTTGAACTGGTTGATCCGATATACATACCAGGACGTTTTCGAACAGCTTCCAATCCTTCAAGAACCTGAATTTGCGTTTCATCATATACTTTCGCAGTCGCGTTTGTTTCGGACAATGACATTCCCTCCGAGATCATCGAATCAAATACAATCGCATGAGTCATTTTGTATAAACTCATCTGGTAATGAAACATCTTGTAGATGATCCTCTAGAATAAACATTCGTTTTTTTAGAGTCATTACAGATACGGGAGATAAATAGATTTTTTGAAAAGTCACTACTACAGATTTAATATCTTCCGCATCAATCATCTCAAGAGAATAATCGGCATAGGCATTTTTAAAAAAGCTTTCTGTATTTGCACTCTCTCCAATGCGCCAATCAAAGATACCTACCAATTGGTCTACGTGAATGGCTACATCACCGCCAATGTGCAAATACATGATATTCACTATCCTTCCGAAGTAAGTATACCAGAATCAACTTTGTAGAGTTTTGGCGCCATGCGAAAATAGTCAGCTAAAGATGACCAACTTGTTGTCGTAAGGATAGTTTGAACTTTTTCTGTCATTGAAAGAAGCAGATTTTTTTGTCGATCATCATCTAACTCTGATAGTACATCGTCCAGTAAAAGAACAGGATATTCCCTAGATAATTTATACAATAACTCAATTTCGGCAAGCCTGAGAGAGAGAGCTATCGTTCTTTGTTGTCCTTGACTGCCATATTTTTTAGCATCTTTCTCATTTAAATAAAATAACAAGTCATCTCTATGTGGTCCTATAGTGGTTATGCACTGATGGATATCTTGTTTTCTTTGTTTTTGTAAACCTGTATATAGAGCTTCTTGAAATTCATAAATGGTAAAGGAGTATAAATAAGCATCATCTATACGTAGCGAAGAATCATATTTTATATTAAGTTTTTCTTTTTGATAAGCTATTTTTTCATATAAGGATGAAGCAATATGGTTCAAATCTTTAAAAAAATCGATTCTCTTTAATAAAATATAAGATCCATGTATAGATAATTGTTCATCAAGAACATCTAACAATGATTCATCAATGTTGTGAGATTTTAAAAATCGATTTCGTTGCTGCAAAGTTTTATTATACAGTGCTAAATGATAGAGATAGGTAGGCTGGCTTTGTCCTATCTCTATATCTAAAAATCTCCTTCTTAAGGCAGGACTGCCTTTAAGAAGTTGTAAATCTTCAGGAGAAAATAAGACAACTTGCAAATGTCCGATATAGTCGGACATTTTTTTATATGGAGCATGATTAATCCAAGCTTTTTTCCCTACATTCTCTTCAATTTGAATTTCTAATTGATAATTCCTGATTTCATGTTCAACTAATGTTTTAAGTGTCGATCTCGTTTCTCCAAATTGGATAAGTTCATAATCTCTCACAGTTCTATGAGATTTACCAATACCTAAATAAAAAATGCTTTCTAACGCGTTAGTTTTTCCTTGTCCATTTTCTCCAACGAAAACATTGAGTGTAGGAGATAATTCAAAGAATACATGTCTATAATTGCGATAATTTTCGAGATCAACCCATTTAACAATCATTCTTTATCAGCCTTAAGTAAATACGACTTATTTTGAATCGTTAAGACATCATTAGAAACTAATTTTTTACCTCTTCTGGTTTCTATCATTCCGTTTACAAGAACTCGGTTTTCTTCTAAAAAGATTTTTACATCTCCTCCAGAAGAAACATAATTTAATTTCTTTAGTAATTGACCCAAAGTTATATATTCATTATAAAATATAATTTTTTCCATATGTATAATTACCTCGTTAAAACAGGAGAAATTAATTGTAATGACCCATTCTCCTGATTTTCCAATATCACAAACGGTTGATTAGATCCATTTAAGCGAATGGTTACTGTTTCAGATTCTAAATTTCTTAAAGCGTCCAAAACGTAACGTCCATTAAAAGTTATTTGTACATCTTCACCTAATTTTTCATTAATCCACAGTTGTTCTTGAACATTTCCAATCTCAGGTGAATTAGAAGACATTGACATTTCATTGTTTTGAATTTCCATTTTTACTTTGTTATTTTCTTTGTCTCTTAAGATAAGAACTGCTCGATCAACTGCAGATAAAAGTTCAGATCTGTTAATCAGCAATTCTGTTTTCCACTGACTTGGAATCAATCTGCTTGTGTCTGGATAGGCTCCGCTCAATAAGCGGGTATAAACATGCATAGAACCGAATATGAATAGAGAGTGACCCTCCGATAATTGCAAGACAACTTCTTCATCACTATCAGGAAGTATTTTGGCTAATTCATTTAAAGATTTTCCAGGAAGAACTGCTGAAATTGTATGATTCTTTACTTCTTCGAAAGGATATTTTTTTGTAGCTAATCGGAGTCCATCTGTCGCTGTAAAACTTAAAAAGTCTCGATTTAATTCAACATGCAGGCCAGTTAAGATAGGTCGTACTTCGGATGAGGAAGTTGCAAAAACTGTTGATTCTATTAATGAACGTAATTTTTTGGATGATACCTTAAATGCGTTGGAGGATAAAAAAGAAGGTAATTTAGGAAATTCTGAAGCATCAATACCATGTAGATGAAACTCAGAATGTCCTGAAACAATTTTTGTGATGTAGTTGGAATTAGTCTGTATTTGAACCTTTTCATCTGGTAATTTTCGAATGACATCCAAAAAATATCTTGCTGGTAAAACTATACTACCAGGCTCTGATATTCGCAGAAACGTTGGATCTTCTGTTTGAACAGATAATTCATCTTGAATACCGAGTTCTAAATCATATGCTGTTGCAATAAGTGTATTGGATGAAAGATTGATTAGTATTCCTGAGAGAATTTGTTTGGTCGTTCTTGTAGCTACAGCTCTTGAAACATTAATTATGAGATTGAGAAGAGCATTTTTATTTACGATACAATGCATGGGAGATGAAACTCCTTTCAAAAATTTACATCTGATTTTCTATGACCAAACTAGTAGTAGATAGATAGTATATAGATCTTTTTACTAGTACAAGTAATAGTAATAACGCCTGTTTTTTTGTGGATAACTTAAAGATTCGCTGTAATCACTAGCGTTTTTCCTTGTGGATAATATGTGCATAACTTATTTTTTCTTGTGAGAAAAACTAAAAGTTGTCCACATTTCATCACAAATCATCACAAAGTACGAATTGCCTCAGATAGTCTCTCAACAATCGCTCGTATCTCATCATTTTTTGTCATTTCTTCTGTGACTCTTTCACAAGCGTGCAGAACGGTTGTATGATCTCGCCCACCAAATGCTTCTCCTATTCTTGGTAAAGATAGGTCGGTTAATTCTCTGGTTAAATACATGGCTATCTGTCTTGGAAAAGCTATATTTCTTGTTCGTTTTTTTGCCTTTAAGTCTTCTAGCTTTAAGCTGAAGTGATCACCTACAACTTTTTGGATATGGGATACATTAATGGTTTGCTTGTTTCCTCTTTGAATGAGTTCTTGCAATGCTTCTTCTGCCAGGCCGAGAGAAATATCTGAATTCACCAATGAAGAATAAGCAACGATTCGAATGAGAGCTCCTTCTAATTCTCGAATATTAGAATTTACCTGATTGGCGATGTAATATGTAACATCTTCAGGGATACTGATTCCTTCTGATTTAGCTTTTCTCTGCAGGATAGCAATACGTGTTTCTAAATCCGGTGGTTGAATATCTGTAATCAGTCCCCATTCAAAGCGCGATCTCAATCTATCTTCTAATGTAGGTATCTCCCTGGGTGGACGATCGCTGGAAATTACAATTTGCTTAGCTTCTTCATGTAAAGTATTGAATGTATGGAAAAATTCTTCTTGTGTTTGTTCTTTTTTAGCTAAAAATTGAATGTCATCAATTAACAAAACGTCAATAGAGCGATATCGATTTCGAAAATTACCGGTACTATTCTCTCGAATTGCGGTAATAAATTCATTTGTAAAACGTTCAGAAGATAAATATAAAACTTTAGAATAAGGCCTTAGCTTTTTGGAAAGTTGCCCAATGGCATGCATCAAGTGCGTTTTTCCTAGTCCAACTCCTCCATAAATAAATAGAGGATTATAGTTTTTGGCTGGTTTTTCTGCTACAGCTAAGCTTGCTGCATGTGCAAAACGATTACTAGCACCTATCACAAAATTTTCGAAAGTATAACGAGGATTAAAGTTTGTAGTTTCAAAGACTTCTTCAGATTGTTGACTCTCGCCATTCTGAATTGTCGTTTGAATTTCAATAACTGACTGACTTTTATCTTTGTGGTCAGCGAAATTTGAGGTATCTTTCTCTCGATCACGAGGATCAGTTAGCGGATCGTGAATAAATTGTAAATTGAATTCTTTATCTGTTAACGCAGTTATTGTATTTTGAATTACCGTATAGAAGTGTTTTTCTAACCAATTTCTAGTAAATAAAGTAGAAGCTTGAATAACAATTGTATTGTCTGATTCCCGATAAGCTGCAATTCGGGTGCCTGAAAACCAAGTTTCAAATGTTGGAGTCGTTGTTCTTTCCTGAATGACAGTTAAAACTTGAGACCATAAATCGTCAAAATAATCGGTTTTCAATACTGTGCTCAT